>NZ_JMTM01000001.1 GCF_001662485.1 Flavobacterium succinicans
CTAACGTCTTGGCACTACAGCGGGTTTGGGACTAAATTAAGCCCTATTTTCGGATTTGCCAAATTATCCCAAATACAAAACCATTTTTCCATTAAGCCAAATGCCCAAATCCGTTGTAGTGGCTGTTATGCACAGTATTTTATCGTTCAGCTTTTTCGAATCTTTGGTATTTTATTTTACCTTGTTTTATAAACTTTGAAATACTATCATTATTATCTAAATCTAATAATGAATTTGCAATTTTCAAATTATAAAGAGAATCATTCTTGATTGTACATTCAATTAAAAAATAAGATGTTCCGATTCCTCCTTGTATGTAAGACAATCTCCATTCGTTGTTTTTCACAGCTAATAATTTTAACTGTCTAATTGGTAAATTTTCATTTACTATATTGTCTGTTGCTTCAAAATCTTCATTCGGATTTGCAATTTTCAGATTCCCATTTATAGAAAGTAATACATTGCTAAGTTGTTTCGGAATTGAATCTTTGGTGTTAATTTCTCTCCAATCATTATTTAAGTTCTCTTTCTTCGAGCAACTCAAAAACAGTAGTAAAAAAATGATAGATATATTTTTCATTGAAGTCTTTTTTCTCCGTCGGTTCTGAATATTGTGCATAACGTTCCCGCGCTACACGCAGGCTGGGATTAAAGATGCGTA
>NZ_JMTM01000002.1 GCF_001662485.1 Flavobacterium succinicans
ATCTAAAATAAATCCAACATCACAACCTCTAAATCATTTTCTAAGCCTGCATAATTTCTGGCAGAACTAAAATAATAATCCTCTGGTGAGCTAACTACTTTCTCTTTTACAGGATTGTTGTGGATATAATTCACTTTTTGTTTTATGAACCAATTGGTTTCTATTATTTCAGCGTGATAGCCGTCTTGCCATACTTTATAGCTTTGATCTCTTTTAAGATGCGCACACGCTTTTTCAAAATAGGCCAATAGCCACTCCCTGCGACTCTCTGGTTCTTCTATAATTGTTTGAATAATTTTCTTGGAGGTGAATTTTTTAAAATCACGCATGACATCAGATAAAATAAAACCATTCGTGGCTTTGCACATTAAATGGATATGACTGTGCATAATGCAATATGCATAAATCTCAAGTCCTTTTTTCTCCTGACAATATTGCAAAGCATTAATAATATTATACTTTTGGCTGAGTCGCGTAAATATATCAACCCAACCTACTGTTGTTATGGTTATAAAATATGCCTGATCTGTGGTTGTTGCTTTATACTTTGTTGACATTTTTTTTATTTAAAAATACAATAAAAGCTACAAAACAAACAAAAATGTAGCTTGTATTTCTTTGTTTTAAGTAGATTTGCCTTGTGGG
>NZ_JMTM01000004.1 GCF_001662485.1 Flavobacterium succinicans
TAGCTTTAGCTGGAGTTATGTTAATTGATTTGAATTGCGTCCAGCTTGATTTGGAATTATTGGTCTTGCTTTCAATTGGCTCCAGCTTTAGCTGGAGTTATGTTAATTGATTTGAATTGCGTCCAGCTTGATCTGGAGTTATTGGTCTTGCTTTCAATTGGCTCTAGCTTTAGCTGGAGTTATGTTAATTGATTTGAATTGCGTCCAGCTTGATTTGGAGTTATTGGTCTTGCTTTCAATTGGCTCCAGCTTTAGCTGGAGTTATGTTAATTGATTTCATAGGCTTTAGCCAAATAAAAGCAGCTAATTCTGGCTAAAGCCTTTAAAAATTTCAAATTTAACCCCTCCAACTAAAGTTGGAGGCAATTATATTATAAAAAAAATACCTGAATAGTTATAAAATAGTCCCTTAGTACTATAAATTGCAGCATTTGTTGAAAAGCTGTTAATAGTAGAATTAAACCAAAAATAGTTTATCGCTATTCAATACTTGGCTTCTGTTGCTCGGATAGTAAACAAAAAAATGCGTACTGTTTTTGCAGCACGCACTTCTTAAAATTTAAAACAACTTTTAGAGGAAAAATTTAAAGTTTCAATTGATCAATATCGTTGTAATGTACTTTTTGTTTAACTACCGCTTTTGAGATAATTACGATACTAGGATTAGCTCTTTCGATGGTTTTAAGCGCAATGGCATCACAGAAATAAAAATTGAAAGTAAGTCCAAATCGTTTTTTTGCAACTTCAATTTGCTCAGGAGAGGAAGCGGTCATTCCTATTACTTTATAGCCTTTGATCAATGCTTTTTGATGTAAAGCTTCTATTTTTGCCATCCCTTCTTTGTTGGATTTGTTTAAATCGTAGGCAACAATTAGCATTAATTGTTCGTGTCTTAAAAAACGATCTTTGTAATCCTCTCCATCTTTTTCCATAGTAAAATCATGAATAGGAGGAACGTAACCTTCTTTGATTATTTTATCTTTTCTATCTACAAAAGTAGCTCCAGCTGGAATTTGCATCAGTTCTTTTTCGGTAAATTCTTTCTGAACGCCATTAACATTGTAAATAAAAATCATTTCTACTTCGCTTTTGGGTGCGTTATCAGGAATCATCATTCCATCGTAGATGTTGTTGCCTACTTTGAACGGTCTAAAATCAATAATAGGTAAGTGATTCAAGACCCAATAACCCATAAAACAGCATAACAAATACGAAACTACTAAAATGATATTTTGAGTTTTTTTATTGAATAAGGGTTGTATTCTTTCTTGATTAAAGTAAAGAATAGTTATGAAAAATAATAATACAATATCCTTCGTGAATGATTGCCAAGAGGTTAGTTTTAGTGCATCGCCAAAACAGCCGCAATCTTTAACTACTTCAAAATAAGCAGAGTAAAAGGTTAAAAAGGTAAATAAAATGATCAGGATGAGCAAACTCCAAATCGTGGATTTTGTATTGTATCCAATTAATAACAATACCCCCAAAACTACTTCGAGTATGACCAAGAATAGTGCAATGGCTAAAGCAAAAGGCTCTAAGAAAGGCATGTTAAATACAGGTTCACTAAAATATTCGACTAGTTTGTAGGAGAATCCAACTGGGTCATTGAGTTTGATTAATCCAGAAATGATAAATAGAATTCCAACGAAAAGTCGGGAAAACTGGGTAATGATGTTTTTCATAGCTAAAGATGATTTATTTTTTTAAATGAAATTGCATTAAAATTAGGGCAAAAACGGCATAGTTGATCATGTCTTGGTAATTGGCGTCTATCCCTTCAGAAACTAATGTTTTGCCTTTATTGTCTTCAATTTGTTTCACTCGGAGTAGTTTTTGTAAAATCAAATCGGTAAGTGAACTCACTCGCATTTCGCGCCAAGCTTCGCCGTAATCGTGATTTTTGGCTTCCATTAAGGTTTTGGTCAGCTCGATTTTGGTATCGTACCAAGTGGTAGCAGCGGTTACATCCATGTCAGGTTGATCAACCACTCCCAATTCAAGCTGAATCAACGCCATAATCGAATAATTGATGATGCCGATAAATTCACCCGTTTCGTCTTCGTCTACTTTTCGGATCTCGTTTTCTTGTAAACTGCGAATACGTTGTGCTTTGATAAATATTTGGTCGGTAAGCGAAGGCAATCTCAATATGCGCCAAGCACTTCCGTAATCTTTCATTTTGTTGACGAATAATTGCCTACAAATGGCTATAACTGCATCGTATTCTTGTGAAGTATTCTTCATTATTGGTGTATATTTGTATTCTGATTGCTCCAAAAATAAGCTATTTTTTTGGAATCGTTTACCAAATTTATTCAACAATCAACAAAATCATGACAATCAATTGCAACGGACAATTAATAGACGTATCTACACCCAAAGTAATGGGTATTTTGAATGTTACGCCCGACTCTTTTTTTGATGGAGCTCGTTATACTAATGAGCGTGAAATTTTACTTAGAGTAGAACAAATGCTTGCTGATGGTGCTACTTTTATTGATGTGGGTGGTTATTCTACTAAGCCCAATGCAGCGGAGGTTTCGGTTCAAGAAGAAAAGGCTAGAACGATACCTGTGGTGACTTCAATAATGCATCATTTTCCTGAAGCAATCCTGTCAATTGATACGTTTAGAAGTGATGTAGCACAATTGTGTTTGGATCAAGGTGCGGCTATAGTAAATGATATTTCGGCTGGATTTTTGGATCCGTTGATGTTGAAAATTGTAGCCAATTATCAAGTGCCTTACATCATGATGCACATGAAGGGAACACCACAAACAATGACTACACTCACCCAATATGATGATTTGGTCAAAGAAATGTTGTATTACTTTTCCGAACGAATTGCAGCCGCACGAAGCTTGGGGATATCCGATTTGATAGTGGATCCAGGTTTTGGATTTGCTAAAACTATCGACCAAAATTTTGAGTTGTTACATCATTTGGAACTTTTTAAATCATTAGAATTACCAGTTTTAGCAGGTGTTTCTAGAAAATCAATGATTCACAAAACACTAGAAATTAAACCTGAAGAAGCCTTAAACGGTACTACTGTTTTGAATACGCTCGCCTTAGAAAAAGGAGCTACAATTTTGAGAGTTCACGATGTGAAAGAAGCAGTAGAAACAATTAGGTTATGGGAAAAAGTAGCATTAAAATAAGAAAGATGAAATCAATTATTATAGGTTTTTTGGCGCTGTTTTTAGTAGCTTGCGAAGGAAAAAAAGAAATTCAATTGCCTAAGTCGAATCAATCCTTGATTACGACAATCGGGGAACATTCACCTATTTATATTTTCTTTACCTTAAAGGGAAAAGATACCCTTGCCGAATTGAATAGGAACAATACGATTAGTTCAACTCATTGGGTGTTCAATATCGATAAACGATTGCCTCTCCGTTTGGTGATGCCTCAAGTGATGAAAATGCAAGCCAAGAAAGAGAAAAGCATGCACAAAAGCGAAACTTCCGAAAACTATTTTTCGTATGCGGATAGCCTTCACAAAAACTTGGCTTTTGTTTCGTTTACGAATGTGACTTATAAAATGGAGCGGCCGAAGTCTGGAATAATAATTCTTTTTACCTCAAAACATAGCGTAATGGTGGAGGGTAAAGCACTTGATAAAGATGCTCTACAAGAGTATTTGCATCAATTGCCAAGCGACAAAACGAGAACCTTCTATTATGGTTTTCCAAAAGAAAGTAGTTTTGATAGTTACTTACAACATCAAATCTTTATAAGAGGCTTGCAGTTTGCAGGTTTTGACCCTAATTCCCCTCGACAAGAATTCATTTTTTAAGAACAAATGTAAGGAAGTAATAAGCTCTTACTTTTGAGGTTTATTGATGATGATAAGGCTCATTGCGTAAAATAGTGAATCCACGATATAATTGTTCAATAAAAAATAAGCGAACCATTTGATGGGAAAAGGTCATTAATGAAAGGGAAATTTTACCTTGCGCTTTGGCGTAAACCGTATCCGAAAAACCATAAGGCCCACCAATTACAAAAACTAAGGTTTTGATTCCTGAATTCATTTTTTTTTGCAATTCGGTTGAGAAACCCACACTAGAAAAGGTTTTTCCATTTTCGTCTAGTAAAATTAACTGATCGGTAGGTGTGATTTTCGAAAGTATTAATTCGCCTTCTTTTTCTTTTTGCTGACTTTCGGACAAGTTTTTTACATTCTTAATATCAGGAATGATTTCCAATTCAAACTTGATGTAAAACGACAATCGCTTAGTGTAATCATCGATTAAGGTTTGCAGCGCTTTATTGTCGGTTTTGCCAATGGCAATCAATTTGATATTCATAGGATACAGCTTAACAAAGCGCAAAAGTACCGCAATGGATTGAATTATCGAAAAGATAGGCGCTAGAATTTGACTGAGCTTGGAAAAACTATAAACGGATTCAGCATTCTTGCAGACTGTTTTATTTGGTCATTTTAAGTTTTGTGGCTTTTTCGCCCCAATCATTTAGTTGTTCTAGAATGGGTTGTAATGATGCGCCCAGCTTAGTCAAAGCATATTCTACACGGGGAGGCATTTCTGGATAAATAGTCCTAGTAATAAGTCCATCGGCTTCTAACTCTCTCAAATGTTGGGTAAGCATTTTTTCGCTTATTTGAGGTATAGCTTTTTTAAATTCGCCAAATCTATAACAACCTTCAGTCATCTTCCAAAGGATGGCGGGTTTCCAACGTTTCCCCATTAAGGATAAGGCATATATGAATGGGCATGCTGTTTCTAATGCAAGTTCATTCTCTAAATTGACTGAATTTTCTTTTCTCATATTGCTATACTTACTTTTTGGTAACTACCCTACAATTTGGTAACTACTTGCAAAAGTAACTATACCTTTCTAGTTTTGCAACTCGTTTATTAATTAAATAAAAAAGAGTATGAATATTAGTTTTGTCGGTGCTGGAAATGTAGCATCAAGTTTAGGAAATTTATTTACAAATGCTGGGCATATTGTAAAATTTGGAACTCAAAATCCTGTTGGTGAGCAATTATCTGTTGCAGCAGCGATTTCTTTTGGGGAAGTAGTTTTTTTTGCAATTCCTTATGCCGCAATGCGTGAAGTTTTGACTTTAAATAAGGAAAATTTAAAAGGCAAAATTGTTGTTGATAGTACCAATGCCATCAATTTAGCCGATTGGTCTCCTTTATTTTTGGGAGAAGATAGTGGGGGTGAACAAACCGCGAGTTTATTACCTGAAAGTAAAGTGGTAAAAGCATTTAATACTATTTTTGCAGATATAATGAAAGCGGATAAGCAACAATTTGAAGGACAAAAGGTAACTGCTTTTATAGCATCCGACGATACAGATGCGGCTTTGACTATACAAAAACTTGCTGATGATGCTGGTTTTAATGGTTGTATTGTGGGAGGAATAAAAAATGCCCGTCATTTGGAAGCAATGGCTCATCTCAATATTGCCATTGCTCTTGCCGGCGGTGGAACAGATGCGGGTTTTGTTTATTTTCAACGTAAGTCGTAATGAAATTTTTACTACCTTTTTTAGGTCTAATTTTTTATCATCTCACTATGGCTCAACAACCCACAATGCAAGTTTGGACAACTGCTTGGCACAAGGCCGATGCTCCAACTTTTAAAAATGTATACTCAAAAAACGCTTTAATTTTTCCACCCAACAAGCCGACGGTTCAAGGTAATGAAAATATTTTGGACTTTATGAAAGGTGGTTTAGGCAAAGTCGATGTTTTTTTTGAGGCAGAAAATAGAGTTATTAGCGAAAACTTAGCTTTTGAGCATGGCGTTTTTAAGGATGTCGAATTGTCTACCCAAAAAGTTATTGGCGAAGGTAATTATTCAGTAACTTGGATTTTAGAAAATTCAGTTTGGAAAATTCAATGCCATACTTGGTCTATGCCTGTAAAGTTTTAAGTTGCTACAAAAAAAATAAGCCACTTGTATGTAAAATGTCAAGTGGTTTTTTTTGTGTAGTAATCTTTAAAAAAAAAAATGGGATATTCTGTTTAAAAAAATTATTAATTATGATATCCAGAGATACTTATCAAACCTAAATATATTATATAAAAAGCAATGATAATCGACACAATGTAATATAAAATGATTAGCAATATTTTGCTAAATAAAGGTTTATTTATACGCCAAAGAGGATAACTGCATGGGATAAATAATAGTATATAAACAATAAAAAAAAGATCATCGCTATCACTGGGAATATGTTGACTATTTTTTGATTCTTCTAAATAGATAACAAATAAATATAGGAAAGACCCTAAAATGGGATAAAGCAAAGAAACTGTTTTCTTATTCATGATTTCAATATTTATTGTAAGACTATTCGTTATTTTAGTCATTTCTTAGCATAAATTTCTTGTTGCTTTTTTACAAACTTTATCATTACTGTATCTGCCTTTTTGTGCCTTGGCTAGATCTATTTCACTCAAAGGGTTGTTGTGCGTCTACTTTTCTTATTTTATGGAATTTATTTTTTGTTTTAAAAAGTCAGTACTTACAAGGGTAGCAAACTCGCCATTTAGACTAGCTAAAGCGGTTTCGTGAATTAATTCTGCTGAAAAATTTTGACCATCAATTCCTTTTTTATTAAAGGTCGCTGTGGCATCAGTTACTAAAAAAGTGTCAAATCCAAAATTCCCTGCCATTCTTGTTGTAGTGGATACACAATGATCAGTTGTTAAGCCCACAATTACAAGCTTGGTTATTTTGTTGTTATCAAGTTGCTCCTTTAAATTGGTGCCAATAAAAGCACTATTTACGTTTTTTTTGATTATGGCTTCTCCTGCAGCTGGTTTTACAACATCTTTAAACTCATTTCCTTCGTTGTTTTCATTTAGTAAGGATGTAGGTATAGAAGAACAATGTTGGATATGAAAAATTGGAAGTTGATGCTCTCTCCAAAGTTGTAAAAGTTCTCCAGCCTTATTTTCTGCATCAAGATTGTTTCTCTGTCCGCCCCAATATGCAACATTGTCAAAACCTTTTTGAATGTCTATTAAAAGTAGTGCAGGCTTGTCTGATTTTGTAATACTCATTTTTCTTTTTTTTTTTTCGTTTTCAATTTTTATGTTGGCTCTTGAGTTCTGAAAATTGACGCACAACGTCAGTCAAAACTTGTGTCTATTGTTTTTTCAAAAGTAGTTAAAATGGAGTGGCATACGCTAAAAGAACAAAACAACTTACTGTCAGCACATTAATTTTTTTTCCAAAAAAAAAAGACAAAAGTCTTTTTGCTATTCTTAATTAAAACTATACAACAATTCAACATTCCAAAAAATAGTTCGGCACTATTCAATACAGTTTATAATATTTGTACAGTGTAGCCTATGAAACTTTGGGTTAATGCCTTTTTTATTTTTGTAGTGCAAGTTTTACGGCATGCTCGGCGTGTAATCTTGTGGTTTCAAATAATTCAACTTTTATATCACAGGGTTTAATTAAAAGTTCAATTTCTGTACAACCTGAGATTATACCTTCTGCACCTTCTGCGATTAATTTGTCTATAATTTCTAAAATTTTTTGTTTTGATTTATTGCTGATGATCCCTTTTACTAGCTCTTCATAAATTATTTTGTGTATTTCGTTTCTGTCTTTTTCGTTCGGAATAATAGTATCAATATCAAACTTAGATTTAAAACGATTTCTTAAAAAGTCGCCTTCCATAGAAAACTTTGTAGCAATTAACCCCACTTTTTTTAATGATTTTCGTTGTATTTCTTCAGAAGTGGAGTCCACAATATGCAAAAGCGGGATAGTTATATTTTGCTGAATAGTGTCGGCCACTTTGTGCATGGTATTGGTACAAAGCAAAATAAAATCTGCGCCACCTCTTTCAAGACTTTGTGCTGCATTTACCATCTTACTAGATAATTCTTCCCAATTGTTTTGATGTTGTAGGTTCGCAATTTCAGCAAAATCAAAAGAATAGAGCAAACTTTGGCAAGAATGCACTCCGCCCAAAGCGTGTTGCACTTTTTTATTTATAATTTGATAATACAAATCTGAACTTTCCCAAGACATTCCACCGATTAATCCAATAGTTTTCATGTTTTAATTCTTTAAAAAATCACCGTCAATAATTAAAAGTTTTACGCCATTTTTTGCAATAGAACGATGCGAACTCAAGTTATCAGAAACCACGTAAGTTGTTCCTTTACGCAATGAAAACGTTTCACCATTTTCGAGTTCGCTTTGAAATTCGCCTTCTAAGCAATGAACAATATGCCCTTTTTGGCACCAATGATCTGCTACATATCCTGCTGAATATTCAACTATTCGAATCCTTAAGTTATCCAATTGCAAAGTCTGCCAAAAGGAAGTTCCTGTTTCTCCTGGATGCTCCGTTTTAGTGATGGTGTCCCAATCGATGGTTTGAAATGAAATGTTGCTCATAGGTGTATTGGTTAATTTAAGTTTCTGTATTCCATTGGTGTGTTTCCAGTTTTTTGCTTGAATAGTTTGTTAAAATATTGTGGGTAGTCAAACCCTAAACTATAGGCAATCTCACTGACGTTTTTTTCTGTATTGATCAAATAATTCTTTGCTTCTTCTATGAGGTAAAAATGAATATGTTCTTGAGCATTTTTACCCGTTTCTTTCTTTAAAACGTCACTCAAATAACTCGGAGATAAATGGACACTGTCTGCTAAAAACTTAACCGTGGGCAATCCTTGTTCTTTTACTTTAGTTTCGGCAAAATATTGAGTTAAAATATTTTCTATCTGAACAATGATTGATTTGTTGGTTTGGCTTCTTGTAATCATTTGTCTGCCGTAAAATCTGGAGCAATAATTTAATAACAATTCTATGGTGGAGACAATAATATGTTGGCTATGCACATCAATGTTTTCTTGGAGTTCAAGCTGAATCTTTTGTACACATTCCCATAAAGTATTTTTTTCTTTATCAGAAAGATGAAGGGCTTCTGATACTTCATAATTAAAAAAACTGTAGCTTTTTAATTTATCATGTAATGAAGTTGCTCTGATTAAGTCGGGGTGAAAAAACAACCCCCAGCCCAACATATTTTGTTTAGGCTCAATTTCGGTATCTATCTCAATAGTCTGATTGGGAGCAATACAGATTAAATTACCATCTTGAAAATCTATTGCTTTTCTACCATATTTAATAGTGTTTTTGCAATAGTTTTTAAACATTATAGAATAAAAGTCGGTACTTATTTTTGTATATTGTCCCACTTGATCGGTTACTTTGCTAAAGTCCAAAACGGCTACCAAAGGATGTTGGTTGTTTCCCAAACCAAATAGTTTATACAGGTCAGCAACACTATGAAGATGTATCATTTCTTTCATTTTTTTCGACTACTTCTTTTAAATATTTAATATAAACATGTCCTCGTCTTTCCGCAAAAAAATCTAAACTCAACACTATACTTGCTTGCATAAACAACCCTAATCCAATGCCTCTCCAGAAGGTATCATTCTTAGTGCAATACATCAAAATGATTCCTAGAATAATTAGAGTAATTTCCACGTACCTAAAGATAACAAAATTGCTCATTACTTTTTCCATTCGAGGAATTTCAAGTGTTTTTATGCTTTGTGGTTCTTTTTGAATATAGGTTTCAACGCGTGCACTATCTTTTGGACTTCTAATAACAATAGCATAACCTACAACGATTTCAAGTAAGGCAACCATTATGAAAGGTATTGCTAAACCTTTCCAAAAAGAAGTCTTTCCTACAAAAATAAAATAGAGAGCCATTGCAAAAGCAATGACTCCTATTGTAATAAAAATACAACTTTCGGCTTTTTCGCCATGAAAATATTTTACTATTGGGTTCATATATGTTGGTTTTAGAGGATAGCCTTCCACTTTATTATTTCAGGATTGGATTCAAGTAAATTGGGCATTTCTATTATGGCTTTTTGTACATACGTCGTTTCCCAATGTTTTGATTCCTCACTTTCGTTTTCCCAGATTTCATACGAAGTAAATTCATAGGGATTAGTCGTATTTTGAAGGTAGTAATACGCAATACACCCCTTTTCATTTTGAGTTGTTTCGGTAGTTAGTCCTTTGATAAGGTTTATCGCTTCATTTAGTTTGTCGCTTTTTACTGTAAATTTTGCAGTAACATATACATTCATACTTGCATTCATTTTTGGTTATTTTTTAGGATTAAAGATTAAATTGTGATTTAATACCGCCAATAAATGTGGCATCATCGTATTGTTGGCGGTTTGCTACAAGGATTTTTGCATCTTCTCCCGCAGTATATCGCAGTTGTTTTTTGCCATCCGTGGCCGCTTCAAATATAACATCGGCTACTAAGCTGGCAGGAGATGCATTTTCTGCCATTGTAGGCATAGCAGTCATCAAGGCGTTAACAATGTTTTGATATTCAGCTATAGTTCCATCGTTAGAGAAATCAAAGGATCTGCCACCAAAATCAGTAGCGATCATGCCCGGTTCTACAATTTTTACTTGTCCGCCAAAAGCTTCAACTTCATAATTTAATGATTCTGAAATTCCTTCAACGGCAAATTTTGTCCCGTGGTATAATGAACCCAACGGAAAAGTCATTTTTCCTCCAATAGATGATATGTTAATGATAATTCCTTTTTTGTTTTGTCTAAAATGAGGCAAAACAGTTTGGGTAACATCTAGAAGACCGATTACGTTGGTATTGAATTGGCGTATGATTTTTTCTCTACTAAAGGTTTCTAAAGGCCCGTATGCACCATAACCTGCATTGTTGAGTACGACATCCACACTTCCAAATTTTTGAACGCCTTCTGCAAACGCTTTTTGAATAGAATCCAAATCTAAAACATCAAGTTGGACAACAAGAACATGGTCTAATTCTTTTAATTCTTTCTCATTTTCTGGATTTCGCATTGTGGCAATTACATTCCAACCTTTGGATTGAAATAATTTTGCAGTTGCTTTTCCTATGCCGCTACTTGCTCCAGTAATAAAGATTGTCTTTTTCATTTTTTCATTTTTAAAATTATAATGCAAAAATATCTCCTTATTTAAGCCGTTAGATAATACAAATTCAGGTAGTTTGTATTCTTTTTGCGGGTGGAGTAAAGTTTAGAGTACTATTTAACGATTGGTGATAGGATTCTTTACAAATACGAGTACTAAAGCCATTATTTTGTCCAAGAACATGTCTTTGAGTCAGGAATAAGTTTCAAGGTAGCTGGTTTTTACGTTATGTATGAAAGAAGTGAAATTAAAAAGGCTGCTACCAAAGAACAGAAACTTTCTAATTAGCTTATACACGAAGATGATTAATTTCAATATGGTAACATCAGAAAAAGAACAAACATTTTGCTATAAAAGATATACAACGAAACCTTAGTTCTTATAGGGAGTTGTGTATTGATTTATTTTTTCGAGGATGCTATGTGCTTCTTCATAACTCAACCAATCAACTATTCTAATAGTTTCTCTACCTTTTTGAATCGTAATCGAGTAGTTAGAATTTGAAAATAAATAATTTAATCGTATATAATATCTTGTTTGTTCAACTCCAAAATCTACAATACCAATTTTTTGTATTTCAGATTTCAGATATTCTTTTGGTTTATTGAAAAGTTTGTTTTTATTCGTGACTCTTATCTTTTCAGGCGAGATTTCTAAAATCACTTTGCCGAAAGTATTCCATAACCATACGTAAAGGAAAAGAATAAAAAATCCTAGAAACGGTATCAATGAAAAAACGTAATCCAAAGCAGATAGCAAGTACGTATTACTTACCGAAACAATAGGTAAAATAGCAAGCATTATTAAGATCAAAAGTAATAGCACAAAAGGAAATGTTAAGGCAATAACCCAATTCGGTTTATTTTTAATAGCTATGATTTCGGTCATTTAATTTTATTCTTTTTTTGTAACTATTCAAGTTTTTTTTAGAAATTAATTGCCTCGAGCTTTAGTTGGAGGGGTTAAATTTGAAAGGCGTAAAGGCTTTAGCCAAAATTACGAACCTCTTTTATTTGGCATAAGTAAGCCTTGTTTTCTTATTTTGTCATTCTGAAGCTTCTAGACTCCAATAAAATAAATAATTTTCTTCCAATACTTCGGAAAAACCCAATGCTTATATTGCTTTTGTATTTAGAAGTTTTTGAATTATAACTCAATTTCACTCATAAAGCTTTCATTTGGATTATCATTTTTGTAGTATGCGTAGGCAATATAAATTTTGGTTTTTTTTGGTATTTTTTTTATTTCCTTATTGTCAATTATAAAGTTTTTGGAAAGACATTTCAAGATTTCTTTTGATAAAGCCGCATTGTCAAATTCTTTTAAAGCTTTGACTTTTTTTATTTTCAATTTAGTACTAACCTTAATTTCATAAAGGGCTATATTATTATTTACTTCATAACCTTTAAAATCGCTATCACATTTTTTTGAGCGAAGAAGCCACAAGCCATTTTCATTAAAAGTAGTAACTCTGTTTTCTTTTAAGATAGTAAGAATTGATAATTTTATTTGAATGGATTGATTATGATATTTTTGAGCATTTGGATATTCATTTGTATCAAAATTCCTGTCTATTTGTTCAGAGCCTGAGCAAAAACCGAAACTTAGTTTTCCATTATAATTATCAGCAAAAACTAACCAAGTTGAGTTTTCTTGAACATTAAATGCACAAGAACTATTAATTGCGTACAAAATCTTAATTGTTTGTCGTTTTTCTCCTTTATAGAGTTCTAGTATTTCAATTTCAGCATCTTGATAATCAAAATCATTTTCAATATTGGTTATTTTTACTATTTTGACCTTTGCAACAAAATCAGATTTTTTAAATCTCTCCATTAATGTTGTGATACCACAAACACAACTAAAAGCGTAATTTGAAAAGAAACAAATCAAAATAATTAAAACTGTTTTTTTCATAAATTTATTTTAATGATTATTTTTCTCATTGTCAAACTGCTTTACTTTGAGAATTTTATACTTTTCATTCAAAGACATAAACATACTAAAAGTTTATCTGCTTTTTACCTAATCATATTACAAAATCTCTCATTTTTTATTGCAATTCTTATGTTGTACTTAACTAAAAAAAAACACCAAAAAAGCGCAAAGGTCATTTTTGGTGTTTTTTATAGCTTTTAAAAGTCCATTATTTTAAGGAGAATTGGGTTAAAAAGTAGTGAGGCTTTTGTCGGATTTACTTGGAAAACCTGATGATGAATGGCGAGAAGTCAGAGACGTTTGCAGCATATTTCAACGATATTTGTATTTTAGAAGTAATCAGGGATTAAAATTTTTTTAGAGGTTTTGCAAGGACTTGTAAAAATTATAATGCCATATAAAAGCTTAATCAGATTTTCAAAAAACATAGTCATAATTTAGTTGAAATGTAATTATTAAAATTTTGGTATTGAGGTAGATTTCATAAATATCTCTGTTGAGAAAAAATTTGATATGGGTGAAAATTCACCTATAAATCGTTCTCCTCTTTGTTTTTCAGCTGGTTTTGTTTTATCCATTTCAGGGACAGAATTTACGCCTAACTTATAGTTTTCATTAGGTAACATATTTCTGTATATAAGTAGCATTTTTTCTTTGGTCAACCATGGCATAAAATTAATTTTCAACGACTTAGCTTTGTTTTTTAACGCTTCTGTTTCATTTCCGATCACAATATATATGAATCCGTCCGGATGAATCAAAAATTGATAATCAGCTATAGTTTGCATATTATATGTAAGTTCGTCTCCTTGGCTTATCGAAAAATATCGAACATCTGATTTAGTAAATTCTGATTTTGTTTTTGGAAATTTTGGTGCTTTAAATTTAACAATACAAACATCTGATGGATTAAATCTTATCATTGGCATTGTCAAATAATGATTGTCTTTATTGGGATAAGTTCCGTCTGATTTCAAATTATAAGAATGAATTAAACTATCTTTTTTATAAAAATTAAAAGCACCTTCAACAACTTGTTTACATATTAGTTCTTCAATATTAAGTGTTTTTTTTGATTCATTAGTCATGAGTTTTTCCATTTCTTCTTCAGAATTTTCCATAAACTTATTAAACATTGGGATTAAGTATTTATCGACATCTTCTTTTGAAAATTTTGGTACAGTAGTGCTTTTGTTTGCTTTTTCTATTGCATTGTTTTTTGGGTCAAAATTGGCAATTGTCGGGAGTGGTTTATTCCCATTTATGTTGTTTTTAGGTAAATAATGGCGCAACATTATAGAAATTTTTGTCAAGTTCTTTTTGAAGTAAAAAACATTTTTAGCATTTATGATTGTCCCTTCGGGAACAATATATATTGAATATTCGTTGTTACCATCGGCTACTATATTTATATCTGTTAAGCTCCCTAATGAGGTTTTTGTGTTATCATCATATATGTTATAACTAAAATACCTTGCATCAGGAAATTCTCCTTTAATAATATATCCACTGGTTTGGTTTTCAGTACGCTCCCAGCCATATCGCCAATAAACAGCGTTGGCGTCTGGAAGGTATAAAATTTCTTTTGAAGACCCAACATAAGGTGCCTCCCAAGTGGTTTGTGCAAAATTATTGGTAAAGATTAAAATTGCAATTATTGCAGAAAATAGACTTTTTTTCATAATTGATTATCTAGTATAATTATTTTATGTGTTTAATATTTCCTGAATTTTTCCATACTTTGCATAAAGTAAGTCTTTTTAAAAATACAGCGTTTGTTGTTAATCTAAATTAGTCAAATATATTTAAATTAGAAAATATAAATTTTGTGTTTAGATTTGTTGCAAATTCAAGGGGTTTCCTGCCAACCCTTTTAAATGAATATTTTTCGAAATAATATTTTTATAAATGACTTCTTATTTTCTTTAGTTTTTCAATCAAGTGTAATGAAATCTTACTGGACGTTTTGATTATGATCTATTATGTTACCTTTAATTCATCAGCAATTTTAATTTTTTATATCATTCATCTTAGGAATATTTTTTTGAGCCAACACAAATCAGCAATAATAAATATGACATGAAAACGATGTTGATTGAATTATTTAAAGCTAAATTAGGGGAATCTTGTCTATTCCAAATCCAAAACTAAATGGAATCAAATTCCCCTCTCTCAAAAAAAAACTATAGTAAATTTTTTCGCATTTTTAACTTTGCTTTTTATTAAAACAACTTCAGTAGTATTCATTTTAATTTCTCTAAAAATCTCTCTAAAAAATCTCTCATTTTTTATAGCAATTCTTATGTTGTTACTTAACTAAAAAAAACAAAAAAGTGCAAAGGTCATTTTCGGTGTTTTTTATAGCTTTTAAAAGTCCATTATTTTAAAGGCAATTGGGTTGAAAAGGAGTGAGACTTTTGTCGGATTTACTTGGAAAACCTGATGATGAATGGCGAGAAGTCAGAGACGTTTGCAGCATATTTCAAAGGTTTGTATGCTTCGAGGATTGGGGTTACAGGTCTGAAAATTGTAGATAAATTAAAGCTACAGCTGCCACTGTCATAATAATTAATGCTGAAAAGCCTAGGATATTAGTTAATCTTCCATTGACGTTTCTGCCCATTATTTTTTTGTTGTTTGAGAGGTGTAAGATGATTGCAATTAAGACAGGAGCTGTTAATCCATAAAGAATAGCTGTATAAATCAATGATTGAATTGGAGTAATGCCAATGTAATTTAAAGATAACCCTAGTAACAGCGAAATGGCAATAATGATATAAAATGCTTTGGCCTCATGAAATTTTTTATCAAGTCCTTGTTCCCAACCAAAGGTTTCCGTAATGATGTACGAAATTGAACCACTCAATACCGGAATAGCAATAAGTCCTGTTCCAATTACTCCAATGGCAAAAAGCAAATAGGCGAGATTTCCAGCTAATGGTTTTAATGCCATTGCCGCTTGTTCTACGGTGTCAATTTGATGGATACCGCCTTGGTATAAAACAGTTCCCGTAGTAAGAATTATAAAATACATAACAAATCCGGAAACGGTCATTCCAAAATCAACATCTTGGTTAATCTCATGAATTATCTTTTTATTTACTATCAAATGTTTCCTTTTGTTTTTCATCTCTTCCACCTCTACAGAGGCTTGCCAAAAGAAAAGATAGGGAGAAATGGTCGTACCCAATATGCCTACAATTATGGCAATAAAATCTTTGTCAAATTGTAGCGTCGGAATAAATGTTGCTTTCAGTATTTCTTTAAAATCCTGTTTAGACAAAAAAGGAACAATAAAATACACCAACATAACAATGCACAAATACTTTAGAACGGATGCTATTTTTTGATAGGGTAAATAAACAATTAACCCTAGAAGGATAATGGTAAAAAGGACACTGAAAAAATTAGCGTCTATGGAGGGAAAGAGCAAATTTCCCACCGCACCCATACCAGCAATATCAGCGCCAATGTTCATGACAATGGCAGGAAAGCTAAATAGCAGCATCAAATATAAAATAGGTCTTGGATAGTGTTTTTTGAGTGTCCCAGTCAATCCTTGTGAGGTGACCAACCCAATTCTCGCACACATTTGCTGAATTGAAGCCATTAACGGAAAAGCAATGATGGCTGTCCACAAGGTGGCTAGTCCAAATGAAGCACCTGCTTGCGAATAAGTGGCAATTCCAGAGGGGTCATCATCACTAGCGCCTGTCACAAGACCAGGACCCAATTTTTTCCAGCTACTAAAAAGTTTAGAGGTCAATGTTGTCTTTTTTATCATGTTTTCAGGCGTCGTTGTAAGGTTGGCAATGGCTCAACCAAGTTGTGGTTAGTTTATAGTGAGGTTAGCAGTCGGTGCTGTCTAGTTTTACTAACACTCTGGTAGTACAATAGGTACATCACTAATGTAATCTAAATAGTTGTATTTGCCAATTTTTAGGAGCGCAAATACAAAATCAACTTTTTTCCTGATGCTTTGGCAAAGCGAATTTGCTAAATTTTTTATGAGCAAGGGCTCTTTGTTCGGTTTTTATTTAATCAGCTTTAGTTTTTTAAAAGCTTCTTTAGTTGCATTTAAACGAATTAAAGGAAATTCATCCATAGTTGTTGCTTCTTTTTCTACGTTTGTTGCAAAAAAATAAACAGCATTATTCGTTTCTAAATATCCTACAAGCCAACCATTATTGATTTCATTTCGCATTCCCCAACCTGATTTACCGCTTAAAACATAACTTTCAGTTTTTTCAAGCTGCATGATGTCCTTCATTATGGTTTCAGTTCTTTTTGAAATTGGTAATTTTGAGAAATACAGTCTTTCTAAAAAGTCAATTTGTTGCATTTGTGAAAATTTCGATTTTCCTTGTAACCAAAAAGTATCAATCGTTAAGGTGTCGAAAACCATTCCTTTGTAGGCCAATTTTTTCAAATAAGATTTCATTCTCTTTACCCCAATCTTTCTAGCAATTTCTTGATAACAAGGAACGCAAGAAACTTCAAACGCTTTTTTGAACGTTAAATCTTCTTCCCATTTTTTAAATTTTCGTTGTTCACCGTTCCATTTAAATAGTGCGGAATCATTTTTGATTACTCCAGTTTCTAAGGCAATTATTGAGTTTGGAATTTTAAAAGTTGATGCCGGAATTACACCAGTTTTTGCCCAAGAGAAATCGTTGGAATAAAATGTTTTGTTTTTTACGTCATAAATTAAAATGGAGCCTTTGACTTTTAAACTATCCAGTATAGATCCAAAGGCGGTTTTAACTACTTCTTTTGGTTGTACTATTTTGGTTTGGCAATTTCCTTTAAGGTGCACGAATAGCATTAGAAGTAAAAGTATGATTATTTTTCTCATTTTTAATTTTGTTTCTTTTAGGTTGCTGTTGCTCCAAGATGCGTTACAAGTTTCAGTTATCGCAGCGGGGTGTTTTTACAGTTTTTAAAGCTTATTATTCTAAAGGTATTTAGGCTAAAAAGGCGTGAGACTTTTATCGTGTTTGAGTGAGAATCTGTTTAAAAATGGCGCGAAATTGGAGATGTTCGCGCAGCATACTTTAATGGTTTGTTTGCTTTGAAGAGCTTCGGGAAAGCAACTACTCAAATCTGTTTTGGATTGGGAGCAGTACTTTCATTTTCAATAATTTTGTTGAGTTTCGGCTGAATTATCCATATTCCAATTGGGTAAAACCAAATCATAAAAAACTCTCCTGCAAAATCAGAAAAACTCACTTGACGCTGTAATTCAACCGTTTTGTATGTTTTGGCTACAAAATATAATGAATAGAAAATACAAAACATTGAGAACAAATGTAAGGGTATAATAATTACAACAAGGCTCATAATTAATTCAACGGCTGGAGGTGTTTCGTTTTCCATCATTCCGCTCGCAGACACACTAAAAATTGTTGAAAGAAGGATGATATATAGCAACGGAATGAAAAAAAATATTTTAAATTTTTTGGTTTTCATTTTTACATTTTCGGGAACTTTACTCTGAAGTCCAATGCCCACAGACCAAAACCAACCAAATTGTGTTGCCACAATAAGAATCATAATTATTGGAAAAAACATAAAGTAATTAAAAAGCAATGAAACATCAGGATTATTATCACTGCCGATATTTGCAAACATAGTTATCATCAGCACAATTTGAAAAAGCATTGGTATTCCAAAAGTTAGTAAGAATAATTGCCAATGCTTTGCTTTTAAGAATTTTTCAGTCATAGTCTTTATTATGTATAGGTTTTTGGTTGCTGCTGAAGTTGTAGTGCTGAATTGGAGACGTTCGCGCAGTAAATATTAATGGTTTGGATGCTTTGATGAGCGGGGTTCATTAATACCAGCTATCAGAGGCTCTGCTATTATGCTTTAATCATTACACTTCCACTAAGATAATCATGAATTGTTCTGCTTTTTTTACTTGAAAATACTGTTATGAATGATAACCAACCAAGCAAAATTTTAATGATAAATCTTATAACAGCTTGAAATAAATTAATTTTTTTTGAGTGATCTGAGTTACTTCTAACGCGTATTTCCATCTTGTCATTCCCAATTGTTGCTCCAAACGCAGTTAAAATTGGTTCATACAACCATATTCCTGCAAATACTATCATTCTGAAATAATTTGGTACATTTTCAAATAAGTTCAATATTTCTGAAGCTAGATACATAAATCCAATAATAATTATAGTATCGATGGTTGTTGATTTTATGCGGTCTAATATGCTCGGATATTCTTTATACATAGGTTGGTTTAGGTATTGTTTTTAACGATTTAGTACTTCGGGCTGTTTGGGACTAAATTAAGATTTATTTTTCGGTTATCACTAAACTTCCAAATGCAAAACCAACTTCCCATTAAGTCTATTGCCCAAATTGCTTGTAGCGTGCGTTGTGTGCAGTGCTTAATTTCGGCACCATTTTTCAAATTCAACAACATTAAATTTATTAGATTTTATTCCAACCTTATGTTCTATCAAATCAAAAATCATATCATCAATATCATAAATGTAAATTCCCAATTTATTTGCTAATTCAACGGCATCATCAGAATAATACGAAGTAGTTAAAAATGTATAAATAAAAGGTTCTGCAAGTTTTATTTTATTTAGTACATCAGTTTGTCCTAGCCACGCACTTTCTTTATTTGGATGAAGTGCTTCTTGTAGAATTCTCACACTACCTAAAAATTCTCTTATTTCTCTTGGGCCAATAGCATTTTCGGGTTTGTACCTTTTAGATTGTCCGACCATTCGAAATGACAAATTTTTATTTTTTAAATCTACAGGTTTATCTGCAATATTTACAAGTCTTTTGAATGTACCTGTGCCAATAAAATCAATACCACCATCACTTGATTTTCTGGTCGCAAATCCAAAATCACAAAAATGTAATTGAATATATTTAGAAGAAAATTTTTCAAAATCATTATCATTCATTTTAATCATATATCTAACAAAGTCTGGAAATACTTCAAATTCTTTCTTTGTATTAGCTAATCCTATAATGAAATCGTCATCACTAAGAGAAAAATTAAACTTTGAAAAGGAACCCTTTTGGGTTCTACTTTCAATATAATTTTTTAAATTTTTCTTAGTTTGTTTTAATATTTTTATTTGTTCATCAGGACTTAAAGTTAAAGAGTTTTCTATAGCATATCTTTCAACTTCATCATTTAAGTTCAACGATTTATAAGTTGGTTTAAATGTGACTAATATTTGAAAATACAGCTCTTTTGCGTATTTATTTAATACTTCTGATTTTGTCATATAGGCTAATACGCTTTTCGATAATTTCTTTCAATCCTGTTAGTAAAATTATATCTGTTTCGGTGAAATTTTCTAATTCATCAGTTGGCAATTTTTTCAAAGCTTCAATTGCTTGATTAATT
The DNA here is from genome assembly GCF_001662485.1 of Flavobacterium succinicans. Lineage (GTDB taxonomy): Bacteria > Bacteroidota > Bacteroidia > Flavobacteriales > Flavobacteriaceae > Flavobacterium > Flavobacterium succinicans_A. Next base: position 20,303 of record NZ_JMTM01000004.1, read on the forward strand.
TCTTTTTTCCAATCAAAACTTGAATATTTAATGACGATGGCTAAAGCACCTTCTAAACTTGTTGAATCTTCTTTGAAAGAACTTAAAGCTTCAGCATTTCCAACAATTTTAGTCAAATCTCTCACATTTGTTGAAGATGAGATTTTTTGAATATTTCCATTGTCAGGATCTTTAGTTATCCATTTATAGAAAAGCTTAAAATTATCTTCATTCTCAAATTCATATGTGGCATCGTTGTATTCAAAAAAAGTTTTTAATGGAGCACGACCAACTGCTTCATAAAAATAAGTTATTAAATCAGGTTTGGCATACTCACTGTAATCTGCGTCATTTTGCATTTGCTCAAGAAGTTTGTATCCTCTATAAATTCGATTAACTTCTTGGGTTCTGTATCCAATTGCATTCGCAACGTCTTGTGGTGTTAGCTTTTCTCCTTCAATCATAGATTTTATTAGAACTGCTTTTTGATATGTTCCCCAAGGTCTTATTTCTGATATGTGTCTTATTCCTTGAATTTTTAATCTGTTACTTTCTGTATCAGATTCTTTATTTATTATGTTTACTGGAATTTCGGCGAAAGTATCCTTCACTTCTTTTTCAGCAATCCCTTCATTAATTAATTCTTCAATCCACTTTAAAGCCGCAATTCTTCTATTTCCCTCAATAACCAAATATGAATTCTCATCTAGTTCAGTCACAACAATTCTATCCATAGGTAGAAAACCAACTTCAAGAATACTATCTCTAAGAGCTTTTATTTGGAATTCGTCATCTTTTAACTTACCTAAAGTTGTTTTTTGAACACTTTCATCTTTTATTCTTGCTATAGGAACAAGCTTAGATGAACTGTCAAAGTTTTTAAATCTTAGATTATTTGGGTCCAAAAACAATTGTTCAAATTTTACGGTCTTGCTTGTAAACTCTATTCTTTTTTCCATTATTTTAAAATTTCATTATTTGTAATTTTCTACAATCGTGTTTTGGCATTGCACACAATTAGCATATAAGTCTGATAAAATAATACTTATCATATTTATATTAGAAACAAAGATCCCAGTGTATTCAGATTTCTTTATTTATCAAATATATCCTTTTTCCTTCAAAAAATATTAAAAAAATCTGAAATATTCTTTAGTGTTTAGTTGCCTTAAACTTCTGTGATTTGCGTGAGGGATAGGAATAAACTACCGAAGTAGTATGGATAGCCCGACCGCAGGAACGCAAAGGGGCGAATAACACCTTTGCTATTTGCCCCTTTGTGGTACTGGGGTCACGCCCCAATTATGCTTTTTCTTTTTCGAAACGGTCAATGACTTCTTGGTAATAGGCCAAGGTGGTTTTGGCGATGGAGGCGCAGTTGCGTTTTTACAGTTTTTAAAAGCCCATTACTTTCAAGTGAATTAGGTTATTTTTATCGTGTTTGTTGATCAAAAGTTGATTAAAAAATAGCGCTAAGTTGGATATGTTCGGGCTGTATACTTTAACGATTTGTATGCACCAATAAACGGGTGAAGTGATATAAATTATTGATATTATTTTTCAAAAGGATAAATCTTTTTCCAATCATTCTTTATATCTACAATTTGCCAATTATATTTTACTGCATCATCCAAAGCTTTTTCAAGATGGCCAATAGAAGAAGTACGATCATAAGCTGCTTCTCTTTCAGCATCTGTGTGATGAATAATTAGCCCGAATTGTGGAGTACTTGCAGTACTAGTCCATTGTAGCATAGCATAATCTCCATCAGAGTTTCCAGCAGTAAAAACTGGTTTTTTGCCAATGTGTTGATAGATACCAACGGGTTTCCCGTCTTTATTGTTAATGAAATTAACTTCGGGAAGTTTTATTAGTGTAGGTTTTCCGTTTGTTGTATCGTATTTTACTTTAACGGAACTACCAACAACCTGATAAGGAGGAATTCCATAAACTTGCTCAGAAAATACGCGCATAAAATCATCACCGCCACCAGAAACGATAAATGTTTTATATCCGTTAGCTCTTAAATAATTGAGTAACTCCAACATTGGCTGAAAAACCATTTCTGTGTAATGTTTCCCAGTTTTAGGATGTATTGCAGTTTGTAACCAATCTTTAACGTTTTGTTCAAATACTTCAGTTGACGTTCCAGTATGTGTTGCAGCAATAATTTGCATGAGAGATTCTTCGCCACCAGACAAAGCAGTTTTCATATCACCCTCAAGGACTGCCTGAAATGGTTGCGTAGTTTTCCATTCCGGATGTTGTGCTGCCATTGCTTTAACACGGTCTATAGCAAAGGCAAATTCAAAACAAATAGGAAACTCATTCCACAACGTTCCGTCATTATCAAAACATGCAATGCGGTCAGAAACAGGAATAAAATCTTTACTGCCTTCTTTTGTAGTTTTCGTTACGAAATCAATAATGGATTTTTTAGTTGCTCCTTCGTTCCAAGATGGAAGTGGATTTGCGACAGCAATAGTAGTTTTTTTTCGAGATTTATTAATTTGCTGTTGAGCAAAACTGTAAGAAAGTGACGTAAGTGTAACTATAAATAATAATGTGATTTTTTTTATCTCTTTCATTTTTTTAAAATTTAATTTGTTATCAAAATATATTAAGGTTGCATCTCAAACTAAAAACGGTATTGTGTTTTTTTATCAGTTCCTTCCTTGCTGTCACAATACATTGCTCCAATGGCACTATGATTGGCTTATCAATTTAAAACTGCAACAAAAATGCTACGTTGTAACATTGATGTTATTCCAAATATATTCTTTTTTTAGAAAAAAAATCTACATTGAGCTATTTTCTAATGAGATACCTTTTTTTTTCTATGAACAAGAAACTTTGGTCAAACGTCCTTGAAGGCAATTTTAGTTAGTAAGACGACTATTTGGAGCAAGTGAATAAAAATTAAATGATTTTCAGTGTCTTTTACATCAGTAATCATTTAACTCTTCACTTAATGCTGTTTTGCCTGAAGGATAGGAATCAATGTCATTAAGTTAAGGAATTACACTTTTTGTTTTCACGCACATTTCGCAGATTTGCGCAGAAAAATCAGTTAAAATCTGTTGAATCTGCGTGCTATTTTTTCCCCCCCTCTTAACTTAATGACATTGCGCGTGAGGGATAGGAATAAACTACCGAAGTAGTATGGATAGCCCGACCGCAGGAACGCAAAGGGGCGCATAACACGTTTGCTATTCGCCCCTTTGTGGTACTGGGGTCACGCCCCAATTATGCTTTTTCTTTTTCGAAACGGTCAATGACTTCTTGGTAATAGGCCAAGGTGGTTTTGGCGATAGAAGCCCAACTGAATTGTTGGAGTACGCGTTGGCGACCGGCTTTTCCCATTTGGTTGGCCAAGGCTTCGTTGTCGAGCAAGAGATTGACTTTGGTGGCAAAATGGTGTTGGAAGGCTTGAGGATTGGCGGGGTTAAAATCGGTTCGGGAAACGGGGGCGAGGGGTACCAAAAATCCGGTTTGTCCTTCGACGATGATTTCGGGTATGCCTCCTACGGCGCTTCCTACTACGGGTGTTTCGCAGGACATAGCCTCGAGATTGATGATGCCAAAGGGTTCGTATAACGAGGGGCAGGCGAAAACGCGGGCGTGGCTGTAGAGCACTTTTACTTTTTCTCTTGGGAGCATTTCGGAGATGAGGATGACGCCTTCGCGGGTGGCTTTTAGCTCGGCGATGAGTTGTTCGGTTTCGGCGGCGATTTCGGGTGTGTCGGGGGCGCCTGCACACAATACGATTTGGCAATTGGCATTGAAATGTTGTGCCGCAGCGATGAGTTGCGAAATGCCTTTTTGGCGCGTGATGCGTCCCACAAACAACACAAACGGAATGTTAGGGTCGATGCCTAATTCGGTCAACAGTGCATCATCAAAAGTGGGTTGGTAAAAATCGGGGTCGATGCCGTTGTGAATCACCGTAACTTTTTCGGGTGCTACGCCATAAGCTTCGATGACATCGGTTTTCATTTGTTCGCTTACGGCAATCACACCATCGGCAGAGGCGTAGGCGTGTTGCTCCAACCAACGCGACAGGAAATAACCGTTGCCAAGTTGCTCGACCTTCCAAGGGCGGTGGGTTTCGAGACTGTGGGTAGTCAAAATGAGCGGTACTTGTAGCAGTTCGCGCGTAAAAACGCCCGCCAAATGGGTGTACCAAGTGTGGCAGTGGACAATGTCGGCCTCGGGTGTGGCTTGTGCCATCTCGACATTTTTACTCAGGTTATGAAACATTTTGATGTGCGCATTGCTTGGGTCTTCCATTTTGGTCAAGCTGGAGGTGATGCCTTGCACGTGCATATTTTGGGTAGTTTCGGATTGTGCCCCAAAACAGCGGACTTCTACTTGGGCGAGTTGGGCCAATTCTTGGCTTAAAAAATCGATATGTACTCCCGCACCACCATAAATGTGCGGAGGAAATTCATTACTGTAAAGGGCTATTTTCATAAAAAACACATTTAGAGAAGTAAAAAAGCTTTGTTTTTTGTCTTTATAAAACTATAAAATTTAAGTGAGAAAGTAGCCGTGAATTCGATGATAATTTGAAACGGAATCGACTTAATTTGTAGTATTTATGATTTTTTACGGCAATTATTATTTTTGCGACAATTTGATGGCTCAGTACAGGTTAGAGATAAAGTATTGAAAAGATAGTTTGTGTCTCGGTGTTTGGGTGTGAAATTGTTCTCGCAAAGGCGCAGAGCCGCAAAGAGCAGGATTGTAAAAAAATCAATAGGAATGGGCTTTAGCCCGTTCTTTACAATGAGTTTAGTAATAGGCTTTAGCCAAAATAGTACCTAAGTTTCGGCTAAAGCCTTTGTATCTTTTATCATTATGTCATCCCGCTAAAGCGGGATGCAATTGATTACACTAAAAATCAATTAACAAAATTTGTTGTTTTTTTGGATGCTTTTTTGGGGAATAAAAAAAGCCGCTTCTTTTCAGAAACGGCTTGCATTGTAAAGGGTGCTTTATTTTTTATCCTCAATCACTATGGCAGGAATCTGCTTTTGTTGGATGAAGGCATTGAATTCGGGTACTTTGACCGTTGCAATTTCATTGACTTTCGCTACTGCGGCATCAATTTTTTTAGCCAAATCATCGTATACTTCATAAGCGCCTTTGGTTGGTTTGGTGTCTCCTGAGGAAACATTCGAACCCAATCCTGCCATTTTATCGTTTAGCATAATAGGGTAGGCCAAAACGTCTTGTGGGGCTTTGGCTTTAGGCTGCATCAAAGTAGCTTCTAGCTCTTCTAAAGATTTGAGGGTAGGCTCGGTCATTTTTTTCATTTCTTTCACCATAACCGAATCTTTCACCGCACCAACATAACTATTGATTTGTCCTTTAATCTTGCGGATTTTGTTGATGGCCAAATGGGCTTCGTCTACCTTTTTGTTGATTTTTTGGTGGAATTCGAATTGTTCTTTCAAGTCGGCATCGGTTCCTTCGGCTCTTGGGTCTTTTTTGATGTCAAAAGTTTGTTCACCGATGATTTTTTTGTCTTCGATAAAACGAACCTTGTACGTGCCTGGAAGAACTTTGGCACCTACGCCAGAACCCGCCCACATTACATTCGTGCCTTCCACTTCGGTAGCATTTGGATAGCGCATATTCCAAACAAAAACGTTCATTCCGGCATTGTTGGGCACGTAACCTGCTTTTTCTATCTCAGTGTCTTGGTGGAATTCTTTGGCTACTTTTTGGGGTTCGCCTTTGGTGTTTTTAACCGAAGAATACTTGATGATACTTTCGTTTTTATCGTTCAAGAATTCGAGTTCTAGTTCTTTGGCTGCTTTCGTTTTTTGATAAAAACGAACGATTACCCCATTTGGAGCATTGGTGCCCGCTGATTTGGTATCGCTTTGACGACCTTGTGTTCTGTAGGCGGTTCTGGGTTGGAAAAGGTATTTTTCGCCTGTTACCTTTTTATCCATTATTTCGTGTAAAGGCGTAATGTCATCCAAAATCCAGAAAGCACGTCCGTGTGTCGCCACAACCAAATCTTTATCGCGTTTGTGAATTTGCAAATCACGAATAGGCGTAAGCGGTAAATTCAGGTTCAGTTTTTCCCATGAGTCACCGTCGTTGAAGGAAACATAAATACCTCTTTCGGTTCCAGCGTACAAAAGTCCTGGTTTGTTAGGGTCTTCGCGCAGTACTCTACAATATTCATCAGCAGGAATTCCAGCGGTGATTTTTTTCCAAGTTTTTCCGTAATCTGTGGTTTTGAAAAGGTAAGGAGCACGGTCGCCATACATGTATTTGTTGGCAGCAACATAAGCTTTTCCTTTGGTGTGTTCCGAAGTGTGAATAATGCTTATCAAAGAAAACTCAGGTAACATTGAAGTTGGAATGTTGACTTTGTCCCAGCTTGCTCCATTGTTTTTAGAAACATGAATGTAACCATCGTCAGAACCAGTCCAAAGCACCCCTTGCTCTGTTGGCGCTTCTGAAAAGGTAAAAATAGTGGCATAGACTTCGGCTCCCGTTTGGTCTTTGGTAATTGGACCTCCAGTGTCTCCAGTGGTTTTTGGGTCATTTCGGGTTAAGTCTGGGCTTATGGCAGTAAAGGAATGTCCTCCGTCTTCTGTAACCAATACATATTGTGAGGTCACATACATTCTTTTGGGATTATGCGGAGAAAAAACGATAGGGTAGGTCCATTGAAAACGGTGTTTTTTGGCTTTTGCTGGTGAACCAATGTTGGATTCTGGATAAGGTGAAATATCTTGTCCTTGTTTGGTTCTCGAATTGTATTTACTCAACTGTCCATCATATTCGCCACCATAAGTAAGGTCGGAATTGCTAGGATCGGCTTGAATGTATCCCGCTTCGCCACCCGCAACTGGAAACCAATCTTCTCTGTCGATACTGGAACCAGTGGTTCTTGAAGCAATTCTAACAGAGGAATTGTCTTGTTGTGCACCATATATGTTATACGGAAAATCATTGTCTAAGGATACATGGTAAAATTGACTCGTTGGAATGTCAATATCTGAAAAATTGGCACCACCGTTAAAGGTAATTTCTGCTCCACCATCATCTCCAATAATATAGTTTTCTGGGTTTTTCGGATTGATCCACACATCGTGAGTATCGCCGTGATGTACTGGTATTTTTTTGAAATTTTTACCACCATCCGATGATTTCCAAGCATCTACATTCAACACAATCAAACCGTCTTCATTTTTTGGATCAGCTTGCAAATTCATATAATACCAAGGGCGTTGCCATAAGTTTTTGTCTTCGTTGATGAGTGACCAATGTTCTCCTGCATCATCAGAACGGTACAGTCCTCCTTTGTCGTTTTCTACCAAGGCATACAAACGGTTGGAGTTTACAGGTGATACAGCGATTCCAATTTTGCCCAAAAGCCCTACTGGCATTCCAGGTTTGGTACTTAAGTTAGTCCAAGTATCGCCACCATCGGTAGATTTGAAAAGACCAGATTCGGTTCCTCCAGAAGACATGGAATGCCCATTTCGGTAAGCTTCCCAAAGTGTCGCATAAATCACTCTTGGATTGTTCACGTCGATACGGACCACCATTCCGCCCGTTTTGTCATTTTTAGACAGCACTAGTTTCCAGTTTTTTCCACCATCGGTACTGCGGTAAATGCCGCGCTCTGGATTGGAATGAAATGGATTACCCATTGCAGCTACAAAAACAATATCGGGATTGCTAGGATGCACTTCGATGTTTCCGATAGCATCGGCTTTGTCGAGTCCAATTTTACTCCAGTTTTTACCAGCATTTACAGATTTGTACATACCGTCTCCAAAGGAGATATTAGAACGCATATCAGCTTCTCCCATCCCAACATACACCACATTTGGGTCTGAAGGTGCGACTGTAATTGCTCCCACCGAGGAAGAAGTAAAAGTGCTATCAGAAACGGCTAGCCATTCGTTGCCGCCATCGGTGGTTTTCCAAACACCACCACCAGTAGCTCCAAAGTAATACGTTAAAGGTTGGTCTGCGTGACCTGCTACTGCCAATGAGCGACCTGCTCTAAACGGACCAATGTTACGCCATTTTAATCCATTGAAGTAAGCAGTGTTGCCAGAAGAAACGGCTGTTTTGTCCTTTTTCTTAGCCGTATTTTGTGCTTCTATTGAAAGCGAGGGAAGTAAACAAAAGCTTAAAAGCAATGCACTTAAGCGAAAGATTGTTTTTTTGTTTTCCATGAATTTAGTTGATTTTAGAAAGTAATAGTTTCTAAAATTAAATAAATTCTTTCTTTTATAGTGTTTTCTTTATGGATTTTTGAAAAAGTTAGTTTTTACTTGATTTTAACCCCTCAAATTAATTGAGTTTATTGGATTGGATCCATCCTTTTGACTAACTAGATTTTATGCACTAAGTATTTTATAAGTATTTTTTTTATTTCTTTTTTCTTATAAAAAGCACAAAAAAGGGTTTTTCTATTTTGTTTCAAATTGTATACATTTATAAAAAAATATTGAATCATGCGTTTTATACTTCTTTTTTCTTTTTTCCTGCTTTTTTCATCTATTTATTTCAAAGTGTATAGCCAAACTTCCGAACGGCAATTAGTTACTAAAAATAGATTAATGTCATCACTTTCAGATACTACATTTGTGAATTTGAAAGACTATAGCCAGGATTTTGTATACGACATGAAGTATGCAACTACCGATAATTTTTTGAAGTCAAAGGTGTATGATTGTGCCGCATGTTTTTTGAGATGGAAAACGGTAAAAGCCTTGATTAAAGCTAATGATACGTTTATACAAAAAGGATATAAAATAAAACTTTTTGATTGTTACCGACCTTTAGATATACAAAAAAAAATGTGGAAAATAGTTTCAAATCCAGAATATGTTGCCGATCCTGCTAAAGGTTCAATCCATAATAGGGGAGGGGCTGTAGACCTAACCCTTGTAACTTTGGAGGGTAAAGAATTAGAGATGGGAACGGCATTTGATTTCTTTGGAAAAGAAGCAAGTCACGGGTATCCATTTCCTGATAAAAAAGTAATGGATAACCGTAAAATGTTAAAGAAAATAATGCTTCAAAATGGGTTTATGGCATTTGAATCAGAGTGGTGGCATTATAACTTAGCCTCAGGTCTGACTGATAAAGTAGCCAATACAAAGTGGGAATGTGATTAATTTTCTATGCAAGGAAGATTTTTGATAAAATAATTTTCAGGTTGATACACTTTGTTGTCTAATTCGGAAGTAAATTCTTTTTTTATAATGTAATCTTCCAAATCGGTCAAATATTTTATTCGCATCAATGATAAAGGAGAGTTTTTTAACTTTTCAAAACTATCTTTCAAAAAGTAAAATTCGCCTGTAGTGACTCTGTTATCAAATCCTTTGTCATCTCGCAACAATGTTCCGCAATTTTCTTGATCTTTATGCACCAAAGAAATAATACTTCCATCATTTAATTGAAGAAACAATTTTGAGTTTTTATCAAAGCAGTTGGCTTTTATAAAGCCTTTACTTTTTTGTATCATTTGAATGTTTAAAGTGGGTACACCATCTGTTAGTGCTAGAGAAAAGAAAATATAACTAGCCGTGCCAGCGAAGTTTTTTTCGCTTATCATGTATTCTTTTGTTACTTTATAACTACCTATAGAATCTACGACATTGGTACTATAGTCACATGGTTTTTGGGCAAATAAAGAAAAACTGGAAAGGATAAGAATGGTAAATACGAGTTGCTTCATGTTGGATTAAATTTTGCTGCAAATTAAAACTATTTTATCGTTATTTATATCAGTGGTGAAAAAACAATAAGTATTTCCTCCTTCTTTTATTTTCCATTTTTTTCTAATGTTTTCTACAGTTTCCGGAAAATTTCTAGTAGTAATGTTAGCTTTTTGCTGGACTAAGTTGTTTTTTAAGTCTAATTTATTGTAGTTCAGTCGTTTGTTGATTTTGAATCGCCTGCCTGGGAACTCGATTAATTCAGTACTAGTATATAAATGCGAATGGACATGTAATTTATTCAATTGGAAAACAGCACTAACGGCATCAAAACCGCCAGATTTCATAATCGCACTATTGGGTTCGTATAGGTATTCCTGCGGCAAACCATAACTCGGTGGACTATCATTTTCGGGTAAATCAAATGTTTCTTCTTTATCTTTAAGAAGGTTCACCGTTTTTATGGAAACATTACTGGAATAGTCTTTATGAAGTTCCCATAAAAGTTCTTTTACTTCGTTGTTTAGGGCAATAATGTGAATGGTTTTGACATTTTTTAATTCTGATAATCCTGCGGTTAAATCAAGCAATGGCGCTGTTTTTAGTAGAATTGATTTGGATTTAGAAAAATACAAATCTATATTTTCTGGCACATTGGGAAGGCAATCTTTTAGCATGAAAACTTTTCCCTTGCTTTCACTTCTTCTGGAAGGATCGATATACATCCAATCCCAAGTTTGCTCAAAAGAACCAAGTATATCATGGCTGTCTCCTGTTTTGCACTCAATGTTTAAGGCCTTTAATTGTTCAAAATTATGAGCGGTAATTGCGGAAAGTTCAGGGTTAATTTCGCAATGCACCACTTTTTTGAATTGTTTAGCGAAGTAAAAATCGTCTACTCCAAATCCACCAGTTAAATCAATTAAGTTAGTTCCTGAAATTAAGTTAGATTTATAAGCAGCAGTAGTCTCAGAAGAGGTTTGCTCAATGGAAATTTTTGGCGGATATAGAATGTTTTTTGCCGAAAACCAAGTAGGTAGTTTTTCCTTGGCTTTGGCTTTACTTTCAATTTGCTCTAAAATTTTCATCCATTCAAGGGTTGGAAATGGATTTTTTTGTAAAGCAAGTTTCGTTATGTTTTGGGGTAATTGATCGTTAATAAAATTTTGAACGTCAATATGTAATAGATCAAAATTCAAGGTTAAATGTCTTTGGTTAACAACTGAATGATTTTATTTTCGGGAAAAAATTCTTTTCCAATTACCTTTAAAATTGTATATAATGGTACAGCAATCACCATCCCTAAAATTCCGAATAGAAAACCAGCGGTTAGAATAACTAAAAAGATTTCTAACGGATGTGAACTGACACTTTTTGAAAAAATAATGGGTTGTGATAAATTATTGTCAATGAGTTGAACTATCCAAAAGCCAATTAGAACATAAATAGTTGTGGGCAGAATTTCGGATTGAAAATCGCTGCCAAGATGGCTAATCATAGAAAGAATTGCTGCTAAAACGGAAGCTATTAAGGGGCCGATGTAAGGAATGATGTTAAGTACTGCGCATAAAAATGCAATAATGATCGCATTTGGAATCCCAAAAATTAAGAGTACCACTAGGTAAAGTAAAAAAACAATAAACAATTGCAGGAGCAACCCTATAAAATATCGAGAAAGAAGGTGATTGATTTTTTCAATGGAGTTTAAAATTGGCTCTTCGTGTGTATCTGGAATTAATTTTTTGGCACCAACAATGAATAAAACACGGTCTTTTAGAAAAAAAAAGGTTATAAATAGTACAGAACCTAATCCCATGCCAAAACTACTAATGGTTCCCAAAATCGAATTTAAAAAATTGGGAATGAGACCAAAATTTATATTTGAGGTAAGGGTATTGAAGTTAAGGACTTTTTTGGAATTGATATGATGACTCTCTAGAAAGGCATTCACTTGATTGATTAGAGCTATGGCATTTTTTTCAATTTCTTTGGTGTTTAACAAAGATAAATTTTCACTTTGTGCAATGATTAACGGCACAAAAAGGGTAATGATGCCAAAAATTAAAATTACAAACAAAGTGAGTGTCGTAATAGTGGCCATAGTGTGTGGAAATTTTAATTTTTTCTTGAAAAAATCTACTATAGGATTACCAATTAAAGTTAAAATTAAGGCAACAACGAGATAGATTAAAACGGATTGTATTTGATAAAAAAAATAGGCTATTGCGGTAAGGGCCAAAATTGTTGCTATAGCTCTAATAATTCCATTCGAAATCATTTTGGATGTTATCATAAGTTGATTCTTTATGGGATAAATATAAAAAAAACTCGCTAGGTCTAGCGAGTTTTAAGAGTAAATATTTTTTTTGAGGTTTAGATTCCGAATCCTGCTCTAGCGCCACCACTTACAAATAGTGCTGCCATTCTAGCTTTTTGTCCGTTGGTAAACATGTACATTCCTCTATCATCGGTATAATCCATGTAATTCATGGTCATTTCTACTGGAGTACCCGTACAAGTGCTTAAATGTGGATAGGTGGGTACACCGTAATTAGCAGAATCATGAGTAGGCGTGTCTGCAACTAAATCACTACCGCAATTAGCATCGCCCCATATGTGTCTTAAGTTCATCCAGTGTCCTACTTCGTGGCTAGCTGTTCTTCCTAAATTGTAAGGATAGCTTGTTCCAGAATTACTGGTTACTCCAAAATATTTAGAATCGATAACAACCCCGTCTGTAGCAGCCGCACCACCTGGGAATTGAGCATATCCTAATATACCTCCACCGATGGTACAAGCCCATAAGTTTAAAGTATTGGATGGAGAAGTTGGGGCAATACCACCTGAGCTTGTTTTTTTCATTGCATCTTTGGTTCCCCAAGTGGTTTTTGTAGTAGACTTACGGTTGATTTTAACTAATTCGAAGGTGATGCCAACATTGGCAGCTACACCTGCAAATAAAGCGGGTGTACTAGAAAAATCAGTGTTAGTTGCTGTAAAATCCTTGTTCAAAACGGCAATTTGTGACTGGATTAAGGCGTCAGAAATGTTTTCTGCTGCGGTGCGGTATAGAACGTTTACAACCACAGGAATGACTACTTTTCCGTTTACTAATTTACCAGTTAATCTAGCTTTTTGAGTAAATTCTTCGATTTGGTTCATTCGAATTGCTAACGATGGATCAGCAGCCAATTGTGCTTGGAAAACTTCGTTCGTTGCACAGCCTCTTCTAGCTACTGCTTGTCCATCTGAGTTGGTTTTTAAGGTTTCTTCGTTTTGACAAGAAAAAAGCATTACCAAAAGTGCTGCACTCAATAAAATTTTTTTCATAATTTGGGTTTGTTAAATTGTTATAAAAAAGTTAATTTGGTTAATTGTTTAACAATTTTATAACATTTTTTTTGAACTACCAATTTTTTTAATAAAAATTTTATGACTATTTTCTTAAAAAGAGGGTTTTAGGATTGTTTTATTTTTCTTGTTAACTCATAGAGTGCAATTCCAGTGGCTTGAACGACATTCATGCTACTGTTTTTTCCAAACATTTCAATATGAGTAATTTGATGTGATTTTTTTAAAAAGTATTCTGAAACTCCCTCAATTTCATTTCCAATGAGCAGAGCAATTTTTTTGTTTTTTGGAATTAAGACTTCAACTAACGGTTTGCTATCTGATGTTATTTCTAATGCAATGATTTCAAAATCATTTTCGATTAAATAAGAGACAACTTCTTCTTTGTTTTCAAATAATTCATGCGCTACATGGCGATGCGTATTTCGTGAAGTTTTGTTGATTTTTCTCGGATTCATTTGATTGCCTATACCTAGAAAGAGAATTTTCTCTACACCAAACGCTTCACTTATTCTAAAGAGCGAACCTATGTTGGGTTGAAAAAGTATAGAATCACAAACTAATACGATTGGGAATTGTTGGTGTTGAAAAGGGACCGATTCATGATGTAATTGCATGAAAAACAGTTTTTAATTAGTAAAAATATAATGGATGATGTTTGCGCCCATTTTGAGTGCTTTTTGACGAACTTCAATGGGGTCGTTGTTGACTTCAGCATCTTCCCAGCCGTCTCCTAAGTCGCATTCGTAAGTGTATAGTAAGGCCAAACGATTGGCAATAAAAACCCCATACGCTTGAGGTCTTTTGCCATCATGCTCATGTATTTTGGGCAAACCAGAACTAAAAACAAAGGGTTTTTGAAAAATAGGATGATTGGAAGGAATCTCAACTAAATCATAATTAGGGAAAAGTTTTTTGATCTCTTTTCGGATGTATTGATCCATCCCGTAATTGTCATCAATGTGAAGAAAACCCCCAGCTTCAAGATATTTTTTTAAGTTTTCTGCATCCGAATCACTAAAAACTACGTTTCCATGTCCAGTCATGTGAACAAATGGATAAGAAAATAATTCAGGGCTATTTGGTTCTACAGTGGCTGGTTTTGCTTTTATTTTGGTGTTTATATTTGCATTACAAAAACGGATCAAATTAGGTAAAGAGGTGGGATTGGCATACCAATCCCCTCCACCATTGTATTTTAATAATGCAATTTCTTGTGCATTGCTTCCAAAGGAAACCAAAAAAATAAGTAATAAAAGAGGTTTTGCCATTATTGAAACTGTTTGAAGAGGATATACGGAGTATTGTTATTCATTAAAAAAAACTACACTATGACAGGCTACAACCGCTGCCGTTTCTGTTCTCAATCGTGTATTGCCAAGTGTTACTGGAACATACTTATGGGCTAAGGCAAATTGAATTTCTTTTTCAGTAAAATCTCCTTCAGGACCGATTAGAATGGTTGTTTGGGTATGCTTTTCAAGAACTGATTTCAATGATTTTTTATCAGTTTCTTCACAATGCGCAAGGAATAAATTGCCTTCTTGTTTTTGTTTCAAGAAATCCTTTAAAGCAATAGGATCATTGAGTTTGGGCAAGTAGCATTGGTTACATTGTTTCATTGCTGTCAAAATTATCTTTTCAAATCGTTCTTTATTGATTACTTTTCTTTCGGAACGATCGCAAATGATAGGGGTAATTTCTTGTACACCAATTTCGGTAGCTTTTTCTAAAAACCATTCGTAACGGTCATTCATTTTGGTAGGAGCAACCACCAAGTGTAATGGATGAAGTGATGTTGCCATCTTTTCAAAGGACAAAATACTAACATTACATTTGCTGTCGGAAGCCAAAGTAATCGCTGTTTTGAACAAATAGCCTAGCCCATTAGTTACAAAGAGAATGTCGCCGTCTTTTTTTCGAAGGACTTTAATGATATGTTTGCTTTCTTCTTTGTCAAATACAAAAGAAGTACTGCTTTCGTTTATAGCGGAATTATAAAATAATTGCATGATTAAAATGGGATTCTTGCTTTTGAAACTACAGATGAAGCTTCAAAATGTTGAGATAAATATTTTTGATAACCTACAATTCCAATCATTGCCGCATTATCTGTGGTATACTCGAATTTAGGGATAAACGTTTTCCATCCGTATTTTTGCTCAGCTTCTTTTAACGTACTTCGAATTCCTGAATTTGCCGAAACACCTCCACCAATGGCTACTTGTTTAATTCCTGTTTCTTTTACTGCTTGTTTAAGCTTATCCATTAAAATTGCAATAATAGTGTGCTGAATAGAGGCACAAATGTCATTTTTATTTTCTTCGATAAAGTGAGGGTTTTCTCTTTGATTTTTTTGAATGAAATACAAAATGGCAGTTTTTAAACCAGAGAAACTAAAATCCAATCCGGGTACTTTGGGTTTGGTAAATGAAAATGCTTTTGGGTTGCCCAATTGCGCGAATTGATCCACCAAAGGACCACCAGGATAAGGCAATCCTAGTATTTTAGCACTTTTATCAAAAGCCTCTCCAACAGCATCATCTGTAGTCTCACCAATAATGGTCATATCAAAAAAGCCGTCTACACGAACAATTTGTGTGTGACCGCCACTGATGGTCAAAGCTAAAAATGGAAATTCAGGTTTTTCAAATCCTTCTTCATCAATAAAATGAGCCAAAATGTGAGCATGCATATGGTTTACGGCTATCAAAGGAATAGAAAGTGCTGTGGCCATAGATTTCGCAAAGGAACTACCTACAAGTAAAGATCCCATTAAACCTGGGCCTTGGGTAAAGGCAATGGCAGAAAGTTGTTCTTTTGTAATATTGGCTTTCTTTAAGGCGGCATCGATAACGGGAACAATGTTTTGCTGGTGTGCTCTCGAGGCCAATTCTGGAACAACGCCACCGTATTGATTGTGAATGAGCTGATTAGCAACAACATTTGATAAAACTTGGTTGTTATTTAGAACCGCAGCGGCGGTATCGTCACAAGAGCTTTCAATAGCAAGAATAAAAACGTCTTGATTTTGCATAAAAAGGGACAATTTTTAAATATTATTTGATAAATGGCTGCGAAATTCTTTAATTTTACAGCCTGGTCAAAATTAGCTATTTTTTATGAAATGGCGGTTGGAGTCATTAGATTTATAGTATTATAAAGTAATATGCTTCTTCAAGTAATACTAAAGTTGTTATGTTTATCTAAAGAATGCTTAATATTTCTGCTATCAAAAAATTTAAAAAAATACTATTCCGATCAATTTTAGCACTTCTTTTACTTTTATTAGTAGCAGGTATTGCCCTTTCATTGCCTGCTGTTCAAACTCGAATTGCAAAAAAAGTGATGGATGATATCAATACCACTTACGGAACTTCCATGGTGGTAGATGAAGTTGCAATTTCTATTTTTGGAGGCGTAAAATTGAAAAAAGTTCTGATTTTAGACCATCACAAAGATACGTTGATTTATGCTAATCGGATAAAAACTAACCTTATCGGACTAAAGAAAGTAATTGACGGCGATTTAATCTTCAATGATATTCGGTTGGACGGGTTACTCTTTAATTTGAAAACCTATAAAAAAGAAAAACTCACCAATTTAGATGTTTTTATTGAGGCTTTTGAGACAGGAAAGCCTTCTACTAAGCCTTTTTTGATGACCGCTAGAGAAGCTTTTATATCTAATGGACATTTCATTTTGACCGATGAAAATAGAACCATTCCAAAGGATGTTGACTTTACGAAATTGAATGCTCAAATTAGTAATTTTAAAATCCTTGGTCCCGAAGTGCAAACCAATATCAATTTTTTGTCATTCAAAGATCATCGAGGGGTATTTGTGAAAAGATTAAGTGCGGCTTTTAGTTACAATAAAAAACGCATCCGACTAGAAGACTTAGATTTAGCTACAAAAGAATCTAGCTTAAAAGGTGATGTTCAATTAAATTACAAGATTGAAGATTTTTCAGATTTCAACAACAAAGTAAAATTTGATATTAATCTAAAATCGTCTTCCATTGCCTCAAATGATATTCGCTATTTTTATAACGAGCTCGGTCGCAATCTATTTTTTAATGCCCGTTCCAGAATTGAAGGAACGTTGAATGATTTGCGACTAACCGATCTTTCGCTGAGGGATCGAAAAGGCTCTAAAATTGTTGGAGCTTTAAACTTCAAAAATTTATTTCCTTCAAAATCACAGCAGTTTTATATGAAAGGTAGGTTCAAATCACTTACCACAAGTTATGATAATTTGGTCACTATTCTGCCTAATGTTTTAGGAAAAAGATTGCCTGAAATCTTGAAAAGACTCGGAAACGTTGATTTAGTAGGAAGTACAGCATTAACTACTGAAAACATTGAAGCCGATTTTGTAATGAAAACGGCTATTGGAACTTTAACTTCAGATTTGGTGATTGTAAACATGAATAAGTCCGATATAGCTAAGTATGTTGGTAATGTTAAAATGACTGATTTTGATTTAGGCGTTTTCTTGAACAAGAAAGATATCGGGCCAACCAGTTTAAATTTGAAAGTAGATGGAATAGGTTTTACTGAAAAAAGCTTAAATACGGTAGTTAAAGGCGAAGTTTCAAAAGCCATGTATAATGAGTATAGCTACAGTAATGTGATTTTAGATGGTCATTTCAAAATGCCATTATATAAAGGTAAAATTTCAATTAAAGATCCAAATTTAGCGCTAAATTTTGATGGCTTAATAGATTTGAGTGGAAAGCAAAATAAATACGATTTTCATATTGCCATTGATAAAGCACATTTACATCAATTGCATTTTGACAAAGAGTTAATTTCCAATTTCAAAGGTGATATTGTGGTTGATGCCACCGGTAATTCAATGGACAATGTCTTTGGAAACATTTACGTAAAAAACACTACATATCAGAATTCTAAGAAAACCTATGCCTTTGATGATGTGCATGTTGCTTCTGTTTTTGATGCAAATAATGTTAGAACCTTAACCATAAATTCTACAGATGTAGGTCAAGGACAAGTAGTTGGTAAATTTAAATTTAATCAATTAGAAGCTTTAGTTCAAAATTCACTCGGAAGTCTTTATGGCAACTACAAACCTATCCTTGTTGCTAAGGGGCAATTTCTCAAATTTGATTTTACCATTTATAATAAAATAATTGAAGTTTTATATCCGGAAGTAGTTTTGGCAACAGATGCTCGAGTTAAGGGGGTAATCAATTCTGACAACAAGGAGTTTAAATTGAATCTTAATTCGGAGAAGATTACAGCAGCAGGAACCACTTTGGATAATATAAGAGTTGCCATCGATAATAAAAATCCTTTGTTCAACACTTTTATAGAATTGGATAGCATAAAAACAGGAGTTTATAAAATCAGAGATTTTAGCTTGATCAATGTGACCATGAAAGATTCCTTAAAAGTGAGAACCGAGTTCAAAGGGGGTGAAAATGGGGAGGATCTTTATAATCTAAATTTGTATCATACTATTGATAAAAACAAAAACAATGTAATTGGTTTTAGTAAATCCGACATAAAATTTAAAAATTATGTCTGGAATTTGAACGAAGTTGATACTGAGAGTAACCAGATTATTTTTGATAAAACACTAAAAAATTTCGCAATAAATGATATTGTTTTGACTCATGAAGATCAAGAAATTGATTTGAGAGGATTGATTAAAGGGGACAATTATAAAGAATTGCATCTTAATTTTAAAGGGGTTGATTTGAAAAAAATTACTCCCTCAGGAAGTCAATTTGCTTTTAACGGTAATATCAATGGACAGGTAAATTATGAGCAAAATGGATTGGTCTACAAACCAACGGCCTCTGTAGTAGTGGACCGTTTAAAAATAAATGATGTTTTTTTTGGAGACCTAAATTTTGACATCGAGGGTGATCAAAGCTTTAAAAAATTCACCATTCATTCCAATTTAGAAAATGATCGTTTTGAATCATTTAGTGCTAATGGTCAATTTGAAATTGTAAATAAAGAAACCATACTTGATTTAGATATTAAATTAGATAAATTTAATTTGGCTTTCTTGAGTCCAGTTGGTGGAGAAGTTATTAAAAATATTAGAGGATTAGCTTCAGGAAATACCAAAGTACAAGGAACCCTAGCAAAACCCGACATAAATGGTCGTTTGTATTTAGAAGGCGCAGGGATGATTATTCCTTATTTGAACGTCGATTATGAATTGGCAGATAGAACAATAGTTGATTTAACTAATGAAAAGTTTTTGTTCAGAAACAATGCTATTTTTGATACCAAATACAAAACCAAGGGGATTTTGAATGGGGTTGTAGAACATAATCAATTTTCGGATTGGAAATTAGATTTGGCCATTAATTCTAAACGATTTTTGGCTTTAGATACAAAAGATTCTGAGGATGCTGCTTATTTTGGAACTGCTTTTATTGATGGAACTGCATCAATAAAAGGACCTGTTGATGGTTTATTTGTAAAAGTGGTTGCCAAATCAGAAAAAGGAACCTCGGTAAAAATCCCTATTAACAATACTGAAAGTGTTAGCGAAAATGGATTCATTCATTTTGTTACGGCAAAAGAGAAAAGCAATAGCAAAAACGGAATTTCAGAGCGTATAAGGGATTATAATGGTCTTGAATTAGAATTTGATTTTGATATTAATCCCAACGCGGAGGTAGAAGTAATTCTGGATAGAAACACGGGGCACGGTATGAAAGGGAAAGGATACGGATCTTTGTTATTCAAAATTAATACCTTAGGAAAGTTCAATATGTGGGGAGATTTTCAGGCTTACGAGGGGACTTATAACTTTAAATATGGTGGTTTAATCGATAAAAAATTTGCGGTTAAAAAAGGAGGTTCCATCATTTGGGAGGGCAATCCATTGAAAGCACAACTAAATCTTGAAGCGGTCTATAAAACATCTGCGAATCCTTCTGTTTTACTAGAAAATTCTTCTTTTAATACAAAGGTGCCAGTAGAGGTAGTGGTTGGAATTAGAGGGGATTTAGCTCGTCCTGAACCAGATTTTAATATTGTATTTCCAACAGTAAGTTCTGTTTTAGAATCCGAAATACAGTATAAATTGAACGATAAAGATACAAGACAAACTCAAGCACTATATTTATTGTCTTCGGGAAGTTTCTTGAGTGCTCAAGGGATAAGTCAATCTGATTTTTCGACCAGTCTTTTTGAAACAGCATCAGGTCTATTGGGGGATATCATTCAATCGGATAATGATAAGTTTAAAATTGGAATGAATGTAATTACAGCCGATAGAAGAGCGGGTCGAGAAACAGATGGACGTTTTGTGGCAACAGTTTCTTCCCAATTAAATGAAAGAATCACCATAAACGGAAAAGTAGGTGTCCCTTTTGGAGGGGTTAATGAATCGGCAATTGTAGGAGATGTCGAAATCTTATATAGGGTAAATGAAGCCGGTAATTTTAATTTGAGATTGTTTAACAAAGAGAATGATATCAATTATATAGGGCAAGGAGTTGGTTATACTCAAGGCGTAGGTATTTCCTATGATGTAGATTTTGATACTTTTAAAGAATTTGTTCAACAAATATTCAAAAAGCATAAATTGGTTATTCCTACCAAAACAACACCTATCGATGACGATTCCTCATTGTCACCAGATTATATTAATTTCAATAAATCGAAAAAGCCGGTTCCTGAAAAACCTAAGAAAAATCAAGAAGGTCTTATTCCTGAAGAAGAAGATTGATCATCTTGAAAAAGGGTTACTTAATTTGCGATGCTTTTTTTACGAAGGAAACGGTACTATCAACTACCTCTTTATCTCCCAAAATTTTGCGATGCCCAAGATTATGGGTCAAAAATAATGTTCCTTTTTGGCAGTGTTCATGTATATGAATGCCTGCCGAAACAGGAACTTCGGCATCATTGTGATCATGAATGACTAAGATCGGAATGGTAATTTCGGCAGCAGCTTTATAAGCAGAAAAATCATCCATAATAATGTTGTGCTTTTTTTCAAAATACGCTCTGAGATGATTACCAATCTTTGGGTTAATTTTTAATTTCAATACAAAATCATCAACAATATCTTGAACCACATCGCCACTTCCAATAACGGTTGCATTTTTTACGTTTAAGCCTCTTTTAATAGCATTAAGGGTGGACATTCCGCCTAGAGAGTGACCAATTATCGCTTCAAATGGTCCAAATTGTTGATCTATTTCTAAAATAGATTCGATAAAATCCGTCATTATGCTAGTTGAACCAGGTGATTTTCCATGGGCAGGCGCATCAAAACTAATGGTCGAATAGCCATTTTTTAGTAATTCTTCAGCAATCTTAAATAATTGTGTACCTCGGCCAGACCATCCATGTACTAAAAGTATTTTTTGATTCGAATCTCCAAAATGATAGGTCATTATTTTTTTGTCAATTGCTTTGACATCAAGAATATGTTTAGCACATTTTGAGTCCATATCATATTCTCTTTTCGGGGTCTTGTGTTTGATTGGAGTCACGAAAAGTTTTGCAGCAAAACGAGTAACTAATTTTGTCGAAATAAAAGCGAATAGTTTAGCAGTTACTATGATTATTTTTGGAATTCGCAAATTTTTTGCTGCATTAGTCTTTCTTTTAGGCATTTTGCTAATTTTTTTTTAAAAGTTGTAGTGAAGTTCTTTTTTACTAAATTTAAGAAACATAAAAGTACTATAAAATCTGATTTTTAAACCAATATTTTGAGTATTGTGAGAATATTTAGTGATTGTTGTAAGTTTTATGTAAGAGTATAATTTGTAATAAAAAGTAGGGTCTAATATTTTTAACTAAAAAAAATGAAGCAACAAAAAAAGAATATTATTGCAATTATTTTAGGTGGAGGGCAAGGTTCTAGACTGTATCCACTGACTGAGTTTCGTTCAAAACCAGCAGTACCTATCGGAGGTAAATATCGTTTGGTAGATATTCCAATTTCGAATTGTATGAATTCGGATATTTTTAGAATGTTTGTTTTAACACAATTCAATTCTAAATCCTTGAATGCTCATATCAAAAACACTTATAATTTTAGTATTTTTAGTCATGCTTTTGTAGACATTTTAGCTGCAGAACAAACACCTGATAACCCTACATGGTTTCAAGGAACCTCAGATGCTGTTCGACAATGTATGCCTCATTTTTTAAATCATGATTTTGAATATGCCTTGATTTTATCTGGAGACCAATTGTATCAAATGGATTTTAATGAAATGCTGGAAGCCCATATCGCCAATGATGCCGATATTTCTATAGCTACACTTCCCGTAAACGCTAAAGACGCACCAGAATTTGGAATTTTAAAGACGAATCATCAAAGTTTTATTGAAGCATTTATCGAGAAACCAGCCGCCGAGCTTTTGCCGGAATGGGAATCGGATGTGAGTGATGAAATGAAGCAACAAGGCAAGCATTATTTGGCCTCAATGGGGATTTATATTTTTAATAAAAAACTATTGGTGGAGTTGATGAAAAATCCGGATACTAAGGATTTTGGTAAAGAAATTATCCCTCAAGCCGTGGGCCATCAAAAAATACTCAGCTATCAATACGAAGGATATTGGACAGATATTGGAAACATAGAATCCTTTTTTGATGCTAATATTGGTTTGACCAATGATGTTCCAGATTTTAATTTATTCGACAACGATAATAAAATTTATACCAGACCTCGTTTATTACCCCCTTCCAAGTTTAAAAGCACACAAGTGGATAATTCTTTGATATCCGAAGGCTGTATTATTAATGCCAAAGCCATTATAAAATCGGTAATCGGTAACCGTTCTCGAATAGGTGAAGGAACCATAATTGAAAACTCTTATATTATGGGTAATGATTTTTATCAAAGTCTATCGGATATGAAAGAGGATATCGAAAATGATAATCAATTAATTGGTATTGGAGAACGTTGTTTTATTAATCATGCGTTGGTAGATAAAAATTGCCGAATAGGTAACGACGTGTATATCAATGGGGGTAAGCATCTCGCCAATTGTTCCGAAGATTTATACTGTATCAAAGATGGTATTGTAGTGGTTAAAAAAGGAACTGTATTGCCGGATAATTTTAGAATAGAATAATACAGCAAAGTATTATAAATTTATGAATATAGTATCAGTTTCTAGAGAATAGAAAATGATTTAATTTTTTTTAATATTATGCAGAAGCAAACTCGAATTATTATCGAAAATGTGATGCCTCAATTAGATGGAGGCACTCATTTTATCAAAAGAATAGTAGGTCAAACTGTCGCTCTTACAGCAGATGTTTTTTCAGACGGACATGATGTAATTGAATGTTGTATCAAATACAAACACGAAACTGAAAAGAAATGGCAAGAAGTGCGAATGTGGCCAACTTATAATGATGAATGGAATGGAAGTTTTAAAGTGGAACAGCAAGGTTTTTATAGCTATTTCGTAGAAGGATGGGTAGATTATGCATTGAATTGGCAACACGGTACTGAACGTAAAATTCAAGACCATCAATATGTAAAATCAGAATTGCTTGAAGGGGCAGAGTATATAGAAGCGATTATAAAGAAAGTCGATGCTTCTGAGAAAGACTATCTCAAAAAGGTAATGCAACTTTTCAAATCCGAAGCGGATTACAATGAAGCCGTAAAAGAGGCTACTTCTTATGAACTAAAAAGTATTTTTAAAAAATATCCTGTTCGTTACATAGAAAATAAATCCTCGGAACTAAAGGTATATGTCGATAGAAAAAAAGCATTGTTCAGTACATGGTACGAATTTTTTCCAAGATCTTCATCGGAAGAACAAGGGAAACACGGTACTTTTAAAGACTGCGAAAGATTGTTGCCTAGAGTAGCAGCCATGGGTTTTGATACCTTGTATTTTCCACCCATTCATCCTATTGGGGAAATCAACCGTAAAGGAAAAAACAACGCTACTAATGCACAGGAAGGTGATGTTGGTTCTCCATGGGGAATTGGTTCTCAATATGGTGGACACAAATCGACGCATCCCGAGTTGGGTTCTATAAAAGATTTTAAATCTTTGGTCAAAAAAGCTCAAGATTTGGGTATTGAGGTCGCGATGGATTATGCGTTGCAAGCGGCTCCCGATCATCCATATGTTAAAGATTTTCCACAGTGGTTCAAATGGAGACCAGATGGTACCGTACAATATGCCGAAAACCCTCCCAAGAAATACCAAGACATTCAACCCATTTATTTTGAAAGTACCGATTGGAAAAACCTTTGGAAAGAGTTGTTAGATGTGGCTTTATTTTGGATTGAAGAATGCAATATCAAAGTGTATCGTGTGGATAATCCACATACCAAACCGTTTTATTTTTGGGGATGGTTGATTGGTGAAATTAAGAAAAAACATCCCGATGTTTTGTTTTTAGCCGAAGCTTTTACGCGCCCAAAAATCATGAATGAATTGGCCAAACAAGGCTTTAGTCAATCGTATACGTATTTTACTTGGAGAAACACCAAAGCCGAATTAATCGAGTATGTGACAGAGCTGACGCAGTCTTCTCAAAAAGAATTTTATAGACCCAATTTTTGGCCCAATACTCCCGATATTAACCCGTTTCCTTTGCAAGGAGGAAACGAATCCATTCATTTGCAAAAGTACTTTTTGGCCGCTACCCTAAGTTCAAATGTGGGGATTTATGGACCTGTTTTCGAATATAGGATTAGTGCACCATTGGCTCCAGGAAAAGAAGAATACTTAGATTCTGAGAAATATGAGTTTGTTAAATGGGATTGGGATATTCAGAATAATTTAATCCACAGAATCTCCCAAATTAATGCGATAAGAAAGGCACAAAATTCGTTACAGCAGACCAATAACATTGTTTTTTGTGAGACCAATAATGATCAAGTAATTGCCTACTATAAATACGACGATAACAAACAGAATGAAACCTTAATGGTGGTGAGTTTAAACGATCAACAGATGGTTCAAGCCATGGTGCGTTTGCCTTATGCACAACTAGGAAATCAACCCATTCGTGTACACGATTTAATGACAGATGCAACTTATTTCTGGGAAAATGAATGGAATTTTATAGAATTACGACCTGATTTGCCTTTTCATTTATTTAAAATAATCAAGTAATGGTTGATAAAATTAACGAAGACGAATTCCAAAATCCGTTTGTTTTCAATATTGAATGGAAAAATGCTTTTGCTGAAGAAGATTTTGTGAAAATATTTTCATCGGATATACTCGAAAATTACATTATCAATAAACGATGGTATGGTGGAAAAGCCAGTACTTTAAAGTATATTGAAATTGTAGAATCGTTTCAAATTTCCTCAAAAAAACACACTTATTATGGGGTTTTGTTTGAAGTTAATTTTAAAGAAGCGTTCTACCAGCATTATTTTATGCCTATTTCGTTCATGTCGGAAGTCGATTTAGAAACCAATACAGTAATCGCTCCAGTTATTATGAATGGAGTTCAAGGTTATTTGGTCGATGCCCTTCATCAGGAGGATTTTCGTAAATTAATGTTTGATAACATTGTTCATCCTAACGCGAAAGTAAATGAAAAATTGAGTTTTCATTGTGGTTCCAAGTTAACACAAAAGACCTATCAAAGCTCGAAATTTATGGGCGTGGAGCAAAGCAATACGTCTATAATTTACAATGATACCTTGGTTTTAAAGATTTTCAGAAGGATTTATATCAATATGAATCCAGATTATGAGATAAGCCGTTTTTTGACGGAACGTATGCATTTTGAAAATTCACCAGCCTACACCGGAAGTATTAGCGTTATTTTGACTGAAGGAAATATCACCTTGGGATTAATGCAAGAGCTAGTTCCGAATCAAGGCGATGCATGGAAGTTTATGCTAGAAGAAGTAGATCGAATTTTTGAAAACCTAAGCTATCGCAAAATAAAAATTGACAAATTACCAGACGTTGAATTGTTCTCGAGATTACGATTGAATGATATTCCACACGAAATTATCGATTGGGCAGGGTTAAAGATTTTTTTACGCATTAGAACCTTGGCGACGCGTACGGCCGAAATGCATATTGCTTTAGGGAGTGATATTCATGAAACCGCTTTTACACCAATAACTTATAACGGGGATTATTCGGTATGGTTAAAGAATCGATTGACCTATCAATTTCAAAACCGATTGAATATTCTAGAGAATAACTTGCACAAACTAGATGGTTTGGCTCTGGAATTGGCGAATCAGTTTTTGGATCAAAAAAAGAACATTCGTAAAGTTTTCTTAGATTTTGATTGGACCAAAATGAAATCTGAGCGTATTCGAATACACGGTGATTATCATCTTGGTCAAGTATTAGTCAACGGAGAAGATTTTTTCATTTTAGATTTCGAAGGAGAACCAGAAAGCACCATTCGCGATCGAAAAGTAAAACAACCCCCATTGAAAGATGTGGCAGGAATGTTCCGCTCGTTCCATTATGCCATTTATGCTACGATTTTCAATAATAAGGACAAGTACAATTACGAACAAGCTGAACTATTTATGGCAGGAGAGTTGTTGTATAAATACTTTGTTGGTATTTTTTTACAAACGTACACCGAGGTCGCTCAAGGAGGGAATCTTAATATTGGTTACAAAAATGAAATTGACTTTTTACTCAAATATTGTTTGCTCGAAAAAGCGGTTTACGAATTAGGGTACGAATTAAATTCAAGACCTCGTTGGTCTGTAATTCCACTGACAGGAATTGCGAGTATTATGAATTTTGGAACAAAATAAATGACAGTACTGAGCAATCAGTTTAAAAAATAAAAAATGAATAAAGTACAAGTACATTCTCTTTTCACCGAATTTGATATTGATTTATTTAAAGCAGGGAAGCATTTTCGTCTCTATGAAAAATTAGGCGCACATCCTATGGAAGTGGATGGTGTGAAAGGAGTATATTTTGCCGTTTGGGCACCCTCAGCGGCCTCGGTTTCTGTGATTGGGGATTTTAATTATTGGATAGCCGGCAATCATGACTTGTATGTCCGTTGGGATGCTTCAGGTATTTGGGAAGGTTTTATTCCAAATATCACTAAAGGAACAACTTATAAATATAAAATTCAGTCATCCAACAACGGCATAGTTACTGAGAAAGCAGATCCTTTTGCTTTTTATTGCGAAAAACCACCACACACCGCTTCAGTAATCTGGGATTTGGATTATAAATGGGAGGATGACCAATGGATGAAGTCTCGAAAAGAACACAATGCGCTAGATAAACCCTATTCTGTTTATGAAGTGCATCTAGGATCTTGGAAACGCCATGCGGATGATAATAGTTTCTTAAGTTATACAGAAATGGCCGAAGACCTTGTGGCCTATGTCAAAGAAACAGGATTTACACACGTAGAGTTCATGCCCGTAATGGAATATCCCTACGATCCTTCTTGGGGCTATCAGTTGGTCGGGTATTTTGCACCAACTTCTCGCTTTGGAAACCCTCAAGAGTTTATGTATCTGGTGGATCGTTTACACGATGCAGGAATTGGAGTAATTTTGGATTGGGTACCGTCTCATTTTCCAGATGATGCACACGGGTTAGGTTTTTTTGATGGCTCAAATCTATTCGAACATCCTGACCGCAGAAAAGGCTACCATCCCGATTGGAAAAGTTTAGTCTTTAATTATGGTCGTAACGAGGTGCGTTCGTTCCTAATAAGTAATGCTTTATTTTGGTTGCACCATTATCATGTGGATGGACTACGAGTGGATGCTGTAGCTTCTATGTTATATTTAGATTATTCTAGAAAAGATGGGGAGTGGGAACCCAATATTTTTGGTGGACGCGAAAACCTTGACACGATAAGCTTTCTTAAAGATTTTAACGAAGCAGTTTATGCCAATTACGAAGGTGTGCAAACCATAGCCGAGGAAAGTACCTCATTTCCTATGGTTTCTCGACCTACTTTCGCTGGTGGATTAGGCTTTGGAATGAAATGGATGATGGGTTGGATGCACGATACCTTGCATTATTTTCAAAAAGAAACAGTCTATAGAAAATACCATCAAAACGAGTTGACTTTCTCGATGACTTATGCTTTTTCGGAGAATTTTATGTTGCCACTTTCTCACGATGAGGTGGTCTACGGAAAACATTCCATCGCGGGAAGAATGCCTGGTGATGAGTGGCAAAAGTTCGCTAATCTCCGTTTGCTGTATGGCTATATGTTTACACATCCAGGAACAAAACTGCTGTTTATGGGTAGCGAATTTGGGCAAAGTGCCGAGTGGAATTTTGAACAAAGTTTGGATTGGCATTTGCTGCAACATCCTTTTCACAAAGGGATTCAAACAGTAATCACTGAGCTGAACACACTCTACAAATCACAACCTGCCTTGTACGAAAAGCAATTTAGCCCTGAAGGATTCGAATGGATTAATTATTCTGATCACGAGAATGCAGTTATGACCTACATCCGAAAAGGGAACGATCCAAAGAATGATTTGATTGTGATTTGCAATTTCACACCAGTAGTTCGAGAAAATTATCGCATAGGGATTCCTAGAAAAGGAGAATTAGTTGAACTATTCAACAGCGATGCCAAGTTATTTGGTGGTAGTGGCGTGCAACAAAGCGAAAAGCTAAAAGTCGAAGCCACGCCTTATGATGGCAGAGATTATTCCATCGCCTTGACGTTGCCTCCTTTGGCGATTTCTGTGTTTAAAATGAAATAACATAGCGGATTCAAAATTATAATCGTTTGTAAGACTTAGTGTTTTATAAACGATTTTTTTATTTGGGCGTGCCCTCCTCTAGCCAGAAAAAGGCTAGAGGAGGTCGTGCTGTACGTTCCCGCTTCCCGATAGAAAAAATCGGGAGAGCTCCACTGCCATCACTCACGCAAGCGTCTTCGAGAGAACTATTATTGGAATTATAGGAATTTTGCTTTCAATTCAGGAGTAGGCATCCAGCAGTGTTCTTGTTGACCGTACCATTTGTACCTGTTTTTGGCGACATAATCATAAACGGAATTCAAAAGGGGAGTAGGAAGGATTTTAAAAACAATAGCCAAACTAAAAATTCCACCAAGTTCCTTTGCAATATCCAAAACCGCCTCCGATTTATAAGAATACGAAACCCCAGGCGCATAAAAAACAAGACTATCTATTTTGCGCGTAGCAATCCCAATATGTTTTTGTATAGCTATACCCGATTCACTTTGCAAAGCCACAAAACGGAAAACATCTTTTTTATCGTGTTTTATAATGGTTTGCACGGCAGTATTACACAAATTGCAAACGCCATCAAAAAGAATGATTTTCTTATGTTCAGGAAGTGATAGCGAATGTTGCATTTGTTTATTGGTCTTAATTAAGGTTTGAGAATAGGTGTAATTACCGCAAATTCGCAAATTAATTTGAGGCTTATGCAATAAAAATTTGCGAATTTGCGGTCATTTTTTTTATTTCTTAACCGCTTCAACTAATTCCAATTCGTCTAAACTTACTTTCGAGGTGAAAATACCATAATTGACAGTAGCTTTATTTTTCTCAATACTATCAATCGTTCCCACCGCTTTTCCATCAGCCATGCGCACGCGATCACCTAGTTTTAAAATAGGTTTTGGTTTCTCGATAACGGGTTTCAATTTCTTTTCTTTTTTGATTGTTCTGATTTCCTCGACTTTCACTTCAACCTCTTTGATAATCTCTTTTTTCTTTTCGGTGATGACTTTGGCTTCTTTGGCTGAAATCTTTTTTCGCTTAGAGTTTTCTATTTCAATAATTTTCAAAAACTCACCAATGAGTTCTTTTTTGTTTTTATTGTTGAAGTATTTCTCTGAAATATCTTCTATTTTTTGTCCAATGTAAATCGTTTTTTGGTTGCTGTCATACAATTCCTGATAGCTTTCTAGTTTTTGCTTGATTTTCACATTGATGTTCTCCATTTTTTTACCTTCTTCTCTGGCTTTGGATTCTTCTTCTTTTAATGTTTGAGAGGTTTTTTCGAGTTTGGAACGTTCTTTTTGCAAAGTGGCAATAGTCTTGTCAAAACGTACTTTTCCCGTTTCGATTTTCTTTTTAGCCCGATTGATTAAGCCAAACGGAATTCCATTTTTCTGAGCTACTTCAAAAGTAAAAGAGCTTCCTGCTTGACCCAAAACGAGTTTGTACAAAGGTTCTAATGTTTTCTCGTCAAAAAGCATATTAGCATTTTGAGCACAAGGCAATTCATTGGCCAAAATCTTTAAATTGGAATAGTGGGTCGTAATAATTCCAAATGCTTCACGATGGTAAAATTCTTCCAAGAAAATTTCGGCAAGCGCTCCACCCAAGTCAGGGTCGGAACCTGTACCAAACTCATCAATCAAAAACATGGTTTTTCTATTGCATTTTTTTAGAAAATAATTCATGTTTTTTAGACGATAACTGTAGGTACTCAAGTGATTTTCTATGGATTGATTGTCTCCAATATCCGTTAGAATTCGGTCAAATAGAAAGGTTTCACTGCGTTCGTGTACAGGAATCAACATACCCGATTGCAACATTAATTGTAACAAACCAACCGTTTTTAACGAAATGGTTTTTCCACCAGCATTAGGTCCAGAAATAACGATGATTCGGTTATCTTGGTTGAGTTCTATAGTTTGCGGATGCGTAACTTCGTTCTTTTGTTTGTTGTTCAAATACAAAATAGGATGGTAAGCATCTCTAAAGAAGAGCCTTCTTTCTTCGGTGATTTGAGGTAAGATAGCATTGATTTTGTTGGCATATTTGGCTTTGGCCGCAATAACATCAATATCACTCAAAAACTCTTGGTACTCGACAAGCAAAGGCAAATAGGGACGAATAGCGTTTGATAATTGCTTTAAGATTCGCGTGATTTCTTCTTTTTCTTCATATTCGAGATTGCTCAATTCACGCGAATATCTCAAAGTAGCTTCTGGTTCGATATAAGCAATACTGCCTGTTTTTGAGCTTCCCAAAATGGTTCCTTTCACTTTACGACGATACATTGCCAAAACGGCCAAAACTCTACGATTTTGTACAAAACTTTCTTTGATATCATCCAAATAGCCCAAGCCATTGTATTGCGATAAGGCCACACCAAAACTTTGGTTTACCTTACCACGTACCACATTCATATTTCTTCGAATGTTGAGTAAATCCGGGGATGCATTGTCTTTGATTTCTCCATATTTATCTACGACTTCGTCAATTAAGGTGATGATGTTTTTGGTGTATTCAACTTTAGCCGCTCGGGCATTCAAGTTAGGATAATAGTCTTCGAATTTTTTTAAGAAATTCAGTAAGAAGTTACTGGTAGCGGAAAGCGTCGCAATTTTTCTAAAACTTCCTACTTCTAGAAAGCTATCTTCAATTCCAAGAAATTTGATTTCATGAGTAATGGCGTCAAATCCATGATTTGGAATGGCATTGTTATTTTGAAAAGAAGAAACATACTCTGAAGTTTGCAACAAAGCTTCCATCAACGTTTCTTTCTCTCTGAAAGGCGTTATGTTTAATGCTTTCTCTTTGCCAATATCGGTATTGCAAATATCCGATAGGGTTTCGAGTACAGTGGGGAATTGTAAATCTTGTAATGTTTTTTCGGTGATAGCAATCATTGAATTTTGTATTGTGAAAAGGACAAAGTTACAAACTTGTTAAGTTGTATTAATCTAAAACAATTAATATTTATATTTGTTACAAATCAAATTCGTAATAGATTTTATCAAAAATGAAAAAAGACGAAATTATAAAAGCTTTAAAAGCCGATAAGCAATATCTGACGGAGAATTTTGGAGTAGCATCGATTGCTTTATTTGGTTCTTATGCTAAAGGTTTGGAAAATAAGGATAGTGATATTGATTTTATGGTAGAATTTTCTGAACCCTCTTATAGTTTATTGATGGGATTGTATACTTATTTGGAAGATAAATTGCAATCTAAAATTGAAATTATAAGAAAGGGGCCTCATTTGTCTGAACGATTCATAAATAGTATACAAAATGATTTGATTTATGTTTAATGAAGTGTATCAGTATTCTTTAGAAACTATTTTAGAGCATATTAAAGTTTGTAATAAGAGATTTTCAGAAATAAAGGAGCCTTCAGATTTTATTGCGACCGAATATGGTCATATTTTGTTAGATGCCATAGTCACTAGGCTTCAAGCGGTGGGTGAAAATTTGAAGAATATATTCAGAAAACATACTATTTTAGAGGAAAAGTATCCCGAAATTGAATGGAATAAAATAATTAGATTCAGAGATTTTATTTCGCACCATTATGAAATGCTTGATTATGAAATTGTTTTTGAAATAGGTAAAAATCATTTACCAAAACTTCAAACAGTTATTGAAGAAGAATTAAAAAGATGTAGTAATGTATAAAAAGCTTAATTCTTCTTGGCAAACCTTTTTATCTGAAGAACTAGAAAAAGACTATTTCTTGAATTTGATGCAAGCTGTCGATGAAGAATATCAAAATCATACTTGTTTTCCGCCAAAAGACTTGATTTTTTCAGCTTTTAATCATTGTGATTTAAATGAGGTAAAAGTGGTTATTATTGGTCAAGATCCTTATCATGGAGAAGGCGAGGCCAATGGTTTGAGCTTTTCGGTGAATGATGGAGTTAAAATTCCACCGTCTTTGCGCAATATTTATAGAGAATTAACAGATGATTTGGGGGCTATTTTTATGCCTACTTCGGGAAATTTAGAAGCTTGGGCAAAGCAAGGCGTTTTGTTGTTGAATGCAACTTTGAGTGTGCGAAAAGACAGTCCCAATAGCCACAAACATTTAGCTTGGAGTCGATTTACGGACGCTGTAATAGAAAAATTAGCGTCTGAAAAACAGCAGCTCGTTTTTTTGCTTTGGGGAAGTTTTGCTCAGAAGAAAGGCAACAAAATTGATCGAAACCAACATTTAGTATTAGAATCGGGACATCCTTCGCCTATGAGTGCCAATCAGGGAAAATGGTTTGGGAACAAACATTTTTCACAAACCAATATTTATTTAGCTTCTAAGGGGGTACAACCTATTGATTGGTTGTAATTATTTTTTGATAATATCTCTTAAAACCGCTTTGTCGGAGTAATTAATTACTTCTACACTGATTTCTTGATTTTTAGCTGTTTTTCCGTAAATGGTGTAAAGTTTTCCTTTTTCTACACTAATATTACTTTTGTCAAAATCTACATCGCCAAATTTTAAGGTGTTTTTAATATCTGCGGTGTCGACCCATTTTTCGTTTAGAATTTGAGAAGCTTTAGCTGAATAAACAAAAGGCTTATTTCTTAAATCATTCAACACACGGGCGTTTGGAAAATAGTTACAGCGGGTATCTTTGCCAGAAAATATAGCGGCTACCACAAATAATCCCATCAATAAACCAATCAAATAATAAGCGAAACGATATGTAAACTTCATGAAGTAATTTTTTTGCAAAGGTAATCGAAACTTAGCTTAAAAAACAAGTAAATTAATATCGCTGTCTTGAATGTCAAACCATTCTCCTATTGCTTTGTTGGTAAGTATCCCGTGGTAAAGATATACGCCATTTTTAAGTCCTTTGTTACAACGTATAGCACTTTCTAAACCACCATCTTCGGCAATTTGGAGTAGGTAAGGCGTGATGATGTTGCTGATAGAAAGAGAAGCAGTTTTAGAATAACGAGAGGGTATATTAGGAACGCAATAATGCAAAACATTACTTTTGATAAAGGTGGGTTTCTCGTGAGTAGTTACCTCGGAGGTTTCGAAACAGCCTCCTGTATCAATGCTTACATCGACGATTACGGCTCCTTTTTTCATGTTTTCTACCATGGTTTCGGTTACTACAATTGGGCATCGTTCTTTGCCTCTCATAGCTCCAATGGCTACGTCACATCTTCTTAAGGCTTTTAATAAAGCTTTGGGTTGAATGGTAGATGTGAAGATGCGTTGGTTCAAATGATTTTGTAAGCGTCTTAATTTGGTAATCGAATTATCAAAAACCTTTACATTAGCACCAAGTCCAATGGCTGTTTTAGCAGCAAATTCACCAACGGTTCCTGCGCCTAGAATAACCACTTCAGTCGGAGGAACTCCTGTAATATTGCCAAATAATAAGCCTTTACCAAACTCGGTGGTAATCATTAATTCGGCAGCAACTAAAATGGAAGCGGTTCCTGCAATTTCGCTCAAAGACTTAACCGCAGGATAAGAACCATCTTCGTCTTTAATATATTCAAAAGCTAAAGCCGTGATTTTTTTTCTTGCTAAAGCTTCAAAATATGCTTTTTGTCTGGTTTTTAATTGAATGGCAGAAAGGACGATTGCTTTGTTGTTGAGCATTTCTATTTCTGCTAGAGTAGGCGGTTCTACTTTTAAAATCATGGGACAACTAAAGACTTTTGCGGTATCTTTAGTTACTTCGGCACCCGCATCGCTATATTCTTTGTCAGTGTAGCTTGAACTTTCGCCTGCGCCTGATTCAATCATTACGCGATGTCCTTGAATTGTGAGCGAATTAACGGCATCTGGAGTTAAGCAAATTCGTTTTTCTTGAAAACTTGTTTCTTTGGGAATCCCAATGAAAAGTTCACTTTTATGTCTGGCAACTTCCAATTTTTCTTCTTGGGGCATTAATTGTTGTTTGGTAAATGGGCTAATCGACATAATTGTTTAAAAATTTAAGCGTACAATTTACAAAAAGTATTTGTTTTTTTGGATGTAGAAGGAAGGAACTCTTATTGGTTTAAGGTAAAAGCAATTCCATCTTGATATCGGCTCTTTCATACACCCCAGATTCTAAAGGGATTTCTTTAAAACCAAAAGATTCATACAAGTGTAGAGCTGGTTTTAATTGTCGGTTGGAATATAAAATAAACTTCTGAATTTCGTTTTTTTTGGCTTCTTGAATACAAAATTCAAGTAACTTTTTGCCTATTCCTAATCCTTGTGCACTTTCAGTGACGGCCATTTTTGATAGTTCGAAAGTAGTAGCATTCATTTTTATCAAGGAAACGGTTCCCATTATTTCGTTATCATAAAGGGCATAATATATTTTTCCTCCTTTATTGATGATTTCCTCAACAGGGTTGCTTAATACCAATTCGTCTTTGGGTTCGACCTTGAAGTATTTATGTAACCACTCTAAATTTAATGTTTTAATAGCTTCTTTATGTTCAATAGAGAAAGGAATGATTTCAACTGTGGCATTTGGATTTTTCATATATGTAAAAGTTATTTGTTAGCAGCCATATATGGTATCGCCTTTTATTTATCAGTGTTTGTTTGCAACAAACCTGTTGTTAATGGCGAATTTCATAGCAAGAAATAGTTGTTATGTTAAAACTAGCGACCTATTGCCATCAGGTAATACTTCTATGGTAATGATCGAATGTTGTTCTGGAATAAGAGTCGTAATTTTTTCAGCCCATTCTATAAAACACCAATGTCCCGAATATAAGTATTCATCAATTCCCATATCCAAAGCTTCGATTTCTGTTTTTAATCGATAACAATCAAAATGATAAATATATTGATTGTTGTTAGTATAGTATTCGTTTACCAAAGAGAAAGTGGGACTGCTAGTAGGTTCGTTAACTCCTAAATGCTTGCATAATTTTTTTATCAAGGTCGTTTTTCCAGCACCCATTGCTCCATTGAATAAGAGTACTTTATTGGGATTTTGTTCTAATATTTGTTTGGCAACTTGATCTAACTGTTCTATTGAAAATGTTATTGTCATTCTTATAATGGTTTATCGGCTATTATTTTAACAATCTTGAGTTTTTTTGAGTTCAAAGATTTATTTCAAACAAGTAAAAACGAATTACTTTGGATTGAAAACCAAAAACGGAATAATCATTTCTTCCAACGAAATTCCGCCATGTTGATAGGTGTTCTTGTAATAACTTACATAATGGTTATAATTATTAACATAGGCCAGAAACAAATCATTTTTTGCAAAAATATACGAACTAGTCATATTTATGGCAGGGAGTCCAATTTCTTTTGGGTCTTTTACAGCATACACATCCTTTTGCTCATAAGTCAAACTTCTACCCGTTTTGTATCTTA
This sequence comes from Flavobacterium succinicans, assembly GCF_001662485.1. GTDB lineage: Bacteria > Bacteroidota > Bacteroidia > Flavobacteriales > Flavobacteriaceae > Flavobacterium > Flavobacterium succinicans_A. The sequence continues at coordinate 56,362 of NZ_JMTM01000004.1, forward strand.
AATTCAAACTCGTGTTTTTATCGCCTACTACTTTGGAAGGGTTTTTGACATTAATAGTACCATGGTCAGTCGTCAAAATCAATTTGAAACCTAATTTTTGGGCTTGTTGAATGATTTCGAGCAAAGGAGAATTTTTGAACCAACTTAAGGTCAAAGAGCGATAGGCCTTATCATCTGCGGCCAATTCTTTGACCACATCCATTTCGGTTTTGGCATGAGAAAGCATATCTACGAAGTTGTAGACAATAGTAACTAAGTCGTTATTTTTTAAGGCTTTAAAATTTTCAACTAATTTTTTCCCTCCAGCTAAATTGGTGATTTTGAAATAATCTTCTTTAATCGTTATGCCTAATCGTTTCAATTGAGCCGTTAAAAATTCGGCTTCATAGAGATTTTTGCCGCCTTCTTCGGGATCATTTTTCCAGTATTGTGGAAATTTTTTCTCCATGTCTAGTGGAGTTAACCCTGAAAAAATAGCATTTCGGGCATATTGCGTGGCTGTGGGAAGAATCGAGTAATAAGGGACTTCTTTTTCGAGCTTGTAATAGTTGGCGACTACATTTTCAAAAGCTTTCCATTGGTCGTATCTTAAATTATCAATCACAACAAAAAGTACAGGTTTGTCTTTCTTAAGGATTTCTGGGACAACTAATTCTTTGAATAAGGTATGCGATTGAATGGGTTTATTGCTTTTAGGAGCAAACCAATCTTCGTAATTGCGTTCTATGAATTTACCAAACTGAGAATTCGCTTCTACTTTTTGTGATTCAAGAATTTCGATCATGCTTTGGTCATCGATATTTTCTAATTCTAATTCCCAAAACAGTAATTTTTTATAGAGTTCAATCCAATCTTCATAAGTGTTGACCATTGCCATCTCTAAGGTAATTTTTCTGAATTCCTTTTGATAATCCAAGGTTGTTTTTTGAGAAATTAATCGAGAATGATCTAAGTTCTTTTTTAGACTTAGAAGGATTTGATTGGGATTGACGGGTTTGATCAAATAATCGGCTATTTTTGAACCAATAGCTTCTTCCATGATGTATTCCTCCTCACTTTTGGTAATCATAATCATGGGGATGGCCGATTTTTTTTCTTTCATTTCCGAAAGGGTTTCTAATCCGCTCATTCCTGGCATGTTTTCGTCCAAAAATACGATATCAAAATTATTTTCTTCAAAAATAGCGATTGCGTCAAGTCCATTGTTACAAGTGGTTATGCTATAATTTTTCTTTTCTAAGAAAAGAATATGTGGTTTGAGCAAGTCGATTTCATCATCTACCCAAAGTATTTTTATTGTATCCATTATTTGGTGGTAAAATATTCAAAATTAGTAAAACTTTTAGCCAAATTAATTAAATATATCAGGCTTTGGAGTGGTATTGTGATTTTTTTAGCTATTTATATGACTTTTATGTATCGAAACAGCAACTTTTGTATTGGTTTACAGCGTGCTCGGAACGATTTACTTTCTCGAAATAAAGGGTGTAACATCTAAATTACTTATATTTGTCGTCCTAAAAAAATAACAAGAGGTGAGTCAAATCAACAAACTTAAAATATTCAATGATCCCATTTATGGTTTTATTACCGTCCCCAATGCGCTCATTTACGATTTAATTCAACATCCATATTTTCAACGCCTCCGTCGGATTTCTCAAATGGGTTTGTCTTATTTGGTGTATCCTGGCGCTAATCATACGCGTTTTCATCACGCTTTAGGATGTATGCATATTATGCAAAAAGCTGTTGAATCGCTTCGTTTTAAAGGTGTTTCAATCTCGGTTGAGGAGGAAAATGCATTGTATATTGCCATTTTGTTGCACGATATTGGTCATGGCCCTTTTTCTCATGCCATGGAAAGTAGTATTGTAGAAGATGTGCACCATGAAGCAATTTCTTTGTTGTTTATGCAACAATTAAATAAGGAATTTGAGGGTAAATTAAGTTTAGCAATTCAAGTTTTTAAAGGGGAATACCATCGAAAGTTTATGTTGCAATTGATTTCGAGTCAGTTGGATATGGATCGAATGGATTATTTAAAAAGAGATAGTTTTTACTCGGGCGTGTCTGAGGGAAATGTCAATTCTGAGCGAATTATCCAAATGATGAATGTGGTGGATGATGTTTTGGTAATCGAAGAAAAAGGAATTTATTCGGTAGAAAAATTTTTAATGTCTCGTCGCTTAATGTATTGGCAAGTGTATCTTCATAAAACGAGCTTGGTTGCCGAATCTATTTTGACCAAAATACTAAAACGAGCTAAAGAACTTACATTGAAAGGTGAGGAGTTGAAAGCCAGTTCGCCTTTGTCCTTTTTTATGCATCACAAGGTAACAATGGAGACTTTTGATGCAGAGACCTTGAATTTGTTTTCCAAATTAGACGATTTTGATATTATTAGTGCCTTAAAATCTTGGCAAGATCATCCGGATTTTGTTCTCTCTTCCTTGAGTAAAATGATTATTAATCGTGATTTGTTGAAAATAAAACTTAGTAGCGAAAAAATTTCTTCGGAAGATTTATTGCCATTAAAGGAAAGAGTTGTTTCAGAATATGGGATTTCTTTAACAGAAGCGAATTATTTTATTTTTAGAGGAAAAATTAAAAATCAGGCCTATAGTAAAGCAGCAGAACCTATTAGGATTTTGAAAAAAGATAAAACCATAGAGGATATTGTTGACGCCTCAGACCAATTGAATTTTAAGTCAGTATCTAAGTTTGTAACGAAGTATTACATCTGTTTCCCAAAACAACTGTTGTAATTTATAACAATTAAAACCTATTTTTTATATTTTTGTCGCGATGAAACGAACGAGTAAGTTATTTTTTAAAATAAACAATACATCCTCTAGTGAGTTACATCTTATTCCAATGAATAATACAATCCAATAAGATGAAATTTACAGCAGAACAAATAGCAGGTATTTTAGAAGGTGAAGTAGTGGGGAATCCAAGTGCTTCAGTATCTAGATTATCAAAAATTGAAGAAGGTACAGAAGGGTCCTTGACTTTTCTGTCCAATCCGAAGTATTTGAATTATATATATTCTACTCAGGCCTCTATCACTATTGTTAATGATACTTTTGAGCCTGAATCTCCAATAACAACCACCTTGATTAAAGTAAAAGATGCTTATGCTTCTTTTACTAAGCTTTTAGAATTTTACAATGAAGTCAAAAGAAATAAATCTGGAATAGAACAACCTTCTGTTATTTCTGATGCTGTAAAATATGGAGCTAATTTGTATTTAGGAAGTTTTAGTTACATTGGTCAAAATGTAGTTATAGGTGATAACGTCAAAATTTACCCCAATTGTTTTATCGGTGATAATGTTGTCATTGGTAATAATGTTACTATTTTTGCCGGCGTTAATATTTACTCAGAGACTGTGATTGGAAATGATTGCGTTATACATTCTGGAGTGGTTTTAGGCTCTGATGGATTTGGGTTTGTGCCAAAGCCAGATGGAACTTTTGATAAAATCCCACAAATAGGTAATGTAGTTTTAGAAGACGGAGTAGATGTTGGCGCAAATACCACTATCGATAGAGCTACATTAGGCTCAACAATAATCAGACGTGGTGTGAAATTAGACAATCAAATTCAGATTGCCCACAATGTAGAGATTGGAGAAAACACAGTAATAGCAGCTCAAACAGGAATAGCAGGCTCATCGAAAGTTGGTAAGAATGCTATGCTAGGTGGTCAAGTGGGTATCGTTGGACATTTAACCATTGGTGACAATGTTCGCATTCAAGCACAGTCTGGGGTGACCAGAAATATCAAAGATGACGAAACCATTCAAGGTACACCAGCATTTACTTATAACGATTTTAACAAATCATATATTTATTTTAAAAAGTTGCCACAATTGGTAGCCGAACTAGAAGAGTTAAAGAAAATAATAAATCAAAAACATGGAAATAATGGTTAAACAGAAAACCATCAAGACGGAAATATCATTAACGGGTGTTGGATTACATACGGGTAAAGAAGTGACAATGACTTTTAAACCTGCGCCAGTAAATAACGGTTTTACATTTGTAAGAGTTGATTTAGAAGGACAGCCAATTATTGAAGCTGATGCTAATTATGTTGTAAATACACAAAGAGGAACTAACTTAGAAAAATTAGGAGTTAAAATTCAAACTCCTGAGCATGTTTTGGCAGCATTAGAAGGTTGTGATTTAGATAATGTTATTATCGAATTAGATGCCTCAGAGTTACCTATAATGGATGGTTCTTCAAAATACTTTGTAGAAGCTATCGAAAAGGTAGGTGTCGAAGAGCAAAATGCTAATCGAAATGTATATGTTGTAAAAGAAATCATCTCATTTGTAGATGAAACTACGGGTAGTGAGATTTTGGTTATGCCTAATGATCATTATTCTGTAACTACAATGGTTGATTTTGGAACCAAAATCCTTGGAACACAAAATGCAACTTTGAAAAGTATAGCCGATTTCAAAACTGAAATTAGCGATTCGAGAACGTTTAGTTTTTTACATGAATTAGAATCCCTTTTGGATAATGGATTAATAAAAGGCGGCGACCTTAATAACGCAATTGTATATGTAGATAAAGAAATATCTGCAAGTACCATGGAAAATCTTAAAATGGCTTTTGGTAAAGACACCATTTCGGTTACACCAAACGGAATTTTGGATAACCTGACGTTGCATTATCCAAACGAGGCCGCAAGACATAAACTTTTAGATGTGGTGGGCGATTTAGCGTTGATTGGAACAAAAATTCAAGGAAAAGTTATCGCCAACAAGCCTGGACATTATGTAAATACACAATTTGCTAAGAAAATGGCAAAATTGATTAAAATTGAACAGCGCAATTATGTTCCTGTTTATGATTTGAATCAAGAACCTTTGATGGATATTCATAAAATCATGTCGGTTCTACCGCATAGATCTCCATTTTTGTTAATTGATCGCATTATCGAAATGTCGGATACTCATGTTGTAGGAATGAAAAATGTCACCATGAATGAAAATTTCTTCGTAGGACATTTTCCTAATGCACCAGTAATGCCGGGGGTTTTAATTGTGGAAGCTATGGCTCAAACTGGAGGGATTTTAGTATTAAGTACCGTTCCAGATCCAGAAAATTATCTGACTTTCTTCATGAAAATTGATAAAGTTAAGTTCAAACACAAAGTACTTCCAGGAGATACTTTAATATTTAAATGTGATTTGATTACACCTATCAGAAGAGGGATTTGTCATATGCAAGCTAATGCTTATGCTAATGGAAAATTAGTAGCAGAAGCAGAATTAATGGCGCAAATTGCTAGAAAACAATAATTTTTTTGTTGAGTTGATTAATCTTTTTTCTGGTTAACCAATACAACAGCTAAACGATTAAACAAAAAAAATGAATCAACCATTAGCATATGTACATCCAGGGGCAAAAATTGCCAAAAATGTAGTAATAGAGCCTTTTACTACCATTCATAATAATGTAGTTATCGGTGATGGAACTTGGATAGGTTCTAATGTGACCATCATGGAAGGGGCTCGAATTGGTAAAAATTGTAATATTTTTCCAGGTGCAGTAATTTCAGCTGTTCCTCAAGATTTAAAATTTGGAGGAGAAGAGTCTTTGGCTATCATCGGAGATAATTGTACTATTAGAGAGTGTGTGACTATCAACAGAGGTACCATTGCTTCGGGTCAGACCACTTTAGGTAATAATTGCTTAGTGATGGCTACAGCTCACATTGCTCACGATTGTCATATAGGTGATAATGCAATTATTGTAAATGGAGTGGCTCTAGCAGGTCATGTAATTGTTGGAAAACATGCGGTAATCGGAGGGTTAGCAGCTATCCATCAATTTATTCATATTGGAGATCACGCTATGGTTTCTGGGGGATCTTTGGTTAGAAAAGACGTACCACCTTTTACTAAAGCAGCAAAAGAACCTTTGTCTTATGTTGGGATCAACTCAGTAGGATTAAGAAGAAGAGGGTTTACCACCGAAAAAATCAAAGAGATTCAAGATATTTACAGAATTTTATATCAAAAAAATTACAACACGACTCAAGCTTTAGGGATAATTGAAGCCGAAATGGAAGCAACACCAGAACGTGATGAGATCATCGACTTTATTCGTAACTCTTCAAGAGGGGTTATGAAAGGCTACTCAGGAAATTATTAAAAACAAATAAATTATTAAATAAAAAAAAATGGCATCTACTTCAGATATTAAAAACGGACTTTGTATTAAACACAATCACGATATTTATAAAATTATTGAATTTCTTCACGTTAAACCAGGTAAAGGCCCCGCTTTTGTTAGAACAAAGTTAAAGTCTGTGACTAATGGAAAAGTGTTGGATAATACTTTTTCAGCAGGACATAAGATTGATGTAGTGCGTGTCGAAACGCACACGTTCCAGTTTTTGTATCCTGAAGGAGATCAGTTTCATTTTATGAATGCTGAAACTTTTGAACAAATTACCCTAAATCGAAATGTTTTGGACGCTCCAGATTTGTTGAAAGAAGGTGAAAATGTTATGATTCAAATCAATACTGAGACAGATTTGCCGCTTTCAGTTGATATGGCACCATCTGTGGTTTTGGAAGTTACGTATACCGAGCCAGGTGTAAAAGGTAACACAGCAACTAATGCTACAAAACCAGCTACTGTTGAGACGGGAGCAACAATCAATGTGCCTTTGTTTATTAATGAAGGGGATAAAATTAAAATTGATACGGCTACAAGTTCTTATATGGAACGTGTAAAAGAATAATTTTTTAAAACTTAGGTTTTCAGTCTTAATTTGCAATTTGGATATAGAATTGTGACTAAGATTGAAAACTTTTTTTTTAAACTAATGATATTATGAAATCGCCGTAATAGATTTTCTCGAAGGCTATTAAAATTTGGCGATACCATATGTGATCACCAAACAAAAAATACACATATGAAATTCCACAAACAATATTCCTTACAAGATATCGCTGCATTAATTGACTGCACATTTGTAGGTGATCCTCTGTTTCCTGTTTTAGGAATGAATGAAATACACGTCGTAGAACCAGGTGATATTGTATTTGTAGATCATCCTAAGTACTACGAAAAAGCTTTGCAATCCGCAGCTACTATCATTTTGATAAATAAAGAAGTGGTTTGTCCAGAAGGAAAAGCACTATTGATTTCTGATGATCCTTTCAGGGATTTCAATTCTTTGACCAGGCATTTTAAACCGTTTGTTGGTTCAAATGTGACGATAAGTCCAACTGCAAAAATTGGAGAGAATACAGTAATACAGCCTAATGTTTTTATTGGAAATGAAGTCGTTATTGGTGATAATTGCTTGATACATTCAAATGTAGCGATCTATGATCATACCGTTATTGGTAACAACGTAATTATTCACGCAGGGACGGTTTTGGGAGCGGATGCCTTTTATTACAAAAAAAGGGTGACTGGGTTTGATCAATTGCTTTCTGGAGGAAGGGTAGTAATCGAGGATAATGTAGGTATTGGTGCGCTTTGTACTATTGATAAAGGGGTTACAGGCGATACAACTATAGGAGAAGGAACTAAACTTGACAATCAAGTGCACGTAGGGCATGATACCGTAATTGGAAAAAAATGCTTAATTGCTTCTCAAACTGGAATTGCAGGTTGTGTTATCATTGAAGATGAGGTAACGTTATGGGGACAAGTAGGAACAACAAGCGGAATTACCATTGGCTCAAAAGCTGTAGTGATGGGGCAAACAGGTGTCACTAAGTCAGTAGAAGGAGGGAAATCTTATTTTGGAACACCCATCCAAGAATCTCGTGAAAAATTAAAACAATTGGCTAATATTAAAAAAATCCCAGAAATTTTAAACAAATTAAAATAATATGTCTGCAAAAGATTTTGTCAAAGCATTTTACAAGTCGGATGCTTTAATTGATAGTACAGTTTTAAAAGATTTTATTCATCCTGAAATTAGAATTGATTGGAATTCTACAGAAGGATTTGTTCAGTTAAATTATGAGACATTGATTAATTTAGCGGATCAATTGCATAAAGCGTATGTAAGATCAAAAGCAAGAATCAGCCATATCGTAGAGGAAAATGAAATGATTGCTGTACGATATTCTCATTTTGTAAAAACGATTGAGAACCCAAGAGAAGAGATTCTTTTGGCGCATTTTATGACAATTTGGGAAATTAAAGACAATAAATTATTCAGAGGCTATCAAATGAGTCAACTATCCTAAATAATTTGACCCTAAATGGGTTTGAAATAATTTCAAAAACCTTACTTTTGCAACACAATTTTAAAAACTACATAAAAAATATATCATGAGTGTTTTAGTTAATAAAGATTCTAAAATTATTGTTCAAGGATTCACAGGAAGTGAAGGAACTTTCCACGCTTCTCAAATGATTGAATATGGAACAAATGTTGTGGGTGGTGTAACTCCAGGAAAAGGAGGATCTACACACTTAGACTTACCAGTTTTCAATACAGTTAAAGATGCTGTAGATCAGGCTGGAGCCGATACCACAATTATTTTTGTTCCACCTGCTTTTGCGGCTGATGCAATTATGGAAGCAGCTGATGCGGGTATTAAAGTGATTATTGCAATTACTGAAGGTATTCCAGTAGCAGACATGATCAAAGCAAATGCTTATGTTAAAGAAAGAAACGCTCGATTAATCGGACCAAACTGTCCAGGTGTCATTACTCCAGGTGAGGCAAAAGTTGGAATTATGCCAGGTTTTGTATTCAAAAAAGGAACGGTTGGAATCGTTTCTAAATCTGGGACTTTGACGTATGAAGCAGCTGACCAAGTAGTAAAACAAGGTTTAGGAATCACAACTGCTATCGGAATTGGTGGAGATCCAATTATTGGTACAACTACTAAAGAAGCTGTAGAATTATTAATGAACGATCCTGAGACTGAACTTATCATTATGATTGGTGAAATTGGTGGTCAGTTAGAAGCTGATGCTGCTAAATGGATTAAAGCAGATGGTAACCGTAAACCTGTTGTAGGTTTTATTGCTGGAGAAACAGCACCAGCAGGTAGAACAATGGGGCATGCCGGAGCAATTGTTGGAGGATCTGATGATACTGCTGCTGCTAAAAAGCAAATTATGAGAGATAATGGTATTCACGTAGTTGATTCTCCAGCCGAAATAGGTAAAAAAGTAAAAGAAGTTTTAGGATAATTTCCTGATTTCAAAATTATAAATCTCAAAATGCCTCACGATTTGGTGAGGCATTTTGTTTAAATAAAACGAAATGTATAAAGAATTAGAAAAGTTTGCAGTTACCAATAGTTTTGTGTTTACTCCGGAAGATAGTCTAGAGCAAGTTTGTAATGCTTCTGAAGGTTGCGGAGTATTCTTGGTTTATGATTTAACCACAGCTAAAGAACTAATTATGGTTGGTTCTACGGGTACCGTTCAAAACAATGGAACTCTTAAAATTAAAAAGGGTGGTTTAGCAGATAAAATTGTAGAAGGACATCAATTTGCTAAAACAGGTAGAAAATATTCTTGGCCTGCAAAAATGAAATTGGAAGGTATTACATCGCTTGAAGTCGTTTGGTACGAAACCTTTAACAATGAGGTGAAAGCAATTCCAACAAGTGTAGAAGGACAAGTTTTACAAAGTTTTTTTGATAAAAATGGAACATTACCCAGATGGAATGTTGCTTTTTAACTGTATAGAATTTAAAAGAATAGCTAATTTTATCTATATAACAATCTCATAGTTTTTCATAAAGCTATGAGATTTTTTGTTTTTGGTTGTAAACAGTAGGAGTGGGCTTTTTATAATAAAGTTCAAAAAATAAAGTTGTATATCACGGCTTAATACTTGTAAATAGCCTAAATAAAGCATTAATTTTGTGTGCTACAAAAAATATAAATCATGAAAAAATATACTTCTTTACTTCCAATTCTTGTTTTGTTGATGGGGAGCTCTTGTGCCACTAATCCGATGACAGGAAAGAAAACATTAAATTTGGTTTCGAATAGCGAATTGTTTCCAGCTTCATTTCAACAATATGGTCAATTTCTGAAAGAAAATAAAGTAGTTCAAGGAACAGTAGATGCTAAACGAGTGGAAACCATTGGAATAAAAATCAAAGATGCCGCAGAAAAATATTTAGCCTCAATTGGACAGAATCAATATTTAAAAGAGTATCGTTGGGAATATAAGTTGGTAGAAAGTAAAGATGTAAACGCGTGGTGTTTGCCAGGTGGCAAGATTGTTGTTTATACGGGTATTTTACCTGTAACTAAAGATGATGCAGGATTAGCCACCGTTATGGCTCATGAAGTGTCTCATGCGTTAGCTAATCATGGGGCACAACGTATGAGTGCCGCTAAATTGCAAGGTGTTGGCGCCGTTGGAGTAGCCGTACTTACAGGAGGTCAATCTGCGGAAAGTCAAAGCATGTGGCAACAATTATATGGAGTAGGGTCACAAGTAGGTGTAATGTTGCCTTTTAGTCGCGGACATGAGAGTGAAGCTGATAAAATTGGATTAACATTAATGGCGATTGCAGGATATAATCCACAGGAAGCCATAGCATTTTGGAAGCGAATGGCAGCACAATCGGGAGGGAAATCACAACCTGAATTCATGAGCACACATCCATCTGACGCCACGAGAGTAGCTAATTTACAAAACCTTATCCCTGAAGCAAAAGCTATTGCAGCTAAATTTGGAAAAGTATATTAAACCAAAATTCAATTAGGTTATCGCATAATGCCAAGCATAGACTTGGCTTTTTTTTGCAATTATTTAAAGTGAATTTATTTTTTGAATTCAAGAAAAAAGATACATTTACACAACTAAAATAAGAACCTATAATTTATGGCAAACTTACCTAAAGGAGATAAAAAATTACTAAATGCTTGGGCATTCTATGATTGGGCAAATTCGGTATATACTTTAACCATTGCATCGGCGGTTTTTCCAATATTTTATGAGGCTTTGTTTACTGATAAGAGTCATTATATTGACGTTTTTGGAATGCATTTAAAAAACTCAGCTTTGATAAGTTTTATTACGGCTTTAGCTTTTTTGGTAGTAGCTTTCATGTCTCCTTTGTTATCTGGAATTGCAGATTATGTGGGAAACAAAAAAAGCTTTATGAAGTTTTTTTGCTACCTAGGTGCACTATCTTGTATGGGATTGTATTGGTTTGATTTAGATGCAATATACTCAGGGTTATTATTTTATTTTTTTGGTTTAATTGGGTATTGGGGCAGTCTAGTTTTTTATAATTCCTATTTGCCAGACATTGCTTTTGCAGAACAGCAAGATGCAATAAGCGCCAAAGGCTATTCTATGGGATACATTGGTAGTGTGGTTTTATTACTTATCAATTTGGCGATGATTATGAAGCCAAAATGGTTTGGAATCACTGGAGCCGAAGGAGTGGCAGCAATGAAAGCCATGCGTTATTCATTTGTAATGGTAGGAGTTTGGTGGATACTATTCAGTCAGTATACCTATTATTTTCTACCAAAAGGTGCAAAAAAAACTGGAGAGGAGATCATCAAGACAAATCTTATTTTCAATGGATTCAAGGAATTGAAAAAAGTATGGTTCATTTTGAGTGAAAACCTTCCGTTGAAACGCTATTTATATGGTTTTTTTGTTTCAAGTATGGCGGTTCAAACTGTGATGCTAGTAGCTACTTATTTTGGGGCACAAGAAATTGAATGGAAAGCAAAAGAAGATAGCACTACAGGATTGATAATATGCATCTTGTTGATTCAATTGGTAGCTGTTCTAGGTGCTTATTTGACCTCAAAAGCCTCTGAAAAATTCGGAAATATAAAAACGCTAATCGTTATTAATAGTATTTGGTTAGTCCTCTGTATAGGTGCTTTTATAATTACACTTCCGATTCAGTTTTATATAATGGCGGTTTTTGTTGGTTTAGTAATGGGAGGGATTCAGTCTTTATCGCGTTCTACTTATTCTAAATTTTTGCCAGAAACTACAGATACCGCTTCCTTTTTTAGTTTCTATGATGTAGCCGAGAAAATTGGAATCGTCATTGGAATGTGTGTGTATGGTATAATCGACCAAGTGACAGGAAGTCCTAGATTTGCCATTGTTTTCTTGGCTTTATTCTTCTTCATCGCGGTGCTTTTGTTAAAACGAGTGCCTGCAAAAAAAGCGTCTTAAATAAAGACGCTTTTGGTTACTAAAAAAAAAATAATTATCCTTTAGAAATCTCACCTGAGCCATTCACTTTGGTGTCTTTTTTAGTTGGATTTCCATAATACACAATATCTCCGGAACCCGACACACGCGCATATAAGCTTTCGGAACAACTTACTTTAGTGTCACCAGAACCTGAAATGCTAACACTTACTGTTTTTGATTTTAAATCAGAAGCATTGATGTCTCCTGAACCTGAAATACTGCTAGAGAAGTCATCGGCAGTTCCGCTTAAAACGATGTCTCCTGAACCGCTTAAGCTCATATTGAATTTTTGAGCATCTACCGCCAATTTTAAATCACCAGAACCCGAAAGTTTTGCGTCAAATGCATCTGTTTTGATTACATCTTTACTTACAATATCGCCTGAACCGCTCAATACCAAACCATTAATGGATTCAAAAGGAATGGTAATATGTACTGATTTTCCTGGGGATAGTTTAAAATTGTATCCTTTCTCAGTTCCAATTTTTAAGACATTATCGACCACTTCTACATCAATATAATCTAAAATATTTTGTTCTCCTTTGATGGTGATGCTACCTTCTTTTCCAGATACCAAATCCACATCAAAAAAACCAGAAACTTTTATGGATGCATAACTTGTTGTAGTTCGGGTTTCTGTAATCACATTCCCGTTGCCTTTAATTTGTTTTCCCATATTCCATTGTCCATAAGACAAGAAAGAGCTAAAAGTGAGTACTAAAACACTCGCAATCGATAGGTTTTTCATAGGTGTTGTTTTTTATAGTTATAGTTTTTTGGTTAAGGTAACATTTCCGTATTCAGAGGTAACTACGAAGGTGTTTACTCCTTTTTTCTTGTAATAGCCGCTATAAGATTTAGTGTAATTGGTTTCAGCTTTGTTTAAGAATTCAAAATCACTATCGTATTTGAAGTCGGCGTAGCGGAGCGTTACATCAAAATCGAAAGCATAATTGGGGCTAAAACCTACTTTTACTCCTGTATAACCAGCATTGATTGTAATCGAATTGGCTTTGGCTTGCACTAACCCAACGTCTATACTGCTGTATTTGGTTTGTAATTTGAGCTGATTGTTTAACGTTCCCACTTTAATGGTCAAATAGTTCCCGATTCCTTCAAGCGAATTCACTTCTTTGATTTTCACCGTTCCATATTTGCTGGTGTATTTTACATCGCCAGCATCGCCGATCGTAGTATCTGTATAGTCAGAAATTAAATCTATTTTTGAGAGGGCATCAATACTAAGTCCGGAATAGCGCCCAGTGATGTAGCCATTTTTTAAATAAGAAATGCTGGAGTTGGAGCAGTATTCTATGGTGATATTGTTTTTAGCACTATTCAATCTACCCATAGTAATTTTTCCATATTTGCAAAGGATGTTTGTTGGAGCATTCAAATCGGTAGTGGAGATATTCCCATATTTATTGTCAATCGTTACGCTACCATTTTTCGGAATTTTAATTACATAATTGATTTCAAAACTGTTGTTTCTTCCTTTAGAGCGGTAATTATTGTTTTCAATCTGAGTTTTTGCCGTGACCAATGATTTCAAGGCATTGATATCAATGGTAATGTCGTTTAAGCGTTGATTCACCCAGTTTTCGCTGTCCCCACTTACTTTTATTAAAATATCAAGTTCAATCTTTTCTTCATCCCAAGTCGTTACGAACACCGTTCCGTAAGAATTGGTAATATCAATTCCTGCGTCAGCGTTGACAATAAAGGCTTTTTTGATGTTTTTTTGCTTTGAAATTATAGCATCGTCATTCGCAAAACCAAGTATCGGAAATAGCAAAAATACAATGATAGTTTTATAGAGTTTTTTCATCGTTTTGAGTATTAAGTTGTTCTGTTGCTTCAATTTGAGTCAATACATTTTGCAAGAATGAAATTCGAGTTTGTAAATTACTAATCATGGCATAAATAATTTGTTTGTTTTCTCCATTAGTAGCAATTTCATTGATAATTTTTTGATAATCATTATCCAAAATTTTCATTTGTTGCAAGGCATCAGCAATTATTTTTTGATTGCGTGGCGAATTTTTCTCCTTTAATTTATTCAATTCATGTTTGATCAAAACTGTAAAAATGGAATCCGTTTGTTTGGTTTCTTTTGAAGCAAAAGTGAGCTTGTTCGTTTTTGCCTCAGGTTTGAAAAAGAACGACAAACTAAACATCACTAGCAAAGTGGCAGCAATGGCAATAGTGGTGTATAGATTCCTTTTCTTTCTTTTGATGCTTGTGTTTTCTAGCTTGTTCAAAAATCGACTCTCATGATTGTTGGGCATCGCTAAAACATCCCAATCTGAGTCGAATTTTGCAAATAATTGGTCTAATTTTTCCTCTTCATTGCTCATATTTCGCATAATTTGTTTCTTAAACTTTCCTTCGCTCTGCTCAAAGTCGTTCTGCAATTTGCATAACTTATTTTTAGGATTTCGCTAATCTCTTCTTGATCGTAACCTTCGATGTAAAACAAAGTCAAAACTGTACTGTAACTGGTTTTCAATGACTGTAAAGCACTCAAAACCTCTTTTATTTTTATCTCATCAAAGTTGACAACTTCAGTAAATTCAGCCTCTTTATCTTCAATTTTGTAAAGGTTTTTTTCAAAATCATCTGCTTTTAGCTTATTGTTTTTTTTGCAAAAATCAATGCTGTAATTAATAACGATTCGTTTTAGCCACGCGCCAAAAGCCACTTCTTTTTTGTAAGAGTCAATTTTGGTAAACGCCTTCAAAAAACTCTCTTGCATCACATCTTCTGCAAAATGCTCATCTTTCACCATACGAAAAGCCACATTGTACATTGCCTTACAATACCTATTGTAGACTTCAAATTGAGCCTTTTGGTTTTGTTGTTGGCAGAGTGTAACCAATTCTTCGATATGTAATTGTTGATAGGACAAGTAGCTATTGATCGTTTTAATGAAAGACGTTTCTTTTTTGGCAGTGTTACAGTTTTTGAAAAAAAAAATAAATTTAAAGGTATCAAAATAAAGTTATTTAGGACGAAAAGGTTCATTTTCAATCTCTTTCTTTTCTTTTGGAGCAGAAAGATTTGGCTTTTTTGTAGACATAGTCCCGCTGTTCGTTCTATCTTTGCCTTTTTAAAGGAAAAAGGCAAAGGATGCCACTACCATCGGGGCTAGCAGTAAGTATTGTTGCTCTTTTGCCAGCAAACCATAAAATATACCTTGCTCTTTTTCGTTTTAAAAGCTCTGGCACAAAGATTGTCTTTGTTAGCTTGAATTCTACTTCGCTTCAGGGTATAAGTATTGAATTCCAGACAAATAAAAAGTATAAAACATTAACTTTGCATCAAATGAGTTTTCATTTAATGACAAAATGACTTAATAACGATATGTCAAACCACAAAATACTTACAATTGACAACTTGTCACTTCAAGAATTTGATTCCGAATCAGATTTAATTCCGCTATTAACTCGTGAAGACGAGGAGGAAATGAATAATGAAACTTTGCCAGAAACCTTACCAATTTTGCCGTTGCGTAACACAGTGTTGTTTCCAGGTGTGGTGATTCCAATTTCAGCCGGAAGAGATAAATCCATAAAACTAATCAATGATGCCAATGCTTCAGGAAAAGTAATTGGAGTAGTCGCTCAAATCAACGAAGAAGACGAAGATCCTACCAAAAACGACATCAATAAAATTGGTACCGTTGCCCGAATTCTGCGAGTGCTCAAAATGCCTGATGGAAATGTTACGGTAATTTTACAAGGAAAAAAACGTTTCGAAATTGACGAAGTAGTTTCTGAAGACCCTTATATCACCGCTACTATCAAAGAAGTTTCTGAAAAAAGGCCTCGTAAAAACGATACCGAATTTTCTGCAATTATTGATTCCATCAAAGAGTTAGCAATCAAGATTATTCAAGAAAGTCCAAATATTCCGACCGAAGCGACTTTTGCTATCAAAAACATCGAAAGTCAATCGTTTTTGGTGAATTTTGTGTCTTCCAATATGAATCTTTCAGTTAAAGAAAAACAAAATTTATTAGCTATCAATGGCTTAAAAGATCGCGCGCTAGAAACCTTGCGTTTCATGAATGTCGAATTGCAAAAGCTAGAGCTAAAAAATGATATTCAATCCAAAGTTCGTTTTGATTTAGACCAACAACAAAGAGAATATTTCTTGCACCAGCAAATGAAAACCATCCAAGAAGAATTGGGAGGCGTTTCGCAGGAGGAAGAAATCGACGAAATGAGTCAGAAAGCCAAAACCAAAAAATGGGACGAAAAAACGCAACAACACTTCGAAAAAGAGTTGTCCAAAATGCGTAGAATGAATCCTCAGGCTCCAGATTTTGGAATTCAGAGAAATTATTTGGAGTTATTTTTAGAATTGCCTTGGGGCGAATTTTCAAAAGATAATTTTGATTTAAAACACGCTCAAAAAGTATTAGACAAAGATCATTTTGGTTTAGAAGATGTTAAAAAACGAATGATTGAACACTTGGCTGTGCTTAAATTAAGAAACGATATGAAGTCTCCAATTATTTGTTTGACTGGACCTCCGGGTGTGGGAAAAACATCTATTGGTCGTTCAGTTGCAGAGGCTTTGGGAAGAGAATATGTTCGTATTTCTTTGGGCGGTTTGCGTGATGAAGCGGAGATTCGCGGGCATCGTAAAACGTATATCGGAGCTATGCCAGGCCGAATCATTCAAAGCTTAAAAAAAGCAGGTACTTCTAATCCAGTTTTTGTTTTAGATGAAATCGATAAATTGTCAAGTAGTCATAATGGAGATCCTTCTTCAGCTTTGTTAGAAGTATTGGATCCAGAGCAAAACAACGCTTTTTATGATAACTTCCTAGAAATGGGGTACGATTTGTCTAAAGTAATGTTTATTGCGACTTCAAATACGATGTCGACCATACAGCCAGCCTTAAAAGATCGTATGGAAGTAATCAAGATGTCGGGCTATACCATTGAGGAAAAGGTTGAAATTGCGAAAAAACATTTATTTGCCAAACAACTAGAAGCCCATGGTTTGACTGCGAAAGATTTGACTATTGGAAAAAAACAACTAGAAAAAATCATAGAAGGGTACACAAGAGAATCTGGTGTTCGTGGTTTGGAGAATAAAATTGCTCAAATCGTTCGAAATGCAGCAAAATCGGTTGCAATGGAGGAGGAGTACAACAAAAAAGTAACCGACGAAGATATTGTAAAAGTATTAGGCGTGCCAAGATTGGAGCGCGATAAATACGAAACCAATGATGTGGCTGGGGTAGTGACAGGTTTGGCTTGGACAAGTGTTGGTGGGGATATTTTATTTATAGAATCACTTATTTCTCCAGGGAAAGGCACAATGACCATTACAGGGAATTTAGGGAATGTTATGAAAGAATCCGCTACGATTGCCTTAGAATATATCAAAGCCAATGCTGAATTACTAGGCTTGAATCCTGAGGTGATTTCGAAGTACAACATTCACCTTCACGTTCCTGAAGGAGCTACTCCAAAAGATGGTCCAAGTGCCGGTATTGCAATGTTGACTTCTTTGGTTTCTTTATTTACGCAAAAGCGAGTGAAGAAAAACTTAGCTATGACTGGGGAAATTACCTTACGTGGTAAAGTGTTGCCTGTTGGTGGGATAAAAGAAAAAATATTAGCTGCCAAAAGAGCCAATATCAAAGAAATTATCCTTTGTCACGAAAATCAAAGCGATATTGATGAGATTAAGCCTGAATATTTAGAAGGTTTAACGTTTCATTATGTAAAAGAAATGAGTGAAGTTTTGGCGATTGCCATTACGAATCAAAAAGTTAAAAACGCAAAAGATTTAAAATAAAGGGAAGTCTTACTAGTTGTTCCAAATTTCGGCTATTTTTCAAGTTCGGAATTTGGAATTTCTTTTTTTATACGGGAAACCATGTTTTTACTAGATATAATTTTATCTTCGTTTTATCGTTCTAGTTAATCAATAAAAACACCGTCTTGAGGGGATTCAAAAAGCTTTTAGTTGTACTCATAATTTTACTTTGTTTGCCTGTTTTTGGGCAAATAGGAGGAAGGTATACCTATCAGTTTTTGAATTTGGTTACTTCTCCACGTCAAGCTGCTTTGGGTGGAAAAACAGTAACGATTTATGACGAGGATGTCAATCAAGCGCATTTTAATCCAGCTTCGATTAATCCAGAAATGCATAATCAATTGGCGCTGAATTACGGGAGTTATTTCGGAGAAGTGAGTTATGGTACCGCCTCCTATGCTTATACTTACGACCAGCATTTGCAAACGTTTCAAGCGGGTATCAATTATATCAATTACGGGAA
The DNA here is from genome assembly GCF_001662485.1 of Flavobacterium succinicans. Lineage (GTDB taxonomy): Bacteria > Bacteroidota > Bacteroidia > Flavobacteriales > Flavobacteriaceae > Flavobacterium > Flavobacterium succinicans_A. The sequence goes on from NZ_JMTM01000004.1 coordinate 74,862, forward strand.
ATTTGAAGGCTATGACGAAAATGGTCAAGCTACCAACTCTTTTACCGGAAGCGAAGTGGCGGTTTCGTTGGGCTATGCTTATAATGTGCCTTTTACAAATTTACATCTTGGTGTCAATGCTAAAGTGATTTCTTCTGTTCTAGAAAACTATAATTCATTAGGGGGCGCGCTGGATATAGGTGCGGTTTATAGAGATGAGCGCAATGATGTGAATTGGGCTTTGGTGATTCGGAATATTGGAACACAATTTATTACTTATTCAGGAGTTCGTGAAAAATTACCTTTAGAAGTAATGATTGGTGTTTCGCAAGAATTAGACAATGTCCCTATTCGATGGCATCTGACCTTGGAGAATTTACAGCAATGGAATATTGCTTTTTCCAATCCCGTGCGTGGAGAAACAGCCATTGATGGAAGCCAAACCGAAGAGAAAGTTTCTTTTGTAAATAATGCGTTGCGCCACGTTATTTTTGGAGTTGAATTGTTTCCCAAAAGAGCTTTTAATGTTAGATTGGGGTATAATTTTCGTCGTGGCGAAGAATTGCGTGTAGTGGATAAACGTCATTTCTCTGGAATTTCTGTTGGTTTTGGTTTGAAAATGAATCGATTAAAATTCAATTACTCCTATTCTAGATATACTTTGGCAGCCAATACAAGTTTGTTTGGTTTGACCTTGAACTTGCAATAAGAGTTTACTAACTTTGTGCTTTTATTTAAAAATCAGTAATCATTTTCTGTGGAAAGGATTGCAAAAACCGACTTCATTTTGAATACTAAAATCACTATCGCTATCGACGGGTTTTCGTCTACAGGTAAAAGCACTTTAGCCAAACAATTAGCCAAACAATTAGGATATATTTATGTAGATACTGGTGCCATGTATAGGGCGGTAGCATATTTTGCTATGCAAAAAAATATTATTTCGCCTTCGGGTTTTGATAAAACGGCTTTGATTGGTTTGCTTCCTTCGATTCAGTTGTCGTTTCAGTTTAATGAAGTTTTGGGCTTTGCCGAAATGTATTTGAACAATGAAAATGTAGAAAACCAAATCAGAACGATTGAAGTGTCTAATTATGTGAGTAAAGTAGCCGAGGTTTCTGAAGTTAGAGCTAAATTGGTCGAGCAACAACAAGAAATGGGAAAAAACAAAGGAATTGTGATGGACGGTCGCGATATAGGAACCGTTGTTTTTCCTGATGCGGAATTGAAAATTTTCATGACAGCAAGTGCTACAACACGAGCACAACGACGTTTTGCCGAGTTAGAACAAAAAGGAGATAAAGTGAGTTATGAAGAAGTGCTTCAAAATGTTGAAGAACGCGATTATATTGATACACATCGAGCCGATTCGCCTTTGATTATAGCTAACGATGCCATAGAAATTGACAATTCTGATTTAAGTAAAGAAGAACAATTTAAGATTGTTTTGGATTTGGTTGACGAAGTGATTAATGCTAAGTAAGTTTTGTAAATCTCTTTTTAATATAGTAGATTTACCGCTTACTTTTTTTTAAAATTCAATTCGACTGTATGGGAATTAAAATTAGATTGATCATAATGAGTTTTCTTCAATTTTTTGTTTGGGGAGCTTGGCTCATTACTATTGCCAATTTTTGGTTTGGCACAAAAAGCTGGGACGGAACGCAATTTGGATTAGTTTTCAGTACCATGGGAATCGCCTCATTGTTTATGCCTACCCTTACAGGAATTATTGCTGACAGATGGATTAATGCTGAAAAGCTTTATGGAGTTTTGCATATTTTGTATGCTTTGGTTTTGTTTTATTTGCCACAAATTACTACTCCTGATAACTTTATTTATGTGATGCTTTTGGCGATGTGTTGTTATATGCCAACGATTGCTTTGAGTAATTCTATTTCCTATACTGCCTTAAAATTGAATAATTGTGATGTAGTTAAAGATTTTCCACCGATTCGTGTTTTTGGGACGATTGGTTTTATTGTAGCCATGTGGATTACTAATTTAACTGGGAATAAAGCTTCGGCCTACCAGTTTTATATTGCTGGAATTGCCGCGGTAGGATTAGGATTGTATTCTTTTTCGTTGCCAAAGTGTAAACCACAAAAATTAATCAAAGAAAACGCTTCGTTTATGGAGCTAATGGGATTAGAGTCCTTTAAATTGTTTGCCAATTATAAAATGGCATTATTTTTTATCTTCTCCATGTTTTTGGGTGCAGCATTGCAGCTAACCAATGCTTATGGGGATGTTTTTTTAGATGAGTTCAAACATTTTCCAAAATATGCCGATTCTTTTGTGGTAAAATATTCTACCATTATTATGTCGATTTCACAGATTTCGGAGACCTTATTTATTTTGGCGATTCCTTTCTTTTTGAAACGTTTTGGTATCAAACAAGTAATGCTAATTAGTATGCTGGCTTGGGTGTTGCGTTTTGGTTTGTTTGCTTTCGGGGATCCAGTGAATGGCTTGTGGATGATTATCTTGTCTTGTGTGGTTTACGGAATGGCTTTTGATTTCTTTAATATTTCGGGTTCTTTGTTTGTCGAGACAAATACGGATGCTAAAAATCGCTCTTCCGCTCAGGGCTTGTTTATGATGATGACCAATGGGATTGGGGCTGTTTTAGGAAGTTTTACTTCGGGTTGGGCTATTGATCAGTTTTTTACTAAGTCGTTCAAGACAACAACGGAATTAGCTGGATTTTTACAAACGGAAACTACAAATCCTAAAATGATGGAGTTTATTGGGTCTCAAGGAAAAAAAGTAGCTGTTGATGGCACATTAGATTCGGTTTTATTAATGAAAGATTGGCATCACATCTGGTTGGCTTTTGCTGTTTATGCTTTGATCATAGCTATTGCTTTTGCTTTGTTGTTCAAACATGAGCATCATCCTAAAGAGGTGGAGAATTTAAACCATTAAGGTTTAATTTGTATGATATAGTAGAAATCCTAACTAGTTGTAGACTTGTTAGGATTTTTTATTACCGATAAATCCTATTCTAACTTCAATAGCCCCGATAGCAGTGAAAATCCTTTTATGTTTTTTTTTAACATAAAAGATTGCAACGGATAGCGGGATTCCTGCCAGCAAAAAAGCCTAATCTTTCGCTTCAAAATAGTTTTATAGACTCATTTGATTTTAGTTGACTACATCTAGGGTTAAATATTTTGCCATATTGATTAATTGTTTTACTTTTGCACACCTTTTGGTGAATAAGAGTTTCCTTTAGGTATCAACTATTTATGTAAAACAACTTCTGTTTTTTCTCTCGCTTTAAGAAACTCAAGATAAACAGAATACAAATTTTTTATCAGCATGTCTGAACAATTAAAATCACAAGAAGAGTTTTTAGCAAATTTTAACTGGCATAACTTCGAAGAAGGGATCGATGCAGTAGATGAGAAAAACTTATTAGAATTCGAAGAACTAGTATCAAAAACTTTCATCGCTACAGACCAAGAAGAAGTTGTTGAAGGTGTAGTTGTTAGAATTACAGATAGAGACGTTATCGTTGATATCAATGCTAAATCGGAAGGTGTTATTTCATTAAATGAATTCCGTTACAACCCAAATTTAAAAGTAGGTGACAAAGTAGAAGTATTAATTGACATCCGTGAGGACAAAACTGGTCAATTGGTATTATCTCACAGAAAAGCTCGTACTATTAAATCATGGGATAGAGTTATTGCTGCGAACGAAACAGGTGAAATCGTTACCGGTTTTGTAAAATGCAGAACTAAAGGTGGTATGATCGTTGATGTTTTCGGAATTGAAGCCTTCTTACCAGGATCTCAAATTGATGTGAAACCAATTAGAGATTACGATGTATACGTAAACAAAAACATGGAATTCAAAGTGGTAAAAATCAACCACGAATTCAAAAACGTTGTAGTATCTCACAAAGCGCTTATCGAAGCGGATATTGAAGTACAGAAAAAAGAAATCATCGGTCAATTACAAAAAGGACAAGTATTAGAAGGTGTGGTTAAAAACATTACTTCTTATGGTGTGTTTATTGACTTAGGTGGTGTAGATGGATTAATTCACATTACTGACCTTTCTTGGAGTAGAATCAACCACCCAAGTGAAGTGCTGGAATTAGACCAAAAATTAAACGTTGTAATCCTTGATTTCGATGATGAGAAAACAAGAATACAATTAGGATTGAAACAATTAAACGCTCACCCATGGGATGCTTTAGATGCTAACTTAGCAGTTGGTGACAAAGTGAAAGGTAAAGTAGTAGTTATCGCTGATTACGGTGCTTTCATTGAAGTAGCTGAAGGTGTTGAAGGTTTAATCCACGTTTCTGAAATGTCATGGTCTACTCACTTACGTTCTGCTCAAGATTTCGTAAAAGTAGGAGATGTCGTTGAAGGAGTTATTTTAACTTTGGATAGAGATGACCGTAAAATGTCATTAGGTATCAAACAATTGACTCAAGATCCTTGGACTGACATTACTTCTAAATACCCAGTAGGTTCTAAACATACAGGTATTGTTAGAAACTTTACAAACTTTGGTATTTTCGTAGAATTAGAAGAAGGAATTGATGGATTAATCTACATTTCTGATCTTTCTTGGACTAAGAAAATCAAACACCCATCTGAATTTGTAAATGTTGGTGAAAAATTAGACGTAGTTGTATTAGAATTAGATGTTGACGGACGTAAATTATCTTTAGGTCACAAACAAACTACTGCTAATCCTTGGGATCAATACGAAGATTCATTCGCTGTAGGAACGATCCATAATGGTGAAATTTCTGAAATCGTTGACAAAGGAGCTACTGTAGAATTTGGAGATGATATCGTTGCTTTCATTCCTACTCGTCACTTGGAAAAAGAAGACGGTAAGAAATTGAAAAAAGGTGAATCTGCAGATTTCAAAGTAATTGAATTTAATAAAGAATTCAAAAGAGTAGTGGCTTCTCACACTGCTATCTTCCGTGAAGAAGAAGAGAAAAATGTGAAAGCTGCAACTGAAAATACTTCATCTGCTTCTACTAACGCACCAGCTGCAACTTTAGGAGATAACAATGATGTGTTAGCTGCATTGAAAGCTAAAATGGAAAAATCTGAGAAAAAATAATTTCTTGATTTTATGATGTAAATCCTGTCTTGTTGTAAAACAAGGCAGGATTTTTTTTTAGGTATAAATCTCATAGCTTTTTTTATTTTTTCTGTTTTTTATTAATAATCAAGTAATTGTTTATTTTTTGTATGAAAATGTTTATTTTTGATAAATAAAAAATAATTTTATGATAAAAAAGCTACTTTTTTCTTCGTCTTTTCGGAGTGTTTATTTTTTCTTAGCCTTATTATTCATTTTTCTATCGTCTACTAGTGCTAAAGCACAATGTGCAGGTGGTGATAATGCTGTAGAAATTTGTAATATAACCGATCCTAGTAGTGCCTCAGTTAATCTTTTTAATTTGCTAAGTGGAAACCCGTCAGCGGGTGGCGTTTGGAAGGATGTTGATAAATCAGGTGGCTTTGACAAAACTACAGGGATTCTAAACGCACAACAAGTAAAGAAAAGCGGTATTTATCATTTTAGCTATACCGTACCTAATGTTACAGGTTGCGCAGATAATACAGCAGAGCTAACGGTAACAATTGGTGGTTATGCTGGAGTTCCTGCTCCAAATTCTTCAATTTGCAATACCGAACTTGCTTTTAATTTATTTCAAGTATTTGATGGTAATTTTTTATCGCCTCAAACCGGAGGTATTTGGAAAGGGAATACAACTAATCTAGGATTGAATGATAATTTATTAGATGCTTCGGTATTAAACCCAGGGAGTACTTATTCATATACTTATACAATTCCAGTTGTTGGTAATTGCCCTGTGCCACCTCCAGTGACAGTTTTTGTAACCATATATCGTTCACCAATTTCTGGAGTACCTACAAATATCAGTTTATGTTCGAATGAATTAAGTGCCAATACCAATTTTAACTTAAACAATCTATTAGTTGGTGAAGATAACGATGGTACCTGGACTGAATTTGGAACCTCAGAAATAAGTGATGATGATGATAATAAGGTGAATTTGCTAGCAATTTATAACAAGTTTGGTCCTGGAGTTTATCGTTTTGCCTATACGGTGTTATCTAAAAGTAATGTTTGTGCTGATCAGAAATCAGAAGTAGAAATTACAATTGAAAAGCAACGTGATTATACTGGTACTACTTTACTTGTGAACTCAGATATTTGTGAAAATGAAATTACTACAGCTACTTATACTGCAACTTTAACACAAGGTAATAATCCAATTCCTGATGGTAATTATGAAGTTACCTATAGCGTTTCGGGTAATTTGGCAATCAAAACCATACAACCTTTTGTTGGAGGCAAATTGGTTTTTCCAATTGAACGCACCAATTTTCAAAATGTTAATGATTATACTGTTAAAATAGAAGAGATTAAGCAAGTGACAAGCACAAACATTTGTAAGGCTAATATTGGTACGGTTGAAGATATTTTGCATGTTTATGCAATACCAAATATAAATAGTGCTACTCTCAAAATTGATCCCATTTGCCAAGGCGAAAATGCCACAGTTGTAATCTCCGGGATTTCTAATCTTACCAATGGTACTTATGCTATTTTATATAATTTAAGTGGTTTGAATGGAGCAACTTCTATTTCAACCGACATCAATGTAGTAGGAGGGACTTCAAGTTTTCTTATTCCTTCCAACTTGATTCCAGTTGCTGGCACCACCACCATCACTATTACTAAAATTGTAAATAAAATTTCTAATTGTAGCAATAGTACAACCCTAAAAAAAGAATTTATTGTAAATTCTTTACCAATACTGACTAATTTGGTTATGACGGTAAATGATGTTTGTCAAGGTTCTCCCACAAGTGTAAAACTAACGGGATTAGAAAATTTGTTAGCAACTACCTTTGCCTATACCATATCAGGATCTAATACAGTTGCAACAAAAACTATTTCATTAAACGTCATAGCCGGCGCTGTAAGTTTTACTATTCCATCATCCGAGATAACAAATATAGGAACAACAACTATAACCATTGCTAATGTAACAAACGCTTCGACGGGTTGTTCCACTGTAGCGTCATTTTCTAAGTCGTTTAGCATTAATTTAATTCCATCAGTACCATTAGCGCCAAATAGTCAGCCTTTTTGTACTAATGATAATGCAACCTTGGGGAATTTAATTCCAAAAGGAAATCAATATATATGGTATGATGCTCCTACCAGTACACAACCCTTAGTTATAAGTACAAAATTGATGACAGGGAAATACTATGTAAGAGAAAGAAATGTTTCCGGTTGTGAGTCTAATCCAACATTGGTCAATGTCATCATTACTAATGTCCCAATTCCAGTTTTAGCCGCAAATGGACAAAATTTTTGTGGCATAGATAAACCAACTATTTTAAGTTTAGCTAATAAGACAAATTTTTCGGGAACCATTCAATGGTATGATGCTTTAAATAATGGAAATTTATTAGAGAATTCTAAATTGCTTTCAGAAGGGGCTACTTATTATGGTTTTAATTTTGATAATGCTACAAATTGTACTTCAAGTCCATTGGTTGTAACGGTTTCACTAAAAGATTGTACCCCAACACCGGATAATTTCTTTATCCCAGATGGGTTTTCTCCCAATGGAGACGGGATAAATGACTTCTTTCAAATTCAAAATATTGAATTTGTGTATCCCAATTATACTATAGAAATTTTTAATCGCTATGGAAATATAGTATTCAAAGGAGATGTGAATAAACCTGCTTGGGACGGAAAAAATGAAAATTCCAATTTTATAAGTGGCGAATCAGCAACTGGAGTTTATTTTTATAGTATTCATTATAATAAAGATAATTTGCCTCCTACACAAGGACAACTTTACTTAAATCGATAATTTATACTTTACCATTAAACTAAATTCAATGAAAAAAATAATACTTTTTGTGTTTTTTTTATTTTTTATAACAAAAGCCTCTGCGCAGCAAGATCCCCATTTTACTCAATATATGACTAATATGAGCGTGATTAATCCAGCTTATACAACAGGAAATGCTTCTGTACTCAATTTAGGAAGTTTGTACCGCTATCAATGGTCAGGAATTAAAGGAGCCCCAAGAACGATAACTTTATTTGCGCATATGCCTTTCTACGAAAAACTAGAAGGTGGTTTTTCTTTGATTTCAGATGATATTGGAGATGGAGCTAAGAAGGAAACCAATTTTTTTGCAGATTTTGCATATAACTTTCAATTGAATGAAAGGCAACGAATAGCGTTTGGCGTTAAAGCGGGAGTCAGCACTATTACTACAAATTTTAATGGATTCCGATTAAATAGTGGCAATAGCACTACTGATAATGCATTTGCTGAAAATATAAATGAAACGGTTCCTAATATTGGAGTTGGCGCTTATTTTTTTGGGGACAAATATTATGTTGGACTGTCGATACCCAACTTGCTCTCTGCGGAACATATCAAATTTAGACCCACTATAAATTCCTTTGGTCCACAAGAAATCCATACTTTTTTTACGGGCGGATATGTGCTTGATATTAATGAAGCATTTAAATTTAAGCCTGCTTTTATGGCTGTTTTTGTGAAAGGAGCCCCTGTATCTGTAGATTTAACGGCAAATGTTTTGTACAACGAAAAGTTTGAATTAGGAGCAGCCTACCGTTTTAATGATTCGGTAAGTCTTTTGATGAATGTTAATGTTACGCCTAGCCTTAGAATTGGTTATTCTTATGATTACACTACTTCTAGTCTGAGTCAATTTAATTCGGGTTCACACGAAATTGTACTCTTGTATAATCTCAATTTATTAGGTAAAGGCTATGACAAATCACCTAGATTCTTTTAAATAATACAAACATGAAAAATATCTATATAATTCTAATCGTGTTAGTATATCAATTTGCGATTGGTCAACAACAAGAATTGCAACGCGCTAACATTTTGTTTACTAAAACCTATTATAGTGCCGCAATTCCTTTATTTGAAGAAATAAGCAAAAAAAGACCAACGAATGAAGTGATTCAGAAATTGGGAGATTGTTATTATTATACGAATCAGTACGATAAAGCAGAAAGTCAATATGCTCTTTTATCGAAAAACAATGCTTTAACTGAAGAGTTTTATTTTAAACATGCGCAAACTTTAAAAGCCATCGGAAAATATGCTGACGCCACTTCTTTATTGCGCCAATATTATACCAATGCCAATGATGCTGTTGCCATTGTAAAATTAGACGAAGGTATTAAACAGCTAAAAAACGTAACCGCATTAGGCGAAAGGTTTGTAATTAAGAATTTGGCTCTAAATACCATGAACTCTGAGTTTGGAGGTGTGGTTTGGAACGATAATTTTGTATTTGCTGCGGTTAAATTAAAACCAAACCTTTTTGACAAAACCTACAAATGGAACAACGAATCGTATCTTAATTTGGTGAGTATTCCATTGGCTGACGTCAATTCAAAAGAAGCTTTAGTGAATTATTTTTCTAAAGATTTAAAATCTGCCTTGCATGAATCGAATGCTGTTTTTACAAAGGATGGAAAAACAATGTATTTTACTAGAAACAATTCAAAAAATGGAAAGAGAGTTAAAAACAGTGCTAAGGTTTCGAATATTCAAATTTTTAGAGCTGATTTTGTAAATAATAAATGGACCAATATCCAATCTTTACCATTTAATAGTCCTGAGTATTCCGTAGAGCATCCTGCGCTGAGTCCAGATAATAAAACCTTGTATTTTGCTTCAGATATGCCTGGAACTTTGGGATCCTTAGACATTTTTAGCGTCACTATTGAAGGCACAACTTATGGAAAACCTGTAAATCTTGGGAGACAAATAAACACTGCTAAGAGAGAACAATTTCCATTTGTTTCCAATGATAATAAATTATATTTTTCTTCGAATGGACATGAAGGATATGGTGGTTTAGATATTTTTGTTTCTGATTTGAGTGCTAGTTTATTAAAAGCTTCGAACGTTGGGCTACCAGTCAATTCTGGTTATGATGATTTTGCTTTTTACATCAATTCAGATTCAAAAGAAGGCTATTTTAGTTCGGATAGACCCGGTGGAAAAGGAAAAGATGATATATATTCCTTTAAAGAAACCAAAGAGTTACTGATAGAGAATTGCAAACAGTATATTGCAGGAACGATTACTGATAAAGATTCGCATCTTGTACTCGAAAATGCGCTCGTGATCCTTAAAAATGCGGATAAAAATGAATTAGAAAGAGTTACTACTTCGTTAGATGGTAAGTTTAGTTTTACCATTGAATGTGAATCTAAGTATTCTATAGAAGTGACAAAAGAAAACTATACTGAAAATTCTAGAAATTTATCGAGCACTGCGGAAAGAAATAAGAGCAATGATGGATCTATGACTATTCGTTCTTTGGAAGCAATCAAAAAAGAACAACAACTTATGATTGACCAGAAAAAGGCAAATGATTTATTAATCGCACAACAATTGAAAGCGGCTGAACTAGTGGCCTTAGCAAAAAAGAAAAAAGAAGAGGCTATAGCACTCGAAAATAAAAAGAAGGAAGATTTGGCAGCCCTTTCTCAATTGAAAAAGGATAAAGAATTAGCAGATAAAGAGGCTACTAAACTTGCAATTGCTAAGAAAAAAGAAAAAATGGCCGCTATTATTGCAGCAGAAAAAGATGTTGTAAAAGAAAAAGATAGATTAATGATCAAGACGGATCCAATATATTTTGATTATACTATGTGGTATATACGAAAAGAATCAAAAAAAATATTGAATCGTGTGGTTGAATTAATGAAGAAATATCCAGAAATGGTAGTAGAAATTGGTTCGCATACTGATAATCGTGGAAACCAGATATTTAATGCTGAGCTTTCTCAAAAAAGAGCTGATGCTACCAAAGCGTACATAATAGAACAAGGAATTTCTAAAAATAGAATTACGGCAAAAGGCTATGGTGAATCGGTTCCTATAGTGAAATGTATCCCCGAAGATTCATGTGATGAGGAACAACATGAACTGAACCGAAGAAGCGAATTTGTGATTAAAAATTTATAATAAAAACAGAAATCCTAATTTTTCATTTTAAAAGGAATTGGCTATATAATTGTAAAAAAGAGGAAAAGAATCGATAATATAGGAAATTGGCTTAGATCTTATGACCCCAAAGTAAAATACTATTTTGGGGTTATTTTTTCTTTCCCATTTGGATTTTTAGGATGCAATTATTGGTACAAAAAGAAGCTCGAAAATTCAAACTCATTCGTGTTCAGATTTTTGAAAAGAAACAGGTCAACAAAACCTCTCTAAATTACCCAAAAAAACGAACTCCTTTAGATGAAAACAATTCTGTTTTTTATAGCATAAAGGACTAATCCAATTCTAGTTTTAATTTCTAATTTTTCAAATAGGGATTCTCTGTAGCCATCGATTGTCTTTGGGCTAAGGCACATTTCGTTAGCAATTTCCTTGTATGTTTTTTCGCTACATGCCAATTTAATAAAAATGAGTTCTTTTTCTTTTAAGGTGATTTTTTTACTGTCACTATCAATTTTATTAATCAAAATAGAGGAAACCAACTCGGTGAAATAATAGCCCTTTTCGATTACCGTAATAATTGCTTCTTGAAAGATTTTTGGACTGGTATCCTTTAGTAAATATCCTTTGGCTCCATTGGTTATCATTTTTATGATGGTTTCATCGTCATTTTTTACTGAGAGCGCTATAACGTTCAGGTTGGGCTGGTTTTCCTTTATCCATTTAATGGTGCTTAACCCATCTAAAATGGGCATATTTACATCCAAAAGAACCAAATCGACAATGGTATCGGGGTTTTCCTGAAGATGATTGATAAATTCTTTACCATTCTCAAAGCTGTTTACCACTTCAAAATCATCAAAACTATTGATTAAGAGTTTTAAAGATTGAGAAAAGAGGAGATGATCATCTACAATGATTATTTTATTGGTAGTCTTCATGGTTTGGGGATAAAGGATACATTAACTTAATTGAGGTGCCATTATTGTTGGAATTTATATCTATTGATGCGCCAATAAGCTGGGCTCTTAGTTTCATATTGTTCAATCCAGAACCAGTAGATAATTCATTGGTATCGTATCCAATTCCGAAATCTGTTAAGGTTAACAGGAAATAATCTTTTGAAGTTTGAATGGTGATTTCAAAAGTTTCACTATGCGAATGTTTTAAACTATTGTGAATGGCTTCTTGAAAAATACGGTAAATAAATAATTCGTGCTCGAAATTTATTGGTGGTGAAAGACCATCCCAGTTCAAGATGCACTTGATTTTTTTTAACTTTTTAATTTTATCTAAATCTAATTGAATCGCCTCAATAAAATTGTATTGTAAGGTATTTTCTTTATTTATTATTGTTGATAAAATTCTAATTTCATCTAATGCGTTGGCAATAAGGTCTTTCAGATCATTGAGCTCTTTGGGTTTGACAATCTTTTTTTCATTATGTAGAAATAAATTAAGTTGCATTATGGCCACAGATAAAATTTGACCAATATTATCATGGAGTTCTTTGCTGATTTCGGATAAGGTTTGATCTTTGATTTCTATCCTTGTTTTTACTAGTTCGGATTGAAAGTAGTGTTTGGACTTCATTTGTTCAATCAAAAAAGAATTCTTTTTCTTTGAAAAATAGAAGAACAAAGTCAGTAGTATTACAATTAAAGTAAAGAATACTATACTTAGTGAAATAATTAATAGTTGTATCTCTTTTCGCTCCATAAAAATCCGATGATAAAACAGCTGTTCATTAATAGATTCAATATAAAAAGCACTAGGCTAAATATTGATTCATCATTTTTTATTAAAAACCATTTTATGGCCAGCATAAAAGGTAAGAAAGGGACGTGAAAAAGTAAAATTCCAAGGATAAACCAAAAGTAAATGGATTTCTTGAAATTAAGTATTTTTTCGGAATTAAAGATTTCTACGAAGAAACAACACGATAAAAGCAAAACAAAAATTACACCAAGAGCAAAACTATTGGTTAAAACCGTATCGTTTTGGTATTGAAAATAGTAAAGGTTAAAAAAGTAGAAAAAATAAAAGAGGATTAAGAAGCTAATAGCAATTCTTTTGCAAGCTAATTTTTGTAAGAGTGCATACAATAATAGGATGTAGGCACTAAAACTAGCGAGCATATAGAAATTATAAACAGGAAAATTGACTAATCCTGTCCATGAAGTAAAATACTTGCCTATAAATTCTGTTAAAAACGAGAATACAATGATATACAATACAAATTTAGCTTTATTATTAGGTAATTTATAATAGAATCGAAATCCTACTAAACTTGATAATAAAGCTAAATAAATAATATAAAATCTTAAATCTTCAAACATCTATTAGTTATAAGTGATTGGAGGAGGGTTACCAATGGAGCCATAGTTTAATGGCGCAATATTCAAGGAATCATCACTTTCTGCAGATTTTTCCATTTTGGCTATCTCAGTTGTTTTTTTAATTTTCTTTTTCCCAGTTGGTGCTAAAAAGATTGTGGTTAATCCCGCTTTTTCAGCATAGGCTTTGTCTTCAGGATAAGCGCCAAAATGAAAACGTATTCCGTCGATTTCGCCTTTTTGCTTTTTTGCTTCAGCTTTGATATAAGCAATATAGTTTTCTAATTCCTCGATAGAAAACCAAATAGCATTGGCATCTTCTTTTTTGATCGCTTCTTTAATCAAAGGATATCTGGTCTTGTTGTAATTTTCATTTAGCAATTTAGCAAATTCCTTCGTAATAAGTTGTTTTGGTTTTCCTTGTTTTTGTTCCATAATGTTTTTTTAGTTAAGGTTATTTTATAGTAAAAGGTTACAATACAAAACTATTTTAATTCTTGAGATAGGACAAGGGGAAATTTCCCCTTTTTTTTAGGGTAAATTCAAAACGAAAAATAGGGTGTGTTTACTCTTTTGTGCCAGCTTGTTATGACTCAACTTTGTATCAATCCATTTGGTGCACAAAATGGAGAGGTGGAATCTGAAAAACCTTAGTAAGAGAGTAAGAGTTAAATTTTAAATAATTATAAGTATGTCAAATTTAGTCGCAGAATTAAATAGTTTAGATTTTAGTGTTTACATCGGTGGACCATTGCAAGCAGCTGTTCAAGCGCAAAACGCAGCCTCTATGGCTCAAGTTAATTTTATTCAATCTATAGGTTTTGAAGAGGGCGCTTCTCCTACTGATCCAAAAAAATTACGTTATGTAGATTTTAACTACTCAAAATCAGTTCCAAATCCGGATTATGATGCTACGGCAACAACCGGTCCTAATAGCATTAAGTTTCTTGAGAAAGAAGTAGAAATTAAAGTTCCGTTCTTGACGATGTTGTCTATTCCAAGTATCAGAATTGAGGAAATGACCATTGATTTCAATGCCAAACTTACTTCTACTGAGACCAAAAGTGTTTCTAGTGAGTTTGCTGCAAGTGCTGAACTGGGTATTAATTACAAAATTGTCAATTTCAAAGCTTCTGCTTCTTACAAGAGAACTTCGGTTACAGGTTCTAATGTTGAGAAAACCTATAATCTAGGGGTTCACGTTCGTGCTGTAAATGATGAAATTCCAGCTGGATTGGATCGAATCTTAACTATGCTAGAAGATAGCATTACGAGTGTAAACGAGTAACAATTATTAAAATAGATTGGCTGTCTTGTTGGGTGGCCAATCTATTTAAAAAATAAAAAACTATGATAAAATTGAATGATTACCTAGGAAGTATTGTGGCTAGTTTTACCAATGCTAAAATAATGTCTGACCTTCAAACTGTAAAATTGGCTGAAGAATATGCAAAACACGATTATTTAAAACATTTTTCAATTCCAAGAATGCGAATTGACGATGTTGAAATGACAATTCCAATTGCCTTAGATGAAATTGAAAACATCTCAAAGCCTCCAGTAATTGGTTTTGATAGTCCAAAGATTAACACGTTGGTTTATAGTTTTCTATTAGAAAAATTAGGAGTCTTAAAAATCACAAAAGAACCCGCCAAATTGCTACAAACGGAAACAGCGAAACAAGTTGGTCTTTTAGAAAAACAAATCAAACTAGCCAATAGTCACGATCCTGTTTCGGGTTTTTCAAAAGAAATCGTAGTATTTTATTTAAGAATAATCGAAAAATATGCTTTGGTGAACAAAGAAGTAGTAGCCAAAATGAATATTGATTTGATTAGTAAAGATTTGATTGCTGTTGTAACTAAAGAAATTACTATTTATAAAGAAGTTGAAGCTTTGGCCAATCTTAATATTGTTGTTGAGGCCAATAAATTAAGAGAACTTAAGTCTGAAAATTTAATCTTCATTAAATTAAAAATTTCTGAAAATGGTATGGAGTGGAGTAGATCTGAAAATGCAAATGGAGAAATCGAATCAAAATTATTACCTGAATAGCGATGAAAAAATCAACATTGAATCTAGTTAGTGTTCTAAAAAACAATTTGTTGGAATTCCCAAAAATAACTAGAAGTCTAGAACATAAGGATCCGTTTTTTGTTGAGAAATTAGGGGTATGGATCCAAAAAAACGAAGAAATATTTAGCACGTATTCCATTAGCGAGGTTTCAGAATTGTCGGGATTGTATAGCAAATTGTTGATTCCAAGGTTTTCTGATACTAAAAATATTTCTTTCAAGAAAGCGCAATTAAAAGCCGCTTCGGAGATATTATATGATTTACAAAGCTTGGTATTGACCGTTTTGAAACCCTTTGAATTGAAAGTGGAGGAGTGTAGAGAATTAGTCAAGCAGATAGTATTGATCATCAGTCAAGCACAAGTGGTAAAGTACGATGCCAATCTACCATTTGAAAATTTTGTCGATACCATTTGGAAGTTTACCCTGTCGAATGAACAATTAAAGGCGGGAGCAATAAAATTGAAAACGATGTTAATTATGTCCGATATTCAAATGCTTATTGCAGAGGAAATTAATCTTGAAGATTTTTGATGGTAATTTAATTTATTTTTATAGAAAAGAATGAAAAAGAAGACACTACGTTACGTTTGTAAAAGTTATACAACCCCAAAATAAAAAACTATTTTGGGGTTGTCTTTTTTTTTTTACAATTTTGATTTTTTGCTTGCTATTATTGATGCAAAAAAAATGAGCCCGATATTTTCGAGCTCATTGATGAAGAATAGCATGATTTTGTTAGATTTTTTGCTTTTTTTGGCTTTCAGCTTTAGCTTTTTCTATTTCTTTTTTTGCTTTTAGGATCTCTTGTTTGGCTTTTTCAATTTCGGCTTTTGCTTTTTGCATTTCAATTTTTGATAACTCTATTTCTTTTCTAGCACGTTCCATTTCGGCCTGCATATTTTCTCTTTCGTTAAAAGATCGCTCTACATCTGCTTGAGCTCTTTTGATTATTTTGTCAACATTGACTTCAGTTCTTCCGTCTTTAGTCGTAATTGCGATTACGCCATTTTTGCCATCATCTCCATATTTTTCAATGGATACGTCTCCTTTGTAAACATCCATTCTTTCGATTGAATTTGGATCTAATTTGGAATTTAATTCTTCCATATTGACATCCACTTTTTTTCCATTGATGTACACTATTGGTTTTTCACCATTTTTACTTCTGGTTACAATTACCCTTTTTTGGATTTGAACTTTTGGTACGTTTGGAGCATCTGGAGCATCTGGAGCGTCTAGGGCATCTTCTGCATCAGGAATACTTGGTACATCAGGTGGAGTTAAATCATCTTCGTCACCACTAAAAGAAAAAGCAAAGTTAGATTTTTCGTCGTCTGAAGAATTCAGTACTATTCTTTTATTGATTTTAGCATTTGGTTTGTTTTTGCCTGTGTATAGTCCAATACTAGTTTTTCCATTTTTGTCTGTGCTTTTTGAAAAAGTAATAGGGTCAATTGGTTTGTCTCCACGAAATTGACTTGTTCCTTTCTTTCCTTGATTGTCATCAAATTGTATTTTGATTCCTGTAATTTCTTGATTAGCATTACGATTAATTTTAGACACTTTTAGGTTAATGCCGTGTAGGTCTTTCAGTAATTGTGCTTCTTGTTTTAACTTGGCATCAGAAGTATTTTTGTCTATGACCAAAATAATGTCCTCTGTTGTTGATTTGGATGTTGTGGTGTTTGTTATTGTTTTCTCCTGCGCCAAAACCTTGATTTGGAAAATAAAGACAAAGGCAACTAATACAGGAAGTATCAGCACATACTTCCACGAATTCCATTTTTTTGATTGATTTTTGTTTAACATAACGATTCGTTTTTTGATTAATGATTGATAAAAATGATTGGTAAGGGCAACACAATTTTCGTGTGTTGTTATTTTTACAAGTGCCATTTGATAGGCCTTTTTGTCGTTAAGTCGTTTAGTAGCCTCGCTATCCGCAATGAATTCAAGGTTTTGTAGTATGGCTCTTTGGTATAGCCAAATAAAGGGATTGAACCAAAATACGATACTAAAAAAGCGAATAATCAAAACATCTATGGTGTGATGCTGTTCGCTATGTACTTTTTCGTGTTCTAAAATACTTTGCAATTCTGATGGCGAATACAAAGAAGAATTGAAAACAATCGTGTTGAAATACGAAAATGGCGCTATCTTTTCTTGAACATCAATCAGTTTGAAGTCGGCTTGTTGTTGTGCTTTCGTTTTATATAACACGCGATTCAAACTCCAATAATCCATTCCGAATTTGATAAAAAACAAAGCAGAACCTACAATATAAATCACAATGGCAGTCAAATACCAATTTATTTCAAAGGTTTCCTCAGGAGCGGCTTGTTGTAATGGCAGTTCTGAAATCGGAAAAGTGAGTGGAGTAGGGGTTACCCAAACGATTTTTGTAATGTAAAATAACGGAAGCACCACAGCTGTTCCTAATCCAGCGAGTAAGAAAAAGCGATTGGCTGTGAAGAAAGTTTCTTTTCGTAACAAGAAATAGTAAGCCAAATAAAATAAAGCAATCAAACCGCTTGCTTTTAGTAAGTAGGGAGAGAGGGTTTCCATAGCGCTTATTTTTGTTCGATCATGGCTAATATTTCTCGTAACTCCTCAGCTGATATTTTTTCTTCTTTCGCAAATTGCGATACCATATTCTTGTAGGAACTGCCAAAAAATGTTTCTATAGCATTCGACATGAATTTCTTGCGATAGTCTTCAATCTTAACGACTGGGAAATATTGATGGGTGTTGCCAAAAGCGGTATGCGATACATAACCTTTCTCTTCTAAATTTCTGACAATGGTAGAAAGGGTATTGTAGTGGGGTTGTTCTTCGGTGATTTCTGCTAAAATTTCCTTTACAAAAGCTTTTTTAAGCTTCCATAAAATATGCATAATTTCTTCCTCTTTGTTGGTTAGTTTTTGCATTGCTATTGTTTTAGTTAATGACAAAACAAACCTACAACTATTTTTTTAGTTTACAAACTATTTTTATAGTTATTCAACTAAAAAACAAGTTTTGATTTAAAATCTAAGAAAAGAAGGAGTTATTCGTTTTCTTTTCGAACCAATTGTACCACGCAAATGCAACCAATAATCGAGATTCCACCCAAAATACTCATGAATATCCAATTGTTTTGATAACCAAATCGACTGATGATATCCATTCCAGTTTTGGAACTAACGATATGGGCTAAACTAAAACTCATCGTAAAAAGTGCCATATAACGACCTTCGTGCCCCTTGGGAGCTCGACTCAATGCAAATGAATTCGAAAAAGGAAAAATGAACATTTCACCAAAAGTGATCAACAATAAACTGAGTACTAAAAAACCTACCCAAAATTGAAACAACAATACCAAGAAACTGATGGACATACATATAGAACCCCAAAGAATGATTTTGAGCTTGTTCACATTTTTTCGTTGGGCGACACTTACGATAGGCATTTCAAGAAAAAAGATGATCAACCCGTTCAAAGACAATAGTAATCCGCTTTGAAATTCAGTCAATCCAAATTGTTCCTTATGATACAGGGGCAAAGTAGTAAACAATTGAAAAAATAAAACGGCTGTAATGAAACATACAAACAAGAAAACCCAAAAGATGGTATCCTTAAATACGGAAACACGGGTAGCATTGATTTCTTTCATTTTTTCATGATCGATAGTCGTTTTTTTCTCTTTTACCATCAGTCCAAATATCAAAATAGCAATAATACTCGAAGCGCCATCCACCCAAAACAGCCCTTGATAGCCCATTCCCATAATAATTAAGCCACCTAGCGCAGGGCCAGCGGCAAGTCCTAGATTTACAGCCAAACGAACTAACGTCAAAGCTCTAGTTCTATTCTCAGGTTTGGCATAAGTACCGAGGGAGACAAACATAGCAGGGCGAAACATGTCGGCTATAGACATGATAAAAAACATGCTAAAACACAGTCCCCAAAAAGAAGTCACATATTGCATAAAAAAGAACAAAACACCTGTGGTAAACAAGCTGAAAAGCATGATTTTATAAAAGCCTATTTTGTCAGATAATTTGCCCCCTAGCCAAGAACCAAGCATAGAGCCCAAACCAAAACAGACCATAATCCAACCGACCTGACCAAACGAAAAACCAAGGTCTTCTTTCAAGTATTTGGACAAAAAAGGCAACACCATCGTTCCAGCTCGATTGATAAAAGTCATCAAAGTAAGGATCCAAATTTCTCTCGAAAAACCTCGGTAATTATCAAAATAGCGTTGAATGGCAGTGGTCAGCATCTTTTTTTTCGTTTTGCCAAAGGTACTAACTTTGATCGGAAGCACTTTGCTGGCTGATAACTTTAAGTTATTTTTGCCAAAAACGAATTAAAGATGAAAAAAGCACTGCTTGTATTGATGATTATTTTCTGTAATTGGACTTTCGGACAAACTCAAAAAGGCTTTGAAATGGTCGAAAAATTCCAAAAAGGACTCAATGCAGAATATGCTTCCCCTGAAAAAAGTCCTTTGCTCAAAGAGGATTTAGCCGTTTTCAAAAGCTTGGATTTTTTTCCTTACAATCCCAACTTGCAAATGGAAGCTCGTTTCGTTCGCACACCGAATGAAAAGGTGTTCGAAATGAAAACCTCTACGACAAGAAAACCTTTGTATGTTAAATTCGGAGAAGCCCATTTCAAAATCGATGGGAAAGATGTAGTGCTCAATATTTATCAAAACATCGAACTTTCCAAAAAGAAAGAATATGTAGACTACTTGTTTTTACCTTTTTCTGACCTGACTTGTGGCAAAGAAAGTTACATCGGCGGACGCTACATCGATTTGAAAATCCCAACAAGCGATACCATTTTTATCGATTTCAATACGGCTTACAATCCTTATTGCGCCTACAATCACAAGTATTCTTGTCCGAAAGTACCGCTTGAAAATGATTTGCCAGTAGCCATAAATGCGGGAGTAAAAAAGTTTCACGACTAAATGAAGTATTTCAATTTACATACGCACAAAGCCACCCAAAATCCCAACCGAATCGAGTTGGTCAATCAGTATCCTAATGAGTTTAGGGACTCTTTTCCCTATTATTCCATAGGCATTCATCCTTGGTATATTGTGGAGGAACGGATAGCAAGCGATTTAGAAATCATCGAACAACAACTCCAAGACCCCAATTGTTTGGCTTTGGGAGAGTGCGGTTTAGACAAACGAATTGCCATTCCGCTGGACGTACAACAATCCGTTTTTGAGCAACAATTGCAGCTAGCGCAAAAGTACAACAAACCCGTGGTGATTCATTGTGTGGCGGCCTATCAGGAAGTAATTGCTTGTAGTAAAAAGCTAAAAATCAGCGTTCCATTACTAATTCACGGATTCTCAAAGAACGAAACCGTGGCGCAATCGTTACTCAACAATGGATTTTATCTATCTTTTGGGAAGTATTTGGTTCAAAATCCAGCCTTGAAAAGTGTTTTTCAAAAAGTGCCAGACGATCGTTTTTTTTTAGAAACCGATACCATCGAAAACGAGATAGAAGAAGTCTACGTTTTGGCCGCCCAATACAAAAACACAACTGTCAAAGCCATTCAGCAGCAAATCAACGCAAACATAAAGCGAGTTTTTGGACTAACTCTCGATTGATTTTAGAATAAAATGATTTTTTAGGAGCAGAAAAAATAGGCATTTTAGCCAGCAAAGTCCCGTTATCCGCTATATCTTTGCTTTTTTAAAGAAAAAAAGCAAAGGATGCCGCTCCTACCGGGGCTAGAAGGCAAGATTGGTGATTTTTTGGAAACATTTAAAAAAATAAAAATAGATTCAAATAAAAATAAAGAAACATATCAGTCATTGAAAGTTTAACTTTTATGCACTTTCACTGTGCTTAAAATAATAAGTAGTAAAAACTAAAATGACTCAAATGTTTATAAAATAATCAAATAACAAAGAATAACTTTAAACAAAGAATATGGCAGAGTGGACCGAAAGAGCCGAGCTTTTATTTAAACCCGAAGGATTACAAAAATTACAAAACGCTAAGGTATTAGTCGTAGGACTAGGAGGAGTAGGCTCGTTTGCCGCCGAGTTTTTGGCTAGAGCTGGCGTAGGAACTATGACCATTGTCGATGGCGATGTGGTAGATATTACCAATATCAATCGTCAGTTACCAGCTTTACATTCCACTGTAGGGCAACCCAAAGTAACCGTGGTCGGCGACCGATTAATGGACATCAATCCAGCACTTAACCTTACCCGAGTGCAAGAGTTTCTATCACCAGAGAGAGCCTTCGAAATTGTAAACAATGACTATGACTATGTTTTAGATTGTATTGATAGCGTTACCCCAAAAATAAATTTAATATTAGGAGCCAAAAGATATAGAGTAAAAATCATCAGCAGTATGGGAGCCGGTGGCAAAATGGAAGCTTCAAAAGTAAAAGTGGCTGATATTTCTAAAACCATCAATTGTAGTTTTGCTCGTACCATCAAAAGACGTTTGAAAGAACATAATTTATTCAAATTGAAAGTGGTGTTTTCTTCAGAAATTCAAGATCCTACGAGTTTGAAATTAACAGATGGCTCCAATTTTAAAAAATCATTTTACGGAACTAACAGCTATATGCCAGGTCTTTTTGGCCTCCATGCCGCCGAAACTGTAATTCGTTATTTACTGAAGAATTAGTCCTTAGTAATTAGTTCAATACAAACAAGCGACTCAGAAACTTAGCTTCTTAGCTACTTAGCAACTTAAAAAAAATATGATACAAACTGTGATTTTTGATATGGATGGGGTAATTGTAGACACAGAACCTGTTCATCGTTATGCCTATTACCAATTATTTGATGAATTAAATATTACCGTTCCCGAGGAAATGTATACTTCTTTTACAGGTTTTTCAACACGTAATACTTTTCAGTTTTTAAAAAATGAATTTGGTTTATTCCATGAAGTAGAGGATTTGATCCAACGTAAGCGGAACCTTTTTAATGATGCTTTCGATACCAAAGAAGATTTGGAATTGTTGGCCGGTGTTGAAAATTTAATCAAAGATCTTCACCAAAATGAAAAGCAATTAATTGTTGCTTCCTCAGCTTCAAAAGTTACGATTGATAGGGTGTTTACTCGTTTCAATTTGCATCAATATTTCTCTCATATTGTTAGTGGTGAAGATTTTCCACAATCCAAACCGCATCCAGCTATTTTTGAGCACGCGGCCAGTTTATCAAAAGCTCCAAAAGAAAATTGTATGGTGATCGAAGACAGTACCAATGGAGTAAAAGCAGCGAATGCCGCTGGAATTTTTTGTGTAGGGTACCAGAGTTTTCATTCCAAAGACCAAAATTTAGCAACCGCTGATTGTATTATTCAAGATTTTAATGAATTGAACGCGAAAACGGTTTCAAAATTGGGTTTTTACAAGTAATTGGTGAAAATATCTGAATCTTATTTGTAAATTTGAGCCACTAACTTAATAAACACATATGAAAAAAATTATTCTTGCTTTAGCGATTTTTATTGCCAATTTCACTATCGAAGCACAAGTAAAAACACCAGCTCCTAGTCCGAAAGCAACCATTATGCAAACAGTGGGTTTAACGGATGTAGAAGTGGTGTATTCAAGACCAGCAGCCAAAGGAAGACCTGTTTTTGGGAATTTAGTTCCTTTTGGAAAGCTTTGGAGAACTGGGGCAAATGCCAATACTACCATTTCATTTTCAGATGATGTAGTAATTGATGGTAAAACTTTGAAAAAAGGGAAATATGCTTTGTACACCATTCCAAAAATTGAGAGTTGGGAGATCATTTTCTATTCCACTACCGATAATTGGGGATTACCAGAAGAATTCAAAGAAACGAATGTGGCTTTGAGAACTACTGTAAAAGAAGAGGCTTTGCCAAAAGCAGTGGAATCTTTCACTATCGGAATCAATAATCTAGATTTGAATTCAGGTCATTTGGATATGGCTTGGGAAAATTCTTCTGTTTCTATGAAATTTGAAGTACCTACTCAAAAAATAGCTACGGCAAGTATTGAAAAAGTATTAGCGGGTCCAACAGCTAATGATTATTTTTCATCTGCACAATATTTATTCCAAGCGAATGGAGATATAGTAAAATCAAGAACTTATGTTGACAAAGCTTTAGAATTAAGCCCAGAAAAACCATTTTGGTTCTTGCGTTTGAAATCCTTGATTCAAGCCAAACAAGGAGACAAAGCTGGGGCTATCGAAACAGCAAAACAATCTCTTGCAGCAGCTGAGGCTGCTAAAAATCAAGATTATGTAAAAATGAATAAAGACAGTATTGCAGAGTGGAGTAAAAAATAAGCTGCAATTGTTATCTTATAAAAAATCCCGTTCTTGAAGATAGAACGGGATTTTTTTGCTTTTAAAGTTGCTGTAAAAATTCATTTCTTATCTTTTACTGCTGCTGCAATAAGGTCAACATCTACGAGTTCTAACGATTGTACCATATCTTTTACAGTAGTTTTATACTTTTTAAAATGAACGGTTTCAATATGAGATTGATAAGCAATTGTATCAGCGTATATTTCTAATATGGTAATGCTTGTTGGTGTTTTTTTATCAGCAACTGCGTAGTAAGTAAGTACACCTGGCTCAAGTTGAATAGCGGTATTCATTTGTTCTTTTAAGGCTTTGTTATAAGCATCAAGATATATTGGGTTCACTTTTATTTTTGCTATTCGAACCATTTGCTTTTTTTCTTGGGCGCTAATATTTTCAGCCATAGCCAAAAACAGTACGACTATGCTTATTACTAATAGTTTCCTTTTTATGATAGCTTTCATCTGTAGGGAATTTAGTTTATAAAAAGTATAGCTTTCAATGATTTTATATCATTTAGTTATTCAGCCTCAAAGGCTATTTTCTTTTTGCACAACATTTGAATCAAAATAGATAGTACAATAGTTAATAGCGCACCAATAAAATTCAACCACAGATACCCTAATTTTTCTTCGTCGCTTGGATAGATGTAAATGGCAAAATAATAAATGATAAAAATGGTAACTTGACTAATCACTGCACTATAGAACACGGCTTGTGATTGTACTTTTTTCAGATAAAAACCAACCAAAAAGATACCCAACACTGTCCCGTAAAATATAGAACCAATAATGTTTACTAATTGAATTAAGTTCTCGAATAAGGTACCAATGCAAGCAAATAGAATAGCAATTACGCCCCACATCAAAGTGAAAAACTTCGTTGCATTCAAATAATGGGTCTCTGATTTTTCGGTTTTGAGATTACGTTTGTAAATGTCAATTGCCGTAGTTGAAGCCAAAGCACTCAATCCAGAAGCAGTCGAAGACATAGCTGCTGAAAGAATAACCGCTAATAACAAACCAATTAAACCTTTGGGAAGATAGTTGAGTACAAAATGGAAAAAGACATAATCTTTATCATTCGTTTCGCTATCGGGGTCGGCTTTGGTAATAATGTCCTTGGCTCGGTCGCGTAAATCTTTTTCTTTATTAGATAAAGCTACCAATTCCTTTCTCAAAGTGGGATTGTCATAATCCTGATTCAGTTGATCGATGTACAATAAATTGATGACTTTTTTATCTTCCGACAAAGCATTGAGCTTGTTTTCTAAGGCTTGATATTCTTTTTTGTATTTCGAATTTTCAATCACCGTTTTGTTATTCGGATTGAAGTTAAGCGGAACAGGGTTGAATTGAAAAAAGACGAAAACCATTACACCAGTCAATAAAATAAAGAATTGCATGGGCACTTTGAGTAACCCATTCATAATTAATCCCATCTGACTTTCTCGAACCGATTTTCCAGACAAATAACGTCCTACTTGTGATTGGTCAGTTCCAAAATAAGCTAAAGCCAAGAAAAAGCCTCCTGTAATTCCACTCCAAAACGTATACTTTTGCTCTGGGTCAAAAGAGAAATCTACGATGTTCATTTTGTCATTAGCTCCCGCAATATGCAAGGCACTAGAAAAAGTCATATCGTTGGGTAAATAGTGTAAAATCAAGAAAAAGGTACTGAACATTCCTAACATAATGACAAACATCTGTTGTTTCTGCGTCACGTTTACGGCTTTGGTTCCTCCAGAAAAAGTATAAATAATCACCGAAATTCCGATGAAAATGTTCATATAGGTCAAATTCCAACCCAATATAGCCGATAAAATAATAGCAGGTGCATAGATGGTTAATCCCGTACCTAATCCGCGTTGTACTAAGAACAAAACTGCCGCTAAGGAACGTGTTTTTAAATCAAATCGTTTTTCTAAATATTCGTAGGCTGTATAGACTTTGTATTTATGATATATAGGAATGAAGGTCACACATATTAATACCATTGCAATGGGTAACCCAAAATAGAATTGCACGAATCCCATACCATCATGATACGCTTGCCCAGGAGTGGATAAGAAAGTAATAGCACTTGCCTGTGTTGCCATGACCGAAAGCCCTACCACATGCCAAGGCGTTTCGTTATTCCCTAAAATGAAATCTTCAACGTTCTTGCTTCCTTTGGTTTTCCATACGCCATATATGACGATGAATAAAAGGGTAGACAATAAAATAATCCAATCAAATAGTTGCATGAGTTAGGCGTATAAATTCATGATGAGACAAAAAATCAATATGTAGACAATATTGGCCACCAATACATAGGTGTAGTCCTTTTTCCAAATTTTTTCTTTATTGGGTTCCATAGTGCGGGGTTAGTTGTTAATTTTTGGAGCAGGCATTTTAGTTTCTGATTTTACAGAAATGGTATTGGCCATCAATTTAAAAGCACCAAGAACGCCTTCGGGTAGTTCTCTAAAAAAGCTTAATCCTGTGTAAATATAATTGCCTTTTCCGTAAGGAGCTACTAACAAAGCGCCGTTTTTTGGTGTTTCGCCTTTGTCATTAGTAGACAAGATAGGTGTAAAGGCGGGATCAAAAGTATTGGGGTAATACAACCCTTGTTCTTGTTTCCAACCTTTGAAATCATTAGCAGTAATCTTATTAGGATAATTCAAAATCGGATGATTAGGAGCTAGGAAACGAACTTCGGCAGCTTCTTCGGTTACGCGATCACGAGAAACTTTTAGCGGATAAGGAGCTAGGTTAGGGGTCACCAAATCATCGGTGGTGTTATATTGTACAATCATAGTTTTACCTTCTTTGACAAATTCAAATAAAAGCGCTTGTTTATTAGCCAAAGCCTGAACGGTATTGTAAGCTCGAACCCCAGTCATCACCACATCAAAGGTAGCCAAATGCTCAGGAGTAATTTCTTCGGGTTTCAAAATTGTGACTTGATACCCCATTTGCTCTAAGCTTGCAGGAACTTCATCACCAGCGCCCATAATGTAAGCTATTTTTTCATTATTGGTTTTCAAATCTACACGTAAGAACTTAGCCTCAGCGTTTTTTAGAACCTGTTGCTTGGTAATATGATTAAAATCGATAGTGATTTGGCTTTTGTTGAATTGTTTGTTACCAATAACCACGATGCTTTTGGCTACAATTTCTTGATTTTTTTTAGGTGGAATTACGGTAAAATAAACGGTTTTTTCGCTTCCTTTTTTATCCAAATCGACTTCAATAAAAGCGGGATTTATTTTCCAATCTTTTCCTAATTCCAACTGAACGATTCCTTTAACCGCATCTTTACCAGCTTTGACTTTCACGCCAACGGTTTTACTTTTTTCATTGGTAAACAACAAAACTTTTTCAGTAAACGTTGAGGTGGCTTCGGGAACGATATCCAAGAAATTGTACATTTCGCCTTTTACATCGTCATTGTATTTGTAAACTACAGTACGTTCAAAGGGAATTTCAACGCCTTCAATACTTACAGTAAACACCACTTTTGCGTCTCTTTCTTTTTCGGGAAGTCCAATTTCAGTAGGATTGCTCACGTTGTACATGCCCACAGTAGCTTCCTCTGCCAACCAATAGGGTTGCGTGTAAGCAATTGTTTCTGGTAGTTGCAAATCAAGGGCAAAGTTGAGTAATTTGTTGGATTGTAAAGGTGTATTCTGTACCGTTGAGATTTGGTTGGGCAATGTAGTCACACTTTTTAAAACCATCGGAATTGCAGAACGATTGATGGCTTCTATTTTTAATTTTAAACTACTTCCAGGTGTCGTTTCTTGTGTTGGAGCAACGGCTTCTAGGTATAATCCAGCGCAGGCTGCAATAATTTTTTTGGTTTCGGCTGCTTTTTGTTTTGACCAATGATTTTCGTCTAATTGCAACATCATTTGGTAAGCTTTAACTAGCTTTGGAATGCTAGCCGCAGGGTTGTTATGATTGAATTCTTTGCTAATCGAAGTAAGGAGTTCTCCAATAGCTTTTCCGCCTTTGACACGATTCCAGCTCGTATCAATGCCATCAAAAAGAGAACCGTTTGTAGGGACTCTTTCGCCATTTAAAAATTCTAAATATTCCTTTTCTTCACCTCGAGTTCCTGTACTTCCAAATCCTTGTGATTGATGGGAACTTCTGCTTAAAGCAGCAATTTCTTGATTCGATTTCCCAAGGTTTGGATAATAAACCCCAGTTTGCATCGCAAGTAGATTGGTTTTATCCGCGGCATTAAATTTTTCTTGGGAGCCATAAAACCACCAAGAGGTATTAAAGAATTGGCGTTTGGCTTGCCAAGGTTGAACATATTTAAGTTGCTCAGGATAAACAGAAGGATTATTGGTAAGATTAAAACTTTCTACACTCAACATTGCCGAAGCGGTGTGATGTCCGTGAGTGGTTCCTGGAGAACGATGGTCAAAACGGTTAATGATTACATCGGGTTGGAATTTACGAATCGCCCAAATTACATCGGCTAGGACTTTTTCTTTGTCCCAAATGGCTAAAGTTTCGGTAGGATTTTTGGAGAAACCAAAATCATTGGCTCTAGAGAAAAGTTGCTCTCCGCCATCAATTTTTCGCGCTTCTATAAGTTCTTGCGTACGAATAACTCCAAGCAGTTCACGTAATTGTGCTCCAATTAGATTTTGTCCACCATCACCTCGAGTTAGCGACAAATAGGCGGTTCTAGCTTTGGTTTCGTTGGCTAAATACGAAATCAATCGGGTATTTTCATCATCTGGATGAGCCGCTACATAAAGTACAGAACCCAGAAAATTAAGTTTTTGAATTTGGTTGTAAATTTCAACCGAGTTAGGTTTTGTAGGTTTTTGTGCAAAAGCTAGGGTAGTGGATAGTAATAAAAGGAAGGCCGTTTTAACTATTGACTGCTGCATAGAATTTTTTGTTATGGATACATTTCAAAAATAGTAATTAAGAGTTGGTAATTTTTGTTAATTTTTGTTAATGCAGATTTTTTATGATTTTATGAGCTACACTGATGTTTTTACTTATAATATTACTACTTTAGAGTTACTTCTTATTTATGCTATGAAAACAATAATATATCAATCAGATTATTTAGGAAATGGATTTGAATATGCGACTATTGCTCAACCCGATGATTATGAGGGGAAAGTAGTGGCAACAATAATTAGAAGACAGAGCAGTAGGCCTAGTACCAAAGCGGTCTTGTATGTACATGGTTTTAATGATTATTTTTTTCAGTCGGAAATGGCTCATAAATTTAATGAACAAGGTTTTCATTTTTATGCGATTGATTTGCGCAAATATGGTCGTTCTATTTTGCCGCATCAAAAGAGCAATAACATGCGCAGCTTAATAGAATATTTTGAAGATTTAGACGCTGCTTTAGAGATAATGGAGCAAGAGGGCAATAAACAAGTGGTGTTATCGGGTCATTCTACAGGTGGTTTATTGGTGACTTTATATGCAGCGCAACGCATCGGGAAAGAAAAATTCGAAGCCATTTTTTGCAATAGTCCGTTTTATGCTATGAATATGCCAGGCTATCAAAAGCGCTTGCTGCTGCCACTGGTGGCCCTTTTCGGAAAGTATTTTCCTGAGGTGTTACTTCCTGGAAAGATTTCAGAATGGTATGGCCACAGCTTGCATAGTGCAAAGAAAGGAGAGTGGGACTATAACTTGGCATGGAAACCGCATTTGGTTCCCGCTTTAAATGCAGGATGGATCAACGCGATATATCAAGGGCATGCCCAAATAAAAAAGGGAATAATTCTAACTCGCCCAATTTTGGTAATGCATTCAAATCAATCGATTTATAGCAAGGATTGGAAGGCTTCTTTTTTTGAAGGAGATGCCATTTTGAATGTAAAAGACATCAAAGCAGGTGCAGAAAGGATCCTTGCGCCTAAACGTAAGATACACGAAGTTCATGGGGGTATGCATGATCTGATCTTGTCACCCCTTCGGGTTCGTGAACGTGTATATCTTGTTTTGTTTGAGTGGTTGGCACAAATTATAAAATGATTTGTTTATTTATAAATCACCGTTCGAGGTTTATTCAATTCAAAATCCAATAAACCAAAATCACTGGTTTCAAAAGCATTTGTTCTAAGATTCTTATCATCAGGGCCAAAGGTAGTCGGGTAATAAGCAAACGACAATTGAAACGAACTAAACACCAAATAATCATTATTGATAATTAACCCCAATCCAATGCTAGAGTAGGTTTGATTCTTAAGCTTGGTTTTTTTGTCATTTCCAATAATTCCAAGGGTATAATTAAAAAACGGATTCAAACGAAAACCCCAGAGATTCCATGGAGAATAGCTTTGCGTTTGCGCACTAAAAACCATTTTTTTTGTCCCGTATAAAGCATTGTTGAATCCAGGGATTCCATATTCACCATTTAAGGTGAGTCGATCCCCAGTTGCAGCCAATCGGTGGTTGCCAAAAACAACTTGTTGTTTTAAAAACTGTCTAATTTTCCAATCGCCAATCTCATATAATTTGGTAAAATAATTGGCTTGAAATGAAAAAGCGGATTGAACCGTTTTGGAATGCTGAAAAAAACTGCCCCACTCGGCATTCATACTAAAAAATCCCCAACGGTAATAGTTTCCAAATGAAGCCCTTGTGCCTAAATACAACTGCCCGGTATGATTTTTTCGCTGATAACCTGTGGTTAGACTATAGGTTTTTCCAATAGGTACATCTTCTATAATCCCGTTGTTGAACAAATAGCGTTCTTGGACAAAGTTTCTGGCGTTGATCCCCACGCTCAGGAGTAGCAGTTTTTGGTCTGTATAGAATCCAACACTGTCATAAGCTACACTCGGATTTTCTAAAAAATTGATATTTAAGAAACGACCGGCCACAATCAAGTTGGTAATTTTGCTTTTTTCTGAATTGTCGTTATCCAACGAAAAAGCGTGGCCAAGCCAGTAATCATCGGTATTGAATTTGAAGCGCTGTTGCGCAAAAACACCTTTTTATCAGCCAAACTATCCTGTTTAAAACGTTGTTCATAGAGAATTCCACCTCCCCATTTGGTCAAAGGCGACACAAACATTCTAGAAGCTTCCCAACTTCGGTTATAATTATTGTCTACATCTTTTTGATGGGTCGCTTGTAATTTGATAAAGGTTTTTCGAAAATTGTTGACCGTGTATTGAAGCAAATGACCATTTTGACTTTCTTTGAAACGATTGGTGTATTCCCCTCGAATTTCATGACCTTGACCAAGAAAATTACGCTCTTTAAGTTTTAGGGTGGTTTCGGTATTGCTAAAAGAGGCATTTGGAATTAAACTCCAAGAATCCAAAACTTGAATAAATACATCTACTGAATCGGTGTTTTCGGCTACAATTTCTATATGGATTGCCACACTATTGACAAAACGTTGTGCTCGAATCAAACGCTGACTTTCTTTAACCAATAACGAATCTAACGGTTCATTTTCTTTAAGTAATAAAACTTTTCGAATCGTATAGTCTTTGGATTTAATATGTAATTTGTTTCCCCATTCTTCTACTGTATTGAGTTTTTTTTGAGGCGTAATTGTTTCAAGTTGCTGTGCTTTTTTCCCAAAAGGATCAAGAGTAATGATCGAAATACTTCGGATTATTTTGCCTTGATAAGGACGATAATCTATTTTGGAAACTTTTTTGGCAGGAAGGTTGGGTTTAATGGGTCTAAAGACCAGGCGGTGCAAAAAACTTGTTACTTTTTTCCTTTGTGAAAACTGTTGGATGTTTTTATAAATTTTGGCACTATCTGCCTTTGGTTTTTCTTGTTGGGAAAAAGCAAACTGAGATAAAAAAAACAAAACGACTAGTACAGTAAAAGCTTTTTTTTGATGCATGTTGCCTGTTTTTTTTATGTTAATTCAATGATATAAACTTTGCCTAATCTGTAAATTCATTAGTCGTATCGGTGGAACTCTTGTTGAGGATTGAAATGCCTTTTTGAAAAAATAAATTATTGGGATAAATTACCATTTCCCCTTCTTTGGATCGGATGGTTACATGAAAAGCGCCAATATCTTCAATTTCTCCTTCAACGAGATATTCTTTGTCATGGATTAAAATAACATCACCAATTTTGAACGGAAACGAAAAGAATAAAATAATTCCAGCGGTAATATTGCTTAATATGGACCATTGCGCAAACATAGCAACACCAATCACCGTAGCTATAGACGAAATGGTGATGAAAATATCCTTGGCTTGTACACCCCAAATTAAAATTATGGTGATAAGGGCTAAGATAGTAATCAAAATGTTAATGTATTTGATGACCAAATTCGTTCTTCTCTCAATAATTTCGCTCGTTTTAGCATATCTTCTAACGAGTTTAGCAACCAAGGTTCTTATAAGAAACACAAGCAATAAAAGTATTCCTGTACTGATTTCTTCTTTGAGATATTGATCAAAAAAATTCATATCCATTAATTTTAAAGTTGACTAAGATACGCAAACACTTTGTCTGTTGGCATTCCCATAACATTAGTATAGGAACCTTCTATTTTAGAAACTCCTACAAAACCGATCCATTCCTGAATTCCGTAAGCTCCTGCTTTGTCAAAAGGTTGGTAATGGTCTAAATAATAGCGAATAGCTTCATCACTCAAGGCATTAAAGGTGACTTTTGTGGTCTCGGAAATGACATCTGTTTTGTGTTTTGTTTTAAAACATACCGATGTGATGACTTCATGGGTGTTGTTTGATAAGGATTGCAAAATTTCGAAGGCCTCCTGAGCATCTTTCGGCTTTCCCAAGGGGCGATTTTGGTGCCATACAATGGTGTCGCTAGTAATCAGGAGTTCGTTATCCCGTAATTCGCCTTCAAAAGCATTGGCCTTAAGGATAGAAAGATAGCTAGTAATTTCTTCTCTTTTTAGCGTAATGGGAAAAATTTCTTCAACTTCTTTGAGTCGAATTTCGAAATCCAAATCTAAGTCTTTAAAAAATTGCTGCCTTCTAGGGGAACCCGAAGCCAGAATAATACGATATGGCGCTAGTTTATTTTTAAGCATGGTGATGAATATTGTAGGTGAGTAGGGGTAATAGAAAGAGTCCAAAAAAGACAATCCATTTGAGAACAGTACTCAAGTGATGCAACTCAGATTTGGTTGTAGCTGCTGCAATTTTTATGGTAAAATACAAAAAAGGAGCGATGATAAAAATTAGGCTGTAAATCGTAATCAGTTGCAAATCGTTCAAAACAAAATAGCGATACATATAATTAAGAAGTAACCCAATCGGGATAAGACTCAAAACGGCAAGTAATTTGGTCGTTTTCGAAAGACCTAAACGAATCGCTAAGGTATTCATCCCTTGGTGCTGATCGCCTTCAATATCTTCTACGTCTTTCGTGATTTCTCGAATAAAATGTAACAGAAAAGCAAAAACGGCATAGTCTATCAATAGGCTGAAAATTGGTATCATTTGCCTTTGATTCTCAGCATAAGTTACTGGTAGCAAATCAAAAAGGCCTATAATTAATACGCTTATGGCTAATAATAAAGCGACAATAATATTCCCAATCAAAAGCAGTTGTTTTAGTGTGGTAGCATAAAAATAAAGTGTAGCCGCAATTAAAATAAACAATCCGGCAAAATTAGGTTTGTCAATCACGTTTGAAAGATAAAAACCAAGGCATACCCCAGTTACGGTCAGTCCAATATACAAATTATATGCTACACTTTCTTGGATGGTTTTGCCAATAAGTACTTGCTCGGGTTTGTTGATAGCATCGGTATCTTGATCAAAAATATCGTTAATTACATAGCCACCTGCCGCAATACAAATCGTAGCTAAAACCAACAAAACATATTGAAAGTTGGATAAAGCCAAGCTACAATCCTGTTCTTTTAAGAAACCAAAACGCAAAATCAATTGCATTAAAGCTAATAAAAGTAAGTTTTGATAACGTAGTAATTGAAGGTATTTCATTGTTTTTGGATGGGTTTAGTTTTATAATCTTGGATTAGATTTTGATTCCGAAACTTCAGAATTATTTTTTATAGCTTCTATCTTCTATTTTCTGACTTCTAACATCTCACTTCTAACATCTCACTTCTAACATCTTACTTTTAATCATGTTTCCCATCAAAACTTTCCATCCATTTTCCTTGTACTTTCATGACTTGTTCTATGACATCTCTAACGGCTCCTTTACCGCCATTTTTATGAGAAATGTATTTTGAAATCGCTTTTATTTCTGGACTTGCATCTTGAGGACAAGTAGGTAATCCAACCAATTGCATCACGTGATAGTCAGGAATGTCGTCTCCCATGTACAAAACGTGTTCAGGCAGAATATTATAGACATCGGTATATTCATCAAAGGTAGCCACTTTATCGGGGGTACCTAAATGAATGTCGGTGATGCCTAAATTTCTCAAGCGCACTCGAACGCCTTCATTGCTACCGCCAGAAATAATACAAACATGGTAGCCGTTGTCTACAGCTGCTTTTAGTGCGTAGCCATCACGAATGTTCATCGTTCTTAGCATTTCGCCTGTGGTGTTTACAAATACAGAGCCATCAGTAAGTACGCCATCAACGTCAAACACAAACGTAGTAATATCATTCATTATTTCTTTATAACTTTTTGCCATGATTTTGTATAGATTGGGTTAAGATTTTATATATAGTCGATTGATTTTCATTGGATAAAAAAGATTCATGCGCTTGAATGGTAGAAACATCATGGCGCTTGGCAGGTCCTGTTTGGGCTTCTTTTGGGGATAATGTCAACAATTTTTCGGCCGTTTCCAGAATTAAAGGTTTTAGGATATCAAAAGGAACATGGTTTTCTATGCAAATTTCATGACCTAATTGATATAAATAGTTGGTAAAGTTATTTACAAAAACTGCCGCCACATGCAATGCTTTTCGTTGATGGGAATTAATCGCATGAACATCATCTGAAATAGCTCTTGCCACTTTCTCTACTATAAAATAATCCTGAGGTTCTAATGTTTCTAAACACAGGGGTATCTTCTTAAAATCTACCTGTTTTCCTTTCGTAAAGGTTTGCAAGGGATAAAAAACCCCTTTTCGATTGTTGTCATTCAAAGCGTCTAAAGGAGCAGCTCCTGAGGTATGAACGACCAAGCGGTTTTCGAAAGGCAATTGTGATGAAACAATGGCTATGGCATCGTCAGAAACGGCAATGATATAGACATCAGCTTCTTTCAAATCGCTAAAATTAGAAACGATTTTGTTTGCACTAATTCCAGGGATTACGGTTGTTGAATTTCTGGAATACACTTGCGCGATTTCTATGCCCGTTGCGGTTAGAAAGGTCGAAATAAGATGTTGTGCTACATTGCCAGCGCCAATAAGTGTTACTTTGATCATCCCGCAAAAATAGTGATTTTTTTATAGTGATAAAAGGGATTGTTTTTGAAGGAGACTTTGGTTTTGGAGGCACAATTTCAAACGTTTTTGGAGTTAATTTGTAAGCTTAATTTTAGATTAAATTAACAAGTGTGTTCGTTTCAAATCAACAATATTTAAGTACTTTTGCTACACTTTTACCAAAATTCAATTCCTTTTTAAATGGATAAAAAAATCTACTCCTTTTTGTTTTCTACTCGTTTGATGGCGATATTGTTCATTGCCTATGCAGTAGCCATGGCTACCGGAACTTTTATCGAAAGTAAATACAACACCGATACGGCCAAAATTTGGATTTATAATGCTTGGTGGTTCGAAGCCATTCATGTGTTTTTCTTGATTAATTTCTTCGGAAACATCAAAAGATATCAGTTATTAAAAAAAGAAAAGTGGGCAACTTTATTGCTGCATTTGGCTTTTATTTTTATCATCATTGGGGCATTTATTACGCGTTATATTAGTTACGAGGGTATGATGCCGATCCGTGAAGGCGCTACTGAAAACCGTATTTATTCTGATAAAACGTTTGTCACCGTTTTCGTAGATGGCGAATACAAAGGAGAAATGAAACGTCGTACGTTTGAGAAAAATGTGTTGTTGTCTCCAGTAACCAACAATAATTTTTCTATTGCTGATAATTTTGACGAAATCCCTTTTGAAGTGAATTATGAAAACTTTATCATGGGAGCCAAAGAATACATCAAACCCGATCCTAAAGGAATTTTGTACTTAAAAATTGTGGAAGCCGGAGATGGTGGGCGAGAAGAACATTTCTTGAAAGAAGGCGAAGTGCAAAACATTCATAACGTTTTGTATGCTTTGAATAAATATACCGAAGGAGCGATCAATATTACGACTACGGGAAAAGAATACACCATTCAAACCCCATTTGAAGGAAACTTTATGCGAATGGCGGATAAATTGGAAGGGAGTGTTGCCAAAGATGTGGTGCAACCTTTGATGATGCGTTCTCTTTATTCTATTGGTGAAAAACGTTTGGTTTTTCCTGAGCCAGCCGTTAGAGGAGTAATCGCTTATGAGTCAAATAATGATTTTAAAGCCAAAACGCATGAAGATGCATTAGAGTTGAGTATTACTTCTCAAGGGAAAACCGAAAAAATCACCGTTTTAGGTTCTAAAGGAAAAACAGGAGATTTTAAAACGGTTAAAATTGGTAAATTGGATTTTGCCATCGCCTACGGAAGTAAAGAATACCTGTTACCTTTCAAAGTAAAACTAAACGATTTTATCGCGACCAAATATCCTGGAACAGAAAAGAGTTATTCGGCTTTTGAAAGTAAAGTAACTGTTTTGGATGGTAAAGAAAATTTTGATGCACGTATTTATATGAATCATGTGTTGGATCACAAACAATATCGATTCTTTCAGTCGGGTTTTGATCCTGATGAAAAAGGAACTATTCTTTCAGTAAACCATGATTTCTGGGGAACCAACATTACATATTTGGGTTACTTTTTATTATATTTTGCAATGATGGCCATTTTATTTACCAAACATTCTCGTTTTGGAGATTTGAAAAGAAAATTAGAAATAGTAAAGAATAAAAAAGCCAAATTACTTTCTATCTTCTTGTTGTTTTTTGGACTACAAGGTTTTGCACAAAGTCATGAAGGACATAATCACGCGCCTGGTGAAGGGCATGAGGCTGAGCAATCTGCCATACATACTAGAAAAGCGCCAACCGAAGCGGAATTAGACAAGCTTTTGAAAACCAATACGGTCAAAGCAGCACACGCGGCTAAATTTGGTCGATTGATTATTCAAGATGCCGGCGGAAGGATGAAACCGATCAATACGTTTTCGTCTGAATTGTTGCGAAAAGTGAGTCACGATGATACTTTTAAAGGGATGAACTCGGATCAAGTGTTTTTGTCAATGACACAATTTGCGAATATTTGGCTAGAGGTACCTTTGATTTACATCACCCCCAAAAACGATAGTATCCGCAAAATTATAGGTGTTGATAGTAAAGCTAAATTAGTTCCATTCATCAAGTTTTTTGACGAAAAAGGAAATTACAAATTGTCTCCTTATTTGGATGCTGCCTATAAAGCCGCTAACCCGAATCAGTTTGAAAAAGATTTTATCGAAACGGATAAAAAAGTCAACTTGCTGGAATCAGCGTTGAGTGGACGCATCTTGAAAATTTTCCCTATACCTAATCATGAAAATTCAAAATGGGTCTCTTTTCTTGAATTGAATGAAGCGGGATTAAAAGGAATGGATTCAACCTATACCAAAAGCATTTTACCGCTGTATTTTGGCACCTTGAATAATGCTATCAAGACCCAATCCTATGACACTTCGGATGAATTACTAGAAAGTATCAATGGGTTTCAAAAGAAGTTCGGTGCAAAAGTAAGACCTACCGAAGAAAAAATCGACTTAGAAATTGCATATAACAAATACGATGTCTTTCAAAAATTACCGTATTTGTATTTATTTGCAGCAGTTATGATGTTAATTTTTACCATCATTCAAATTTTTAAAGACAGAAAGGCGTTGCGTATAATAATTAATGGGTTCCATGTTTTTATTGGGCTTTTATTTGCAGTGCATACAATAGGATTGATTGCGAGATGGTACATTTCTGGGCACGCACCTTGGAGTAACGCTTACGAATCGATTATTTATATCGCATGGGCCACCATGTTTTTTGGATTGGCTTTTGATAGAAAATCAAAATTAACCGTAGCTTCATCAGCCTTTGTTACCGCCATGATTTTAGCTGCCGCTTATGCCAATTGGATTGATCCAGAAATTGCAAACCTGCAACCTGTTTTGAATTCGTATTGGTTAATGATACACGTGGCAGTAATTGTAGCGAGTTATGGACCGTTTGCGCTAGGGATGATTCTAGGATTTGTTTCTTTGTTGTTGATTTTCTTTACCAACGAAAAGAATAAAGCAAAAATGGACTTGAACATCCAAGAGTTGACGTACATCAACGAAATGGCATTGACTATTGGTTTGATAATGTTAACCATAGGAAACTTCTTAGGCGGACAATGGGCCAACGAAAGTTGGGGACGTTACTGGGGTTGGGATCCAAAAGAAACTTGGGCTTTGATCAGTATAATGGTGTATGCTTTTGTAATTCACATGCGATTCGTTCCTTCGTTAAGAGGAAAATGGATTTTTAATTTGATGAGTATGTTTGCTTTTCTTTCCATTTTATTCACGTATTACGGTGTAAATTTCCACTTGGTAGGATTACATTCTTATGCAAGTGGTGAAGCAAAATCCTTGAGTTGGATTTGGTATTCTTTAGGAACGATTACCTTCATCGGAGCCTTGACCTATCCAAAATATAAGAAGTTTTATAAAAAATAACCTTATTCCCATTTAAATTCAAAATCAGCTGTTTTACCATCAGCTGATTTTTTTTTTTTTTGATAAAAGATTAACTTTTGTTGATCTAATCAAGATTTTTTTTGAAACAAATAAATGGTTATTTTTATGAAAAATTATAAGATGAAAAAATTAGTTTCCATAGTAAGCGTAGCATTACTATTTTTTAGTTGTCAAAATCAAGCACAAACCTCAAAAGTTAATTCTACAGTTATGACTACCAATCTTGCCAAAGAAACCATTTATCAATTTAAAGTAACCGATTTATCTGGTGAAACTTTTGATTTCGCTACGTTGAAAGGAAAAAAAATCATGATCGTCAACACCGCTTCTAAGTGTGGTTTGACACCTCAATACAAAGATTTAGAAGCCTTATACAAAGAATTCAGCAGCAAGGGATTTGTAATTGTAGGTTTTCCAGCGAATAATTTTGCCTCTCAAGAGCCAGGTACCAAAGAAGAGATTGCTACCTTCTGTCAACAAAATTATGGGGTGACTTTCCCGATGATGGACAAAGTTTCAGTAAAAGGAAGTGATATGTGTGCTGTGTACCAGTTTTTAACTCAAAAAGCTAAAAATGGACTGAAAGATTCTGAAGTTGAATGGAATTTCCAAAAATACTTATTGAATGAAAAAGGGGAGTTAGTTGAGGTTATTTCGCCTAGAACCTTACCAACCGACCCAAAAATTATAAATTGGATAAAAAGTTAGTTTGTTATTATATAGTAGTTTTAGTAATTTAATTTGAAAAAGAGTTTGCTTTGGCAAGCTCTTTTTTTTGAAATAAAGAGAAATTTTTGAAAAAAAATTACCGCAAATTCGCAAATTTTATTTTTGCCACGTATTCACTAATTAAACCCAGATTTTAATGAAGTTCTAATTCCGCAAATTCTTAAAACCCTACTATTTGAGAAATTTTACATCTATTTCGATGGTATTATGGAAACAATTTGTGAATTCGTGGCTACTTTTTGAAAAGCGATTACTATGGCGTCATCCGTATTCCATTTTTAAACGAATGAAACACAATATAATTTGCGAATTTGCGGTAAAATTACGACTCTTTAGCTATGATTTCTTTTACAGTAGCTTCATAATTTTTGATGCTTTTGGCTTTTTTGATATTCTTATGCACTTTTTGGGGATTAGAAAAAAGCACCGAAAAATACTCCCACAAATGGTGCATTTTCAATAAAATATGAGTAGTCCCAGACAAGGTTTCGCTATAGCCTTCATAAAGTGTGTCATGAAACTGACTAAACACTTCCATTTTGTTTTTTGGGTATTCCAAAGTATTGTTTTTGATCATATTGGGAAGAAAAGGGTCTGCAATTAATCCGCGACCAATCATCCAGTGGTCGATACTTGGGAAACGTTGCTGCATCTTTTGAAATTGCGCCACCGAAGTGATGTCTCCGTTATAATATAGTTTATGATTTGTGTTATCAATACAGTTTTGAAACCCTTCCAAATCGACACCTCCTTTGTACAATTGTTTTCCTAAACGAGCGTGAATGGCAATGTTTTTTATAGGATATTGGTCCAAAATAGGAAGGACGTCTAGTATTTCTTGTGGTGATTCATAGCCCAAACGCATTTTCATTGAAACAATAATATCCGTTTCGGTATGCGCCCTGTCGAGTATGTGATTGATTTTTTCGGTATTGCTGATAAGTCCAGAACCCATACCTGATTTTGTCACCATCGGGTAGGGGCAACCTAAATTCCAATTGAGTTCTTTGTACCCTAATTCTTTTACGTAGCGGGCAACAAATAAAAATTCTTCGGCATCGTTCGTGATTACTTGCGGAATTACTTCAAGCGTATCATTATTCTCAGGAAGTAAATCTCTGTGATAGGAGTTTTTGATAACCAATTTTCCATTCAATCGAATGTAAGGCGAATAAAAAGTGTCGATACCGCCAAAATATTTTTGTTGTGCATTTCGAAAGCGGTAATCGGTGAAACCTTGTAAAGGTGAAGAAAGCAATGTAAAACTCATAGTCGTAATAAAGCTGCAAAGATAAGTCATTCCAGCGGAAGGCGACTCATTAATTGTTTTCTGTTAGCCACGAATTCATGAATATAACGGGATTTGTTATTTAGACACAAATTCACGAATTTATAAAATAAAAAGAATTTCAGAGATTACTCAAATTCAAGAAAACTTAAAAAATTGTGTTGTTATTTAGCCATGAATTTAAAATTTAATTCGTGAATTCGTGGCTATTATTTAGTACGAATTCACGAATTGATAAAATAAAACGAAGTCGCCAGATTACTCTAATTTGTAGCTATTCTGTTATTTTTTTAGACATTAATTGCCTCCAACTTTAGTTGGAGAGGTAAAATTTGAATGTTAAAATTAATGGCTTTAGCCAAAATTAGCTGCTTTTATTTGGCTAAAGCCAATAGAATCAACCCTTTTAACTCCAGCTAAAGCTGGAGTCAATTCAAACTAGATATTAAAACAATCTTCATAACTCTAAAGCTGGAGCCAATTGAAAGAAAAATAACTGGGTAATTACCTCTAATTCAATAAAAAAAATAATTCGTGCATTCGTGGCTATTATTTAGCACGAATAGATAAAAAACAATTTGTGAATTCGTGGCAAAATAAAACTACTTTATTCCAAAATCAATTGCATAAATACCGAATGCAACCAACGATCAAACTTAAAGCCCGATTCTTTGATGAGGCCCACTGTTTTGAATCCGAATTTTTCATGAAACAACACGCTACCTTGATTTTCGGCATCGATAACTGCAATCATCGTGTGGAGTTTTTGGGCTTTGGCCAAAGTAATTAATGCTGCTAAGAGTAGGTTTCCAATTCCTTTTCCGTGGAATTCATTGGCTACATAAACAGAATGTTCGACAGTAAACTTGTAGGCTTCTCTAAATCGAAACTCGCTATACATGCCAAAACCAACCACTTGCCCATCTGCTTCAGCTACGATTACAGGGAAGTTTTTGGCAATTTTATCCTCCAAAATCGCTTTTTGTTGTTCATACGTCCGAATGTTGTAATCATACAAAGCGGTGGAATGCAAAATGTTATAGTTGATGATGTCCAATATGGCTTGTGTATCTTCGGTTTGGTAGGGTCTGATTTCGATTTTCATTTTTAAAGTATTTCTATCCAAAAATAGGAAAAATTGATGCGTTTTGAAGGTTTTCGGTACTCAAGTTTGTAACTTTGCTGCTTAAGTTAAAGTAGTATAACTTCTAACTTTTTTAACATCTAATTTCCAACTTCAAAAATGGTTTATCCCAAAATACCTTTAGCACAAAGCATACTTCAAATTTTTTTAGCCAAAGGAATTCAAACAATAGTTATCTCTCCAGGTTCTCGAAATGCTCCTTTAACGATTGGTTTTGCGAGTCATCCTGATTTTACGTGTTATAGCATTGCCGATGAGCGTTGCGCTGCATTTTTTGCGATGGGAATCGCCCAACAAACGCAAAAACCTGTGGCTGTGGTGTGTACTTCTGGTTCGGCAGTACTGAATTATTATCCTGCATTTGCAGAGGCTTTTTATAGTCAG
Organism: Flavobacterium succinicans; assembly: GCF_001662485.1. Taxonomy (GTDB): domain Bacteria; phylum Bacteroidota; class Bacteroidia; order Flavobacteriales; family Flavobacteriaceae; genus Flavobacterium; species Flavobacterium succinicans_A. The sequence continues at coordinate 116,937 of NZ_JMTM01000004.1, forward strand.
ATACCACTGATTGTACTTTCGGCAGACCGTCCACAAAGTAAAATTGACATTGGCGACGGACAAACGATTCGTCAAGAAAATGTTTTCCTGAATCATTCGTTATACAATGCCAATTTAACCGAAGACGCTTCTTTCGAAAATGATGTAAAAATCAACGAAGCAATTAACGCTTCTATTACCCAAAAAGGTCCCGTGCATATCAATGCGCCATTCGAAGAACCATTGTATGAAACGGTAGAAGCTTTTACCGTAAATGCTCATATCGACGCAACCATTCCCGCTACAGTTGATAAACCTTTGGGCGATTTGACGCCTTTTGCGGAGATTTGGAATGCCTCCAAAAAGAAAATGATTTTAGTAGGCGTGAGTGGTTTGGATGCCAATGCGAAGTCGATTAACGTGATTGCGAATGACGATTCGATTATAGTGATGACTGAAACGACTTCGAATATTCATCATCCTAGTTTTGTCAACAATATCGATACAATTATTACGCCGTTTACAAAAGAAGATTTCGAGGAGTTTCAACCCGATATTTTGGTGACTTTTGGAGGAATGGTGGTGTCAAAGCGCATCAAAGCTTTTTTAAGAAACTACAAACCCAAACAGCAATGGCACATCGATCCTTTGAGAGCTTATGATACTTTTGGTGCTTTGACGCATCATTTTGAAGTGCATCCGAATACCTTTTTTAGCGCATTTTATCCTTTGGCACAAAAAGTAAAGAGCACGTATTCATCACAATTAGCACACGTGAAATATTTGCGCAAACAAAAACACGATTGGTATGTGTCGAAAATGCCGTTTTGTGATTTTATGGTTTTTGATAAAGTAATTTCTAATTTACCTAAAAATTCACAGTTGCAAATCAGTAACAGTTCGGCCATTCGATACGCTCAGTTGATTGATATTGACCCTTCTATTGAGGTTTTTTGTAATAGAGGAACCAGCGGTATTGACGGAAGTACGTCGACTGCGATTGGCGCTGCTGTGGCTAACGGAAAACCTACCGTTTTTATAGGTGGTGATATTGGTTTTTTCTATGACAGTAACGCCCTTTGGAACAATTATATTCCGAAAGATTTTAAAATCATTCTCATCAATAATGGAGGAGGAGGCATCTTTAGAATCTTGCCTGGACATAATGAAACTCCGGTTTTTAATACTTTCTTCGAAACCTCACATCACTTAACAGCAGAGCATTTAGCTAAAATGTATGGTTTAGCATACAGCAAAGCGACAGACGCAGAAAGTTTAGATGAGGCTATTACTAACTTATTCCAGCAAAATGAAAAACCTCAACTATTAGAAATTTTTACCCCAACGGTTGAAAACGATAAAATCTTATTGCAATATTTCAGAGAGTTGATTTGATTTGGAGACTTTTAGTATGTTTACAATACTAAAGTAACAAAAAAACATCAAATTAAGAGGTCTTTTTAGGTACTGAATTTTTTACTTAAAAACTAACCATGAAATATGCCTATAAAAACTGCTGGATAGCTTTATGATGCTTTACATAGGAGTAGTGTTAGTGGCTTTACTTTTTATATCAGTCGTCTTACTTTTTGTTTATAGTCCAAATATTTCTGTCCGTGTTCTTTGGTCAAAAAATCTTCTTCAAGTCGGATTTGCACTTGAATAAGAACGTAACCTAAAATCAAAAATAAGGCAGTCAATGCGTTTGGCGTTGCCAAGAAAAGCCCGCATAAACTCATAATCATACCAAAAAAAATTGGATTTCGTGATATCGTAAAAAGTCCACTTGTTACCAATTCTGTTTTTGTATCCTTGTCAATGCCGATACGCCAAGAATTTTTCATTTCTTCTTGTGCAATTATTGTCCATACCAACGAACTTAGAAGTACTGCAAGTCCAATATATTTTGTTATCTCGAGGTTAAGTTCCGCAATTGGTAAAAAGTGGTCGTGCCAAGTCGGAAACAAAGCAAATGAAATTACATAAATGAACATTGCTAGCAATGTCAGCTTGAAATAACAACCAATAAGTCCATAAGCACTGTCGTCTTTAGGTAAAACAAGTGGATTTTTTCCTATTCGTTTTGCAACTACAACTGATTTTAAAACAAAGGCAACTCCAAAATAAATAATGAAGTATATTGGTAATGCCATTCTCAAAATTATGATCATACGTTTTTAATTTTATGGCACAAAAATAAAACGAGGGATAATGCAATCCTATTGCAAACTTTCACTTAGACAGTTTTCACATATTCCTTTGGCAAAAAAACGAACCTCATCAACTCTAAAATTTCCTTTTATACTTTTGGGTAAAATAAGATCTTCTTTACAAGTGGTTTGTTTGCATATTTTGCAGTAAAAATGTAAGTGCCAATCTCTGTGAGTGTTTTCATTACATTCGTCATTGCATAGTTTGAATTTAGTAGTGTTGTTTTCTTGAATACTATGAATAATCCCCTTTTCTTCAAATTTTTTTAGTGTACGGTATATTGTGATTCTGTCGGCATACTGAAAATAACTCTCAATTTCTGATAAAGATAAGGCCGTTTTTTGAGAGGAAAGGAAGTCATAAACCAAAATCCGCATACTTGTCGGCTTTGTGTTTTTACTAACTAATTTGTTTACAATGTTGGGGTTCATTTTTTCTATTCAACAGTCTGTTGTTGGTGGGATTTATGTTGAATGCTAAGGGCAGTTGATCTTAAAAGCGTTGTTTTTTTGGTGTTTTTTTGAGTAAATATAATTGATTTAAACTAAAAAAAATAATTTCCGGTGAAAAGTATTTTTGGTTTCTGTCCCAAAAATACAAGATGCATAAAAGCCTCTTATACTTCTTTCTTAATACTTTACGTTAACGCCATAAACCATAAATGCATTTTAGAAATTCTTATTCATTTATTTACAATTTGAGATTTTTATCAGCTTTCCTATTGAGTTGCCATTTTTATCATTTGTTTAATAACGTTTTAAAGTTTGAAGAAGAATAAAGACAAGGAAGTCTCAATTTTCGATTAAATTCTGACTTGGTAAGTACAAAAGCAATTTCAAAGTAAGTCCAAAAACCGCCATTTTTGTAAACTGCTGATGGGGAGCATTTATAATGTTCACGTTGCTGCATATCTAAATTTACCATCCTTTTTATTCCAAATTTATCGGTAAACATAAAAAGTTAAAGGTTAAAAAAATCAGCCTTTAACTTTTAGGATCATTGATTAAATTATTGCCCGATTTGTTGAGATTCTTCATAATTTGGACCATATAAAGATGGAACTTTGTTACCCGTAGCTCTTAAATGTGAAATAAGTTCTCCTCTATGATGGTACAAGTGATTGTATAAAAAACCTCTAATTACTTGTATTTTAGGCATTGGTCCAAAAAATATATTTCCACCGGCACTCATTGACCAAGGGTTCATATATTGAGCTTCGTCTGATTTTTCTATAGCATTTAATGCCATTTTCTGATTAGCTTCAAATTTTTCTACAATATTGGATGCTTTACTGATGTCGCCTTTATCATATTTATAGTGGTCCATATTGAAAACATCACTGTTAAAAGTATCTTCATACCAATTATATACTTCAGCAATGTGTGATGCTAATTCTCCAACTGACCAAAGGTGCGGTTGTGGACGATATTCCAATGCACTGTCCGGAATCATTGAAAGTAGTTTTCTTGTGCTTTCGGCTTCGTGCTGAAATTCGCTAAGGAAGGCTTGTTTAATCATTTTTTTTAATTTTAATGTTAGAAAATTATATTTATTATTGATATAAAATTAGGTTTAAAATTTGAAAAAATCATTTGGTTGTTTATCTCGGTTGTACTAAAATGACGCATAAGGTTTGACATGGTAGCAAGGTTGGGACTAAATTAAGCCCTATTTTCGGATTTGCAAAATCTTTCAAATACAAACCAATTTTTCCATTAAGCCAAATGCCCAAATTGCTTGTAGCGTGTGTTGTAGGATGTACATTTTTAGGTATTAAGTTTCTTTTTATCCGTTGCCTTTTTTGTTGATTTTTTCTTTTTAAAGAAGTCACTCAAAGCTTTTTCTTCGGACAATGTTAAAGAACTTAATCCTCCAATAGTATCAATTTCTAAATCTAATTTTTTAGTTTTCATAATTATTTATTTTGAAAATATTTATTGATTAATTTCAGTGCTGATTTTGTTTCAATTATCATAATTCTACCACCAAAATGAAATGCTCCTAATGTTTTTTCGTAATGTTCAACTAATTGTGATTTAGAAAGAAAAGAAACATTTCCATCGTGTCCACGCTGAAATGATAACTTACAAGCATATGCAACTAAATTTCCAGCTACACCAGCGTAAACTTTTGTTTGTCCTTTATTGAATGGAGCATTTTCAACAAGATGCATATAAACGTGGTCAGATTTGACTTCTAAACTGACAAGACCTTGAATGATTTTAGAGTTTCCCGAAATTGTAAGTTTATAAATATCTCTAACGGGATTTTTATATTCTTCGCTCCAATTAAAAAGCCAACCATTTTTCTTTGTTACAGATTTTAAATCAGAGTTTTGAAGAATGGAAATTTCAGTCTGAAAACTGTCTCCAGTAATCACGTTTTCAATTGAGTTTGTTAGTTTATCAATTATAAAATCTAAACCTATTTCTGCATCTTTATCCATTCAGCTAAATTAATCAATATAATCTAATTCTAAAAAGATTCGATGGTTTTTGCGGTTTTTTGGACGTATATCCTACAACGTCTTGGCACTACAGCGGGTTTGGGACTAAATTAAGCCTATTCTTCGGATTTGCAAAATCATCCCAAATACAAGACCATTTTTCCATTAAGCCTCTTGCCCAAATCCGTTGTAGCATCTATGTAAAAGCATAACTTAGAGTTACTAAAAA
>NZ_JMTM01000006.1 GCF_001662485.1 Flavobacterium succinicans
ATGTCGCCGCCTTTCTTTAGTAAAACCCCTTCATCTTATGATGAAGGGGTTTTTTTTATTTTATGTAAATTCAGTATACGAAAATGCTATTTATTGCGATTTTGTTGATTATATCCTTTAAATTTGTCTAAAATATTTATCTATGAAAAAAATAATTGCCTTATCATTTCTGTTTGTTTTCTTTAGTTCTTTTGGTCAGCAAAGACCAAAACTTGTTATTGGAATTGTGGTAGATCAAATGAAAGCTGAATATCTAGATCGGTTTTATGATGATTATTCACAAGATGGTTTTAAACGTTTGATGAGTAATGGTTTTGCTTATTACAATATGAACTATAATTATGTACCAACTTATACGGCTCCTGGACATGCTTCAATTTATACAGGGACTACACCTGCCACTCATGGTATAATTGGTAATGATTGGTATATTCGTGAAACTGGTAAAAGCAGATATTGTACCGACGATGATTCTGTAAGTACACTTGTTGTTGGAACTGAAAAAGAAGGCATGATGTCTCCTAAAAATCTATTTGCAACTACTGTGACGGATGAGTTGCGAATGTCAACAAATTTTAAAGGTAAAGTTATAGGTCTTAGCATTAAAGATAGAGGAGCAATTTTACCTGCAGGGCATTTCGCAAATTGGGCATTTTGGTTTAGTAAATCTGGTGATTTTATTTCAAGTTCTTTTTATGGTGATAAAATGCCTGATTGGGTTACTAAATTCAATAGTGAAAAACGTTATATGAACTACATTCAGAAAGGATGGAGTTTGTTAAAACCAGCTAGTGATTATAATGAGAGTCTTCCTGATGATAATCCTTATGAAGGAAAAATTGATAAATCAAAGGCTCCGGTTTTTCCGTATGATTTGAATAAATTATACAAAGAATCTGGCGCAGATATTCTTAGAACTACTCCTTTTGGTAATGACTTGTTAGCAGATATTGCTTTGCGAGCAATAGAAAGTGAAAATTTAGGAAAAGATAATGACACCGACTTTTTGACGGTTAGTTTTTCTTCAACGGATTACGTAGGCCATACTTTTGGTCCTAGATCAATGGAGATTCAGGATACTTATTTACGTTTGGATTTGACCTTGGCTAGAATGTTTGATTATCTTGATAAAAACATTGGAAAAGATAATTATCTATTGTTTTTAACAGCAGATCACGCTGCTGCTGAGAATCCTATTTTTTTAAAAGATAATAAATATAATGTTACAAATGTACCTTCAAAAGAGACTAGTAAGTCACTTGAAAAGTTTTCGATGGCAACTTATGGAATAAATTTAATTTCAAATTATTCAAATTATAATATTTATTTGAATAGAGATTTAATTAAAACTAAAGGACTTGATTTAAATGCTGTTAAAGGCGCTTTTAAAACTTTTGTTTTAGATTTAGCTCATGTAAAAAGAGTATATACTGATGATGAAATTTTAGCGTCGTCAGGCGGAGATTATTATTTAGATTTTATTTTTAAAGGATTTGACCCTAAACAGAATGGCGATTTAGTTTTAGTTCAAAAAACTGGATTTATGGAGTATAATGAAACAGGAACTACTCATGGTACCCCAAATAGTTATGATACCAATGTGCCATTATTGTTTTATGGTTGGCATGTTCCTAAAGGCGAATCTTATAAGAAAGTCTACATTACCTCAATAGCTCCTACTTTGTCCAAATTACTTAAAATTACTTTTCCAAATGGCACGGAGGCAGAAGTACTCGAAGAACTTTTGAAGAAAAATTAAATACTGTAATGCAAAATTGGCTGTCCAAAAAATGTTTTTTTAGACAGCCAATTTAACTTTAGATAGCAACTTCTATCTGTAGTGGAATTTGATTTTGAAGCAAATCTTCAAATTTTTCGTGAGCACGAATCAAATGTCCTTTTCCATTTAACCACAAAACCTCTGCGGGTTTATATCGTGAATTGTAATTTGAAGACATTGAGAAGCAATAAGCTCCAGCGTTGTGGAATGAAAGAATATCTCCTTCTTTAATTTCAGCGATTCTTCTATTATTTGCAAAAGTATCCGTTTCGCAAATGTATCCTACCACCGAATAGAAGCGTTCTTTTCCTTTTGGATTAGAAATGTTTTCTATATGATGTTGTGATCCATATAGCATTGGACGAATTAAGTGGTTAAATCCGCTATCAATTCCTGCAAAAACAGTTGATGTAGTTTGCTTCACCACATTTACTTTTGTCAAAAAGAATCCCGCTTCACTTACTAAGAATTTTCCTGGTTCGAAAATGAGGGTCAAATCTTTACCATATTCACTACAGAAAGCATTGAATCTTTTAGATAATTTTTTGCCTAATTCTTCAATATCTGTTTCGATGTCGTCTTTTTTATAAGGAACTTTAAATCCGCTTCCAAAATCTAAGAATTCTAAGTTTTTAAAGTTTCTTGCCGCATCAAAAAGAATTTCAGCAGCATATAAGAATACTTCAATATCCAAAATATCAGATCCTGTGTGCATGTGGATGCCCACTATGTTCATTTTTGTGTTTTCTACAATTCGAACAATGTGGGGTAATTGATGAATTGAAATTCCGAACTTACTATCAATGTGGCCTACAGATATGTTTGTATTGCCTCCAGCCATTACGTGAGGATTGATTCGTATACAAACGGGAACATTTGGATGCTTGGTGCCAAATTGCTCTAAGATAGATAGGTTGTCGATATTGATTTGTACTCCTAAAGCGTTTACTTCTTCGATTTCTTCTAAAGAGACACCATTGGGAGTATAAAATATTTTTTCTGGAGCATATCCTGCATGTAATCCAAGAAGTACTTCTTGAATTGAAACGGTGTCTAAACCTGAACCCATATCTTTTAACAACTGAAGTATAGATACGTTTGACAATGCTTTCATCGCATAATTAATGCGCAGTTTTTCAACCTTTGAAAAAGCTTTGGTTAATCTATTGAATTGAGATTGAATTTTTTCAGCATCATACACATAGAGTGGAGTACCAAATTGTTCGGCTAATTGAAGTAAGTCTTTTCCTTGCATTGTGATTTATTTTTTTACAAATTTATTACAGTTTCTATCTTCGACCAAATAAAAAACAAAATATAACAAAATATAACAAAATGTTATTATTAAAACTTTTTATTCTTAAAAAATTATTTTTATAACAATACAAAAAAAATCCCTTGACTTAAAATAATAAAGACAAGGGATTTAAAAAAAAAAATGGTTTGTTTATAAGCTAGGTAAATCGCCATTACCTTTTGTAGGTAAATTGGTGTACCCCATTAAAAATAAATCAACTTCTCTTGCAGCCTCACGACCTTCAGAAATAGCCCAAACAATCAATGATTGTCCTCTTCTCATATCACCAGCGGTAAAAATATGAGGAACATTAGTTTGGTAGTTATTGGCTTTGAAGTTACTTCTCATATCCAATTCTAGACCAAGTTGTTCTGCTAAAGTTTTTTCAGGTCCAGTAAATCCAAGAGCTAGTAAAGCTAAATCACACGGCCATATTTTTTCAGAACCTTCTTTTTCAATTAGTTCAGGACGTTGTCCAGGCACAATTTTCCAAGCTACTTCAACGGTTTTCAAAGCTGTTAGTTCTCCTTTTTCGTTAGCAATGAATTCTTTAGTATTGATTAACCAGTTTCTGTTACAACCTTCTTCGTGTGAAGAAGAAGTTTTTAATTGTAACGGCCAAAAGGGCCATGGTGTAGTTTCACTACGACCAACGGGTGGTTTTGGCATAATCTCAAAATTGGTAACCGATTTAGCACCTTGCCTATTTGAAGTTCCAATACAGTCAGATCCTGTATCTCCGCCACCAATAACGATAACATCTTTTCCAGTTGCTTTAATTTGATTTTGGATTTCTTCACCATACAATACTTTTGTTTGTTGGGTTAGGAAATCCATAGCTTGAACGACTCCTTTGCTATCAGCTCCTTTGGTAGGTAAACCTCTTCTTTCTGTGGCTCCACCACAAAGAACAATTGAATCAAATTCATTTAATTCTTCTACTGAAAAGTTGACACCAACATTTACATTGGTTTTAAAAACGATACCTTCAGCTTCTAAAATAGCAACACGACGATCGATTATTCCTTTCTCTAATTTGAAATTTGGAATTCCGTATCGTAACAATCCTCCAATTGCGTTGTCCCTTTCAAAAACAGTTACTGTATGTCCGGCACGATTGAGTTGTTGTGCGGCCGCTAAACCAGCTGGTCCAGAGCCTACTACAGCAACTTTTTTGCCAGTTCTAACAACAGGTGGTTGTGGTTTAATCCAACCTTCGGCAAAACCTCTTTCAATAATATTTTTCTCGATATTTTCGATGGCAACAGGTTCTTTGATAATACCTAGAACGCATGATTTTTCACATGGTGCAGGGCATAATCTTCCTGTGAATTCAGGAAAATTATTCGTTGATTGCAATATTTCTAATGCACTTTGCCATTCTTCTTGATGTACCATATCATTAAAATCAGGAATTAAATTCCCTAATGGACATGAGCTGTGGCAAAAAGGTATGCCGCAATCCATACATCTTGAACCTTGTTCTTTTATTTTATCTTTTGGTAATGCAATTGTGAATTCATTATAATTGGCAACGCGTTCAACAACAGCTATGTTACCTTCGTCGGTTCTATTAAATTCTTTAAATCCTCCTATTTTTCCCATGACTATTGTGCTATTAATTCTTCAACTTCCTTTTCTGCTGCAATACGTTGTAATGCTTTTTTGTAATCTGTAGGCATTACTTTTACAAAATGCTTGACTTGGTTGTCCCAATCTGCTAAAATTCTCTTAGCTAATGGACTACTTGTGTATAAGGAATGATTTTTTATCAAACGTTTCATTTTTGCGATATCTTCTGTTTCTAATGGGTCAAAAGCTACCATTTCCATATTGCAAAGGGTTTGGTCGAATTTTTTATTTGGATCATAAACATAAGCGATACCTCCACTCATACCAGCAGCGAAGTTTCTTCCAGTTTTGCCTAGTACTACTACAGTTCCTCCAGTCATGTATTCACAACCGTGGTCACCAATTCCTTCAACCACTGCAGTTGCTCCTGAGTTTCTAACACAGAAACGTTCTCCTGCCATTCCATTAATATACGCTTCACCAGTAATGGCTCCATAAAGAGCAACGTTACCTATAATAATATTCTCCTCGGGCTTGAATGTTGCTGTTGGGGGAACTTTTATAATTAATTTACCTCCAGAAAGTCCTTTACCAAGATAATCATTACAGTTTCCGTGGATTTTGAAAGACAATCCATTGGTAGCAAAAGCGCCAAAACTTTGTCCTGCAGACCCTGTAAAATCTACTAGAATAGTATCATCTGGTAGCCCTTGTGCACCGTATATTTTTGAAATTTCGTTACTCAAAATTGCTCCAACTGAACGATCCGTATTTTTGATGTCAAAGGTTACTCTTGTTCTTTCTTTTCTATAAATAGAAGGAATAGCAGCTTTGATAATATCAAAATCTAATACATGCTCTAGTTCATGATCTTGAGGCATTGTATTGTGGTTAGGAACTGTTTTTGCTTTTTCTGGTTTATAAAGAATAGTTGACAAATCTAATCCCATCGCTTTGTAATGTTGAATCGCTTTATTCACGTTCAATTTTTGAGATTGTCCCACCATTTCTTTTAAAGTTCTAAAGCCAAGTTGTGCCATAATTTGTCTTAATTCCTCTGCAATGAAATACATGAAATTAATCACATGTTCTGGTGTTCCTTTGAAGTTTTTTCGCAATTCAGGATCTTGAGTGGCGATACCTACAGGACAAGTATTCAAGTGACAAGCACGCATCATAATACAACCTGAAGCTACTAATGGAGCAGTGGCAAAACCAAATTCTTCAGCTCCAAGCAAAGCGGCAATAGCAACGTCACGACCTGTTTTTAACTGTCCATCACACTCTAAAACAACACGGCTTCTCAAATCATTTAGGATTAAAGTTTGTTGGGCTTCAGCCAAACCTAATTCCCACGGGATTCCAGTATGAGTTAAGGACGTTAATGGTGCAGCACCTGTTCCTCCATCGTAACCTGAAATTAGGATGACATCAGCTTTTGCCTTAGCAACACCAGCAGCGATGGTTCCAACTCCAACTTCTGATACTAATTTTACATTTACTCTAGCTTCACGGTTGGCATTTTTTAAATCGAAAATTAATTGTGATAAGTCTTCAATAGAATAAATATCGTGGTGTGGAGGCGGAGAAATTAATCCAACATAAGGTGTAGAATTTCTGGTAGCAGCAATCCAAGGCACTACTTTTTCACCTGGTAATTGTCCACCTTCACCTGGTTTAGCTCCTTGAGCCATTTTTATTTGAATCTCTTTGGCATTAGTCAAATAATTAATAGATACTCCAAAACGACCTGAAGCCACTTGTTTTATGGCACTATTTCTTGAGTCACCATTCAATTCTTTTTGGAAACGTCTTGAATCTTCACCACCTTCTCCAGAATTACTTTTTCCACCAATTCTGTTCATAGCAATCGCTAGATTTTCATGTGCTTCTTGACTTATAGAACCATATGACATGGCACCTGTTTTGAATTTTTTTACAATTTCAGTCCAAGGCTCTACTTCGTCAATTGAAATTGGATCCAAATTATTGAATTCAAATAATCCACGAATAGTCATCAAATTAGCGCTTTGTTCGTTGACCATTTTAGAATATTCGGCATAACTTTCAGGGCTATTCAAACGAACGGCTTGTTGTAATTTTGAAATGGTTGTTGGATTAAACATATGTTTTTCACCATTTCTTCTCCATCTGTAAATCCCTCCAATTTCGAGCGGTAGCAAGTTGGCTACTTTTGAATTTGGGAATGCTTTTTGGAAACGCTTTTTCACTTCTTTTTCTACTTCCATTAATCCAATACCTTCAATTCTAGATGGAGTGTATGGGAAATATTTGGTTGAGAATGCTTTATTTAATCCTAAAATCTCAAAAATTTGTGCAGCTCTATAGGAATGCAACGTTGAGATTCCGATTTTATTCATGATTTTCAGAATTCCTTTTCCGATAGCTTTATTGTAATTTTTAATGGCATATTCGGCAGTTATTCCAGTAATGTGACCTTTTTTAACTTGGTTATGAATAATTTCATTGACCATATACGGATTGATGGCGCTAGCACCATATCCAAATAAAAGAGCAAAATGATGAGGCTCACGAGGTTCGGCAGATTCAATAACAATTCCAAACTTAGAGCGTACTTTAAGTTGGTTTAAAGTGTGATGAATATAAGAACAAGCTAAAAGCATAGGAATTGGTGCCAAAGTTTCACTTACACCGCGATCTGAAAGAATCACAATATTGCTTCCTTCTGAAACCGCTTTGAAAGTCGCTTGAACACATTTTTCTAAGGCACGCTCTAAACCATTGGCTCCTTTTTCTATTTTGTACAACGTAGAAATAGTAACTGATTTGAAATCTTCGTGCTGAATGTTTCTTATTTTATCCAAATCTTCATTAGAAATGATTGGGTTTTGGATTTTTAATTTTTTGCATTGTTTTGCTTCAATGTCAAATATATTGTAATCTCCACCAATAGCTAAACTAATATCTGTGATGATTTCTTCACGAATTCCATCCAAAGGAGGATTGGTAACTTGAGCAAATAATTGTTTGAAGTAGTTATACAATAATTGTGGTTGATCTGATAATACTGCTAATGGAGTATCATTACCCATAGAACTAATGGCCTCGTTTCCGCTACCGCCCATTGGATTAATTATTGTTTTTAAATCTTCTATTGTATAGCCAAACATACGTTGTCTGGTTTCAAAATCAAGATTCTCAACTGGAATAGGGTTGTCAGTATAAGGAATACAAGCTAATTGTAAAAGATTTTCATCCAACCATTTTTGGTAAGGACGTTTAGTAACTATTGAATGTTTTACTTCGTCATCTTCGATTATTCTTCCTTCGTTCATATCAACCAAGAACATTTTTCCGGGTTCTAATCGACCATGTTGAATTACATCTTCTGGGTTGATGTCAAGTACACCAATTTCTGAAGACATAATTACAAAACCACTTTTGGTCAATGTATATCTTGAAGGGCGCAAACCATTTCTATCCAATAGCGCTCCAATAACATTTCCGTCAGTAAATGGTATAGAAGCAGGGCCGTCCCAAGGTTCCATAATACAAGAATTGTACTCATAGAATGCCTTTTTCTCAGCACTCATCGTTTGATGTTTTTCCCATGCTTCTGGAACTACCATCATCATAACTTCAGGAAGTGTTCTTCCCGTCATTAGTAATAATTCTACAACCATATCCATAGAAGCAGAATCGGATTTGCCTTCTAAAATGATTGGGAATAATTTTTTTAAATCTTCACCAAAAACATCACTTTTCATCAGTTCTTCACGAGCTCTCATTCGGCTCACGTTTCCTCTTAATGTGTTTATTTCACCATTGTGACACATATAGCGGAAAGGTTGTGCTAAATCCCATGAAGGGAAGGTATTTGTAGAGAAGCGTTGGTGTACTAATGCTAATCGAGTAACTAAGTCGTCGTCTAATAAGTCAGTATAATAACGGCTAATGTCTTCTGGCATTAGCAGTCCTTTATATATAATAGTTGTGGTAGAAAAACTTGAGAAGTAAAACATATGACTTTCCGAAGTTTTTGAGCCCCTAACAGCATGTTCTGCTATCTTTCTAGCAGCAAACATTTTGGCATTGAATTGTTGTTCTGTTAAGTCCAAACCATTTTTGCCAACAAAAACTTGTTTTACTGTAGGTTCTTTCTCAGCTGCGATTTGTCCTAGATTGCTAACATCAACAGGAACGTCTCTCCATCCAAGAATTTCTAATTTTTGATCTATAATTGCTTTTTCGAAAGTAGTTTTACAAAAATCAACTTGATTACTACTTTTAGGCATGAATACCATACCAACAGCATATTCTCTAGGCTCAGGAATAGAAAATTCACAAACTTTCTTAAAAAAGGTGTGCGGAATGTCAAAAAGGATTCCCGCTCCATCACCAGTTCTGCCATCAGAGCTGACAGCACCGCGATGCTCTAATTTAATTAAAATATCTAATGCTTTGTGAATGATGTCATTAGATTTTATACCGTTCAGATTACAAATGAATCCTGCACCGCAATTGTCGTGTTCAAATTCGGGCAAGTAAAGGCCTTGTTCTTCAATTTTCATGCTTGCTTTTTTTTTACAAAATTATGTATTTCATGAGATAAACGGGCTAATTGCGGTGTTTGGTTGTTATTTTTGTTATAAAATTAAATTTTGCTTACAAAAATGACAATTGCAAAATTTCGTCCCTAACTAATTATGATTTTCATAATATTTAAGATTGAAAAAAGTAGAAATTACTTTCAAAAAGTACCTTTTTTACTTCCAAAAGCAACAACAAAAAAAAATATCACAAATTTTCGACTAACTTTTATTTTTTTACTAAAATTTATTTGTTTTGTAAGGTTATTTTTAAGTTAAGCTTCTCTTTTTTTAAGAAAAAAAAATAATTCTATTTGAGTTTAATTTTCTATTTTTGTCGCACTTTATTCTGAAACGTTTTCAGAGTTCGGTCAAATATTATATACTATGAACATACACGAATATCAAGGAAAAGAAATTTTAGCAAGCTACGGCGTACGAATTCAACGCGGAATTGTAGCGAATAGCCCTGTAGAAGCTGTTGCTGCTGCAAAACAATTAACTGCCGAAACAGGTACAAGTTGGTATGTTGTTAAAGCTCAAATTCACGCCGGTGGACGTGGAAAAGGTGGTGGTGTAAAACTTGCCAAAGGCTTAGACAAAGTAGAAGGAATTGCAAGCGAAATCATCGGGATGCAATTGATTACGCCTCAAACTTCTGCCGAAGGTAAAAAAGTACACAAAGTGTTAATCGCTGAAGATGTATATTATCCAGGTGAAAGCGAAACTTCTGAGTTTTATGTTTCTGTTTTATTGAACAGAGCTACTGGACGTAATATGATTATGTATTCTACAGAAGGTGGAATGGATATCGAAGAAGTAGCTGAGCATACTCCACATTTAATTTTTACTGAAGAAGTAGATCCAGCGGTTGGTTTGCAAGGTTTTCAAGCAAGAAGAATTGCTTTTAACTTAGGACTTTCTGGAAACGCTTTCAAAGAAATGGTGAAATTCATCGATTCTTTATATAATGCTTACATTGGTTCAGATGCTTCGATGTTCGAAATCAACCCTGTGTTAAAAACATCTGATAATAAAATTATGGCTGTTGATGCTAAAGTAAATATCGATGATAATGCTTTGTACAGACAAGCTAAATATGCAGATATGCGCGACATTCGTGAGGAGAACCCAATCGAAGTAGAAGCAAAAGAAGTAGGATTGAACTATGTAGATCTTGACGGAACTGTTGGATGTATGGTAAACGGAGCTGGTTTGGCTATGGCAACTATGGATTTGATTAAGTATGCTGGTTTTGAGCCTGCTAACTTCTTAGACGTAGGAGGAACAGCTGATGCAAAACGTGTAGAAACTGCGTTCCGTATCATCTTAAAAGATCCAAACGTAAAAGCAATTTTAATCAATATTTTTGGTGGAATTGTTCGTTGTGACCGTGTGGCTCAAGGTGTTGTAGATGCTTACAAAAATATGGGTGACGCTATAAAAGTGCCAATCATTGTACGTTTACAAGGAACTAATGCTGCTATAGCAAAAGAATTAATTGATAATTCTGGAATGCCAATTCTTTCTGCAGTTGAGTTTCAAGAAGCTGCCGACCAAGTTAAAGCGGCTTTGTCTTAATTTACAATCTAGTTATATATTCAAAAGCCTGTTCAGTTATGAACAGGCTTTTTTATTGGTTTTAAATTGAACTCAAAACTATGAACTTTCAGTATATTTTCCTTTAGCTTCTATGTATTACCGCAAATTCGCAAATTTTAAAATAGTCATAATTGAAGTAATTTGCGAATTTGCGGTAAAAATTTGGAGTCCAATCTTTTTGAATTTCAGTTTGTTGTGGTTTAGCTTCCTATGTTTTGAAGTTCATCCGATTCGTAAATGGTGTAGCCTTTTACGTTCGATTGTGCCAAATGATAAATGGCTCTGGCGACAGTAGAACTTTCGATAGGGTGGTATTTTTTTAAGCTTCCAAATAGTAGAAAAGAAAATCCTTTTGAGAAAAAAGCACCTATTTTTTCTCCTAATCTAAACTCAGAGCGATGTCCTAGTAATAATGAAGGTCTAACAATGACAGCGGTTTCAAAATTAGCTTTGGTTAATGCTGCTTCCATTTCTCCTTTGGTTTTTAAATAGAAGTTGTTCGAGTCTTTGTTGGCGCCCAAAGAGGAAACAATCAGGAATTGTTTTATGTTATTCGTCTTTGCAATTTTTGAAAATGCAATTGGATATTCGTAATCTACTTTTCGAAAGGCGGATTGGCTTCCTGCTTTTTTAATTGTGGTACCGATGGTGCAAAATAAATCATCGCCTTTCACCAAATGCTGATAAGTTTCGGGAGCATCAAAGTTGATGATGTGTTGCTCTAGTTTGGGATGTGATTTTCCAGATTCTCTTTTTACAAAAATGACAACTTTTTGATAGTGTTCACTTTCTAAGAGTACATCTACTAGTTGCGAACCAATAAGCCCCGTACTGCCAATAACTAGAGCTGTTTTCATTATGATTTTTTATGCTTGCCGTTGTTAAATTTTACTTTTTCTACCACTTGAATTTTTGGAGCAGCTGATTTATTACTTTTTTTGAAAGGTTTTTTGCTCGCTGGCTTTTTGTCTCCTCGACTTTGTTCTGCATCTTTTGGTTTGGCTTTGAACTCTGGTCGTTTTGCAGTTCCGTCTTTTGCTGGGATTTCAGCTCTGTGTTTGGCTAAAACTTCAGTAGGTACTTTTGGGCTTTCTTTGGTGCCACGTAAGTGAATTACTAATCCGTTAAGGAAATTACGCAATACTTGGTCGCCACATTCCATGTAGTTTTCGTGTTTTTCATCTCGAAAGAAAGCGCCCAATTCGGATTTTGAGATTCTGAAATCTACTAGTTCTAGGATTTCTACTATTTGATCGTCACGCAACATTAAGGCTACGCGTAATTTTTTGAAAATATCGTTGTTGGTCATATTCTTTTAATTTTTTACAAAGGTACAGTTTAAAAATAGAGAGACGTTATATTCGAGTCTGAATTTGATGTTTACAAAGAGGCTAGATGTTTCCCTTTAGCCCCGGTAGTAGCGGCATCCTTTGCTTTTTTTTCTTTAAAAAAGCAAAGATATAGCGGATGACGGGTTCTATGATGGCATAAAAGCTTTTTTTTCTGCTCCTAAAACCTATGAAAAGGAATTTAAAACTTGAACTAGCTGGTCAAGGTCTTCTTTTTGATGATTGGCCGAAATGACGATTCGGTTCAAGGTTTTTTGGTCTGAAGGATAATCAAAATGGGTGATTACGATTTTGTTTTGCAACAATATATCGTAGCTCTTGTTCCAATCTAAGTAAATGGAAGGATAGTTTGCGGTGAAATTGATTTTGGGATTGGGTTGTAAATGTTGAGTGAGATAGTTTAAGTTGTCTTGTAATTTTTGACGTTGCTTTTGCACTAAATGCCCAGTTTCGGCAAGGGTTTGTACATAGGCAGGATTCATTCCAGCGGCCGCGACAAAGGTGTCATAATTTTTGATTTGCTGAATAAAATTGGAGTCACTAGCAGTTACCCCGCCTGTTAATCCAAAAGCTTTGCCAAGTGAGGCGACCAAAATTTTGCGTTTGATGTTAGGATTGGGGATACTCGAATAAATTCCTGACCCGTTTTTGCCTAGGATTCCGATAGAATGTGATTCGTCTATGACCAAAGTGATTTCTTTGTGAGAAGGGATGCTATCGAGAATTTTTAGGTTTATGGGTTGGGTTTCTAATGATGGTACGGCATCTGTGAGCAGGGTAATTTTTTCTTTTTTTGCATCTAAAATTCTAGGGTTTAATTGATTGTTTATAAATAGAGGCAGACTGTCTTTTCTTTGAATAGCAGGATGCGAATTTGGGAAATGGTAAAAAACATCGGTGCTTGTGCTTAAAAAATCTATAGTTATTTTTCCTGCCAGCATTCCTGATGAAGCGGTAAGTACTGCTTCGGATTGAATAAAATTTGCCAGAAAGGTTTCTCCCGTTTCGTAGGCGCTTAATTGGACGTTTGCGTTTCTTGAACTTCCGTATGCGGTGCCCCAACGCTGGATATTTTTGAAGATAATTTCTTGAAATTCGGGTAAAGTTGGTAAACCAAGATAAGCCGTTCCTCCAAAATAAAGGAACGTTTCTTGGTTGATTTCGATTACGCGATTGGGAAATTGATTGACTTTCATAGGAATTATAAAAGTGTCACTCCAGTTCCGTTTCCGTCTGGGTAATCAATTTTGCCATAATTAATGGTTACTCCTGTAGCAATATCTTTATCTAATAGTAGCGCTCCGTCCATATCTACGTAATCTAGTAGTGGTAGTAGGTGGGCTATGGCTGAGATGCCTACTGTAGATTCTGTCATACAACCTACCATAGTTTTTAGTCCTAGTTTTTTGGCTTCTTCTAACATACGTTTGCCTGGAGTAAGACCGCCACATTTTACTAATTTGACATTTACACCGTGGAAATGGTTGTGGCATTTGGCTACATCGGATTCGATAATGCAGCTTTCGTCAGCAATGATGGGCAAAGCGGAGTGTTTGTAGACTTCTTTATGTGCTTCCCAATTATCTGCTTTCATAGGCTGTTCTAAGAATTCCACCCCGAGTTTTTTTAAAGCTATGGAATTAGAAATGGTTTCTTCAACGCCCCAACCGCAGTTTGCATCGATTCTGAAGATGGCGTCTGTGTGTTTTCGTAATTCGGTTACGATTTCGATGTCTTCTTGGGTGCCTAATTTAATTTTATAGATAGGCCAAGGGAGTTCTTTCATTTTGGCGACCATTTTCTCAATAGAAGCGATGCCGATGGTGTAATCAGTTAAAGGATTTTTATCGGTAGTAAAATTCCAAAGTTCGTATAATTTTTTGCCTTTTTTGCGAGCATATAAATCACTATAAGCCAAGTCTAAAGCACAAAGCGCAAACATATCCTCTTTTAAATAAGGATGTACTTTGTTCCAAAATTCTTCGGGAGTTTCGGTTGTTGTGTTTTCTATCAACGAACGAATGTTTTCCAAATCCGCACGCATCATTGGAACCGTGGTGTGATAATACGGGTTGGAGGTTGCTTCGCCAAATCCTGAGTAGCCTTCGCTTTGCAATTCTACAATTAGTGAAGGTTGAAAATCGATAGATTCTCTAGAAATGGTGAAGGTGTGTTTTAATTTTAGGTTGTATTCGCGAAGGATTAGTTGCATAACATAAAATTTTACTGTTCTAAAAAAGGATTAGTAGCCCAACCAAAGTAAGGCTTTTACAAAACCATCTCGCCATAATTTTTCGTTGTGTTGTCCGCCTTTTATTATGGTTTTTTTATTCAAATGTTTACAGGAACAACGCTTGGTATTGATGATGTTTTCCATTGTATTCAAGTCTTTTACCATACTATCATCATCGCCTTCTTTGTCTCCACAAAGGAAATAGTATTTTGCTTTTATCTTTTGGGTTTGTTCTGTTAATGCGATAATATCCTTTCTGTTAATCCAAAAGGCAGGAGAAAAAACGCCTGCTTTGCCGAAAACTTCGGGATACTTTAGCGTAGCGTAAAAAGCGGTCAAACCACCCAAGGAGCTGCCAATTATTAGCGTATGTGTTTTGTCAGTTTTGGTGCGGTATTTTTTGTCGATACTCGGTTTTAAAGTGTTGACAATAAAATCTAAATATTGATTTGCTTTTCCGCCGCCGTATTTTTCGTGAGGATAGGGAGTGAGTTCTTCCAACCGTTTTTCGTTTCCGTGTTCAATTCCCACTACGATTACTTGTGCGCGTAGACTGTCTAGTTTTTCATCAATATTCCATTCTCCACTATAAGAAGTTTTAGCATCAAATAAATTTTGGGCATCGGGCATATAAATCACGGAATATTTCTTCTTGGAAGGGCTATAGTTTTTGGGTAAGTAGAGCCAGATTTTTTTTGTCGTTTGCAACTCTGGAGATACAATACTAAAAGTACTTACTTGAGCAGAAGCAGTGGTTTCCTGTGTCCATCCTTTCGCCACAAGAAAAAAGAAGCAAAAAAATAGGATTGTTTTTTTAGACATAATTGAATTTTGTGGATACATTTAAAAACAATAATTTAGCTAAAAATAAGAAATTGATGAATAGTTTTGAAGAAAAAAGAAGTTTACTTTTAGAAATGATAAGTTTTTCTATTGTAGACGGAAAATTACATCAACGCGAGTTGGATTTTATTTGGATTGTTGCCAAAGAACTGGGTTTTACCAAAGCAGAATATTCTGATTTGTTTCATCAAGAGTTACCTCATTTACCAATTAAATCAGAATTTCAGCGTATTCAGCAGTTCTATAGGTTGGCGCTGATTATGCATTGTGATGGTGTTTTACACGAAAAAGAGTCAGTTGCCATTCGTCAAATAGCCATTGATATGGGGTTAAATCCTGGAGCTACCAAACGAGTTTTGCAAATGATGCAGGAATCTCCTAATGCTATGATTGATGCTAAAGCACTGTTAGGAATGTTCCAAGAACAACACAATTAAGAGAGTTTCTCTTGTAATGCTTTTATTTCATCGCGGAACTTGGCAGCTTGCATAAAATCTAAATCTTTTGCGGCTTTTTCCATCGCTTTTCGTTTTTCACGAATTAATTTTTCCAATTCTGGTTTTGACAGATAAGCTGTGTCTGGTTCTGCTGCTTTTGCAATAGTATGTCCTAATTCGTATTCCACCAGTGGATTTTTAGTAAAAGCACTATCTATTTTTTTATCTAAAGCTTGTGGGACTTTATTGTGTTGAGTGTTGTAATTGATTTGCTTGGTACGGCGATAATTGGTTTCATCGATTGTTTTTTGCATACTTGCTGTAATCTTATCGGCATACATTATTGCTTTTCCGTTTAAGTTTCTTGCCGCACGACCAATGGTTTGAGTAAGCGAACGATGACTTCTAAGAAAGCCTTCTTTGTCGGCATCCAAAATGGCCACCAAAGATACTTCAGGTAAATCCAATCCTTCTCTCAATAAATTGACTCCAATCAATACGTCAAATAATCCTTTTCGTAAATCTTGCATAATTTCGATACGTTCCAATGTATCTACATCGGAGTGGATATAACGACAACGAATGGAAACTTTGGTCAAGTATTTAGCTAATTCTTCGGCCATTCTTTTGGTTAAAGTGGTGACCAAAACACGCTCATCTAATTCGCATCGTACTTGTATTTCTTCGATTAAATCATCAATTTGATTCAAACTTGGACGAATTTCGATAATCGGGTCTAACAAGCCTGTGGGGCGAATGATTTGCTCTACATAAACACCATCACATTTTTGTAATTCATAATCCGCAGGTGTGGCAGACACATAAATGACTTGATTTTGCATAGCTTCAAACTCTTCGAATTTCAAAGGTCGGTTGTCCATAGCCGCGGGAAGTCGGAAGCCGTATTCTACCAAGTTTTCTTTTCTAGAACGGTCGCCACCATACATAGCTTGTACTTGCGACAAAGTCACGTGGCTTTCATCGACTACCAATAAAAAATCATTGGGGAAGTAATCCAATAAACAGAAAGGCCTTGAGCCCGCTTCTCTTCCGTCAAGGTAACGAGAATAATTTTCAATTCCAGAACAATAGCCCAATTCCCGAATCATCTCCAAATCGAAGTTGGTGCGTTCTTCGAGACGTTTGGCTTCTAAATGTTTGCCTATTTCTTTGAAGTAATCCACTTGTTTGACTAAATCTTGTTGGATTTCCCAAATGGCATTTTGTAGCACATCTGGCGAAGTCACGAACATATTGGCAGGATAAATCGTCAATTTTTCAAAACGTTCAATGACTTGAGCAGTTTTGGTATCAAAGCTTTCTATTTCTTCGATTTCATCACCAAAAAAATGAATTCGAAACGCATCATCCGCATAACTTGGATAGACTTCAACCGTATCACCTTTAATTCTGAAATTTCCTGGGGTAAATTCGGCTTCGGTTCTAGAATACAAACTTTGTACTAAGCTGTGTAGCAATTTAGTTCTTGAAATCATTTGGTTGACTTCGATGGCAATTACGTTCTTTTGAAACTCCACTGGATTCCCAATACCATAAATGCAAGAAACCGAGGCGACCACTATAATATCTCTTCGTCCAGACAATAAAGAGGAAGTCGTGCTCAAACGCATTTTTTCTAACTCTTCATTGATTGATAAATCTTTTTCTATAAAAACTCCCGTAACGGGCATAAACGCCTCGGGTTGGTAATAATCATAATATGACACAAAATATTCCACCGCATTGTTTGGGAAAAACTGTTTGAATTCCGAGTACAATTGCGCGGCCAATGTTTTGTTGTGTGCCAGTATGAGGGTTGGTTTTTGTACTTCTTGAATGACGTTGGCAACCGTAAATGTTTTTCCAGACCCAGTAACTCCAAGCAGTGTTTGAAATGCTTCACCAGCAAGGATGCCTTGTGCTAATTTTTCTATCGCTTGAGGTTGGTCACCCGTAGGTTGGTAATCGGATACTACTTGGAAATTCATTTATTTAAGAAGCAAAGTTTTAGAGCAGTAAAGGTACAAAGTTTGAATTCTTTTTTTGCCAAAGTTTTAGTCAAAAAAAAACCATCCTGTTTTAAGAGGATGGTTTAATCTCAAAAAAAAAAGTATTTAGAAATTGAAATTTAATCTTGCAAAAAGGAAACGACCATTTTGACCAAATTGAGATACATTTCTAGAATAAACAAATTGATCTGCATTTGATAAATCTATAGTTGAATTTGTTGTAGGATAGGTAATTTCACCATTTGTTAAAACCGCGTTAGGTCTTTTTGCGGAAACAGGACCATAGTTTTTACTCGGATACACATCAAATAAATTATTAGCTCCTAATGTGATTTTTATTCCTTTATGTACTTCGTATCCAACAGATAAATCGGTAATTATTCTTCCACTCCAAATTGGGTGCTCGTTTTCTACAGCTCTACCGTTTACAATGGTTGCTCCAACCAATCCATCTCCATTAACATCTACTGTATTAGGGTCTGTTACCTGTCCGAAATATACATTTCTTAAGAAAACTTCTAATTTTTTGTAAGAAAAATTATTCATCAATGATGCTTTAAATCTTGGAATAGCTTCTTCTAAGTAAACTCTACTCATTTCAGAATAATACCTGTTTAAGTTTGCTGCTTGCGAAAGTTGTTCAGAAGCTTTTATATCTCCAATTTTTCTAGTTTGCGATTGTGTAAGTGCTAAATCTGAATTTAACGTTACATTTCCTAAATTTGCTTTATGAGAAATAACGGCTTCAATTCCTTTTGTTTCTGTATTAATAGCATTAGCAAAAAATGTTGCAGCAGTTGCATTGGCAGAAGAAAACAAACTTGCATTTGTTGCATCTGGAGCAAATTGGTCTGTTAAAACTACTCGATCATCAATAGTAATTAAATATCCATCAACTGTAAAAGTTAAATTGGCTGAAGGAATTTTTGAAGTAAAACCAGCAGAATAACTTCTTGATTCTTCTTGTTTTAGTGTTGGAATTCCTAAGTTTCGTGCAAGTGAAGTATCATTAGAAAACGTTCCAACTTCAAAAGGAACTCCACCAACAAATTGTGTACTTGTGGCATTAAAATACAACTGAGCCAATGAAGGAGCTCTAAAGCCAGTAGCATGAGCAGCTCTTAAAGCAAAATTATCTGATACTTTATATCTAGAAGCAATTTTGTAATTGAAAGTTGATCCAAAATCCGAATAATTTTCAAAACGTATCGCAGCACTTACTAAGAGTTTTTCGGTTATATCCAATTCAGAATCTAAGTACAAAGCAAATGAATTTCTGCCTTTATCCGTTTGATTTGCAGGTCTAAATCCAGGGAAAACCTGAGCTCCACCCGGTCTTCCACTACCAAAGAAATCTGTTGGTTTAAGATTATTTGCTGTGGTAGCGGTTTGAATGTTACCATTAATATCATACAACGCATAAGAAGCTTCTTCACCTGGGTTGATTTTATAGTTTTCATGTCTGTATTCAGCACCAAAAGCAATATTTAATCCGCTTAAATAATCTACATTTTTAGTAAAATCAAGATTGGTAGTGTTTTGACTGAAGCCTAATCCACCTGCATCAAAAGATGTTTTGGATGGGTAGACACTACTTGCATTTACGGTATTCATAATGGTGTAATCGAAAGTGTTTCTTCCAAAAGTATTAGAAAGATCAAAATCAAGTGTTCCTAATTTTCCCTTAACACCTGCTGCAAAAGAAATGTCTTTTACTTTTGAATCAATTTCTGGTAAAAATCCATTTATAAAAATAGAGGTCGCTGTTCTGTTTTGATTAGGTCTTCTGTAAAATCCAGCAGCATTACCATTTCTATGTGAATATCCTCCAAACGCATAGGCTCTTATATTGTCTGTAAGCCCAAATTCTGAGTTTAAGAAAAACTGCACACTAGTTAGTTCAGATTGCCCCACTCTCATGTTAAAATCTTTTCTATTTAAACCACGAGCGGCTAGTTCGTTATCAGTTACATCAAAATTTAATGCAGTTTGCATTGCTCCAATTGTAGTAGCATTTGCAATAGCAGTTTGTTGTGCGGGTGTAAAATAAGAAACACTTGGTGCAAAATTTTTGATATGTCCTAGTATAGTGGCGCTGTTAGGGGTGTTGGTAATGTTTCCAAATAACGAAGAAATGTTAATTCCTTTGTCCATAGCTCTTCCTTCTATAGCATTATAAGCGTTAAAAATGGTTCCTGTGGTAGTGCCTGCTCTGCTCGTTAAATCTCTTTTTTGAAAAGATCCAGTAAAGTTAATAAAACCATCTTTAAAAATTTTGGTTCCATAGTTAAGGTCTAGTTGTGTTTTAAAACCATCGGAACCTCCTGTATTGTCATTCGCTCCTTCACTAAAATTTGCTCCGGCAGTTACGTTGGCTTGGAGTTTACCAGTTCCTTTTTTCATGACTAAATTGATTACCCCAGCAATAGCATCAGAGCCGTATTGTGCAGCAGCACCGTCTCTAAGAACTTCTAGTCTATCAATCGCAAATGAAGGAATAGAGTTTAAATCTGTACCTACACTTCCTCTACCAGGTGTTCCGTTTACGTTTACTAAAGACGAAGTATGTCTTCTTTTTCCGTTTAACAAAACAAGCACTTGATCTGGGCCAAGACCTCTTAATTGAGCTGGGTCGATGTGGTCAGTACCATCAGCTACAGTTGTGGAATTAGAAGTAAATGAAGGGGCAACGTAATTTAAAATTTGAGTTAAATCTGTTTGCGGTGTTGCAGATGCCGTAGAGCTTAAATTGATTACATCAATAGCTACTGGAGTGTCAAGAGCTACCCTCCCTTTTTTTCTAGAGCCTACTACGACTACATCTTTTAGTGTTTCTCCGCTTCCTGTTAAAGTAACGTTTACTGTGGTTTCTTTTATAGTTACTGTTTTAGTTTCAAGTCCTACATATGAAAATTGTAATACATCTCCAATTTCAGCACTGATGGAATAGTTCCCTTCAAAATCTGTTGTTGTGCCTTTTGAAGTTCCTTTTACAAGGATAGTTACGCCAGGTAAAGGCTCTCCTTTTTCATCAACTACTCGGCCTTTAATGATTTCAGCTACTGCATTTTGATTTAAACTAGAGAAAAGGTCTTCATTAATTCCCTTTTTAGCAACTCCTTCTTTTTGTAAAATAATTTGATTGCTTACTTCAGTATAATTAATTTTTAGGGGTTTTAAAATACGAGTCAGTACGCTTGATAGCACTTCATTATTGGCGTAAATGCTAACTTTTTGATTCAATTGAGTCATTCTCGAGTTATACGAAAACTTAACGTGTGCTAATTTTTCAAGTTTAGACAACGCTGTGTCTAAGTTCAAATCTGTCACGGTAATGGTTACCTTGGTGTCTAGCTTTTTTTGACCTCTTATATTATTAGCAATTGTTACACTTGAAAAGACAAGGGCTAAAACAAATTGAAATAGGGTTATTTTCATAATTCGAATTAGTAATCGTTGTTTAAAGACGGTTTTTTTCATAGTTTTGGTCTGTTTTTATTAATATTCTTTAGTGTGGTATTGGTAAAACATTGCAATAACTCTTTACAGAGAGTTATTGATTTTATTCAGGACGTCGAGAATGTTACAGCATTTTCGGCGTTTTTTTGTTTATTTTAATTCATAGGCAGTTAATCGTTAGTTGCATCCATCTGACATGATTATTATTTGGTTTCCATTCATTTCATAACTTGTGTTGTTTCCAAGGCTTTTGCAAATAATTTTAAGTTTTTCAGGCAATGGCTGATCGCTTAAAGATGTTGTTAGATAGCAGTCCTTTAATTTTGTTTGTGGATAATCAATTTTGACTATATAGGCCTGTTCAATGGTTTTAAAAATTTGTGAAACAGGAATGTCTGTAAATTCAAATCCCAATTGCTCAATGTTACTTGTAGAATGACTCAATGATTCATCTTGAGTTATATCAGTAATTTTATTGAAACTTAAGTTTTTTCTAACAAATCTTAGGGCCTGATTGGGTAGCAAAACGATCAGCTCGTCTTTTGATTTTGAGATTAATTCATTGGGACGTACTTTTACTTTTCCGGTTCGGACTACAACTTCAACATTTGGTTGATTGGTGTATGCTTTTATTTTAAAACTAGTTCCTACTACTTTTGTAACAATCTCATTTGCATAAACAAAAAACGGCTTTTTAGCATCCTTGCTAATTTCAAAAAAACCTTCGCCTGAGAGGTATACTTTTCGTTCATTACCCACAAATATTTTTGGATAACTTAATTTACTGTTGGGTTGCAATAAAACAGAGCTGCCATCTGATAAGGTTATTATTTGTGGTTTATCTGAGTTATTGGTTTGTTCAACTAGTCCTTCCTCATTTTCATTGATCAATTCATTATAGCTAAGTATGGAGTTTTTGTTGAGATTGCTATGTTCATATAGCCAACCTGATAAAAGGCTCAAAACCAAAATAGCTGCAGCAGCGTTGAACCATCTTTTTCTCAATAATGTAAGAACTGGTTTTTCTTTTTTCTTTTCTTCAGCGTTTTCAATTTTTTTCCAAGTTGCTTCCAAAGCACTTTGTACGTCAATTGAAGTTACATTAGTATCAGGAGCTTTCATTGCTAATAACCATAAACGGGCTTCCTCTAATAATTTAGCACGACTGGAGTTTTCTATGGTCCACTCTTCCCAATCTTGTTGGTCATCATTGAGATACACCCACATTCGGAATGATTCATCTGCTAAAAAGTGCTCTATTTCGGTATAATTATTACGGTTTTGCATCAAATAAGGGGTTACGATGATATAGAGGATCATTTTTTTAATTGATACTCACTAAATAGTTTTTTTTTTTTTTTGAAGACTACAATACAGATGAAAGCAGCATTAAAATAACGAAGATGTTTTCTTTCCACTCTTTGCGTAAGTTCAATAACGCGCGGTGTAAAAGATTGTTTGCAGATTGATAGTTAATATCAAGTGTGTCTGCAATTTGATCTACAGTTAGTTCCTGTGTGTAGCGAAGGTACAAAGCTTCTTTTTGTCGAGATGGCAAATCATTAATAAGATGATTAAGATGCAACACTTTAGAGGCTGCGGTTTCATCAGAAATAAGGTGGTGTTCGATTGAAAAATCAAATAAAAATTCAACTGTGTCTATTGAACTGCTAAAACGAAATATACGATCTCGCTCTAGTGATCTTGTAATACGTTTTCGAACGCTGGCTAATAAATAGGCTTTTACAACCACATTATCACTCAATTTTTCTCTGTAAATCCAAATATCTGTAAATACGTCTTGAACGCAGTCTTGTACTTTTTCTGGAAATGGAAGGAATGAATTTCCGTATTGTATTAAGTGAGGATAATGTCTTTTGAAAAGTAAGGAAAAAGCATTTTCATTCCCCTCCTTTAAGCTGTTCCAAAGCGCGGAATCATCAAGTATTGCGGAATAAATTAGTTGCTTTTTTACCATTTGGTTAACTTTAGTACATTGATTTTAGGTGAAATTTTGATTCACGTTTTGTTTAACATACCAAAAAAAACGAAAAAATATAATTGGGTCGCTATTTTTATTTAATGGTATTTTTTAGGATTTACGATTTGATTAGTTTTTTCAATGAATCGTATAATGTTTTTTAATCATATAATGATTTATTTGGCAAACTTAATTAGAATTATGTTAAGTTTCAATGTTTTTATTAAAAAAATAGAAGAAAAGCCCTTTTATCGTGTGTTGTTTTGTTTGTGTAATATAAGTTTTGGTATTGATTTTACAATGCAATTTCCATAAAGGACTAGAGTAAAATTAATCGTAAGGAAGTCATTATACTAAATGACTTTCGCGTCAAACAAGGGATTGTCAACTATCGTCGTTGTTGATTCGCCATTTGCTTTTTTGTAATCACTTAAATACTATGTTTCAGATAAATGACTGTACTAAGTTTTTTTGAAATAATAATTCGTGATTTTTTTATCTTTTTTATTATTTTTTTTTACTAAATTCCCTCTTGACATCTCTTAATCTATTGATAATGAATATGTATGATAATCCTGACACAGTATCGCACTCTTTTGACGAAAAGTATCTTTCTCCTTATTTGATTCAAGCACAATGGGCAGAATTTATTGCATTAAAAGAAGTTATTTTTGAGCTAGCAGACCGTTTACAACGCCCAATTCGTATTCTAGATATTGGTGTGGGGAGTGGAAGAATCATTCAAAACTTACATGATATTGCTGAAATATGGCAGCAAGTGTTACACTATACAGGAACAGATAATGCTGTCTTATGTTTGAATTTAGCTTCGAAAATGGTAAATGATTTAGGTATTAATGATAAGGTGACACTTCTGGATTTAGATGCTATAGCATTACATCAACTAACAGAGAAGTATGATTTGATTGTAACTACTTGGTTTACAGCGGGTAATTTTTATCCCAATGATTTTGATTTTAAAGGATATTCAACAGCGACCTCAAAATTAGATTTAACGATCAATTCTAAGTTTACCACTATTTTTTCTCAAGCCTACAGTTTGCTAGCTCCAGAAGGCGAGATCGTTTTAGGGGCTTGTTACAAAGACAACAATGCTACTAGAATCAAGCAAGAACGTAGCTATGAAAAAATGGGAATGACAATAATTACTTCACCTGAAGATAGTTTTACAGCGACTCAAGAACGATTTTGGTCGCAACGTTTTACAAAAGAAAAAATTCATCGTTATTTTCCTTTTGTACCTGTTTCAAAAATAGCATTCAAAGATTTAGATACTTATGATTATGCTATGCAAGTAAGAATAAAAAAGTAAAATAGTAATACGCAATGATTACTATTCAAACTTCCATTCTTTTTGTTGTTTTTCAGTCAAAAATGTCCAAGCTAGAATGCGGCTGGTTTTTTGGCCTTGCGCCATATCGATTGTGGTGATGTTAGCTGCATTTACTTTGTTTAAGGTTTTGCGCAAACTATTGAGATGCGCTTGTTTGGAAACCAAAGTAGTGTACCAAAGACAATGCATTGGATATTTAGCGCTTTCGTAAATCATTTGAGTGATAAACCCTAATTCGCCCCCTGGACACCATAACTCAGCGTTTTGTCCACCAAAATTTAACGTTGGAATAGTGGTTTTATTGGTGCTTAAATTATTGACTTTTCGTAAGGCTACTTTTGTGGCTTCTTCTTTAGAATTATGAAACGGAGGATTGCAAATGGTAAACGCGAATTTATCCTCAGACTCCATTATGTTTTTGAAAATAAAACGAGGTTCTATCTGTAGCTGTAAGCTAATAGCATCGATTAGTTTTGGATTTTTTTCGATAATTTTTTTGCAATTTTGAATCGCTTTTTCATCGATGTCTGTACCTACAAAATTCCAACCATATACAGCATTTCCTAAAATTGGATAAATGCAATTCGCACCTACACCAATGTCTAAGCCCTGAACAGCTTCTCCTTTTGGGATCACGCCATTATTACTTTGGGCTAACAAATCGGCTAAGTAATGAATATAATCTACTCTTCCTGGAATGGGTGGACACAGAAAAGAAGTAGGAATCTCCCAAAATTGAATATCGTAGCAGGATAGTAATAACGCTTTATTCAATGCTTTTACCGCTTCAGGATTACTAAAATCTAGCGTTTGAATTTGATGTTCGTTGATGCCTACTAAATTTTTGAGTTCAGGCAATATCTGTATTAAGGAATCAAAGTCGTATCCTGAACGGTGCTGATTTCTTGGATGTAGGTTTTTTTTCTCGGGCTGCTTGGTACGTTTCATTTTCTAAATTGTGGTGCAAAGATAGGTATTCCTTTTTTGTAAATTAATCCATACATTCCATCAATAATAAATCTCCTTCAGAATGTTCAATAGTGACCAATCCATCGCAAGCGACAGCATTGCTACTCCCAGTTCTATACCCAATAGTCAAGGTGTCATTTGCTAAAGGATACACCAAGTTTTGAGAATGAATGCCTTTTACGACACCAATTGGGATTAGCGAAATAGGAGTGCCTGCCGTGTACCACTTTTTGAATTTGTTGGGTAAAAGAAATATTTTGGAATGGTCGTCCAAAATCACAATTTTGATTAAATCGCGATACCGTACAATATTAGTAAGATTGGTTATGGTGTGGTCGGCTCTTTTTCCAGTAGCCCAAACAATATTGACTGAGGGAATTTTTCGCTCGATTAAATAGTCTAATGCCTTTTCTAAATCGGTTTTGTTTTGATCGGGCGTGTGTACAATTTCCAGCGGATATTGTTTGGTTTTGTACAGCTCTGGGTCAAAATCACGATCAAAATCACCTAAAAGGACATCTACTTTTATGTCTAACGAAATCACACGTTCTATAGCAGAATCAAGTACTACAACTAGGGGGGACCATTCTAATAATTGACCTAATAATTCGGGTTGACAAGCGGCTCCATTGGCAATGATTAAAGCGGGTTCTTGGTCGTCGCGAACGATGTGATGTGAAGACATTTTTTGGATTTAGATTTAAGATTATTCGAAACAAATGTACAAAAGTTATTGTGCTAGTTCATTTGTTTACGCATCAAGTAGTCTGCGATGGTAACTAATTTGTCCTAAATGATAGGCTAGATGTGAAGCAAGATGCACCAAGAAAAAATCATAAGAGGTCTTTTTGTCCAAAACTAGCAGTGGATATTCTGTTTCTAAATCTTCTTCTCGTAATAGGTCAAGTGACTGATGAACAACAGTTATTGTTTCATCGATTTTTTGAATCAATTCTGATTTGGAAATGTTTTTCGCAGAAAATTCTAAGTCTCTATTTCTAACATAATTTGTTTTACCAATTTCGGCTCCAATGTAAGTATTGAGATTGCCAATAAGATGCAAGCATAAATTGCCTGCGGAATTATTGATTTGTTGGTCAGTAGACCAGATAGCAGCCTCGTTTTGATAGGCATTTATTTCTCTTTTTAAGGAAGTCAAATCCCTTTTGAAAAGTGTTTGTAAGGTCTGAATTAGCATGAAAAAATATATGAAATTAATCCGTAGGGTGAAATGATTTTTTACCACATAGAATCATAGAATTTGTAGTTTTTTAAGTGAAACAAATAGACGTTTTACTGTTCACATAGTTATCTATTGTGGAAAATAGAGCTATTTCTGTTTTTCCTATGTTTATTTGCTACTAATCTATGGCTCTATGTGGTTAAGTTTTTATTTTATTTGAATTCCACTCAACAGGTTTAAATGAGTATTATTGAATCGTATAACTTCTAAAGTCAATTTCACTTAAGGAAAAATAGCCTAACGGATAATTGGCTTTGTCTGTTGTATTGATGATGTTACCACGAACAGTTGCTGGAGGAGATTGAAATGGAGCTCCGCCATTATTTCCTGCAATGCTTAATAATATACTCATGTAGTTATAGTAAGATTTTGAGATCCCGTAGTGGGTGATTTCAATTTTATCTCCTTTTTTAAGGTCGTCATTTTGAGAAATACTAAAAAACTCATTGCCGTCAAAAAATTCATCTCGATCCACATAAAGATTTGATTTTACTTGATTGGAATATACATATTTGTACAAATAGTAGTTCGGTGTAGTTGCAGGATCATTATAAAAAGCTTTAACTTTTATTTCTTTTCCTGTAAATCCGGCATCGTTTTTTTGTTCTAATCTAGTAATTGGTGCTACGGCTTGAAGTGTTTCTGTTGCAGTATAAGTTTGTCCTTTGCTAACAACAGACAATGTGTAGGTTTCATTGATTACAGGAACAAAATTCGAACAGAAATACTCTCCTGTATTTGGCATTTCAACAAAATTAAATACAGTATTGGCACTGTTGGTAATGGTAACAATTGCGCCAGAAACTTTAGGAATTGTATTGCTGAAATAATCCGTCGTTGTGGTTAATTTTATTCGTTGTTGATTGCCTGTTGTTCCTTTTTGCCAATTGATGGAGGCTTCAATTACTAATTTTGGCGGGGCGGTATTGAGGTCTACCTCTACAACATCTTCGCAGCTTAATGATAGGAATGCTAATATAAAAACGAGAAAGAAAGTGATCTTTTGCATGATGCTTAAAATTTAAAATTATAACTCACAGCAGGAACCATTCCGAAAATAGAGGTTCTTACCGCTTCATTGTTGCCGGTGTCTACATTTTGTCTAAAGTTGATTGAGGCAGCATTTCGTCTATTGTAAAGGTTGTAAATGCTAAAAACCCATTGTGTTTTGTAGTTGCGATTGTTGTTTTTCCGTGGCGTCAATGTTGCGGCTATGTCTAAATGATGATAAGCTGGCAAACGGTTTTCGTTGCGCAATCCATAACTAGGAACCGTCATGCCAAGATAGTCATATTGTCCTTCTGGATAGGTAACGGGCTGTCCGCTTTGTAAAGCAAAATTAGCTCCAAAGCTCCATTTTTCATTTAAAGTGTAGGAACTGGTCACAGCTAAATTGTGTAACTTATCATAAACAGATTTATACCATTGACCATTATTGATTCCTGTTTCGAGTGATGTTCTACCTGGAGTACGTTGTTCTGATCTTGATAAAGTATAAGAAATCCAACCGTTGAGTTTGCCTTCATTTTTCTTTAGCATAATTTCTAGTCCATACGCTCTCATTTGTCCGTTCAAAATGACTTGTTCCAAAGCTTTGTTAGCAATTAATTCGGCACCATCAATGTAATCGATACGGTTTTTGATTTTTTTATAATAAGTTTCTACTTCTAAAGAGTACATTCCGTCACTGAAGTTTTTGAAATATCCCAATGCTACTTGGTCAGCAATTTGAGGTTTGATGAAATTATCACTAGGTGTCCAAACATCGAGTGGAGTAGGTGATGAGGTATTCGAAACCAATTGTAAGTATTGCACCATGCGGTTGTAACTTGCTTTGATCGATTGATTTTCATTCAGTTGGTAGGCTGTAGAAAATCGAGGTTCGAAGTTGTCAAAACTTTGAATGACATCGTTTTTGCCATAGAATTTAGTGTCTATTGGTGTTGCTTTTTCATACAATTTTAGGTCACTATTGAAAAGAACAGGATTGTCATTCGCATAGATATTTACTGTTGATTGTCCTAATCGATAAAATAAACTGTAACGTAAACCATAAGACACGCTTAGTTTTTTACTTAAATCATGATCGGCACTGATGTAGAGCGAAGGTTCAAAAGCATACTTTTTATCCAATTGATCGGAGTTGATTCCAGAAGTGCTATTGGAAGGAACTATAGTTCCTGGATTGAAATCGTAGTATATGGCGTTCAGTCCGTAATTCAATTTGAACGAGTCCGTTAAGTAACTTTTGAAATCGTATTTGATATTATAATTTTTGATACCCGAATCCCATTTGAATCCTACAAAATCTAAGTCTAATCCATAATAGTAATCACTGTAAATTAAGGAAAGATTGGAGAATAGTTTGTCAGAGTACAAATGATTCCAACGCAAGTTTAGGGTTGAATTGCCATAGATGTTGGTGAAACTTTTGTTGATACTAAAAACGTCACGGCCAAAATAACCTGACAGGTATAAATTGTCATTTTCGGTTAATTTATAACTGAATTTTGCATTTAAATCATAAAAATAAGCGGCATTATCTTTTTGTTCAGGGGATAATTTTAAAAATAAATGAGCGTAAGAAGCACGACCACCAATCAAGAAGGAACCTTTGTTTTTTACCAGAGGCCCTTCCGCTAAAAGGCGACTTGATATTAAACCAATACCTCCATTCATGTGAAATTTTTTGCTGCTTCCGTCTTTTTGATAAATATCTAAAACTGAAGAAGCTCTTCCTCCAAATCGTGAAGGAATTCCACCTTTGTAAAGTCGAATATCTTTGATGGCATCGGGATTAAAAACAGAGAAAAAACCAAAAACGTGCGAAGAGTTAAAAATAGTAGCTTCGTCCAACAAAATCAAGTTTTGATCCGCTCCACCACCACGTACGTTAAATCCAGAAGCACCTTCGCCAGCATTGGTTACTCCAGGGAGTAATAAAATTGATTTTAAAACATCAACTTCTCCTAAAACCACAGGCATTTTTTTAATGGCCGAAATCGAGAGTTTATTGACACTCATTTCGGGCTTTCTAATGTCGGTTTTGGTTCTGTCGTCTGTGATGATGACTTCTTTGAGCACGTTGTCTTCATTGGATAAAGGCCAGTTGTATTTGGTGTTTTGCGTCAATTCGATGGTTTCATTTATCGTTTTGTAGCCCAAATAAGAGATTTGAACTTGGTGTTTTCCTTTGGGCAATGTGATAGAGTAAAAACCATATTCATTGGTGGTTACACCTGTTTTTAATTCAGGAAAAACAATATTGACACCAATTAGCGTTTCATTACTGTTTTGGTCGGTAATGGTACCGCTTAACGTAAATTTTTCTTTAGATAAAGGAATATTACTTTTTTCTTGTGCCAAAAAAAATTGGCTAAACAACATACATAGTATAACACAAACGGTTATGTAGTAATTTTTCATAGGTTAGTTTTAGAACTACAAAGTAGACGATTTTTTAAGTTATTTGCTACAGCACAAATGTTAATGATTGGTTAACAAAAAAAGACAACCGTTATAAGTTGTCTTTTTTGCAAGTATATTTATTTCTAAAACTATGCGATTTTTGCTAAGATCGTATTGAAAGTAGTACTTGGTCGCATCGCTTTACTCGTTAACTCTGGATTTGGTTGGTAGTATCCTCCGATAGTTTGAGGTTTTCCTTGAGCGCCAATTAGTTCGCTGTTGATTTGTGCTTCGTTAGCAATAAATTCAGCTGCAATAGGTGAGAAAATTGCTTTTAAATCAGCATCTTTATCTTGAGCGGCTAAAGCTTCAGCCCAGTACATTGCCAAGTAGAAATGAGAGCCTCTATTGTCAATTCCGCCTACTTTTCTCGAAGGCGATTTGTCATTTGCTAAGAATTTTTCAGTAGCTACATCCAAGGCTTCTGCTAAAACAATCGCTTTTGAATTGTTTAGGGTTTGTCCCAAATGTTCTAATGAAGCGCCCAAAGCCAAAAATTCACCTAAGGAATCCCAACGTAAGTAGCCTTCTTCAATAAATTGCTCTACGTGTTTTGGAGCAGAACCTCCTGCACCAGTTTCAAATAAACCACCACCATTCATCAATGGAACGATAGAAAGCATTTTGGCCGAAGTTCCTACTTCTAAGATTGGGAATAAATCGGTTAAGTAATCACGCAATACATTTCCAGTTACAGAGATAGTATCTAAGCCTTTGATGATGCGCTCTAAGGTGAAATTAGTCGCTTCGATAGGGCTTAAAATACGAATGTCTAACCCTGTTGTATCGTGATCTTTTAAATATTTTTCAACTTTTACAATCAATTGGCTGTCGTGCGCTCTGTTGCTGTCCAACCAGAAAACCGCTGGAGTAGCTGATAGACGTGCTCTGTTTACGGCTAGTTTTACCCAGTCTTGAATTGGAGCATCTTTGGCTTGACACATTCTGAAAATATCATTTTTAGCCACTTTTTGTTCCATCAATACGGTGCCTTCTGTATTTACAACACGAACAACGCCTTCACCTTGAATTTGGAAAGTTTTATCGTGTGAACCATATTCTTCAGCTTTTTGAGCCATAAGACCAACGTTAGGTACACTTCCCATTGTAGTCGGTACAAAAGCACCGTGTTTTTTACAAAAATCAATGGTTGCAGTATATACACCAGCGTAGCAACGGTCTGGAATGATGGCTACAGTATCTTGAGCTTTTCCTTCTTTATTCCACATTTGTCCAGAAGTACGAATCATTGCAGGCATAGAAGCATCTACAATTACATCAGATGGTACGTGAAGGTTGGTGATTCCTTTATCAGAATTCACCATTGCCAAAGCAGGTCCATTAGCAATTGCGGCATCAATAGCTGCTTCTACTTCCGCTTGTTGTGGATGTCCGGCTATTTTTGCGTAAACGTCACCTAAACCGTTACGAGTGTCAATATTTAATTCATTGAAAAGCGTTGTATATTTTTCAAAAACAGCGGCAAAATACACTTCAACTATGGCTCCAAAAATGATAGGGTCAGACACCTTCATCATGGTAGCTTTTAAGTGAACAGATAATAAAATATTTTGTGCTTTTGCTTCTTCAATCGTTTTGGCTACAAAACTTTTTAGAGCAGCAATATTCATTACAGAACTGTCGATGATTTCGCCTGCTTTCAACGGTGTACTTGCTTTAAGAACTGTTGTGGTTCCGTCTGTTCCTACGAATTCAATTTTTACATCAGTTCCTTCACTAACAGTAACTGATTGCTCACTTCCGTAAAAATCGCCTTGTTCCATTGAAGCCACGTGTGTTTTAGATTCAGAAGACCAAGCTCCCATAGAATGTGGATTGGCTTTGGCGTAATTCTTAACAGCTTTTGGTGCTCTACGATCAGAGTTACCTTCACGCAAAACAGGATTCACAGCAGAACCTAATACTTTTGCGTATTTAGCTTTATTGTTTTTTTCTTCTTCAGTTTGTGGGTCTTCTGGGAAATCAGGTACGGCGTAACCGTGTGCTTGAAGTTCTGCAATAGCCGCTTTTAATTGCGGTACAGATGCAGAAACGTTTGGTAATTTAATAATGTTAGCCTCTGGAGTAGTGGCTAGTTTCCCTAATTCTAATAAGGCATCACTTGTCTTTTGATCTTCTTTTAAAAATTCTGGAAAATTGGCTAAAATTCTTCCAGCCAGCGAAATATCTCTTGTTTCAATTTCTATATCCGATGTGGCAGTAAATGCTTGAACAATTGGTAAAAAAGAGTAAGTAGCCAACAATGGCGCTTCATCTGTAAGGGTGTAAAAAATTTTTGATTTTTGTGTCATTTTTCTATTTTTTTAATCGAAATCACTTAGATGTACGTCTTAGTTTGCGAATTGTGCAAAAAATAAGGCGGACAAATATATGTAAATCGAATGTAATTATTCCCTGATTTTGCTATAAAAATATCATAATTCTTGGGCTTCTTGTGATATTGCGAAATCGTTATTTTTAATGGGGAAAAACCTTTAAAATAATAATTTTTTTGACGATATACTGCCAAAAAAAAAGTCCCGAATCATCGGGACTTTTATATTTGAAAGAAAAAAGATTATCTTCTTTTGTCTTTGATTTTTGCTTTCTTACCAGTAAGTTCTCTAAAGTAGAAAATTCTAGCTCTACGAACTGCACCTTTTTTGTTGATTTCAACTTTTTGTAAAGCAGGTAAGTTAACTGGGAAGATACGCTCTACTCCAATAGCTCCTGACATTTTACGAATAGTAAAAGTTTCAGTGTTTCCTGAACCTCTTCTTTGAATCACTACTCCTTTAAAAAACTGAGTTCTTGTTTTTTCACCCTCTTTAATTTCGTAGTAAACTGTGATAGTATCTCCAGCTCCGAATTCAGGGAAATCTTTTCTTGTAACAAACTCGTCTTGAACGAATTTCAATAAATCTGCCATGATAAATGTTTAAGTATGGTTTAAAATAGAGCAACATTCACGGTTCTCGCCAGAGGTTGGTCTAATGTGGGTGCAAATGTAAACAAAAAAAGAATATTTAAAATCCAAATTCCAATTTTTTTTATGGGTAAATAAAATTGTTTTTTATTTTTGGGATTTGGAATTTAAATGTTGATTATTAGAGTTTTATTCCTCCAACAAATCGGGTCTCCTATTTTTGGTGTGCTCATAAGCCATGTCTTCTCTCCATTTGTCAATTTTTGCAAAATGGCCACTCAATAAAACATCAGGAACTTTCCAGCCTTTGTAATCGGCAGGTCTCGTATAAATTGGACCCGACAATAATCCATCCTGAAAACTATCGGTCAAAGCTGAGGTTTCGTCACTCAAAACCCCTGGAATCAGTCGAATCAAGGCATCACACAAAACCAAAGCGCCCAATTCGCCTCCAGACAAAACATAATCGCCAATAGAAATTTCTTTGGTAATAAAATGATCTCTTACCCGCTGATCCACTCCTTTATAATGCCCACACAAAATGATAATGTTTTCATACATCGACATCGTATTGGCCATTTTTTGGTTCAGCGTGTCTCCGTCGGGCGACATATAAATGATCTCGTCGTAGGTTCTCTCGCTCTTCAAATGCGTGATACAAGCATCAATGGGTTGTACTGTCATCACCATACCCGCGCCTCCGCCAAAAGGATAATCGTCTACACTTTTTTGTTTGTTGGTCGTGTAGTCTCTCAAGTTGTGAAAATGCACTTCCACCAACCCCTTGTCGATAGCACGTTTCATAATCGAAGCCTCAAAAGGACTTCTCAATAATTCAGGCAAAACGGTAATAATATCAATTCTCATTGTAGTATTTTATATCGTGCAAAGGTACAAATTAAATTAAAGGACACGAATCAAGTGATGTATCCTAATAGTTATTTGGGCGTGACCCCGAGGTACACGACTTTGCACAACCAAAAGTCCCTGCTCCTCGGGGTCGGGCTATCCGCTATATCTCTTGGGGCGAACCCCGCCCCAAGAGGATGCCGCTGCTATCCCTCACGCAATCCCTGCAAATCAAGACACTTTTCAGTTACACCCCAAACTGTCTCAAATGATGATCCAAATGTCTGTACATCAGTTTGTCCCAATCTTCATAACTCATCTTTCCCCAAAACGGATGATACATTACCGTAATGACCGAAGTTCCTTTGGCAAATTCTTGAACACAATCTATAAGTTGTGCTTGACTTTTTTCAAAATCTGAATGAGCAGTGATACGGAATTCTTTTGCCGTGGGACTATTCTTTCCAAAGTCACTGTTAAAGGCTTTGTTTTTCAATAATCGTCCCAGCAAACGCATAGGGAAACTAATTGTTAAATCTTGTTTCGCAAACGCTACATTTATGACAGCAATACAGTGTTCACACATTTGATCTACACTCATTTTGCCCCAAAGTGGAGTAGAGGAGGCGTTTAATTTCTGAATCCTATTGATTAACTGAGTGTTGTCTGAAGTGTCGTAAATAGAAGCCATAATGTATTCATTTTTAGGTAGTATCAAAAGTAATGTTTTCGCTCTAAATTCTGGTTGTTTTATTGTTATTCAGTTGTTTTTATTCAACATCTTAATTGCTGTTGTTGTTTTCTTAATAAAAGGAACTTTTGTCTGCAATACTGTTTTTTTTAGTACTTTTAAAACCTAATAATTTGTAAATTTTTCAATATGAATTCTTTTTCAAAAATAGCTAGCGCAGGCTGTCTTTTGTTGTTCAGTACGCTGCTAGTAGAGAACGTTAATGCCCAAAATACTACTGCTCCTATGAACAATCCTCTTTTGCAACGCAGTACTTTACAGTACCAAACGCCACCTTTTGATAAAATTAAAGACGAACATTTTAAACCTGCTTTTGACTATGGTTTAAAAGTACACGATGAGGAAATCGAGAAAATCACGAATAATACGGCAAAACCGACATTCGAGAATACCGTTTTAGCGCTAGAAACTTGTGGTGTAGATTTAGGTAGAGCAACTGGAGTTTTTTATAATCTTTCGGGGTCTAATACTAATCCAACACTTCAGGCGATTGAAGCAGAATATGCACCAATTTTTTCGGCGCATAACGACAAAATTTACTTGAACAGTAAATTGTATAACCGCATCAAATGCATTCCATTGTCGAGTTTGAAGGGAGAAGATAAAAAACTAACCGAATATTACTTGCAACAATTCGAATTAGCAGGAGCTAATCTTTCGGAAGCCGATAAAGAAAAAATGAAAAAAATCAACGAAGAGTTGGCTACATTGAGTACTTTATACAGCAATAAATTATTAACTGCTCGTAAAAATGCTGCCGTGTTTTTTGATGCAGCCTCAGATTTGGCAGGTTTAACACCTGATGAAATTGCAGCTGCCAAAGCCAATGCTACTGCGGCTGGACAAGATGGAAAATATATGATTGCGATTATCAATACCACACAACAACCTGTTTTGATGAGTTTGACCAATCGTGCCTCTAGAGAGAAGGTTTTCAAAGCTTCTTGGTATCGTGCCGAAAAAGGAGATGAAGGCGATACTCGCGAAACCCTTGAAAAAATGGCCAAATTGCGTTTGCAAAAAGCCAAATTGATGGGTAAAAAGAGTTTTGCTGAGTGGAAATTACAAGATCAAATGGCACAAACGCCAGCGCCTGCAATGGATTTGTTAGCCAAAATTGCAAAACCAGCAGTAGCCAAAGCCAATGAAGAAGCCAAAGACATTCAAGCCTTAATTGATGCCCAAAATGGAGGTTTTAAATTAGAACCTTGGGATTGGGATTACTATTCTGAGCAAGTGCGTAAAGCCAAATACGATTTGGACGAAAGTCAAATCAAACCGTATTTTGAAATCGGATCGGTGCTGGAAAAAGGAGTCTTTTTTGCAGCAAAACAAATGTATGGGCTGACTTTCAAAGAAAGAAACGATTTACCAGTGTACAATTCTGATGTAAAAGTGTATGAGGTTTTCAATGATAAAGGGACTTCAATCGCGATTTACTATTTGGATTTTTATGCGAGAGACAATAAAAACGGAGGCGCTTGGATGAGTAATTTGGTGAATCAATCGCATTATTTAAACCAAAAACCAGTCATTGTCAATGTGTACAATTTTGCAAAACCAGTTAATGGTAATCCATCTTTAATCAGTTTTGATGATGTAACGACATTATTTCACGAGTTTGGACACACCTTACACGGATTGTTTGCCAACCAAAAATATGTAACACTTTCTGGAACGGCTGTACCGAGAGATTATGTAGAGTTTCCGTCGCAAATCAACGAACACGCTGCTTTAGACCCAACGGTTTTGAAAAATTACGCCGTGCATTATCAAACCAAACAAGCTATTCCTCAAGAGTTAATAGACAAAATTAAAAAAGCAGACACCTTCAATAAAGGGTATGTGGTAACCGAATTGTTGGCTGCCGCAACACTAGATATGGCTTGGCATAGTGTAGAAAAAGAGTCGGATTTTAAACCTACTTTAGATTTTGAAAAAGAGGCTTTGCAAAAATATGGTTTGTTAGTGAATGAAGTGCCTACTCGTTATCATTCTCCTTACTTTGCTCACATTTGGGGAGGTGGTTACTCTGCAGGATACTATGCTTACACTTGGTCTAAAACTTTAGATTATAATGCTTACGATTGGTTTGAAGCTAATGGTGGAATGACCCGAAAAAATTGTGATCGTTTTGTGAAATACATCTTGTCTGTAGGGAACAGTGTAGATTTGAATAAAGCTTTCAAAGAATTCATCGGTCACGACATGAAGATTGAACCGTATTTAAAAAATGCAGGATTAACTAAATAGTTTACTGGTAATGTATTACTAAGACTTAAAAATGACATTCGAAAGGATGTCATTTTTTTTAGTGTTTATGCTTTCTATGTTGACTTTTTTCTCTTTGAATAAAAGAATTTTGAATACATTTACTCAACAAGTTTCTTGGTTGAAACTATTTATTATTCAAAAAAAGCATTATGAATTTTTATAAAATAGTGGTGTTGGGTTGTATTCTAGTACTCTCTTTTGAGGCTTTGGCTCAAACAACATCAAGACAATGGAATGGCAAAAAGTGTGCGGTTGTACTAACTTATGATGATGCCTTGAATGTGCATTTAGATAAGGTGATTCCAGCGTTGGATGCTTTCAAGTTTAAAGGGACTTTTTATTTAATTGGATCATCGCCAGTAGTCTCAAAACGTTTGAACGAATGGCGTGCGGCTGCTAAAAAAGGGCATGAACTAGGTAATCACACCTTAAATCATCCTTGTGATGGGACTTTTGCAGGAAGAGATTTCGTTACTCCCGAAGACGATTTGTCTAAATTTTCAGTAACTCGAGCCATCAATGAGATCAAAGTTACCAACACACTTTTAGAAGCCATCGACGGCAAAAAAGAGCGCACTTTTGCTTATCCGTGCGGGGATCGTAAAATAGGAGATGTTTATTTTTATGATTTGCTAAAAGAAGATTTTGTGGCAGCGAGAGGAGTCGAATCGGGGTTGTTGCAAAAACAACAAGTTGATTTAGCAAATATCAATTGTTTTGGACAAAGCGAATCTACTGCTGTGCAAATGATTGCGCAAATAGAAGCTGCAGAAAAGTCAGGTTCGTTTGCTGTACTTCTATTTCACGGTGTTGGAGGGGAACACGGACTTAATGTCTCTGCGGAAGAGCATCAAAAAGTATTGGTCTATCTTAAAAAAAGAGAAAAAGATATTTGGGTTGCTACTATGGTTGAGGTGGCCAATTATATCAAAAAGAGCAAATAAATTTTTAAAGTAGTTTCTTGTCTGTTTAATAGTTAAATGTATGATCGAAAGTAATAAAAGAAAAAGTCAGGCTAAAACATTGAGAGTATTTAGAAAAGTGCACCGAACCACGGGCGCTTTTTTATTTATTTTCTTTTTCATTATATCCATAACTGGATTGCTTTTAGGGTGGAAAAAGAATAGCGGTGGCTTACTATTGGCTGATTCGCGCAAAGGAACCACAACCGATTTGAGGCAATGGCTCCCTGTGGATAGTTTACAACAAAAAGCCTGTTATTATTTGCAAAAGGAAGTCTCACCTAATGTTTCTTTAGCATTGAATAGAATTGACATTCGTCCCGATAAAGGGATGGTGAAGTTTGTTTTTGAGGAAGACTATTGGGGCGTTCAATTGGATGGAGCTACTGGAGAACTTTTGCATCTAGAACGTCGAAATGCTGATTTTGTCGAAAACATTCACGATGGTTCCTATCTAGATGCGTATTTCGAAACGGGAAATGGGATTTTTAAATTGATTTATACCACTGTAATGGGACTAGATCTTTTGGTTTTTACCATCACTGGTTTTTGGCTTTGGTATGGGCCTAAACGAATGCGTGTTGCTTAGCTTTAATTTGAAACTACTTTATTAATCCAAATCAATTTTGTTTTGTAGTTTTGTTAAGTTGTTGTTTTTTTAATCGGTTGTGTTTTATTTGTAAATGCGAATAACACACTCTAAGCCCTTATTAATCACTATAATTTTAACAAATAAAAATATGAAAAAAGGATGGGTAGTTTTCGTTTTGCTCTTTTTGTCTCAACTAACTTTCGCGCAAAAAGAATGGTTTTCCACTTTTGCTGATTCGACCGCTTTGGTCAAACAAGCCAATCAGATTTCATCAACGTTTATTAAGGACATTGCCAATGTCAAACCAACATTGGTGTTAACTCTGAAAACTAGATTGAATACCACGCCTTATCTTATTTATTATGATGATGATGGTAAACAAAAAACAGCCAATTTGCCTTTATGGGAGCAAGTAATTCCCGAACAAAAAGCTTTTTTCTATGAAGTTGCTGGGGGAGAAGTAGAGGGTAAGGAAGTTTTTGGATTGTTTTTTAACGGATTTTATTTGCCGCATGAGCTAGGACATGCCTTGCAACATAAGATAGAAGGGAATGTGCTCGGCTCTTATGAAAGTGAGTATTTTGCAAATGTTGTTGCTATGCTTTGGTGGAAAAAACAAGGGAAGAAAAAAGAACTGGAACAATGTTATCGCTATGCCAAAAAAATGTGGGCAAAACTACCTAATCCAATTCCGGAAGGAATGACTATAGAAGCTTATTTTAAGGCTAATTACCAGCAAGCTTCTCAAAATCCGTATACTTATGGTTATATGCAATTCAAGCAATTTATTTTGGTTTATGAAGATAAAAACTTGCCTACTTTTGATGAATTTGTGAAAAACTATTTGATTTCTAAAGCTAAGTTTTAGTCTTAATTTTTTTCTTCTATTCAATTAAAAAAGTGTAGTATTGTTTAGTAAATAAAAATGAAATGACTCCATTATTCAAAAAATTAAATTTTAAAAATCATAAAGCAATTTTAGTTCTGAATGCCCCAACATCTTTTGTCTC
Source organism: Flavobacterium succinicans (assembly GCF_001662485.1). GTDB lineage: Bacteria > Bacteroidota > Bacteroidia > Flavobacteriales > Flavobacteriaceae > Flavobacterium > Flavobacterium succinicans_A. The sequence goes on from NZ_JMTM01000006.1 coordinate 39,532, forward strand.
AGAAAAAGAGGCAATGGCAAATGAAACTGTTTTTTATAACAACGAAAATGAAATAACAACTATTGATTTTGTTATGGTTTTTGTCACGCAATTGCAAGAAATAGAAACAGCGATTACGACACTTTTTCCAAAAATTAACGGAGATGCTATTGTTTGGTTTTGTTATCCAAAAGGGACTTCCAAAAAATATAAATGCGAATTTAATAGAGATAATGGCTGGGCAGTTTTAGGAAATTTAGGTTTTGAACCCGTTCGTATGGTTGCTGTTGATGAAGATTGGAGTGCTCTACGATTCAGAAAAACGACCTATATTAAAACGCTTACTCGTAGTTCTAGTTTTGCGATTTCTGCTGATGGAAAAGCAAGAACCCAGAAATAATTTATCTTAAAATAAAAAATGAAGCAGTCAACAACTAGCGCTAAATTTCTTTTAGCCAAAGAGCAAGAATGGGAAAATGTAGGAGAGGGAATTCAGCGGCAGATAATGGCTTATGACGAACGGGTAATGCTCGTCAATGTAAAATTTGAAAAAGGAGCTGTTGGTGTACTTCATGAGCACTATCATACTCAAGTTACTTATATAGCAGAAGGGATTTTTGAGGTAACTATTGATGGTGAAACTCAAACGCTAAAAGCTGGCGATAGTTTTTATATTCCGCCGCATGCTATTCATGGTGTAGTTTGTTTAGAGGCAGGTCTTCTGGTTGATGTTTTTAGTCCCATGCGTGAGGATTTTATGAGCCAATAAAATTAATAATAAGCAAAAATTGATATCGCATTTATTTTCGTAAATTTGCGCCTCAATAAAAATAATTTATCATGGAAAACGGAATATACGCTAAATTCAATACCTCAAAAGGATCGATTTTGGTAAAATTGACGCACGATTTGACTCCAGGAACTGTTGGGAATTTCGTGGCTTTGGCTGAAGGAAATATGGAAAACAAAGTAAAGCCTCAAGGTGTAAAATACTATGATGGTTTATCTTTTCACAGAGTAATTCCTGATTTTATGATTCAAGGGGGATGTCCAAAAGGTACAGGAACAGGAGATCCAGGTTACAAATTTGATGATGAGTTTCATCCTTCTCTAAAACACGATCGCCCAGGGGTTTTGTCTATGGCTAATGCTGGACCTGGAACTAATGGATCCCAGTTTTTTATTACACACGTTCCAACTAGCTGGTTGGATAACAAACACACTGTTTTCGGACACGTAATCGAAGGACAAGAGGTTGTAGATGCTATTGCACAAGGAGACCAATTGGAGACTTTAGAAATTATTCGTGTTGGTGAAGAAGCGCAAAACTGGAATGCTATCGAGGCTTTTATCGGTTTAAGAGGTGCTAGAATGAAAAGAGAAGCAGCTTTGAAAGCGGAAGCAGAAGCAAAAATGGAACAATTGGCTGCTGGTTTTGAAAAAACAGAAAGTGGATTACGTTACCAATTTATTCAAAGAGGTTCTGGTAAAAAAGCAGAAAACGGTAAAACAGTTGCTGTGCATTATGAAGGTTCTCTTGAAAACGGAAAAGTATTTGATTCTTCTTACCCAAGAAAAAAACCAATCGAATTTCGTTTAGGACAAGGTCAAGTGATTGAAGGTTGGGACGAAGGTATTGCTTTGTTGCAAGTAGGAGATAAAGCCCGTTTTGTAATCCCATCAGATTTGGCTTATGGCCCAAGTGGAGCAGGAGGAGTTATTCCACCACACGCTACTTTGATTTTTGATGTGGAATTAATGGATGTGAAATAAAAAAAACGGTATTCGATTTATAGATCCCAAAACAGTCTAATTAGCTGTTTTGGGATTTTTTTTGTAGTATTGAATAAGAAACTAAATACATTTTTTATGAACATAGAAAATACAGCTTCTCTGAATTGGGAAGAATTCGAAAGAGTTGAGATGCGAGTAGGAACTATCTTAGAAGTTAATGATTTTCCTGAGGCCAGAAAACCTGCTTATCAACTCACTATTGATTTTGGTACTATTATAGGTATTAGAAAATCTTCTGCTCAAATTACGCAACGATATTCCAAAGAAGTTTTAATTGGTCGTCAAATTGTAGCGGTAGTTAATTTTCCGAAAAAGCAAATAGGTAAGTTTATGAGCGAATGTTTGGTGCTTGGCGCAGTTGGTGAGCAGGGTGATGTGGTTTTGTTGTCTCCTGATTTTACAATTGAAAACGGATTAAGAATCGCTTAGTTTATCTTTTGGATCAAAAGTTTTAAAATTGTTTGTCCTTCTTCCCAAAGACCCAGATTCATTTCGGAATTGATATGTCCTTTTTTGCCAATATTTATGAAGTCACTTCCCCAGTTTTTGGCCAATTCTCGAGCTCTTTCCAACGTCATGTAAGGGTCGTTTTCGCTTCCAATTACGATTGATGGAAATGGCAGTGAATGCAAGGGAATTGGAGCAAAATTCCAAATGCATTCTGGAGTGTGTACATGGGAGTCAACATCAGCGGGTGCAACTAATATTGCTCCTCTGATGTAGGCATTATGGTTATTTTTTGCCCAATGTGCGACTAAGATGGTGCCTAAACTATGCGCTACCAAAATGGTAGGTTCTTGAAGGGTTTCAATGGTTTCATCTAAACGTTTGAGCCAGTCACTGAGTAAAGGTTGGTCCCAGTTGTCGTGGGTTACTTTGATGGTATTCGGGAAGTGATGCAGCCAAAAGTTTTGCCAATGTTTAGTTCCTGAGTCGCCTAATCCAGGAATAATGAGAATTTTTGGGTTCATTGTCTTTTTAATATTGTTCTATTCTTCTTTTCAAAATTTTTTTTTGCCAAAAAATGGTGAAAGCCAATTAGTGGTTTTCGAGGATTATTTTTTATTCCATAAATATATGATTTTTAGACTTTTATTTGGAAGATGTTATGAAAAATAGACCTGATTTTTAGCCCTGATGGGAGCGGCATCCTTGTTGGGGCTCTTTTTTGAGCCTCAGCAAGATATAGCGTACAGCAGGACGAGGCGTGAAGGATTGCGTGGACTTGTGCTCCAAAAAAAAATCCAAAAATCAGTTGACTTTTGGACTTAGATAATTGTTTAATTGATTTTAGATGTCATCAAAATCGATATCCGTAAAACTAGATACTTTTGGGGTATTTTCGCTTTCTACTGTTTCGTTTGAGAAATCTCTTTTGAAATCTTTTTGGTGTCTTTCCGAAATTACTTCTTCGCCTTTGTGGTTTAAAATGTAAGAAGTCATGTCGCTTAAAATTTCTTCGAAGGCTGCAAAATCCTCTTTGTACAAGTAAATCTTGTGTTTTTTGAAATGGAAAGAGCCATCTTCTTCAGTAAATTTTTTGCTTTCGGTAATGGTAATGTAGTAATCGTCAGCCTTTGTGGCTCTAACATCAAAGAAATACGTTCTTCTTCCAGCGCGAAGCACTTTAGAGTAAATTTCTTCTTTTTCTAGCATGTCATTTTCTCTCATAATTCTTTCGATCCTTTTATAAATAGCAATCAAAAATCATAAAAAATTATTGATAAAACAACATTTATTGTAATTCTTTTTCTGAAAGTTGTTTTAAATAGAGCGCTGCATAATAGCCTTTTTCATTTATTAATTGATTATGAGAGCCTTGCTGGATTATTTTTCCGTTTTCAAGAATGATGATTTTGTCAGCATTTTTTGCGGAAGAAACTCTGTGGCTTACAATTATGGTGGTTTTGTCTTTGCAAATTTCGAATAGATTGTTCAAAATTGCTTCTTCGGTTTCGGTGTCTACTGCTGAAAGACAGTCGTCAAAAAGTAAAATCTCTGGATTTTTGATGATGGCTCTGGCTATAGAAACGCGTTGTTTTTGTCCGCCAGACAAAGTGATGCCGCGTTCGCCCAAAATGGTGTCGTAGCCTTTGTTGAATCCTTCGATATTGTCATGAACAACAGCGCTTTTGGCTGCTTCAATAACTTCGTCGTCGGAGGCATTTTCTTTACCAAACTTGATGTTGTTTTTGATGCTATCCGAGAATAGAAAGGCGTCTTGAGGTACAATTCCGATGCTGTTTCTTATGTCGAATAAATTCAATTGACTGATTTCTTTTTCGTCAATTTTTACTTGGCCTTCGGTTACGTCGTGCATTCGAGAGATGAGCGACAAAAGGGTTGATTTTCCCGAGCCGGTTTTACCAAGTATAGCCAGTGTTTCTCCTTTCTTTACGGTAAAAGAAACGTTTTTGAGTGCTTCAATATTGGTATCTTCATAGGTGTAGCTTACGTTTTCGAAAGCGATTTGACCTTCTATTGTGCTAGAATTTGGATTGTTATTTTGAATGTCAGGAACGATTTTTAAGAACTCGTTCAATCGTTTTTGAGAAGCCTCAGCCTCTTGTACCATAGACGAAACCCAACCCAAAGAAGCAACTGGCCAGGTTAACATATTGACATACAGGATGAATTCTGCGATGGTACCAATGCTTTTTATGGTTCCGTTGATGTATAACATTCCACCAAAATAGATAACCACTAAGTTACTTATGCCAATCAAAGCTAGCATCAAAGGTCCAAAAAGGGATTGTACTCTCGCTAGATTCAAACTTTTACTTTTGCTTTCTTCTGCTAGCGAGATGAGGTTGTTTTGTTGTTGATCTTCTAGTGAATAGGCTTTGATCACTCGAATTCCTGAGAAAATTTCTTGAGTAAAACTCGAAACTTTAGATAAATATTGTTGAAAAACGGTACTGCGAATGTTGATTTCTGAACTTAGTTTGAAAATGGCATACGACAATAGAGGAAGGGGGAGCAAAGTGTAAAGCGTTAACCTAGGCGAAACATTGTACATATAAGCAATTACAATGGCAAATCGAATAAAGGTATTGATGGTATACATGACCGCCGGGCCAACGTACATTCGCACTTTTGAGACATCCTCACTGATACGATTCATCAGATCGCCTGTGCGGTTTTGTTTGTAGAAGTTTTGTGAAAGGTTTTCGTATTGGCGAAACACTTCGTTTTTTAAATCAAATTCAATATGGCGCGACATAACAATTAGTGTTTGTCGCATTAAAAAGGTTAAAAAACCTGCCAAAATTGTTGTAGCAATAATTAGTAAAACGTTGTGAAGGAGTTCTTCACGATATTGACCAATCACCATTGTAGATGATTTTTCTATAGTAGAAAGTTTATCGAATTTTTCGATAGCATCAAGAGAGCTGCTAATCAATTTTGGAGTAAATAAGGAAAATATTTGTGCGATAATTGTGATTAAAATACCAATCGAAAAACTGTATTTGTATTTTAAAAAGTATTTGTCTAAATAGCGTAATTCTTTCATTTTTTTTGAGATTCGGACTTGTTTCTTATTCTATTGTTACTTTTTTGTTAAAAAAAGTAAAGCGATTACTTCGTAGTGTCCGCTAAAAATTTATGATATTATCAAAATATTGTTTTTAAATTAGGTTATATTTTATTATTTTATATTTTTGAATCGGAATTTTATCAAATTTGTAAAATAATAAAATCAACACGCTTATGAATGCAACAATAGCAACTGCTAAGGAAATTCAAAAAATGGATCCTGTTTTTGGTCAAATATCATTCGACGACCATGAACAAATTGTATTTTGCAACGACAAAGATACTGGATTAAAAGCAATAATTGGTATTCATAATTCGGTAATGGGGCCAGCTTTGGGTGGTACAAGAATGTTTAATTATAGCAATGAGTGGGAAGCTTTGAATGATGTTTTGCGTTTGTCACGCGGAATGACTTTTAAATCAGCAATTACCGGTTTAAATATTGGTGGAGGAAAAGCAGTAATTATTGGTGATGCCAAAACGCAAAAAACGCCAGAATTGATGCGTAAGTTTGGTGAGTTCGTACATTCTTTAAGTGGAAGATATATCACAGCAGAAGATGTAGGGATGGAAACCGCCGACATGGATCTTGTGAGAGATGTCACGCCTTATGTAACTGGAATTTCAGAAGAAAGAGGTGGGGCAGGAAACCCTTCTCCTGTAACGGCTTTTGGAGTTTATATGGGGATGAAAGCAGCAGCTAAACAACAATTTGGTTCTGACGTATTAACTGGTAAAAAAGTTTTAGTGCAAGGAATTGGTCACGTTGGAGAAGCTTTGGTTGAATATCTAACCAAAGAAGGAGCTTTAGTAACCATTTCAGACATCAACGAAGAACGTCTATATGAAGTAGGAAAAAAATACAATGCAACTGTTTATTCAGGAAATGATGTGTATGCTGAAGAGGTTGATATCTATGCGCCATGTGCAATGGGAGCTACTATTAATGACGCAACTATTCATAAAATTAAAGCAAAAGTAATTGCAGGAGCTGCTAATAATCAGTTGGCTAATGAAGTAGTTCACGGTGCTATTTTGCAAGAGAGAGGTATTTTGTATGCGCCAGATTTCTTGATCAACGCAGGAGGAATCATTAATGTATATGCAGAATTAGCGCATTACGGTAAAGCAGAAATTATGGCTAAAACCGAAAATATTTACAATACTACTTTAGAGATTTTTGATTTTGCAATTGCTAACAAAATGACCACACACCAAGCAGCATTGACTATTGCGCAACAACGTATTGCGGAAAGAAAACTAGCGAACAGCAAATAATAGCTTTTATAAATTTTTAGTGTCTCAATTATGAAGAGGTTTTTTTTGAATCTTTTAGTAATTGGGACACTTTTTTATTTATAAAATAAAATTCTCTTCAAATTTTCATTTCAGCGATGAAATCCTTAATTTTGCGGACTAATTTTTAAAAGTTCTTACAAGGTGGTAAACAGAAGACACATACGCGTTAAAGTCATGCAATCTATTTATGCTATGCATCAAAACGGCTCTGATAATCTAGAAAAAGAAGAGAAATTTCTTTTTTATAGCATTGATAATATTCTAGATTTATACCTTACAATGGTGTCATCATTATTAGAAATTTGTAAAAAAGAACAAGTCTTTTTGCATTTATCAAGTCAAAAACACCTTGCGACTCCTCAAGAACGCAAACCCAACGAAAAATTTATCAAAAATGCTGTTTTTCAGATTTTGGCTGAAAACAATTCTTTGAGCATTGCTATGGAAAATCGCAAAATTAATACTTGGTCATTGAATGATGATTACATTATTATTTTGCTTAATGCGATAAAAGAAAGCAAATTGTATGCTAAATACATGAGCAATGCGGTCAATACTTTTGAAGAAGATAAAGAATTTATTGCGGCTGTTTTTGAAGAAATTATCGTGCCTAATGAAAAATTATACGAGTATCTAGAGGATGATAAATTGACTTGGATTGATGATATTCCGATGGTGAATACTCAAATTTTGAAGCAATTAAAAGCATTGAAGCCTTTAGAAGAAGATAATTTTAGAGTACCAAAATTATACAAGGATACCGAAGACAAAGATTTTGTTCGTGATTTGTTCCGAAAAACGACGCTTAATGAAAGAGAATTAGCTAAGGCTTATGATGACAAAACGCCTAATTGGGATAGTGATCGTATTGCAGAAATCGATACCATCATCTTGAAAATGGCCATTTGTGAGTTCTTAAAATTTCCATCGATTCCAGTAAAAGTTACTTTGAATGAATATTTAGAAATAGCAAAAGAGTATTCTACACCAAAAAGTAGTATTTTTATCAACGGTATTTTAGATAACCTAGTGAAAGAATTGACTGAAAGCAAGAAATTGGTAAAAGTTGGTCGAGGGTTGATGTAGTCTATTTCAAGCAACTTTTAACGTTAAATAAGCAAAAACAAAAAAATAACAAATTAAGATTTTTATTATGGGACAATTACAACAGTTTTTACCGTTTTTATTGATGTTTGTGGTGATTTATTTCTTCATGATTAGACCACAACAAAAGCGTGCTAAAAACGAAAAAGAATTTGAAAGCAGTTTAAAAGTAGGAGATAAAATCGTTACCAAAAGCGGATTGCATGGAAAAATTGCTGAATTAGCTGAAACTACAGTGATAATCGAAACCATGTCAGGAAAATTAAAAATGGAGCGTTCTGCAATATCTATGGAAATGAGCGCTGCATTGGCTAAGAAATAGTAGATTTGCTAATCGAATAAAAAAATCCCAAATTCTAATTAATTAGTAATTTGGGATTTTTTTTAGTTTGGAACAATTAGTTTATTTCTTTTTGTTCTTTTTGTTTTTCTTAGCTTTTTTTGCCTTTGCTTTTGCTTTTTTCTCTTTAGCTTTAGCTTTTACTTTTGCCTTTTTGGCTTTGTCTTTTTTGGTCTTTTTGGCTTTCTTGGCTTTTGCTTTAGCCTTCTCTTTTGCTTTAGCTTTTTTGGCTTTTTCCTTTTCCTTTTCGCTCATTTTTACTTTGTTTTTTTTCTTTTTTTTGTCTTTTGACTTTTCTCCTGCCTTTTCATCCGTACCTATTTCTAGTTCTTCTTTTTTTTCTTCTTCTACACTACTTGTTGCCGGAACTGAAGTACTGGTGTTGTCTTGAGTAGTAACTTTTGCTTTGCTTGCTCTAGGTTTTGGAGTTGCAACTGCTGTTTTTGTTACTTCAGGTTTGTCAGTGGTTGCTGTTGTGGTTGTAGTTCGCGCAGTTCTTCTTTTTTGGACAACAGTTTTTTCAACTTTAGGTATTTCTGTTGTTGCTGAAGGTGTTGTTTCAGAAACGGGATTATCTTCTTTTTTTTCTATCATAATGTGGTTTGTTTAATGGAGAGCTTTATGTTGAAAAAACACTAATTATAACTTAATGTTAATACAATATTTCTTAATCGTTAACAAATGTAATCATTTTAATACGGTTCCAATGTTAAGTTTTTAATTGGGTTTAGAATAAAAATGGGACTAACAATAATAAAAAAAACCTCCAAAAAGTTCATTGACTTATTGGAGGTAGTAATTTCGAAGACCATCTTGATCTTTGGGCCAGAAATATGTTGTTAATTATCTTTTACGTCTGGATTTTGGTGCGGGATTCTCAAAATCAGTACTTGAGGTAAGCTGGGCAATTTTTACAATAACATCAATTGCTTTTTGCATGCTTTCTACAGGAACATATTCGTATTTACCGTGGAAGTTGTGACCACCTGCAAAAATATTTGGGCAAGGCAATCCTTTATAGGATAATTGACAGCCATCGGTTCCGCCACGAATAGGTTTAATAATTGGTTTTACTCCAACTTGTTTCATGGCTTCTTCCGCAATGTCTACAATGTGTTTTACGGGTAACACTTTTTCCTTCATATTGTAGTATTGATCTTTGATCTCAGCTTTGGCTATGGGTTCGCCAAATTGTTTAGCAAATTTTTTATTGATTTTTTGCACCATCTTCTCGATCAACTCTTTTCTTTTTTCAAACTTTTTCTTGGAGTGATCTCTGATGATTAATTCTAAAACGGTTTCTTCGATACTACCTTTTAAATGGTGTACATGAAAAAAACCTTCATAACCTCTGGTTTCTTGTGGAGTTTCCCCTTTTGGTAAATCCGAAATAAAATCATTAGCGATAAGCATTGAATTGATCATTTTTCCCTTAGCATAACCCGGATGTACGCTTTTTCCTTTGAAGGTAATTTTAGCCCCTGCGGCATTGAAATTTTCATATTCTAATTCGCCAACTTGGCTTCCGTCCATCGTATAGGCCCAATCTGCGCCAAATTTTTCTACGTCAAAATGATGAGCGCCACGGCCAATTTCTTCATCTGGAGTAAAACCAATTTTGATGGTTCCGTGTTGGATTTCTGGATTTTGAATTAAAAATTCCATAGCGGTAACAATCTCGGTGATTCCAGCTTTGTCATCAGCTCCTAGAAGCGTAGTTCCATCAGTGGTGATTAAGGTTTGTCCTTTGTATTGCAACAAATCTTTGAAATATTTTGGAGAAAGAACGATGTTTTGTGCTTCGTTTAGTACGATGTCTTTTCCGTCGTAATTGCGTACAATTTGAGGTTTTACATTGGCACCAGTGAAATCTGGCGTAGTATCAAAATGAGCAATAAAGCCAATAGTTGGAACTTTTTTGTCAATATTACTTGGCAAAGTTGCCATAATATAAGCTTTGTCATCAATAGTCACATCTTGTAGTCCAATTTGTTGGAGTTCCTCCACTAGTTTATGGGCAAGATCCCACTGTTTGGCACTACTTGGGGTAGTTTCAGAATTTGGATCAGATTCGGTATCAACAGTTACATAACTTACAAAACGATCAATAATGTGTTGCATGGTGATTATTTTTGGGGGCAAAGATAAGTATTTTGAGTCTTTTTTTTGATTAAAAGCAAGGCTTCAATGTTACTTTTTTGTTCGTTTTTGAAATCATTTCTTTACTTTTGCACTACACAACTTACTACTATGTATAAATTACTGATTCGCCCGATACTTTTTTGTTTTGATCCAGAAAAAGTACATTATTTTACCTTCTCCTTAATTAGAATAGCTTCTAAAATCCCAGGATTTAAAGCAATTTTTAGAGCACTTTATGAAGTGAATGACACGCGTTTAGAGACCGAAGTTTTTGGTTTAAAGTTCAAAAATCCAGTAGGTTTAGCCGCAGGTTTTGATAAAGATGCTACGCTTTATAAAGAACTTTCGAATTTTGGTTTTGGATTTATCGAAATAGGTACCTTAACACCAAAAGGTCAAGAAGGAAATCCTAAAAAAAGGTTGTTTCGATTGAAAGCAGATCAAGCCATTATTAATCGAATGGGATTTAATAACGGAGGTGTTTTAGAAGCAGTAGAGCGTTTAAAGTCAAATACCAATGTGCTTATTGGAGGGAATATTGGTAAAAATAAAGTAACGCCCAACGAAGAAGCTACTTCGGATTATGAAATTTGTTTTGATGCTTTATACGATTATGTGGATTATTTTGTGGTCAATGTAAGTTCGCCTAATACTCCAAATTTAAGAGCGTTACAAGACAAAGAACCGTTGACGCAATTACTACAAACATTACAAAATAAAAACGTAGCTAAAGTAAATCCTAAGCCAATTTTACTAAAAATTGCACCTGACTTAACAGATGAGCAGTTACTAGATATCATTGATATTATGGCCGTAACTAAAATCGCGGGTTTAATTGCCACCAATACTACGCTTTCTCGCGAAGGCCTTTTGTCTGAAGCGAAAGCGGAAACAGGTGGATTGTCAGGTAAACCCTTAACGAATCGCTCAACAGAGGTGATTCGTTTTTTGGCCGAAAAAAGCAATCGTGCTTTTCCAATCATTGGGGTAGGGGGAATTCATTCAGCCGAAGATGCAATGGAGAAATTAGCTGCTGGGGCTAGTTTGATTCAATTGTACACAGGTTTTATTTATGAAGGCCCAGCTTTGGTAAAAGCAATCAATAAAGCTATTTTGGAGCAAAGGAAATAGTGTTTCTTTTTCGAAAAATTCAGATAAAATCAATACAAATGTTTTGTTTTTGGTTTGTTCTAAAATTTTAGCTAAACACCAATTGCTAATCACTTTCTTACTTTTCGGCTTTGTACTTTAATTCCTTTTTTTATCTTTGAAGTATATGGAGCCAATTAAAATTATCGAATGCCCACGTGATGCGATGCAAGGAATAAAAACATTTATTCCTACTGCTAGAAAAGTGTCTTATATTCAGGCATTATTACGGGTGGGTTTTGATAGTATTGATTTTGGAAGTTTTGTTTCTCCAAAGGCAATTCCTCAAATGCAAGATACGGCTGCGGTTTTAGAACAACTGGATTTATCCAAAACGGACAGTAAATTGTTAGCCATTATCGCCAATGTTCAAGGAGCTAAAGATGCCGCTTCCCATCAACCCATTCAATATTTGGGTTTTCCTTTCTCGATTTCTGAGAATTTTCAAATGCGAAACACACACAAAACCATTGCTGAGTCTTTGGTTACCTTACAAGAAATTCTCGAAATTGCAGAACAACACAATAAGGAAGTGATTGCCTATCTTTCTATGGGATTTGGAAATCCTTATGGTGATCCTTGGAATGAAGAAATTGTGGGCGAATGGACGGAACGTCTGGCGCAAATGGGGGTGAAGATTCTTTCCTTGTCTGATACGGTTGGTAGTTCAACGCCTGAAGTTATTACGCATTTGTTTTCCAATTTGATTCCGAAGTACCCATCAATAGAGTTTGGAGCACATTTGCATACTACTCCTGATAAATGGTTTGAAAAGATAGATGCCGCTTATCATGCTGGTTGTAGACGATTTGATGGAGCGATTCAGGGTTTTGGTGGTTGTCCTATGGCTACTGATCGTTTGACAGGAAATATGCCAACCGAAAAATTGCTTTCTTATTTTACCTCAAAAAAAGAAAACACCAATTTGAGCGCTATGAGTTTTGAAAGTGCTTATAACGAAGCCTCGAAATTGTTTGGGGAGTTTCACTAGTAAAATGTACTAAACTAATGATCTATTCGTTTGGAATAGAAGTAAATAAAAATGAAATAATGAAAGTAACCCAAACCCTACTCGGATTTTTTGCATTGCTATTTTCTTTATCGTGTAGTAGCGATCTCGATTTTAATCAAGTAAATGACCTAGAGTTGCAACCTGTGGTTGTCGCTAATTTATCAAGTTTTGATGTGGCTGCGAATAAGCTTGTAAATAACGGGACAGAACAAGCTATTTCTATTGATACGCCTGATGTGGGTGTGTTTAATGGTAGTTTTTTAAAAGATAATTTGGTCAAAGCTGATTTGTGTTTCGAAGTAAATAATACCATAAACAGAGCTTTTGTCTTACGGCTTGTTTTTCTAGATAAAGCAAACGCTCCACTATTTTCAATACCAATAGACATTCCAGCTTATGCAGGAGCTACTAATGTTACAATAAAAAACGAAACTTTTGTAGGCGCTAACCTAGATGCCTTGAAACAAACCAAAAAAATTGCTTTTGTTGTTGCCTTACTTCCTGGGCCACCACTAACTAGTACGAGTACAGGGAATTTGAAATTACGTTCTAGTGTAACCGCCTATTTCGATATTCAATGAGAAAAATAACAACGATTGTACTGCTTTTTTTTGTAACTGTTTTTTTGGCTCAAAACAAAGCCGTTTTGTATAATTTTAAGGCAATCCCGCAATCCCTATCTTTAAATCCAGGGGCTGATGTATCGTATAGATGGTATGCTGGCATTCCTTTGTTGTCTGGGATTTCAGCTAATGTGGGCTCGACTGGTTTTTCGGCCTATGATTTGTTTGCAAATAATGGCGTAAATTTTAATACCAAATTGCGTAATGTCATTTTTTCAACTTCAAGAAATGACAAAGTAAGTTTGAATCAGCAATTGGAGGTTTTTCAGGGAGGATTTAAAGTAGGTGATTGGAATAATACCGCGTATATTTCTTTTGGAATGTATGAAGAAGTAGATGTGTTGAGTTATGTTCCAAAGGATCTAGCAATTTTAGCCTTAGATGGTAATCAGAATTACTTAGGAAAATATTTTAATCTAAGCGATTTGAGTGCACGAGCCGAAATGTTGAGTGTTTTTCATGTGGGATACAATAAAAAAATCAATAAAAAAATAATTGTAGGTGTTCGGGGGAAGATTTATTCAAGTATTTTCGATGCTCGTTCTACCAAGAACTCAGGCTATTTGTTCACGGTTCCTTTTTCGGGAAATACAGTGTATGAACAGATTATCTCTGCGAATATGCTCTTAAATACCTCTGGAATTGCAAAATATGATGACAAAGGAGACGATTCAGATATCGTTAAGGACATACAAAAAAGAGCATTTTTAGGAGGGAACCTAGGTCTGGGTTTTGATGCTGGAATAACATATTATCCCAAAAAAGACATTCAAATTACAGCTAGTATATTGGATATAGGCTTTATTCGTCATACAAAAGAAGTGGAAAGCTACACGGCTAAAGGGATCTATAAATATCAAGGAATACTTCCTGATTTTTTTTCTGGGACAGGTGGCAATAATGTTACAGAAGAGTTTGAAAAGGCCTTTCCGAGAGATACGCTTTATGGAAGTTATACTTCTTGGAGGCCGGTTAAATTTAATGCTTCGGCACAATATTCTTTCGGGCAGACTGAAGAAGAAAGCTGCAATTGTAAACCAGACGATGGAACTGAAAATTACAATAACTCCGTTGGATTACAATATTTTGCTATGTCTACACCAAGAGCGCCAATGATGGCTTTGACCGCTTTTTATAGAAAGAAACTTTTTACGGGTTTAGAGGCAAAAGCTACGTATACAGTAGATTCTTTTTCGAGTAGGAATGTTGGTTTAGGATTGTCAACTCAAATGGGTCCCGTCAATTTTTATTTGATGGCAGATAATTTACTAGAACTTCAAGATGTGGCCAAGGCTCAGGGTGCCTCTTTTCAATTAGGATTTAATCTTATTTTTGACGAGGAAAAAGAAGGGGAATAATAATTGAATAAATAAATTCCAAATTCTAAATGAATCCCAAATTCTAAATCCTAAATAGTTAATCCCAAATTCCAAAATCATAACTGGAATTTGGGATTTTTTTCTTGAAATTTAGATTTTTAAGCTCTTCCTTCTTTTGAAGAATTTATAAATTTCAATCCAAAAGACTGCAATTACTGCTACTAGCGTGCACCATCCGATTTGAATAAATGTAATTTTTTCGAATAGGAAAAATTTAGATAATGCTGGAATAAAAAGTAAAAGTGCAGTAATGAAAAGTGTGATGCCAATGATCAATAGGACTAGATTATTCTTGTATTTCCAAGTAGTTAGTACCGAATAATAAAAAGAGCGATTGGCTAGTGTTAAGAACACGTTCGAAAAAATCAAAGTCAAAAATACCATAGTTCGGGTACTGCTTTCGCTATACTGATTGATTACAGCAAATTGGTAAACGACCAATAATCCTGCAGTAATCCATAGTCCTTGAATTAGACTAATGGTAATTTCTTTCCAACTAAAAAAAGTAGTGCTTAGCGGTCTTGGTTTTTGTGTCATGAGATTGTCTTCCATGGGTTCATTTTCATAAATGATAGAGCAGGTAGGACCCATGATCATTTCTAAGAAGATAATGTGAACAGGCGAGAATATGTTTGGGTACAGCCATCCTAAAGCTAAGGGGATAATCACAATTAAGATAATAGGAATATGGATAGAGATAATGTAGCGAATGGCTTTTTTAAGATTCATATAGATTTTTCTTCCCATCGCAATGGCGTCTGTCATTTTAGAAAAATCATCGTCAACCAAAATCAAGTTTGCGGCTTGTTTGGCAATTTCTGTTCCTTTTTTGCCCATAGCAATTCCGATGTGCGCTGATTTTAACGCAGGGCCATCGTTTACACCATCTCCTGTCATAGCTACAATTTGATTATTGTCTTTTAGCGCTTGAATGATTTTGAGCTTTGCCTCTGGAAACATTCTCGTAAAAATAGTAGTTTCCATTACTTTTTCTTTCAATGTAGCGGGACTCATGGTCATTAATTCGTCTCCATTGAGTATTTTTTCAGGGTTTTTAAAGCCAATTTGTTTCGCAATGGTGGCTGTGGTTTCGGCATTATCTCCGGTAATTATTTTTACGGCAATTCCAGCTTTGTAAAAAGTTTCTAGAACTGCTTTGATGTTCTTTTTTGGAGGATCATAAAAGGCAACTAGCCCCTTGAAATTTAGCTCGAATTCTTGTTGTATTTTAGGGAAATTGGTTCCCTTAAAATCAGTTGTTCCAACGCCCAACACTCGAAAGCCCTTTTTTGTCATTGAGAGAAAAGCTGTGTTGATTTTTTCTTTTTCAGATTCCGATAGTTTTGAATAGGCAATTATAGCTTCTGGGGCTCCCTTGGCTGCAATAATTCGCACTCCTTCTTTGTTTTCGAATAAATGTGTCATCATGGGTGGTTTTCCACTCAAAGGATATTCGTGAATCATTTTATATAGAGGACGTTCGTCTGTTGCAATGGAGTTGGTGTAGGCTTCATGCAATGCTATTTCCATAGCGTCAAACGGAATGGGTTCGCTCGCCCACATTGCGGCCTTAATAAGTTCTTGTTCTTTGGGGTTTAAATTGGGATGGATTTCGGTTACAGTTGTGGTGTCAAGCGTAAACCATTCTGCAAGACTCATTTTGTTTTCGGTGATCGTGCCTGTCTTGTCAGTACATATTACGGTAGCACTTCCTAAAGTTTCTACTGTTTTGGTCTGTTTTACAATAATTCCCATTCGAAGTAATCGCCAAGCGCCAAGCGCCATAAAAGTGGTGAAAGCTACAGGGATTTCTTCGGGGATAATACTCATAGCGAGGGTTAATGCTTTAAGTAAGCTGTCTAAAATTAGTTTAGAATTCCAATAATTAATTCCCCATACAATGATAAAAGCCACCAAACCAATCAAAGAAATATAAGTGACAAAATTGCTGATTTGAATTTGTAAAGGTGTTTTTTCTTCGGTGATGTTATCTAGACTTTTCCCAATTTTACCCAATTGCGTTTGACTTCCAATGGAGGTAACTTGGCAAATAGCTAATCCGCTTGCTACTATGGTGCCTTGGTAGACCTGTTTGTCTTCGGAAAGTTCACTTTTAAAAATGGATAAAGACTCCCCTGTTAATATGGATTCATTAACCGAAAAGTCATTGGATTGTATGATGATTCCATCGGCGGGAACAAAAGTTCCTTCTTCAATCTGAACATAATCATTTAGTACAATTTCTTCACTCGGAATTTCAACAACAACACCATTTCGAATGACTTTGCTTTTGGGTTGTGTTAGTTTAGATAATGCTTCAATGGCATTTCTGCTTTTGGATTCTTGAAACAAAGAAATCGATACGACTAAAATAATAGCCAGAAGCATAAAAATTCCATTATTGTATTCAGTAGTAATAAAATAAATGCTAGTAGCTGTAATCAATAATAAAAACATGGGTTCCTTTACTAACTCAAAAAGTGATTGTAAAAAGTTGTTTTTTTCTTGATGATCGGTTGTATTGGTACCGTTTTTTGTTCTAGAAGCAATTACATCTTCTGAGGAAAGCCCTTGAATTGCGATAGTATTGGATTCAGTCATAATGATCGAAGTTTTTTGGATTTTGACTTTTGAAAAAAATAGTAGCAAAAGTTCCAATTCCTGCAATTTAATCAATTAATGTGTAGTTTAGGTGTTTTTTTGCTTAAGATTATCTATATTTGCACGCAATTCAACTAGAAATTGCACCATGAAAGCACACAATTCCAAGATTATCGGCGAAGGTTTAACTTACGATGATGTATTATTAGTTCCTAATTACTCTAGCGTTTTGCCACGCGAAGTGAGTATCCAATCACAATTTTCAAGAAACATAACTTTAAACGTGCCTATTGTATCTGCTGCTATGGATACTGTAACGGAAAGCGCTATGGCTATTGCTATGGCTCAAGAAGGAGGTATTGGTGTGTTGCATAAGAATATGACCATCGAGCAACAAGCAGCCAAAGTGCGAAAAGTAAAAAGAGCAGAGTCAGGAATGATTATCGATCCGGTTACTTTGCCTTTGACCTCTACCGTTGCTGATGCTAAGATGGCGATGAAAGAATACGGTATTGGCGGTATTCCAATTGTGGATGAACATAAAATTTTAAAAGGAATTGTTACTAATAGAGATTTGCGTTTTGAAAAAAATACTTCAAGACCTATTGTGGAAGTAATGACCAAAGAAAATCTAATTACTGTTGCAGAAGGCACTTCTTTAGAACAAGCTGAAGTAGTATTGCAAGGTCATAAAATCGAAAAATTACCTGTAGTTAATGATAAATATGAATTAGTAGGTTTGATTACTTTTAGAGATATTACTAAGTTGACTCAAAAACCAATTGCTAATAAAGATATTTATGGTCGTTTGCGTGTAGCTGCTGCTATTGGAGTTACTGGAGATGCGGTACAAAGAGCCGAGGCTTTAGTTCATGCAGGAGTAGATGCTATTATTATTGATACAGCTCACGGTCATACCCAAGGAGTGGTTAATGTATTAAAAGAAGTGAAATCTAAATTCCCTCAAATTGATGTTATTGTTGGAAATATAGCTACTCCTGAAGCTGCTCAGTATTTAGTTGAGAATGGTGCTGATGGTGTTAAAGTTGGTATTGGTCCGGGGTCAATTTGTACGACTCGTATCGTTGCTGGAGTTGGTTTTCCACAGTTTTCTGCCGTGCTTGAAGTAGCAGCTGCGATTAAAGGTTCTGGTGTACCAGTTATTGCTGATGGTGGAATTCGTTACACAGGAGATATTCCTAAGGCAATTGCAGCTGGGGCTGACTGTGTGATGTTAGGATCATTATTGGCTGGAACCAAAGAGTCACCAGGTGAAACCATTATTTTTGAAGGAAGAAAATTCAAATCCTACAGAGGAATGGGTTCCGTTGAAGCCATGCAAGAAGGATCGAAAGATCGTTATTTCCAAGACGTGGAGGACGATGTGAAGAAATTAGTTCCTGAAGGAATCGTTGGACGAGTACCTTACAAAGGAGAGTTGAACGAAAGTATGCAACAATTCATTGGTGGACTTCGTGCGGGTATGGGATATTGTGGTGCAAAAGATGTTCCAACTCTAAAAGAAACGGGTCGTTTCGTTAGAATCACAGCTAGTGGAATTAACGAAAGCCATCCTCATAATGTAACCATCACTAAAGAAGCTCCTAATTATTCTAGATAGTTTTCTAGCTTCCAATAGTAAATGATGATGAGGTAAAAAATATATAGCTTCATAATTTAGTTTAAAGTGCATTGAAATGAGTTTCAATGCACTTTTTTTGCATTTTATTTTGATAACATGTCTTGTGTTTCTAATGAAATAAATTAAGAGTAGAGTTGTTGGTATTTATGTAGTTAATGTTTTTTTATAGTTTTGATTTAAATTTATTTGAATGAAAATTACTATTAATTTTATTTATTTTATTGTATAAGAATTGATTATAAAATTATTTTTTTGAGGTGTGTTAGATCATTTATATTTATTTTATTACAGCAGTTATTCTTGTTAAAATATAATATCAAAAAATAATTTTATTCTATTTTTTTTGTATTTAATCGATGTTATTTGTATTTGGTCGATAAAACAGGTTTTTTTTAATGAAAATTCTCAATAAATGTATATTATATATAATTATGATTAATTTCGCGCTGTCAAAAAATAAATTATAAATAATTAACAGGTTTAAACATGTTAAATTTTTTAAATTATTTTTTTTGACTAACTAATTAATAATTAATATAATATGTTTTAAATTATGTCCAAAACTACTTTTTGGTATAAGGAAACGAAACTTTTTTATTTTCCTTTTTTAATGCTGTTTTTGTTTAGTTTCATAACTAATGCACAAACTAAAATTTCTGGAATTGTTAATTCCTATACTGCAGTGACTGGGGTAAATCTACCTGTTTGTAATGTTTGTGATTTAAATTGTACCCATACAATTACAGTTGCAGATGCATCAAAATTGGCTGTTGGTGACAAAGCCCTCATTATTCAAATGAAAGGGGCAACAATTAATACTAATAATTCAGCGGCTGGCGGAAGTATAACAGCTATTAATGATGCTGGTAATTATGAGTTTTTTGAAATTGCAAGTATTGTGGGCAATGTGTTAACACCTCGTTATCCCTTGATTAAACGATATAATGTAGCTGGACTAGTGCAAGTAGTAACGATTCCAAAATATACTGGAACAGTAACTATTGATGGCACGCTAACCGCAAAAGATTGGACCGATGCAACTAAAACGGGAGGAGTATTGGCTATCAGTGCCGATAAATTAGTTTTTAATGCAAATATTGATGTTGCAGGAAAAGGATATGAAGGAATTAAAATGGAAACTGATGCTTTATCTAATTTCGATAATTGTAATACTAATCCAAATACACAATTTGTATTGCCCTCTTCAAATGGAGGATCTTTTACTAAAGGAGACGGAATCGTTATTGATGATGCTCTCACAGAAAGAGGTCGTGCCCCTAGAGCCAATGGTGGCGGAGCTGGAGTTGCTGGTGATTCTGGTGGTGGTGGTGGCTCTAATTATGGAGCTGGTGGAGCTGGTGGTAATCGTTGGTGTGAATTTGCATCAGCAGCTGGAGGTGTTGGAGGTGTTGCTTTAGCTTCCTTTCTTCCTAATGATAAAGTGTTTCTTGGGGGCGCAGGGGGTACAGGATTTGTAACAACAGGTAATCCTTCTTCGGCAGCAGATGGTGGTGGTATTGTAATTGTTTTTGCCAATGAAATAATTGGGAATGGATATAAAATTATTGCTGATGGTTTATCACCAACTCCTGTAACCGTTCAAGGGAATCCAGATGGCGGTGGCGGTGGCGGTGCAGGTGGGACTGTGGTATTAAAAACGCCAAAGTTCACTACATCACTTGTTGTTAGTGCTAAAGGTGGTGATGGTCAGGATATTGGAACAATTGTGAAGCACGGCCCAGGTGGTGGTGGTGGTGGTGGTGCTTTGTTGTATTCATTGGCTTCATTACCCTCAAATGTTACTTTACAAGCATCTGGTGGTACAGGAGGGCAGCATGATGATGCTTCAAGAAATGGTTCTCAAGATGGAGCTATAGGAGGAACTATTTCTTTGTATATCCCCGTAGAAAATCCTAATTATGTAGGGAATAATGATACCGATAATGTTCCAGAAAATTGTGATTTGGATGATGATAATGATGGTATTTTAGATACAGTTGAACATGCAGGTTTACCTGATCCATTTGCCTTTACAGGTAGTTCGAAAACACCAAATTATTTTAATCCACTTGTGTCAGGTTTTGTGGATACAAACGCTGATGGAATTGATGATAGATATGATACAGATTTAGACGGAATAATAAATCAATTAGATTTAGATTCTGATAATGATGGTTGTTCTGATGCTAATGAATATTATAATTCTAAAACTACTGATGGAGGTGATGGTGGCGTTTTTGGAGTGGGTACTCCAACAGTAGATGCCACTGGAAAAGTTAATGGTCCGGTTGCAGCACCTTATTCTGGATCTTACACTAATGTAATAATTCCGTTCAAACTTACCAATCCGTCCACTCAAACTACTACAGTTGGTGGTAATGTTACGTTCTCTGTAACGGTCTCTGGAGGGACCGGATCTACTACCTATCAATGGCAAGAGAGTACAAATGGAGGGACTAATTGGTCAAACATTGTTAATGGAGGTATATATGCTGATGCAAATACGGCCAGTTTAAAATTGACTGGTGTGACTTTGGCAATGAAAAACAATAAATATAGAGTACTTGTAGGTGATACAAATTATGTTTGTGAATTAGTTACAGCATCAGGAGTTTTATCATACTCTAATTCTGCACCTGTGGCTGTTGATGATGTATATACGGTTTTAAAAGAAGGCACAGTAACATTGTTGCCATTAGATTTAGATACTGATGTCGATGGAGATATCTTATCGATAACTTCAATCAACGGAACATTGTTAACCTCAGGAATTGCTCAAGAAATTTCTGTAACAAATGGAAAAGTGAATGTAACAGTAGCGGGAGTTATTACCTTTACTCCAAGTTCGAATTACATTGGATCGGTAAGTTTTTCTTATGTTATTAATGATGGAAAAGGAGGATCTGCTACAGCCAAAGAAAACATTACTGTAAAAGCAGTTAACGTCGCTCCAATTGCAGAAAACAATGCTTACAGCGGATTAGAAGATGCAGTTTCTATTATAGGAAATGTCATCACTGATATTGATGCAACAGCAGGATTGGATGCAGATATTGAT
>NZ_JMTM01000007.1 GCF_001662485.1 Flavobacterium succinicans
TCAGCTGCTCTAGCCGACTGAGCTACGCTGGCGTCTTATTTCGGGTGCAAATATAGCTACATAATTTAAATTTCCAAAACAAATCTAGAAAGTTTTGACACAAAATTAAAATCAACTATAAAACGAAAAAACCATCTAATTACTTAGATGGTTTTCTTTAGAGCCGGCGGAGGGACTCGAACCCACGACCTGCTGATTACAAATCAGCTGCTCTAGCCGACTGAGCTACGCTGGCGTCTTATTTCGGGTGCAAATATAAGTCTGAATTTGTATTATCCAAAACAAATTCAGACTTTTTTTTATCTACAATTCGTTGATTTTGGCAATTAATTGATTTGCAGCTTGTTCTAACTCCAAATTAATTTGTTTGAAATGCGCTTTTTTACTTTCTACATTTTTTTGGTTCACTTTTGCGATCAAAGCATCAAAAGCAGCAATAGCTTCGTCAATTAAAGCGTTCGTTTCTTCTGTTGGTTTCCCTGTAGTTGTTAATTCATACAAGTAAACTGCCTCAATAATATCTCCTAAAACGTAGTTGATGTCTTTCTTTAAATTCTTAACGTTTGCCATTTTTATTTAATTTATATAGTGTATTAAAATTTGCGTTTGCAAAAGTACACATAATCTTTTGATTACGAACTATGAAATGTAAATTTCTAAAATAGAAGCTTTTCCGCTTAGGGTAAACAACTGTAGCGCAGCAGGAATCAAAACGGTATCTCCAGTTTTATAATCATATTCTTCATCATCGATCTTAAGCATACAACTACCTTCGACTACCATATACACTGTAAATGATTCCTTATCTTTTGTTACCTCCATTTTCCCATCGAGCGGAATGAAGTTGGTCGTAAAATAAGGGCAAACTACTACCCCATTAGAATGGTTACTCGTTTTAGAATATTCCTTCTGGGTGTTTACTTTCTTGTAATTAATCGCCTCTAATGCTAGATCAACATGTAATTCTCTAGTGTTTCCTTGTGCGTCTTTGCGATCAAAGTCGTATAAACGATACGTTATATCAGAAGTTTGTTGGATTTCGGCAATCACTAACCCTGCCCCTATAGCATGAACCGTACCGGTTTCCAAAAAGAATACGTCACCTTTTTGAACCTCTTTCGTATCTAGAATGGTCAATATTTCTTTGCTTTCTAATTTTTGAAGGTACTCTGTGGGGTTGGAATCTTCTTTGAAACCAACAATCAAGCGTGATTTTGGATCGGCCTGCATGACATACCACATTTCGGTCTTACCAAAGGAATTGTGCCTCTTTTTGGCCAAGGCATCATTGGGATGTACTTGAATCGACAAATCCTCTCGGGCATCTAGAAATTTAAAAAGCAAGGGGAATTGTTTTCCAAACTTATGAAAAACGCGTGTCCCTAATACGTCTAGGGGTTGTTCTTCGATAATTTGCATTAAAGTAGTCCCTTTTAAATCGCCATTGGCTATCACACTACAATCTCCTTCGACAGTAGACAATTCCCAACTTTCACCAGTAATTGAAGAAACAATTGGTTTATTTAATAAGGATTTGAGTTTTTCACCTCCCCAAATGCGTTCTTTTAAAATTGGGTCAAATTGTAAGGGATATAGTTTTTTTTGCATTTTTTTTTTAAATATCGCCTATTCATTTTGTTTGAATGGCTATTATATTATTGATTTGAGCCAATTGCTTTAATTGCTTCAAGTGCTTTGGAAATATGTTTTGTGGCATTGATACTATTATCGAAGACCAAAATTACTTTTCCTTCCTTATCTACTACATAAGTTACGCGTCCGGGCAGAATACCTAACAATCCTGAGGGTACTCCGAACAACTTTCTAATACTTTTGTCCCCATCTGATAACAGAATAAATGGGAGTTGGTATTGCTTGGCAAATGCAACATGAGAATCTACCGAATCACTGCTAACACCTATAATTTCTGCCTCCAAATCTTTAAATTCTTGATGTCTATCTCTAAACCCACAAGCTTGCTCAATGCAACCTGGCGTATTATCTTTGGGATAAAAATAAATAACTAATGGTTTCTTTCCTACATAATCTCTCGAATCAAATGTGTTTCCATGTGCATCTAATGCTGTAAAATGGGGCAATAAATCGCCTAATTCAATTGTCATAAGTAAAACTTCCTTTCTTTTAATTATTATTCTCCTTTATACGTTACAAAATTACGAGGGGTTTCATAGAGCACTACTTCTAAATCTAAATCTCTATTCATTTTGGCTCTTATCTTATTCCAAATTACCACTGCAATATTTTCCGCAGTTGGGTTAAGATTTTCAAATTCAGGGACGTCTAAATTTAGATTTTTGTGGTCCATTTGATCTTCTACTTCGGCTTTTATAATGTCGGTCAAAAATTTCACATCCAACACATACCCCGTCTCAGGATCTATTTCGCCGGTGACACTTACAATCAATTCGTAATTATGACCATGAAAATTAGGATTATTACATTTCCCAAAAACGGCGTCGTTTTGTTCAAAAGTCCAATCTTTTCGATACAAACGATGTGCAGCATTAAAATGTGCTTTTCGAGATAAAGTTACTCTCATACGGTGTTTTTGATTTTGATTTAAAGAAACTAAATGGTGTGCTCTTCTAAAAAATGGTAAAATTCATCAAAAATAATTTTGAACCATACCGTATATTTTTCTGGATGGATTAGCATATCCTTTTTTACCTCTTCAATATTCATCCATTTCCAATCTTCTACCTCTTCAAGATTAATTTCGGGTGCCTCATTATAATAGCCTACCATTACATGATCCAGCTCGTGTTCTGTCAATCCGTTATCGAAAGGTGCTTTGTATATAAAATGAAACAATTCCTTAATTTCGGTTTTGAAGCCCATTTCTTCATACAAACGTCTTTTTCCTGCTTGCACATTGGTTTCCCCTTCTCTTTGGTGACTACAACAAGTGTTGGTCCAAAGTAAAGGTGAATGGTATTTGTGTTGGGCTCTTTGCTGCAACATGATTTCTTTTTTATCATTCAAGATAAAAACAGAAAATGCACGATGTAGCCTTGCTTTTTGATGCGCCTCTAATTTAGGCATTAGACCGATGGGTTCGTCTAGTTCGTTGACTAAGATAACTTTTTCTTCTTCCATAAATACTATTACTGCTCAAAAGTACAAAAATGATTAGAAAAACATAGCGCTTTAACGTTGACTTTCGTTTTGTTGAAACCTTTTCTTTTTATGAATTGGTAATTCCTCCATCCTGCTGTTACGAATCCTTAACTTTTGTATCTTTGAATAGGCTCATCTACACCAACAAAGTACTTTATGATGTACCATTGAGGCTTTTTGGTGTATATGCTAAAGGTATTTCCTTTACTTTTTTTTATTGCCATCATTAAAATAAAAAGCATTTTACTCTTCAAAAGTATTGATTATTTTAAGATCCTGTTCCCTTAAATCCACAATATAGATGAACAAAAGTTAAATGTGTTACAAAACAATTCTAATTGTAAACCTCAAGACAATTGACGACTTAATAAGCCACTACTTTTATCTTTTAAAACCAAAATAAATGAAAAAACAACTCATTCTATTCTTAGCCCTAAACAGCCTACTTTTTCAGGCTTGCGGGCAAACTACCTCATCGAATTCTAAAACATCTAAAACAACACCTATGAAAGAAGTCCTTCACAAACCCGAGAATCCTTATTATTCCAATACCGATACCCAAAAAATCACTATTCCAAATTCAGAATGGAAAAAAGTGCTTTCACCAGATTTGTACGCCGTAGCTCGTGAAGCCGATACCGAAAGAGCTTTTACCGGAACGATGTGGAATTCGGAAACCAAAGGCACCTATTACTGTGCTGCTTGCGGTTATTTGTTATTTCAATCCAATCAAAAATTTGTAAGCAGTTGTGGATGGCCCAGTTTTTTTGAACAAGAAAACAAAGAGAGTATTACGTTCAAAGCCGATAACTCTTATGGAATGCAACGCATAGAAGCCAATTGTGGTCGTTGTGACAGTCATTTGGGTCATCTTTTTGATGATGGACCTGCTCCAACAGGAAAACGCTATTGCATGAATGCTATTTCTTTAGATTTTGTACCCAACACTAAATAAACTCACGCTATGAAAAAAATAATGTTCCTTAGTCTTTTGGCCACTACTTTTGGATTTGCTCAAAAAAAAGCACTTCCCTCCTCACCTTCTCGATTGGACACCATCGTTTTGGCCGGTGGCTGTTATTGGTGTGTTGAAGCGGTATATGAAAACCTAATGGGGGTTGAAAAAGTAGTCTCAGGTTTTGCAGGAGGAACCGTTAAAAATCCGAGTTATGAAGCCGTGTCGTCAGGTGACACTGGAGCAGCCGAAGTAGTTCAAATCACTTTCGATCCAGCCGTCACCAACCTAAATGAGATTTTCAAGGTCTTTTTTACGGTACATGACCCCACAACTTTGAATCGTCAAGGTGCGGATGTAGGTACTCAATATCGTTCTGCTATATTTTATAAAAATGAAGGCCAAAAAAAAGCAGGTCAACAAATTATTCAAGCGTTGACCAAAGCAAAAGCATACAATAGTCCTATTGTTACTACCTTAGAACCATTAACTGGTTTTTATAAAGCCAAAGAGAGTCATCAAAATTATTATGAAAAAAACAGCAATCAACCCTATTGTCAAATGGTGATTCAACCCAAATTAGAAAAATTTGAAAAAGTATTCAAAAGCCGATTGAAATCTAAAAACTAAATAAAGCCGAAGTATCGGCTTTTTTTTGGTCTTCCAACCAACCTATTCACTACTCCTTTCGCTATATTTGTTGGTAACCAAAAACCAACCCCATGAAAAAAACACTTTTATGTCTGGGTTTTGCGCTATCTTCAATTGGTGGGCAGGCACAAAACCAAGCATTAAAAACTAAAGTCGCTCAAAAAGCGGCCAGTCTAGAATCAAAAGTAGTGAACTGGCGACGCGACTTTCATCAAAATCCAGAATTAGGCAACAGAGAATTTAAAACCGCCGAAACCATCGCGGCACACTTACGTTCTTTGGGAATTGAAGTCCAAACAGGAGTCGCAAAAACCGGAGTTGTTGGCATTCTAAAAGGAGGAAAACCAGGACCGGTAGTAGCACTTAGAGCCGATATGGATGCACTTCCCGTAAAAGAACGTGTCAACTTGCCTTTTGCTTCCAAAGTTATGGGCGAATATAACGGACAAGCTGTTGGCGTGATGCATGCTTGCGGACATGATACGCATGTAGCCATGCTGATGGGAACGGCTGAAGTTTTAGCCTCTATAAAAAATGAAATTAAAGGCACTGTAAAATTCATTTTTCAGCCCGCCGAAGAAGGCCCACCAGAAGGAGAAGAAGGCGGCGCTGAGTTAATGGTAAAAGAAGGCGTTCTGACTAACCCAAAAGTAGATGTGATATTTGGTCTTCATATTAATGCACAAACCGAAGTGGGTCAAATTAAGTACCGCCCCAAAGGCACTATGGCATCCTCTGATTGGTTTACCATACAAGTCAACGGAAAACAATCGCATGGTGCTTACCCTTGGCAATCGATAGATCCTATTGTTACCGCCTCCCAAATTGTTTTGGGACTACAAACCATCGTAAGCCGCAATGTGAATTTAACCCAAAATGCCGCTGTAGTTAGCGTTGGGCAAATAAATGGGGGCGTTCGAAGCAACATCATCCCCGAATCATTGACGCTGAGTGGTACGATTCGAACTCTGGATTCCGAAACCCAAGATTTCATTCATGGAAGAATCAAAACCATTGCTACCAATATAGCCGAAAGTGCTGGAGCTAGCGCAGAAGTAAGCATTGCTAAAAAAACATTAATCACTTATAATGAACCTTCGCTTACGGAACAAATGCTTCCCACTTTGCAAGCAGCCGCAGGAAAAGACCACGTTCATCTAACCGAAGCCTTAACTGGAGCCGAAGATTTCTCCTTTTATCAAGCTAAAATTTCAGGATTGTTTTATTTTATTGGAGGAATGCCCAAAGGAAAAAAAGCCAGTGACATGCCTTCACATCATACCCCTGATTTTTATATAGACGAAGGAAGCTTTGTTTTAGGCATGACCAGCATGGCCCATCTCACCTTGGATTATATGGAAATGAAAACCAATTCCAAAAAATAAGTTTTTATGAAAATCAATCCTTTCCTAATTTACCTATGCTGTAGCTTCTTTGTAATCACAACTACACGAGCGCAAGAAAAAAAAGTAGCCCCAACTTCACAAGAGTTGTACAATGAAATCGCAGCTATGGACACTCAACTTTTTGAGGCTTTCAACGCAAAAGACATGTCTAAATTTAAACCCCTGTTTACCGAAGACTTAGAATGGTACCAAGACAATGGTGGTTTTTTGTCGTATGACACTGTTTTTGCCAATTTTGAAAAAATGTTCCAAAACGAAAACAAACTTACTCGAACGTTAGTCAAAGGAAGCCTTGAAGTACATCCCATAAAAGATTTTGGAGCCATTGAAGTAGCCCAACATCAATTCCGACATATCGAAAACGGAAAAGAAGAAGTAGGCACCTTTAAATTTGTAGCGATTTGGAAAAAAATAGGCAATCAATGGAAAGTTTCACGAATGATAAGTTATGACCATTAAAACGCATTCGTCATAAATCAATTTTAATCATATTCAGGGCGTGCCACCATAAAACAAAGGGGCCAACTCATCCTAGTAGTGAGTCGGCCCCTTTGTTTTATGCTGTCGGGCTATCCGCAGTACATTGGTACTTTGCTCCTATCCCTCACGCAAAATAGCATAAAGCTAAGCATTTTTTTTTGTCATTCTGAGGAACGAAGAATCACATAATACGAACAGCTTGTGAGATTCCTCCTTTGTCGGAATGACAAAATCAAGTCTATTTTCCTTAACTTAATGACATTGCCTTTCTCAGCTAACCACAACATTTAATTTTTCAATACCTCAGCAATTTTCAAAGCACATTTCTCACCATCAATCGCTGCCGAAATAATGCCGCCTGCATACCCCGCTCCTTCTCCACAAGGATACAATCCTTTAATTTGAAGGTGTTCTAACGTATAATTATCTCTTGAAATTCGCACAGGCGAAGAGGTTCTAGATTCTGGAGCGTGCAAAATCGCTTCGTTTGTAGCATAGCCTTTCATTGATTTTCCAAATTCTGAAAATCCTTGACGCAAAATTTGGGTTAAAAATCCTGGAAAAACCTGTCCCAATTCCACTGATGTTGTTCCTGGAACATAAGATGTCTTAGGAATATCAGAGGATGTTTTACTTTGGGTAAAATCGACTAAACGTTGTGCAGGCACTTTTTGCGTCTGACCCGCCAATTGCCATGCTTTTTGTTCAATACTCTTTTGAAACTCCATGCCAGCAAGTGCTCCAAATTTTTCAAAGGGTTTAAAATCCTCCAATTTCAATTCGACTACAATTCCAGAATTGGCCGTATGCTGATCTCTTTTAGAGGGCGACCAACCATTGGTCACCACTTCACCAGGGCTAGTGGCACAGGGTGCAATTACACCTCCTGGGCACATACAAAACGAATACATCCCACGACCATTTACCTGTTTTACGATAGAATACGGCGCTGGTGGTAAATGTTCACCTCGGTAATCACAACTATATTGAATGCTATCTATTAACGACTGAGGATGTTCGGCTCTAACGCCAAGTGCAAACGGTTTTGCCTCAATAAAAACTTTCTTTTTATCTAACAACTCGAAAATATCTCGTGCCGAATGGCCTGTGGCTAAAATTAATTTATTAGCTGAAATGATAGTGCCATCCTGAGTGATGACTCCTTGAACTTCATTGCTTTTTATAATAATATCTGCAACTCTAGTTTCAAAAAGCACTTGACCGCCGCATTCGATAATTTTCTCGCGAATGTCTTGAATGATTTGCGGTAATTTATTGGTTCCAATATGTGGATGGGCGTCGACCAAAATATCAGGTGTTGCTCCAAAAGCCACTAATAATTCTAATATTCGATTCACGTCGCCTCTTTTTTTAGAGCGTGTATATAATTTTCCATCCGAATAGGTTCCTGCTCCACCTTCACCAAAACAATAATTCGAATCTTCGTTTACAATATGATCTCTGTTGATGGCCTTCAAATCCCTACGTCGGCCGCGAACATCTTTTCCGCGTTCAATAACTATAGGTTTCAAACCCAGTTCTATCAATTGAAGTGCCGCAAAAAGTCCAGCAGGTCCTGCACCCACCACAATCACTTCTTGTGCATTCGCTACGTTTTTATAGTCTGGCAAAGCTATTTTTTGTTCCAAAAAAGGTTCTCCTTTTAAGTAAACCATCAACTTTAAATTGATTTTGACAGCTTTTTGACGCGCATCAATAGAACGTTTTACAATAGTAACCTGCTGAATTTCTTTAGCCGATATTTTTAATTGTCGAGACAAATAATCATGTAGTAACGTTTCGCTAGCAGCAATTTCGGGAGCAACTTGTAATAGGAGTTCTTGTGGCATGGTATCTGAATACTTCAATTTTTAGAGCAAAACGCCTTCGTTTACTCAGGGTACAAAAGTACTATTTTGAAATCAATTTTTAGAATTAGAATGAAAAACGACTGGAGGTTCTAAAAAAAAAAAAAAAAACATATAAGTCATGGGAGTTTTTGTGTTTTTAAACCAAATAAGGCATTTAAAGGCATATAAATTCTACTAAAATCCTTATCAAAATTTAAAAAAAAATTAACCGCAAGGAGCGCAAAGGGTTACGCAAGGGGCGCTAAAAATATAAGGCATAGGGGTTTTTAATTGAAACTAAGTGTGTGCATTTAAAACCATATATGGCATTTAAGGGCGTATAAGTTACACCATGAAATCCTTCAATCTTATTGCTCTTTTTTGAATATCTGTGTAAAAAAATCAATTGGCATCTTTTTCTTGTGCTGGATTAAAATCCAGCGCTACAATATTAGTTGAGTCTACGACTCTTTTTTGTACTTCTTCTAGCTCGAGCGATACGAATGGATTTTGTTAAAACACATTTCAAACCATTACTAAAAAACGATTAAGACAACTTTTTTAAATCTGTGAAAATCTGTGTAATCTGTGTGGAAAATTCAATTGCTACATTTCCTCTGCATTATAATCCAGCGCTACAACATCGGTCGAGTCTACGACTCTTTTTTGCACCTCTACTAGTTCCTGGGGAACGAATGGATTTTGTTTAAACACATTTCAAACCATTCCTAAAAAACAACAAAATACTACTTTTTTTTTTAAATCTGTGAAAATCTGTGTAATCTGTGAGGAAAATTCAATTGCTATATTTCCTCTGCATTATAATCCAGCGCTACAACATCGGTCGAGTCTACGACTCTTTTTTGCACCTCTACTAGTTCCTGCGAAACGAATGGATTTTGCTGCAACAAATTTTAATCCGTTGTCGGATCGGTCGATTTTATACCAACGCTTCGGATAAGTATTTGTAGTTTTGTGACCTCCTTTTAAATCAAAAAAAATGACTAGACAAATAAAATTAATTTGGGATTTTCGCGGCCCCTCTTCTGCCAAAACCGCCGAACATCACGAAATCCATTTGAAAGAATTTATCAAAATCGAAAAGCTACCCCTTGACATCACTGGATTTAAAACCTATGGCGAAATGCATGCTATTGCTTTCATGGTTGTAGAAGAAAGAGATATGATTCCAGTGCGTGATGCTTTGAAACCTCATCGAGGGGAAGTTTATGAAAACTAAATCCCAAAAACGAAAATTCCAAATTCCAATAACCTTAACGGTCATTGGAATTTGGAATTTAAAATTTTGGAACTTGAAAATTTAATTCGCTACTTCACTAATGAATTTAATGCGCATCAATCGCAACTCATCAATATCATAATCGCCGTCAAATTCTTTTAATGCTTCCTCAATATTGTCTGAATGGGATTCCATGAAATAATCATGAATTTCTTCTTGCTGATCTTCATCCAACAGTTCATCTACCCAATAATTGATATTTAATTTAGTACCGGAATATACGATTTGTTCCATTTCTTTAATTAATGCACCCATTGTAAGTCCTTTGGCGGAAGCTATATCTGTTAACGCCAATTTTCTATCAATGTTTTGAATAATATATAATTTGTTGGCTGAATTGACACCAGTGGATTTCACTACTAAATCGTCTGGACGAACAATATCATTATCTTCTACATAACGTTGGATTAATGTAACAAATGCTTTACCATATTTACGCGCTTTCCCTTCCCCTACTCCATGAATATTAGTCAGTTCCTCTAACGAGATGGGATATTTTAAAGCCATATCCTCTAGAGAAGGATCTTGAAACACTACAAAAGGTGGAACTCCTAATTTTTTGGCTTCTTTTTTTCGCAATTCTTTAAGCATGGCCATCAGCGTTTCATCAGCTGTTCCTGATGATTTGGCTGCGGTCACAATAGCCTCATCTTCGGACTCATTGTATTCATGATCTTCAGACATCATGAAAGATTCAGGTTTTTTAATAAAGGTGAGTCCTTTTTTGGTGATTTTTACAATACCGTAAGTTTCAATATCTTTTGTCAACAATCCATCTACCAGGACTTGGCGTAACAAAGCCATCCAAAACTTTTCATCATGATCGGCACCACTTCCAAAGAAAGACTGTGTATCTGTTTTATGCGCTTTAATCACTGCGTTGACGCGACCAATTAAGGTAAAAACAATTTCTTTAGATTTATAAATATGTTTGGTTTCTTTTACCACTTCAAGCAGTTTGACCACTTCATTCATGGCTTCTACTTTTGTCTTTGGATTCCTAACATTGTCGTCCATATTGCCTCCTTCTCCGGTCTCGTTGTCGTATTCTTCACCAAAATAATGCAATAAGAATTTACGTCTCGACATGGATGTTTCGGCATAGGCCACGACTTCTTGTAGCAAAGCAAAACCAATTTCTTGTTCAGCCACCGGTTTACCCGACAGGAACTTTTCTAATTTTTCGACATCTTTATAAGAATAATACGCCAAGCAGTGTCCTTCTCCTCCATCTCTACCGGCACGACCCGTTTCTTGATAATAACTTTCTAATGATTTTGGGATATCATGATGAATAACATAACGCACATCCGGTTTGTCAATTCCCATTCCAAAAGCGATTGTAGCTACCACAACATCCACATCCTCCATTAGAAACATGTCTTGATGTTTCGCTCTAGTTTTTGCATCTAAACCTGCATGATAAGGAACGGCACTAATGCCATTTACTTGGAGTACTTCGGCAATGGATTCTACTTTTTTTCGACTTAAGCAGTAGATGATCCCTGATTTGCCTTTGTGTTGACGAATGAATCGAATAATATCTGACTCTATGTTTTTGGTTTTGGTGCGTACTTCATAAAAAAGATTGGGTCTATTAAATGACGCTTTATAGGTTACCGCATCAGACATATCTAAATTTTTCAGAATGTCTTCTTGTACCTTTGGAGTGGCCGTAGCCGTTAACCCAATTACTGGTACTTCTCCTAATTGCTTTATGATATGTCGTAAATTTCGATATTCGGGTCTAAAGTCATGTCCCCATTCTGAAATACAATGTGCCTCATCAATGGCTACAAAAGAGAGCGGAACCTGTTGCAAAAACTGTACATATTCCTCTTTGGTTAAAGACTCTGGCGCCACATATAATAGCTTAGTCACTCCTGAGGTAATGTCTTTCTTAACTTGGGCAATCTCTGTTTTGGTCAATGAAGAATTTAATACATGCGCTACTCCGTTATCAGACGACAAACTTCTGATAGCATCTACTTGATTTTTCATCAAAGCAATCAATGGAGACACTACAATTGCTGTTCCGTCGAGAATTAAAGCAGGCAATTGGTAACAAAGCGATTTACCTCCACCAGTTGGCATAATTACAAAAGTATTCTCTTTATTCAAGAGACTTTTTATGACTTGTTCCTGCAATCCTTTGAATTGACTGAAGCCAAAATACTTTTTTAATTCTTTGTGTATATCAATTTCGTTTGAATTCATTCTTTATTATGTGGTAATTTGTATAAATTTGCATCACTAAAGGTACAAAAATCTTTTGTAGATACAAATTTAAACATTCTGTTTTGATAAGCAACGAAAACCTATTGGCTTTGGCCAAAAAAACTATACTTTCTGAAAGTGAATCTATTGCTAAATTGACCACTTTTTTGGATGATCAGTTCCTTACCACGGTTCAAAAAATTTACCAATCTAACGGTCGTGTAGTGATTACTGGCATTGGAAAAAGTGCCATTATTGCTCAAAAAATTGTAGCCTCACTTAACTCAACTGGTACGCCTGCTTTATTCCTGCATGCCTCAGAAGCCATTCATGGTGATTTAGGCATGATTCAAGATGAAGATGTGATTATTTGTATTTCTAAAAGCGGGAACAGTCCAGAAATAAAGGTATTGGTGCCCTTGTTAAAACGTTTTGGAAACACCTTAATTGGGATGACGGGTAACATGACTTCGTTTTTGGCCAAAGGATCCCATTTTGTATTGAACACCACGGTTGATGCAGAATCTTGTCCAATGAATTTGGCTCCAACGAATAGCACCACAGCACAATTAGTTATGGGCGACGCTATTACAGTTTGCTTGATGGAGATGAGAGGCTTTCAAGCGGAAGATTTTGCCAAATACCATCCAGGAGGTGCTCTTGGAAAAAAACTTTTATTAAAAGTAAAAGACTTAATTGAACATTCCCTAAAACCTATGGTTACCCCGGAAACTTCTATCAAAAAAGCGATTTTCGAAATATCAGAAAAGCGTTTGGGAGTCACTGCTGTTATAGAGAATGAAAAAGTAGTGGGCATCATTACTGATGGAGATATCCGAAGAATGCTCAACGACCACGATAGTATATCGGGGGTACTAGCCAAAGATATTATGACCCAAAACCCAAAACAAATCCATTCAGAAGCTATGGCTATTGATGCTTTTAACTTGATGGAAGATTTTTCTATTACCCAATTAATTGTAATTGACAATGGAAGCTATCAAGGGGTTTTGCATTTACATGACATTTTAAAAGAAGGAATTGTATAATGGCAAAGAAAAACCTAAACGAAATGTCGTTCTTAGACCATCTTGAAGAATTAAGATGGGTATTGGTAAGAAGTACAACGGCTATATTGATTATGGCTTTTGTCACTTACTTCGTAAGCGATTTCTTGTTCAACGATATTATTTTTGGACCAACACGCCCCAGTTTTTTTACCTATCGTTTTTTTTGTGACTTATCACATCAATTAGGCTTTGTAGATAGCATTTGTATCACTGAACTTCCATTCATCATTCAAAACACCCAAATGGAAGGACAGGTAAATATGTTCGTTTGGATGTGTTTGCTGGCAGGCTTTATTTTGAGTTTCCCCTATATTTTATTCGAAGTATGGAAATTCATTAGTCCTGCATTGTATGATCAAGAAAAAAAAGGAGCTAAATTCTTCATTGGCGTTTCCTCGGTACTTTTCTTTTTGGGGGTTCTTTTTGGTTATTTTATTATCATACCCATGTCGGTTAACTTTGTAGCAACCTTTACGGTATCTGATGTCGTTAAAAACCAATTCACGTTGGAATCGTATATAGGGCTAGTTAAAACTTCTGTTTTGGCAGGCGGCCTGTTTTTTGAATTACCCATCGTAATTTATTTCTTGACCAAACTAGGCCTAGTTACCCCCGAATTTCTAAGAAAATATTGGAAGTATGCCGTAATCATTATCTTGATTGTTGCTGCCATTGTTACCCCTCCAGATGTAGTGAGTCAAACTATCGTAGCTATACCGATGCTATTGATTTATGAAGTAAGTATATTAATTTCTAAACTTGTTGTTCGCAACCAAAAGAAACAAAATGGCTGATTTAATTCAAGAATTCAACGACTACCGTTCAAAAATGAACGAAAAATTACTAGCAGACAAAAATAAAATTGTAAAACGCATCTTTAATTTAGACACGAATGCTTATGCTGCTGGCGCCTTGGATGTAAAAACCAAAGAATTATTAGGATTGGTGGCTTCGGCAGTTTTACGATGCGACGACTGTATCAAATATCATTTAGAAACCAGCTATAAAGAAGGAGTTACACGTGAAGAAATGATGGAAGCCATGGGAATCGCTACTTTGGTAGGCGGAACTATAGTAGTACCTCATTTGCGTAGAGCTTACGAATTTTGGGAAGCTTTGGAAGAGCAACACTAGACTTGAAGTTACTAAGTTACTTAGAACTAAAATTTCTATAAAGTATCCCCTCCCAACTTATTAATCTGTAAAATCTCAAGATTTTAGCAATTCAAATACCATGAAATTAAGAGCAGAAAACCTCATCAAAACGTATAAAGGCCGTAGTGTTGTAAAGGGCATTTCTTTAGAAGTAAACCAAGGACAAATTGTTGGTCTTTTGGGACCTAACGGCGCAGGTAAAACTACCTCTTTTTATATGATTGTAGGATTGGTAAAACCCAATTCTGGCCATATTTATTTGGATGATTTGGACATTACCGAATATCCAATGTACAAACGTGCGCAACAAGGGGTAGGTTATTTGGCTCAAGAAGCTTCTGTTTTTAGAAAATTGAGTATCGAAGATAATATTCTGAGTGTTTTGCAATTGACGAATCATACTAAAGAAGAGCAAATTGCCAAAATGGAAAACCTAATTGCTGAATTTAGTTTGGAACACATCCGAACCAACCGAGGCGATTTGCTTTCAGGAGGCGAAAGAAGAAGAACTGAAATTGCACGTTGTTTAGCTACTGACCCAAAATTCATCTTATTGGACGAACCTTTTGCGGGTGTTGACCCCGTTGCGGTAGAAGATATTCAACGCATCGTGGCACAGTTAAAAAACAAAAATATTGGTATTCTAATTACCGATCACAACGTACAAGAAACTTTAGCCATTACCGACAAAACCTATTTGATGTTTGAAGGAGGTATCCTAAAAGCCGGAACTCCAGAAGAACTAGTAGAAGATGAAATGGTTAGAAGAGTATATCTAGGACAAAATTTTGAGTTGAGAAAAACCAAGATTGATTTCAATACTCCAAAATAGACAAAATCAGATTAAGAATTAATTTTCTAAGCGACGTTTACCTTTTACAGCGTATTCGCTACTCTACCGTAATAAATTGCAATTGTTGTAAGTCGCCATTGTAAATATTGACGTCCACATTTTCTTCAATTCCAGGAACGGCAGCTCTTTCGGTAAATTGCCAAAACAGCCAATCGTCTTGAATTTCTTCTCGATAAAAATTATAATTGGCGATCCAAAAGAGGTAATCACTGAATTCTTCTTTTAGAAAATCATCATAATATTTCTCCCCCGTGTAAATAATGGGCTTTACTTTGTAATGATTTTCGATGGCTTGCAACCATCTTCGAAGTCCTTTTTTGAGATTGGTCATCGATTGATTTTTGGGTAATTTTTCAATATCCAACACCGGTGGCAAATCTCCTGTCTTCAACTTAACCGTTTTGATAAATAACTCGGCTTGTTCTAAGGAATTCTCATTAGGACGATAATAGTGGTAAGCGCCACGAATCATTTTATTCTTTTTAGCTCCTTCCCAATTGCGTTTGAATCGTCTGTCTACCACATTATTGCCTGCAGTGGCTCTGATAAAGACAAAATGCAAAGGATATTTATTCTCAATCGTATCTACATAAGACCAGCTAATCTCTCCTTGATACTCAGAAACATCAATTCCAACGGTCTTTCCTTCATGTTTTTCGAGTACACGCACATTTCTGGCTTCCGAAAAAACATCCATCTTACTTATTTTATCAGATTTAAAACCTAAATAATAAGCAAAGGCCGTTCTGTAGTGATAGAGTATACTTCCTAGAAAAAGTAGTCCAAGGACTGCCCAAATCATTTTTTTCAGCGTGGCTAAACCTCGAGTTTTTTTAGTCGGACGACGTTTAGAATAGGTTTTTGCAACTTTCCTCATTTTGAAACCCCTATTGCTTTATCCATTTATTATTAATTATAGAAAGAAAAACATAAAAAAGAATCACCAAAGGAATCCCTAAAAACTGAAGTGTTACCAATAACAACAAAGAAACAATCAAAAAGAAAACGGTTAATTTATTATCTTGAATGGTCAACTTTTTTACTTTCAAAGAAAACAAAGGGATTTCGGCGTTCAGGATATAAGCACTTCCGATACTAATGGCTAAAAGCACTCCATAATTAGACAATAATTCTAACATCAACAAAGAATCGAAATGACGAACAACCAGAGGCAAACTCAGAATAAACAACGCATTGGCTGGAGTAGGTAAACCTATAAAAGAGTCGGTTTGTCGCGTATCAATGTTAAAATTAGCCAATCGATAACAAGAACCCAAGGTGACCAAAAAACCTAAAAAGGCGAGCGCATATTGACCTGAAAACGGATCATTAATTTGTAAACCAAAGGCTTCCAGCATCATATAAAACATTGCCAATCCAGGTACCACGCCGCTGGTCACCATATCCGCCAAAGAGTCCAATTGCAAACCTAATGGGCTAGCAACCTGAAACAAGCGCGCAAAAAATCCATCAAAAAAATCGAGAAAAATGCCCAAACACACAAAATAAAAGGCCATTTCGAATCGTTGTTGCACCACAAAAGTGACCGCAATACAACCACAAAATAAGTTTAGTAACGTAATAATGTTAGGAATGTGTTTTTTGAAAGACATTGGAATTGTATTAAAAATTGTAGTAACAAAAGTAAGATAATAAGTGAAAGAGAAGAACGTTTTTCTTAAGAGTTTCTGCGGCAATTTTTAAAGAAAACAGAATTCTGTTGAAAGTGAGGACTAAGCTCCCTAAAAAATTCTATTTTTGAAAAAAAATATTCATCCTAACTAGCCCCATAGCTTTTGAAAAAGATACTTTCGCTTTTTTTAGTACTCTGTACTTGTTCCCTATGCTCACAAACCGTTCGTAAATACTCTAATGAGTTTTTAAGCATTGGTGTAGATGCCGCTGCTTTGGGGATGTCGAATACCGCGGTTTCTTTTACTAATGATGTCAATGCAGGCTATTGGAACCCTGCTGGTTTAACCCATCTCCAAGACCACCAAGTTGCCGCTATGCACGCCAATTATTTTGCCAACATTGCGCAATACGACTATTTGGCTTATGCCACGCCTATAGACGATAGAAGCAGCTGGGGAATTTCATTGATTCGTTTCGGGGTAGACGATATCTTAAACACTACAGAACTCATAGACAATCAAGGCAATATCGATTACAATCGTATAAAACTATTCTCTACTGCCGATTATGGTTTTACCTTTTCTTATGCTCGAAAACTACCTGTACCCGGTTTTCAATTTGGCGTTAATTCCAAAGTGGTTCGCCGAATCATTGGAGATTTTGCCAATTCTTGGGGGTTTGGTTTTGATGTAGGCTTGCAATTCGAACGCAACCATTGGCAATTTGGTTTGCTTATTCGAGACCTAACCACCACTTACAATATCTGGAATATTGACGAAAAAAAATACCAAGCCATCTCCAATGCCATTCCGGGACAAAATCAAGAACTTCCTGAAAGCACTGAAATTACAGCCCCAAAAGCCCAACTTGGCATTTCTAAAAGATTCGTTTTTCACTATGACTATAGTCTATTAGCCGCTGCCAACCTCAACATGCGCTTTACCAAAACCAATGATATTATAGCTACTGATTTCGTGAGTATTGACCCTGCTCTAGGGTTCGAATTGGGCTATACGGATTTGGTTTTTCTGAGAGCAGGGGTGGGTAATTTTCAAAAAGTAACCCAATTAGACGCTAGCGAAAAAACAAATTTTCAGCCCAATATTGGATTAGGATTTCAGTACAAAGGCATCCAAATAGATTATGCTTTGACGAATTTAGGCAATCAAGGTGTGGCTTTGTATTCGAATATTTTTTCGGTAAAAGTGGATTTGGGACAATTTAGAAGGTAATATTAGTTGTTCAATTTTAAGTTTTCGGTTATGAAGTTATGTGCTTAGTATTTTGTATTCGTGTAGCTTTGTGGTAAAAATAGTGACCACAAGGAAAGCAACGTTTAAAACAATTAAAACAATCCTCCTTCTTTACGGTACCATAAAATGCGTTTTTTTTAAAACCATATAAGGCGAATAAGAACATGGGAGTTTAGCAAAAATGCATGGTTGAAAAATTTAAACGCAAAGGTCACAAAGATTTACGCAAAGTGCGCAAAGTTTTAAAAACAATTAATCTGTTAAACGATTAACCAAATTACTGCAAATCAGCAGCTAAAAACTTAACCGCAAAGGGCACAAAGTTTTACACAAAGTGCGCAAAGTTTTAAACCAATTAACCAGTTAAATAATTAACCAAATTACTGTAAATCCAAAACTACAACTTAAAAACATTTTTTCCTTGCGAATACCAACAAGTTAAGAGAATACGCTATTTTTACACCACTTACTAATTGCTTGTTTTTATGAAATGGATTCCTTCATCTGCTGTGCTAAATAAATTTTCATTATTCGTTGTTATCTTATGGAGCTCATGGACTTCCGCACAACTTTTGCCGCTTTCGCCTAAAGCGACCGTGAGTGTATTGACCTGTGCAACGGGGAATGAATCTTATTCTCTTTTCGGGCATACGGCGCTCCGAATTAGCGATCCTAGTCAATCCTTAGATGTAGTCTATAATTACGGTGCATTTGACTTTTCGACTCCTAATTTTGTGGCTAAATTTGCCAAAGGGGATCTTCAATATTTTGTGATCGCACACGCTTATTTGGACTTTATCAATCAGTACCAATACGAAGGAAGAAGCGTGTATGAACAAAAATTGCGCATATCCACTCCTTTAAAACAGCGCCTTTTTGATCAACTCAACCAAACTCTACAATCAGAAGATCGCTTTTACACCTATAAATTCATTGATAAAAACTGTACTACTATGGTAGTCGATTTACTTAACAATGCTCTAGGCGACCGAGTGATTACCAAAACTAATGCAACTGACACTACGTATCGCAGTGTTTTGTTTCCTTATTTCAATCATCATTTTTATGAGCAATTGGGTACCAGCATCATCTTTGGCACTAAAGTAGACGAAAAAGCTAGCACCTTGTTCCTTCCTTTTGAGTTGTTAGAAAGCCTCAAGGTTACTAAATTTAAGCAGCAAGCCCTCAGCGAACCTGTCGTTTCGCTTTTAACAATAGCTCCCATTACCCCTCATTCTTGGTGGAATAATGCTTATACCTATGGTGCTTTTTTGTTGTTGCTTGCCTTCTGGAAAAAAAGAAGTGTTACACTGGCATTTTTGACTTTGATGGGGATTTTAGGACTGTTCTTCCTTTTTATGGGTTGCTACTCTTTACATCCTGAATTAGCTAATAATTATAACACATTACTATTCAATCCATTACTAATTTTATTGGTCTTTTTTGTAGTTCAAAAAAACAAAAAAACCACGCAGTGGTTGGCTTATGTTATTTGGGGCTGCTTTTTGATTTACGCTATAATACTTCTTACTAAAGCTCCTTTTTTATTCTTATTGCCCTTGATTGGAATTACTTCTTTTCTGGTCTACAGAATACAACGAGGAACTAAATAGTTGATTCAGGTGTTGGGAATTTGGGAATTAGGATTGGGATTTAGAATTTGGGATTTGGGATTTGGGATTTGGAAGTTAGGATTTGGGAATCTTTCAATTCGACTTCTTACTTCTTACTCTTTTAAAATGTAAGATCCTTATTGTCCTCTGTAAAACAATACTGTAGAGATGGTTTTAAAAATGATACTAACATCAATAAAAATACTTCGATGTTTGATATAATACAAATCATATTGCAATTTCACTAAACTCTCTTCTATAGACTCCCCATAATTATAATTCACCTGTGCCCATCCGGTAAGGCCTGGTTTAATGATGTGACGGGTTTCATAAAAAGGCATAATAGCTGATATTTCTTGCACAAACATAGGTCGCTCCGGGCGTGGACCAATCACCCCCATTTCGCCTTTTAGAATATTCAAAAACTGTGGGATTTCATCAATACGGGTTTTTCTCAAGAATTTCCCAAAAGGAGTAACTCTAGCATCACCTATCGAAGAGAAGACTGCGCCGTGTTTTTCAGCATTTTTTACCATACTTCTAAATTTATAGATTTTGAACAAAGCACCGTCTTTTCCTACTCTTTCCTGAGTATAAAACAAAGGCCCTTGGTTCCAAAACCAATTGGCTACCACCAAAAAAGGAACAAGTAATGCTCCAATTACAATCCCTATAAACGAAAATAAAAGTTCAAATAAACGAACTTGATACAAATACAATTTATTCTGATTACTTCTACTAAAAGGGAAAAAACGATAAAAATCTTCTGCTATTTGATGTACTGGTATGCGCTGTGTTTTATTTTCATACACATGAACATACTCTCTGATGCTCTTACCGGACTCAAGTAAATGCAATAATTGTTGGTATAATTCGGTTGTAATTCCATCTGTCTTTTGTGAAGCCACCACAATCTCGGAAACACCACTTCTAGTGACAAATTTAGTTAACAGCGCTACTGGAATTTCTTTTTTAAGGGTACGCTTTTGCTCTTTTTTATTAGACAGGTCTGAATTTACAAAGCCTATGATTCTGTAATAGGGGTCGGCATCTTCTAAATCGACCACTAATTGCTCTAACTGTCCTTTATCACAAATCAACACTACATTTTGTACAAAACGATTGGTCGCTAAAAACTTTACATAAAAAAAACGCCAAAGATATAACGCTAAAAAAACTATCGCATAAAACCCTATCAACTGTAATCTACTTTCGGGTAAATGAGGGGATAAAAAAGGGGTTAATAAATAGACCAAAACAGTCGCGGTAGTCGTCAAAATGGTGCTTTTCAATACCTGAAACGGATGGCTAGCTACTTGAAGATTGTACATTTCAAAAACAGCACCAAAGAGCAACAAATAAATAGCAAAAACTATTGGCCAATAATAGGTTGCCGCAGAAAAAACAAAATAAGTGAAATGAAACACTTTCGATACCAAATACAAAGCTCCCAATACTACAAGAATATCGACTATAAGTAATAGAAACTTTCTTTCCGAAAGTTCGAAATGCATTCTTTTTTTATTCATAGACGGTCGTATTCGTACGCAAGTTACTCAATTTTACCCATATTATCAGGGATTATTAAAAATTGTAAGCCATTTTTCTTTTACTTTTTCCCATTCATAACTTGACGCTTTCTCTCTTGCTTTTTTAGTAATTCCAATAAAAACTGAAGGATCTTTTACTATACTTTTAATGGTATTCCCCATGTCTTGTACCTCGTTGTCTCCCACCAAGAGTCCCTCTTCGCCATCTTCAATCAAAAAAGGAATTCCGCCTACGCTGGTGGAAACTACAGCCAATCCTAAACTCATGGCCTCAATTACACTCACGGGCATATTATCAAAATGCGTGGTATTAATAAAAATATCATACTGCTCAGAAAGTACGCTCCATTCTGATCTAGACAATTGCCCCGGAAAAGTGACTTTTAAGCCTAGACCTTGGGCTAATTGTTTTGTTTTTTCAAGACTCCCATCTTTATCGGGTCCTACCATGCACAGTTCGGCATCGGGAAATTCTTCCACCAATTGAGCAAAAACGTTTACAGCCATCATCGGATTATACAATTCAGCAAAAGCGCGCACCCATAATAGTTTAGGCTTTACAAACGTTCTTTCTTTAAAAAAATAATGGCTCCCCTCTAAAGCATTTGGAATAAGCAATAGATTCGGACAAGCTAACGTCTCAAAAACTTGTAGGAGATAAGGTGAAGGACACACATTGCGATACGCTTGATGAAAAAGCAATGTACAACTTTTAGGATTAGTTAGCCATCGTTGAGGCAAATTACCACCATGCAAAATAGGGATATACCTCAAATTTCTAAGGTTGCATATTCGACTCACTACAAAAGCATACCAAAAATTAGTAGTACTGTAAGTATCAAGCAATACATAATCTACTTTTCGGGTAAAACAAGCGGTGCTCATCATGTCTAGTAGGCGCATGATCTTGTTAGATTTAGTAGATGCATAGCTAATTTTGAATCCTTCTTTTTCTAGTAAAGGCCCCAAAGTATCAATAGCCGTTGGATTGGCTCCATTGCGTGCTAATTTATTTCCTATGTACAGCAGGTGCTTCACGATGAACTTTTAAAAGAGATAAGGCATAAACAAAGGCAGGCGCCGCCAAACGCATAGCCGCATGATTGATGGTCAATAACCAAAATATATAAAAAGAAAGCGCCAAAAGATTTTGCTGATCTACGGCAAATAAATACAATGGTGTTAGCAGTAAAATCAACAGGCAAACTACACCCAAAGCACCATGTTCCGCCAGCATCCGTGTTATTTCATTATGAGAAGCAGCTTCAATTCCGGTTAGAGATTGTCGTAATTCTTTGTTCTTCCCTACACCAACCCCCAAAACTGGATTTTCGAAAAACATTTTAAGTTCAGTCTCCATCAAATATTCTCTTCCAGTCAGGATACTTTTTTTCTCTCGCCCTGAGGCATCCTGATTAGCATAGCGCTTATTGAGCAACCCATTGGTTTGAATTGAGCTGTAACTCCAAACCGCCAGCATTCCCAAAAAAGATAAAAGTATAATTCCTGCAATCTTAGGTTTGGTTTGAAAATTGGCTTGAAAATATAAAATCACTACTAACAAAAGAATCATCACTACTCCAGTGTACACTCCCCCTCTAGAAAAGGTAACCAGGCCTCTAAAAGCAAAAACTACAACTAGACCGCCATTAATTAGTTGCAACAGGGCATTGGAAGAATTTAAGAGCAATTGGACAAAAAAGATAAATATCCCAAACCCCAAAATGGTGGAAACTTGATTGGGGCCAAATCCACCAGAAGTTTCAAAGTTAGACTGCGTTCCT
Source organism: Flavobacterium succinicans (assembly GCF_001662485.1). Classification (GTDB taxonomy): domain Bacteria; phylum Bacteroidota; class Bacteroidia; order Flavobacteriales; family Flavobacteriaceae; genus Flavobacterium; species Flavobacterium succinicans_A. The sequence goes on from NZ_JMTM01000007.1 coordinate 22,911, forward strand.
GTCACCACATCTTGAACGCTAGGACTATACACGTACAAATAAGCTATTAAACAAAGTAAAGGCAAAGAAAATGCAGTAACAACTCCTACTAATCGTTGAAAAGATATTTGCCGTTTAAAGCAATAAATAGCTGCAATCCCCAAACAAACGGGGCCTGATATATTAAATACTATGGCTTTTTTAACATCGGTAGTAATATCCAAAGTTATAGTTGAAAGCACCACGCTAGGCACTAAGAAGAACAAAAATAACCAATAGACTAAAGCGCTTCTAGAAAAACCAGCATATAGCATTCCCAAAAAAAGAAAAAGCATCACCAGATATTTCCCATATTCGTTGACAAAGGCACCTCCTGTCATTCGCAAAATAATTTCGGCACTAATCGCATAGGCCGCCATTAACAAGGCCTCATTGTTTCGGTTTTGACTTTGAACAATATAGTAGATCCCAAAAACAAGAATTGCAATGCCGTATACTTTACTCAATAACGGAATAGCAAATAGCGCCATACCCAAAAAAGCATGAAAGGCCAATAAAAACAGATATACTTTTTCTTCTTTTTTCATCTTATAGTGTTGCTAACCAGTTCAAATAGCGATTTACAATAGCCTCTGCCGCAAACTGTTCCTGAACCGTAGCGTAAAAAGCGGCTCCGGTTTGTTTTCGAAACGCCTCATTTTCAATCAAGCGCAGTAATGCATCAGTAAAAGCAGCAGTGTCGTTATTGGGAACCAACAAACCATTGGTTGGGTGCTGAATCATTTCGGGCAAGGCGCCAACAGCCGTAACCACAACAGGTAATTGATGCATCCCATATTCCAACACCGATAACGGCAATCCCTCAGAAGCCGAAGTTAAAATCCCGATAGTCGCTTGTTGTAAAATAGCTGAGGTATCGGTTCTAGACCCGTACAAAAATACCTGATTTTGCAATGCTAACTCTTGAATTTTACTTTTAATTTCGGCAGCGTAGTCGTCCTCAAAATCTTTTCCTACCAAATGAAAGGTCCAGTCAGGGTGTGTTTTTTGTAATCGAACCGCCACCTCCAAAAGCAACAAATGGTTTTTTTGCATTCTCAAATTAGCCAAACATACAATACGTTTATTATCCTTTCCAAGCAAAGTGGTATACCTTTCCTGATGGGTCGGTTTTTGTGAAAAATTAGGTAAATAGGTCGCATTTTTAACCTTAAGACGAGTTTGTGTCCATGTCTTAAGATTACTATTTACAGCAATCACTCCTGCAAAAAAAGGCGCTGTTATTTTTAGGACAAAAATGGGACGAGATACTAAAAACTCATTATTCCCATAATGATCATGTCGAATCACTTTTAGCGAAGGAAGACTTAATTTTAAAAGAAAGGCTAAAAAAAATGAAGTGCTATGAGCATGAACATGTGTCACTTTATGTTGTAACACGAAAGACCGCAAGCGCCTTAGCGCACCAAAATCTAGTGGTTTCTTTTTATGTAGAAAAAGATAAGCTACTTTGTCTCCGATTTGTGACACTAAAGGCCCTTCTTTTCGGGTAGCTACTAACATTGAAAACTCGATTTCATCCGCGAGCACATTGGCGTAATTCACCGCCATCCGTTCAGCACCGCCGGCTTCTAAAGAATCTATAAGTTGTACAATGCGCATATCTTATTTTTAATGTGAGTGGGACCGATGACTAAGCATCACCGCAACATTCTTTTAATTTCGTTTTCGAACCTATCCAAAGTATAGTGGCGAGACCAATTCGCTGCCGCAACTCTTTTATGCAAATACATATCTTGATATATAAACATTGCCTCTAGTTGTGCTACATCAGCATTCAATTGCATATCTAATAAAACACCATATTCACCGTAGCCCAACATAAAGGGCACACAAGAAATGGGTGAAGCAACAGGCACGCATCCCCAAAACATGCCTTCGGCCAAGGCTTTAGGCCATCCTTCACTTTGGGACGGCAACACTACAAAATGACTGTTTTGATAGGCTACTTTTACGGCTGCTTGCGATTGGTTCCCTTTTAAAGTAATCAAGGCTCCCAATTTGTTTTTTATGACATAGTCTTCGACAACCTTTCGCTCTGGCCCTTCGCCATACAACTCCAAATGCACTTCATACCCTCTTTTAAACAAGGCTTCCACCAAAGCTACAGCATACATCGGACGTTTTCCTTGAGACAAGGTCCCTACAAAAATAAACCGAATAGGTCTAACAAAAGTAAGTGTTTTTAGCGGTACTTTCTCCGCTTCCCAATAGGTGGCCGTAAAAAAGGGGTGAACATTTTTGCTGTTTCTCTCCCATTCGCCATACACCAATACTTGCATGTTTCGGGTTAAAAAGGTATTGCTCAAAATCCATTTTTGAACGCGATAACTCCACGGTTGTTTTGCTTTTGGATCCCAGTTGCCAGCATATTTTGCTGTTTTAGGTTTATTAGGGAACAAGATTTGCACCAAACACCCCAATAATCCAATATTGCCAGGACAACGCAAGTGAATATGATCCGCTTGGGACATGGCTTTGAAAATTTGCCAAACTATTCTTGGAAGGGCAAAGAAGGCCTTTAGTCTGGACTTCCAACTCAATACATCAATCGTGTCAATTGGAAAAAAAGTAATCTTCTTATGACCATAAGCACTATCAATAGCTGTGGGCTCTTTTTCTTCAAGGGCTCCAACAACAAGTAAGTCCGTAACATATTTGGCCCAAACATTCATTTCTCGAACATAAGGAGCATAGGCAAAATATTCATTTCCCTGCTTCTTGTGAACGACGTGGGTGATGATGGCGAATTTCATTGGTGTACTTTTGGTTGATTAAACATCAAACTCCACCAACCCACGGTTCTTCCTAGTGCTTCCGTAAAAGCTTCCCTACGCTTAGCTGTCGTAAAGGCATTACTAAATCGAATGATCGTCAAAAGCAACGTTATTGCATGCCATTTGAAACGATCTTTTAAAGCGGGATTGGCATTTTTTACGCGCCATACATACCAACCGTTACGTACGACCATTTTGCCGTACTGATATTGATTCGGGCGACCAGATACTGCGTGATAATGGTTCAACTTTGCCGCGGTATTGAGGTATAACTTACCTTTTTTAGCTACTCTCAGACAAAAATCGGCATCTTCGTACAAGCCATAGCCTTCAAAATAAGTAGAAAATTGAAACGTTTCAAAAACAACTTTCTTAAAAGAGGAAACCCCTCCCATTAGTTGCTCAACTTCATATACTTTCCCACTGGGTGGCAAAAAACCCACACTTCTTCCGTGCGAAAACAAAGAAGAAAACCCTGGAGGACAATCACTATCTAAACCTATTTTTTTTCTTACTACAAAACGACTTCCGTCTTTTCGTTTCCATCCATCAAAATAGAACTCATTTATTTTTGGCTCGTAGCTAGGTTCAACATCTTCCCATTTCGTTTCATTATGAATATATCCTCCAACTCCGAGAGCCTCTGGGAATTTTTTGTAAGTCTTTAACAATTCCTCAAAATATTCTTTTTCTAAAACCGTATCATCGTCTAAAAAGCAAACAATTTCTATGTCCGCACTTACTTTGGCAATACCAAAATTGCGTTGCTTGGTCAATCCTCTTTGTTCTTTGCTTACTAAAAAATAGTGCAGTTTTTCGAAATGATTGCGTTCCAAAGCCTGTTGCGTTGCGTCATTTGTTGACCCATCAATAATCAGAATTTCATCGGGATATAAAGTTTGTTCCTGAACCGATTGCAACAATTGTAGCAAGGATTTAGGACGTTGATAAGTACAGATGATGAGCGAAATTTTCATTTTCCTTATTTTGATGCAATAAATATTAAATTATTGTAACCTTTTTTTCGATCATATTTCCCTCCTTTTAACAATGAAAATTCCTCTAAAGAATAAATTTCAATCTCTTTAAATCCTGCCGCTTCCAAATCCATTTGCAATCCTTTTTTTGTATAATAATAGCCAGGAACCTTGAATCCATTGAATCCCGTATTTCTATTGCCAACGCTATCTCCTAAAATAAAAGAAAAAAGATTTCTTACTTTAAAATACAAGGTTTTCTTTTGGGTTCCTATTTGATTATGGACTGTACCTACTACAACGGCATCTTTGTTTAAAATCCTCAAAGTATTTTTAAAAATCCCAATTCTTTTTTTCCTTTCTGGCACATAGGTTAGCATACTGTTCAAAAGCGTAACCATATCAAATGGATTACTTTCTTGAGTATACTCATAAGCATCACAAACTAAGGTCTCGGTTTTGGCATCAATATCCCAAAGCTTTAGATTTTCTCTACACTTTAAAATCATATTTTCTGATATATCTGAAGCTATAATTTGATTGGGATGAAATAGTTCATTAATTGATTTAATTTCTCTTCCAGTACCACAACCAAACACCTTCACCCTTTTAATTGGTCCAACTTTAGCATATCTTTCTTTGGCTTTTTCAAATAAAAAAGCTTCAAAATTGGAAATGTTTTTAGAGATATCTTGAGTAGCGATAATCATTTCGTTTTCCCAAAACAATTTATTTTCTATTTTCATGTTTTCTTTTAATTACGGTTAAAAAACTACCAATTCTATGCTTATGTTTTTTTAAATTCACTTTAAAAAACAAATATATTTTAAAATAAAAAGGGTTCAAAATCCAATGATGTTTAGATCCTTGAAAATATACCGATTCTGAATTAAAACCCGATTTAAATCGCTGCACTCCAACAGATCCGCCCAAAGAAATATTATACCCATCATAGCCCTTTTGAAAAGACAACTTAATTGCTTCCCAATGCAATAAATGCCCCACATACAAATCAGGTTTTTCTTTTTGAGTCCCTCCTAAAATATAGGTAAAATGATTCCCTGCTTTAATGATTAAGAGTGATCCTTTGATGACATTGCCTGAACTCGCAACTAAAAATTTTGCGTGATTTTTTTGAATTAAATGAATCAAAGTATCTTTAATTGCCCTCCATTCTCTTACGCTATACTTTCTGCTTTTGGCATTTTCGATGCAAATTTGGTAAGCACTTTCAATATCATGCTCGTGGGTCACAGCTTTTACTATGAGGTTGTTTTTCAATGCTTTTCGGATATACCTTCTTGGAGATAATTTCAAATCGGTTAGCAAATGATTTTCTGAAGCATATTTTTTTAAATCCACCCAATTAAGTCCACTAGAGGAATAAACATGATGGAATAGATGCCCTGAAGAAGCAGTAGTTAAAAATTCTAACTTTGATGTTTCAGCCATAACATGAGGGTTTTCATAAGAGGCCAAGGGCAAAGTAATATGACAATAACACGATTTATGGAAAGTAGCTCTATTTACAACGTGTTGAATCAGTGCATTTAATTCCTTTTCAAATCCGACACTGACTATGGGGCCATACGGAATTATATAAAATTTTAAAAACAAAGCTTTTGCAATTACAGCTCCAAAGCCCCCCACTATTTCTCCCTTATGTAAAACAATACACACTTCATAATCAAAATTATAGGTTTCGTAAGAGTTTAACCAATCGGACAACAACAAATGACTTCCTCTATCATTGGTTTGCACATAGTGATCCCATTTTGACAACCAATCAACATCTTTTGTAAATAAAAACTCCATTAATTTATTGTTCTAAACTTTATAGTAGTCGGCAGTATAACATATATCTTCCCATTGGTATCAACATCCAATTCAATATTTTCAGCAGGCTTCCAATACTCAACCCACTCTTGTAAAGTAGGATTCCAAATCGATTTATTTTGAATTTCTTGACTTAACCCTTTAAAATTTTGAGCCACTATTGGATCAATCGTAGTAGGCGTGCCGAACAATTTGCCCCTATGATACGACAAAGGAACGGAAAAATAGGTATGCGCTATACAAACGCCTTTTTCTTTTATTAATACATCAATATTTTCACGACACAACGCCTTTTTAAAATCTACCATTTCTAGCGTTTGAAAAACACAAAACTCCTTCTCGAAAAGCTTATGTTTAAAAAAAACTGGTTGGTATTTTGCTAAAGGATAAGGTTTGTTTTTAGTGCTATTCCAAAGTAAAAAAACTTTGAAAAGCTGATATACTAAAGCACTTCCATTTTTAAATAATGCTCTGAGTTGGCCAAAATCTTTTTGATATACTACTTTCTTAAAATGTCCCGCAACTTTTCGGTATTGACTCAATATTTTGGGATGTCCGTAAAAATGAAACACGATGTTTTTAATCATCAATTGTGCTTTCTTGTAAATCCCAAAGCCTTTAGCCCCCTTCCAGAAGCTTCCTAGAGTAAAATGCTGGGGATTCAATTGGTTGATCACGCCTTGTGTAGCTGTCCCAGAATCGATATAATTCCAAAGATTTTGAATGTTTTTATCCTTCAAATTTGCTTCATACTCGCGATTAGCCATAGTATGTTGGGCATACAATGAAAAATTATAAGGCTGATACCCATGATCAATCCAAGTGGTGAGGTCGGGAAAAGGAGGACAAAAACTAAAAAACTCCCCTCGACTTTCCGCTGGAGAACGCAAGGATTGCGTCAACGAATGATAACACAATTCATGTCCATCTTGCCGCCAAAGTTCCAGTTCGGCTGCATCATGCTCATAGGAGGCATTTTCAGTTCGTTTTGAAAAATGATTTATGAAAAATCCTTTCGTTACTTTGATATTATTTTCTTTAAAAAACTGTCTTTGCAGTACTAAATTTTCAGCGGTATCAAAATCGCAATGGTCCGTAAAGCATACAATGGCTGAAAAGGGAATTTTTGACCGGCTAAATTCAATGGCATTTTGTTTAGCAAACAACAAGGATAATGAGGGTAAGTTTGTGAAATTAGGAGTTACCTGCCTTAAAACTCTATCATTACTTGGATTAGTGTATTCCGTGATTGTAGCCGCATACTGTGGGTTAAAGCGCCATAAGAGTACGGATTTATTTTTTTGATGCACTTCCCATAGTCCCTCTAAAACATTGGCTTGTACCAATGTCCCATCATTTAATTTGATAATTTTGGGACAAAATGCATTGGCTACCCAATCCCTATCAGACTTGATCCATTGGTAATCATGGGACCGATAGTACGCAATAGGTATTGTAAATTTGATTTCTAAATCAAAAAACATGAGTTCAGTAGACAAAAACGGCTCAAGCGACAGGCTTACTTTATGGGGTTGACTATTGTCGTAAACCACTTGTTTTGTTGCTGTAGGTAAAACAATAGAAATGGAGTGTATCAAAATATGGCAGGATTATTCAAAAAAAGAGCTTGTTGGGTTTGATTTCTTAAAGGCAATCAAAGTCATGCTAACTTAAATAAAACACAAATATACAAAAGTGTACAGAAGTGGTATCGCTTTTCAAAATCACAAAATTTTCAAGGTAACTTAATCCAATACAAAAAACGAAGATTAATTTAAACTATAGTCATTATCCGTTTTGATCTCTTAATTGTTTCGACCAAAACAGACTTACTTTCCATTGTCTTTGGAAAGTGGAAAAATAACGAAAAGGGTTTTTAATCTTTTGCAAGCGATAAAATTTAAAAAAAAGTATGGTTTTGTATCCTAAAATTTGTTCTTGGCTATTGTGTTTCATGATGCAAAACCTTTGGGAATTCGTTCCACTTCACAAACTCTTCACAATCTTCATGACACCAAGCTACTTTTTTATCAGGAAATTGCATGGCTAATTGCATCAATACCGAAGCTATTGACTTTGATGATTCAAAGTCAATGACCTCTAGATTATCCGATGTAACCCGACTAACTTGTCTAGTATTATGATAGATAACAATCACTATTTACTAATTATAGATTCATAAAAATCAATATTCTGTTGGGCAATTTGCTGGATATCAAAAGTAGATTCCACTCTTTGTCTGGCTGCATGTCCAATTTTTTTACAAAGATTCTGATTATCTAAAAGTGTTACAATATGCTTGGCAAACTCGGCGTGGTTTGCAGGCGGTACCAAAAAACCACTTTCTCCATCTACAATCAATTCTTGAGACCATCCAAAATCATTACATACTACTGGTTTTTGCATAGCCATAGCTTCAATCGTTACCATGCCAAACGTTTCAGCAAAGCTAGGAAAAACACATACATTGGCTTTTCTAATACACTCTTGTACGTTAGCATAGGGCATCTTTCCCAAATACGAAACTTGCTCAAGGTCAACCTCTTCAAATTCTTTTTTCAGTAATTCCCAAGTGGACGAAGATTGCGTTTGAATATCTGCAGCATCACTTCCAATAAGTACCAATCGAGCTTCTGGAATTGCTTCTCTCACTTTATTAAAAATTGCAGGTAGCTCTAACACTCCTTTTTTTCGAATAATCGTACCAACATATAAAATTAGTCCTTTTTCATAAAGCAAAGGGAAATCATTTTTAAACTCATGCTGGTTTATCCCATTATAAATAACCTTACTGCTTTTGCGGGCAAGTCCAAACAATTCCTTTGTCACATCAGCGGCAAAAGCTGTTGGAGCTACAAAAGCGGTAGCTCGCATGATGGCTAATTTCTCAAACCAATAATTTTTTCGTTTTTGCTTTCTTTTTTCCAAATGACAAAAATAGGTATCACTCCCGTGAAAACGAATCACTAATGGCGCTTTCAGATTCATAAAAGCTGTAATTCCTGTCCAATCTGGCGCTTCAATCAAATCAATTTTTTCTGAAACAATATGTTTATTGAGATATCTTTGAATAAATTTTCGATGGCAATACCACCCCAATATCTTATATTTTTGAGTCTTTAATAAGTGTATTCTAATTCCAGCTTCCTCAAAAACAGCCGCTTCACTTTGCCCGTACACAAAAACAGAAACTTGGACTCCTTTTGTAACTAAAGCCTCTACCAAATTCTGGATACTTGTGCCAATTCCCGCAGCATGCAATACACGAGGATGAGGATATTCAGGAGTTAAAAAAGCGATGTGCATAGTATAGCGGTAATATATTTATATTCTTTTGCGTTTTTAACCCTTTCAGGGTTTGGAACTCTGAAAGAGTTAACTCAATTAATTAAAAAAATCCTTTAAAATTCGAGCCGTAAACAATCTCGCTCCAGCATCATTCAAATGCCCACAAGAAGAAAAATATTGGTCCTCTAGTACTACATTTTCATAATTGTGAATTTCTGGATATAATTTTTTTACTTTATCAAAATAATTCATTCCTTTTGTGTTTTCACATATTGGAGTCATTATGGGGATAAACTTAATACCGTTCTGTTTACAAAGTTGCTTAATTTCTTCGTAGTATTGGTTTTTTGGTAAAGGTTTTAAGTTGTCCAAATTATTTTTCATGTTAGCATTCGGTTTCTTACCCAAAGGATAATAGCCTTTGTTTTCCATAAGCGAAGTCTTCTTTCCAATAGCTGTAAAAAAAACTTCCCGTACTCCAATTTTGGCGTCATATTTTACATAACGGTAAAAAGGAATATAATACAACTCCATAAAATCGGTTTCGTTTTCAAAATGGGTTTTGATGGTTTCGGATTCGTGAAGAAACGGCAAAAATTTCGCCGCTATTCCTTCCGCTTGATGGTCGTTTGACAAATTCAAATCGGCTTCTAAGATGACATTTTTAATTTGATAATTGCGCTCCAACATCAATTTAAGCAATAACGAAGCTTCGAACAAATGGCCACCACTCATCCCGTAATTAAAGGTTTTTAATCCTTTGTCTACAAACATTTGGGAAACAAAATGATTGTTCGCCCTTGATGATCCCAGAATCACCACATCATACTTTTCGTCTTTAGAATTGAAGACTTTTTCAATTTTCCCTCTATTCGTGGATTGCAAAAAAACTTTGGTGTAACCAAAATCTAATACTACAGCGATAAATACTGTTAGTAATCCTATTTTTAAAATGTATAGTAAAAATTTTTTCATTGGTGATTCTATCTTATTCCTATGTTATTTTATCTTCTATGTCAGGTCGAGCGCAGTGGAGACCCTTATTAAACAACTAATTCTCTTTAAAACAACAATCTCGATTGCGCTCGATTTGACAACTAAATGTCATTCCTTACCCTGTCAGGTCGAGCGCAGTCGAGACCCTTTCTAACCACAAATTCTCTTGACAAACAAACCATCTCGACTGCGCTCGATTTGACAACAAAACCTCTCGACTCAAACTGTCAGGTCGAGCGCAGTCGAGACCCTTTTTTAAACAACTAATCTTCTTAATAAACAACAATCTCGACTGCGCTCGATTTGACAACAAAAAAACTCGACTCAAACTGTCAGGTCGAGCGCAGTCGAGACGCTTTTTTACAACTAATCCTCTTTATAAACAACAATCTCGACTGCGCTCGATTTGACAACAAAAAATCTCGACTCAAACTGTCAGGTCGAGCGCAGTCGAGACCCCTTTACTCAAACTCTTCACCCTTATTAGGATCATATTTATAATGAGTAGCGTTTCTACATTCTGATAAATTTTGCAACCTATCAAAATTGCCATCAATCAAAGCTTGTTTTTTTAATCTACTCCACTTCTTAATTTTTTTCTCAAACTCAATTGCCTGATTAGGATCCATAAATTCTTGATAAAAAACCAATTTTACTGGTCTTCGAGAATGCGTATAAGCTTCTGGGTATTTTCCAGCATTATGTTCCATTAACCTCCTATCAATATCAGAAGTGATCCCCACATAAAGTGAATCATCTTTACAACACAAAATATAAACATAGTAGAATTTCATAATTTATATCTTAAAAACAATCTCGATTGCGCTCGATTTGACAACAAAACCTCTCAACTCAAACTGTCAGGTCGAGCGCAGTCGAGACCCTTATTTAACAACTAATTCTCTTTATAAACAATAATCTCGACTGCGCTCGATTTGACAACAAAAAAACTCGACTCAAACTGTCACGTCGAGCGCAGTCGAGACCCTTTTTTAACAACTAATCTTCTTTATAAACAACAATCTCGACTGCGCTCGATTTGACAACAAAAAAACTCGACTCAAACTGTCAGGTCGAGCGCAGTCGAGACGCTTTTTTACAACTAATCCTCTTTATAAACAACAATCTCGACTGCGCTCGATTTGACAACAAAAAATCTCGACTCAAACTGTCAGGTCGAGCGCAGTCGAGACCCCTTTACTCAAACTCTTCACCCTTATTAGGATCATATTTATAATGAGTAGCGTTTCTACATTCTGATAAATTTTGCAACCTATCAAAATTGCCATCAATCAAAGCTTGTTTTTTTAATCTACTCCACTTCTTAATTTTTTTCTCAAACTCAATTGCCTGATTAGGATCCATAAATTCTTGATAAAAAACCAATTTTACTGGTCTTCGAGAATGCGTATAAGCTTCTGGGTATTTTCCAGCATTATGTTCCATTAACCTCCTATCAATATCAGAAGTGATCCCCACATAAAGTGAATCATCTTTACAACACAAAATATAAACATAGTAGAATTTCATAATTTATATCTTAAACAATAATCTCGACTGCGCTCGATTTGACAACAAAACCTCTCAACTCAAACTGTCAAGTCGAGCGCAGTCGAGACCCCTTTTAAACAGCAATTTTTCTTTATAAACAATAATCTCGACTGCGCTCGATTTGACAACAAAACCACTCAACTCAAACTGTCAGGTCGAGCGCAGTCGAGACCCTTTTATAACAACTAATTCTCTTTATAAACAACAATCTCGACTGCGCTCGATTTGACAACTAATTTAATCACATTTCTATGTCACGTCGAGCGCAGTCGAGACGCTTTATTCCTAAAACTGAAAATAAATAAACTCCTTATAATCCGAAAACGTACCTAAAGCCATAATGACCGCGATAGCCAAACCAAACTTAAGGAGACTATAGCGTCCTGATAGGGGCTCTACTCGATTTCTATTATTCCATTCTACCACTACAAAAGCACCAATTAAAAGAAGTATTTCGTAGTTATAGCGTTCGTTAGCTAAATATTGCGAGCCAAAATCGCCATTCACAACAAGTTGTTTTAAATACAAAAGAGCATCGGTTATGGATTTCGCTCTAAAAAAGACCCAAGCGATAGTACTTAAAATAAACGTCAAAAAGATGTTCCCAATCATTCTTACCCCCTTCCAGTCATAACTCATGATTAAAGGACCTGTATTGTTTCTATTTTTATTCAAAAGTAATAGCGGCAAGAAATAGGCGGCATTTAGCAATCCCCAAACTACATAAGTCCAATTGGCGCCATGCCAAAAGCCACTCACTAAGAAAATAATAAAAGTATTGCGTACTTTACCCCACATTCCCCCTTGACTGCCTCCCAGCGGAATGTACAAATAATCCCGAAACCAAGACGATAACGAAATGTGCCAGCGGCGCCAAAATTCGGCTATGTCTCTTGAAAAATAGGGATAATTGAAGTTTTTTAGTAAATCAATGCCGAACAGTTTCGACATTCCTAAAGCCATATCGGAGTAGCCTGAGAAATCCCCATAAATTTGAAACGCAAAATAAATAGCTCCCAAAATCAAGGATAGCGAATTCATCGAAGGATAGTTATCAAAAACGGCATTGGCATAAGTAGCACAAGTATCCGCTATCACTACTTTTTTGACCAATCCCCATACGAATTGTGCTAAACCTTCTTTGGCTTTTTCCAAATCAAAGGATCGTTTTATTTTTACCTGTGGCAATAAATGAGTGGCTCTTTCTATAGGCCCAGCCACCAACAAAGGGAAATAACTCACAAACAAAGAATAATCAACAAAGTTATACTCCGCTTTGATACGCTTGTAATAAATGTCTATCACATAAGACAAGCCATGAAAGGTGTAAAAGGATATCCCAACAGGAAGAATCACATCAAGCAGTATTGGACTCGCTTTAAATCCAACAGAAGTAAGTAGTTGAGCAAACGAATCCGAGAAAAAATTGAAGTATTTAAAAACCCCTAAAAATCCTAAGTTAACAATAACACTAAGCCAAAACCAAAATTTTCGCCCTTTTTCATTCGTGCTTTTTTCAATTCTAATACCCGTGTAATAGTCTAAAAAAGTAGAGAAAACTAACAGAAATAAAAAACGCCAATCCCAACAAGAATAAAAATAATAACTGGCTAGTATCAGTAAAGCGTTTTGTGTATTTTTTGTTTTATTGAAAACAAACCAATACAGAAAAAAAACTACAGGTAAAAAAATGGCAAACGCCAAGGAGTTGAAAAACATATTTTATAGAAAAAAAATAACACTAATTACACTAATTGCCACTAATTCACAAACTATAGTACGTCTATTGTAGTAGTGTTGGATGGATTTGATTATTGCTTTGCAAAGAAACGTATTATTCTTCAGAAATGATAGTTTTTATGGCTTCCCAAATACGTTTTGAGGCTTCTTGCGGTGGCTGTTGATTGATCACTTCGAACCATTTTTGAGCATTTTCTATTACCGATGAAGGGGTTGCAATTCCTTTTTCAATAATAGCTGAAATCTCTTTTGGATTATTGATCCACAAAACGGCTTCTTTATTGGGCATAGAACGAAAGTGGACATAATTGTATATTTTTTTAACCGACCAATTGGTAATTCGTTTATCCGCGACGTCATAATTAATAAATGCACATGGTTTTTGGTGGGCTACATAATCAAACACCATTGAAGATCCTAAATTGATCACCAACTCCGTATGCGCTATGACATTCATTTGCAAATCAATATCCTTTGGGGTTGGTAGTATGGTATTCCAGCCTTCACCGATTCGATCCCATAGAGGAACAATTGGAGTAATTACATCTTTATAGTTTTCCAAGACTTGATCATAACGAGTAGAAAAATCAACGGGACAGCGTCTAAAAATAATACCTAATCCATGCCCTTTTTTATTCAATTCACGAATGGCTAAGGCCACATCTTCTAAATAGTTGGGATCATCTGGACAAGTAGTCACATCGTCACCGGAGTAACAGATGTATTTTTTGTCAAAATCTAAGTGGTGCTGTTTAAAAAAATTTGCTCTAGATAGTATCTTGGTCTTATCAAAATGAGACTCAAACTGCGGAGTGCCCGTTACAAAAACCTGTTCCTTTTTAATGTAAGGATAATAGAACAGTAATTCTTTTTCCATCAAATCACTCCAAACAAAATAATAATCTGTTTCGACGACCATGGTCGCTTTAGGCAAATTATCCCATGAAAAAATAAACGTAGCTGTTGGTATTCCCAATTCTTGTGCCGCCAATAAAGGAGCAATAGCTGTCATTGGACGTTGATTGGTACAAAATATCAAAGCGGGTTTTTCTTTTTGTAAGGTCTCCAAGCATTGATGATAATACAAGGTTTTACGTTCTTCTTCCTTAATTTTTTTTCGAATGCGAGTCAATCCAAATGGAGAAGAATGCGTAAAAGATAACCACTTAGTTGCACTACTTTTTATAGCTTTTTTCAATGTAGTATATGAGAAAGGAAAACGATAGGTATCGTAAACCTTGTCTTTAGTCCTGCGAATATTTAGATTTAACTCTATTTGCTTACGCGCATTCTTATACGTCTCGGTTAGTGGATGTGATTTAGAATTTCCGATTTTAATTTCGGTAAATCCTAGTGTCGTTAGATCAAAAGGAGTGTTATTCCAAAATACGAGGTCAAAATTTTCTTTGTCGCCTATAGTATGAAAGTCAGAATAGGCGAAATTTCGTAACCCTATTCCATCGGGTAGTAAAATGAATATTTTGGGGGTTGTTTTCAATTTTTTGTTTTTATTTTCAACCCTTTCATAGTTTTAAACTATGAAAGGGTTAACTACTGTTATATGCATTATTAACTACAAAAGCATTCAGCTCTTTATCTAACAAAACTAGGTTTTAATTCATGAAAAATCTTTCTCTAGTTGATTAAAAACCTTTCAGAGTTTAAAACTCTGAAAGGGTCGAATATTACAAATCCCTAAACTGTTTTTGATGATTACTATTCCATAGCGTTGCTTCCTTAAGACAATCTAAAAACAACTGTGCACTATTTCCTTGTCCAAAATCAGTAGCTGTAGGTTGTACTTGGTGCAAATCAATACTTTTTAAAGCTTCTGAAATATTCTTTTCATCATAATCGACATGAATAATATCGGCATGCACCGCTCTATTTTGTTGACGCGTTCCTATATTGATAATCGGAATGCCGTAATAAGGTGCCTCACGTATCCCTGCACTGCTGTTGCCAATGATGAATTGACTGTTTTTCAACAAGGTCAGAAAATATTCAAAACGCAAAGAAGGTATGATACGGAATCTTGGATTGCCTTTCAAGGCTTCGTAGGCTTTCAAAACCAATCGACTCCCTAAATCATTATTTGGATAGACTACCAAATAATTATGATGATCGGCTAGTAAAGCGGCTACGAAGTTCTGGGCGTAGGCTTCCATATGATCAATCTCGGTCGTTACAGGATGAAACATGGCAATGGCGTAGGCTTCGAAATCCAATTGATAATAGCTTTTAGCCTTCACTACATCTGGAAGTTGTTCCGAGAACATAATATCAATATCAGGTGAACCAATAGTAAAAATAGATTCGTTGATTTCACCCATCTGTTGCAATCGTTGTGCTGCCTCAGCATTAGAAACAAAATGAATATGGCTCAATTTACTCACACTGTGCCGAATCAATTCATCGACTGTTCCCGATACCTCGCCTCCTTCTATATGGGCTACCAAAATATTATTCAAAGAACCCACAATCGCTCCCGCCAAAGTCTCTACTCGATCCCCATGCACAACAATTAAATCCGGTTGTATTGCTTTGGCATAGCCAGATAAACCTTCTATAGTTTTGGCCAACGTCAAATCCATAGTCGTTTCGTGGGTATGATTAGAAAAAGTATGAATGTTTTGAAATCCACAGCGTTCAATTTCTAATAAAGTATAGCCGTACTCTTCCTGCAAATGCATACCCGTCACAAAAACAAAGACTTCAAATTCAGGGTGCCCTTCCAGAATGGAAATCAATGATTTTATTTTACCAAAATCGGCACGAGTACCGGTAAGAAATACTATTTTTTTCATTTATTTTTTTGTCAATCAACCCTGTCAGCGTTTTGAACGCTGACAGGGTTTACTCTGAAAAGATTTAGAATTTATTCTACATCCTCCCAACTCAATTGTTCATCATTTGCAATAACCCGAGTTGCTTTTTTACCTATTAGTGACTCAAAATGTTCCGCCAAAATCTTTCCCGTTCCTGGGCGTTTTACCCAAATATTTTCTTTGGTAAAAATTTCGCCTTCTTTGATATCCGCTATAGCGCAAACGGTCGCGAAAGCAAAGTCAATGGTCACTTGTTCTTCTCGAGCAGGTGCTTTAACACCGCCTCGCATTTGCCAAATCTCATTCGAACTACCTATCAATTCTTTGGTAGTGGACTCATCCATACTGCACACAATATCGGGTCCGGTGCGCTGCATATGATCCGTAAAATGGCGTTCCAAAATACTAGCACCCAAGGCGACAGCTCCCAAACAGGCATTATTATTGAGTGTATGATCGCTTAATCCAAATACTTTGTCTGGAAAAACTTCATGCATTTGAGTCATAGCTCCCAATCGCACCAAATGTATGGGGGTTGGATATAAATTGGTGGTATGCAACAAAGCCACTGGCACTTCATGACGGTCAAAAATAGCCACCGCTTTGCGAATGCTTTCTATGGTATTCATTCCGGTACTCAAAATAACCGGTTTGCCAAAAGAAGCAATGTGCTCTAGAAGCGGATAATTATTGCACTCTCCTGATCCAATTTTATAAGCGGGTACATCAAACTTTTTCAATCGTTCGGCTGCAGCTCGAGAGAAGGGTGTAGAAATAAAAATCATCCCTTTACGCTCCACGTAGTTTTTTAATTCTAATTCATCTGCTTCATTCAACGAACAACGTTTCATAATTTCATAAATGGAAACATCGGCATTCCCTGGAATTACGTTCTTAGCCGCTCCTGCCATTTCATCTTCAACAATATGGGTCTGGTGTTTCACTACTTCCACGCCTGCACGTTGGGCGGCATCCACCATCGCTTTGGCTACTTCCAAAGAACCTTCATGGTTAATACCAATTTCGGCTATGACCAAGGGTGGAAAATCAATTCCAATTTTTCTGCCTGCTATTTCTATGTAAGGATTCATTATTTCTGTTATCGGTTATCAGTTTTCTGTTGTCGGTTTTCAGTTGTCGGTTATCAGTTGTCGGTTATCTGTTTTGGGTTTCGGTTTGGTTGTTCTTTATTGGATAGTCTATTTTCTATCGACTATTTTCTCTTTCCCCATCAAATACGCTGCATAGTCAAAATCGGCTTGGGTATCAATATCTACTTCCGAAAAAGGATTATCAACTACAAATGGAAAAGAATGCTCTCCCATAATTTTCCCTTGCCGAATCAAATCCGATTGTAAGATATACAACAATCCGTTTTCGAAATACAAAGGTTCTAAGTCTTGACTCCGTTGTCCCAATTCATAATTATAAGGTACAAATTGATTATCGATAATTTTTCCTAATTTTTGATGGTTTCTACTTACAGTAAATAGGCTTTGGTAATTTCCTTCGAAATAAAGCTGCAGCGCATCAGGTAATAAAGCATCAGGGCGCAACGGATTGGTGGGTTGTAATAAAACAACATCTTGTACCGTATCGGGTAAGTTATCCAACACATGTTGTAAAGCTGAAATGGTGGTAGCGTGATCCCCCGATAAAGCTTCGGGACGATCGATTACTTGAGCGCCATACTCAAGGGCTACTTGTTTAATCCCTTTGTCATTGGTACTGACAAAAATTCCATCAATAAGATCTGGAAATTGTTGTGCATACCGAATACTATGCACCAACAAAGGCAAGCCATTGAGGACTTTGATGTTTTTATCTTTTAAGCGTTTCGATCCGCCTCGAGCGGGTATAATAGCAATGGTTTTCAAATGCACTATTTTTGGCGGTCAAAGATAAGAAAAGCAAACTTTAACTTTATCAAAGTTCAAAACTTTGACAAAGTTTAGCGTTTCAAAAACTCCGATAATCCACATACTGTAATATTTGGAGCTATTTCATAGGAAACTGGTGCTGGGATAATAACAAACGTTTGTTGGGGTTGTACTACTTCTAGCGCACGATAAAATCCTTTGGTTAAGTTAGGTACAGTAGAAGCCTTACATTCAATAGCAAGACGTTGCATCCCTTTTTCTAAAACCAAATCTAACTCATCTCCCGTTGCGGTACGATAAAAATAACAATCCCAATCTGGATAATTCACTAGTATATTTTCGATCACTACTGCTTCCCAAGAAGCGCCAAAAATAGGATGGCCCAGCAGTGCATTAAAATCTGAAATGGCAAGTAATTGATGTAATAATCCTGAATCACGAACAAAAACCTTTGGGGCTTTCACCAAGCGTTTTTTTACATTTACTTCATACGGAGGAAGCGTCCTCAATATAAAGGTATGCTCCAACAAGTCGACATAACGACGAATGGTAGGATGGGTCAAGCCTAAAGATTCTCCTAATTTGGAATAATTAATCAATTGCCCTTGGTGATGCGCGCACATCATTAAAAAGCGCCGCAACTGTAAGGCTGGAATTTGAAAACCCAACTGCGGAATATCGCGCTCTACAAACGTTTTAATAAAATTATCCCGCCAAATCCCACTAAAATCATCGCTATCCGCTAAATAACTATCTGGAAAACCACCACGTAACCAAAACTTTTTGAGGTCAAAATCTTGTAAATCATCCAATTCGTTGAGGGTAAAAGGCGATAAATATACCATTCCAATTCTGCCTGCTAAACTCTCTGAAGTATGTTGAATCAAATCCCGAGAAGCAGAACCCAACAACACAAACTTTCCATTTTGACGATTTTGATCTACCACGCTTCGCAAGACCGAAAACAATTGTGGAACCAACTGAATTTCATCCAAACAGATAATTTTATCAGCATTGGATGCAAAGAAAAAGGTCGGCTGATCGAGTTTCCCCAAATCAGCATCATATTGCAAATCCAAAAACAACGAAGCCCCCCAATGTTGAGACAAGTTTTTAACCAACGTAGATTTACCACATTGTCTAGGCCCTAAAACAGCAACAACTGGAAATATTTTAAGATACTGTTGAATAGTAGCTTCTATCTTTCTTTGGATAAAATCACGCATATTGTAAATTACATTTTCAATTTGCACAAATTTAATCAAAAAAACTATCTAAAAAACAAGAATAACAGTCGAAAAAGACAAATTTAAAGAATAAAACAACTTTTTATCGAAACAAAAACAATAACTAATGCTTTAATTACCAATGCATTAAATATTAAAAAACAAAAAATCATGCAAATTGAAAATATTACTTTCAATTTGCATGATTTTTATTGAAAACCCATCAAGAATTAATAAGAAGCAGCCTCTTCCTTTGTCAATCCTTTATACCTCAAAAATAATCTCCAAATTGATTTTCTGAATAATATCTTCGAAAATATTTTAATTTTAAACCAGTTCATAAAAGCATTTGATTCTATGTTTGTCAATAGAGGAACTTTATCATAAGTCACATTATTTTCTTTTAAATCTTCAACTGATTTTAACATCCAGTCTTCGAGTGTATTCCCCATATGAAAAGCATAATTATCAGCTGTAGACAAACGCCAATAACCTTGAAAAGCAATAGGCTTGTCAAGGATTTCGGTCTCGCTATCTCCTCCTAACTTATAATCAATTCGACTCAAATCTTGCTTACTAAAAATTATGGAACGATAAGTACTAACGAAATGTCCTCCTCCAATCAAAGCAAAAAAATCGTTATTCCCAATTGTTAAACATTTCGACAAATGACTTTCATTAAACAAGTTGGGATCTGAAATACTCTTAGCAAAACACATCATGGCTTCAGGATTTTTTACTTCTCGAAAAGATAAGGATTTTGAAAAAAAAGTTTCAAAAATAATGTTTGATGTATAATACCGAATCAATCTTGAATTAGGACAAGGAGAAACTGAACCTGCTCTTGGAAATGAATCAAATACTTGATAAGTTTCTTTTTGCCAACCTGCTAAAAAAAACACATCCGAATCCGAAATAGTGACTAATTCAAACGCATGACCTGCTAATCCCTTTAGAACAGCATTCATCTTCCCAATATTCTCGATATGAATTAATTCCTGAATTTTATTTTCTTTGAAAAGCAAATCAAGATAATCTACTACAATCGTATCACTTCCATTATTGACAATCGTAACGTATGTTTTACTGTGGATTGTTTTAAATAATGATTCCAAACACAATTTCAAAATCGCAAAACTGTCCTTAAAATAACCTTCTTGATTGGGGATGTAAACTGGAATAACAACCTGATGAAAAAAATCATTAGGCGCTTGTTTTTTATCTTTTTGTGGATTGAAGCCTATTCGCATTGTTTATTTTTCTTCAAATTTGATACTTTGTATCCTTTTATAGTATTCTTTAGCTGGGTTATACTTCCTGAACGCAATACTATTTTGGCGCCTTCAATGACTCCCAAATACAATTGTTGTTTTACCACCGCTCTAGAAAAATGTTTTCTAAAAAAATAAAAATATAGTTTTTGTTTCTCTAACCCTACATCCAATGTTTTACCTTTGTCCCTTTGTCCACCTGACGGAGCATGTAAATGCTCAACTAATATCTTTGGTTCAAAATAAATATTCGCACCAGCCTGCAACAAGCGCATCCCGTAATCCCAATCGTCACCCCAAATGGTAAAGTGCTCGTCAAAATAAAAACCAGCTTCTTTAAATACCTCTTTTTTGACAATATTGAGACCTGAGCACACTTGCAAACGAAACCGCCCTTTCGAAAAATTATGCGGTTTAGCAATAGTATCTAAAACCGTGTGATATTGAAACTCCTTTTCTGCCATTCCTTCAAATTGAATCCCAGGAATCAGCACATCAATAACATTAGATTGCAAGGTGGCTACAATTTGTTCAAAAGCTTGACTTGGTATGCGCAAATCATCGTCCAAAAAAAACAACCAATCTTCCTCTTTGTAAAAAGCTAAAGCCTGATTTCTAGAATGATTCACCGAATGAGACCGATCATTTTTAACTAAAGTGTATGGATAGTTCAATTGCAGCTTTTCAAGATTAGTGGTATAATCTTCAACACTTTGATCCACGATAACCACCTGAGAGATATAAGGAGCAAAAACGTTCAAATCCAACAACAGATTGGAAAGAAAATCAATACGATCTCGAGTAGGAATGACTAAAAAGAAATTTTTCATTTCTTATATAATTTGGAATGAATTAAATGAACACTAGAAAATAAATGTGTTTTTTTTAAGAACAGTATAAGCAAAGTTCGAAAGGTCCCAATTAGAAAGCCAATTGTTTTTCCGCCCCCTAATTGTTTAGCATAATGCGCCACTAAACCACCATAATGTTTAAAACTAGGAATATTCCAAAAAGCCATTTCTAATTTTTTTAAAATAATGGCTTTTTGAGATAGCGTAAATCTTGACGAATACTCTTCAAACAACACTTTACAGAATTCAAAGGTAGCGCTATTCTTTAGATCATCCAAAGACCCATCACCGGTTAGATTCATCGAAGAGAGTCTAACATACACTAAACTTTCGTTAATGGAATAACAATTGCCAAAATTAGAAAACTCCAAAACCGCCATATCATCTGCATGCCAAGCAATGGGAAAGTTTCTGAAGCCAATATCAAGAACAACGCTTTTCTTAAAAATATATTCGCTTAATGAACTTCTGGTTTGTTTAGAGAACTTTTTTACCAAAAAATCAGTAGATTTTTCAATGACTTTATGAAGATAAATAGTTGTAATTATTTCTCCTTTCTCATCAATGATCTGCGTTGCAAACCGAACCACATTAATTACTTCTTGGTTCATTTTATGCAAATTTTGATAAAACGCCTCCACCACATTCTCCCCCAACACATCATCATCCCCCAAAATCATCAACCAGGGTTCATTATCGGATAAGACTATACAACGCTCCCATTGTTGGGTCAGTGAAGTACCTCCTAAATTGGATTCAAAACGATGGTAAACAAAATTAAATTGCCCTTGAAACCGCTCTAGCAAAGCTGCAGGATCTTCAGGACTAGCATCGTCTCCAATATACACCTTAAAATCTTGGCAGGTTTGCGCCGACAAAGACTGCAAGGTAGCCTCGAAAAAAGTGATTTTATAGTATGGGAGTATTATGGCGAGCATCTATCTAAATCTTTCGTATAGTTCAACAACTTTTTTCTGGTTTAAAAAATAATCTAATTGTCTAGAGATAGTATGATTAATACTTTGAGCATTTCTTAATCTTTCTTCATCTTTCAATGACTCTTCGATATACTGCTGGATTTCTTTTATGTTGTTAGGATCTTTAATTAAAAAACCATTTTTACCATTTTCAATTATCTCTTCTGTAACTCCACCTGGATTGGACTGTATCGGAAAAGCACCCATTACAATCGCTTCTAAAAGGGTATTGGGCATACCATCCGATATACTATTCCCTACATAGATTAATGATTTTCCCATTATTTTCAATAATTCATCATGTGAAAGCCCATGACGGTCAAAAACTGTAAAATTTAGGTTTTGAGAATTAATGTAGTCTATCACTTTTGTATGTGCCCCAAATACCACCACTTCATAATTCTGGATTTTATTTTGAATACCATGTAAGGCCTTTAAAATATTCAATCCTCTACCCAAATGATGTTCGTATCCTTTTACTAGAATTATGTTTCGACTTGCTACAGGTAATTTGTTGGGCTCTAATTCCTGTATATGATACCCTGTTCCACCTGGAATAACACCCAAATGTTTTCCTTGAAATCCCAACTTTTTCGCTAAATCAAAATCTCGTTTACAATCAGTATGCAAAAAATTAACCCTAGACAATACTTGATTTATTTTTATCAATTGTGATGCAAACTGTTGATAATAATACAAATCACTTCCCCAACAAGAATACAACCATTTAATACACTTGTATTTTTGCATAGTTTTTAAAATAGGATAGGAACATCCTTGCATTTCAAAACTATGAATTAAATCAGGCTGAATTTCATTAATTATATTTTCTAATGCTTCATTTGCAATTACTTCAAGAAAAGGCTGTACTTTTTCATAAACCACTGGAAATTTTTTATTTAAAAAATATTCGCCTTTGATATATTTCACTTTTCTTTTCTTCCAATCTACAAATTGGGTTACCGAATCTAAAGTATCTAGCCGTCCCCGACCTAATACATCAAACCAATACAATTCGTGAGAAGTATCTTTTAGATTTTCAATCCAGCGAATCACATGAACGGAAGGCATAGAAACAAAGAGAATTTTCATAACTACAAAAACTTATATCCCTTATTGAATAATGAATAAAGAATAAACCCAAAAAAGGTTTTCATTATACCTGTAATGTCTAATAATTGCATTTGATATTTCAAAAGACCTTTTAAATAATGCCATTTGTATTCATCCTTTCGAACTAAAGCTTCTCTCAAAAAATACTGATATCTTGCTTTTATATACATTATCAAAATGGTTGGATTGACCAATTGATTATTACATAATATCCGTATATGCTTTTCTCTTGCTTTTATCTCAGATTGTATTTCATCAAAATTAAATTTCCCAATTTCTTTGGACAAAGAATCCTTATGAATCCTATATTTAATCAAGGGTATGTCAATAAAAGCAATTTTAGATTCACAATACAGCATCCGCAAATTAAAATCCCAATCATCTAAATTAGAAAGGTTATCGTCAAATAATTCATTTTGATTATTTAAAAAACTTTTTCTCCATAAAGGTCCAGAAACATAAAAAGTTATTCGACCTACCAAATAATCTTCTATTAACTGATTAGAGTAAATTGTATTTTCCTTTAAAGTTATTTTATTTTCAAAATCATAATGTGCTACTTTACATACACTACAATCAATGGCTTCTTCGAAAGATGCTATTTGTTGTTCAAGCAGCGTTGAATGCATCACATCATCACTGTCAAACCATTTTATAAATTCTCCTTTACTCAACACAAAACCGTAATTACGACAAGAATTGGGTCCCTTTTTCCTATCTTTTGGCCTATAATGATATTGAAAGCGACTATCTTTTTTTACATAATTCCCCACTACCTCATCGGTAGTATCCATACTCCCATCATCCACAATAATACATTCCCAATTCGTGTAAGTTTGTTCCAAAACACTATTAAGCGTTTCACCAATTAAATGCGCTCGATTGTAGGTAGGTATAATAATGGAGATTAATGGCGTCATATCTTACTTATTTAAAGGCATAGATCATTCCTGTAATTGGGCTTAACGCTCTAGAAACAATATTAAAATCACTCTTTATCAAAATTTCTTCAAGAATTTCCGAACCCTTATCATGCCATTCAATCATAAAAACATCTATTTTAATTAACAAGTCCTCTTTTTCTAATTTTTTTAATATTTCATATTCTGCACCCTCACAATCTATTTTTAATACAATTTTTTGGTGAGGATGCCTATCAATAATATCTTTAATTATTTTTTCTATCGATATTATTTGGATTTCAATTTCTTGTGCTTTATCAATAGTTATACTTGGACTTAAATCTAATCGTATTCCACAATTTCCTTTCATTTGTGAGTCATATAGAACTTTTTCAGCTCTTGTAGATCCACCTAAACCAAAATTAAATGATTCAATTTTATTAGAATACTTTTTATTTAAATCGAAATTATAAAGCGCTTGATTAAATGTTGCTACAACTGGTTCAAAAGAATAAATTTTAGTTATATTATCTTTCAATGCAAAAAATAATGAGCTTATTCCAATATTCATCCCAATATCAAAAACTACACAACTTCCATTAGATAAAAAGTTGTAATCTTTTTCAACAAATACCTCTTTTAAAATATAAAATTCTTCAGGGCTTTCCACGTAGAATTTTAAATCATCGAATTCTGCATAAACACCATTTTTATACTCTCTCAAAATAATGTTTGGATATTCCTCTTTGATCAGAGAAAAAAAATTAAAAGACCTATAAACTAAATTGTTATAGTCTTTCCTTATACCTAATTTTTTGATTTCAGCTTGTAATCCTTTTTTCCTCTTTGACTCATTAGAAATTTTATAACCTAATTTTCTAAATAACTTATATAAATACATTTTCATTTTTAAATTGTTTTAAATTATTTAATTTGAGAGAGCATACATAATCTAGATATTCCAACTCCAACCTCATCAATAACCTCTGTTGCATAACGCACTACAGTAATTTTTTTTCTATTTATCTCTTTTTAGTTGTTATAAAACGCCTCCACTACATTCTCCCCCAACACATCGTCATCCCCCAAAATCATCAACCAGGGTTCATTATCAGATAAGGCTATACAGCGCTCCCATTGTTGGGTCAAAGACACACCTCCCAAATTGAATTCAAAACGGTGGTAGACAAAATCAAATTGCCCTTGAAAATGTTCCAACAATTCCGTTGGTTTTTCGGGACTCGCATCATCGCCAATATACACTTTAAAATCTTGACAGGTTTGCGCCGCCAAGGACTGTAAGGTAGCCTCGAAGAAAGTAAGTTTGTAATATGGGATGATGATGGCGAGCATAACAGCTATTTAAGACAACAAAAATTCTTCTAACGAAATGGCGTTGATACCACCATAAGTATTTCCCGAAAAAGCATCAAAAGTGATCACTGTTTTGGGGTAATTATCTTTTATTGCGGCCAAATTCCCGAACTCTCTTTCAATGGTCTTGGGGGCATTCAATGTTAATGCCACTTGAAAATAATGAGTTTCCCCCCCTTTTTGAGCAATAAAATCAATTTCTAGCTGATCTAATTTCCCAACACTAACCTTATATCCTTTGAACAGTAAATGATTATAAACGGCATTTTCTAATAGCTTCCCTCGGTCTTCTAATCGATAGCCACAAATTCCGTTTCGAATGCCTAAATTCTCAAAATAGTATTTATCTCCAAACTCAAAAACGCGTTTCCCAATCAGATCATAGCGCACCACTTTGTGTATCAAAAAAGCATTGGTCAAATACGAAATATAGGTTTGTACTTGCTTTGGCAACATTTTTACCTGTTGTGATTTCAAAAAATCGCTTATTTTTTTGGATGAAAAAATACTGCCCGTATTCCCAGCCAAAAACAAAACTAATTGTTCTAAAAAGGGAGTATTTCGTACTGCAAATCGATTAATGATGTCTCGATATACAATAGTAGCATATATATTCTTGAGATATTCAAAGACAATATTTTCCTCTAAGGGCAAGTGTTTCAAATAGGGTAAGCCTCCGTATTTTATATACTTATCCAAATTCTGGGAATTGGATTCTAAATGATGAAAATCTAAAAATTCGGTATAGGAAAGACTATAAACCACTATTTCGATATAACGACCGCTCAAATACCCCGCAATATCACCTGACAATAAATTGGCATTACTCCCTGTGCAATACAAATCCAAATAGGGATGTAAAAGCAAAGAACGCAAAGCGGATCCAAAATTTTCTATATCCTGAATTTCGTCAATAAAAACAGCAGTTTTCCCTGTTTTCGACTTGTTTTCAACAACATAACGATGCAAATCTTCGGCTGTTTTTAGAAACGAAAATGCCAAATCTTCTTTATTGATATACAAAATTTGAGCCGTAGCACTTTTTTCAATTTCTTGCATAATCTGAAAAAGTAAATAACTCTTTCCAACGCGTCTTTGCCCAGTAAGCACTTTTATTATATTTTGTCCAACAAACGGCCTAACCCTATCTATATAATGGTTTCGAGCTTGTATTTGTTCGGGATATAGAATTGCTGTCATGGTGATTGTATCTATTCATCAAGTACAAAAATACAATAAGTTTTCGATATATCGATAACTTTTTATATTTACAACAAAAGTTATCGATATGCGATAAAGTTTTATTTTTTTTACATAAAATTTTCGTTATAGCAACAACTTTTAGCAAGACTATACTACCAATTGTATTTTTAAAATGGTTATTGCCGATAGATAATCATCCCCAATATACATTTCCAATTGCTGACGGCTTTGATTGGCAAATGATTGTAATGCAGCCTCGAAGAAGGTAAGTTTGCAGTATGGGATGATGGTGGCGAGCATAAATAGGATTCTAAAAAAAGGGTTCTTAATTCTTTGACAATAATCTTTTAAAAAATCTAACCAAATTAGCAATTTTACTCTGAGTTTTAAAAAGCTTCCATCTCCTTTCAGGGTGTAACTGCCAAAATATAGTTCTATATAATGACTCTCTCAAAGATTCCATTTCGTTCAAATTTGATTTTCTATTTGCAAATGTAGCTTGGTCAGGATGTAAGCGAAAAAAAATCAACTTCTCATTTACAAACCCAATGTCATAAAATTTCATCAATCGATACCAATATTCAAAATCTAAAGATTGTTTTAGCTTTATATTAAAATATCCTATTTTCTCAAAACATTCCTTTTTAATCAAAACAGCAGTCGGCTCCCCTATTTTATTTAAAGGATTTTTCATCAAATTAATATTTTTCAAATATGTTGTCCCTTTTGTAATGCCTTCTTCAACCTCAAACTCAAACCAGCTTTTATGAAGTATTGCATAATTATTTATCCATGAAATATGATCACGATTATTTGCATCATAAATAATGTTCCTCTTGCAATAAACCATTCCGATTTTCGGATCTGATTCTATTAGATTAATCATTTTTTCTACACAATCAATTGCTAAAACATCATCTTGAAAAAGAAACTTAATATAAGTTCCTTTTGACTTTTTAACACAATGATTCCAATTTTCACCAATCCCTTTTGGTTCGTGATTATAAATATAAAAAGGTACGGTACAATCTTTTAGAACATCTTTGATAATAATCAATGTCTCGTCATTAGAATTATCGTCTGATATTATAATTTCAATATTTTTATATGTTTGTTCTACGGCAGATTGTAACGCTTCTTTAATAAACTTACCCCCATTATAGGTAGGAATGCATATTGAAACTAAAGGATTACTGTTTATCATTTTAAATAATTTCATCATTAATATTAAAAAGTCTGATTCCCAAAAATTTCTTTGTGAAAAGATTAATTACAAATTTTTCGCTTTTTAAATTATTAACGTATCTTCTTTCGTTCTTTTTATACAACGAATAAACATCTCTGTAAGATTTCTGATACTGTTTACTATATTTTTTAAAGATATAATCTTTGTTTAGTTGTTCCATCGTATCAGTAAAGGATCTAATCATTGAATTGCTAGTCACTCTATACTTAAAAGTGATTTTATCTAAATATTTAAATTGTACTCCAATACTACCAAAAGCAATCCATAATTCCCAGTCTTCATGACCTTGATATGGCATATTCTCATCATAGCCTCCAACCTCAACCCAATTTTTTTTTCTATAAATTGCACAAGCATCTATATAATTTCCAATGAGCATCTTAGTCAAATCAAATTCATTAACCTTCCATAATCCTGATTTTTCTCCAAAATATTCTGCATCACCATGGACCACACCAATTTTAATATTATTTTCTAAAATTGATACCGCTTCATTTGCAAAATCTTTCGCTACTAAATTATCAGAATCCAATGGTAAAATATACTTCCCTTTTGCTCTTGAAATGCCAAAATTTCTAGTCTTACCTAAACCCTCATTTTGCTTTGAAAAATAGTTAAACCTGTTATCACGATTTATCCATTTTAAAGCAATCTCTTCAGTTAAATCAATTGAACCATCATTTATGATTATAGCTTCCCACTCTTGAAAATCTTGGTGTAAAACAGACTCCAAAGTGCTTTCTAAAGTTGCTTCAGAATTGAAACAAGGAATAATTATGGATAAAATTGGGATCATAATTTATTTTTTTCTTGCAACAACAACATAATTTATTGTATTTATAGAATTGAAATCTTTTGCATCCAAATAACTAAAAATTCTATTTACCAAAATATAAATTCTCAATTTACGAAACAGATATTTGATTCCTCTGGCAATTGAATTTGCATTGGTGTTATTAAACCCAAAAGTGTGATTTATCATTTGACCAAGAGTCGCCCATGCTCCACCATTTGGAGTAATTTCAATTATTTCGAATCCAGATTTTTCTAAAATATATTTTAGCCCATATTTTGTGAATCTAAAAAAATCATAGGGCTCTTCATGCAAATGCCAATAAAAAGGACCTGATAAAATAAAACACCCATCATTCTTCAACAATCTAAAGGCCTCATGAATCATTCCTTGATAATCTTCTATGTGTTCTATAGCCTGTGTAGAAATAATCGTTTCAAAACTATTGCTTTGAAGAGGTATATTATTGGCCTCGCATAAAACATCAACTTTATTTAAACTTGACTGTACAATATCACAACCCATATAGGCCGAGATTTTCCCTTTAAACCAAATCTCATAAGGCTTATTGCCACAACCAATATCTAACAATTTACCTTTAGCATAATTCTGTATGGCTATCTTTAATTCTTTATGAAAAGATAAGTAAACTAAATAATCTCTATTTGAAATATTTATTTTTTCTACATTTTCTAATCGAATAAGATTTGCTTCTCTTGTCATTTCAATTTTGCTTTTACTCGTCTTAAATAATATTTCAACAGTTTAGTCGGACTATTTACTAATTTCTCTAATCCTTCGACTTTTGCGCACTTGTATTTATACAATTCTGGATGTACATACGAGTTTTGGTTCTGACTTTTTTCTTTTGTCATTAAGTCATAAGTTGGGTTATTTATTTCTGTTTCTTTAATAAAAATCAAAATATTTTGCCTGTACCACCAGCTAATTTTGCTATTATTCCAAATTTTATGTCTTAAAAAATCAACACACTGATAACCATTTTGAGAAAAAAGATCAATCCAATAGTCATTGTATTGTTCATTATAATGTAAAGTTCCTTCTTGGCCAGGAATAGCAGCCGAAAACAAGATAACATCACCATGCAAACACATTGATTCAATAAATATTTCAGCATTTTCCGGCAAAATATGCTCAGCAACTTCTAATGATATAACCAAATCAAATTTTGTCTGTAAATTGTATTCTAAATTTAAATTATAGGGTTTAAACTTGTTGCTTCCTATAACCAAATCTTTGACTGCAATATAATCGCCATCAATTCCGAAAATATCACATTGATTTTCTTCAAATATTTTCAACCAAGTTCCTAGTCCACAACCAATATCTAAAACCTTTTTTGGCTTAAAGTAAGACAAAAATAGTGGCACTACCTCATTAGCAGAATCTATTGAGTTTTGAAAGTGTATAGCATGAAAATCATCTTTATAATCTTTTGGAGTCATAATTTTAGAATTTTCTTCCTTGTTTTGTGTTCTTTATATAACATACCCCATTTGTTGTCTGGGAAATTCTTAAAGGCAAATTATTTTGTGACAAATAATCATGAATCGCTCTTGAACAGCCATCCCAAGCATAGTAATCATCAATTATGATTATACCATTTTCAGCAACTAAAGGGTATAAATTTACTAAACAGACCATTGTAGAATCATACCAATCACCATCGAGACGCAAAATAGCAATAGGTTCATTAATATTCGCTATAGGCAAAGTTTGATCAAACCAACCTCTAACAATACTATGATCTTTTGAATTGGCTAATTTCATTGCTTTTTCTGCAAAAGAAATTTCTGCTTTGCAATTATCTAAGCCCACTCCATTATTTGATTCCTGCCATACTTTTGCTGCATCTCCATCATTTTCTTTCACGCTGGGTAATCCTTCAAAACTATCAAACAAAATACATTTTCTTTTTAGTTTTGAATAATCGTAAATTCCTGCGATCATTCCTCCTCTCCAAACACCACACTCCACGACACAACCATCTATTGAATTGATGCTATCACATAACAATACATTATCAATAAAGATTAAAGATGGTATCATCGTATAGTCTTTATACTTATTGTAAACATTTTTCGCCTTTTGCTCTTTTAAGGCTAACTTTAATTTGCTTACAATTGTTTTTATTATTTTTTTCATTCTTATCAATAATCAGTGGTCCATTTACCATCATCTATATATTGGCAAACATTATTTTGCCAACCCCATTCTGGTTCTTTTTGATTAATCATCTCTACTTCAAAACCACAACAGTCAAATTCTTGAAATTTCTCTCTTGTTTTTGAATTTGCTAAATGAATCTTAAGATAATAGTTCCCTTTATAAAGTCTGAGGTTATCAAACTCATAATTTATTTTGTTAATCCCTTTTTTTCTACAAATTGGGGAATCATTATCAAAAACATAAGCAAATAAAACTGCTTTATTTAGATTGTCAATAACTTGAAAAGAAAGAGACAAATTTTCGTAATTTTCCTTAGGCATTAATATCTCGAAATTAATCATTAAAGATTTTCCGTTTGCTTGCAATGTTCCCCCTTCAGAAGTAACTACTTCTACTTTAGTTACCGAGGGCATACCAATAACTTCCTTTTGAACAAAAACCTTATCATCTTGATCCATAGAAGAATATATTGATATTGCTTTATTAGTTTCTTCAATGGCAAAAATATTACCATTTTTTAAAACAATAGTTCTTGTAGCAAGAGTGCTTATTGCACTTAAATCATGACTCACAAACAAGACCGTTCTTCCTTCGCCTTTCGAGATATCTTGCATCTTCCCAATAGCTTTTTTCTGAAACTCGGCATCCCCTACCGCTAAGACCTCATCTATCACCAATATTTCAGGTTCTAGGAATGCGGCTACGGCAAAGGCCAAACGCACGGTCATTCCGCTACTATATCTTTTAACAGGAGTATCTATATAACGTTCACAACCTGAGAAAGCTATAATTGCATCTAACTTCTCGGTGATTTCTTTTTTGGTCATGCCTAAAATGGCACCGTTTAAATAGACATTTTCGCGTCCGGTGAGTTCTCCATTAAATCCAGTGCCTACTTCCAATAAAGAGGCAATACGTCCTCGCGATTTGATACTCCCCGTGGTGGGTGCGGTGACTTTGGATAAAATCTTCAATAAAGTCGACTTCCCAGCGCCATTCTTTCCAATGATGCCCAACACTTCGCCACGTTGTACCTCAAAATTGATGTCTTGCAAGGCCCAAACATAATCGGAAGTCCCTTTCGTACTGCGGTCGTTGGTTTCGCCTATCTTCAAATACGGATCTTCTTTCCCTCGTATTCTATGCCACCAACGGTTCAAATCGTGACTGAGCGTACCGGTTCCAACAGTACCCAAGCGGTATTGTTTGGAGATGTTTTCGGCTTTTAAAATAATATCTTTACACATTTATTATCGAACTATAAATCAACTGAGTACTAAAAACTGACTACTGAACACTTCCTACACCGTATCAATAAAACGCTTCTCGGTTCGATTAAAAACCAAAAGACCTGCAAAGAAAACAAACATCGTTACGACAAAAGTAAAAAGGAGTCCGTTTACAGACAAGGTTCCCACATTTAATAACATAAAGCGTGACGTTTCGATGATATAAGCCAAAGGATTATAATGAACGAGCCATCCGTACTTAGGCAGTTTGTCTTCAATCAATGACAGAGGATACATCACTGCCGACAAATACATCAACAGTTGCACACCAAAACCTATGAGATGGCTAAAATCGCGGTATTTAGTAACCAATGAAGAGATAAGCATACCTAACCCTAAGCCCAAAAGACCCATAATAGTAATAAGCAACGGAAGAAAAACAACCGACCAATGAAGGGCTACGGCAGCACCTTGAAAATAAAAGAAAGTATAAAAAGCAAAGAAAATACCAAACTGAATCCCCAATTTGATCAAATTAGAAATCACAATCGAAAGCGGCGTAATAATTCTTGGAAAATACACTTTCCCAAAAATACTAGCATTCGCTCGAAACGTATCCGAAGTCCCCGTTAGACAGGCCGTAAAGTAATTCCAAACGGTAATCCCCGCCATATTGAATAAAAAAGGTGGTACCGTTCCAGTTTGTATACCTGCAACCGAATTAAAAATAATGGTAAAAGTGATCGCCGTAAATAAAGGCTGTATCAAATACCAAAGGGGGCCCAAAATGGTTTGCTTATATACCGTAACGATGTCCCGTTTAACAAAAAGCAACAACAAATCACGATAGTGCCATACTTCTTTGAGAGGAAACGAAAAAAAAGAATTTTTGGGTGTTATTTCAAACAACCAATCGTCGTTTTGAGTAGGTATGGTATTCATGGATATTAATAAGCTAGAGCCAAAAAGAATGGCACTCTAAATTGTTTGGACAAAGATAACATTAATCTTGCATAACAAACAACAACAAGCCTCAATGAAAACAGACAACACTTGATAGAAAACAACCATAGTTTTAGTTTTTTAACCGTCCCAATATCAAAACCAATTTGCGACTCGAGCGATAGCGAACAGACGAAGTAATTCGCGACCATTCAACCCACAAACTTTTCAAAAACAATTCGTGCATTCGTGGCCATTCCCCCCACAATCTTTTCAAAAAAAAATTTGCGAATTTGCGGTTATTCCCCCACAATCTTTTCAAAAATAATTCGCGAATTTGCGGTCATTCTCCCCACAAACTTTTCAAAAATAATTTGCGAATTTGCGGTCATTCTCCCCACAATCTTTTCAAAAAACAATTCGTGCATTCGTGGCCATTCTCCCCATAAACTTTTCAAAAACAATTCGTGCATTCGTGGCAATTCCCCACACAATCTTTCAAAAAGAATTCGTGCATTCGTGGCCATTCCCTCCACAAACTTTTCAAAAATAATTTGCGAATTTGCGGTCATTCTCCCCACAAACTTTTCAAAAACAATTCATGCATTCGTGGCCATTCCCCCCACAATCTTTTCAAAAATAATACCTATAACTTATAAAACAGTCCATTTTGTCAGTTCGAGCGCAGTCGAGAACCCTCGTTAAATCTCGACTGCGCTCGATATGACAAAAATACAATTGGACTATATTGAAATGGTGTTTCCTATAATTCATGACTCGAGCGATAGAACAGACGAAGTAATTTGCGGTCATCCGTACTAAACAACAAAACCCTTTCAGAGTCAAAAACTCAGAAAGGGTTAAAAAATATAATCAATCAGCATCTCACAAAGCAAACCCGAAAATAGAAAATTCAATAAATTTGCGAAATTGCGGTCATTCTCCCCCACAATCTTTTCAAAACAATTAGCGAATTTGCGGTCATTCTCCCCACAAACTTTTCAAAAACAATTCGTGCATTCGTGGCCATTCTCCCCCACAATCTTTTCAAAAATAATACCTATAACTTATAAAATAGTCCATTTTGTCAGTTCGAGCGCAGTCGAGAACCCTCGTCACATCTCGACTGCGCTCGATATGACAAAAATACAATTGGACTATATTGAAATGGTGT
>NZ_JMTM01000008.1 GCF_001662485.1 Flavobacterium succinicans
TTTTCGAAAACAACGCAAGCTTGGTACAAACCACCAATGTAACGAATACAGGAGCTATAGAATACCGTCGTACTTCTTCTCCGATGAAAAATTTTGATTTTACGTATTGGGCTTCACCGGTAACAGGTCAAAATATAGTGGCTTTATCTCCCAATACGTTAGCAGATAAATATTTTAGGTTCGATGGTGCCCTAAATGATTGGGTTCTTTATAATAATCCAGCTACTAGTCCAACTCCTAGTACTATGATTCCAGGAGTAGGATATATTATTCGTGTTCCGAAACCTAATTTTTGGCCAGTTCCAACTGCATCTAATTGGGCACAGCCAGTAGCTTTCAAAGGGGTTCCAAACAATGGGGATTATACCTTTACTGCAGGGGCAGGTCAATTCAATTTGTTAGGGAATCCATATCCTTCGGCAATTGATGCGGATAAGTTTATCAATGCCAATAGTGGTATTATCAATGGAGCATTGTATTTCTGGACACATAATACCGCTATTGCACCAAGTGGTTCGGATTATGT
>NZ_JMTM01000009.1 GCF_001662485.1 Flavobacterium succinicans
AGCAATTTAACTAATCTTAAATGAAAAATCACCAACTATTTTTGACCACATTACCTTTAATATGAAATAAAAATTTGTGAATTTGCGGTTTAATTTTTAAAAACACCTTTCGATGTAAACTATTTTTTTTTTTATGGAATTTGGAATTTATTTTTTGTAGTTTATTCTTGCTTTATAACTTCAAATCCTGCTTTAGCTGGCTTTCATTTTCGATGACTTCACCATTGTATTGTAGTTTCCAGCCCAAAGAATTCGTTAAAATAAGCATTTTTGAGATTTCGCTTACCAGACGATTTTTTGCATTGGACTTCAGTGTCGATTTATCTACTTTCTTGGCTAAATTTGCTCGTACGGTTTTATTGATTTTGTTGTAATCGTCTCCTGTGAATTCATTGAGCTTGCTTTGCTCCACATCATAATATTGGATGTCGGGATAAATTGAAATCTCTTCTTTTGGAATGGAAAGAATCGTTATGGTTTTGTTCTTTTCGTCGATATTGTATTTCATTTGGTGCAAATCATAAGCCACGGTGACTTTAGCATTCACAATCACAATCGCCTTCTTTTCAAATGAAATCATGTCCATGAGATATTTATTCGAATTCTTATACGTGATTACTTCCGAAAAATGTCCTTCGGTCACCACCAATTTCCCCACATTTAGGATTTGTTGCTGAATGAGATTCGTATTGTAATCGAACTCGTCTTCTTTTTCTTTTTTAAAATCGCAGTATTTGAACAACAACAAGCCAATGACTACTACTCCAACTCCAATTAAAATGCGTTTCAACATAACTAAAATTTCATAAATGAATACTGTGCCTCTAATGTAGCTATTTTTTCTTTCAGATTTGCCTCAAACTTCTGATGGCTTTCTGAATTTGGATTAAATGGCCGATGTGCCAAGCCTTTTTGTATGGTTTGAACCAATTCCATTGTAGCTATTGCAGTATCGTTAATTTGAGTCGCCGTAAATCGTTCCCAGATATAATCAATCGCTAATGCACTAGGATGTATCATATCATCGGCGTAAAAACGATAGTCTCGTAGCTCATCCATCATGATTTCGTATGAAGGAAAGTAATCAGTGCTCAGTTTTAAGTGCTCAGTTTTAAGTTCGTCGTGAATTGCAGCAATCAAATGCGCTTTACTTACTTGATTTTCGACAAAACCATCTTTGAGATGGCGCACAGGCGAAACGGTAAAAACAAAATTACATTTCGGATTTATGGTTCCAATTAAAGAGACTGTATTCTGAATCGATTTTTGGATAGTATCAATGGACAACAACTCTTTGCTGAATTGCTTTTGTGGTACTTTATGACAATTTGCTACAATAGTGCTGGTTTCAATATGCCGATACACCCACGAAGTACCATAAGTGATGATAAAATGGGTCGCTTGCCGTAATTGCTTTTGGGTGTCTAAAAGAATTTGGTTCAGTTTACTCAAGAATACTTCAGAATCAGCATCACTCAACTCAGAATGCACTTCATAACAATGCCATCTTTCATTGAAGAAAAAAATATCTTCCTTGGTAAAACATCTTTCCAATACCGCTCTTTCAATAAGCTTTTCAATAGAAAATGGGTTGAAAATAATCCCAAATGGATTAGTACTATTTTGAAACTTAAAATATCCTAATTTCTTTCCCATATTTTCAACAAAGCAAGAGCCAAACAAAAGGATTTTGGAACTATATTCTATGGAATTAAGATTTCGAGGAATGGGTATATTCGTTGTAAAGTTCATTTCTAATTTTAATATTCCAAAAATACGAAATAAAAATCTTTAAAATAAAAAACCACAACTACTCCAATTTTGAAACGGAATAGTTGTGGATTTAAGTTAATTCTATTTGACTAAATATTAAAAAATCTTAGTATATGAATGTAGTTGGACCTTTAATTAAAGCTCCATTGTAAAAACCTTTTTGCTCCGTCGGAAAACCATCAGCATTATAGATATACGTATTTGAAATTACATCTTTAGATTTAGAATAAGTAATTTTAACAATATTATTACTCGTCATATCCTCTTCTAACAACAGATTAAAACCTAGTACATTTTTAAAAGGAGTATTTTTAGTATCATATTCATATGATGCAGTATTCTCCGAACCATAGTATAAATATTCGTTCTTGATTAAATTACCACCTTTGTAAGTATATTTCCCAATATAACCATATTCTTGCTCTACACCTGTTGCAACAGCAGTTCTAAACTCTTCATAGGAAATAGTACCGTCTGTATTATGAACATATTTAGTTCTATACTTGTATTGTGCTCCAGACTCATAAGTTGTTTTAGATGTGAGCTTACTATTGGTGTAGGAGAACTCTATCGTATAATCTACAGCTCCTTTATTATCTGTATCTACAATTTTAGTTATAAAATCTCCAGTATAAGTATAGGCTGTTTTGTTTCCATCACTATCGACTGTACTTACTATTTTATTACCACTGTAGGTAAAATCTTGAGTATAAGTTTTGCCGTTATTAACAGTAGACATTTTTTTTACTAATATTGAAGCTGTTGGATTTGATGAATTAGTATCATCAGTAGAACAAGAGGCAAGTACTAACAAAGTAGCACCAAGTAGGGAAAGTAATTTTTTCATTATTATGTGTGTATTTTTTTTGCAAAAAAAATCATAAAAAAAACAAAACACAACTTATTAATCTTAAAATTTATAAAGATATACCTATAAAATAAAACGAAAAACATAAACAATTGCTAATGATTTGTTTATTTGTTTTAATTTTTATTTTGAAGACCTTCAAAACAAAAAACCCCTTTAGTAATCTTTACCAAAACGATTACTAAAGGGGTAAATTCCTAAATTAACAACTATAAATACAGTAGCATTTTAGTTTAAAAACTCAACTGCTTTCGACAAAGCCTCTGAAATTCCAGCTGCGTTCTTTCCGCCAGCAGTAGCAAAGAAAGGCTGTCCTCCTCCTCCACCTTGGATATATTTTCCTAATTCGCGAACTACTTGTCCCGCATTTAGATTTTTATCTGCAACTAACTCTTTAGAAATATAACAGGTCAACATTGGTTTGTCTTCATTTACCGTAGCCAAAACAATGAAAATATTGTTACCTAAATTCCCTAATTCATACACCAAATCTTTTGCACCTTCAGCCGTTAAATCTACTTGTTGCGCTAGGAATTTTACTCCGTTTACTTCTTGAAAAGCTGCTGCTAATTCACCTTTCATGTTTTTAGCCTTATCTTTTAACAAGGTCTCTATTTGTTTTTTCAATTGAGCATTTTCGTCTTGTAATCCATGAATGGCTTTGATTGGATCTTTTGGATTTTTCAACACATCTTTGATTTCCCCAAAAGTGATTAATTGTGATTCAAAGAAATCCTTGGCTGCTTCACTAGTAATCGCCTCAATTCGTCGAATACCTGCTGCCACTGCTCCTTCGGAAACAATCTTAAAATGCCAAATTTCAGAAGTATTCGAAACGTGAGTTCCTCCACAAAGCTCAACTGAATCTCCAAACTTAATCATACGAACCAAGTCGCCATATTTTTCACCAAACAAAGCAATAGCTCCTTCTTCTAGCGCTTGTTCTTTGGCAATTCCGCGTTTTTCAATTAATGGTAAACTTTCACGAATACGAGCATTAACAAAGTTTTCTACCTCTTTCAATTCTTCGTCTGATACTTTAGAAAAGTGTGAAAAGTCAAAACGCAAGGAAGCCGAACGCACCATCGAACCTTTTTGTTCAATATGTGTTCCCAGCACTTTTCTCAAACCTTGATGCAACAAGTGGGTTGCGGTATGATTAGAAGAGGTTCTTGCTCTTTGCTTAACATCTACTATAGCCTTAAACGTATCGGTTAGATTTTCTGGTAAGGATTTTACCAAATGAATCGTTTGATTATTCTCTTTTTTGGTATCAATGACGTATGTAATATCTCCATTAGTTGCTTCTAAATAGCCTTTATCTCCCGTTTGTCCACCACTTTCTCCGTAAAAAGGAGTCGCGTTAAAAACTAACTGAAAAATTTCGCCTTCTTTTACACTTTCTACTCTGCGGTATTTTGTGATTTTCACTTGGTGTTGCAAACGATCGTAACCTACAAATTCCTGGATATCATCTTCTACAATTACATTCCAATCCCCTGCAGAAACTTTTGAAGCGGCACGAGAGCGTTCTTTTTGCAATTGTAATTGTTCTTCAAAAACTTTTTCGTCTAATTGCAATCCTTTTTCAGATAAAATCAAAGCTGTTAAATCGATTGGAAAACCATAGGTATCGTACAATTCAAAGGCTTTTTTACCATCAATCACAGTCCCTTGATTGTTAGCAATCACTACGTCCAACAAAACTAATCCTTGATCTAGCGTACGCAAGAAGGAACTTTCTTCTTCACGAATTACGTTAGAACAAAGGGCTTTTTGAGAACGAATTTCAGGAAAAGAAGCACTCATTTGAGCACTTAAAGTATCTACTAATTTATAGATAAAAGGCTCTTTGGTATTTAAGAAAGTAAAGCCGTAACGAATAGCACGACGTAAAATTCTACGAATAACATATCCTGCACCTGTGTTGGATGGCAATTGTCCATCGGCTATAGCAAAAGCTACGGCACGAACGTGATCCGCAATAACACGAATCGCAATATTTACTTTCTCTTCGGCTTCGTTAGAAGCTTTAATGGTATAATTTGCGCCCGTGATGGTTTCGATTTCTCTAATCAGCGGGGTAAATACATCCGTATCATAATTCGATTGCACTCCTTGTAAAACCATACAAAGACGTTCGAATCCCATACCAGTATCAACGTGTTGAGCTGGCAGTTTTTCTAATGAACCATCTGCTTTACGGTTGAATTCCATGAATACATTATTCCAAATCTCCACCACTTGAGGATGATCGGCATTGACTAATTCTTTACCATCAATAACAGCTTTCTCTTCTGCTGAACGAATATCAACGTGAATTTCGGAACAAGGACCACAAGGACCTTGATCTCCCATTTCCCAGAAATTGTCTTTTTTATTGCCTAATAAAATACGGTCTTCAGCGATTAATGTTTTCCAAATATCATAAGCTTCTTGATCAAAAGGCACATTTTCCTCTACGCTTCCTTCAAAAACGGTAACATAAAGGATGTCTTTGTCAATTTTGTATACTTCGGTCAGTAATTCCCAAGCCCAATGAATGGCTTCTTTCTTGAAGTAATCACCAAACGACCAGTTCCCTAACATTTCGAACATCGTGTGATGATACGTATCAATACCTACTTCCTCCAAATCATTATGCTTTCCTGAAACACGTAAACATTTTTGAGTATCGGCTATACGTTGGCTTTTTGGAGTTCCTAAGCCCAAAAAATATTCTTTGAATTGCGCCATTCCTGAGTTGTTGAACATCAAGGTTGGATCGTCTTTAAGAACGATGGGCGCCGAAGGAACAATTAAATGCCCTTTGCTTTCAAAAAAATCTAAAAATTGTTTACGTACGTCTTGTGATTTCATAGTATTTGATGCGAAATTGGTCTTGAGTTGATTTCATAATTTAGAAAAAAGAACAGTTTCCTGTTTATCAGTAGGCTACAAAGACTACTTTTTCTAATTATTTTATTTATGGTAAAAAAAAGAAGAACATTTGAAACATTTCTTAAATTTGTTCGACTAACTTTTTTACAAGTTGCAAAAATAGGGTATTTTAAAATATGGCGAAAGTAAAATATTATTACGATTCCGAAAAATTAGCGTATCGAAAAATTACCACTAAAAAAAGTAAGAAATTCGGTTTTGCCGTCTTGTTTTTAGTGGCTGCAGCACTTTTTGGTTTCCTGTCTTTTGTTGCGTTATTGAATGTTCCTTATTTCAAAACCCCCAATGACAGGATTCAAGAAAGGGAAATTGAAAACTTAAAATTGAATTATGCCATTTTAAATAAAAAACTGGAGCAATTACAAGGAGTAGCTGAACAAATAGCTGAACGTGACAATAATTTGTACAGAACGTATTTCAATACAGCACCCATTTCTGATGAAGAGCGAAAATCAGGCTACAAAAACAAAAATAGATATGCCGCCTTACAAGGATTTAACAATTCGGAACTCGTAAGCAGTACAACCAAAAAGATGGATGTTTTGAGCAAACAATTGGCCATTCAATCAAAATCCTTGGATGCTATTTTGAAAATGGCAGAAGCAAAACAGGTCTTTTTGGCTAGCATTCCTGCCATTCAGCCCGTACGAAATGAAAATTTAAAACATGTAGCTTCTGGTTTTGGTTATCGTACCGATCCGTTTACTAAAGCTCGCAAGATGCATGAGGGGATGGATTTTACAGCTAAAACTGGAACACCAATTTTTGCCAGTGGTGATGGCATTGTGGTACGAGCTGACAATTCGGCTTCTGGCTTTGGAAATCATATTGTAATTCGGCATGGTTATGGCTATGAAACCCTCTACGCGCATTTAAGCAAATACAAATGTCGAGCAGGAAAACGGGTTAAAAGAGGCGACATTATTGGTTATGTAGGAAGTACAGGACGCTCAGAAGCTCCACACTTACATTATGAAGTGCACAAAAACGGTAAAGTAGTCAATCCATTGAATTTTTATTACGGTTCAATTTCAGCGGTAGAATATGTTGCTATTTCTAATGCTGCCAACCAAGAAAATCAATCGCTGGATTAGTATTTTAAACAGTAATCGGTTCGTATAATTATAAAAAGAGCGTTAAAAAAATAAGAGAAAATGCATATAGAATTAGCACCAGACAAAAGATATTATAGCATTGGCGAAGTAGCGAAAGCCTTTGGCGTTAATGCCTCTTTGATTCGATTCTGGGATAGTGAATTTGATATTTTAAAACCTAAAAAAAATGCCAAAGGCAACCGAATGTTTACCCCCGAAGATGTCAAAAACCTGCAATTGATTTATCATTTGGTCAAAGAAAGAGGATTTACCTTAGAAGGTGCCAAAACCCATTTGAAAGAAGGACAAAAGAAAACTTTGGATAAATTTGACATTATTCGAAAATTGGAAGCCATAAAAATGCAATTAACGAATATTAAAAACGAACTTTGAAAAGAAGAATTTCAATAACAATTAAAACTAAATATTAAACTTTAAAATTAAATAAACATGAGAAGATTTTTGCCTTGGATTATCGGAATTGGATTACTAGTGATTATCGGTCTATGGTACATGAATGTTAAAAATGGAGCCATTGAAGTAGATCAGGCTGTAAAAAAAGAATGGGGAAATGTTGAAACCTCTTATCAAAGACGTAATGACTTAATTGGAAACTTAGTAAATACAGTAAAAGGAGCAGCCGATTTTGAAAAAAGCACATTGACTGCTGTAATTGAAGCCCGTGCAAAAGCTACTTCAGTAACAGTTGATCCAACCAATATTACACCAGAAAAATTTGAGCAGTTTAATCAAGCACAAAGTGGTGTTTCTTCTGCTTTATCAAAATTATTAGTTTCTGTAGAAAAATACCCTGATTTAAAAGCAAACGAAAATTTCTTGAAATTACAAGACGAATTAGCTAGCACTGAAAATCAAATTTTGACAGCAAGAACTCGTTTTAACGAATCAGTTGAAAAATACAATAATTATGTTTTGAAAATGCCTAGAAATATAATTTTATCAGAATATAAAGAAAAAGCGGTTTTCAAATCTGTTGAAGGTGCTGATAAGCCAGTTGAAGTAAAATTCTAATCCTCTCCAACCCCTCCGAAGGAGGGGCTTTTTTTATACCACTGAAAAAACAAAACAAATGTCAAAAGTAGAAGACTTTTTAACTAAAGAAGAGGAAAGCGCCATAGTAGAAGCCAT
The DNA here is from genome assembly GCF_001662485.1 of Flavobacterium succinicans. Lineage (GTDB taxonomy): Bacteria > Bacteroidota > Bacteroidia > Flavobacteriales > Flavobacteriaceae > Flavobacterium > Flavobacterium succinicans_A. The sequence goes on from NZ_JMTM01000009.1 coordinate 7,825, forward strand.
TCGTGTGGCAGAAAAAAATACTTCGGGCGAGATTAGAGTTCACATAGAAGCTACCACTTCTCTTGATGCCTATGATCGTGCTATGGAGGTTTTCCACGAACTCAATATGGATGCTACCGAATTACAAAACGGTGTACTCATTTATCTTGCAGTGAATGACAAAACCTTTGTGATTTGTGGTGACAAAGGAATCAATGATGTAGTAGCTTCGGATTTTTGGGACTGCACTCGTGATGCCATGGTGAGCCAATTCAAATTAGGAAATTACAAACAAGGTTTGATTGATGGTATTTTAAATGCTGGAGAACAACTCAAAAAACATTTCCCATGGCAAGAAGGTGATACCAACGAATTGTCAAACGAAATTTCTAAAGGATAAACTATGAAAAATTCCAAAATAAAAACATCAAATTCCAACGGGATTTTTCGATTAACCCTTTTGCTTATTGCGTTTTTAACATTCCATTTCACCTTTGCTCAATTTACCATTCCAGAAAAACCTAGTTTTCAAACTTCGGTGTATGATTATGCGAATTTATTTAGTGCTGAAGAAAAAGCACAACTAGAAGAAAAATTAGTTCACTATTCGGATTCGACTACCACGCAAATTGTAGTGATTAGTATTGAAAGTTTAAAAAACGAAGACATAAATCAGCTTGCTACAAAGTGGGCACAAACTTGGGGATTTGGACAAGCCAAAGAAGACAATGGCGTTATTCTATTAATCGCAAAAAACGATAGAAAAATCGCACTTCAAGCAGGTTACGGACTCGAAGATCGACTTACCGCTGGAATTGGAGGTGAAATCATCAGAAATATCATTACGCCAGAATTCAAGGCAGGAAGTTATTACCGAGGAATTGACAAAGGAACTGATGCCCTTTTTGATGTTTTCAAAGGCAAATACAAAGGAGAACGAAAAAAGTCTTCAGGAAAAAGCTTTCCCATTTTACCTTTGATTTTTATTGTTGTCGTCCTGATTATCATTTTCTCTAAAAACAAAGGCGGAGGCAATTCTGGAAACCGAGGAGGCGGAGGCCCTAGCCTACTAGATGTTATCATTTTAAGTAACCTTGGCCGTGGCGGCGGAGGTGGATTTGGTGGTTCTTCTGGTGGAGGTTTTGGCGGTGGCGGATTCGGTGGCGGATTCGGCGGAGGCGGATTCTCTGGTGGAGGATCAAGCGGAAGTTGGTAATTTTAATTAATAATCTTCTTTTACTATTCCATCAAAACCATTTCTAAAAAGCATAAAAGAACAGCGCAATGATAGAAAAAACATTGCGCTGTTTTTTGTTATTAAACTGAAGAATAGCGCCGAAAACATCTCTATTTCGCTTACCTTTTAACAAAAAATTAAAAATTTTTTATTACCCTACTAATTATATAGAATAAATATTTTATATTTGCTCCCGAAAATAATTTCAATCCAAAATAAGACTACAATGAAAACGAATCAAAAGAATGCTTATTCAAAGGAAAAGCTAAAAAAGAAACGAAAATCAAGTATCAAAATCAGTGATTGTATGATGTGTATGTGCCTAGCCAAATAAAAATTTATATTTTAATTCGACTATTTACATATAATTTATATAATTATGAAAAATATCTATACAAAAACACTATCAACCCTACTTTTAATTTTACTATTTTCAACTTCATATGGCCAAAGCCTTTTAGAGGGAGAAGTTAGAAACGATGACAACGCACCTATAGAAGGTGTCAATATATTTATAAAAGGAACTACCAATAGTACGACTTCAGATGTTAATGGTAAGTTTTCCATTCAATCCAAAGCATTACCATTTACCATTATTGTGCAATACGCTGGTTTTAATACCAAAGAAATTAAAATCACCGAACTACCTTCTAATGCAAAACCATTACAAATAAATATCTCAACTGGAGAGGAAAAAGTATTATCTGAGGTAGTGGTTACCTCAAGACGTAGAATAGAAAAAGCACAAGATATTCCAATCGCCATTTCAGTTGTAACAGGTAAACAAGCAGAACAAGCTGGGGCATTCAACGTGAATCGTCTAAAAGAATTGGTTCCGTCAGTTCAATTGTATTCTTCCAATCCAAGAAATACTGGAATTAACATTCGTGGTTTGGGATCTCCTTTTGGACTGACTAATGACGGTATTGACCCAGGTGTTGGTTTTTATGTAGACGGTGTTTACTTTTCTAGACCTGCCGCTACAACCTTAGACTTTATAGATGTAGATCGAATTGAAGTATTGCGTGGTCCGCAAGGTTCTTTGTTTGGAAAAAACACAACTTCGGGTGCATTTAACATCACTTCTCGCAAACCTAGTTTTACTTCAGGCGCTGATTTTGAAGTGAGTTATGGCAATTACCAATTCATTCAAGCCAAAGCCTCTGTAACAGGAGCTTTGAATTCTAAAATTGCTGGTAGAATATCATTCTCTGGTACTCAACGTGATGGATTAATCGAGAATGTTGTAACAGGAAGAGCTACTAATACACTAAATAACCAAGGAATTAGAGGACAATTACTTTATACTCCTTCTGATAGAACAAATATATTATTCGCAGCAGATATCACATTGCAGCGTCCTGACGGATATGCTCAAGTAGTTGCTGGTGTTGCTCCTACACAAAGAGCGGCTTACCGCCAATTTAATGCCATAATTACTGACTTGAATTACCAACTTCCTAGCTTGAATGCTTTTGACCGTAAGATTGACCACGACACCCCTTGGCGCTCTGGACAAGATTTAGGTGGAGCTTCTTTAAATATTGATACAAAAATTGGCAACGGAACACTTACCTCAACAACAGCTTGGAGATTCTGGAATTGGGATCCATCAAATGATAGAGATTTTACAGGTTTACAAGTATTGGCATTATCACAAAACCCTGCTAGACATACGCAATTTACGCAAGAAGTACGCTATGCAGGACAATTAAGCTCATCCTTAAGTGGTGTGGTAGGTCTGTTTTTTATTGACCAAGAAGTAAAAGTAAGAGGAAATGAAGAATCTGGAAAGGCACAATGGCGATTTGCACAAAGCACCACTAGCGCATTATGGAAAACACCGGGTCTTTTTGAAGGTTATGGTATAAGAACCAACTCGAATGTACGTTCAACAAGTGCTGCTGTATTTACTCAATTGGATTGGGCAATCACTGAAAAATTACACGTACTCCCAGGTTTACGATATAATTATGACAAAAAAGCTGCCGATTACGACCGTAAAACCTACGGAGGACTTCAAACAACAGACCCAGCTTTACTTGCACTTAAAAGATTAGTTTATACAGACCAATCGTTTACTTCAAGTACTGATGACACAGACTTTTCAGGAAATTTAACCGTGAACTACAAAGTATCTGATAAAATCAATGCCTATGCTACCTATGCAAAAAGCTATAAACCGGTTGGTGTGAATGTAGCAGGACTTCCGACAATTGCTGGCCAACCAGCTCTTGACCTTGCAGTAATTAAACCCGAAAGCGTGAATCATTATGAATTGGGAATAAAAACTTCACCTATTAAAAATTCGGTTTTGAACTTGACCTTCTTTAATACTGAAATTAAAGATTTCCAAACCAATGTGCAAGCGGCTGAATTAGGTGTAAATCGTGGCTATCTTGCCAATGCTGACAAAGTAAGAGTAAAAGGTATAGAATTAGATGCTAGTTTTTTACTCAACAAACACTTTAGCTTTAATGCTGCCGCAACTTATAGTGATGGAAAATATGTTACATTCACAAACGCCCCATTGCCATTAGAAGAAACTGGAGCTGCGGTATCGTTTAAAGATGTTTCTGGAACAGACTTACCAGGAGTTTCAAAATGGGCAGGAAGTCTTGGAGGGGAATATACTAAAAATGCTAAATTCTTCGGAAGCATAGGGAAGTTCTTTATTGCTCTTGATAGTTTTGCTCGTTCGGAATTCTCCTCAAGCCCCTCGGCATCAAAATATTTGGTGGTACCAGGTTATGCTATATTTAATGGTCGTTTAGGTTTCCGTGTTGCAGATGGTTTGTCAGCGTTCATTTGGGGACGCAACTTATTCAACAAAGATTACTACGAGCAATTACTGCCAGCTGGTGGAAATTCAGGACATTATGCAGCAGTACTTGGTGATCAAAGAACGTATGGTATCACCTTAAAATATTCGTTATAGTGTAAATGAACTTCATTTTTTTAATTGATATTGAGCCGTCTGAAATTTATGTTTTAGATGGCTCTTTATCATTAACATCTATCTTACTTTACTCTCTAAAACAAAATAATGAAGCATTTTGGGAAAAAATCTTTTTAAATAAACCCCTAAAACTTCTTTACCCCCAATATAAGCTTCAAATTTATTGGCTTCAATAGCCTTAATCATTTTGGAAGCAAAGACATCCACAGGCATTCCGTTTTGTGTCGCTTCATCATTTGACTTTTGAGTTTCTCCGTTTGCGGTTAAAGCATTTATAGCTACATTAGTTTGTACGAAGCCGGGACAAATAAGCGTGACTTTGATATTGTCTTTTTCATGTTCCATACGCAAAACATCAAAAAAACCATGTAATGCGTGTTTTGCTCCGCAATAACCTGAACGATATGGACTTCCAAATTTCCCCATTAAACTGGTTACCGTTACAAAATGACCTTTCTTTTGTTGTATAAAATACGGTAAAAGCGCCTTTGTTAAAGCCACAGTTCCCAAATAATCAACGGCTATCAATTTTTTATCTACTTCAAAATCAGTTTCGGCAATTAAGGAGCGTTGACTAATTCCACCATTATTTATCAAAATATCAATGGAACCAAAAAATTGTAAAGCTTTAGAAACAGTACTTTTGGATGCATCGAAATGAGACAAATCAAAAGGAAGCACCACAACATCAGCGCTATTACATTTCTCCCTTACTTGCTCTAAAGCTTCCAGATTTCGCCCCGATAAAATTAGCTTTGCCTTTTTTGAAGCTAAAGCATAGGCTAATGCCTCCCCTATTCCACTTGAAGCACCTGTAATCCAAATTACTTTTCCAGTTACATTCATAACATTTTGATTTTTTACTAATATATAAAATAAAACATTTTTTTTGCACTATTCTATTCGTAGACTTACATTTACCAAAAAAATATTTTGCAAAAAAAGTTCCTTGTTCCACTCTTATTATCCTGCTTTTTTTCCTTTTCTCAATCAGAAAAAAACATCGACCACCAAAGTATTCTTTGGACTCGGTATTATAATCTACTAACTTTAAATAACAATTGGTCCATTCATACAGAATTTGACAATCGCGTTTTCTTGAAACCAATTGCCGAAAATCTATTTGTTTTTAGAATCCAAGGTAGATACAAATGGAATTCAAATATAGAAACTGGAGCTGGTTTCACTTACTTTTCGGTTTATACACAAGACCCAAAACAGGACTTTGATTTTGAAATTCCTGAATATAGAGGACAGCAGGATGTAACGTATAAATTCAATCTAAAAAAAATAACCCTCAACCAAAGACTACAGGTTGAAGAACGGTTCATACACAACGCCTCTAAAACAGGACTTATAGATGGCACTACCTTCAGTTGGCGATTTCGCTACCGATTACAAGCAGAATATCCGTTTTGGGAAAAAGAAAAGCAATATCTCAAAGCAATTGTATACGACGAAATCATGCTAAATGCTGGAAAAAGCATCATCTACAACACCTTCGACCAAAATAGAATCTATGCTGCCTTACAATATGGTATCAACAAAAATATCTCTGTGGAACTTGGCTATCTAAAGAGCTTTCAACAACGTCCTAGCGGGGTCGACTATTTCAATAGAGACATCATAAGACTGAGTATTTTTCATAAAATGCATTTATAAAAAAAAGACCAAAACATTTCAACTGTTTTGGTCTCTTTTATATTACTTCTCTCTAATATAAATATCAATTGGTACACCGGAAAAATCCCATTGTTCTCTAATTTTATTTTCTAAATAGCGTTTGTAAGGTTCTTTTACGTATTGTGGTAAATTCGCAAAAAACACAAATTGCGGTGTAGCTGTTGGCAACTGCATACAATATTTAATCTTCACATATTTCCCTTTAGTTGCAGGAGGTGGATAGGCTTCAATCACTTTCAACATGAATTCGTTGAATTTTGAAGTAGGTATTCTTTGTTGTCTATCCTCATATACTTTTACAGTCGCTTCAAGCGCTTTCAACAAACGTTTTTTGGTCAAAGCCGAAACAAAAAGAATAGGCACATCCGTAAAAGGCATCAATTCCTTTTTAATTTTCTCTTCATAATCACGAGTAGACATCGTATCTTTTTCTACCAAATCCCATTTGTTAACCAAAATGATTACCCCTTTTCTGTTTTTCTCTGCCAACCAAAAAATACTTTGATCCTGTCCTTCAAAACCACGAGTAGCATCAATCACCAAAATACAAACGTCTGCGTGTTCAATAGCACGAACGGAGCGCATTACAGAATAAAATTCTAAGTCTTCTTTTACTTTGGCCTTACGTCGAATTCCTGCAGTATCTACCAAGTTAAACTCAAATCCAAAACGATCAAATTTTGTATCAATAGCATCACGAGTAGTACCCGCAATATCCGTCACCATAAAACGATCTTGACCAATCAAAGCATTGATAAAACTCGACTTTCCAGCATTAGGACGTCCTACTACAGCAAAACGTGGCAAAACCACTTCTTCTTGAACTGGCTCAGGTTTTACTGGAAAAGCTTCGATCAAAGCATCTAATAAATCTCCAGTTCCACTACCAGAAATACTAGCAAAAGTATAATACTCTCCTAAACCAAGGTTGTAAAACTCTATTGCATCTTTCTCACGCATCGCATTATCCACCTTGTTCACAGCCAATAAAACCGGTTTAGTCACTTTTCGTAGCAACTTAGCCACTGTTTCATCCATTGGAGTTATTCCCTCTTCAACATCGACCACAAAAATGATCACATCGGCTTCATCTATTGCCAATTCTACTTGTTTACGGATTTCTCCCTCAAAAACATCATCAGATCCACGAACATATCCACCCGTATCTATCACAGAAAACTCTTTTCCGTTCCACTCGCTTTTACCATAGTTTCTATCTCTGGTTACCCCAGAAACCGAATCTACAATAGCTTCTCTTCTTTGTATCAGCCTATTAAAAAGGGTCGATTTCCCTACATTAGGTCTTCCTACTATCGCAACAATATTATTCATTTTATTCGTATTCAAATAGTTATCCTTAGCGCACACTTTTGCGGTTAAGGCGCGCAAAGGTAGTGTTTAAAACTATGAGAATCAATTTTTTTGATATATTAGCACAACTAAACTATACCAAACCCAATATCCCAAAAGCCATGGACCCAGATAACGAAATTAGATTGCGCCTACGATTTTACAAAGACATCAACGAAAACGCGGATATTTTACGCTCTAAATTCGAAAAATTCATCTATGAAAAATCACCAGATTATTATGCCAAAATCAGAGGCTATCACATTTGGCTCAACATAAAAGGAGACAAAAAAAGGTATTGGTCACCCCATTTGCATCTCGAGTTAGAAAAAAAATCCGAAAACGAAACCCATATCCGAGGACTCTACGGGCCAGACCCAACTTTATGGACCTTATTTATGTTTCTGCATTTTATGATTGCTGGCACTTTCATCGTGTTTTGCGGTATTGCCTACACGCATTATGTCCTCAAAGAATCCACACAATGGGATTTAATCGTGCTTTCTATGATGATTTTTGCTTGGTTTCTGCTCTATGTCATCGCCCGACAAATCCGATCCAACGGCGAAAAACAAATGAATGATTTAGAAAAAGTCTTTTTAAAAATAATTGAATCTTAATCATTAAAAACGACCAAATTCATGAAAATTCGATTACTAGTAATATTTATAACTTTTGTGTCTTGCACCACAGCTACTCAATACGGAATGCCTGACACTGACCCAAATTTAATTCAGAAAGATTTCATGAAATGGTATACCTATCATTACAACACTATTATTTTATCATCTGACTTCAAGGCAATTGACGAAAATTACAAAATCATCAACAAAGAAAATTTCTTAAAAAAGCTAATATTAGGAAAATACATTCCAATTCAATTAGTATCAAAAAACGGTCAACAATTTTACCAACTATTCAAATTAGAACCAAACTGCGATCCAAACATACAAAGCACAATTAAAAACGAAAGTTTACAATCATACCGCAATTTCAAAAAAGAAGGCACATCAATTCCACATTTTAATTTTAAAGATCTAAAAGGAGTTAAATACAACAATGAGACCACAAAAAACAAAATAATAGTTTTAAAATGTTGGAACCTTCATTGTCAAAAATGCATCGAAGAAATGCCTGCGCTTAATTCATTAGTAGAAAAATACAAAACCAGAGCAGATATTGTATTCATAAGTTTAGCCGATGATAACAGTCAAAAATTATCGAACTTCCTAACCAAAAAGAAATTCAACTATACTGTAGTACCAAATCAAGCATTATTCATAAAAAACACTTTACGCGTTTCGGTATTTCCTACTCACATCATCATCAACAAAAAAGGAAAAATTTCAAAAGAAGTGACTAGTTTTAAAGAACTAGCCATTGCACTACAAAAAGAAGTTCTTAAGTAAGTAGCTAATCCAGCACTCCATTACAACTCCTCGTTCCAAAAAACTGTGGTTCTACTGCGCTTGCAGGAGCTTCCGTTGGTCGCTCTGCCAGCACAAGAACCACTAGTTTTTGGCACTCCGGGGTTTCCATTACGATCTGGGCTAAAAAAAAAATCAGTAGTCCAAACAAATTCGACTACTGATTTCACGTTTATAGTATCTCAATAAAAAATGAACAGCTTCAATATGCTTTTCACCTTTACTTCTTACTTCTAATCTCTCACCTCTAACTTATAGTTACTGATTATATCCGAAACGCTTCAACATATTGGCGTTGCTTCTCCAATTTTTGTTCACTTTCACATACAATTCAATATGAATTTGTTTGCCAAAGAACTTTTCCAAATCAACACGGGCATCCATTCCTACTTTTTTCAAAGCGGCACCTTTATGACCAATGATAATTCCTTTTTGTGTGTCACGCTCTACCATAATCAAAGAGCGAATACGAATAATAGTATCGGTTTCCAAAAACTCTTCGGTAACAATTTCTACAGCATAGGGAATCTCCTTACTGTAATTCAATAATATTTTTTCGCGAATCGTTTCGTTTACAAAAAAACGTTCCGGTTTATCCGTTAATTGATCTTTAGGATAATACGCTGGAGACTCAGGTAACAAAGCAATAATTCTTTGAAACACTTCAGGAACATTAAAATTCTGCAAAGCCGAAATTGGGTAAATTTCCGCATTTGGCACTTTGGCTGTCCAAAAAGCGACTTGCTCTTCCAATTGCTCTTGATTGGAATTGTCAATTTTATTCAACAATAACAAAACGGGGATCTTAGAATGGATAATTTTATTAAAAAAAGCATCGTCTTTCAATTCTTGTTCGCCAATCTCCACCATATAAATCAACACATCAGCATCTTCAAAAGCAGATTTCACAAAGTTCATCATCGATTCCTGCATTTCGTAAGCAGGCTTGATAATCCCAGGTGTATCCGACAAGATCAATTGAAAATCATCTCCATTTACAATTCCTAAAATTCTGTGTCTTGTGGTTTGTGCTTTTGAAGTAATAATAGATAATCGTTCCCCAACAAAAGCATTCATTAGTGTTGATTTTCCAACGTTTGGGTTTCCAATTATATTTACAAAACCGGCTTTATGTGTCATTTTTAATTCATTTAATTTTACTTCGCAACATCCGAAGTAAAAGATATAAGCTGCAAAGGTAGCCATATCAACTCAATAGACGAAATAAAACATTTTTTAAAATTTTGGTTGTATTTCTAGAAAAACGTCGTACATTTGCACCCGAAACATCGCGGGATAGAGCAGTAGGCAGCTCGTCGGGCTCATAACCCGAAGGTCACAGGTTCGAGTCCTGTTCCCGCTACTAAGAAAAGCTCCAGAGAAATCTGGAGCTTTTTTTGTTTATATCACTTTCAAACAATCAAGACATTTAGATTTCGAATACAAAATTATGAGGCATTCAGACAGCTTGCATGAGATTTCTTCCCGGAGATCGTCCTTTTAGTTAATCATTTCTTAATCCCTTAAGGAAGTTATCTGTATTACTATAAATTCGTTCTGTGAATTCGTATGAAATAAGCTATTTTTTTTTTTAAATAACTAATTCCCATGATATCCCAAAACAAATATAGAAAACAACTTTTATCTTAAAAAAATTGATTTATACTACACTTTTAAATATCGCCATTTTTCAGGGAATCATCTTGGGATTAATTATTTTAAGATCTGCCTTATTTAATAGTAATTCAAACAAATATGTGGCATACTTGCTATTTACACTTTCCATTCTTTTATTGAATTATGTTTTTGAATTAGAAGAAGTATATACTTCCTATCCTTTGCTACACTTTATTGACAATGTCGAGTGGGCATTACTATTACCTACATTCCTATTCCTATATATCGTAAATCAGATTGATGCTACTGTAAAAAGCAAACAAAAAACATTTTTATGTTTTGTTCCATTTACATATTCCGCTGTACTTAACATTACAAAAGATCTTGATCGTGTAGCAGGATTTTATACTATTCCAAAGCCAGGCATAGCCGTACTCCAAATACTTACTCTAATTCATCATTTTTTAGTCTTTACGTTCATTCCTTTCCTGCTGATTTACTCTTATTTTATGATAAGACATTTAAAAGATTTTGAAGAAAAAAAATGGGTAGTTACCTTATTAACCCTTTTTTCTTCATTGTTATTCTCTTGGCTTATTACCTGGTTAGTCGCCATTCTTCTTCAATATGACATTTCTTCTGCTATGAGAATCGTGGCTTTATCTGCAACATTCATTATTCATTGGACAGCCTATATAGGCATTTACAAGTATAGACTTGCAAAAAACAAGAATGCTATCTATACTTTTCTAAATAAAGATTTAGCTATTTCGTGTAGTACTTCGCAAGTTATAGACAATGACAACCCAGAAGAATATCGGGAATCTATCTCGGTAGATAATCATTATTTTCAAAAACTTGATCTTCTTTGTAAGGAACATCATATTTATACAGATTGTACATTGAACAGAGAAAAAATCGCTGAAAAACTAGGCATAAGTGCTGGATATGTTTCACAAATCGTAAATACGGTAACAGGAGACAACTTTGCCAATTACATCAATAATTATCGGGTTGAAGCTGTCAAGGAAATGATTTCTAATTCTGAATATGAAAAATATAACCTATTGATGATGGGTCTAGAATCAGGTTTTACTTCAAAAACTACTTTTTACAAAGCTTTTAAAAAAGCTACTGGTCAAACACCAAATGAGTATCGAAATTCTAATAAATAAGTACCGATTTATACAATTTTAAGCTTTTGAAACCTTTTCTAGTTTTTCTTGTGTGAGTTTTGCAATTCAATAATTAAAAACAATTTTTATGAAAAAAATTTTAGCACTAGCTGTTCTTACAGCTTTAGGATTTACAAATGTTACTGCTCAAGAAATTAAATTTGGAGCTAAAGGAGGTTTGAACTTTGCGTCAATCAGCGGGAATAATTCCACTGGCAGCGATATGGTAACATCATTTAATTTTGGTGTTTTATCAGAAATTCCTATTTCAGATAAATTTTCCTTTCAACCTGAATTAATGTATTCTGGTCAGGGATACAGTTTCAACAACAATATAATTGCCTTAGGTTATCTAAATATACCTTTGATGGGAAAATATTATGTAACAAAAGGATTGAGTCTTGAAGCCGGACCGCAAATAGGATTTTTACTTTCCGCTAAAAATGACAATACAGATGTAAAAAATTCGTTTAAGACTTTTGATTTTGGGGTTAATTTTGGCTTAGGTTATAAACTGGAAAACGGACTTAATTTTGGAGCAAGATATAATTTTGGATTATCAAACATTAATAATTTAGATGATTCTTCAAGTAAATATAAAAACGGAGTGTTTCAAATATCTGTTGGTTATTTCTTTTTCTAAAACCTAATAACTCTATAAAAAAGTTTTATAAACTGAATTGCAAATGTATTAATGCATCATTTCATGGAAAATCTAAAAATTTGGAAATAGCCATTTTGCCCTTCTAATATTTTTAAATCATCCACAAAACTATTCAAAAATTGTCCCGTTAGGACTACTAAGAAAACACCACTTGAAAAAGCAGGTGTTTTTTTTATGCCTATTATTTTCATCCCCTCTTTAAATATTGGGTCAAGTTCAAAAGTTGGGGATTATGCAAAAGATTGGATAATCTGAATAAGAAAAAATCTATTTTTCTTACCCCTCTAAACTGACTTCTAAACGCTTTTATTTTTACAGTAAAAGTTTCTGCAGCTGCATAAATCGCATGAGTACAATTGTTATAGTAAAAATTCTGACCGAGAATAATTTTGAAGATTTTTCTTAAAAAAATATGATTTGATTTAAAAAAAAGCACCCTAAGCATTCAAAATTTTGTGCGTTTATTTTTGCAATAATTAATACCCACAAAATCAACTGTATATAATTTCTTAATTTTTCAAAACTTTTAATACGTCTTTATTCGTTAAATGATTTTTTTTACAATTTAAGTTAAAAAGATAATTATTTATATATAATTTTGTTAATTTTGAAAAAATCTAAAGCATTTTTTCAATTTTTTTAAAATATCTTGCGATTTTAGATTTTAACAATTTAAACCCTATGAATACAATTCAAAACAGGTCAAAATTTAATCCTTCATAACCTTTCGAGAATGATAAATAGGTAAATAATAAACATAAATTATGCTATTTGAAAAGAGAAATACAACGAGAATAGTAAAAAAATCTATTGCTCTTCTAAAATAAACCTAGAGTTTATGTAATCATGTCATAAATGAAAATCATAGAAAAACGGATTAAACTAAAAAGGATAAAAAAAAAAGGACTAGCTGAACACCTTATTACAAAGTAGGCAAAAAAAACAAACTTAATATGTCAAATTTATTACAACACTTAACCAACACAATTAAATATTGGTATGTTCCATTGATCATCGGAATAATTTTTATCCTTCTTGGAATTTACATTTTCTCTACACCAATAGAGACTTATTTAACACTATCAATACTCTTTAGCATTTCATTTATAGTTTCAGGGCTTTTTGAAATCTTATTTTCAATTCAAAATAAAGATATTATACAAGGTTGGGGATGGTATTTAGTTGGAGGATTATTGACATTATTAATAGGAATTTATCTTCAAGTAAATCCAGAAATTTCTATTGCTATACTTCCATTTTATGTTGGTTTTACTATGTTGTTTCGTTCTTTTCAACTTCTTGGATATTCATTCGACTTAAAAGAATTAAATGATTCAAAATGGAGCAATGTTACCTTATTGAGTATCGCAGGAATACTATTTGCCTTTTTATTATTAGCAAATCCTGTATTTACAGGTCTTTCATTGGTTTCATTAACAGCTTTGACATTCATTTTTGTTGGGATTGCTTCATCCATGTTGTCTTTTAGATTGAAAAAAATAAAAGACATTCCTAAAACTGTTTCTTCCGATTTAAAAGATAAAATCAATAATTTAAAAACTGAAATTAAAGAACGTTTGATCTAATCTTAAAAAAACTAAATTAATTACGTAAAACTTTGTCATTGTTGCCACTTTGGCAAAGTTTTAATTTTGTTGTTTAATAAAAATCATAACAAAAATGCTACATTTAAGAAATAGGATTTCTAAAAATGACTTGATTTCTGTATTAATTTTATTCTCCACATTCTTATTTTTCTATTTACTACGCATAGATTTTAATTCATCAACAGCTTTGTTTAATGATAAGCTAATTGATTGTTGCGCAATATTTTTTGGAGTATTTTTTGCTTGTTTAGGATTGTTTGAAAAATTTAAAACAAGAAAATCATACTTTAAATTTATATTTTTTGTGAAAAGGTTAATTTATCTGAATTTATTGATGATCATACTCTCCTTATCAATAATCATATTAAAAGACATTAATTTTCTTCATAAAGGTTCCGAAGTATTTGATGCTATTCATGATTTTTTCCCAGTTAATTATCACAGAGTTTTATTCTCTTTTTACATCTCCTTGTATGTAATTTCAATACAACAAATAATTTATTTTATTAGAGTAATACTAACTTTAATAAGTGAAATTGATATTAACATTCAACAAAATAACCTTTAATAAGCTGCTTTTTTTTAAATCAACACCCCTTTTTTTTAATTAGTAAAATAACAAACATGATAAACCCTTCTAATTTTGGTTGGATTGAAAAATTTTTTAAAACCCAAAAAGAAAATTTTGAGTTAAATGTAACTGACGAATATAGATTGTATAAAAAAATTAGACAAACGGGTCTAATCTACGGGTATTCCGTTTCATTTGAACACCTTAACGATTATGACACTTCTTTATGGTCTGAGGTTGATTTTACAAAAGTAAATTTGTTATCTAGCTTATATGAAATATATACGTTTCAAACAAAATCAACAAGTCATCATGACTTCTTTCATAAAGTACATGATTTTTATAACGAATTGAATCATAAAAAAGAAAACAGATTCAATAAAAAAAATACTGAGAAAAGTATCACTTTGGATTTAGAAAAAATTCTTGATACAAGAGTTACGACGAATAATAACTTTATTACCAAAAACTTTTCATTTATAGTTACCAACGGGTTAATTTTTGAAGATGTTTTAGCATTTCAAAAATTTTTAATCTTTGAAAACATACCTACTGATTATTTAAAAAATATAGAAGAATCTGTTGTAAAAGTAGTTTCAATAATTTTAAACCAAAAACAGATAAAAACAAAATATGAAGAGTTAATGATTAAACTCTTTAATAAATCCTTGAGATATTCTGACGTTCATGTTTCGGACAACTATGAAATTTCTAAACTAAATCTTGAAAACGTCACCTCCAATCTTGAGAAGTACTACCTAATTGACATTTGTATTATGGCGTTTTGGAATGCCGAAAGTGAGAATATTTCAAGTTTAGAAAGAGACTATTTGTTTTTGCTCTCAAAAAAATTAGCCGTAGACACAAGTAAAGCAGATGAAAGTCTATCGGATTTTAAAATGTTTTTTTTAGAACATAAATCAAATTTGCCTTTTTTAAATAATGTTTCTGCATTGAAAAATTTTAATCTAAGAGCAAAAGATTCAGTTAAAAAAACCCTAGAGCGAAGTAAAAACAGCCTAGTCGAAAGGATAAAAAATGACAATGAATTAGTACATCTATTACTTACTTCAAAAAAACGAAAGTTAAGTTTAGAGGAAGAAAAAAAAGTAAAAAAACAAGTATTAGAGATATGTAAAACAATACCGACAATGCTCGTGTTTATTTTGCCAGGTACAAGCATATTATTTCCTATGCTAATAAAATTTTTGCCAAATATTGTTCCAACATTATTGAATGAAAACTTGAGTGATGATTAAATAATGTTAAGGTTGAAGTCGCCAATTTAGTACAAGCAAAAAAAAATAATCAAAAAATAGATTTATCAATTATAGTAAATTGATATAACTATTAGGAATTAATACGGAAAAGCCGAACACCGTTTTACAAAGTAGGCAAAATCAAAAACAAACAAAAAATGCCACAAAAATTCTCGGAAGCGATAGCCGCATTATCCGCAAAAACAAAAAGTATGGAAGAAAGCATTACTAAAGCAAATGCTGAAAACAAAGAAAAACTAGAAGAAAAACTTACAGAAGTGAAAGCAGAAGTAGTTGTAAAAAAAGATGAATTTGTTGCAAAAGCGGAACTTGCAAAAGCAGAGATAAAAATTACGCATGCAAAAAATTCATTCAAAGAAAAAATTGCTCAGATTGAAGCTCATGCAAAAGCAAGAAAATTAGAAATTGAGGCCAAAATTGCAAATGCAAAACATCATTTAGATCTAAAATTTGCAGAAGCAGATTACAACGATGCTGTTGATTATGCGCAAAACTGTATTGACTGGGCAGAAATTGCTTTAGGCGATGTACAAGAAGCAATACTTGAAGCATTAACGGCGCAAAATAAATACGAGCATATAAAAAATGCTTCCTAAAATAGGCATACACTGCCTTGCAAAAAAAAAATTATTACTATTAAAAAACCTTATTATGACAAACAAAATCAGACAAGTATCATTTCTATTAGTCATTACCTTAATGATTAATACTGTGTGCTCAGCTCAAACTCCAGCACCGACAAAAATTTTAATCAACAACGTTAACATTTTCAACGGAAAAGATAACAAAACGGTTAATGGAAATATTTTAATCGAAGGAAGTTTAATTAAACAAATATCAACTTCTCCTATTGCAGTTGATAAAAGTGGTTCAACTCAAATCATTGATGGAAAAGGAAAATATGTAATACCAGGATTAATTGACGCTCACGCACACTTAATGATGGAAAGCCTATCTGGAGCACAAATGGCAACAAGTGACTTTGCTTACATGAATTTGTTTGCGGCAAAAGCTGCAGAAAAACAATTATTAAGAGGATTTACAACTGTTAGAGATTTAGGAGGCGGAGCTCTTTCACTTGCAAAAGCAATAGATCATGGATTGTATGCAGGACCAAGAGTATTTGCGAGTGGCGCTTTCATTTCTCAAACTGGAGGTCATGGAGATTTCGGTATGCCAACAGATGTACCAAAGAGAATTGGCGATATGACTTATACTGAAAGAAATGGTATGAATGCCGTTGCTGATGGAGTAGATCAAGTTTTGTTACGTTCTCGTGAGAATTTACGCCAAGGTGCAACACAATTAAAATTAGCAGCAGGTGGTGGAGTAGCGTCAAACTATGATGGTTTAGATGTAGCACAATATAGCTTAGAAGAACTTAAAGCAGCAGTACTTGCGGCTGAAAACTGGGGCACATATGTTACAGTTCACGCTTATACTCCAAAAGCGGTTCAAACTGCAATTGCAGCGGGTGTAAAATGTATTGAACATGGTCAATTACTGGATGAAGCTACTGTAAAAATCATGGCCGAAAAAGGAATTTGGTGGGATTTACAACCATTTTTGAATGACGACGATGCGATTTATTTTCCTCCAGGTTCTGAAAATGAAAAAAAATATTTAGAAATGACTAATGGAACTGACATTACTTATAAACTAGCAAAAAAACACAATGTTAAATTGGCTTGGGGTACAGATTGTCTTTTTGATGCAGGATTAGCAAAAAAACAAGGAAAACAATTAGCAAAAGTAACAAGATGGTTAAGCAACTTTGAAGTACTTAAAATGGCTACTTCTAGCAATGCTGAATTGCTTAGTTTATCTGGAAAAAGAAATCCGTACAAAGCAGGAAAATTAGGTGAAATCTCAGAAGGCGCTTATGCAGATTTAATTATTGTAAACGGAAATCCATTACAAGATATCCAATTGATTGTTAATCCTGATGAGAATTTCCAATTGATAATGAAAGACGGTAAAGTGTATAAAAACACTTTAGCAAACTAATTCATATCAAAATTTAATGATAATGTAAATTGGCGATTTTGATTCATCAGCAGAGTATTGAAGCCTTATAATTGAAAGCTTAAAGCAATAAATTGGTTTTCAAAATCGCTTTTTTTTATCAAGTAAACCATCTTATAAACACTAAAAAATGAAAAAAAATAAATTTTTAGTACTTTTTGCACTTTTTGCAATGATTACTGTACAGTCCTGTAAAAAAACAGATCAATCAAAAGAATCAAAAGAAACTGATACTATTATTGTTGATGAAACACCAGTTGAAGAAATAACTTTTGTAGAGCTTTTACCCGGAAACACTACGGCAAGATCCGTTGTTAAAAGCGCTAAATCTACGGTTCATGTAACTCGAAAAAACAAAAAAGGAGCAGTTACAACAAAGCATGATACAGATGAGGCTAATGCATTTGTAAATAAAAATAATGATATTATTGGAATTGTATTAACAAGTCATACCGATCAAGATACTTTAGTTTTGCATGTAACAGAAACAGATACTGTTTTTTCAAATGAAAAAGTTACTAAAAGAAGATTTAAAGGCGTTGCAACTATAAACAGTAAAGATTATACCTTTGATACTCCAGTTAGTGTAACCAAATCTCAAGAAGCTATTGATATTGATGGAGACATTATATTATCTCCAGTTGAAATTGACGAAAGTGTTGATGGTCCAACAGCTGTAACAGAGGATAATGCTTCGTCTTCAGATCCAATTCAAGTAAAAATAAAACAATCCTTTAACAATAGAATGGTTATTAAACTCACAGATTTAGTAACAGGTGTTAAAGATAAAAAGGTTTACGATAGATATGGAAATCTTTTAAAAGAGAAAAAAAGAAGTAAATAATCTTTTTGAGTTATACGCTAGATTATTTTTCTGACTTTAAAATAATCAGTCATGTACATTGTGATGAAAACCTAAATCATACAGAAATGTATTTTATTATGAAAATAAATTATAGTAAACAGGCCATATAACCAATTTGCATGTTAATCTAAGCGTATAACTCAATAAACATTTTTATATTTTTCAGGTATAAACTAATTATATTAGATATTGCTTATTAAACCATATATACTTTAAATTCAAAATAATACTAAAAAAAAATGAAAAAATTATTTGCTCTTTTACTAGTGTTTTTAGCAAGCAATTTATTTGCACAGGCAACTAAACTTGACAAAATAATCAAGAAAGATTATTCTATACTTGATGTAAATATTACCAATATTACTGATAGTGATGTTGAATTCAATTATCCAAATGAAAAACTTAAAAACACATTAAGTCTATCCAAAGTAGCTAAAATTATTTTTAAGAGCGGTAGAGAGCAAAATTTTAATATAGCGGATAATTCCGGATCTCAACAAAATACTACAGAAACTAAAGCTGTCGCTCAAGCAAATCAAATTACGCCAACCACGCAATCAACTATTAAACAAAATACAATTGCCGTACTACCAATTCCATTTGTAAATAAAGAAACTTTGGCTTCATCATCAGAGATGGCAAAATTTGCTCAAAATGACATGTATAATAAATTGATGGAAAGATCTGCCAATATATTTCCTTTAACGGTTCAAGATTTGCGTGAAACCAATTCATTGTTAAAAAAAGCAGGCATAGATTATTCGAACATTGATGAAGTACTTATTTCTGATTTGCAAAATATTTTGGGAGTTGACAATATTGTTGCTGCTAAAGTTTCATATGTGGTAACGGTGGATCAAACCAATACAGGATATGGTAATACCACAATAACTGCTAAAAATGATTCAAAAGCAAAAGTCGATGATTTTAACGTATCTACAACAACACAGAATAAGAAATTTGATTTTACAGTGTATTTTGAGATTTACAAAAATGGTTCTAAAATATTTACAGAAACTAGAACACCAGTGTTTAATTTTAAAGACTCTTGGATGGACTCCATGCAGTATTTATTAAAAAGAAGCCCTATTTACAGCAAAAAATAAAAGCATTCTAAACCACTACTACAAAACCAAAAAGAGGGCGATTTTGTGTCTTACACTCAATTTTAAGACATAAAAATCGCCCTCTTTTATTAGTTCTTTCGAGAATACTCACCTTAAGATAGTACCTAAATAACTAAATCATATACTCACTAATTGTATTAGGATAAGGTTACTAAAAAACATGACTTAAACCAAATCCTAAAGAGTAGTTATGGTCTCTCGAAGCACCAATCCCAATGCTGGGATTTATGGAAGCTACGATATTATCTGTTATTTTCTGAACAAAAATAATTTTAAAGGAGCTATAATTAAACTTATTTGCATAATCAGCTACAAAAGAAAAATCTCCTTTTATAGTTTGTTTGTTTGAATTAAAGCTTTTAACATAATAAAAATCAAATGAGCCTTGGTTTGTATTTAAATTGGGGCCCGAATTTGTTAAACTCAAAGATTGTAAATACGCTACTGCAAAAATGTCATTATTCTTAAAATAGAAAGCCTGGGTATATCCAAATTCAAAGTCATTCTTATTTGTTCTTAAACTTCTTTCTGTTGTAGTATTTAAATCAAAATCAGCATAAATTGCTCCTGCATATTTTTTGGTTTTGTGAGTCACATATGCAAATCTTACATTTAAGTTCCCTAAACCATTCTTGTTCTCAGGAAGATTTGTTGCTAAAAACGGCGTTGACAATCTAAACAATGTTTTTCCATTTTTATCAAGTATGAACTCATTAATTACCTTAAATGTATTTTTGTAAAATGAATTATCATCTAATATTTTGTATTCATTTGATAAGGTTAAACTATTATTAAGAATACCTGGATTGGTTCTACTAATATCTGTAGTTTTAATACTATCTTTTTTGGTTTGTGCATGAAGATTAGTAAGATGGCAGACAAAAAATACAACACCTACCTTAAAAAAAATATTCATGTTTCTTTTAGGCTTTTGTAAAAAATTTAATTTCATAATTTATTTCGTAAAACGTTGAGGCAAATATATTTTACAATAGCGAGGAATTACATTTGTACTCACAATTATTATTCAGCAATAATTCAATCCGTTTAAAAAATTTTGAAAGAATTATTTTGTTTTTTTTTATTCCAAACTTTGCTATTGCTAAAAAAAAATCATGAAAATTAGCGCATATGGTTTGAATGCCTAATTTAAATATTTTTCATATTAATTATCAAGAAGTTAAGATTTTATTTTAACTAAAAAGTATAATCTTGTTATTAACAAAACAAATTTTCTTTAGTGATCAATAGCTTCAAGAAAAACACTATAAACTATTATGTGTTTTGAAAAAGGCTCATTCAATTTATTTAAGAATAATTTAATTCTCTTAATTTTTTCAACGATTCTAATTCTTTTGGTATAAGGCCTTTTAATTCATTATCAAATAGACTTACACTTTCCACATCTCTTAACATTACAATATCTACACACAATCCCTCTCTTGATTGATTATTACTGAGCGCTCCTGCTTGTAAGGAAGGAATAGTATATAATGATGTTAGTGTTTTTCCATTAATTTCATTATTGAACAGAGACAAAACTTCTACATGAGTCAGTTTTTTTAACATAAATGGAAAAGTTCCTTTTAACTCACTCATATACAACTCGATTTGAACCCATCGACTAAGGTTTCCAATAGAAGGAGGAACACTACCTGATACTTGGTTAAGCGAAACATTTCTTAATTCTAATGCCCTTAAATTTGCTGACTCAATTGAAATCAAAACTTTTTGAGAATTGTCTTGCAAATTCAGTTTTTTCAAATCCACTAAACTTACTTTTGCGGTGGTTGATCCTTCTGACAAATTAGCATCGGATACATCAATACCAATCAATTTATTGTTCTTCGGGACAACACCGCACCCTATACTAATTGAATCGGCTATATTCCATTGCGTATCATTTGTAGCTTGGCACCAATCTAATAAAGCTTCACGTTCTAAAACAGAAACTGCTGCAAAAGAGCTAGCAGAGAAAGACAAAAACAAGAGGTAAAGTACTTTTTTCATTGATTGTTAAATAATTCTTAAATTAACTTTCTAAAAATAACATACTTGAAGATGAAATACAAATAAAATCGACCAAATACATCATTAAAAAAATTATGCACTATAATTCAACAAGAATGTAATTAAAATGGCACAATTTATTTTTTTGTATATTTGACTACTAACCTTAAAATGAACGAATTATGGAAATGAATTTTCAATCGCTATTTGTAGCGGCTTTGATTACCCTTTTTGTAGGATTTGTTTGGTATCACCCAAAAGTATTTGGTACTGTTTGGATGAAAGAAGCCGGACTCACCGAAGAACAGCTTAAGACTGGAAACATGCTGAAGATTTTTGGGCTAACTTACTTATTTTCTTTGTTTATTGCTTCCATCGAAATGACATTAACCATTCATCAAATAGGGGCTATGGGAATGGTTGGGGGTCCTGCAAAAGTTAATGAGGCCCTTCCTTCTTTTACTGCTTTTATGGCTGATTATGGAACCGCTTTTAGAACCTATAAGCATGGTGCATTACATGGATTAATGTCTGGGCTGTTTTTTGCTTTCCCGATGATTGGAATTAACGGACTCTTCGAAAGAAAATCTTGGAGATACATTTTAATTCATTCAGGCTATTGGATTGTTACGCTTACCATTATGGGTGCCATTATTTGTGGCTGGGTATAATTTTAAAGATGCGTTTCAATTGCCTTGAAACGCATCTTTTTACCAATCGAATAGGCTTTTTTTTTAACAAAACTGCCCTCAATCGAGGGCAGTTTCGTATATAAACCTTATGGGTTTTTATTTTAATTCTCGCTATTTATAGTTTGAAATAAAGTCCTAATTGGTGTGCATTCCCGATTAGGGAGGTGTATTTCTCATTGAATGGGATTGCGGCGCTGTATGCAATTCCTACTTTCTCAAAACGAATTCCTGCACCAATGAGTAGCTGATTTGTGTCGAGGTAGCCTAACTGCAACCATCCTTTTTGTAAATACAAGAAATTGATACTGCTTGTAATTTCGAAATCTTTTTGGTACGTTCTATTGATAAGAATCGATGGTTTTATTTCGATATCTGTAGAAGTAGCGAAGTTGTAACTTGCATACGTTAGGAATCCAGAAGCAAAATTCTTGTCTTGCATTAAAGCTGGAAGTGCTACAGAGAGTTCAAATTTTTTAAATTTATATACTGCGCCAATTTCGGTGCGTAAATCATTTCTTGAAATACTATTCCCGTCAAGCACTTTGTCTTCCATATCTACAAATTGGTTAGGAAAAAGTCCTCGTTGAGGATCGAATACTTGCCTGTTTAGACCGAAACTAATCCCTAAAGCTACCGATTGCTCTTCATTTATATTAAGTTTGTATGCCAATGCTTGCTCGATAACCGTTTCTAAAAATGCACCTTGTTGATTGTATGATAAACGAGTTCCTGTAGCGAGATTTTTTGTCAATCCTACATCAAAAGTACCCAAAATCCAATAGGAATTGTTCCCATTGTCGACTTTACTTGGTATATAATTATTCACTACAGAGAGTCTAGTGTTGTTTTCTTCACCAGCATAAGCAACGTTCATACTGAATTTATTTTCTTGAAAAAGGCGATTATTCAATGGGTATTGCCCATAAGAGGACGTAATAAACACGGTTGAAACCAGGAGTGTTTTTATTATTTTTTTAAAAATATTTTTCATTTAATCTTTTTTATTTGTAAAACGATTTAAAGCAATTTTACATTTCAGTTATTCATTAAACAACCTGCAACGTAACGCCCTTGGTGAAGGGCAAAAAAATCTTTAGTTGTTGATAATACGTAGGGCTTCTTTGTAAACGAATTGTTTTCCTTCTTGATCTTTGCCTGCAAAATGTAAGTAGTAAATCCCACTTTTTAGCTCAGAACCACTCCAGTTATTTTTATAGTTTACAGAATTGAAAACCAACTGCCCTATAGTATTGAAAACAGATACATCATGACTGGTATACAAATCGATATTGTTTATTACAAGAAAATCGTTATGACCGTCATAATTGGGCGTGATGATGTTATTAAAAGCTAAAACTTCTTCTATCTCGTTTGCATTGTTTATTTGAATTGTAAAGGTCTTATCAACAATTCCGTTTTTAGCATCTTGAGCTCGAATACGTATTGTATAATTGCTTTTTTTCTCGAAATCAAAAATTGCTTTGGTATAAAGACTACCATTTATGATCTCAAAGAGCTCATTATCGAAACCTGCACCATCTAAAAAAGATATCGTGTGTAGGTCTCTAACATCATTGTCTACAACAGCGATTGCGCCAACAAGACTTCCAATAGGTTTGTTTTCGGATACAGCAGTTGAAGATAAAGCAATATCGGTAGGAATGTTATTATCCTTGATTACAATAGGTTCATCATAGGACCCTAACTTGCTTTCTCCTACAAAAGTAATCGGAAGAGTTACGGCATCTGAAACAACATTTCTGTCTTTGTTGTATAATTTAAATGTAATCAAACCACTAGTATCATTACTATAAACAATAAGGTTAGCCATGTAACGGTCTTTTGATTTAACAAAAGTGATTGGTGCAGCAACACCACGGACCTCATTATTTAAGAAGGCTACTACAGTATCTTCTTGATTTCTTGATTCTTGTGAATTCATATTCAATACAACAGTAATTACCATTGAATTGGAATAGGCACTTGGGTTGACTTTCCACGTGGATGGTACTTGTCCAAATGTAACTGTCACAGAAAGTGACAATACGAGATATAAAATTATTTTTTTCATTAGAAATAAATTGATTGTAAAAAATAACACTATCAGGATTAGATCCTGATAGTATTATTTAGTAGTAGAATTATTTAATTACTTTTTCGGTTTGAATAAGAATACCATTTGCATCATACATCGACAATAAATACATTCCATTTGGAAGATTTTGTGCATCGAATTCGATTTCTTCTTGCTCTGGAGAAGTAGTACTAATTTTTATACTTCGCCCTTGCATATCAGACAATTTTATTTGAGCAATGGTGTGCCCCTTGAACAATTTGACTTTTAATTTATTTATAAAAGGATTTGGATATATCTCTAGTACATTGTTTATTGTAGTCGTTTCTACAAGGGTCAACAATTGTGGTGATTTTCCGTTTCCAGTTACTGAGTCTGCATGAAAAGCAATACTCTCATTTACAACAAAACTTTGCTTGTTTTGTGCGTCTACAAATTCAAAACGGATGTTTTCGTTATTCTTTTGACCGTAAATAGTTACAAAATAAGTATTCTTTTTTGTTATTGGATTAAAAACAGGAGCCGCTTCGGCACGTAATTCGGTACCTACATAAGCTCTCAATTTATTGCGAGTATCTTGATTGTCGCCTACTACTTCTGCAATTGCATTCATACTGTTTGCGTACTTAGTACTCGCAGGAATCTTAGTTACCATTTCCTCTTTTATTTTATTTCCAGAAGCGGTATAGCTTAGATTCGGATAGTAGAAATTACCCGCTTGAGCCGTTTTTAACATGTATCCTTCACCTGGACGTAAGTGCGTTAAGTCACCAATCCAACCAATATTTTGTGCATAAACCGCCAATGCAAATTGATTTTTTATGACATCTCCATCTTTTACAGTTGCAAAACCAGCCAAGGCTTGATTAATAGGTGTATTTTTGAATCCTATAAAACCAATCCAATTCCAACCTTGAACAACATTTATTTTTACTTGCTCACCTTTGAGTAATAATCCACTGTATTTAAGTTTATTTTCGTAACTCAAAAACACCTTGTATCCTCTACCGTTTTGAATAGAACCGCTTGTGGTAAGTGATCCCAACCATCCCTCTTGTTTATCAAAACTATCGACTGCATCGATACTACGAATTAAATCTCCGTTTTCTGCACGAAGGGTTTTTAACAAATCATTGGTTTTAAACTGTTTTGATGGATTGTAGTTGAAATTAAGATGAGCCGAAATCCATGTCCATCCTTTAGACAACTCATACGTATGTTCTAAAACATCGACTGCATTAAGCATCTCCGGCTTCATTGAAGTTCCTTTCACATCATTTGAAACAAAAACATAACTTGGAGTTACATCACGATGTACTTGTCCGTCGCTCGCATTCCATATACGAAATTGTATAGCTTCGTTTGCAGTAGTATTACTGTAAACGCTAATAAAAGCTTGATAATTATCCAAAGCTGGAATGTATCTTAGTTTTGCAATACCACGACATTGATCCCCTACAAAAGCGGCAACTTGATCATTAGGGTCTCTAGAAACATCTCCATTAATATTCAATTGAGCAATAAAGTTCATAGAATATTGATAATCCGAAGGCGTTACTTTCCAATCTTCGGGCAATGCCTTAGAAACATCCAAACTAAGATTCATAACCTCTGCAAAACCAAATTCGGTTTCTAAAAGAATGTCTTGAACATAATTTCCAATATTGACATCTTTGTCAACAATAAAAGTAACTGGTAAAGAGCTTTTTGGCCCAATGGTACCGCTACTTGGGTTTGCAGTAAGCCAAGAAGGTAAATTGGTAATATTATAATTAAATACTTTTCCTCCAGTATTCTCAATACGGTTAGTAAAAGTAAGTCCTTTACCAGTCTCTATTTGGAAATTTTTATCCGATTCTATCCAAATCACCTGGTTTTTATCTACATAAGCCGTCCAAGTAACAGGAGCTCTCATGATATTACCATTGAGATCCTGAACACCAGTGACGCTAATGTCTAAAATTACATTCTCTAAAACCTTGTCGGGATCAGCCGTCGTCAAAATAATTTTATCTTGATTGGCTGAGTAGCTAAAGTTTACTTTTCGAACTGGTCTAGGCAATTTTACCAAAGGAGTTTCTTGCATAAATGCAACACTTTCTTTGAGTTGAGCAGCCTGACCATTTTCCTTAACCGCGGTATCTCCTGTAGCTGCTGAAGCGTTTGAAGCTTCTAACATTTCGATTCCCATGTTTGTTTTGTATTTATCAAAAGGCAAATACAAATCCAATCCCGCTTCGTCTCCACTGAGCATATATCGCATGTCGCGTTTGATTTGCAACGCATTACGGGCACCTTGCCAAATACGAACCTCGTCTAGCGCTCCCACAAAATGTTGATCTTGCTTGGTGTTTCCGAAAATATCGTTCCAACCCATGGCGCCTAAGTGTAAGGCTGCACCACCAAAACCAGAGAATCCTATCGCTTGAGTTTCGGTAGTATTTTGTTGTTTTCCATCGACAAAACAAACCGTATTGGTTAATCGATCAACTACTAAAGCAAAATGATGCCATTGGTTGTCAAAAAAGTTGGTTGTCGTGGCTTTAAATTGTTTGTTATTGTTCCAAACTTCTAATAAACCAGAGCTACCTGCTCGAATAGACCAACCATTTTTGTTTAAATCCTGATCGTCCCCTCTACCATTTGATAGTAAAGTAGCATTGGTTGTATTATTTCCTTTAAACCAAAACTCGATACTAAAATTCGACACATCCAAATAGGCAGGCGAATTAATAATTGCTTTGGTATTGGCAGTTGTACTTAGAGCATTCCCTTTTAGGGCCACTTGCCAAGTACCCGATACAATTTGAGCATGACGTTCTCTAGCGATATCTTGTACTAATGTTCCTTCTGACTCTTCCATTGGCCAGTTACCTAACAATCCTGGCTCATTGCTTTTTAGTCGTTTTGTAGCCACTACATTTACTTCTGCTTCTGTGAGTGCTTTGCCCCAAAAACGCAACTCATGCATATTCCCTTTAAAAGAAGGACTTTGCGCTAATGCATCTTTACCGACAAAAATAGCACCGATTGCTTCGTAATTTGGAGTGTAGTTTTGCTTAATAGCATCTAGTACGCCGTTGATATACAATTTTGCTTCCTGATTATTAGCATCGTACGCATACGCATAATGTACCCACGAATCATCAGCTGGAATTGATTTAGTCGAATTAAATTTTACTCCAGCTAAAGTAACTTCAAACTTATTGGCCGAATTAAATCCTGCACCAAAAGATTGAGCCGCTGTTGCTCCTTGAGAAAGCAAAGTTTCGGCACCGGAGTTCTTACGTTTGGCATAAAAATCAAACGAGAACGAACGACGATTCAATTGAACTCCGACTGGGATTTTCATATAATCATTCGCGCCATTAAAATATACACTCGCTGGGTGTCTTAGTTCTCCACCTTGAATTACACCTCGAATATCGAAATTGTATGGATTCAATAAACCTGCATTGATAGGCTCGTTAAACTGTATCATTATTTCGTCTCCCGAAGATAAAACTCCGTCTGCAGGTTGTGGTGCACCAAAAGAACTCGGATTTACTCTATCTACAATTCCAGAAATCGTAGGAGAAGTATAGACAACATCTTGAGATTCGCCTTGACATATACTCTGAATGCGCACATCATACAAATCATCCGTTAACTTAGACACGTCCCAATTGTAGATAAAGTCATTACCACCTTGTTCGGTCAATAAAGGTGCTTTTCGCAACACTTCTTCTGGGCCTGCATTGGCACGGGCTTCGTCATTGCGATAAAAGGTTTCTAGAAGCTTCCAATTAGACTCTGATTCGCTCGCACGTTTGTACTGAATTTTAATTCCTTTGAAGCCTTGGTAATTTACATCATAATCTCCCACTTTTATAGGCAATCTATTTTTGCTATCATAATTTACAGTCCAGTTATTGCCTGGACTTACAATAGTTGCTTCGGAACAAACAGGAATGTATTCAATATCTAAAGTAATTTCCTTGTGGATAGTTTCATCGCATGTCGATTCAAAAACCAAAGTCAATCCTTCGTATTTGTATTCTTTTGGGCCTCTTAAAACGGTCAAAGTTTGACGAATTTTTTGCCCAAAAGGGATCGAAATTTCTACAGGTCTTACCAAGGTTTCCCCATTAAGTAATACCACCAAACCATCAGGATTTGATGCAGGATCAACAGACATTTGATAAGTAATCTCTTGATCTGTAGATGAAGGAATTAGCTCAGTTTCGTTACGCAATTCTAAATCAAAAATCGCCGCTTTGCTAGAAGGGACATTTACCCTATTGGCTTTGTCGTTTCCATCTACTAATATTCCAGGTTTTTCAATCTGAACAGTACGTTTTCCTAACAACGGTTTTTGTTCGTTTTTAAAGGCCTCGAGCAATTGAGCGTAAATTGCTTTTTTCTCTCCTAAAACTTTACTTATGTCTTCAATCTCCTTGTCACGAGCTATAATATCCGCTTTTAGTTTTTTTATTTTAGCTTCCTGAATTGGAACAGCAATACATGCAGCAACAGCTAGTGGATTACCCGTTGCGAGAGTACCACAAAGTACAGATGAAGCAATCAAACCATCTTCAGCAACCTTCAATTCATCATCAACACCTGCATAATTTTCTTTGATCGATTTTATTTTATCGACTAGTAGAGCAGGAAAATGATCTAACCAGTATTGCAAATAATAAGGATGTTCTTTGGTTACTTCTAGCTCTTTTTCTCTTTCGAAAGGACAAGAAGTTTGCCCAGATACGATTTGAAATATCGGACCGTCACTTCCTTTTCCGTCATAAATGTTCATACTGTACACATTATACTTATCGTTGTCCTGAATGGTATAAGAGGTAGTAACAGTGCTGATCTTGCCATCGTTTGTGCTATCCCCAAAAGTTTTATCACCACCACCGTGAAGATTAAAACTTGGACCAACCAATGTTCCGGTACCAAGCAAGAATTTTCCTTCAGTATCTAAAGAAGCACCCGCCATCAGTTCAGTAGAAGAAACTGTAATTTCGGTAGTTTCAGTAGTCGAAGTATTAGAATAAGCAATTCCGGAACTTATAGAAATGTTCTTTTGTTTGGGTTTGTTTTCTGAAATAGCAGTAAATTTTTGAATTTCATTGTTCATCAAAATTTCTTCCCAAGCTCTAATTTGATTATTGTACCAACGTACTTTATCCTGAATGATACCATTTATTTTAGGTGCCAATGCTCGCTTAAATTCATAACTTGCTCCTTTGTCATCTTCAATATCATCTTTTGTATAATCATTAAAATTCCTTCCTTTTAAACGAGGATCATCATTATTAACTCCGTACAATGTGTCTTTCGCACCTAATTTTGTAACATACAAATTGGCTTGATCTATAAAGAGACTGTTTCTAATGGCTTTCAATTTTGGAATCAAATCGGTTTTGATATGATCTTCAGAATACAACAATAGCGTTTCTCCTTTTTCTTTCTGGTAATAGGTTTCAGCTTTATTTAGTATATATTCTTGTCCATCCTCGCTTTTTACTTTAGGTCCTACACAGCCAATACATTTACTGGCAAGAATAAACTTTACATTATTGGCACGACCAATTTCTATGTTCTTAGAATCGGCAATGAAAAAATCTCCTTTATCAAAAGCATCAGCCGCTGTAATGGTCAGACTTTGAGTTGTTGTTGTTGCTTTTGCATTTGTTTTTTCGTTACCTAGATATCTAGAACCGTAAGTTGTAGCCATTACTTGCCCATCTGTTTTAGCTAGTTTTGTACCGGTTACTGGCACTTCCGCTTCAAATTCCCAAGCCAGTCCAACACCAAAACTCCAATCGCCACCAGCCTGTGTGCTACTGGTTGATTCTTTGGTAATGGTACTCCCCTTCTCTAATGTAACACTACTACCACTTCCGGGTGGAATCCTAAGTGTAGTGGTTATAGAAGCAGGTGCTTCGGTTATAAAATCGGTGCCTGGCATTTTTGATCCACCAAGGACGTATGCTTTATATCCTTTGGAAGCATTGTTTGGGTCTGGCCAATACACGGTGTAATCCCCTGTTTTTAGCGCAATAGCCATTGATTTTACAAAAGAATCATCAGCACCAGAACCTTGAACAAGATCGGGGTCTCCTCCTATAAAATTATACTTTACACTACCCTCATTTTGCAAACTAAACTGATGGGTATTCCCGAAAAGATCAACCCAGTTATCATCGGCCTTTTGATACGCTGCTGTTGATCCTGCATCGGCTTTGGCACTTATGTTATTGCTTACCGTAACTTGACCATCTAAAACAGGTACTTGATCGGTAGCTGGGTTTTTTATTGGTTTGGTACCATAATACTCATATTTTTCTACCGCTTTAATACTCACTTGATACTCTTTTCCTTGTAAAAAAGCAGGATAAGGCAATGCTTTGGTTGGCAAAAGAATGTCTTTAGACAACTCTTTATCAAATATTTTTACTGTGGTTTCTCCAACAACTGTTTTTTCGGTAATTACGTTTCCGCTAGCATCTACTTCGGCAGAGTTGGGCAAATAATCTCTCGAAATATGGTTTTGCACCACCATAGTAGGAGTACTTCTATAGATCAAACGTTTTTCAGCGTTATAGTTTACCTTTTTAACAACATAATCTCCAGAAATCAAAACAGGTTCCTGCTCTTCAATTCCTTTATACGCAGCAGCATCATCTAGTTTTATCGCTGCTATATCTTTGGATAAAAATAAAATTTTATCATCGGCAGGGTTTGCTTCGTCTCCTATATAAGATACGTCTGAGAATTCGTATTCGTTGGGAGGTAATTGAATTACAAACTCTCCCGTTTCTGGATCTGTTTTTACCGAGCGCTTAATGCGGGTATCTTTGGAAGTTAGCGTAAAATAAGTGGCTCCAATGTTATTGATCCGCTGAACATCCATTTTTAATTTTCCTTTGTATGCAGAAAATCCTAACTTTTTGTTGGCCTGAACCAATCCTCCTACAACACAACCAGTAAAAGTGTGTTTGGTGTTGTCTAAAACTTCTATTCCAGACAAGATATCTTGATAATCATAAGTGCCCGTTGCTGGGAATTTATTACTTACAAAGGTATGTCCGTCTTTTCTAAATTCTAAAAAGTGTTTCCCGATAGGCACAACAACTTCAAATTGTCCAAATTCATTAGAAACAATTGGCAGTCCGTTTTTAGTTAATTGTTGTGTTCCGTTTAACCAAATAGAAACTCCTTTAGATCCTGAACTCTGAAAATGTGTTGGGTCATTCTCCTTATCATCAAAATTAAATCGTATCGTTCCGGTTACCTTAAACGAAGACTGATCGATAAAATCAATATTATTTTCGACGCTTCTTCCTTCGCCTAAAAACAAGACACGGTTTGATGGCGAAAACGAATGGATGGCTCCGCTAAGGGTCATGGTAGGAGTGATACTAAAATTTTCTCCTGCATTTTCGTATGAAATTCCTTCAATGACATAATTACCGTTGCTATCGGTAAATCCAGCAAAGCCCAATTGTTCTCTCGAAGGCACTTCCTTACTCCATGTTGCTCCCATTAAGTCACCGTCAATCTTGTTGTACACACCACCTTCTTTGGAGGCGTCAAATACAAAAGGACCAACACCTTCGTCAAAACGCCAGTTTCCAACAATGTTTGGAGTCTCTGCTCGTATCAATCTACTGTAATCACGTTCTACATCCTCAGGTGTTAATGCTGCTTTATAAATGCGAAATTCATCTAGCAAACCATTATAAAAATTTCCAGCGCCTGTGCTTCCTAAATAAATAGGATTGGTAACATTGGCTGCCAAAGATCCGTTGGCATTAACAGATTTGTCTAGTTTTCCGTTAATGTACAATATCAATTTACTATTGTTATAAGTAGCAAAAATATTAGAATAAGTCCCCTCGGTCAGCTTTGCTTTTGAGGTTATCGAAGTCCCAGCAATAGTAACCACGACTCTATCATTATTTAAGGCTACTTCAAAAACACCTGCTTGGCTTGCTAAAACTTGTTTCGAAGTCCAAGCTTTTGGTTTTGCCCATATCGAAACCGACATCCCAGTGGTGTTATAAGCAATAGTTTTTTGGTCCGGATTAATTATTACGCTTTGATTCACTCCATCAAAAGACAACGCATTACCAGTTACCATTCCGTCTTTCTCGGCAACTACTTTTACATTAGGTACTTCAATACCTCCTGCATAATTAATATTTCCCGTTACAAT
Source organism: Flavobacterium succinicans (assembly GCF_001662485.1). Lineage (GTDB taxonomy): Bacteria > Bacteroidota > Bacteroidia > Flavobacteriales > Flavobacteriaceae > Flavobacterium > Flavobacterium succinicans_A. The sequence continues at coordinate 40,373 of NZ_JMTM01000009.1, forward strand.
TGCTGATGGCAATCTAAAACCAACACCCACCGCTAAACCTTGTAGGCCTTGCAATTGAGTGTATGGAATTCCAGTAACCTTACTGATATCATAACTAGATATTTTTTCTAACCCACAATCTGCAGAAGCAACCACATAATACTCATAAAGTGTTTGCGCAACTGCTTTGTTATCAGACCAAGTGCGAGTATTTTTGTCCACCGTTGCTTGCAACTCTGGAGCAATCGTACTATTCAAGGCACGACGAAAAATTTTATAACTGCCTACAAAATCAGCATTCTCATTGGTCTTCCAATCTAATTGCACTAAATTGCCAAAATACCCTTTTGAAGTTTCTAAGTTATTGGCTAGAAAAACCCTGGAAAGATCAATATTAGTAATACTCAATTTATCTGAAGCATTTGCTTGAACAAAAACCGTAGCAGCAGACGATTTGCAACTGTTAACCGCAATTATCTTGTACGAATAGGATTCGCAAGTACTCACTTCTTTGTCAGTGTAGGTCAGCAAATACCCATCGCTTCCTGCTACTTGATTTTTAATCTGCCCTTCATAAAAATCACCTATTGGCAATTCGATAGTTGTTTCTGTACCCTTTTTTAAATCTTTTCTAAGAATCTTATATTTTTGACTAGTTGCATTGAGATAATCATCCGAAACCCATAGTGGTTCATTCCAAGATAATTTTACCCCAGATTCTGCACCCGTAACCATAACCATGTTTGCATTTTTAGGAGCTACAGGACTCGCAGGAGATATTCCCATTACCGCTTCTTCAGACTTTGCACCTTCTCCAGGACACTTGCCTCCTTTGGCAGCTATTTTGAAATAATATTTTTGCCCACGAGTAAGTCCCGTTACAGTATAAGATCGTTTAGATCCCGAAATAGCATCTGGCATAGCGGTAAAAACACCCGTAGGACTAGTAGATCTATAAAGCACAAAATTAGTTGGACTTGATTGAGACCACTGCCATCTTAAATCAACCGAACCATCACATTTAGTAGTACTCGCCTGCAAATCGGCAGGAATTGGCAATGGATCAAAGGAAGATCCATCAATTTCATTACTACCAATTAATTCATTTTTCCAGTACAATTCTACTGTTGCACTTGTACTTCCAGTAACCCCTTTTATACTATAAGAAGTCGCATCAGCTCTTAAATCAGTAATTTTTACCCCCTCTCTTTTAACTTGATAAGTAAAATCGCTCGAAGACAAAGTTGGATCTATTGTTATTTTTTTCCAAGCTAGATTTACAGCATCACAACCTTGAGTTACCCTTACATCCGGCATATTAGGCAAAACAGCAGTTGTGAGTTGGGCATTTAACGATTGTCTTGGATCTCCTATATCTGTTTGAGCTGAACCCGATAACGTGATGGGTCCAGTAAGAAATTCGGCAGGAAGCGGAAATGTAATGTATAGAATACCGTTGTTATTATGTTCATATATGAAGTTCTGATAGGAATAATTATAAGATGTAGCAATATCCCACTTCGTCCTAGCTGAATTTAAACAGCTATCATCGGCATTAGTAAGTCTAAAAAAACCTCCTCCATTGGTAATCTTGAAAATTTGCTTACCAGCCAATTCTACTACTAAATCAAGTACTATATCATCTCCAGTATCACAATCAACATCCGCAAGTATTGCTGTAAAATAGAGATTACTACCTACTATTTTTGCGTCCCACAGCTGCCCCCTTGGGTATTCTCCTCCAATTTCTAACCTCCCAAGTCTTATATGATGGGATTCTTGTGCAGTACTTAATAAAGTTGTTAAAAATAAGACTAAACATGTTAAAATCTTTAGTTTTACATAAAAAGTAAATTGTAGTTTTTTTCTCATAAGTTTATATTTGTTATGCAAACTTAATTACAAAAATTCAACAAAACAGCATTTTATCGATAATTAATGCATTTAATCCTCATATTAAAACGAATAGACCATAATTTGTAATACAAATCTTGTTATTTACAATTTTGTTTTTCATACGAATTCCTTTGTTATTTTATAAAAATCTTGATTTTATTTCTCTTTTTAATAAATCAAGTTATTCACATAAAAAACACTTATATTTTTAGTACATATAACCATATGGAAAGAAAAAAGAGGTTATGCGAATGGTATTGATGATTCTTCTGTAAAGTCTATAAACCATTATTGGACGAGTCTATAAGCAAAGATGTAAAATGTAAAAACGAACCAGTGGACGAATTACAAAATAATAACAAAGAGCTATAAAATTATTCAAAGGATAAGCGCCCTGGGAAAAACTTCAAAGAAATTTACACAATCATTCGTCAGATAAAAACGGCTATAAGAACAATTCAATTACACGTCAATACGGAAATCATCAAAAACACTTAGATGAATGTTTTTATCGACTGAGCAGGACAATTTTCAAAGATTCTATTTTTAGCATACTCAAACGATTAGTCTCACATCCGTATCAAGGTTAGAAATAAATAGTAGTTATTTAAGTAAGAAACTCGATTTATATAAATGCGAATGCCCTACCATCGAATGGCTAACCCAAAATCTCAACATGTATTATATTGGAGTTTTTTGTATCATAATCCAAATCTTTGACTTTTTAGATTAAATTTGTCCTCTACATCAATTTTAATCTATTTGAACACACCTCTTTCCTTCGTAATTTATCAATCTGCACGCGAACTTCCAGAAAACTGGGATGCTATCGCTAAAGGAACTCTTTTTTTGCAAAGAGATTATTTTGAAATTTTAGAACATTCGTGTCCCAGCAACATGAAATGTTTCTTCATAGGCCTATTTCAAAACAATGATTTAGTAGGCGTTGCCTTGAGTCAGTTTTTAGATTTAAACAAATTAGAATCCTTTGGTGAACGTGATCAATGCTTGAAAACAATCCTTCGCAATTTTGCTTTTAAACGTTTTTCTTCTCATGTTTTATTTCTTGGAAATTGCATGCTAACAGGCGAAAATGCTTATGCCTTTTTGGACTCCATCCCATTTAATGAGCAAATAAAAGTCCTTCATGAAGCCCGAAATAGTATTGAAGAAATTCTAAAAAATCAAGGAATACAGATTCATTTACGAACCAGTAAAGATTTCTCTAAAGCCGAAAAAGATAAAATCAATCAAACCCCATTTAGAAACATTTTTCAGTTCACCACGCAACCCAATATGATTTTTTCTATTCCTGAGCAATGGAAAAACGAACAAGATTATGTAAACGCTTTAGCAAAAAAATATAGAGATCAATACAAAAGAGCCCGAAAAAAAGCTGAAGGAGTCGTTAAACGTAAACTTTTACTAACAGAAATAGAACAAAATAAAGAACTGATTTACGACTTATATTATCATGTAGCCAAAAATGCTCCTTTTAACTCTTTTTTCTTGTCTAAAAATCATTTTAGTGACTTAAAAAGAATTTGGGGAGACAATTTCCTTTTTTATGGTTATTTTTTAGATGGAAGATTGATTGGTTTCAATACGTTAATAAAAAATGGCCAAGCCATGGACACCTATTTTTTGGGGTATGATGAAACCTTGCAACGCGAAAAAATGCTGTATTTGAACATGCTTTATGACATGATTGCTTATTCCATCAAAAAAGAATTCAAAACAATCATTTTTGCCAGAACAGCCTTAGAAATCAAAAGCTCTGTTGGGGCAAAACCCGAAACCATGTATGGATTAATGGAGCATAAAAACCCTATTATCAATCGCTTTTTGCCTCGTTTATTTAATTATCTCGAACCTAAAACGATTTGGCAAGAACGAAATCCTTTCAAATAATTTCATAAAAAAGGCTACTCAAAAAGTAGCCTCTTCTGGTTTTCGAACAACTATTTGAACAACTATTAAAGCGCGGTTACAATAAACTCACTTCTTCGGTTCATTTGGTGTTGTTCTTCGGTGCAATTGG
>NZ_JMTM01000010.1 GCF_001662485.1 Flavobacterium succinicans
TAACGTTCCCGCGCTACACGCAGGCTGGGATTAAAGATGCGTAATCTTTCGGTTAAAAACAAATGTATCAAACACAAACTATTTTCAAATTAAGCCAATTGCCCAGCTTGCTTGTAGCGTGTGTTAAGCGGGGGTTGTTTAGTCGGAATTACAGTTAAACCGCAAATTTTTCACGCTTCTGTATTTCGGTTTGCTATTTTCAACTTTCACGTTTGCTTTTAGTTTTCTGTTATTTGGTTCCAATTTTCACGTTTCCTTTTTCCAAGTTTCTATTGTCAGATTCCAATTTTCACGTTTCCAATTTTCACGCTTCTGTTTTCCGAGTTTCTGTTTTTCCACTCCAATTTTCACACTTCTGCTTTTCAGGTTTCAACTTTCCAGCTTCTTTTGGCGCTTCCAATTTTCACGCTTCAGCTTTGTCAATTTCTTGCGGAAACAAATGCTTGTTTTCTAATGGATTTCTTCTGCGTAATTTCGGCTTTCAACTCCCGCTTAACGTTC
>NZ_JMTM01000011.1 GCF_001662485.1 Flavobacterium succinicans
ATTGTAACTGCGCTTTAATAGGTTTCTCTAAACCAAAAAAATGCCCTCTGAATTTTTTCATGAGGGCATTTTTTTTGGAGGTATTAAAAGCTGCGATTGTTAAAATTCATTAAAAAGAATAAACCCAGATTCCACATTTGAAATCTGGGTTTTATTAAATTCCCTTTTATTTTAATTTTAATCTTTAAAACTAGCCTCGTTAATAAAAATTACTATGTGTGGATATTTTAAAAAAAACCGACATAACTAAACTTTTTTAAAACTAAAAAGACAATTATTTAATTTTTGCTTTTAGTTCTTTGTATTCAGAAGTCATTTCTAAAGCACTATACACATTTAATAATGTTTTAGCAACATCAACATTTTTAGGGTCTAACTCAACCGCTTTTTTTAGAAAAGGAATGGTACTTTTAAATAATTCTTCACGCTTCTTTTTCAATACATCATAACGCTTCATATCAACAGTTGAAGTACCTAATTTATTCATTTCATCAATAATAGGTTTTTCGTTTTCTAATTTTAAAGCAGCAATGTTTATGTATGCATTAGTATAAGCAGGATTGATTTCAATCACTCTATTGTAGTATTTTTCAGCCTCAACATTATTTTTTGAATTAGCAGTCAAAACACCAAGATTAAAAACTAAATCAGCATCATTAGGATTTTTAACCAAGATATCAGCAACTAATTTTTTATAAGTATCGAAATCTTTAGCTTCCAAATATAGATTAGCTTCAGTTAATGCCAAAGAAGTATCTTCTGGATTTGCTTTTCTAGCTTCTGCAACAGCCTGTTGTGCTTCTTTAGCTTTACCCTGTTGTACTAAAATTAATGCAATATTTTTATAAATTTCTCCCCTTTTAGATGGAATTACTTCAGTTCTAGGTTTTTCATGCGTTCCTAATTTGATCATACGATCTCTTTCTGCAGCCGTTAAGTACATATCTTCTTGAGAAGTTAACTTGTTTACTGCAAAATAATTAGTCCCTTTTCCAGAATAATTTAGTTTCTTTAACTCGTCATAATTTTTAAGAGCAGCATCATAATTTTTTGCATTTACATACGTCGAAGCTGCATAATATAAATTAATAGTATCTTTTTTATCTAATTGATAAGCATCGTATAATTTTTTGGCTGCTACTTCATATTTATCGATTTTTGAATCAGCAATCGCCTCATTAATTAATTTGTATTTAATATCGATTACAGATTTAGTAGCTTGTGCCGTATATTTTGATTTACCAGAAGCTTTCTCAACTTCAATTAAATCTTGGAAAGCACCAGCAGCTAATGATAAATTATTGTCTTTGTCGATACTTTTATTTGCCAAATCTAACATTACATTTCCTTTAACAAAATAGTACTGCGCTTTTTCAGCCTCAGTAGCATTTACAATAACGTTTTCTGCCTCCAACAAAATTGTTTTTGCCTCATCTGATTTACCCGCTTTTAATGCTTTTTCAGCGGCTTTAATTTGATCTTTTTGTGCAAAAGTGGCTACTGAGATCAACATGGTTGACGCGAGTAATACATATTTACTTTTCATGGTATTCTTATTTAAATTTAATATTGATTTAATTTTTATTAAGCATCATCTTCTTCTGATTCTTCTTCTGATTCTTCCGATTCTTCTAGATCTAAATCTTCTTCATCCTCACTATCATCATCATCTGTAGAAGTTTCATCTTCTAAAACTTCCATAACTGGTTTAACTCGTTCAATGGTAACAGATTCAATAACATTACCTTCTTCATCTACTATTACTTCGTTGGCATCATCTTTCATTACTTTTGTTACAGCTGCTATCGAATCACTCCCTTTCAAATTAATAAGTTTTACTCCTTGTGTAGCACGTCCCATAACACGTAAATCCTCAATTGCCATTCTAATGGTTAAGCCAGATTTATTAATTATCATTAAATCATCTGCATCTGTAACTGCATTAATTGATATTAAGTTCCCAGTTTTTTCCGTAATATTAAGAGTTTTAACTCCTTTTCCTCCACGATTGGTTATGCGGTAGACATCCTCCCCATCCTCATCAACTAATTTGGTACGCTTTCCATATCCATTTTCAGTTACAACTAAGATTTGAGAATCAGCAATATCTTCTTTATCAACAGTAACCATACCTATTACTTCATCTTTTTCATCTTTTAAAGTAATACCTCGAACTCCAGAGGCCGTTCTACCCATCGGGCGGGTTTTGGTTTCTTCAAAACGAACTAATTTTCCTGATTTTACTGCTAAGATAATTTGGCTTTCCCCATTAGTTAATTTTGCTTCTAACAGCTCATCCCCATCTTTGATTGTAATTGCGGCTACACCGTTCACACGTGGTTTTGAATATTTTTCTAATGAAGTTTTCTTGACTTGACCTTGTTTGGTCACCATAATCAAATTATGGCTATTTATGTAGTCTTTATCTTTTAAATCTTGCGTACAGATATAAGCCTTTACTTTATCATCACTTTCAATATTGACTAAGTTTTGAATCGCTCTACCTTTGGCAGTTTTTGTTCCTTCTGGAATTTCATAAACCCTCATCCAAAAACATTTTCCTTTTTGAGTAAAGAACATCATATATTGATGATTAGTTGCCACAAACATATGCTCTAAGAAATCTTGATCTCTTGTACCAGCACTTTTTTGACCAACCCCTCCTCTATTTTGGGTTTTGTATTCGCTTAGATTTGTTCGTTTGATATAACCCGCATGAGAAATGGTCACAACAACACTTTCATCTGCTATTAAATCTTCTATACTAACATCGCCACCAGAATACTCGATTAGTGAACGACGAGCATCTCCATATTTATCTCTAATCTCAATTAACTCTTCTTTTATCAAGGCAGTTCTCAAATTTACATCTGCCAATAAAGCACGTAAGTGATCAATTAATTTCATGATTTCTTCGTACTCCGCTCTTAATTTATCTTGCTCTAATCCGGTAAGTTGACGCAGACGCATTTCAACAATTGCCCGAGCTTGAATATCTGAAAGTTTAAATCTTTCAATTAACTTCTCTCTTGCTTCTTCTGTATTTTTAGAGGCTTTAATAAGTGCAATTACCTCATCTATATTGTCAGAAGCAATAATTAATCCTTCTAATATATGCGCTCTCTCTTCAGCTTTTCTTAATTCGAATTGTGTTCTTCTAATTACAACATCATGGCGGTGTTCTACAAAATAATGAATCAAATCTTTAAGATTCAACATTTGCGGACGGCCATTTACTAAAGCAATATTGTTTACACTAAAAGAAGATTGTAGTTGTGTATATTTATAAAGCGTATTTAAAACCACATTTGGGGTTGCATCACGCTTTAAAATATAAACGATACGCATACCATTTCTGTCTGATTCGTCACGGATATTTGCGATACCATCGATTTTCTTTTCATTAACCAAGTCAGCTGTGCGCTTGATCATATCAGCTTTGTTAACTTGATATGGGATTTCAGTCACAATAATTGACTCTCTTCCATCTACTTCTTCAAAACCAACTTTGGCACGCATCACTATACGTCCTCTTCCTGTTTTAAAAGCTTCACGAACCCCTTCATAACCATAAATTATACCGCCAGTAGGAAAATCAGGTGCTTTTATATGAGTGATTAATTCATCAATCTCAATTTCATTATTATCAATATAGGCAAGTGTTCCGTTTATAACCTCAGTTAAATTATGAGGAGGCATATTAGTAGCCATACCCACCGCAATTCCTGTAGCACCATTAATTAATAAGGTAGGAACACGAGTTGGCATTACTTTAGGCTCATATAATGTATCGTCAAAATTCAATTGAAAATCAACGGTCTCTTTTTCGATATCGGCCATAATTTCTTCCGATATTTTACGCATTCTGGCCTCAGTATAACGCATTGCAGCTGGACTATCACCATCCACAGAACCAAAATTCCCTTGTCCGTCAACTAATAAATAACGCATACTCCATTCTTGAGCCATACGAACCATAGCGTCATAAACCGAAGTATCTCCGTGGGGATGATACTTTCCTAATACTTCACCGACAATTCTTGCGGATTTTTTATGGGCTTTATTTGAAAAAACTCCTAAATCATACATACCGTATAGCACTCTTCGATGTACGGGTTTTAGACCATCTCTAACATCAGGAAGTGCTCTGGATACAATTACAGACATCGAATAATCGATGTAAGCTGATTTCATTTCATCTTCTATGTTAATAGGAATTAACTTTTCTCCTTCAGACATAAGTTGTTATATTAAATAATTATATTAATTTCAAAACGTGCCAATATACGGCTTTCTGAAATTTTTTAAGGCATTTTAACAACCTAATTTCTCTAATTTATTAACAATAAAAAAGCGCATAATAGTTAATAAATCGCTTCAATTTTAACTTATAATTTATTATTATTTTTGTCACTTAGCTGACAGCTGATATTAGTAGGAATGATTTTTGTTTATAAATACTAATTCAGTAAATTTACAACTATAAAATAGATACCACATGGATGACAATTTTTCCCCTAGAGTAAAAGATGTTATTACGTACAGTAAAGAAGAAGCCTTACGATTAGGACATGACTTTATTGGTACTGAGCATTTGATGTTAGGCATTTTGCGAGATGGAAATGGAAAGGCTATCCATATTTTAAACAATTTGGATGTAGATTTAGAACATCTTCGAAGAAAAGTTGAAATTCTTAGCCCTGCAAGTCCTATCAGCCTAGAAATAAATCTTGAAAAAAAGAATTTACATTTAACACGCCAAGCTGAAAGAGCTTTAAAAACAACCTTTCTTGAAGCCAAAGTGTTTCAAAGTACTTCTATAAGTACTGCACATCTGCTTTTGTGCATTTTGAGAAACGAAAACGATCCTACAACCAAGCTATTGAATAAACTAAAAATAGATTATGATATAGCTAAAGAACAATATTTGAATATGACTCCAAACGAACAAGATTTTATCGACAACTTGCCAAAAAACGAATCATACAATGAAGATTCAGGACAAGATGACAGTCTTAAAGAAGGCACCTTTAATAATCCTGTAAACAAATCCAACAAAAAATCTAAAACCCCTGTTTTGGATAATTTTGGTAGAGATTTAACCGAAATGGCCGAGGAAGGAAAATTAGACCCAGTCGTAGGTCGCGAAAAAGAAATTGAGCGTGTGTCTCAAATTCTAAGCCGTCGCAAAAAGAATAACCCGCTTTTAATTGGTGAGCCTGGAGTTGGAAAATCTGCTATTGCAGAAGGATTAGCTTTGAGAATCATTCAAAAGAAAGTTTCTAGAATCTTATTCAATAAGCGAGTAGTTACTCTTGATTTAGCTAGCCTAGTTGCTGGAACAAAATACAGAGGACAGTTTGAAGAACGTATGAAAGCCGTTATGAATGAGTTGGAAAAAAACGATGACATTATCTTGTTTATAGACGAAATTCATACGATTGTTGGTGCAGGTGGAGCAACAGGTTCATTGGACGCATCAAATATGTTCAAACCTGCCTTAGCAAGAGGTGAAATTCAATGTATAGGCGCAACTACATTAGATGAATATCGCCAATACATAGAAAAAGATGGCGCTTTAGAAAGACGTTTTCAAAAAGTAATCGTAGAACCAACCTCGGTTGAGGAAACCATTACTATTTTGAACAATATCAAAGATAAATACGAATCGCATCACAATGTAACTTATTCTCCTGAGGCTATTGAAGCTTGTGTAAAACTAACTGACAGATATATGTCAGAACGCTTTTTACCAGACAAAGCTATTGATGCTTTAGACGAAGCGGGTTCAAGAGTTCATATCACTAATATAGATGTTCCAAAGCAGATTTTAGATTTGGAGCGTCAATTAGAAGACGTACGTGAGTTGAAGAATTTAGTTGTCAAAAAGCAAAAATATGAAGAAGCAGCTAAATTACGTGATGATGAAAAACGAATTGAAAAAGATTTAGCTATTGCCCAAGAACAATGGGAAGAGGACTCAAAAAATAACCGAATCAACGTTACCGAAGATAATGTTGCTGATGTAGTTTCTATGATGACTGGTATTCCTGTTAACCGAATTGCTCAGACCGAAAGCAATAAATTAGCTAAATTGCCAGAACTTATCCAAAACAAAGTAATTGGACAAAATGAAGCGGTTTTAAAAATTGCTCGTTCCATTCAAAGAAACAGAGCAGGTTTAAAAGACCCAAACAAACCGATTGGTTCCTTTATTTTCCTAGGTCAAACTGGTGTTGGAAAAACGCAATTGGCCAAAGTACTTGCAAAAGAATTGTTTGATTCTGAAGAAGCTTTAATTAGAATCGATATGAGTGAATACATGGAAAAATTCGCCATTTCAAGATTAGTTGGAGCGCCTCCGGGATATGTTGGTTACGAAGAAGGTGGGCAACTGACCGAAAAAGTACGAAGAAAACCCTATTGTGTAGTGCTTTTGGATGAAATAGAAAAAGCACATCCTGATGTATTTAATATGATGCTTCAAGTATTAGACGATGGATTCTTGACAGATAGTTTAGGTCGCAAAATCGATTTTAAAAACACAATTATCATCATGACATCTAATGTTGGTGCCAGACAATTAAAAGATTTTGGCCAAGGTGTTGGATTTGGAACAGCAGCAAAAGTTGCTCAAGCCGAAGATAATTCTAAAAGTATTATCGAAAATGCATTGAAAAAAACCTTTGCTCCTGAGTTTTTGAACCGAATCGATGATGTTATTGTTTTCAATTCATTAGAAAAAGAAGACATCAACTTGATTATCGAAATTGAATTAAAAAAACTATACGCTCGAATCAAAGATTTAGGATACACCTTGAATCTTTCTGATAAAGCAAAAGCATTTATTGCAGACAAAGGTTTTGACAAACAATTTGGTGCAAGACCACTAAAAAGAGCCATACAAAAATATGTAGAAGACGCTTTAGCTGAAGAAATTATCACTTCAAAAATTAGTGCAGGTGACGAAATTTTTATGGATATTGAAGAAGGTGCCACTGAATTAAAAGTAGTAGTAAACAAAGCAGAAGAACCTACCAATCAATAGATTATAGTAACTCATCCATTTAGCCCGTTGTATTTATTTTATAATATAGCGGGCTAAATCTTTATAATAAATTAACTTTTTTAAAAAACAAAAAGTTACTTTTGATGCTTTATTAAATATTATTACTGTATGCTACAAAACAAAGTAATTCTTGGGAGCGAAGAATGGTGTTCTTTCCCAGATCTAGATATCCCAACCATAAAAGCAAGAGTGGACTCTGGAGCAAAAACATCAGCTTTGCACGCCATAAACATTGCCCCTTTTATAAAAAATGATAGTAATTGGGTAAAGTTCGACATCAATCCTATACAAAACAATAACAAAACCGTAATTCATTGTGAAGCGCCATTGGTAGACAAACGAATTGTAAAAAGTTCCAGTGGGTATAGAGAACAACGTTATGTTATACAAACCCCATTAAAAATTGGAGGGGATACTTGGGCGATAGAAATGACATTAACTAATAGAGATTCGATGGGATTTCGAATGCTATTAGGTCGTGAAGCCATGAGTGGTAGGGTTTTAGTAGATCCAGAACAAAAGTATTTATTAGGCCAACCCTCAGCAGATAACCTGAAAGAATTATACAAGAATGCCGAAAAAGCAAGTTCTGGTTTACGAATTGGGGTTTTAGCTAGTAACCCAGAATTGTACAGTAATAAACGAATCATGGAAGCTGGTGAAATGAGAGGACATGAAATGCATTTTTTGAATATCAAAGAATGTTATATGAAATTAGACGCAAAAACACCAGAAATTCACTATCGAGGTGGAAAAATACTCAATCAATTTGATGCAATTATTCCGAGAATTCGTCCCAGTATCACTTTTTATGGTTGTGCTTTGACCAGACAATTTGAAGCCTTAAAAGTCTTTTGTCTTAATTCCTCAACTGCAATAACGCAATCTAGAGATAAATTGTTTTCATTACAATTATTGCTCAACAATGGCGTTGATATACCAACCACTGGATTTGCAAACTCACCACTGGACACCAATGATTTAATAAAAATGGTAGGTGGCCCGCCATTAATAGTGAAATTATTGGAAGGCACGCAAGGCAAAGGAGTCGTTTTGGCAGAAACTAAAAAAGCGGCAGAGAGTGTGATTAATGCATTCAAAAGTTTGAATGCAAATATTTTAGTACAAGAATTCATTAAAGAGGCAAATGGAAAAGATATTCGTTGTTTCGTAATTGATGGGAAAGTCGTTGCTGCCATTCAACGTGAGGCAATGCCAGGCGAATTTAGAGCTAATATCCATCTTGGAGGAACAGCTTCCATAATTAAGGTGACCAGTGAAGAAAAAAGAATCGCTATAAAAGCGGCTAAAGCGATGGATTTAAAAGTAGCTGGAGTAGATATCATTCGCTCTTCTAAAGGCCCATTATTGCTCGAAGTAAATTCATCCCCTGGTTTAGAGGGAATCGAAGGAGCTACCAACAAGGATATTGCTGGTGAAATGATAAAAGCCATCGAAAAAAACTTTAAAAACAAAATAGTAGTTTAAAATAAACAAAAAATCAAGGAGTCCACTTGAAATTTCTTAAAAAAAATTTCAAGTGGACTCCTTATTTTGGGTACTCTAGCCAAAATTTAATCAAAAAATAATGTTTTTTTTTAAAAAATTACAAAACAACCATCGAAAATTATGAAATAGATGTTTTGTAAAAGTAAACAAAGCAAAAAAAATGACTTGAATTTCTACCAATTCTGAGGTCTTTTATATTAAAAGAAAAACATTTGACACTTTTAATTTCACCTTATTTTTCAAGGCTTTTTTTTCGTAAATTTGAATGTATTCATTTAGCTAAGTAAGTGAATACAAGTATTTTAAGAACATTGAAAAAAATTAATGAAATGGAAATTGTAACAAATACAGCAACGTTTAAAAAGGGAAATTGGACTACAACGATTGATGTTTATGATTTTGTAGTAAAAAACATAAATCCGTATGAAGGAACAGCAGATTTTTTAGTTGGACCTTCAAACAAAACCACAAAATTATGGGAGGCATGTAAACAACAATTATTAAAAGAAAGACAAAATAACGGTTGTTTAGCCATCGATACCGAGACTATCTCTAATATTACTGCTTTTGGCCCTGGATATATCGATAAAGAAAATGAAGTGATTGTTGGTCTTCAAACTGATGTTTTACTCAAAAGAGCCATGAAACCTTTTGGTGGAATCAAATTAGTAGAGTCAGCAGTTAAAGAAAAAGGCCTACAAGTGTCAGAAAGAGTATCAGACATCTTTAATTACGCTAAAGACCACAATCAAGCTGTTTTTGACGCTTATGATACAGAAATCAAAATGTATCGCTCTAAACACGTTTTAACTGGATTACCTGATAATTATGCTAGAGGAAGAATTATTGGTGATTTTAGACGTTTACCTTTATATGGAGCTGATGCATTAATTGAAGCAAAAAAAGCTGATTTTGCTAATGTAATTGGAGAAATGAGCGAACACAAAGTGCGTTTACGTGAAGAAATCACTAGCCAAATCAAAGCATTACAAGATATGAAAACTATGGCACTATCTTATGGTGTCGATGTTTCTAAACCAGCTACTACTGCATATGAAGCGGTTCAATTCACTTATTTAGCTTATTTAAGCGCCGTTAAAGAACAAGATGGTGCCGCAATGTCACTTGGTAACGTTTCGTCTTTCTTGGACATTTATATTGAACAAGATTTAAAAAGTGGTTTAATTACTGAAGAAGAAGCTCAAGAATTTATTGATCAATTCGTAATGAAACTGAGAGTAGTTCGCCATTTACGTCCAGGTGCTTATGACGAAATATTTGGTGGAGATCCAACATGGGTTACTGAAGCTATTGGAGGACAATTCCACGATGGTAGAACAAAAGTTACTAAAACTTCATTCCGTTTTTTACAAACCCTTTATAATTTAGGTGCTTCACCAGAACCTAACTTAACTATTCTTTGGTCACAAAACCTTCCAAAAGGATTCAAAGATTTCTGTGCTCAAGTTTCTATCGACACCTCTTCTCTACAATATGAGAACGATGATTTGATGAAAGCCAACAGAGGTTCTGACGACTACGGAATTGCTTGTTGTGTTTCTTATCAAAAAATTGGTAAATCAATTCAACATTTTGGAGCACGTGCCAACCTACCTAAAGCTTTATTGATGGCTTTAAATGGTGGACGCGAAGAAGACAAAGGCGCTTTAGTCATCAATAACATTCCAGAAATGAATGATGAAGTGTTGGATTATGATAAAGTAATAACAGCTTTCAAAGCAACTCTAGCTGAAGTAGCTCGTGTATATGCCAAATCCATGTTCATTATTCATTACATGCACGACAAATACTATTATGAAAGAGCTCAAATGGCTTTAATTGATAGTGATCCTGCTATTGATATTGCTTACGGTGCTGCTGGTATTTCAATCATTGCCGACTCGTTATCTGCTATCAAATACGCAAAAGTAAAACCTATCAGAAATGAACAAGGATTAACCGTAGATTTTAGTATAGAAGGTGACTTCCCTAAATTTGGTAATGATGATAATCGTGTAGATGATATTGCTATAGAAATCACAAGCTTATTCATTGAGGAATTAAGAAAACATAAAACATATAAAAATGCTACTCCTACCCTTTCTTTACTAACAATCACATCTAACGTGATGTATGGTACAAACACTGGAGCTACTCCTGATGGAAGAAAAGGTGGTGAATCATTTGCTCCTGGAGCTAATCCAATGCACGGAAGAGATGTAAATGGAGCTATCGCTTCTTTAAACTCTGTAAGTAAACTGAAATACAATGATGCTCAAGATGGTATTTCGTATACCTTTTCAATGATTCCTAAATCATTAGGATCTACAAAAGAAGATCAAATCTTGAACTTAAAAACTACTCTTGACGCTTACTTTGGAAGAGATGCACATCATTTGAATGTCAATGTTTTAAATAGAGAAACTTTGATGGATGCTTATGAACACCCAGAAAATTATCCTCAATTAACCATTCGTGTTTCTGGATATGCTGTAAACTTCGTTCGTTTGTCTAAAGCACATCAATTGGAAGTAATTAGCAGAACTTTCCACGATAGAATGTAATTAAGCATTAAATTCAATGTGAATGATTAACTTTAAAACCTGTTTAGAACCTATACTCTAAACAGGTTTTTTTAATAAATTTCTTTTTGCCTATGTATTTTCCTGAACAATCCCAACATGATGAAGCCTTAAATAATGCAGATATTGATTTGCTCCGTATACATTCTTTAGAAACTTTTGGTACACATGATGGTCCTGGAATTCGAATGGTGATTTTTGTTCAAGGTTGCCAATTTAGATGTTTGTATTGTCAAAATCCAGATACATTAGATGTTCATGGAGGTTCGTTTATTCCAATAGATGAATTGGTTCAAAAAGCAATCAACCAAAAACTCTTTTTTGCAGAAAATGGAGGAGTTACCGTTTCTGGAGGAGAACCTTTACTTCAAAGGGCTAAATTGATTCCTTTTTTTGAAAAACTTCATCTCAATGGGATCTCAACTTGTTTAGATTCTAATGGTCGTGTTTTAGACGAACAGACAAAAGAATTATTAGATAAAACCGATATTCTACTACTAGATGTTAAGCATATCAATAATGATTGGCATAAAAAACTCACTGGGTTAAAAAATAAAACTACATTAAAAGTTGCCAAATACCGTGAGCAAACTGGAAAACCAATGTGGTTGCGCTATGTTTTGGTACCTGGTTGGACTGATCAAGAAGAATATTTGCATGAATGGGGAAACTACTTTTCAGACTTTAAAACAGTAGAAAGGGTAGAAATCATTCCATTTCATCAAATGGGAAAACACAAATGGGATTTATTAAATTTCGAATATGCTTTTGCAGATGTAACATCACCAACAGAAGAAATTATCCAAAAAACAACCGCTATTTTTCAACAATATTTCAAAAATGTTGTGGTGAAATAAACTAAAATTTTTCAAAATAATTATACAAAATGTCAAAAAATAAATATTTAATGGTAGTTGCAGGAATGATTATGCAACTGTCAATAGGCTCTATCTATGCCTACAGTAAATGGATAGAACCATTATCGAAAGAATTGAATTGGGATGCGCACGACACCAAAACCGCTTTTAGTTTAGCCATTTGTTTCCTTGGACTTACCGCAGCATTTATGGGTAAATTTGCTCAGAAAATTGGCCCATCCAAAGCAGGTAGCATTGGAACAATCTTTATGATAATCGGTTTAATTGGAAGTAGTTTTGCTGTAAAATGGAGTTCAATTGAACTGTTCTACCTAACTTTCGGAGTATTACAAGGAATAGGTTTAGGATTTGGCTATGTTGTTCCGGTCTATACTGTTGTAAAATGGTTTCCAGACCGACCAGGTCTAGCCTCTGGTATAATTATTATGTCTTTTGCTTTGGGATCTTTGTTGGCTTCTTTTATAATTGGACCATTGTATGCCTCAATAGGCTTGTCTAGTTCATTTTTAGTATTAGGAATCGTTTATGGAGTTTGCATGCTGTTAAGTGCTTTTTATTTAGCAAATCCAGTGGCCGAAAATAGTTCAAAAGAACATGTTACAATATTAACAGCAAGAGAAATTATTCAAGACAAACGTTTTATTGCATTATGGTTATTGCTCTTTTTAAATGTTTGTGGTGGTATTGCAATTATTTCAAAAGCAGCAATTTTAGGTGAAGAAGTAGTAGGAATGACTGCTACTCAAGCTACTTTATTTGTAGCCATCATAGGACTATTCAATGGTTTAGGACGTCTGTTTTGGTCCAGTATCTCGGATAAAATTGATTGTTGGTCAACCTTTATGATTTTTTTGACTGTAAATATGATTTGTTTTGCTTTGATTCCTATGGTAGCTACTAATAGTACCTCCTTTCAAGTCGTCACTTATATCATTATTGCTGGTTATGGTGCAGGTTTTTCTACCATGCCATCGTTTGTAAAATCCATCTATGGCGCAGAAAATTATGGACAAGTTTTTGGTTATATTTTAACCGCTTGGTCTGCTGCAGCTTTTGTTGGCCCAATACTCTTGGGATTGACTCATGAAATCACGATTTTCTATTTATTCTCGCTTCTAATCGGAATAGCTTTATTGGTTGGGTTTTGGTTAAAAAAATTAATCTAATTTATTAAAATGTATGCTAAAAAAAGCCCTCAAAAACACTATATTTTGAGGGCTTTTTTATGATTTTTTACAAAACGCATCCATTTAGAATTTATGAATTTCATTTGTGATTACCAACTTTTAAACGGATGCTCACTCAAATAGCCGTTGTAATAGCGGACATCATTGGTAACTTCTTCTCCTAACCATTCAGGTTTGAGAAAGGTTTCTGTTTCAGATGATAGTTCTATTTCCGCCATTACCAAGCCTTCATTTTCGCCATAAAAAACATCCACTTCAATGACGTGATTTCCAGATTGAACTTCATAGCGCGTTTTATCAATGGTTGCTTTCTCGCACAAATGCATCAATTGCTGCGCTTCTTCAACCGGAATTTCTTTCTCCCATTCAAAACGCGACAAACCACTTTCATTACCTTTTCCTTTGATGGTCAAAAAACCTTTATCTCCTTTTATTCTGACGCGAACTGTACGCTCTGGATTTTTGCTAATATATCCCTGAGCTATTCGATTATGAGCAAAAGCTTGTGAAATAAAATCGGTTGAAGTGACCAAAAATTTTCTTTCTATTTCTATCATCTAGACTATTTTATTTATGAAAAAATGGCTTTATCAAAATGCCAATTTGCATCTTTTCTATACCAAAGCTGCCCCTTTTCGACTTCCAAAGGACAATCAAAATTATTGGTATACAAAGCTCCAGTTCCTAAACCCTGAGGCATTTTTGAATTTTGAAGATACGTCCATTGAGCAATAGCATTCAAACCAATATTGCTTTCTAAAGCTGAAGTAATCCACCAGCCAATTTTATATTTATCAGCCAAAGTAATCCATTCTTGTGTTCCTCTAAAACCACCCACAAAACTAGGTTTCAAAATGATGTATTGCGGTTGAATATCTTTCAGTAATTGCTCTTTGTCAGCAAGAGAAAACACACCTATGAGTTCTTCGTCTAAAGCAATAGGAAATGGAGTGGTTCTACATAGCTCTGTCATAGTGTCAGTATTGTTTTTTGCAATTGGCTGCTCAATACTATGTAGTTTAAAACCAGTAAGTTGATTCAGTTTATGTAAAGCTTCATTTGAATTAAAAGCGCCATTTGCATCCACTCTAATTTCAATTTGATTTTCAGAAAAATGAGTGCGAATATACCCCAACAAAGCCAGCTCTTTATCAAAATCAATGGCTCCGATTTTAAGTTTTATACAACTAAAACCTTGTGCAATTTTTTCTTCGATTTGGGCTTTCATAAACGAAGGTTCACCCATCCAAACAAGTCCATTTATCACTATAGATTGAGAACCATTAGTAAAATCTGATGGAAAAAGTAAAAATGGATTTTCGCTTTTGAGCGACAAAAAAGCCATTTCGACCCCAAATTGGATGGAAGGAAATTCCATTAAAGCTTCCCACAAAGTGCGCTCTCCTAAATGAATATTTTCGCAAACCCAATGCAATTTCGTTTTGTAATCAGGACGGTCATCGGCGCTTAAACCTCTGAGAATCCCGCACTCTCCTATTCCCCATTTTCCATCTTCTTCTAACACCAAAAACCACGTTTCCTTAGTGGTCATAACGCCGCGTGACGTTCCTGATGGTCGTTTAAAATCAAGTAAGTATTTATGATAGGTTGCTTTCAAAATTGTGTCTTTCTAAACTGTTCTGTATATTTTATTTCATACTCTACTTTTTCTTGCTTCCCCTTTTTGATACTAACAAGACTGAATCATCCTTTCTATTTCAAATTATCACAATAAATCAAAAACTAAAAATCTTTCTAATAATGCTAATTCCAAACTATTGCTTACTAGCGGTTAGCAACAGCTGTATTATATAAGACTACTTAAATATTCTTCAGCTGTCATAATTGGAATTGTAGCATTCTTAAAATCTTTTCCGTTTCTAGTTATAATTACTGAGCAGTTAGATTGTAAAGCGGTAAAATATTGAACAGCATCCTCAAAATCTTTAAAATTCGAATTCAACGCTTTCTCAATTGTTTCTTCAGTAACTTCACAGACCTCACAGATTATTTTAAACTTTCGAAGTTTATTCAGAACAGATTCGGAACTTTCGTATTTATTCAAAACATAATCTATTGTCGTGAAAGAAAGAGGCGAGACAATTATAGCAAGTTTTTTTTGATCTGCCAAAGTAGCAACTTTAGCAATAGCATCAAAAAAAGGAACTCTTTCTCCCAACAAATCTAATATTACGTTAGTATCTAAAAAAATTCTGCTCATTTGTGTTTTTGTTCTAAATAATCAGCACGATCTTTTTTATAATCATAATCAGCTGGAATTTCAATTCCCGAAGAAAGACTTTTTACAAAAGGTGAAATTTGTATGTGATTATTTTCTTTATCCGAAGTCAAAGAATTAAGGTAATTTTCAACAATTCGAGATAAGCTTATTTTTTTTTCAGAGGCATAATGTTTAGCTTTTTCAATTATTTCTTGGTCAAGCTTTAATGTGAGTTTAGTATCCATAGCAGAAAAAATTTGTACGTACAAATATATAAATTTAAGACGGAAAAAATATGGGTTTCTATTTTTTTCGATTGCTGCTTAAATCTATATATACGATATAGAATCGTCTAATTATTCTTTTATAATTTTATGAATTAAATTACAATTTTAACTCTGCTAAGTCTACTCTACTTAAATAGACTTAAAACACGCTCAAAATCATCAGATTTAATTCCTAGTTTTTGAAAGGTTTCGAAATCTACTTTTGTCTTTTCAATCCAACTCAAACTGTCAGTGACATTTTGATTTTGGTACTTTTTGTAAATCGCTTTGGCAGATTTGTAGTTGTCGTTTAATAAATAAGCGTGGGCTAAATTCAACTTAATCAACAACTCGGTATCGTCTAAGCGCTCGCCGTCTTGCAAAAATTTAATGGCTTTTCCGTATTGCTTGGTCAACAAATAACTGGTTCCAATAGCATTATAATCTTGGACTTTGCCTTTACCATCATTGATAATCATTTTTAGTTTGGTGATGGCTTCGCCGTGTTTCCCTTGTTTGGCTAATTGGCTAGCTTGCTTTCTTTCGTCAGCATAGGTTGAATTAGAAACGCTAGATTCACCAAAACAGCTGTTGCCAAAATCTTTGAAAGCTTTGTTACGCTCTTCTTTTAATAGCTTTTGAAACTCGGTGTGGGTGTGTTTGTTTTGGATTTTGTCTAAAACACAAACACAAAAGTCGTCCGAATTGGTCATTTTTTGAGCCATTGTGGAGGTTTTACATTGCTCGATAATGCTTTTTCGGTTACTTGCGCTCCAGCCGCGGCTCAATTTATAATCGACCCAAGGCACAACCTCTAACACTATTTTTTGCTTCATTATCCAATTCTTGCTTTCGAAGCCAAACCAAATGGCATTGGATTGCAAGCAAGTTGATTTGTCTGTGGATAAGCGTTTGGCATCTTTGCTCAAAGGGGTTTCTTGCAAAAAACAAGCCTCTGTGGTACTACCCGTTTTTTGATAGGTTGTTGCAGCAGCATTTGAAGAAAAAATAGCGTATTGGCATTTATCATCGCCAGATATTTTAGACAAGATAAACACCGCACCCGCAGAACCTTGACTAATTCCAGTAGGGTCTGGAATGGATTTTAGTACCGAAACCAAACTTCCCGCCATTTGTTGGTTTTCGTCTAATAAAGTAATGCGATAGACTACTTCGGTTGTCCCAGTAGGTAAGTCTTCTGTTTTGATGATGATTCGGTCTCTTGCGGAAACGATAATTTCTTTGGAAGTAGCTCTTTCTTTGTCCCAATAGCCCGTTTTTTGAGCTAGAAGTGATGGAGAACAACAAAGTAATGCAAAAAGTAAAAGGAATGTTTTTTTAATCATAATTAAAATATAAAAACAAAGCGTGATGAATGCACTAGACCCTAGCCCTGATGGGAACGGCATCCTTTACTGCCGGGGTTCGGCAGTAAAGATATAGTGGACAGCAGGAAACAGCTCCTAATTCTTACTATACCAGATGAACTACAATTCTATCGACTCGCCAATGGATAAAAGCATCAGGTCTTTTCCTTTGTCGAAAAACTTCTTGATGGCTTGTTCGTGATTGATTTCGATGAAACCAAAAGTATCAAAATGACAACCTAAGACTTTATCACATTCTACAAAATCCGAAGCAATAATGGCGTCTTCTATATCCATCGTGAAGCAATCACCAATTGGGAAAATCGCCAAATCTAGTTTGGTGCGCATTGGGATTAATTTCATATCCATCGTTAGCGCCGTATCGCCAGAGATGTAGATGTTTTTGTGTTCGCCTTCGATTACAAATCCACCAGGATTGCCACCATAAGTTCCGTCTGGGAAGGCGCTTGAGTGAACCGCTGCCACATATTTTACTTTTCCGAAATCGAAAGTCCAGCTTCCGCCGTGATTCATCGGATGGAATTTTAGTTCTTTAGTACCATAGTAATTGGCAATTTCCCAATTAGAGACAATCACAGCGTCCGTACGTTTAGCAATAGCCTCGACATCTTGTATATGGTCAAAATGAGCGTGGGTAATCAAAATGTAATCTGCTTTTAGTTCATTTATATTTATATGGCTAGCTTTTGGGTTTCCAGTGATAAATGGATCTACCAAAATATGTTTTCCTGCCACTTCAATTCCGATACAAGCGTGTCCGTAGAATGTAATTTTCATAATTTAATAATTAAAAATTGAAAGATTGAAAGAAGCCTTTTATCGGCCACCCATAAAAGTATTCACAATAACGTCTGAAAAGAAATAAATCATACACAATGAAAAAAGCACAGAAAGTAAAAACGTACTTAAGGCTACTTTTTTCAACTCAGGATCTAATTCTTTAGGGTTGGTGTTTTTTTTCACCGTATCCAAATGTTTAACCAAAGGGTAATAGGCTACTAAAAACAAGTATTGATCGATATTAAAATTATTGAGTAAAGCAAAGACAACAAACACCACCATTGCAGTGATAATTAGAACATAATGGTATTTTTTGGCTTTTTCGCCGCCCATTTGTACCACGATTGTATTCTTTCCAGATTTTCTATCCGAGGCTTCGTCTCGCATATTATTTAAGTTAAGTACTGCAACACTCAACAATCCGATACCAATGGCAGGCAAAAACAAATCGAAATCCAATTGTTTAGAATACAAAAAGTTAACCCCAAGCGTACTTACCAAACCAAAGAATACAAACACAAAAACGTCTCCGTATCCGCGATATCCATAAGCAGATGTCCCGACTGTATATTTGATAGCTGAGGCAATAGCCAAAACTCCAAGTACTAAATAGAACAACGAATACACAAAATTGGTGTCTCCAAAAGCAATATAAATTAATGTAATGGCTGATAAAAGCGTAAGTATAGAAGTGATGATTATGGCACGCTTCATCGCTGGCGCAGAAATCACTCCACTTTGAATAGCTCGTTTTGGCCCTACTCTATCTTCGTTATCGGTGCCTTTTACGCCATCTCCATAATCGTTGGCAAAGTTTGACAATACTTGCAGCCCCAAAGTGGTAAGCAAAGCAAAGCCTAAAATAGACCAATTGAATACTTCGGTAGGCGTTAAAACATAATCTGTTGGATGCGCTAAGGCATACATACTCCCCACAATTATTCCCGATACGGATAATGGTAAAGTTCTTAATCGTGCGGCTTGAATCCAGTGTTTCATTTCTTATTTTTTGTTTTTAAAATGTTTAAAAGTTTAAGATAGTTTACAAGGTTTAAAGTTGTTTAAAGGTTTAAAAAATAATATAAAATGTTCTCTATTAAACAATTTTAAAAAACCTTAAACTATTTCAAACAAATTTAAACCATTGAACAACTATAAACTTTTAAGGCAGCCATTTCTTTTCGAAATTAGGTTTGCGTTTTTCTAGGAATGCATTTCTACCTTCTTTTGCTTCTTCGGTCATATAGGCTAAACGAGTGGCCTCGCCAGCAAAGACTTGTTGCCCAACCATTCCATCATCCGTTAGATTCATAGCAAATTTTAGCATTTTGATAGCCATTGGTGATTTTGCCAATACCTCTTGTGCCCATTGATAAGCCGTTTCTTCTAATTCGTCGTGAGGAATCACAGCATTGACCATTCCCATTTCAAAAGCTTCCTGAGCAGAATAATTACGACCTAGAAAGAATATCTCACGGGCTTTTTTCTGACCTACCATTTTAGCCAAGTACGCTGAACCATAACCACCATCAAAACTAGTTACATCGGCATCTGTTTGTTTGAAAATAGCGTGTTCTTTACTAGCTAAAGTCATATCGCAAACTACGTGCAAACTGTGTCCACCGCCAACAGCCCATCCTGGCACTACTGCAATGACAACTTTTGGCATAAAACGAATAAGACGTTGTACTTCTAGAATGTTCAAACGATGTTGACCATCATCTCCCACATAGCCTTGATGTCCTCTTGCATTTTGGTCACCACCACTGCAAAACGAATACACCCCATCTTTAGTAGAAGGACCTTCGGCAGATAACAAGACTACTCCAATAGAAGTATCTTCTTGAGCATCATAAAAAGCTTGGTATAATTCGGAAGTTGTTTTGGGTCTGAAAGCGTTACGAACATTGGGTCTGTTGAATGCAATTCTGGCTACACCATTGCATTTTTTATACGTGATATCTTCAAATTCTCTAGCGGTAATCCATTCCATTAGTTACAATTTTAAATTTTTAGTGTAAAAATAAAGCATTTTTCTATTTTAAACTATTCTTATTGAATAAGCTTTGATAATCCTAATCTGACGAATCTTTTTGAAGTGTTAAAATTGGTCAGAAATTCAGTTTTTTAACAAACACGTACTAAAAAAATATGTACTTTTAATTATTGCTAATCAGCTTTGTACTTCTTTTTTTTTGAGCTTAGGTTAGCGCGGATTTTTTCACTGAATTATTAACCTTAAAAAATGAAAGCTTTTGAAATTAGTTAAAAAAAATGTCGCTCAATTTTTTTCGGAAAGAATGATAAAATCTACTTCAAAAACAATTGGGCAAATGGATGATTTGTTTGCAAAGTATTTTAGAACATAATAGTAGCACCTACAGTCAACAATAAGCGTTTTCAATTTGGTTGCCTAAAAGAAATAAGGAGTTTAACTGAAATCGAATCGTTACAATATATATAACAGACTAATGGTTTTATTGCAAGGTTAATTCTAGTATTCTGAACCAATCGAAAATTCCATTTAAAGACAAAACATTCAATAGGTATTTTACACTTAAGTTAATCTATTATAAGCAGTTAATTTACGTCAAAAACTGTTGTTTTTCAGGTGATACAAAGACCTTAAGAATGTATCCTTTTTGAAGACAATCTTGTCATCAAAAGAGAAAAGGCTAACCGTACATCGATTAGCCTTTTTTTTGTTTTATGCTGTTAGAATTATTCTTGAATCAAATAAATTCCGTCTTCTTTAATCTCAATTACTTTATCTCTGTACAATGCACCAATGGCTTTTTTGAATGTTTTTTTACTCATCTTCAATACCGTTTTTATGTCTTCAGGATGTGAATTGTCATTCAATCGCAAGAAACCACGACTTGCTCTCAATTCATTTAAAATCTTTTCAGCATTGGGTTCAATATTTTGATACCCTTGAATTTGCAACGAAACATCAATCTTATTATCAGGACGAATATTTTTGATGTAGCCTCTCATTCTATCCCCAGTTCGAATAGCATCATCGTACACTTCATCTTTGTAGAGTAATCCTTTATGCTTTTCGTTGATGATTACGTTAATCCCAATTTCGGTAATATGCGAAACGATTAAATCTACTTCTTCTCCTTTTTCAACTGTAAGCACATCATTACTCAAAAACTGATTGGTTTTGCTAGAAGCGACCAAACGATTCGTTTTTTCATCCATATACAAATACACCAAATAGCGTTTTCCTTTTTCCATAGGACGTGCTTGCTCTTTGAAAGGAACCAAAATATCTTTTTCCATTCCCCAATCCATAAAAGCACCTACTTGGTTGATGTAATTTACTCTTAGTAAAGCAAATTCATTCAATAAAATATAAGGCGCTAAAGTGGTAGCAACAGGTCGTTGTTCGTGGTCTAAATACACAAAAACTATCAATTCCTCACCAATTTCAAATTCGTTTGGAACATATTTGTTAGGCAATAGAATATCGTGTATTCCTTCTGGGTCTTGCTCAGGGTTGCCTAAAAACAAACCTACTTTGGTATCTCTTAAAATGGTTAGGGTATTGTATTTTCCTATCTGAATCATTATCTTCTATTTTCTATGGCGCAAAGGTACAAAGACTTTGCTTTATTCTAGAGCTAAGCGTTGAGATTCTTCGATGTATCTTGTGAAGCGCATCATTGTACAAGTGTTAATCTCAACATCAAAAGAGCAAAAAATTTTTTATTTGTTTAAATTTGAAGAAATCAAACTAACTCCAATGAAACCAACCGTAATTTTTAAACTCTTTTTACTACTTCTTGTAGCTCCAAATTTACACTCTCAAATCACAACTTCCGACCCAGAAATTTCCAAAATGGTATCTGAAGTCAAAACAGAAAATCTTGAAGCCATTGTAAAAAAATTAGTTTCTTTTGGTACGCGTCATACTTTAAGTGACACTAAAAGTAACACACGCGGAATAGGTGCTGCTCAGCGCTGGGTAAAATCAGAATTTGACAAATATGCATTAGCTTCTAATGGACGATTGACCTCTAAAATTGACTATTTCACCATCAAGGCCGATGGCAAACGAATCGCTGTGGATAGCGAACTAGGCAATGTAATGGCAACCCTAAAAGGAACTGACCCAACCGATAATCGTGTATTAATAATTAGTGGGCACTTGGATTCTCGTGCTTCTGATGTAATGGATGCCAAATCGGATGCGCCAGGAGCCAATGATGATGGTTCTGGAGTAGCTTGTGTGATGGAATTGGCCAGAATCATGAGTCAAAGGGAATTTCCGTTTACCCTCATTTTTGCAACCGTAGTGGGTGAAGAACAAGGGTTGTATGGAGCAAAACATTTGGCCGACATAGCCAAAGAACAAAAATGGAACCTAATCGCCATGCTCAATAATGATATGATTGGCAATAGTTTATCAAGCGGTACCCAACTGCGCGATAATACCCAAGTGCGCGTATTTAGCGAAACGATTCCTTATACCGAAACGGAGGCCGAAGCCAAAATGAGAAAAGCAACCAATCGCGACAATGATAGTCCGTCCCGACAGTTGGCTCGTTATATCAAAACAGTAACCCAACAATATGTCCCTCAATTAGACATTCAATTGGTGTATAGAAATGACCGCTTTTTAAGAGGTGGTGACCACACTCCTTTTAGCCAAAATGGATTTACAGCGATTCGTTTTTGTGAAATGAATGAGAACTATGACCATCAACATCAAAACGTTCGTAAAGAAAACAACATTCAATATGGCGATTTACCTGAGTTCATGGACTTTGAATACATGCGTAAAGTAACCTGCTCTAATTTATCTACTTTCAGCAATTTAGCTTGGTCACCAAAAGCACCAGAAAACGTCGGAATTGAAGTTAAAGAACTAACCAATTCATCCGTACTAGTTTGGCAAGCTCCACAAGGAAAACCCGTTTTTGGATACACCATTTTAATAAGAGAAACGAGTGCTTCCCATTGGCAAAAAGCAGTTTTCACAAAAGAAAACAAAATAGAAATCCCCTATTCAAAGGACAATTATTTCTTTGCTGTGCAGTCAGTAGATACTTTAGGACATGCAAGTTTACCTGTTTTTCCAATTCCGATTCGTTAAAAAAAACAGTAGGAGAGCTAAATAACAAAAAGAATCTATATTTTTGGAATCTTAAAAAATACATCATGAGAAATTCAAAATACTTAAAAGTAGTAGTTATTGTTTTAATCGTCCTTTTTCTGGTTGCAAGTGTAATCGGTTAAAACTATAGATTATAAGTAAACGCAAAGAAGCGGCCTCGAGGAGACCGCTTCTTTTTTGATTGATGATTGATGCTATTAACGCTGAGCTAAGGCATTTTCTTTATTCAATTGAAGAAAAACATAGGCTTCTTTAGCATTCGATAATTGAGCATATTTCAAAGCATCGGCACCAAAACTTGTTTTTTCTTCCACTTTTGCTCCTTTGGCAATTAGCAATTTCATGATTTCAACTTTGTTGTAGCGTGCTGCAATCATTAAAGGTGTTAAACCATATGATTTTTCATTAACATCAGCTCCAAAGTCAATTAATTTTTTGATAAATTCCAAATCTCCTTTATAAATGGCAACATGCAAAGGCGTTGCTTCTCCATAAACAGGAGTCATAACTTCTAATTTAGCCAATGATTTAACGTTTGCTGCTTCCACTTTTGTAGTAAAACTTGATAGTACTACGACTAATCCTAAACAAATGATTGATTTTTTCATGGTGATTGTGATTTTTGATTGATGATTTTTTTTTATTATTTAATGATTTAAATTCTATTCAAATGTATTCATTTTTTATTTATATGTATTACAAGGTACTATTTATTAACCAATATTTAACTTTACACTTAATAACTTGATATATACTGCATTTCAAAAGTAGAATACTCTATTCCAATAGACGTTATAGAATCGTTATTGTTACATTACATAAAAAATAGAAACTTTCATTTTACTAAAATTTGGTTAACATTTGCAATGGAGTAACGATAGGTTCATCAAACATTTGCAAGGTTTCAATCCAGTTAAAGTCCAAAGGCTGTTCGGATAATGCATCATCCTCTCCTATTACATTAAAATCCAATGTATTGCTTTCAAGGTTAGAAAAAGGCGAAACAATAGCTTCATCATACATTGTTAAGGTATTGATCCAATTAAAATCTAAAGCGTTAGTTTCATTTTGGTCTACCTCTCCTATTGTTTCATATTCTTGATTTCTAGATCCAAAAGTATACTCTTTGTTTGATTTAAAGGGTATTTCAATAGCCTCTTCCGTATTTGATAAAATATTGATTTGGTTAAAATCTAAAGCGCTAGTTTCGTCTTTTTCTATTTCTTCAATTATGGCACTTTCAAAAGAAATACTTTTTTGGGTTGATGAAGCCAATGCTAAAACCACTGGGGTTTCTTCTAAAACAAGTTCTGGTTTTACTAAAACTAATGGAGTTTCCTTTTTGCCATCAAAATTTGTTTTAGCCAATTGAACTTTTGTAAAATCTACTGTTGCTTTTTGGTTTTCATTTTGTTTCAAAATAGGATTGATTTTGATTGCTCTTCTACTTCCAATTTTACCAAAATTATTTTTATCTAAACGAATTTCTAAAGTTGAAATTAAAACTACTGATACTGCTACTGTGTAAATGATTGATGCTTTCATGATTTTTATTTTTTTAGTTTTTTGATTTTTTGTTTTAAATAATAATATTCTATGCAAATATATATCTTTTAAACAGTATCTTGTTTTGCATAGTACTTATATTTAACATATAATTAACAATACAAAATCACAAACCCTTTGAAAACGTGAGCTTTAATAAAATCAAAGAATAAAAAAAGCCCCATGCTTCAAAAGCATGGGGCCTGCATAAATAGTATTACGTCGTACTTATTGTTTTAAATAATTTAAAACATTGTTTTCAATGCGTTCATTAATATTTGAAATATCAGCTTTTACAAACTTTTCACCAATAATGTTTTCGTACAATTCGATGTAACGATCAGAAACTGATGCAATATACTCCTCTGTCATTTCAGGAATTTGTTGTCCTTCTTTGCCTTGAAATCCATTTTCAATCAACCAACGACGCACAAACTCTTTTGACAATTGTTTTTGCTCTTCTCCTTTATCCTGACGCTCTTGATATCCTTCTGAGTAAAAATAGCGAGAAGAATCTGGGGTATGAATTTCATCAATTAAAACGATTTGTCCTTCTTTGGTTTTACCAAATTCATATTTAGTATCTACCAAAATCAAACCACGGCTTGCAGCAATTTCAGTACCTCTTTGGAACAAATCACGAGTGTACTTTTCGAGTACTACATAATCTTCCTCGGTTACGATACCGTTTGATAAAATAGCTTCTCTCGAAATGTCAGCATCGTGTTCTCCGTTATCCGCTTTGGTAGTAGGTGTAATAATTGGCTCCGGAAATTTATCATTTTCCTTTAGGCCTTCTGTCATTGTTACTCCGCAAAGAGTTCTTTTACCAGCAGCATATTCACGAGCTGCATGTCCTGAAAGATACCCACGAATCACCATTTCTACTTTGAAAGGTGTACACAAATGACCCACTGCCACACTTGGATCTGGCGTAGCTACTAACCAATTAGGTACAATATCCTGAGTCAATTCCATAAACTTGGTAGCAATTTGATTTAGAATTTGCCCTTTGTAAGGAATGCCCTTTGGCAAAACTACATCAAAAGCTGATAGTCTATCGGTAGCGACCATCACTAATAGATCGTCATTGATGTTGTAAACCTCACGAACTTTACCGCGATACACGGATTTTTGATTCGGAAAATTAAAATTGGTAGTCGTAATCGTTGTACTCATTGTGTTGTATGTTGTGTGTTTTTTTTAAGAACGCAAATTTAAAACTATTTCTAGGAGCAAGCAAAGAAAAGCGTTGGTATAATTTACTTGGTATCTTTTTTCCCGATAGTCGATTCGAACAATTGTAGAATTCTGCTGTATTCATCTACCCATGAATAGGTCTCTCTAAAACCATGAGCTTCCACAGGGAACGAAGCTAAACTCCAGTTTTTCTTTCCTAATTCGATAAATCGTTGTGAAATACGAACAATATCTTTATATTCTACATTGTCATCTACCATTCCGTGTAACATCAATAAATTGCCTTCCAATTTATCGGCGTAATAAATTGGGGAACTTTTTTGAAAAGCGATAGGATCCGTTTCGGGGAAATTTAAAATATTACCGGTATAGCCATGATTATAATGTGCCCAATCCGTTACCGAACGCAGTGCTGCTCCCGAAGCAAACTCTTTTGGAGTCGTTAACATCGCCATCAAAGTAATAAAACCTCCATAGGATCCGCCATAAATCCCAACTCTATTAGGATCAATTCCGTATTTATCTACCAATACTTTTTTTCCATCCACGTGATCCGAAAGGTCTTTTCCTCCCATGAAACGATAAATTCCTGTTCTTACGTCTCTTCCATACCCATCACTACCTCTATAATCAATATCCAAAACGGTGTAACCTAAATCGGTTAACAAATTATGAAACATATATTCTCTATGATAGTTACTCCAATAGTTGTGTGCGTTTTGTAAATAGCCAGCGCCATGAACAAAAATTACTGCGGCCTTGTTTGTTTTAGCCACTTCAGGTTGGTACAATCTTGCGTAAACGGTCGTTCCGTCTTTTGCTTTATAGGTAATCACTTCTGGCTTTCTCCATTTGTAGCTTTTGAAAGCTTCGGAAGTAGAACTTGTAATAGGACTAAGCTTTGCGTTTTTAACATTAGAAGCTACATACAATTCCCATGGTTTGTCTTTATAAGAATAACGAACCAATAAATTAGCTTCATCAGGTGACATGCTAACTTCATGAGCTCCATCGGCAGTCAATATTGGTTGTAGAGCTGTATCATTAACATTTAATTTATAAAACTCACGATTTCCAGGATGCGTGGTATTGGTTGATAGGTAAAATGTTTTTTTATCTTTTGATAAGGTTACGTCACGAACTTCCCATTTACCGCTAGTCAATTGCGTTTTCTTTTTTGTTTTTAAATTATAGGTATATAAATGAGAAAAACCTGTAGCTTCTGATTGAAAGTAAATAGTTTCATTATCATACAAGAAGCCTAAATTCCCAGAGCCAAATGAATAAGAAGGAATGCCAGGTCCACCAATCCAAGCCACGTCATGTTGATGCTCAATTTCTTCGAAAGTTCCGTTTGCTAAATTAAGATTTACCAACCAACGATCTTTATTGTCTTGACTTCTAATTTCTACCACAGCATAAGTTCCCGTTTCGTTGTAAACTGGATCTTGCGCAACAATTAATTTGTCTTCTTTCTCTTTCTTTTTTAAATTATCATACAAAGCATAATATTCTGGTTGCTCGCTGATGTGCGATAATTTTGAAAAATTAATCATATATACCGTGTCTTTGGCTACATTATAAATTCCCATTTTCGAATTGACTAAGTTTTTGACAGATACTTTCTCTTTGGTATCTGGCGATTGGTTGTACCCATCAGCAGTGATAAAAACTTCCATTTTTTCACTTTTATTTTTTGCTTCTTGTGTCAATCTAAAAGTCGCAAACCTTCCATCGGGACTCATTTTGAAAGCTCCCAATTCATCTTCGCCGTACCAATATTCTTTAGGAAAATCAGATTTAATCGCCTTGGCTCGATCTGCATTCCATTTCTTTTTGGCTTCTTGATCTCTAATAAATTGAAATAATTCGGTTTGTTGTGTTTTTAAAAATGATTTTTCTTCTTCCTTTTTAGGTTTTGAAGTTCCTTTTTTGAAGTTAGTCATCTGAAGTAATGTTCCTGCTTTGGTATCAAACTGCATCAAATTATCATTTTGTTCAAAAAACAAAACCCCTTCCCTATTTCCTAGTTCTAGATTAGTAATAGAAGCAGTACTAGCATATAGTTTTTTGGTCACTTTATCTTTTATCGCATAGGAAAAAATAGCGCCTTTATTGCTATAATATCCAATAGTACCACTCTTGTTGATTTTGATGTTATATCGAGAAAAAGCAGCTTCTTCTGGTGTTGCTAGTTTTGGTGCTGTTGCTCCTTTTTGCCAGAAATACGTACTTGCTCCCCATTCTTTGTTCGGATTCCATTCAAAAAACACTTTTTGCCCGTCTAAAGACCAACGAGGATTTTCGGGTTGCCAACCGATGAAATCATTTCCTTTCATGATTTCTTCTAATTTTAAAGATTGGCTATAACCGATAAAAGCAGTGAATAGTAAAAAAAGGGGCCATTTTTTTTTGATCATTTGTTATTTATTTTTAATTAATTCTAAAAATCCTTCGCCGTTGGCATCAATCGACTTGATAAATTCTGCTTCGGTAACAGCATCTAATATTCTAATGTTTTCTATTGAAGTGAGACAAAAACCGGTTTCTGAAATGGCATTAGCATTCGAAAAGTATACAATTACCTCCCCATTATCATTCTTTTCTTTTAAAAATGCTGGGATCCAACTTCCATTAAATTGAAACAAAACAGGTATTTTTTCAGGTATTATCGGCGTTTCTTCATTTTTATCTTCATTTATTAACTTTTGCTTAGCCATTTCTTTGTGTTTTTCATATCCTGGCAGGTAAATTTTCAACTTTTCATCAATTGAATCACTAATACGTTTAAAGAAGCTCAATCGTACCAAAAAACCGCAAATAATCAGAAAAGAAAAAAGAAAAAGAACGCCAAAAACATTAGCCATGTTTTTACCTAAAATAGTATCCAAGCCTAAAAACTTGGCCATTCCGTTACCAAACTTAGCAAAGAAACCAAAAGTTTTTTGAACGATTATCATTAAAACATATAAAGGCAATAAAAATAAAACTCCTGCAATTAAATTATTTTTGCAATTATTAATAAGTTTTTCCATGTGATAAAAAATTTGTTACTAGTTAAATTATTTGATTTTTTTCTACAAAATATTTTGAGCAAGGTAAGTGGCTACGGCATTGTCATTATTAGAGGCTATTACTTCTAAGTGTTGTAATTTGTCTTTTAAAGTATCTGGAGCATTTTGCATGATCAACCCTTTTGCTACAGTGTCTAGCATTTTTTCATCATTAAAACCGTCTCCAAAAGCAATAGCGTTTTCAAATGAAAAACCTTCTTTTTTTAATATGGTTTCAATCGCTACGCTTTTGTCTACAGACTTATCCATAAATTCTAGGCAAAAAGGCAAACTAAAGGCGTGACTAAAATACTCCGAATGATGCTCCAAAATTTGATTTTTCAAGTCTTGTAACACTTCATGGCTGTCATGAGTAAAAAATAACTTTATTGCACTGTAATCTTTTAAACTATTGAAATCAACCACTTCTGGAGGATAGGACAAATCCCTCTGAAAGCTGTTGATTTTTTTATTAGTTTTAGAAGTTAACCAAACTTCTTCTTTAAAAAGTACAGTAGTAATGGTGGGATCAATATCCAATGCGAAAACAGAGGCTATAATTTCGCTTTTAATATCAAATGAGAATAAAAGTTCATTATTTGGAGCGTGAATTCTTGCGCCATTTGAAGTAACAAGGTATACTGGAATGTTTAATCCTTTAATAATTGCCTTTGCATCGAGGTGGTGTCTGCCAGTAGCGATGATAATTAGATATCCATTTTGATGCAATTGATTAAAAACCGCTTTGGTTTCGGCTGTAATTTCATGATTTGAATTGAGTAATGTTCCGTCTAGATCAGAAACGATTACTTTGATGTTTGAGCGCATATCCTTCATTATAAATCCCTCTTCTTTCTTTTTTCTGAATAAATAACAAAGCGAAAAGAATCGCTTAAAACTGGCAAATTCTTTTCGCTTGTTTAACTAAATTTAAAAGCTAATAATCATTGTTTTCAATCTGCTTGTAGGCATCGATTACTTTTTTAACCAAACGATGACGAACGATATCTTTGTCATCCAAATAGATGATTCCAATGCCTTCTATATCTTTCAAAACCAATAAAGCTTCTTTAAGTCCTGAAATGGTTCTTCTAGGTAAATCAACTTGTCCTGGATCTCCTGTAATCATGAACTTGGCACATTTTCCCATACGTGTTAGAAACATCTTCATTTGTGAATGTGTGGTGTTTTGTGCTTCATCCAAAATAACAAAAGCGTGATCTAAGGTTCTCCCTCTCATGAATGCTAATGGGGCAATTTGAATGATTCCTTTAGTGATATAGTCCTCTAATTTTTCATTAGGCAACATATCTCGAAGTGCATCATATAAAGGTTGCATGTACGGATCCAGCTTTTCCTTCATATCCCCTGGCAAAAAACCTAAATTTTCACCTGCTTCTACGGCAGGTCGTGTCAATATAATTTTTTTGACTTGTTTTTCTTTTAAGGCCTTTACTGCCATAGCCACACCTGTATAGGTTTTTCCTGTTCCTGCAGGACCAACTGCAAATACCATATCGTTTTTATTTAAGGTATCTACCAACAATTGCTGGTTTGGCGTCATGGCTTTGATAATCTTGCCTCCTACTCCATGTACTAGAATTTTGTCGTAATCAGCCATTTTTCGATTGTCCTGAGCGTCGTTCATAATCACTCTTTCAATTACATTCAAGTCGATAGTATTATATCTGGTAAAATGTAACATGAGGCGCTGGAACTGTTTTTCAAATTCATCCAGAACTTCTTTTTCCCCAAAAGCTTTCAAAGTAGACCCACGAGCCACTATTTTTAGCTTGGGATAATACTTTTTAATCATTTCAAGATGAGTATCTTGAGCGCCCCAAAACTCTTTCGGAGCGATGTCGTTTAACTCAATGGTTCTTTCGTTCAAAATGGAGTAGTATTTAATTAAAAAATAATAGCTGAAATTAGTAGCTTTGCATATCTCAAATTTAAGCAAATTAGCTTTAAATTGTCTGAAATAGTTATAAACAAAATTATGTCAATAATTACTCTTACTACCGATTACGGCTTAAAAGACTACTTTGTAGGCGCTCTTAAAGGTAAGATAGTATCGACAAATCCCAACGCAACTATCATCGATTTATCTCACGAAATTGATCCATTCAATATCGTTGAAGCCAGTTATATTTTAAGTGCTGCTTATGCCAGTTTCCCTAAAGGAACCGTTCATCTAATTGGGGTAGATATTGAATTAAACAAAGAGAATCAACATATTGCCATCCAGTGGAACGACCATTACTTCATTGCCGCCGATAATGGTATTTTGAGTATGCTGTGTCAAAAAATAGTACCACAAAAAATGGTTGCTATCAATATCCATGACCGTTTGCATCATGGCGCATCAGATTTGGATGTATTTGTTCAAGTTGCCTGTCATTTGGCTAACGGTGGACTACTTAATGTGATTGGAAAAGAGATACAATCCATTAAAGAAGTAACCGAAATGCAAGTCACCTTGAACGATCAAGGGAATCAATTATCAGGTTCTGTAATGTACATCGATCATTTTGGCAATGTGGTGACCAATATTACCAAAACTCAATTCACAGAAGCTGCCAAAGGACGAAATTTCGAGATTGTTTTAAAAACCAAAAGCATCAAAACAATCGTCTCAAATTATTCGGCAATAGCTGTTTCAGATAAATATCCTATGAAGTATTACGAAGGAGAAAAACTGGCACTTTTCAACGAAGCTGGGTATTTAGAAATTGCTATTTATCGCAGTAACCCTTCAAAGGTAGGATCAGCGCATAGTTTATTGGGTTTAAATTATAGAGACACCATTACCATCAAATTTTCATAAAAACAGCCCCACAGAAATCATTAAAATTTAATATAAAAAATTTACATGTTTGTACGAATCGTAAAATTGAGTTTTCATCCAGAACACCGAGCGGCTTTTTTGGCCAATTTTGATGTAATGAAAGATCAAATTCGGAATGCGCCAGGGAATCGTTTATTAGAATTATATCAAGACAAATCCGATGAAAATGTGTTTTTCACTTACAGTTATTGGGAAACAGAAGCTGATTTAGAAAACTATAGACAATCTGCTTTATTTAATGACGTTTGGACGTTTACCAAGAAACTATTCAATGCCAAACCTGAAGCTTGGAGTGTAGATAAACTGGTAAGTTTAGCATAAATTTTCTCGTTTAAACTAGCATCAATAAACGATTACACCGTTAAACAATTGAAATAAAAATTTAAAACATGAAATCAATCGTAATTAGAGAAATAAAATCTTTTTTTGGCTCCCCTGTGGGCTATTTGGTCATTGCCTTGTTTTTACTCATCAATGGCTTGTTCCTTTGGGTATTTGAAGGAGATTATAACATTCTCAATTCGGGCTTTGCAGACATGACTCCTTTTTTTACTTTGGCTCCATGGATTCTACTTTTCTTAATTCCAGCAGTAACTATGCGTAGTTTTTCGGATGAAAAGAAACAAGGTACCTTAGAATTATTATTGACCAAACCTTTGAGTATTTGGGAAATTGCAAGCGGTAAATTTTTTGGAGCGGTACTTTTGATTGTACTCGCTATTTTACCCACTTTACTTTATGTTTATATTATCTCGAGTTTAGGATTCCCTGAAGGCAACATTGATATGGGAAGTACCATTGGTTCCTATTTTGGACTACTTTTTTTGATTGGTGGTTATACCTCAATTGGCATTTTTACATCTACACTTTCTGAAAACCAAATTGTAGCGTTTATCATCGCCGTATTTTTGTGTTTTGTGTTTTACTTTGGTTTTGATGGTTTGGCCAGTGTTTTTAATGGATGGAGTTCATATATCACAGTTTTGGGTATGCAAGATCACTTTAAAAGTATGAGTCGAGGCGTTTTGGATACTCGAGACATTCTTTATTTTGTTAGCCTAACTATTTTATTTTTATCCTTTACTGTTTTTAACTTAAAATCTTTTAAAGCGTAATGAAGACCTCTAAAAAAAATAATCTTACTCAGCTCCTCTATATTTTTGCAGTATTACTGGCTTTACAAATAATAGGCTCATTTTTCTTTTACCGTTTTGATTTGACCAAAGACAAAAGATATACACTTTCTGCAACTTCATTACACATTCTAAAAGAAGTTAAGAATCCATTAGCTGTAAAAGTGTACATGCAAGGAGATTTACCCTCAGAATTCAAGCGTTTACAGCAAGAAACCAAACAAATTTTGGAAGAATTTCAGGCCTACAATAGCAATATTGTGTTTGAATTTGTTGATCCGATGGAAAATCAAGAAGAGAGTATGGATCTGATTAAAGATTTGTACAAAAAAGGATTAACCCCTATTAACATTACTGTAGATGACAAAGGAAAGCAATCCCAAGCCTTAGTTTTTCCTTGGGCAATTGCCACTTATGACAACAAGGAGGTTCCGATTCCCTTGCTTAAAAACCAAATGGGAACCTCTACTACTCAAAAAGTAATTGGTTCGGTGCAGCATTTAGAATATTCCTTTTCAGATGCTTTTAATAAAATCACGAAGGCCAAACAGAAAAAAGTTGCCATCATCAAAGGAAATGGAGAGCTAAAAGAAGCTTTTATTGCTAAGTTTTTGTTACAGGTTAGAGAGAGTTATTTTATTGCGCCCTTTACGCTTGACTCAGTAGCAAAAAATCCTTTAGGGAGTTTAGCGTCATTAAAAGATTATGATTTAGCTGTTATCGCTAAACCTACTGAAGCTTTTAGCGAAAGCGAAAAACAAGTTTTAGATCAGTACCTTATGAATGGCGGAAAAACGATTTGGTTAGTCGATCAGGTCGTTGCAGAAATGGATAGCCTTTACAATCCGTCAGGAGCGAGTCTTGCCTACCCAAGAGACTTGAATGTAAATGATTTATTCTTTAAATACGGTATCCGTGTTAACCCAGATTTGGTAAAAGACGAGCAGGGAAGTCCAATCCAATTGGCTTCTGGAGAACCTGGTAGCGCCACTCGTTTTCAACAATTCAATTGGAAATACGCACCATTGGTTACTCCAACGAGCAAGCATCCTATTGTAAAAAACTTAGGCGGCATCAAATTTGATTTTGCCAATGCCATAGACACTTTAAAAAATGGAATCAAAAAGACGATTTTGTTACAATCCTCTCCTTATTCTAAGCGAATAGGAACCCCAACAGCAATACACTTGTCTATAGTTTCTGAAACCACAAGCCCTGCTGATTATCCAAATACAGGCGGAATTCCGATGGCCGTTTTATTGGAAGGTTCTTTTCATTCTGCTTTCGAGAATAGAATAAAAGCTTTTGAGCAAGCTAATTTTCAATCCACTAGCAAGCCAACCAAAATGATTGTCATATCAGATGGCGATATCCTTCGCAACCAACTGGATAAAAACCAACTTCCTGTAGAGCTTGGCTACGATCAACGCTCAGGAAATCTCTATGATAACAAAGATTTTCTGATGAATAGTGTAAATTACTTATTAGATGATAGCGGACTTATTAACATTAGAAGCAAAGATTTAGATCTCCCGTTATTGGATAAAGAAAAAGTTTATACCAATTACAGCTCCATCCAAGTCTTAACTATCGGGCTTCCAATTCTAATTTTAGTCGTTTTCGGGGTACTATTTACCTATCTTCGCAAGCGCAAATATGCCCGTTAAGTGTTAATAAAAAAAATAAAAATATAAACTAGTTTAAGATATATTTGTAATCAGGTATTCTACCCTAGTAATTATAGAATCCAAAGAAAAAAATAAAACAATACAGATGAAATTTATAGTATCGAGTTCGTACTTATTAAAACAATTGCAAGTTTTAGGTAGTGTAATCAATAGTAGCAATACTTTACCTATTTTAGACAACTTTTTATTCGAATTAGACAATAACCAATTGATGGTTTCAGCTTCTGATTTAGAAACTACCATGACTGCCTCTTTAGCAATTGATTCCACCAGCAAAGGAAGTGTTGCGGTACCAGCAAAATTACTTTTAGAAATCTTAAAAACGTTTCCTGAACAACCTTTAACGTTTACTGTAGAAGAAAATAGCACTATAGAAATTAGTTCTAATTCTGGAAAATATGCCTTGGCTTATGCTCCTGGTGATGAATTCCCTAAAGCTGTTAGTCTTGATGAACCTTCAGTAACTCTTGTTCCTGCTGATGTTCTAGCAACTGCCATAAGCAAAACTATTTTTGCAGCGGGTAACGATGATTTACGTCCGGTAATGTCGGGAGTATTTTTTCAGTTCTCGCCACAAGGATTGATCTTTGTAGCAACAGATGCCCATAAACTAGTAAAATATGCTCGTACAGACGTTACCGCCTCTGAAGTAGCAGACTTTATAATGCCCAAAAAACCATTGACTATTTTAAAAAGTATTCTTTCTACATCGGATGCTGAAGTAAAAATTGAATACAATGATAGCAATGCCACTTTCTCTTTTGACAATTACATTTTAATGTGTCGTTTAATCGACGGAAAATACCCAAATTACGAAGCGGTTATTCCAAAAGAAAACCCAAACAAATTAATCATCGATCGTACTTTGTTTTTAAGTTCAGTGCGTCGTGTGGCCATTTTTTCTAACAAAACAACACACCAAATTCGCTTGAAAATTGCTGGTGCCGAATTAAACGTATCTGCTGAAGATATTGATTACTCCAACAAAGCAGAAGAGCGTTTGACTTGTGATTATCAAGGAGACGATATGCAAATTGGATACAACTCTCGATTCTTAACCGAAATGTTGACCAACCTTCAATCCGATATGATTATGCTTGAAATGTCTTTACCAAATCGCGCTGGGATTTTAACCCCAGTAGATGGTTTAGAAGAAGGCGAAACCGTTACCATGCTTGTAATGCCGGTTATGCTTAATAGCTAATCACTACTATTTTAAACTAACCAAAATCAATACTATTTCTTGAATCCGTAATTCCTAACCAGTTTTGCGGATTTTTTTTGGAGCAGAAAGAATGGGGATTTTCCAGAAACATCGTCCCGCTCTCCGCTGCAATCTTTGTTGCTGAATAGCCAATTGCCAAAATCCGTTGTAGCTGTTACCAGTAGTATTTTATTTTATTTTATTTCAATTGATATAATACGTTTCTTAAATCTTCTAAAACGAAAACTTTATCAAACTCTGTTTCCATTTCCAATTTCAAGTTTTTGTCCATCTCAAATGAACTATCTCCACTGCTACCTATTACTAGCAATAACCATTGAGTATTTATTCCTATTTCTTTATAAGTTGAAATTTTAGCATTTTTCTTTTTGATTGCATTTTCAATAGCTTCTAAAGTAATATTTTTTTGCCACCAAGCACCCATATTTGCATAAATGTTTTTCTGTGTATGAGGTTGAATAAATAGACTTTCAATTAGTGGGTTTTCAATGAAATTGTTATTAAGGACATATTCTTTAACAACCTTTTTCACCGTTTCAATTAAATACTCTTTTTCGCTCAGTTTAAAATTTGCGTAAGGTTCGATGTAACAGCTAGCAAGAAAGTTTGGTAATTCTCTATCTTCTTTCAATTCAATTTCGGCCAATGAAAAAATATTTTCAAAAAAACCTTCTCTTTCTTTCGATTTTGATTCAACAATTATTTGATGTTCAAGTCCTATTTGGTTATTTCCATCAAATAGAATGAAGTCTGGTTTTTCAGTAACTTCAAGAATCGTTAAGTTATCAAAGAACATTAGAAATTTTCCTGTGTGACAAATTTCAAGAGTTTTTTTCTTATCAGGAAACAAATCTAAATGCTCATTAATCAACTTGCCCAAGAGGGCGTAATTTTCGGAAATAGTTTTGTTGTTTTTTAGCACTTTTGTCATGAATATTACTATTTAACAACGGAATAAAATCCGTTTATACAAAATGAAACATTCCTACGTCAACTGATTAAAATCCGTTGCTACTTAGGACTAGATGACACCCATCTTTTTCATCAAAAAGGTAGCACTCTTGTTTTGGCAAATGCCTTCTCGCAATTGGTAATCGAAATGCAATTCGTCATTTTTAATTTCGACTTCGAAACATTTATTGGTTAAAATTTGAGGAAATTCATTGGTAGTCAAACACACTTCAATATCGTGGGTCGCAATTGCTCCAATCGCCTGCTTTGCAATTACTTTTTTGACCACCTCAATCGTTCCACTGCGCTTATCATCGGAATTCGTACCACGTAAAATTTCATCCAATAAAACAAAGGCAGGACTTTCGTCCAATCCATCCATAATTTGCTTAAGTCGCTTGATTTCGGCAAAAAAGTAGGATTCACTATCCGATAACGAATCCGATAATCGCATCGATACTAATACCGGCAAAGGATGCACATTCGCTTGGGTGGCACAAACAGGCGCTCCCATTCCAGCCAAAACCATATTGATTCCCAAACTTCGCAAAAAAGTACTTTTGCCTGACATGTTGGAGCCAGTCAAAATCAAGAACGATTGCGGCTGAAAGGCAACAGTATTCCCTACTCTAGTTTCTGGGTTCAATAACGGATGACTCAACTTTTCAAAAGCAAATTTATGCTCATTATTTAATGTTGGAAAAGCAAAATCAGGATTGTTGAATGAAAAATTGGCCAAACTATTGAGCATTTCAAATTCGCCAATTATAGCTAAGCTTTGTTCCAGATTGATAGCGTAATTTTTTTTCCAATTCACAATGGCATTTAAAATGTGAATATTGTACAAAAAGAAACCATTAAAAAGTATGGCTATCAAGAAATTACTAGTATTATCCATTTTTGAAAACAAATCAGATAATTGCTTCAACTGAAGACTTACTTTGTTATTTTCATGAACTAATTGTTGTTGCAAATGATTTGCTTTATAACTGCTGAACTTTTCATTTTCTATTTTTTCAATCAGCAAGCTGTAATTATGGACAATCGAATTGATTTCTGATGAATGCGCTGT
Source organism: Flavobacterium succinicans (assembly GCF_001662485.1). GTDB lineage: Bacteria > Bacteroidota > Bacteroidia > Flavobacteriales > Flavobacteriaceae > Flavobacterium > Flavobacterium succinicans_A. The sequence goes on from NZ_JMTM01000011.1 coordinate 37,721, forward strand.
TTCAGACAAAATCCGTTTTAGAAAGATACCTGCGACTGCTAAATTGACCATAAATAAGAATCCGAAAAACTTAGCTAAAACCAAACTAGAGGTCAATCCATAACTTATACCCAAAACCACTAAAACAACTGGCGAAACATAAGCAAAAATTACTGCAAATCTAGACACTGACTCACTATTGAAAACACTCCATCGCAAGAGCTTTTGATAAATCGCTTCACTGTCCTTACTTACTTTGGCGATAGACAAAAACGTATGACGCCAATCTAATTTTTCACCTAACTCTTTTGTTGCTTCCTGAATTTCCTCAATTGCTGTAGCCGAATTTACTTTTAACAAATGAGAGGCTAAGATTTGTTTTCCCATGAAAGTCCCTGTGCGGTTCAAACTTTGGAATAAAGACTGTTGGCCGAAAATATCCAAATCATAAGCATACGGATGATGAAAATCATTGTACTCGATGCCGTCTTCAAAAGGGATGTTTTTACGTTCAAGAAAATCAATTTCATCAGCATTTATGGTAACTAAAGCTTGAGCAATATTCTTTTGGTAGGACACACGAGTATGCCAACGCATTAAAACAAAAAAAGCGGCAACAGCTAAAGCACCTAAATAGACCCAACTACTGCTATTGTTTTTTTGATAGCCATAAATAGCCAAAATCAATACCAAAACAGACCCTAAACGCCCAAGACTGATTCGGTTGTAGTGTTGCTGTAGTTGTTTTACCTGAGCTTCATAAAGCGCTTTTTTTTGTATGTAAATTTCCATTGGATTCTTTAGTGTGAAAAGCAAATATAAGTGTTTCAAAACTTATGGAAGAAGAAAAAAACAGACACAGATTACACAGATTAACACAGATTAATCTTTGTGTGCTTCGCTGTGAAAAAAAACAGACACAGATTGCACAGATTGACATAGATTTATCTTTATGGCTTTGTGGCAAAAAAAGCTTCGAATTATAGTAATCAATCGTGTAGAGGTATGCGTGAGGGATTGTAGTGGAGCTCTTTTTTTATCCCTTTTTTTTAAGGGATAAAAAAAAGCGGGAACGTAAAGCCCGACCCGACCTAATGAGCTTGTCGAAGTATCGGGAGGGGCACGCCCAAATTTAAATACTTTCTCTTAACTATACTTTTGTTTGTTTTTTAGGTTAAAGCGTATCGCTTTGTAGCGCCAAAATGGGAATCTCGGAATAATCTGAAAATTTTCGGGTGAGACTTGGACTAAATAATTCGACAAAAAAGTTGCGTTTGTAGGTCACCATGGCCAACACATCGATGCTTTTTTGAGACACAAAATCAATAATGGTGCCTTGCACATCCTCTAGCGGAATAATCGTAAACTGAACCGGTTCGCTGGCGAAATGAGTTTCCCATTCTTTGATGGTTTCTGGTTTCACATCGGATTGATTGGTTTTTACGTACAAGCATTTTACTTGTGCTTTCGTTTTTTTGGCAATGCTACAAACCAATTCTAAGGCTTTTTTATCTTTTTCTCTAAACTTGGTGGTAAAACCAATGGTTTTTATTTTTTGATACGCTGCTGTGATCGGAACGCTCAGTACAGGTACTGAAACGGCTGACAAAACCGAGCCTGTATTGGTACCAACAAAAAAGGTTTCCCAACCCGTAGCTCCGGCGGTTCCCATGACTACAAAATTGATATTTTCTTCTTTGATTGCTTTTTTAATATTGCTAACCAAATCTCCATCCATCAAACGATGGCTGATTTTGACTTTTTCCAAACCTTCTTTTTCTGCTATCGCTCTCAGTTTGGGAATTTCGTCTTTGAACGCATCAAATTCAGCCAATTGCAACGATTCATATATCATATAGTAATTGTCAGGCGTAAACTGACTATCTACTATAGGGAGTTGAAAAGTGTGCAATAGGACTAATTCTCCATTGACTACATCAGCCAAATGCAACGCATGAACAAAAGCGTTGGTAGCCACTTCTGAGAAATCCGTTGGAAATAATATCTTTTTCATAGTAACTATAGTTTTAAGATTTATCGTTTAAATGTTGTTTAAATTTAAGAAACGTTTAATCCAATTCAACTGATATTTGTCAGTTTACCATATATTTAACTATAAGATAATCCTTTGATAACAAGTTGTGATTCGCAAAAGGAAATTGCAAAGCCAATACTTTTGCTTACTTTTGCAGGCAAATAGACACCTCCCATGATTCCAAACGATTCTATAGTTGCTTTAGCTACTCCCTCGGGCGCTGGAGCCATTGCCATCCTTCGTATTTCTGGTCAAGATGCCATTAAAATTGGCAATTCTGTTTTTCGTTCGATCAAAAACAAAGATTTGACTGCCCAAAAAACGCATACTTTGCATTTGGGACATATCGTGGATGGTGAGAAAACATTGGATCAAGTATTGGTTTCTATTTTTAAAGGGCCAAATTCTTATACGGGAGAAAATACTATCGAAATTTCCTGTCATGGTTCAACCTATATTCAGCAACAAATTATTCAATTGCTGTTGCGTAAAGGTTGTAGAATGGCTGATGCGGGTGAATTTACGCTAAGAGCCTTTTTGAATGGAAAATTGGATTTGTCCCAAGCCGAGGCCGTTGCCGATTTGATTTCGTCGGACAACGAAGCGAGTCATCAAATTGCGATGCAGCAGATGCGTGGAGGTTTCTCGAACGAAATTGCCAAATTAAGAGAAGAACTATTAAATTTTGCCTCGCTTATCGAACTCGAATTGGATTTTGCCGAAGAAGATGTAGAATTTGCTGATAGAACACAATTTCACGAATTGGTCAACCGAATTGAATTTGTATTGAAACGCCTTATTGATTCTTTTGCCGTGGGAAATGTAATCAAAAACGGAATTCCAGTGGCTATTGTAGGCGAACCCAATGTGGGAAAATCGACTTTATTGAATGCTTTACTAAACGAAGAACGCGCTATCGTTTCGGAAATTGCGGGAACTACGCGTGACACCATCGAAGACGAATTGGTGATTGGCGGTATTGGCTTCCGATTTATTGACACGGCTGGTATTCGAGAGACCAAAGATTATGTTGAAAGCATTGGCATCCAAAAGACTTTTGAAAAAATTGAGCAAGCACAGGTCGTTATCTTTTTGTTTGATGGTTTAAAGTTTAAAGTTTCAGGTTTTGACTATATCACCGAAATTGAAAAAGTAAAAAACAAATACCCATTAAAACCAATTCTCGTTGTCGTAAATAAAATTGATTTGTTAGCTGAAAATGAAATGGTAAGTATCAACAATCAACTTGAAACATTAAACCTTAAACTTTTAAAAATTTCAGCCAAAAACAAAGAAGGCATCGAGGATTTAAAAAACCAATTGCTTTCGTTTGTGAACACTGGAGCGCTACGCAACAACGAAACGATAGTTACCAATACAAGACACTATGATTCGTTGTTAAAAGCCTTAGAAGAAATACAAAAAGTAAAATTTGGGCTAGAAACCAATTTATCCAGTGATTTAATGGCTCTAGATATTCGGGAAGCTTTGTACCAATTCGGATTGATAACTGGGCAGGTTACGAATGATGAATTGTTGGGGAATATTTTTGCTAATTTTTGTATTGGGAAATAAATGACCCCACAAGATCTCATCGGAACCTACTTCATTTCAGGAAGCAATCAGGAAGCAAACAATGCTATTACTTACCAAGGTGTTTTGACACTATCGCTAGACGAGCACCATCGAATCCAAGCCCATTGGTTGATAAACGATGAGCAAATACAAACTGGTTCTGGTTTTTTCAAAAACAATATTTTAGTAATCAACTTCAAGTACAAGGGAGACGACAAAGTCACCTACAAAGGTGTTGCGGTCTATCAATGCATTACAAAAGATGTTTTGGATGGTTTTTGGTCCGAAAAACATGGCAACCCGCTCTATTTAGGCAGCGAACGTTGTCTAAGAATAAATGCTCATGAAGTTTTAAATTAATGACAAGGATTTACGGGCAGGCTATTCACTGCAAGGCCACAGATCTTAAGCTGTAAAATACATAGAAGATTATTCCTCATCTCCAAAAAAATCATTGGGATCAAAGGGAATATCTTCATCTGGGTCTTTATCATGTGCGCTTACTCCTGGAGGGTTAAACAAGCCCCAATCGTCCTTGATGTAATTCCATGGATCAAAATTTTCTACCCAATCGATGTAAAGCAACCGAAATTCTTCGATTGTATTTCGTAGCAATTCGATATAATCTTTATCCTTAATTGAGTCGTCGAATCGTAAACTACCGGCTTGCACATACAATTCTCTTGCAGCTTTGCGGATTAGCGTTGCATTTTCCATTTTCAAATCGTACAAATCAATGCCTTGTGCACCCGCGATTTTAGCAAGTAGTAACAAGGCATTTTCCATCATGTAGCGCACGGTGGTTTCCTGTAAAAACTCATTTTCAGCGGGTACAATTGCTACTAATCCCATGGTTATTTTTAAAATTTGCTCTGCTTTTTGGTATAAAGGCATTTGCTGTAATTCCTCGCGATTTGACATCTTTTTTTTATTTAATGATCATCATCGAAGAGAGGTTTAGTACTCAAATCTTGTACCCAATCAGAAATTTCAAAACTAAACCATTCGCAAAAGGTTTTGAAATCTCTTTTTTGTGGCCAATCCTGTTCGTCTGTCCAAATACTATCTAATTCTTCTATAAAAATTTGCTTGAAATATTTTTTTAAGTGTTTTTCGGCATCTTCAAAATCTGGATTGGTGAGATAGGTATGTGATTCGCCTAGTACACTTATTTTCATTGGAAATTCTGGAGCAAGCGCATTCGCCCAATCTACAAAAGGTTGTTTTGGTGTAATTGTAATAGCACTTCTATTTAATATTTCCATATTTTACTTTTTATAATTTTCTCCTTCCTCCGCAACCATCCTCAACTTGCGATCCTCAACCTCATAACCGCCCACACTCACCTGCCCATTCATTAACATAGGTAATAACCTATCCCGAAGCGAAGAGATTTATTAGTTTTCTCAAACATAATCATAAAAACACACTTAAACAATCATTAAATTTAGTGATGTTGCTGTTGCTAAAACCTACTTATTCTCTCTCCTAAAAGTTTCAGATATTTTTCTTTCATGTCATCGGACAAAAAGAAATTTCAATCAACTCCTTCCATTCTGGAAGACATTTAATCATATTTGCCAAAATCGAATCAACAGTTTTATCCGAAAGGCCTAAACGCTCTTTAGCATAGTAGTTTATAAAATCTGCTTTTTTAAAATTACTTTTCTTTTCATTTAAAGTAAGTGCCATTTCCTCTTCAGGGTTTTTAAAAGCTATTGAGGAATTCAAAAAATCGTAAACGGGTGTCAATGTCGTTTTTCCTCCTTTCGTGATTAATGAAAAGTTTTTAAGATACATGTCTTCATTTCCAGTGATGAAACAAAACAAAACTCTTTTAAAAAAATCGGCTTTTTCGATAGCAGGAAATGTGCAGAACTCATCCATAACATTTACTATCTTTTCAATAGTAAAGCGGTATTTGGTATCTCTTGTATTTCCAGTTAACTGCGCAAAATCTTCTGTAACGATTTTTTTACCTTTTCCGTAGCGATCAAAACGCTTTATAAAATACGACAAACTGCCATCTTTAGCATAAACCATGCCGTGAAAAGGAACGTCCAGTCCGTATTTTTTAGCCATGCGCATGGTTACATCTTCGTTTTGTGGTAGCTCTCGAAATAAATCATTTTGCGGTATGATAATATAGTTTCCAAATTGATCCACTATTTCAAAACCTTAATCTACTACAGAAACTATAGCGCTTAAAATAGTCTACCTAAGAAAATTGAGCATCACTTTATTTGCATAAAAACACAGAATAAATTTACAAAATACACCTAAAAAAACGAAAAAAACCCTATAAACACTAAGATTTCACTTTTCCAAACAAAAATTAGCACAAAATTTAGCCTGAAAAAATTCCTTTTTTGAACGAAGCCAAAACCCTCAAAATATTAACCAAAGAAAGAATTATTGTACTAACAACTACTTAAAGGATTTCTTCTTATTCAGATTATCCAATCTTTTTGCTTAATCCACAGGTTTTGAACTTGATCCTTTATATCTCATGCTTTTTCATAAAACTACAAAACAAAAAACCCCTTCATCATAAGATGAAGGGGTTTTACTAAAGAAAGGCGGCGACAT
>NZ_JMTM01000012.1 GCF_001662485.1 Flavobacterium succinicans
ACACTATCTCTACACTATCTATACACTATCTATACACTATCTATACATTATATATGGTAGGATATAGAATATAGAGTAAAACCACTCTTTAACTTATCTCTTATACCTTTGTGATCCAATTTACGTTTGGTGTTTAGAGATGACCTTACGCGTTAGGGATAGTAGTGGAAAGCCCACAGACTAGTGCAGTGATAACGAAACTGGTCGAGGACTTGTAGCGGATAGCCCGGCTCCTTATATATAAGAGCACAATACTTCTGGTGTAAAAACAAACTTCTCTATATATAAGGAGAACGCCCAAACATTACTCGTAACGAATTGCACGAACTGGAGAAATGCGCGTGATGATGTAGGAAGGTAATAGTAAAACCAAAAAGCAAACAACAACCGTCATTAGATTAAGCAATAGTATGTATCCTATATTAATATAAACCGGTGCTTGATTTACATAGTAATTCTCTGGATTGAGTTTTACGATTCCAAAATAATGTTGCGCTACTAGTATTAAAATTCCAATAAGGTTCCCCCAGAACAATCCCCTTACAATTAAGTAATAGGCATTGTAAAGGAATATTTTTCGAACGGACCAATTATTTGCCCCTAATGCTTTAAGTATTCCTATCATTTGAGTACGCTCTAAGATAAGAACTAACAATGCCACCACCATATTAATAGTAGCCACAAGGATCATGACCACTAGAATGACTATAATGTTTATATCAAAAAGTTTTAACCAGTCGAAAATATAACTGTATTTTTCCACTATAGTCCTACTATCTAAAGTAGAAGAAGTTTCTTGATATACTTTTTCGCCTACACTCTCTATAGCGTTGAAATCTTTGACAAACACTTCGAAAGCACCAACTTGATTTGTTGCCCACTTATTCAATCGTTGTACATGTCTAATATCGCCTAAAATATAAGATGCATCGAATTCTTGAAATCCAGAATTAAAAATACCAACAATCTTAAAATTCCTGACATTATACCCATTGGGCTTCATAAAATAGGAATGAAAAGAATCCCCCAACTTTAATTGTAATCTTGAAGCAATAAACTCAGAAATTACTACTTCTTGATTTAGCGCACCATTTACCGAAGGCAATCTGCCTTGCACCATATATTCTTGAATATACTTCCATTCATAATCCTTCCCTACCCCTTTGAACATAATTCCTTCAAAAGCGGATTCAGTTCTAATAATTCCTGTTTTTACAGCAACGGCTTGAACATGTGTTACTTCAGGGATTGTTTTGAATTTTGGATAAAACGACTGTTGTAGTGAGACAGGAACCAAAGTAGCTTCGGATTGATTACTGTCGAAATTAGTAATGACGATATGACCATTGAAAGCCGCAATTTTTTCTCTTATCTTTTCTTGTAAACCTATGCCTGTTGCTACGGAAACCATCATCATTATGATTCCGATAGCAATAGCAGCAATAGCAATATTTATAATGGGTGCAGAAATACTACTTTTATAGTCACGCACCGTAATCAATCTTTTCGCGATAAAATATTCTAACATCAAGAATGGGTGAATTAAATTAAATCAAGAATTTATGTCATCTACAAAGGAAGTTTCTTTTTCATTTCCTCAACAATATTGTATACTGCGGGACAAACTGGAATGTTTTTTAATGTAATATTCGATATTTGCTGAAATTTTTTTCTATCAGTATGAGGAAATTCTCTACATGCTTTGGGGCGCACTTCATAAATGAAACAAGTATTATCTTGATCTAAAAAAGCACAAGGCACTGTTTGCAAAACATAATCATTATCTTCGTCTACGCGAAGGTATTGAGCCATAAATTGTTGAGGCTTTACCCGCAAATATTTTGAAATACGCTCTATATCAGCAGTCGTAAATAAGGGCCCAGTAGTTTTACAACAATTTGCACAGTGTAAACAATTTGTTTTTTTGAACTCGTTATCGTGCAACTCTTGCATAACATAATCCAAATTTTTTGGTGCTTTCTTTTTCAGCTTATCGAAATACTTTTTGTTTTCGTTATGCTTATCTTTGGCAAGTTTCTTTATTTCCGATAAATCAGGCTTCAATTGCATCGCTTCTGGTTAAATCACAAAAGTAAGCTTAAATCACTAATAACCCATAAAATGAAAGACCTTTTTGGACAAGCCATACATGATTATTACTTTAATAATCATCCAGAAAATTTAATAACTGAAACCTCAATCACTGAAGAAGATGAAATGGAGGTGAGCTATCTCTTTAGATCTTTTGAAAACATGCCCCTACTTGAACAAAAAGCTATCGAGTTGTCAAAAGGAAAAGTGCTCGACATTGGTTGTGGCGCAGGAAGTCATAGTTTAGTTTTACAAAACAACATGCAATTAGACGTTACAGCAATTGATATTTCAGAAAAAGCGATAGCAACCTGTGTCAGTAGAGGGATAAAGCAAACAAAAGTATGCCATATCCTAGATTTGGAAGAAAATATTCAATACGATACCATCTTGTTATTAATGAATGGCACTGGAATTTTCGGAACCTTACAGGATGTTCCAAAATTTTTACACAAACTAAAAAAATTACTTCAACCCAACGGGCAAATACTAATCGATTCCTCTGATATCATTTATATGTTTGACGAAGATGAAGATGGTGGAAAATGGATTCCTGGAACGAGCTACTATGGAGAAATAACGTTTAAGTTGCGATATAAAAATCAAACCGAAGATGAATTCCCTTGGCTGTATTTAGATTACAATACACTACAAAATGCTGCTTTTGCAAATAACCTAAATTGCGAGTTAGTAATTGAAGGAGCGCATTTTGATTATCTAGCTAAACTAACCCTATAACCATGAATAAAAAAGAACTTGAAAAGCTTCAATATCCTGTTGGAAAATTTGAAGCCCCAGAGATGTACACTAAAAACTATTTGAAAGAAAAAATAGAAAAAATTGAACAATTTCCAAAAATTCTCAAAAATGAAGTTCATACTTTAAGCGAAGCACAATTAAACACACCGTATCGCCCAGAAGGTTGGTCTATAAGACAAGTTATTCATCATTGTGCCGATAGCCACATGAATTGTTTTATAAGAATAAAATGGGCTTTAACCGAAAATCAACCTGTGATTAAGTATTACGAAGAAGCCCTGTGGGGAGAAGGAATAGACAACAGAACGATGCCTATTGAACCCAGTTTACAGTTATTAACCGGATTGCATTTTCGACTAGGCTATGTACTTAGAGGCCTAACAGAAGAAGAGTTACTCAAAACATTTATCCATCCCGAACACGGAAAGATTTTTTCAATACAAGACATGATTGGTATGTATGCCTGGCATTGCGAACATCATTTAGCACATATTACGGAATTAAAAAAGAGGAAAAAATGGTGACCCTTTTTTCCTCTTTTTTATCGCATTTGAATTTACCCAACGAACGGAATAAATCGCAACATATTTAAAGCTTGTAAGTTTTACTCCTTAAACAACTTATGGGATGTTTAAATACTTATGCGTTTGTAACGAAACTCTCCATTTTGGATTTTTCATTACGTAATCCACGATCAAAGGAGTCATGTCTTCTTTATTGCTCCACTCCGGTTGCAAAAAAAGCAATGCATTACTATTAACTTTTGCCGCCTGTTCTTCTGCAAAGATAAAATCATGCTTATTGAAAATAATTACTTTTAATTCATCGGCGTGATCATAAACAGTTTGGGTAGGTAACTTATTTTTTTTAGGAGACAAACAAATCCAATCCCAAGTTCCTGATAATGGATAAGCGCCAGAAGTCTCGATATGTATTTTTAGCTTATGTTCTTTTAACTTAGAAGTCAACAAAGACATATCCCACGTCAAAGGTTCTCCTCCCGTAACAACAACTGTATCTGCATATTTTACTGCATTAGCAACTATATTTTCAATAGGAGTTGGAGGATGAAGCTCAGCGTTCCAACTTTCCTTAACATCACACCAATGACACCCCACATCACAGCCACCAATACGAATAAAATAAGCAGCAGTACCCGTATGATTTCCTTCTCCTTGAATGGTGTAGAATTCTTCCATTAATGGCAACATAGCCCCCTTATTAACTTCTAACTGAATTTCTTTTGACAACATTTTTTAATTTTAAAATGCAAAGATACTATTTTAAAGCCTTAGCACTAATAATTGGTTCTAAAGTTAACGAATTGAAACATAAAATAACAAAAAAAGCGATAACCAAACGGCTATCGCTTTATAAATTTAGAACGAGTTTCCTATTTTAAAGTAGCTAAAGATTTAGTAGCATAATCATTTGTAGGATCAATTGCTAATGTCTTGTTAAAATATTCTACTGCTTTTGCTTTATCTTTATCAGCATAACTTGCAGCAAGATTATTATAACTTTCAATCACTTTAGTTTTATGATTAGTATTCGCTAATTCTCCTTTTTCGGTAAGCTTAGCAATATACGCTTCATAGTATTTAATAATCAAATCTTCATTTTCAGCCAATCTGTTTATACGAGCTTTATACAAGAAAGCGTCTTGGTAAGTAGGTGCAGCAGTAACCACTTTATCCAAAGCAGCATCAGCATTTTTCAATTCATTTACATCTGCTTTTACATCTTTTTTACTGTTAGCATAAAATATTGAAAGTGCATAATAAATATTATCGTCAACATAGTTTTTATCTTCAGTATTTTTAGTCCCTAATTCAAAAATTGAAGCTGCTTCTTTATAAAACTTCTTGGAAAATAATTTTTTACCAATGTCATTCAAATCTTCAGTAGCCAAAGGTTCTAATTCAAGGGCTTTTTTTAAATCAATTAAACCGCTAGCATACATTGTTTGATCAATAGTAAGACCATCCGCAGCAATTGCTTTTTTGAATTTAATTTCGGCTAAATAAATATAATCTTTAGCGATAATTTTACTGTTTGGATTAGTAATAAAACTTTCTAAGGATTTTAATGCAACATCAACATTACCATTTTCAAATGCTGAATAAGCTAGATAACGGAAAATTCTAGGGTTAACTTTATCTAATTCAATCATTTTATTTGCTTCTTTTTCAAGCTCAGTCCAGTTTTTTAATAAAACTAAAAAGTCAGCTCTTCTCATTCTTGAAGCTAATGAATAATCAGTCAACGACATATATTTGTCATAGTTAGAAATAGCCAGTTGCATATTCTCAGCAGATTTAGAAGGTTTATTTCTTCCCCATTTATAGTAAGTCTCTGCAAGCTCTCTGTAAACAGGCCCATAATTAGGGTTAATCGCAATTACTTCATTGAAAGCATTAATAGCTAAATCGTAGGACTTCGCACCTTTCAATAAAACTCCTAATTGCATTTTTGCTCTCAACATTGTTGGGTCAATTTGAAAAGCACTACGGTAAGCTGAATAAGCCTCATTTTGTTTGTTCTCTAAATAATATGCATCTCCTAATGCTAACAAAAGCTCTGCATTTTGAGGACTATCAATTTTAGCCTTTTCAAGAATTGCAATTGCATTTTTAAAGTCAGGCTTAGAAATATTCATATAAGCACGAGCAATATATGTAGGCACAGTTGCATCCTTACGTTTAGCATCTTTAATAGCAATATCAAAATTACTTTGTGCTGCTGTTGGATTATTGCCATCTAAATCCAATTGTCCTAACCCAATATAGTTAAGTTTAGCACCATCAGAACCAGCAATTCCTTTTTGATAATATATTTTTGCAGAATCTACTTCTTTCTGATACGTGTAAACATTACCAAGTAAAAAGGAAGCTGTTCCATTAGAAGGTTTAGCCTGCAAAACAGCTTTCAATATCTTTTTGGCCTTTTCAAACTGTTCCGCATCAATTGCCTTCCTAGCTTGATCCACATCTTGGGCATTAGCCAAAGAAAAGGCAGCAAAAAAAGCAACACTAAAAAATTTTAATTTATTCATCGTCTTTACAATTAATTTATAGTTATTCTTTTACATTTTCAATCTCATTTCTGACATTAAACTTTCTACCCGGTACTCTAACCGGTAACAAGCCAGATTTAAGCACGATTCTTTGTCCGACATCCCCAGCAATAAATGAAGCAAATCCCATTCCAAGACCTGAATATCCTTGACAATTTACAATATACAAATCACGTGCCAATGGATAAGTTCCTTCTGCGATATTATTTTGCGTAGGACTAACAAAAGCTTTGCCATTTAAACCCTTTACACTCAAAACACTTACATTTTGCAAATACGGCAACATATTCTGTGAGGGTTCAGATATCCAATTCATTCCTATCACACCAATCATTCCATTGTTCTCAGCAACAAACTTAATCACTTCCTCATTTGACTTGAACGAATATACACCTTTTTCAGGAAGCGCAACAACACCAGCGAGTGATTTGATATAACTGACTGTACTTGAATTGGGATTATCAAATACCAACCCTTTAATATCAGTTTTCTTAGTTCCTTTAATAAAATCAATAACGTCACTTATTGCTATTAAAGTATCACTAGCTGTTTTATTTCTAACAAAAGCAATGGCATCTTTAGCAAAAATAGTGATTTTTGGAATAATCTTTTTTTGCTTGAAATTATTTTGCTCCTTTTCTGTTAAATTTCTAGTTAAAACTGCAACACCTGTCTTAGTATTAAACAAATCATTTAATGTTTCAGCTTCAGATTTTGGAATTAACTTTATAGTGGCATCATACTTATTTTGAAAAACGTCAGCTTGAGCTTCTAATAAAGGCAAAACAGTTTCATCCACCGTTATAGCAACATTCCCTTTTAAAATTGTCTCTTCGTTTTTATCATATTTACATGACACCAAGAGTACAAAAAAAACCAATAGTAAACTTAATTTTTTCATTTATGTATAAGTTATTTATGAGCGGTCACATGTATCATGCTACGCCAATTTGCTTCGATCAGGTCGCGTTAAATTTATCGGTATATGTTTTAATTAGCCTCTAGTTACAGGAGGATGATTACTATTTATTAGCATAATAAAACCTTTGAAAACGAATCAAAGCATAGACGATTAGCAAAACGCCCAAAGCAATTCTATACTTAAATTCCATTTCCAATGGAAATTCTTTCCAAAAAATAACCGTTAAACCCAAAACCAGGTATAAGAGAAAAAACACTATCCCTATAACGAGAAGAAATCGCTCTTTAGGCGATTTCTTCTTCATAGTATCAACTAAATTTGGAGACATTATTCGGCTGATTGAATAGTAATTGGAAGAGAGTATAACACCCTAACTTTCTTACCATTTTGTTCACCAGGAATCCATCTTGGACATTTGTTCAAAACTCTAATCGCTTCTTTTCCAGTTCCGTATCCAATATCTCTCAATACTTTGATATCTGTTAGAGAACCATCTTTCTCCACCACAAAAGTTACATAAACTTTACCTTTTAAACCTTCTTCTTCAGGAGTTTGGTAATTATTACCAACAAATTTGTAAAATTTCTCCATACCTCCTGGAAACTCAGGTTTTTGTTCAATACCCGCAGTGTTGTATACCGTGTTATCCTCTTCAACCACTGCTGCAGTACCAGTTCCAACTGGCTCATCCACTGTTAAAACAGCATCTGGATCTCCTTTGATTGTTTCGGCACCAATGTTTTTGTCTTTGATTTGCTTAACTTCAACAATCTCTTCAACCACTTCCTCTGCTTTCGCCACTACTGGCTTGACAAATTTAACCTGATCTATTTTAGGCTTTGGAGGTGGCGGCGGTGGAAGATCTGGTTTTTTCTCCTCCTGCTTCTTAGGAGGTAATTTAACCGCTGTAATTTTTACATCAAGATTTTCATCATCATCAGAACCGCTAGGTAACAAACTTGCTATAAGAGGCGCACTAACCGCTAAACTGAAAACGACTGCCCCCATAATAAGAGCTCTCATTGAAGTTTTACGATTTGATTTTCTCAATTCGTAAGCTCCATACAATTTGTTACGTCCTTCAAAAACGATATCAAGCCATTGATTTTTTAATATATCTAATTTCATCTTTCTTAATTATTAGGTTATTAACAAAATAGTTACACTATTTTGCCGCTAACAATTTGGTTTCTTCCGGCGTAAACTCGTTTACAATAGCATAAGTAGGTACATCTACAATAGCCATCTCATCTAAAATATCTACTAAATTTCTGTAAGTAGCCTTTTTACTTGGTTTTATAATTACAATAATCCCATTCTTAGGCTTTCCTTTTGAAGCAGAATATTCTAAAACTGATTGTCTTCTAGATAATAATTCTTTACGAATACCATCTTTACCATAAGTAAAATCTTTAGGAGCAGCAATTGGAGCAGTTATCATACCCATATAGGAAACTAACTTTCCGTTCTCCCCAAGTAAAATAGTCATCGTACGATTTTCATCAACCTTAATATCTTTATTATCTTCAGGTTTATCTGCTTTATCTGGCAATCCCAAATTCATCGATTGGGGTTTTGATAGTGTTGTCGTCAACATAAAGAAGGTAATCAATAAGAAGGCCAAATCCACCATGGCAGTTAAATCTACCTTAGAATTTTGTTTTTTACTTCTTACTTTTCCACCACCTTTTTTGCCTCCACCACCGGTATTTAATTCAGCCATTATAGTGTGTCTTTATTTATTAAAAATTCTTTCCTCTTAAACCAGTAACCAAACTAAAGTTGTTGATTTTTTGATCTTGTAAAATATCCATTACTTGTTTAATCGTACCGTATTCTTCTTTAGCATCTCCTTTGATTGCTATTTCCAATTCTTTATCATTGATATCAATGTTAGCACGTCTTGCATTTAAAAGCCATTCTTTTAATTGATTGTCAAGTGAATCCTTTGGAATTCCTGGTTGACCTGCTTTTGCTCTATCTGATGCTTTCATATCTAAAATTTGTTTTAGATTTTGAAGTGGCACCCCAAAACTTTCCATTAAGGCGAATTTGTTGGTGTCATCATCAGAAAATTCCATCTCGTACTTTTGCCCCATTAATTCAAGAGTTTTTTTACGAACTTCTCTCCCTTTTAGATCAAAAAACACTTTCCCCTTACCAATAGTGATCGTCGCTAAGTTATCTGTAGGCAATTTGGTTTGCACTGTAGATTGCGGTGTATCCACTGGTAAAACTTCCGGAGCTTTAGCGGTAGCAGTCAAAATAAAGAATGTTAGCAAAAGGAACGCAACATCACACATCGCAGTCATATCAATAGATGTGGATTTTTTTCCTCCTTTAGTATTTAATTCTGCCATTTTTTTTGAATTTATTTAATCAAATGGAGCTTACACATTATAAACTCCATTTGATACTAATTATTGTTTTAAGCTACCTCTAAATTTTCTGTAAGTGTTAACGATAGTTGTACCTGCTTCATCAATAGAATAAGTTAAATCGTCAATTTTAGAAGTAAAGAAGTTGTAAGAGATAATTGCCAATACAGAAGTAGAGATACCTGTAGCAGTATTAATAAGTGCCTCAGAGATACCATTTGCAAGAGCAGCTTGGTCAGGAGTTCCTGCAGTTGCTAACGCACCAAACGCTTTAATCATCCCTGTTACCGTTCCTAACAAACCTGCAAGAGTTCCTAAAGATACTAATGAAGAAATAATCGTCATGTTTTTCTCTAACATAGGCATTTCTAATGAAGTAGCCTCTTCGATTTCTTTGTGGATCGTTTCTGAAGCCTCTTCACTGTTGAATCCTTCTTTCTTAACATCTTGATACTTCACTAAAGCAGATTTAATTGCATTAGCTACAGAACCTTGTTGTTTATCACAAGCAACGATAGCTTCATCAATTTTACCTTCTTTAATATCTCCTTGTACTTTTTTCATAAAAGTATCTAAATTTCCTTTACCAGCAGCTTTAGAGATCACCATATATCTTTCGAAAGAAAACACAATAACCATTAATAATAATCCCATCAAAACTGGAACGATAGGCCCTCCTTTATAAACCATTGCTAAATAATTTCCTGGTAGTGGGTGCCCTGTATTTACTCCTCCTTCAAAGTTAGCACCGTCTCCCATTACAAAAGTCCATACTAACCATCCTACAAAAACACATGATAAGATAATAATTCCTGAAACCATTCCTCCTCCATTTGAAGTGCTTTCTTTTTTTGCTTTAACGTTTGCCATTTTTTTTAATTTTAAAAATTTTAAATAATTTATTTTTTGTTATAATAAACTTGTAGAAAGGCAAATTTATATGTTTAGTTCAAATAAAAAAATTTTTTTTGCGCTAAAATTCGAAGTTATGATTTAAAAAACAAACCAACCTCATGTGTTTTTAAAAATATTCTTAGTTAAATTAAATTTTTAACATTTTATATTCAAAGATACACTGTGAAATAAAATCAAATATAAGAATATAGCAACATTAAAAAAGCATTAAAAAAAACGAGATTCCTACAAATTTATGACTAATGACCACATTATCGCTAACTATCTCGCTTGCTGCATTTGAAAAAAAACTTTAACTTGGCAGTACTAAAACACACCAAAAATGAGTAGAGTATCTGAATTCAAATCTTCTATTTCGGAGGGTTATACCACTAAAGGAGAAAGTATTATATTAGGAGGAGCCATTTTAGACGGAGAAGCACTAGCTGATGCTTTTGTAAAAATCCCCTTAAAAACATTGAATCGTCATGGATTAATTGCCGGAGCCACGGGAACTGGCAAAACAAAGACCATTCAGGTACTATCTGAGCAATTATCGTCATGTGGTATACCCGTTTTGATGATGGACATTAAAGGTGACTTTAGTGGTGTAGCTATGATCGGGGAAGAAAAGTCTTTCATATCGGAACGTCACCAAAAAATAAACATTCCATTTAGCCCCTCAAGTTACCCTGTAGAACTACTTTCACTATCTGACCAGAGCGGTGTGCGACTAAGAGCTACAATATCTGAATTTGGTCCCGTTCTTTTCTCAAGAATACTCGATTTAAACGACACACAAGCTGGCGTAGTTTCTGTGATTTTTAAATATTGCGATGACAATCAGATGCCGCTTTTGGATTTGAAAGACATCAAAAAGGTCATTAATTATATCACCGAAGAAGGAAAAGATGAAATTGCTAATGCCTACGGGAAAATTTCAACAGCTACCACTGGAACCATCCTCAGAAAAATTATCGAATTAGAACAACAAGGCGCTGATTTGTTTTTTGGAGAAAAATCTTTTGAAATTGATGATTTAATGCGAATTGACGAAACTGGAAAAGGGTATATCAACATTCTTCGCCTTAATGATATTCAGGATAAACCTAAATTATTCTCCACTTTTATGCTCAGTCTTTTGGCTGAAATTTACCAACAAATGCCTGAAAAAGGAGATTCGGAACAACCCGAATTGATTTTATTCATCGACGAGGCACACTTAATTTTTAATGAAGCCAGTAAAGCGCTTTTGGACCAAATAGAAACTATTGTAAAACTAATTCGTTCAAAAGGAATAGGGATTTACTTTATCACCCAAAACCCAATGGATATTCCAAGCGGCGTTTTGGCTCAATTGGGTTTGAAAATTCAACATGCTTTGAGAGCCTTTACCGCCAACGATCGTAAATTCATCAAACAAACTGCCGATAATTATCCTTCAAGCGAGTTTTACAATACAGAAGAACTCTTAACCAGTTTAGGAATTGGAGAAGCTTTAGTCACTGCTTTGAACGAAAAAGGAATTCCAACACCACTGGCAGCAACCATGATGCGTGCTCCAACAAGCCGTATGGATGTTTTGACCGAAAGCGAAATACAAGCTATAAACTCTAAATCAAAACTAGTCAAAAAATACAGCGAACTCATCGATAGAGAAAGCGCTTACGAATTGCTTACTCAAAAAATAAATGCCGCACAAGAACAAGCTACACAAACAGCAACCGAGGCAAAAGAAGAAAAAACATCTTCTGGACCAAGCACAACAGAGGTAGTTACAAAATCTGTTTTGAAAGTCGTAACTAGCGCCACCTTCATTCGAGGAGCTTTTGGAATATTGTCCAAATTATTCAAGAAATAAAAGCTTTATAATTAGTTGGGCGTGACCCCATTTACAAAAAGGGGCAACTAGCAATAGCAGTATTCGCCCCTTTCTGTAAATGCGGTCGGGCTATCCATGCTACTTCGGTAGCGTATTACTATCCCTCACGCAAAAAAAAGAAAACCTATAAAAAATGAAAAAATACACCTTACAAAAATCCCCTTTTATTGTTCCCACTACAGACGGAAAGCTAATCGAAGAACATCACGGCATCCCTACTACTCAAAATAGAGCCATTTCTATTGCTCATATGATTGCGCCTCCTAAATGGAGCGAACCTTTTCAAACCCCAGAGTTTGACGAATACACTTATATCATCAAAGGGAAAAAGCAATTTATAATCGAAGGAGAAACGGTAATTCTAGAAGCCGGACAGTCCATACATATACAAAAAAACACGCGTGTTCAATATTCGAATCCATTTGAGGAGCCTTGTGAATATATCGCTATTTGCACTCCCGCTTTTGATTTTAATAAAGTCCACCGCGAATAACATCCTTTTTATTGAACCATTGAAGGCATTGAAGGACATTTAAGATTTGAATTGGAACGGGCTTTAGCCCATTCATTATAATGCAAACCCACATCAGGCTTTAGCCAAAATTATTCCTTGTTTTGGCTAAAGCCTTACTAGATTTACATTAAAAAAAACATCCCGCTAAAGCAGGATGCAATTGATGATATTAACAATTAACACTATCACTATTTCAATTTGTAATATGTTTTGAACCACATAGTATTGAAGGACATATAAGTTTGAGTGGGAAATTTTAAATCATTGGAGGCCTAAAAGGAGACTTAAGAAAAAGAACAAAATTGAAATAAAATAGTGTCTACCATGTAAGATTGACTATAATTTATTTCAAATTCGAATCAAACAAAAATCCCAAATCTAACATCAATTTTAGATTTGGGATTCTTTTATTTTACATTCAATAACTGAATAATTTTTTCTTCTACTTCTGGGCTGTCCCATTTATGGGAAATATCAGGAAATTGCATGATTTCCTCCATAATTTTATTTTGAAAATCACCAATAGCCAAAGCTTCAGCATAAGGTTGTAAACTAAATGTTACACGGCTGTACAAGGGCATCCATTTTTCAGGATGCTTATCCGAAAACCATTTCTCGATTTTCTTTTGCAGTAAAAATTTTGGATCGGCAGTTTTGGAGCTCATTTCTTCAAAATTTCGTCTCGAAAGTTCGGCAATTGCATCCGCATTGGGTTTTCTTGACTTTTGATATTCTGAAAAAATAGTTTTCCAATCGTCGCCATATTTCAAAATCATTTCATTAAGCGTGGTAATATCTTCAAAACCAGCATTCATTCCATGACCATAAAAAGGAACTATCGCATGAGCAGAATCTCCAATTAATGCCACTTTATCACTGTGCGTCCAAGGAAAACATTTGGTCATCACCAAATAGCTAGTTGGGTTTCTAAAAAAATCTTCGACTAAATCTGGAATTACATCTTTGGTATCTGGAAAGTATTCTGCAAAAAAATCAACTAATGTCTTTTCGTCTTTTAAATTTTCAAAGGAATTTTCCCCTTCAAAAGGCATGAACAACGTACAAGTAAAACTTCCATCTAAATTGGCCAAGCCCATCAACATAAAATTGCCACGAGGCCAAATGTGCAGTGAGTTTTTATCGATTTTATGAGTTCCGTCTTCATTGGCTGGAATATGCAATTCCTTATAGCCAATCTTCATGAACTCTTGAGCATAATCAAATTGAGATTGACGCTGCATACGATGACGTACTCTTGAAAAAGCACCATCGGCTCCAAAAACTATATCATACTTTAATTCCTTCCATTCCCCTTGCTCCGTTTCTCCCTCGTAAAGTGAGGCATTCGCCAAAGAAACATCCCAAATTTTTCTATTAAAAAAGAATTCAGCTCCAGCTTCTTCTGCCAAATCAATCATTTTTCTGTTGAGAACTCCTCTGGAAAGCGAAAAAATGGACTCCCCTTCTTTTCCGTAAAATTGTGTGGTAAAAGTTCCATCTTTGAGGTGAATCCCTCTTTTATCTACCTGAATACCGATTTTTTTAATTTCATCTTCAAGACCAATATCCTGAAGAGTTTTCCAACCGCGATTTGACATCACTAAATTAATAGAACGTCCAGAAAACTCAACCGTTCTAATGTCTGGACTTCTGTCATAGACATGCACTATGTGCCCTAATTTTTTCAGGTAAATTGCCAATAAAGTTCCAACTAAACCAGAACCTACAACGGCTATTTTTTGAGGTGTTTGCATTCAAAGGGGATAAAAAAGTTAAGCAAAATTAGGGATTAATATGGGTAACCCCCTTATAAAAATCTATTTTTTAATGGGATTAAAGATTAATTTTGTTGAAGTTGTAACGATTTCTGCTTTATTCATTTTCATTTTTCTGAATTTGCCTTCGTTATACAATTGCGTTTGATCGGCATAATGAGCACTCATTGGATTACCAGATTGGCCAGTAGGAATGATACTCCAACTATTTTCCACATCCGAAAAATCGATAACTCTTCTGGTAGAAGGCCCTCCAGTCACTTTATAATTCCCTGAAGCATTCAGACCAAACATCAAATTGTTAATCACTTCGTTAGTACCCGCGATTTCAAAAGGCCCCACATTGAAAATTGGCTTCAATGCACTGACCTTACCTAATGGATGTTGATGTTCTACAGTATGCACTTTGTTCCAAGTCCAAGATGCAACGGTAGTACCTAATTGCTTCTCGAGAGCAACTACAGCTTCTTTATACGACTTTTGCAAAATAAAAGCTTGTGTTTCTTTGGTTCCTTTTGTAGTGCTATCATCCCACCAGATCGAATTTGGATTCGCAATTAGCTTTGTAGCCACTTGTTTCCCGATATGTGTTCCTAAAAACTGCTCGAATTTGTCTTTACCTAATTCATCTTCAAAGGTATTTTTCAAATACAAATAAAGCCATTTGTTGTAAATTGTTGGAGCCACTTGGTTAAGATTACTATCACCTTTCCAATCCTTTAAGATTGTAAAAGCTTGTTTTTGATTTTCTGAAAGTGATTCCGTAGCAATAGAAGCCAACATCACTTTAAGCGTCTCAGTTACTGTTGAAGAAGTATTGTCAACTATCATTTGACTTACGGCTTGTTTGTTCCATTTTTGTTTGGCATCTAAAAGCGTTGTAATTCGCTTGGCTCTATCTTCTGGAAGGTAATAGCCTGGATAAAGAAAACCATCAACAGCTTCGGGCTGGTTATTGGCCGAATAGACATAATTCCATGATGGGTTTACAGCGGATGGGTTTTTAGAAAAATCCAAATACTCTGCAATATCTTCCTTCCCTGATGCTCCATTCAAAATAAAATTAGGATTTACTCCAGGTTGGTGTTTATACAGTTTACCTGTTGCCCACCATGCCACATTTCCTTTCGCATCACCATACATAACGTTCAATCCTGGAGCGGCAATTAATGCCACACCTTTCTGAAAATCTGCTATATTTTGGGCGTGAGACAATTGGTACACTGCTTCTAAAATCTGAATCGGTTGTTGGGTATAAATCCAAGAAAGCGCAATAGGTTGCTTAGTACCCAAACCTTTGATTAAATCATTTACAATAGGGCCGTGACGGCTAATTTTCACTTGCAAATTAACAGCAGACAAATCTTTGACTTGGATTGTTTTGTTACGGATTTGATAATTCACATATCCTTTTGGCCCCAAATAACTATTGGTATCATCAGCTTTGTTTTCTTCTTTATACAAATCCAAATCATCATTTTCGAACATCGTTAACCCATAAGCATACTTCCTATTGTGCCCCAAAAGCGGATATGGCGTTCCTGCTAAATAATAACCGTACAATTCAAAATCAGGTGTGACGATGTGGGCTTCATACCAAGTAGCTGGTTGAGAAAATCCAATATGAGGGTCGTTGGCAAAAATAACTTTACCGTTCTCTGTTTTTGGCGGCGCTATAACCCAACTGTTACTTCCAATAAAAGGTGGAATTGGAGATTGGTCAAGCAATGCAGTTACTGATTTTGCGATTTCCGAATATTCCTTTATTTTTTCTTTCGCATTTTTGATTCTAGTAGTTCCCAAAGAACCGTCCAAACCAAAATCTTTTAGATACTCTGGCCCTAATTGGTCACGAATATCAGTCAATAATGGGTCTGTTTTTTGTGCCATTGCAAAGCTGAACGACATATATCCAAAAATATTATAGACATCTTTGAGGGTAAATTTTTGTTTTTTCACTCCTACCAAATGAAACTCAATAGGTGTTTTACCTTCTTCCAAATATTGATTAATTCCGTCTAAATATGCCATCGCTAATTGATACTCTTTTCCATTTTTATCTAATTTGGAAATTGAAACCTCAGAAGCTTCTTCGATACCTAAACCCGCAAAAAACATGTCATTTTTCAAAGCAACAGAACCGAAAATCTCTGATAGTCTTCCAGGAGCAATGCGTCGCATCAATTCCATTTGCCATAAACGATCTTGCGCATGCACATAACCCAAAGCTACCATGGCATCTTTTTGACTGTTGGCATAAATATGCGGTACACCAAAATCATCGAAATAAACAGTGGTGGTTTTATCTATATTTTGCAAGGACAACTCCCCTTCATATTTAGGTTTGGTATAAAAAGCATAGCCAAATAAAGCCAATACTAAAACAATTAAAAACAAGAAAAGAAATAAGGCAATTTTTTTAACTACTCTCATGGTGTGACTATTATTTTAGGCTAAAGATTTAATGGAAAAATCATCATTGACATCAAGCATCAATAAAGAAATCCACAATCCATTTCGTTTGAATTAAAAAAACAAATATAAATGAATCCTGATGACATTTATCAAAGAAAGTTAAGAACAAAGACATTTGCTATCAAAAAACCATAACTAAGTCTATTTTTTGTTTAAAAAATATTAAAAATAACTAAACAAAATTTATCTTTGATAAAAAAAAATCATGAAGCATTTAACGAGAGAGACCATAATACAAATGGATAAGATTTCTAAACTGAATCTTATTAACTCATGCACCGGATATAAATCTGCCAATTTAATTGCTACCAAATCTATAGATGGAGCTACTAATGTAGCCGTATTTAGCAGCATCACCCATTTAGGAAGCAGCCCTGCACTAATTGGCTTCATCATGCGTCCCACAACAGTCCCCAGAGATACTTATAAAAACATTATGGAGACTGGATATTTTACCGTAAATCACATCACGCTAGATATGATTGCTGACGCGCACCATACTTCAGCCAACTATGATACTGGGGTTTCGGAATTTGACAAAACTAATTTAATCGAAGAATACAAAGACCACCTCCCAATTCCTTTTGTAAAAGGAAGCCCTGTGCAATTGTATTGCAAATATATAAATGAATATTTCATTAAAGAAAACGATACCATTCATGTCATTGCTTCCATAGAAGATCTATTTTTTAAAGAAGAATTACAGCACAAAGACAGCTGGTTGCAATTAGACAGGGCCAATGTTGTTTCATTGAATGGATTAGACGGATATTGTCTGCCAAAATTAGTAGACCGTTTTCAATACGCAAGAAAAGACCAACCAACAATTTCCTTTTTTGACCGACAAAGCACCTAAAAATAATATTTTTATAAGGAGTAGAGTAATTCTGCCCTACCGATTTAAAATGTAATTATGTCTATGATATTTATCAGTTTTTTAACCAATGCAATTCACAATATTTGCATGGAATAAATGCTTTAAATAAATGACTAACACAAAATCACCACATACTTTTCACATTCCTGTGATGGGATTAGCTTATACTATAGACAGCCCTATTCGCGTTGCTCAATATGGAATTTCTTCGGTAATTTCTATTGCGGATGATGAATTGATCGAAAAAATGAATGCTTTTTACAGCGAAAAATTTGAGATTCCTTACCAAGAAATTACTCAAAAAATCCATGATTATAGAGCTGAACGAATTACATCTTATCTCAATCTAGTAGATCGCATTGTGAAGAAAAAATTCGAAGACTTTAAATCTGAATTAGTTGAGAGTAAACAAGCTTTAGACAATTACATCGCACAGCTCCCCAATACCTCTGATCTAAAAAAAGGCTTTTTGCAATTGATGGAAGAAGGTATCGCTTTTAAAGAAAACCTAAAACAGTACATCGAGAACCAATTAACCCCAGGCGCCATTGATGTAAATATCATGACCAAACTAGACAAGGACAATTCTGTAGGCAAAGAACAATTACCTGTTGAATTCAACGACGCTCATGCTGCATTAAGAGGTTTTGCCAATAGCAACTTAGGCTCTTCTGTGGTTTTAAGTGCCGGAATGAATCCAAGACTGTACAGTTATTTTGAAAATTTTTCTTGTTTTTTTCCTGACCTAAACAACAAGTTAAAAAAGAAAATCACGCTAAAAGTAAGCGATTTCAGATCAGCAATGATTCAAGGCAATTTTTTGGCTAAAAAAGGGCTTTGGGTTTCTGAATATCGCATAGAATCGGGCTTAAACTGTGGAGGTCACGCCTTTGCCACAGACGGTTATTTGTTAGGCCCAATTTTAGAAGAATTCAAACAAAAGAAAGAGCAACTCATCCAATCAGCCCATGACTTAATGGTAAAAGCATTGGGACAAAAAGAACTTCCAATACCACCATCGCCATTAGAATTAAAAATCACGGTTCAAGGTGGCGTTGGTACAGCCTCAGAACATGATTTTTTATTAGAACATTATCAAGTAGATTCTGTAGGATGGGGATCTCCCTTTTTGTTGGTTCCTGAAGCTACTTCTGTAGATGAAAACACCCGAAAATTATTGGCTGAAGCCAAAGAAAAAGATTTCTACTTGAGTCACATTTCACCACTAGGCGTACCTTTTAATACTTTAAGAGGAACCACCAATGAAATTGTAAGAGAAAAACGCATTCAAGCGAATAAAGCTGGAAGTTCATGTCCCAAAAAATTCTTGGCGTTGCATAAAGATGCCAATGGCAACGGAATTTGTACCGCATCCAAAAAATACCAAGACCAACAACTGGAAACTTTGGAAGAAAAGAAAGCTTCACTTTCTGATGCACACTATCAAAAAAGTAAAAATAGCATCACGGAGAAATCCTGCCTGTGCGTGGGACTAGCCAATGCTTCCTACTTGGAGAACAATATTCCAATAAAAGGGCAAGACCAAGGCATTGTGATTTGTCCTGGCCCGAATTTAGCTTATTTTGACCAAGAGGTTTCTTTGAAAAAAATGATTCAACATATTTACGGAAACGACACGGTGCTAAGAGCAACCAATCGTCCCAATGTCTTTATCAAAGAGCTCAAAATGTATTTGGATTATTTTAAAAATGAATGTGCTGAAGCCACTAACGAAATTTCGGCTGCACAGCTCAAAAAACTTCAAGCTTTCAAAAAAAATATGCTAGAAGGCATTGAATATTATCAAAATGTATTACTGAATACCAACCGATTTACCGCTATCGCAAAAGATCTAGAAATGCAATTGAACGCTTTTCAAAAAGAGTTGCTATTTATTGAAGTAAAATAAATATGTTAATGGCATTCAGAAGAAGGTAAATACAACCTTTTTCGAAACCTACACCGTAGGTTTTCTATCTGTTAGTCACATTTCTAAAAAAAAAGTCGGTTAAATTACTCTAACCGACTTTTTTATTTAGGTTTATCCTATTTTTGAAGAATCCCTTGTTTCAGTATTTGCCCAAAACGATACATATCTTCATAGGAAGTATACAAAGGCACTGGCGCTAAACGAATTACATTCGGTTCTCTCCAATCAGTAATCACCCCGTTTTTCATCAAATAGTCGAACAAACTACGTCCTTCACCGTGCAGAAAAACCGATAATTGCGAAGCGCGTTCCTCAGGATTACTCGGAGTAATTATTTCAAAAGTACTTTCTACTTCTTTATCAATTTCATGCAAAATAAATTCCAAATATGAAGTGATATGGTCACGCTTTGCAATTAATGCCTCCATCCCCACTTCGTCAAATAAATGAACCGAAGCCAAATAAGGGGCTAAGGATAAAATCGGCAAGTTACTAATTTGCCAACCATCGGCTCCGTGAACAGGATCAAATTGAGGCTCCATTTTGAAACGTCTTTCTTTGTTATGTCCCCACCAACCCGCAAATCTAGACAAAGTGCTGTCGTTGTGATGTTTTTGATGCACAAAACAACCCGAAGCATTTCCGGGACCGGAGTTCATGTATTTGTAACTGCACCAAGCGGCAAAATCTACCTCCCAATCGTGAAGTTCTAGTTTGATGTTTCCTGCAGCGTGTGCTAAGTCCCATCCTACTTTTGCCCCTACTCGATGACCGGCAGCAGTGATGGTTTTGATATCAAAAACTTGTCCGGTGTAATAGTTTACCCCGCCAATTAATACTAAGGCCAACTCCTCGCCTACTTCGTTTATTTTACTAATAATATCTTCTAGTCGAATGTTGTGTTCTCCTTCTCGACGTTTAATTTCGACTATGGCATCGTTTGGATTGATTCCACTGTTTTGTGCATGGAATTGCACTTGACTCTGAAACATATATTGGTCAGAAGGAAAGGCTTTTTCTTCGCAAATGATTTTATAGCGTTTCGCAGTAGGTCGGTAAAAAGAAACCATCAACAAGTGAAGATTGACCGTTAGGGTATTCATCACCGTTACTTCGCTTGACAATGCGCCCACAATTTTGCTCAATGGTGCTGCAAAGCGTTCGTGATAATCCCACCAAGGTTTGTCGGCGTAGAAATGACCTTCGACGGCTAGATTGGCCCAATCGTTCATTACTTCATCAACATAGGTTTTGGTTCTTTTGGGCTGTAATCCAAGAGAGTTTCCGGTAAAATAAATTACTTTTTGATTATTGACTTGCGGGAAAATAAATTCGTTTTGGTAGCTTCTCAACGAATCTTGTGCATCTAATTGCTGTGCAAATTCGAGTGTATTTTTGAAATTCATAAGTGTTGTTTTGAGGGGTAAATGTACTAAAAACCTAAAATCTATTACTTATTTGTAAAAAAATCTACAAGAATGTTTTTTGCTAAAATTGATTGTGTTTTTAGATTGGAAAATTTAAACATATGAGACATAGAAGTTTTTTAGTATGATGGTTAAGGAACCATAGAAGGCATTAAAGGACATAAAAGTTTGGAGTGGAAAATATTTCAATCGTTGTAATTTGTAGTGAAGATTTGAACATATGAGCCATAGAAGGTTTTTAGTAAGATGATTATGGAACCATAGAAGGCATTAAAGGACATAAAAGTTTGGAGTGGAAAATATTTAATCGTTGTAATTTGTATTGAAGATTTAAACATATGAGACATAGAAGTTTTTTAGTATGATGGTTATGGAACCATAAAAGGCATTAAAGGACATCTAAGTTGTTGCTATTGTATGTAATTGCGGAAAATTAATTTGTCTTTTTTAGCTGTGAAAATCTTTGTTGAAGAAAGTATGCTTTTCAAGCAAAAAAAGTGTTTTGAAAAGGAGTTGCGTTAGGGATGGTAATGGAAATAAAGAGCACTGGCGCTATAGTATTGCCCTAACGAGGAAGCGACCAACGGAAGCTCCCGCAGTAGGAGCAATAGTTAGCGCCAGTGCTCTTTATTGTAATGTACAGCCCGTAATACGCCCAAAAAAAAATCTCGCCATTGCTGACGAGATTGATTGCATCTATTTTATGTGATTTAAAGAATCAACATAGCATCTCCGTAAGAGTAAAATTTGTATCCTTCTTTGATGGCTTCATCGTAAGCTTTTCTCATTAAATCATGACCACAAAAAGCAGAAATCATCATCAATAATGTTGATTTTGGTGTATGAAAATTGGTAATCATACAAGTGGCAATACTAAAATCGTGTGGTGGAAAAATAAATTTATTGGTCCAACCATCAAACGGATTTAAGGTGTTTTGAGAAGAAACGGAACTTTCTACCGCACGCATGGACGTAGTTCCTACGGTACAAATACGTTTTTTTCTTGCTTTGGCATCATTCACGATATCACAGGCTTCTTGCGTGATTTTTAGTTCCTCAGAATCCATTTTGTGCTTAGACAAATCTTCTACTTCTACTGGATTGAAAGTTCCCAAACCTACGTGAAGCGTAACCTCAGCAAACTTAACACCTTTGATTTCTAATCGTTTTAATAAATGTTTAGAGAAGTGTAATCCCGCAGTTGGTGCGGCTACAGCTCCTTCTTCTTTAGCATAAATAGTTTGGTAACGGTCTGCATCTTCTGGAGTTACCTCTCTGTTGATGTATTTTGGGATTGGTGTTTCTCCCAATTCTGTCAATTTATTTCTGAATTCTTCATAAGAACCGTCGTATAAAAAACGAAGGGTTCTACCACGAGAAGTTGTATTGTCAATCACCTCAGCTACTAAAGAGTCGTCGTCACCAAAATACAATTTGTTTCCGATACGGATTTTACGGGCTGGGTCTACCAATACATCCCATAATCTTTGTTCTGCATTTAATTCTCTCAACAAGAACACTTCGATTCTAGCTCCAGTTTTTTCTTTATTTCCATACAAACGTGCTGGAAAAACTTTGGTATTGTTCAAGATTAAAACATCGCCATCATCAAAATAATCAATCACATCTTTGAACATTTTGTGCTCAATGGTTTGTTTTTTTCTATCGATTACCATCAAACGAGATTCGTCTCTGTTTTCTGCAGGGAATTCGGCTAAAAGTTCTTTCGGTAAATTGAAGTTAAAGTGGGATAATTTCATATTTGAGTATTAATATATTAGCAGTAAGTATTAAGACCTATTTGGCTTAATAAAAATCTGGCTGCAAATATACGACTGAGAGATAGGCGTTGTCAAGTGTTTTGGTGTTTATTTTGTTTATTACCACAACGACGGGCATTTACAAACTTTTACCTTTGTAAAACTCCATACAAAAAACGATAAAACCGAGTAGAAATTAGATTTCAGTACATTGAAATCCTAAGCTTTGTAAATCTGACCAAAAATCAGGATACGACTTAGATACGACCTCTGCATTGTTGATGATAATAGGAACTCGCAAAGCTAAAGGAGCAAAAGCCATAGCCATACGATGATCGTTATAGGTATCTATCGCGATATTTGGCAAAATAGATTTAGAAGGTTCCAAAGTCAAACTATCATTAGTAACAGTAATGGCGGCGCCTAATTTTGTTAGTTCGATTCGCAGCGCCTCTAAGCGATCCGTTTCTTTAATTTTTAAGGTATGAAGTCCCGTCAAATGACATCCTATGCCAAGTCCCAAACAAGTAACAACAATAGTTTGCGCAATATCTGGTGTATTATTTAAATCGAAAGTAACCGATTGATACTCGAAATTAGGTTGTTTCACTAAGGTCAGTTGGTTTGCTTCAAAACGAGCTTCGACTCCCATTTTGGCGTAGATTTCAACCAAAGCCGAATCGCCTTGTAAACTTGATTCTTTATAGCTGCTCAATACGATAGCAGCTTCGTTCGACAAAGCTGCCAAACTGAAAAAGTAAGACGCAGAACTCCAATCGGATTCTACTGTTACCGTTTGCTGTTTTGAGTTTGTGGTTAAAGGTTTGACTGTGATGACATTTTCTTCGAATTTGGTTTCAACACCAATTTCGTTCAGCAAAGCCAAGGTCATTTTGATGTAAGGAACAGAAGTAATTTCGCCAACCAATGTCAATTCGATTCCGTTTTCTAGTTTTGGAGCCACTAGCAAAAGTGCCGAAATGTATTGACTACTTACATTAGCAGGAATACTCACTTTGGATTGGGTTATTTTTTGCCCTTTGATTCGGATAGGTGGGAATCCTACTTCTTTCTCGTAAGCTATCTGAGCACCTAATTGTTGCAAGGCTTCCACCAATACTTTTATGGGACGCTCCGTCATACGCTGAGAGCCTGTCAAAACCACTTCTTTTCCTTCGCTTACTGCAAAAAAAGCCGTTAAGAAACGCATAGCAGTTCCAGCGTGATGAATATCTATAAGTTGGGAATCCGTATTTGAAAATTGTGCATTCTGCAAGGCTTTGGTCATCACTTCCGAATCATCAGAATTGGAAGTATTTTCCAATACTAGATTGGGATACAATGCCTGCAACAATAACAATCTATTGGTTTCGCTTTTGGAACCAGTGATCGAAATAGTAGCCTTGATATTAGAAATTGCAGAATGTAGTTGTAAATTCATAGCTTTATAAAAGGTGTTGTGAGCTGTGCCTTGTATTACCGCTCCAATATTTTTTGGGGTGCAATTTACAATTCACAACTCACAATTCACAATTTAGCCTTCACTAATTATTTTAGTTTTTCGTTGTTTTTGTGACGATTTTTATCTCGCTCCGATTTCAAATCCATTTTTTTATCAAAAGCGGCTTGTAAATCGATACCCGTTTGGTTGGCCAAACACAATACTACAAAAACTACATCGGCCAATTCTTCGCCTAAATCTTTGTTTTTATCGCTTTCTTTCTCGGACTGTTCTCCATAACGGCGAGCGATGATTCGAGCTACCTCGCCTACTTCTTCGGTGAGTTGTGCCATATTGGTCAATTCGTTGAAATAACGAACGCCGTGTTCTTTAATCCAGTTATCTACGTCTAGTTGTGCATTCTTGAGATTCATAATAGCTTATTTTGCTTCAAAGGTAACTAAAGTCTATAATGTTTGGAAGGATTGATAGTCGAAACAAAGACGACTAAGCTTTTTTCAAGACGATTTTTTCGTTCAATTTATCGATGGTTCTTTGAAAAAACTCTTTCAACATTTCATAATAATCTGCGGCAACAATTACTTTATTTATTTGACTGCTTACCACTACCTGCAATATATTTCCATCTAATTTGGCATTATATGAAAAACTAGCCAAATTATCTTGCGCTTCAAGCTTTATAGGTACAAGCAAGTTCTCCAAAATATACCCTTGAGGTATCTCAATGCTAATAATGAATTTCTCTTGTTTTGTAGGTCCAAAATAGATGGGTAATTTTCTGTCTTGAGTTGTAAATGGATTCTTCAATTCTTTCAAAAACAACAAAGGATTGAGGTACATTTTATTTTCAATAATATCAAAAGAATGAACCATTTCAAAAGAATAAGCCTCCAACACTGGCTTAGACAAATCTGTTTTAAGATTTGTTATACTATAATCTGATATAGTTAAGCCATTATGTTTACTTTCTATTTTTTCAATTTGCGCTTCTGTTGTACCACCTACATTCATTTCTCTAAAAGCTAGCGCTTCAAAATCGGTCTTTTGGTTTTTATAGTTCCCTTTTATCACTCCATTTGCATCTATTTTGACATTTATTCCAAAAATACTTTTAGAAAGTGCGGTATCTGTTAGTTTTATTTCTGTAGAATTTCCATCTGATTGAACCGCTCTCCCCGACCAGTTCACTAAGAACAATGGATAAATATTTGGGGCAGTAAATTTACTAGCCGCGTCTAACAAATAACTTTTGCCATCTGCGATTACAGAAACCATCACATAATTAAAACCGGTTCGTCCTGGAAAAACTGAAACCCCATTATCGATGGTACTTGCTAAGACGGGGCTTGCATTTAAGCCTGCTAAATTTAACATATTAACAAGAATAAAGTTAATCTCGGCCACATTTCCACTAGAAGCCTCGTATGCTTTCTCTACCCCTTTATCCACGTAGACCCCAAACGTTTTATCCCAACTCATTTTTTGTTGCACGTGTTTGAAAATAGCTTCCATTTTTTCTGTTTGCGTCGTTTTCCAATCGAGAAAGCGACTAACATGAGGGACAAAATATTTGGCTTTTAGTAGTTCTTCTCCAAATTCTTTTTCCTTAAATATAGTCTTCGAGACTCCTTCCCACGTTATAGAATAGTCTTTATCTGGTTTGTCTGTGTATCGAACTCTTTCTAATTCTTGCTGAATTTTTGATGTATAATTTTCAATGTTGTTGATGAAAATTTCCTCATGCAAGGCTGGTACATTTTGCACCGCATATTTAGTGTTTATTTGTGTAAAGTTTAAATAGGACAAATTACGAAACTCATTTTCAAAAGAACAGGATCCTTTTGTGATTTCATTGGTTGAATTCACCTCAACATAACCATTTTGTATACTCTTGTATAGGTACATTTCTGGAATTTCGGTAGTGTATTCAAAGTTATTTACAGGAATATTGTATTGGATAATCATGTCTGGGAATTTAAAAATATTCTCCGATTTGTGTACATATTTAAATTCAATTACCGAACCTACTTTCACATTAGGTAAAGTGACGCTAGTTTTTTTCCAATATCTATTAATTTTTTCAACAAAACTTCCTTCGCTGGTAAGTTTTGTCTTTGAAATTTTATCTTGATCCAAATTATAAGTAACCGCATCTGAAAACTTAATCACATCGGGCGTCAATTCTTCATATCCTATATAATAGGGTACTACAAAAGTGGCCCATTTCAGCCCTTCTTTTTTATAAATTTTAATTCTATATTTAACTTCATGATTCGCAATAAATCCCGCTTTGACAGAATATGTAAAAAACGTTCTTGCTTTTTTGAACAAAACTGCTGCTACTGCTGACGTATCTGTGGGGTGTTGTTTTTCTTGAAGTTCTTCGACTGTAACTTTTCCTAATTGAAAATCTTGAGCCTTGCCTTTTATTGCAAAACTCAAGACAAATAAAAATATGACTACTTTCCTATTCATTAAGCTTTTTTCAAGACAATTTTTTCGTTTTCCTTTTCGATCATTTTTTGGTAATATTCTTTTAGCATTTCATAATAATCAGAAGCTACGATTGGCACTTTTATTTGATGCTGCACCGAAAGTTGAATCATATTTCCATTCACATTAGTCAAAAATTTAAAACCTCCTATGTCATCGTGCATCACTATGTTTACTGGCGCTGGAACACTTTCTACAACATATCCTTCAGGAATTTGAATATTTACTGCATATCGATCCATAAAAGGAAAACTATAATCTATGGGATATTCTCTAGTTTCTTGTTTAAAAGGATTCTCTTTATAAGTATAGAAAAGTAAAGGGTTGATGTAGATTTTATCCTGAATAACTTCACATAAATTAGAACCTGTAAAAGAAAAAACTTCACTCACTGGCAAATGCAGTTCTTTCTCATTATTTCTTTTATAATCTTCGATTTCAATTTTCCCGTTTTCGTTTTCTAATTTCTCCAAATAAGTATCTTGATTTTCTCCATTCACACGATTTCTATACAACATGGCATTGTAATTGGTAAATTGTCTTTGCATTTTTCCTCTAATTTTTCCAGAGGGTTCCACTGCATAGCTCATCGTTATCGCATCGTTAGACAATGTTTTTGGCATCAAATCTACTTCAGAGGAAGATCCGTCTTTTCTAATTAAGCGCCCCATCCAATTTAGATCACGGGTAGGCAATACGTTTGGTATAGCATTAGCTGCGGTAGCATCAAGTAACACCAATCCGTTAGGAAGTTCTATGGCTGCAATAACATAATCAAATGCTGTTCTACTAGGAAATATCGCAATACCGTTATCTCTTGTACTAACCAAAACAGGATTAGCCTCTAAACCTGCAAAACGTAACATAGCCGTAAGCATTAAGTTAATATCTCCCACATTACCTGTTTTATTTTTGAAGGCCGTTCTTACGCCTTGCTCACAATAAAATCCATAAAAACCATTCCATTTTACATTGTTTTTTACATATGTAAATATTGCTGCTGTTTTTTCTTCTGGAGAATTTAATGGCGCAATTAAGGCTTTTATTTCATCTTCAAAATAGCCTGTTTTATTCAACTCAGGACCAAAGTCTTCGTAATCGTAAATTGTTTTTACTACCGAATTCCAATCGGTTGCAAAAGATTTTATGGGCTCACTAGGGAATTGAATCGTTGCTAATTCCTGCACCAAACTAGCCGTATAGTTATCAATATTATTTACAAAACTCTCATTTTTCATTGCTGGAAGATGCTCTGTAACATAAGTCGTAACAGTCTCCATATACGTATACGTATCATTAGAATAAGAGGTTGTGGATGAGTTAAAGGCAGAGCCATGAGACCTTTCTTTGGAAGTAATAGTGATGGATTTACTATTCTTCACTGCATTTATTTTGGGCGTAATAAAACCTTTTGTTGTAGTATTATAAGTATAATACTCCGGAATTGCGGTCTTATATTCGCAATAATTTACTGGAATAGCAGTTTGAAAATCCCAATCTCTAGGGTGCACTTTATTGGGGGTCTTTATGGTGTATTCGTATTCTATCACGGAGCCTTCTTTTACATTAGGCATCGTGATTTTTTTTCTGTTCCAATATTTATTAGTCTTTTCAACAAAAATACCATCGCTTTTTAATTTTGTTTTCTCTATTTTTCCATTGACTAAGTTATATGTTACCGCCTCCGAAAAATCGAGAAACTCTTTAGGTGACGAATCTATTGAATAAATTATAGCCTTGTTAGCCCAATCGTACCCTTCTTTCTTATAAATCTTAATTCGAAATTTCACAACAGTTTGTAACATAAAACCATTCTCTACAGAATATTCTAAGGAAGTTTTTCCTTTTTTAAATAATATGGCCGCTACCGCCGAAGAATCTTTAGGATGATGTTTCTCCTCAAGTTCTGCAATTGAAACTTTGCCTAACTCAAAATTTTGTGCTACGCCATCAAGATTCAAAAATAAGAAAAGCAATGCCATGAGAATTTTGGTAATTTTCATAAGTTAAAGGGGTTTGGTTAAAACTATTTTAGTGTTATCGTTCTGGCTCACTTGATCCATAAATAGGCGGTATTCATCATACTCTTTGTTGCTATATTTTCCTGTATTTATCAACAAAACTCTTTTATAGATTAAAGTATGAGCTTCTTTTTTAACCAATGAAATGGAATAAGTTCCAAATTTGGTTTTGCTCTCAAAGGCTGGTGGAATAAATTCTAAAGCAAAACCTGAAGGTAAATGGATGGTAATTTCATCCTCGTCATAAAATCCACGCGCGATTTCAAAAGGTGTTTTTCGGTTTCTAATTCGTTTAACCCCACCTGAAAATCGATTAAAGGCGTTCACTGTCACCATCATTTTATCGGCAGTGAATGTTCCATATTTTGTGGCAGATAACTTGGCATTTTGCGTAAAACGAATCTCTTGTTTATTGTTCTCTTGGGTGATTTTTTCTATTTTCAAATTATTGATCTCATCCCAAAACTCTTTATAATACTTTTCTTTTTGATCAGGCAGCATGTGCTCCACTTTCTCCTTATCTCCATACTGCGTTCCTTGAGAAATCATTTCAATTTCCCCAGAAAAATCTCCATTAGCTGCTATCGTAAAGGATCCTTTACTCAATTGCGAGTTCTCATTCGCCGTATAAATTTTGGTATGCACAATTTGTCCACCCTCTGGCTTAATCATCAAAACATCTCGGTCGTCTGTAAAATCGGCTTGGTACCCAAAAGGATCGGTTTGACTGGTACATTCTAACCAAGTATATTGATTGCCAACAGGAATCGTCAGAATGATGTGATTGCCTTGCATCGAAACAAAATCGGCATCGATATTAATTCGCTTTCTATCGCCAAACAAAATGGTATAATAAGAAGGCACATCAACGGCTTTTAATAAGGCTTGAGTATAGTTGGTCAATGCTTTACAGTCTCCATACCCGAGTCGATCTACATCTGAAGCCAACATAGGTTTCCATCCACCGATGCCTACTTGAACACTGATATAACGAACTTTTTGCTGTACATAATCATATACTATTCTGGCCTTTTTTATAGGATCTTGTTCTGTTCCTACCCACTCTTTTATTTTAGCAACAGTTGTTGAAGGCAAATCAATTGTTCCTGACAAAATTTTGCTAGAATACCACTTACCAAAATCTTCCCAGGTTTTGGCATTTCCATCAACCCCTTCAAGATGAAAAGATTCTAATCCTAAAATTACTCTAGGCAAAATATCATAAAAATATGGACTAAAATCCTCATGCTTCATTGCTACCAAATTTGAAGCCGTATAACTCAGCTGAGTGGCTGTGTCGATTGTTTTTTGAATATTTCTATTAGAAAAATTGCTTT
Organism: Flavobacterium succinicans; assembly: GCF_001662485.1. Lineage (GTDB taxonomy): Bacteria > Bacteroidota > Bacteroidia > Flavobacteriales > Flavobacteriaceae > Flavobacterium > Flavobacterium succinicans_A. The sequence continues at coordinate 30,074 of NZ_JMTM01000012.1, forward strand.
CTTTTTTCTTAAAGCCTAAATTTTCTGGAAAGGTTACGTTTAATACACTTTTTTCGACACTCAATAAATAATCGGTTATGGGAAACCATTGCGGGATAAAAGCGGTGGTAGAGGTTTCTGTTTCGCATTCAAAAATCATAGTAAACGGATAACTGATCGGGGTGTAATCTAAATACAGCACTCGATTATCCGAAAAAAGAGTACCGCCATCAACCGCGCTATGATCTTTAAAATCTTTTCGCTTAAACTTTTTTAGTTCATTCCCCGCTGCATCTAATATAATGGCTTGTATACTTGAAATACTTGTTGATTTATCATAATGCGCATAAGCATCCAAAGCACTTACACCTGCTTCATTTAGTACCGTGACTACTTGTTTACTTTTAATCACCATTTCCCGTTGAGAAAGAATATCAATACTAAGCTCACTCCATCTAAGCACTGCATTTGCATTGGTTTTTAAACTATCCGGAATAGATGTAACGGGAAATTTTACTTCTTGCGCTGAAAGACTATTTAGCGCAAAACACATCAAAAACAATACAATAAACTTAAATTTCATAAAAGATATAGGGTTAAAAAAAATAAAAAGCATAAAAAAAACCTCAACAGCTTCCCGTTGAAGTATTTATAATAGATTTGTCTTCTTTAATTTGTGGTACTCAAATATATTGTTATTCTTGAAATAAAAAAACAAATTATTCCCTATTTTTTGAATCGATCTGTATTGTTACCGGCCCATCATTTAACAATAAAACCTTCATATCCGCACCAAAAATACCCGTGGGGACTTTTTTTTCCAATTTTAATTCTAGCGCTTTTACAAAACGTTCATACATAGGAATGGCAATATCAGGTTTTGCGGCTTTCATATATGAAGGGCGATTCCCCTTTTTAGTCGCCGCGTGAAGTGTAAACTGACTGACCACAAGCACATCGCCACCAATATCTTGAATAGAAAGGTTCATTACCTCATTTTCATCACCAAAAATGCGAAGCTGTGTAATTTTGGTGACTAACCAATCCAAATCTTCTTGGATATCGGCTTCTTCGATTCCAACAAAAACCAATAGCCCTTTTTGGATTTCGGCTACTACTTTGCTCTCAACTGTTACTGAGGCATTAGTTACTCTTTGGATTACAACTCTCATAGCCCCCTAACCCCCAAAGGGGGAATTATAACGTGAATAAATAAAATCAATCATATCTAAAAAGACTTAAGAAGCATCTATAACAAAAATTTAAACACCCTTTTAGAGTTCCCCTTTCGGGGGCTAAGGGGCTTTACTCCCTCGTTTTATCACTAGCTTTTCTATCTTCATCGTACACATCGGTGCGGTAATGTTCGTCGTCGCCTTCAAGGATTTTAAGGTAACTATTGTAACGTGACCAAGCAATTTCATCCTTATCTAAAGCCGCTTTTATTGCACAATGTGGTTCTTCTTTATGCAAACAATTGTTGAACTTGCATTGTTCTTTCAATCTAAAAAACTCAGGAAAATAATCGCTAATTTCTTGAGGTTCCATATCTACAATTCCAAATCCTTTGATACCTGGTGTATCAATAATACTAGCATCAAAAGACAAATCATACATCTCTGCAAAAGTAGTGGTATGCTGACCTTGCTTGCTTTGCTCGGAGATATTCTTGGTTTTCAAATCCAAGGTGGGCTCCAAAGCATTAACCAAAGTCGATTTCCCAACACCCGAATGCCCCGAGAACATACTTGTTTTACCTATCATTAATTCCTTCAATGCTTCAACCCCTTTTCGTTCAGCTGCCGAAACGCGCAAACATTGATATCCAATTTCCTGATAAACGTGCTGCATATACAATTGGTCATCTAAGGTAACATCGTCTAAAGTATCTATTTTGTTAAAAACCAAAATAGTCTCAATACCATAGGCTTCGGCAGTAACCAAAAATCTATCGATAAAACTAAACGTAGTTGGAGGATTGTTGATGGTAATCAACAGAAAAACACGGTCGATATTGGCCGCAATAATGTGCATTTGATGCGACAAATTCACTGATTTTCGAACAATGTAATTCTTACGGTCGTGAATATGATGAATCGTCCCGGTAATAGTATCTGATGTTTCTTCTTGTTCATAATCCACCATATCGCCTACTGCAATGGGATTGGTACTTTTAATGCCTTTCATTCGGAACTTCCCTTTCATTCTGCACTCTATAAAATCTCCTTGCTCGGATTTCACGGTGTACCAACTTCCTGTAGATTTATAAACGGTTCCTGTCATTTTCAGATTTTAGATTTAACTGTTTGCAAAGATAATTGAATTTAGACGACTCATAACAAACAAAAATCCCAAAACAAAGGTCTTGGGATTTAAATCAGAAATTAAAAAAACTAAGCGTTATGAAATTCTTTTACGAATTCAATACTTTATCTTGTTTGTTGATACTTTCTTGGTGAATCGCTTTGAACATTTTTAAAACAAACTCTTCCGAAAGTCCTTTCTTTTCTCCTTCCAAAATCATTCTTCCTAAAATTTCATTCCAACGATTGTTTTGCAAAACCGCTACGTTCGCTTCTTTTTTAACCTGACCAATTTCTAAAGCCACTTTCATTCTTTTGCTCAAAAGGTCCAATAAATTAGCATCTAAAACATCGATATTCGCTCTTAATTTACTCATTTTAGACATAAATTCATCTGAAACATCAACCTGTTTTCTTACTCTCAAATCTTTGAAAATTTGTTTCAAAGCATCTGGCGTTACTTGTTGCGCAGCATCACTCCAAGCGTTATCAGGGTCTGTGTGTGTTTCGATAATCATTCCGTCATAATTCAAATCCAAAGCTTCTTGCGTTACTTCAAGGATCATATCACGATTTCCTGTAATATGAGAAGGGTCGATAATCAAAGGCAAATCTGGGAATTTGTTTTGCAATTCAATCGCAATTTGCCATTCTGGAATGTTTCTGTATTTTGTTTTTTCGTAAGTAGAAAAACCACGGTGAATCACCCCTAATTTTTCAATTCCAGCCATATGCAAACGCTCTACACCACCTAACCACAAAGCTAAATCTGGGTTCACTGGATTTTTAATCAAAACGATTTTGTCTGTCCCTTTCAAGGTATCTGCAATTTCTTGAACCGCAAACGGATTGGCCGTAGTACGTGCCCCAACCCACAACACATCAATATCATTTTCTAATGCCAATTTACAGTGTGCAGCAGTAGCTACTTCGGTTCCCATCAATAAACCTGTTTCTGCTTTGGCTTTTTTCAACCATTTCAATCCTATTTCTCCAACACCTTCAAATCCACCTGGACGCGTTCTTGGTTTCCAAATTCCAGCTCTAAACACACTTACATCAGAATCTTTCAATTCGTGTGCAATTTTCAATACTTGCTCTTCTGTTTCGGCGCTACAAGGTCCTGCTATCACCAATGGATGCGTCAAATTGAACGCTTCCAACCAATTTCTCATTTCTTTTTTATTTTCCATCTTATTCTTTGTTTATTGTTTATTTTTCGTTGTTTATTGTTCTTCTACTTTGAAGGACTCATCCCATTCAAAATTTCTTTTATTTTATTCACACTCTGCATTTCATCAAAAATCGCCTCATATTCTTCGCTTTTTAATAAGTCTTTGAACTGCGTCAAATTGGCGATGTACTCCTCCAAACTTTTCACCACGTGCTTTTTATTTTGTTTAAAAATAGGCGTCCACATCGCAGGTGAACTCTTGGCTAAACGCACGGTACTCTCAAAACCAGAACCCGCCATATCGAAAATATCTTGTTCGTCTTTCTCTTTATTGATAACTGTTTTCCCCAACATAAATGAACTAATATGCGACAAATGCGACACATAAGCAATGTGTTTATCGTGCGACTTCGGGTCCATATATCGAATGCGCATTCCTAACTCTTTGAACAATTCGATGGCTTTTTCTTGTAGCTTAAAGGTCGTTTTCTCCACCTCACAAATGATATTTGTTTTCCCTTGAAACAAGCCTTTTATAGCCGCTGATGGTCCCGAAAATTCCGTTCCAGCAATAGGATGCGTGGCAATATAATTTCTTCTTCTTGGATGATTGGCTACCGCTTCACAAATAGGTAATTTGGTAGAACCCACTTCAAAAACAATAGTATTTTCGCCAATATGGTCCAAAACTTCGGGCAACACTTGCAACGCCACATCCACAGGAACCGAAACAATAACATAATCCGCATCGGCCAAATCCTGCATCGTAGCGGCTTTCTCCACAACCCCAAGCGCCATCGCCTCTTGCAAATGGGCTTCATTTTTATCCATTCCGTAAATAGTCGCTTCTGGGTGTACCGCTTTTATATCCAACACCATCGAACCTCCAATCAAACCTATTCCTATTACGTGTATATTCATTATTATTTTTATTATTAGCTAATCCTGCTATCTGCTATATCTATTGTGGCGAACCCCGCCACAATAGGATGCCGCTACTATCAGGGCTAGGTATTATCTGCTAAAAACGACGAATCGCTTCTTCAATTTTTTCTTCTTTTACACACAAAGCAAATCGGATGTACCCTTCGCCATTCGAACCAAAAATAGTTCCTGGTGTAATAAAGATGTATTTCTCATACAGTATCTTATCAATAAAATCTTCTGCCGATGTTATTCCTGCTGGAAGTTTCGCCCAAACAAACAATCCCACTCCTTCTTTGTACACCTCACAACCCAATTTCTCCGCCAATGCTTCGGTTAAAATTCTGCGTTTTGCGTAAATCGCATTCATTTCGTCGAACCAAGAAGCCTCACTCTGCAATGCTGCAATAGCCCCTTTTTGAATGCCGTAAAACATTCCACTATCCATATTACTTTTTACTTTCAATACCGCATCAATGCAGGCAGCATTTCCAGAAACCATTCCTACACGCCATCCCGCCATATTAAAGGTTTTAGACAACGAATTCAGCTCCAACGCTACTTCTTTCGCCCCTTCAACTTGCAACAAACTCATAGGTTGGTCGTTCAAAACAAAACTATACGGATTATCGTTGACCAATAGAATGTTGTGTTTTTGCGCAAAAGCCACCAGTTTTTCAAACAAAGCCAAATTCCCTCTCGCGCCTGTAGGCATATGCGGATAGCCAATCCACATCAATTTTACTTTAGACAAATCCATTTTTTCCAAAGCCTCAAAATCTGGTTCCCAATTGGTACTTTCTTTTAAATCATAATATAGTGGCACCGCACCTACTAAATTGGTTACCGAAGTATAGGTCGGATACCCTGGATTTGGAATCAAAACGCCATCACCTTCATTCAAAAACGCTAATGAAATGTGCATAATTCCTTCTTTGGAACCCATCAAAGGCAAAATTTCAGTGGTGCTATTTAGGGTTACTTGGTAATTGCGCTCATAAAAGTCGGCCATCGCTTGTCTCAATTCTGGCAAACCTTGATAGCTTTGATACTGATGTGCATTTTCGTCTTGCATTGCAGCAGTCATTGCAGCAATAACAGCAGGAGCAGGTTTTAAATCTGGACTACCTATTCCCATATTGATTACAGGTTTTCCTTCGGCGGCCAATTGGCGTACTTCTCTCAACTTTGAGGAGAAGTAATATTCTTCAACTATCGCTAAACGTTGGGCTGTTGTTATCATTTTTTTAGCTTTATTCTAAATTGGAATTTTTTATTTTCTAGTTTGGAGATTCAAGTAATGGCTTTGTATTTTTATATTCACCCAAAACTTTAAAATAATGCGCCATAATCGAAACTAATGCTTTCGCCTTGGCGTAATCTTCATATTTTTCGAAAGTCACATCTACAAAAAAAGAATACTTCCAAGGTGTTTCTATTTTCGGTAAGGATTGTATTTTGGTTAAATTGAGTTTACAATCGCTCATCACATTCAAAACAGCGGCTAAACTTCCGCGTTTATGGTCCAATTCAAACTTGATGGAGGCTCTATTAATCTCCTCTTCGGAAACAAAAGAATTCTCTTTCTTGAGAATCACAAAACGAGTCATATTGTTGTCGATGGTTTGAATCGATGGTGCTATAATCTCTAAATTATACATTTCGGCAGCCGTTATACTAGCAATTGCTGCAATTCCTTTGATTTGATTTTCGTGGATTCTGCGAGCCGTTTCTGCCGTATCTTTATCTTCAACTAATTTGATATTGGGATATTTTTTTAAGAAATCCATACATTGTAATAATGCCATGGGATGTGAATGTACTTCTTGAATATCCTCGATTTTCTGTCCAGGTAAGGCCATTAAATTTTGAATAATATCCAAATAATGTTCCCCTATAATGTGCAAATTATTCTTGTCAATAAGTGCATAATTTGGAATAATCGGTCCAGCAATGGAGTTTTCGATAGCCATTACCGCTTGTTCACTATTCCCTTTCAATAAGCTGTCTACTAATTCTTCAAAGGACAAACATTCATCTACTATCACATTTTGATAGAAATAATCTTTGGCCACTTGATGGTGAAATGAACCTTTTATCCCCTGAATTGCAATTTTTGTTTCCATATAGTCAAAAAAAAATCCTGATTTTCATCAGGATTGTATTGTAGTTTTATTTGTTGTTTTTTCTTTCAAATAACCATAGCACAATCCTTACTCCCTAAAGAAGAAATAAAAAGTGTAGCTAAAATAAAAACGGTTATTCAACATTTGTGTTCTGATTTTCAGTAAATTCTTTGGCAAAGATAAAAAACTTATTTTAAAATAGTCAAAAAAAATACACAAATCTCTAACAAAAAAGAATTTCTTTGTGAAATTGACTTTCAATTAACAATTCAACAAAAATATTCACAGAGAAGCCTGTTTTTTTATAGATACTTCTCATTGAATTTGACGCAACAAAACTATTTTTTCTTCTTAGGCACTCTTGATGGCGTATCTTTTCCACTAATAATGGTTTGCGAACTGATAGCAATTGACTTAATAATCTCTGTCATATTATCCATATCCAAAGTGCTTACTTCATCACTCAATTTATGATAATTTGGTTCGATATCCATTTTTGAAGTAGAAATAGTATGCGCTGGAACCCCTAAAGCAGCTAATGTAGCATTATCGGAACGGTAAAACAATTGTTCTTGAGGATAAGGGTCTTGATAAAAATTAAATCCAGAACCCACTAAATTCTTTTGCAAAATTGTCCCAAAATCAGAGCGTTCGAATCCTGTAATATAGGCTGAGTTTTTGCCCCATTTACTCTCCGTTCCGATCATTTCTATATTGAACATCGCCACGACTTCATCTGCATTGATGGAATTTGAGAAAAAAGAAGATCCGTAACCTCCAGTTTCTTCACCAGTAAATGCTACAAAAATGAGTGTTCGCGCATTATCGTTTTTCTTTTTAAAATATTCTGCCAAAGTAATTACCGCTGTAATTCCTGAAGCATCATCATTGGCTCCATTATAGATTTTGTCAACACCAGATTCTTCCATTCCTAAATGGTCGTAATGTCCTGAAAAAATAACATATTCATTTGGTTTTGATTTCCCTGGTATCATCCCAATTACATTATTAGCCTTTTTGCCTTTAATCAAAAAATCTTGGCTATAGGACGTCAATTCTTTATAGTAAGTCAACCCAATGCGTTTGAATTCGCCTTCGATAAAAGCCGATGCTTTCTCGATTCCTGGTGTAAACATCCCACGTCCTTCCATGGCATCCGAAGCCAATTCCGTTTCAATACGAGTAACCTCACCTTGTTGAATCCCACTTTGAGCATGAGCGATGACTCCTAAAAGCATGAACAGTCCTAAACTAATTTTTTTCATTTTGTATGATTTTGATTTAATTGATTTCATTTTGTCCCAAAAGCCATTTTTTACCTTCCACGATTCTGGTCACCATCATTGCCGATATTAAATCGCCATTGGCATTGAGCAAAGTCGCCATGGGATCGACAAGTGTACCAATAATCATGGCTGCTGGCAAAGCTTGTTCCATTGGAAAACCATAAATGGTGATGGCTAAAATCTCTCCGATATAACCTCCATTTGGAATCCCACCTTCTACTACCGAAACGATAATCGTTATACCAATAGCTGTTAGAATCGTAATCGGATCTGTAAAATCCTTACCAAAAATAGCAAAAATCACCGCTATTTTCACAATAGATGACATACTAGAACCATCTTTATGCAAAGGCGCTCCGAGCGGAATCACGACATTACGAATATACGATGGGATTTTCATTTGCGTTGCTCCTTCAAGATTGGCAGGAATGGTCGCGATACTGCTGCAGGTTCCGATGGCCGTAAAGGAAGGCGTAATGTTGTTTTTCCAAAATACTTTCACGCCTAATAAACCTCCAGAAAAATAAGCATAAAAGGTAAAAAACACGATGAAGTAAAAAGCGCATGTGCCATAATACACCGCCAATGGCTTGGCATAAGCTCCAAAAAGCTGAGGCCCAAAAATCCCGACCTGATACGCAAAGTAAGCGCCTAGTCCAATTGGAGCTCCTTTCATGATGATGACAAGCAATTGTTTCATCACCTCATTGGCGGACTGCAAAAATCGAGCAAAGTCCTTCCCTTTTTCGCCAGCATTCAAAGTGGCAAAACCCATTAAAAAAGAAAAAAAGATCAAAGCTAACATGTTTTTACGAGACAAAATTTCGTAAAAATCATTCACTGTTAACAACTTAGTAACGGGCGAATCTGTTGTGCTTTCATGAGCCATCGCCAAAGAAGATTTTGCTAAAAAAACGGCTTGATCCAAAGGAAAAAGTAAAACACCAATCACCATAACTATGGCAGAAATGATTACCGTACTCAAAAAGACTAGCAAAACGATTCCGAAGAGTTTACCAAGTTTTTCGGTTTTTTGCAAATTGGCAATAGAAGCCGCAATGGTAAAGAAAACCAAAGGAATAATCGCTGTAAATAAAAGATTCAAAAAAATATCACCCAAAGGTTTAATGACCTCAACGTCTTTACCAAAAAGTAATCCAGCGATACTTCCAAGTATAATTCCACCCAAAAGGAATAGGATACTGCTATAATTTTCTAAAAAAGAATTTGATTTATGCTCACTCATGATAAAATGTTTTGAGTAAATATATAAATATTAGCCCATTGTGCTATAAAAAAAACAAATTGGCTCAAGATAAAAGCCTAAAATGGAACAATATTTTTCATACCACCCAAAGAAACTTCCATAGCTTGGTTTTTCTGTTTACTTTTGCAACAAAACCATGATCATGTCAATAGAAGTTACAAATTTATCCAAAAGTTACGGTGCTCAAAAAGCCTTAGATTCGATTACATTTTCAGTAAAAAAAGGAGAAATTGTTGGTTTTTTAGGCCCAAATGGTGCTGGAAAATCTACTTTGATGAAAATCTTGACTACTTATCTAGCGGCTGATGAAGGCGAAGCGCTAGTAAATGATAAAAATGTCATTTCGGACACCAAAGAAGTCCAAAAAATCATTGGTTATTTACCAGAGCACAATCCGTTGTATTTGGATTTGTATGTTAGAGAATATCTGGCTTTTAATGCCGATGTGTACAAAGTACCCTCCTCTCGCATTCAAGAAGTAATTGAATTGACAGGATTAACACCCGAAAGTCATAAAAAAATAGGCCAACTCTCTAAAGGATATCGCCAACGTGTTGGATTAGCCAATGCCTTATTGCACAATCCAGAGGTTTTAATTTTAGACGAACCCACAACAGGTTTAGATCCTAACCAATTAGTCGAGATTCGAAATGTGATTAAAAACGTGGGGAAAGACAAAACCGTTTTTCTGTCTACTCATATTATGCAAGAAGTAGAAGCCATCTGCGACCGTGTCATTATTATTGATAAAGGCAAAATTGTTGCCGACAAAAAATTAGAAATTTTGATTGCAGCCGACAAAGAACAAGTCATAGAAGTGGAATTTGATTTAAAAGTCACCGAAGACCAAATCAATACCATTCCACATTTAAAATCATTCATCAAAAACAATGATTATCTATGGGAACTGACTTTTTTATCGAGTCAAGATATGCGTCCAACGGTATTTGATTTTGCCCACGACAACGGCTTAAAAACCTTGCAACTCAACCAGAAAAACAAAAACTTAGAAGCGGTATTTAGGGAGATTACGAAGTAGTCCTTAGTGAGGAGTAGTAAATAGTGAATGCCAAAAAAGGTTTAATAGTCAAAAATAGTTGGTAAAAATGCTGCAAAGCATTATAAAATATGA
>NZ_JMTM01000013.1 GCF_001662485.1 Flavobacterium succinicans
TTCAACGTATAAAGAGTTATTGTGTAGTTTTTATCGTTAACGTTCTCGCGCTACACGCGGTTTGGTACTAAATTAGCGTTATTTTTCTGATAAGCCAAAACTTCCAAATACAAAATCAACTTCAAATTAAGCCAAATGCCCAAATCGCTTGTAGCGTGTGTTGGGCGTTCGTACTTCTTATTTGATTAATTTTTCGAGTCTGATTCTAGCAGGAAATCCTGGAGTTTTTATTTCTATTGGATTTCCACAACTATCAGATGTTGAAATATCTTGGATTCTGTTGCTAGAAGTAAATCCTATATTGTATTTAGGACTCAATAATATTCTATGGAAAGAGTAATCAATTCTTGAGCAATTGATGTAATTTGAAAGTTTACTGCAATATTCAATAAAAATTTCAGATGCTATAAATTGATTAACATAATCTTTGACTTTTGGTTTTAAAGATTTTAATTCAAATAATATGATTTTTTCTTGAGATGGTATTATTAGACAATAATCACAGCCTTTGTGAATAACTGGAGTATCTCTCTTTAAATACATCGATTTTCTTTTAAATTCACGTTTATCAATGTCGAGTTTTAAAAGTATAGAATCTACAGGAATTCCACCAATCAAAATTTCTTGATTAGTGTCAATTTCTTTAAGAACCATAGTTTGATTTTGTATATCAAAACTTTGAATAACTTCTTCGTCACAAAAAATATCTTTCATAGACTAATCAATTAAATAGTCTAAATCTGACGATATAGAAAATAAGTTATTTATTTCATCATCGAAAAATGGTATTTCAATTCCTTTATTATTAACCTCTAGACTTTCAAGTTTTCCATTAATGGCTTGATAAACGGATACGTCATTAAATTTTATATTATCGAATTTAGAATAGCTTTTTTTGTTCTTTATCAGCCATTGTTCTTTATCCTTGAAATCATTGGATAATAAAATTAGATTATTTAACTCTTTAACGAGGAAATCACTATGAGTAGTAATGAATACTTTAATGTCTAAATTAATTATAGAAGCAATGAGTTTTGCTATTAATCTTTGATTTTTTAATGTTAAATGGCTTTCAGGTTCATCTATAATAAGTATATCCCCTTGTTTTGCAAGATGTTTTAAATAAAAATAAATATCGACAATACATCTAGCGGATGAGGATGCTAAATATAGAGGAATATCAAATTTATTGTTTTTTTTGTTTTTTGTATAAAATCTGATATCCTGTTTGTTTTCTTTTTTAAATTCAGCACCTAAAATCTCTTTAATAATTTCCATTGGGTAGGAGGAATCTATTTTTGAAGTATTTTTTTTGATGTTATCTAAATTTCTTGTAAATGCAATATGGTCTCTAATCGGAGTCGCATAATACGCACTCATAGACATTAAAAGCTCAAATGGGTGGAAGTTTCCTTCTTTATCATCTAATTTTTGTAAACCATCGACCAACGAATTTCTTTGTTCGTCTAATTCTTTATAAAAAAGTGAAATACCTAATCTTTCTGCAGTTATAATTGTTGGGTCTGGAAATATTTCATCAAATACTAAATACGCAAATAAATCACCTAAAACTCTTTTAAATAGGGTATCGTCAATTTCATTTTTCGTTTGCTTAATGTAACTAATGGACAAAACATTATTTTCAAGTTTACCATCAAAAACAATATTCTCTCCAATTTGTATTTTCTTTTCACAATCTTTGAATTCTGTTGGTTTTTCAAATTCTAACTTTACTCTTGCCTCTGCAAATATCTTTTCCTTATCATTAAATAAATCTCTAATTCTTTTTTGAAAATTTGAGCTTTCTGTGACGATACTTTTAGAAACTATATCTTGAATTTCTTCTTTGTTAAGCGAAATTTGTCCTTCAATTTTTAGCCTTGCTTCTAAATCTTTGAAATTATTATAATTTATAAAATCCGTCCAATTTTTTAACATTCCATATATACTGTATGTGATATATGTTTTTCCGGAATTATTATCTCCAACTAAAATAGTTAAGTTATTAAGTTCAATTTCGCTTTGAACAATTTTTCCTAGATTATCGACGGTTAATTTCATTTAATTATTTTTCAAATTTTATTATGCGAATTTACGTTTTTATTTTGTATTCTTGGGTTAGCGTTGATATTACCTTTTTTTTGTTAGTATGACGCCCAACTTGTATATATGTCTGACAATATCCGACTTATCCCATTTAAATTGGGTGGCTATGTCTGAAAAACATCAGTTTTATTAATTATCAAATATATTTATTTTTTCTTACAAACCATACCTATTTGACAAGTGCTTAAAACAAAAAAAGATGCTTAGGCATCTTTTACAGTGGTATTTGATTTATGGCAAACGCTATTTATCAATTAATTTAAAAAAATCAGAAAGTTTCAAACTTCTAGCCTCACAAATTTTATTTAAAGCATAAAGAGTTTATTGTGTAGTTTTTATCGTTAACGTTCCCGCGCTACAGGCGGTTTGGGACTAAATTAGCGTTATTTTTCTGATTAGCCAAAACTTCCAAATACAAAACCAACTTCAAATTAAACCAATTGCCCAAATCGCTTGTAGCGTGTGTTACAGGAGGCTTGTTTTGTCGAAATTACCATTAAACCGCAAATTTTTCACGTTTCTGCTGACAAAATCCAATTTTCACGATTCTGTTTTTTGGTTCGCAGTTTTCAACTAGTTATTGTTTATTTATCGTTCAAATTTTGGCTATTTTTTGGTTTCCCGTTGGCTGATTCAAACTTTCAAACTTTTTCTCGTTAGAGTAGGTGAGTTCCAATTTTCACACTTCCAATTTTCACACTTCCGCTTTCCAAGTTTCAACTTTTTACGTTTCCGTTGGCACATTCCAATTTTCACGCTTCTGCTTTGTCAATTTCTTGCGGAAACAAATGCTTATTTTCAAATTGGAATTGTCTGCGTAATTTCGGCACAAGTCTCCTGTAACTTGTATGTATGTCTGACAATATCCGACTTATCCCATTTAAATTGGGTGCTATGTCTGATAAACATCAGTTTTATTAATTATCAAATATATTTATTTTTTCTTGCAAACCATCCCTATTTGACAAGTGCTTAAAACAAAAAAAAGATGCTTAGGCATCTTTTACAGTGGTATTTGATTTATGGCAAAAACTATTTGTCAATTAATTTAAAAAAATCTGAAAGCTTCAAATTTCTTGCCTCACAAATTTTATTCAACGTATAAAGAGTTATTGTGTAGTTTTTATCGTTAGCAATTCTTCGAACCGTTTTTTCATTAAAAACACCAAAGAGCATCTTCGTTATCTCTTTTTTCTAGTTCTCCAACTATCATTATATCCAGAAAAATAGTCCCTCCTAAAGGCATATATTTTACCTCTTATATAAGCTCCTACAGGGATAATCACGATACCTATTATTATCTCATACCATTCCATAACTCAAATATAGAGTGTTTGGATTGCTATTCTTGTTTCATAAAATCAGTTACTCCCGATCTGACAACTTCTACTCCCGATTTGACAAGAAGTGGCAAGTGGATGGTGGAGTAATTGTTGAATCGTTGAAATGTTGCATCGTTTAACTGTTAAGGAGGGTGAAATGTTAGATGTTAGAGGTGAGAGGTGAGAGGTGAAATGTTAGATGTGAGAGGTGAAATGTGAATGGTGAAATGTAAAAAATGGGAAAATCATCACATCTATTATCTCATACTATTCCATAACTCAAATATAGAATGTCTGGACAGGACAGAATAGGACAGGTCGCGACCTGTCCCTACCAAGATGGAAAAATTATCCCTAAATAAAATATTTAAAACAAAAAAAAGACGCCAAGGCATCTTTTACACTGGTATTTGATTTATGGCAAACGCTATTACAAACTAACAAACATTTAATCAAATGTGCTTTTTTTTATTTACCTAATTTCAAAATCATCATTTAACTGACCATACTTTTCTTCTATTAATTTAAAAAATTCGGACATCTTTATTCCTTTATAAAAACATATCGTGCTAAGCGTAGATACTGGTATTCTGTACCCGTCTACTTCTTTTATTTTCCTTACAATACCCTCATGTATACCGTGCATTTTTCCAAAAGATCTATTAGACACATCATTACTCATCCACATTTCACAAATATAATTACAAACATATCTATCTACAAGAAAGACCTTTACAGGTTTTTCATCCTTAAAATTATTTATTTGTAAATTATCATTTGCCATTAGAACAAAAGAATATATTATCTTGAATTATTTTGCACACGATGATGTGCAATTCAGATATTTGTTTTATATTTGTACCTGAATTTTTATATTTGCGATTCTTCATTAAAAAATTGAAGCATTCGCTTTGAATCTCGGCTCGAAACTTGGCAGTTTAAACCACGAGATGATAAGTACGATGCTCACGTCCAATGGCGTGGGCTCACTTATTCGTGGTAGGTATGCCAAGTACCAGAGACGTTTAAGCTGAGTTCCATGCCTATTTTTATGCCTATTCTTTTGATACAGCTCAACTTTTATTCTTAGCGTAATTTCTTCACTTGCAAGTCTCGCAATACTCTTACTGAATTAGTTGGGAAAGACACTGCCATCGTCTGGCTGCAACAGACAACGGCAGTTGGCTTTCCTGTAACCCTTAAAATAGCCTGCCTATGAATTAAAATAAAAAACCAGTATTGTAGCTTATCGCTACACTTCAAAAAAAGGTCCCCTAACTCTTCTTGGCGGTTGACTAGAGGACCCATGCTAATAAAACTAACGTTTCACTTCACTAGACCAAACTATGAAAAAAAAATCATTTTTACGGGGTAGGCATGCTTTTTATTGCCTTTTGGTACAGATTGCCTTTGTTGCTTTCTCCCCTTTACAAGCCAAAACCAAAAAACGGCACCTTATACTGCCCAAGCAACCACAACGCGTTCAAGGCATTGTATCGGACGGTAGCCAACCCATTCCCGGAGCAAGTGTCTCCATCAAAAACAAAAAAAATAGCACCACCTTTACCGACTTCAACGGTCACTACCTGCTAGCTGCCGACTCCAATGATACTTTAGTGGTCGCTTTTATGGGGTTTACCACTGCGCAGGTTTCTATACAGGGACGAAAAACCATTGACATAACCCTACGAATGGATGCTACCTCTTTGCAAGAAGTAAAAGTAAATGCAGGTTACTACACTATCAAAGAAAGTGAAAGAACTGGTAGTATTGCCAGAATTACCGCCAAAGAAATAGCCACCCAACCCGTCACGAATGTACTGGCAACGCTACAGGGGCGAATGGCTGGGGTAAGCATTACCCAAACCACGGGTACTCCTGGTGGCGGTTTTGATATTAAAATTAGAGGGCAAAATAGCCTTCGGGCTGATGCCAATGCCCCCTTGTATCTTATAGACGGGGTTCCCTATGCTTCAGACCCTATAGGTAACCCCCAAACGGCGTCTATTTTTCCATCCGTGACTAGTCCATTGAACAGCATCAATCCCGAAACGATAGAAAGCATTGAAATACTTAAAGATGCGGATGCTACGGCTATTTATGGTTCTAGAGGAGCCAATGGTGTGGTACTTATTACCACCAAAAAAGGGAAGTCTGGAAAAACTACCATGACCCTTAGTGCTTCTTCTGGCGTTGGGCATGTTACGCGATTTATGCAACTTATGACTACCCAACCCTACCTAGCCATGCGAAAACAAGCCTTTCTTAACGATGGTCTGACGCAATACAATCCTTGGGATTACGACATCAATGGTACTTGGGATCAAAACCGATACACGGATTGGCAAAAAGAATTGCTTGGAAAAACCGCACAAATTAATGATGTTCAAGCTACACTTACGGGAGGTTCTGAACAAACCCAATTCTTGTTGAGTGGTACTTTCCATAAAGAATCTACGGTATTTCCTGGTGCCTTTTTGTATAAAAAAGGCGGCAGTCAATTCAATTTGAATCATCGCTCGCCAGAGGATAAATTCAAAGCCACGGTATCTGCAAGTTATACGTTACAGGATAATAATCAACCCGCTTTTGATTTGACGTATGAAGCTCGTTCTCTAGCCCCAAATGCCCCTGCGCTATACCTACCAGACGGCTCTCTTAACTGGGAAAATGGTACGTGGGAAAATCCATTGCGCCATCTCAATGCCCAATACAAGTCTACCACCAAGGATTTGATTGCCAATACGGTAGTATCGTATGCAATTTTGCCTGATCTCTATTTGAAAAGCAGTATGGGCTACACTCATTTGTCTACATTAGAAACCAGAACGGCTCCCTCTACTATTTACAATCCTGCTTATAATGTGGGTAGCGATCGCTCTGCTATTTTTACTAACAGTACCTATCGCTCTTCTTGGATCCTTGAACCACAGGCCAATTGGGAAAAAGAATCCCGTTTTGGAAAAATTGGGGTGCTATTAGGAGCTACCTTTCAACATCAAAACAGCAACAGCTTAGTACAATCTGCTAACGGTTTTAGTTCTAATAGCTTGATTTATACTCTCGCTGCTGCTAAATATGTCAATGTCCTGGTCCATGACGATACGCAATACAAGTATCAAGCTTTTTTTGGTCGCTTTAACTACAATTGGCAGCAACGTTACCTCCTTAACTTCACCGCAAGACGTGATGGATCGAGTCGTTTTGGACCGGGCAAGCAATTTGCAAACTTTGGCGCTCTTGGTGCAGCATGGCTATTTAGCAATGAACCCTGGTTGAAAGATCGTTCGTGGTTGAGTTTTGGCAAATGGAGGGCTAGTATAGGCACCACTGGCAATGATCAAATTGGTGATTATCAATTTTTGAATACCTATACTACCTCTGGAATTAGTTATAATGGTGTTATAGGCTTACAACCTTCAAGGCTGTTTAATCCTACTTTTGGTTGGGAGACCAACAAGAAAATAGAAACGGCGCTAGAGCTTGGTTTTTTTAAAGACCGCATTTTTGTGACCGGTGCCTGGTATCAAAATCGCTCTTCCAATCAGTTGGTTGGTATGCCACTTTCAGGCACTACTGGTTTTACATTATTACAAGCTAACTTAGATGCCACCGTTGAAAATACAGGCTTAGAATTTACCCTACGCACTAGCCACTGGAACACTCCTAATTTTAGTTGGACTACTAGTGTTAATTTAACCCTTTCTAAAAATAAATTGCTCCGTTTTCCTGGTTTAGAAAGCTCCTCCTATAACCAACAGTATCGTATTGGTCAGCCGCTAAACATTGAACTCCTTTACCAATACAAAGGGATTCATCCGCAAACGGGAGTATATGAATTTGAAGATGTGAACCAGGACGGTATTCTTTCATTTCCAGAAGATCAACAAACCACAGCGAATCTTACTCCTACTTATTTTGGAGGTGTACACAATCAATTGCGCTATAAACGTTGGAAATTAGATTTTCTTTTTCAGTTTGTCAAACAAAAAAACCGTTCCTATCCTATGGGTCCTGCTGGCATCTTTTCGAATCAGCAAGCTAGCGCTAGCAACAGTTGGCTACCAACAGGGGATCAAGCTCCTTATCAAATCTACACTACTGGTTTGAATTACGAAGCCGTTCTAGCCGATTACTATTATTCAGAAAGTGATGCTGCAATTCTTGATGCCTCATTCATTCGACTCAAAAACCTTGCGCTTTCATTTGATGTTCCTTTGCCTTCGCAAGCTACTCAATGCCAACTTATGCTACAAGGTCAAAACTTGCTAACGTTCACTAGATTTAAAGAAGGAGATCCTGAGTTTACTAGTTACGGCTATTTACCCCCACTTAGAGTACTAACCCTTGGCGTGCAACTAACCTTTTAACACTATGAAAACACTAAAAACATCCAAAAAATGGTATTCCATTCTTACCTTAAATTTACTACTGCTTGCGACTGCTTGTGACTCCTTCGTTGCTGTTGATTTGCCTAAATCTCAATTAACGCAGGTTGCTGTATTTGAAGACAATGCCACAGCCCATGCTGCACTAAACGATATTTATGCCAAAATCAGAGACAAAGGCATTCTAACAGGAGCCAATACGGGTATTTCTAATCAGTTGGCTAACTATACTGATGAAATGGTGGCCTATGGTACTCCTACTAACCCAAGCCTGCCTTTTTACAACAATGCCCTTTTGCCCACCAATTCTGGAATTGCGGACTACTGGAATTCCTCCTATAATCAAATCTACAGTGCTAATGCCCTACTAGAAGGGATTGCAGCCAGTACAAAACTAACAACCGAGCATAAAAAAACACTTCAAGGTGAAGCGTTATTTATCCGAGCCTTAGTTCACTTCTATCTTGCGAATCTTTTTGGTGATATCCCCTATATCAAAACAACCGATTATCAAAAGAATGCTATTGTGAGTAGACTGCCTATTGACCAAGTCTACAACCACACCATCGAAGATTTAAAGCAAGCCATAGTGCTTTTATCTGAATCCTACTCTACTACTGAAAGAATCCGAGCGAATAAATGGGTCGCCAAATCTCTTTTGGCTAGGGTGTATTTGTATCAGCAATCGTATGACAAAGCGTTACAAGAGGCCAATGAGGTTATCCAACAATCGGATTTATTTGTCTTGGAAGAAGACCTTGATGACATTTTTCTGCTCCAGTCTAAGGAAACTATCTGGCAGCTACAAGCTCCTGTTGCGGGGCAAAACACACAAGAAGGCGCTGTCTTTATTTTTGAAACCGCTCCTCCTCCCTTGGTCGCCCTTTCTAATCTGTTGGTCAACTCCTTCGACACTGGAGACCAACGAAAAACCCATTGGATTAAAGCAGTAACTGATGGCAATGCGGTTTGGTATCATGCCGACAAATACAAAGAACGCAACTTTACAGGTACTTCTAAAGAATATTCTATTGTGATGCGTTTAGCCGAACTTTATCTTATCAGAGCCGAGGCAAAAGCCCATTTGGGTCATACATCAGGGGCTATAGATGACCTCAACCTAATTCGGTTCAGGGCTGGGCTTTCGGCGACTACAGCTGCTACAAAAGAAGCAATTATAACTGCTGTTCTTCAAGAAAGAAGATTGGAGTTTTTTACCGAACACGGGCATCGCTTCTTTGATTTGAAGCGCTATAACCTACTCGACGCTGTCTTATCAGGAACTAAATCAGGATGGACTACCTACCATCGATTGTTTCCCATTCCGCAAATAGAACTAAGTACTAATCCCAACCTACGCCCTCAAAATTCGGGTTATTAATCCAAAATGAGAACACTATTTCAAAGCCAAGCCACTATCTTTTATAGCTTTCAAAGATGCTTTGTGAGCGTACTTTTTCTCTCCTTTTTTTTGCTCCTTCTCTCTTGCTCCCTTTGGGGGCAAGTGGGGCAAAAAAGAACACTTAGTACTGCCGATTACGAAACTTGGGGTCAGTTGAATATGGATAAAATAGCCCCTACTAAAGCCTATTTTAGTTACATTATGCGCTATGCGAATGGCTTAGATACTTTATTTGTACAAAACACAAAGACCCAAAAGAAATATGTTTTCCCAAAGGGTGACCATTCCTTGTTTACTAAAAGTAATGGTTTCCTTTGTCAATCTGGTGCCACCTTACTACTTCTAGATTTGAAAAGTACTACGATCGCTACTATGGACAGTGTTAAAGACTACAGCTATTCTGAACGACAAGATAAAATCCTTGTTCATCTTGAAAATGAATCGCTTATCATCCAATCGCCTTTCGAAAAGAAAGCAAGAACCATTATTACCGATGTATCACAGTTTTCTTTGAGTCCAGATGGGAAATTACTAGCTTATACTACTTTTACAACTAATCGGAACTCTTTTGTTCTTCTTGATCTTGCTAACCTCAATGCTCCCACTACCCTAGTGTCTGATTCGCTCATCAGTTACAAAGGGAGTACTTGGCAAAAAGAGGGTAAATCAATCGCGTTTTATGGGTACAGCCTCAACAACAACCAACTATCACTCTACTGGTATAGCATTGAGCAAAAGCGTCTTTATCCACTCAACCCTCAAAGCAATATTTTTCCAAAAGCCCACTCCATCGCAGTTCATCCGTTCTACAAGTTGCTGATTTCAGATGATTCGAAAAAAGTATTCTTCTCCCTTCAAAATGATTTGGAGCAACCGCTTAAAAAGGAGCCCTCAACCGTTGAAATTTGGCATACCCAAGACCCATGGATTTATCCAGAAGAAGAGCAAAATGGACGAACGGCTCAATTGCCCAAAATAGCCGTGTGGTATCCTTTGACTCATCAAGTTTACCCTATCACCACCCATGCGTTGCCTAAAATAACGCTTACAGGAGACCAAAAACACGCCATTCTATCGAATCCAAAAGCTTATGAACCACAGTTTGAATTTGAAGGTCCTAGAGATTTTTACCTCCTAAATTGTAAAACAAGAGAACAAAAGAAGTTTCTAACGAAACAGTCTAGTTTTTACCGCGATATTATCCCCTCACCTTCGGGAAACTACATTGCTTATTTTAAAGAAAATCATTGGTGGGTTTATAACATTACTCTAGGTACACATACTAACATTACCCAAAATATTCCTTCGACTTGGTTTGGAAAAGTGCATACCTTACAACCACAATCGGCTTATGGTACTCCAGGATGGAGTCTGAACGACACAGCTATTATCCTTTATGATGCTTATGACATTTGGGCTATACGACCCGATGGACGTTCTTTTAAAAGGTTGACCGATGGGAAGGTCTCTAAAATAAGGTTTAGGATTGCCGATATCCCCAATCAACGGTCGCTAAATTTTGTTTATGACGGTCTTACCTCCCCTACTTTCGACCTCAACCAAAGCATTATTTTAAAAGCAGAGGGTGAAGATGGGAAAACAGGATTCTATATATGGCAAAAGAATAGAAAAGCTATACCTATCGTTTTTGAAAACAGTTGCAATGACCCCATCTATTATGACGCTAACAAACAGCTGTTTTTTTATATTGAGCAACGCTTTGATGTACCTCCAAGAATTATAAAAACAGACATTACAAGAAAACAAGTGGTCTTTGAAAGCAATCCGCAACATCATCAATTTTATTGGGGAAAGTCTGAGCTCATTCATTTTCAAAATTCAAAAAAACAACTCATTAAAGGTGTTTTGTATTATCCTGCCAATTACAATCCCTCCAAGAAGTACCCCATGATTGTAAATGTTTACGAAAAACAATCTGGTGAATTGCATTGGTACCATCCTCCAACGCTTTACAATGAGTCTGGCTTTAATCCAACTATTTTTACCTCTAACGGCTATTTTTGTTTCTTACCTGACATTGTACTTGAAGAGGAAAATGTAGGGCCTTCTGCCTTGGATTGTGTCGTAGCTGGTACTCAAAAAATTATAGCAATGGGTATAATCGCTCCTGATAAAATTGGTTTGATGGGTCATTCTTTTGGAGGCTATGAAACCGCATTCATAAGCAATCATAGCTCTCTATTTACTACAGCTATTGCTAGTGGAGCTGTCACTGATCTGACCCGTTTTTTCCTCACTGTGGGTTGGAATAGTAAAAAACCCGATATGTGGCGATTCAAGTCAGAGCAATGGCTTATGAATGATAAAACCCCCTTTGCTGATGCTGCTGATTTTAGCCGAAATTCACCTTTGAGTACTGTACAGCATCTCAGAATCCCTCTATTGCTCTGGAGTGGCAAAGAGGATACACAAGTTGATTGGCATCAAAGTGTTTCCTATTACTTAGCCCTTAGGCGATTGGGCAAAGAGGCTACTTTACTCTTATACCCAAAGGAAGGGCATACTCTTTTGGATCCTACTCATCAAAAAGACCTAACTGAGCGGGTTTTGCAATGGTTCGGCTATTATCTAAAAGGAGCGTCTCCAGCGTCGTGGATTCTAAATAATCAAAAATAACTTCATAAAAAAACAATGCAGTTCCTTGAATTATGGAACTGCATTGCCATTTTAACCATCGTCATGCCTTAAACCTTAGGGACGATATAGAATTTGTACACAATTTCCTTGTGCATCTTTGCCATAGGCCTGTGGTCCTGTTGTGATGCCCAAGCGACAGACAAACGGTTTGGGCGTGTTGTCACAGTTTACTGGTACGTTACTACAGCCTCCTTTGGCATTAAGAGTGTAGCCCATTTGTGGTGCCTTTGCCTCTTCTGCTTTCTGCATAGCAGTTGTAACAAAAGCGCCTAACCCCCCTAAAAATACTACTGCCAAAGGGAGTGCTTTGTTTAAAAATTGCGTTTTCATACTTATTGTTTTTTAGTTACATTTTGATCTACTTTTTTCTACAGGTTTTCGATCTTCCTCCTGATACTGGCCAGTATATTTTTAAACTAAACAACTATGTGCTAGTTTCTTTAAAAGCGTTTTTAAGCCATTCACGAAACCTATACACCCTCAATTGGTTACCCATAATTGTAAACAAGTGCGTATTGGTCACATAAAAAGCATCTAATCTTGTTTTCTCTGAACTGTATATGGGAAAACTAAACAAATATGTTTTTTTAGCTACATCATAAACATCAATAATGGAAGCTTGTTTCCAAATCTCGCCATTCTCCAATCTGCCCCTTATTTTAGACTGTACAAAGAGCAAGGATTCACATAGTGCGGCTTGAGCATTTACTATTAGTGGAGGTGCTGACATTTTCCGTACTGCCCCTTCTTTCAAATAGGAGACTTTGATCTGTGCCTTTTTTATGGTATCGATAGTAGTGCTTCTATATGATAATCTTCCCTCTTTGCTAAAAACTGTTATTGTATTTCTATAGTAATATAAATAAACAAATTGCTGCAATTTTGTACTGGCTAAAAGGATTCCATCTGTATCAAAAACTCCATCCAGTTGGGGTTGTACTAACTTATCATTGAAAGTAGTTTTATTGGCTGCATCTCTAGTATACGTTCCTAAAACATGGGCTGCGTTTTTGCCAAGATTAGCTCTCAACCCTATAACCGTAGGATCTAAAATGGCTAGCTGGTTAAAAAACGGAACCTGGTGTAATTCTTCTGTAATTTTCCAATCTGAGATGTTCCCTTTAAAAATTTTAGGCACACTCCCATCTGTCAAATAAAAATTGGTTTCCGCTACTTTTAATGTCACCATCTTAAATGGAATTCCTTTGGATTCAAAAGTAATTTTACTAGATTTTCTTGTTTGTAAAGTAGTATCTAATGCCTCAACATGCAGCGGATTAGAATAATTTCCTAAATAAATGGTATTTGCTGCACTCCCTGCAAAATAATAAGAGTTGTAGCCTAGGTTTATCTGCTTGACTAATTCGATAGGATGCTGCAGGTACCGTCTGATAAATGGGTTTTCATTATTGAGTTTGTATGTTGAATGCCAGAAAAACAGCAGCATCAAAATACCACTTCCTGTCACTACAAGAACCATTTTTATCCCGAGTAAAACTTTGCGTCGTGGTTTTAGTGCAGTATCTGATAAAAAAATAGCCAGTACTGCAAACAGTACAAAGACTAGATTAAAAACAAGGTGGGTTTCCCAACTCATTTTATCCAATATACCACCACATGAGCAAGGAATATATGCACTATACCGAAGTATAATAAAGATGTAGGCCGTAAACAAACTCATTACTATCAAGGAACTGTAGAATGCTATTGGTTTATACTTTGGGACTAAAAACAAAACCACAATCCCTAATTCAATTAAAGGGATCAAAAAAGAAAACCAAATTGCCCATACACTTACTATAGGAGACTGCGCTAATTGAATTTGAAAGTTTTCAAAGTCCAGCAACTTACTTATTGCGGCATAAGTAAAAAGTAGTATGAAAAGTACACTCACTAATCCTAAAATCCCTTCTTTTATTTTGACACTTAACTCCATCGGTTTTGCTTTATAATTCACATTGTAAAATTGTGATTTTAACCCTCAAAACACTTGTTCAATTGGGAGCAAAATTTATCAAAAAGGGAGAATTTGCAGCAAAATTTATTTCAATCCAAATTTTACGTTAGCCCCCTGTATTTATTTGGGGTAGCTCTAAGTAAATCGATTTTCGTGGTAATTCATTTGGAGAACATCCATACTTCTTTTTAAAGGCCTTAGAAAAATTGGGATAATCATTAAAGCCATTCATAACCGCTATATTCTTTAAAGGAATAACCGTTTCTTCAATCATAAAATGAGCTCTTTTTAATCGTTCATCGTTATAAAACTTATAAATACTGGTCTTAAAAAAATGACGAAAGCCGTCTTTAAGTTTATACTCATTCGTTCCAAATTTTCTAGCTAAAATTTTCACAGAAGGTAGGGGTTCCTCTAAATTGTCCACAATGTAATCATATAGTTTTTGAATTAATAGTGCATCTGTCTTTCTGGTTTTTTGCTGCTTATTTGTCTCATTGCCATATTTAATTGCATGGTAGGATTCTTGTTTGACGGGAGTAACTATGCTAATGATATACTCTTCACTGTTTAACAACTTCCCTACACTACAGCATGCCACTACATGCAATTGTGTTTTAGCAATAAATTCTAAAGACATCACGGTAGAAAATGATGATAGACTAGTTGAGGCCTCTATAAATGCTTGCAATTGTTTAAAAGAATCTAGGGTAATAAAAGAGGAAAAAGAGGCATCAATCAATTCATTTTCAGTATACCCCATACATGATATAACCTCAGAGGTAAATGTTTTTATTTGAAAAGATGCATTCAAAATAAAAGTAATTTGAGTTATAAATTGATGTGTACTTTGCGTACCAACATATCCATTATGAAATATAGCCTCTCTCATTTCTTCAGCGACCATATTAATGAGTACAGCCATAGTTTCCATTTCTGCCTTACAATTAGCCAAAGGAATTCGATGATTAAAATTACCTCTTGCCATTTCGAAAAGCATTTGATGAATTTGAACTACATGATCTTGTTGCGTAGAGCCCTCCATAAAAATATACTTTGCTATTTATGACTTAACCCGTTGGGTGAAATATTTTTTTTACCACACTTCGATACCTTAGTGTAAGCTTGAATCATAGATTTTAGGTTTAAGGTTGTTTAAGGTTTAAAGTTGTTTAAGGTTTAAGGTTGTTTAAGGTTTAAGGTTTAAAGTTGTTTAAGGTTGTTTAAGGTTTAAGGTTGTTTAAAGGTTGAAAAAGCCAAGCTATACTCAACTACAAGCCATACCGTACTTATTTTTGTGTCCTTTCATCTTGGAAATACTATACCTATTAGAATTTTTTTTTAGTAGCCATTGGTAAACTTATTTTTTTACCCCCTTCGATACCACATGCAGGCTTGAATCATAGCATTTGTAGTTTTTTAATAGCAACCCATAGCCGTTTTACTATTCCCCTAGCTCATCTATGCGAGAAATAGTGCTATTTCTGTTTTTTTTCTATGTTGATTTGCTATTCATCTATGGCTCTGGCCTGGATTGATGCACCGAAGTGTGGTTTAATTTTTACTTTATTTGAATTTCACCCAACGGGTTTATGACTTATACTTTACCTCCCTAGAACAAGTTTATAGATACCCTTTCAAAAAAAGGAGCGCTTCCTCTTTTTTGGTAAAAATCTGAGTAGGAACAACAGGCTTATTTACCTGAAGATAGAAATTACTTATGGTTAAGGTCACTTCTTCATCTGCCAGTAAACCTACTGCTTTGGTCAATAGAGACCCAAATTTTGCTAAATAATCCCGCCCTGCCTTTTCTGTATCAATAACTCCTCTCACATCACAACATATAGGATATGCTTTCTCTTTTTGAAAAAAGATTCTATCCGCTACTACACTTTTAGCTACCTCGAGATTTATTATCGTCTCGGGCTTATATTCAAAAAAGAGAATCCCATTTGCCATCCAAAAGCGTGCAAATTCATTCTCATAAAAATCATGGGCTGCAATCATGTTCTATGAATTTATCATGTTATTATTTAACAAAAATATAAACATTACTTAATACATGAAATGTTAATTCGGGATTATTTGTTGCATTTTATCTCTTTTGTTGTCAATTCGGGAATTTGACTTGTCATATCGGGAGTATTCAAAAATAGATGAAAATACTTTCATTTTTTATATGGAATTTTAGTCCATCATTACAAAAAAGAACCAGCAATTTTAATTAAAAACAACTAAAATTCTCTAAATGGCAAAAATCAAACACAACAACTTTATTGACACCGTAGATGACGTTTTATCGAACGCAAGTAAAGAAGGAGCCCTTCATCTCTATGCTGAAAATAATTTCTTAAACGGTAGAACCTTAAGAATTAAAGGACAGGAAATGCTACATTTTGGAACCACGGGCTATTTGGGGCTTGAACAAGACAGCCGGCTCAAAGATGCTTCCATTCAAGCCATTCGTGATTTTGGCACACAATTCCCTTTGTCAAAATCCTATATTTCACACCCTCTCTACAATGAGCTCGAACATAAAATCGAGCAAATGTATGGCATCCCACCAATTATAACTAAAAACAGTACTTTGGGTCATTTAGCCATTATTCCAACACTAATTAGAGATGAAGATGCTGTGATCCTAGATCATCAAGTTCATTGGAGTGTTCAGAATGCTTGTCAATTATTAAAATTAAGAGGCATTCCTGTGGAAATGATTCGCCATAATAATCTCAATATGTTAGAGGATAAAATAAAACAGTTCATCTCAACCTCTCACAAGATATGGTATATGGCTGATGGTGTATACTCCATGTTTGGTGATTATGCCCCTATGGAAGAATTGCTACACTTAAGAAAAAAATATTCACAACTGCATCTTTACTTTGATGATGTACACGGCATGAGCTGGATTGGCAAAAATGGCACTGGTTTCGTTTTGGATCGAATGAAGGAACTTCATGAGAATACCATTCTTGTTGGCACTCTAAGCAAAACCTTTGGTGCAAGTGGTGCAACACTATTTTGTAAAGACGAAAAACTAAGAAATAAGATCAAAACCTTTGGTGGTCCGTTAACCTTCTCCGCACAATTAGAACCTGCCTCTGTAGCTGCTGCCATTGCCTCTGCTGACATCCATTTATCACCTGAAATAACATTAAAACAAAAAGACCTCGCTGATAAAATCTTTTACTTCAACCAATTGCTTTCTCAAAAAAAACTTCCTATCATCTCTACAAATGATTCTCCTGTTTTCTTTTTAGGAATGGGCACACCTATAACGGCTTACAACTTTATGCAACGGTTATTCCAAGAAGGTTTTTATTTGAACTTGGGAATATACCCAGCTGTTCCCATAAAAAATACAGGAATACGAATCACTTTATCCAGTCATAATCAGAAAGAAGATATCGGAGCATTAGCTGAAGCCCTTGATTTCCATTATTTAAAAGCACTAGAAGCCACCCACAATAGTGACTCAAAAATTAAAAGAGCCTTTGGTTTAATTGATATTTTGCCTTCACAAAGCCTTCCTAAACATAGCTCTGCAATCCTAATTGAAGAAAACCGCAGTATTCATTCTTTCAAGAAAGAAGAATGGAATCAGAAAATGGGTAACAACACTATCTTAGATTGGGATGGGCTCGCTTTTTTAGAGGATGCCTTTGCTCAAAATACAGATTTCACCAATACCTGGGACTTTTATTATTATACTGTTAAAGATCAACAGGGAAACCTCATTCTCTCTACTTTTTTCACTTACGCTATATGGAAAGAGGATATGCTCGCTACCGCCTCCGTATCAAAACATTTAGAAGCAATTAGAAAAAAAAACCCAACCTATTTAACCGCTACCACCCTTAGTATGGGTTCTTTATTTACCGAGGGTAAGCATTATTATTTAGATGAAACTCATCCCATGGCCAATGCTGCCTTACAACTTTTGATAGAAAAAGTAGAAGAAAAATACAATGCATTAAATGCAGACCACCTCATCTACAGGGATTTTGAAACAGATCATACGTGGGGAACTATACTTCAATCACAAGGTTATCTTAAAGTAGCTATGCCAGAATCTTGTGTTATTGAAAAGAACGATTGGAGCACTTATGAGGAATTTAGCAACAAACTTTCACCTAGATCGAAAAAACATTTCAATAAAGAGATTGTTTCATTTGAACACTATTACAAGGTTATCATTAAACAAACTTTAAATCGAGAAGAGCTTGAAAGAGCCTACCATTTGTATTGTAACGTAAAAAATAATAACCTAGCCATTAATACTTTTCAATATCCATTTAGTGTTTTTGAAGTGATGACTACTCACCAAAACTGGGAGTTCATTTTACTATACAATATAGAGAACCCATCCGATGAATTTGTAGGCATTATGTTTTGTTACAGGAATAAAAAAAACACTTATGTCCCTGAACTAATTGGAATGGACTATCAATGGGTCTATGGGTACCATCTTTACAGACAACTCCTTTTTCAAACCATAAAAAGAGCCAATTCCTTAGGCTACCAAAGAATTGATTTTGGAGTATCCGCAACATTTGAAAAAAGAAAACTTGGCGCAAAAGTAGTTCCAAAAGTAGCTTACGTCCAAAGTAGAGACAATTATGCCATGGAACTGCTTCACACTTTGCAAAACGATTTTAAATAAAAATTAAAAACAATTCTCTAAACTAAACTTTAAACAAAATGTTCCAAAAAACCATAGATACCTTTACTAGTATCTGTAATGACATCTTAGAATCCAATGACACTATGCTTACTAAAGCGAGTAACGGAATTTTACTTTGTAATAAAACATTATCCGATTTAAAAGATATTGTAGACAAGAAAGATTTTGATACCATTCCTGAAGAGATTGACTTCTTCAAAAACATCAAACCCATCCCCATGAGCTCGTTAATATATTATACAGAAGTACGATCCTGCGAGCTCAGAATGCCTAAAGCCGGCAGTTCCTATAAAATTCAATTTCTTCAAAAAGAACTTCGAAAAATCAATAAATTCTTTTACAAAAATGCCGACTTTGTTCATTACATGGAGCAAGGCCATAGTTACTTAGATCATCAGTTTTTCACTAGAAATCATAGGGACAATTTCCCATTTACGCCAATGACTGACTATTATCAATTCCCAGAATTTTCCACTTCACAAGACATGCTATGGGCGAAGGTAAAAGCGATGTATCGATTCATTCATTACATTAGGGCCTCATTAAAAAAATTAAAAGTCGATGATGCTAGTCTATTCGAAGAAAAAAAACATAAAGTTTTAGTTTGGACAGGTCCAAAAACAGCACTAACCGAACTTATCTATGCTTTATTCTCAAATGGTGCTATTAACCATGGCGCCGCAGACATCAATATGATTACCGCTTCTTTTGAGGAATTTTTTAATATAAAACTGGATAATGTTTACAAAACCTATTCAGAAATTAAAGCCCGAAAAAGTAGTAAAACTAAATTCTTAGAGGAACTCACCTTACATCTACAACAAAAAATGTCTAGAGAAGATGCCTAGACGATACTAAAAAAACAACCTCCCTTACAAGATAACCGTCACAAAGGAAACATCGTAACTACGAAACGACAAGCAGCAAGCCTCTATTTAAAGGATTTGCTGCTTATTTTTTTTAAAAAACTAAAAAAATGTCATCGCCAAAAAGTAGATCGTTTTTTTTTTTAATCAAACACAAATAAAATCAACACTTTCGATCCAGATCCTGTTAAATCTTTTCGGTACTACGAAAGCCATTGGGATAAAACCAAACAGATAGAATGGAATTTTGCTACAACAAATTAAAACATATCATTCTAATTTAAACACTATGGCAGCTAACATCATTACTACAGAAGACCTCAATGCATTCAAACTAGAACTTTTGGAGGAGATCAAAAAAATTCTACTCCCCGTAGAAGTTAAGCAAGAAAAAAAATGGCTCAAATCTAATGAGGTTCGAAAACTACTAAACATTTCTGCAGGCACTTTGCAAAACCTTCGTGTCAATGGCAGCATTAGTTACACCAAAATTGGAGGCACTTTGTATTATTCAATGACAGACCTCGACCAACTCTTTCGTTCGAATAAGGTATCTTCTTCAGAACCTTTGTTCAATCCCAAATGGCTTGTAAGATGAATTATATCAGACACCTTACTGGATTTTTTGAAAAAGTGGCTATAGATAAAACCCTTAATCCAACACATGTGAGTTTGTATATGTCTTTGTTTCAATGCTGGAACTGCAATCGCTTCCGCAATCCGATTAGTATTTCTCGTGACGAGCTTATGCGAATTAGCAAAATTAGTTCTAAAGCTACTTACCACAAATGCCTGAAAAACTTGCATAGTTTAGGGTACATTCACTACGAGCCTTCGTATAATCCTTTCAAAGGAAGTCACGTAATGCTGTTTAACTTTTCGGAACGGTTACCGCCTGTACCAAAAGATGACAGCCCACTAAAAAATGAACCTCTTTTTGGTACACTTCCTAGACAAGCTTTAAACCAGCCGTGTACTAGTAACGAAACAGGTACTGAACAAGCGTTAGTATCTTATATAAACAATACAAACTTATCAAACCATTCAAACGCTATAAAGGATATAAACTTGAACGAGTCACAAAATTTTGAAATTGAAGAGACTCTACTCCAAAATCAAGATAATGAAAGGAAAGAAAAAAAGTTGCGCGAAAAAAAGAAAGTCATTTCGGAACCACGAACCACTATGCAAGCCCCTTCCAGCAATGGAACCCAAGGTTTCCAAGCACCGAAATTGCAAGACATTCAAACCTATTTTCAAGACAAGCAGTTTCCAGCCCTAGAAGCCCAAAAGTTTTTTAATTATTTTTCGAGTGTTGGTTGGCTTGTTGGTGGTAAACATCCTATGGTCGATTGGCAAGCCGCAGCACAAAACTGGATGCTTAACGCTCCTAAATTCCTCTACAGCCCCTCAGTGTCTGACAGAGCCAAAGTACTCCATACCACAACCGAAAAAGACTATACAGAACCGCTTTAACTGAACTTTATTATTTTTTAGAGATGAACAATGAAATTAAACCACCACTCAACTACCCCACTATCATACTTTGGCTAGAAAAAAAAGGAATGGAGTTGTATGGAAAAAAGTTTGCCATTGCAGCAACGGACCACGAAATACTCTACAAATTAATCGCTTACTTTTTGAGAGACGCCACCACTTGTCTTCAATTCAATATCGATTTGGACAAAGGGATATTACTAACAGGCCCTATTGGCTGCGGCAAAACCTCACTTATGCATTTAATGAAATGCTTGACTGCAACAGAGCATAAGTTTTTCGTCAAGCCCTGTAGGGATATTAGCTTTGAGTTCATTCAGGAGGGCTACCCCATCATCCACAAATACAGCAGTGGCAAACTCTATCCCTCTCAGCCCAAAACCCTATGCTTTGATGATCTTGGCACTGAAAACAACTTGAAATACTATGGCAATGAATGCAATGTTATGGGCGAAATTTTATTAAGTCGTTATGATTTATTTGTTGCCAAAAAAATCCCTACACACCTCACTACGAATCTATCTGCTAGTGAAATTGAAAGTATTTATGGGAATAGGGTACGCTCAAGGTTGCGAGAGATGGTTAATCTAATTGCATTTAAAAAAACAGTAGCAGACAAAAGATAAAATCTGCATTGCAACAAAAAGAAATACTATGAAAACTATAACCAACTTCTGGGACCACTTCCAACAAAATCACTTCGTTTTTCTACTCCTAGACGAAATCTCAAAAGACGAACTAAAAATTCATTTCGACAAACTAATCGAAATACTCCATCAATACAACAAAGACCTAGACCTCGTCATCAAGAACAAAAAGAGAGGGGGAGCGTTAATTATCACCGCAAATGGAAATCCGTACCTTTTCAAAGAAGTAGAATTACTAGTTCATTATGCACCAATTATAGAACGTTGGAAAATAACAGCTTTCTTACAACCAGAAATGAATATTGAACAATACGAAAACAGCACCGACAAACCACTAGAGTATTACGGCATCACATTACGAATAAGCGAAATGTATTTCATTCCATTAGAAAGTATTGAAAGACCAACCGATTTAGGAATAAAAGTACTACTCAAAAACTACATTGTCCATAAATACAATCCAAGACTTCGAGAAGCAGTTTATATTCACATTGAACACTTACTTGGAGAAAAATCATTTGCCAAAGATATTGCGTTTATCGAGATTGGGCAATTAGAAGGAGATAATGAAAACCATATCCAATTGTATAATTTAAAACTCTATATTGATATTGAAATGAACAATTAACTTACGGCAATAAATGCACTTTACTGCCAAAACTTAACTTTAGAAGGAATTTTACTAGGTTTTGATTCTAAAAATCCTACTGATTTAATCAGGCAAAGGTAGCTCCAAAAGATAAAGAAGGAAAGACTAAGTATCATCATGATTGGTCTTTGAGTAATTTTATTGATGTTACACACGAACTAAGATTCATTCAAGAAGACGTAAAAAAATTTATCCATAGTCTAAGAGATTTCAGAAATTATATTCGCCCTATACTCGAGTATGGAAAAAAATAAAAATCAAACATAAAACAACATTAGCCAATGTCAGCTAATTTATTACAACCTGAAAAAATTGAAATTGTTGATTTTAAAATCATAAAAGGGCAAATTAATAGTCCATTCGATTTTGAGGAAGAAAAAATTCAAAGTCATAATTTCAATGTGAACTTTGAATTAGGCTTTAATCCAGAGAAATTAATTAAAGCTGATTTTTCAGTAAATGTAGCATCCAAAAGTGAAAAAGAAGATAGCGAAGAAGCAATCGGAGCTTTCAGTTTTGTTTATGTTTTTCATGTGGATAACAATGAGAAATTGACCAAATTGGAAGAAGATAATGTAGTTACCATACATCCTGCATTAGGAAATGCTTTAGCTGCCATTACCTACTCAACATCAAGAGGAATATTAATGACTCGTTTTCAAGGTACCGCTTTGCATAACTTCATTTTACCCGATATCTCGGATTTGTACACGAACGAAGTGAATTGACGAAGTAATCCGTGCCCACAGCGTTATTAAAATAGTGGAAATAAATACCATACAATTAGCAATCCTTTTTTTCCTAAAAGCAGCAAGCATAGCACTTCATTCAGTAATCATGCTCCTGCTACACACGAGCGAACGAAATAGCGAAGCAATCGGGTCTTTGGAGAGAGGCAATAATTATTTTATTTACCCATTAAGGAATTATTCCGCCACCTACAAAAACTAACCAATAACCGATTGCCGAAACCTGATAACCGAAAACAAACCAGCTCACTTTTCACTTCACACTTCTCGCTCCTCATCTCCAACAGTTAAAAAAACAATTACCTAAATTTATTATTATTTCTATATTTATAGGTAAACTCAGTTGATTTCTTGTTCCCTGGCAAAGTATACTTCATCACAATTTCATAATTTCCGAAGCGCATAAAAAGGAAATTATTGTTGATAAAACGTTTAGCAATTATCGCTATACTAGCATCTCCATTAATATAAGCATTAACAATCTGATTATTTAAATCAATCCAATCTTGCTTGTATAATAAGGGCATATTATACTTAAACGGAAAATTACCTCTAGTCCAAGATTGATTGATGTCATTTTCTATACTAGTCATATAATAAGCATTGAGGGGAATCGCTTTTGCAGGAATCACGCCTAATTCATTGGTATCTCTATTCTTTATAGCATAATTACCATTCAATGGATAATCCTGATATAAATAAGGGAAAATGTCTGTCGTATAATACATGTCATTTAATTTAGACGCTGCTGTTAGTATAGGTTTATGATCACTATAAGGGACACCTTGCAATTCCACCAAATCAAATGCTTCTTGACTTGATATCGTATTGGTTAAATAAATAACATCGGAATACAAAACTCCAAAATTGTAGTTTTGGGTTGTTATTGCATTCATTTTGGAAGTGAATGTTTTGTATTTACTAGTAGTAAAAGAGTACAATAAACGATCAATACTCCCTTCCGTTTTGGATACAGCATCTGCCTGATTTTCTTTTATCTTTACCTCATTACCTCCATCACTAATGGTATTCATCTTGGCAGCTGTTGTGGTATTTCTTGACGGAGTCTGTTTTAAATTACTCACGATAGAAAAGCTATACTTTTTTTCCTGTTTAATATCAGGCAAGTCATAAAAAACTTGATTTGAATGTGTGTCATAATTAAAAGCGGCCGCTTTGGAATTTGAACCCCCATCCTCAATTACTTTGATAGTGGTCTCCCAATTAGCATCTTCAAACAAGTAATCCTGACCACGTTTCAACTGAATATAACCTTTTGGATATTCCTCTTCTAAAAAATATTTTTGATCAACAATCGGATAAGAATATTGAATATTGTTAATAGGGATGTAATTAGGCGCACCTCCAGTTGTAAAGAGTCTTTCTTCATATTCTGTAGCCACTTTGCCATCCACTTTTATAGGTTGAAAAACACCATTCTCCATTTTTTGAAAACTAACTTCTACTTGTACTTTAAGTGTTTTGTTAGGCGGCAAAATATCCGTTGAAACAAAATTTACTTTATCTTTCATAGAAGTCCACTCTAAAGTGCCTGGTATTTCTTTTGTGTCGTCAAAAACCTTGAATTTTTCTAAAATTACTTTATAGGTTACCTCTCCTTTATCTTCAGGAATTACAAAAGATTCATTTACCTTCATTGAAAAAGCAGCTTGAGGAACAGCAAACACATCCACGTCACCTGAATTTTGTTTTGGGGTTACGTCGGTAATTAATTTAAGTCCTCCTAGTGGTGAGGCAGTTTCAAATTGGCATTCTTCTCCAATCTCTAGTTTAAATCGAAATTTACCCTTGATTAGCCCTCCAAGAATATTTATATTTCCTCCTAAATAACCACGCAACCAAACAGGATTAGGCAACTTAGCTTGCAATAAAGCAGCAGCTCCTCCTGACAAAATAGGAACCTTAAGATTCAAAAACGACAGTTTTACCCTTACACCCAACTCTCCTTGCAAAAAAGAATACGCTTGTCCATTGGCATACCATCCATTAATACCTACGGGCTTTCCGGTGTTGGAACACCTTGCTTCTTGATAATCTTTTAACATGATATCAAATCCTGTTTTCGTTTGATAACGAGCATAAAAAAGTAAAAAATTAATATCCCCAGTATCAAATTCAATGCTAGATCCAAAGGCTATCCCTCCACCATTACTTAATGCATTTTCATCACGCATATAGTCTAACTGTTTAGCATCTAAGCCCAAAATATTCGCTACTTCTGCAGGAGGAGGAGGACTACCCGGAAGTACTGTTCCTGCCATAAAATAACTGGTTGTTTTTCGATACAAACCTGCAATTCCTATCTTCACTCCGCATCGATCATCGGGAGTCCCCATATACAAATACCAATCTTTTGGATCTTTATGAAAAACTCCCCAAACGGCTCTTCCTCCTGGCCCAGTCCCTGAAAGAAAATTTCCCGGTGTATTAATATAAACATCTGTAGTCGCATGCATAGAGTTATTCTGAAAATCAAATTCTATAGCTGCTGCCATTTTGATACCAACCGCTTCAGATAAATCCCCTGGTATAGCTTCTTTGGCTGCCGGAATATATTTACTAGCAAATGAACCTTTAAGATCATTTTCCGTAATGCCTAAGAAACTTTTCTTAGCAGTAATATCCGAAGCTACTTTTCCCATTAAACCGCCAATATTTTTTACCCCAGGTAGCGTTGACAAAACATTAGCTTTGCCAAAAATAGCCAATCTATTGACGCCTCCTTTGGAGTTAAAGGCTATTTCAAATCCTGCTTCACCATCACAAACACTTTCGGAACCAATAGAAATATAAATAAGTGCCTTAACTCCTAATGATACTTTTTCATTGGGCGTATAGCTCAGCCCAGATGGCGAGAAATCTCCAATAGATAGATTCGGATTTCTACTCATTTTATAATAGGCGCCTCCACCAAAGCCAGAAATCATAAATGGCGAAGGAGGGGGGGACAATTTTGCAGCGGCATCAAAATACCAATATCTAAAAGAAGTTCGTCCAAAAATAGCTTTGGCTTTTACATTGACCACTTTGGCAACATCAACTTCCAAATCAGCATTAAATCCATCCCCATACACCGGGTCTTTTTCCATCAAGATAAGACTTCCCTTTATAGTTAGATCACTGAACGAACAGTTGATACTAATGGCCGATAAATCTAAACCATTATACTTGCTTCGTTGCCTATAACCGTCTTCATACATTTTACCAAGTATCCCAATTCGGGCTGTAGCTCCGGCACCTCCTACACCATCCATCAAATTAATGCCTAAATCAAAATCTATTCGAGAATCATTCCCATTAATGCCCACATTTATA
Organism: Flavobacterium succinicans; assembly: GCF_001662485.1. Taxonomy (GTDB): domain Bacteria; phylum Bacteroidota; class Bacteroidia; order Flavobacteriales; family Flavobacteriaceae; genus Flavobacterium; species Flavobacterium succinicans_A. The sequence continues at coordinate 26,265 of NZ_JMTM01000013.1, forward strand.
TTTCCAATCGAAACAGGAAAATTACCAAAGGCAACGGTTCCCTTGTAACCCATATTTCGAACAGAAATAACAGGGGAAACAGTTTGGAGCTGTAAATTCTCAAAAGTGAGCCCTTTAAAATCAACCGTGCGCTTACCTTTTACTTCTTGATCGTCTGTTGCGCCTTTATTTGTTCCAAAAGAAACGGTTCCGTTTAAATTAGCCTTGGGTAAAAACCTTCCTCCTACTAATTTTAATTCAATAGAACTATTGGGTAACAATAATGCTTTTGCTTTCCAAATATCAAAAGCAATAGAGTCTTGGGAAACCACAACCAGTCGCTGTTCTTCCATAGAAATAAAACCATCATAATATAAACCTGCTCTTTTAGTTTGCGCTGGTTGTATAGGCTTTGATGCAGGTGCAGCCGTTACTGGTATTTGAGCCGCAGCAGATTCCTTCCTCTCTTGTTTGGCTTTACTTATGGGCAAAAGAATCTGACCACTTAAATTTGCTTTTACAAAGGTATTGGCAGCAATAGTAACATCAATATGATCTAAGGAATAGGCCCAAGATTTTTCCTGACTGGTGATACCCCGATCTAACGGAAAAACATGATCCGCATAAAAAGTCCCTGAAACTCCATACCTGTCAATAATAAGATTGTGAGCACCCACATGAATTCTTTCTTTGCTTGAAGCGGTATCTGTAGTTTGAAATTCTTTAGGCAAACCTACATCAAAGTGCTCAACAAATACCCCTTTCCAAGTCTCAGGTGTTGGTGCCAAAAGTGCGTTTTTTTCATAATATTCGGGAAAGGCAACAGTAGGATTGTTTCTTAAATCACTTAAATCCAATACGGCATTACTAACTAAAAACAGAAAATTACCTTCATAATCTTTCCCATTTCTCTTTTCTTTTAAGGTAAAGGGTTGTAAACTTACATTGACCAAAATATCATTCCAACTACTCGCGACGAAGCTAAACTCTCCTCTAACTCGATTTGGAATCTGAAATGTTTTTCCGTTATAATAGGTTTTCGGAACGGTTAATTTCTTTTCGTCAACCGTTTTGGTAGTAAGGTCAATGGGCAGTATCAGATCTCTTGAAAATTCAACCGCTCCCGAAATTTTCATTTCTTTAAAACCATCGCAGTCAATGGTAACATAAGTCAATTCATCATCCACAATACCAGTTGCCATATCAAAACCGCCATATAAGGATACTTGCCATTTGTTATCACTAAACGGAATATCAACATTACCTAATAGCACTAATTTCGCTTCTCCAATAATGCCTCCTTGATGCGATAATTTTACATTATTTGCTCCAAAAAACAACTGCATCGGTTGTCCTTTCTTATCTTTTTGAGGTATATCAACTCTGCAAAAAACGGTTAGAGTAGTATATTCTGACGAAAAAACAGCTTTTGTAATTCCAATAGAGTATTGCACATTATTTACTGTTTTGCGAATTCCAATTGGCAATTCCACCAAATCCTGATTCGAGAAATGATCTACCCAACGATCGGAGGCTTCAATCTTTTCGATAGAACTGGCAGCAGTTCCCAAGGCTTTTGGAGGGGCAATATCCTGTCCGTAAGAAATAACAACGGAAAGCACTATCAAAACTAACGACAATTGTATTTTGAATAAATTTTTCATAAGAAAATGATCCTGTTTTTTTGTAAAATAAAGCATAACAACTTCTTTAATCTTTTAACCTAAATTCTTTTTTGTAACAGTCAATACATCCTTGATGCATTACAAAAACTAATGTTTTCTGATTCTTAATTATTTTTTAAATAATGAAACTCTACCTCATCATCTTTTACACTTTTAATGGCTAATTCGTGATAAAACGGAATCAACTTCATTTTAAATGCTGCAAGTATTGCAACAGCTGACTTATTTTCTTTCATCATTTTAAAGAAGTAATTCAACTCTTGTTTAGTAAAATTTGAAAGATTTTCATTTTGATGAACCTCCTCTTCAGGCATACTCACTAGTATCGAAATTTCATTAAGCATCCATCGGTGTACTAACAAGGGCTGTAGCTTTTTGTTTTTTCGTTCCACCAATTTTAAATAAGAGGTATAGCTTATTTTGTTGCGTATATCTTTTTTATCTTCAAGGCTTACGGGATGCAATTTGTGCCTATTTACAATTCCTTGTGCCATACTATAACTACTTTCTAGCCCCTCGTCCTTGCGCATCATATCTATTTTTAAGCTTTTTAAAGTCTCAACTAGGTATTGATTGTAACGCGCTATAAACTCTTGTTTGAGATCGTGCGATTTTAAATAGCGAAGTGCTTTCTCTTTAAAACTTATAGCATCGGGTGCCAATGAAGTACGGGTAATTAATTGTTGTAGTTCATCAAAATCATCCTTTGGTATTGCTTTGAGCATAAGCTGAAGATCCTGAAACTGTTGTAGGATAGCATCACGTGTACCTTCATAAATTTTGTCTTTATATTTAATGGTCAGAACAGGATTCAACACCAATTGAGTTGCTGGTTTAGGTACTTTTTTGGCGGGTAATTTTATTTTGTCTAGGGAATAAGAGTAATTCAACATCGCCGTTAAATCATTAAATTTCTTGGCATTGGAACTACTTCTGAACATTGAAATGATACTCATATTTAAGTTGTGCTTTTCGAGTAGTACATAACTATTGTTAAACTTAACTCCAAATACTGAACTTGAATTTCTATTGCCTTGTGTAGCATTATACAATACTCCAAAGTTAGTATTCAACTTATCGTTGAATAGTTTCTTAGTGGCACCAATCGAAGCACCAACCGAAGTATTATTATTTTGAACGACCTCATTATGGGTATAATTAAGGGAACTGTTTAAACTCATTTTAATTCCAGCAAAATTTATCGAATGTGCCAAATTATAATTCTGTACGGTACTCGCCTGACCTATTCGAATTACGCCTCCTTGTTCATTGGCTTGCCCGGCAATACTATAATTAAAATTTAAATTTTGATGCTTCTTTTTTCCAAAAGCATAAGTCATCGTAACCGTAGCATTTTGCGACAATTGCCTGTAATTTAAAGTGTCTGAAGGGACTACATTTGGAGTATTTATAAGTTCAAACTGATCCAATTTCTTATTGGTATAAGTAGAGAAATTGGAATAATTACCTGTAACATTCAATTGGTCCGTAACTTTATAATTCATAGTAATAGCACCCACAACCCGCTTAGTCTCCTGCTTTTTCACTTTGGCCAGATCATCTCGTTGATAGCCTAAACTAGTCGATACCATAATCTTATCCTTATAAAAGGGGCGCGAAAAACGAAAGGCAATATTCTCTAAATCGTTATTAAAATACAAGCCTCCTAAGGTGCTGTAATTGGGATCTATACGCTCATACGTTAAACCAATGATACTTTTTTGAAGGTTATAATCAAAATTTACCTGTAACGCGTTCATAAAACGTGTACTTTCTTTTGCAGAAAATAATTTAGTGCTAAAATTACCCCCATGAAGTGACTTAGAACGTGTATCATCTGTTAGAACAGACAAAGCATATTCAACATTTAAGTTTAAATTTTCTATTAAAGTCGTGCTAAAAATCAAACTATTAACAAAGTTTTCTTTTGGTGTTACCCCTTTATCATTTGTAATGTTTAGCGAATTAACATGGTCTTTGGCATAAAAACCAATCCAGCCCACTTTATATCGTTGCTGTTCAAAGCCTATTTTGGCCCCATATCCAAAACGTTCATAAACGGGGATGCCTCCCAATGCATTTTCTTCTGAAACGGCTTTAAGTAGCTGTCCTCCCATCAAGGTAATTTTAAAAGGACTTTTGGGAGTAAGCTCTAAACCAACGCCTTTAAAAGGAAAACCACTTAAGGTATAAGGTGAAAAAGTCATACTAACATTGCCTATATAGGCTTTCACCCATTTGTATTTCGGCATAATACTCAATCTGTTAAAATCAAATGGAGCCGTATAGCCTAAATTAGTACCCTGATTGGTAATGGTGTAAGATAACGGTACCGTAAAATTAAACGCACTAATGTTCAAATTCCCTGAAAACATATAAGTAAAGGGCTCACGTGGATTGGGTATAGTAGAACTATAATACATCATATTAGCATTTACAGAACCAGTAACTTTAAAATTGGGCTTATAAAAATGCTCTAAGTCTACATCTTGGGCATATCCTCTGCTGTAAATACTACACGCAAAAACGATACATAACCAAAGTAAAACTTGCTTATTTTCTCTCTTCATTAATAGGTTATTGTTTTTGCACTTTGATATCACATAGAATATAGGAACTTGTTCCATTCTTGATCATATCCTTTACTTTGATGGCTCCTTTTCGTCCGTCTTCTGTTTTAAACAATATGATTCTTGGAAAGGTAAAACCAAATTGCTGTTCGCCAACCGCGGTATAACTTATGTTTAAAGATTTTATCGGGCTATCATTTAACATGGCATCAAACTGAACTTCGGTAAAATTTAAACCACAATTACACAAATTTTGTGAGTTTATAAAAATCGTGTTTTGTGCCTTTTTTAATGCCGTGAAACCATAATTATTTGCCTGATCTGGCGATATAAATCGGTTATAGGTAAAATTGCTGTTCAGTCCTTGAAATGCAATATCAATCAAACCACTATTCTGATCATTAATTTCATTTGCTTTGTAAACCTGTCGTGTTGTAGTAGAAAACATGGCACCAATACTGTTATTAGTATGCGCCGAGTTTATCCCAAGCTTTATATTGGTAAAAACACGCAAATTCGTATCCGGTAGCACTGTAATGCTTGATTTAAATAGTTGACTCGTTTTATCATTAATCGCTTTTAAAATAACCTCATGAGTGCCTGCATTTTTAAAAATTACGGTAGGATTTTCTAGTGTAGAAGTAGCTGGAGTTCCTCCCTCAAAAGTCCATAGGTAATTGCTTGCACTAATGGAGGCATTAGTAAAAGATATCTCAACAGGAGCCTGATAATCGTCGTCTTCAAACTTTGGCGTATAAGAAAACGAACTGGCTAAATAGGGAGCAACCGTTAGGGTTTGCATTTGTTTTTCTGATTCAAAGCCATTAGAAACCGTTAACGTTATAGTATGCTTGCCAGGTGAAGTAAATACAACATTTGGAGGTGTTTTTCCTGTAAAAGTTGCCGGTATTCCACCCTCAAAATTCCATGTAAAAGTCAATCCTTCTCCTGGAGTAGTGTTAGTTAAAACTACTTCAACAGGAGAATAATTGCTTTTAATAATTTCGTGGGAAAACTGAATAGCAATTCCTTCTTTTATTAAAACCGTTTTACTTAGCTCTTTACGTTCTCCATCTACATTAGTAGCTTTCAGTTTTATGGTATAAGTTCCTTGTTTTTCATACAATACCTCACCCGGATTCTTTAAGGAGGATGTACTAGGACTACCGCCTTCAAACGTCCACTCGTAGGTATCGGCACCAATCACTTTACTGTCTATCGCAATAATAACAGGAACTGATTCGTCTGCATTTACATACGAAGTAGTAAAATCACCTTCGATAGCTATAGCAGTCTCCTGATAACATGAAGTAATAATAATAAATAAGAATAAGAGTGAAATTTTTTTCATTTGCTCTTTATACATTTCTAATTAACTTAAATTATTCTTGGCTTAAGGTGTACTCCTCAGGCTATATTTATTACCAACAATAATCCTCACGACATGCATAGCCTTAACATTATCTCGTAGCAACAGTTTAATATTTTAGAATTGTCCCACGGGACAATTCTAAAATATTTTGTTTCCTTTTTATCAACATTGATAAGCAAATCAATGCATACCAACAAATAAATAGAAGGTTAATCTTTTTCTATTGCCTACTGTAGGTACTGGTTACTACATCTTTATATTTATTTCCACCTGTAGTATATTCTTCAGTAAAGACTATAACAAGTGTGCTGTTTGTTAATGTGAAATTCGTTAAGTCAAAGTCAGTATTGCCGTCATATTTTACAGATAGTACATTGTCTTTTGTAGTATATGCTCCTTCTTCTGTATAATTGCTTCCTGAGCTTACTACTTTGTCTGAAAATCTACCATCAGTCTTAAAGGTCAAAATTGAATAATTATTAGCGTCAATAACTTCCTGTGTATTGCCTTGGGAAACTCCATCTTTAAAAGTTTCAACAACACTTTTAGTTGATTTCCAAGACCCTACAATTGACACACTCTCATTATCATCTTTACTGCAAGAAGACAATAAAATTCCTACTACCATTAAGGCTGTTAAAACAATAGATTTTGTTGTTTTGAATGTTTTCATTTTGTTCATGTTCATGATTAAAAATTTTTAATTTGTTTTTATTGTGTGATTTTATTATTTAATTAATCAAAAGCCCACACTTTTACTTTTAACTAATTTCTTTTTAGTAATACTGTATTTGTACTACTCTATTTTGCTGTTTAAAAACGAACGAAAATCAATGCTCATTTACTCTACAATTCGAAATCGCAGGTATGCAATGAAATCACCTTCGATAGCTATAGCAGTCTCCTGATAACAAGAACTAGCTACAAGTAATAAAAGGAAGAGTATTTTTTTTTTCATGAGGATTGTTTTAAAACCACTACACCTTTATATAGATTGTAGTGGTTTTTAATCTTTTTATTTTTCTGCTGCAGCAAATTTTGTTTGAAAATCAGAAATTTTAATTAATTCAAAACTTGTCCCCAAATACAAATCATTGTTTTTGAACTTAAAACTTTTAAGATAATTAAAATCAACTGTTATACGACTTGACGAATTTTTACCAAATGCAACAACTTTTAGCTCTCCATCTTTAAAAAGTGACATTGTATTATCTGATAGATTTAATTTATAAACTCCTTTTTCTCTAACTGACACATATAAATCATTCTTAGAATCAAATGCGATGTCATTATAAGAAGCATCTTTATTTGTAGTTGAAATTAAAGTTGTGACCTTCCATTGATTATTAACATATTCTAATTTTCTAATATTAGAGCTGATGAAAGTGGATGGTGTTCCAGTTCTTAAATTATCAATTAGATACAAAGCATTATTTTTAGAAATTATTCTAGTAACATTTCCAAAACTGGCATCTAATCCTGCTCCATCAACAATCTCATTTTTACCGGAGCCTGCGACAAAAACATCTGTATTTAATTCCGGCACAAAACGTTTCATTTGTTTATTGTTATAATCAAATACAAAATAAGTATTGTCATTATTTTCAGTAATTGCCGTAAGCCTAATTTTACTGGCAAAGGGAGAACTGATTGGTTTCATTGTATAAAATGGATTTAACTCTGTAAAGTTACTTTCGAAACGAAATATTTTATCAGTGACAGTATCTATTAACAAAAAATCTCCTGTAGGCGTAACGGCTAATCTATTTGTGAAAAAATTGCTATTGCTTATTCCATTTAGTAGTGTCAAATTTCCATTTTTATCAATTTTCTGAAATTTAATGCGATAATCTTTATCATTTGGTGTTTGTCCTATAAAAAAGACTGTATCATCATTGTTGATTACAAAATCGTCAACACTATTTGAGAAAATAAAATCTGCTTTAATTTCTCCTTTTTGCAATTCTTCTTTTTTTACTGGGATATTATTATCTGAATCCGAACTACAACTACCCAATACCATAAAAAGCTGCAACGCTCCTACTAATAAAATTCTCTTTTTCATTTTTATTTCTATTTTGTTTATTTATTACAATTGTTTTTATATTCTTCCAAAACTTTAACCAATCCATCAAGTGTTTTAAAATCATAGTTTTCAAACACAAACGAATCACATTTTAAATATTCAGTTATGTTTTTCTTTAATTTATCAAGACTTGATTTGTTAGTGTACAACCCTTTTTCCTGATTTGGTATTTTTATAATAAAATCGGCAGGCACAAGTGGATCAACCAAAACCAAATACCCGTCTTTTTCATATAGAATTTTGTAAAAACTCGAAAAATCAAAGCTCAAAGCGTTCAAACTTCCTGCTGCTGCCATAGTGTTCCCAATGGTTTTTAATCCCAAATAACATTCTCCTGAATCCAAACAAAAACGTATCCCGTTTTTAGATTTAAAGATTTCGGTTTTCTCACGTCCTTTTTCATTACTATACTTTAGAACTACTGTTTTGCCATAAGCAGTCATATCTGCCATGCCACTAGACGATTCCGCTTTTATAGATTCAAACTCAGCCGTAATTGGCCCTGTTCTTTTTTCTCCTTTTTCATCAATAACATAGCCGTTTTGTTCGTAAATGTTCGCTGAATTTGAGCGTTCTGTAATTACTCTTTTTTCTTGTTCTTTAATCTGTTCAGTTCTCATTGCAGTTATAGCTGCTTTGCCTTGATGCTGTAAAGTATAACCGTTTGTTATAAGTGCTCTTACAATATTCAACACAGTGATATCTTTACTCATTTTATATCCTATTGGGTTACCGCTGTTGTCAAACTTGGCATTAATTACTTTTTTATCAAATGTGAAGAGTTGTTGATTTAGAAAACTACTATATCCTGAAACCATACCTGCTTTTGCAAACCAAGTTGCAATCAGGTAATTATCTAAATCCATAATTTCATACATCAATTCTCCATTATTTGAGGGTGAAGTCATTTTAACATACCCAATTCTTTTATCATTAGGATCAGGATTGTTTGCTTTTATACTATAAATTACACCTGCATCGTCAATAGATAATTGATAGGAATTTACAAGTTGATCTGCTTGATCTTTTTCATTTTTAGTCCCTAGAAGTTTTGCTGAAACTCCCGTAGGAGTACCATTGATAAAGTTCTCCAATACATCTTTATTTAAGCCGTCTGTATTTAAATAATTATGCTCAATCAAAGCCTTCACAAGATTTTTTTCATGATTAAATGGATTAAACTTTCCATCTGTAAACTCAAGTTCATTAAGTTTGCCTGTAGATTCGTTTCTAATTTCCATAATCGGAACAGCAGGTACGGGTACTATTTGCTTTAACTGAACAGTAATAATATAGTTTTTGTCTAAATTCGATATTTTAAAATTTGGCTTTTTACCTTCAATATAAGCCACTGTTTTTTCGTCAAGTTTAATTTCTCCGTTGTCAATTTTAATTTTTTGGGCAAAACTACAGATGCTGATTAGCAGTAGTAGTAAGACTAGCATGTTCTTTTTCATAATTAGGGTTTGGTATTTGTTTATGAATTCTATTTACTTTCTTTGTTTATATTATTTACAATTGTGCTTACTCGTTTTATCCTGAGCAAGTAATTACACTAGTGTTTACTTCATCGTTTGGTTATCTTCTTGTTGTACCTAATTTCTACTTCTACCTTTTTTTATAGTATCAAATTAGATTCTTTAATCACGTACCACACGAAAGGATTCGTGCGGTAGCGGGGGCTATCGGGTATTTCACTAACTCATTGCCTCAACAACTACCTCATAGTCCAACTCAAGAAACTCAAAACCTTCTAATTTTGCTTCCTCAATAGCTTCTTTTAATCGTTCAGAAATTATAATTCCTGAATTAATTATACCATACATTGGAATAAAATCTAAGTCTTTATTTAGTACAATTTTTTTCGGAATAATATCTTTTTCATATTCAGATTCTCTTTGAATTTGTTTTCTTTTAGTATGGAATTCTTCGAAATTAGTTACCGCTATCAAGCTATTTTCATCCGGATCTAAAAACTCTGATTTTTGGTAATCTAAATAAAAAGTATTATCAATTCCGTCTTCTATAGTTGCATATTGAAAAATCCAATAATCGTGTTTTACTTCTTTATACAGCAACTTGGTAGGATAAAACCAAAACCCTTTGGCAATATTAAATTGCTCTAGTAGGTTTTTAAAACGGTCTGAAATGTACCATCCCGTTATAATACTTCCAACACCTATAAACCCATGTATATCTTGTAAGCGCCATTCCCAAAATTGAGGTTTGTCAAAACTTTTTAGAAAAAAATAATCAAAAACAGGAGCGTCTTTAATAATTTCACCATCACCCATTCGATCAAAATAGTGTTTCCCATTTGGTACTTTTTCTCCGTTGGCTTTTCCTATTGACTTTCTTTTTTTATCATCATCTTTATCCGTAAAGATTCTGTATTCTAATTCGTAATATTTCATGCTAAAAATTTATTATATCGTTCACATTTTTTGTTCCCAAAAGAACTTCGTTTTTTAATGTAGCTTTGGTGTCTTTTATCAATTTTTTAATTTGATTAAAGGCTTCTATTTTTTCATTTCCTGCTTTTTCTATAATGAGATTTATTTTTGTATCAATTGCAATATCATACTCAGGATGATTACCATGACCATCCACTTCTAGTTTAATACTTTTCTTTTGTACCATCATACCATTGTCAATTTCATTAAAATTGAAAGTAACTTCAGGATGGTCTTTTGATAGTTCAAATAGTAGATTCTTTAATTTATCGTTACCTTCTAATACTTTTACAGGTATTATATGGTGTGCTTCAAAGGCGGCAGGATTTTTTTTCAAGCCATTCAAAAAAACATCATCATACCATTTGTCAAAATCATTTTTATATATTGCCTCAAACGAATTTTTGTTGTTATTGAAAAAGGCAATTGCTATATCTTTACTTTCGGCTAAATTTATAATATTTGCTCTAATTTTTTTACGTGCACTTTTGGATGTTAACGAATTTATATAATCATCAATGTTTGCAAATATTGATTTAGTATTACTTTTGCCAATCTTCTCCAATCCTTCCTCTGTTCCCACAATAGCAGGTACATTATCGCCATTCTCCAAAACAACTTCTACTAGTTTATTGCCATTAACATCTTCGACTGTGTTCGCTAGTTGTTGTTCTATTTCGGCAGCGGTACTTTTTATTTTTATAGTAGGAATTGGGATGCCACAATAGAGATTGTTGGGCAATTTTATTTCTACTTGTCTAAAAAGTTGAACGCCTTTTTCTAGGGTTAATGTTATTCCTTTACTTGTTGCATTTAGAACAGGTTTTAAAAATTTACCTCCTATTTTAAAAACTTTCCCAATAAGCTGTCCTGCAACATCTAGTTTTTCTAGAGTTTGCAGGAAAGTTTTGGCGGCATTGGCCTCGCCTGCA
>NZ_JMTM01000014.1 GCF_001662485.1 Flavobacterium succinicans
TGGATTCTAAGAAAATAAGTAAACTAAAAATTAAAACTTTAAATTCAATCCTGCTAAGAAATTAATGCCTGCTTGTGGGTAATAGGAGGGGTAGATGTCATACATATACCCGTTAGACACATACTTTTTATCCAAAAAATTATTCACTAATCCGCTTAACACAATTTCTTTAAAGATTGTTTTGGGTTTAAAGGTATAACTCACATTGAAGTCATTTACAAAGTAATCAGCCAGTTTTGCAGCGGGCAACTCGATATTGTTCATATATTGCTCTCCTACAAATTTTTGCAACAAAGACAAATGCAAGGCTTTAATAGGCGAAAATACCAATACATTGCCCACAATTACCGAAGGAGAATAAGCGATATCCGTTGTTCCAAAATTTGTACCTGTGATATTCAAATCCACATTCTTGTTGGCGCTTAAAGTAAAGTTAGGTCGCACCATCCATTTTTCAGACAAAGCAATAGTAGCATCTACCTCAAGACCTAAACGGTAGCTTTTTTCACTATTTGAACGAATAGGAGCTCCCACATCATCTAATTTTCCAGTCAAAATCAACTGGTTTTTGTATGCCATATAATAGATGTTGGTGTTCAATTGTATTTTCTCGTTGTTCAAACGCCATCCCAATTCAAAGTCATCTAAGGTTTCAGGTCGTACGCCTCCATTTTCATAATCGGTGCGATTTGGTTCACGATTGGCTCTTGCATACGAAAAATACATCGTGTTCGCCTCATTAACCTTAAAATTCAAACCCGCTTTAGGATTGAAAAAACGAAAGGTATCATTGACCAATCCAGTTTCTGGACTATCAGCTTTATAGTGTACGTTTCGGTATTGCAAATCTCCATACAAACTCAATTGTTCTGAAACTTGATAATTGGCTTTGGCGAAAAAGTTTCCATCAGTTTTCGTGGCAAAATCTTCATAATATCGATCTCCCAACTCACTTTGAGAAGCGTAACGCGCCCATATCACTTTTCCAAAATGAAGGCCTTCGTATTTGTTATAGCCTCCGCCCAAAATTAATTGTAAGGCATCGGTAGTATACTTGGCAGAAAAAGTAGTACCGTAAAAATCATTATCTAACCATTTTTGGCGTATCAAATCCGTTTTATTAATGATAGTTCCATTCACATTGATCGGATTCAAACCATAACTAGAAAATTTTGCGTCTTCTTTGTAATTTTCGTAATAACCTTTCCCTTTGGTATAATGCAAGGCAAAATTAGAACTCCAGTTATCCGACCATCTTTCGTTCCAATGCAATTGCGAGTGGTCTTGTTGATAGTTATCGGTTTCATTATCATAAAAACGAGTATTTCCTGCCTCGTCTGTATACATTCCAGCGCTGTTAAATCTACGATTGCTATTCAGCGTTTCTCCATCTATCCCGTTCCAAGCTTGGTATGTTTTTTCTTTTCCTCCAAAAACCAAGGCTTTTAGCAAAGTAGTTTTCCCTACATAAGTTCCTTGCAAGAAATACGATTTTAAGTCTGAACTAGCGCGGTCAATGTAGCCGTCAGATTGTAAAACAGATAAACGTCCTGCGATTTCAAAATGGTCATTTAGTAAACCTGTACTGAATTTAACCGTGTTTTTCAAAGTATTAAAACTTCCTACTGAGCTGGCAATTTCAGCACTTGCTTCTTTGGTATATGAATCGGTTAGCATATTCAAACTTGCTCCAAAAGCTCCTGAACCATTGGTAGACGTTCCTACACCGCGCTGCAATTGAATACTTTCTACAGAAGAAACAAAATCAGGCATATTCACCCAATAAGTACCATGACTTTCAGAATCATTGTACGGAATTCCGTTGATGGTTACGTTTACACGAGTCGCATCGCTACCACGAACGCGTATGCCTGAGTAGCCAATTCCGTTACCTGCATCCGAAGTAGTTACCACTGAAGGCATATAATTCATTAGCGTTGGAATGTCCTGACCCAAATTGCGAAACTGGATTTGTTTTTTAGTCAAATTGCTAAACGAAACCGGCGTTTTAGAAGTCACACGCACTGCCGAAACCAAAACATCATCCAATTGGTTGACTTTGGTTGTGTCTTGTACTTGAGCAAAAGTGATACTAGAGAATAGAAAAAAGAGAATAGAAAAAAGACGTAAAGAAACTGTCTTTGTACTTTGTACTTTATACTTTGTACTTTTGGAATAAAATAAAGGGTTCATCCGTAAATAGTTTTACGAATAAAAGGGGGAATTATTCTTTTGTTTTTAAATTAATAAATGATTTGTTTCTATGACAAGACAATAGCGTGCACTCTAGTATTTTGTCATTTTTTCCCTTGGCAGCATTACCCGCCCAGGTTCTTTGGGTATGATCTCAGCTCGTTATTTAGAGCACCCCTTTGAGACGGCGCAAATATATATCATTTGTTTGAAGTTCCAAGTTTAAAATTTAAAGTTTTTGAAACAATTAAAAATCGGGCTTCCTTCTTGATTGCTTGATGTCTGACAAACTCTTTTTATCCTTAATCCGTTTTCTGATGGCCGATTTTGGAATTTTGGTAGCTTTTCTTTCTTTGGGTACCAACAAACCTGCTCGGATTATCGCTAGAAAACGTTTGGTTACAATGGCTTTATTTTTGAGCTGGCTGCGGTCTTCATCACAGTGCAAAATCAAGAGGTGTTCTGAGGTCAATCTATTCGCCAGTTTGTTTTCTAGCACTACTTTTTCTTCCTCGGTTAAGGCTTGAGATTGTTGCAAATCAAAAGTTAAAACGACTTTCGACGACACTTTATTAACATTTTGCCCGCCAGCTCCACTGCTTCTAACGGCTTTAAATTGCAATTCGCTTACTATTTTTTCCGTTTCCATTTTACAAAGTTTGATGGGCTTGATGCGCAGGCTTAAGCAAATCATTTACGTTTTTAACGGGATTGAAAGTAACCATAGGAACCTCAACAAAAACGGTAATCCACTTGGCCATGGCTCCATTCCACAACCCAGGTAATTCATAGGATTTTATGGTGTCGCTTCCCAGCTTTCTTTCTACAATAAATCCGCTATTATGATCTACAAACTGACTTAAATCAAACTTTTGTTTTTTGTGATTTTTAATGCCACAAACTAAATCTACTGGGTTAAAATGAGTAGCATTATCCAAAATTCGCTGCTGTTCTTCGTTTTTTAAATCCATCTGAGAAGATTCAACAATTTGCAAGGTTGTCTTCCCATTGCCATCAATTACCCAAAACGGCCCACCACCAGGTTCTCCTTCATTTTTTACCATACCACATACCCGAATCGGACGGTCTAAAACACACAGCAATTCTTTTAGTTTATTCTCAAATGTTAATTTTGAAAATCCATTAGTCAACTCAATACTCAATTCATTTTGAACAAAAGTCACGATTTCATTAACTTCGGATTCACTGACTTGCTGTTGATGAATGACTTCTACATATTTAAAAACGCGCTGTTGTAATTTTAATAAAATCCCGGCTAGTCCTTTTTTGTGTAAGACAATAGCGTTTATTTCATTTTGAATTACATTATCAATGTTCTTGATAAATACAAGATCAGCATCCAAAGCATTAAGGTTTTCAATCAAAGCACCATGACCTCCTGGACGAAATAAAAGTTCATTATTTTGATTCTTTACCAATTGATTGTTGGCATCTACTGTTACAGAATCAGTAGATCTATCTTGATATGAATAGCCAATTTCAATAATTGTATTGGATTGCGTTTCGATTTTGCTTTTTAATTCTTGTTCTAATTTTTCAAATAAGGGTTGATGCGCCTGAGTGATGGTAAAATGCAAATAGCTTTTTTGTTGTACTGTGGCATAGGCCACACTTTCGTTTAGATGCTCTTCAAATGGCGTGGCTACATGATCCAAATACTTATGAAAAGGCAAAACGCCTTTGGGTTTACTAGCAAAATCAAAATAATCTGAATGCAATAAATAAGTAATGAAATAATAATTTTTCTGATCGGCTGACCAAAACTCAAAATCGGAAAAATCAGCTCGAAGTTGTTGATCTATCGCTTTAAAAAACGGGAATTTATCCATTCCGACGATAAAAAGAGACAGCTCTAAGTCCCGTTTCCTATTGATATAAGCATTGATACTTTCGTTATTGTAATGGTAATCCTTTAAAAATTCGTTCAAAAACTTGAACATACGCGTAGCTGCTCCCGAAGCAGGAACTAGCTTTTTTAATTTTAAAGGAGTTTTATGGACATCAAAAAATGCAGCTTTTTTGACAAACTCTTCCGAAGATAAATGCTTAATTCCATCGCCAATTGTAGCGGGTCTATCTAAAATGGTTTTGTCAATTCCGTTTTTGTAAATTGTTAATTGTTCTTGCACTTTTGCCAACGGAATACCGTGCTCATGGATTTGTACAAAGTCCAAAGAATCGATTCCCATTTTCTTTGCCATCTTTAACTCTTCTAAAATGGTTACAGCTTTATTTAGACGCGTTTTTTTATCTCCAGTTAAAGTAATAAATGGTTTTTTGTTGTCAATAAGTGATTGTTTGAATACTGAAAAAACAGATTCTCGTCCTTCAGGGCTATCCCTCAAACCGTCGTCTTCCCAAGGAACATCAATATCCGTAAGAAAAAACAAATCATATTGATGCGCTCGTGCTGCTTCATCCAGCAATGAATCGCAAAAGTTATAATACAGCTCAGAAAACACTTTGGTGACCATCAAATTGGTATCACAAAATAAAAACGTATTTGCGATAGCCGCGCGTTCGTTTTCTAATTTGGTTTGTCCATAAGCTATGGGCAACATATCTTCTACGTCACAAATTCCACGGTCACTATCTAATTTTTCTTGCAGATAATCGCGAGCAAATTCGGGTACCCAAACCGTTTGATAGTATTCGGCCAATTGTTTTGCCAAAGTGGTTTTGCCTGTAGATTCAGGTCCAAAAATGGCAATTCTTATTATTTCTGAAGCTCCTGTTTTGGAGAGCTGTTTAAGGTTTTCTTCCATTCTAAATAACCATAAAAGGCAATAATTGTAAAAATAATGTATTGAAGGCTTGTAAAGGTATATCCTTTTGCAAAATAAAGCGGTATTGAAATGAAGTCTCCAATAATCCAGAAAATCCAATTCTCAATTTTTCGTTTTGCCATTAACCACATGCCTACGAAAAATATTGCAGTCAATAAAGTGTCTACGTACGAATACCAGGTGGTAAATTTACCAAAATAAAGGTAGACCAATACCACAAAAATTATGGTAGCTACAAAAATAACCATGCTATAGCCTTTGTCTTTTCGTGTGGTCCATGAAATAGGAAATTCAACTTCATCGCCCTTTTTACGTGTCCAATGGTACCAACCATACACACTCATTACAAAGTAATACACATTGATCATCGAATCGCCTAATAACTCCCATTGCCAAAGCAAATAGGCATAGATTGAAGTGCTAACCAAACCTGTAGGAAAGACTAAAATATTATCTTTTTTAGCAAACCAAACACTAGACAAACCGAAAAAAATGGCAATGAGTTCCAAACTAACCATAAGTGTGGAATAGTCTTTATATTGTGCAAAAAAATAATCGATCATAGTTTATTGTATATTATTTATTTCAAAAAAAGAAGGATCTTTTTCAAAAGCTGTGCCAATTACAACCACATCAGCTCCTGCATCATAAGCATTTTGAATCCCCAACAAAGAGGTAATGCCTCCGCCAACAAGTAAAGGAATAGAAGTGTTTTTAGCAACTTCTCGAATCATTTCTAAAGGAACCGATTGCTTTGCTCCACTTCCAGCCTCGAGGTAAATGAGCTGATGTCCTAGCATTTCGCCTGCCATCGCGGTATTACAAACCGCCTCGACATCGATTCGTGATATGGGTGTAGTTTTACTCACGCGAGCTACTGCCGTTTCGTTTCCGCTTTCTATTAAAAGATAACTGGTAGGAATAATTTCTAAGTCGGTTTTTTTGAGAATTGGCGCTGCTTTTACCTGATGCTCGATTAAAAAATCGGGATTGCGACCGGACAATAAGGACAAAAACAAAATACCATCAGCGTGAATTGAAATTTGAGATGGATTGCCAGGAAAAAGCACAATAGGTAACTCACAACTGCTTTTAATCTTTAGAATGAGCTCGTCTATAATATTATTGGTTACGTGGCTTCCGCCAATAAAAACGTGTGTGACTGGAGCGTTTGTCACTTTTTGAATTAAAGCAGGAACAGCATTCAAATCAATTTTATCGGGGTCGAGAAGAATAGCAAGGAGTTTATGGTTTTCTTTTTTTGCCAACAGAATATCTTGATAAATGTTTTTCATAATAATCATCTTACAGCCATTTGCTGAGTTGACACAAAACTACTGAAAGAATACATACTATTGCTCGTTTTTTTCAAAAGCATAAACTAGAGTAAAAGAATCGAACTCATCAAAACAAATAGTAAACCATTGCTGCTTTTTTTCGAAATCCAAAATAGCAGTGGTTTCTTTTTGGTCTAACTCAAATGGACTGACTTTGATGTGGTTCTTAAAACTAATGCCTTTTTCGTTACGAATCTTAAAGATTGCTTCTTTGGCACCCCATTTTACGGTTAACTTCCGAATATAATCATCTGTTGAGAAGCTTTGCAGTCTAGATAACTCAGCAGTATCGACAAATTTATCGGCGATGCGAAGGATTTTTTCTCGTTGCAATTCGATATCAATCCCGACGGTTTGATTGCTTATGATAATGGCGGCGAATTCGTGGGAATGGGTTATGGATATGTATTTGTTGTCGTTCAAATGAGGCTTGCCTGAAACATCATAAAACAAATCAAAGTCGGTATATCCTGCTTCAGCTAGTAGTTTTCTAACACTCAAAAAGGCGCGCTGATGCAATTGCGACTTCATTCCGTTGAGTCGTTGGGTGCTAATCGTGTTCAAGTGTACTTGTTCGTACAAATCCGAGAACGTCTCGGTGATGTGCCAAACGTAGAGTGTGGTTTCTTGAGTATACTGGAGGGTTTTGAATAACGGCATTTGTAAATAAGGTGTCGTTTATAGTTTGGTTTTTGAATACAATTCTCTTGTTGTTTAGCACATTGCCTAGCCCTGATGGGAACGGCATCCTTGTATGGCGGGGTTCGCCATACAAGATATAGTGGACAGCAGGATTAGCTCCTTATAGTTGACCAACTTTGTATGTGCAATTGACAAGGTATTTAAAATTCTAACGCTTAAGGAATTAAACAATTCACAATTCTCAAAGAAATTGGTTTATTTCTAAACTTATTACGTAAATTTGCAAAAAATTTCAATATACAAATATACTATAAATGAGTACAGCAACTATGCCTTATGTGGCTTACAAAGTGAAAGACATTTCCTTAGCAGCTTGGGGAAGAAAAGAAATTGAATTAGCAGAAGCTGAAATGCCAGGTTTGATGGCGCTTCGTGCAGAATACAAAGACGAACAACCTTTGAAGGGCGCTCGTATTGCAGGATGTTTACACATGACAATTCAGACCGCAGTTTTGATTGAGACTTTGATTGCGCTTGGAGCTGAAGTAACTTGGAGTTCTTGTAACATTTTTTCTACTCAAGATCAGGCTGCTGCTGCTATTGCTGCTGCTGGAATTCAGGTGTATGCTTGGAAAGGTCTTGACGAAGAATCGTTTGACTGGTGTATTGAGCAAACGTTGTTCTTTGGTGAAGATAGAAAACCATTGAATATGATTTTGGATGACGGTGGAGATTTGACTAATATGGTTATCGATCGTTACCCAGAATTAGTTGCTGGAATTAAAGGATTATCTGAAGAAACTACTACTGGTGTTCACAGATTATACGAAAGAGTAAAAGCGGGAACATTACCAATGCCAGCGATCAACGTAAACGACTCGGTTACTAAATCTAAATTTGATAACAAATACGGTTGTAAAGAATCTGCTGTTGATGCCGTTCGTCGTGCTACAGATATTATGTTGGCTGGAAAAAGAGTAATCGTTTGTGGCTACGGAGACGTAGGAAAAGGAACAGCTGCTTCTTTTAGAGGTGCTGGGTCTATTGTAACGGTTACTGAAATTGATCCAATTTGTGCTTTACAAGCTGCAATGGACGGTTATGAAGTTAAAAAATTAGATACTGTTGTTGGAAATGCTGACATCATCATCACTACAACTGGAAACAAAGACATTGTTTTGGGATCTCATTTTGAAAAAATGAAAGACAAAACTATCGTTTGTAACATCGGACACTTTGATAACGAAATTGATATGGCTTGGTTGAACAAAAACCACGGCGCTTCAAAAATCGAAATCAAACCACAAGTTGACAAATATACTATCAACGGTAATGACATCATCATTTTAGCTGAAGGTCGTTTGGTAAACCTTGGTTGTGCTACAGGTCACCCAAGTTTTGTAATGAGTAACTCATTTACTAACCAAACTTTGGCTCAAATCGAATTGTGGAAAAACAGTGCTGCTTACAAAAATGAAGTGTATATGTTACCAAAGCATTTAGATGAAAAAGTAGCGATGTTGCACTTAGCTAAATTAGGTGTTGAATTAGAGACTTTACGTCAAGATCAAGCAGAATACATTGGTGTTGAAGTTCAAGGTCCATTTAAGCCTGAATATTACAGATACTAATTTAGTAATTAGTCCTTAGTGATGAGTGACTAGTAACTAGTTAAAAGCAGACAAACCCTTGCAGGAAACTGAAATATATTCAGTTGTACTGTAAGGGTTTCTTGTTTTTGGGCAAATTCAACAATAAAATAATTTAAACTCCAATTCGTTTGTTAAAGTAATTTTTTAAATAACCAATTTGAATACAAAACATAACTGTAGAAGCCACAATAGCATACATCGAAATTGTAGAAATTGTAAATCCTTTCAATAATCTACTATTGAATAACTTTTCGTAATTAATAAAATTCAACCAGCTTTCGGGTGTCGTTTCACCATAAATAGAAAGATAAATTGTCAACAAACAAGTAAATCCAAAAACAGCTATAAATATTGATTTTGGAATTAAAGGTTTATACAAAGTGACATCGCTCGTTTTTGTTACTACTACTTGAGCCATTACTTTTGAAGTAAAATCAATAGAAGGTGATTCTAAAGTTAGATCACTCATCATTTTATCTACTAATTTTTCTAAGTCTTTATTTTCGCTTGCTTCCATAACATTCAATTATTTCGGATTCTAAACGCATTTTTAAAATAGACGCAATTTTTTTTCTGCTTCTGTAAAGTTTCACTTTAACATTATTGGCAGTACAATCTATAATTTTTGAAATTTCTTCCAAAGATTGTTCTTCAAAATAAAACAAGATCAATAAAAAAGCCTCTTCGCTCGGCAACAAATGAATGCAATCCTGAATCATTTTATTTCGATCTCTTTCATCGATAGCATCCAAAACATTTTCTAAGTTTTCAATTTGTTTCTCAGAAAAATCATCTATCGGAATCGTATCCTGCACTCTTTTGTTCTTTTTGAGTTGATCTAAGCAAGTATTATAAGCTACTTTGTAAATCCAAGTTGAAAATTTTGAATCCCCTTTAAAGTTGTTCAAGGATTTAAACACTTTTACAAAAGTATCCTGAGCTGCTTCCTCGGCCTCTTCCCTATTTTTAAGCATTTTCAAAGACAACGAAAAGACCAAATCCTTATACTGATCAACCAATACAGCAAATGCATTCGAGTCACCTCCGATGATTTTAGTAATATAGTATTGCTCGTTAAAACTGTTCATATTTACATCAGACGACAAGTCATTACTATAGGTTACAATAAAACGCAAAAAATATTTTTTCAAAAAATGTGTAACCTAATCTTAAACAGCATCGTCATAGCTAACAAATACATTAATCAATTTAAAAAAATAAAAATTATGAACGCAGAAATTTTAATTCCAATCAGCTTGTTCTTAGCAATTTTCGGTATTATTTACCTTTATCTATCAACAAGAAACAAAGAACGTTTGGCACTTATCGAAAAAGGTGTTGATGCAAGCATTTTTATGGGCAGAGACAAAAGCTCAACCTCATTTTCAAAAATAATACTTTTAAACTTAGCCTTATTACTTATGGGTATAGGCATAGGTGTTTTTATAGCATTGTTGCTTTCAACATATACCTCATTAAATGAAGGCGCATTGTATCCTGCAACTATTTTCACTATGGCTGGTGTCGCATTATTTATTGGTTTTACAATGACAAAAAAACTTGACCAACAGTAAATTATCATTTCTACTTTAGGATAGTATAATTATGAATATCTTATCTTCTGGACAACGTAACTTGTGAGTAAACTATCCTAAAACATATATAGCACAAAGAAACCCTCGCAGAAAACTGAACTAAATTCAGTTGTATTGTGAGGGTTTTTGGTTTGATATAACTATTTAAACTCAAAATTTCTATTCATAGACAAGATTGAATATTTTAAAGGAAAATTTTACCCCTTTTAATGTTTAAACTATAATATTTGTATTTTTATGATTAAAATAAACATGTCCATAAGTAAATGAAAAACTTTTTGTTTGTCACCTTATTATTATTCTTTGTTCAGATAATTTCAGCTCAGGGAACCGACCGAAGTGAGTACCAAGAACAACTATATACAGTAGCAATAAAGTCTTATAAAAATGGAGAAAATATAGAAGCAATTAAAACTTTTGCAATCATTCAGAATATTAATCCAAAAGCTGACATAAGCAAAAAAGCATCACAAAAGTCAGATTCTTTAAAAACTATTTTAAGAGATAACAAAATCAATTCATTGATTGGAAACTGGAAATGGATCCTAAAAGAAGGAAATTGGGCTATTAGAGAGGACAACCTAGGCGGAAAAATGATTACCATAACCAAAGATGAAATCCTTTTTTATGAAATTTATAGGACTTCAAAAAAATGGGACTTAATAAAAACTGAAAAAATAAAATTCTCTGATAATCCAGAATCCTACTCATTTACAGAGCTATTATATTCAAATAATGAAATTTGGGACTATAGTCATGACTCAAATACTGGAGAATTAGTAACTACTTATATTGGTGAAAAAATTGGAGATAATTATACTGAACTCGTATGTGGAAATCCAAAATTATACTATTTTAAATTACAAAACTAGAAATGTTAAAATAGTAAATAATATCAATAAGATACTAAACAAAAAAATCACTCTACACAAAAAACTGAAGTTAAACAGAAAGAACTCATCAACCATCAAGCACTCAAAACTTTAACAAAAGAAGAACGTTTGTATCTTGTTCTAATTTAGTATTTTAGAAGGCATTAAAAAGAATGAGTTCGCTAACTTATTGGTCTCTAAAATATGAAACAAAAAAATGAGCACTTCCGATTCGATTTTTATACATTGAACAAGCTTACTCCCAAGTCGCATTGGCTATCTTTTTTCTTATTAATAGTATTATTGGCAATGCCGCAACATTATTTTTCGCAGAATAAAAAGCCAAAAGTAGCTTTAGTACTCAGTGGTGGTGGCGCCAAAGGAATTGCGCATATTCCTGTGATTCAGGCTTTAGATTCATTAGGGATAGTTCCTGATTTAGTAGTAGGAACAAGCATGGGAAGTATTGTTGGAGGATTATATGCTATGGGTTATTCTGGAGACAGTATTGCCAAAATTGCGAATAGTGCTCAATGGGACGAATTGTTGGGGGGGAAGGTGTCTCTGAATAATGTTAGTGTAGAGGAAATGAGTGAATTCAGTCGTTATTTAATAGACATCGATGTAAAAAATTACAAACCTGTTATTAAATCTTCCTTGTTAAATGATCAAAATCTTAGAGAGTTTCTATCACTAATCACTTATCCCGCCTATAACATTTCTAATTTCGATAAATTGCCGATTCCGTATAGAGCAATGGCGACTGATATTTTGAACGGAAAAGCCGTTATACTTGATGAGGGTTCTATTGGGCTCGCGATGAGAGCGAGTATGTCTATTCCTGGTGTGTTCAAACCTGTGCCTTACCAAAATACTATCTTGGTAGATGGCGGAATGTTAGATAATTTTCCAACAGATATTGCTAAAAACATGGGCGCAGACATTATTATTGGGAGCGATGTTGGTGATGATGAAGTAACTATTGAAAAACTAGAAAATCTCTCAACACTTATTTTTCAATCAGCCATGTTAACTAGTAATTTAAAGAACGAAAGTAACAAAAAACTTTGTGATATATTGTTTAGCCATTATCCCAATTTAACTTACTCAACTGGCGATTTTGACGCGAGTAAAGAAATTTACAAAGAGGGCAAAATTGCTACCAAGCAAAATATGCAAGCCTTGAAGATGTTGGCTGAAAAACTAAAAGCTTTTCCTGTAAAAAAACCGCAACTACCCACTATGGACCGAGAGTTTGTGTTGGATACTATTGTTTATAAGAATTTTAGTGATGCTAATCTTAAGTTGGTTGAAAAACGTTCTGGTATAAAATCAAATAACAAGTATACTATAGAAGACATAGCTGAAGGAGTTAGAAAAGCAATGGGAACCAATTTATTCAATCAAATCAATTACACCACTTTTTCAAAAGACAACAAAACCCATCTACAACTCAATGCTTCTGAATACTATAAAAATCAAATTAAAGCCTCTTTGCATTTTGATACTTTTCGCGGTTTTGGAGCCATTATAAACTATACTGGAAGGAATTTACTAGGAGAGTCTTCCCGAGTTCTAATTACAGGCGATATTGCGCAACAACCCAGAATCAGGCTCCAGTATCAAACTATTTTTGGTAAAGAAAAAAAATGGTGGTGGCGTTCAGAAGTGTATGGTCAACGCTTAACTCAGGATGTATATATTCAACGAAAAAAAGCTGATAATATACAATACAATTCGCTTTGTTTTGATAATCAAATTAATAGAAATATAAATTCTTTAAAGAGTTATTTTGGATTTGGGCTAAACTATCATTATACACATTTGAAACCAAAAACAGATCCCGGCTTTAATACTGTATTTACTTTAAGTAGCTACTATCTAAATCAGGTAGAAATGAATGTTCATTATTATACTGACAACTTAAACAAGGTGTTTTTTGCTTCGACGGGAAATAAATTACATGTAGAATTGTCTCGTTCTATACATCAAGATGTTGATATAAACTATGCTAACAATTCTGCTCAAAATTTTAGCGGTAGCCTGAATCCTTTTACTAAATTCAATTTTAACTACGAAAATAGAATTCCAATAAAAAACAAAGTACTCATCATGGAAGCTAGTGCAGGATTTATGCTTGAAGATCAAATACAATCTCATCAGATTTCTGCTGCTCAGTTTGGGTATGCTTCTAAGTATTTCGTTGGGGGGTACACCTCAAATCCTTTGAAAAGCAGCGTAACATTTGCAGGTTTGCAAGAAAATGAACTTAATGTTAGTCAGTTTATAAAAGCAAACCTAAGCCTTCAAACTAATCTTACGTCTAAAGTGTATTTAATTCCGCATCTAGATTTAGCAAGCGTTGGCTTTAAAAGTTTTAATGATTTTAAAAGAAATTTTTATGCTCCAAAAGGTAAATGGCAAGATCAAGATGCCACAAGTTTGCTATTGTCTGGCGGTGCTACCGTTTCATACAACACCTTTTTGGGGCCTATCATTTTCGACACTTCTTGGGTGAACAACAATAAGTTAAAATTGTTTTTTAGCATAGGACTATTATTCAATCCATCATAAAAAAGAAAAGCCTGTCAATTCTTGATTGACAGGCTTTGTAATAATTATAATCCTATTGCTTATGCTTCAAATGGAAGTACAGAAACATATGATTTATTATCTTTTTTCTTTTGGAACTTTACAACTCCGTCTACTCTTGCGTGTAGGGTGTGATCTTTACTGATGTAAACATTTTCACCTGGATTGTGTTTAGAACCTCTTTGTCTTACGATGATGTTCCCAGCAATAGCAGCTTGACCACCAAAAATCTTTACGCCTAAACGTTTTGATTCTGATTCTCTACCATTCTTAGAACTACCGACACCTTTCTTGTGAGCCATGACGTATTGGTTTTAATATTGTTATTATTCTTTTGTATCTTCTTTTTTAGCTTTTGGAGCTTTTTTTACTTTAGGAGCTGGTGCTTCTTCAGTTGTAGCTTCAACAGCTGCTTTTTTTGGAGCTGCTTTTTTAGCGGTTCCACCTGCAGTAATACCTTCAATTACAATTTGAGTAAGATATTGTCTGTGACCATTTCTTTTTTTGTATCCTTTTCTTCTTTTCTTTTTGAAAACGATAACTTTATCTCCTTTTAAGTGTTGTAACACTTTAGCTTCTACTGAAGCACCTTCTATAGCTGGGGCGCCTAAAGTTACATTTCCATTATCGTCTAATAAAAGAACTTTGTCAAAAGAAACTTTTGAACCTTCTTCATTAGCCAAACGGTGAACATAAACCTTTAAGTCTTTGCTTACTTTGAATTGTTGCCCTGCTATCTCTACGATTGCATACATACCAAATTGATTTATTGATTTTTAAGGTTGCAAATATACAACTAAAAATTAATCCTGCAATCTATTGATAAAAAAATATTTACAGCCTTATTACTGACTGATTTTTAAGACTTTTGCTCTGTTTAAACTAATGTTAAAATCATGCAAAAACAAAATTCTATTTACATGAACCCCTAAAATAAAGTACATTTGGTGTAACATTTTTTACAGAACCTGAACTAATGCAAAAACAAAACTTTTATAAACTTTATGAAAAAAACAATAATGGCTTTGAGTAGCGTATTGATGCTTGGAGGCGTTGCCTCGGCTCAAAAAGTAGCGTTTGAAGAATACGACTTAGACAATGGTATGCACGTCATCTTACACCAAGATCCGTCCGCTCCTGTAGCAATCACTTCAGTAATGTACCATGTAGGTTCGAAAGACGAAAGACCAGACCGTACTGGTTTTGCTCACTTTTTTGAGCATTTGTTATTTGAAGGTACCGAAAACATCAAACGTGGCGAATGGTTCAAGATTGTAACTGCCAATGGAGGCGTAAACAACGCCAACACCTCAGATGACAGAACCTATTACTATGAAGTTTTTCCTTCTAATAATTTAGAATTAGCCCTTTGGATGGAATCCGAAAGATTACTACACCCTGTGATCAACAAAATTGGTGTAGATACTCAAAACGAGGTAGTGAAAGAGGAAAAAAGAACCCGAATGGACAACCAACCTTACGGAAGATTCCAAGCGGTAGTAAAAGAAAACCTTTTCAAGAAACATCCTTACCGTTGGGCAACAATCGGTTCTATGGAGCATCTAGATGCTGCCACTTTAGAAGAATTCCAAGCGTTCAACAAAAAATTCTACATTCCTAATAATGCTGTTTTGGTAGTAGCTGGTGATTTCAAAAAAGACGAAGCCAAAAAATGGATTGCACAGTATTTTGGAACAATTCCCAAAGGAGCTCCGATTAAAAGAGAACAATTCATCGAAGAACCTATTACAGAAACCATAAAAGCTAGATTTGAAGACAACAATATTCAAATTCCAGCTATTGTTGCGGCTTACAGAACGCCTTCAATGAAAACTAGAGATGCACGCGTTTTAGACCTTATTTCTTCTTATTTAAGCGATGGCAAAAGCTCTAAGTTGTACAAAAAAATTGTTGACGATAAAAAAATTGCACTACAAGTAGGTGCTTTTAGCAACAGCCAAGAAGATTACGGTATGTATATTTTGTATGGTTTGCCAATGGGACAAAATTCCCCAACTGATATCTTAAAAGAAATTGATGAAGAAATAACCAAATTGCAAACTGAGTTAATTTCCGAGAAAGATTACCAAAAACTGCAAAACAAGTTCGACAACAATTTTGTAAGTTCTAATGCTTCTATTGAGGGAATCGCTGAAAATTTGGCTACTTATTATCTACTGTATGGTGATATCAACCTAATCAATACAGAAATAGAAATGATTCACTCTATCACAAGAGAAGAAATTAGAGACGTTGCCAAAAAGTACTTAAACCCAAATCAACGATTAGTTTTAGATTACGTACCAGCAGCAGAAAAGGCAAAATAACAAGATATGAACATTATGAAAAATATAAGCATCCTCTTAACCCTATTCTTAGTAACAGGAATTATGCAAGCGCAAAACAGACCACAACCAAAACCTGGAGCAGCACCTATCGTTCAAATCAAAAAACCAGAAAGTTTTGTCCTAAAAAATGGACTAAAAGTAATGGTGGTAGAAAATCATAAGCTCCCTCGTGTTTCTTTCAATCTTACACTAGACAATCCTCCTTTTGCCGAAGGAAATAAAAAAGGGGTAGATGATTTAACTAGTAGTTTGTTAGGTAATGGTAGCAAAAAAACTTCAAAAGATGCTTTTAATGAAGAAATTGATTTCTTAGGTGCTAACATCAATTTTTCTTCGCAAGGGGCTTCAGCTAGTGCATTGTCTAAATATGCTGGACGTGCTTTAGAATTATTAGCCGAAGGTGCTTTGTATCCTAACTTCACACAAGAAGAATTTGATAAAGACAAAGCGAAAATGATTGAAGGATTAAAAGCCAACGAGAAAAGCGTAGCCGCAATTTCTAGCCGAGTTGTTGATGTACTTGCTTTTGGTAAAAACCATCCTTCTGGTGAATACGTTTCAGAAGAAACGTTAAAAAACGTAACGTTGGCTGATGTTCAAAACAACTATGCTACACGTTTTGTGCCAGAAAACGCTTATTTGGTAATCATTGGAGACGTAAAATTCAAAGAAACCAAAGCTGCTGTTGAAAAACTATTTGGCGCTTGGGAGAAAAAAAACATTGCCAAAGAAAACTATACGGCTAATCCAAACGTAGGTCAATTACAAATCAACATAGTAGATGTACCAAATGCTGTACAATCCGAAATTTCGTTGGTCAACACCTTGAATCTAAAAATGAACGACCCAGATTTTTTCCCAGCAGTGATTGCTAATCAAATTTTGGGTGGTGATTTCAATTCGTATTTGAATATGAATTTGAGAGAAAAACACGCTTGGACTTATGGCGCACGTTCTGAAATTGGAAGCGGAAAATATGTAACCAAATTTGTAGCTAATTCTGCTGTTCGAAATGCCGTTACTGATAGTGCTGTGGTTGAATTCATCAAAGAAATCAAAAAAATCAGAACCGAGAAAGTGGATGCCGAAGTCTTGAAAAACGTAAAAGCAGGATACATTGGTCGTTTTGTAATGCAAGTTCAAAAACCACAAGCCGTGGCGCGCTACGCTTTAAATATCGAGACAGAACAATTGCCTGCCGATTTTTACGAAAAATACATTCAAACCATCAATGCTGTAACACCTGATGATATTCAACGCGTAGCTAATAAATACTTCTTATTAGACAACACTAGAATCGTAATCGTTGGAAAAGCAAGTGAGATAACATCTGGTTTAGAAAAACTAAAACTACCATTGTTCTTTTTTGACAAATACGGTAATCCAGTAGAAAAACCAGTAACCAAAAAAGAAATTCCAGCTGGGGTTACTGCTAAAAGCGTTCTAGAAAACTACATCAAAGCGATTGGCGGAAAAGAGTCTTTAAAAAAGGTAAAATCAATCGTTACTGTTGCCTCTGGATCAGTTCAAGGCACAACTGTTGAGATGATTTCAAAAATAACCTCAGACAAAAAATTGAGTGTAGAAATGAAGGCTGGAGGAATGACTATGATGAAACGAGTATTAGGAGACAAATCAGGATACGCGATTCAACAAGGCCAACGCAAAGATCTCTCTATCGAAGAGTTTAAAGAAAAGAAAGCCGATATGAATCCTTTTGATGAATTACCTTTACTTGATAAAGCCAGCATTACATTAGCAGGCATTGAATCCATCAACGATACAGATGCCTACGCAATCAAAGATGGTCAATCAACGCTTTATTATGACACAGTAAACTTCTTCAAAATCGCAGAA
The DNA here is from genome assembly GCF_001662485.1 of Flavobacterium succinicans. Lineage (GTDB taxonomy): Bacteria > Bacteroidota > Bacteroidia > Flavobacteriales > Flavobacteriaceae > Flavobacterium > Flavobacterium succinicans_A. The sequence goes on from NZ_JMTM01000014.1 coordinate 17,896, forward strand.
AGTAAAACTTCTGAAAGAGGAACCCAAACAACCTTTTTCAATGATTACAAAGAAGTTAAAGGAATAAAATTTCCACATACAACAATAATGAACATTGGAATAGAGCTTAAACTTACTACCTCCGAAATAAAAATCAACGAAGGTGTAACTGAGGCTGATTTTCAATAATCACAACTTAAATTAAAACAAAAAGACTGCTTTCATCGGCAGTCTTTTTTCGTTTATACTATTTTGGGCGTGACCCCATTTACCAAAAGAGGCATATGACTAGCGTGCTATACGCCTCTTTTGGCAACTGCGGTCGGGCTATACGCGTTACTTTGGTAACCAGCTTCTATCCCTCACGCAAATCCGCTTAAACAACACCTATTTTCTGGCCGATAAATACACCCCAACCAAAACAATAAAGGCGCCAAAAAGCTGCACAGGCGTTAACAACTCTTGGTCTAACATTCCCCAAAAGAAAGCTACCACTGGAATCAAATACGTAACCGAAGTCGCAAAAACGGGCGACGAAATTTGAATCAGCTTAAAGAAAATGATATTGGCAATTCCCGTTCCCAACACGCCCAAAATCAAAATATACAACACGGATTCTTGGACAGCCGCTCCGTGCGTCATAGCGAAAAAATCAGTACTGTATAACACCGCTAAAGCTGGAAAAAGCAAAACCAAAAAATTACCCGTTGTAATACTCAACGGAGGCAAATCCGATAAATATTTTTTAATCAAATTGACATTTGTCGCATAACAAATCGAAGCAATTAATACTAAAAAAGCATAATAATAATTTTGATTAGGATGATGCATCGCGCCATTCCAAATCAACAAAGCGCTACCCACTAAGCCAATCAATACTCCAAAAATTTGATTGCGTCTAAAATCCAAACTGAAGAAAAGTGCTCCAATCAACAAAGTATTCAAAGGCGTTAAGGAATTCAAAATAGAACTTATAGAACTATCTATTTGCGTTTGCGCAATAGCAAACAAGTACGCAGGAATAAAAGTGCCAAACAACGACGTCAAAGCAATGTATTTCCATTGATGATGCGGAATTTTTACTAAACTTCTAAAACCAATCACCAACAAAAAAAGTGCAGCAAAAATAATTCGCAACGACCCCAACTGAAAAGCCGTCAAGCCCACCAATCCTTTTTTAATCAAGATAAACGAACTTCCCCATATTAGCGATAAAAGCAGCAAATAGCCCCATTTGATTTGTTTTGATACCATCTATTTTATTTTGATTCAAAATTGTAATTATTTTGGGAATATCTAGGTGTTTTTTTGATTAATTTTGACCAAAATACATTTTAAATTCATCTAAATCAATACCAATGAATAGTTCAAAAATAATCACCGCTATGGCTATTGCAAGTATCGTCATGATAGGTTGCAAGAAAGATACAGAAACAGCCAAACCAGAAGCCACTGTTACCGCAACTCCAGCAGCTAAAAAACCAATCGCCGCCGCTAATGTACAAACTGCAAGTTTCGAAATTACAGGGATGACTTGTGCAGTAGGTTGCGCAAAGACTATCGAGAAAAAATTAGCCGAGTCGGAAGGGGTAGAAAAAGCTACGGTTGATTTTGATAAAAAGTTAGCTACTGTATCTTTTGACAAAACGGTTCAAAACCCAACGTCGCTAACTCAAGTAATTGAAGGCGTAGCCGATGGCAAAACCTATAAAGTGGTAAATACTAAGTCATAGGTAGAAAAATTAGTAAGCAAAAAAGCATTCGCCAGAAACGAATGCTTTTTTTATGTTTTTTACTTTCTTATGAAAAACCAAATGTTCTGGCTAGCCCTGATGGGAGTGGCATCCTTTGCCGCCGGGGTTCGGCGGGAAAGATAGAACGGACAGCAGGAGGAGTCGTTATTGAGAAACCAATTGTTGTGCTCCAAAAAAACTACTTCCACTTCAAGGTTTCCATGAGGTGCTGCATGTCGTTTTTGATGTAACTTGCGGCGGGCATGATGGAGTCAAAATTAGGCTTGGCGTAGAAATAAACCGAACCTGTAATGAAATGTCGCGTGCTATCGGTGGCGTAAAACTGGGAATTGGTGGCGGCATTACCATCGACTTGATAAAACATGCCATAGACTTTTTTGTCGGGATTCAAGTACGGTTGTTCGATAATATCATCGGCTTTGATTACGTGCTCAAACGTTAATTTCTGAGCGTCACGCAATAATTGTTTGATGTTATTGGAGACTGGTTTGTAAGTCAAATAAATGGTAGCTTTCATTTTGGGATAGGTAATGGTATAGCTACAATCGGATTTTCCTTCGATTATGGCCGCGTCATTACTTTCGAAAGTAAAGGGGCAAGGGTTTTTAAAATCGATGTATTGGGCTTCGGGGTAATCCAATCGTAAATAGCCAGAAGGCTTGGGCAATACGTCGTCTTTGCAACCCGTTACAGCCAGCAAAACTAGTCCTATAAGTACACTAACTTTTCTTTTCATTTTTATTCAATTGCAACTTTCCTTAAAATGGCAAGTCGTTTATGGGCAAACTGCCATTTGAGGCCTCAAAGTTAGTATTTTTTGGGGATTCTTGAGTGGGATTCGTTTTGTGATCTTGGTCTTTTTTGGTGGTCAAAAATGTAAACTCGGTGACTTGAATTTCGGTAGTGGATTTGGTGGTACCGTCTTCGGCTTGCCATTGGCGTGATTTGATGCGCCCTTCAACATATATTTTATCTCCTTTAGAAAGATATTTTTCACATATTTCGGCGGCTTTGTTGCGCACGACCAAGTTATGCCATTCGGTTGAAGTGATTTTTTCGTTGGTCGATTTATTGATATACACTTCGTTTGTAGCCAATTGAAAGCGTCCGATACAGTTTCCTCCTTCAAAATAATGCATCTTAATGTCGTCGCCTAGATGGCCTATTAACATCACTTTGTTTAATGTTCCGTTCATGATTACAATGGTATTTCAACCAAAGATACATTAATTTTTTTAAAACTATTTTGTTGTACTATTTTGGATGAAATTTTGAAAAATAGTGGGTTTTTTGGGCGGTTCTGTAAAAAATTATGCAAACTTGAAGTCACACAGTTAATGAAACACTACCGTCAAAATATAATTATCTTGACGGTTTTTTAGTGAAGGTATTAATGCGCTTCCAACCAATTTTTACCTAATCCTATTTCAACATCCAATGGAACTGCCATTTTGAAGGCATTCTCCATTTCGTGTTTGATCATGGGTTGTATTTTTTCGAGTTCAGAATTATGTACGTCAAACACCAATTCGTCATGAACTTGTAATAACATTTTGGATTGCCAATTTTCAGAGCTTAGCTTTTTATGAATATTGATCATAGCTATTTTAATAATATCGGCAGCAGAACCTTGGATAGGGGCATTGACAGCGTTTCGTTCTGCTCCTCCACGAACAATGGCGTTGGCAGAATTGATGTCTTTCAAATAACGTCTTCTGCCCGAAATGGTTTCTACATAGCCGTTTTCTCTGGCAAAATCAACCTGTTCTTGTATGAATGATTTTAATCTTGGATAGGTTTTGTAATAGGCTTCGATTAAATCTGCACTTTCTTTTCTAGATAAATTGGTTTGGTTGCTTAATCCAAAAGCCGATACACCATAAATAATTCCGAAGTTCACCGTTTTAGCATGGCTACGTTGTTCTTTGGTTACTTCTTCTAAAGGAACATTAAACACTTTGGCAGCCGTACTTTTATGGATGTCTTCTTTGTTTTGAAAGGCTTTAATCATGTTTTCTTCCCCACATAAAGCGGCGATAATGCGTAATTCTATCTGGGAATAATCCGCAGAAAGTAGTGTGTAATTTTCATCACGTGCGATAAATGCTTTTCTGATTTGTCGTCCTCTTTCAGTACGAATAGGAATGTTTTGCAGGTTAGGGTTGTTAGAACTCAAACGACCAGTTGCGGCAACCGTTTGCATATAATCGGTATGTACTCTTCCTGTTTTTTTGTCTACCTGATTGGGTAAGGCATCAATGTAAGTACTTTGCAGTTTTACCATTTGACGCCATTCGAGGATATCGCGAACAATTTGGTGTTCATGGGCTAAATAAGATAAAACTTCTTCTCCAGTAGCATATTGTCCTGTTTTGGTTTTCTTTTGTTTCGTTCCGCCAATTTTGAGCTTGTCGAATAATATATCGCCTAATTGTTTAGGAGAAGCCAAATTGAATTTCTCACCTGCAGTTTCATAAATTTGTTGTTCAAATGCATCGATTTCTTTTTGCATGTCAATCGACATTTTTTTCAGGAAATCGACATCAAGGTTAATCCCTTCTTTCTCCATATCGGCCAATACTTGTACTAATGGAATTTCGATCTCATCAAATAACTTTTTGGTGCCTACTTTTTCTAAAATTGGTTGAAAATGCTCCTTCAATTGAAAAGTGATGTCAGCATCTTCGGTGGCGTATTCTTTAATCGCCTCCAATGCTACTTGACGCATCGATAACTGGTTCTTTCCTTTTTTGCCAATTAAGGTTTCGATAGATTTTGGACTGTATTTTAGATAGGTTTCAGATAAAATATCCATATTGTGTCGCATATCTGGATTAATCAAATAATGCGCAATCATAGTATCAAACAGTTTTCCTTTGACTTGAATGTTATAATTGGATAAAATTTTCAAATCATATTTCATGTTTTGACCAATCTTCTCGATGGTTTCATTTTCGAAAAAAGGGATGAATTTTTCTATCAATTCCTGAGCTTCTTCTTGGTTTTCGGGAAAAGGAACGTAAAATCCCTTGCCTTTTTCCCATGAAAAAGATAAACCAACTAGTTCGGCATTCAAAGCATCGATTCCTGTCGTTTCAGTGTCAAAGCATACAGAAGTTTGTTGTAATAAATTTTGAAGTAATAATTTTACTGAAAAATCTCCTTGAATGATTTGGTAGAAATGAGGAGTGTCTTCGAGTGTTTGGTAAAACTTATTTAAACCATTTTCGTTGCTATTCTCATCATCAGAGAATCCAAACAAATCCATTTGGTTTTCAGCAGATTTTTTTGACGCAGTCTTTTTTGAAGCTGTTGGATTCGTTTCGTTTCCATTGTCATTTCCATCTATTTCGTCATATTCTTTTCCCGTGCCAAAGAGTTTATCGAATTGTGTTTTCATTTGACGGAATTCCAATTCTTGAAACAAAGCATCTGTTTTTTCTACATCAGGTTTAGACAATTCATAATCGTTGGCATCAAAAGTAACAGGACAATCGAGTAGGATAGTGGCTAGTTTTTTGGATAAAATACCCAACTCTTTGTTTGCTTCAATTTTTGTTTTCATGGCCCCTTTAAGTTGATGTGTATTGGCCAACAAATTTTCTAAGGTGCCATATTCGGCCAAGAATTTCTTAGCGGTTTTTTCTCCAACTCCTGGTAATCCTGGAATGTTATCCGCAGAGTCACCCATCATTCCCAAAAAGTCAATTACTTGTTCTGGTCTTTCAATTTCAAATTTAGCCAAGACCTCTGGAATCCCCCATATTTCAATATCATTCCCCATTCGGGCAGGTTTGTACATAAAAATATTTTCAGAAACTAATTGTGCAAAATCCTTATCGGGAGTAACCATAAATACTTGATAGCCTTCTTTTTCAGCTTGTTTGGCTAAAGTTCCAATCAAATCATCGGCTTCAAAACCTGCTTTTTCAATGATGGGAATATGCATCGCCTTTAGCAATTCTTGAATATAAGGAACGGCAATTTTTATCGCCTCTGGTGTTTCATCGCGATGGGCTTTGTATTCTTGATACATTTCATAACGATAATCACTACCTCCTTTGTCAAAAGCTACTGCCAAGTGATCGGGTTTTTCTCTTCGGATAACATCCATCAAAGAGTTCATGAATCCCATAATGGCCGAGGTATCCATTCCTTTGGAGTTGATTCTAGGATTTTTGATAAAAGCATAGTAGCCACGAAAAATCAAGGCATAGGCATCTAAAAGGAAAAGTCTTTTTTGAGTTGACATGTATTTTGAATCTAAAATTTGAAAGGGTAAAAATAAACAAAGCAATTTGATTTTGTCCATTGCCATTCTTCAAACTCTCGCTTTTGTCTAAAATAATTACTTCTATGGAACGGAAATTAAATTATGCAAGAGAAGTAGGCTTGTTTTTTCTAAAACATAAGTTAAAAAATGAGCAAGGCGATTCATAGCGCCTACTTTCTTTGTTAATTTGTGCTAAATTTTAGAAATATGATATTTCGCTTTTTAGTTTTGTTATTGATTTTGGCGTTTATCGAGGTTTACGCTTTTCAAGCTGTCAAAACAATAACAAAGAATAGGACTTTTTTATGGATATATGCTGTACTTAGTATTGCATTGCTCTTTTATATAATTTACGGTTTCACACAATTTGATCGTTCTGTTGGACAAACACAATCTAGTCTTCGCACTATGGGATTATTATTGTTGGTTTATGTTCCAAAGATTTTAATTACTCTTATCTTGTTGGGAGAAGATGTTTTTAGGATTTTGACAGGAGTGATTAATCATTTTGTAGAAAATAGTAATGAATCTACTTTTTTGCCTTCTCGTAGAAAATTTGTTAGCCAGGTGGGTTTAGGTTTGGCTGCAATTCCATTCTTATCAATGATTTATGGAATTTTTGAAGGGAAATATAATTTTAAAGTCATCAAACAGGCTATTTTTTTTCCTGATTTACCTGATGCTTTTGATGGTTTTACAATCACTCAAATTTCAGATGTTCACAGTGGAAGCTTTGATAATGCGGAAAAAATTCAATATGCCATTGATTTGATTAATGAACAAAAAACAGATTTGATTTTATTTACTGGAGATATTGTAAATACTCATGCCAAAGAGATGCATCCTTGGATTGACACTTTCAATAAAATAAACAAACATGCATTCGGTAAATATGCTGTGCTAGGAAACCATGATTATGGCGAATATGTTACCTGGAAAACAAAAGAAGAAAAAGCTGAGAATTTTGAAGCCATAAAGCAATTGTATAGACAAATAGGTTTTACACTTTTGCTAAACGAGCATACATTTATCGAAAAAGATGGACAAAAAATAGCCTTAGTGGGTGTTGAAAACTGGGGGCATAACTTCAAGCAAGCTGGAGATTTGAACAAAGCTGCTGTGGGTTTAACCAAAGAAGATTTTAAAATTCTTATGAGTCATGACCCAAGCCATTGGGAACATATAGTGAAAAATGATAATAAACATTTTCATCTTACGCTTTCAGGACATACCCATGGCATGCAATTTGGTATAGAAATCCCTGGATATTTTAAATGGAGTTTAGCGCAATACGTTTATAAACAATGGGCTGGTTTATACGAAAATTTAGGAAGATACGTTTATGTTAACCGTGGTTTTGGTTTTCATGCTTATCCTGGGAGAGTGGGTATTATGCCTGAAATAACTGTTATTCAACTAAAAAAAGGAGAAAATCGGGCGTAATTAGTTAAAAATGCTATATTTGCACCGTAATATCTCTGTATAAAGTATTATAAATTAAATATTTTGGTTTTATGTCAAAATTTGGAGAACTTATAAATGCACAAGTTCCTGTGTTAATCGATTTTTACACAGATTGGAACGAATCTTCAGTTTCGATGCATCCAGTTATAAAAGATGTGGCTGCTGCTCTTGGCGATAAGGCCAAGGTGATACGAATTGATGTTGATAAAAATCAAGAATTAGCCGAAGTTTTACGAATTAAAGGATTGCCTACTTTGATGATTTACAAAGAAGGAGTAATGATGTGGAGGCAATCAGGAGAACTAGATGCTAATACGATCATAGGTTTGGTTCAAGAGCAACTATAGTTTTTGAGGCTAAAAAGACTTAGTTTTATTTCATATAAGTAACGGATTTATATTTGAATCATCTTGGAATGACTTCAAATGTAAATCCTTTCTGTTTTAAGTAGTCTATAGTTTTTGGAAGTGCATATTTTAAGTTTTTTTCTGCTTTTAAGCTGTCGTGAAAAACAATGATACTTCCTGATTGAACAGACGAAATTACATTATTTAGACATTTTTCAGGTGTGATTTGTGTATCGAAATCAGCACTTAGTACATCCCACATAATAATTTTATAGCCTAATTCTTTAATTTTTTTTGCTTGCCCTTTTTTGATTCGGCCATAAGGAGGGCGAAAGAGGTAGGGCTGCTTACCCGTGTTTTGGCTAATAATAGCATCACATTTTTTGGTGTTTTCTAAGTAAATTTCTTCGCTATTTTTCCAGCCATTGTAGTGGTCGTTGGTGTGATTGCCAACAGTATGTCCTTCATTAACTAGTTGTTTGAAAAGTTCTGGTTGTGCTTGAATGTTTTTGCCAATGCAAAAAAAAGTAGCTTTGATGTTTTCTTTTTTTAGTAATTCAAGAACCCATTCTGTTATTTCGGGAGTGGGACCATCATCAAAAGTTAAATAAATACAATTGTTTTTATTAGGGAGATCCCAGATATAATTGGAAAAATACGTTTTAATGAGGGCATTGGTTTTAATCCAATAGAATGACATATTCTTTTTTTTAATTTTAAAGATAAAAAAAATGTAGCATAAACTAGTTATGCTACATTTATCAGAAGGTGTTTTTTGTGTTATTCTTTTTCTCTACCAAATCTTTCAAAAATAGTGATATAGGTATTAAATTGCACTTTGTTTTTATTGTAAAAATCCAAATCTCCACTTTCTTTCATTACTAATAACAAACTTCTGTAGCGTTCGATATCTGTAATGATATCAATAGCAATATCTGATTGTTCGGAAGGAGGTAAGGTGCTGTAATATTTGAGGTTTTCTTTGTACTTCCCAATTAATTTTAACAATAAATCTTGTGCTTTTGCTTTTTCGTTAATGTCATAATATCCTTTGGCAAAAGGTTCAACTAAGGAGTAATAGCCAAATTTGTCCAAGGGCATTTTGGTCATTGCTAATTCTATGATATTTTTTGCTTTTTCTTTTTTGCCTTCCAAAATCAATTGATTCATTAATCTTGACAAGTAAGAGCGATAAGTTATACTGTTTTTTCTAGTTTCAGGGTCATGATAAATAGTAAGGCTTTCGCTATTTCCCCAATCCCATTTCATCACATTTTTGTACATTTTATCACTATCAATTCCTCCCATTTCTAATGGACTTGCATCTTTTGGGATAACAGTTTTGATAGGAACCAATTTATAAGTCATTCCGTCCAATTGAAGGTAATTTTTCATCCAAAGAAAATCTTCATCGTCATAGGCGCCACCACTAAAATAAATAGGTCTTTTCCAGTTGTTGTTTGCGATTAAATCAAGCATCATCAATCGGTTTTTGTATAAAGCACGACCTTTCATGTCAATATCTATATAAGGCACTATTGAGTCGTATTGTTTTGGGGACACCACCTTATTTTTGATAACAGCTTCTTTGTCAACAGCAAGCCTGATTTTATTTGTTGGGTAAAAATGAATTGATTGACCATTGTCCATCTCAACAATTGATTTTGGGTTTTTGATAAAAGTAATCATGTCTTTGATGTCCCATCTGTTTTCAATTTTTGGAATATGAGCTACATAATCTAGTTTGTCACCTACATAGTCTTCATGATTAAACGATATCGGCAAAGGTTCTGATTCATATGCTTTTCGTTTCATTTGGTCAATGTACCAATCAGTCATAAACAGACTTGTATTCACAATTCGAATATCGGTTCTTACTTTCTCAATTTCTTGAGCGTACCATAAAGGGAAAGTGTCATTGTCTCCAATGGTAAACAAAATCGCGTTTTTGTCACACGAATTCAGGTAAGCCTTAGCCATTGCGACTGCAGTATATTTGTTTGAACGATCATGATCATCCCAGTTTTGAGAAGCCATTAAAACTGGTGCGGCTAGCAAACTTCCTGCGATAATAATTGGCCCAGCTATTTTTGGAGCTAAGTATTTTTGAAGACTTTCATAGAGAGCATAAACGCCAAATCCAATCCAAATAGCAAAAACATAAAAGGATCCTACTAAGGCATAGTCTCTTTCTCTTGGTTCAAATGGGCGTTCGTTTAGATAAATTTTAAGCGCAAAACCTGTAAACAAGAATAATACTAAAAGAACATAAAAGCTTTTCAGGTCTTTGTTCGCATGGTACATTAAGCCAATTAAGCCAAGGATAAAAGGTAGGAAGTAATAAGTGTTTCTCCCTTTATTATTTAATACATCCGAAGGTAAGTTGTCTTGTGATCCAAGATGAATGGAGTCCATAAATGAAATGCCACTAAGCCAATTACCATCAAGATTGTCATATTTACCTTGAATGTCGTTTTGCCTTCCTACGAAATTCCACATCAAATATCTCCAATACATGTAGCCAAATTGGTATTCGAACATAAACGTAAAATTGTCTACTGTGGTTGGTTTGTCTATGATCAAATAGTCGCCGTAGCTTTTTAGGAATTTAATGTAACCACTATTGTCAATTTGTTTTTGAGCGTAAGCACTTCTAAATTCTGCAACAATTTTTTCTATTTCATTTCGAACTTGTGCGGTAGCTTTATTTAAATCTTCTTCGCTTAACTGACTCGGATCAATGCCGTATTTTACCAAATCTTCTTCATAAGGATAGTTAGGGTTTAGTCTAAAAGCGGGTGGATTGGTAAAATTAATGTAGTTTTCAATATGATCTGCACTTCTCATACGTGGCAAAATAGTTTTGTGATTATCATCACTATTTTGTTCAGCATTTTTAAAGTTATTGACTATAACGTATTTGCCGCTTTTGTAATCTCTTTCATAATTGGGAGCCTTGTCTAAATAGGGGTTGTTAGGATCAAGACCCGCAAAAGTTTCGGTGTATTGTGATCCATAGAACAAAGGGCTTGCGCCATATTGCTCTCTGTTGTAATAGGCTAATACCTCTCTTGCATCGGATGGTTTATTTTCGTTGATAACTACATTAGCATTGGCTCTAATGGGTAACATCATCCAAGTTGAAAAGCCAATTAAAATAAATAAAATGCAAAGAATTATGGTGTTGTAAAAAACCAATCCTTTTTGGCGAGTGTATTTTAATCCAAAGTAGAAGAATAAACCAAATAATATGGCAACAAAAATAGTCCCTGAATCAAATGGCATTCCTAGAGAATTAACCATAAACACTTCTGTTTTTCCGAAGAAAGCCATGGTTAATGGAAGAAGTAATTTGAAAATGAATAATAATACAGATATTACTACAATATTAGCAATAATGAAATTTTTAATAGTGACCTTTTCATAATGTTTGAAATAATATAAAAATCCAATAGCAGGAATAGTAAGTAAGGCCATAAAGTGAACACCAAATGATAACCCAATTACTAATGAGATAATGAGGAGCCATTTGTTTCCTTTTGGTTTATCCATGTCTTGTTCCCAACGCAAACCTAACCAAAATAACAGAGCGATTAACAAAGAAGCCATCGCATAAACCTCTGCTTCGACTGCGTTATACCAAAAACTATCTGAAAAAGTATAAGCAAGAGTACCAACAAAAGAACTTCCTAAGATTACGATATTATTAGCAGTATTGATTTCTGAAACACGAGCAATTATTTTTTTTAAAATCATTGAGCTAGACCAGAACATAAACAATATGGTAAAGGCACTTGAAAATACAGATAACATATTTACCATTAGCGCAACATGTTGGTCGTTTGAAGCAAACATGGCAAAGAAAGCACCCATCATTTGAAAAAGTGGGGCTCCAGGAGGGTGACCAACTTCCAGTTTAGCGGCGGTTGCAATGTATTCTCCACAATCCCAAAAACTCATAGTGGGTTCTACCGTTAATGAGTAAGTAATTAAAGCAATGCCGAAAGCAATCCAGCCTAAAATGGTATTCCATTTATTAAAGTTGAAAGAGGTCTTATCCATGAATTTTTATAGAGTTTGATTTCAATTACAAAGAAAATGTTTTTTTGTGTAACGTAACAAGCATTAACATTATTTTCTGCAAAAGTATTGGAATGTTACAAGTTTCTGAAAACTAGAGTTTTTGGTTTTTTTTGATTTCGATTTGTAAATTATTTTCATTTTTTTTGAATAAAACTGCCTTAAAAATTTGTACAACTTAAAATTTGTATTAAATTTGCACTCGCTTAATCGCACTGCTGGTCTATGGTGTAATGGTAACACAACTGTTTTTGGTGCAGTCTTTCTAGGTTCGAGTCCTAGTAGACCAACAAAAAAGCCTCTCAATCGAGAGGCTTTTTTTTATGCCTCATTTTCATGAGGCATTTTGTTTTAGAGCTTAAAAGTTAAAACTGGTTTTTGAGTGTGGTTCACAATATCCTCTGTGATGCTTCCATTAAAAAAATGTGCCAAGCCTGTTCTGCCATGTGTGTAAATGCAAATTAAGTCTGCATTGATTTTATTAGCGAAATTTAGAATCCCTTTTTCTATATTGGACTCATTGTAGATAGTAATGCTAAAATTACTAAGTGCAAACTCGTGCGCAAAAGCTTCCATGGTTGCGGTTGCGGCGTCCGTGGTCTTAAAGCTATTAGGAGTGCAAATGGTTACTAGGTTAATCTTTGCGTCTAATTTACTTGCGATGTCTTTCATTTTTAAGAAAGGAACTTTAGTTTCGTTAGAGAAATCTGAGGCGAAAACTATTTCTTTTGGAGAAAATTCGCCTTCGTCTTTTTTGATAACTAATACAGGGACATCTGATAAACGCACAACTTTTTCGGTAGTAGAGCCAATAAAAATTTCTTCAACACCAGAAGAGCCGTGGGATCCCATAACAATTAGATCTACTTCGTTTTTTTGGGTAAATCGTAAGATGCCATCGAAAGCTTTTTCAAATTGAATAAATTCTGTAACTTCAATTCCATCAAGATAAGGGCGATCAAAAATTTCTGCAAAAGTGTCTTTAGCTTTTTGAATAAAAAACATCACTTCTGGAATGCTTTTTCCGCTTGAAATAGCATCGCTCATTTGGTTAGGAAGTTCTAGCATGTGAAGTAATAGAATTTCAGCATTGTGTTTTTTGGCTAATTGAGCAGCTGCTTTCAATGCGTTTTCGGCATAAATTGAAAAGTCGGTTGGGACTAAAATCCGTTTCATGAGTAGATTGGGTTTAATTGTAAGAAAATCCTTTTTTTAAAAGGCTATAGTAAAGATAAGATTTTTTTTTACCGTATTCAAATAAAATGATTTGTAAAAAAACACTATATTTGCACCGTTATTTATTAAAAGTTAAGTAATGAGGGGACTAATGTCCCCTCTTTTTATAAAATAGTTATAAAATATGACATTTAAAGAAAAAGTAAATGCATTGGTTGAAGAAGCTTTATCGGAAAGGACTTCTGTTTTTTTAATCGATTTAACTATAACAGATGCATGTAAGATAATAGTTTCGCTAGATGGAGATAATGGAGTTGCTCTTCAGGATTGTATAGATATTAGTCGTGCAATTGAAAATAATTTAGACCGTGAAGAACAGGATTTTTCTCTCGAAGTTGCTTCAGTTGGCGTAGGTTCTCCATTAAAAATGATTCGTCAGTATAAAAAAAATGTGGGCAGAACACTAATTGTTAAGACAGAAACGGAAATTATTGAGGCAGAATTAGTTGAAGCTAACGATGTTTTTATAATTTTGTCATGGAAAGCAAGAGAGCCAAAAAAAGTAGGAAAAGGAAAGGAGACTGTTCAAAGAGAACTGAAGTTGCCTTACGCAGATATTAAAGAAGCAATTGTTACAGTAACATTTTAATTAAAGAATTCGCATGGAAAATTTAGCATTAATCGATTCATTTTCAGAGTTTAAAGATGATAAACTTATTGATCGTGTAACGCTTATGGCAATTTTAGAGGATGTATTTAGAAATGCATTGAAAAAGAAATATGGTTCAGATGATAACTTCGATATTATTATAAATCCTGATAAAGGAGATATGGAGATTTGGAGAAGAAGAGTCATTGTTGCTGATGAGGATTTGGATTTCGAAAATGAAGAAATTACTTTAACAGAAGCTCGTAAGATTGAAGCCGACTTTGAAATTGGTGAAGAAGTATCTGAAGAGGTTAAATTAATCGATTTAGGAAGAAGAGCAATCTTGGCTTTGCGTCAAAATTTGATTTCAAAGATACACGAACACGACAATACCAATCTTTACAAACAATTTAAAGATATTATTGGAGATATATACACTGCCGAGGTACATCATGTGCGTCCAAGAGTTGTAATTTTGGTAGATGATGAAGGAAATGAGATTGTTTTACCAAAAGAAAAACAAATCCCTTCGGATTTCTTCAGAAAAGGAGATAATGTACGTGGGATTATTGAAAGTGTAGAGCTAAAAGGAAATAAACCTCAAATCATTATGTCTAGAACTTCTGATAAGTTTTTAGAAAAATTGTTTGAACAAGAAATCCCTGAAGTTTTCGATGGTTTAATCATGGTGAAAAATGTGGTTAGGATTCCTGGAGAAAAAGCAAAAGTTGCCGTTGACTCTTATGACGATAGAATTGATCCTGTAGGTGCTTGTGTGGGTATGAAAGGGTCTCGTATTCACGGAATTGTAAGGGAGTTAGGAAACGAAAACATTGATGTAATCAATTATACAAATAATATTCAATTATTTATAACAAGAGCATTGAGTCCCGCTAAAGTGTCTTCTATTAAAATTAATGAAGAAACAAAACGTGCAGAAGTGTTTTTGAAATTAGAAGAGGTTTCTAAAGCAATTGGACGTGGTGGACACAATATTAAATTAGCAGGAATGCTTACGGGTTATGAATTAGATGTAATTCGTGAAGGTGATATTGCTGGTGCTACAGCTGATGAGGACGATGTTGAATTGACTGAGTTTTCAGATGAAATAGAAGACTGGGTAATAGAAGAATTTGCGAAAATTGGTTTGGATACTGCGAAAAGTATTTTGAAACAAGAAGTAGAAGATTTAGTTAGAAGAACAGATCTAGAAGAAGAAACAATTCTAGATGTAATGAGAATTTTGAAAGAAGAATTCGATAGTTAAATCTATATTCTTCCAACAACACAACAAAAAAAGGTAATAATAAAAAGGTTTTATGTCTGAAGAGAGAATAATTAGAATAAACAAAGTTTTAAGGGAATTGAATATTTCTTTAGAAAGAGCTGTGGATTATCTTAAGGATAAAGGAATTGCTATTGAGTCAAATCCAAACACAAAAATTTCTGAAGATGTATACAATGTCTTGTGCGGTCAGTTTGCTGGTGACAAAGGGAATAAAGAGGCGTCGAAAGAAGTAGGTGAGGAAAAAAGAAAGGAAAAAGAAGCGTTGCGTATCGAGCGTGAAAAGGAAATCGAAAACAAACGCAAAGCAGACGAAGAACGTTTAAGACAACAAGAAATTATTAAAGCAAGAGCTGTGGTTACAGGTCCTGTTCAAGTAGGTAAAATTGATCTTAATCCGAAAAAAGTTGCTCCTGTTTCTAATCCAACTGTTGCTGTAGAAAAGCCAGAAGTTCCAGCTGTAAAAGCAACTGAACCTGTAGTTGAAACTAAACCTATTTCTCCAGAAAAACCTTCAACAGACCAACCAGTTGCGAAGCCAATTGCTGGTATTAAAGAAAAAGAAGTAGTTAAAGAAGTAACTCCAGCTGTAGAGAAAACTCCTTCAGCGCCTGTTGCTCCTGTTTCAGACGAACCAGTTGAGGAAACTATTACAACGCAATACCAAAAGTTGTCAGGAACTACACTTACAGGTCAAATAATTGATTTATCTCAATTCAATAAGCCTAAAAAGAAAAAAGAAGATCCAAAGATTACTCCAAACAAACCTGGTACTCCTGGGGCTGCTGGAGCAAACAATGCCAATAAAAATAAGCGTAAAAGAATAGCGCCTAAACCAGGTGCTCCTAAACCGCCAACTACACCAGGTGCTCCAAATCCAAATAAAATCACTCCCAATACAGGTGGTGGGTTTAATGCGAATAGAAGTGCAAGACCTGGATTTGTAAAAGGAAATCGTCCTGCTATTGTGGCTAAAGTTGAGCCTACAGAGGAAGAAGTAAAAAATCAAATTCGCGAGACTCTTGAAAAACTTCAAGGAAAAGGTGGAAAATCTAAAGCGGCTAAATACCGTAGAGAAAAAAGAGAAACGCATCGTCAAAAAACAGATGACGAACAAAGAGCATTAGATGAGGGAAGCAAAACAATCAAGGTAACTGAGTTTGTTACTGTTGGTGAAATTGCGATTATGATGGATGTGCCAATTACTAAAGTTATAGGTACTTGTATGTCTCTTGGAATCATGGTAACCATGAATCAACGTTTAGATGCGGAAACTTTGACTATTGTTTGTGATGAATTTGGATATGAAGTGGAATTTATCACTGTTGATATTGAAGAAGCAATTCAAGTAGTTGAAGATAAAGAGGAGGATTTAGTAACACGTGCTCCTATTGTTACCGTAATGGGTCACGTCGATCACGGAAAAACATCTTTGCTGGATTATATTCGTAAAGAAAATGTAATTGCAGGTGAGTCTGGAGGTATTACACAGCACATTGGGGCTTATGGAGTAACTTTAGATAACGGACAAAAAATTGCCTTTTTAGATACGCCAGGTCACGAAGCTTTTACCGCGATGCGTGCACGTGGAGCTCAAGTTACAGATATTGCAATTATTGTTATTGCAGCAGATGATGATATCATGCCACAAACGAAAGAGGCTATTTCTCACGCTCAAGCTGCTGGTGTTCCAATTATATTTGCTATTAATAAAATTGATAAACCAAATGCTAATCCTGATAAAGTAAAAGAAAGATTGGCTGGTATGAACCTTTTGGTAGAAGACTGGGGTGGAAAAATTCAATCTCATGACATTTCTGCTAAAGTAGGTACTGGTGTAAAAGAATTGCTTGAAAAAGTATTGTTAGAAGCTGAAATATTAGATTTAAAATCTAATCCAAATAAACCTGCTCAAGGAACTGTTGTTGAAGCCTTTTTAGATAAGGGTAAAGGATATGTTTCGACTATCTTGGTGCAGCACGGTACATTAAGAGTAGGGGATTATATGTTGGCAGGTAAGCATCATGGAAAAATTAAAGCGATGCATGACGAACGTGGACATGTAGTAAAAGAAGCTGGGCCTTCAACACCTGTTTCAGTTTTAGGTTTAGATGGTGCTGCAACAGCCGGTGATAAGTTTAATGTTTTTGAAGACGAAAAAGAAGCAAAACAAATTGCAGCTAAACGTTCTCAATTAATGCGTGAACAATCGGTAAGAACACAACGTCATATTACTCTTGATGAGATAGGACGAAGAATTGCTTTAGGTCAATTTAAAGAGCTTAACATTATTCTTAAAGGAGATGTGGATGGTTCAGTTGAAGCATTATCGGATTCATTCTCGAAATTGTCTACTGATGAAATTCAAATCAATATTATACATAAAGGAGTTGGAGCTATTACTGAAACAGATGTAATGCTTGCTTCTGCATCGGATGCAATTATCATTGGATTTAACGTTCGTCCTGCTGGAAATGCAAGACAGTTAGCTGATAAAGAAGAAATAGATATCCGTTATTATTCTATTATCTATGCTGCTATCGATGACTTGAAAGATGCGATGGAAGGAATGTTAGCGCCTGAAATGAAAGAAGAAGTTTTAGGAACTGCTGAAATTAGAGAGATTTTCAAAATATCTAAAGTAGGTTCTATTGCTGGTAGTATGGTTATGGATGGTAAGATTACTAAAAATTCAAAAATCAGAATTGTTAGAGAGGGTGTTGTAATTTTTGAAGGAGAACTTTTAGCGTTGAAACGATTTAAAGATGATGTGAAAGAGGTTGCTAAAGGATATGATTGTGGTATTCAAATCAAAGGATTTAATGATATTGAAGAACGTGATGTTATAGAAGCTTATCATGAAGTTGCAATCAAAAAGAAATTGAAATAATTGTATTTATACGAAACAAAAGCCTCAAATTATTGAGGCTTTTTTTATACAAATTGAAGTTTTTTTTGGCCAAAAATCCGCATTTGACTTCTTTTCTAAATTGAATTATTCAATAAAAAAAAATCAAATATTATTTTTGAATAAGAAAAACAATGTTCAAAGAATGTCTTATTAAAAAGACATAATCCAATGAACGTATACTTTTGTGTTTTGAATTCAAAAACAGGAGTAAGTTTTTGTTTTGAAGATTATCGAGGATTGCGTTTGAACTAAATAGAAATGTGCTAACAAATGAAATTGATTCACAGAACTCCGCCAAAAAAAAACATAAAAATGATAAAGTAATTAAGTTATTGTAGATTTATAATGAGGAATTTGAGTTTGATTACTTTCTATTTTGAAGGTTTGATTAAAAGTATATTCTTGTATTTTTTTTGAAATTCAATCATGTTCCTTTCAGCTTCCATTCTGGTTCTATAATTTCCAACCCATACTTTGTAGTTTGGGGTTTGAAAAATGATGGTTGCATCAACGTTTTTATATTCCATTTTGAAGTCGTTTAGCGTTTTTTTAGCAGGATCACTTGCTCCGCTAAAAATTTGAATTTTGTATCGGTCATTTATTGATAATGAGGTGTTTATTTTTATTTTTTCATTCATTAACTGATCTACTTTTGGATCCTGATTTGGTATCGTTTTTTTTGATTGAGCACTTAATTTCGCTATCGATGTAGTGATTGCAAATACAAGAATAATTGATGTTTTGATTGAGATTATTTTCATAACTAATTGGTTTTTATGCAAAAGTACTACTAAAACTAATTGTTAGATATAAAAATATTATTTAGAATTAATATAAATTGAATTTAAGACTATTTTAAGGTTTTGTGAATAGTTCTTAAGTCGTATTTTTGTCCGAGTTTTTAAATAAAGGTTGTTTTGCTGTGTGTGAAATATAGATAAAATAATCAAATTTTAGTAGATAATCATTATATAATATGAAAAAGGTGGGTAACCATAATTCGATCACTAGGAAATTGTTGTTTAGTTTAGGACTAGCGTTAATTTTCTCCTTATCTTCATTAGCTCAAGATGCGGCTCCGGCTCCAGATGCTGCTGCAGCAGCTCCAGCAACAACATCAGGTGGAGATCCTGTCAAAGGGAAAGAACTATTTAATGCTAATTGTGCGGCTTGTCATAAATTAGATGCTAAAGCTACAGGTCCT
>NZ_JMTM01000015.1 GCF_001662485.1 Flavobacterium succinicans
TATCTATACACTATCTATACACTATCTATACATTATCTATACACTATCTATACACTATCTATACACTATCTATACACTATCTATACACTATCTATACACTATCTATACACTATCTATACACTATCTATACATTATATATACACTATCTATACATTATATATGGTATAGAATATAGAGTAAAACCACTCTTTAACTTATCTCTTATACCTTTGTGATCCAATTTACGTTTGGTGTTTAGAGATGACCTTACGCGTTAGGGATAGTAGTGGAAAGCCCACAGACTAGTGCAGTGATAACGAAACTGGTCGAGGACTTGTAGCGGATAGCCCGGCTCCTTATATATAAGAGCACAATACTTCTGGTGTAAAAACAAACTTCTCTATATATAAGGAGAACGCCCAAACATTACTCGTAACGAATTGCACGAACTGGAGAAATGCGCGTGATGCTATAAGAAGGGTATAAAAAAAGCTGCCCAACGACAGCTATATTTATTATGAATAAAAAACACTAGTGGGACTTACTTGCTTTTGCCTGCCAAGATTCATTAAGGGTTCCGTAATCTACTGGGGAGGCCGGTTGCTGATTTTGTAAACGACCCGATTCAAAAGCACGAACCAAAATCGTTTCTATCAAAAAGTCTTCGTTAACTTCGAAAGGTTGGTATTTTGTTTTTAAATTAATATCAAAAATACGAGCGGTGGTGTTGGCCCAAAATGCTTTCCATCCACTTTTTAAATCAGTCACTAGGTCATAGGTTGTAATCCCTGTTTGTCTATGAATGAGTTTTACTAAAATTTGGCCTTGCTTTCTCGAGAGTTTTTTAAGTTTTTCCTCAAATTCATTGGTCAAATAGTTTTCTACGATTTTGAAATACTTCTTTTTCTCTTTGTTTGTTTTCAAAAACGACATTCCTTTTTTGAGGGCTACTAATCTTTCGGAGGCTAATTTTGCATAAGGATAGGTTTTATAGACTCTATTTTGAAGAATTAAGAATTGCTTTTTATCCTCAAGACTTAATTTTTCTTTGCTTATAATTATTTCAGGCAACAGAATTGTATCGCTAAGAATACTGTCGTTTTCAATAAGCACAGGCTCAATTTTTTCAGTTTCTTTGGGAACAACTTGCGCTTGAGCTGTAACAAAACACAAAAGGAAAAACAAATAAATGGAAATTCGGTTCATGGGAAAAATTTATGATTCAAAATTATAAATTTATACACAAGTCTGATGCCAAATTTATAATTTAGCAAAAAATAATTATTATGAGTTCACCATCACTATTAAATGCTGCTTCGTTGGCATTTTTAGAAAAATACTTAAACAACGCCTCTCCTACTGGTTATGAATCTGAGGGACAAAAAATTTGGATGGAGTACCTAACTCCTTATGTAGATACTTTTATAACGGATACCTACGGCACTGCCGTTGGTATCATCAATCCAGACGCACCTTTTAAGGTGGTCATTGAAGGGCATGCCGATGAAATTGCATGGTATGTTAACTACATTACCGAAGATGGATTGGTTTATGTTATTCGCAATGGTGGATCGGATCATCAAATTGCACCTTCAAA
The DNA here is from genome assembly GCF_001662485.1 of Flavobacterium succinicans. Lineage (GTDB taxonomy): Bacteria > Bacteroidota > Bacteroidia > Flavobacteriales > Flavobacteriaceae > Flavobacterium > Flavobacterium succinicans_A. The sequence goes on from NZ_JMTM01000015.1 coordinate 1,577, forward strand.
ACGAGTGAATATCCATACCAAGAAAGGGATCGTAAAAGGTGTTTTTGGTTGGCCCGCCATACATACTCGTAATCGAGACAAAGAAGAAAACCCAAAAACCAGCAATATCTTTATTGATTTGGGATGTGAAACCAAAGAAGAAGTGGCAAAATTGGGCGTTCATGTAGGCTGTGTTATCACTTACCCTGACGAATTCATGATTATGAATGACAATAAATTTGTTTGCCGTGCGATAGACAATCGTATGGGAGGATTTATGATTGCCGAAGTAGCTAGACTTTTGCACGAAAACAAGAAGAAGCTTCCCTTTGGCCTTTATATCACCAATGCCGTTCAGGAAGAAGTAGGCTTAAGAGGTGCTGAAATGATCACGCAAACTATTAAACCGAATGTAGCCATTGTTACTGATGTTTGCCATGATTCGACTACACCTATGATTGATAAAAAGATTGAAGGAGAAACCAAGATTGGTTTAGGCCCAGTCATTACCTATGCCCCAGCAGTTCAAAATAATCTTAGAGAACTTATTTTGGACACTGCTTCAGAAAAAGGTATTCCCTTTCAGCGCTTAGCGTCCTCTCGTGTTACCGGAACCGACACCGATGCTTTTGCTTATAGTAATGGTGGCGTAGCCTCGGCCTTGATCTCCTTACCGCTTCGCTATATGCACACAACTGTAGAAATGGTGCATCGTAAAGATGTTGAAAATGTTATTCAATTAATCTATGAAACTTTATTAAAAATAGAGAATCACGAAACTTTTTCTTATTTTAAATAAAAGGAGATTTAAATGTACATTCGGTTATTTGAATAAGTAACCGAATGTACTAATAAAAAAAAGCATGAAACTACTATTACTCGAAGACGATTTTACTTTATCAAAAGAGATCTCAGCATTTTTTACTTCAAAAAAAATCGAGTGTACCCCTTATTATGACGGTTCTTTATTATTGAAGAAATACTTTCCGAATGCCTATGACTTAATCATTCTTGACATCAATGTTCCAGGAATAAATGGCATTGAGGTTTGTAAAGGAATCCGAGCTATCGACAAAAAGACTCCGATAATTATGTTGACCGCATTTAGTGCTATTGAAGATAAATTGGCTTCATTTAGTATTGGTGCCGATGATTATTTGGTAAAACCTTTTCATTTTGAAGAATTATACGCTAGAAGTTCTTCTTTGTTGCAACGAAAAGAAATACCGCAACAGGTCGAGAACAAGATTACTATTCACGATCTCGAAATCCTAGAAGATGACATGAAAGTTTATCGCTCTGGTGAAGAGATTAAACTAACTCCTAAAGAATTTAAGCTTATTTTGATTTTGGCTCATGCCAAAAGAAAAATAGTATCGAAACAATTTATTGCAGAAAAACTATGGGATTATCATATTGAAACGAATCAGAATACCATAGAAGTGTATATTAATTTTTTGAGAAAGAAAATCGATAAAAACCATGAAGTAAAGTTACTCCATACCAAAATTGGTTACGGATATTATTTAAGCGATCAGGAATGACATTAAAAAATCGGATCTCACTTGTAGTAAGTTTGTTGTTTACGATCCTTTTTGGGTTGGCTTCTACCTTGATATTTGTTTTGTATTCTAATTTTAGAAAAGAAGAATTTAGAGATCGTCTTGAGATAAAAGCACTATCCAATATCAAACTATTAGTCAATGTTAAGCAAGTAGATCGTCAGCTTTTAAAAATGATCGATCAAAACTCGATTAATAAACTCTATGACGAAAAGACTTTGGTGTTTAATACAAATTACCAACTAATCTATAGCAGTATTGATGATGCGAAGATCAATTGGTCCATTGACGACTTAAAGTACCTTAAAAAACATAAATCATTTTTTAAGCAGCAAGGCGATTATGAAGTTTATGGTGTTTTTTATGACACTAAAGACAATGATTTTTATGCCTTAATAGCTGCTACCGATAATTACGGCAAAAGAAAATTGCTTTTTCTAAGGTACACTTTGATTGTATCCTATCTCTTTTTCACTTCCATTTGTTGGATTTTGACCTCATTTATGGTCAAAAAAGCGATGAGTCCTTTAACAGTTTTCCATCAAAAAATAAGAAAGATCAACGAAAATAATCTTGACACTCGTATTGCTTCGAAAAGTGGTAAGCATGAAATAGATTTGATTGCAAATGAATTTAATTTCATGATGGATCGAATAGAAGTTTCTTATCAAAAACAAAAAGAATTTACTGCTCATGCCTCACACGAGCTAAGAACTCCCCTTACCCGGATTACTTCTAAAATAGAAAATACTATTGCAGATTCTACCACTTCAATTAAAGGAAAAACGTTTTTAGGCTCTATTCTATCTGATGTAAATCAATTAACCGAATTAATTCATTCCTTACTGATCTTGTCTAAAATTGACAATAGCCATCACGAGCATCATGAAGTGCAACGAATGGATGAAATTTTATTTTCAGCCATTGACAATCTCAATAAAAGTTTTCCAGATTTCATTATTTTGTTTGAAATGGAAGATAATGACAATTTAGATACTGCCTTAGAGATTAAAGGAAATAAAAATTTACTAGAGATTGCGTTAAGCAATGTTCTTAAAAATGCATGTTTATACTCTGATAACAAACAAGCAAAAGTAAAATTCGGTATTGCCAATGATTGTCTTTTTATATCTATATCGAATACCGGCACAACTTTAAGCGAAAGTGAACAAAAAAATCTATTTCAACCCTTTATGCGTGGTAAAAACTCGCAAGGAACTTCTGGTTTTGGGCTAGGTTTGCGTATTGTACAACGCATTTTACATCTTCATCATTCCACTATCACTTACAGTACACCAAACAGTAACACAAATTTATTTCGAATACTTTTTCATTTGTAACTTATTTTAAGTCGTTTTTAAGGTCGATTTTAAGCTCTCTTAAAGGCTGATGCTAGCATCTTTGCAAAAAATAAAAACGACACAATGAGAAAACTATGTCCCTTATTACTCCTTATACTATTTCACCCCGTCATTTTGGCACAAAAAACAGTCAGCCTTCAAGACTGTGAAAGCCAATTTCTAAAAAACAATCTCTTTTTATTGGCCTCTCAGTATAAAATTGATGCTTCGAAGGCTTTGACTATCCAAGCTAGAATTTGGGATAATCCCATGATTAGTGCGGAACTAAATGCTTATAATCCTGAACGGCATCACTACTTCGACATCGGAAAAGAGGGTCAAAAAGCATTTGGTATCGAACAGCTTATTTATTTGGGAGGAAAAAAACGCAATGAGATAAAGCTGGCTCAAGCTAATGAAAAATTGGCAGCATTAGCGTTCAATGAATTACTGCGATCCTTAAAATTTCAATTAAGAAAAAGCTTTTTTACTGTGTATTACAACACAAAAAGTCTTGCCATAACTGACAAACAATTAGTTCAAATTGAAGACTTACTACACTCTTATAGTGTTCAAGCGCAAAAAGGAAACGTTCCATTGAGAGATGTGGTACGTTTACAATCCTTGTATTTACATTTTAAAAATGAGCGAATGGAAATAGTTCATGATAATATTACCGAGCAAGCCAATTTGAAATTACTATTAAATTCTTCTGAAACCATTATCCCTACAATTACAACTGATGAATTTAACAAATACACTAAGCCCTTGCCCTTTGACCTTAAGACTTTTGAAGGTGAAGCACTAGCTAATCGACCCGATTATTTATCAAAGCAAAAAGATATAGAAGCAAATGCGCTAAACCTCAAATGGCAAAAATCGCTTTCTATTCCAGATATCACCGTTGGAGCCAGCTATGATCAAAGAAGTGGCGCATTTACAAAAGAAGCAAATTTGACTTTAGGGATTCCGTTACCGCTTTGGAATAAAAACAAAGGAAACATTACCTACGCTCAAACCCTACTCGAGCAGTCCAAAGTAGAAAAACAAAATTTTGAACTTCAATTGCAAACCGAAATTACATCGGCTTGGCATTAATGGGACGAATCCCGAAAAAACTATGTGGTTATACAACCCACTATAAATTCTGATTTCGAAGCGGTCTACAATGGAATCTTAACCAATTTTCAGAAACGAAATATCAGTTTACTAGAATTTACTGACTTTATGGAAAGTTACAACCAAGCTCAAATTCAGGTCAATGAATTGAAAAAAAAAGTAGTGCTTTCTGGAGAAGAATTAAACAGTACCCTTAACAAAGACCTATTTTAAAACAGAACAAAATGAAACATAAATTAACTATAGGAATTGTGCTTGCAGCACTAACCCTTGTAAGTTGTACTAAAGAAGTTGAACATTCTGCAACAACCACCACGTTTGTAGTAAGCGATTCTATGCTAAAAACCCTTACTACGGCTGAAGCGAAAACACAAGCGGTTAAAAATGTATTGAGTTTTTACGGAAAAATTACCGCTGATAATAACAAAATGATTGATGTATATCCGCTTGTTGGAGGGAATGTACTCCGGGTTAATGTAGAATTAGGTGATTATGTACGCAAAGGTCAAGTGCTAGCTACTATAAAAAGCACAGACATTGCCGATCTTGAAAAACAATCTATTGATGCAAAAAATGACCTACTAGTAGCTAAAAATCAATTAAAAGTAGCTCAAGAACTGTTTAACGGAAAATTAAATTCAGAGCATGATGTTTTACAGGCAAAATCTGAAGTCAATAAAGCACAGTCACAATTGCGTAAAATTGAAGAAACCTATAAAATCTATAAAATAAAAGCAGGTTCTATTTATGAGGTAACAGCACCAATTAGTGGTTTTATTATTCAAAAGAGTATCAATCAGGATATGCTTTTGAGAAGTGACCGTTCTGAAAACATTTTTGATATTGCCGAAATTAGTGAAGTTTGGGCATTGGCCAATATTAATGAGATTGATATCAATAAAATAAAGCTAGGTATTGACGCAGCTGTAACGACCTTGAGTTATCCAGATCAAGTGTTTAAAGGAAAGGTTGATAAAATATTCAATGTTATTGATCCCGAAACAAAAGCTATGCAAGCCCGAATAAAACTTCAAAACACCGATTACAAGTTAAAACCAGATATGAACGCCAATATAAAACTGTCATACAGTGAAGGCGAGTCTATGATTGCCATACCAAGTAAATCGATAGTGTTTGATAAAAGCAAAAATTTTGTATTGGTGTATAAAGACCGAAACCATATTGAAACCAGACAAGTTGACGTTTACAGAGTAGTTGGAGCTATTACCTACCTTTCTGGTGGTTTAAAAGAAAATGAGAAAGTCATTACCAACAACCCGTTATTTATTTATCGCGCTTTAAACGAATAAAACATGAATCAATTTATACAAAATATCATTGCTTTTTCGCTTAAGAATAAAGCATTTACCTTTTTTTGGGTAGGATTATTGGCGGTTGCTGGATTTATTTCTTTCAAAAACATGTCAATCGATGCGTTTCCTGATGTGACCAATACTCAGATTATTATCATTACGCAATGGAACGGCAAAAGCGCTGAGGAAGTAGAACGGTTTGTTACTTCTCCTATAGAGCTATCGATGAATTCCGTGCAGAAAAAGACCAGTGTTCGTAGTATTACCATGTTTGGTTTATCCGTAATTAAAATCATTTTTGACGATGGTGTCGATGATCCCTTTGCTCGTCAGCAAGTAAACAATTTATTGAAAAATGTTTCTCTCCCTGAGGATGTTGAACCTGATGTGCAACCGCCGTATGGTCCAACCGGTGAAATTTTTAGATATATTGTAAAAAGTGACAGTAGAGATAGTCGAGAATTACTAACTTATCAAAACTGGGTCATTGACAAACAGCTTCGTTCCGTTCCTGGAGTAGCCGATTTAAATGTTTTTGGTGGACAAACTAAAACTTATGAAGTTGGTGTTGATCCCATAAAACTTGCCCAGTACAACATTACCCCTCTTCAGGTCTATACTGCTGTAAATTCAGGAAACTTAAATGTTGGTGGTGATATTATCGAAAAAAATGGTCAAGCTTTTGTTGTTCGTGGTGTTGGTTTACTACAATCCATTCAAGACATTGAAAACATTATTGTTGACGATGCCAATGGAAATCCGATTCTAGTAAAAAATCTTGCTACTGTTTACGAAAGTTCTATGCCAAGAGTAGGACAAACAGGTTTAGGGAATAATGATGACGTTGTGGAAGGAATTGTAGTCATGCGTAAAGGCGAAAACCCGCAGGAAACCTTGGCATTACTAAAAGATAAAATACAAGATTTAAACGAAAATGTCCTTCCAAAAGACATTACCATTGCAACCTTTTATGATCGTGATACGTTGATGGATTTCACCACAGCAACTGTAATGCATAATTTATTTGAAGGAATCATTCTGGTAACTTGTGTAGTGTTTCTATTTATGGCCGACTGGAGAACGACTTTTACTGTCGCGATTATAATTCCACTATCCTTATTATTTGCTTTTCTCTGTCTAAAAATGATGGGTATGAACGCCAACCTGCTAAGCTTGGGTGCGGTCGATTTTGGAATTATCATTGATGGTGCAGTTGTTATGGTCGAAGGATTATTTGTCGTGTTAGATCAACGAGCACATCAATTAGGTATGACCGCTTATAATAAAATTGCCAAAGGTCGTTTGATTAAAAAAACTGGAACAGAAATGGGTAAAGCTATTTTCTTTTCTAAATTAATCATAATTACTGCTTTGTTACCCCTATTTTCATTTCAGAAAGTAGAAGGAAAAATGTTCTCTCCATTGGCCTATACTTTAGGATTTGCTTTGATAGGAGCCTTACTTTTTACCTTAACTTTAGTCCCTGTGTTATCCCACCTCCTTTTAAATAAAAATGTAAAAGAAAAAAATAATCCGTTTGTTAATTTTTGGGAGCTACTTGTTGAAAAAAGTTTTGCTTGGACCTTTAAACATAAAGTAAAAACAGTACTTGCATCCGTAGTTATGGTGGTGACTGTCTTCTTCTCTGCCCCTTTTTTAGGCACCGAATTTTTGCCACAATTAAATGAAGGCGCCTTATGGGTAACTGCAGAATTACCCATGAGTTTATCCCTTCCACAAAGTGTAAAAACGGCAGCATTGATCCGAAAGGATTTAGCCTCCTTTCCAGAAGTAAAAAATGTTCTCTCACAAACTGGAAGAAGTAACGACGGAACAGACCCCAATGGCTTTGGCTTCATTCAACTTCAGGTTGATTTAAAACCAAAAGCTGAATGGACACGAAAAATAACAATGGACGATTTAATCAATGAAATGGATCAAAAACTTATGCTTCATCAAGGGATAACTTATAACTATTCACAACCCGTTATCGATAATGTTGCAGAATCTGTAGCAGGCTTTAAAGCTGCTAATGCTGTAAAAATTTATGGTGATGATTTAGAAAAATTAGATGAATTATCGAATGAAGTTTTAAAACAAATCAAAGATATTCCAGGCATAAAGGATGTTGGCATTTTACGAAATGTTGGACAACCAGAAATAAGTGTGCTACTCGACAGAGATAAAATGGCGGCTTATGGAGTAACCTTAAGTGATGCGCAAGCGGTTTTGGAATTGGCTTTTGGAGGAAAAACAGCCACGCAAAAATATGAAAATGAAAAGAAATTTGATGTTAGAGTCCGTTTTTCAAAAGAATACCGCAAAGATGAAAATGATATTGCTGAACTAAAAGTGCCCACCATTAGCGGGATAAAAATACCATTAAAAGAAATCAGTGATTTAAAAACTATTACGGGACCAGCATTTATCTACAGAGATAACACAAAACGTTTTATTGGAGTAAAGTTCTCTGTTCGTGATCGAGATCTTGGAAGCACAATTGCAGAAGCTCAGGCAAAAGTATCGCAACTAAAATTACCAACCGGCTATACCGTTGGGTGGACAGGAGAATTTGAAAATCAAGTTCGAGCAAGTGCACGTTTGGCACAAGTTGTCCCTATCAGCTTAATTGGAATATTCGTTTTATTGTTTGTCTTATTTGGAAATATCAAAGATTCCTTACTTGTTCTCGTCAATGTACCTTTTGCAATTATTGGTGGAATTATTGCGCTACACCTTACACAAATAAACTTTGGAATTTCTGCTGGAGTTGGTTTTATTGCCTTACTGGGTATTTGCATTCAGAATGGAGTTATACTTATTTCGGAGTTTCATCATAATTTAAAAGCTAAATTATCCTTAGAAGCCTCTATTTTTTGCGGTGTAAAAGCCAGAACAAGGGCCGTAGTCATGACTGCGCTTATGGCTTCAATTGGTTTACTTCCCGCAGCCATTTCTACTGGAATTGGTTCAGAATCACAAAAACCACTTGCAATTGTTATTATTGGCGGCTTACTAACCGCCACCCTTTTGACCCTCTTGGTTTTCCCAATTATTTTTTGGGTTTTTAACAGAAAAAAACATATTCCAATAGCGTAAAAAATATAAGATTACCGGTGTGGTTTAGTTTTTATTTTAATTGAACTTCACCCAAAGGATAAAGATTACCGAATTTTATTCGGTTTAAAGGAAAAGCATCATTAGTTGTAATGGTGCTTTTTTGATTTCACCTCGTCTCCATTTAGTAACCGCTTTACTTCCCCCACTTGAATCCAACTGTTACTGAAATAGCTCTTTTAAAAAAAATTGTGTTTTCTCAGGTAGTTTTCATCGCATTCGCTTATAAATTTCCGCGTCACACACTACGACTATAGATTATGTTTGCGGCTCATCGTTGTGGGCATGGATTACTTCGTCAGTTCACTTCGTTCGTGTGCAAATCCGCGCTATCGGGGTTATGTTTACGGCTCATCGTTGTGGGCACGGATTGCAAATCCGCGCTATCGGAACAAATTTTCAAATGTATCTCCACCCCTAATGAAAAGCTATAGATATGTTGTAGATAATGGTAGATTTGTATTTGAAACAGATGAGTTAGGTAGGGTTAATAAGGCAATTATGGAAGATGTTGATTTTAGTTCAAGAGCCAGAAATAAAGACTATCAACAAGAGACTAAAACATTAAAAGATGGTTTTCCTTCTGATGCTGGAGGACATATCTTTAGAAATGAATGGGGAGGACCAAGCGAACAAATTAATTATTTTTCTCAAAATACCCCTGAAAATAGTTATGGGGAATGGTATAAAATGGAAAAAGCAGTTTCAGATTTCAAAAAAGCCAACCCAAATGTAAAGCTAAAAGCTGTAATGGAGTTTAATTTTAATGGAAGTTCCAAGAGATCAACATCAGTAGATGTAAAGATTTATAAAAATGGAAAAATAGATTTAAGTTTAACAAAAACATACGACAATCCGTAAAAAAAAAATTAGATGAGAGATATTATTGAAATTATAGTTTCACATTTAAAAGAATTTAAATGGAAACAAGCAGAGATAGTTATCCAAATTACTCCAGCATCAATTGGATATGAAACATTATTTTTTATCGATGAAAATAATAATGTAGAAGATTTTTGGATTGATTTTAAAAATATAAGAAAGCTATTTGATAGGTTAAGGAAAAATTATAATGAATCCAAAGATACAGCGGATAAATTCAACAGGTATAAATTGATTTTAAGGAAAGATGAAACTTTTTTAGATAAATATTGGTGGGATGCCGAAGAAGACAAAAAGGATTTATTAGATGGAGCAGAAGTTTTCTATCAGTGGGTAAATGAACGCATGATGTCTATGATATTTGAATATGAAAAAGATAATGATCTTGTTCCTACTCAATACGATTCAGATGGTGATTTAGAATATTTAAGTTCATGGGATAGCGGTAAATTTACTTTCCATATTAATGAAAAAAACGAATTAGAATATAGAATAGTCCTTACTAAAGATGGAAAGGAAAGAGTTCCCGATCGCGCGGATATAGCTCTACGGAAGATAGCGCGGATTTGCAATCCGTGCCCACATAGTGCATCAACAATCTAAAATAAACCTCGATAGCGCGGATTTGCACCCCCCCGATCGCGCGGATTTGCAATCCGTGCCCACAAAGTGCATCAACAATCTAAAATAAATCCAACATCACAACCTCTAAATCATTTTCTAAGCCTGCATAATTTCTGGCAGAACTAAAATAATAATCCTCTGGTGAGCTAACTACTTTCTCTTTTACAGGATTGTTGTGGATATAATTCACTTTTTGTTTTATGAACCAATTGGTTTCTATTATTTCAGCGTGATAGCCGTCTTGCCACACGAGCCTGAAAGTGCGAATTGGCGAAGCATACTTTATAGCTTTGATCCCCGATCGTGCGGATATATCTATACATACGATTGCGCGGATTTGCAATCCGTGCCCACACAGTGCATCAACAATCTAAAACAAATTGCTTTATACTTTGTATATATCCATTTCACTTAAACTACAATAAAAGCTACAAAACAAACAAAAAAATAGCTTGTATTTCTTTGTTTTCGTGTAGATTTGCTTTGTGGGCATGGATTAAGTTTGCGGCTCATCGTTGTGGGCACGGATTGCAAATCCGCGCTATCGGGTTTACTTCGTCAGTTCACTTTGTTCGTGTGCAAATCCGCGCTATCGGGAAAGCGGGGTCAGGAGACTTCGCATAGATTTTTTTTTTATGTCCGAGCAGTCGAATTAAACTAACTTTGATTTTTTGCTAAAGAGTGGCTAGAAGTTCAATCCTCTACAATCCTAACCTTTGGAATACCATTGCCCAATTTGTGAGCCAATATTGGTACCAAAATTACTAGCACCAGCACTACTCCCTGGTGGTGGTGGCTGTTGGGGATAATAATCTCCTTTATCATTCATAAAAATAAGTTGCTTATCAGGTAAGTTTTGATACATCACTACAAAAGAAGAGCCACCATAATGAAACATTCCCATTTCTTCTCCTTTTTTAACAACAGCCCCCTTTTTCATTTTCTCATCAAAGGTTACAGTAGAAACTTCACTCATGCCCAAAGGAATACAGCATACTTTACCGTAGTCAGGCGTTTCAAAAACAATTAGTCCACGAGCATTAGCTTCGGCTAAATAAGGAGTCGAGGCGGTTGTTGCCCCTCCAAAATCAGGCAAAACCAATTTACTAAAAAAGCAACCAGGAATTACCAAAGGATCAAAGAGCACTTTCCCATTTACGGGTACCCACCAACGATGGAAATTATAAGGATTTAAGTAGGTTTGAAAAACATATCCACCTTCAAACATATCGGCTAATTGATATTGTTTTATAATTTTATCTTGCTCAGGATCTGAAGAACTAAAAATATCGTCTAACGAATACGGCATTCCTTTGAGCCAAAAGACATCTTTCTTTTTTACTTGTGGTTGCCAACAAAACAAGGAGCCGTCATTAGGACATACCACAACCTGATTGGAATCTGGTCCAGCAATTGGTCTGGATTTTTGAGGATCTTTAAAGTTTCTAGTAAAAAAAGCGTCCCATGATTTCCAATAAGGCAAGGTTTCAGCATCTTTTGCCCAAAGCGGATAATCATATTGTTTTTTGGCTGTTTCCGATAGCCATTGTTCCCCTTCTTTCGCAAAAATCCAATTGGACGAAGGAGATTCAAGATAAATCGCCCACTCGTCTAAAATAGCTTTCATTTTCTCATTAAACATAGGTAATCTAAACAAGGTACTTCCCCCTAAAGTTGCATCAATTCCTACAACAAATGCTGAAAAAGGTAAACCAACCAAATCATTATTTATAAAATGTGGCGCAAGAGTAAGAATGGTATTGAATCCATTGAGCAATACTTCTAAATCAGGTATTCTGTGAATGGGTGCTTCCTGAGTGGATTCATGAGCATATATAATATTGCTATTCTCTTTGAAAGCATTATTGGCCAAATATAATAATACATTATCCCCTTCTATCAATTCTTTGAGCGCTTGCACAGTAGGCGATAATGTTTTAGGTTCTGCAACTAATATCATTTCAAAAAAAGCCCTGAAAGAAGCGCTTGACGGATTGGGAATCCAACCACTTTGCATGGTAAATGGAGTTAAGTCGTTGTTTATCATTGTTTTTTATTTATTTTGTTTTTCCTACTCTATAGACTTTTCGGAATCCGCAGTTGCTATAATGGGTTTTATTCATAAAGCACATAGTAAAATAAACCCTCAAAACATTAAGTAATAAATTAGTAGGCTATATTGAGGCTTTATTGTGTCAAAAAATAGCACACTAAAAGGACTAGCTTCAGTTTAGTTCTTTGCTTAAAATTAAATTATATTTTTAAAGAAATTTTTTGTTATGACACAAAGAGTCGTTTTGGTGTTATGAAACCCCTATTGCAATGATTATATTCTGTACCTACACAGTAATCAACAATTAAAAAATTCCAACATTACACGGAGTGCCTTTTAAATACTTTGTGGTGTAGTTACAAGCATGCTAAAAATCTAAAATACAGTAAATTAAAAAACAACTGTTGAAATAAAGATATACAATAATTTACCCGTTGGGTGAAATTGTTTTTTACCACACTTCGATACCTCAGTGCAGGCTAGAATCATAGAACTTGCTGTATTTAAGAGAAATTAATAGACGTTTTACTATTCACATAGTTCATCTATTGTAAAAAATAGTGCTATTTCTGTTTGTTTCTATGTTCAAATGCTATTAATCTATGGCTATAGCCTGCACTGAGGTATCGAAGTGTGGTAAGGTTATTATTTTTTTTGAATTTCTCCCAACGGGTAATAATTTCAAAATACTTATGAAGTTTTTTAAGTAGACATTCATTAAATTCAATTTAGAAGTTTTTTACTCATAAAGCCATACGTGCTTTATTCAAAATGTTATTTTACTTCCACAATAACATTGAATTCTAAAATAGCCTCTTTTTATTTTAGATCAAGTATATCAAATGCTACTTTTTTAAAACATGAAGAATAACTTCTAAATTCCTCTTTTTAAACCTTCTAAAAAAAATACAACCACCTCTTTTTAAACCACATACCTATATTAATTACAATTGAACAAGTATAAATTAAATCACCAAAAAGTACTATTTATTCATAAAGAACATCATTTTTTTTTAGCGCATAAAGCACTTTTATTTGTTAAAAAACTAACAAAACAACATTTGTTTCTTACTAAAATTATTATAAATTTGACAACCCAAAATACTATCAATCAATAGAATGCTAGTATCCCTAAAATATAAACTTAACCAAACATACATTGGAAAAAATTACTTCTAAGTTACACTTATTCATTTTAAGTATACTTCTTCTTGTTTCCTCCTTACCTTCTTACTCAACTGTAGTTAAAGACTCAATAAATAGTTCAAAAAAGAAACCAATAGCTCCAACAAGGTATTTGGCCAAAGAACAATTTATGTCAACCAATATTGCCTCAAATAATCATTACAAACCCAGCGAAAGTGAATTTACTACCGATTATTTGATTAAAAATTTCTCTCTGTCGCAAGAAACTCAAAACGATTTAGACCTCGCAAAAACAACTTGTAGTACAATTGACAAAACCGATAATCTTACCGATGAATTAGGGCCTAAAAAACTCTCCATGTTGCCTTTAGGCATAAAAAAAACAATTGGGGGTATTCAATATATGTTGGGCATCAGTAGCGCAAAATTCACCCCTGAGTTTACCGAATTAACTGCATTTGTTAGAATCATACTCCCACAAAGAGATGAAGCTGGCAAGTCAAAAGAATTATTTTTTGGTGCCAATAATATTAAATTATCACACAAAGGTGGTTTAGTTGGTGATACTAATTTAGTTTTACTTGGTGATGTTCCTATCAAAATCAATGGCGAAAATCTCTTATTGATTTTAAAAGGAGGAATGGATATGAAAACGGGAGTTGTTGAGAACAAAACCTATGTAACTATTGATTGTAATGGTTTTAAGGAGCTGGGAATTACAGCAGATGTACAATTATCAAGAAATTTTGTTGAACCTGTAGACAATAATTACGAAGCACTCCCTTCTCCTGCATTAGTTACAGGAAATTTTAAAACTATCGTATCGAATTGGAATGATATCTTGGTTGAAATATCCTTGCCTAAATTTCAATTAACCTCCAAGAAAGGATTTTGTTTTGAATTGAACAAAGCTGTCATAGACTTTAGTGATTTACGAAACTCGCAAAGTGTAAAATGGCCTCCTAATTATCAGGAAAAATATTTGGTTGCTGGTAATGAAAATTTGTGGCGTGGCCTTTATGTACAATCACTTAAAGTGGTCTTGCCCCAAGAGTTTAAGAAAAAAGAAAGTAAAGAGCGAATTATCTTTGAAGCCAATGATTTATTGATAGATCGTATGGGGGTTTCTGGATCTTTTTCTGCCAGTAACCTTATTAGTATAGACGAAGGAAATGCATCAGGCTGGCAAATGTCACTTGACTCAGTAAACATAACACTTGTTGCGAATTCGTTGACTTCTGCAAGTTTTGGCGGTGATATTCTCTTACCCGTTTCTGAAAAATCTGCAAATTGTAATGGTGGTACACGATCAGAATTAGCGTATAAGGCGATAATTGATCCTGTAAAAAATGAATATCTTTTAAATGCTCAAGTAACCAATGGAATATGCTTCCAGGCCTTTAAAGCAAATGCTATTATAGAGAAAAACTCCTACATAGAATTAAAAGTAAAAGATGGTAAATTTTTACCCAAAGCTGTTCTATTTGGTACGTTGTCATTAAAAGCCAGTAATAAACCCGTCACGGCAGCACAAGCACAATCAGGTAAAAATGAACAAACCAAAGAAACCGTTGAATTCAATGGAATTATATTCCAAAATTTAACATTAGAAACCGTTTCTCCTTACTTGAGTGCTGATTATTTTGGATATAAGAATATTCCGGGTAAAGATGCTAGTGTAAGTAATTTTCCTGTAACCATTAATGAAATAGCCCTATTAACAACTCCAGAGAGTGCTAGTCTAAAGGTTGATTTGGCTATTAACATCATGGAAAATCAATTTACAGGGAAAACTAAATTTTATGTTGTTGGAAAATTTGGCAAAGAGGAAGGCATTCAAAAATGGAAATACGATCATATCAAATTTGAAGAAATAGCGATTGGAGCCGATTTAGGTGGTATGAAACTAAAAGGAAGCATTGCTATAATGGACAATGACCCTGTTTATGGTAAAGGCTTTAAAGGAATGCTGAGTTGCGATTTTACAGGTGGCATTAAGGTAGAAGCTAATGCTATTTTTGGCGCTACAACATTCAGATATTGGTATGTTGATGCTATGGTAGATAATTTAAAAATTCCACAAGGAGCCTTCACGATTAAAGGTTTTGGTGGTGGTGCTTACTATAGAATGAAAAAAGAAGGATTTAGTAGCAGTTTTGTTGCTTCAGGTTCTAATTATGTTCCAGATATCAATGCAAGTTTAGGGGTAAAAGCCATGATTAAATTTTCAGGCACCGCCTCAGCGGATGCTTTTTGGGGTGGCGCTGGTTTCGAGATTGCCTTTAACAGTAATTTTGGTATCAATCGAGTTAGTATTTATGGTGAAGGGCATGTGATGCAACCTTTTGAGATTCCAGTGCCAGATAAACTTAAAAAGGCATTGAAGGAAATAAGTGAAAAAGAAGCTAAATTTTCCACAAAAATTCTTGAAAAACTAAAACAAGAAAATCTATCTAAAGCGGCAGAAGAATTATATCCAAATGATGTAAAAAGTTCTATGGGTATTAATGCATTTGCAGCAATAGAATATGATTTTACATCAAAAACCTTGCATGGTACCTTTGACTTATACATAGATACTCCTGGCGGTTTTATAAAAGGACGAGCCTCAGGCAATAGAGCTGGCTGGGCGGTTTTGCATTTTGCTCCTAATAAATGGTATATTCGAATGGGTACTCCAACTGATCGATTGGGTTTGAAGATGGGTATAGGGCCTGTGCAAGTTGAAGCCGGAGGTTATTTTATGATGGGAGACGATATTCCAGCTAGTCCACCACCACCAGCAATTGTTGCTAAAATTCTAGGTGTTGATGCAAAACAATTAGATTACATGCGTAATGAAAACAGCCTTGGCAATGGCAAAGGTTTCGCATTTGGATCAGATTTCAGTATCAAAACGGGAGACATCACCTTCTTACTCTTTTACGCTAATTTTGAAGCAGGTTTTGGTTTTGATATTATGGTAAAAGATTATGGTGAAGCCCAATGCAAAGGTTCCGGACCAATCGGTATTAATGGTTGGTATGCTAATGGGCAAGCCTACGCGTATTTACAAGGAGAGCTGGGTATTAAGATCAAGCTTTTCATGATAAAAAAGAAAATATCAATTATAAAAGGTGGAGGTGCTGTTCTATTACAAGCCAAACTTCCAAATCCTGCATGGATTAGAGGATACCTTGGGGGATACTTTAATTTACTCGGAGGCTTAGTAAAAGGGCGATTCCGTTTTAAACTTGAATTTGGAAAAGAATGCGAATTCATCAATGATACTCCTTTAAACGGTTTAAAAGCCATCGCCGATATTACCCCTACAAAAGACGCCAAAGACGTGAATGTATTTTCCATTCCACAAGTAGCGTTCAATATGCCTATTGACAAAAGCTTCACTATTGAGGAAGATAATGGTACAAAAACGTACCGTCTAAAACTAGAGGAATATACTATTAAGAAAAATGGTACTCCAATAGTTGGCTCCATGAGTTGGAATACGACCAATGATTTGCTAAGCTTTAACGCAACGGAAGTATTGCCGCAAAATTCGGATTTAACACTTAATGTAAAAGTAAGTTTCCAAGAATACAGTAATGGTAGTTGGAAAACTATTTATGATAACGGTCAAATCGCGACCGAAAATGAAACCATTAACTTTACTACTGGAGCAGCGCCAAAAAACATACCTGTAAGCAATATTGCCTATTGTTATCCGGTATTTGATCAAAAATATGTGTATCAAAACGAGAGCAAAGAGGCGTATGTAGTACTTAAACAAGGTCAATCTTATTTGTTTGAATTAAAACCTGGTCAAACTCAAAAAGCTTTTTACAAAACTGGTTCCAATACAGCAAATGGAGCTATAACCTATACCCCTAGTTTGAAAAAGGTAAGTATTAGCCTGCCTGTTTTAGAAACATCTAAGGCCTACCAACTTACTTTAATGACTTTAGAACCTAAATCGGAAGCCAATAACAATCTAAAAGAAAGCTATCAGACACAAAATTTAGATTCAGAAACTAGCATTGAAACTAAAAACAATGAGTTAAATGGAACCGTAACCAAAGGTCAAGATATTGAACTCTTGCAATACAATTTCAACACAAGCCAATACAATACTTTTCAGGAAAAAATGGCTGCCAAAAAACCAAAACAAACCCTAGTAGAAATCATCTACTCGGATGTACATGCCTTGCATTCGATCAACAATTCCATGGAACCATTTGACGAAATTGAACTTATGGGTAATGCCAAAACTTTAAATATCCCTTTAGTAACCACTGAAGCTCTATTGGACGATACCTATTATAAAAATGAAATTTTCCCTTTGATATATAAGGGGTATCCATTAGAAAGTGATTTAACCTTAAATAGAAATACAAATATCTTAGGAGTTCCACCAACAAAAGGTGTCGAAACATTAGTATGGTATCAAGACTATCTCATAAATAATTCAAGTAGTTTCATGCTCAGAGATTACTTGCCTTACCGCTATAATTTACCTTTTTATTACAAGACTGACTTTGTTGATCTAAGATATAAAGTGGTTAATAAATATCTAAATACTACCAATCAAGAGATGATATCTAAGTACGATTATATCATCAACGGGACTTTTCCTTACATCAAAAAAGGGAATTATAACATAAAATTGAATTACACTTTACCCGGTGGACAATTAGGAACAAGTTCAATTTTTACATTTAACAAAACCAATTAAAATGAAGCTACACTATATACTACTCCTTCTTTTAAGCACAATACAATTAGGACTAGCACAAAATAAAACCATTCAAGAAGCTGAAACTTCAGAAAAAAAACAAGAAATCAAAGTGCTCTCAAGAGTTCAAAAGGATAAAGTTTTACTACGCTGGGCTGTAACTGATGCATTGTCATGGAAAAAACTAAACAAATATGGCTATTTAGTAGAACGTTTTACTGTTGCCCGCAACAATAAAACCCTTTCCAGTCCTGAAAAAATTGTTTTGGCTAAACACTATAAACCAGAACCTGTAGCTGCTTGGGAAGCAATAATTGATACTAATGAAAATGCTGCCATTATCGCACAAGCGCTTTATGGAGAGGAATTTTCTGTGACAGGAACCGATAATCTACAAGCGATTATAAACCTTGCTGAAGAAACTGAGCAACGCTTCACTTTTGCCTTATACACAGCCGACAAAGACTTTGAAATCGCCAAAAAAGCGGGATTAGGTTTTGAAGATACTACGATTAAAGACAATGAAAAATACCTCTATCGCATTTCTTCCAATGTCCCAAAAGAAGAACTAGAAATTAGGTATGGTGGTGTTTTTGTTAATCCAAAAGAATGGGAAGCTTTACCTAAGCCCATGGATTTTACCGCTCATTTTACCGACAATAGCACCATGTTGAGTTGGAACTTCAATATATTGGCGCACGCCTATACTAGTTATTATATTGAACGCTCTTTGGACAAAAAAAACTTTGAACGCATTACTCAAAAACCCTATACTAGCTTAAATCAAGAAAACACCAATAACAACAGAATATTTTATGTAGACTCTATTGCCAACAATCGAGAATATAGTTATCGCATCCAGGGGATTTCTGTATTTGGCGAATTGGGCCCCTACTCTGACCTTGTTAGTGGAAAAGGAAAGACAATCCTGAAATTTGTACCTCATCTTACGACAAAAGAATTTATAGATGACACTACCGTTAATCTGGTTTGGGAATTTCCCGAAGAAGGAAATGACGAAATATCAGGTTTTGAACTTAATCAGTCTGACAAAGAAGATAGCAACTATACTACGGTAATCAAAAACATTGCGCCAAAGACTCGAACTGTCGTTTACAAAAAATTAAACGCAACCAACTATTTTACCCTAACCGCAGTGGGCAAACAAGGAAGTAGTAGAACCTCCTTTCCTATGCTTGTCCAACCCATTGATTCTATTCCTCCAAGCAAACCAATTGGTCTAAAAGGCACCATTGACAGTCTAGGTGTGGTAAAAATTTCGTGGGAAGCCAATAAAGAAAAAGACCTGTTGGGGTATAGAATTTATAAAGCTTATAATGCCTCTGAGGAATACAGTCAGTTGACAGTGAGTCCTAGTGAAAAGACTACTTTTGAGGATAAAGTAGTACTCAAATCGTTAAATAGCAAAGTATATTTCAAAGTAATTGCTGTAGATTCTCGATTCAACATGTCTGAATTTTCGGAGCCTCTTATCCTAAAAAAACCGGATATTATTCCTCCAGCATCGCCTGTTTTTTCAAAATATGACATTAAAGAAGGTGGTGTTTTCTTAGAATGGTTCGGAAGTCAAAGTGAAGATGTGGCCTTGCATCAATTGTATCGACAACAAAACGATCAAAAGGAGTGGGTACTAGTTTTTGAAGCCAAAAATAAAGAAGAACAATTTCAGGACAAAACCGTAGAGGAAGGGAATACGTACACTTATGCCATTTTTGCCAAAGACGAATCAGGCCTTCAATCGCTCCCTTCTCCTAACCTATCTACTTTTGTTCCTCTCTTTGGCGTGATGGAAGGGATCAAAGGCTTTTTTGCACAAGCCAATACAAAGGATAACACTATCGATCTATCATGGAGCTACAACAATCCCTCAGTCGATAGTTTTGAAATCTATAAAGCCTCTGAAAAAGATCCTTTGCAATTGATACAAATTGTAGATGGAAAAAAAAGACAACTATCTGACCCAACCCTTACCATAAACACCAATTACAAATACGGAATTAGAGCGATTTTTAAAGATGGAAGAATGTCTAAAATGGAGTTTTATACGGTTAAATTTTAAGAAGATGAGGAGAATTATATTTGTGTTACCACTATTTTTTTTAGGTCAAATTGTTTATTGCCAAAATCAACATGGTGTTTTAGTTAAAACAACTTTATTTCCATCGAAAGGATGGTATGGGAGCCACGCCGGTGTACAACAAATTATTATTGGGGCAAAATCTATTAATAAAACAAGTAATACTGGAGCGACAATCAAAACAGACTACAATTTCGTTTATATCAATGATGAACCTAATATAATTGAATGTATTTCAAGTACAGCAGGTAATTATGACAATACTGATTGTGGTCCAATAGAAAAAAATATTTTATACAATAAGTCAACATTTACTCAAAATACGTTTAATGGTTGCATTGCCGATTCCGAAATATATGGTATTCATTTAATCCGAACCGATTCAAACAGCAACAAATGTCCTGACGATACAATTGAATTAACTAACGGCTGGAATTGGCAATATAGCTTTGATGGTACAAATTGGTTAGATTTTGCGGCTAACTTTCAAGAGCAAAGATCAATATCTTTTAAGATTAAAGAATTGGCTGGTTTCGAAAACAAAACAAAGATATATTTCAGAACAGGATATAAAACACAATTCACCAATATTTTGCCTTATGATATTATCCCTTGCTCTCCGAATGTAGTAATACCAATTGAAAAAGAAAACACTTCATGTGCTTATAATAATGACGGAATAGTATCTCTAACATTTGATAGACCATTAATAGAAAATGAACGCTTTGAGTTTTCTTTTTTTAATAACAATGTCCCTATTTCAACTCCGTCTTATACTGTAGATACTGCAACTAATAAAAAGTATACTTTTTCAGGTTTAGCAGCAGGAAATTATTATGTAATATATCAAACCTTCATTGGTTCACAACCAACATCTATAAACAAAAAACCTTATCCTTCATTCACCATCAATCCCGCTACGCCACTAACTTTTAAGCTTCAAAATCCAAAAAATCCAAGTTGTTTTGGAGCAGAAGATGGTAGTGTTGAAGTCTTAATAACTAGCGGTATCCCTAAGTTTTTTGAAGTAGATGGCAACAGTGTTATTCCAGACGAAATAGCTCCAAATCTTTATAGAATAAATAAACTCAAGGCAAAACTTGACGGACACAAAATAAAAGTTAAAGATGCCAATAACTGTATTGACACCAATGCAAACGACTAAGTTTATGAGAAAAAAAATACTATTAATATTATTGGTTTTAATTGCAACCGCTAGTTCCTCTGCTCAGGTATTGTATATTATGAAAAACAACATTGGTGAATGTGAAAATTATAGTCTTCCTTCTTATTCTGGTCCAGAAAGAGTTTATTATATACGATCTAACGGAAAACAAATTTGTCCTATAAAAGAGATTCAAGGATTAAATGGAGAATATGTATTAGTCTTCGATGCCTTGCCGGAATTATATTTAAATGATACTTCTGGAGAAGATTGGGGTTGCGGGGGACCTTGTTATGCTTGTGGGTATAGGTTAGAAGGAAGTATTTTATGTAATTTAGAAAGTGCACATGTACTTTTCGAGGGTTCATGTAGTTTACCTGGCAGTGTCCCTTATTACTTTATGACTACAAACAAAGTTCTGACAAATCCTACAATTTCAAATGATGCTTTTTGCGAATCAATACCATTAAAGGCTGAAACTTGTTTCACTACCCAAAAATTCTCGTGGTATTATAGTACAGATGGTATAAATTATACTAGTATGAATAAAACCACACTGTATGATGAGAGTTTTACTTTTAAAAAGACAGATTTTTTATCTACCAGCTATACAGGTAATATTCATTTTAAGGTGTTAATAGATACAGATGTAACAGTTGTTGGTGAGGAGGTTTATTCAAATATCATAACATATAAGGTTATTTCTTGCTCCCCATTACTAGAACATAACCCTCCACTAGTTTCCAATCCTTCCTGTACTAATACCGCTACCGGTAGTATTCCCTTAAAATTTAAAAGTGACATCAAAGATGATGAGCAACTATTACTCAATCTTTTTATAAACACTACTCCGCCACAATTTTTAGATAGCAAATTTGTCCAAAAATCTTCGATAATAAATAAGGAATATACTTGGACAAACATAGGAGCAGGCAACTATATTATAAGATATCAAGCCCAAAAAACAACAGACAATACAACTGATGTTAATTCAAGTGCCGTGACCACTGAGGCTTTTTCTATTGTAGATCCCCCTCTTTTTTCTTTCTCAACAACAGGAACCGAACCAAAGTGTAATGGCGCAAAAGGCACCATAACCATAACTGCCTCTGGAGGAACACCACCTTACTATTATTATTTGAACAATGACCCAAAAATTGAGTTTACCTCTCCAAAAATCATTGATGTAGATGCTGGAGATAATTATATAAAAGTAGAAGACAGTAAATACTGTATTGACAATACTAAAAATGACAAAAAATAATGAAAAAATTTATACCATTCCTTGTTTTATTACTAACTACAATAGGGTATGCTCAGAGTACGGGTATTAAAAAGATTAGTATTACGAATCCTGCTGCTATTACGATCAATAATAAAACAACAGAGAACAACTCAGATACTTCTTCACCTAACGGAAAAATCACTTTCTCCATCAGTGGTGGGAATAAAATAAGTAGTGGTAACCCATATACCATAACTTGGGAAAATCCTTTGCCAAGTAGCGCAACCCTTTCAATTGATGCTAGTGGAAATGTCACTGTTTCTAACCTTCCTAAAGGAACTTATAATCCAACAATCAAAGATGCCACCTGCACAGTAGGTGTAAGAGATTCCTTTGTTATTTATGATAAGTTGAAAGTTACCCCTGTACAAAGCAACATTAAATGCTTTGGTGGTAATAACGGAAGTATTACTCTTGCTATTACTGGCGGTAGTGGAAGTAAAACTATAAATTGGAAGGATTCAAACATTACTGAACCCTACAGAACAGATTTACAAGCTGGAACCTATGAATACATCATTACTGATGAAAAAGCTACTGGAAATATAGAAAATGATAAGAAAAATGGTTTACGCGTTGAAAATTCAATTATAATTACAGGACCCACCCAAAGTTTAAACGTTTCCCTAACAAAAATCAGCCAGCCGTCACCTGGCAATAATAACGGTATTTTGCAGTTATCGGTAAGTGGTGGCTACGGGGACTACTCCTATTCTTGGAAAAAAGATGAACAAGTAATGAATCCTCAACCAACACGAGACGCATTAGGTAGGGTATTTGGCTTAAGCAATGGTAAATACCAAGTAAATATTATCGATAACGGCGTTGATACAGCAGAAGGATGTCCAGTTAATAGTAATGAAATTACATTAGAAGCATTAAATGTAAAAATTGCTACACCTCAGCCAATAAGTTGTCAAGGGGGCACAACAAACCTTATGGCTACAGCCTCAGGAGGTGAAGGAACGATCAACTATACTTGGTATGAGCTGATTGGTAATCCAGCGGTGGAAAATGAACTTTCAAAAAGCAATTCCTTAAACAACATAAAAGCAGGTAACTATAAAGTTGTCGTAACCGATTCAAAAGATAATGAAACATCGGCTACAATCAACCTACCCGAATCGTCTAACCCTATTATAACGGCAAATACAGCAACAACTAATGTAACATGCTTTGGTGGTAGTGACGGATCCGCCTCTATAGCAATTACAAACTACAATTCAAAAAAGACTTATTCGTTTAAATGGTATAAAAAAACGGAACCCCTTGTGGAATTAACGAGTAATAGTATTACTGAACCAAGTAAGTCAACACTTTCAGGTTTGGCAGAAGGAATGTATGTAGTAAACGTTACCGATGGATTTTGCGATACACCTTTTGATGTTACAATTGACTCAGCAAGTCTTATTGTAGTAAAAGAAGAAGAGCTGGGTAGTTTTAAAAAACTAAAATGTAATGGCGACACTAATGGTTCGATAAAAATTAGTGTTGACGGTGGATTAAAGCCTTATACCATAAAATGGAAAAAAAACAATACCTATATAACCGTCAATAATGACTTACATCCAACCAACCTTGGTGCTGGAAACTATTCCGTAGATGTTTTTACCTCTTATGACCCAAATAAATTAAGTAATTGCTCCAAAGGAATAGAAAACATTATCATTAGCGCTCCGAATGAATTAAATTTCACCTCTACAAAAACAGAGGTAAGTTGTAAAAATTCAAATGATGGAACGATACAATTAAATATAAATGGAGGTACCTTTAAAACGGATAGTAATAATAAACCCATTTATACCATTTCATGCGAACCAATTGTTTCAAGTCCCAAACCATTAATTGATATTCCTAATCAAAAAATAACTGGACTTAAGGCTGGTACCTGGAAGATATCCGTTTCTGACGATAATAATTGTAAAATCAATGAACAAGAAATTGAGATTAAAGAACCAAACGATCCTTTTAGTTTTAATCCTGAAGTAATTACAAACGCTAGTGGCAATTCACTTAGTAATGGAAGTATTACTGCGAAAAACATTGGTGGGTGGGGAAATTATTCTTATCAATGGTATGAAGGAAGCACCGTAGATAACAGTAAATTGCTTACGTCTGAAACAACTAACCAAATTAAAGACAAACCTGCTGGAAAATATACACTGGTAGCTACTGATAAAAACAGTGATGGAGTGGGTTGTTCCTTAGCACCCATTACTTTTGAAATAAAAGAGCCAACCGTTTTAAAACTGGATGTTGTTGCTACCAATACTAAATGTAATGCTGAATTAGGTTCAATAACAGCTGTGGCAACAGGTGGTGCCGAGATAGCACAACAACAAGAAGAAAGAATTTACACCTATGAACTATTTCATAACAATGTATCAAAACAAACAATTGTTGGAAACACCGCCAATTTCACTGGATTAGAAGTGGGTCAATATAAAGTAGTGGCAAAAGATTCAAAACAAAATGTTTCGACGGATTCAACTACTAAGTATACCAATGGAAGCGTTGTATCCATCGGTTATACTGAACTTACAGAGCCTAAACCAATTGTTATCACAGAAGAAAAAGTAAGTGGTGTAAAGAAACTACTGAATTGTTATGGCGATACTGATGGTATATTAAGTGTTACTGTTTCAGGAGGAACTCCATTTACTACAGGCGCTCCTTATACCTATATTTGGAAAAAATATAATAATGCTACCGCTATTTATGACCCCATAGGAACGAATGCGCCAAAACAAAGTAATCTTTTGGTAGGAAAATATGCTGTTGAAGTTCGGGATGCAAATTACGATCCGATAAAACCATCTAGCTGTGTTGCTATTTTAGACAACTTGCTTATTGATGAGCCAAAAAAACTTGCTTTTACACCTATACCAACCCCCGTTTCTTGCTTTGGTGGTGCAGATGGAAGCATTCAACTTAATATAACAGGTGGAACAAAAAAGACCGATCCTAATAATCCTTTCACAATTTCCAGCGGTAGTGGTACAATTGATGCTAAAAACGGAATAATTTCAGGATTATCAGCAGGCAAATATAAGGTAAGTGTAACCGATGCAAATGGTTGCCAAACTGCCCAACAAGAAATTGAAATTTCAGCACCAGAAAAAGCACTTTTTATTGCAAGTGAAGTAAGTACTCCAACCACAGGTTTTGGACTGGCTACAGGAAAAATAGAAATTAGTGTCGGCGGCGGTACATCTACTTACAGCTATGTATGGAAAAATAGTACTGGAACTACAATTGGCACCAATAGTCCAATGCTGAGCAACATTGCAGCGGGTGAGTATTCCGTTGTAATTACTGATGCTAAGGGTTGCGAATTGCCTAAAACATTCACTGTCTTACAACCAACAAAACCTATAGTAAGTGAAACGCATCTACAAGCAAAATGCAATGGATTAACAGGATCTTTGGAAGCTAGTGCGGCCGGTGGAGCAACATTTGCGCAGAGTCAATCTGAAAAAACATACACTTTTAGGTTGAGAAACAAAGCAACAGGAAGTACAAAATCTAGTACTGGAAATACTGCTACATTTACAACTATCGCAGACGGGGACTATGAGCTAACCGCTACCGATGTGGCAGGAATAGTTTCCAATACTATAGCTGTTGTTTTTAAACAACCCTCACCTATTGTCGTTTCTTTGACCTCAACCACTAATGTCAGTTGTTTTGGAGGTCAAGATGGAGCCATCGCAATTGCAGTAACTGGTGGTTCACCATTCCTAAACAATTCCGTTCCGAGTTACACCTATCAATGGAAAAAGAAAAACACAACTACCAATGCGTATGAAAACTTCACCCCAACGAGTCTAAACACTTTAACCGAAGGGGTTTATGCTGTTGTTGTTCGTGATGCCAATTATGATCCAAACAACGCCAATTATTGCGAAGGTTTGTTAGAAAATATTGTAATTACCCAACCCGAAGATTTTGGTTTTGATATTGATAAAATCAACTACAGCAATCCAACTGCAGCCAATGGAAATGACGGTACTTTACATTTTGAAATTAAAGGAGGAAAGAAAAATTATGAATATCAGCTTTTCACAAAAAATGCCATAGGTGCTATAACAATTGTAAAAACGGTTTCCAATAGCGCTTCAAAAATGGTGGATTTCAGTGGCTTAAAGAAAGATCATTATTATGCTTCTGTCAAAGATGATACCGGATGTACAAAATACACCGATTTTGATTTTACTGACAATCCCTTAACCAGTAGTATAACCCAGACTCAAGTGGTTAGTTGTTTTGAAGCTAATGATGGAGAACTGCAAGCAACAGTAAATGGCGGCTTCGGTACCAAAACCATTTCATGGTATAGAGATGGTATTTTGTTAGCCAATGAACATGGCACACGTCTAATGAATGTTAAAAAAGGAACCTATTATGCCGTAGTAAAAGATTCAAAAATGGTAGAAGTTACTAGCAATACCATTACTGTAACTCAACCCAATCTGGTGACTTTTACCACAACACAAGAGCCGGTAAAATGTTTGGGCGATTCCAATGGAAGTACGACCTTAAAAGCTTTGGGTGGAAACGGATCGTATCGTTACCGTTATTTTTACAAAACAAATTTAGTTCAGGATTGGACTGCATTTTCTAATGGATCAAGCACTACTATTACCGATTTAGCAGCAGGAGACTATACGATACAAGTACAAGATACCAAAGCCTGCCAAAGTACAGCCGCCAGTATCACCATCAATGCTCCAACGGCTTTGATCATCAGTAGTACAAAATCAGTTCCTGCCTCAGGCTTTGGTCTCGCTAACGGTAGTATCACCGTTGAAGCAACTGGAGGAAACGGAAGCTATATCTATCAATGGTTCAAAAACGGCTCAGCAACACCTATTGCCAATACGGCAACAGCCAACAATCTTGCAGCAGGAAAGTATTTTGTACTCATTACAGATGCAAAAAAATGTACGCTTACCTCTCCACTAATTGAAGTAACAGAACCAGCGCTTTTAGTTACTTCTGCGACTGTACAAACTATCATTTTGTGTAATGGTGATTCCAATGGAAGTCTAAGGCCTATTACCACGGGAGGCTTTTTAAAACCAGGAGAAAACTATACCTACCAATGGTTTGCAGACGGAAACGCCACGCCATTAGCCACAAGTACAATTCTGAGTAACATCGGAAAAGGATCCTATTATGTCATAGCAACAGATTCTAATGGCAATAAAGCAACTAGTAAAAGCATAGTTCTTACGGAACCTGAAATTTTAAACAACACATTATCTGCCGATTATACCCTTTGTGGAGATGCGAATGACTGGACCATTACAACGGCTCCAACGGGCGGAACACCTACTTACAATTATAGCTGGAACACTGGTGCTAAAACTCCTAGTATTCAAAACGTACCACCCGGAAAATATAGTGTAATAATTACTGACAAAAATGGTTGTACTATAACCAAAGAGATTACCATTATCGCTCCGTTGCCTCTTGCTACCACCCCTAAAATTAACAAACCCACTTGTTATGGAGGTGCTGATGCTACTATAGCATTAACTACCATTGGAGGAAAAGCACCTTATACTTTTTTATGGAGTACTGGTGAAAAATCCAGTCAATTGAGTAATGTCAAAGCAGGTAACCATTCTGTGACTATTACCGATGCAAAAGGATGTATTATTAAAGAGGAATACACCATCGAAAATCCACCAAAAGATGTAATCTCCCTAGGTGAAGATGTTACGCTGTGTATCGATCAAACCTTGACCATTAATGCGACTATCAATGACGACAAGGCCACTTATTTTTGGCAATCTGATAAAGGATTTACGAGCAACAAGCCTATTGTTACTCTAAAAGAACCAGCAAATTATACGCTAACGGTCACCAATAAACTAGGCTGTCAAGCTTCGGATAGCATGACAATTAGTAGTCAAAACACTCCGATTAGTGCAGAATTTGTCTTGTCCTCTCAGGTGTTTACCAATGAAGTTTTTACCATTATAGACATCAGTAATCCTCGACCTGATAGTATCGAATGGATACTACCTACTGAAGCCATAGTTAAGACAAAAAACAAAAATCTTGCTGAAATTAGTTTTCCAAAAACAGGCGAATACGAAATCTCAATGGCGAGCAAAAAAGGAAATTGCACCGCTTCTCAAACCAAAAAAGTACTGGTGGTAAATGGTGAATACAAAGATCCAGACAGCACGGATGCTATTAAAAATTTCGATTTAAAAATCTATCCCAACCCGTCTACAGGAATTTTTACTGTGGATGTGACTTTAGATAAAGTAATGCCCGCCACTATTAAAATTTTCAGTTTAATTAATAACAGCATTATTGCTTCAAAATCAGAAAACGGCAAACAAGCCTATCTTTTTGATTTTGGGTTGAGCGGATTAGCCCCTGGGGTTTATTTTATTCTTTTCGAATCACAACAAGGGAGTAAACTGAGAAAAATAATTATTCAATAAGTAGCAACTAAAACCAAACAATAGTTTTGAAAAAGGCAGCAATGACAAGCAGTCTTCTTCCTAGCTGAGCCCCTTACTAATGAATTTACAAAGAATTATAATTATACTCCTGCTGTCAAAAAGCGTCTTGGTTTTTTCTCAAAGCTTCAATATTGAGCAGTTAGGCAAAAACAAATTAATCAACCTTAGCGGAGGAGTTACCGCCAGTAGTATCTTTTATGCTGGCGATGCTGCTCGTGAGCCATTTAGTTATTTTCTTAATGGAAATATCAATGTCAATATCGCAGGTTTATATAGCCTTCCCTTTTCTTTCTCCTATACCAATCAAAAATTAGGGTATGGCAAACCTGTCTTGATGAATCGGTTGAGTATTCATCCATCCTACAAATGGATCACGGCACATATAGGAGATGCTAGTATGAGTTTTTCTCCCTTTACTTTGAGCGGCCATCAGTTCACAGGATTTGGTGTGGATTTGACCCCACAGGGAAAATTTAAAATCAGTGCCATGTACGGACGATTGGTAAGAAGCAATGAATACAATCGCAATCTCCCAGATTTAGTTCCTGCCTACAAAAGGTATGGCTACGGATTCAAAACACAATATACTTTAGAGAAAGTAAGCTTGGGCGTTAGTTTTTTCAAAGCCAAAGATGAGCTCAATTCTATCACTACGCCTATTCCTTTTGAACTTGGGATTTCGCCCAAAGACAACACGTCGATTAGTTTTGAAACGACTTTTAAATTGTTTAAAAAACTTCAAGTACAGACAGACTTTGCTACAAGTAGTATTACAGAAGATACTAGGATTACCGCTACAGGTGCAAGAAAATTCAATGCCTCCTTGTTTTTAAAACCCAATAGTACTACTGCGCATTACAATGCCTATAAAGCACAACTGGTGTATCCGACTGGAAAAGGAACTTTGGGATTAGGCTATGAGCGCATTGATCCCAATTACAGAACCTTGGGCGGCTATTTCTTCAACAACGATCTTGAAAACATCACTGTAAATGCCACACAAACGGTTTTTAAGGATAAAATCAATCTGAGTATGAACCTTGGCATCCAAAAAGACAACTTAGACAAACAGAAACAAAGTCAGATGAAACGTTTGGTAACCGCTTTAACTGCCGATGTTAAGGTCAATCAGAAATTGAACCTCAACGCAAATTATTCCAATTTTCAATCCTACACCAACAGTCGCAACCAGTTTGATTACATCAATCAAACCTCCAACTTTGATTTTTTAGATACTTTAAATTTTAGGCAAGTCAATCAAAATGCTGCATTGACTATCAATTATCTTTTAAAAAATGATAAGAAGTTAAAACAAGCTTTTAATGCCAACTTTAGCCTGCAAGATGCCGTAAATCAGCAGCAAGGCAAAACCATTGCCGGTGGTGCCTCCACCTATTATAATGCCGGTATTTCATTCAATATGGGATTACCCGAAAAAGCGTTGAATCTTACCGCTTCGCTAAATAGTACAATAGGCAAATTAGATACCGCCAAAAACCTAATCTTAGGACCTACCTTGGCCGCCAACAAACTTTTTTTTGATAAAAAATTGAACACCTCGGCTGCGCTAAGTTACAATACCAGTCGCAACAACGGCATCAAGCAAAATGATGTCTTCAATTTTAGAGTCAACGGAACGTATGTGTATAAAGAAAAACACAACTTCAGTCTCAATGCCATTTCGCTTTTTAACAGTACTACAGCGGGATCGAAACAAGACCTGACAGCCACACTTTCCTACTCTTATTCTTTTGATAAAATAAAACTAAAACCAGCCAGAAAATCAGAAGCCCGAGAGAAAAACGACATTATTCCATTAGAACCAAAATTGAAAATTCATTTCAAATCGTATGCCTTTGAAGGAACCCAAACAGCAATTACTCAACAATTAGACAGCCTTCAAAACGCACAAAAGTTTGACAATACAACCGATTACAACGCGCTTCAAGCCGCACTTGATTTGGCCAAGAAAGCCAACAATACCAAAGACTTTAAAAACAAAGCCTTGGATTATTTGGAACAATACGACCTTTTGTCTCAAAAAAACAAGCCTGCTGCTCCAACGCAAGCAAGTGAAGGCAAAAAACCAAGAACCAAAACCAAAAATACGGCCAACGAAGTAGCAAAAGCCACCCAAGTTACAAAAGGAACTATAATCACTCTAAGGAAATATTTGGCCAATGTAGCGCCAAGCTACATAGAAGCCGATAGGCTCGCTACCCAATATGTGAAGTCCCACAAGATGCATGGAGTAACGAACATCAAGCCTGAACAACAACCCAGTTATAATGGTTATTTGAGACTAGTAGAGAGAAGCAATAAAAGAGCTCAAAAGCTAGCACAAATACAATGGATGCAACAAGAAATAAATACTATCAAAGGAGAAACGATAGAGGAATGGACTACCAATACCAATTTTAACGCTTTTTATCAAAGTGAAAAAAACACTATTGACCAATTCATCGCCAACAAAAAAAGCACTCTTTTCATCGTGAATTATTTAGAGAAAAAGATGCTGGCTTTTTATCAAGCCTTGGCCGAGCAACAAAACCAATTATTACCCACTGAAACCAAATAGCTTTGAAATCAAAAGATACTAGTTTTATAAAACGCGACACCATGCCCCACAAACTAAACCACCTACTATTCACTTTTGCCTTTTGGCTTATGGCGCTTACGGGATTTGCTCAAACGTTTCCGGTTGTTATTAACAGTCAGATTAGTCAGCCTACGCCGATTTATTGGAGCAACTATGCCGATGCCACCACCAGCAATAGCCCCATAAAAATGCAAATCGTGCTGAACGATTTAACGATTGCCAATCGTCAGGTGCGCATTAAATGCTACTGGCAAGGCAACGGGATTTCGTTTATGAACAATGACTTTGTGGTCGGGGCGCAACCGCTTTATCTAGAAGGGGGTGTGCCACTGCAATTGACCAATGTTAACTTGGCGCCCTATTTTGAGTTTCAAAACATGGTTGGGATAACGCCTAACCAATATGCACAGGCCATTCCAGAGGGAATTTATAGCTTTTCGGTAGAAGTGTATGATGTGGCGAGCGGGCAAAAACTATCTCGAAAAAGCACCATAACCGCTGTGATTTTTCAGAACGAAGCGCCTTTGCTCAATTTGCCGTTGAACAACGCCAGCATCATGCAGCAAAACATTCAGAACATTGTGTTTAGCTGGACGCCTAGACAAATCAATGTGAGCAATGTAGAATATCAATTTGATTTGGTAGAGATTTGGGACCCATACACGCCCGTGCAAAACGCTTTTGCGTACTCCCCTCCTATTTATACCACCACCACCAGAGCCACCACTTTGCAATATAGTATCGCGGAGCCTCAATTGATTCCCGGCAAACGCTACGCTTGGCGCATCAAAGCCAAAGCACTCGCAGGCGCCGAAGAAATTGGCGTGTTCAAGAATAATGGTTTTAGCGAAATCTTTGCCTTTACCTATGAAGTGTTTTGCACGCCACCGGTACAAATAGCCACCGATGGGGTGAGCCAAGACCAAGCCAAAGTAACGTGGACTGGTGCCTTGGAAAATTTTGATTACCAAGTAAAGTACCGTGAAAAAAATGCCGATTCGCAATGGTACACAGCCGTTACCCCACGGGAGTTTGCCAAATTGGTCAATCTAAAACCCAACACTACCTACGAATACACCGTAGGCGCCGCTTGCGATAAAGGAAAATATGTACACAGCAGCCCGCAAGAATTTACTACCCTGGCCAAAGACGAAATTGCTTTTGCGGGTTGTGGCATCAAGCCCGACCCTAAAGATTTAACCAACCAAAATCCATTGCCCAACTTATTGCCTGATGATGTAGTCACCGCGGGCGATTTTCCTATTGTGGTGATTAAATCCTCTGGAAGCAACGGCAGATTTACAGGCGAAGGTTATGTCACTCTTCCCTTTTTAGAAAAATTCAGAACGCTAATTGACGCCGCCGATGCGCTAGGTGGCGAGAAAGTAAACATTGGGCAATTCTCCCGCATTCGCATTACTTTTAACAACATTGGTGTTAACACCGATTTTAAACTGATTTCTGGGGAGATTATAGCGAGTTATGATCCGGAGTGGAAAGGTATGGCTGATTTGGATGGTATCGTCAAAGATGTGTTTGGGGATGCAGGTGAAGTGGTCAATTATGACATACAGTTTGAAATTGCCTCCGTGGTCAAAAATCCTGATGGCACCATAACAGTAACAGGAGCCAATGGTGCATCGTTTGTACAAGAAAAAACACCAAATGACATTATTTTTACGGACAAAAAAGGCAAACAATTCACCGTTGCGGCCAATGCTCCCGCTGGACCAATAGATTCTTCTGGACAAGTCGCTCCTGGGGGGATTCCAACGCCTAAAAACACGAACGGCATGGGTTCAGGAGGGGTTGTCGCTGAGATTACTTCGGCAGATGTGAGCGTTGTTTTCAGTAAAGGCGACGGAAAATATGCCTTTAATACCGCGCCCACCACGCAAAATGGTAAATTAAACAAAACCTACACTTCCCTTCCTCAAAAAAGTGGTGGTACGTACAACGTTCCTTTCAAGGCCATTTCGAATAGTCCTTTTGAGAAAGATGTTATTGTAGCCACTGTCGATTTCAAAAACGGAAAAACCAAGAAAGATCTGGTGTTCAAAACCCAAAATGGTACCGCCATAGACAGTGCTCAAATCGCTTGGAACGGTAATGTCGCCACCCTAACGTTGAAAAAAACATTAGATTTTGCTAAGGAAACCGTTATTGCCACGGTTCGCCCAAAAGAAGCTGCCTCCAATACAACCGCGCCTTCGGGGACTGGCGGGAGCAAATATGATATTGCTGGAACTTTTGATTTGTGGCATTTAACTAATAAAAAAGTCAATGTGACATTGGTGAGTGTGAATGGAGCTGCGATACCCGACACTGCCGAAAAACAATTAAACGAAATCTATGAGCCGGCGGGGGTAAGTTTTACAGCCACTACCAAGAAAATCACTCTAAACAACTTTTGGGGCAATACCATTGAAACGGGCGATAGCGACCTACTCAACACCTACACCAACGAACAACAAGACATAACCAAAGCGCTTATCGCTGCACTAGGCGCAGAATATAGCCCCAACACTTATTACATGCTCTACACTAATGAAAAAGCAAGTAATGGCGATGATGGTTTTATGCCCTTGAAACGACAATTTGGTTTTGTTTTTAACGGAACAAACAGAACCCTCGCGCATGAGCTGGGGCATGGTGTCTTTGGATTGCAACATGCATTTAAACAATATGATACCCCTAAGGGTAGCACCGATTTGCTGATGGATTATGGCACTGGTGAAGTCCTAAACCACAACGATTGGGAAATCATGCATGCGCCAGGATTGCAACTCTACCAATACACGCAAGGAAGTAGTGCGGGGGCTTTGGCAGGAGGATATGCGCTCGCTCCTGATTGGAGCTTTGTGAGTAATGGGGATGAAACAACGGTTGCCTATCTAGCTTTGGCACCAAAAGCTTTTTTGGGTGGATTGGTAAAAGGTAATAAAAAATACAAATGGAGTACTAATAAATATGTTTGTGACGAAGATGCTACACTTAAAATTGAAACCATTGCCTCAATTGCCGATGGAAGTAAAATCTATTTGTTCTTTGATAATGACAAACCTATAAAACAAAACAAATATTTACGCACGGTTTACAATAAAGAGCTTAAAGACATCATAAGTGCCAAAAATCCAGACCTAAAAGCCCTTTCCAGTTATATTGATAAATATGCAACTCCTGCCAATTTCAGGCAAAAAGATGAGAAAAGAACATTGTATTGGGGGTATGTTGGATGCAGTAATTGTGATAGTGACGGTGTAGAAAACGGTGCTGGTTCTGGTGGATTAGTAGTAGACAAAACTGCAAAAATTCCTGCCGACGAGTTAAAGCAATTAATAGCACAAGTAAGTACTTCTAATCAAGTAAACA
>NZ_JMTM01000016.1 GCF_001662485.1 Flavobacterium succinicans
TTAAAATTGCTGACGCCAATGTGACCAATGCAAAATTAGCTACAGACGCAGTTACCACTATTAAAATTGCTGACGCCAATGTGACCAATGCAAAATTGGCTACAGACGCAGTTACTACTGAAAAAATACTAGACGGTACAATTATCGGTTCAGATTTAGCAAATAGTATTATAACCAATGCCAAATTAGCAGAAACAATTAGTGTTCCAAATGGAGGAACAGGAGCAACAACGCTCACAGGTTATGTAAAAGGGAATGGAACAAATGCAATGACGGCGGTTGCTACAATTCCAGTTGCTGACATCGTTGGCGCTCAAACAATAGCAAATCTAGCTTCAAATATCACAGCAAATACTGGTTCAACAACACTTTATCCTAGTGTAGCCGCTGTAGAAGCTTATGTAACAAATAGCGCTACTCCAGACGCCTCCACAACGGTAAAAGGAAAAGTAAAATTAGCAGGTGATCTAGGTGGAACAGCTGATTTGCCAACCGTACCAGGTCTTGCCACCAAAGAGCCAACAATTGCAGCGGGTACTACTACTCAATATTGGAGAGGAGATAAATCTTGGCAAACACTTGATAAATCAACAGTTGGATTAAATAATGTAGATAATACATCAGATGCAAATAAACCCATTTCAACAGCCACTCAAACTGCCTTGAATAACAAGGAAGATCTTGCCAACAAATCAACTAACACTGCTTTAGGAACAAGTAATGCACTCTACCCTACACAAAATGCAGTTAAGACTTATGTAGATGCACAAATAACTTCAAATAGTACTCCAGACGCCTCCACAACTGTAAAAGGAAAAATTCAATTAGCGGGAGATTTAGGAGGAACAGCTGCAGCACCATCAGTTGTCAAATTGCAAGGTACAGCGGTAAGTGCTACTACTCCAACAACAGGTCAATTATTACAATTTGATGGTACGAATTGGAAACCTGTGAATGCTAACTCAATAGTGAAAATGGAAACCGATGAATTTGTAGCTGCAGCTGCACAAGTTTCTTTCACTTTAACTGCAACCCCAATCGGTAAAATTGCGATGTATGTGAATGGTGTTAGAGTACCAAAAGCAGCAATAACTGTGACAGGAACAACTGTGGCCTATACAAGTTCAAGTAATGGAGGATATGTAGTCTTAGTTAATGATAGAATCACATTTGATTATATTACTAATTAAAATCAAAAAAAGCTGTTGTATTGCTTTTCTAACAAAAAAGTTTCGAAAATTTTGATCGAACTGGCGCAGTAATCACATAATTAATTCAAAAAAAGCAACTTAAACTCTCTTAACTTATTTTTTTTAGTTATTCGAAATGATAAAATTAATAACTTAGACCTATTAATATTAAAAATTAAGATCATTACATCTTATTAAAATCTAAGGGTTGCTAAATAATAAACTATGAAATCAACATTAACATTACTTTTTCGTAAGTAAAACTAATGATTATCAAGTAGATTACATATTTTACCTCAAAAAATAAAATTTAAACATATGAAAAAGGTATTAATTTTAGTTTTAATTTTTAATTTTATTTTGGTACATGCCCAAGATAAAGTTGTTACCAAAAATGGAAAAGAAATAGACGTCAATAATGATGCTTCAACAACTTCAAAAGGAATTGTAAAATTAGCAGGTGATCTTGGAGGAACTGCTGATTCACCTACTGTACCTGGTTTAGCAACCAAACAAAATACCTTAACATTAACAACAACAGGAACAGGAGCTGCAACTTTGACTGGAGCAACTTTAAACATTCCAACACCTACATTTGGAACTCCTTTTTCATTACTAGGTACTTCAACAGAGGCAGGTAATGACAAAACTTCAGGAATTTGGAGAAGCGGTGGGATTATTACAGGAGGTGCTTCTACTTCTACAATGTATGGTAATTTGACAGCATTTGGCGGTAGTAATTTTAGTGGTGCATTTCCGAAAGGAATGGCTTCTATTGGAGCAATAAATAATCCAACAGCCGGTTGGACTGGTTCGGGATTTTTGTTTTCAAATTCAGTTAGTGGAAATAATGCTATTTCTACAATTGTTAATAATGACAGACAATATCAAGGATGGCTTACCCCTACTAATACTTATAATATCACTATGCTTTCAACCACTAGCGGTTATTTGTTTGGAAACAATGTAAATCCTAATTGGTTGCCTGCATATACCGTTGATATTGTAGGAACTTTAAAAGTTTCTACTTTACCTACTATAACTAATGCTACAGAAGTTTTGGTGCCTGATCCGACCACAGCGCAAGTATCCAAACAAACTATTGCAAATATTAGAAATACTCCATGGTTTACCGCAGGTACAACTACTGATGCTGGTGGGGATAAAACCAATGCTATTTATCGAAATGGATCAACGCTAATTGCTACAGGAACTACTACTCAAACCACGCCACTTAAATCATTTCATTTACAGGCTGGAGGAGCTTCCAATCTAACCTCAGCTTTTGGTTCGGGCCAAATTTTTTCTACAAATGATGGTAGTGGCGCAAGATTCTTTTTAGAGCATACCACCTCAAATGTAAATGAGAAGACATCTGTAATTTACAATCAATCCGGATTAACATATCTTGGCGCTGTCGTAAGTGATAATGGAGGTTCATGGGTTTATCCAAATCCAATAGTTGTCAAACATTCTAACGGATTTGTTGGATTTAATCTAACTAACCCTTCCTATCAAGCAGATATTAATGGAACAGCAAGGATTGCCACTTTACCAGCAATTACTACTGCAACAGAAGTCATGGTACCTGATCCTACAACTGGACAAGTATCTAAACAAACTATTGGAAATATTAGAAATACCCCATGGTTTACCGCCGGAACAACAACAGATGCTGGAGGTGATAAAGCCGGAGATATTTATAGAACTGGAAAAATTGGAATTGGAGCCACTTCACCATTAACAAATCCAATATCAAGGGTTGAAATCATCCAAAATTCTTTGTTTAGCGGTACTGAAACCTCAACACATGGAATGCAAATTATCTCAGGAAAAACAATTGGTACTGATATTTCCTTATATATGGGGGCTGATAATACTAATGCTAATTCCTACTTACAATCTGTAAAATGGGGTAGCACAACAGCTCCATTAGTTTTAAATGGAAGAGGCGGAAATGTTGGAATATCCAAAGCATCACCTACAGCACAATTTCAATTAGGTAATATTGGTAGTGTAACGGCTAACAGAAACTATAATGGCGCAACAGACGAAGGTTTCAGTTTTCAACATTATATAAATACCTCAAGTGAAAATGGCAATAATTTTTCTAGAGTTGGTGATATAGTTGTAGCATCTCCAACTTCCGCATCAGCAGGTGCAGGAGTATTACGTTTTTTAACTAGTACTAATGCAGAGGCTGGAGGAACAATCACTGAAAAAATGCGTGTTCATAGTAATGGTTTTGTAGGTATTGGAACCTCTACTCCCGTTTCAAAATTACATGTAAACTCAGAAACTACGGAAGTTGCTAGATTAGTAACATCTCTAACTGGAACAAATTATGCAGGGATTGGAATTGGAAATGGAGCAGGTGTTTGGGGAAAAATAGCTTCTGGTGAAGGTAAATTTCAAATTAGAAATTTCTCTACAGATGCAGTGATTATGAATGCAGAGTTAGGCACCGGTAATGTAGGTATTGGAACCACTACTCCAGCTAGTAGATTAGATGTAAATGCAGGTGTAACAACTGCTAATACTGTAGTAAATGCTACTGGAAGCGTTAATGATTTCTTACAATATAATGTTCAAAATACGAGCACAGGAACACAAGCTCAAAGTGGCTATTCAGCGACGGCAAACAATGGAAGTGCTACAACCGGTTTTGCATGGATGGGTATCAATAACTCAAATTTTAACTTCCCAACAGCTTATAATATAGGAGGTGCTAATGATGTATCGTTTGTAGGCAGTGGGCAAGATTTGTACTTAGCCAATGCAAATAACACAAAAAGTATCATTTTTAGTACAGGTACAGCAGCCACGCCATTTTTTAATGAACGAATGCGTATTTTGAATAATGGTAATGTAGGGATTGGAACCTCTGCTCCTTCACAACGATTAACTATAGCAGGAACAAATAATCAACCAGCTACTACAGGTACAACATCTAATGCAACTTTACGCATAGATGGTAGTAGCAATCATGCATTGGATTTCGGTACCTATACGAATAGCCCATATGGCTCCTATGTACAATCGGTAGACAAAGCAAATTTCTCTACCAATTTGCCATTAAACCTTAATCCAGTAGCAGGTAATGTAGGAATAGGAACCTCAAATCCAACTTCAAAATTAGAAGTAAACGGCGCAGCAACAAATACAACAGCATTCAATGCAGCTGCTGGAACGAGTATTGATTTTTCAAGAAGTAATTTGGCCTATACCACTGCTAGTGCAGGAGTATTTACACTTACAAATCTTAAAGATGGTGGAACCTATACCTTAGCAGTGCAAGGAACTACTTCTGGAACATCTAGTTTTACTGCTTCAGGATTTACTGTTAGATATGTTAACAACGGAGTTACTATAGTAGCTGGAGGAAAACACACACTTTATACCTTTTTAGTAATGGGAACCAATGTATATGTATATATGGCAACAGGATTTTAGGTAATGAAAAATAGTATGTTTTTTTTAGGGTTGTTATTTGTACTAGGTGCAAAGGCACAAGTAGTTGGTACACCATACATACCACTATTGATTGTATCTTCTGGGTCAATTACTTTTAATTATACAGGAAGTCAACAATCTTGGACTGTGCCAAATGGAGTAAATTTTATTACCGTGGATGTACAAGGAGCACAAGGTGGTGGTGGTACGTCTACTTCAGCTAATAAAGGTGGACGAATGCAAGCAAGAATTGCAGTAACGCCTGGATCAACCATTTTTATTGTTGTAGGAGGACAACCTAGTACTAATACAAGTGTTTATGGAGGAGGAGGTGCTGGAGGATCAGGTGCCACAGCTGGTAGAGCTGGAGGCGGTTATGCCGGAATTTTTACATCAAGTACAATATCGCAAGCTAATGCATTGGCTATAGCTGGTGGTGGAGGTGGAAATTCTGGAGGAGGATTTGTTGGGGGTGCTGCAGGAGGAACAACAGGATCTAATGGAGCTCAAGGAGGATATAGTGGTACTTCTGAAGGAGGTAAAGGAGGCACACAAACTGGCGGAGGAGCAGCTGGTGGAAATTTTGACCCACAATCTTCTTTAGCAACTTCTGGATCAGGTTTATTAGGTGGCACGGGAGGTAGTGTTAATCAAAATAGTTGGACTGGCGGCGGCGGTGGTGGCGCTGGATATTTTGGTGGTGGTGGTGGCGCTGGTGGTGGTGCCTCAAATGGCGCTGGCGGAGGAGGTTCTTCTTGGGTTATTGGTACAGCTACATCGGTTGTTAACACTGCTAATTTTACAACAGGAAATGGTCAAGTAATTATTAGCTGGTAATTCTATAAAATGACAACAAAAAGCTTTTATTTGTTGTTGTAGTTGATCGTATTTTGAACACAAAAAAACAACTTCCTCACATCAAGTCAATTAATAACATATACGTCTTAAACTAAGTGTACATAAGAAGTTACTTAATATTTAGTATTTAAAATAGCATAAATTATAAAAATGCCTTTTCGCTCAATTATTTAAAACAACTGACAATTCACAAGTAAATATTTTTTTTTAATAGTAATAATATTGCATTGCGATACAAATATCGTTACTTTAGCAGCAGCAGGAACCAGTAGGGTATACATTGAAAATAGACTTATTACATATTAGAATACATTTAACATAGCTAATTACAGCTCTAAATTCATAATTAAAATGAGTTAATACGGAACTAATACAAAAAGCAAACAATTCTTTTGTTTTTTAAGTAATAGGAAAAGAACGTGAATGTATATTTGGCAACAAGATATTAGAATTAAATACGTTTTTAATATGAAAAAAGTTGTTTTATTTTTGCTTATTGTCCCTTTTTTTGTTCAAGCGCAATTGTTGGGTTTTTTTCCTCCAAATGTTGATTTGAATGTTTTAGATAATACAGCCTCAAGTAATATCAGTTTTTTATATAGTTTTAGAAAAGCAAGAGTATCCTATACGGGTTTTTGTTTTCGAGCACGGCGAACCGATACCAATGCTCAAGTTGATGTCGCTTTTGACACGAATGGCATTGCGAGTGCTAATTCTATTTGCACAGTTGCTATTGTAGGCACAAGTTCTTATACTTTGGGACAGCAAATGACTTGGAGTACTTTTATTTCTGGAGCACCCCAACTTAGAGCTACCATATGGTACGATCAAAGCGGCAATACTAGAAATGCTATTCAAAACACAACCTCAGCTCAACCACTAATTACTGGGAGTCAAAATGGTTTATTTTATTTATCATACTCAGGAGTTGAAAATTTATATTGTCCCTTTGCTTCCAATGTATTATTATCAGCCAATGGAGCCGTACAAGGTGTTAATGGCACGTTATTCTTAGTAGTAACACCATCTGTAGCTGCAAATCCAGGTTCATTTGGATATTTGTCAGGATCAAATGTAAGATGGGCAGCACACATCAATTGGTCGGATGGAAATGTCTATTTTGATGCAGGGGAGATTTGTTGTTCTGGAACTAACCGATCGTTTTTTAATGGCACTAACAATGGTCTATGGAAACAATATACTATGCAACGCTTAAATACTAATAAGCTAGTTAGAGTCAGTAGTATTCAAAAAATTAACGGAACTGGTAATGCGGATAGTTACGATGCTACTAATACTAGTTTTGGAATTGGAAATAACAACCAGGGAACAATTAGTGGTCATACAGGTTTTATAGGAGAAGCAGCATTGTTAAAAAACGTCTTATCACAAGCAGAAATACAAGACATAGAAAATAATCAAATGAGATCATGGAACGCATTTTAAAATTTACTTTAACTTTATTATGTGGGTTTTATGCTACTGCACAAGTTGTAGGTACGCCTTACATAATCCCTGTTGATAATAGGCCTATACTAGATCAAGTAGGCATAAACCCCTCTTTTGCATTTAGCACTCGAAAATTACGTCAATTATACACAGGACCTGCTGTTCGCATACGTAGAGCAACAGACAACGCCCAAGCAGATGTTGCTTTTGATAATACTAGTATTGTTTCAGATAATAGTACCGTAACTGTCGCTGTAGCAGGTGGTGGATTATCGGTAGGAAATACGCTTACGTTAGCTAGTTTTAGAAGTGGTAGCACCCTGTTTGTTTCTACCTGGTACGATCAAGGTGCTAATGGATATCATGGAGTACAGGCAAATACAGCCAGACAAGCTGTCTTTAGTTTAAATGTTATCGGTCCTACTAATCAGTATGCCTCTTTGGTGTTTACGGGTACGGCTAAACATAACGTAACCGTAAATCAAACGTTGCCGGTCTTATTAGGCAGTGGATTAAGAGGAAGTGTAATGATGATTGGTACTGTACAAAATAGTACAATTACCAATAATTCATTCGGGCATTCTGATATTAGTGACAACAACATTCGATGGTCTACACACATGAACTGGCCAGACAACAATATGTACACCGATTTAGGATCATCGACAGATTTAAATAGAAGTTTTTTTAATGATGGCACTATTGGTTTAGGAAAAAACAAACAATACACTATGATAAGAGCAACTTCTAGCAAAATTGTTCGAGTTAGTGGAATAGATCGAAATAATAGTACGCAAAATATAACTTCTCGAACTTGGTCCGCAGGTTCTACTTTTGGCGTAGGTTTAACAACCGGTTCTTTAGATACAGCTTTTAATCAAAACGGCTTTACAGGAAATATACCCGAATTCATTTTATTTTCAGAACCTCTAACTGCTGCGCAATACGGATTAATAGAAAACAATCAAATTTTGTTTTGGGGGGCTTATTAGTTCTTTATTTAAAGATTTAAACAAAAAACTTAATTAAGCCCAGATTCCGCATTAGCAATCTACTACAACTAAATTACTTCACCATTTTTATATTTTTTAGCGGAACTCAGTGAATAAATTTATTCCTCAAAACCAAGGACTTACTCCCGTTTTTTAAATTCAAAATACAAAAGTATTAGCTCATTGGTTTCTATTTTATATAGGTTTTCACTGAACGTTGTTTCCTTCTTCAAAAATAGTCCGTGAGCTCTTTCTTTTATTGAATAATTTAGTTTCGCTACGAAGTCTAATGCGGATTCTGGGTTTATCAAACTATATTTCCAATGCAAACCTAAGACTACTTCATAGCAAATATTTTGATCGGTATATGGAAACGATTCTTTTAATTGGAATTTGTTCCAAAAAATGGAATTATTCCAACTTTCCTAATACTCTTTTTTAAAATTTTTGATAGAAAACAAATAAAAATTAGCAATCTTAAGGTTTTAGATTTGAATAAAACAATCTCCCTGTTTTATTGGCTTTTACCACGTTTTGCATCACTTCTCCCCTTCCCTTTTTTTTTAAAAACATCAAAATTTTAAGTAAAACAAATCAAATAGGTGTTTTATCGTATTCAAATGGTTTCTTTTTTGTGATCTACAACCTAGTTGTTGAAAATGCAATATTTAATCAAGTTGTTAAATATTTAAAAGATAAAACTAAAGATCATGCTTTACTTATTAATGTAGAATCAATAGTATTCTTTTTATGCAATTTGATTTTTTTTTTTGCGATAGTTAGGTTCGTTTTATAGAACAAATCTTACGCTATATCGGATTACACATTAAAAATTTGATTTTTAATGATTTACAAAAACAAAAATTACTATCATTGCAACCGATTTATTTTTTGTGCTTATTTAATTACGTAAAAATACGTGTTGTTAAAATAAAAACACAAATGATTTGTACTATCAAAATAATAAAGGGCTCTTTTTTTTTAAACAATGCAAGAGCTTATCAATGAATTTTATCTTTTTTTTTTAAATGTTAAACAAATTAAATTTCTAAAAATGCGCCTATTGTTTATAATTTTACTTACTTTTATTTATGAAATGACTGATGCACAACAACTTCACCATGAAATGATAAGTGCTCAAGGTGGTTCAAAAGTTACTGAAAGTGGTCAATTTGTAAGATATACTATTGGTCAACAATCTGTAACTGGTACTTCATCTAATGGTTACATTGTGCAACAAGGTTTTCAACAGAGCAATTGGAGCAAAATTTTAGAACAAAACACAATTTCAATCGTTACTACTGTTTTCCCCAATCCTTTTGTTACAGATGTTAATTTTTCGTTTTCAACTTCGCCCGGAAACAAAATAGAGGTAATGGTATTTGATGTTTTAGGACGAATAGTTCACACAGAAACAGCTATAAATCAAAATAATGTGCTAACATTAAATTTAACCAAACTATCTAGCGCATTATATTTAGTCAAACTTAGTTCGGAAAAATTTGTTTATTCCGTTAAAGTAATTAAACAATAATGTATTAAAAAATTATCAAAAAACACCAAATAATGAATGTAACTAAACCAGTTAAACTATGAGAAAAGTATACTTTTTATTGATTTTTTTTATATCGTTACTAGGATTTTCGCAAAATGGAATTTCTTATCAAGCTTTAATAATTAATCCTTCAGGAGAACAATTACCTGGGGCAAATAATTTTAATGCTCCTTTATCTAATAAGTTAATTTGTTTGAAGTTTTCATTTCTAGATTCAAAATCAAATTTAGAATACATAGAAACACATAAGATAACTACAGACGCTCATGGTATTGTAAATTTAGTAATTGGTACGGGACAACCAATTGGTGGGTATGCTGCTACATTTTCCAATATCTTATGGAATAATACCACTAAAAGTTTAAAAGTAGATTTAGATGTAGAGGCAAACTGCACTGATTTTACAGAAATAAGCAATCAACCTTTTACATATGTTCCTTTTGCTTTCTATGCCGCAAATGCTCATGTAAACGAAGCCACTGCTATAAGTACAGGTATTATTCAATTAGCAGGTGATTTAGGCGGAACGGGAACAACCGCTAAGGCACCTGTAATTTCAAATAATGCCATCACTTCTGCTAAAATTTTGAATGGTGCAGTTACTCCAATTAAAATTGCTTCAGGAGCTAATAATACCGTCCTAGTTACAGAC
Source organism: Flavobacterium succinicans (assembly GCF_001662485.1). Classification (GTDB taxonomy): domain Bacteria; phylum Bacteroidota; class Bacteroidia; order Flavobacteriales; family Flavobacteriaceae; genus Flavobacterium; species Flavobacterium succinicans_A. Next base: position 10,150 of record NZ_JMTM01000016.1, read on the forward strand.
GCTACTGGAAATGTTGCTTGGGTAAATAGCAATTCATTTCTAGCAGTATCAGATATGAATACTATTGAAGGAACCGGTACAGCTACAAATCCTTTTAAAGTTAAGGACTTAGGGATTGTTTCCGCTAAAATAGCAGATAATGCAGTAACAAATGCAAAGCTTGCCAATGGAGCCGTTACAAATGCTAAAATTGGGGAAATTATTTCTGTACCCAACGGAGGAACTGGTGCGGCTACTTTAACTGGATATGTTAAAGGAAATGGGACCACTGCTATGTCAGCTAGCCCTACCATTCCTGTAGCTGACGTTGCAGGGGCGCAAACAACTGCAAATTTAACCTCAAGTATAACTTCAAATACCGGATCAACAACTTTGTATCCGAGTGTATCCGCTGTTGAAACTTTTGTTGCTAATAATGCCACTCCAGACGCTACCGCAGCGCTAAAAGGAAAAGTAAAATTAGCGGGAGATTTAGGCGGAACAGCTGATGCTCCTTCCGTTCCAGGATTAGCAAACAAAGAAAATACAATTACCGCAGGTACAACTGCACAATATTGGAGAGGCGATAAAACGTGGCAAACCTTAGATAAATCAGCAGTTGGTTTAAGCAATGTAGACAATACAACAGATGCAAATAAACCCGTTTCTACCGCTGTTCAAACCGCATTAAATACAAAAGAAGATGTGGCTAATAAAGCGACAGATATAGCTTTAGGAACAAGTGATGTGTTGTATCCCACACAAAATGCAGTTAAAACCTATGTCGATAATCAATTAATTTCAAGTTTTGCTCTTAACACTACTCCAGACGCTTCCACTACCGTAAAAGGAAAAGTAAAATTAGCAGGAGATTTAGGAGGTACAGCAGATTTGCCAACCGTACCAGGACTGGCTTTAAAAGCACCTTTGGCTTCTCCTGCATTTACAGGTGATGCTACAGCTACAACAGCTACAGCAGGGGATAATGATACATCAGTGGCAACAACAGCCTTTGTAAGTACAGCCGTTTCAAGTGCCGTTTCAGCAGGGGCTACACCAGACGCCACCTCTTTAGCGAAAGGAAAAATTCAATTAGCTGGCGATTTAGGGGGTACAGCTGATGCTCCTACCGTTCCAGGATTAGCAAACAAAGAAAATTCGATTACCGCAGGTACAACTGCACAATATTGGAGAGGTGATAAAACGTGGCAAACCTTAGACAAATCCGCAGTTGGTTTGAGTAATGTAGACAATACAACAGATGCAAATAAACCCGTTTCTACCGCTGTTCAAACCGCATTAGATACTAAAGAAAACGCAGCAAACAAATCAACAATAACCACTTTGGGAAATAGCGATGTATTGTTTCCCACTCAAAATGCTGTTAGAACCTATGTTGACACTCAGATAGGAACTAATGCAACGCCAGATGCTACAGCTTCTGTAAAAGGAAAACTTCAATTAGCAGGAGATTTAGGTGGTACAGCTGATGCTCCTACCGTTCCAGGATTAGCAAACAAAGAAAATACGATTACCGCAGGAACAACAACTCAATATTATAGAGGCGATAAAACGTGGCAAACCTTAGATAAATCTGCAGTAGGTTTAGGAAATGTAGACAATACTTCGGATGCTAATAAGCCTATTTCAACGGCTACACAAACGGCATTGGATACTAAAGAAAACTCAGTAAATAAATCTGACGTTACTACCTTAGGAACAAGTGATGTGTTGTTTCCAACTCAGAATGCGGTAAAAACCTATGTTGACACTCAGATAGGAACTAATGCAACGCTTGACGCAACGTCAACCGCGACAGGGAAAATTCAATTAGCGGGAGATTTAGCGGGTACAGGAAGTTCAGCTTCAAGTCCGGTAATATCTAATGATGCTATTACAACGGTTAAAATACTTGATGCAGCAGTTACACCTGCTAAAATAGCACCAGGTTCTATTGAGTCGGTTTTAATTACAGATACTACAGGAGCAGTGGCCTGGATAAACAAAGGGTCATTTGGTGCAGTGGCTGATTTATCAACTATTGAAGGTGTTGGAACTACTGCAACCCCTTTTAAAGTAAAAGATTCAGGAATTAGCACAGCTAAATTAACTGACAATGCAGTTAACACAGCAAAACTTGCAGATGATGCGGTTACGAATGCTAAGATAGGTGAAATAATTTCTGTTGAAAATGGAGGAACAGGATCAAATATGACCACAACTGCTGGCTATGTAAAACAAGCAACCACAGGCGCCAATTTATCAACGGTATCAACAATTCCTGTAGCTGATGTAACGGGAGCTGTTCGTAAAGTGAATGGCGTTGTACCAGACACAAATGGTAATGTCGCTGTAATGATTGGTAGAGTTTTTACAGGTAATACCGTTGACCCAAACTTAGCTGCTTCAATTATAAGTGCAAGTCCTCCTAAAGGACAATCAGATATTTACATTGTAGCAGATGGAAGTAATCCTAACAATGGTCGTACTTTCATATATGATGGAACCAATTGGTTAGAAGTAGCTACAGATATATCATCTACAGATACTCGATATGTTAATGTTGCTGGAGATACTATGGAGGGTAATTTAACAGTGCCAACGGGAGTAAAAATCCTTTTAACGGATGCACCTACAGGAAGTACTGATGCCGTAAATAAAGCCTATGTTGATGGGTTAATTACATCATCTGCCACTCCCGATGCTACTACAACCGTAAAAGGAAAAATCAAATTAGCGGGTGATTTAGGAGGTACAGCTGATTTACCAACAGTACCAGAATTAGCCTTTAAAGCACCTTTAAATTCTCCTAGTTTAACGGGAACACCATTAGCACCAACAGCTGCTTCGGGCACCAATACCACACAAATTGCTACTACAGCTTTTGTTACAACTGCAATTTCTGGTAAACAAGATGCAATCACTTTAACAACGACAGGAACTGGAGCTGCTTCATTGGTAGGTGCTACGTTAAACATACCAACACCAAATAACGGAACGGTAACAGAAGTAAGTGCCTTAACTATTGGAACTTCAGGAACAGATATTTCTTCGACAGTTGCTACAGCTACCACCACGCCTGTTATTACATTAAATATTCCAACGGCTTCAGCTACTAATAGAGGTGCTTTGAGTACAACCGATTGGACTACTTTTAACAATAAAGTGGGAGGTAATGGAACAACGAACTTTGTTTCAAAGTTTACCAGTACGAATGGACTTGGAGATAGTTCTATTTTTGATAATGGAACTAATGTGGGTATTGGAACTACTTCTCCTACAAGTAAATTTGAAACAGTTGGAGATATTAGATCCAGAAATTCAGGTAATACAAATACTATTGTTTTAAATACTTCGCTCTCAGCAGTAGATGTAACGAGTTCTTCAAGAACATTCCGATTTGCAAGTTATAGTGGATCAACTTATAATAGTTTAATTGATGGTACAGCCTATGCTGCTGGATTATCAGGAATTACTCAATTGTCATTAAATACAACAGGAAATCAACCTATTACATTTGCAACTAATGATTGGATTGAGCGAATGAGAATTCAACCAACAACTGGAAATGTAGGTATTGGAACAAACGCACCAGCTGCCCGATTACAAGTTAATTCATCTATAGCAACAAATACAATTAATTCTGAGGAAATATTTAGATTGATGCGCCCACGAAACGAAGGTGTAAAATTTGAAAATATTGCTCAATTCAATTTAGGATCTTTCACAACGGGTGGACAATCAAACACTCGTTTAGATTTAAATTTAAGTAATATTAACAACACGGATATTCCTAATGTTATGACTTGGTTAGCAAACGGAAACGTAGGTATAGGTTCAACTTCCCCTATTGGTAAACTAATTGTAAATGATAACGCATATATTGCCAACTTACCTGCTTCTACAGCCCATTTAATGGACAACACTACTTATAGACCATTATCTCGTTTACAAGTTACTTCTGGTATAAATAACAATGGCTTGTCAACTTATGCAACAACTGCAGCATTTGGAATGCAAGCGCATAATTATTCTACAGGCAATTCATTACGTCTAGTTCTTCAACCAATTGGTGGTTCAGTTGGTATTGGATCAGATCAGCCAATAGGACAATTGGCTAACCATGGCACTAATTATATTGCTAGTATCGGAACGGGTGTAGTAAATGCCACTAATAATTTCTCTTGGGTGTCACCTCTTGGCGGAACAATGGCTACATTGTATAATTCTGGTACACAAGGCAATACCACCACTTTATTAGTAGGATCTGCTGGTACTACCACGAATACTTTAATTGAGGCATCTACAGGTGTGAATTCTTCAAGCATACCAACACGAAACATTTTTATAGTTAAAGGAAATGGAAATATTGGTATTCACAAATCTTCACCAACACAACAATTGCATTTCGGTAATTCTGGTAATCTTACTGCGAATAGAATTTATAATGGTGCAACAGATGAAGGATTAAGTTTCCAACATTATATAAATACATCTACTGAAAATGGAAATGATTTTTCTAGAGTCGGTGATATCGTAGTTGCATCACCAACATCCTCTACAGCTGGAGCAGGAGTTCTACGTTTTTTAACAAGTACCAATGCTGAGGCAGGAGGTACAATCACAGAAAAAATGCGTATTCATAGCAATGGAAACATAGGAATTGGTACAACATCTCCTAACTCAACGCTACATGTAAACAGTAATGTAACGGCTACAAGCACAATAAATGCTGATGCTCCAGTTTTTAGATTGATGCGTCCACAAAATCCAGGATTAAAATGGGAAAATATTGCCCAATTTAATTTAGGATCATATGCAAATTCAATTAATGCTACTTCAAGGTTAGATTTAGCAATGAATGATGGAGCTGGTGTTACCACAAGTAATGTGATGACATGGCAAGCTAATGGTAATGTGGGAATTGGAACAACAGCGCCAGCCGCCCAATTACACACTACGGGATCTGTTCGTTTTGCAGGTGCTGGAACACCAGGAGCTGGAAGAGTATTAACTTCAGATGCCTCTGGAAATGCAACTTGGCAAGCTGGAGCCATAGCAACAGCGGTTTCAAGTAGAACTGCTGATTTTAGTATAGCTGCAACAGACAATGGTGGTGTACTAGTTGTCAATAGTGCAACAACGGTTACCGTAACAATTCCTTCCTCTTTATCGGCAGGATTTTCATGTCAAATCATTCAAGCAGGCGCTGGACAAGTAAATGTGGTTGGTTCCGGAGTTACTATAACAAGTGCATTAGGCACGTTTAGTAGAACATCAGGTTCGTCTATTGGTATTATGTTAACTTCTTCAACTACGGCATTTTTATCAGGAGATACCTCTTTTTAATTGTTTTATTATGAAGTCGTCATTAACCACAGTTTTGCTACAAACAAACACCGATAAGTAAAAGGCGACCCGAACGAAGCGAATTGATGAAGCATACCATATATGACCGATAAAAAAAAATTTACATAAATGAAAAAGATAATTGTTTTATTCCTTTTACCATTTTTTGCATTGGCTCAACTTACTCCGCAGTTTTTGCAGTTAAAGCCTGTATACACCAAATTTGTTAGATTTAATTATACAGGTGCAATTCAAACATGGACAGTTCCAGCAGGTGTTACAAGAATATTTGTTGATGTAGCTGGAGCACAAGGAGGGTCTGCCGGAACCAATGTTGCCGGTAGAGGAGGTAAAGTTAGCGGTATTGTAACAGTTGCCCCAGGCGATATCTTGCAAATAACTGTAGGAGGCCAACCGACCACAAACATTGCGGTATATGGTTTTGCAGGTAATGGAGGGCGCTCAACTATTTTTGGAACTATCGCTAGAGCTGGTGGAGGTCTAAGTGCTATTTCTACCGCAGCTCCAGTCACACAAGCCAATGCTTTGTTAATAGCAGGTGGCGGTGGTGGCACTCCTACCAGTGGTTTTGCTGGTAATGGAGGGGCAGGAGGCGGATTAAACGGTATAAGCGCTACCTCAAATTATGGCGGAACCCCAACAAGAGGTGGTGGAGCGAGTCAAACTGCGGGTGGTGTGGCAGGTACGCCTTCTGATGGTAATTCAACGAATCCTACTGCTGGTGCAGCAATCAATGGTGGTGCAGGTGGAATCGTTGCTGGGGCAAGTGCCGGATGGAATGGCGGTGGCGGTGGCGGAGGTGGCTATTTTGGCGGAGGTGGCGGTGCTGGTGGCGGTAACGCTCAAGGTTCAGGAGGTGGCGGCTCTTCATGGACACACGCTTCTGTTGTACAAGTTTCTAACATTTCCAACTTTAATACAGGAAATGGACGGATAATTATTTACTATAATTAAATCTTTGGTCAAAAAAAACTAGTGTAATACCTTTTGGCTATATTAAAATATTCTGAAAAGCTTTCAGGCGAATGAAATAAACAATCTTTTAAAAAACGAAAAAATGAGACAACTAACTTTTATTATTCTATTATTCCTAACAGTTGCAGCGGCAAAAGCGCAAGGTTATTATTTTAACTTAGGGCAGAATTTTACGAAATATGATTACAAGAATTCTTCAGGACAAACAAATTCTAATGTCAAATCTGATAACGGGTTTATGGTTGATTTTGGTTACCAATGGAATATTTCATATGATTCGAAATGGCAATACAAAGCAGGTCTTTCCTATCAACAATTCAATGCTAAAGGTAAAAATGGCACATTTGATTATTCTTGGAATACAAATTATATAGGCATTCAAAATACTATTAGCTATGACATCTATACTTCATATGGCAAAGAAGTATGTGTAAAAATCAATTCAGGATTTACAGGCACTACAATACTTAAAGGAGAACAAATGATTAATAGCATTAGTTACGATTTGGCAAAACAAGAAGAATTCAAAGGATTATTCTTGCAACCCCATATTGGTGTAGAAAATGATTTTTATATTAATGAATCGATACGATTAGGTATTGGATACCGCTTTTCTAAAGCATTTAGAATTAATTCAGGTTCAAAAGAAAGTTTAAATTTCATAAATAATACCTTCTACTTAAATTTTAAATACTCTATTTAAGCTACAGTACAATTGTAAGTTAAAAGCATGAAGGTTTATTCAAGCTTTCATGCTTTTTTAATTGAATAATTAAATCCAACTCTACTCCTAAATTCTTGTTATTGTGAATTTAGCCTTACTGTTTTTCTAAAAAAAAATACTTTCAAAAAAGTGCATACAGGCTTATTCGGTATTTAAAAGACAATCTTTTTTCAAAGTATTAATTTGTCAGAAATAGACACTTAATCAAGAATATAATTTTATATCTTTTTATTTAATTCTAAAGTATTTTTCCCTGACTAAATACAAACCCCTTATTTTAAACCAATAAATCCTATAATTTCGTAAACATTTCTTTGAGCTATGCAAAATATTCCTTGCTTTTGCATAGGTAGTAACCCTACTATTTTACTTTGTTTAGGGATAAAAATTCCGTTTTCTGGAAATCGTTCCAAAATATATAATCACTTCCGAATTAATCCTCCATAAAAATTAATTTTTTAAAAAAAAATTTAAAAACAATTGTAAATCTGATAAATACAGAGTTACACTTGAGATAAGTTGCCTGTTTCATTAGCGTTTACAACATTTTTAAAACCCTCACTCCTTCCCTTTTCCTAATATTATTTGTACTATTAATTGAAACATTCTCAAATAGTGTTTCTAGTTTAATCATATGGTTTCTTTTTTGAAGGGAATTAATAAAAAAGCAAAACAAATTAATATTTCCTAAACAGCTGTTAAACATTTAAAAATGTAAAATTAGGTCTACAAATTCTAATTGAGAAAAAAGAAAAAATGTCCTGCGTAGTATGCGTTTTCGTTGATGTTTTTTGCTTTATAAGCCTGAATTGACAATATTATACTGATTAGCAATTGTATTTAATCGAAGAAACTATACACTTCATCGATTATATTCTTAAAATTTTGACTATTAACAGTATATAATCAATTATCTATTAATTTTGTAACCTATATTTTGATTTTGTAGTCATTAGATTACGTGTTATTACCTTAAATATTCACTTAAACATTCATTTGTTTTTGTATTATCGAAGTAAGAAAAGGTTATCATTTTTCTTTTAGTTGAAAAGCTAAAATGGGTTTAATTTTTTATTTATAAATATATACTGCTTGCTATTTTACTTACCAAATAAAATCACTAATTAAGAATGAAATATATTAAAATCTATACGTTACTTGCTTTTCTAACTTCCTTTTGGGGATTAGCTCAATGTAATATATCAAATTTTACAGTTACAAGAACAAATGGAACTTGTTTTTCTAATGGGTCGATTAAAGTGGGGATTCCAACTGGGCAAACGGGTTGCTCCACTCGTTTTGCAACACTAGTTCCCGTAACAGGGCCTTCGAATACACCTGTAACAAGTCAGACACAAACCTTGTTATTCTCAGAAACTGGTGGAGATATCACTTTTGAAACGCTACCAGCAGGAAAATACAATATAGCCGTTTCTAATGGGATAACTACAACTAATTTTGCTTCTAATCCAGTAACCGTTACCACGAGTTATACTCCAATGACGTTAACGCTGTCGAGTACTGCTCCTACTTGTTCTTTAACGAGTACAGGATATGTTCAAAACGGAACATTTACGGCTACAGTAACTGGAGGAACAGGGCCTTTTGACTATAAACTAACTTCTGCTTTTGGTGTTCAAACAGTAACTAATGGCGCTAGAACACAACTGTTTAATAATATCAAAGCGGGCGAGAATGTTACCATTGAAGTTACTGATAAAGTAAACGGAAATCCGGGATGTCAAGTATCCGTAACACAAAGTAATATTACATCAACTGCAGTGCCTGCTGCCTTAGCCTATGGTTTTAGAGCCTATAACTTTATTAGAGACTGTTCGGACCCAAATCAATCTAAAATTAAATTCTACATCAATTTAAGTAATTTGACTCCTGCAAGACTAGCGGTATTACAGCAACCCGGCAATGCTAAAATTACCATAGCAGGGGTTGATTATCCATTAACTTATGTGGCAGCAAGAAATGGGTTTATGTACGATCCTGCGGCTGTAAATGGTCCGCAATTAGTTCATAATATGTCGGTTACAACTACTTTCAATTGGGAATGTGGCGTACTTACAAGAACTAGTCCTGTACAAATGCCAGACAATTGGTATAATTATACCCCTAGAGTGATTGTGGATAATGATTGTAGTTTAAAGTTAAGGTTTTCAATTTTTGGTGATCAAGATTATGTACAAGGTTCATTTGTAGATAGAAATATATATTTTTGCCCTAACAATACTGTCGAAATTGCCCGAAGAGTTTCTACAGGCCCCGATGTTTATCAAGTTCTGTCTGGCTCAGATATTTCTCCTGACCCTGCCTTATCTACCAACGATTTGAATGTCACTACAGATCCTAATGCTTCCATCCCATCTGCTTCATCAACTTATACAGTTAATCAAGGAGGATACTATCGAGTAACGGTTTCAGACCAATACCATACTGTAGTCAATTACTATAATGCAGGAACTTTAACCAATCCTTTGGCAACAGCAACGATTAACCCTACAGCTTCTGTATTAGCAGGAACTTCCGGCTTTAGTTTTCCTATTTACAATTCTGGTATAAAGTATCCTTTAACCGTAAGAATAGATCGTACAGACGGGCAAACTTTAATTAACCATACAGCAGCTGAGCCCCTTAATCTTGCGGGTACTTATACTTATAACTTTCCCATGTTTGTTACATGGAATTCAGATCCTGGCATTTTGGGAGGTATTTATGATTTACCACCCGGAGAGTATCGTTTTACATTGACTGATGGTTGCTCAAATTCAAGAGTGTTCACATCAACTAATACTAACTATGCAAATTATGCCCCCACAGTCAATATAACTCAAGGGTGCAACAATTCCAATTCGATTACTTTCAATTTGAATAGAAATGGTTTTGCTTTTGGTACAAACTGGGCACCTTCAGCAGATGTATATTTATATGCTAAGAACTCATCCGGAGGTATTGGTAATTTTATTCAAGCGGTTAATCGAACCGGAAATGGAACCGCTACCTTTGTTAATTTACCTTCGGGTTCATATTTTGTGCAATATAACGGAATTGGCTTAGGCTATTCTACGGGAGAGAAAAGGAATTCTCCAACATCATATTTTAAGGAAGTTGTAATACCAAACTATCAAAATTTCACAGTTTCTACAGCTGCTGTAATTTGTGATGCCAATAAAAATAATACGGGGATAATTGGTGCGCAAATAACTGGGGGAACGTATACCTATCCTATTACCTTTAGTTTGTTTAGCACTGCTAATCCAAGTACACCAATTGCAACACACATAGAAAATGACACCTCCAAAACAGAACATTCTTTTGTAAACTTAGGTACAGGAAATTACTTTGTACGTGTAGCAAGTTCTTGTTATGCTGTAGATCAAAATGTAGCTATTTCTACCAATATAACAACACCCAGAGCCATTGTATCTGATCCAGTAGTTTGTCCTATGAGTCCAACTACTTTAGGTGCCATTTCTGCTACGAACGGTTTGTACGACATTACTTGGACAGATGACGCAGACGCCAGCCAAACCGTTATTGCGACTGGTATGCCAGTTATTTTATCTCCAGTAGAAACTATAAAATATAGAGCTACCTTTAAACTAAAAGATTTTTTAGCTTGTGTTAATCCACCTATATATACCTCAACAGTTGATGTTAGAGTAGATCCTAACCCAAATGTAAATTTGGCTGTTTCTGATATCGATTTGTGCTTGGCTCCGGCAACTAAAACAGTAACAATAAGTAACACCCAAACAGGTTATTTGTATGAAATTGTTAAAATGAATGGCGATTCATTTGTTCCTACTCTTTCAGGGACAGGTACTGGAGGAAATCTAACCATTAGTTTTCCGAGCTCCTTTATTTTTGCTGCAGGAACCACTTTAAAGGTTAAGACCTCAAACGGAGCCAATTCAAAGTGTACCGATTATTTAACAGATTTGATTACGATTTCTCAGTCGACACCAATTAAAACATTAGCTGTTGAAAAAACCGATATCTGTCAAGGTTTTACTGCAACAATTAAAGTAAAGGCATCACAAGCTCAAATAGTATATCTAATCAAGAAAAATGGTGTTCCAGTTTCGTCAATACCAAGTCAAACAGGAAATGGTTTGGATTTAACGTTTACTATTCCAGCCAATCAATTAACTGTTGGCGCAAATAATTTTACCGTTCAAGCTTCTAATTCAACTTGTGGTACTGTCGATTTGGATCAAGGGGTCACTATAAATAGTACAGCTTCGCCAGTTGCCAACGCTGGAACTGCATTTATAAAAACTTGTCTCATCAATCCGAATGGAAAGCAAATTGGTATGACCCCAGTAAATGGTATAAGTTATTCTTGGTTACCAACTACAGGTTTGGACGACCCTACAATAGCTAACCCAATAGCAAATCCAACAGAAACGACTACTTATGTGCTGACAGCATCAGACGGTACTTGTACAGCAACAAGTTCGGTAAAAGTAACAGTTATCACTACAGTTCCCTCCGTAAGTGCAGGAGCTGATTTTACTAAAAGCTGTACATTGAATACAACAGGAAAACAAATTGGTTCTGTGATTCAAGGGCAAAGTGTAACTTATTCTTGGACACCATCAACGGGGTTGTCTAGCACCACTATTGCAACACCTATAGCCAATCCTTCAGTTACCACAACATATAGAGTAACAGCAACCGAAACTAGCTCAGGTTGTACCAATTTTGATGAAGTTACTGTGACGGTCTTGAATACACAAAACCCAATTGCTTCAAGTGCAACACTTGCGAACATTTGTCCTACACAGACAGTTGATTTAACAACACTTCAACCCGCTCCAGTTAGTGGATTTGTATACGAATGGTGGACAGGAACTACTTCAAGTCGATTAGCACAAATCACCAACACCACAAGTTATGCAACTCCAGGGAAAGTATATTTGTGGAGTAAAAGTACCCCAGAAGGATGTTATAGTTCTTTGGGCTCTGAAGTTGACGTTACAATTAATCCACTTCCAACAGCTAATGCCGGTAATGATTTTACAAAAACTTGTGTAGCTAATACTTCTGGGAAAGAAATTGGAGCTGCTCCAGTTAGTGGAATGACTTACTCATGGCTTCCTACAACAGGATTAGACGATGCTACTAAGGCGAATCCAATAGCAAATCCAACGGTAACAACAACTTATACTTTAACAACTACTATAACAGCTACTGGTTGTTCTGCTCAAGATACTGTCGTAGTCACAGTAGATGAATTGGCACCAACAGCTAATGCCGGTGATGATTTTACAAAAACTTGTATAGCTAATACTTCTGGGAAAGAAATTGGAGCTGCTCCAGTTAGTGGAATGACTTACTCATGGCTTCCTACAACAGGATTAGACGATGCTACTAAGGCGAATCCAATAGCAAATCCAACGGTAACAACAACTTATACTTTAACAACTACTATAACAGCTACTGGTTGTTCTGCTCAA
>NZ_JMTM01000017.1 GCF_001662485.1 Flavobacterium succinicans
TTTTGTTTTGTAGTTTTATGAAAAAGCATGAGATATAAAGGATCAAGTTCAAAACTTGTGGTAAGCTAAAAGTAAGCAGAAGTATTGTTAGTCTAAAAAGGAATAATTCTACAGGTCAGATATAATGAATTGAGATATAAATGATTCTACTTGAGTGTTCAAACAATTCCAAACCTTTCTTTTGTTATTTTATTTCAAACTCTTTTCTATCCTGACACACACATTTCTTTATTGTAAGCTTTAGTTTAATGGTGAATTACTTATTGTTTGTTGAGACCTAGTTTAGGTGGTATAAGTTTATTTTACTTGTATACAATTGTTATTTGATATTTGATAAAAAAGATATCTATAATCGTAAACTTCTATTTCTGATTCTTTACTTACTTACTTACTTACTTACTTACTTACTTACTTACTTACTTACTTACTTACTTACTTACTTACTTACTTACTTACTTACTTACTTACTTACTTCTTAGTCTATTAATAAAATTACCTTTAATTACCTTTATAATAAAGCAAAAAAAAAGGCTGTCTAATATTTAAGACAGCCTTTTTGGTTGGTAAAAAAAATTATTCCTGTTTTTTTATATCATTTACAAATTTGGTTAATTTTTTTCCATATAAAGATTGAGCTACTTTTGGAGTCATTGATTTTTGTATCGTATCTAAAAATTTGATGTTGATGTCATAAATTTCAGAAAGAGCAATGTAAGGAGCTACTTCATGGTCTTTGTGGTTTACCGCAAAATTAGTAGCATATAGATATCTTCTTTTTATATTTGACTCTTCTTTGACTTTTAAACTGTCTAATTTTTTAATGTTTTTGAATTTTGTAGCTTTAAATTTTTGTTCAATAATATTTAAATTTTCATCTTTAAATTGGGAATTTATTTTTACAAATTCTTCATATAAATCATGGTTTTCTGAGCCTGTAATCTTTGCTCCATAAAGAAAACTGTCAAGATTAGTCTCAATATTGATGTTTCCTGGTTCAGCAAAGAATAGTAGATTGTTGTCTAGGGAATTCGAAACGCCTCTGTTTAAAGACAAATAAAACATTTCTGGTGATTCTAACGGGATATTTGTTTCAAATTTAGAGTCTCCTTCAATTTTAATGGAATCGATAGTGATAAGCGTGGTGTCTTTTAAACGTTGAATGTATAAGGTTCCTTTTTTTAATCCTACTACATTTCCAGTTAGATGCAAGTTGTTTTTTGATTCGTTTTTAGTACAGGCAATTATTGATGTTAATGCTACTAGAGCTAAAATAGTTTTTTTCATTTGAATTTTAATTTGTCGCAAAATAAAGAAAAATGTTGAATTGCTATACTATCTATGCCTTAAATTAAAAAAAAATCCCAATCTATTTCTAAATTGGGATTGTAGTATTTTTGAAAATTGATTATCCTTTTAACCACGCTTCATTTAATGCTTTTTTAGTAACATTAGAAGCAGTTAAACTTTCTTTTTCTTCGTAAGGTAAAGTAACTTTTCCTGTAATGGTTTCTTCTTTTTCAGCTCTTTTTATTTTTAAAGTGATGGTGTCATTTTCTTTCCATTCTTGACTCGTTGTTATCAATTCAAATATGTTTTCTTTACTATACGATTTATTGTTAATAGCTATAATTACGTCTCCTCCTTTTAATGATAAGCCTTTAAAGAATTCGTTTAATTCAACATTAGGTAAAATTGAAATTTCGCCTGTTTGTGGATTTATAGTGATATAGGGTTTTTGTCCTTTTAAAAATATTCCTCCTGGAACTTTTGTCACGGATTTTGTAACTCCTACTTTAGCTAAAAAAACATCATATGGGATTGGTGTTGGACCAGCTACATATGTTTTAAGGAATTCACCAACTTCAGGGTAGGTTAAAGAGACAATTTTATCAAATAATTCATTGTCATCAAATGCTTTGTTAACTCCATATTCATTTGAAAGTTTATGCATTAGGTCAAGGATTCCTCTTTTTCCTTCAGATTTTTCACGGATGATGATATCGATACACATTCCAATTAACGCCCCTTTTTGATAGACATTTAGATATTGTTCTTTGTAGGGTTCTTGAAGTACGTTAGCACTCATGGTGGTGAATGGCATAGTGTCATTCATTCTTTTAGACTGTTCTATTTTGTCTGCTATTCTTTCGTAAAACTCCTCTTCGGTTATTAATCCTTGATTGATTTGGAATAAATTAGCAAAATATTCAGTCACTCCTTCATACATCCACAGATGTTCTGACATTTTTGGTGTATTGTAATCAAAATACTGTATCTCTTTTGAATGTATAGTTAATGGGGTTACAATATGAAAGAATTCATGCGAAACTACATCTTTCATTTGTTCTTGAAGCATTTTAGCAGGAATTGTTTCGGGCATTACTACTGTTGTTGCTGTTGGATGTTCTAGGGCTCCGAAACCTTTAGCATCGCTGGGTTTCATGCTTGATAAATACAAAAGAACGGTGTATTTTTTATTTGCATTGATTTTTCCTAAAAATGTTTTTTGGGCAATCATCATTTTCTTCATCTCTGGTGTGATGCTCTCTGCGGTCACTTTTCCGTTAGGGGAAAAAACTGCAATTGTGATATCCATTCCATCAACCGTAAAGGTGGTGTAATCAGGTTTTGAATACATTACAGGATTCTCTACTAATTCGCCATAGCGGGAAACAATAAATTCGTCAGAATCATTTTTAGCATCCATATCAATCATAGAAGTAGCTCCCCAAAGTGTTTCCGGATGGGTGATGTTTACTTTGTATGGTATTTCTTTTTTGTCTTGAAAATAGCCTACAAATCCATGCATGTTTATCATAAAATTGGTTCCTGCCTCAATGTTTGTTCCTGCTGGAGAAAAAATATCTTCTTGACCAAAACCACTTCCTTTTTCGGTGTCATAGGTGTCGTTTACTAAGTAAGTTATTTTATTTAATTTCTTAGCCGATTGAATGGACCAAGTATTTTCGTCTGTTTTGTTTACTTCTAAAACTGCTCCTTTTTCGTCAAATGCTTTAAAATCTTCTATATAACGACCGTAATTGTCATTGGAATAGGTTCCAGGAACGATTTTAGGGATGCTATACGTAATTATATCGGAATTGATTTTTGGTGCATAAACGGTTACTTGCACTTTGTCATCTTTAACATCTTTCAGGTTTATGGCTACTTTAATTTCTTGCTTAATTTTGTCCGTAGTCGAAACACTTGACTTACAGCCTAGAAGAACAGCAGCAAAAGCTAAGGATAGTATTATTTTTTTCATGTTTTTTTGTTTACGTTTTACGTTAGACTATAAAATAATGTAATTGTTACATTGCATCATAAATAGCTCTGTTTTTTTGGGATTCAATAAAAAACTCCTACTAAAAGCAGGAGTTGATATGGTATTAATCTAATTTGTTTTTAAAGTAATATTTGCCATCTAAATCTTCATCAAAATCATCAATTTTTACTGGTTTTGGTTTTGGCTTACTTGCAATTGCTTTCTTTTTCCACATTTCGTATTTTTCAGCAGGCATTTTCTTTTTCATAAATTCTAACACTTCTTTTTCAGAAAGTCCGAATTCTTTTTTAATTATTTCGAAAGGATTTCTTTCTTCTAAGGCCAATGTAACAAGCTTTTCTGTTTGTTCCCAATTCAATTCTTTGCGGTTACTCTTTTTCATCACATGAAAATTAATTCAAAATTTGGTGTTAATGATTAATAAAATAGATCTCTAATGATATACCAATATTAATAAAAATAACAATTACTTTGATTAAAATGCTATTTTTTTTTGCTCCTTAATCTATTTCTGGCGACCTGTGTTTTTGAAAAGGAATATTTAATAAGTTTTTTAACTCATTGTGTTCTTTTGGATCTTGATGTGTGTCGATTCCGTAAATTATTTCTTCTCTCGACATAGTTTTGAATGTACCAAACAATCGATCCCAAACAGAAAAAATGTTCCCGTAATTGCTGTCTGTATAGGGTAATTTGTAATGATGGTGTATTTTGTGCATGTCTGGAGAGACAATAAAATAGCTTAAGAGTTTGTCTAATTTTGGTGGTAAAGCAATATTAGCATGATTAAACTGCGTCGCCACAACCGATAATGTTTGGTACAAGAAAACCATCCACATTGGACTACCCACAATAAAAACGCCCAACAAGGTAAAAGCAAAACGGATCACACTTTCGCCAGGATGATGCCTGTTGGCTGTTGTAGTATCAATCCAGGTATCTGTATGGTGAATCAGATGAAAACGCCATAAGACTTTTGTTCGATGTTCGATAAGATGAACTAGATAAGCTCCAATTAAATCCAATAAGAGTAATCCAATAATAGTATACAACCACAGGGACATTTCTGGAAGGATTTGAAGGATTCCAAAATCATTTTTGATGGTCCAATCAGCTGTTTTTAATAGAAGATAGGCCAAACAAAAATTGATTACTATCGTTGTTAAAGTAAAAAAGATGTTAATGCTAGCATGTTGCCATTTTTTATATTTAAAATTAAATAATGGAAAAGCATTTTCGATGATCCAAAAAAAAGTGATGCCCCCTACAAGGATTAAACTTCTATGTGAGGATGGAATATTTGTGAAATAAGTAACAATTTCGTTCATAATTATTTTGGTTGAGTATTTTGGTTTTATTTGATAATCCTGAAAGTTAGGTTAATTCTGGGGCCTATTGGTTTAGTTGTTTTCGGAATTTGATGTTTCCAAAAATGTTGTGTTTTTCCTTTCATTAGTAGTAAACTACCATGTTCTAAAGTTAGATTTATTTTTTGATTTTTAAGATGATTATGTTTTAGTTGAAACACCCTTTCTGCACCAAGGCTCAGTGAGGCTATGATTGGGTTTATTCCTAATTCTTTCTCATTATCAGCATGCCAGCCGTTACTGTCTTTGCCGTCTCGGTAATAATTGAGTAATACCGTAGAGTAAATTGTTTGAGTTGCTTTTTCTACTTTTTCTTTGATCGCCAAAAGAAGGGAAGACCAAGTATGTGGATTCATAGTCAGATTTGAGTAGGAATAGGATTTTCCTTCGTTACCAAACAGAGCTGTTAATCTTGGTTGTAGATACACTTTCCCATAGACTTTGATGTCGTCCTGTTGCCAAGGAATTTCTTTTTGTAATGCGTCAAATAGGATGGCTGCTTCTTCGTTTGAGAAGAAATTAGGGTAATAACTAATGGATGCATCAGGAACATCAAAAATAATGGGTTCAGAATCAAAAAGGGATTTCATTTGGTAAAAATAAAGAGAAAAAGAACATCAATTTTGTTCTTTTTCTCTTTTAATTATAGACTCATTTTAAGCTTCAGAATGATTTTGAAGTAGATTTTTATAGATGAAACCAGCTGCAATGGCTCCTAAAATTGGTGCAACCCAAAATAACCATACCTGTCCCAAAGGTTCTCCTCCAACGAAAATAGCTTGTGATAATGAACGAGCAGGATTCACAGAAGTATTGGTAATTGGAATACTGATTAAATGAATTAATGTCAACGCTAAACCAATGGCTACTCCAGCAAATTTGCCATTTGCAAATTTATCGGTTGCGCCAAGAATTACTAATAAAAAGAAAAGAGTTAGTACAAACTCTGTGATAAATGCAGCTTGCATAGAATAACCATCTGGCGAGAAAGCTCCAAAACCGTTAGAAGCAAAAGCTCCTGCTTTGGTATTGTCAATCATAAAGCCTGCTTTTCCAGAAGCAATCGTGTACAATGTTCCTGCTGCTGCAATTGCGCCAACACATTGTGCGATGATGTAAGGAACCAAATCTTTAGTTGAAAATCGGCCACCAGCCCATAAACCAAATGAGACGGCGGGATTAAAGTGTCCGCCAGAAATGTGACCAACGGCATAAGCCATTGTTAGTACTGTTAATCCAAAAGCTAGAGCAACTCCGGCAAAGCCAATACCCAAATTAGGTATTCCAGCAGCGAATAAAGCGCTCCCACATCCTCCGAAAACAAGCCAAAATGTTCCAAAAAATTCTGCAAATAGTTTTTTCATAAGTATTTAGTTTTTATTGGTTACTAATTTGTTGTGAATTCTTAAAAAATTATAAAGTATAAGTGTAAGCCCAATACATCAATAGGAATTGTAAGGGCAAACGAAGATATAAAACCCATTTTGGGAGTCCCATACTTGCTTTTGGGTTGGTCAACATGAAAATATGTGTTGGAAAGACAGCAATTAGCAACAAGATAACTCCCCAAGCAGCATAGCGGGAAATAGCAGGAATTAGCAGTGAAATTCCTAAAGCAATTTCCATAACTCCAGATAAAATGTTTAATAATGAGGAGTTTGGAAGATAAGAAGGAATGATCTTTTGATATAAACGAGGGACTCTAAAATGATTGGCACCAGCAATTATATAGAGAATAGCCATTACATACAGATGCCAAAGTGAATTCATAACAAGGTTGTTTGTTACGAATTTATAAAAAATTTAACAGTTTGATGATGTTATTGAGAAATATTTTGGGTTTGGTTATTTTTTAGAAGCATTCGTATTCATGATGATAATGGCCACAATGATCAAAACGATTCCAAACCATTGTAGAAAGCTTACTTCTTCATTCAGTAGAACGTAAGCCATTGTAACAGAAACGGGTAATTCAAGGGCGGAAACGATACTACCAAGCCCAATTCCAGTAAGAGGAAAACCAGCATTCATCAACAAAGGCGGAATAATGGTTCCGAAAAGAGCCAAAATAATTCCCCATTTCATAAAAATACCCATTTGAAAAGGACCTACTTGTGTGAAAAAGCTAAAAGCAAATACAATAATAGCACCACCCAAAAGCATATATAGACTTCGTTGTGCCGATGAAATATGATTTGCAATATGATTTGCAGTAAACATAGTAGCGGTAAAAGATGCAGCAGCTAGTAAGCCTAGTCCTATTCCTCTCCAATCTAAAGAAGCTGTTGTGGCCATTACATTGGTCGCCAAAAAAGTTCCTGTTAATACTATAGCCACTGCGATTATTTTTTTGAGCGCTGGAAGTTTTTTGTCGATGGCCATCTCCACAACAACCCCCATCCAAACGGTTTGCATTAATAGCACAATAGCAATTGAAACAGGAATATATTTTACAGCTAAGTAATAGAAAACACTGGTCATACCAAGTGAAGTACCAGCAATGATAAGCTGGAAAATATTTTTTGAAGTTGCTTTTACAACTGTGTTTCCTTTTTTGTTTTTTTGAAATAAATTAATCAATAACATACCAAGAATACCAAGAACGAATTGAGCCGAGGTAACTTCTGGAGTAGAATATCCTTCATCGTAAGCCATTTTTACAAAAGTAGCCAACATACCATAACTAGTAGCGCCTAGCCCTACCAAAAAAACTCCTTTTAATACTTGATTCTTTGTCATTTTTAAATTTTTAAAAGCGGGCAAAGATACGCCATTTTTTTCGAAATTATGTTAAGGGAATATAAGGTTTAGCACAAACCCTGCAGCAGACAATTTTTGGTCCTATTGTTTTTAGAATCAAAATTAATTTTTGTTGTAAAAGGATTCCGCAAATACTTCTAAAATCGATTTGGTATTTTAATTTTCTTTCGCTGAAATTTTCTTGCCGTTTTGAAGCTATGAGACTAATTCAAAAAAATGAAAAATAAATATGCTTGAAGCGATTGTCTATGAGAACGTTTCAATCCTAATTTTTGAATTACTGAAGCTTGTTGAACGCCAAAAATCTAGTTGTTGCGAGCAGAGCAGTTCTTTATTATTTCTTCATGTGTTACGGTATAAGGCTTAGATAGGCTGAAATAGTTTTGTGGACAACTAATAAGCATTCTCCCAATCAAATTTGGTTTTGATAATTTCTTGCTTGTATTCTTCTAAAAAAGTGAGATAGGCTTTTGCAACTGGTGAGAAATTCTTATTTTTTTGCCATATTAAATTCCATGTTGATTGTATCGGTAACCCACGTACCGGAATGATTTGAAGATTACCAGTAGTGATTTCATTTTTTATGCCAATGATAGGCATAATTGAACAGCCTAATCCTGCAATAACGGCTTGTTTTACAGCTTCATTACTGGTAAGTTCTAGTTTTTTCTTTACATTCAAATTGTTCAAACGCATGAATTGCTCCATACTTTGTCGGGTACCAGACCCCATTTCTCTCAGAATAATTGGAATGTTTTCTAAAATGTTTTTATCGTATATTTTTTCTGGAAACTCGGTAGCTGAGTTCGAAACTAGAAACAAGCGATTGGGCATTAATTCAATGCGATTAACTGTTAAGGTTTCTGGTAAAATAGAAACTAAAGAAAAATCGACTTCATTTTTTTCTAAACTTTTAATCACTTTTGATTTGTTGGTTACATCCAAAATTAACTCTACATCGGGATGCAGTTTTAAGAAATCTGCCAGAAAATAAGGCATGATATATTTACCGGTGGAAACGATAGAAATTTTAAGTCTTCCACTCAATTTTCCTTGATAGGCCTGCATTTTATAATTGATGGCGTGTACTTCGTTGATTATTTTTTCGGCGGCTAGTACAATTTCTTTTCCAAAATCAGTCACATACAGTTTTCTGCCAATAATTTCTGTTAGTGGAATTTCAAATTGGTCCTGAAAATTTTTCAGTTGAATCGAAACCGCGGGTTGGGTTAAATGCAGTTCTTCAGCCGCTTTAGTAATACTTTGACATTGTGCTACTTTTAGAAATACTTGTAATTGGTGGAGTGTATAATTCATAAAAATATTTAATGATGTTCATTACAAATATAAATAAAAATTAATGACTTGGTTTATTGAATTTTGCCACAGAAAAAATAAAATTATGAACCATCAAGAATTGACATTGTTTCAAAAAGTAAAATTGACGGCAGTACTTATTGTATTAGTTGTTTTGCTTGCCTTTGCTTTTTTAGACCCTGAAAATTCCTTTTTTAGTGTCTTGTTAGTCATTGGAATTCTTTGTGGAACTCAGATGTTGAAAGATTTAAAATATAAACTTTAATTTAAATAGCTACTTTTTTATGGAAAAAGACTTCCAATTTCAATTAATCGATGGAGAATTTACTCCAGCAGGAGCAGCCAAAGTGCTATTTCCTTTGATTAACAATAAGATTAATTATCATTCTTTGGAGAGTTTTAGTAATGAAATTCGGTTTGAGAAAGATGCTACCAACTCTAAGAAGAGAATTTCAGAGTTGCAAGAAGTACAGTTGCAAATTCAAGAATTATTAGAGAAAGCAGAAGAAAACGGATCAAAATTAAAAATCACTAGCCAGATTAAAATTGAGTTCGACGACATTAAATAGTTTCAAAGGGCGTCAGCTTGTGATAGCCACTATGCATCATAAAGAGCAAGTGATGGCTCCTATTTTAGAAAATGGTTTAGGTGTAATTTGCACCACGCCAAAAGATTTTGACACGGATAGTTTTGGTACTTTTTCGGGTGAAATAGCTAGAGTTTCAGATGCACTTTCTGTAGCACGACAAAAATGTTTGGCAGCAATTGCTGCTACAGATTGTGATTTGGTGGTAGCTTCCGAAGGTTCATTCGGCCCTCATCCTTCCGCTTATTTTGCAACAGCAGATGATGAACTGGTTCTTTTAGTTGATCGACTTCATAATTTGGAGATTATCGGCAGAGCAGTAAGTTTCAAAACCAATTTTTCGGTGAAGGCAGTAGAAAGTGAAAAGGACCTTCTCGATTTTGCTTCTCAAGCTCAATTTCCAAGTCATGGACTAATTCTCAGACCGAGTCAGTATAGTACCGAAGATATGGTCAAAGGAATTGTTTCTCCAGACGTTTTGTTAGAACAGTTTCATTACCTAAAAACGAAGTATTCAACAGTATTCGTAGAGACCGATATGAGGGCTTTGTACAATCCTACCCGAATGGAGATCATTAGCGTAGCTACTAAGCAATTGGTTCAAAACGTTCAGTCCTTGTGTCCAGAATGTCAAACTCCTGGATTTACCATTACAGATGTCAAAACAGGACTGCCTTGTTCTTGGTGCGGGAGTGCTACATCCTCTGTATTGAGCCATATTTATAGTTGTAAAAAGTGTTCTTATACCCAAGAAGATTGGTATCCGAAGCATAAAAAAACAGAGGACCCAGGTTTTTGTAATTATTGTAATCCTTAAAGAATGAGTAATACTAAAGATATAGCAAAAGCAATACAATTGCTACAAAAGGAATCAGTGGTAGCTATTCCTACTGAGACCGTTTATGGTTTGGCTGGCAACATATATAGTGAAAAAGCCATCCGAAGTATTTTTGAGTTAAAGAATCGCCCAATGTACAACCCTTTGATTGTTCATTTAAAATCGTATACCGAATTAGAAAAAGTTGCTGTGAATATAACAGATAAAGCGAGATTGCTAGCTGAAACTTTTTGGCCTGGGCCATTAACACTAGTTCTAAAAAAACAAAATAACATTTCTGATTTGATTACTGCAGGAAAGGATACAGTTGCGGTTCGAGTACCCAATCATCCTGTTGCGCTGGAACTTTTGAATCAGTTGGATTTTCCTTTAGCTGCTCCAAGTGCGAATCCATTTGGCTCAATCAGCCCTACCACAGCAGCGCATGTTTCAAATTATTTCGATTCCAGTTTAGTCCATGTTTTAGATGGAGGAGCATGTTCGCAAGGTATCGAGTCTACGATTGTTGGATTTGAAGAAGACCAAGCTGTTTTGTATCGAGCTGGTGCTACACCCATAGCGGATATTGAAGCACTAGTTGGGACTTTAAAAGTTTTCACTAAAGATGATGTAGCTCCCATCGCTCCGGGAATGTTATCCAAGCATTATGCGCCTTCTACTAGTACAATTTTCACAGAAGATGTTGAAAAAACACTTGCAACAATCACTAGAAAAAGGGTAGGTGTGGTGTCTTTCTGCAAAGAATATAACCACCCGGCTATTCATTATCAAAAAAAATTGTCAAGCAATGGTAGTTTAGAAGAAGCTGCCAATCGATTGTATGCAACACTTCATGAAATGGATGCTCAGCCTATTGATGTTATTATAGTCGAAAAAGTTCCTAACGAAGGCATTGGGGTAGCCATCAACGACAAGTTGTTAAGAGCCTCAGCAGTATAAATTTTAAAAAAAAACAAAGCAAAACCTATGAATTTAGATTTATTAATTGAAAACGTTACTAATCCTGCATTGCTTTTCTTTCTACTCGGAATCATAGCCGTATACTTAAAAAGTGATTTAGAAATTCCAAACAATACCTCCAAGTTTATTTCTCTTTACCTTTTGTTTTCTATAGGGTTTAAAGGAGGGCAGGAGTTGGCGCATAGTGATTTTTCGATTGAAATCATTTGGTCAGTTGTTTTCGGGATGGTAGTTTCTATATTGATTCCATTGTATACCTTCTTTATTTTGAAGAAAAAATTCAGCATCGAAAATTCTGGTGCAATTGCGGCCGCTTATGGTTCGGTAAGTGCAGTGACTTTTGTTACAGCTGTATCTTTTTTAGAAATGCAGTCTCTAAACTTTAGTGGGCACATGGTAGCTGTCATGGCTTTGATGGAAGCCCCAGCAATTATAGTGGGTGTAATTTTAATTCAAATGTTTTCTAAAAAAACAGCTATTGATAGTAAAATTGGTCCAATCGTGAAGCACTCTTTTACCAATGGTAGTGTATTATTAATTATCGGAAGTTTGGTTATCGGTTGGTTAGCTAGTGATAAAGCTGCCTTGGGAATCAAACCTTTTACCACTGATATTTTTAAAGGGTTTTTAGCCATCTTCCTTTTGGATATGGGAATTGTAAGCGGAAGAAAACTAGGAGACTTCTTTAAAAGTGGGTGGTTTAGTTTTGTTTTTGCAGTTATCATTCCATTAATCAACGGAAGTGTAGTGGCATATTTAAGTCAGTTGGTAACAGAAGATGTGGGGAATCGCTTCATATTTGCCGTTTTAGCTTCGAGCGCCTCTTACATTGCTGTGCCTGCAGCTATGAAAATTGCGGTACCTAAGGCAAATCCAGGTATTTTTCTGCCCATGGCTTTAGCTGTTACATTCCCTTTTAACATTACATTTGGAATGCCAATTTATTTATCCATTGTAATGGCTGGATAATCATTGGCTTTCCCTTTTTGTGTTAAATCGCTCAAATGAAGACGTAAAGCATCAACAGAAATATTGATTTCCCAAAACGATAATCCCAAAGAAACCAATAAAGCGAATAAACTAAAACCAAATAAGTAAATCCCAGCAATTTGTTGGTTAAGATACAGCAATAACATGGCGAAAACAGATAGAAATAAACTCATTACGCCTGCCATTTGCATGTACCGAATTAGCGTTAACCGCAAATTAAGATTTTTAATTTCTAATAAAATCATGCTGTTCTCTTTTTCTTTGTAAGCTTTCTTTAACCCACGAATGATTGTGGCTAAAGTTAAAAAACGATTGGTATAAGCCAATAAAATCAAGGAAGTTGCTGAGAATAGTAGTGCTGGGGTTTCTATTTGTAAGGTCATCTTTTTTTTTACAAAGGTCGGATAACTTTGGTTTCATTTCAAAAAAAAAAATCTTCGTTTCAATAATTGAAACGAAGATTTTTTAGTTTATAAGTTTATGTTACATGGTTAAGTTAAAAACCATACCATTTTCGTGGGTATAAGTTAATTTATTATCACAATCGCCATTTCCATAATCAAGGGTTCCGTTTAATAATGGTCCTTTTACATTTAATTTCCCTTTGGAAACATAATTGCAATCGTATTTTTTTACCAAAGGAACTGCAACCGAAAGGGTCAACTTAGCACCATTTTCTTTACTCACCATATGGTCTCCACTAATCATTTCGTAGGTATTGTCGGCTAATATCAATGGAGTACTCACCCCTTCTGTTTGTCTGATGGTATGGTTACCTGAATTAAAATATACGGATCCATCTGCGCTAGTTAGTTTACCATTTGTAATGGTTCGGCTCCATTGTGGAATAGTAGCTGTGGTGGTTTCGTTGGTATATAAAATGATACCCTCTACTTTCATACCGTTTACATAGTAATTGTCACGCTCAATTTTCATGGTCGACTTTGGTGTACTTACTAATCCAGATAAGGTGATTTTTAATTTTCCTTTTCGGGTAATCCCGTTGTTGGTACAGCCAGTTCCAAAATCAATTGTAATTATTTTTGGAAAAGAATTGGGAGTTACATTATCTATACTAACGGCAGCGCAAGCACCTACTAAGGATTTTACAGTGGTAGTGCTTGTGGTTTTGGATAATGCATTTTCAAAAGTAACTTGAGTTCCTGTTTGAAAATCTAATTCGTTAATCCCATCAATAGTGGCTGAGGCTACAATTGAATTGGTATCGGTAAAGTTGACAACTTCGTCTTTGGTACAAGAATTAAAAGTGAACGAAAAAACGAGTAACGAGCATAAAGCTAATGAGAAATTTTTCATAAAAGTTGTGTTTTGATTTGGTGTGCTAAATGTAATAAAACAAATGAATTGCCCAAAAAAAAGCCTGTAAAATTTAATTTACAGGCTCTTTTAAAGTGTTAATGAAATTATTTAATCATTTCGAAACTTCTTTTTACAAAGGCAGTCAAGGCTTCACCCTTTAATAAGTTTTGAGATAATTTGGCCAAATCAAGGGCTTGTTTTACCAAGTTTTCTTGAACGTTTTTGTCCTCGTTGTTCAAAATGCTGGTCGCTAATGCTGAATTGGTGTTCACCACTAAGTTGTACATTTCTGGGAAATTACCCATTCCGAACATTCCACCGCCACCAGTTTGACTCATTTCCTTCATACGACGCATGAATTCTGGTTGCGTGATGATGAATGGCGCTGCACTGCTATCCAAAGCTTCTAACTGAACGGTGTACGTTTGTTTAGGAACAATAGTTTCCACTACCGTTTTCAAACTTTCTTGTTCTTCAGTAGATAATTTTGAAATGGCTGTTTCTTCTTTTTTGATCAAATTATCAATGTGATCAGAATCAACACGCACAAAAGTCAAACCGCTATTGTCTGATTCTAATTTTTGAATCAAATGAGGAATGATTGGAGAATCTAGCAACAATACTTGATAGCCTTTATCTTTTGCAATTTCGATATAAGAGTGTTGTGCTTCTTTGTTTCCAGCATACAATACTACCAATTTACCATCTTTATCCGTTTGGTTTTCTTTGATAGCTACTTTCAATTCCTCAAGTGTGAAATATTTATCGTCCACCGTTGGATACAATACGAAGGCTCCTGCTTTTTCATAGAATTTGTCTTCAGAAAGCATTCCGTATTCCAATACAATTTTGATATCGTTCCATTTGGCTTCAAAATCAGCTCTGTTTTCGTTGAACAGAGATTTCAACTTATCGGCAACTTTACGCGTGATGTAGTTCGAAATTTTCTTCACAGCACCATCAGCTTGTAATCCAGAACGAGAAACGTTCAACGGAATGTCTGGAGAATCAACTACTCCGCGAAGCATCATTAAGAATTCTGGAACAATACCTTCTACGTTATCGGTTACGTAAACTTGGTTTTGGAACAATTGAATTTTATCTCTTTGGATTTGTAAATCAGCCCCTAATTTTGGGAAGTACAAAATTCCAGTTAAGTTGAAAGGATAATCAACATTTAAGTGAATATGAAATAACGGCTCCTCAAATTGCATTGGATACAATTCACGATAGAAGTTTTTGTAATCTTCCTCTTTTAAATCTGCTGGTTGTTTGGTCCAAGCTGGATTTGGGTTGTTGATGATGTTGTCAACTTCAACAGTTTCTGCAGTATAATCTTCAGGAGCATCTTCTGGCTTAGGAAGCGTTTCAGTTTTGGTTCCAAATTTAATTGGAATAGGCATGAACTTATTGTATTTGTTCAATAACTCTCTGATTTTGCTTTCTTCCAAAAACTCTAAAGAATCTTCTGCTACGTGCAACACGATTTCGGTACCGCGATCGGTTTTGTCGCAAGGTTCCAATGAAAATTCTGGGCTACCGTCACAGGTCCAGTGCGCTGCTGGTTCGTCTTTGTACGATTTAGTAAAGATTTCTACTTTTTCAGCCACCATAAAAGCGGAGTAAAATCCTAATCCGAAGTGTCCAATAATTCCAGAGTCTTTAGCAGAATCTTTGTATTTGTCTAGAAATTCTTCTGCTCCAGAAAAAGCCACTTGATTGATGTATTTTTCTACTTCATCAGCAGTCATTCCAAGACCTTGGTCAATGATATGAATTTTTTTGCCTTCTTTGTCTATTTTAACTTCAATAATTGGATTGCCATATTCTACTTTAGCTTCTCCTATACTAGTAAGGTGTTTTAATTTTAAAGTAGCGTCGGTTCCATTAGAAATCAATTCACGCAAGAAAATCTCGTGATCACTGTATAAAAACTTTTTGATTAAAGGGAAGATGTTTTCTACCGAAACATTAATTTTACCTGTTGTCATAGTGCTTATAAATTTATAGTTTAATTTAATGCTAATTGGCTCTTCAAATAGAATACCATTTGTCATCATAATGACAAAATGTCGCGACTAGTATATTTTTTGTTAAAAACAGAAACATTCGTGTTGTAGCAATTTTTTGAATTGTATATTTGCTAATAAATTAATAATAAAGTAGTTATAGATATGAAGAAATTTATTCTTTTGGGCACCTTTATTTTTTTGCTTTTTGCTTGTAAATCAAGTGCCCCAGCTGTTGTTCCTAGCGCTCCCGTTGCAGCAACCAAGTTAGACAAGAAGTCGCAAGTCGCCATCAAAGGCAATTGGCAAATTACAGATGTGACCTATCCAGGTTCTGAGTATTTCAAAGTAAATTCATTTAATATAGCAGATTCTAAATGCTTCATTGGTAGTACTTGGAATTTTATTTCTAACAATAATAAAGGGAGTATGGCTCTAGTTGGAGCTGGATGCACCTCGTTTTCTTCACCCATTGTTTGGAGCATTAATAATGAAGGAATCTTTGTTCTGAAAATTGTTGAAGCAGGCGTAAAATCTAAAAACGTTCAATCGGGATTTTTATTAAAAGTAGCCAATCAAACTGAAACTAGTTTTGAACTTATCGACAAAATTGATGTTGCGGGACAACAAAAAGACATTGTTTATCATTTTAAAAAAGTGAATTAATATTTAAGACACATGAAATTGCCTTTAACAACAAGTTTGTTGAAAACAAATACTCATAAATTAAGGCGATACCATATATGACCACTAATAAATAAATTTTACAGCTATGAAAAAAATCACAATACTAAGTTTGACGGCACTATTTTTATTCAGCAGTTTGTTTACAGCTTGTACTTCTGTAAAAAATGCCAATAACACGCAAAAAGGAGCGGGAATTGGCGTAGCTGCTGGTGCAATAATTGGAGGAATCCTTGGTAATAATATAGGAAAAGGAGGAAATGCTGCCCTAGGAGCAGCTATTGGCGCAGCTATTGGTGGTGGAGCCGGCGCTTTGATAGGAAATAAGATGGA
The DNA here is from genome assembly GCF_001662485.1 of Flavobacterium succinicans. GTDB lineage: Bacteria > Bacteroidota > Bacteroidia > Flavobacteriales > Flavobacteriaceae > Flavobacterium > Flavobacterium succinicans_A. The sequence goes on from NZ_JMTM01000017.1 coordinate 16,452, forward strand.
CAAGCAAGCGAGAGAGATTAATCAAGCTTTGCCAGGCGCAGACGTAGAACGTGTGGGAGAAGGAATACACTTGACTTTGAATGAAAATGCCGTGCGATTTAATACCAATAAATCAAGTTTAACTCCTCAAGCGCAAGCCAATCTAGATAAACTGATTCCAGTTTTTAAAGAATATGGCGACACCAACATCGAAATTTTTGGATACACAGATAGTTCAGGAAAACCAGAATACAATTTGACCCTTTCTGAAAAAAGAGCTGAATCAGTAAAAACCTATTTAATTGGAAAAGGACTTGCAGCCAGCCGATTTAAAACTTCAGGTTTTGGAATTGCAGATCCGATTGCTCCAAATGATACACCAGAAGGTATGGCCAAAAACCGTAGAGTAGAATTCGCGATTACCGCCAATGCCAAAATGATTCAAGATGCCAAAAATGGTCAATAATTTGATGTAGAAAAGAAAGCTAAAAAGCTGTTTCTTTGGAGACAGCTTTTTTTTATATAAAATGAAATTTTCAACCGCTTATTTTTCCTAAAGCCACTATCTTTGTTTTTTATTAATGATACAATAAATAATGCTTGAAGTTCAAAATATTTCCTTCGCTTATACAGACAAAGCGATTATTCAGAATGTTGATTTTACCGTAGAAAAAGGACAAAATATTGCACTAATTGGCGAGAGCGGTTGCGGCAAAAGTACTTTGTTGAAACTCATTTATGGTATCTATGATTTAAATGAAGGAAAAATTTTTTTTAATAAGACACGCGTTTTGGGTCCCAAATACAATTTGATTCCGGGTATGCCCTTTATGAAATATCTGGCACAAGATTTTGATTTGATGCCTTATGAAACAGTTGCTGAAAACGTAGGAAAGTTTTTGTCCAACGGTTTTATGCCCTTAAAAAAATTGCGTATTCAAGAGTTACTCGAAATGGTCGAAATGACTGAGTATGCCAAAGTGCGCGCCAAAGATTTGAGTGGAGGACAACAACAACGCGTTGCCTTAGCCAAGGTTTTAGCGGTAGAACCTCAGGTGTTGTTGTTGGATGAGCCGTTTAGCCATATTGATAATTTTAGAAAAAACGCTTTACGTCGTAATTTATTCGCTTATCTAAAGAAAAAAGAAATTACCTGTATTATTGCAACACACGATAGTACCGATGCACTTTCTTTTTCAGATGAAACCATAGTTTTACAGCAAGGGAAAATAATTGAAAAAGCACCTTCGGCAGAAGTGTATCAATTTCCGATTAATAAATATGTGGCCTCTTTATTTGGTGAAGTCAATGAGTTGAGAATGTCGCAATTAATGCCTATTGAAGGAGAAGATGAAATGGTATTATTGTATCCACATCAATTAAAGGTCTCTCCTGTTGGAACGGTGAAAGCGGTAGTAAAACAATCTTATTTCAAAGGAAGCCGATTTTTAATTAAAGCCGCTTTTGATAGAAAGGCCATTTTCTTTGAACACGAAACCGCATTAGAATTGAACCAAGAAGTGCTATTGAAGATCATGTAACTTCCAAAGTAAATATAAAAAAAGAGACAACTTTTCGGGTTGTCTCTTTTTTTTGCTACAAATTGAATTTATGTGTTTTTCACTTTGGTTGATTTTTTTGTTACCACATAGAAACATAGAATTTATAGCTTTGATAAAGAAGTAATAGACGTTTTACTATTCACATAGATATTCTTTGTGTAAAATAGTGCTATTTCTATTTTTCTTTCGCTAGTGGTCATTAATCTGTGAATCTATGTGGTTGAACTTTTTTTTAAGTTTGTCAAAAGTCTTAGTTTTTCAAATACTTCTCTAAGAATTGATCTTGTTCCCATAGCAAGTGCAAGATGTTTTCTTTGGCGGCGTAACCGTGACTTTCTTTAGGTAAAATTACCATACGTGCAGGGCCACCCAATCCTTTTATGGCTTGGAAATAACGTTCTGTTTGCAAAGTAAAAGTACCAGGATTATTGTCCGCTTCTCCGTGAACTAATAGTAAAGGAGTTTTCATTTTGTCTGCGTGCATAAAAGGTGACATGGTATTGTATACCTCTGGTGTTTCCCAGTAATTACGTTGTTCGCTTTGGAAACCAAAAGGTGTTAAGGTTCTGTTGTAAGCGCCACTTCGAGCAATTCCGCAAGCAAAAAGATTGGAATTTGTCAACAAATTAGCCGTCATAAAAGCACCGTAAGAGTGACCACCCACAGCGACTTTTTTTCTGTTGATATAACCCAAAGCGTCAACTGCGTTGATAGCAGCTTCAGCATTGTCTACTAGTTGAGAGATAAAGTTGTCGTTAGGTTCGGTTTTGCCTTCTCCGATAATTGGGAAAGAAGCGTCGTCTAAAACCACATAGCCTTTGGTCACCCAGTACACAAATGAACCATAGTTAGGAAAGGTAAATTCGTTAGGATTTTGAGTACTTTGTCCTGCGCTGTTTTTGTCTTTGTATTCGGCAGGGTAGGCCCAAATTAGTAAAGGCAATTTTTCTTTTTTGGCTTTGTCATAACCTACAGGCAAGTACAAGGTTCCAGATAATTCTACACCATCTTTACGTTTGTATTTGATTACCTCTTTGCTCACATTTTTAATGCTTTCAAATGGATTTTTGAAATCGGTGATAGGAGTAAGTTTGTCTTTTTGGTTGATGTTTCTGAAGTAGTAATTTGGGTAATCGTTTTTGGACTGAATTTGTACCAAAACCGTTCCTTTTTTGAAATCCTCTACTTCGATTAAATCTTCTTTTTTGTCTTTAAAAGTAGAAGTATACAAACGTTTGCTTTGTAACGTTTTTAAATTCAATTCGTCAATGAATGGAAATTGTCCTTCTTTGGTGTACCCATCTCCAATACGGAAAGCTTTGTCGTTTTCGATAGCCAAAACATAGCGGTTGTATTGATTTTTTCTAGTTTCAAAATTACCTGGATCAGCGTATACGTCTTGTGAGTTTCTGTCGGTAATCACTTTTGGTTGTTGTGATGGATTCGATGGATTGATCAAGTATGTTTTGGTATTTCTAGTGTCATACCATTCATCTGAAACGATAGCAACGTTGTCATTTCCCCAAGTAATATCGCTAAAACGTTGAGGTGTTTTCACTAACGAAGTTGGATTGGCTGTAAATGGAGCTTCCCATAAAAACATTTCGTCTCTAAACGCAACTTTATTTGCTGGATCTCCTTCGTCTAAGGCTTGTACAAAAGCCAAAGTAGCTGGTTTGTCGTTTCTCCACATTAGGGATCTTTTTCCTTTTTGAACCGCCATAAATCCTTTTGGCATAATTTCGGTCAATGGGGTTTCGTTTACGACTTTTATTTCCCTTCCGCTTTTGTCATACACTACGGATTTCATCGGGAAACGATTCAAAGGAACGATATAAGAAAACGGTTTTTGAATCGTAGTAATCATAATATAATTCCCATCAGGAGATAAACTTTGACCTGCAAACATATCTGCTGATTTGAATAGGGTTTTGTTACCACTCAATGTGATTTTGTATAATTCAGAAGTGATGATGTTTTCAAAATTGATCTCGTCATTTTTGTTTTTCAACATGTCTGGATAGGTTCTGTTTTGAGATTTTGCACCACTAGCATTCGAGATAATTGGTCCAGCTGGCAAATCTTTTTTGGCATCCAATAAAGGTTTTCTGTTGCTAGGCAAAAGTTTTACCAATACTGTTTCGTTGTCGCCAAACCAGCTAAACGGAGCACCTAAGTTGGCATTCAAATTCGCCTCGGTTAATTTTTTGGCTTGAGCCGAAGCCACATCAATTACCCAAAGTTCTACACCATTGGCAGCGGTATTTGTAAACAAAATTTTAGTATCGTTCGGCGACCAAGACAGATTGCTAATTTTTGCATTAGCTGGTAATCCCTCCACTTGAACTTCGTTTTTATCTTTTATTTTTCGAAGTTTTAAGTTGTTGATGTACGTTACTGTACTCGAAATATTCGTCACAGGATTGATACGCAACCCGCCCAAACGCAATTCGTCTTGATTGAGTTCTTCAAGCGTTTTGTACGTGTTTCTGTAGGAAAGCAAAAGGTATTCTTTTTTGGTATCCATCGAAACCGAAGGGGCTCTTTCGTAATCGGCTAAATCTAAAATGGATTTAGAAGGTTTTTGATAGCTCAGGTTTTCTTGAGCTAACATAGAAAAACCGAAACCTAGAAACAGGAGTGTGAGTTTTAACTTCATGAAGTATTAATTTATGAATTAGAATTTGTAAGCGATAAAATTAGACTAATTTACTCACAAAATATTATATCAGTGCTAAATAATATTATTTACTTTAAAAACAGAAAGTTAGTTAATCGAGTTCGATTAGTTAGTGATTTCAGATTTGATTCTTGTTTTTTTGAGGATTTTTAGATAAGAAAGTAGTAATTATTAACTGGTGATTATTTTATCTTAAACTTGACCGTATTGACCTTATGTTCTGACCGAGCATTCGAAAATTATCTATTTATTCGCTTATTTTTAGTCCAAAATAGAGCTAGTTAATAAAGATGAAGGGCTTATTTTTTTTACGTTAAAAATGATTATATCAAAAAAATGAGTAAATTGTGAGCTGTCTTTTTAAAAGATGTTTAATTTTGTCACTCAATTTTTAATGAAAAACAAATACTTATGTATCACTCTAAAATAGCAGGATTAGGATTTTATGTGCCTTCGAATGTGGTAACAAATGATGATTTATCTAAAATAATGGAGACCAATGATGAATGGATTCAGGAACGCACCGGAATTAAGGAGCGCCGACACATCATCAAAGGAGAAGACACCACAACAACGATGGGTGTAAAGGCGGCCGAGATTGCTATTCAGCGTGCTGGTATTGCCAAAGAAGATATTGATTTTGTTGTTTTTGCTACTTTAAGTCCCGATTATTATTTTCCAGGACCAGGAGTTTTGGTGCAGCGTGATTTAGGTTTAAAAACTGTAGGCGCTATTGATATTAGAAATCAATGCTCTGGTTTTGTATACGGATTGTCTGTGGCTGATCAATACATCAAAACTGGAATGTACAAAAACGTTTTGGTGATTGGATCTGAGGTGCATTCAACAGGATTAGACATGACAACACGTGGTCGTGGTGTATCTGTAATTTTTGGAGATGGAGCAGGAGCCGCTGTTTTGTCAAGAGAAGAAGATTTGACCAAAGGAATTTTGTCTACGCATTTGCATTCAGAAGGACAACATGCTGAAGAATTATCGCTTATTGCACCAGGAATGGGTGGTCGTTGGGTAAATGATATTTTGGCCGATAATGACCCGAATGACGAAAGTTATTTCCCTTACATGAACGGACAATTTGTATTCAAAAATGCAGTAGTTCGTTTTGCTGAGGTAATCAACGAAGGACTACAAGCCAACAATTTAGAAGTTTCAGATATTGACATGTTGATTCCACATCAAGCGAATTTGAGAATTTCGCAATTCATTCAAAACAAATTCAAATTATCAGACAATCAAGTTTATAATAATATTCAAAAATACGGAAACACAACTGCAGCTTCTATTCCAATTGCTTTGACCGAAGCTTGGGAACAAGGGAAAATCAAGTCGGGCGACACCGTTGTTTTAGCTGCTTTTGGTAGTGGATTTACTTGGGCGAGTGCGATTATCAAGTGGTAAACTAAAGTTACGACTAAGGAAACGAAAAGGTCTGGAGCAAATGTTCTAGGCCTTTTTTTTTAAATATATACAAGTTTAGGAAAAAGACTTTTCATTTTGTCATTCCGACAGAGGAGGAATCACACCAATTGGATACATTTTGTGTTTCTTCGTTCCTAAGAATGAAAAAAAAACGCTTAAGTTAATGACATTGCTCTAATGCAGACAAGTAGGCGGTTTTTAGTGATTAGAAAGTAGTAAACAATGGTGATATTTTGTAAGAAGATTTTAGAAAGTTTCGATAAGTTTTGTAGAAAAAAGGATATATTTTGGATTACATAAAGTATGACGCTTATCCTACCTGTCTGCCACAATTCGGGTGGCTTTGTATACTTTTGTCATAAATGTACATAAGTTGTTGGTAAGCTTACCACAGCATAGAATATTTAACTAAATCAAGACGCTCTAAAAAACTAAAAGAGCTAAAGTTTTCCAAAACCTAAATGCTAACTGTAGTATGTAGTATGAACAAAAGTATAATCTTACTTTGTGCTAACTATAGTATACTCAATGAACACAGAATTATCTCAAAATTTCGGTAAAATTATTAGAGAACTTCGATATGAAAAAAAACTTTCTCAAGAAGAATTAGGATTTCAATCTAATCTTCATAGGACTTATATTGGAATGATTGAAAGAGGAGAAAAAAATATTACTCTCGAAAATATTGAAAAATTGTCAAAAGGTCTTGATGTATCTATGAAGTTAATATTTGAAAAACTTAATAAAATACATTAATGAAAATCACATTTTTAGGGCAAGGTTTCGAGTCCGAATCAAAAAAATCTGTTGGCAATACAATAATCAAATTATTCAAAGAAAATAAATTTAACTCTTTTACTGGTATTTCTGCATTCGCTAGTGAAGCTGGTGTTGTAGGACTTTCTGAATGTATTGCTAGTGGAGCCGAATTTTATAAAACTTTGAACTTAATTGTCGGGGTTGACCAAGAAGGGACTTCAAAGAAAGCATTAATAGAAATTAATGAACTAGCAATAAACAGTTACATATTTTATCAAAAAGAGTCACCAATTTTTCATCCAAAAATATATTTATTTGAAGGCGAAAATGACACAACATTAATAGTAGGCTCATCTAATTTAACAGCAAGAGGTTTTTTTGGAAACATTGAAAGTTCATTAATGGTTGAATTCAAAAATGATAATGCAGATGGAATAAAGCTACTAAAAGAAGTAAAAGATTATTACAGTACATTATTTGACTTCACAGATAAAAATTTATTTAAAATTTCACCAAAAATAATCAATCAATTTGTTAGTGAAGGAATTGTTCCAACAAGAAAAGTTTGGAAGAAAAAACACAAGAAAAATACTTCCAATAAAGCACCACAAGAAGAAAGTGACTTGGTAATTCCAAAAAGACCAACAGTCAAAATTCCATCAAATTTTAAAGGCAGATACAAATCAAATAAAACTGTTTCAAAACTAATAACAGAACTCGAAATTAAAAATGATTTTGAATTTGAAAATGTTGAGAATAATAAAATCTTATGGGAAAGTGGCCCTTTAAAAGAGAGAGATTTAAATATTCCTAAAGGACAAAATACAAATCCAACTGGTTCTATGCTTTTCAAAAAAGGAGCTCTAAAAGATATTAATACAAGACATTATTTTCGCGATGAAGTTTTTCAAACTTTAGCATGGTCATTTGATACAAGGATAAATAGAACACATATTGAAAGAGTTGTTGCTGATTTTAAAATAGTGATTTCTGGTATTGATTATGGCACTTTTCAGTTAGGTATATCACATAATACAAATAGTGAACATTTGGAGGATGTAAAACAACCTGCTACTCAATTACATTGGGGAGAAGCAAAATATTTAATAGCCCAAGATGAGTTAATTGGAAAAACAGCAACTCTCTTTAAAGACGTAACTGTTGCAGATGCGTTTACCTTGATTATCGAATAAATATTTTCATAGTTCAAAAATTTAATTTACTTTTGGACTGAAGTTGTCCAAAACACTATGCACATAGAAAAATCATTCGGAGAAACAATTAGAGATTTACGCATTGAAAATCATCTAACATTACGTCAAGTTGCAGATTATTTAAAAATTGACACTTCAATGCTTGGTAAAATTGAAAAGAACAGTCGAAATCCATCGAAACAATTCATTAAGGATATTTCAAATTTATTTAGCATTGATGAAGACTTACTTACTGTAGCTCATTTAAGCGATACTGTTGTATATTCAATTTTAGATGAGGAATTAGCCAGCGAAGTTTTAAAAGTTGCAGAAGAGAAAATCAATTATTACAATAAAAATAAAGCTACCAAATAATGCAATTAATTAAAGAAGCGTCAGACGAAAAATTAAGAGGTGGTTTCTACACACCAGAACCAATTGCAGCATTTATTTTGAAATGGGCTTTTAATGGGAATAAAGAATTAGACATTTTAGAACCAAGTTGCGGAGATGGTATTTTTTTAAAAGAAATTCAAAAGAAAAATTACGAATACAATTCTGTTACTGCAATTGAATTTGATGAAATTGAAGCAGAAAAATCAGAATCAATTGGATTAAATAAATCAACAGTAATCAATGAAGACTTTCATAAATACTGCATTAATACAGATAGGAAATTTGACTTAATTGTTGGAAATCCACCATATATTAGATACCAATATTTTGATAGAGAACAACAACAATTTGCATCTGATATATTTAATAAAGCAAATTTAAAATATTCAAAATTAACAAACGCTTGGGTTTCATTTGTTGTAGGTTCATCTTTACTTTTAAAAGAACAAGGTAAAATTGGTTTCGTTTTGCCAGCTGAAATTCTTCAAGTTTCTTACGCTCAACCTTTGAGAGAATTTTTAGCTCATTTTTATAACAAAATAAACATTGTTTCTTTTGAGAAACTTGTATTTCCTAATATTCAACAAGAAGTAGTTTTATTGCTTTGTGAGAAAAACAACTCTAATTCTCATTTAATTGAACATCTGGAATTAAGAGACGCAGAAGAACTAAAAAAACTAGATGTTTCCAAATTAAAAAGCCCTAAAAAGAAAATTGATTTTAAGTCAAATAAATGGACTTTTTATTTTCTTGAACAAGAAGAAATTGACTTCCTAGAAAGACTTCAATCTGATAAAAAATTCAAGCAATTTGGTAAATTTGCAAAAGTAGAAGTCGGAATTACAACTGGTTCAAATCCTTTTTTCACAGTTCCTCTTTCTACAGTACAATTCTATAATCTGGAAAAGTACGCAAAACCATTAGTTGGGAGAAGTGTTCAAGTTCCTAGTGCAATCTTCACAACCAAAGATTGGGATAAAAATAGAGATAAAGAAGCTAGAACACACTTTTTGTCCTTTCCAAAAAAAGCAGACTTAAATGGTTCAATTGGTGCAAGAGATTACATAGCTTGGGGAGAAGAGGAAAAAATTAATGAAGGCTATAAATGTAGAATACGAGACGAATGGCAAATTGTTCCATCACAAAGAATTTCAGAAGCTCTTTTTATTCGTAGAAATAATAATTATCCGAAATTAATTATTAATGAAGCTAAAGCGTTTACGACAGATACGATGCATCGTGTTACAGTCAAACCAAACATTGAGCTAAAAGCTTTGACTGCTAGTTATTACAATTCTTTATCATTAGCGTTTACAGAAATTTGTGGAAGAAGTCACGGAGGAGGGGTTCTTGAATTGATGCCTAATGAAGTAGAAAGAATTCTATTGCCTTACAATGAAAATAACTTTGATTTACTTCCTCTTATTGATAAAATGATAAGAGATAAAAAAGACATTTCGGAAATACTAAAAATAACAAACCAAAAAATACTGAAAGAAAATTACGGACTTTCTGACTCTGAAATTGAATTAGCAGATAGTATATGGAAAAAACTATCTAAAAGAAGACTGAACAGAGGAAAATAAGCTAGTAGAAAATTAAAAATGGAAACGTTGAAAAAGCGAGCTCAGATCACCGCACTATTCTTACTTCTTAATAAATTTATTGTGTATCCTGCTCGAACGTCTCTGACTTCGAGCTATTTTAAATGATGTTGCCGTTCGTAAACGAGATAAAAGTCTGACGATTTTTTACGATAACTATTTTTAAATGATTACCCCCGCTGTAGCTCGGAAACCTTGGCAAAAATAGGCCCAAAATTGTGAAAATTCAGAATATAGTATACATCTAAATTTGTTTTTATTATTTTTATAAAAAATTGAAAAAATGAATTTAATTGAAAGTCATAGTAAAGATATTTTAAATTTATGTAAATCTCATAAAGTGAAATCATTATATGCTTTTGGTTCAGTTTTAACTGATAAATTTAATTCAGAAAGCGACATTGATTTAATTGTTGATTTCCAAGAATTGGATGTTCTTGATTATGGAGATAATTATTATGATTTTAAATTTTCCTTAGAAAACATTTTTAACCGAAGTGTTGATTTACTTGAAGAAAAAGCAATAAAAAATCCCTTTTTTAGAAAAACTATAAATCAAAAAAAACAATTGATTTATGGACAATAATATTAAAACTTGGCTTTATGATATTTTAAGTTCAATCAATGAAATAGAAAGTTATTATATTGATACTCCAAAAATATTTGAGATTTATCAAAATGACTTAAGGACAAAGAGAGCGGTTGAGCGAAATATTGAAATTATTGGAGAAGCGATGAACCGTATTTTGAAACTTGATAGTGAAATTGTAATTTCAAACTCGAGGAAAATTGTTGATGTTAGAAATAGAATTATTCACGGATATGATTCTGTTTCGGATGATGTAATTTGGGGAATTGTAATTAAAAATTTACCTGTTTTACAAAAAGAAGTCGAAGAATTACTTGGTGAATAATAAAGAATAAAGTACTTGAACCGCTGTTTGGCAATATGGCGGGTTTCGGATTGATTTAAAGTTGGTTTTGTACTCGCAAAGTTTCTGTTCAAACCCGTTTCCGCAATATTCTTACTTCTAAACAAATTTATTGTCTATGCTGCTCGAACGTTTCTGACTTTGAGCAACTTTAAAACGTGTTGCCGTCCGTAATTACGATAAAAGTCACACGACTTTTTACGATAACTATCTTTAGAATGATTATCTCTTCAAAAGGGTAAAGAAAACTACAAAACAACCGTTGGGCTATTTTGTAGTTTTTTGTTTTTATATAATCTGGTATTGGGTTATGAAAACAAAACGTACTCGCTTAGCCCCGATTGCAGTGGCATCCTTGCTTGCCGGGGTTCGACAAGCAAGATATAACGTAAAGCGGGACGACTCGTGTGGTGCGCAAAGAAGTGCTGCTTCTAGAAAAAAAAACACCAATGCTATCAATGCTCCGTCAGCTCAACATTAGATGCATTATCCTTACTTTTTTTTTCCTCGCTTCGTACATCAACTCCAAAAAAACCGACTCGTTTTTTATCGCTATTTTTGCACCCAATAGAGTTGGGTAGTACATCGGATATGGATAAAAAGAATACGCCTTGCTGGAGCAGTTGTCCAGACTGTCAGGGGCAAGGCAAGAAAAGTCAAAGACTTCGTAAAAAAGTGCGATTGCAGTATCAGCAGTTGGTAGCCAAACTTTCGGCTGATGGTGAAGTGGTTTTGCCTGAAGCCCCCAAAGCGCCTTTGGTGTCATGTTCCCTCTGCGGTGGTTCGGGTTTGATTTCTTCAGAAAGTTTTCCTGTAGTGGATTACGAAAACTATCCCCATATCGCTATTATTGGTGGCGGAATTGGTGGTGTGGCGTTGGCTGTAGCTTGTTTGCATCGTGGCATTCCGTTTACGCTTTTTGAACGCGACACACACTTTGACGCCCGTTCGCAAGGTTATGGACTGACCTTGCAGCAAGCGAGCAAAGCCATAGAAGGATTTGGAATTTTTTCTTTGAAAGAAGGCGTGGTTTCTACACGGCATTTGGTCCACAAAACAGACGGAACTGTAGTAGGCGAGTGGGGGATGAGAAAATGGGTGCAGCCTACCGAAAAAAAATATACCAAACGTTCCAACATTCATATTGCGCGACAAGCGTTGCGTTTGGCACTCGTGGAGCAACTCGGAGGGAAAGACAACATACAATGGGGACATCAATTGCTCGAATTTGAAGAGGAAGCTTCGGGTAAAATCCAGTTGCGCTTTCAAGTCGGTGAGCAAATCAAAACAATTCCAACCGATTTGGTGGTGGGTGCCGATGGGATTCGAAGTATCGTCCGTCCACAATTGATTGGAGAGGCGCTTACTCCTTTGCGCTATTTGGGTTGTCTTGTGATTTTAGGAATTTGTCCTTTGGATGCCCTGCCAACGGTAACTTCAGAGTTGTTGGATTCGGCTACGGTTTTTCAGACGGCCAATGGTCACGAACGTATCTACATTATGCCTTTTACAGCAAATTCGGTGATGTGGCAATTGAGTTTCCCAATGGAAGAAGCCGAAGCCAAAATGCTAAGCGCTCAAGGTGCACAAGCCTTAAAGGAAGAAGCCTTACGAAGAACGCAATGGCATTCCCCTATTCCGCAAATCGTCGGCGCTACTGAGGCTGCTCAGGTATCGGGTTATCCAGTGTATGATCGAACTTTGTTGACCTCATCCCAGTTTGAAAACGCAGGAAATAGTACTTTGATTGGTGATGCCGCCCATCCTATGAGTCCGTTCAAAGGGCAAGGAGCGAATCAAGCCCTGTTGGATGCTTTGGCATTGGCTCGAGGTATTACCAAAGGTTGTAAACCCTCGTCTCAATGGCGAACAGTAGGATTGCGAAAAAGTGTTTTACTCCCATTTGAAGCGGAAATGATAGCCCGAAGCGCGATAAAAGTCAAAGACTCCGCCGCCGCCGCTGAATTTCTACATTCGGATATCGTACTTTATGAATCGGATGAACCGCGAGGACGAATACTCAAACGGAAAAAGCAGTAAGATTTAAAACTAGAACGCGGATGACACGGATGGTACGGATTTTCGCTGGTTTGTTTTATGTTGAATCTGTTTAAATATGCGTCATCCGTGTTCCATTTTCAAAGTGTTTTCAAGTAACTAATTGTCGAAGGCTAAGAGAAAATTTTGGCTTGCTTTTTGGTTAAAGTGTAGATAGTGTTCTTTGCTACAGCATTTTATTATTGGAAAGGAGGTTTTGGATTCCATTGCATTCTTCTCTATTTTATAAAGTTGGCTTGTAGTTAAAGTGCGATTATTAACTATAAAGACCAAAAAAGATGAAAAAAGTAGTGCTGTTATTTTGTGTGCTTGGAATTATTTCCTGCAAAAAATCAGAAGTAGCGTTTGCTGAAGCGCAACCTGAAAAAACCTCTGATTTATCGTCGTTTCCCAAACATTTATTAGGGGAATATTATAACGTAGAACAAGAAAAAGGCTTGAAAATTAGTCCGTTTCAAATCATCAGAACGATGGTTATGAAAGATACCTTTAGCCGAAAAGATTTATCGAAATATGAACGCATTACTGAAGATACATTAACCAATTTACAGACTTCAGAAAAATACGTTATCAAAAAAATCAACGATTCTCTTTTTACAAATTATGTGTTTGTCGACACTGTTTTTACTATCAACAAGGATAATGTCTTACGCAAAATGAAAGGCTATTATTTCCTTAACTCAAAAAGTAACAATGATCTTTGGCTGGTTAAAAAGCTTTTTCTTCAAAAAGGACAATTGTCTATTAATGATGTTGCAGCCAATGAGGATATCGCCTTACTGGAAGAAATCACAGCAACAAAAAGAGATACTACAAGTCCCTTTATAGTGCAACCCACGAAAAAACAATTTAGAGCATTTATCAAGAAAAATGGTTTCTCGGAAGGGGAGGTGTATTTGAAGAAATAGTTTTTGCTTAATTGGATAGAAAAATTTAATTATTTGTAACTACTCAGCTTGTCTTACTTTCAATTGGCTCCAGCTTGATCTGGAGTTATTGATCTTGCTTTCAATTGGCTCCAGCTTTAGCTGGAGTTATGTGGATTGATTTCATAGGCTTTAGCCAAATAAAAGCAGCTAATTTTGGCTAAAGCCTTTAGAAACTTCAAATTTAACCCCTCCAACTAAAGTTGGAGGCAATTAATATCCAAAAAAATACCTCAATAGTTATAATTATTTATAAAGTATTCATAAAGCACAACAGGAGTTATTGTCATTTGTATTTAAAAAAACAGATTGGAAAATGGATTTACAAACACGAAAATTAAATTTCATCCAAGACTTTCTTAAATTAGAGAGTGAGAAAACCATTGCTCAATTTAAAAAGTTACATAGGGGCACAGTTGCGAATGAGGAAGAACTGAATCTAATGACGATAGATGAATTTCATAAAAGAATTCATCAGTCTTTGGAAAATATTAAAAATGGTAAAGTAACGGATGCTAATGACCTTTTAGTAGAAATTGAAAAATGGAGTTAAAAGTCAAGTGGACGGATTTTTTTAAGAATGAGTTGATTTTTTTTAATTATAAATTAAAGAGTTTCGATAAATAGTTTTTGAAAATGATAAAATCATTTATTTCGTCAATAGTCAACTGAATACAATTGAAGTAGTTGATGTTTTTGATACGAGACAAAATTCAATCAAAATAAAGAGCACTAAAAAGTAAATGAGATTGTAACTATTGTTTTATACCTCTGATTTCAAAACAAAGAACCCCTAGAGTTGGCAGTCTCTAGGGGTTCTTTTTCTACAAGTAAAAAAAAATAAGGAACGGATTCTAGGTTAAAACATACCTCCGCCTCCTTTATTCGTATTGTCGTCTCTTTGTTTGCGTTGTAAACTTTTGTTTTTTCCGCCACCAAAACCGTAAGTCACACCTAAATATACCGTCTGGCTTTCCCAAGTAAACTCTCCAGTTTGTGGATAAGGATATTCAGCATCAAAAGCATAACGCATAGTGTTGAACATATCGTTGAAACGCACACTAATGTTCATTTTGTTGTCTAGCAAAGTATAGCGCGCGCCACTGTCAATTTTGTACATTTCTTTACTGTTGTTTTGCAATCCATCCACACTTCCTCTGTAGAATCCGAAAAGTAAAAAGCTTAAGCGTTTGTTGGCTTTGAAGTTAGAGTTCAATCGTCCGTTGAAAGCTGAAACGGTCACATTTCTTTCCAAAGGTTTGCTAGTGTTGGTTAATGGATCAAAAGCAAAAACTACGCCTTGTTGTTTGATGCTCGAAAAATCAATAGCTGGTTGTATGTCCCACCATTTGGTGATTTTATAATTAGCAGACACTTCAAATCCAGAAGCCGTATTGTTATCGAAGTTGGTGTAGGTCAAAATCTGTCTTTGTCCACTTGGGTCATTTTTGTCAGGGTACAAAATGCGGCTAATTTGGTCGTTGATGCTTCTTACGAATACCCCAGCGGTAATGCTTCCTTTTGTTAAAACTTTGGTGTAATTCACTTCAATCGAATTGGTAAATTGTGGTCTTAATTCTGGATTTCCAAAAGAAGTTACCAAAGGAGTTGCAAATTCACGAATAGGTTTGGTTTGCTCTAAACCTGGTCGGTCTACGCGACGGCTGTAACTGAACTGCAAGGTGTTTTTCTCACTCAAATTATAGGTCAAATAGGCAGAAGGATAAACGGTAATGTAATCGTCATCAAAGGTGGTTTTTCCTCTGTTCAAGTTGGCAGCTACTTTATAACTTTCAAATCGAGCGCCTATTTGGTAGCTGATTTTTTTGAATTTTTGACCAAAAGTAGCATAGGCAGAATAAATATCAATATCGTACGTGTAATTCGATTGCTGATCGGCTGGAGCTACTAATGGATTTCCGGTGCTGTAGTTGTTTTCTGTTCTCGTGATTCTGGCTTCGGCACCTGCTTCAAGTGTTGATTTTTCGTTGATTGGATTAACATAATCCACATTGAAAGTACTCAGTTTTTGAGCGTCTTTGATATTGTCTTTGAAAAAAACTGTGCTGTTGGAATTGTTAGTCGTAGTCGTTTCGGTGTCAAAACTCGCTCTTTGGGTTTCTTTGTAATCGTTAAAGTTGGCTTCTACATCTAGCGTGTGGCCTTCTTTTTTGAAAATATGTTTGTACGCCAAGTTGTAAGTTCCGGTTTGATTGGGTCCTTCGTAAGTGGATTTTTGCAGAATTCTGTCAATCGTTCCTCCGTTATTGTAGTCAATATTGGTGTTTACATTTCCAGTTCCATCCGCTTTGTTTTGGTTGGTGTAAAAAGACAAGGTATTGTGGTCGTTGATCAAATAATCCATTCCCACTTTGTACAAATACGAATCGTTTTCATTCGAAATATCTAATTTTTGAACAAGGTCTTGATCCAATCTCGAGATTTTTCCATCGTTGAAATAAGTACCAAAGTTACGCCCTCCGTTACCAAAGAAATTCACTTTGCCCACTTTGTAATTCATGTCCAACGATTGGTTGTATTTGGCAGTTTCACCAAAGGTAATTCCACCGCTAAAACTTCCGTTAAAACCCGTATTAGCATTTTTGTGCAAGATGATATTGATGATGCCCGACATTCCTTCAGGATTGTATTTGGCACTCGGATTAGTGATTAATTCTATTTTTTTGATAGAAGTCGATGGAATTTGTTTTAGCAATTGGGCTGGGTCAATGTTCGTCGGTCTACCGTCAATTAAGACACGCACATTTTCATTGCCACGCAACGATAGTTTTCCGTCTTGGTCCACATTTACAGAAGGAATATTGTTCATAATGTCAGAAGCCGAAGCGCCTGCCGTGGTCAAATCTTTTCCGACAGTAATTACTTTTCGGTCGATTTTTTGTTCAATGGTTGAGCGTTCGCTTACGATGTTTACGCCTTTTAATTGCGTCGCTTCTTCTTCTAAACTAACTTTGAACGAGGCTTCTTTTTTGTTTTCGGTCAACAATGCTGAAGCGATGTATTTTCTAAATCCGATGTATTGAATTTCGACGGTGTAGTTTTTCAAAGCCAAATTCTTGATGATGAATTCGCCGTTGTCGTCTGTGTTTGCGCCAGAAATTACTTTTCCGTTTTCTTTAACCGAAACGATAGCGTAAGAAATGGGAGCGTTTGTAGATTTTTCGGTAATTTTTCCAGTGATTTTTCCAGAATTTTGTGCCGTTCCTATTCCGACTACACATAGTAATAGAAAGGTGATTAATTTAATTTTCATGATTGATTGATTTTGGTTGATGTTTTATTTAGACTGAAAAGCTTGCGATATGTTACAAGAAAAATTAACAAATGTTTAGTTTGGAACTCATAGATTACTATTTTTTGGCGGTTTTATGCAGTTTTTAGGGGAATAGTGCTTGGTTTTAATTGTTTTTTAGTCAGCTGTTTATCGATGAAAAGGATGCATAGAAAAAATTTTTGGACTCAATTCAAAAAAAAATATAAAATAGCCTCTTTTTTTTTAACAGCTTTAGGAAAAATCAAACAATTTCGATGAGTTAGCGGTTTTCTAATTGCTAAATAAGCAGTATCTTTGCCCACTTTTAAAATATAGTTTACATGTCATTACAACAGATTCTTACTCCATCTATTCATAAAGCCGTTCAAACCTTGTTTGATGTATCTCTTGATAAAATTGAATTTCAAGCGACTCGTAAAGAATTCGAAGGCGATATTACCTTAGTTATTTTTCCCTTATTGAAAGTAATCAAAAGCAATCCAGTAGAATTAGGAAACAAAATAGGAACGTATTTGGTAGAAAACGTAGCCGAAGTAGCTCGTTTTAACGTAGTATCTGGTTTTTTGAATATTGTCATTGCCGATGCCTATTATTTGAACTTTTTCAACGGAATCAAAGACGACACCTGTTATGGTTTTGTAACGCCAAGTCCTGATGCCAAAGCAGTAATGGTAGAATATTCTTCTCCCAATACCAACAAACCTTTGCATTTAGGGCACGTTAGAAACAATCTTTTGGGGTATTCAGTGGCGGAAATTATCAAAGCTTCTGGGAAAAAAGTGTACAAAACACAAATTATCAACGATAGGGGAATTCATATTTGTAAGTCGATGTTGGCTTGGCAAAAATTTGGAAACGGAGCCACTCCAGAAAGCACAGGCTTGAAGGGAGATAAATTGGTGGGGAATTATTACGTAGCTTTTGATAAGGCGTACAAAGAAGAAATCAACCAATTAATGGCTGAAGGTAAAACGGAAGAAGAAGCAAAAAAACAAGCACCTATTCTTTTGGAAGCCCAAGAAATGCTGTTGAAATGGGAATCGGGCGATAAAGAAGTAATTGCCCTTTGGAAGGTGATGAACCAATGGGTGTATAACGGTTTTGCAACTACCTACAAAAACATGGGCGTTGATTTTGATAGTTATTACTACGAAAGCAATACCTATTTGCTAGGAAAAGATGTCGTGCAAGTAGGATTAGATAAAGGTATTTTCGAAAGAGATCCTGATGGTTCCGTTTGGATTGACTTGACCGATGAAGGTTTGGACCGTAAGATTGTTTTGCGTTCAGACGGGACAGCGGTTTATATGACGCAAGACATAGGAACAGCAATCCAGCGTGTAAAAGATATGCCTGATGTTGGTGGAATGGTGTACACAGTAGGAAATGAACAAGATTACCACTTCAAAGTATTGTTTTTGATATTGAAAAAACTAGGTTTTGATTGGGCTTCTAGCTTGTATCACCTTTCGTACGGAATGGTAGATTTGCCTTCGGGAAAAATGAAAAGCCGTGAGGGAACTGTAGTAGATGCTGATGATTTGATGCACGAAATGGCAGCTACCGCTCAAAAAATCGCAGAAGATTTAGGGAAATTAGACGAATATTCAGCCGAAGAAAAGGCTGCTTTATATAGTACCATTGGATTAGGAGCTTTGAAATATTACATTCTAAAAGTCGATCCTAAAAAACGCATCTTGTTTAATCCTGAAGAATCGGTTGATTTTGCTGGAAATACAGGTCCGTTCATTCAATATACCTATGCCAGAATCCAGTCGATTATTCGTAAAGCGGCTTTTGATTTTTCTGCGCCAAGTGCTCTAAACGAATTGAATGAAAAAGAAAAAGAACTCATCAAACAATTAGAATTGTTCCCAGAAGTGATTCAGAATGGAGCTCAATATCATAGCCCTGCTTTGATTGCCAATTATACGTATGAGTTGGTTAGAGAGTACAATTCGTTCTACCAAGCGGTTTCTATTTTAGGAGAAGAAGACCAACAAAAGAAAATTTTTAGAGTACAATTGTCTAAAAAAGTAGCCGATACGATTGCGGCAGCTTTTAGTTTGTTGGGAATTAATGTTCCAGAACGCATGTAATTTTAAACGTTTAAAATCAAAAGACATTCTTGTGAATACACCAAAATCGTATTTTTTTCGCTCTTTTCTGATTATTCTGATGGCAGCTTGCTTTTTCTTAGGATTAAAAGAAGTGTTGCCAAAAAAAATATTTGCAGCGGCTAAAGGTCCTTCTAAAAATGTATTGATTGACAGTATGTTGATTGATGCTTTTGAGTCGGAGCCTGATAGTGTCGCGATTACTCCCAATGATACAATGGCCGATCAAAAAATTGTTTTTGAGGAGTCCTTTGGGGTAACTTTTCCTGAAGAATCCATTGAAAATTTTAAAGGCTATCAGTATTTGATTCCTTTTTATGAGCGATTGTACCAATTAGAAACCAATCAAAATGGTAAAGTTCGTATCGCTTATTTTGGTGATTCTATGACCGATGGCGATATGATTGTGCAAGATGTTCGTGCAGCATTTCAAAATAATTTTGGAGGAAAAGGCGTTGGTTTTGTTTCTATAACCTCAGAGTCTGCGGCTTCTAGAGGTTCTGTTTTGCATCAGTTTTCAGACAATTGGAAAATGCAATCGTATCTGAATGTCAAAAATCCAATTCGTCCTTTTGGAGTAAATGGTCATGTATTTTTTGCCAACGATTCTAATAAAGATATTTGGGTGAAATTTACCGCAGGACGTGCTAGAAATAACGCTATTCTTAATAATCCTACCTTGTTTTATGGAAGTTCAGACAATACATCTGGGCAAATAAGGTATCAATTAGATAAAGATACTATTTATAAAAATTTAACAGCGGATCATTTACTCAATACAATTGTGTTGAAAAATGGTGGACTTAAAACGATCAAATTAAATTTCGATGGTGCACAATCGGTACCGGTATATGGTGTTAATTTTGATGACGGAAAAGGCGTTCACGTGGATAATTTTTCACAGCGAGGTAATTCTGGAATTCCAATTTCAAAGTTTGACCCCGCTTTGATGCAAGCTTTTCAAAAGAAATTAAACTATAACTTAATCGTTTTGCATTACGGTACGAACGTGTTGAATTATGGTACAAAAGATTACAATTGGTACGCCAGAAGTATGACCAAAACCGTAAACCGTTTGAGAGAAGGTTTTCCAGGAGCTTCGATTTTGATTGTTTCGACTGCTGATAAAGCTTCGAAATACAAAACCGAAATGAAGACCGATTCAGCGGTAGTACCTTTGACTCATGCTCAACGAAACTATGCGCTCAAAACCCAATCCGGATTTGTGAATTTGTACACGCTTATGGGTGGAGATGGCTCTATGGTAAAATGGGTGGAGCAAGAACCTGTAATGGCTAATAAGGATTATACGCATTTCAATATACGAGGGTCTAAAAAAGTAGCTGGGATGATTTATGACCAAATTATGAATGGCTATCAGGAATACAAAAGATTGCGTAGCACTGTAAAAACTGCGAAATCATCAGCTCCAAAGGATAGTGCCATAGTTGAACCAATTGTTCCTAAAACAGAAGAAACAGATGAAGACTAAAATCACTTTTATCTTTTTGTTTGTATGCTTTAAAATGTTTTCTCAAAACACTTTTTTACCTGTGCTTATGTCAATATCATCTGTTAACGAAATGGTGGATCCTGAATTCTATCCAAGAGGAATTCAGAACACGGAGCGACTTACAACATTTTTTACCAAATTAAAAGTGTTGCAGAGTACCCAAAAAGGAAAATTGAATATAGTTCATATTGGAGATTCTCATATTCAAGGAGACATAATGACAGCAGTTTGTAGAAACAAATTACAAAAGAATTTTGGGAATGCCGGGCGTGGTTTGGTATTTCCTTATACACTCGCACATACGAATGGCTCTCCTGATGTCCGTTTTTCATCAAATGTAAAATGGACGAATTACCGTAATATCTTGCCCTTGAACGGAAGTCCAGTAGGAATAAGTGGTATTTCGTTGACTAGTAAGTCAAAAAGTTTACGTCTTACGTTGCAAGTCAAAAACAAAGACTATTTTTTTAATACTTTAAAAATAATCACCCCAAACAACGAATCGCTTTTTGAAAGAGCGGGAGAGGTAGAAAAAATGGTTACTATAAAAACTGTTCCAAAAAAGGTCGTTCATACCATTAAAAAAGGCGAAACGCTTTCGACCATTGCGGACCATTACAACGTAAGTACGGCGAAACTAAAAAAAGAAAACAAACTCACAAGTACTAAAATTACGGCGGGTAAGACATTAAAAATTCCAACCAACCAAACCAGTGAGAAATCGGTAGTAAACACGAAATATCATTCTGAAACTTTTGAAGAAGATATGAATTACCATTTCTTTGAGTCCGAAAAGCCATTGGATCGTTTTGTTCTATTACCCAATAAGGAAGCTTCTTTGTATGCTTTGAATGGAGTGGTTTTAGAAAATAACAATCCAGGAATTATTTATCACAATATTGGTGTAAATGGCGCTAAATATTCTGATTACAATAAATATCCTCTGTTTTTTGATCAGTTAAAAGCCCTCGAACCCGATTTGATTATTGTGTCTTTGGGAACCAATGAATCCTATGGGAAAATTGCACCATTGGATTATCTCCGACAAGTGCAGGAATTTTTATTGAAGGTGAGAACACAAAATCCAGAGGCTGATGTTTTAATTATTACGCCACCGCCTTCGTTTTTGCCGCATCATCGCCTCAATACTTTTGTAGATGAGTATGCCAAAAGTTTGGTGAGTTATGCATCGTTAGGACATTATGCGGTATGGGATTTGTTTCAAACCTTAGGAGGAATGCATGGTGTTAGTAAAATTTATGGAAAAGGATTAATGAATCCAGACCGCGTGCACTACACGACGAACGGGTATCAGCTACAAGGAAATATGCTGTCCAATGTATTGCTCAACGCTTTTAAAGAATTTAATAAATAAACTAGATTGTGATTACTTTTACAGATATAACAAATTGGTTACAAACCACTTTTGGCACTATTGATGCTGCGCAAGTGAATGAATGGCTTACCTTCAATCCAAAAGAACCAATTCTATTTAATACCGCTTTTTTCTTAGGACTTTTTTTATTGTTCTATCCCATTTATATTCTTACGACCAAAGCCAAAACTAGGGTGTACCGACACATTTATGTTTTTGCTTTCTCGTTATTCTTTTATTATAAATCCAGCGGAATCTATTTTTGTCTCTTGTTGTTTTCTGGTTTGGTCGATTATACGTTGGCTAAATTTCTTTATGAAGAAACCAAAGAAGGCTATCGTAAATTCTTTTTGATTCTTAGTGTTATCTTCAATTTGTCTTTTTTAGGCTATTTCAAATATTCTAATTTCTTAATTGACAATTACAATCAGTTATTCGAAGGTCAGATTCATTTTATCGATGTGATTTTGCCTGTAGGGATTTCGTTTTATACCTTTCAATCGATGAGTTATATCATCGATATTTATAGACGAGAATTAGAGCCAACAAAGAACATGTTGGATTATATGTTTTTCGTGTCCTTCTTTCCACAGTTGGTGGCGGGACCTATTGTTCGTGCTTCGGAGTTTATTCCGCAAATTTATAGCAAAATAAAACTTTCGCGTGAAGATTTTGACTCAGCCGTATTTCTTATTATGGGCGGTTTAATCAAGAAAACCGTCATTTCTGACTATATCTCTTTGAACTTTGTGGACCGTGTATTCGATGCGCCCAAAAGTTATACCGCCTTCGAAAACCTTATGGCATCCTATGGCTACACGATTCAGATTTATTGTGATTTTTCAGGCTATTCCGATATGGCTATAGGGATTGCTTTGTTGATGGGATTCAAATTGTCAGTCAATTTTAGGACTCCTTATCAATCGGCTTCTATTACTGAGTTTTGGAGAAGATGGCACATTTCATTATCTACTTGGTTGCGTGATTATTTATACATTTCAGTAGGAGGAAACCGTCGTGGGAGTTTCGGAGGGTTTTTATTTCCTTCGTTGTTTTTTGCAGGATTAATTGCTTGGGCAAGTTGGTATTATCCAGTGAGTCCAATTCCGTTGATTATTGCAATTGCTTCGTTGGTAGTTTTCTGTTTGACTTTCTTATTAGCCAAAGACAAGAAAAGAACGATGTTTACCAATGTGAACTTAATGACTACAATGTTGCTAGGTGGATTTTGGCACGGCGCAAGTTTGAAATTTATTATTTGGGGTGCGTTACATGGAATTGCTTTGGCAGTTAATAAATTGTTTTCGGATTATTTTCCTTCTTCCAAAGACAAAAAAATAACGTTTTGGAAAGCCATCACTACAGTTTTTTCTGTGCTAGTTACGTTTCATTTTGTGGTTTTCTGTTGGATCTTTTTTAGAGCCAAAGATTTCTCAGTGGCCTTAGATATGATTACTTCGATAGGTGACCTACAATTCAATTGGGAACAATGGGCGATAGTCATTTCAGGCTATGAAAACGTTTTTATAATGATTGCTATTGGGTACGCGCTGCACTTTGTCCCAGCCAAAATCACTCAAGGACTCAAATCCATTTTCGATAAGTTGCCTATGGTTTTCAAAGCCTTAATTCTTGCGCTTACCTTCTGGTTGGTTGCTGCGATGGCTTCAAGCGAATTGGTGCCTTTTATTTATTTCCAATTCTAGGGTACCGTTGTTTTTTAGGAGCGAAGCAATTGGCCTTTTTATAGGCAAGTTTCCCGCTGTCCTTCCAATCTTTTTTTATAGCCAACTGGTTTCTTTAACCAGTTGGCTATAAAAAAAGGATTTTCCCTCCCATCGGGGCTATAGAATGGACAATTTTGCATTTTTGGCGGCATTTTCAATACGAAAAGCACAGAAAATAATTCATTTTTTACCCTCCAAAAACACCTAAATTCCTAAAGTTTAAACTTCAAATCTTTGTGCCTCTAAACCTTTATAGTATATTTGCATTTCAAAAAAATAGAAAATCATGTTTGATAATTTAAGCGATAAGTTAGATAAAGCGTTTCATATTTTAAAAGGACACGGAAAAATCACCGAAGTCAACGTAGCCGATACCTTAAAAGAAGTACGTCGTGCCCTATTGGATGCCGATGTTAACTTTAAGATTGCCAAAGATTTTACCGCCAAAGTAAAAGAAAAAGCCATCGGACAAGACGTGTTGACGACCTTGCAACCAGGACAATTATTGGTAAAATTAGTCAAAGACGAATTAACTGAATTAATGGGTGGTGATGTAGCCGGCATTAATCTTTCAGGAAATCCATCCGTGATTTTAATGTCAGGTTTACAAGGCTCTGGTAAAACTACCTTTTCTGGAAAGTTAGCCAACTATCTTCAAACCAAAAAAAATAAAAAAGTCCTTTTAGTTGCTTGTGATATTTATCGTCCAGCAGCTATTCAGCAATTGTATGTAGTAGGAGATTCTATCGCCGTTGAGGTGTATTCTGAACCAGAAAATAAAAATCCTGTCGAAATTGCTCAAAACGCAATCAAACATGCCAAAGCTAACGGATTCAATGTGGTCATCGTCGATACCGCAGGTCGTTTGGCTGTTGATGAAGAAATGATGAACGAAATCGAACGCGTTCACAAAGCCATTCAGCCACAAGAAACCTTGTTTGTAGTGGATTCGATGACAGGGCAAGATGCAGTAAATACAGCAAAAACTTTCAACGACCGTCTAAACTTTGATGGGGTAATTTTGACCAAATTGGACGGTGATACTCGTGGTGGAGCAGCCTTGTCAATCAAAACGGTGGTGAACAAACCGATAAAGTTTGTGGGTACTGGCGAAAAGATGGAGGCGATTGATGTGTTCTACCCTGTTCGTATGGCCGAGCGTATCCTTGGAATGGGAGACGTAGTCTCTTTGGTAGAGCGTGCACAAGAGCAGTTCGACGAAGAGGAAGCTAGAAAATTACAAAAGAAAATTGCTAAGAACGAATTTGGTTTTGATGATTTCTTGACTCAAATTCAACAAGTAAAGAAAATGGGTAACATGAAGGATTTGGTTGGAATGATACCAGGTGCTTCCAAAGCCATGAAAGATATCGAAATTGAAGACGATGCGTTCAAACATATTGAAGCGATCATTCACTCCATGACGCCCGGAGAAAGAAGCAAACCAGCACTAATCGACGCCAAACGTAAGATTAGAATCGCAAAAGGTTCTGGTACAAAAGTGGAGCAAGTCAATCAATTGATGAAACAATTCGACCAAATGAGTAAAATGATGAAAATGATGCAAGGCCCAGGCGGAAAGAATTTGATGAAAATGATGGGCGGCATGAAAGGAATGCCTGGAGGAATGCCAAGATAAAAAGCAAAGGTTTAAAAAATCAGTAAGATGAGTTTTTAAACCTTTGTCATTTACATCAACCAAAACCAAACATAACTAAATTTAAATACACAACATGCAAGTATTAGACGGAAAAAAAACATCAGAGGATATCAAGAAAGAGATCGCCATTGAAGTGCAACAAATGAAAGAGAATGGGGAGAAAGTGCCTCATTTGGCTGCTGTAATTGTTGGAAATGACGGAGCGAGTTTAACCTATGTTGGGAGTAAAGTGCGTTCTTGTCAGCAAATTGGTTTCGATTCTACTTTGGTGAGTTTACCTGAAACCATTACCGAGGACGAATTGTTAGCCAAGATCAAGGAGTTAAACGAAGATGATAACTTAGATGGTTTTATTGTTCAGTTACCGTTGCCTAAACATATCAATGAAGAAAAAATCCTATTAGCGATTGATCCCGACAAAGACGTAGATGGTTTTCACCCTACTAATTTCGGAAAAATGGCTCTAGATATGGATACTTTTATTCCAGCCACTCCTTTCGGAATCATGCAATTATTAAAACGTTATAATGTAGATACTGTAGGCAAACATACTGTGGTTATTGGCAGAAGTCATATTGTGGGTCGACCAATGAGTATTTTGATGAGCCGTAAAGGAAATCCAGGTGATTCAACGGTTACGTTAACCCATAGTAGAACCAAAAACATTGAAGAATTTACTAAGAATGCGGATATCATTATCACCGCTTTAGGAGTTCCTAATTATTTGAAGGCAGACATGGTAAAAGATGGAGTAGTAGTAATCGACGTGGGAATTACTCGTGTGGCTGATGCTGCACACCCAAAAGGCTATGTAATTACTGGTGATGTTGATTTTGATGGTGTAAGCAAAAAATCATCATTCATCACTCCAGTTCCGGGTGGTGTGGGACCAATGACCATTGCGATGCTGTTGCAGAATACATTATTAGCGAGAAAAATGAGATTGAAATAAGATTTTTTAAAATTTATGGTTGGCCACTTTTTATTAAGTGGCTTTTTTTTGGAATTAATTAAAATAAATGAGTAGTTTTTGAATTATTTTAATAACTTTGTATTTCAAAGTACTTTTGTTATGACTGAAAAGCATCAAGAAGATTTATTGCATATCCGTTCCATGATGGAGCGTTCTTCCCGTTTTATTTCTTTAAGCGGTTTGTCTGGCGTTTTTGCTGGGTTGTCTGCCTTAATAGGTGGTTTATATGTTTATCAATTGTTTAAAGCTAATGGAATCGAGTATTTTGAAGACAATCATCATTTGTATTCCACTAATTTAATCGCAGAATTAATTCTTACCGCTTTTGTTATTTTGTTCTTTGCCTTGGCTTTTGGTATTTTTTTCACGGTTAGAAAAAGTAAAAAATTAAAGTTGCCAATCTGGACATCAGCTACAAAAAATATGCTTTTTAATTTAGCAATTCCTTTATTTGTTGGAGCTGTATTTTGTTTTGCACTTGTTTATCATCAGATGTTTATTTTGGTAGCGCCTAGCACCTTGATTTTTTATGGCTTAGCATTGTTAAATGCAGAGAAATACACTTACTCAGATATCAAATTCCTTGGATTTTCAGAGGTGATTTTAGGAAGTGTTGCTTTATTCTTTTTAGGATATGGTTTAGTATTTTGGATTCTCGGTTTCGGTATATTGCACATTTTCTATGGTTTATTATTATTTAAAAAATATAAATAACCATCGATGGGAATTATTGATAAACTAAATAAAGATTTCGAGAGTCGCGTCAGATTGGGCATTATGTCTATTTTGATGGTTAACGATTGGGTTGATTTTACTGAAATGAAATCACTTTTGGATATAACCGATGGAAATTTAGCCAGTCATTCTAGCGCTTTAGAAAAAGTGGAATATATTGAGGTTAAAAAGGAATTTGTAGGTAAGAAACCAAAAACTTCGTATCGAGTAACGAATAAAGGGCGTGTTGCCTTTGAACAACATCTCAAAAGTCTTGAAAAATTATTGAAAACTAAATAACTATTTTTTTGTCTAATCACTTTGAAATACAAAGTACTTTTAAATTTTAAATCATGAAAAAACACCATTTCATTTTTGTCTCAAGCTTTGTTTTTACCTTGCTTTTTTACAATCAGTCTGTTGGTTTGAACCTTGCTATTTTTGGTTTGTTTCTAACGGCAATGATTGTTTATTTCTTTAAAAATCAGTTCGTAAACAAATCACATTGGTGGCTAGTGTTTACTTCAGTTTTATCTTGTTTGTCGTTTGCTTGGTATGGCGATTTTGCTTCTTTTTTAGCACTTTTTTTATCCATTGCTATTTTACAATTGAGGACACAATTGGTCGAGTTGAAATTGATTCAGGTAATTCCTTTGATTATAATAAATGGATTTACTTCTTTAGGTCGGCCTTTTTTGTTTGGACAATGGTTGCCTAAACGAGAATTAAAAAATGATTTTGCCAAAAAACTGATTGCCTATGTAATGATTCCACTAGTGTTTTTGTTGCTGTTTTTTGTTGTATATTCTTTTGGTAGCGACCATTTTTCTGCACTTTTTACAGACTACACTTTAGATTTGGATATTTTTGAACTGCTTTTAATAGTATTGATTGGGTTTTATGTATCCTTTACTTTCTGGAACTATTGGGTTCCCGAAATGTCTTATGAAGTTAATAAAAAATTGGCTAATGACTTCGTTATTGCCGAAAAGGTCAACCAACCCACCTTTTCTTTTTTGGATTTGGATTTTGAAAGAAAAAGTGGCGAAATCACTTTATGCTTGCTTAACGTTATGCTTTTGGTTTTTATAGTCACCTACAACTATGAACAATTTTTTGAAGAAACAGCAAGTAGTACTTTGAGCAAAGCAACGCATGAAAGAGTGAATGCTGTTATTTTTTCAACGATTATGGCGGTTGGTGTTTTACTATTTTACTTCAAAGGTGGTTTCAATTTTGATAGAAAAGCTATTAATCTGAAGCGTTTGGCAAAAATTTGGATTGTTTTGAATGCTGTATTAATCATAAGTACGATTATCAAGAATTCAGAATATGTTGCCTTTTTTGGTTTGACATACAAACGATTGGGTGTGCATGCCTTCTTGATTTTGGCATTTATTGGCTTGGGATATACTTTCATCAAGATTACTCGACAAAAGACCAATGCCTATCTTTTCAATCAAATGGCCTGGTATTTTTATGGAACCATCGTATTGTGTGCTTGTATCAATTGGGGAAATCTAATTACAGTCTACAATATTTCGGTGGGGAAAGGAGTGGAGCCTACCTTTTTATGTAGCTTGAATTATAATGATGAAGCAAGAGCAAACTATTTCTTAGCCAAAAAAATCGGCGCTACTGATGAAGAAGTGTATAGAAAAGGCTTTATCCATCAGCAAAAAAACGAACCCTTTTTATCTAAGGTTTTGTATTATGAATCACTGGCAGAGTAGAGGTGAAATTTATCTATTGAAAGTCGCTTTTTTTCCAAAACTCATTAAACTTTGTTGAGTTAACTTATATCAAAATGACATGACAATACCCAAAAATATTTATTACTATTTGACCACTATACTGCTTTTTTTAGTATTGAAATTCGGTTATACAATTGCTGATACTAATGATTTGTTTTTTTTACTTCGCCCAACCGATACATTGGTTGGACTGTTAATAAGCTCAAAATCGGTTTACTTCGCTGATAAGGGATTTTATTATGATGATTTAAATTTTATCATCAACAAATCATGTTCTGGATTTAATTTTTTGCTTTTATGTTTTTCAATGTTTGCCATCGTAGCTTTTAAAAATATAAACTTGATTAAGCAAAGAATAGTAATTATTCCAGCGGCATTACTTTTGGCTTATGTTGTAACAATTTTTGTTAATGCTTCTAGAATATTTGTTTCGATTGTTTTGCAAAATCAAGTTACACATTTTTTATCACAAAAAAGTATTGAAATAGTGCATGAAACTATTGGAATAGTAACCAATTTATTTTTTTTGATTCTTATTTATATCCTATTGGAACGATTACTTAAAAAACAAAATTATCTATGAAAAACGTGCTTAATCCTAAATGGATTTTTGTTATTAATACATTTCCCATTGTTGTCTTGTTTGTCTTTTTTGCAGGAGAATTTACTATTTTTAAAAGTTTATTAAATAAAGAAAGCCTTTATTTATGGACAGTGTTTGGTTGGACTTTGGGTATATTAGGGTTGCTTAATTTTGGATACGCTCTGTATCTAACGAGTAAGAAACAAAGCGTATCATTTTGGTATGGATTTATTGCTTTGTTGCTTTATATCCCATTCCTATACTTATATAGTTGGCATATTGACAAAATTTTTCCACTTAGTATTCCACAATGGATGATCTCAGGGAATAGTATGGTATATGTTGGTACTTTTTTGATGCCTACACTTGCTTATTCTTTATTTATTTTAGTGTATCATTTTACCTCTGATACTAAAGAACACAGTCCTTTAATAAATTTTGTAATAGCATTGATTATCCCAATAGCGGGGTATTTATTCATTCAAGTTGTTTTGCCGCTTTGGAAACCAATAGGTAATACTTTTGAATTACACGCTTTGCTAATTTTAATTATTGTTTGCACATTAGTTTTTCTTTTTTTTGTTACTCGAGCGGTGTTTGTTCTAGTTACTAAAAGGGGTAGTGTTTGGCATAAATATCAATTAGTATGGAAAATACCAATTTCAATTTTACTACCCTTTATAGGTTTACTAGTAAATAATGGAGGTCTATTTGGTAAGTTGGATTCTGACAAATTGGGAATTTTTGGAGACTTTTCTAATTATTGGTTTTATATACTAGCAATATTGAATGGTGTCTTTATTTGTTTACCTAACTTAGAAAGTAAAAAATATAGAGTATTTCTTTTCATTGCAAGAAGCCTAACTTTTGTATATACGTGCTACTTTTTTCTTGTTTTTCTTCCTTTTTTACCTGTTTCAGTGGTTGCAGTAATAGCGTTTGGTTCAGGTTTTTTAATGCTAACGCCCTTGCTCCTTTTTGTATTACATAGTAAGGAACTCTACAAAGATTTTGTTTTTCTAAAGCGCTACTTTTCTAAACGTAAAATTTTAGCAATATCCTTTTTGAGTTGTTTAGTGCTCCCCACTTTAATCACTTTTTCTTATCTTATGGATAAAAGTGTTGTAAATGAATCACTTGATTATCTGTATAGTCCCGATTATTCACAATCCTATTCAATTGATAAAGTCGCATTAAAACAAACACTTCGTACCATTAAGCAACAAAAAGAAAGACGCGATATGTTTATTTTTGGGAAGCAAACACCCTATTTGTCAACCTATTTTAATTGGTTGGTTTTGGATAATCTAACTCTATCTGATTCGAAAATAAATGTTATTGAAAATGTGTTTTTTGGAACAGTTCCAACTCAAGTTAGAGCGGATAATAGTAAGGATGAGAATGTAAAGATTACCAATATTATTTCCAAAAGCACTTTTTATAAAAAACAGCAGGCTTGGAAAAGCTGGATTGATTTAGAAATTACCAATTATAGTGATAGTAATTGGTTTTCAGAATTTGCAACAACTATTGATTTACCAGAAGGTTCTTGGATATCCGACTATTATTTGTATGTAGGAAAAAAAAAAGAAATGGGGATTTTGGCTGAAAAAAAATCTGCTTTGTGGGTTTTTTCAAACATCAAAAATGAAAACAGAGATCCAGGTATTTTGTATTATCTCAATGGAAATAAAGTGGCAGTTAAGGTTTTTCCATTCGCAAAAAATGAAGTTAGAAAAATGGGCATCGAAATTTTGCATAAAGAACCATTTCCTTTTACAATTGATAGTAAAACTGTACAACTTGGTGCAAATAAAACAGCTAATGTTTTGGCATTCAAAGCAACGGATCCTGTCGTTTATTTGTCAGCAAATCAAAAGAAAGCCTTAAAACAGATTAGGCGTAAACCATACTTTCATTTTTTGGTAGACGCTTCTTTAAATAAGAAAAAGTTTTCAAACCAATTTAAGAATAGAATAACGACATTATTGAAAAGTAATCCAAGGTTAGCTGAAAATGCACAAGTGTCTTTTGTGAACAGTTATGTTACTAACGTTTCGTTGCAAGATGATTGGAAACAGACCTATATCAAGCAAGAATTTGAAGGCGGTTTTTATTTGGATCGAGCCATAAGGACTGTATTGTTTAAAAACTATAAAGCAGAAAAAAATACTTATCCTGTTTGCATTGTAGTGACAAAAAATATGCAAGAAGCAATTTTTGATAAAGATTTTTCAGATATGAAATTTACTTTTCCAGAGAGCGATTTCTTTTTTAATCTTAACGAAAATGCCGAACTCGAACCCCATTCTTTAATGTCTAATCCAAGGAGACGTCTTGAAGATAACACTACATTTAGATTTGATCAAAACGTTTTTGAATATAAAACGGGTAACCATACGTTTTATTTGCCACAAAATAATCAAGCAAGTATTGTTTTAAAAAGAGATGTTTTTGATATTGAGCCCAATGAAATTAAACCAAAAAATTGGCAATCAGGGTTGTTATTGCAAGGGAAGTGGTATTCTCAGATTTTGCACCCAGAAACATCTGACAAGGAATGGCTTAATTTGATAAAGTATAGTTTTATGTCAAAAATAATGACACCTGTTACTTCTTATTTGGTGGTAGAAAATGAAGCACAAAAAAAGATTTTAAAGAAAAAACAGCAGCAAGTTTTAGCGAGTAATAAATCATTAGATCTTGACGAGGAAGTCCAACAAATGAGTGAGCCAAATCTTTTAATTTTGATGGTATTTCTTGGAATAATTTTTTGGTTAAAAAAAAGAAAGAACACAATTATAGTTTAAAATAAATCAAAATAGAATAGACAGAAAACCCAACACACTCCTCTTGGGTTTTCTATTTAATAATCTCCTCTTTTCTTAAACTAATGTCTTCTTTTTGAATAAGCTGGCTGTTCGTTTTAGATAAGTGGACTTTATTGATTTACTTAATGGATAAGTTGGCGAAATGTTTTAATTTGGGTATCGAAAAAGTAACAAGACAATTTTTTATATTGAAAACTCTAGCCCCCAATTGTATAACGACGTAATACTAGGTAATAATTTTTCGCCTTTAATGGTTAATGCATATTCAACCGTAGGAGGGACGGTCGCAAATACCTCTCGGGTTATAATACCATTAGTTTCCATGTTTTTCAATTCTTTGACTAACATTCTTGTATTAATTCCATCTACAGTTCTTTCTATTTCTTTAAAGCGCATTTTGCCTTTTGATAAGTGATAAATGATTGGCATTGCCCATTTTCCGCCTATAATATCTAAAACTTCTTTTAAACTGCAAGTTTTATTAGAAATTATTGAATTATTTTCTTCCATGACATATTGATTTTATTAAATGCTTTACTTTAAGTTACTACTGTATATTTGTGTAACTACTTGCAAAAGTAAAGTATTGAGCATAAATTTGCAACTTAATTTTTAATATAAGTGAAAATGATATTATTTGAACCAATAAAACTGGGGAATAACACCCTTAAAAATAGAATGGTAATGGCACCAATGACAAGAAGTCGTGCTAATGTGGACGGAATCGTAGGAGATGCTACTCTTTTGTATTATACACAGCGTGCAAGTGCAGGATTAATCATTAGCGAAGCCATAAATATTTCTAAACAAGCGATTGGAAGCCCGCTTACCCCTGGCCTTTATACCGATGAACAAATTACTGCTTGGAAAAAAGTTACCCATGCCGTACATGAAAAAGGAGGTGTTATTTATGCTCAACTTTGGCATACAGGACGTGTTGGGCATTCATTAGTAAAAAATGGAGCGCAGCCGGTTTCTGCTTCTGCTTTGGCAATTGAAGGACAGCAACATTTCACATTGGAAGGAATGAAAGATTATGAAACGCCAAGTGTATTAAGCGTAGACGAAGTAAAAATCATTGTTCAAGATTATAAACAAGCAGCCATTAATGCTATTGAAGCAGGTTTTGATGGTGTCGAATTACATGCGGCATTTGGCTATTTGCCTGATCAATTTTTAGCAGCAAGTGCTAATCAAAGAACAGATGAATATGGCGGAACTAATGAAAATCGTAATCGTTTTGTTTTAGAAATAATGCAAGAACTAATTGCTGCTATTGGAGCCAATAAAGTAGCCATTCGTATATCGCCAACAAGTACTTATAATAATATTGTTCATCAAAATCCAATTGAACAATTTAGCTTACTCGTTAGCGAACTTGATAAAATGCCTTTGGCTTATATTCACATTATGAACGTTCCTTTTCCAGCCGATAAATTCCCAGAATATCCTACAAATTCAGTTGAAACTTTTGGAGTACTAACGCAGCATACAATAATTGCGAATTGTGGCTATACTAAAGAAACTGGCGAAGCGGCTTTAGAGAAGGGAATTGCAAAATTGATTTCTTACGGGGCATTATTTTTAGCGAATCCCGACTTGCCAAAACGTTTTGAGCTAAATGCACCACTTAATCAACCTGATAGAGCCACAATGTATGGTGGAAAAGAGGAAGGCTATATCGATTATCCATTTTTAGAACAATAGTTTTTTTAAATAATGAAAATCAAACACTTACAATTTTCAATACTATTCGTAATTTTACTTTTTTCAAATACAATTTTTTCACAATCTAATTCAAACAAAATGGAACAATCAGGGACCCCAAAAGCAGAAAACAGAATTCAAGCAATTTTAACTTTGGATATGGAAAATATTCCAAGTAATTTTCAAGAAATAATTAAACACGAACAAGAAGTTGTTGCAAAGTGGAAAGCAGAAGGCATATTAGAAAGTTTGTTTTTAAGACAAACTAAAAATGGTGCAGTACTTATTTTTAAAGGTGTTGACGAAGAAAAAGTCAAAGAATTAATGGTAACACTTCCGTTGTACAAATTGAAAAAAAGTGTTGAATACTTTAGCTTAATCAAACAGTTTTAAGATCTTATCCGAGTAGTTCTAATTATTGCTAATTCGACACAAGTTCAATGTTTTATAATCACATCTGTTTTTGATAAATAATTTTTGAATACAAACAAAAAAGGCTGTTCTCGCGAACGGCCTTAGTGGTGTGTTATTTTCTTCTAAATTTTGAATTTTCTCTTCGAACAAAATCTGTTTTCCGATGTGTTGCTTCTGTTTTGGGTAAGCTAGCTTCTTCTGTTTTACTTGAAGGTTCGATTAGCGTGTTGAGCTCTTTGATTTCGGCATCGGTCAAATCTCGGTAACGTCCTACAGGAATGTCTAGAGAAATATTGATAATTCGGATACGCTTCAAAGCGGTTACCTCATAGCCTAAGTATTCACACATTCTACGAATTTGACGATTCAATCCTTGGGTCAAAATGATCTTGAAAATGTATTTGCTAATTTGCTCTACTTTACACTTTCTAGTAACTGTATCTAAGATTGGAACACCATTCCTCATTCTTTCTATAAAACGATCCGTTATGGGTTTGTTTACCGTTACAGTATATTCTTTTTCGTGGTTGTTTCTTGCACGCAAAATTTTGTTTACAATATCCCCATCATTGGTCATGAAAATTAGGCCTTCACTGGCTTTGTCCAATCGACCAATTGGGAAAATACGCTTAGGGTAATTAATGTAATCTACGATGTTGTTGCGAACTTCTAGGTTGGTGGTACACTCAATGCCAACGGGTTTATTAAAGGCTAAGTACACTGGTTTTTCGTGTTTTTCAACAATTAATTTTCCATCGATGCGTACTTCATCTTGTGGAGACACTTTAGTTCCCATTTCTGGAACCACGCCATTAATAGTTACGCGACCTTCTTCGATTAATTTATCGGCTTCACGACGAGAACAATATCCCGTTTCTCCAATGAATTTATTGAGCCGTTTTAGATTTTCTTCCATAGTGCAAAAATACAAAATTGAATAGCAGTTTGGGATACTTATTACGATACTTTATTTTGAAATGTTCTTCATAAAGTGGTGTAAAGTGTGTTTTTTATCTTAATCAAATAAAAACTGACTCACTTTTTGGTATAAATGAGCGTCATGCATGCTGTGTCCTAATCCTTTAGTTTCTAATAAAACTGCATTTTTCCAAGTACTAGCAATTTTTTTAGCTTCATCGATTTTTACCACAATATCTTCTGTATCGTGTGCGATAAAACCCTTAGTATTGATTGTTTCGGCAAACAGTCGACTCGAAAATTCATGAATATCCAATTGGAAATGATTCAAATAATGGTTTTCGATATTTTGAGCAATGGTTGTATTGAGTTGTAACAAAGTAACAAAATTCGAAAGTATGATATTGAAATCACTCGGCGAGCCTAGAATTACTATCTTTTCAATGGCATCGTTTTGATATAAGGATTGATAATAGAGACATGTTTGTCCGCCAATGGAGTGTCCAATAAGATAATTTGGCTTGAATTTTTGAACGGCAATATGGATAAATTCGGCATATTGCGGAATACTAAATTCTTTTCCGCTTGATAAGCCATGCGCCGGAGCATCCATTGCGACGATAGTACTGCCTGATTTTTTCAAAAAGGGGAGTAAGTTTTCCCAGCGTGCGGCGTTACTTTCCCAGCCATGTACCAATAGAATAACCGTATCATTTCCTTTCCAAGTATAGGTTTGAAAAAATGAATCCCCATGTGTTATCTGTTCGGATTGTGCTTTTTGAAGGATTTTTGGGAGTTGGGTTGGGTTTAATTTCCCTGAACGCGGCTCGCTAAAAAGTCCGTAAGCAAAACTTGTTGCTTTCTTAGGAAAAGCGATACTCAAAAGATTTAAGGATAAACCAATAGATTTGATATAAAGAGAGCGAGCGGTTTTTTTCATATCAAAAAAGCCTCCCAGAAGGAGGCTTGTCATAATTTATAGTGTTGAAAACAATTGTTCCATTTTTTCTCTTTCTTCCTCGGCAAGAACACTGTCAACCAAAATTCTTCCTGAATGTTCATCGATAATGATTTTCTTTCTTGCAGCAATCTCAACCTGAGTTTGTGGTGGAATAGTGAAGAATGAACCTGCAGACGCTCCTCTTTCGATAGAAACTACTGCTAATCCGTTGCGAACACTTGTTCTGATTCTGGTGTAAGCCGTCAACAATCGTTCTTCAATTGTTGCTTGGAACTCCGCTGATTTTTGAGTTAAAAACTCTTCTTCTTTTTGAGTTTCTGCCATAATAGCTTCTAACTCTGATTTTTTATGTTTTAAATGAGAAGTTTTTGCTTCTAATTTTTCTCTAGAATTGGTGATTACTTCTTTTTTGTGCTCAATAGAAGCTTTCATTTCTTTGATTTGCTTTTCAGCCAATTGAATTTCTAATTCTTGAAACTCTACTTCTTTAGTCAAAGAGTTGAATTCACGGTTGTTACGAACCGTTTCTTGTTGTTTG
Source organism: Flavobacterium succinicans (assembly GCF_001662485.1). Lineage (GTDB taxonomy): Bacteria > Bacteroidota > Bacteroidia > Flavobacteriales > Flavobacteriaceae > Flavobacterium > Flavobacterium succinicans_A. Next base: position 53,061 of record NZ_JMTM01000017.1, read on the forward strand.
GTGTATTTTTTAATCGCTTCTTTGTGCTCATCGATGGCATTTTTCTTTACTTTGATCATGTCTTCGATAACCTCAAGATCGGCTTTTAATTTTTCGGTACGAGTGCTTAAACCTGCCACTTCGTCTTCTAAATCTTCTACCTCTAAAGGAAGCTCTCCTCTTACGTTTCTAATTTCGTCAATTCTTGAGTCAATAAGTTGTAAATCGTAGATTGCTCTTAACTTTTCTTCAACACTTAATTCTTTCGTAGTAGCCATATTCTATAAGTACTTAACTGGATTTGTATTTTCTTCTGATAAAATGATTCCGCTTGGTAGCGAGACGGGTGCAAAATTAAGGATTTTTTTTCGAAGATACTCAACAATATAATTTTTTGTATAACGTTCGCTTTCAAAATGTCCGATATCTGCTAAAAGTATTCGATTTTCTGCTTCATAAAACTGATGATATTTTAAATCTGCGGTCAAATAGGCATCAGCTCCAGCTTGTATGGCCTGTGAAATAGCAAAACTTCCAGCTCCACCCAAAACGGCTACTTTTTTGATGGGACGACCCAAAAATGATGAATGCCGAATGCCTTCTGCTTGCATTTTTTCTTTTACAAAATGCAAAAAGGAAGATTCTTCCATAGATTCTTCTAGTTCACCAACCATTCCTAGTCCAATTTTTTGATAATTATTTTGTAAATCATAAATTTCATAAGCTACTTCTTCGTAAATATGAGTAGTAAATAATGCTTTTAAAACTTTTGACTGCAAATGTTTTTCAAAAACAACCTCTATTTTGGTTTCGGTTCCTGTTGATAAAACACCTTTTTGTCCTACTACGGGATTGCTATTTTCGTTGCCTTGGTAGGTGAAAGTGCCTTCTGAATTAAAACTGCAATTATCATAATTGCCAATGCTTCCTGCGCCCGCTTGAAACAAAGCGTTTCGAACGGCATCTGCATTTTCTCGTATTGTGTAGGTAACTAATTTGCGAATATAGTTTTGTTTGGGAACCAATATTTTAGTGTTCGATAAGCCCAAGGCATTACAAAAGATTTGATTTACTCCTTCAGGATGATTGTCTAAAGCGGTATGAACAGCATAAATGGCAATGTCGTTTTTAATCGCTTTTAGAATCGCTTTTTCAACATAATTTTTACCGGTAATTTTTTTAATCCCCGAAAAAAGAATGGGGTGAAAGCAAACAACCAAATTGCAATTTTTATTGATGGCTTCTGTAATTACATTTTCTAAGGCGTCGTGACAAACCAAAACACCAGTGGCTTCAGCATCTTGGTCACCAACCAATAAGCCTACATTGTCGAAATCTTCGGCATAGCCTAGTGGTGCCATTTCTTCAAGTAGAGCAAGGATTTGTTTTATTTTCATTCGATTTTTTTTGATTTCAATCCTGCCAAATTGTTAGTTTGATCAGTGTTTGTAATGGTTTGCAAAGATACAGTTTTTTGTATTTTGTCGGAAAATAAAAAACGGACAAAGGGCATTCACTTATTAAATTTCCTCCATAATTAAAACGAATAAACAGTACTGTATAACAGCTTTTATTTGATTCGACTTCTCAAATCACGATGCTTGTAAGCTATAAAATTAGTGCAATTCCATTTTTAGAATTAATAAAAATTAGTACTCATTTGTACTATTCATAGTTGCCTTTTTTGATAGGTGAATTCCCTGAAAAGGCGTTTGTTTAGGTTGACATTATTTAGGCTTTCGTTAACAGTAAATTAGGATATTTTTTGAAATAAAATACATGAATTGAATATTTTTGTAGTCTAATTTTTATGTGGCCATGAAACAATTGCTTTTGATTTTGGGACTTTTGTTTTTCGCTTTTGGTTTTTCGCAAACCACTACTTTGTTGAAAGGAAAAGTGATGTGTGATACAATTGCTGCAATTGGAGTAGAGGTAATTAATTTAAATACAGAGCAAAGTACCAAAACCGATAGTCGAGGTTTTTTTGAGATTTCAGCCAAAAATAAAGACGTTTTAGCATTTTATTCAAAAGAGTATGTTTTTAAAAAGATGGTTGTTGTTCCGGAGTACTTTCAGTTGAAGCAATTGGGGATTAAACTCATTAGGTCGGCTGTAGAATTGGATGAAGTTGTCGTTAAAAATACTAAATTAAAAGTGCCTAAGTTTACATATGAGCAAGCGGCTGCAGCTCGAATTGGTAAGGAAGCTGCTCATCCCAAAAATCCTTTTGTCTATGATGGCACGATAACCAATGGAATGGATTTGATGGAAATTGGAAGAAAAATATTTAGTCTTTTCAAAAATCCAGATAAACCAAAACGAGAAAAACAACCTGAGGAAGATTTCATAGCTTATGCTAAAGCTAGTTTGAACGAAACTTTTTATCAGCAGAAACTAGGACTTCAAAAAAATGGAATTAATAATTTCTTGGTCTATTGTAACGAAGATCCTGAATCAAAAAAAGTTTTTATAAACAAAGATGAATTGACTTTGCTGGATTTTTTGCTTAAAAAACATACCGCTTATCTCGAACTAGTTGGTAAGAACAAGGAGTAAAGACTTTTTTCTTGAGATCTTGTAGTGCAAATGTTCAATTTGTTATAATTTCGTAGCATGAAATTACTCCGAAATTTACTCTTTCCTTTTGCTGTTATATATGGCGTTATAACGACTATCCGTAATTTTCTTTTTGATGTTGGATTTTTAAAATCGTATGCATTTCCAATACCCATTATTGCGGTAGGAAACTTAAGCGTTGGCGGAACGGGCAAAACCCCGCAAATTGAATATTTGATTCGTTTACTTTCAGGTAAATATCGCGTGGCGACTTTGAGTCGAGGGTACAAAAGACAATCCGAAGGGTTTCTGCTAGCTGATGCATCGGTTAATGCAGCTATTTTGGGAGATGAACCGTTTCAGTTTTTTCAAAAGTTTCCTGCTATTCAAGTGGCTGTAGATGCCAATAGAAAAAACGGTATCGAACAATTGTTGTCCCAAAAGAGTACTCCTGAAATTATTTTATTAGATGACGCTTATCAACACCGCAAAGTAAAAGCAGGTTTTTATATGCTATTGACCGCTTACGGAGATTTATATGCCAATGATTTTCTATTGCCTACAGGAAATTTAAGAGAAAGTCGCAGTGGTGCTCAAAGAGCTGCGATTGTGGTGGTTACGAAATGCCCGAAGAACCTGTCTATGGCAGAACAAATAAGTGTTAAAAGCCGATTAAAGCTAGCCGATAATCAGCAATTATATTTTACTTTTGTCGACTATGAAGATTCGATTTATGCTAAAGATTCAAAGATAGAAATAATCGATTTAGGAAATGAATCAAAGTTGCTTTTGGCAGGAATTGCAAAACCAGAACCTTTTTTTGAGTACCTAAAAAAAGAAAATGATATTTGTTTAACATTTCCAGATCATCACAATTTTAGCGAAAGCGAAATTATAGCCATTCAAAAGCAAGCCAAGGGTAGAAAAATTATTACTACCGAAAAAGATTATGTTCGATTGAAAGATTCTATTCTTTTCGAGCAATTGTATTATTTACCAATTCGAAGTTCTTTTATTAATAATGAAAAAGAATTCGATCAAACAATTTTAAATTATGTGGGAACAAGTTCAAGAAACCGTTAGTTTTATTCAAAATAAAATCAATTTCACACCCGAGTATGGTGTGATTTTAGGATCGGGATTAGGAAGTTTTACAGAAGAAATGGAAATAGTATATACTTTGCCGTATAATGAGATTCCAAATTTTCCAGTATCAACGGTTCAAGGTCATAAAGGTGCCTTGGTTTTTGGAACTATTGGTGACAAAAAAGTTGTAGCGATGCAAGGGCGCTTCCATTTTTATGAAGGCTATTCTATGAAAGAAGTGACTTTTCCTGTTCGAGTAATGAAGTATTTAGGGATGACCAAATTGATTGTTTCTAACGCCTCGGGTGGAGTCAATTCTGACTATCAAGTTGGATCGATAGTGGTGTTGAAAGACCATATCAATTTCTTGCCAGAACATCCTTTGCGTGGCAAGAATGACGAACGTTTTGGGCCTCGTTTTGTCAATATGAGCGAACCTTATAGTAGAAAAATGATTGCTCATGCGTCCGCTTTGGCAGTAGATTTAGGGATCAGTATTAATCTTGGAATTTATTTAGGATTGCAAGGGCCTACTTTTGAAACTTTGGCAGAATATAAAATGGTCAAAATACTTGGCGCTGATTGTGTTGGAATGTCTACTGTGCCTGAGGTTATCGTAGCTCGTCATATGGATGTAGAAACTTTTGGGATTTCGGTCATTACAGACATGGGTGATGCAGCTAGTATAGATACTATTTCGCATGATGAAGTGCTCGAGGCAGCCAAAGGTGCAGAGCCTAAAGTGAGACAGTTAATTCGTGAGCTTGTTTTAACGTATTAGTTAGCAATATATTTAGAAATAATAGTATAAAATTCTTCAGGAATGAATGGTTTCGTGATGACATCATTCATTCCGTAAGAAAGCAGCATTTCTCTGTTTTCATCCAATGATATTGCGGTCAAGGCTATGATTGGTGTTTTTATATCGAAAGTTCTAATTTGTTTGGTCGCTTCTGTGCCATTAATGCCAGGCAAATGGACGTCCATTAGTACTAAGTCATAATCGTGATTGTGCATCAGTTTTACTGCGCTTTCTCCATTATCGATGATTAGACACACAATGCCTTTGTTTTCAAGCATTTTTTTGGTGATCATTTGGTTGATTTTATTGTCTTCTACCAATAATATTTTTTTGCTTTTGAAATGCTCTTCGTCATAATTTACTATTTTATCACAAGATTTTTCAAGGCTTTCTGCGATTTTAAAAGGTAAGGTGAATGAGAACGTAGAGCCTTTTCCTTCTTCGCTGACAAGTTTTATTTTTCCTCCCAAGACTTTGACTAATTTTTTTACAATGGTTAAGCCTAGTCCGGTTCCACCATATTTTCTGTTAATTTCTACAGAGCCTTGTGTGAAATTTTCAAAAACCAGTTCGAACTTTTCTTTGGGGATGCCAATTCCGGTATCGATGATTTGAAAATTAATTTTGACAACTTCTTCTTCCTTTGATTTAAACAATTTGGCTACAATAGTAACTTTTCCGTCTCGGGTAAATTTCAAAGCATTATTGATTAAATTCAAGAAAACTTGGGAGAGTTTTGTTGGGTCTCCGATGAGATAATTCGGGATGTTGTCATCAAATTCTAAGTTGAATTCATTATTATTGGTCAATGCAAATTTATTGAGCGAACTTTGAATGTTTTCAAGTAATTCTTTTAGGTGAAAAGGAATGCTTTCTAATTCAATTTTATTGGATTCAATTTTATTAATTTCAAGGATCTCATTAATAAAAGTGGCTAAATGATTACCTGAAAATTGTAGTGAGGTCAAATAATTTAGTTGTGATTTTTTGGGATTTTCTTCTAATAATAAATGGGTTATTCCGTTGATTGCATTGAGCGGCGTGCGCAATTCATGACTCACTGTCGAGAGAAATTCAGCTCTGGCTTTAGAGGCTTTTTCAGCATTATTTTTGGCAATAATTAATTCTTGATTTTTTTCTTTTAATAGTTTATTACTTTCATTTCTTATGATGTTGTTTTTGTATAAGGACAAACTCAAAAGTGACAAAATCGTGATTAAAGCAATAGCTAAAATGTTGATTAATTTGGAGTATTTATTGGTTTCTTTCGTTTGTTGTTGTTCTTTTTTTTCCTTTAAAATGGCTTTGTATTCTTCATCATGTTTGAGTTTCTTTAAATTCTCTTGGTTTTGTTTTGAGCTTATAATTTCGGCTAACTGTATTCTTAGCAAATGATGCTCTTCAAGATAAGCATAAGCTTGGTCAAAATTCCGCATTCCTTTATAGCATTTACTAAGTTGCAGTAAAATATCTCCTTTACTTTTTAGGTTTTGGGTAATTTTATTTAACTCCAATGCTTTTTCTAAAAAATCACGAGCTATAGTATAGTTTTTGCTTTGCAAGGCAATGATTCCCTTATAGAAGTATGCTTCTTCTTTGCTGCTTTTTTCAGTAGCAGTGTCTTTATTTGCAAGAAGTCGATCAAAGTTAATTGAAGCAATTTCGGATTGATTGTTGCTGAAGTATAATTTTGCTTTTTTTAAAAGCAACGGGTTAACCTTATTTATAAGGTCAGGTGTAATGGTTAATCGGTCTGCTTTCGCAAAAGAAAGAGAGGCTTCGTTCCATTCTTTTTTTTCAATTTCACAATAGCCTACAAAATAGATGGCTTTTAATTTATCGAAATCAACGGGGTTTTTGGTATTCAATTGAAAGCTTTGTTCAAAATAATTTTGAGCTTCATTGAATTTTTTCAAATCAAAATACAGCTTGCCAAGCACAAAATTTCTTTCGATTTGCGCTTCAATGTTTTTGGTGGTTTGACTGTATTTTAGAGCTTTATTCGCAAAATGAATGGCTTTTTCGTAATTGTAAATTTTGAAGTTGTATTGTGATAAATTATGATAAATAGAAATACTATCGATGATTTGTGTAGTCGAAGCATATAGCATAGTGCTACTGACTAATAATACAATCCAAAAGTATCTTATTTGTTGCTTCATTTTTTGTATTCCTGTTTTGTGTGTAAAATCAAATCAATAATTCTAGAGGAATAGCCTATTTCATTGTCGTACCACCCAACAACCTTTACCATTTTATCTATAACAGAAGTAAGCTGGCCGTCAAAAAGACAAGAGTGTGTGTTGCCAATTATGTCTACAGAAACAATAGGATCTTCGGTGTAATCCAGTATTCCTTTTAACTCATTATGAGCAGCATTTTTAAAGGCTTTGTTGATTTCTTCAATGGTAACGGCTCTTTTTACGTTAAAAGTAATATCAGTCAGTGAGCCATCAGGGACGGGTACGCGTATACCGCAGCCTCCAATTTTGCCTTCTAATTTAGGGAAAATTTTTGTGAGTGCTTTGGCGGCTCCTGTTGTGGTTGGAACAATGGATTGACTTGCGCCACGTGCTCTTCTAAGGTCTTTATGAGGTTGATCGTGTAAGCTTTGATCTGTTGTATACGAATGTATTGTGGTGATATAAGCTTGCTCGATGCCACACAATTCATCTATGATTTGAATCATGGGCGCTGCGTTATTGGTGGTACAACTCGCATTAGAGATTATAATTTCAGTGCCATCGAGTATGTTCTCGTTTACACCCAAAACTACTGTTTTTATATTTTCCACTTCGGCTGGGGCGGACAGAATTACTTTCTTGGCTCCTGCTATAATGTGGGCATTAATTTCTTCGAAAGTTTTGAATTTACCTGTAGATTCGATTACATAGTCAATGTTGTGTTTTTTCCAATCTAGGTTGGCTATGTTTTTTTCATTGAAAAACAAGTAATGCTTGTCGGCTACGATTAAACTAGTAGTATCATGACTTACTTTTTCAGGTAAGATTCCATGAATACTGTCGTATTTTATTAAGTGCGCCATCGTCGCTACATCAGCAATGTCGTTTATAGCGACAACTTCGATGGTTGGATGATTGACTAAAAGACGAAATAAATTACGTCCAATCCGTCCAAAACCATTAATTGCAATTCTTGTTTTCAATGTATTGATATGTTTCTGCGGTCCTTTTTTTTTTGGATCCTTTTATAAAATGTGTTTTTGTGCTTTGTATGAAGAGCGAACAAGTGGTCCGCTTTCTACATGTCTGAAGCCAAGTTCTAAGGCATAGGCTTCGTATTTTGCAAATTGTTCTGGTGTGATGAATTCTTTTACAGGAAGGTGCTTTTTACTAGGTTGCAAGTACTGTCCAATAGTAACAACATCAACATTAGCATTGCGCAAATCTCTAAGTGTTTGAAAAACTTCTTCTTCTTGCTCCCCGAGTCCTAACATGATTCCGGATTTGGTTCTGTTGATGCCTTTTTCTTTTAAATAACGCAAGACTTCTAAGCTTCGGTCGTATTTGGCTTGAATTCGAACTTCGCGAGTTAGTCTTCTTACGGTTTCTACATTGTGTGAAACCACTTCGGGATTAGCTTCAATGATGCGGTCAATATTTCTTTCTATGCCTTGAAAATCTGGAATTAGCGTTTCTAAAGTAGTGTTTGGGTTCATTCTTCGAATCGCTTTTACCGTTTCGTTCCAAATAATTGATCCGCCATCTTTTACATCATCTCTGTCTACACTTGTGATTACTGCATGTTTGATGTTCATGATTTTTATTGATCGCGCTACTTTTTCTGGTTCGTCCCAGTCAATGGTTTCTGGTCTACCTGTTTTGACGCCACAAAAACCACATGAGCGAGTGCAAATATTTCCTAAAATCATAAACGTTGCGGTTCCTTCGCCCCAACATTCTCCCATGTTTGGGCAGCTTCCTGATGTGCAAATGGTGTTTAGGCTATATTTGTCTACTAATCCTCGTAGTTCGGTATATTTTTGTCCAATAGGTAATTTTACTTTTAACCATTTTGGTTTGCCTATTGGTAATGTATTATCTGTTGTAGTTTCCATATCTTCATTTTTCAGAGTCACAAAGATAGGGCAAAGTTGTTTTGAAAAAAAGAAGTTAACCCATCAGTTTTTTGACTAGAATCATAAAAAAAAAAGCAGAACATTTAGCTCTGCTTTTGGTGATTATTCTGATTTGATGACTATGGGCAGGGTGTAAGCTGTTCGCATGGGCTTGCCATTTAATATGCCAGGAGTCCATTTTGTTTTTAATGATTTTAATACTCTAATGGCTTCTTGTCCTAATCCATATCCAGGATCTTTTAAGACGCGAATATCAGTCATACTTCCGTCTTTTTCAATGACAAAAGCTATGGATACACGGATGGTTTCTAATCCTTCGATGTCTGGTTTTGAAAAATTATTCCCAACGTAATTGTAGAATTTTTTCATTCCGCCGGGAAATTCTGGAGATTTGTCTAGCATGGCGGTGTTTACAATGCTATTATTGGGTACTTCTACTTCGGGAGTTGTGCCTTGTATTGCAGTAGTTACCGTTCCAGTTGTAGCGTCTCCTGTGCCAGAAGTTGAAGCGCTAGATTGTGAGAATTCATTGTTTTTAGGAACCTCTGGAGTAGCTGCTTGAGCATTAACAATCTGAGGATTGGTCATTTTTTGTGTGGTTACCACGTTTTCTACAGGATTTTTTACCGTTGGGAGTGCTGTTTTTTTAACAGGTTCTTCAGGTGTTAGCGGAATGATTTCGTCTAAATCTATTGGTCGAAATATAGTTTCTGGGATTTCAGGCACAGCGATGGTATTTGGGCTTAGCTTGTTAATGACCAATGCAATGCTGATGATAGTGATAATTAATACAACTCCAAGAAAAAATGCAGATACTGTGTTTTTTGTACTTTCTTGTCGTAATTGATAGGCTCCATAATTTTTGTTTTTGTCTTCAAAAACAAGATCAATCCAGCGGTTTTCGTAAATACTTAATTTTGACATGGTGTATAGTTTTAGAGGTTAGGTAACTATAGAATCATAAGCAGTATTTTTATATTTAACAACGGCTACAAGTGTTTTGTTATTGTGTTAAATGGTAGAAATTATTTCAAGTATTTAACTTTTTAAAGATGTAATGTGTGGTAAAGTGTTGTTTTTATTGTGAAAATCAAAAAAAAGAAGTTTGGCTTCTTGATGAAATTAGCGTTTTTGTTGGATAATTTCGGCTAGTAACTTTTTAGCTCTCAGAAGTTTGATTTTTACATTACTGATGGGTTCATCAATTTTGGTGGCAATTTCTTGATAACTTAATTCTTGAAAATAGCGTAATTGTATGACTTCTTGATAATGCGGTTTTAATTCTTTGATGAATTGCAACAATCGAGATAAATTTTGTTCCGTAATCAATTCATCTTCCGCTGATGGAGTTGTGTCGGCAATGTTTTGTGCTTGACGGTCTTGTTCTTCGGTGATTTCTACAAAAAGATTTGATTTTTTCTTGCGCAATAAGTCAATATGAACATTTTTTGCAATGGCAATGAGCCAAGTATTGAATTGAAATTCGCTGTTGTAGGTGCTAATTTTATCGAATGCTTTAGAGAAAGTTTCGATAGTGATGTCTTCCGCATCGGTTTCGTTTTCGGTTCTTTTGAGCATAAAGCCGTAAACTTCATTCCAGTAATGATCTAGAATGAAAGTAAAGGCGATTTGATCTCCTTTTTTAGCTTTTTCAATTTTTTTGTTTATTTCCAATGTACAGGTTTTGAAAAAATATTGGTAATAAAGATATTGATTTGCATTAATAAAAGCCAGATTTCAAGTAAAGGATACCAATAGATGATGTCTTTTTCTTTTAACTTTTTGGCGCCTATTCCAAAACTTATCCAAGTAAAAAGATAGCGAAATGCGATTAAACTCCCAACGATAATCCACTGGTATTGATAAGCCAATAAAATTACGCCCACTACTAAGAATAATAATTGAGTGCAATAAAATATTCCCAATTGAATTTGGTCACTTAGTTTGTAATGCTCTGCTGTGGCAATATGTCTTCTTTTTTGGTTGAACCACTCCTTGTATGTTTTTTTAGGTTCAGAATACGTAAAGCTTTCTGGTGTGATGGCAATAGTAGTATTCTCAGAATTCGCTGCTTGATTGATAAATAAATCATCGTCGCCAGAGCGTACTTGTATGTGGTCAATAAATCCGTTTACGTCAAAAAAAACTTCTTTTTTGTAGGCTAAATTGCGGCCAACACCCATGTATGGCTTTCCTATTTTGGCCCAAGAAAAATATTGAATAGCTGTTAAAACCGTTTCATATCTAATGATTTTATTCAAAAATGAATTGGCGATTTTAGTATAACCTCCATAGCCTAACACAATTTTTTTGTCTCGGTCAAAATGAGCGGACATATTGGTAATCCAGTCTTTGGTAAGTGGGAAGCAATCTGCATCGGTGAATAACAAATGCTCATGCTTTGCGGCTTTAATCCCTAAGGTTAATGCGTATTTTTTATTGCCCCAAAAGGCTTCGTTATTTTTTACTTTTACTAATCGAATGTTTGGGTATTGTTGTTCAAAGGCTTCGAAAACCTCTAATGTTTCGTCGCTCGAGGCATCGTCAATTAGCACTAATTCAAAGGTAGGGTAGTCTTGTTGCGCAAGAATTGGAATGTATTGTTTAACGTTTTCTTCTTCGTTTTTGGCACAAACAATAACCGAAATAGGGAGGTTTTTAGCCTTAATTGCTTCGGGTTTTGCAAAAGAAAATTTTCTAAAAACGCCAATATAATAAACGAATTGAATTAGAATAAGGACGATAAAAAAGTAGAGTAGATATAAAAACATTGTGCTAATTGGTTTCTGATAAAATGGCTGCAAAGTTAATTATCAATTGTAAACTTTCCATGCAAACGGTGATTTACTTTCTTAATTTTTTCATTTCTTCTGCAACGGCAATAGCTGAAGGAGATTGTGTTTTTTCTAATTCTTGAATTATGTTTTTGTAATTGTGGTCGTCCCGATTTTGTGACATTTTTTGTGTCGCTTCAATTTGAGTGATTTCGATTTCAAAACCAATTACGCCCTTGGCTTGTCGCATCGTAGCTTTGGATAATTCGCTAACTTTTACTGGACAAGCTGAGGTTTGTTCGTATTTGTCTACCAATTTTGTTAGAGAATCAATTACAGCTTCTCCGTGAATGATTTTCACTTTTCCGTATACGTGAACGGCGGTGTAATTCCAAGTGGGGACGTTTTCGTGGTCGTACCAAGAAGACGAAATGTAAGCGTGCGGCCCCGTAAAAACAGCTAAAACTTCGGTGTTATCTTCAAAAGCGATGCCTTGAGGGTTTTCTTTGGAAAGATGACCGTGCAAAATTTCTTTACCTTCGCTATTATAATCCAATTCCATTGGGATATGGGTAGCCCACAATTTTCCGTTGGTTTGATTGATGAGTATGCCAAAAGCGTTTTCTTTAAGAAAACTACGAATCTGAGCTGGATTTTCGAGTTGATAAATATCGGGTGTGTACATTGATTTTTTACGTTTTTTGGATGATTGCAAAAATGCCTTTTGTGGCTCGCTAGCCCCGATTGCAGCGAAAATCCTTTTGTGCCGGGGTTCGGCACAAAAGATTGTAGCGGAAAGTGGGAACCTTGTTTCTGAAAAGCCTATTGTTTTGCTCCTAAATGATATTCACCTCGGCCTCGATGTGGATGCCAAAGGTGTTGAAAATAGTTTCTTGGATGTTTTTGGAGACTGCCACGATTTCTTGCCCCGTTGCGTTGCCATAATTGACCAGCACTAGCGCTTGATTTTTATGAATTCCGGCGTCACCAAAGCGTTTGCCTTTGAAGCCCGCTTGCTCGATAAGCCAACCTGCAGGCACTTTGACCTCGGTAGGAGAGACCTCGAAGAAGCGCATTTCGGGGAATTTTTTATGAATGCTTTCGAAATCGGCTTTTGGAAGTATTGGGTTTTTGAAGAAGCTACCACTATTGCCTAATTCTTTTGGGTCGGGTAATTTGCTTTGTCGGATGGCGATTACGGCGTTGCTCACGTCTTTTAGCGTGGGTTGTGTAATGCCTTTTTTTGCTAATTCTCCGGTAATATCGCCGTAAGAGATGTTGATGTGGTGATTTCTTTTGGTTAATTTGAAAATCACGCTGGTGATTACGAATTGGCCTTTGACTTCGTTTTTGAAAATGCTTTCGCGGTATCCAAAATGGCAATCGGCATTGGTGAAATTTTTGATTTCTTGAGTGGCTATGTGCATCGCTTGGCACGAAACAAAAGTATCCTTGATTTCGGTGCCATAAGCGCCAATGTTTTGAACGGGAGTGGTGCCTACATTTCCGGGAATGAGCGACATATTTTCCAATCCACCAAAATCTTGCTCGATGGTCCAAAGCACGAACTCGTGCCAGTTTTCGCCAGCTTGGGCTTCGACCCAAACAAAATTGTCATTGGCATCGATTATCTTTTTTCCTTTCAAATCGATGTGGATGACCAAGGCGTCAACGTCTTGGGTTAACAGCATATTGCTGCCTCCTCCTAAAATGAATTTTTTTTCGTTGGGATGTGTTGCAAGTACTTCTTGCAATTCTTCTGGAGAGTGAACGGCAACGAATTGTTTGGCTTTGGCTTCAATGCCAAAGGTGTTGTATTTTTTTAATGAAAAATTTTCGAGGATTTCCATAAGGATAATTATTTTGTCTGTTGCAAACAGGTTATTCTATTTCTAAGGCTCTGTTGAGGAATTCGTTTAGCGGTCGCAAAGCAATCATTTTTTGGACCATTAACGGAATGAAATCTTTGTGTGTCAAAAGTTCAGGCTTGAAGTTTTCTGTGGCGGTATAGCTTTTTAACTTTAAAAACTCAATCGCCGGATTGTCTTTTTCGTAGCCTCTTGGCGGATTTTTTAACGTTGAATTTTCGTCACGATTCAGTGCTTTGTAATTAGATACGAAATCTTTGTCGCTAGTTATAGCTACCAAATCGTCATAAAAAAAGTTGATTTCTTTTCTAATTTTCTGAATTTGTTCGGGTTGCGGACAATACATTCCGCCGCCAACAAAAGGATTTTCGGCATCGATTTGTAAATAATATCCAGCCGCTTCAGCATTTTTGGCACCAGTAGAAAGCCAAATGCCCAAATGGGTTTTATATGGTGATTTATCTTTTGAAAAACGAATATCGCGATTGATTCTGAATACACAGTTTTTTACTTCTAAAAGTTCTAAAGCTGGATCTAAAGGCTTCATACTATCCAGGAAATCAGCGGTTAATTGATAGTATTCTTTTTTTACCACTTCGTATCGTTTTTTGTTGTCTAAAAACCACTCTCTGTTGTTGTTGGTTTTTAAATCTTTCAAGAATTGTATCGTGCTTTCCGAAACCATAACTTATAGTATTTGTTTTTTCAAATCTTCTTCGCTTACAAAACCGTTACTTTTCCATTTTAGGTTTTTGTTTTCATATAAAAGTAGGGTTGGAAGTTCTTCTACTTTTAATTCTTTCATAATCGTTTTGTTTTCATCGGCGTTCAAACGAACAATAACCACTTTGTCGTTATTTTCTTTTTGCATTTTTAAAATGTACGGTTCCATTTTTTTGCAAGGCGCACACCAAGGCGCGAAGAAATTGATTAGTACTTTTTTGTCTGAGTTCAAAAGTGCTTCAAATTGTTGTTTGTTGATTCCGATACGTTTCTCGCTTGGTTTTGAAAGTCCAGCTGCTTCCCATTTTAGAATGCCGCCTTTTAGGTCATAAATGGTTGTAAATCCCATTTCTGCTAATTTTTCGGCAGCTTTTTGACTACGACTTCCTGCTTTGCAGTACACAAAAACCGGTTTTGTTTTGTCTAATGTTGTAGCATTTGTGGCAAAATCAGCATTGAGCCAATTTATATTTTGGGCATTTTCTATATGGTCGCCTGCAAATTCTTGAGGCGTTCTTACGTCAAGTATTTGTGCATTTGGGATATTTTTTATTTTTTCTGCAAAAGCTGGGGCTTCTAGTAATTCTATATTCTTTGAGGTTTGTGCTTGGCACGAGCTAAGGATTATACACAGGTAAATAAAAGTTATAAAAAAGGGCTTCATTTTTTTTAATTTTTTAAGGTAAATAAAATTACGGTTTATTTTGTAGTTGGTTATATAGTTTTTGATAAAGTTCCTCTTTATTAATTGGTTTTATTAGAATTTCATCAAAGCCAAAGCTATTTATCTCTACAGTATCAAGATAGGTGTCTCCAGATAAAGCAATTATTGGTTTGTTTTTGTTCTGATTTGTTAATGCTTTAATCTCTTTTGCTAAATCTATACCGGAGTAATCAAAAATCTGAATGTCAGTCAATATTAGGTCTACAATGTTATGTTTTAGGTATTCTTTTGCTTCTGGTCCTCTGCCAAAAGTTACAATTTCAAAGCCTATATTGGTCATTAATTTTTTTACAATTTGAATAATTACAGGGTCGTCATCAACAATTACTGCTTTAATAGTGCTGTTTTTGGTTTGATTTTTCAATTTTGTCTCAAATGTTTCTTGATTTTCGTTTGGTTTATCAAGAAAGAGAGTAAATGAAATTTCTGTTCCAATTCCTATTTTACTTTTGATATCAATATTTCCATTGTATAAGTCGACAATACTCTTGCAAAGATTGAGTCCTAGTCCCGCGCCATAGCTCATTTGTTTTTGATGACTTTTACTTTGGTAAAACTTATTAAATACTTTTTTCAAGTCCTCTTCTGGAATTCCGATCCCTGTGTCTATGACTGAAACATCAAGTTGGTAGTTATTTATTTGTTTGTTCAAATCAACATTTACGGTTATTGTTCCTTTGTTGGTGAACTTTATTGCATTGATGATAGTGTTGTAAAAAAGCTGATGAATTTTAATATTATCTGCCCAAACAAGCGTGTCGACATTCTTGTTGATATTACTAACAATTGTGATGTTTTTAGTTTCAGAAATGGTTTGTAGTGTATCCAATAACGGGATTATTTCTTTTTTTAAATTCACGTTAGTATTGAATAATTTAAGTTTAGCGTTTTCGTTTTTTAAGAAATCTAAAATCTGATTTACAGTATTTTGTAGTGAATTTGAGGTGAAATAAAGTGAATTAATATCCTTTGTTAACTCGGCATTTGAGTTTTGATTTTTAATTTTTTCAGAGTATTTCGAAATGATGTTCAATGGAGCTCTCATTTCATGTGATAACATTCCGATGAGTTGGTTTTTTAAATCAAGATTTTTCTCTGCAGTAGCTTTTGCTTTTTCCAATTTGCTTTCATTTATATAGGTATAAATGGTGTAAAGAATCAAAATTACTGTTGCACCACTCATTAAAATAAGTAGATAAAAAATACTTTTTTTATGCCTAATATTTTCGTTACTATAGTCTTGTATCGCTTGATTAAATTTATTTCGGCTAGCTTCTTGAGCCGATTTTGAATAGGCTAGTATAAGTTTTTGGCTTTTATTTTGAATGTTTTTATTGATGAGTAATAATTCTTGGTCTTTGTTTTTTAATGAATTGTAAGTGGCTTTTATTCTGTTAAAATTGTTTAAATAGTATTTCTCCGTAAGTACAAAAGTATTTCGGAGTTGATCTTCAAATGTGCCTGATTTTTCCTTGTTATTAAAAACCATTTTTATAATGGATTGCACTTCTTGTTTGTCCACATCGGACTTTCCTTTTAGTGCGTTTCCAATTCTTCCAAAAAAAGATTTTTTCTTGGTTTCTGTTACTTTTCTGATGGTGTCATAAGTGATTGAGCTTAAGATTTTTTCGTAATTGAATTTTTTTATGGATAAATCTGGGTTGATATTACTTTTATCTTTATCATATTTCTGATTGATGAGTGTTTCTAATTGATTCTTCAGAGAGACCACTTCTAATTCAATTTGTTTTTTATTGTTTATGACAACCGAAAAATCTTTGTTAGTTTTATTTAAATAGTTTAAACTATCCAAATACACCGTCATGCTATCCAATGAGAGTTGGTATTTTTTCAAAGAAATAGGTTTGTGATATTGTATGTATTCATTAAAATGGTTTCCCGCTTCAAGATAATTTTTTGTAGCTAGGTTTGAAAAAACCAAAGATTTATTAGGTTTTAATAAAGAATAGGCGTTTTGATTGATGTTGTCTTGTAAATAGTTGTCAGAACTCCATATTTTGTAAATAAAAAACTGTGTCAAAAGTGTTAATAGAAAAAGAAGAAGTAAGCCTAATTTTTTTATTGTAATGTTATTCATATGTTTTAATTATAGTTTAATTACTGAATAGCTTTGGTAGGTGGATTGAATAATCGCTTCGGTCCGCTCAGGATGCGTGTCCGAAATAAAGAGTTGTCCAAATGAATCGTCTTTAACCATTTCAACAATTTTAGCTACCCGAAATTCATCCAATTTGTCAAAAATATCATCAAAAAGTAAGATAGGTTTTACACCGCTTTGTTGTTTTAAAAAATCAAATTGGGCGAGTTTAAGTGCAATCAAAAATGATTTTTGTTGCCCTTGAGAACCAAATTTTTTGATAGGAAACGAATCAATTTCAAACGATAAATCGTCTTTGTGAATACCAACGCTGGTGTATTGCAAGGCTCGGTCTTTGGCTAAATTTTCATTTAGTAAGTTCAAAAGAGAGTTCTCATAAAGATGGCTCTCGTAAACCAATTGTACTTTCTCTGCATTTCCAGTAATCGCTTGATGGTGTTTGTTGAAGATTGGCAAAAAAGCAGCAATAAACGCTTTTCTTTTTTCGAAAAGCAACGAAGCAAAACCATCCAATTGCTCGTTGTAAATAGATAATGTATCGTTGTCAAAAACATGATTCAAAGCAAAATATTTCAACAAAGCATTGCGTTGATTGATGGTTTTTTGATATTGAATTAATTGTTGCAAGTAATTCGCGTCCAATTGCGAAATCACGCTGTCCATAAATTTTCTTCGGGTTTCACTTCCTTCAATAATAAGGTCGCGATCGGCGGGCGAAATAATTACTAACGGAATGAAACCAATATGTTCTGAGAATTTATCGTAAGCTTTGCCATTTCTTTTTAAGATTTTTTTTTGTCCTTTTTTGATGCTGCAAACGATTTGCTCTGTGCGATCATTTTTTTCAAATAAGGCATCAATTACAAAAAAATCCTCGCCATGTTTGATGTTCTGAACAGCCAGCGGATTGAAATAACTTTTGCCGTAAGCCAAATGATAGATAGCATCAAGGACGTTTGTTTTCCCAATTCCATTTTTGCCAACAAAGCAATTAATCTTGTGATCAAACTCAAAATCAGCTTCGGCAAAATTTTTATAATTGAATAAAGAAATTTTTTTTAGATACATGGGTTAAGTGTCTCGTTTTTTGGCATAAATTTCCATTATGAGGGCGAGTTTTTGAGGGTGCAAATTTATCTAAAATTATTGAGATAAAACGCTTTTCGATAATTGAAACAATAAAATGTAAGATACTGAATATAAAATTCATTTTTTTTGTGTGGGTTTCAATAAAAATTTTATTTTTGCGGCACACTAAATTAATTTTAAATGGCTACTTACAGTAAACGAGGATATAAAACACCAAAAGAGAAAGAAGTTAAAGAACCTATCGAAGAAGTTCAAGTTAATGAAAAAGACAGTGCTACTGCAGAAGTTTTCTCTAAGTTAGATGAAACGGCTTCAAAAACAGAAGATTTTGTAGCTAAAAATCAAAAAATCATTATTGGTATCGTAGCAGGTATTGCTTTGATAACTGTAGGATATTTAGCCTATCAAAAATTTATTGCTACTCCAAAACAAGAAGAAGCTGCCAACGAAATGTTCGTAGCGCAACAAAATTTCCAAAAGGCAACCGATGGTATAGCTAGTGACTCTTTATACAAACTAGCGTTGAACGGTTCTGAAGGTAAATTCGGATTTATCAAAATCGCTGACGAATATTCAGGGACAGATGCAGGAAACTTAGCCAATTACTATGCAGGTATGGCTTACCTAAATACAGGAAAATATGCTGAGGCAATTTCTTATTTAGAGAAATTCAAATCAGAAGATATTCTTTTGAGTGCGTTGGCCAAAGGGGCAATTGGTGATGCTTATGCACAAACCAACAAGCCACAAGAAGCACTTGATTTTTATGTAAAAGCTGCCGAAACCAACAAAAATGATTTCACTACGCCACGTTTCTTGATGAAGGCTGGTAAAACAGCTTTAAGCTTAGGCAAAAAAGAAGAAGCTTTGAAATATTTTACAGATATCAAAGAAAATTATGACGCCACTCCAGAAGCCGCTTCTGTAGATGGTTTGATAGGACTAGCGCAATAAAAAGCACTGTTTTTCAAAATAAATTGAGGTTAGAAACCAAAGGAATTCGAATTAATTTTTGAATACTTTCATTTCTAACCTCTTTTTTTATACCTATATTTACTACTGCTTTTTAGGAGCAGCAACAATAGGCTTTTCAGGCAAAATCGTCCCGCTGTCCTTCCTATCTTTTGTTTGTAGGTGGCCGTTGAAGAACTGCCAGCTACAAACAAAAGGATATTCCCTCCCATCGGGGCTAGGAGTAATGTGTTTGCTTTTTTGGCTACATTCTTAAAAGGCAACAAAAAGAACAAGAGTTTAATTTAAATACAATAATACAATGGCAACCGTAAACAAAAATTTATCGGATTATAATAAAAACGAAGTTCCAGATGCCAAAGATTTCCGTTTCGGAATTGTGGTTGCAGAATGGAATGAGAATATAACAGAAGGGCTTTTCAATGGCGCTTACCAAGCCTTGATAGAAAACCAAGTACCTGCTCAACACATTATCCGTTGGAATGTTCCAGGAAGTTTTGAGCTGATTTATGGAGCCAAAAAAATGCTACAAACCCAAAACGTAGATGCGGTTATCGTGGTTGGATGCGTTATTCAAGGTGAAACCAAACATTTCGATTTTGTTTGCGAAGGCGTTACCCAAGGTATCAAAGACCTAAACGTACAAACCGATATTCCTGTAATTTTTTGCGTACTAACCGATAATACGATGCAACAATCTATAGACAGAAGCGGAGGAATACACGGAAACAAAGGTACCGAAGCTGCCATTGCAGCTATAAAAATGGCATACATTCGTCATCAAGCTACGCTAACACACCAATTTCAGCATCAAAATCTTTTAGGAGCAGGCGCTTTACAAATCGAAGACAAGCCGCTACAACTTGAAGAATAGAAGGCTAATTTCTTATTTTTACAACCTATACTTCTCATTTTCAAGTATAGGTTTTTTGTTTTTTTTATGAGTATCTTGCTAGCAAAACCCAATAGTTTTTGCTTAAATTTGTCCTTCTTATGTCTTTTGATTTTAAATCCAAAATCAAAAAAAATTAATCTCTAAATCTATTTTTTTTAATGTCGAGTATTATTCAATTGCTTCCGGATCATGTCGCTAACCAAATTGCTGCTGGAGAGGTAGTACAACGACCTGCATCTGTTGTCAAAGAATTGTTAGAAAATGCCGTAGATGCCAAAGCCACTGACATTAAATTGATTATAAAAGATGCAGGAAAATCACTCGTGCAAGTCATAGATAATGGCGTTGGAATGAGCGTGACAGATGCACGTTTGTGTTTTGAACGACACGCCACTTCCAAAATCCGTTTGGCTGAAGATTTATTTTCATTAAACACCAAAGGGTTTCGTGGAGAGGCTTTGGCTTCTATCGCTGCGATTGCCCACGTAGAAATGAAAACCAAGCAAGATCAAGACGAATTGGGTACTCACATTATCATCGAAGGGAGCAAGTTTGTTTCCCAAGAAGTCGCTGTTTTGCCTAAAGGAACTTCTTTTGCCGTAAAAAATCTTTTCTTTAATATACCAGCCCGTCGTAATTTCCTTAAGTCAGATACTGTTGAATTTCGCCACGTAGTCGATGAGTTTCAACGGGTGGTTATGGCGCATCCAAAAATTCATTTCACTTTTTATCACAACGGAAATGAAATGTTCAATTTGCCTCCGGCCACTTTACGTCAACGTATAGTTGGAATATTTGCTGGCAAAACCAATGAAAAATTAGTGCCCGTTAGCGAAGAAACGGAGATAGTGAGCATTCAAGGATTTGTAAGCAAACCCGAATTTGCAAAAAAGAGTAGGGGAGAGCAGTTTTTCTTTGTCAATGACCGATTCATAAAAAGTGGCTATTTGCACCACGCAGTGATGGCGGCTTTTGATGGTATTTTGAAAGATGGTCTGCAACCCAGTTACTTTTTGTACCTCACCGTTGAACCCAATACGATTGATATCAATATTCATCCTACAAAAACTGAAATTAAATTTGACGATGAACACGCTTTGTATGCTATTCTAAGAGCTTCAATCAAGCACAGTCTTGGGCAATTTAATGTAGCTCCTGTATTGGATTTTGATAGAGACGCCAATTTGGATACGCCTTATCATTATAAAGATTTGGAAGGTTCTTTTCCTACGATTGAGGTTGATGGTAATTTTAACCCTTTCGCTGAATCGACTCCAACACCTCAAAAATCCTATTCAAGTTATAAGAAACCTGAAGCTACGGCAAGTTGGGAAAGTTTGTATGTTGGACTAGAGCCAGAGATAGAACGTGACCCAGAACCCGAGCAATTTTCTAGTATGGCTTTTGAAACAGATGCGATTTCTTCCTCATTGTTTTCGGAGAATGAAGTCGAGCAGGCTGTGCAAAAAACGTATCAAATACATAAAAAATATATTGTTTCGCCTATAAAGTCAGGAATGGTGATTGTAGATCAACAGCGCGCTCATCAAAGAGTGTTGTACGAGCAATTTTTGGCCAATATGACCATGCATCAAGCAGCTAGTCAGCAATTGTTGTTTCCGTTGAATTTATTCTTTTCTACCGATGAAATGGCATTGATTCAGGAACTGCAAGGCACATTGACCGCTACAGGTTTTGTATTTGATACTTCGGCTACAGATCATGTGGTGATTTCGGGTATTCCAGTTACAATTTCAGAAAGTGAAGTAGCCTTGGTGATCGAACAATTATTAGCCGATTTACACGATGGGATTCCAGAAAACAGTTTTAGTCAAAGCGATACCATAGCCAAATCAATGGCAAAAAGTTTAGCAGTAAAAACCGGAACGTATTTAACCGAAAAAGAACAAGAAAATCTTGTAAATGGTCTTTTTGCTTGCAAAGAGCCCAATATTTCTCCTTTTAATAAACCGACTTTCATCACCATGCGTGTGGAAGATTTAGATAAAAAATTTGCTGTATGATGAATATCACTCCAACCGTTAAGCAATTGTTGATTATTAACGTGCTGTTTTATATTGGCTCCATGATAGTGGGTGAACCAGCCTACCATTTGTTGTCCATGTACTATTTTGATAATCCCGATTTTCATGTGTGGCAAATTTTCACGCATATGTTTATGCATGCGCCATTGCCCAATATAATGCACATCTTGTTTAATATGTTTGCGTTGTATTCTTTTGGTTCGGCTTTAGAGCATTTTTGGGGTGGCAAAAAGTTTTTGTTTTTTTACATTTCATGTGGATTAGGTGCGGCACTTTTACATACAGGGGTCAATTATTATTTCTTTGAAAATGGATTGAATACTTTAATTTCAAATGGATTTTCTAAAACCGAAATTTTACAAGTGTTGAGCGAAGGTAAAATGGACACAAGATGGCAAGAATTGCTCACTGTAACCGAGTTTAATGAATTTATAGGTGCCTATTTAGGTACTGTGGTTGGAGCCTCAGGAGCCATTTACGGACTCTTGGTTGCCTTTGCTTTTATGTTTCCTAATGCAGAATTAGCTTTGATGTTTATCCCAATTCCAATCAAAGCAAAATACTTTGTGCCAGGATTATTATTAATCGATTTATATTCTGGCGTTTCTGGAGGCTCGATTTTTGGAGGTTCTTCAGGAATTGCACACTTTGCACACTTAGGCGGTGCATTAATTGGTTTCTTGATGATGTGGTATTGGAAAAAAAATCAATTCAATAACAATCGTTGGAATTAAAAAAGCGAGTTCTTTTTTATAGCTTTGCTTATATTTGAGTCATTAATGCATCACTTTATGAATATATTCGATGATTTAAAATCGCGTTACCGTTTGGGAGATGTAGCCTTGCAGTTCATTTTCTGGAATGTAGGTATCTTTTTAATCTCCATACCTTTTTTTTACCAATTTAAGTTAGGTCAATTTGCATTTCCTGATTGGATTGCTTTATCATCAGACCCTTTGGTTTCTCTAAGTCGCCCATGGACGTATCTCTCGTATGCTTTTTTTCATGATGGTATTGGTCATTTGTTCTTCAATATGTTGGTTTTGCATTTTTGTAGTCAATTATTTTTGACCTTTTTTACCACTAAGCAATTTGTGGGACTGTATGTGCTAAGCTCTATTTTTTCGGGAATAGTGTTTGTGATCGTTTATTATTTTTTGCAATATTCTTCGTTAATAGTTGGTGCTTCGGCAGCCATTTACGCTATTTTAATGGCGACAACTACTTATCAACCACTGATGGAAGTCCACTTATTTCTTTTCGGAAGGGTAAAATTATGGTACATCACCGCTGTAATTCTTTTATTGGATGTGCTTCAATTCCGTTTAGAAAACATGGGTGGACACATCGCTCACTTTGCGGGTGCTTTTTTTGGTTTTTTATTTATAAAATTATTGGTTAGTGGTGTGGATTTGAGTAAATTGGTTTCTGGAATAACCGATTTTTTTGGCAGTCTTTTTCAGAAAAAAGAAAAAAAACCATTCAAGAAAGTTCACGTTAATTATGCAAGAAAAGAAGCGCCAAGAACAGCTTCAAAAATTGTAACCAAAGACAAAACTCAACAACAAATCGATGAGATTTTAGATAAAATTAGTCAGTCCGGTTATGATTGTTTAACCGCCGAAGAAAAAGAGTTTTTGTTTAAAGCCGGGAAATAGTACAAATGGTTTAAGTTTAAAGGTTGTGGTTCGTTTTGTTGAAAAATTAGTATCAAAATTAATTTAAACAATTAACCCAAAACAATGAACAATAGACCATACAACCACCAACAATTATCAAGTAATGAAGAACCTTTCTTGGTTTAATAAAATTATGTTTTTTTTGAATATAGTTCTGACTGTATTCACCTTTACTGCCTATATATTTCCCTTTTTATCGCCCAAAGTCTTTCCTTTATTTGCGGTTTTCACCTTGTTTATGCCGGTATTTTTTGTGCTAAATGGCTTGTTTTTTTTGTATTGGGGACTTCAGTTCAAAAAAAGAATGATTCTTTCCGGGCTGGTTTTGCTTATGGGCATTACCTTCATTAATAAATTCTATAAATTTTCAAACAAGATTTACCAAGATTCTCCAAAAGATTTTAAGGTAATGAGTTACAATGTTCGTTTGTTCAATGTTTTTAAATGGATCGACAGAGAAGATATTCCTCAAGAAATTTTGGCTTTCATCAACGAAAACAACCCTGATATTCTATGTATTCAGGAATATTCAAACCATGGCAATGTCGATTTAAAAGTCTATCCCTACCGCTATATTTTTATCGAAGGAGATAAAATTCGCACAGGGCAAGCCATTTTTTCAAAATTTCCAATAATCAATCAAGGCAATATTGTGTTTCCTAATTCTAATAATAACGCCATTTTTGCCGATATAAAGCGAGGAAAAGACATTATTCGCGTGTATAATATCCATTTTCAATCCATAAAAATTTCGCCAGACGTACACGAAATTTCCGAGAACATCGAGGTAATAAATCAACAAAAATCACAGAAATTATTCAATCGCATCAGCAAAGCTTTCAGGCAACAACAAGAACAAGCCGAAATATTTATTGCACACAAAAAAGAGTCGCAATATCCTTTAATCATTTGCGGTGACTTGAATAATAGCGCCTTTTCGTATGTGTATCGCAATGTAAAAGGGAAATTAAGAGACGCTTTCGAAGAAGCAGGCAAAGGCTTTGGTCAAACCTATACCTTTCGTTATTATCCCGCAAGAATTGATTATATTTTTGCCGATAATAAAATGGAGGTCAAAGAGTTTCAGAGTTTTCCAGAATTTCAAAACTCAGATCATTATCCCATTATGGCCAAGTTGAGTTTTTAAAAGCAGTTTTAGGAGCGAAACAAAAGGCTTTTTTGCAGTTATGGTTTCCCGCTTTTCGCTATAATCTTTTGTGCCGAACCCCGGCACAAAAGGATTTCGCTTCACCCGAGCGATAGCGAACTGGCGAAGCAATCGGGGCTAAACGACCATCAATTGGCTTTTATGGCACAATAATGTTTTGATTTTTCAGATAACCCAAAGCAAATTTTCCTTCATTAAAAATCAAATCCAGTACGCTCAAATTGTTGATAAAGCCATGTTTGTCATCAAAAACTTGGGTGTAGTTTTCAAATACATTTGGGTCTTTTTTGCCATTTACTAGGCTTCTAGCATCAAAAATGTCATCCGCTACTTCGTGAAAATATTCATCGGTTTTTTTGAATTCTAGCGAATAGCGAAGGCATTTTTCTACCAAAGCGATGGTTTCAAAATTCAAATCCATCAAAAAGTGATGTTTTTTTTCAAAGAATGGCATAAAATCATCTTCAAAAAACTCAAAGAACGGAGAGCTTCTATAGCCCGCCTCAAGTGACTTAAAGTGTTGCTTTTGCCAATCAAAATCATTTTCAATAATGATGTCTTTCGTTTTTTGATGCCCTTTGTTGGCGTGCTTGATAGGAATATTTAGCATTTGAATCCCATTTGGGCTATAAATGTAAGTTCTATTTCTATTCGTCTGTTTTTGAAAATTATCTTCAACTTCAAACGTCACCACTTCCGACTGTACCATAGCCGCAAACTGACTAATTGAAGGGAAATACGAGGGATGTATTAATGTATTCATACTGCTTTTTTTAAAGTCAAAAGTCATATTCATCCAACAAGGAAAAATATGACTTTTGAATCTACATTGTACATTGGGTTAAATCTCAGTTTTAGCTTTTCTTTTTTTCCAAAAATATTCTCCAATAAAGAAAGCAACTAATGCAAACAAGAAATACTTGAAATAGGATTGTGGCTGGCCTTCTCCGCTAACGGTTGTGAAAACACGATCCCAACGAATTTTGTTGATGCCTTTTCCGTTAGTATCCCAGCTTAACCAAATAAAAATGGGTTTACCCACAATATGGTTCTCTGGAACAAATCCCCAATAACGACTGTCTTCAGAGTTATGGCGATTGTCTCCCATCATCCAATAATAATTTTGATCAAAAGTGTAATTAGTAGCTACTTTACCGTCAATTCTGATTTCGGTTCCGTTTACTTCTAATTTTTTATTTTCATAATCTGTGATAATCGTTTTGTAAAAAGGAAGCGTCTCTAAATTTAAAGCTACAGTTTTTCCTTTTTGCGGAATATAAATGGGACCGTAGTTGTCTTGATTCCAGTCTTTGGTATGAGGAAAGACATTTTTTTCTGCTCCTTTAGTGATTATTCTAGTCACCGAAGTGATACCTGGTACTTGCTTAAATCGTTCGGCACCAGCTGTAGTTAAAGCACTAATAAATAAAGTGTCTCTTCTTTGATCATCCAAAAAGAACGCTGGATCGGTAATGTCTAGTTCTTTGAACAAAGTTTCAAAATCAATAGGTGTTTTACCATCCAAAGCCAATTTGTACGAATATTGAGGTTTGGCTCTCTCAGGTAAAATAAGTTCTTTTCCATCAATGTAAATTAAACCATCTTTTATGGATAAATTATCTCCAGGTAAACCAACACAACGTTTTACGTAATTTGATTTTTTATCGATAGGTTTGTCAACGCGTAAACCAGATTTGTCTCTAAATTTATATACTGTATCTACTGGCCAGTTGAATACTACGATATCATTTCGCTTGATATCTTCGATAGAAGGGAATCTCATATATGGCAATTGTGGCCAATTTAGATACGATTTTTTCTTAGTTAACGGAATAGTATCATGAACCATTGGCATCGCAACGGTAGTCATTGGAACTCTTGCTCCATAGTTCATTTTGCTCACAAACAAAAAGTCTCCCACCAATAAGGATTTCTCCAAAGATGAAGTTGGAATCGTAAAAGGTTGAATGAAATAAGTATGAACAATAGTAGCAACAATAACCGCAAACAATAATGAACTAACAGTGTCAGCCGCTTTATGGTCAGGTGCTGTGTCTCTATCGGCTATATAATTTAATGGTTGGGTATAATTGATGTAGTACAAATAAAAACCAAAGGTTAGAATCACTAAGATGGTATCTACTGTAGAACGTCTTCCAAAACTACGTAAGGTTTCTACCCAAACTACAGGAAACATGATTAAGTTGATTACTGGAATGAACAATAAAATCGTCCACCAAGTGGGTCTTCCTATGATTTTCATCAATACGATGGCATTGTAAATAGGAATAGCCGCTTCCCAGCGTTTTCTTCCGGCACTTTCGTACATTTTCCATGTACCTAAAAAATGGACTATTTGAATAACTAAAAAGAATACAAACCAAGAATATAGTGTCATAGAATTCGGTTTTTAAAGCTAAAGTAGCGCTATGATTATTTAAAATTTAAAACATCTTTCATGGTGAAAACGCCTTGTTTTCCTGCCAACCATTCTGCTGCAATAACAGCACCTAAGGCAAATCCTTCTCTGTTGTGTGCAGTATGTTTAATTTCGATGGCGTCGATAGGGGAGTTGTAGGTTACCGTATGTGTACCTGGAACTTCTCCAGTTCTAATGGCTTCAATGTGAAGTTCGTTTTCTTTTGGACTATTGTCCATTGTCCAATTAGAATAATTACTATGTTCTATAACACCTTCGGCTAGGGTAATAGCAGTTCCACTTGGTGCGTCTAATTTATGAATATGGTGAATTTCTTCCATTGCCACTTTGTAAGAATCATAAGGAGCCATAATTTTTGACAAATAGGAATTCAATTCAAAAAAAAGATTCACCCCTAAACTAAAGTTAGAACTAGAAATAAAACCACCTTTTTTTTCTATACATAAGGCAATCATTTCGTCATAGTGTTCCAACCAACCCGTTGTGCCCGAAACGACAGGGACATTATTGTTGAAACTTGCAGAGATATTTGCAACTGCGGCTGCTGGAACACTGAAATCAATGGCAACATCGGCTTTTTCTAATCCTTCATAAGTATTGAATTCGTCTTTTTTCAAAACGATTTCGTGGCCTCTTTCAAGTGCAATTCTTTCAATTACTTGACCCATTTTTCCGTATCCTAAAAGCGCAATCTTCATTTTTTTTGATTTAAAATAAGTACTTATTAAAAAGTATAATTAAACGTTAGTCCGACATTGGGACGAAACGTTACATCGTTGGGGTAAATTTCAGGTCTTAATGATAGATTTTCACTTACATTAAATTGTATTAAAGCCGCATCAACATTGGCGTCAATAATATTTAAAACATAAAAACCAACCGTTACTAATGCCGATAAATCTCTGTTGCGTTGATAAAATTTTTGACCAGCAATGAGTCGGCTATTGTCTAAATAAGAAAATTGATCGTCCGTGTAGCCTTCTAATCGTCTTTTATAAGCATCTCGGTATTGATTGTATTTCTTATTGTTGTCTAAATAAAAATACAAACTTGTGCCTATTCCAGCATAGACCAATGGAATTTTCCAATACTTTTTGTTGTAGGCTTGACCTAAACCTGGTAAAATAGCAGAATAAAATGCCGCTTTTGCAGGTGTTAGAGGGTCAATATCATTCGATTGGATAGTGTCTTTTGCAATTAGACTTTTATCTTTTTTATCTTGTGCAAAAACAAAACCATTTCCTATAAAAAAAGTAAGGATACATATAGCAAGGATTTTATTCACTACCCTTTGATTAATTTAATGATTCGGTTGAGATCTTCTTGAGAGTGAAATGGAATGGTTATTTTTCCTTTTCCGTTATTGGCTACTTTCAAATCTACTTTGGTTCCAAAATAAGAATTAAAGCTATGTTGTTGCTCATCATCAATTTCAAATGCAGCAGATTTAGCAGGAATGTTTGATTTTGGCAACAAACTTTCTTGATAGTTTTTGACCAAAGTTTCTGTTTCACGTACGGATAGATTCTGGCTTACAATTTTCTGATACATTTGCGCCTGAACATCTAAATCTTCAACATTGATGATGGCACGACCATGTCCCATACTGATGAAACCGTCTCTAATTCCAGTTTGAATAATTGGGTCTAGTTTTAAAAGACGCAAATAGTTGGCAATGGTAGAACGTTTTTTTCCCACTCTCTCGCTCATTTGTTCTTGTGTCAACTGGATTTCATCCATTAAACGTTGGTAGGAAAGTGCAATCTCAATTGGGTCTAAGTCATGACGTTGGATGTTTTCCACCAAAGCCATAACCAATGATTCATTGTCATTTGCAATACGAATGTAAGCAGGTACTGTGGTAAGTCCTACTAAAACAGAAGCGCGCAAACGACGTTCCCCAGAAATTAATTGGTATTTATTAAAATCTAATTTACGAACCGTAATAGGTTGAATCACACCTAATTCTTTAATAGAAGTGGCTAATTCACGCAGTGATTCTTCATTGAAATTTGTTCTGGGTTGAAATGGATTAATTTCAATAGCATCAATTTCAAGCTCAATAATATTACCAACAACTTTGTCTGCATTTTTGTCCTCAACCGATTTAATATCGTTTTCAGGGTCTTTTAATAATGCGGATAATCCTCTACCGAGTGCTTGTTTTTTTACTGCTTTTGTCATAAAACCTATTTGCTATTTTTCTTTATTATTTCTTGAGCTAAGTGAATATAGTTAACCGCTCCTTTACTAGTCGCGTCATAGTTGATGATGCTTTCACCAAAACTAGGCGCTTCACTTAATTTTACATTTCGTTGGATTACAGTTTCAAAAACCATGTCGTTGAAGTGTTTTTGAACTTCTTCCAAAACTTGATTAGACAAACGCAATCTCGAGTCATACATAGTAAGTAGTAGTCCTTCGATGTCTAAATCTGGGTTGTGAATTTTTTGAATACTTTTCACAGTGTTTAATAATTTTCCTAATCCTTCGAGTGCAAAATATTCGCACTGAATCGGAATAATTACAGAATCAGCCGCAGTAAGCGCATTCAAAGTTAGTAAGCCTAAAGACGGAGCACAGTCAATTAAGATGTAATCGTATTCATCTTTGATGCTGTCTAGTGATTTTTTGAGCATGTACTCACGGTTTTCTTTGTCGACCAATTCGATTTCGATAGCTACAAGGTCGATATGGGAAGGAATCACGTCTACGTTTGGAGCGGTGCATTTCAGCAATGCTTCATGTGGCGTATGACTGTGTTCTAATATTTGATAGGTGCCAATTTCAACTGTCTCGACATCAATTCCTAATCCTGATGTAGCATTAGCTTGAGGATCAGCGTCAATTAATAAGACTTTTTTTTCTAAAACACCTAATGATGCTGCAAGATTAACGGATGTTGTGGTTTTTCCAACTCCTCCTTTTTGATTAGCAATCGCAATGATTTTGCCCATTTGTTTTTGAATTTTGAGCGGTAAAAATACAATTTTTTATGGTTATTGAAAATCTATTTTATAACATTTGTGTTTGTTTTTTGAAACCATTTTTGAGGGGTCTTTGTTTTAACTTCTAAATGCTTTTGGAATAAGGTTTTTTGTAATGCATTTTTTGTTTTTCTATTTTTTTTAAATACTTTCTTAAAAATAGCTTGTGAAACAAATAAAACTACACTATATTTGCACCCGCGTTACGGGGTGTAGCGTAGCCCGGTTATCGCGCCTGCTTTGGGAGCAGGAGGTCGCAGGTTCGAATCCTGCCACCCCGACTAAATCCTTTCTGAGTTTCAGGAGGGATTTTTTGTATATATGGAATTTACAGTTTACATATTATATTCAAAATCAGCTGACAAGTTTTATGTTGGTCATACTTCTATGAGTATTGATGAACGACTAAGACGTCATTTGAGTAATCATAATGGTTTTACGGGAAGAATTAAGGATTGGGAGTTGTTTTATTCTGAGAAATTTTCAGAAAAGAGTGAGGCTATTAAAAGAGAAAAAGAAATAAAAAGTTGGAAGAGTAAAGTCAAGATTCAACTCTTAATAAAGTAATGAACGGTTATCGCGTCCCGATGGTAATCGGGAAGGTCGCAGGTTTTAATTTCTGTTAAGCGGAATAGACTCTGCCACCCCGACAAAATCCTTTCTGAGTTTCAGAAGGGATTTTTTGTTTAGATGGAATTTGCGGTTTGCATGGATCAAGTTCAAAAGTTTTGTTTAATCCCTAACTTTTAAACTTGTTTTGTAATTAATTGAAAAGGGACAAAGAAAAAATATCTTTGTCCCTTTTTTTTGGTGACCATGGAGGGATTTGAACCCTCACGCCCTTGCGAGCACCACCCCCTCAAGATGGCGAGTCTACCGTTTCTCCACATGGCCGTCAAATAAAAAAAGGTCATTCGCCGTAGCGAATAACCTTTGTGACCCGACTGGGGCTCGAACCCAGGACCCCATCATTAAAAGTGATGTGCTCTACCGACTGAGCTATCGAGTCAATCATTCAAGAAACTAATGCGTAGTTCACAGTATTTGTGACCCGACTGGGGCTCGAACCCAGGACCCCATCATTAAAAGTGATGTGCTCTACCGACTGAGCTATCGAGTCAATCATTCAAGAAACTAATGCGTAGTTCACAGTATTTGTGACCCGACTGGGGCTCGAACCCAGGACCCCATCATTAAAAGTGATGTGCTCTACCGACTGAGCTATCGAGTCATTTCGTTTCTTGAATGCGGGTGCAAATATACGTACTTTTTTTTCAAGTTTCAAAGCAATTTTATTATAAATTTGTCTTTTTTAATCAAAAAGTTACAATGCCTTAATTAATAAGGTTTTATTGCCATGAAAAAAATTATATTATTAGGGTATATGGGTTGCGGTAAGTCAACCATTGCTCATAAACTGTCTGAGAAAACCACTATTCCCTTTTTAGATTTAGATCAATATATTGAAGAAAAAGCCAATTTGACTATCAAAGAACTCTTTGAAAAGCACGGAGAGATTTATTTTCGGAAACTAGAGCACGAAGCTTTTGTGACACTTTTAGAACAAAAGGAAGCTGTAATTCTTGGGCTTGGTGGAGGAACTCCTTGTTATGCGAATAATCACGAATTGTTACAACGTCCGGATTTGGTCTCAGTTTATTTAAAGGCTTCGGTTGCTACTTTGTTCGAGAGATTATCTAAAAACAAGAGCAAACGTCCTTTAATTGCTAATTTAAACGATGTAGAATTAAATGAGTTTATTGCAAAACATTTATTCGATAGAAGTTATTATTACAACCAAGCACAATATAAGGTTACTGTTGATGACAAAACAGTAGCGGAAACGGTAGAAAGTATCGTGGCGTTGTTAGCTTAAATACGCATAGCTATTCCCAGCTTCTTCAAAAACTACTTGCACGTGTTCAAATAGGGAAGTTGATAATGAAATTCCTTTGAAATCTGCTTTGACAGGATATTTTTTGTGGTTTCTGTCAATGAGTACCGCTGTTTTGAATTTTTTTAAGGGAACTTCTAAAAAATGGCGAACGGCATAAATTAATGTCGTTCCAGAATTTAACACATCGTCTACTAAGACTAAGCCTTTGTTGGTATAGTTCTCTTTGGCCAATGAAGTGCGAATAGCCAAATCAGGTTGGTGTTTGTTGATTTCGACTTCGCAAAGTGAAACTTTAATGGGAGAAATCAAGGCCAAAGCGGCCGCGATTTTTTGAGCAAACACAAAACCGTTTTTGGTAATACCAGCCAGTACAATTTCTTCTTCATCTACAAAGGTTTCGTAGATTTGGTAAGCAATTCGTTTGATTTTGTGTTCTATTTCTAGGTGGGTTAAAATGATGTTTTGGCTCATTGTTTTTATTTTGAAAGGTACAAAAGGAATAATGTGAGTTTGAATTTTGAGTTGTTTTTTTAGAAGTTTAGCTTATTGCAAATGAGAATCTTCATCTTGATCTTCTATAATGACATTGCCAAACTCATCAATGTCGCGGCGATCTTTTTTGGTAGGACGACCCGTTCCGTTTTTTCGATAATGTTCTTTTGAAAGTTTTAATAATTCTAAATGTTGATAAACTTCTGCAGGAGTGTCATTGCGGCGATACATATCGACCAATTTCGCGCCAACACGACTTTCTGGGATGTCTAAAACCGTGATGATTTGTGTAATTTGATCTTTGCGAAAGGTAATTTTGTCAGTTGGAAAAACTTCTTTCGAGGCTTTGGCAACTTGACCATTTACGGTTACTTGGTTTTTTTTACAAGCCTCGGTAACCATATTTCTGGTTTTGTAATAACGAACGCACCATAAATATTTATCTATCCGCATAAATTTTCAAAAATCAAAGTTAAATAGTTTATCAAAATCAATCTAAATTGTATCTTGCGCACTCAAAAATTAGTACTAATGAACAAAATTAAGTTTTATTTTATTTTATCAATGCTATCTTTAGCATTATTTTCATGTTCTAAAAGTAGCGATGAGGCGGAGGTAACCCCACCTAGAGAATATAGCGTGCAATATGCCACTGATATCAAAGACATTGAAGAGTACTTGAAAACTTATTATATAGAGGAAGTTACTGCTGACTTCGATATTAAGATTTCTAAAATTCCTACAGGAGGTACTCAAAAATCAGTTTGGGAGCAAACAACTTATCCACTTAAATTCAGAGAGGTGGACTTGCATGGAGTAAAGTATAAGTTGTATTATTTAGCCTTGAATCAAGGTGTTGGTGAGTCGCCATGTAATGTTGATGCTGTGTTTGCGGCTTATAAAGGAGATTATTTACAACAAGTAACTAAAGATGGTGTAACTACACTTACTGCAACTGAATTTGAAAGATTAAGTAATCCACAACAATTTTTTCAATTAACAGGGGTAATAAAAGGATGGTCTGAAATATTTCCTTTGTTCAAAAAGGGCACCTATGTTTCCAATTCAGATGGGACGATATCTTATAAGGATTTTGGAGCTGGAGTGGTTTTTATTCCTTCGGGCTTAGCGTATTATAATAGTGGTCAAGGAACAATTCCTTCCTATTCCCCGTTAGTTTTTAATTTTAAATTATATGAAATTCAACGTAATGATCAAGATGGGGATGGAATTCCTTCTTATTTAGAAGATTTGGATGGTGATGGTTATATGTATAGTTTTACCAATACTACTTTGTATCCTACCAAACCTACTACCAATCCTGATGATACTGATGGTGATGATGTCCCAGATTTTATTGATGTAGATGATGATGGGGATAATTATACGACGAAATTAGAGCGTTCTTATAAAGATGCTAACGGAGTGACGCAATACTATGATTTTGCAAATATTCCTTTGTGTACTGGAGGTAATGGCAAAAAAAGGCACTTGGATCCAAAATGTTATAATTAAGTCTATAAAGATTTATTATGAAACCGTTCTTTTGTAAGAGCGGTTTTTTTTGGCTTACTTATTATTTTTTGTTTTACTTTTTTAGGAGTAATGCAAAAAATGTACTTCATGTAATTAGTTTTTGATTGGGTATCAATATAATTTAGGAGTAATGATTTTTACAAATTGCCAAGACAAAAAAATCCCGCCAAGTATTGCTTGACGGGACTTATATAATTGGTAAAATAATTACTTTCTTCCCAATACTCTTTCTACAGCTTCAAAAATTGCTTGGTTGTTTAGTTTGTATTTTTCCATCAATTGTTCTGGGGTTCCAGATTCTCCAAAACTATCGTTTACGGCCACGAATTCTTGTGGTGCAGGAGTGTTTAAAGCTAAAACTCTAGAAACACTTTCTCCTAAACCTCCTAAGATGTTATGTTCTTCAGCAGTTACCACGCATTTAGTTTTGGCAACCGATTTTAAAATCGCTTCTTCATCCAAAGGTTTAATCGTGTGAATGTTGATGACTTCGGCAGAAATTCCTTTGGCTTCCAAAGCTTCGGCAGCGATTAAAGCTTCCCAAACTAAGTGACCTGTGGCAACAATCGTAACATCTGTCCCTTCGTTTAATAAAATAGCTTTTCCGATAACGAAAGGTTCGTCGGCTGGCATAAAGTTAGGTACCACTGGTCGACCAAAACGCAAGTAAGCTGGGCCATGGTGATCTGCTAAAGCAATCGTAGCGGCTTTAGTTTGATTGTAATCACAAGTGTTGATTACGGTCATGCCTGGTAGCATTTTCATTAAACCAATATCTTCAAGGATTTGGTGTGTTGCTCCATCTTCTCCAAGGGTTAATCCCGCGTGAGAAGCACAAATTTTTACATTTTTATCAGAGTAAGCTACTGATTGACGAATTTGATCGTAAACACGGCCCGTAGAAAAGTTGGCAAATGTTCCTGTAAATGGAATTTTACCTCCAATTGTTAAACCAGCAGCAATTCCAATCATGTTAGCTTCTGCAATTCCGATTTGGAAAAAACGCTCTGGGTGATTTTTCTTGAAATCATCGAATTTCAATGACCCAATTAAATCGGCACAAAGTGCTACTACATTTTCGTTTTTCTGACCCAATTCAGTCATTCCCGCTCCAAAACCTGAACGTGTATCTTTACTTCCTGTATTTGTATATTTTTTCATTATTTGATTTTAATTGAAAGATTAAAAAATTAAAAGATTAGACATCTGAAGTCAGAAATCTTTAATCTGTTATCTTAATTCTAGTAATCTGCTAAAGTTGAACTATTTTGTGCTAAAGCATTTTCTAATTGAGCATCATTAGGCGCTTTTCCGTGCCAAGCATGCGTATGCATCATGAAATCTACTCCATTCCCCATTTCAGTATATAATAACACACAAACTGGTTTTCCTTTGCCAGTTTTAGCTTTAGCTTCTGTCATTCCAGCGATAATCGCTTCGATGTTGTTTCCTTCTTTGATTTCAAGAACATCCCAATCAAAAGCTTCAAATTTAGCTTTCAAGCTTCCCATATTCAATACTTCGTCGGTAGTTCCATCAATTTGTTTACCATTAACGTCGATAGTAGCAATAAGGTTGTCTACGTTTTTGGCAGAAGCATACATGATCGCTTCCCAGTTTTGACCTTCTTGCAATTCGCCGTCTCCATGTAACGTATAAACGATATGTGCGTCTCCATTTAATTTTTTAGCTTGAGCAGCACCCAAAGCAACAGATAATCCTTGTCCTAAAGACCCAGAAGCCATACGGATTCCAGGTAAACCTTCGTGTGTTGTAGGGTGACCTTGCAAACGAGAATTTAATAATCGGAATGTAGCCAATTCTGCTACAGGAAAATAACCGCTTCTAGCTAGTACGCTATAAAATACTGGAGAAATATGACCATTAGACAAGAAGAAAACATCTTCTCCAATACCGTCCATGTCAAATCCTTCTTTGCGATCCATTAAATATTGATAAAGAGTAACTAGAAATTCTGTACATCCTAGAGAACCACCTGGGTGTCCAGAATTAACAGCGTGTACCATACGAAGAATATCTCTTCTAACTTGGATAGTTAAATCGTTTAATTGTTGTGTGTTAGGCTTCATTTTGTTTGTAAAAGTTAAACTGCTGCAAAAGTAAATTTTATTTTCGGTAAGACCAATGATTTTGGAAGCAATTTCAAGAGAATGATAAGTGGGCTTTCATAATTCATAAAGACGTAGGAATAATAACAAAAAAGACCAGCGAGAAGCCAGTCTTAAATTAATTAATGTCAAGTATTGAACAAATGTAAAGACAAGAACAGCTCTGTCCTGTTGTATTTGTCAATTTATGTTTTATGTCAATGAGTCACAAACTATAAACCATCTACTACCAATCTACAACTTTAAAGGTTTACAATTTACTTTTTAGGTTACTCCAGCCACCACCATTGTACACTTCAGTATAGCCATTTGCTTTTAGAATGCTTTTGGCAGAGGCACTTCGCATGCCTGAGGCACAGCAAGTAATAATGACTTGGTTTTTATTTTTTAACTGGTTTAAATTTTGGCGTAATATATCTACAGGAATATTAAGAGCACCTTGAATATGTCCATCGCGGAATTCACCTTTGCTTCTTACATCTACGATTACAGCTCCTTGTTGTAATAATGCTTTGTAATTTGTGGCAGGACCCAGACCAAAAAGGGTTTTAAAAAAAGTAAGCATATTAATCGATTTTGTTTTGTAAAGATTGATAAAAATTCACGTTCAACCATGAACCACCGTTTGTACAATCAATACCATGTTGTAAGAGGAAATGTTCGGCTTGACCGCTTCGGCCACCAGAAGCACAGCACAAAATAAGAGGGCTAGGTAGGGCTTTCATTTCTTCAAGACGTTCTTGAATTTCATTCAGAGGAATATTGATAGACGTGGCTACATGACCACCCATAAACTCTTCATGGGTTCTAACGTCTACAATGGTGCCATGTTTTTCTTTAATTAAATGTTCTAAGGTCATAAGTTTTTTTTATTTAAGTAAGACAAAAGTAAAGGTATAAAATGGTTTTTTGTGTAACAATTGTTACACTGTTCGGACAGGTGATGACCTGTCCTTGCAGTTGCCTTGCTATATGCATCAGTAATTCGTTCGTGTTAAATAAAATGGTAAATAGCAATTCGTAAATCTTAAATAAATTATCTTTGCGCACTGAAAAAAGAGGATATGAAATTTGATTTATTACAAAAAGATACGCAATCTAAAGCGAGAGCAGGGAGTATTACAACAGATCATGGGGTGATTGAAACCCCTATTTTTATGCCTGTAGGTACAGCAGGAACTGTAAAAGGAGTGCATCAACGCGAACTGAAAGACGATATTAATCCAGATATTATTTTGGGTAATACGTATCATTTGTATTTGCGCCCTCAAACCCCAATTTTGGAAAAAGCAGGAGGTTTGCACAAATTCATGAATTGGGATCGCAATATTTTGACTGATTCTGGAGGATATCAAGTGTATTCTCTATCGGCCAATCGTAAAATTAAAGAAGAAGGAGTAAAATTCAAGTCGCATATTGATGGTTCCTATCATTTTTTTACGCCAGAAAATGTAATGGAAATTCAACGCACCATTGGAGCCGATATTATCATGGCTTTTGATGAATGTACGCCTTATCCTTGCGATTATCGTTATGCACAACGTTCTATGCACATGACGCACCGTTGGTTGAATCGTTGCATCAATCATTTGGAAAAAGTGCCTTACAAATATGGATATGAGCAAACATTTTTTCCTATTGTACAAGGGAGTACTTATAAAGATTTGCGTCGTCAGTCGGCAGAATATATCGCCAATGCTGGGCAACAAGGGAATGCTATTGGAGGACTTTCGGTAGGAGAGCCAGCGGAAGAAATGTATGCGATGACCGAAATTGTATGTGATATTTTACCCGAAGATAAACCTAGATATTTGATGGGAGTAGGAACACCGATCAATATTTTGGAAAACATTGCCTTAGGAGTGGATATGTTTGATTGTGTTATGCCTACGCGTAATGCCAGAAACGGAATGCTTTTTACAGCTAATGGCTCAATTAATATCAAAAACAAAAAATGGGAAGATGATTTTTCTCCAATTGATGAAATGGGAATTACTTATGTAGATACTTTTTATACCAAAGCCTATTTGCGTCATTTGTTTGCTTCTAATGAAATGCTTGGAAAGCAAATTGCTACTATTCATAATTTAGGTTTTTATATGTGGTTGGTTCGTGAAGCTAGAAAACATATCTTAGCGGACGATTTTAGACCTTGGAAAGAAATGATGGTCAAAAACATGAGCCAAAGATTATAGTGCCTTAGCTCTGAATGGGAGTAAGGAAAAAATAGGATTATGGATAAAAAAACAGAGAAAAGGTTCTCCCTTCCGGGGTTAGGGGGCTTAACGATAATAGATAAATACATTCTGAAGCGCTACTTGGCTACTTTTGGTGTCATGTTATTGTTGTTTATCCCGATTGGAATTGTAATTGATGTTTCTGAGAAGATTGATAAAATGTTAGAAAATAAGATCCCTTTTCTGGACATTGCATTTTATTACTACAACTTTACTATCTATTTTGCCAATTCACTGTTTCCCATATTTTTATTCTTGTCGATTATTTGGTTTACATCAAAATTGGCCAATAATACTGAGATTATTGCGATTTTGGGTTCTGGAATTTCGTTTGCTCGATTTTTACGACCGTATATTATTGGTGCTTCAATTGTTTCTATTTTGGTGTTGTTGATGGGGTTTTTTCTCGTGCCTTCCGCCAGTGAGGAGTTCAATAATTTTAGGTACACCTATCTAAAAGGAGGAGGGAAAGAGGCCATGCATGGTGACAATACAGATGTTTACCGACAAATCAATGACCATGAATTCATTTATGTGAATAGTTTTAACCCAGAAACCAAAATGGCTTTTAATTTTTCGCTAGAGAAGTTCAAGAAAGAACAATTGATGTCTAAAATGACAGCAAGTAGAATCAAATGGAATCCTGAAGACAGCACTTATACGCTTTATGATTATACCAAACGAACCGTTGGTGCAATGGGTGATAAAATTGAGAAAGCTCCTGAAAAAAAATTTCGTTTTGCTTTTGATTTAGAAGATTTAACGCCTTTGGTATATATTGCAGAAACCCTTAGCCTTTCAGAACTCAATGCCTTTATTGAGAAAGAACGCAAAAGAGGTTCTTCAAATATAAATGTTTATTTGGTCGTTTTATATAAAAAATACAGTGTTCCCGTTTCGGCATTTATATTAACAATAATTGCGGTTTCGGTTTCGGCCATGAAGCGAAGAGGGGGAATGGGAACGAATCTTGCCATAGGAATTGCTATTGCGTTTGCATTTGTTTTTTTTGATAAAATCTTTGGTACTATAGCTGAAAAGTCCTCCTTCTCGCCACTAGTAGCCGTATGGTTGCCCAATATCTTTTTCGGAATATTAGCCATTTATTTATTACGTAATGCCAAACGATAATTTAAAAAGTTACCTAAATCTTCATTTGATTGTTTTTATTTGGGGATTTACAGCCATTTTGGGTGCATTAATTACGATCGATGCTGATTTTTTGGTTTGGTATCGCATGTTTTTTGCGGCGATCTTTTTAGGTGGTTTTCTTTTGTTTAAGAAAATTCCTTTCCAGATTTCTTTTAGTGCAGTACTAAAACTAGTTTTTGTTGGATTGCTTATTGCGTTGCATTGGATTACCTTTTTTGAATCGATTAAGGAGGCTACTGTTTCTATTACTCTCTCTGTTTTTTCTTTGGGAGCTTTTATTGCATCAATTCTAGAGCCTATTTTTTATGGTCGAAAAGTATTGTGGTATGAAGTAATTTTTGGTTTAGTAATCATAGCGGGATTAGCAATGATACTTCAGGTAGAAATCAATTATTTACATGGGATGTTGTTGGCTTTGATCTCCATTATTTTAGGAGTCGTATTTACATTATTCAACGGAAAATTAATCGAACACCATGAACCTTCGGTAATCGCTTTTTATGAATTTTTGGCTGGTTTTGTATTTATTACCATTTACTTTGTTTGTAATGGTTCTTTTTCTGCAGATTTTTTTGTTTTAACGCCAAAAAACTGGGCGCTAATTTTGCTTTTATCTTCCATTTGTACCGCTTATGCTTTTACGGCTTCGGTAAAAGTAATGCGTCGTTTATCGCCTTATACTGTTATGCTTACCACAAATTTAGAGCCTGTTTATGGTATCATTTTGGCCTATTTTATCATTGGAGGAAAAGAAAAAATGAGTGCCGAATTTTATATTGGCGCATTCATTATAGTTGTTACAGTAATTTTAAACGGCGTTTTTAAACACTATTATAACAAGGCTTCTTAGTTTATAATCTAGTATAAAACACTAGCATTTTTTTTCAAAAAAAGGAAACCATAAAAATGTTTTAGGGTTAGTTTTGATAACTATAGATTAGCCGAATCAATATAAACTGAATTCTTATTCATGTTTT
Source organism: Flavobacterium succinicans (assembly GCF_001662485.1). Lineage (GTDB taxonomy): Bacteria > Bacteroidota > Bacteroidia > Flavobacteriales > Flavobacteriaceae > Flavobacterium > Flavobacterium succinicans_A. The sequence continues at coordinate 93,489 of NZ_JMTM01000017.1, forward strand.
GTAAACCATAAAATGCAATATATTTGCAGTTATTTTTTTTTTATTAATTTTCATTGATGCTATGTATAAACACTTACGGATAAACGAGTATAAAGTATTGCTCTATCGAATTTTGTTAGCCTATATTTTTTATTTTATTGCTAGAATACTTTTCTATTCATTTAATAGTGATCTACTAAAACAAGATTCTTTTTCGGATTTTATTGCTTTATGTTACTATGGTTTAGCATTTGATACTACAGCAATTCTGTATGTAAATCTTTTGTTTATAGTGTTTTCTATTGTACCAATTGTCAAAAATACGAATCCAAGCTATCAAAAATTTATTTTTTACCTTTATTTCTCTACCAATTTGGTTGCCTATGCCACGAATTTTGTTGATTTTATTTATTACAAATATACTTTTTCAAGGACTACAATAGCTGTTCTAAATGTTTTGGAACACGAGACCAATAAAACAACACTTTTTTTAAGTTTTGCGCTTCGTTATTGGTACGTTTTCCTATTGTTTGTTTTGTTGGCTGCTTTATGGGTGTATTTGTATAAAAAAGTTAGGGTAAAACAGACTGTTCCATCAGAGAGATCAAAATATTTTATTTTTTCAATACTTAGTTTTGTGCTCGTAATACTTCTTGTTATAGGAGGAATTCGAGGAGGGGATTTTAAAAAATCGACTCGCCCAATTAATATTTTGGATGCGAGCCGACATGTAAAAAATATTGTGCATTCAGATATAGTTTTAAACACTCCCTTCGCTATTATTAGGACTATGTTTAGTAATTATTTTTTGAAAACAAATTATCCAGATGTTACTGAAAAATTGATTTTAGAAAAAGTACAACCTATAAAGCAATATCATAATAATCCCGAAACCAAACCCAATGTTGTGGTTTTTATTTTAGAAAGCTATGGACGTGAATATATTGGTGCATTCAATAAAAAATCTGGAATACCAAATTATAAAAGTCATGCTCCATTTTTAGATTCACTATCTCAGCATAGTTTAATTTTTACTAATGCTTATGCAAACGGTAGACAATCAATTCATGGAATGTCCTCGGTTTTGGCGGGAATACCTTCATTTAAAGAAGCTTTCACTTCATCTCCATTCCCTAAACAAAAAATAGAATCTTTAGTTTCTACACTAGAAAGTCAAGGCTACAACACTTCTTTTTTTCATGGTGCGGCCAATGGATCCATGGGGTTTCTTGGTTTCTCAAATATTTTAGGAGTAGATAATTATTATGGTAGAACAGAATTTAATGATGACTCACAATTTGATGGATTTTGGGGTATTTGGGACGAACCCTTTTTTCAATTTATGAAAAAAACGTTAGATAAAAAAAGCACTCCTTTTTTCGCTTCTATTTTTACAGTTTCGTCGCATGAGCCTTATATCATACCCGAAAAGTATGCAAAGACTTTTGTAGAAGGTAATGTTCCTATCCACAAGTGTGCTGAATATACTGATTTTGCCTTAAAACGTTTCTTTAATGAAGCTAAAAAAGAGCCTTGGTTTTCCAATACTATTTTTGTTCTTGTGGCCGATCATTGTAATCAAATTTATTATGAGGAATATGAAAAACCAATAAACCGATATGCAGTTCCAATAATTATCTATAAACCGAACAGCAAATATGTAGGAGTGGATACTGATTTGGCGCAACAAATAGACATTTATCCAACAATATTAGACATGATTGGATATCCTAAACCTTTTAGAAGCTGGGGAAGAAGTTTATTGGATAAAAAATCCAGTGAGCCTTTTGTTATTAATTCAACAGGAAATATTTATCAATTTTCTAAAGGGAATTATATTTGTACCTTTGACGGTAAGACGGCTATTGGTTTTTATGATAAAAATGATAAAGCATTAAAAACAAATTTAATTAAAAATAGAAATGCCGAAATGAATGAAATCGAGCTTAATTGCAAGGCTTTTATTCAAGATTATATGAATAGAATCATAGACAAAAAAATGTATCACAAATAGATTTTAATTACTAAATAAAAATGAAGAAAAATAAAAAAATACTATTTCTTTCCCTACTTGTTATCATAATCATATGCGTTGGAAAATATGTGTATGATATGAATATTAATCATAATTTTGAAACAATTACCGAAGGAAAGGTGTATAAATCAGGTGTAATTCCGCCAGATGAAATTGAAAGTTATGTAAAAAAATATAAAATAAAGTCAATCATTGATCTTCGATTTCCAGGCACAAACGATTTAGTTAATAATCCAGAAAATCCCCAAGAGCTCATTGATGAAATTAAAGCGGTAAGACAAATTCCAAATACAAATTATTTTAATGTAGGTACAGATCAGGTTCCTAAGCAACAAAATTTGGATGCTTTTTTTAAAATCATGGATGATAAATCAAATTATCCTGTTCTGATTCATTGCTATCACGGCGTTGGGCGTGCAGAAATGTATTCTGCATTGTATAGAATTGAATATGAAAATTTTACTAATGAAGCCGCTAGGAAAGGAACCCGATTTATTGTGAAGTTTGGATCTTTTGATGATGGAACTCCAAAAGGAGAATACCTAAAAAAATACAAATCAAGAAGAGAATTAGCCGCTGAAAAAAATAAAAAACATTAAAACAGCCTAAATTTTAAAATTCAAGCATAAGCGTTATGCTTTCCTATACAATCCAGGAAAATGTAAGGCTTAAACAAATTAAATTTTTACATTTGCACACCTTAAGAATTGCAAAATAATACAAACGCAAAAAGTCCTATGGAATATTTAGATTTTGAACTTCCCATCAAAGAATTAGAGGAGCAGTTAGAAAAATGCGTCATTATCGGAAAAGAGTCAGATGTTGATGTTACCCCAACGTGTAAAGAAATTAACAAGAAGTTGGTAGAAACAAAAAAAAGCATCTATAAAAATCTTACTGCTTGGCAACGTGTTCAGTTATCCAGACATCCCAATCGCCCTTATACTTTAGATCATGTTAGAGCACTTTGTGGCGATACATTTTTAGAATTGCATGGTGATCGTAGTTTCAAAGATGATAAGGCCATGATTGGTGGTTTAGGGAAAATTGGAGGGCAATCTTTTATGATTGTAGGACAACAAAAAGGATACAATACCAAAACCCGTCAATACCGAAACTTTGGTATGGCCAATCCAGAAGGCTACAGAAAAGCTTTGCGTTTGATGAAAATGGCTGAAAAATTTGGTATTCCGGTGTTGACTTTAGTAGATACTCCCGGTGCTTATCCTGGTTTAGAAGCCGAAGAAAGAGGGCAAGGAGAGGCAATTGCAAGAAATATTTTTGAAATGGTACGCTTAAAAGTACCTATTATCACCGTAATTGTTGGAGAAGGAGCTTCTGGAGGAGCTTTAGGAATTGGAGTAGGAGATCGTGTGTATATGCTCGAAAATACTTGGTATTCTGTAATTTCGCCAGAATCATGTTCTTCTATTTTATGGAAAAGTTGGGAATACAAAGAGCAAGCAGCAGAAGCGTTAAAATTGACTTCAGCTGATATGAAAAAACAAAAATTAGTCGACGATATCATTCCTGAACCACTTGGTGGAGCACATTATGATAGAGAAACGACTTTCAAAACGGTTGAACATTATATTTTGAAAGGATTTAATGAACTGAAAGACTTATCAACAGCAGAATTAATCGCTCAAAGGATGGATAAATACAGCAAAATGGGACATTTTAAAGAATAAAATCCTACAAAATATTTTGAAGTCCGAAGCCGTTTGGTTTCGGACTTTTTTATGGTTATCAACAAAAAAGCTTTAGTTATAAACATTTTTAGGTAATAACTCAATAGCATAAACCTTCTATTTTTTTTTAAATTCGTTCTATGGAAAATTTTAAATCAATAAGCCCAATCAAAGTGGATCGCTCCACTATTATTAACCTAGAAAAAGGAAAGTTACCACCACAGGTCCTAGAATTAGAAGAGGCTGTGCTAGGAGCTATGATGATTGACAAAAAAGGGGTAGATGAGGTAATTGATATTTTACAACCCGATGCTTTCTACAAAGAAGCACACAAACATATCTTTGAGGCTATTGTTCAATTGTTTACCGAGTCACAACCTATTGACTTATTAACAGTTTCTGCCCAGCTTCGGAAAAATGCCAAATTAGACCTTTCAGGTGGCGATTTTTACCTGATTCAGTTAACGCAAAAGATCTCCTCATCTGCGCATATCGAATTTCACTCTAGAATTATTCTCCAAAAGTATATTCAACGAAGTTTGATCAGGATTTCTTCTGAAATAATCGAAGAATCGTATGACGAAACTACCGATGTTTTTGATTTGTTAGACAAAGCCGAATCCAAGTTATACGAGGTAACCCAAGGGAACGTAAAACGTAGTTCGGAAACCGCACAAAGTTTAGTACTTCAAGCCAAAAAACGAATCGAAGAAATTGCAGGTCAAGAAGGATTAAGTGGTGTCGCTACTGGTTTTGAAAAGCTTGACAAAGTTACTTCAGGTTGGCAACCTTCGGATTTGATTATTATTGCAGCTCGTCCTGGTATGGGTAAGACGGCCTTTGTATTATCGATGGCAAGAAATATTGCTATCGATTTTCAAAAGCCTGTGGCTGTTTTTTCTTTGGAGATGTCTTCGGTACAGCTGATTACTCGTTTGATCTCTTCTGAAACCGGGTTGTCTTCTGAAAAATTGCGTACAGGAAAGTTAGAAAAACACGAATGGGAACAATTGAGTACCAAGGTAAAAAATCTAGAGAAAGCTCCCTTGTTTATTGATGACTCTCCTTCTCTTTCCATTTTTGATTTGCGTGCCAAATGCCGTCGTTTAGCATCACAACACGGAATTAAATTAATTATTGTAGATTATTTGCAGCTGATGACTGCCGGAGGAAACGGAAAAGGAGGTGGAAACCGTGAGCAAGAAATCTCTACCATTTCTCGAAACCTAAAAGCTTTGGCAAAAGAACTCAATGTACCTGTTATTGCACTTTCGCAATTATCCCGTGCGGTAGAAACCCGTGGCTCTAGTAAGCGACCTTTGCTTTCGGATCTTCGTGAATCGGGTGCGATTGAGCAAGATGCCGATATTGTGTCGTTTATCTATCGTCCGGAGTATTATAAAATTGAAGAATGGGATGACGATGAGCAGTCACCAACCGCAGGTCAAGCAGAATTCATTATCGCAAAGCACAGAAACGGTGGTCTGGAAAATGTACGATTAAAATTCGTTGGAAGCTTAGGTAAGTTTGATAATTTAGAGGATTATAGCAGTGGCTATGACGATTTGCCTTCGAGTATGAATCAAGAGGATTTTACAAGAAATTTGCCTTCAGCCAATGAAGCCTTTGGAAGTACGTTTAACAATGATGCCGACGATGATAGCGATGTTCCTTTTTAGTGTTTTATAAATCAGGAAGTGATGATCTAGGAAGAGATTTCTTCCTTAATTTTTTGTTTTTGTAATAAAAAAATGGCTAGCTTAGCATCAACTATTATTAACTAATTTTCTAATACTATCATGACTGAAGAAAAATTTCCGGGAAAAATTGAAATCACTTTACCAACGGCTCAAGAATGGGTTAAAAAGTACAAAGCACCAAAAGAAGCAGCTAAATCTAAAAAAATAGACGCCTATTTGATTCCGTTAGAATCCTTGCAATTGGTAATGAATCAAAAAATAGATGCAGTTCGTGCCTACAAAGGAATTAATACAGCTGGCGAAGAAACCTTGATGTTGGTAGGAACAGTGTTGAATGCTAAAACAGGGATTTATGAAGATGTTTTTCCAGAAAATGCAGGAGTAGCTAAAACTTTAGGAGATGAGCCAATTGTTTTTGATGGAGGTCGTCCTTGTCCCCCTTTTGGAGATCCAGAGAGTCCGATGAATAATTAATATGACTGATTTTTTTCTTTATTTAGCATACAGCATTTTAATGTTAAATTTGAGCTTATATGCCATTAGCTTTTTCAAAAAAGAAAAGGTTAATGGTTTTTTCTTGTTGTATCTGCTATTTGCTACCATTATGCAGTTAAGTATGGAAGCATTGTACCATTTGCATAAGAATAATTTATTTTTAATGAACTTATTTTTTATTGGGCAGATGTTTTTAATGGGGCTTTTTTATGGTTCTTTAACTTGTTTGAAAGTGCAAAAACGGATAATTTATAGCACAACAGCTTTGGTTTTATCCGGTATAGGAATACAGAGTTGGCTCGATTATGAACAATTTTTTCAGTACAACTTGTTCGTGATAGTGATTACTAATCTGAGTGTGATTGTATTTGCTGTTTTTCATTTATACAACATGCTTACCACCGTAAAGAAATATTACTATTTTACTATTGGGCTTATTATTTATTTATTAGCGAGTACCATGGTTTTTGTAGTTGGCAACATAAATGCTAAATTAAATAATGAAGTGAAATTTATGCTTTGGACATTTAATTCTATTTTAGTGGTTTTGTATTATTTGTTTATTTTATACGAATGGAAAGTGAGTTTCTTTAAAAATAAATCAAGAAAGAAGATGTTTTTTTAAGTTTATTTTAGGAGTTTTCAATAAAAAAAAACTATTTTTGGTTTTAGAATAGTTTCTATTTTTAAATACCACTTAATTACATGGAAAGTACTGCCATTTCAGAAAAAGAAATTGTGCTCGTAATTCTGTACACTTCCTTTTTCTTTATCATTTTGGCAGTAGTACTAATTGTATTCTTCTACTTTTCTAGAAAAAAAATTATCCAAAAAGAAATTGAAAAAAAGGATAGCGAAATTGAGCATCAAAAAGAGCTTTTAAAAGCCGTAATCGAAACGCAAGAAACAGAACGCAAACGTATTGCGCAAGATTTACACGATGATATTAGCTCAAAGTTAAATGTTGTGGCATTGAATGCTCACTTGTTAACTACACCCAATCTCTCAATTCAAGAATTAGAGGGAATCAAATCCAATGTGATTGCGTTGACAGGTAAAGCACTTGAAAACTCACGAAAAATTGCTCATGACTTATTGCCACCCGTATTAGAAAAATTTGGCTTAGATGCAGGTGTAGAAGAGTTATGTATGGAGTTTAGCTCTGCCAAAGGGGTAGAAGTAATTTATCATAATGAAGTCACATTCGATGAAACTGATACACGAAGACATTTGCATGTTTTTAGGATTTTACAAGAGTTATTAAATAATTCTTTACGACACGGGAAAGCGACAAAAATAACCGTTAGTTTTGTTTCGAGTGGCGCTTATGTCAAATGTTTATATACAGATAATGGAATTGGTTTTGATGAAGCCAATTGCGCACAAAAAAAAGGTTTAGGATTAAAAAATATTGAGAGTAGAATTTCTTTTTTAAAGGGAAGTTTGTCTTTTCAATCAGAAGTAAATAATGGAGTAAACGTTGAATTTATTTTTTAAAAATGGATAAAAAAATTAAAATTGTTCTAGTCGACGATGAAGCACTGTTCAGAAAGGGATTGACCTTCATATTAGAAAGAGAGCCTAATTTTACAATTCTCCACGAAGACTCAAATGGTCAAGAATTACTTAACTTTCTAAGAAGTACCAATGAATTACCAGATATTGTACTGATCGATTTAAAAATGCCAGTTATTAATGGGGTTGAAGCTACCAAAATTATTCATAAAGAATTTCCTAGTATAAAAATTATTGCGCTAACTAGTTATGATTCAAAATCATTTGTCGCTAATATGATTGATGTAGGAGCGGTTTCTTATTTGTTGAAAAATGCATCACCTACCGAATTAATCCATACAATAAATGAAGTAGCTATTAAAGGATTTTATTATTCGGATTATGTTCTCAAAGTAATTAAAGATGTGGTGCTCTCTGGAAATAAACTAAAGAGTTGTTTAGACAGAAATTTACTTTCAGAACGCGAAATAGAAGTTTTAAAATTGATTTGTAAACAAAAAAATGCCGCAGAAATAGGTGAGCAATTATTTATTAGTCCAAGAACTGCCGAAGGTCATCGCACCAATTTACTGCTTAAAACCAATTCTAGAAATATTGCCGGATTAGTAGTGTATGCTATACAAAATGAATTAGTTCAATTAGACTAAAACAGCTTTTAAAATTTTATTAATGATTCAATAAGTATTGGAACGATAAAATGTAAAAAGTAGCTAATAAAACAGCTAATAGGCATGCACCTATTTTTTTTGAAGTACTATAATTTATTACGTTTTTTGAGATCGGGCTGGTGTAATTAACAGTGTATTTCATAAGTTGTTTTTATTTTGGTTCAAATATATTGTCTTTCAATAAATTGGAAAAGAGTAGTATTACGCGTTTTTATTTTAATTCAAAAAAATGATAAATGTAAGCCAAGTGTTTTTGAGGCAAGATTCCATCTTTAAATGGTCAGGGGGCATTTATTTTAAAGTATTTTCAGTAAAAGGGTGAAGTTTTTAAGTGTATCGTTTTATCTTTGAGAAACAAATAGCGCCTGATGAAATCAAATTTCTTTTTTATACTATGCTTCATAGTATTGTCTCATACTGCCAATGCGGGGTTTATATTGTTGCCGATGGATGAAACAGCACAACAAAATCATCTAAAAGCTTATGGTATTACCTATTGGTGTTTAGATAAAAATTACAAAGCCAGTTGGTTACTCAATTATAGAGGAGGGTCTTTTTTGTTGCCAGATGCCCCCGAAATTCGTAAAGAATGCCAAATTCGTGGGGTAAGTTTTGAAATACTATCCGATAGTGAAGAAGCCGATTTGCTGAACCAAATTGCGAGTCCTTCACAAAACATGGAATCGGTTTTACTAGAAAAAGCGCCCAAAATAGCGGTTTATACTCCCAAAGGAAAACAGCCTTGGGATGATGCAGTAACGCTTGTCTTAACTTATGCCGAGATTCCATTTACAGCAGTTTATGACGAAGAGGTTTTGTCAGATCAGTTACTACTTTATGATTGGTTGCATTTGCATCATGAAGATTTTACGGGTCAATACGGGAAATTTTATAGTGCCTATAAAAACACCCCTTGGTACATTGATCAAAAAAAGGAAGCAGAAGCTTTAGCTAAGAAATTAGGCTATGCAAAAGTAGCAGAGGAGAAAAGTGCCGTAGCGCAAAAAATAAGTCATTTCGTAATTGGTGGTGGATTTATGTTTGCTATGTGTTCTGCAACCGACAGTTTCGACATTGCCTTGGCTGCCGAAGGGATAGATATTTGCGAAACCATGTTCGATGGGGATGCCAGTACACCCAATTATCAATCTTTATTAAATTTTGATCGCTCTTTTGCTTTCAAAAATTTTACCTTGGAGCGACGTCCAGAACAATATGAATTCTCAAATATTGACATGACTGGTAGAAGAAAAATTCCAATGGAAAAAGATTATTTTACCTTAATGGAATTCTCCGCCAAGTGGGATCCAATCCCTAGTATGTTGTGTCAGAATCATACCCAATTGATCAAAGGGTTTATGGGGCAAACTACTGCTTTTGATGCCGAATTGGTAAAATCAAATATCCTTGTGTTAGGGAGTTGTGAACTCAATGGCGAAGCACGATATATTCATGGACAAAAAGGTAAGGGCATGTTTACATTTTATGGAGGTCATGACCCCGAAGATTTTCAACACCAAGTTGGTGATCCTGCTACAGTACTAGACTTACATCCTAATTCCCCAGGTTATCGATTAATTTTAAATAATGTGTTGTTCCCCGCAGCAAAAAAGAAAAAGCTAAAGACAAGATTGTTTTTGTTTTTGGGATTCGAGAAGAACGAAAAACAATTAATTAACTAAGTGGAAGTAATTCTTACTACCCTTGTAAAAATATTTTTACTATTCAAAAAGGTATTTTTTTATTACTCCATAATCAAAACAAATATTTCAAAGCGAGTTATTATTTTTTAAAATCCTATTTTTGCATGTATTTTAAAAAACTCAAAACACCATGTCAAATACTATCGAAAAAATAAAATGCCTAATTATAGGTTCTGGACCTGCGGGTTATACAGCTGCCATTTATGCTGCTAGAGCCAATATGAATCCAGTTTTGTACCAAGGAATGCAACCAGGGGGACAGTTGACAACCACCAACGAAGTTGAAAATTTTCCAGGTTATGTAGACGGTGTAACTGGGCCAGAAATGATGATTCAGTTGCAACAACAAGCACAACGTTTTGGTACTGATGTACGCGATGGTTGGGCTACCAAAGTTGATTTCTCTGGCGACATCCACAAAGTTTGGATCAATGATACCATCGAACTACACTGCGAAACCGTAATTATTTCTACAGGAGCTTCTGCAAAATATTTAGGTTTGCCATCAGAACAACATTATTTAAAAATGGGTGGCGGAGTTTCTGCTTGTGCCGTTTGTGATGGATTTTTCTATAGAAATCAAGAAGTGGTAATCGTTGGAGCAGGAGATTCAGCTTGCGAAGAAGCACACTACTTATCTAAGTTATGCAAAAAAGTAACGATGTTGGTTAGAAGCGAAAAATTCAGAGCTTCCAAAATTATGGAAGAAAGAGTACGCAAAACCGAAAACATCGAAATCCTTTTAAACCACGATACAGTTGAAGTTTTAGGAGATGAACAAGTGGTTTCAGCTATCAAAGTAAAAAACAAAACCACCGATGAAGTGTATGACATTCCAGCAACTGGATTTTTCGTAGCCATTGGTCATAAACCCAACACCGATATTTTCAAAGATTACTTGACCTTAGACGAAACGGGTTATATCGTTAACGTTCCAGGAAGTTCAAAAACGAATGTAGCAGGAGTTTTCGTAGCAGGAGACGCCGCCGATCACGTGTACCGCCAAGCCATTACCGCTGCAGGTACAGGTTGTATGGCTGCATTGGATGCCGAACGTTATTTGGCAGCTAAAGAGTAATTTTTTTAGGAGCAGTATTCAAAGCGCTTTTTTGTGAGCAAAGTCCCGCTCTTCGCTACAATCTTTGTTGCCGAACCCCGGCAACAAAGGATTTCCACTGCGATCGGGGCTATAGAGCCGCAATGGTCTCATGTTTAGTCACATACTGAATTTGTATTACAAAAAAAAGTCCTTCACGAAGAAGGACTTTTTTTGTATCAACTACTAACTATTCTTGGCTTATTGAACCGCCAGAACTTTCACTTTTTTTCAGGCTTTTCGGCTTATTCTTGTAGGAGATATTTCCTCCACTAGACGCTTCGGCATCAAGACTCACTAATGGATTAAGCGATTGAATACTTCCTGATGAAGCCTCTGATTTGATATCGTTTGCCAACAACTCGCCAGCATTAATAGAACTTCCGCTCGAAGAACTGGTTTGTAAACTAATGGCTTTACCTTTCAATTCAATACTACTTCCACTTCCAGAATCACAAATTATTTTTTCAGATTCTACGTTCAAATCCAAAGAAGCCGCACTCGATGCATCAATCTTGAATTCCGTAGCTTTAAGCGTTGATTTGCTATTTACAGTCGAAGCACTATTGGCTTCTATACCTTCAATGATAGGAGCTCGAACAATTACTTTTTTCGAAGTGATATTCAAGAAAGAACTGTATTTGCATCCAATAATAAGCTTTCCGTTTTCTACTTTGGTAGTGATTTCTTTTTGCAAATTATCATCGGCTTCTACTATAATCTCAACTTTATCGGCTTGTTCAATAACCAAATCGATAGCGTTTCCTACTTCAATACTTTTAAAATCCCCATTTACAATTCTCTTTTCGGTGGTTACATTACCACTACCGGTAATCGAATTCATGTTGGTTACTAAATTGCAGGAAGCAAAAAGCAAAGCAACTAAGGTAACAATGATAAATTTTGCTACTATGGTGATGATCTTTACCATGACTATTCGGTTTTGATGATTATTCCGTCTTTATTGATTTTTAATTCTTTTATATCCTTATTGGATTTAATTAAAGTATCTTTTTTAATAGAAATGCCATTTTCATTGATGGTAACATTAGTAGCTGTTGAATCGTTTTCTACATCATCCCATTCGCTTTCATCCTCAGGGCAATTTAAACATTTTATTTGAGAATTAGTTACTTTGTAAATGTACTTGTCTGAGCTATAGTGTAAATTAAAGAAATCATTATCTGAACGATCATAGTTTTGTACGGATGCATCTGGTTTTAATAAAGTCCCTTCTGGTAAATACAAATACAATTCTACTTCTTGATCACGGAATTTGTTTTTTACATCGGTCAACAAATAATTGTCTAAATACAAATGATTTCCTTCTACTTTTATACCATATTGAATTTTTTCAGCTCTGAATTTTGCGTCTTGAAACGATTTTCCTTTAGCCGTTCTTTCAATTTGAATGTAAGGTGTTTTTTCATCGGTGTATAAAATTCTCAAGCTTACATTATTAGAATAGATCAATTTGTTGTTCGCAGAATCTTGAACAAACTCAAATTCAGTATGATCGTCGATATCTTTAGTGTAATAATCATTATATCTGAATTTCACGAACAAAGTATCGTTTGCATTCAAAGGAATATTTTGTTTTACTACAGTTTTTCCATCGTACGCCACTTGAGTAGCAGTTTTTACTCCAATAGAGATTAAGATGGCAACAGAGATTAACCATAAAGCCAATAAACTATATTTGGCAATATTTCCGATAGAACCTATTGTTGGTGACAATAGTTTAAATCCTAATACAGTAAGGAAAAAGAAAGGAATTCCAATAGCAAAAAACATCAATAGACCAAAGCTCCAAATTGGATAGTCAGCAAAGTTCCCAGCTTCAACAAAGTTTTGCCAAGGAAAATCGATAAATGCTGAAGAGCCTAATGTAAATACCCCAATAAATAAGCTAACTAGAGTGAAAAGTCCTGTCAAGATTAAAATAACACCCAAAACTTTAGAGAAAACTTTAAAAAGAGTCATAATAAAATCACCTAAAGAGTTTCCCAGTTTTTCGGCTCCAGATTTTACTTGGTTTCCCATTTTGTCATAATCGGCATTTTTGAATTTGCCAGATACGTTTTCAAATTCTTCACGCACTTTTTTTTCAATATTAGAGATCGTTACGGGCTCGCCAGTCATTTCTAGTTTTTCCGAAGTAGTGATGGCTTCAGGAGTCACAATCCAAAGAATAATATAAGCCAAAATCCCTGAACCAAATCCAGCGAAAACAAAGATTAGGAACATAATTTTTAACCAAACCGCATCGATTCCGAAGTAATGTCCAAGACCTGTGGCTACACCACCAATCATTCCTTTTTCTTTGTCGCGGTATAATTTTTTGGTGGTTCTAGTGCTATACTCATTAAATTTTTGAGAGCTACTTGATTCTTCTTCAATGATATAATCTTCTGGTTGTCCCATTACTGCGATAACTTCGTCTACATCTTTCAGACCTACAACGTGTTTGTCGCTCTTTTGTTTTTCATTCAACAATTCTGAAACGCGCATTTCGATATCTTTTATGATTTCTTCTTGACCAGAAGATTTAGACAAAGAGCGTCTTATAGCTTCAAAATAGCGAGTTAATTTTTGGTATGCATCTTCATCGATATGGAAGAACATTCCGCCTAGGTTTATATTTACAGTTTTGTTCATGACTATTGTTTTTGGTTGGTTATTAGACTTACGGCTTCGGATAATTCATTCCAAGTGCCGCTTAATTCAGTTAAAAAGGTTTGACCTATTTCGGTAAGACCATAATACTTTCTTGGTGGTCCTGAGGTGGATTCTTCCCAACGGTAGTGGAGTAATCCGTCATTTTTTAATCGAGTTAGCAAAGGATAAATGGTTCCCTCAACTACTAACAATTTTGCGTCTTTTAAAGTGTCTAATATTTCAGAAGTGTAGGCATCTTTTTCTTTTAATACAGATAAGATGCAAAACTCGAGAACACCTTTACGCATCTGGGCTTTTGTGTTTTCAATGTTCATAATTTTCGTTTTGATTTTTTGTTTGATTAGAACTGTTCGTTTTTTGATTACTTTCCATTACAGGTGATAGTTGAGATGATTTATAGTGTTGATTAGACTACTATATACTACTTTATAATTGATTACTTTATAAAGGGAATGGTGAATGGATATTGGTATTTTTCTCCATTTGATGTTTTCACAGCTGCAATAATTATTAAAAAGAATTCTGCTATTTTGAATCCAACAAAAGCAAGAGCAGCGATGATTCCAACTGTAATAAGTCCAATGTGGTCTTCAAAATTAAAATTTCTCATCACTAATCCTTGATTGTGGTAGAATTCATCAAAGGTCATATTGTTAAAAACAGTAAAAATTAATATCGGTAATGCAATTGCTGCCATAACCAAAGAGTAAATAAGGATACTCAATTGAAAATTAATAGCTTGTTTTCCGTGATGGTCTACAAATTCTGATTGATCTTTTTTTGAAGTCCAAATCAAAATAGGGAAGATATAATTTCCAAAAGGAATTATATACTGGCTCAGTGTACTCAGGTGAGTAAATGTTGCAATGTTTTTTTCTGAAGATGTTTCCATGATTTAAAGTATATAGTAATTTCTTATGCAAATATATGTCTAAAAGAAAGTATCTTGTATCGCATAGTAGTAAATATTAACAAAATATTAACACATTAAATATGTCTTAATCTTTTATATGTTAAAGGTTTTGCACTGTTTTACAGTTGTTTAGTGCTATTTTAGCTTTAAAGAGTTTTGAAGAAGGACTAAGTTTTATTTTTATATGTATGCATAGTATTTTTTTGTATTTTTACCCAAAAACCAATACATAATGGAAATAAACGTATCAAAATTGAATCAATTCTTGCTTTTTAAATTGCCATCAGCATTTTTATGTGGAGTAAGAGTAAAGTCTATTAATGAAAAACAATGTGTAGTTAGTGTAAAGCACCGCTGGATTAATCAAAATCCGTTTAATTCTATGTATTTTGCTGTTCAAGCCATGGCGGCAGAGTTGTCTACAGGAGCTTTAGTAATGTATCAAATTCAAAAAAGCGGAAGAAAAATATCCATGTTAGTGGCTAATAATAAAGGAAATTTTACCAAAAAGGCTACAGGAAGAATCACCTTTATTTGTAATGATGGACATTTAATCGAGGAGGCTATAAAACAAACTGTCGCAACAGGTGAGGGACAAACCTTTTGGATGAAATCCATTGGAACCGATGAAAAGGGAGTACAGGTTTCTGAAATGGATTTTGAATGGAGTGTTAGAGTAAAGTAGAAAAATTCTAGATTAAAAAAAAGCCTCGATTGAGGCTTTTTTTTATTTTGTTTTTTTGGAAGAGCAACATTTTTTACCTTCTGCTTTGCATTCGGTCTTTGTTTTTGTTGCTTCTTTTTTTGTAGTTGTTGCTTCTTTCTTTGTTTTCTCTTTAGCTGGAGTTTCTTGTGCTTGTGTTGATAAAGCAAAGAATGAAAAAGCTAAAATTGCGGCTACTTTTTTCATTTTATTAGAATTTAGGTTTGATTAACTTTTATATCATCAAATATAATAAGAAAATCAATCACACAATTTTTGAGGCTTTCTTTTTGGTAAAAATTAACAAATGCTAATATTTGACTTTAATTGATGGATTAATTGATTGATTGATTGATTGATTGATTGATTGATTGATTGATTGATTGATTGATTGGAAAGGAAAGGTAAATAGAGCGCAAAAAAAAGCCTCAAATAGTAAATTTGAGGCTTTTGGTAGCGAGACCGAGATTTGAACTCGGGACCTCAGGGTTATGAATTCGGAAATGAAAAATTAATTTCAGTGTTTACAGGGGTTCCCGAGAGCTAATTTAGTTGAAATGGACACAAATCGTATGCGTTTCCGTATGCAATTTTGTTATTGAATTTTCCTTATATAATCAAAGGTAAGATGAATTTTTGATTAACTATTAATTGTTGTTTTTTTGCAAACTTTCTTTTTTTAAACGTTTATCTCAAATTTATGTTTTTTTGAAATCATCTTTTTTTAACTATAATATCGTTCAAATAATTTTTCCTAAATGAAGTTGGTGTAAAATCATGAGCAATAAGTAGTTTTGATATTTCAACTATTGTAATTGCATTTATACCAGTACTTACTATTGCATTGACAAATTGAGATAAATTAGTTCTAATTTTTTCAATTGCGACATCATCAATTACTTTTGTGTTCTCACTAGGATTGACATTAAATCCTTTAAAATTTGGCGATTGTAATGTTACCAATGTGTGTTTAGTTGCATCACCATACTGCTTTTTAAACCATTCACCAGACTGTAATAACTGACCAATATTATCACGAGTTATTTCAGTATGAATCGCCATCGATTTTGCTTCTAATATTAAATAATGCATATCAGTCATACCCCAAAGAACATCAGGGCCATTTCCAAAATCATTTTCAGGTTCTTGTGCATAGAAACCAATTATTCTACCAACATTTGCAAGAGCATTTTCAAATTTAGTAGCATTAATATCAGGAGTATATCTGAAGTTCAATAGTAATTCCTCTAAATAAATTTTAAAATCTTGTGATTTATCAAATTGGCTTATAAATTTTAAAACATTAGAAGCTTGTTCTTCATTTATATTAATTTTGGTGTAATTAGATCCAAGTTTAGTCTTCAACATATGTGGAGCTAAAGAAGATGCTTTAATCTGTAAGTCATTTGATATTAATTTATTATCTAAATAGGTTAGTTGAGCTGCGAATTGAAAATACCATCCTTTTTGTTTTTCAGTTAAACTTATTTTATTAATAATGTTATTTAAAATTTCATCTTTAGCTGCCACATAATTTCTCGAACGAAATAAATCTATAGCCTTCTTTTCAATTTGTGCAATGTTTATATTTTTAATTTTTTCATCGTTCAACTCATCTATTTCAACTTTTGAAATATTTTGAGAATGATAAGTTCTCCAATCTGGATGTTGAGTTAAACATAGATTCATGGTTTCAGAAATTGTATTTATTGAATTTTCTTTGTTTTCTTCATCTAATAACGATAAGCCAATTTCTAGTTGTTTTCTTGTAACTGCTGTAAAATATTTCATATTTATCTTATTTCCAAGAAATTGTAACAAATCATTACCCATTAGTATTACAGAACAATAATCACTACCAGACCGAACGCCACGACCTAAGCCTTGTTCTATTATTTGTGCCTTTAATGATGCTTTTACACTTTCTAATCTCATTTCTGAATATAATTCCTTTAATGATGTAAAAGCAGGATAACCATCTAATATTAGAACCCTACACATATCACCTGATAAATCTACACCATCGTATCTATTAATAAGTATATGTAAACCGCCATTGTTTTTTTTTAAATTATTAATATTTACATTTATATCGCCATCATTAAGAACAACACCTCCAGCATTTATCCATGGTTCAGCTCTAGTAAATGATGGAACTAACACAACAACATTTATATTAGATTTAGAATATTTGATTCCTAAATTGTGAATGTCTTTTTCATATAGTGAAGGATCAAATCTTTTCGGTGCTAAAATTAATCTTTGTCCTAAATCTTTCCTGTTTTTAGGAATTAAAGCATTTAGAATACTGTCTTTGTCTATCCCGAAATCTTTTATTAAATCTATTTGGTCTTCAAATGTGGCAGATAAAATATATCTGTGCTTTGCTTCATAAAATGATATAACATTTTGATATGGTACATGAATTGGTGCTATTTCAATTCCTTTAGGACCTAAAAAACAATCAAAAGACAATAAATCATCAGCAATTAAACCCCATTTAAATTTTAGTTCTGTATCATCTGAAAATTCATTCAATAAAGATATAATTTCATCAATCTTTTCAATCCATACCCAATATTGTACTTTTAAAACACTGGCATATGGATCTCCATCGATTAATCTACTATAAGTTCCTTTAGCTTGATCCTTTAAATCAGCTTCAAACAATTTAATAATTCGTTCACAGGCTTTGTGATTTCGTGGTAATTTCAATGTTGTAGCTTCTCTTGCTAAATCTAAACAACTATGCGCATCATCAATAACTATCGCTCCAAGGGTAATATTATCTCTTTTGAAAATAGATTTTGAATTGAACAATCTTTGAAAAGTACACAATAAAATACTTTTACTATTATGGAAATCAGATGGAAAACTATTCTTTTCTTCTATTTCACAAACAGGTATACCATATAAATTAGCTTGAATTTTAGCTTGTTCCAATAATTGTAAATCAGGACATAAATATAGTGATGGACCTATTCCCTCATTCATTTTAGAAAGTAACATTAATAAGCTTACCAAGGTTTTGCCTGAACCTGTATTCATTTTACAAAGAACATCTCTTTGTTCTCTTATTTGATGCCAAGAATTTAAAACTTCTTCTTGAATTCCTCTCAAATATGAATATCCATCTTTGTGCAAAAGACCTTGAAAAATATCAATAGGATCAATAGGTAATTGTTCAACTTCTGTAGAGGAAAGTTTTTTAGAAAAAATATTCATATTGTTTAAATTAAATTGTCTTAAAAAAAATATAATAATCTTTATTGTTAATAAACATTCTCTTCCTCTCTCTTCCAAACCACTCGCATATCACTATGCGGGTTGACTTTTATCGTGGTCATTCGGTTTTAAGAGTGATTGTAAAAAGGCTTTGTCTTTTTTTAATTCAGCATTTTCTTTTCTTAAAGCTTCATTCTCAAATTGCAATTTTGTTAATAAGCTATTTTGGCTCATTTCGGCTAAGGTTTCATTATAGCCTTCAAACAATTCAAACAGGTTAACTTTTAAGGCATTTGCTATATTTTGCAATTTAGAGAGCGGAATATCTGATTTTCCGTTCTCATAATCTACATAAGTTCGCTTTTTTATGCCTGAAAGTTCAACGATTTCGTCTTGAGTTAGTTTTTTACTCTCTCTTACTTCTTTGATAATCAGTTGCATGAAATTTGTTTTTGGAAATTTGTGGTATTTTTTTATAAAAATTGCAAAATATTGCAATTGTTGCATATATTTGCAATAGTTGAAATTGCTATTTGTACGCCTTTGTAGCGTAATTGTAGCCGCAAATGTAACAAATATATATTGCAGTTTATTGCTATATGGTATAAAATGTTGCAGATAATTGAATTATTATTCGTCACAAAGTATAAATAGTACACTAGCAATATGATACGAACCCAAAAAATAAATAGACGTTACCGATTGCATCAAAAATTACGTAGAGCTGGATTACGCTATAGTGCAACGCTTCGAACCATTTATGTGCCGTGGAATTTTGAAATTGAGAATGCTGACTTGAAAGAATTACAAAACGATTTTAGTTACCAAATACAATTTGAAATATGATTAACAACCAAGAAAGAACCTGTATTATTAAAACTTTAGGAAAGCAGTACTCAGCCACAATTTCCTTGCATTTGAAAAAAAGAAAAATCAAAAACGCTATTGGCGAAGACTACACGAGACAGAGCATCCGCACTTTTGTCAATGGAATGCGTGAAAATGAACAAGTAGAATTGGCTATTATGCAATTAGTAAACAAAACTGTAAAAGCCAAAAAAGCACTACAACTCAAACGTCAACGATTATTTAAAGTTTAAGGGCAATGAACAATCCCAAAGTCTTATCCATACTTAACAATGCGAAAATCTTTCTTTCCACTGAGGAATTGAAAGAACTTGCCTTGTGTATCGATAAAGAAGTGGGAAGACCTGAACCCCGAAAAATTAGAAAATCAAAACCCTTACAGAATTGGACTTTAGAAAGTGTAACCGAAAATTTATTGGCTACCCAATTCAAGAGTAAACGTAGATCCTGAAAATACCTCCAGCAAATGCTGATAATTCCTTGATGTATTCGGGCTCTATTGGCCCGATACAGCAGGGTTAAATCCTAACACTATGAAAAAACCCTCTTTAGACAGCAATGTTTTTTCATTAGCTTCTCATCTTTTTGGTTTTGGAAACACAGACCACAAATACAAAACCCTTGAAAGCATTGCAACGACCGTTGCAACTTCTTTGCAACTGGAAAATAGAATTATGGCGGTATATCCCGCAATAGCAATGGAAGCCTTTTCCATTACTATGGATAATTACCGTAAGTACATAGCAGGCTATAATTTTCAGACCAATGCTGAGAATGATCTAATTGACAAACATAACGAAAGGGTTAGGCTATTTCTTAGGGATAATGAACTTACTGAGGTTCAGAAAACATTTTCCATCCTTTTTGCAAAGAAAAATCAATCGCTTAAACCAAGAGCGTTTAATCAAAGTGTAGATGATTTTTGCAATGAATACGGAATGATTATTTGCAAAAAGAAAATCCAAGCGGTTAAGTATGCCACAGAATTGGTTTTTCAAAACTTGCTCCATCTTTATAATTCTCAATTGATGAAGCGCAATGAACAGTATATGAAACTGGGAGTAACAGCCATTCGACCAATAGAAGAATTCAAAATCAATTCGTTTTTAGTAACCGAGTTGAAGCGTAATGGAGTGAATAGTTTAGCTCTTTGTACTAAAACGGTTCGGAATCATAGACAGCGTTTGGAAGAATGTGGTGTGTTTGTCGATTATGTATTCAAAGGGCAAAATAGACCCGTAGAATTGCATATCAATCCTGAAATTTTGACCGTTTTAGACCTCAAAACCTCAAAATTAATAACTACTGAAAATCAACAACTTAGTCCTGAAATCGAGAAAGTTTTACCTGATAACAATGAGAGTACTAGAACATCTTTAAATGAATCTCAAAAGAAAGAGAATGTGAAAAACATTTCTCTTTTTAAAAAGGAGTTCCCTTCGGTCACGCCTTCTCATTTGTTTTTTACTAGAACACCAGCCAGCAAGATGCAAAATCCAACCGAGGTGGAGCGCGCGGAAACTGTTAAAATTGAGAATACTTTATCGGATAAACTGCAAAATTTAATCTTGCATCCTCAGGAATTGGCGGTAAACTTGGCCAACAAAGAGTACAACAATTACAAACCGATTGATATTCGCTATTTGTTTAAAGAAGCATATTCAGGAACGATGCTCAAAGAGGATTTTAGGCAATTGGTAATCCAAGATTTTTTCAAGAGTATTTCTAAAATCTACAAGAATTCCACACCTTTTGCAGGTTCTTGGAAAAAAGCAATTTCGTTGTACATGGAATACAAATGGATAGCTTTTACAGGAGAAGCCTTTAATAAAGCTTCGATTGTGGATGATATTCAGCAAATGCGTTGGCGTGCAGAATGGGCTAGAAAATGGTTTGTGAAAAATGAATTTCCGCCTTTATTTCCCTTCGATTATTTTGATATGACCCGAAAAACGGCAAAAGAAGTCGGCTTTGAATACACCAAAGTAAAATGGAACGAGCATTTGCAAGGAAAAGCAAAATACGAAGCCATAAAAAAGAAACAGGAATGTAATGCGCAACGCAGAAAAGAAACTATCAATCACGCTAAAAAATGCGAGAATGAAGTCAACCGCTTTTTCAAAAACAAAATCACGCTACCGCAGTTATTTGATTATGTCGAAAAGAATTTGCCAGCGACCTACTTGGAAAAGCTACCCCAAATGATTGAAAAAAAGTGTTTGAAAAGCAATGAAAAAGTAGTTGCTGCTTCTGATTTTGTACAATATGATTTGAGTGAATTCTAACCTAATCCATTTATATCTATGCCAGTATTTGCACCCGAAGCTTCCAAAATTAAAATGGTAATCCTTACCAAAAGCAAGCAAGAAAATGCGGTTTGGTGGTCGCCAATCAATCAAAACAAAAGGAATTCACAACACATTATAGAAAGTATGCTAAGACGATTCGAGAAACACGCCCTTGCAAAAATCACCAATGTCATCCAGTTCTATGAGAATGGAAACCTAATTGCCGAAAAAAAGCTATGACCAGTATCCAATTGAAAAAGTGTACCCGAGACGAAATCGAAGTGCTACGAGAGCAAATCAATGCTTTTATTCAGAAACGAACCGAAAAGCAAATTAGCAAAGGAAAAGGCAATTTTGATTTTTATGTCAGTTGTATTTTGATGGATATTTTGAGACAATTATCCTTAAAGCTTCGTAACAAAATCGAATTGAGTTTCAAGAATTGTATTTCCGTTCGCATGACAGTTTTTGAAGCAACGGCACTTTTATTGGTTTGTAATTGGGAAATAGCTTTTTTAAATGCCTATCAAAAAAATGTCCTTTTGAAAACCCGAAATAATATCGATCAACAACTAACCAATTTGAATTAAAACCAAGAAACATGCTAAAAACACTTTACTATATCCGAAACAAGAAAGAGTTGCAAGAGTTGTATTTGAGCCAAATGCCTGAGAAGTGTATCCGAAGTGAAATCAATTCCATTATCAACGAAACCCGAAAAGATATTTCCCCTGGTATGCGATTGAATGCCAAAAACATCAAGACCGAAGAAGCGTTGATTTTCATTGACCGAAACGGAACTCCTGACGGCTATTTGTTATCCGAAGAGTTGAAAATTAAACTCAACGAATACCGAGAAGCTGAACTGAAAAACAAACAATTTTTAAAGAAAATCAACCATGTCTCGTAAAATATTACTTTTTTTGATTTTCTTTTTCTTTATTTTCAGTTGGTTTTTTATCGAATGCAGTTATGATTTTATCAAATAGTTTATAAAGCAAACTTCTTTTTGATGTGATTATCTCTGCTGAACCAATCATGTTTTTTGAAAATGATAGTGTTTGATTCGTGTCACTAATAAGACCTTGCGGTAAATCTACCATTATAAGATAATAATTTTGAGTTGGAATTAAAGATATTGATTTTACTTTTCCAATAAGTTTTCCAAATTCTTGATATGGGTAGGTGGCTAATTTAATGATTACAGATTGTCCTATTTTAATTTTACCAGCACCAATTGGAGGTACAATTAAGTGAGCTAAAACTTTATTATCATTTGGAAGAACACTAAAAACAGGTTCTCCTTGTTTAATAGTTTGGTAAGACGAAACAAATTGCATCATATCTACTATACCATCTTGAGGAACTTTTAAAACATATTTTGATTCCCAAAGATTAATTACATGTGTTAATTGTTGGAAAGTATTTATTAGTTTCATTTCTAAATCTGAAATGTTAGCTGTTTCTTGAAAATTTAAAAGACTTATATTCTGTTGATTATCATTTATACTTGATTTATTTTCAATATCTCTAGCTTCATAATTTTTTAGATTTTCTTTTTCTCTTAAATAATTGTGATTGCTTTGTTCATATTCAGCTTTTACAATTAATCCTTTTGAAAAAAGGACTGAATCTTCTTTTACTTTATTCTTCAAAAGTAAAATATCTTGATGTTTTATTTTTTTTATACTTTCTCTTTGGTTAAGCATCTCAAAATATTTGGAAGATTGCTGGTTTAATACATTCTTCTTTTTGTCGTATTCATTTACAGATTTTGCTTTATCTAATGTATATAATACATTTAGAAGATTTAAGTAGGATTCTTCAATCTCTCCTAATTTATAATCCATTGCAAATTTTATATTTTCTATTTTTAAGTCAAAAATGTTGTTTTGATATTTCTTTAACACTGATTTCAATTCGGATATTTCGTTATCATTTGCAGAGTTTTCAATAACTGCTAAAAAATCATCTTTTTTTAAGAACTTGTGATAAGAAAACTTTTTAATTATTATTCTCCCTGAATTTTGAGCAATGATTTCGATAGGTGGTTTTTCTGCGGTTACTTTAGCTTCACCAATAATTATTTCAGGTGATTTTATGATTGAAAGTAGAAATATAGTTATGCCAATTATTGCAAAAAGCGCATAAAATAATACTGAATTAAATTTTGGAAATTGATTTATAGTATCTGTAAAGTCTTCTGAATGCTTAATTTTATTATTCATTTGATTCTAAAATAATTTGATTTTTTATTAATCTATAGTAAAACCCTTTTCTTGATAATAGTTCTTTTTCATTACCAATTTCTACAATTTCTCCTTTATCTAAAACAATTATGTTATCAGCATTTTTGATAGTCGCTAAACGATGTGCAACTATAACTACTGTTTTACCCTCAAAAATTTCATTTAAATTTTTAACTAGTATACTTTCATTAATAGAATCTAAAGAATTGGTGGCTTCGTCTAAAAATAGATAATCAGGATTTTTGTATAATGCTCTTGCAATCATGATACGCTGTTTTTGACCTTCACTTAGTCCCCTTCCATTTTCTCCCATTAATGTGTTGAAACCCGCTGGCATACTCTCTATTTCATCTAATAAATTTACTCTTTTTATAACTTCATAAAATTTATCAATTTCGTATTCACTACCTAAGATTATATTTTCTTTTATAGTTTCTTTAAAAACATCTGAATTTTGATTTACAACTCCTAATTTCTCTCTCCATAAAGTTAGATCGACTGAAGACATATTTGTATTGCCAATAAAATAATCTCCAGAAGTTGGTTTGTAAAGTCTTGATAAAATCTTCAACAATGTACTTTTGCCACTACCACTAGCTCCAACAATTGCAGTGATTTTTCCTTGTGGGATAGTAAGATTAATATTGTTTAAAGTGCTTTTTGCAGTATTGTTATATGCAAAATAAACCTTTTTCAATGTTAAAGATTTTGTTTCGGGTAAAGCTCTATGGTAAATATTTTCTTCCAATTGTTCTTCAGGGATACTAGTTGATTCGTTTATTCTAGTAAAACTAATGAACGCTGATTGGTAGGAAGAAATGAATTGGATGATAGCAGAAAGAGGACTTTTTAGCTGACCTAGAATATATTGTACTGCGATCATCATTCCTAAAGTTATTTCACCTTCAATAACAAAATAAACTGTTAGAAATGTTAAGGCAATGTCGGATAATGTGTTTATCAGATTGCTCCCTACTGCATCAATTTGATTTATTTTTAATATTCTGAGATTGATGTGATAAAGTTTAACTTGTACTTTTTCCCAAGACCATCTTTTGCCCTGTTCGTAATTGTTATTTTTTATTTCTTCAATATGTGTCAATAATTCAATCCAATGACTATTATTTTTGGACATTAGTGCAAAAAATTCAAAATCCATTTTTTTTCTAATATTCCAAAAAAACAAAGTCCATGTAATATACAACACTGCTCCTAGTATAAAGACAAGTAGTAAAATGGGTTGATATACAAATAGAATAACACCAAAAACCAATAAATTGAAAAAGGCAAGAATTATGCTAAAAGCAGAATTCATGATAAAGTTTTCCATTCTATCATAATCCAATGCTCTTTGAAGTATATCACCAACCAATTTATTTTCAAAATAGGCAAGAGGTAGTTTTAAAAGTTTAATGATATAATTTGATAAAATTGAAATTTTTATTCTTGATGAAATGTGAATATTAATGGATTGTCTAATCCAATTACCTAAACTTACACTTATAACTAAAACAACGTTTGCTACAAGTAGTAATGTTATAAAATTATAATCTTTGGATGTTATACCAGTATCTACTATTGACTGAGTTATAAATGGTAGAGCAGCTTGAATAAGTGTAAGCACAAACATTGTTAAAAGTAACTGCGTTGTTTGTTTTTTATAAGGTTTTAAATGACTCATAAAATAGTTAAACGCATACAATTTTGATGGATTTGTTGTAGGCTTTATATCGTTGAATTTGTCCGTAGGCTCTAATAGTAGTAAAATGCCTTTTTCGGATTCCTCATTACCTATTCCGACCCATCTTTTTAAGAATTCTTCTCTTGTGTATTTTACTAATCCTAAAAGTGGATCAGAAACATAGATATATTTTTTATCTGTTTTGTATATTACAATGTAATGTTTATTCCCCCAATGAGCAATACAAGGTAAAGGAATTTTGGTAAGAAGATTAGCAAGTGTTGCTTTAATAGGAAGTGATTTTAAACCCAATCTTTCCGCAGTCAATCCTAATTCGTATAAAGACAAGCCTTCTTTAGAAATTGCTGAAAGTTCTCGGATTTCTTGTAAAGAAATAAATTTGCCATAATATTTTGCTATGATTTGTATGCAAGTGGGACCACAATCTTTGCCGTCTAATTGTCTATAATTTGGAAACTTGAACATTTATTTGTTTTAAACAATGGATATAAAATAGTTTTTGAAAGTCGTTTTTTAAAATTATGCTAATTATTAAATCAATTACTTGAAAATGAAACCAAATAGGAACATCATTAAATATTGGAAAATAAATATTAAAGTTTAATTTTTCTGTTTTTCTAAATAGTTGTAATAGCCTTTTTTCATTAATTTGATTTGCTGATGTGAATTTAATTTCTGTTGTTTTTTGATTTTTTGTCAAATAATTTGATGAACGTGTTTTGGCATTTAATTTTCCTAGATAATAGTTGTAGATATCGTCAATTTTAATATCGTACTTTAAAATATATTCAGTTATACATCTCAAAAAGTAAGTTTCTTTTGTGAATTTATTATTATGTATTGTATTGCAATTATTTGTTAGTAATTGAGTTACTAATTTTAGATTTTCTTTCCCAATAAACTTGATCTCTGGATAGCAAAAAATATTGTTATATGGAAAAGTGTATTGCTGATTTGAAAATAAATTTTGAAAAAATGTAATCCATTTTAGTTTATTGTTGTCAATCTCTAAATTGGAATTATCAATAACAATATAGCAACCTGCCTCTTCTTGATTATCTTCATCTACTTGATAGATGTAAAATTGAAGTTCATTGTTTTCAAATTTTATTTTATCTATTAATTGTTGAATTTCATTAAAATCAAACAGTTTTTCTATGTATAAAATCAAGCTTGATTGCGAATAATCATCGAAAATTAGATCATTTGAGTATTTTTCTTTGATTGGAATGTTTAGTTCTTTTGTTAAATATTCAAGTTCTTTCAAAAAAATTTTCTGATTATTTTCTTGTGCTACCAAAATTAAATTTTCAATTTTTGAATTTTCGTTTGGAAATTGTTTTTTAAAAAACAAGCTCTTATATTTATTATCGGCTTTAACATTATGGATATTATTAGTTAATAAAACCCAATCAATTATATTGAAAATAACTGTCGAATATATTGTAAAATAAGCTGTTAGTGTTAGTGGATTACATAATACTTCAATGGATTCGGCTATTTTATATTGACATTCGTTTAAACCATTTGCAATAATTATTGCATCTTTTTTTGGATACGAATTATTTATGTAGTTTTTTACGAATTGAACATCTTTTAATTTATCTTTAATTATGACACCTCTTGTAAATACTAATTTATAAAAATCTCCTTGTTGGTAGTGTTTTGCTAGAATAGCAAAGACTTCTGTAATATTAAGTTTGATTACATTTATTTTTTTATCTTCAAAAATAAATGATTCTTTGATTGAGTAAAGGAAGTTTTTGCTTATCAAAAGTAAATCTATATCATTGGCCTTGTTTGGATTGTCGATGTAACTCCCAAACAAAACAACACTTTCGATTTCTTGAAAGTGTTTGTTTAGGAAGTTGTTGATTATTTTGTAAGCCATTATCTAATTATAATTTCTCTTTTTATTGTTTCATCAAAAGGACAACCACAGTCATTAAGAATTTTGCTTTTAAATTCTTTGAATGCTTTATTATCATTTTTATTAATAGTGTTCTCTTTTTCTAAAATCTCTTTTCCGTAATTATATCTATACTTATTATTATAAACAGGGTTAAGGGTCTCAACTATTGGATTCATGATGTCAATATATTTTTTAAAATCAATAAATTGCCCGTCTGTTAATACTTCCAATAATTCATTTGTTATACTACTACCATAAACTTTATATTCATACAATCCAATAGTATTTGACCTATCTTTTTTGTATTTATCTTCTTTTAAATTGAGTTCATCAATATTAGCCTTTATGATTGAATCACTCGATCTATTTTCTTTAAAAGTCTTTTTTAATTGATTTCTAATGTTTTCAAATGGTTTTAATTTTTCATTGATTCTATATAATAGTTTTGCTTCTTGACCATCTGAGAAGTTTTTTGTCGAAACTCTAATCTGACTTATTAACTTTTTTAATATAAGTGTAGTATCTTTTGGACAATTATATTCAAATGATTTATAATCATTTTTAACATAATTAATATAATCTATTGTTTTTAAATTCTCTCTCAAGGAGTCTGTGTTAATTATCTCTTTGAGTTTGTTTATTGAACCATATTTATTTTCAACATATGTTGAAAATGAATAGTTAATATCTTTTTCTATAATATAATTGCATTCATTATCAGTAATTAATGGATTTAGAAATTTTCTGTCTAGCGAGAAATTTTCAGTAAAATAAACAACTTTAAAAGGTTTTTTTTCAGAATTATACTTATTTATAGTTTGAATAATTGGGCTGTTTTCAAACAATCTAGAATTTTCATTGTCAATAAATACATATAAGCGACCAATATAAAATACTAAAAAATAGTTTTTATTTAGAGTAAGTTTCGGTTTGTTATTCTCATCTAGGTTTATTTTATATACCGGAATAATTTGAGCGTTATTAAAAAATTCTTCTTTATTGGTAAAATGTTCCGTTTTCCGTAATACTACATTACGCTTAGTATCTTGATTTATTCTTTCAAATATTAACTTTTTTTGATCTTCTGTTTGTGCCGATAAAATAGTTGCCTGCAAGCAGGCAACTATGAATATTATTCTTAAAATCATGGTTTAACTCCTGTTATTTCCCATGATTGGATACTTAAACTTATGTCTGCATAATTTATTTGCTCATAAGCTCCAGTAGCAGTATTGGCAATTGTAAATTCACTTGTGGCATTGTCATATCCAACAATAGTTACCTCATGCCCATTACCATTATTATCAATAGTTGCAGCCATAACTATATGCTTATTATCGATAGCATTTGTCATTTGCGATATCGATTGCACACCTGTCATATAAAATTGTTGTAACAAGAAAGCTACTTGTTGATCATGCCCCAGACCATTATTTAATGCTAATGCTTCTTGTAATGGAGTCATGTTATTTTTTAAACCGTATTCATGCATCATAAATTCTGGAGTTTGTGATGAACCAAAAAAACTTGCAACAAATGAAGCACTTGTTGGAACGCATGCACCTGGAAAAAATTGTTTCGGAACGGAAGCTGGTAAATTCTGAAGAATAATTGGATTACTGCCGTTATCACCACCACCTCCAGTATTATCATTACCATAATTATACCAGTCACTAGTATACGAGCCATCATAAAAAGGGTCATATGTACCTCCAAATGTTCCAGCTCCACTAGCCCAACTACCATCATTACCATTGTGAAATGTTAAAATCATACCACCATTTCCATCTGATCGTCCATCAGCCCATCTATCAGTATACCAGTCACCTCCTAATATTTTTTTACTTTCAATAGGATTAATTACTTCTAAAACTGTTTGCAAATCTTCGATTTGCTTTCTTTTTTTTTGCTTTGATTTTAACATAGTTTAAAAAATTAGAATTATTATAAAATTAAATTGAATTCATTTATTTTGAGTTTTAATAAGTACAAGTCATTTATTGTTTTTTGATATTCTACCTCAAGATTATATATTTCAGAAATAAGTGATTTATATTCACTAATTGTTTTCCTGCCAAGTAGTAGTAATTCATTAGTCATTTCTGAGACACTTATAAAAAGCTTCCTTTGTTTTTTTAAAGATTTCTGTTGTAAATCTAAAGATTGTTTGTAATGAATTAAATCTTCTACTTCTTCCTCTATTTTTTGTTCTTCTTCTGCCAATAATAACTGCAAGTTTGCATTATCTAATTTAGCGATAGCGTATTTGTTTTTATTTTGCCCCCAATCTAACAAGGGTATTCTTGCACCAATAGTAACAAATTGACTTTGTGTAGGTTTATCATAAAGTGTTAAAAATTCATTTGAAGATGAATTTAATCCTAATCCCATTTGAATGTTAAGATTTACAGCTCCTTCTTTTTTTATTTTGTCCATTTTGGAATTTAGTTCCAATATTCTTGTTTCTTTTTCTATATCAAATCCATTTGCTTTAATTGATTTAATAGTTTTTTCCATTTCAATGATGAAATCCTCTTGCTTAACAGGAGATAAAATAAATGATGTATTGCTTGAATCATTCATTGTTTTTTTTAATAATTCAATACCATGTTTGTAATTTGTATCATTTATTTCTAATTTCCCTACTAGTTGTTCTAATAAAATTTTAGTTTGCTCAACTTCAATTTTTATTGTCCTACCAAATTTTAATTTTTCTTCTAGTTCAAACAATACTGCTTTTGTTTTTTCTATATTTTGCTTTATCAAATCTGATTTTAGTTGGAATAATTGCGTGTCTACATAAATCTTGGAAATATCATACTTTAATTTAAGTTTTTCTTTTAAATAAAGTATAGAATCTTTTTTTCCATTCAGACTATTCAATTTTTTATCCCATTTATAACTATTGTATCCATTTATAGCTTGCTGATATGAAATGTTTAGCCAATTACTAGAAAAACTTATTGTATTATTATTAAAATCTCTAGCAGTATTTAATGAACTAGACAAGCTTAGTGAGCCTCCTGTGAAAGGTACTACCTGTGATACATTTAAATTTAATACTGAATTTATAAAATTTCTTTCAATAAATTTTTGACTCCCATCAGGCTGAACTAATAATGAAATTGACCTTTGATAGGGAAGAGATATTGAGGATGACACAACAGGCAACAAAGACTTTTCATAAAAGGTTGATCCAATTTTTGCGCTCATGAAATTATTGTTAATTATTTTTACTTTATTAGATTTATTTAGTACATATTCATTGACATCTTCTATTTTTAATGTTTGAGTTTGTGCATTTGCTTTCAAAAACACTGAAATAAGTACAAAAAATAGCATTTTTTTTGACAAATATGTTTTTTTTAAGTTCTTTAAACTAATTGGTTGAATCATTAAATTAGTGTATGTTATTTTAAATTATCGTGTTTTTTAGTTCCTAAAAAAAAAATACTATTTTAGATTTTTTTTTCCAAAAGATTTATTCTCGTTTCTTAGAAATAAAAGTTTTTTTTATTATCTAAATAAGTTGGTCTTTGATGTATACTCATAGAACTAATTGATTTATAATGCAATATTAGGGAAATAAAAAATTATAAAATTAATATTTTCAGATTTTTTGTTGAAGTTAAAAAAGATAAATATTTTTTGGCTTTTTTGGTAAAATTAATGTTAATTAGTTCAATAAATGTTAATTAATTTAATCAAAAGCTATAGAATTATGGATTTTTTTTGTTTTCTTTTGTTTCAATTTTATTTGCAATCTCCTTCACAAACCCTTTGCAACTTTACCCCATCCTTTGCAAAGCCGTTCCATCCTCTCCAACCGTCAAATTCTTAAAAAAAAGCTTTTGATCTTTGAGTTCAAGAAACAAAAGAAAGCCTGATACGCTATGCAAGAACGAAACGAAAATGGACATTGATAGCTTGTTACAACGAAAACTATTAGGCGGTCAAGAGTACGAGCCGTTGTTTCCTAAAGTTGCTTGTGATAAAACAAAGTTAGGCAACGGCAATACTTTTGATACCGTTCGAATGATAAAGGAAATGGTAGTTAAATACAACGACCAAACCAAGCAAGTTGCAACGCTTTTGCAAATGGAATCGTTAAAAGAAACCTGCGACAAGATTTACTGGTTTTTGTACCATCACATTCAGTACAAGGCGGATGGCATGGAGCAAAATTTAAGAAGTCCAGCCTGTGCGTTCAAGCAACGAGCCGAGGGAGTTGATTGCAAAACCTATTCGATTTTCGCCAGTTGTTTGCTAGTGAATTTAGGGATTAGGCATTACATAAGACAAATAAAACAACCGAGTTTTCGCCCTGATTTATTTACCCACGTGTATGTCATCGTGCCTTTGAATCAGGAAACAGGCAACATAAGCGAAGGCTATTTTATCATTGACGGAACGACGAATAATAACCGAGAACCCATACATACCATGGCACACGACACCGAAGTTAATTTACCTCATTTTGGATTGAATGCTCCCAAAGGCAATCGCAAAACCGTTGCAAAGAAATCGAATTTCTTTGCAAAGCCCTCTTCAAATGTGGTGTTGGTATCGGCTATTGTGGCGGTAATTGGAGGAGCGTTTGTATTTGGAAAATCAAATTAAACTATGCAGTATGATAATTATAAATGATGGCGGAGTAGGATTAGGAAAATCCAAATTCCTGAGAAAAATTAGGCTTCGAGACGTGAGCTTAAAAAACACAATCAAGGTAGCGAAGTTTGCTGCACCTATAGCAGCGAGTTTTATTCCTGTTGGCGGTGGCGTAGCTTCCAAACTAATGGATTCTAAAACGGGTAGATTGGTTCGAAAAGTAGCCAAATCCAAAGCCGTAACTAAGGCGGTGCAATTGTCTAAAACACCGATTGGCAAACAAGTGGTAGATACGATTAAGAACCGTCCGAGACCACAATTGACCACGGTAAGCGAGATCACGCCTGCTTCATTTGCTACCCCTGAAATGGGGAATGAACAAAGGCAAAGTGCCGATACGAGTTCGTACCAAAGTGAGGTAAGTGAAAGCAGTACGAATGAGAAAGAACCCGTTGGCGAGTTAATGCCCATTAAACCCGTTGAACAAAAACCAAAAGACAATACTATGCTGTATGTTGTGGGAGCCTTGGTTTTGGGAGGAGGGATTTACATGGCCACCAAAAAGTAAATCGTAATTAAATCAATAAAAGTAAGATGAATAAAGAAGTAGCAATCATTGGCGGTGGAGTTGTTGGAGGTGCGGTATCAAATGGCGTTAGCACTTTATTACCCCAATCCGAAAGTCCGATTATCAATATCGTTTTGGCAGGAGCTTCGGCTTTTGGAGCCACAAAAGTCAGAGGAACATCAACAAAAGATAATCTTTTGAAAGGTGCTTTGATGGGTTCAGCTGTGGTGCAAGCCTTGACAGGAATCAAAAAAATAGCCGATAAAAGTTTGAGCACTAGACTTACAGGCGATAGC
Organism: Flavobacterium succinicans; assembly: GCF_001662485.1. GTDB lineage: Bacteria > Bacteroidota > Bacteroidia > Flavobacteriales > Flavobacteriaceae > Flavobacterium > Flavobacterium succinicans_A. The sequence goes on from NZ_JMTM01000017.1 coordinate 126,381, forward strand.
AAAGCCACCCGATTTATCAAAGGAGCTGTAGGCTTGGCTTGTCCTTGTGACGAAGGTTTGCAAGGTACTTTCATGGGAGGCGATGGTCAAATTTACCAGTACGATGAAAACGGCTTGAACGGCACTTTCATAGACGAAGCAGGAAATGTTTTTGAAATGAATAACGGTCTCAATGGCGCATTGGAAGATGAATTGTACGACCACGGATTGCAAGGACCAGAAGCCAACATTTACGGAATGGAAGACGAAAGCGGTCTTAACGGTTCCGATGAAGAAGATTTGTATTCGGAATTATACCAATAGCAAAAACAAACAAACTCAATCTTGACTCCCCTTTCCTTTGGAGAGGGGTCGGGGTGAGGAAAAACAATCAATCATCAATCAAAAAACAATCAAATGACTAGAAGAGTAGAATTAGCGTCAGCGGTAGCGACAATCAAGGCTAAAAGAAATGGTGGAATTCCAAGAGTGGGGCAATTAAAATTGACCGACAAAACGCTTTACTTAAATGTGAAGATCAAAGGTAATGCAGGTATTGTAAATCTAGTAGATGTCAATACTAGAAGAGAAGTTGGAATTACCAACATTGATGGAAACAAATTAAACGCAGGTAGAGACTACATTTTGGATAGTATGCGTGTTTTGGTGGGAGCCACAAAGTCAGACGATTTGAAGAATGAAACTTGGATAAGTCCAGCGAGCATCGCAGGACAAAACAGTTTGCCTAAAGCTTTTTTAGGTGCGGAATTCAGAATTAACCAAGATAGAAATCAATTGGTAGATATGCCGATTACCGATTTGTGTCAAGATGGATTTATGTCTTCTTTTAGAAGTTTATCGACCTCTCCATTAATTCGTTCGAATATGGAGTTTGAAATGGAAATCGAATACCCAAAAGGAGTTTCGGTTCCAGCTGACCAAGAGTACAACATTCGAATAGAAGTAAGAGCGCACCAAGCGCAAGTTTAATCCGTAAAGGTTCAATTTATAAAGCCGTATCCGTAATGTTTACGGCTTTTTTTCAACACTATTCACTATGGCAGTAAGAGAAAAAGTAATCAATTTATTGATTCCAACCGAAGGAAATGAAGCAATGCTTACCACGGCTTTAGATGTGGGTTTTATACTGGGAGCCGAATTGCATACCAACCACAACGACCCTGATAATTTTGCCGAGTTTGGTATTTATGATGATAGTGGCGTAGCGTTTTCAAAACCTACTCACATCAATCATTGGAAACGCAGAGAAGGTGCAGGATTTGAAGATAGTTACAAACCCTTGCTTTTTGATACGGAATCCAAAACATTCACCTTCAAAGCAAAGACCGCAAAATCAGTAGATAAAGACACCTATTTTCATTTGATTTTGATGTACAAAATAAATCCTTCTAGCTGTTAAGACCTCTAAAAATGACACAAGACATTCTAATTATTAACACAGGAGTAGTTTTTTTGAAACTCAAAAAAGATCAGGACATCACCATTGAGGATGTAACGACTTTGCAAGTAATCAATAGTGGTTTTGTGCCCGTTTTTATCAATGATTTGGAGTTGGCCAGCAAAGAAAGAGCCACGATTGTAGTTTCGGATGGTTCGACTTCAAGAGTGGAATTATCCATTCGTTTTGCACCAACGGATACCAATGGTTCGAGTGAATTTTCAAAATTCAGTTGGAACAAAAAAGAACTAGATATTGTCTATAAAAAATTAATACGATGCAGGAATTAGATCATCTCATAGAAAAATTAAACACCGACCAGTATTCGGCAGTTTCGGTTTTCGATTTGGATACCAATTCGTTTGTGTTTCGCAATAAAACCCATGCTGAAATCACAGCTGATGAAGGAACGGCAGAACAGTTTTTTGAAACCCTTTTTGCCAATGGTCACAAGCGATTAAGTTTGAGTTTGAAGCGCAAAAACGGAAGTACGTTCAAAATTGATGGTCAAAGCTTTGAAGTCAATTTTTCAAAAGATACTTCCGAGCCAATGCCAGCACCTCAAGCACCAAATGTACCACAACAGCCAACTGATTTTTTTCAGAATTCGTATGGTTTAGGAACACTGGACATGATTAATTTATTTGTAGCCAAAGGCGATGCCCAACGATTGTTGACCGAAAATGAAGTCTTGAAAGCCGAAAATAAAGAGTTCAAAAAGCAAAATGAAGAGCTGAAAGAAGAACGCTTGGCATCCAAATATGACATCAACAAAAGCAAAGGCAATCAAGAAATGTTGTTAGGAGCCATTCAGCAATTGCCCGCTTTAATGAGTTTTGTCAAAGGTACACCGCCTGTCGGTTTGGGAAATGCGGTGGAAAGTTTCACTTCACCAGCTAAAAAACAATTTGCAACGGCTTTGCAAAACATAGACGATTCAGTGGTAAACGTCCTAGATAACATCAACAACGGATTGAATTCTAATGCTGAATTCTCGAATGAATTAGCAGAATTATTAAAAAAACATCACTTATGGGAAGCGTAAAACAAAGCATTCAAATCGAAGTGGTTGCCAAAACCCCTTTTGAGTTAAAACCAAAGACATCGGCAATCAAAGAACTCGCCAAACTCGATGCAGAAGTATTGACCAAGTTGGCGGAACTATCCAAAAATAAATCAGCCATCACCCAATTGAAAACCAATTTTGAGATGATAAAAGGTTTTTTAACGGCATAAAACAAAAGGAAGATGGAAAGTACAATGAGGTTGAGCCCAACAGGAATGACCGTTTTGAAAGTGGCACTCTTGGGCGGAATATTTGCCTTTGCCTACTATAAAATTTTCAAAGGATTCCAACAGTTACGAGCCGACAAAAGATACAAACCAAGCAATATCAATGTAACCCAAGCCAAAGCAAGAGCCGAAGCTATTTACACCGCATTGCTGGGTTTTGGGGCCAATTACAAAACCGTAGAGAACAACTTAACAGGTTTGAATCACAACGGTTTTATTATGGTTTACAATGAGTTTGGAGAGCGAAGAAGTGCCACTTTGGTCAAGATGAATTTAGTGGAATGGTTGCAAGATCAGTTCAATGAAACCGACATTGCCAAGTTGCGATTTTTAATAAAAGGATTTTTCTAATGACAAATAAAACGAAAATACTACTAGGCGTATCGGTTTTGGTTATTGGAACAGGGATTTTTTTTCTAACCAAGAAGAACAAAAACGGACAATCGGTTTTAGGTGGAGGAACGAAATATATTGATGAAGGTGATGTGAATATGATTCCAGTTTTTTCAGCCAGCCAAAAAGCCACAGCCTTGTACAATGCCATGAACATTTACACCGGCACAGACGAGCAAACCATCATTGAGGAACTAACAGGAGTTTCACAAGCCCAATTTGGTTTAATCAGTAAAGCCTTTGGACTTAGAAATTACAACCGCTTGTTAGGTTACAATACCATTGGCGGAACCCCATTGCCTTTGAAAACGTGGTTAAGAGAAGAACTGAATGATGCTGATTATCATTTGTTGCGAAAAAAATTTCCAATGTATTTATAATGTAGAATATGAAAGTGAGCAAAGAAAATAAAGTACTACTAGGAACAGCAGTAGTTGGAGCGGGAATTTTAGGTTTTCTGTATTGGAAGAAAAAGAAAAAAGAAGCCGAAGAGGATTTGATGGTTTATACTCCAGAACCCGTAGCACCAGCAACCCCAAAAGTAGCGATTCAACAACCCACAGTAGGAGCCGTTTTAGACAAAAACAAACTATTGTTTAAAGGAAGTAAAGGGCTTGAAGTGCGAGAATTGCAACGTTTGTTGGGCGTTAAAATTGATGGCGATTTTGGCAACATGACCAAAGCAGCACTATTGGCCAAAAAGGGAGTGACCAAAATCAGTCTCAATGGGTATGCTAAAAAGAAAGTAGCCAGTAAAGCACAACCTACTGCTTTTGTTTTGCCCAAAAAAGGACAAAAAGTAATGGCGATTCAAAATGATGTGAGCGTTTTCAATGCGCAAAAAACAGCCGAAGGAACCTATTTCAATACAGGAACCAAGCCTTTTATCGGAGGAAGCTTTGATTATGGAGAACATATCGGAGTGTTTGTTGCTTCAAAAGTGGGCGGTCAATATTTAATCAACCGTAATGGGGTGTATTATTTTGTGAATGGCAATGCCGTAAAACCGTATTAAGATGAACTCAGAAACCAAAGTTGTACTAGGAGCAGTAGCCGTTATCGGATTGTTGTTGCTCATGGGAAATAAAAACAGTGAACCACAAAAAGTAGTATTGTAATGGCAAATTTCAATTTATTTCTACCCGAATTACTAAAAGCAGAAGGTGGCTACCAAAACAAAATTTCCGACCGTAAAGGCAATACCAATTCCTTAGGGCAAATGGTGGGAACCAAGTACGGAATATCAGCACCCGTTTACGAAGCATATATCAAACGCCCACCAACGGTAAGTGACATGAAAAATTTGCCTTTATCTACAGCGGTTTTGATTGCCAAAAAATACTATTGGGATGCTTGCAATGCCGATGAAATTGAAAATCAATCGGTAGCGAATCTTATTGTAGATCATTATTTCAATTCGGGAAAACGAATGTTTGTCAAACAAGTATTGAAAGACCGATTTGGAGCCAAAATAAAAGTAGACAGCAAGATTTCAAGAGATACCATTGCGCTCATCAACGCATCGAATCCAGAGTTTTTGCATTTCGAATTAAAAAAATCCCGAGAGAAGTATTACCGAAGCTTGGGCGGTGTGAATTTAAGAGGATGGCTCAATCGTTTGTCTCGTTTTGTTTTCGAAAAAAAAAAGCCCAAACCGAATAATCACACAATTGCTTTTGCCAAGCCTAGTTATAGCTACGCTTGGGATTGGCTCGTATTTACTAATAAAAAAGCCTTCCAAAAATGAAAAGTACCTTCTTAAATAGTATCAAAGAATATCAGGATTATTTTCTTTTTCTCATTGTGGTTTTGGCTGGCGTTTTTACCAAAGTTTATAATGCCATATCCAAAGGAAAAAAGCCAAGATTGAGTTGGTTTCTTGCCGAAGGCATTATGAGTTTTTTTGTGGCTTTCTCGGTCTATGCCGTATGCGACCAGTATTTGAATTTGAATAAAATTCTAACCTATGTCATTTGTGCTTGGGGAGGTTCCTTTTCCACCTTAATTCATAGTGAGGTTGAAGACTTAATTAGTAGCTTTTTTGATGTGCTAAAAAGTGTCATAAAAACAAAATTTAGATAACCATGAATCCAAATTATCAATCAGAGAATCCATTAAAAACCTTTTTGCAAACGCTATTGGTTTTAGCCTTGGTTTTCATGCTTACCCTTTTAATGAATGGGTGCGCTTCAAAACCTTTAGAAAAAACACATACCATCGAACGAGTAGTAACCTACAAAGCGGATAGTTTGAAAGTAACGGTTGTAAACCAAGCCGTTTTGGATAGTTTATTTATTCAGGTTTCCAAAGTGAAAACGGTAAAACCCGAATGTGATAGTATCACGCAAATGACCATTGACCAACTTTTGATACAGCTCAATAGCAAAAAGAAATCAGGAGATAATGCAATGGGTATTTATTACGATACCATAAAAAAAATGATCGTGGGTTGGCAGAAAATGGCGCAAACCCAAAGCGAAAAGTCAGCGAGTAACAAAACCACAAACGCCATAGCCATTGAAAAAGAAAAAGTTCAAGTACCTGTGAAATACATTCCCATTTGGGTTAAGATTTTGGCGGTTTTGGGAGGAGTAACTCTTGGGGTTTTGGTGTGGCGAGTAGCTAAAGTGTGGGTGTAATTGTTTTAATAATCACAAAATGAGTGTACGAAAAATTATCATCGGTGTGGGCATAGTAGCAGTAGTTGGCTATTTTTTATTGGGCAATAAAATCAAGAAAATCATTGAGCAGTTTCAATTCGTGAAAGTGTATCCAGTGGCTTTCAAAAAGTTTGATGTCAAATGGAATGATGGTGTTCCCTTTGTGACGTTTCTTTTGGATTTGAAAATGGTTAATCCAACCCAAGTGAATTTTGATGCCAATATTGTTGCCGTGACCTTAAAACGCATTTTGTTTTATGACAAAAGAAATATGCTTTTTGGGAGTTCCGAAGTGAATATTAACTCGATCAATATTCCAGCCAATTCCAATATCATACTCAAAGAAATCCCTGTAAAACTAGATTTACAAACCGCTATTACAACAGCAATCACCATTTTACGAAATGATGGTTTCAAAATAAACGAGATTAGAACAGAAGCCGTAGTAAGCATTTTAGGAATCGATTATACACTTTCATAATATGACTTTAGCAGAAGAATTCAACAACTTAAACGGGAAAGTGATTACTAGAGAAACACTTGAAAGTCTATTAGTCAAAGCCGAAAAAGAGCAAAATTCCACTATTTCCAATCGAATTAGAAAAGTGTTGCAAGCCTATATATCCGATACTTTTTTAATTGAATTGCAACATACCGAATCCGCTTTTGGGTTAAATGGTGTGGATGTTCAAGGACATACAGGCTTGTTGAATGGTTTGGATTTTATTCCTGAATCCGAAGATATTGGATTGGGAAAACCCGTTTCTCCCGATGAAATCTATGACATGGTGACCAAGCGTATGATTGATTTAATCAAAGATGCCAACAAAGGTGATTACAAACGAGCATGGAAAGAAGAAGGCTATTTGGTTCCGTATAATTTCATTTCCAAAAAAGCTTATCGAGGGGTAAATGTGGTGATGTTGTCTCCGCTTTTTGGGATGCTGGACAATCCTTATTTTTTGACGTTCAAGCAAATTCAAGAGAAAGGCGGAAAAATCAAAAAAGGAAGTCATGGCTATCGTGTGATTTATTATTCCACCTACGACAAAGAATATTCCGATGCTGAAATTGAAAGATTGAATTCGGTAATTGAAGATAACAAATTAGAAAAAGGCGATAAAAAGACAGTCTATTTCTTGAAATACTACAATGTCTTCAACGGACAAGATATAGAAGGAATCGATTTTGATTTAGAAAATTTTCCGTTGTTAGGCAAAGTAGTGAACAATGAAATAGAAACAGGGGATAACCAAAAGATTGACGTAGCCGAGGCTATTGTAAAAAACTATCCAAAGCCACAACCTGAAATTCTTTTTACAGGAAATAAAGCTTTTTATGTGCCTGCTAAGGATTTGTTGAGTATGCCTGAATTGTCAAAGTTCAAAACTTCGGAGGATTTTTACAGAACCTATTTTCACGAATTAAGTCACAGTACAGGTCATGTTAGCCGATTGAAACGAGAATTGGCCAATGATTTTGGGTCGGCTGAATATGCTTTTGAAGAATTGATTGCAGAGTTTGGAGCCGTGTTTTTATCGGCACAAGCAGGAATTATGTTTTACACCAATAAAAACCACGCAGGTTATTTAAAAGGATGGAATGATGTGTTGTTGCCTAATTTAGAAAACGACAATCGTTTCTTGATGAAAGCCAGTAGCCAAGCCCAAAAAGCAGCAGATTATATTTTGCAACCCGATGCCAACGGTGATTTCTTATTTGTAAAAGAGCTTTTGAAGTCAGAAGGAAAAGAGAATAAGCCGACAGCCAAGCGTGTTTCAAAAACAACTACGCCTCAAAAAGCAAAAGCTACTCCAGTCAAAAAACCAACGCAATCAAAAGTAAAAACGCCAGTTAAAAAGCCAACCAAAAAACCAACACCAAAAATTGACACCAATGCAATCGCTTCTTTGAGAGATATTGGAAACGGTTTTTTAATGATGCATAAAATTGAGCTTAAAGTCACAGAGTACAAAGAAAGTAACGAAGTGGTTTTTGAGCCTAGAAGTTTTGGAAAAATCAATGTGGATGGATTGCTCATCAACTACAACACCAAAACCAAAATTTTTGAAGTAGCAGAAATGCAAGCAGGTAAAAAGGAAGACCAAATCTGGGTGTATTTAGAAACTAAGCAATTTGTAATGGCTTTGAAGGAACTTGTCAAAGGCAATAATCGAAAGCCGAAGAAAATCATTGATATGTCGTTGAAGCCCAAAACGTCAAAGAAAGTTGTCCAACCAAAACAAATAGTTGACAAAACGGAAACGGTGGAAGAACCAAAAATTGAAGGAGGTCAATATGCTTTGTTTGGAGCTGTAAAAGGGAACAAAACCAACCGAAATACTTTGGCTTATAAAATGGCAAACAAGTCTAAAAACGTCAATTATTTCAAGATTGACAACACAGAAATGGCGCAGTTTTTAGGTCAAATTGAGCGCAAGAATAAAGAAAGTGTCGTGATTTCGTTAACAGGTGGACAAGGTTCGATGAAGACCAGAATGGCTTTTCAGTTTATGAATGCCATGGCGCAAAATTATAAAGTGGGTCACGCCAGTATAGAAGAGCATCCCGAGAGTAATTTATATTTTGATAAAGCCGAGCAATATTTAAATGCCAAAGCTTTGAATCATATCGAAGCTCCCGAAGTAAAATCGGTGCAGGAATTAGAACAGCTTATTGCCAAAAACGATGTGATTGTCATTGATAGTTTTACCAAAATGCAGGAAATGCACAAAGGATTTGAGGTAGATAAAGACTTGCGAAAAAAATACGATGGTAAATTATTCCTTGTGATTTTCCAACAAACCACTGATGGTAAAATGCGTGGCGGAAGCAAAAGTCAGTTTGATGCAGATATTGTTTTGTTTACTGAAAAAAAGTCTGATTACCGAGAGAATTATGTCTATGCCGACAAAAACCGCTATCATGACAAACCTTTGGATAGTTTGAAGTTCAATATTTTTAATAAGCGATTAATGCGAAGTGGAACGGAAACACCAACTGTAACCACTAGTAAAAGAAGATTATCATTTAGTGTGAATTAATACAACTGCAAGTATGAAAAGATTAACTGTATCAGAAAGAAAAAAAATTTTAGCCACAATCCGATTTTTGAAAACACAAAGTTGGAATTCAACAAAAAGTGAAATTGTAAGTATCAGAAAACAAATTCACGATTTGCAAAACAAGTTAGAAATGGATGATTTAAACAGTAAAAACATGAGAAGTAAAGGATTAAAAAAACCAAGTGTGAGAGGTTTAAAAACCGTGTGTACTAGAGTAGTAAAAGCCACAGGCTTGAAAGTAGATGGTACACTAAAAAAAGGCTACAAATACATCAAAGGCGGTAAAGTCGTCAAAGTGGCACAACCAAAAAAGCCAGTAAAAAAGCGTGTGGTAAAAAGAGCTGCAAAAGCAAAAACACCAAAAAGGAGAGTAGTTCGAAAAAGAAAAGTTAGAAGAGCGGCTTAATTTGTGAATATGAGCAAAATTGTAAAATTTGTAAAAGATAAAAACGGAAATGTCTTGTTGTTTCGCACACAAGACAATTTCCTAATTACCTCTTTTAGTCCGGCACAAAATGTGGTTGGCGTTCCTTCTTCGGCTTCTATGTTTAAAATCCAATCCGAAGCTTCTTTTGGTAACAATCCTTTTGTAATGGATTATTTGCAGGTAGCTACTGAATTGTGTGAACCAATGATTATGGCTCAAAGCTTCAATACCTTTTTGATTGAATTGGCTGAAAAATTCTTTTTCATCGACAATTGTTGTGATGGTGGAACTGGAGAACAAGGTATTCAGGGAGAGCAAGGAATCCAAGGGGAACAAGGTATTCAGGGAATTCAAGGAGAAAAAGGTGAACAAGGAATTCAAGGTGTTCAAGGAGAACGTGGTTTTCAGGGCGTCCAAGGAGAACAGGGCATTCAAGGTATAAAAGGAGACAAAGGAGAACAAGGACTTCAAGGCGTAAAAGGGGATAAAGGTGACAAAGGCGATCAGGGTATTCAAGGCATCCAAGGAGAAAAGGGAGAGCAAGGAGTACCAGGAACATTGACTTCTCTACGAATTCCTAATCGATTTGAGCCTAATTCGGGGTATAGTCCAAACAATGATGGGTATTCATTAATGGATTATGTTACAGGGAATGGCGAGAGACAAAAGTTTGTTACCCTTTTTAAAGAACAAGGAGCGGCTTCTGGAGTTTTAGGAATTGTTGATACTGATGGGGTATACAAAGCGTTGATGCAATTGTCTACTTCTGAACGTGTAATAGAATTTGCTTATAAGTATGTAAATTTGGTAAATGGTATCAATTATATTACTTTACCCGATACAGCTAAAGGTGAGATAATTGATGTGCTAAGTATTCGCGATGGAGCAGGGAATAACATACCGTTCCGATTTACTAATGTTGAGTATTGGCGAAATGCTAATATTATTGTAACACAAGCCTATTCCAATGTGAAGATTAATTTTTTGGTCAGTCATTTGAAATATTCAGAAGTGCAAATTCAACCCGTTTGGTAGCATTTTTCTATGAGAGTAATTTATACTTATCATCCCATGATCTTAAGTAGAGAATGGGTAAAACCTGATTTTCAACAATGGTTTCTTCGAAAATCTATCAATGATGCTTTGCGGTTTTATTCAGAGGTCTATTTTTATACCAACGATGAATTCGCAAAGCAAATCAAAGATATTCAAGGGATAAATATTGTTATTCAAGAACCTAAGGCCTTTGATAAAGAACTTTGGGCAATGCCTAAAATTTTTGCCTATGAAGCACAAAACACCCCTTTTTTATTCCTTGATTTAGATGTGATTTTAGGACACCAACCCGAGTTTGATTCGGTTTTGGTGGAAAGTATTGACAGTGGTGCTTTTTTTAAAGAAAGCTACAGACAAGCCGAAAAACACCATACTCATGCCTATAACATGGGAGTTTACGGTTGTAAAGATTTGAGCTTCAATACTGAATTTTGTAAAAAAGCGCATCAATTTATTGCTGATAATTATGAAAAGTTTGCTAAAAAAGGAATCCTTCGTTTCATGCCCATTTATTTCGAACAATTAATGTTGGCTGAAACCTTGAAAGAATTCAACTTAGAACCCAAACTAATTGACAACCCTAATTATGTTCACTTAAAAAACCAAAAGTGGGATCTTGAAACGTATAATAAAATGCTCAAAAAATAGAAGAAAACTATTTATTGAGCATTATTAATATGTTGTGAATAATCCTCAGGAAGTACCGCATCAATATCACGTAAATATTTATCCAAAGCAACCATAGTTTCGTGACCTGTAATTAACATCAATTTACTTTTAGCTTCAAATGGTGTAGAGTTTTTTACAAATTCATGGTAAAGCTTAGTAATAAAAGTGTGTCGAAAACTATACAATCCATAATCTTTGCCTAAGCCTAAACTATCTTTTACTTTTTTGAATCGTTTACTGAAATAATCTCTTTTGTCCGTTTCATTTGTTGCCCAGTCTTGCCCAATTCCATTGGGAGTAAACAAGTAGCTCTCAGGATTGAATTTCTCTAAGTCAGGTAAAGTAGAAAGTAATATCTCGGGAATGATTTTCACTTTTACCGCTTTGTTTTTCGCTCTGACATAAATCCTTCTATCTTTTACGTTTACATCTTTAATTTGCAGACGAACCACTTCAACGGGGCGTAAATGATTATAGGAAATGAACTGGATGAACAGCAACAACAATTCATCATTACTTTTTAGATAGTTGAAAATATCAACTTCTTGTTCACTACTATAGGTTTTATTTCTCTCAGGATTGGATTTTAAGACATTGATTTTTTTGACAAAATTGTCAGGAATAATATCGTTATCCTCCAATGATTGAAAAAACATAGATAAAATGGCTCGTGTATTATTACGATTTTTGGCACTAGTTGTCGATAAAACGCTATTCAAAAACGTCACAATTGTTTTTTTGTTAACTGCTGTAATGTAACGGTTTTCGAAACCATTGGACAAAAGCCATTTTTCAAATGATTTAATTCGAATTCTGAAATCTCTAAAACTATTCTCCTTTAATGTGTTTTTCTTTAGTTCTAAAGAGAAGGTAACAGCATCTGCAATTGAATAGTTTTTTGCATCATCAACAGGAACATAATCTTCATCGTATGGATTGAAGCCATTTTCTAAAATATTCTCAACCGCTTTAGCTAAAATTTTTATAGCGTTTTTGCGTTCCTTAAGATTTTTGAATTTGTTTACTCCAGCATAGATCGGAGTCTGTCTTTCTAGCTTGTCAGTTGCAGGGTTTCTGTAGGAATAATACACATACCAACGCTTCGATAAATCACCGTTTGCATCGTATATTTTAGGTGCTGAATATTGACTTTTGTATTCCAAATCGTATGCGTTAGCGTATTCATTTGATAAGAGGTCGATAATTTTAGGCATAAAAAAACGGTTTTAAATTGCTTTAAAACCGCATAAAATCTGTGTTTTTTGATTTTTCAACCTAGTAGCGAGACCGAGATTTGAACTCGGGACCTCAGGGTTATGAATCCTGCGCTCTAACCAACTGAGCTATCTCGCCATATTCTGGTTAATTGAATAACCCCTGAATGCGGGTGCAAATATAAAAATAAAATTAGAGTTGACAAGCATATTTGTGTAAAAAATATTTTTTTTTAAAATCGTTTTATTTTGGCTTTATATTCTTATATTTCCAAAAAAAAAAGTAAGTATGGATCAAAAAGTAAGATATGAGATTGAATTCCCTATAAACTCTTCACCACAATTATTATATCAATATATATCTACACCTTCAGGGTTGGCAGAATGGTTTGCTGATGACGTGAATTCAAGAGGAGAATTTTTTACTTTCATTTGGGATGACACACAAGAAAAAGCAAGATTAGCTTCAAAAAAGTCAGGAGAGAAAGTTAAGTTTAGATGGGTAGATGATAAAAATAAGGATACGGAATATTTTTTTGAATTGCATATTCTTGAAGATGAATTGACTAAGGATGTTTCCTTGTTAGTTGTCGATTTTGCTGAAAAGAATGAAGTAGCTGAAGCTTCTCAATTGTGGGAAAATCAAATTTCTGATTTAAAACATCTCATCGGTTCCGTGTAGTAAAAGTCTATTTTTAACTATATCTTTGCCCTAAACTAATTTTAGGGCTTTTTTTATGATTAATTTTAACGGAACACTACTGGATTCAAATACAAATTTGTTAGAACAAAATCGAGGTTTTTTGTATGGTGATGGTGTATTTGAAACAATGAAAGTTATAGATGGTAAGATTTTATTCTTTGAAGATCATTATTTTAGATTAATGGCTGCGATGCGAATTGTTCGTATGGAAATCCCAATGACTTTTACCTTAGAATATATTGAAGAACAAATACTAACTTTAGCCAAAAGTAATAAATGTGAGCAATCCGCTCGTGTTAGAATTACAGTTTACAGAAACGATGGGGGATTTTATTTGCCTACGAATAATTCAGTTTCATTTCTTATCCAAGCTACAGCATTAATTCAGTCTATTTATAGCATTGATGAAAAGCCCTATGAAGTAGATTTGTATAAAGATTTCTATATCTCAAAACAATTGCTATCTACCTTAAAAACTACCAATAAAATGATTCATATCACAGGTAGTATTTATGCTAATGAGAATGACTTAGATAATTGTATACTTCTAAATGATGATAAAAATGTGGTGGAAGCTTTACAAGGTAATTTGTTTATGAAAATGGGTAATAGGTTAATTACGCCACCAGTTAGTGAAGGGTGCTTGAATGGTATTATGAGAAAACAAATTTTGAGTTTAGCGAAAAAAGAAACTGATTTAGAAGTTGTTGAACAAGTTATCTCGCCCTTTGATCTTCAAAAAGCAGATGAATTATTTATAACTAATGTGATTAGGGGAATACAGCCCGTAACAAAATATAGAAAAAAAGAGTTTGTAATAGGCACTGCCAAAGTATTGAATGAAATACTCTTACAACATTTAGAGAAGAATTAGTTTGAATATGGATTTTCTGGAGCATTAGACCAGATCAAATAGTCGCCACCTAATTCCATTAATTGTTCTTTCCAAAAATGAGTTGGTGATTTTCCTATTATTTTATTTTCATAAGAGTTTTTTGTAATTATCCATGAATTGTCTTCCATTTCATTTTCTAATTGTTTTTCTTCCCAGCCAGTATAGCCTAAGAAAAAACGGATGTTGTTTTTTCCAATTAAACCAGTATTGATTAACTCTTTTGTCGATTCGAAATCACCTCCCCAATAAATTCCATTGGATATTTCAACGCTATTTGGAATAAGGTCTGGAATGTTATGAATAAAATACAAGTTGTCTTGTTCTACAGGACCACCATTGTATATTTTGAATCGGGCTTCAATTTCCGGAATCAAATCGTTGATAGTATATTTAAGAGGCTTGTTTATGATAAAACCTATAGATCCTTCTTTATTATGATCTGCTAATAATATTACAGACCTATTAAATGATAAATCGCCAATTAGCGAAGGTTCTGCTATGAGCAAATGTCCTTTTTTTAATTTATCTGTTATCATGGAAATTTGATTTTTTATTAAATTTAGCTAAAATTAATTTAGTTAGCCAAAAATAATCGTTCAAATGCAAAAAAAAACCTTCCATAGGGAAGGTTTTAATGTATTATAGTTAGAATGGATTAGTTTACTGCACCTTCTAAATCTGCTCCAGCTTTGAATTTTACAACATTTTTTGCTGCAATTTGAATAGTTTTTCCAGTTTGTGGGTTTCTACCATCTCTAGCCGCTCTTGAAGAAACTGACCATGATCCAAAACCTACTAAAGATACTTTTCCTCCTTTTTTCAAGGTACCACTTACATTTCCTAAAAATGATTCTAATGCTAATTTCGCAGCTGCTTTTGTAATTCCTGCATCAGCAGCAATAGCGTCGATTAATTCTGATTTGTTCATAATAAATAGTTATTAATTGTTGGTTAAAATGTTATTAGAACAAATTTAGTAGGATTTACGTTCCACACAAGTGTTTTTGTGATTTTTAGTTAAATTTGTTAATAACTTATTTTTTTTGTTCATAAATGACTTGTTGTAAAGTAATGAACTTTGCGAATGCCTGTTTTTACTGAGTTTAAGACACTATGCAATTTTCGGAAAAATTAATTCCATTTAATAGTTCTACCGTCTTCATTCTTTTTTTTCCTGGGAATTGTAAACTTAAAATTTCTATATAACCATTTTGTACGGCTACTTTTAATTCTTTTTTAGTGCAAATGACGCTCCCAATAGGGCTGGAATGAGATACTGTTTCTATTTTTGACTCATAAATCTTTACATTGTATTCAGTATTGTGGTCATTAAAATAGCACCAAGCGGCGGGATAAGGACTTAAACCACGAATCAAATTGTGTATGCTTTCTGCAGATTGATTCCAATCTATTTTGCAATTTTCTTTATTAAGTTTATAGGCGGTTTTAATTTCTTCATTATCTTCCTGAATGGTAGTAGTAGCCTTCTTGGATTCGATAAGCCTTAAGGTATCTATAACTGTTTCGCTTCCAATATGCATCAGTCGATCGTGCAACATTCCAGCATTTTCTTCTTTTTCAATCATTGTTTCTTTGCTAAGAATCATAGCGCCAGTATCAATCTTGTCATCAATAAAGAAAGTAGTAACTCCAGTTTTGGTTTCTCCATTGATGATGGCCCAATTGATTGGTGCAGCTCCTCGATAATTGGGTAATAAGGAAGCGTGAAGATTAAAGGTTCCTAATGCTGGCATCTCCCAAACTACTTTTGGAAGCATTCGGAACGCCACAACAATTTGTAAATTGGCATTTAATGCTTTTAACTCCGCCAAAAAGCTTTCGTCTTTTAGATTACTAGGTTGCAGGATCTTTAAATCTTTTTCTAGTGCATATTCTTTTACTGCAGAATATTTGATTTTTTGTCCGCGTCCTGCTGGTTTATCTGTCGCGGTAATTACCCCAACAACTTCGAAATTATTTTTGACTATTGTATCTAGAATTCCTACGGCAAACTCGGGAGTTCCCATAAAAACGATTCGTAATTTTTCCATTTTATTGTAAAGTATATTTATTGTTGGGTAGAATTTTAATCTTGTTTTGCTCTAGCAAGGTTTGTAGTGCAAAGATAATAGCATCCGCACTTTTTTGAGTCTTTTTTTCGAGTTCTCTTGAGTTTGAATCCTCTTTTTGTAAAAGTAAAAGGATAGTGTTTGATAACTCTTGATCAATATTTGTTGGTTTTGCATTCGATATGCAAAAAGAGCAAATACCGCATTCTTGGTTTGATTTTTCTCCAAAGTAATCAAGAAGTAGCTGATTTTTGCAATGATTTTTATTTTGGATATATTCGATAACACTAGCAAGATGTTCTTTTTTTAATTGATTTTGCTGGTCCAAATGTTTGATTACCCGATTGATCGTTCGTTCATCTTCTCTAACTTCATTGAAAACAATTGTAGCATCATTGTTTTTTGCGTGATACTCAATGATTTCTTTTTCAGCTAATTTTTTCAAAACCAAATGAACGGCATCATCCTTAACGCCTGCTTTTTTGGCGATTAACGAAAGGTTGAAAGGAGTTTGCATTTCGTATATTCCTGGATAGGTTCTTAGGATAGCCAGAATGATTTCTTCGTCATTTGGATTAAGACTAATGTATCGAATGACTTCTTTAGACGGAATTAGAAATTGCAAGGTTATTTTTTCTGAAAATTCTTGTGATAAATTAATTATACCTTGTTGGTCCAGAAATTGCAACGCTTGATATGTTTTTAGAATGGGAAAACTATATTTTGAACAAAAATGGTTTAAGTTAAAGGTGAATTGCTCATTTATGCCTTCACCATAAGCGATTTGGAAATAATTGCAAAGCTTCACAAAAGCCAAATTCAAAAAGGAACGATCCGGTAAATTATGGATGAATTGTGATGCTGCCTGGATGCTATCCGATGGGCTATTCAATAAAATGGCAAACGCTTTGTTTCCGTCTCTTCCCGCTCTTCCCGCCTCTTGGTAATAATTCTCTAGATTTTCTGGTAATTGAATATGAATAACCGTTTTTACATTTGATTTATCGATTCCCATTCCAAAGGCATTGGTAGCTACAATAACTTGAACCTCTTCATTCATCCATCGTTGCATGTTTTTTTCTTTCTCTTTATATGATAAACCACCATGATAATAAGTAGCTCTAAATCCTAAAGTATTAAGTTGAGCAGCCATGTCTAAACATGATTTTCTGTTTCTTACATATATAATAGAGGGGGCTGGGTTTTTAATCAATATTTGTTGTATGCGATATAATTTGTCTTCGACTTCAAAAACCATATAGGCTAAATTTTCTCTAGCAAATGATTTTTGAAATACAGCGGGTTGTTTTAAATTGAGATCTTTTATGATATCTTCTTTGACTTTTGGTGTAGCTGTAGCTGTCAATGCCAAAAAAGGGATTTTTGGAAAATGTTCTTTAAGATGGCTAATTTTTAAATATGCAGGTCTAAAATCATGACCCCATTGCGATACACAATGCGCTTCGTCAATAGCGATTAAGTTGATAGGGAGATTTTTGATTCTGTCTAAAATCCAGTCTCCTTGAAGACGCTCAGGTGAGAGGTATAGAAATTTGTAATTGCCATATTGACAATTGTCTAGTAAATCAATAATTTCTTCCGTTGCTATTCCGCCAGTGAGGGCAATGGCTTTGATATCTCGCTTCTGGAGGTTGGCTACTTGGTCTTTCATCAAAGCGACAAGAGGTGAAATGACAAGACATATGCCTTCTTTCATTAAAGCGGGGACTTGAAAACATATTGATTTTCCGCCTCCTGTTGGAAGAATGGCCATGGTATCTTTGCCGTTATGAACCGATTCAATAATGTCCTGTTGAAGCGAACGGAAGCTATTGTGTTTCCAATATTTATTTAGAATTTGTAAGGCTTCTTGCATGGATTTCAGTTTCGTTCGAACTAGAAATCTGTTTCCGATTTCTTGATTATTTGCTGGAAATTCGGTCTAAGATAAAAAGAATTCTGTTATCAACCGTATCTTTTGGAACTTCGATTAATTCGTAGCCATAGTTTTGATAGGTTTCTTTCAGGTGTAAATATATTTGTTGGGCTTGTTCATAATTTTCGTAGCGTTCGCCATCACTTTCGTATATTTCTTCCCATGGCGGGAGCATGAATATTTTTGAATAAGCACAAGTTTTGCAAGCTTCTTCAAAATGGGGTGGATACGAATCACCAATAAAATTCATGTAAGCAACTACATCAGGTACGCCTCTGTCGATAAAAACCACAGTATGTGATTCGTTTTGTGCGTCGTTAAATTGTTTAACTCTTCCCTCGAGAAGTTTTTGACTAAACAATATTGGGTCTTCCAGAAATAATTGGTCAATTCCTAGTTTTTTGGCTTCGGCAGTTACTTGTCTGGAAATTTCTGGATAGCAGCAATGTCCCAAAGCTGTAAGCTGATTGATGATAGTTGATTTTCCCGTTCCAGGACCTCCAATAATAACGATGATTTCTTTTTGCACGTTTTGTAAATAAGGGCGCAAATTTACCTAAACTTATTGGTTTTCAAAACATTTTTATGAGGATTATTTATGATATAAATGTCTGTTGGCTTTGATTGAGGTTTTGAAAATAGGTTAGATGTAAATGTATTGGTAGTGAGTGTTTTATTTTTGATAAATTTTTTCTAGTAGCACTAAATATTTTTTGGGATAGTGATGCATTGTCATAATGGAATATTCTAAAAAAAAAACTAAAACCTAGTTGTAAATTCTTAAATCTGCCCTCAAAAATGTATATTTGCGTTTATTTTAAATTAGTAATGGATAAAGACAAAGAAAAAGAGACCGCTGCTTTTTATGAAAGATTACAAGTAGAATTAGATAATAGTAATACTTGGCCTGCAGAATACTTGTTTAAGTTTATCGTTCCTTCAGTAGAAGGAAATGTTAAAAAAGTAGAGGAGGCATTTAATTGCATGGGAGCGGTAATTAAAACTACAAAATCAAAAACGGGTAAATTTACCAGTGTTTCTGTTGATGTAACCATGAAAAGCTCACAAGAAATTATCGAAAAATACCAAGAATTATCTACAATTGAAGGTATTGTTTCCCTATAAATATGATCGAAAAATATAAAAAAGAGAACGCCAATGATGTAGTGTATCATTTAGAATATAATTCTGAAAGAAAACATTTAATCATTCCTGAGTATGGTCGTCATTTGCAAAAATTGATCGAGCAAGCTACTGATATTAAAGACGATGAAGAGCGTAATAAAGCCGCTAGATACATCATTCAAGTGATGGGAAGTTTGAATCCACATTTGCGCGATGTTCCAGATTTTCAGCATAAGTTATGGGATCAGTTGTTTATTATGTCCGACTTTCGTTTGGCGGTAGATTCTCCGTATCCTATTCCGTCGCGTGAAGTTTTGCAACTGAAACCTGAGATTTTGCAATATCCTCAGAACTATCCTAAGTACAGATATTATGGAAATAATATTAAGTACATGATAGATGTGGCCAATAAGTGGGAAGAGGGCGAAATGAAAAGTGCTTTGGTAAAGGTAATTGCCAATCACATGAAGAAATCGTATTTGAGTTGGAATAAAGACACTGTAAAAGACGATGTTATTTTTGAGCACTTGTATGAGCTATCTGGCGGGAAATTGAATTTGTTGCAAAGCAAAGAAGAGCTTTTGGGAACTACGGATTTACTTCGAACCAACAAAAGAATGTCGAATAAAATTACGCCTTCCAATCAACAAAAAAATCAGAATAATAAAAACAAATCGGGCAAAACACCGATACATAAAAATCAAAACAGAAAACAACAGTAATTATATTTTGGGTAATTATTGATTAATATAAATTGGTATAACAAATGGGAATTTTCAAGATCGAAGGTGGAATTCAATTAAAAGGAGAAATCACCCCACAAGGAGCAAAAAATGAAGCGTTACAAATTTTATGTGCCGTATTGCTTACTCCAGAAAAA
The DNA here is from genome assembly GCF_001662485.1 of Flavobacterium succinicans. GTDB lineage: Bacteria > Bacteroidota > Bacteroidia > Flavobacteriales > Flavobacteriaceae > Flavobacterium > Flavobacterium succinicans_A. The sequence continues at coordinate 146,204 of NZ_JMTM01000017.1, forward strand.
GTAACTATCAATAATATTCCGGATATTATTGACATCAACAAGTTAATTACTTTGTTGGGTAATTTAGGAGTTAAAATTCAAAAAAACGGAAATAGTTCGATTACTTTTCAAGCCGATGAAGTAAATATGGGGTATTTAGAAACTGAAGCTTTTAAAAAAGAAGGCGGTTCTTTACGTGGTTCGATTATGATTGTTGGACCATTATTAGCTCGTTTTGGTAAAGGCTATATTCCTAAACCAGGGGGAGATAAAATTGGAAGAAGAAGATTGGATACCCATTTTGAAGGATTTATCAATTTAGGCGCTAAGTTTAGATACAATAGAGAAGATCATTTCTATGGAGTAGAAGCTCCAGATGGACTTACAGGTACAGATATGTTATTGGACGAAGCCTCAGTAACAGGAACAGCTAATATCGTAATGGCTGCTGTTTTGGCGAAAGGTACAACTACAGTTTACAACGCTGCTTGTGAGCCTTATTTGCAACAATTATGCAAAATGCTGAACGCCATGGGTGCTAAAATTTCTGGTGTTGGGTCTAATTTGTTGACTATCGAAGGAGTAGAGGCATTAGGTGGTTGCGAACACCGTATTCTTCCGGATATGATTGAGATTGGTTCTTGGATAGGATTAGCAGCAATGACCAAATCTGAGATTACGATAAAAAATGTAAGTTGGGAAAATCTTGGCGTTATTCCTAATGTATTCCGTAAACTAGGGATTACACTAGAGAAAAAAGGAGATGATATTTTTATTCCAGCACACGTAAATGGTTACGAAGTTAAAACAGATATTGATGGTTCTATTTTAACCATAGCAGATGCGCCTTGGCCTGGTTTTACTCCAGATTTATTGAGTATTATTTTGGTAGTAGCGACTCAAGCAAAAGGAGATGTGTTGATTCACCAAAAAATGTTCGAAAGCCGTTTGTTTTTCGTTGATAAATTAATAGATATGGGAGCAAAAATCATTTTGTGTGATCCCCATAGAGCGGTTGTTATTGGTCATGATTTCAAATCGCAATTAAAAGCAACTACAATGTCTTCACCAGACATTCGTGCGGGTATTTCGTTATTGATTGCTGCTTTGTCAGCAAAAGGAACGAGCACTATTCAAAATATTGAACAAATTGATAGAGGATACGAACGCATTGATGAGCGTTTAAGAGCTATCGGAGCCAATATTGTAAGAGCTTAAAAAGAATAATAATTTCAATGAATCGTTTAAATTAGTTTTGTTTTTTTTGTCAAAGCTAGTTTAAACGATTTTTTAATTGACAAAACAATGACAAACGAACAAACAGCTATAAAGGCAACTTATTTTAGTATTATTGGTAATACTTCTTTGGCTATTGTAAAAGGATTGGCTGGTTTTTTTGGTAATTCTTATGCGCTAATTGCCGATGCGATTGAATCTACGACTGATATTTTTGCGTCTTTTTTGGTGCTTTTTGGAATCAAATATTCTAATAAACCTGCGGATGATAATCATCCGTATGGACACGGTCGTGCTGAACCTTTGATTACGTTTTTGGTAGTTGGTTTTTTGATTACTTCGGCTACGATTATTGCCTATGAGAGCATTCAAAACATAGGGACTCCTCATGAATTACCCAAATCTTGGACACTTTATATTTTGGGAGCCATCATTATTTGGAAGGAATATTCGTTTCAGTTAGTGATGAAAAGGAGTAAAGAAACCAATAGTTCTTCTTTGAAAGCCGATGCTTGGCATCATAGGAGCGACGCCATTACTTCGGTAGCGGCTTTTTTAGGTATTTCTATTGCGCTTTATTTCGGTAAAGGGTATGAATCTGCCGATGATTGGGCGGCTCTTTTTGCTTCTGGTTTTATTTTGTACAATAGCTATAAAATTTTTAGACCGGCTTTGAGCGAGATCATGGATGAACATCTATATGATGAATTGGTGGAGGAAATTAGAGTCGTTTCCTTAACGGTTCCAGGAGTTATAGATACTGAGAAATGTTTTATTAGAAAAGCTGGAATGCAGTATCATGTAGATTTGCACGCAAGGGTAGAAGGTACCATTACAGTTAGAGAAGGACATAATATTGCACATGATTTAAAAGATACCCTTCGAGCGCAAATCCCTTCTTTGGGACATGTTTTGATTCATGTAGAACCGAATTAATTTTAAGTCACTACGAAAGCAAAAAGGTAGAATGCTTCCTTTTAGCCCCGGTAGTAGCGGCATCCTTTTTTTAATAACCCTTCTGGAGTTTTGAATTCTAGAAGGGTTTTGTTTGGGTTATTAAAAAAAGATATAGCGGATGACGGGACTTTGCCGACAAGAAAGCCTATTCTTTCCGCTCCTAATCTAAAATATTCAAAAGCTTTAGTCCAAAAATTACGCCATCGCCTTGAAAACCATTTTGGTAAGAACGCACATAATCTACTCTAAACTGTTTGAATTTTCCAATCCCTAAGTTGTCAAGACCTATGCTGACTTCTTGATAAGGTTTGCGATTTGGAACGGCTAAATTGTGAAAACCGAGCATTAAACTGCTTTTTAAAAGGTTGAGTCCTGGTATTTTGTTCATGATAAAACCATTGTCGCTGTACTCTGAATGGAATTCAAAATACGCATCGTTTGTGCTATTGCTGTAATAAGGTAACAGGTTGAAAACGTTTAAATAGCGTTCGGTTTGGCCAATTCGTGTTTGATTGCCATTGAAATGTTTGTAATCCATAAAGGCAATATTTTCGGCATTGAAGAATTTGCCCGCTCTTAGATTTACACCCAAATCGCCTTTGTTGGCCAACGGAAGGTCATACAGAATACGTGCACTAATTAAATCGTACGCGTAGTTTTTTTTGCTAGCAGCAAAGGCTTTTTCGTAGCCTAAAAGTACGGTTGGATACTTGTCGTTTCGGAGATTAAATTTTCCGTCAGGGCGCGAAATGTATTGGTTGCCAAAGTTAATGCGCCAGTTCAAATTGGCTTTTAGTAACTGATGAGTTGTGAAACCAGCTGTTGAATCATCATTAGGATCCAAAGGGTTATTCGAAGAATAAAAGTCGTCATTTTTGATAAAGGTATAGTTAGTAGTATTAAATAAAGGTTTGCGTTGGCTGTATTCTAGTTTTCCAGTAAAGTTGATGCCGTTGGCGATGTTTTGAGAATATGCTATATTGAAAAACTCTTTGTTGTACAATTTTATAAAATTGTTTTTGAAGAAGAGTGTACTTATCGAATTGATAAAAGGCGAGATAGGATTGCTTTCGTTGAATTGTTTAACAGCCGTTCCTCCAGCAACCCAAATTGTCGCATAATTTTGATTGTTAAAACGATGGCTAAAATTCCCGACCACCCGAAGACGCTCATCTGAAAAACCATAATTGAAAGTCGTTGCAAGGGCTGTGCTTTTGCCAGATTCATCATCCCATTTACGATACGTAAACCCAGAGTCAAGATTGAAACCTTGAACCGTATTGAAAGTTAGTGAGCTTACATCTAGTAATCCAGCATAATCGAACGACCATTTTTTGAAAGTATTTCGATAATTATAGCCAGTAATAGGGGCTAATAGTTTGAATTTATTTCGTTTTTGGTCGATAGAATCCAAATAGGTTTTGGACGAACGGATGGTTTGAATGCTGTCTTTTTTTATATAATCTTTGCTTTCTTCTTCGGTGAGTGGAATGGGTCTTGTGCTTTCCCAGAAAGTGTCTTCTTTTTTGTTGGCATTGTTTTCAAAACTTACAATTTCATTGCCAAAGGTCTTTTTATCAAAAGCGTCAAAGAATTCATAATTGCTGTACACATAGTTGAAAGTGCCTGAGAATCCGATCCCGAATGCACCAGCGGTAAAAGCTAAACTTTGGGCATTTTTGCTCCAAATTTTAGTTTTGGAATTGTAATTGAAGTTTTGTTTTAAGGTCATTACTTCGGTGAATTCATTGCGCATACGATAGCCTTTGATATCGAAATCAACGGCATAAATCGCCCAACTGTCTTCTACAATATAAATGTAACCTTCAAAAACGGGCTCTTTGTCGCGTCTTGGAATGACTTTAATTTTATTGATTTGATGATTGCTTTCGTCAAAAAACGTGCTTTCGAGTTTGTATTTGTAATATTGAAAGGCATTGCTGGCTATGGGCGAAATCATTTTTACATCAAAATCGATCGTATTGTCATAAAAATCATAAAATGAAGAACGAGCGGTATTGTAACTAAAGCCTTTGTCATTTCCTGATATTTTAGAGGCAATAATTCTTTCTTTATAGTTGTTTGGTTTTTCGAAGGTGAGTTTTGATACGGTTTCAGATAAGTACAAAATACCGCTTCCAGTTGAATCTAAGCCAGTGGTCATTTCGTCTGGCATTTCTATTTTCATTCCTAAAATCTTTTTAGGCAGATTTTTGATTTTGAACAATCCACGCGAATAGAAATCGGCGGTGAATCGAGCTGTTTTTTCAGCGTTTTCTTTACGTGCTGCAATCGCACTTTTGATAATGGCGTTAGCGGGATTGTTCTTGGGATTGATGACTACTTCGTTGAGGTTGTAATTCTCTTCCGATAACTGAATGTCAATTGTAATTGGTTTTTTTTCGTAATGAATCGTTTTCTTTACGGTTTTAAAGCCAAGGAACTGAAATAGTAAGGTGTACTCGCCTTCTTTTTTCAGATTAAGTTCGTATTTTCCTTTGTCGTTGGTGGTGGTTCCTGAATAGGAATTTTGAATAATAACGGAAACAAAAGGTAAAGGAGTTCCTTTTTCGTCAGTTATAGTTCCTTTTATTTGTGCAATAAAAGGCGAAGAAGTTAAAAATAAAATAAAAACGTAAAATTTTTTCATCTGCTTTTTTTGGTAAAATTAAACAGATGAAAAAACTTACATCATAAAAACTTGTTAATTTATTATGTTAAATTTCATAAGATTATATTAAAGACTGAATGGCGAGTTCGTAACTTTTTAACCCGAATCCTAGAATGACTCCTTTAGCATTTCCTGAAATATAGGATTGATGTCTAAAACTTTCTCTTGAAAAAGTATTGGAAATATGTACTTCTATGACTGGTGAAGTAACAGCTTTTACAGCGTCGCCAATGCCAATCGAGGTATGGGTATAAGCACCAGCGTTAAGAATGATTCCGTTATAGGTAAATCCAAATTCTTGAATTTTATCGATCAACTCGCCTTCGATATTGCTTTGAAAATAAGAAAACTGAATGTGTGGAAATTTAGCTTTTAAACTTTCAAAATAATCTTCGAAAGTTTCACTTCCGTACACTTCAGGCTCGCGTTTTCCTAGTAGGTTAAGATTTGGCCCGTTAATTATAGCAATTTGCATGATAGTTGTTTTTGGTAAAAATAAAAAAACCGCACTAAATAATAGTACGGTTTTGAAGTTGTTTTTATTATTTATTAAAACATAAATCCTGCAGAAACTTGTACCACAGAATTTTTTGCTTTTGCGCTGGTAGAAACCTCGGTTAATCCCAAACCATAACGCCCTTGAATAAAGAGACTTTTGGTGATTTTAACTCCTAAACCTCCAGCAACGGCAAAGTCAAAAGTTTTGGAATCTTTTAGGTTTACATTGTCTTTCTCGCTTAAAAGGAAAGAAGCTTGTGGGCCTAATTCTAAACTAAACGTATTGTTTAAATAGATTTTTGCCATTACAGGAATTGATAAATAACCTAATTCATTTTTGATTTCTTTAATTGCATTTTTGTAACTAGCTCCTTGCGTAGAATACAATAATTCAGGTTGAACACTAAATTTTTCGGTCAATTTTACTTCGGCTAATACACCAATATGATATCCAGTAATAGCATCAGATTTGTAATTTTCTGTGTTAACTGTAATGTCAGAACCAGTAAGATTTGCATAATTGATCCCTACTTTAGCTCCTAAATGTAATAATTGAGCTTGAGTTGTTAGTGTTCCAAATAAAGCAAAAGCGGCAATAAGAATGATTTTTTTCATTTTCTTTTTTTTAGTGATTGATTATAATGTTAAACTCTTTTCATTTTTAAATATTGTATTTTATAAAACAAAGCGAATAACAAGATTGTTTTGTGCTGCGAAATAACAACATTTTTAAATGCTTTCCAAAGTCAAAATGTTGATTTAACTTGTTAAAATAGGATTCTTTTAATTGTTTTGTAATTAATACCTTATTTTAATTAGTTAGGTTTATGTAAACGTTTGGTAATAAGTTTTTTAAGAGGTTTTTTGGTTTTTTTTAACTCTTTTTTTTTATTAGTTTTGCCAAATAACTTAATAAAAACAAACAAAAAAATGAAAAAAATTATTGTAACTGCTTTGGCAGTATTTGCTTTCACATTTGCTAATGCTCAAGAAAAAAATGAAAATTCTATCGCTGGGTTTTCTAAAGGGGATGTATTTGCAACGGGTTCTATTGGATTGTCTTCTGCTAAAACTGGAGATCTTAAAGATAGTAAGTTTGCATTCGCTCCAAAACTTGCTTTTTTTGTAACTGATAATATTGCAGTTGGAGCAAAAATTGAATTTGGTTCTGAAAAAAAAGAAACTAAAATCGGCTCTGTTAAAACTAAAACTTTAGATAATTCTGTTTTTACAGGGGGTGTTTTCGGAAGATACTATTTCACACCAGCTTCTAAATTCTCTTTATTTGCTAATTTAGGCGTTGATTTTTCTGGAGTGAAAAATAAATTAAATGATACGAAAGCAAAACAATTTGAAGCCACTCTAGGGGCCGGATTTAACGTTTTTCTGTCTCCTAACTTTGCTCTAGAATGTGGTGTAGGTGCACTTTCTTACAAATCAAATGATAATGGAGGAAAAGGAGCTCCGAAAACTAATACTTTTGGATTAATAGGCGGTGAGTGGACAGTAGTTACTTTAGGTCTTAATTATAAATTCTAATTTAGAATTTTAGATTCAATTTTTTAAACCTTCCGTTTACGGAAGGTTTTTTTATGTGTAATTATTTAAGATTCATTATAAATTTTAGCCTTTTTTAAAATAAATTAGTATTATTTATCTTATTAAAATAATTTTTATTTATGTTTTATAAAAAATACCAGTTTTTAGTGAGTAATTTTTTTGTAATCATCTAATTACAACCTTGCTATTTTGTTTGTTTGTTTTTAAAAAACAACTTTTAATTGGGTTTATTGAGTTTTTGTTTTTCTTAACATTTTTTTTATTTCATTTTGAATAAGTAATTTCGGTCAAAATATTATTAAAAACAAACAAAAATGAAAAAAATTATTTTAACTGGTTTAGCAGTATTTGCTTTCACATTTGCTAATGCGCAAGAAAAAGGAAAATTTAGAGTAGGATTAGATTTAGGTTATGCAATTCCATCTGGTGGTGGAGGAGTATTATTTGCTATCGAGCCTAAATATAACATTGCAGATAATATGAATGTTGGTTTGCGTATAGCTGGTGCTGCTATGGCTAAAGAATTTAGCGGTGATGGCGAGTCACTTGAAGCAAAAATTGGAACTAGTGCATCGTATGTAGGTACTTACGATTATTACTTTACTGGTTCTAGTTTTGTTCCTTATGTAGGTGCTGGAGCGGGAATCTATTCTCTTTCAAATGCTGAATTTGATGTTGATGGAATGACTGGAAGTGCAGATCTTGATTCAAAATCAAAATTTGGTGGATTAGTTAGAGCTGGTTTTGAGTTAGGCAAATTTAGAATGGGTGTTGAGTATAACATCGTACCTAAAAGCAAAATCAATAATTCTGATGTAACTGCAAAAAATTCTTATGTTGGTATTCATTTAGGCTTCTACCTTGGTGGAGGAAAATGGAGTAAATAGTAAGTAATTATTATATTAAAACCTCCATTTTGGAGGTTTTTTTATGCGTAATTATTTAGGATTCATTATCATTTTTAGAATTATTTAAAGCAAATTATTACTATTTATCTTGTTAAGATTATTTTTTTTTATGTTTTATAAAAAATACCAGTTTTTAGTGAGTAATGTTTTTTGTAATTAGTTAATAATAAGTTTTTTATAGGTTATGTTGGTTTTATTTTATTTATTTCTAAATATTTTTTTATTAAGCTTTGACTTACTATGACTTTTTTTATCTTCTTTAGAATCATTAGTTTCGCTTCAAATTTATAAAACTAAACAAATATGAAAAAAATTATGTTAACTGCTATAGCAGTATTTGGTTTTGCATTTGCTAATGCACAAGATGGAGGTTTTAAAGTTGGAGCTAATTTAGGATTACCATTAGGTGATATTAAAGATTCATATTCTTTAAATTTAGGCGTTGACGTAGCTTACACATGGAAAGTTTCTGAAAAGTTTGAAGCTGGTTTTGGGGCTGGTTATGCTCACTATTTGGGGAAATCAATAGATTTAGGCATAGCTAATTTTGATATTGAAGATGCAGGATTTATTCCAGTTTATGGAACAGCTCAATATTCGCTATCGGATAAATTTTTCTTAGGATTAGATTTAGGATATGCAATTGGTGTTGCACCTAGTGGTAGTGAAGGTGGATTCTTGTATCAACCTAAAGTTGGTTATTCTTTTGGTAAAACAGAATTGTTTTTAGGATACAAAGGAATTTCTAATAATGGTACATTATCATCTTTAAATCTTGGCGTTGCGTTTAAATTGTAATTCTTTTGTTTTACTATATTAACCTCCCCTAAAAAGGAGGTTTTTTATGCCCTAAAATTGCCTTTCTTTGTAGTATGAGTTGGAGTAATTACATCAAGCAGTTTCAATCTTATTTAAGAATCGAAAGAGGTTTGTCAGCCAATACGATTGCGAATTATACTTTGGATATTGAACGGCTTTGTTTGTTTTTGGCAGAACAAAGAATTCCAGAATCTCCCATTACTGTCACCGATGAAACGGTTCAATTTTTTATCTACGCTGTATCCAAAGAAGTAAATCCGCGCTCACAAGCCAGAATAATTTCGGGGTTGAAAAGTTTTTTTTCATATTTGATTTTTGAAGACTACCGAGTAGACAATCCAATGGAGTTGATAGAATCTCCTAGATTGGGAAGAAAATTACCTGATACTTTATCGGTTGATGAAATTGATGACTTAATTTTAGCTATTGATTTAAGTTCGAACGAAGGTGAACGCAATCGTGCCATGCTCGAAACTTTATACGGTTGTGGTCTTCGTGTCTCTGAATTGGTTGGATTGAAAATTTCTGATCTTTTTTTTGAAGAAGGTTTTATTAAAATTCATGGCAAAGGCAATAAAGATCGTTTTGTACCCATTGGCAAAATAGCACAAAAATATATCACTATTTATAAGGAAACTATTCGAATTCATTTGCCTATCCAAAAGGGATTTGAAGACACTTTGTTTTTAAATAGACGCGGCAGACAATTAACCAGAGCGATGATTTTTACCATTATTAATAGGCTGGCTGACTTAATTGAGCTCAATAAAAAAATTAGTCCGCACACCTTTAGGCATTCATTTGCTACTCATCTGCTTGAGAATGGAGCTGATCTCCGTTCTATACAATTAATGTTAGGACACGAATCCATTACAACTACTGAGATTTATGTGCACTTGGATCGCTCCTTCTTGAAGCATGTGATGCACTCTTACCACCCACGAAATGAAGAACGTAGAGGGTGAGTTTTTTTAACTATATTATTGCTAAATATAAGTTTTGTTAAAACTTTTAGTATTTTTATCCCAATGAAAGAAGCATAACCAATGATATTTGCAAAAAGTCGAAGCCCAGAAGATTTAAATAAACTATACGAAAGTTTAATCAAACAACTTCCTAATATTATTTTTCAAATTCGAGTCAATGCTGAACGACAGATTGCATTCGATTTTCTTAGTAAACCGATTGATTTTTTTAATGAATTTTCATTAAATGAGTTTATAGAAGATTCCTATAGATTGTCTAATTATACTATCTATGAACCAGATTTAAAGGGGTTTATCTCGTCTTATGAGCAGGCGATAACCAATGTAGAAGTTTGGGATATAGAGTTTAGATTGTTATTACCTGATAGTGGATATAAATGGATTCGGATTGATGCTACGCCAAAGAAAAATGACATGGGCGAGATTGTTTTTTATGGTTTAATCTCTGATATTACTGATATGAAAGAGCAAGAGATTAGAATGCGTCTTGCGGATGAGCGTTATCATTTTGCTGTACAAGCATCGGATAGAGGCGTGTGGGATTGGGACTTAGTTACGGGAAAAGTATATTATTCCTCAGAATCCATGAAAATTTTAGAACTGACAGAATCTGATTTAGTGGCCACTCCTGAAGAATGGGACGAACGTGTTCATCCTGATGATCGCGGGGAATATTATGGTAATATAAACCTTCATTTTGAAAATAAAATTCCTTTCTACGAAACGTGTCACAGGGTTTTGTGTAATGGACGTTATAAATGGATTTTGGACCGAGGTAAAGTTATAGAGAGAGATACCGATGGAAAACCGTTACGAATCGTAGGTACGCATACTGATATCTCAGATCAAAAGGAGAAAGAGTTGGAATTGGCTAAAATGCTTGAAATTTTAAACACTCAAAACAATAAGTTACTCAATTTTGCACATATTGTATCTCATAATTTACGTACCCATAGCGGAAATATAAAATCTTTATTGGATTTGCATAATGAAGAATTGCTTTCAGATTCCGATACCTTGAATAATATTCAAATCGTGTCAGATGAATTATTTTCAACTATAGAGAATTTGAATGAGTTGGTCAATATTCACACTGTAAAAGACAAAGAGATTGAGCAATTGAATCTAAATCTATACATCAATAAAGTTTTAGATGTTTTACATGATTCTATAAAACAAAAGGACATTGTTGTACTAAATTATATTCATTGTAGTATAACTATAAATTGTTTGCCTGCTTATTTAGAAAGTATTTTATTGAATATTGTTACTAATGCTATTAAATATTCCGACCAAAAAAAAGTGCCTAAAATTATTTTCACTTCAGATGAAAATGACGATTTTATTATTTTAAGTATAAAAGATAATGGTTTAGGTATTGATTTGGATAAATATAAAGATTCTATTTTTGGCTTGTATAAAACTTTTCATAAAAATACTGATGCACGTGGAGTAGGATTGTATTTAACCAAAAATCAAATCGAAAATATGGGTGGTAAAATTGAAGTAGAGAGTACATTGCATGTGGGATCGACCTTTAAGATTTATTTTAAGAAAAACTCAATACAAGAAGTTGTAATTGATTAATATAGAATTGGTTGTGGAAAATATCAGGCCAATTTTGTTATTTATTTTGCTTGAGTTTATTTACTTAGAATGAAGTAAAAAAAATCTTTAATTTTGGCCTTAAAAAAGAAAACACAAATTGTACTTTTTGCAAAAAAAAGCGCACAATTTGTGTTGGTGAAATTAAACACTACCCTTATAAATAAGTATAGTTTTATCTTCATGATGCTTCCGTTTATGCTTCTAAATGCGTATCTGCAATGGATAAGGCCTCAGAAATTATCGCTAATCCTTCATCTATTTCTTCTTCCGTAATACATAATGGTGGTGCGATGAAAATATAACCCCAACGAACAAAAGTATATAAGCCTAATGCTCTTAATTTTCCTGCAATTAAATTGGTTACTTTCAGATCTTCGCCGCTGGCATTATAGGGCGCAATTAATTCCCCAGTTTTTTTATTTTTTAAAATATCCAAGCACCCCAGTAATCCTGTGTTTCTAAAATTGCCCATGCTAGGATGTTTGGCTCTGAGTTCGTTTATTTTTTGTTCTAAATAAGCACCTTTTTTTATGGTATTTTCAATAAGTTTATCTTCTTCATAAATATTGATAACAGCTAAGGCAGCCGCTAATGCTACAGGATGAGCATTATACGTTAAGCCAATCATCATTGGGGTAGCATCGAATTTTTCTGCAATGGTGTCCGAAACCATCAGACAACCTAAAGGAAGATAAGATGAAGTCAGTCCTTTTGCCATACATACCATGTCTGGAATTATATCATGATTTTCAAATCCGAACCATTTTCCTGTTCTTCCAAAACCTGACATTACTTCGTCTGCAATGAATAAAATACCATATTTTTCACATAACGATTTGATGCCCTTTAAGTATCCTTTTGGATAATGTAAGCATCCTGATGATCCACTTTCTCCTTCAAAAATAAAGGCTGCAATGTTGGTTTTTCCTTCAAAATGGATGATACGTTCAACATATTCTAAGCTAAGTTGTAGTTTTGTGGCTTCATCTAACTCTTTCATTCCGAAGAAGTAATAGGGGTCATCTAGTAATACAGTGTTTGGCATTTGCTGCGTATCATTTGCCAGTTTTCGTGGGTCGCCACCTACAGACATGCCACCAATTGATCCGCCGTGAAAAGCGCGATACCTTCCAATAATTTTATGTCGACCAGTATATAATCGAGCGAGCTTAATGGCATTGTCTACAGAGGAAGTCCCGCATAAAGTAAAAAATGCTTTGTTGAGATTTCCTGGACAAATACTTGCTAATTTTTTGGCTAGTTTAGCTCTCACTTCGGTTGTACAACTTGGTGTTACAAAACTTACTTTTTGCATTTGTTCAACGACTGCCTCAGTAATTCTTTGGTCTCCATGACCTATATTTACTGACATTAAGCCTGATGAAAAATCAATTATTTTGTTTCCATCGTAATCGTATAAGTAAACACCATTTGCTTTTTCTATGGCTAGTGGGTTGAGGTTGCTTTGCGCTGACCATGAAAATAAACTATATTGTTTACTGTCATTTATGATTTGTTCTTTAGTAAGCATCTTTAAAATTGGTTTGTATTAATAGTGGTTAAAATTTAGTGTCGAAAATCTGATGTAAATCGACTAATTGTTTGGATTATTTTTGGTTACAGTGAATAAAAATAAAAGGAGTAACTGTTCTAAATGAATCATTAGTAGCATTTTTATTACTCTTACTTAATTGAAATCTAGGGCAAATTTAGGGTTAGGTGAATCCATCTTAGCTCATCCAGTTAATTCCGGCTTCAGGATTCCATTTGGTGGTAGTTTTTTTCTCTTTTGTAAAAAAGCCAATCGCACTTTTTCCAGTGATATCGCCAGAACCAAATCGAGATTCATTCCATCCTCCAAAACCAAAAGGCTCTCTTGGAACAGGGACTCCAATATTTACTCCACACATTCCAGCTGAAGCATTCTCAGTTACATAATTGGCTAAACCTCCGCTTTGTGTAAATACAGAACAAGCATTACCATAAGGATTTGCATTCTCGATTGCTAATGCTTCGTCAATGGTGTCTACACGAACGATAGCTAGTACAGGTCCAAAAATTTCTTCTCTTGCAATTTTCATATAGGCTGAGGCATGATCTATTATTGTAGGACCGACATAAAATCCATTTTCTTTTCCAGGAACAATAGTATTGCGTCCGTCTAAAATGATTTTGGCACCTTGTTGTTCCGCTTCAGTGATATAGGCTTCAATTCTGTCTTTGGCTTCTTTAGAAATAACTGCTCCTAAAGTTGTACCACATTGAATTTTTTGTGCATCATCAATTAATTTATCAAGGACAGCATCGCAATTTCCAACTGCAAGTAAAGTCGCGGCAGCCATACATCTTTGTCCTGCACAGCCACTCATAGAGGCCACGATATTAGACGAAGCCATTTCTGGATGTGCATCTGGTAACAAAAGGATGTGGTTTTTTGCTCCACCAAGCGCTAATACTTGTTTCAAATTATGGCTTGCTCTTTGATAGACAATCTTGGCTACTTTTGTAGAGCCAACAAAAGTAACTGCTTGAATTCCTGGGTGATCACAAATGTTTTCAACAGTAGCTTGAGTTCCATTGATGATATTGAATAAACCATCGGGAAGTCCAGCTTCTTTTAATAATTTGGCCGTATATTGACTACTTATAGGCACAGCTTCAGAAGGTTTTAAAATGAAAGCATTACCAAGAACAATAGCATTTACAATAGTCCAATGAGGTACCATAGTTGGAAAATTAAAAGGAACAATAGAAGCAACAATTCCTAATGGTACTTTTGTTGAAGAACAAAATACGCCTTTGCTTACCTCCATGTTTTCACCATTTACGAACTGTGGTAATGAGCAAGCAAATTCTGTTAACTCGATTGCTTTATCTATTTCTGCTTTGGCTTCACTATGTATTTTTCCGTTTTCTCTGTATATAATTTCTGTTAATTCTTCACTGTTCTTTTCTAATAATTGTTTGTATTTATAGAAAATTTGAGCTCTTTCTTTTAAAGTGACTTTTTGCCATTCTTTTTGTGCAATTTGAGCTGCTATGATAATTTTATTTAAATCCTCCATAGTAGACTCATTGAAAGTAGTTAATTCCTTACCGTCCAAAGGGGAAATAACAGCATGTTTTTTTGTAGAACTACCTGGGGTAAACTCCCCGTTTATAAAGTTTTTTACTTCGTTAAATGACATAATTTTGACTTTTAAATTTTTTCAAATATACAATATTCTGTAAAAAAACAATAAATATTTTTGTGAGTAATTAAAATATTGTTAGATTTACAAAATAATCGTATACATATTGAATTATTTACAACTAATGATTGGTTAGAAATAAGCCACTATATATAGGTTGTTGATTTAAAGAATAACCACTTTAAATTGATGAATTAACTAAATCCAAAAACCAAACTAAATCCATTAAGTTTATGAAATCAATATCCGTTATTATTGGTGTAGCCTTGTTATTACTGGCTATTCTTTTTTATTTTATTCATTGGCATGCTCTTGTTCCAGCATTTACAGTACTAGGTGTAGCTATGATCACTCGTAAAGCATTAGAGCCTTTAATTATAGGGTGCGCTATCGGATTTGCATTATTAGCTCAACATGGAGGATCAGAGACCTATTTTCCAGAAGGAAAAGGAATGATTTTTCCATTGAATATGTTTGATGGCATGTTTACATCAATTGCTAGAGACGCACATGATCAGGGACTAATATGGGTGATATTAGTCTGTATTTTATATGGTGCATTTGTTCAATTGCTAAGTGCTTCGGGAGGAATCAAAGCTGTTGGTAGGTATTCTGAGAATCACGTAAAAAACAAAAAGCAATCTTTAATAATGACTTATTTTTTGAGTTTTTTCTTTTTTCTTGATGATTATTTAAGCGCACTGTCTGTTGGAAATACGATGAGACCTATTACCGATAAATTTGGGGTTTCTAGAGAAAAATTAGCTTTGGTATTGACCATGGTTTGCGTACCTTTTACTATTATTTTTCCTATTTCGACATGGACAATTTTTTACGGTACACAAATTGTCGCTATTGATGGCGGCGTCTTAGATGGGGCAGGAGTAGCTATAACTAATCCTATTCAAGCATTTATGGGGACAATTCCTTATAATTTTTCAGCTTGGATTTCATTGATGGTTGGTGCCTTGATTGTTTTTCAATTAATACCAGATTCTAAAGGAATTAGAGAAGCTGAAGCAAATGTTAAACCAATTGGTTCTGAAACCATTAAAGTTACAAAGCCAAATGCAAAACAAGGTAGATTAATCTATTTTATATTACCCATTTTTGTTTTAATCTGGTGTACGGTATTTCCTTATCCATTTGATATGGATTATTGGGGAAGTTTTGAATTTTCAACAGAATACATTTTCGGAAGTATAGATGCTTTGCGTGGTATTGTTACAGCTGTTGTTTTTACCTATTTATATTTTTTACTTTTCAAAGTCATTAAATTCAATAAAATATCTAAACATTTTGTTTTGGGTTTAGAGACAATCACTTTTGTATTGACTGTTTTAGGTTTTACTTATTTATTGAAAGATGTACAAAATGCATTAGGTTTCAATGAATTTGTTGTCGAAAAATTGCAAGGAATTGTATGGTTGAATGGCCCCACATTGCCTGTTATTGTCTTTACTTTAGTCGCTTGGATTTGTTGGGCAACTGGATCTAACTGGGGTATTTATGCAATTTTGGTTCCAACAACAGCTTTGTTATCGCATACTTTAGGCGCTAATTTTTGGTTGGTTCAAGGTGCATTGGCCTCTGGAACAGTTTGGGGAGCTGCTGCATGTTTCTTCTCAGATAATAGAGTATTAACAGCACAATCTTGTAAAGTAAACATGATGCAACACGGTATCTCTCAATTTCCCTATCAATTGATAATATTTGGAACTTCGGCGGTGTTGTATCTTATCGCAGGATTTGTTTTATAAATGAAGTAGTATGGTTTTGAAAAATGTTTTACATAATGAATTTGTGACTCGAAATGCAACTCCAGAAGATGCTATTCAAATGGAATATGTGCAATCAAAATGCTATCCTACTTTGCATGAATCTGAAATATTAGTTAGAAATCATTTTGCAAATCATATTAAGGTCTTTCCAGAGGGCCAAATCGTAGTAGAAAAGGACGGAATCATTGTGGCTTCTGCAAGTTCATTTCGATGTAATTTTCCAGAACACGATAGTACTTTTTTAGAAGAGACCGATAATTTATGGATTACGAATGTACAAATTCCTGATGGAGAATGGATGTACGGAATAGATATGGGAGTTTTGCCAGAATATAGAGGGTTAGGTCTTTCAAAAGAGATGTACAAAGCTAGAAATGAAATATGTGCAGCCTTAGGTTTGAAAGGACAAATAATTGCTGGAATGACAATTGGTTATGGCAAAGTAAAAGACCAAATGACTATTGAAGAATATTGTAAAAGAGTGATGAACGACGAAATAATAGATCCTACCATTACGCCACAACGTAGTGCAGGTTTCCGGTGGATTCGGCCTTTATACAATTACATTAATGATGCTGAATCGGGTTTTGGCAGTATTTTGATGTATAAACCAGTTGATGAAAATTTTTATCTGTAGAAATAAAAGAATAAAAAAAAAAGAAAAAATAAAATACAATACAATACAATGAGAACTCAAATTAAAAAAGTATCAGAAATCCCTGGTCCAAAAAGCAAAGTAATATTAGCAAGAAGAGCCGCAGCTTTACCAGCTGGTCTAGGCAAATCTACCGAAGTGGTAGTTGAAAAGGCTGAAGGAGCTTTAGTATGGGATGTTGATGGGAATCAATTGATTGATTTTGCAGGAGGAATCGGAATGGTAAATTTAGGTCACAGACCGCAAGTGGTAATTGATGCGGTGAAAGATCAACTCGATAAATACATTCATCCAGGTGCTCTTGTTACAACTTTTGAACCTTATTTGGAATTTGCCGAATTGTTGAATAAAATAACGCCAGGTGATTTTCCAAAAAAGACTTTGTTGGCAAATTCAGGTTCTGAGGCGGTAGAAAACGCTGTAGCAATTGCAAGATATTATACCAAAAGACCAGCAGTAATTTGTTTCGAAGGAGCTTATCACGGTCGTACAATGTTAACGTTAAGCTTGACGAGTAAATATGGTTTATTCAAAAAAGGTTTTGGAAGCTATGCTCAAGATATTTATCGTTTTCACTCTCCAAATGTGTATAGAAGACCGAATAGCATGACAGAAGAGGAGTATATTGATTTTTGTATCGAACGTTTTGATCAAAATTTAATTTCTCATGTTGATCCGTCTGCTGTTGCAGCTATCATCATTGAACCTGTTCAAGGGGAAGGCGGATTTATTCCTGTACCAAAACGTTTCTTAGAAAAAATCAGAAAAGTGTGTGATGACCACGGAATTGTTTTTATTGCTGATGAAGTTCAAGCTGGAGCAGGTAGAACAGGAAAATTCCTTTCTATTGAGCATTCTGGAGTAATTCCAGATATTGTTACTATGGCAAAATCAATAGGTTCAGGATTGCCAATATCTGCCATTACTGGAAAAGCCGAAATTATGGACGCCCCACACTTAGGAGGAATTGGTGGAACGTACAGCGGAAGTCCAATTGCTGTTGTTGGAGCATTAGCAACAGTAAAAGAAATTATCAAGCCAGAATTTTTGGATCGTGCGACACATGTGGGTAAAATTATTACCGATAGAATCAACGCCATGAAGGAAAAATTTAGTGTGGTTGGCGAAGTTCGTGGACTTGGAGCTATGCTTGTAGTAGAATTTGTAAAAGACAGAACAACCAAAGAACCCGATATGGATTTTGCAATGGCGGTTATCAAAAAGTCCGTATCCAATGGTTTGATTTTAATTAGAGCAGGATTGTATACCAACTGTATTCGTTTCTTACCTCCAATTGTAATTACAGATGAACAATTGCATGAAGGTCTTGATGTAATCGAAGAAGCAATTCAGGAGGTGTTGAACGAAAGATAAGCCCCCTAACCCCCGAAGGGGGAACTAGCAATATTGAATTAATTTTTTTTGGTTCTACCCTCAACTGTGTGGGTAAATACACAAGAAAAAAAAGAACCATATAAGGTGTGTAAGTTCATATATGATTACAAAAAATGTATCATTACCTATATTAAATGTAGGTCTATTAATTCGTTGTAGTAGGGATAGTAAGAGTTGTGTAAGAAATAAGATGGGTATGTTTATCAAACTTAAATGACCTTAAATGCCTTAAATGGTTCAAAAATAGAAGTTGCTTGTGTTAGAATAAAACAATTTAAAATAGTAAAACCCACACCATTCAGGGTAGAACCAATTTTTTTAACTCGTGAAAAATTTAAATAAAAATACTGACTTTTCTGCTCCCCTCTTCTTTGGAGAGGGGTCGGGGGTGAGGATTATACATAACGCCGTAATTATTACTATGGATGATGCTTTGGCTAAGGCAGATGCTATGGTAATAAATGATTTGGGAAAAATTGAAGCCATTGGTACAGCAACCGAACTTAGAAATCAATTTGGTTCCTTTAAAGAAGAAATTGATTTTCAAGGAAAAGTAATTATTCCAGGACTCAACGACGCCCATATTCATGTTTGGAAAATTGGACATCTTCGTACCTATATGTTGGATGTTCGAGGCATAAAATCTATAGTAGAATTCAAACAAAAACTAAAAGATTTTGCTGCTAAAAATCCAAATTCAGAATGGATTATGGCTCGTGGTATTAATGAAATGGTACTCGAAGAAAAAAGATTGCCAACTAAGGAAGATTTGGATGAAGTAATTACAGATAGACCCGTTTTTGTAATAAGAACCTGTGCTCATATTGGGATTGCCAATTCCAAAGCAATAGAAATTTCGGGAGTGAGTGAAGCTACCGAAGTTCCTTTTGGAGGTGAAATTCGCAAAAATCAAGACGGCAGTTTACAGGGAATTTTCACCGAAAGAGCGTTGGGGTTAATTATGAATCATATTCCGCCTTTTACTTTCGAGGAGTATAAAAATATGATTCTCGAAGCGCATGATTATTTGTTAAGTCTTGGAATTACAAGTGCTACAGATCCTGCGGCCAACGAAGAACTACTTGCAGCCTATATACAATTGGATGCAGCAGGTTTGCTGAAAGTGAGAATGAATGTGTTTCCGCTTCGAATTCCAGATGGAAGTGATGAAATTCAAGTGTTACCTGAACGATATGAATCAGAATTTTTACAAATAAAAACCGTAAAGTTCTTTTCGGATGGCGGCTTGAGTTCGGCTACGGCTGCTCTGAATGTTCCTTATAAAAATACGGATGGTTACAAAGGTGTATTGCGATTGGATTATGATAAGTTTTATGATACGGCCAAAGAAGCGGTCGATAAGGGTTTCTCTGTCGCAACGCATGCCATCGGTCATCAAGCAATAGATTTGACATTGAAAGTGTACAGTGATTTGTTCGAAATTGATCCTACTTTAAGACACAGAATTGAACATGTTGGTTTTTTATCCCAAGATAATATAAATGATTTCAAACGAATGAATATGACCGCTGCCATGCAACCCATATTTATTTATGAGTTGGCCAATAATTTCAAAAATACGTTGACCGATGAATTATTAGAGGTGGTGTATCCATGCAAAACCGTTTTGGATAACGGAATAAATTTGGCATTATCTACCGATGGGCCAGTGGTAAAGCAAATAAATCCTTGGGTAAATATTGAAACAGCGATTACCCGAAAAGCAGCGGATGGTTCAGTCATTGGCAAAAACCAGAAAATTACTTTGCAACAAGCATTATATGCCTATACGCAAGGGAGTGCTGTTGCAGATAATTTGGAGAATGTAAAAGGAAGCTTAACGGTGGGCAAATTTGCTGATTTTATTATTTTAAATAAAAACCCTTTCGAGTTAGAAGATGTTTCTGATGTTGAAACACTAGAGACATGGGTTTCTGGGAAATTGATACACAAAAAATAATTTTGTTTTTGAAAATAAAACCAAAAAATTGATTTTTATTGTAAATAAATTAATTACTTTTGGGTTATTATTAAAAATTTACAAAAATTACTTTAAAATGAGTGTATTAGACGACGAATTGGATTTTCAGATTTTGACATTATTACAAAAAGATGGCCGAATGTCATTTACTGAAATTTCAAAGGAAATTAATGTTGCAGTAAGTACCATAAGACACCGTTATATCAATTTGGTAGAAGATGGGACATTAAAAATTATTGGTAGAATTGATCCCAACAAAATTGGATTTAATGCCTATGCGAGTATTTTGATTTCTGTCAAACCCAAAACCTTTATGAATTCTATTTTTGAACAATTAGCTAAATTACCTGAGATTAGTTTTTTAGCCTCTGTTTCTGGTGATTTCGATATTGAAGCGAATGTAATGTGCCGAGGTATGGAACATTTGAATGAATTAATTGGTGATAAAATTCATGTTTTGGAAGGTGTTTTTGATACCAAAACCAACATGTATATGAAAATATACAAATTTGCACAACCTGATTTAGAATTAGCAAAATTATCAAGCAAACAAAATGAATAATACAGATAAATTATACGAAAGAAGAAAGAAAAGTGTACCAAACGCTTTGGGTATTTTTAATCCATCGAGTATTCAGTCGGCCAAAGGTGCCATAATTATTGATGCAGACGGTAGAGAATTGATTGATTTTGCAGGAGGAATCGGTGTGAATAATGTAGGACATGGCGTTCCAGAAATTATTGAAGCCATTCAAAAACAAGCCGAAAAATTTATTCATGCTTCCTTTAATGTTTCGGTTTACGAGCAATATTTGGATTTGACTGAAAAATTATGTGAACTACTTCCTCACGGAGAAGCTACCAAAGCAATGCTTACATTATCTGGAGCGGAATCAGTAGAGAATGCTATCAAAATTGCGCGAGCGGTAACCGGAAAATCAGGAGTTATTTGTTATGATGGATCTTTTCATGGACGCACCATGATGGCAATGACGTTGACATCCAATGTGAAATACAAAGAAGGAGCAGGACCTTATGCCCCCGAGGTATATCGATTGGAATACCCTTACTACAAACCGAGCATGAAGAATAGAATGACTCAAGATGAGTTTGATGATTTGATGATTATGAAGTTGCATAAAACTTTTTCATCAACAGTTTCTATCAGTCAAACGGCAGCAATTATTTTAGAATTGGTGCAAGGAGAAGGTGGGTTCACGGTGGCTTCCAAAAAATACGTGCAGTATTTACGTAAGTTTTGTACCGAAAATAATATTGTCTTGATTTTTGATGAGGTACAATCAGGTTTTGGGCGCACCGGAAAATGGGCGGCTTATGAACATTATGAGGTAACACCAGATTTGTCTACTTGGGCAAAATCAATGGGTGGCGGAATGCCGATTGGTGCTGTAATCGGTAAACAGGAAATTATGGATGCCATAAAACCTGGACTTATTGGAGGAACCTATTTGGGAGGTCCCCTAAGCTGTGTGGCTTCTTTGGCAAGTATCAATTATATGCAAAAAAACGATATCAATGCCGCAGGTAAAAAAGTTGGCGAAATCGTGCATAATAAATTCAAATATTTACAATCGTTATATCCAGAAACGATAACTGATGTTCGTGGATTAGGAGCCATGTTGGCTATAGAATTTACCAATCCAAAAACTGGAGTTCCAGATGGTGTGGCCACAAAAGCAATTGTTGATAGATGTTTGGCCAATGGATTAATTGTCATTACATCTGGAACCTACGGGAATTGTATTAGAATTTTGAGCCCTTTGTTTATTGAAGATGATGTGTTGCAAAGAGGATTAGAAATTTTAGAACAAACTATAAAAGAAATAATATCATGAGCGGCGTTAAACAGGCTTCGCTTTCTGACATAGCTATTTTAATTCCAGCATTATTAGAATTAAGAACGAATAGGACTGAAGCTGAGTTACACAATTTATTGAAAATTCAACTCAGTTCAGGTGAGTATCAGGTGTATTATATTGGCAACAGCACTATGGCTTTTGCAGTTGCTGGAGTTAGAACGCTAAATTTTTTGCATAGCGGAAAAACGCTTTATATTGATGATTTAGTAACTCATTCAAGTTATAGAAATCAAGGCTTTGGAAGTCAACTTTTAGATTTTATTAAACAATTTGTTAAGGAAAATAATTATGAACATTTGTCCCTAGATTCAGGTTTTCAAAGAAAAGAGGCTTATCGGTTGTATCTAAATGCTGGATTTGAAGTCGCCTCATTGCATTTTGGACGAAATGTAAAAGAATTATAATAAATAGAGATGAGAAAACAATATATAAATGGAGATTGGTGCGACGCAATAGACGGCGCAAAATGGGAGTTACAAAGTCCATCGACTGAAGAAATTCTGGATAAGGTTCCTTTTGGTAATGCATCCGATTGTCGTTTGGCCATAGCTGCTGCCAATAGTGCTTTCAAGACATGGAAAAATACAACGCCTTATTATAGAGCCGAGTTTCTAAAAAAAGCGGCCAATTATATGAGGGAAAATGTTGAAGCTTTTGCCCAAGAAACTGCTTTAGAAACAGGAAAACCCATGCTCGAGGCAAGGGGAGAATGGCAAGTTTCAGCCAACCTTTTTGAATGGTACGCAGAAGAAGGAAAACGCAGTTACGGAAGGGTTATTCCTTCGAGTAGAATAGACAAACGTTCGATGGTAATCTATCAGCCGATGGGTGTTGTTGGAGTCATTACGGCTTGGAATTTTCCTGCGTATAATCCGGCAAGAGCTGTAGCAGCAGCATTGGCAGCAGGTTGTACCGTTGTAATGCGCGGTTCCGAATTTACTCCATTGTCGAGTTTTAATATTGCAAAAGCTTTGCATGAAGCAGGAATCCCAAAGGGAGTGTTTAATTTAATTAATACCGAACCTGTCACTTCGGGTGCGGAAATGATTGAAAACCCTTTGTTGAAAAAAATAAGTTTCACTGGGAGCACTCGTGTTGGAAAAATATTAATGGACGGTGCTTCAAAAACAGCTACCAAATTGTCGCTGGAATTGGGAGGAAATGCCCCTGTTATCATTGATAAAGATGTTGATGTAGAAGTAATTGCGCATCAGGCTTTGGTTGCCAAATTAAGAAATTGTGGGCAAGTTTGTGTTTCGCCACAACGTTTTTATGTGCATTCTAGTATTTTCGATCAGTTTGTTGCCATTGTAAAAGAAGATATTTCGAAACTACAAACCGGAATCAATGGTGGCGAAATTGATTTTGTTGGGCCACTGATTAATAAAACCCAACAAAACCATTCTTTGGCGATGCTAGAAAGAGCAAAATGTGAGGGAGCAATTATTCATATTGGTGGAGAAAAAGCAGCGAAAGGTTTTTTTGTGCATCCGGCCTTAATCGAAGCAAAACAAACGCAAACATTTATCAAAACAGAAGTGTTTGGTCCCTTAATGATTGTAATTCCTTTTGAAACCCAAGAAGAAGTAATCGAATGGGCAAATGATACAGAGTATGGTTTGGCCTCTTATGTCTTTACCAATCATCTTAAAAATGCAAATTTTTATGCCGAAAATCTAGAATTTGGAATGGTTGGAATCAACGAATGGGCGGCACATGGCACTGAATTGCCTTTTGTTGGAATAAAAAGCAGTGGCATTGGTCACGAATCAGGAGCTGAAGGATTGAAAGAATATTTGGAAATGAAATTGATAAGTTACGGGAATATGTAGTCTTTAGCCCTCTAGGCGGTGCATAAAGACAAAAAATAGAATTAGTATTAATCTTAACACCCTTTTGGGGCTAGAGGGCTATGAAAAAAGAAATTTTAGGTAAATACATTTTACAAACAGCTACACCAGAATACGCAAAACAAGAAGCTGAACTTCAAAAAATTGTTTTTCCAACATTGTCAGCTGAAGAATTGATGACAGAAGAACAATACTTGCGACACATGGAAATTTTTCCCGAAGGTCAAATGATTGTTTTAGATGGTGATAGAGTAATTGCTGCCACTACAACTTTACAGCAAAATTATCACAAAGGACATCATACCTTTCTTGAAATATCGGATAATTTATGGTTGGGAACACATGATCCAAAAGCAGATTGGTTATATGGATTGGACGTTTCAGTACACCCCGATTATCAAGGAAAAGGAATTGGGAAGCAAATCTATAATGCACGTCAAGAGGTAGCAAAAGAATTGGGTTGCTTGGGGCAAATGACTGCTGGAATGCCAATTGGTTTTGATAAAGTGAAAGACCAAATGACCATCGCTGAATATTGTGACAAACTCATAAAAGGAGAAATCATTGATCCAACTGTTACAGCGCAAACCAAATGCGGATTTATTTTGGTAGAACCGTTATTTGATTATTTAGACGATCCAAGGAGTGGTAACTGTTCAGTTTTGATGTATTGGCCATTAGATCCAAGAACAAAATTGAGTGAGTATCATTAATAGATTATCACTTGCCTTTTTTTTATGTCTAGTTCAAATTGTAAACGCTTAAATTATATACTAACCAAAAAACCAACCCCTATGAAAAAAATAATAGTATCATTAATCATACTAATCGGTATATTTTCAAACTGTGGTAAAAAATCCAAAGAAATGCTGTTTAACTCAGATTCTGCATTAGAAATCTATTACAACTAAATACTTGTTCTTCTTCAAAGGCAAGAACTTACTCCAGTTTTTATATTCAAAAATATTTCTTCTTCAAAAATAGCCTGCGAGCTTTTGCATTTATAGAATAATGCAGTTTCGTTACAAAATCTTATGCGGGTTCTGGGTTTTAAGTATTTTTTTTAAGATGATAAATGGCGTTGCTTTGAATATTTTGGATTGCGAAGGGTATAATTGTGGTGTTGTAATTAGAGCCAAAAAAATAAAAGTGGGTGACGGGAGTGATGCCGAGAACACAATGGGACCGGTTGTTTCTCAAGCTCATTTTTACAAAATTAGAACCTACATCGAAATAGGAAAAGAGGAAGTAAAATTAGTCTTTGGAGGCAATACAGATGATAGCAAAGGGTTTTTTTTATTGAACCAACTATTTTTACTGATGTCACTCCAAATATGCGAATCGCCAGTGAAGAAATATTTGGCCCTGTAGTAGCATTATTAAAGTTTTCTACCGAAGAAGAGGCTATTGCAATAGCCAATGATACAGAATATGGTTTGGGGTATGACTTATTCACGCAAGATGTAACAAGGGTGCATCGGGTAATGCCAAAAATTAGAGCTGGAATTGGCTGGGTCAATTTTTATCATCCTACCTTCAACGAAATGCCTTGGGGCATCTATAAAAAATCAGGAACAGATAGAGAACTAGGATGGTATCAATTTTTATCTCGATGTAAAACAAGTCAATATCCTAGATACGGATCTAGTGGGATGGTATTAGAAAATAGGCAGTAGCCGGTTTTTAGTGTTCAGTTCGACAACTTTAAACTTTTAAACTTTAAACAAAAAAATAAAATGATATTCAAATCTATAAATCCGTTTACACAAGCAGTTATTGCGGAGCATGAAGTTGTAACTGATGCACAATTGACTCAAAAACTGCAGTTATCGGAATCGGCTTTCAAGCACTGGCGGACTACGTCTTTTCAAGAAAGAGCCGATAAAATGAAAAAGCTGGCCAATATATTAAGGAGCAAAAAAGACGAATTGGGCTTGCTAATTACCAATGAAATGGGTAAAATTTTAGCCGAAGGAATCGCTGAGGTAGAAAAATCTGCAGGGAATTGTGATTTTTATGCCGAGAATGCTGAAAGAATGTTGAGAGATGAGCGGTATGACACGCCTTTCAAGAGCATGTCCGTTTATGATCCTTCTGGGGCTGTTTTTGCGATTATGCCTTGGAACTACCCTTTCTGGCAAGTATTGCGTTATGCTGCTCCAGCAATTATGGCTGGGAATGTCACCTTATTGAAACATGCTCCAAATGTAATTGGTTGTGCCAAAGCCATCGAAAAAGCATTTTTGGAAGCTGGTTTTCCAGAAGGCGTATTTCAACAAATAAACATTGATATTCCACAAGTTGAAAGGGTTATTGCTTCTGATATTGTGTCTGGAGTTACGTTAACAGGTAGTGAAATGGCAGGTTCTTCAGTAGCGGCATTAGCTGGAAAACATATCAAAAAATCGGTATTAGAATTAGGAGGATCAGACGCTTTTATCGTTTTGAATGACGCCGATTTGGAAAAAGCCACAACGGTAGCCACTCAATCAAGAATGTTAAATGCTGGTCAGGCTTGTATTTGCGCCAAACGGTTTATTGTTACTGAAAAAGTTGCAGATGAATTTGCTGCTTTGTTTGCTCAAAAAGTAAGTGCGCTACAACAAGGAAATCCATTAGAAAGTGGCATTCACATGGGACCTTTAGCTAGAATTGATTTGGCTGAAAAATTGAGTTACCAATTGGAACATTCTCTAAAGCAAGGTGCCAAAATAGTGGTGGGAGGAGAACGAGAGCATTGCAATTTTCAGCCCACACTAATTGATTTTGTGGATGCAAATAATATTGCTTTTCAGGAAGAAACTTTTGGACCATTGGCTACAATTATTAGGGCTAAAGACGAAAATGATGCAATTGCGATTGCTAATAATCATCGATATGGTTTGGCAGCTGCCATTTGGACAGAAGACAGGGAAAAAGCTTATACATTAGCGAGAACCGTAGAAGCAGGTAATGTTTTTGTGAATTCGCTAGTGCGTTCGGATTCTAGAATTCCTTTTGGAGGAATCAAAAAATCTGGTTACGGAAGAGAATTATCCGAAATAGGAATCAAAGAATTTATGAATATGAAATCTGTGATTATTGAGTAAAATAAGGTGTAGTTACGTCAAATAAAAAAACCAAAAAACCATGAGAAATCCAAAATCAACAGTATTGAAAACAATTTTGGCTAATTTAAAATTAGCTCAATTTTCAAATGAAAACCCTGAAATTGAAGTGGATAAAATCATTGCGTTTAAAAATGCTGATGCGGTTACCCGTCGAAAATTTGTAGGAGATGTAACGAAGTTTAGTTTGCTAACGGGACTAATTGGAACCTCAATGATTGGTTGTAAAAAAGAGAATGGGTCCAATGTTAAACCAATTTCTGATGGAAATACAGCACCAAAAAATGATAAAAAAGTGGTTATTATTGGAGCAGGTATGGCTGGCTTGAATGCAGCTTATCAATTAAGTAAATCAGGTATTAATGCTACGGTTTATGAAGGAAGTTTTCGTTTAGGTGGCCGTATTTTGACACATTATAATGATGCCTTACAAATGGGGATTCATCCTGAATTTGGGGGTGATTTCATAGATTCTATTCATACAGATATGATTGAGCTGGCTAAGGAATTTAACTTAGAATTGGTGGATATGTATGCCGAATCTAAAGCCGCAGGATTGGTTCATGAAACCTATTTTTTTGATGGAAGACATATTTCAGATGAAGAAATAATAAAAGAATTTAAAAAAATAGCACCTAAAATACTCAAAGATGCCGAAAGTCTTGGAGAAAATTATAATACTCCCTCCGCTTTGGCTTTTGATAAAATGACTTTGTCAGCGTACATCAAATCTTTGAAATGTTCAAATTGGTTAAAAGAGGCTTTCACAGCAGCTTATATGGCTGAATTTGGTTTGGATACTTCAGAACAATCCGCTATAAATATGTTGGATATGATTGATACTGATACTTCTAAAGGGTTCAAAATATTTGGCGATAGTGATGAAAAGTATAGAATTAAGGAAGGGAATTCAAAGTTGATTGAAAGTATTGCTTCTAAATTACCAGAACCTGTTGTTTTGAATGCAATGCTTAGTGCAATTTCCAAAAAGGAACAAAAATATATTTTGACTTTTAAAGATAATAAAGAGGTTGAGGCTGATTTCGTTATTGTTACTATCCCGTTCACGATGTTGAGGGACGTAAAAATTGATTTGCCTGAGTTGACTCCTGAAAAACTGAATTCGATTCAAGAATTAGGATATGGTCAAAATAATAAATTGTTCATTGGATATGAGAATAGACCTTGGCGCGAAGGCAAAAACAAATTCTATGGCTACTTATTTCATAAGGATATCCATGATGGCTGGGATTCTAGTAGTATAAAAAGTGTGAACAGTAACAAAGGCGTTTATTGCTGTTTCTTTGGAGGTGATGAGTCCATTCGTCTTTCTAAAATAGCCATAAATAATAAATATGCTCCAGCCAATCACATTTGGAAAACGGATTTGCCAAAAATTGAAATTAACCGATATATTAATGAATTAGACGAAGTGTTTCCAGGATCTAAAAAAGTGTATGCGAATAAACATGTTTTTGCTGCTTGGTCTACTTATCCTTGGGTAAAAGCGAGCTATACTTGCCCAAAAGCAGGACAATGGAATACGGCTATGCTACATACAGCAGAACCTATTGGAAACGTATTTTTTGCAGGAGAACATTGTAGTAAAGATTTTCAAGGATTCATGAATGGAGCTGCGGAAACGGGTCGAAAAGCTGCTGATTCTATTGTTGCTAAAATGAAAAGTTAGTTTTGAAATTAGCTTAGGGAACTATTTATTTTTCTGGCTTTTATGGGCATTGAAATTATAATTATTCTGAAAACATACTCATAGTTTTTTACCGAACTATTTATTTTAAGCTATCCTCTCTAGAGTACTATTTTAATCATATTTTAACCAAACTATAAACCAAATGAAAAAATTAAGTGTTATTGTAGCAATGCTACTTACTGGGGTCGTTTTTGCTCAAACGCAAGCGACCGATTCAACAAAAGCTGTTGTAGAACCTATAAAAGGAACTTGGGATCTAAATTTAGATCTAGCTTCAAGATATATATGGCGTGGACAATCCTGGGGTGGGAACTACCCTGTTGCGCAAATATATGGAACCTATAATGTGACCGATCGTTTTTCAGTAGGCTTTTGGGGAACGCATAACTTTAAAAAAGAATATTTTGATGAAAATGGCACCACTAAGGGGTATCGTGAGTTAGATCTTATTTTAAATTATACAGTGAGTGATTTTCTGACGGTTTCATTGCAACAATATTATTGGCCTTCTACAGATCGACAAGAGGGTACGTCCAACAAATTTTTTGATTGGGGAAACAGCAGTTCGAATACTCTTGATTTGATACTTATGTTTGATTTTTCGGAACACGGTTTGCCACTCTGGTTCACTTCTAGTACTTTTCTAGCAGGGAATGACTTTAAATATAAAGATGAATTTGATGAAAAAGGAAAACAAAATTACACCACCTACATGGAAGTTGGCTATAATTATGAGGCTCCTTTTGGGATTAACATAGCTCCTGTCGTAGGTGTAGTTTGGAATAACAAAGCGCAATATTATAATGCAGGAGATTATGACAAACCTTCTTTTGTTAATCTTGGTGGTAAAATATCTAAGGAAATAAAATTATCAGAAAGCGTAGTAATGCCAATTTGGTTAAGTTACACTTACAATGCCACTGAGGCTAGAGAAAACCTTGGTTTTTTAAATCATCAGTTCCTAGTTGCGGGAGTAACATTTTCTCTTTCTAAGTAAATTGTAGTTTTTTTGCCCTTTATTTTTTATATTATTTTTTGAAAAAATACCCCTTAAAGATTAATCATTAAGGGGTATTCCTTTATTAAATCCAAAAGGATTGTTTGTTTTATATTTATGAAAATGAAGCTTTTAAGACTAATCTGAAGTAGGAAAGGTTAAAAATTGCCCGAAATTGACTGATATTTAGTTAGATAAAGTATTCATTATGTAGAAGAAACGAAAACGTAAGTGTATCTTTATCACACTAGTTTCAAGAACTGGGCGATTGTGCTTTATCTGAAAAATAAACGGTTTTTTTTACAAGAATCGAGATGAGGGATTCTTTTTTTAGTGTTTTTATAAATTTAATAAGAGGATAGAAACAAGCATAAAAAAAAGGCAATTTATATATAATTGCCTTTTTTCTTGAGATAAATATATTTTATTTAGCAATATTAACAGCTCTAGTTTCCCTAATCACAGTAACTTTTACTTGTCCTGGATAGGTCATTTCCGTTTGAATTTTTTGTGAAATTTCAAAAGACAAAGATGCTGCGTTGTCATCAGAAACTTTTTCACTTTCTACGATTACACGTAATTCTCTACCGGCTTGAATAGCGTAAGCATTTTTTACACCAGTAAAGCCATAGGCTACCTCTTCTAAATCTTTTAAACGTTGTATATAAGAATCTAATACTTGTCTTCTAGCTCCTGGTCTAGCACCTGAAATAGCATCACAAACCTGAATGATTGGTGATAGCAAAGATTTCATTTCAATTTCATCGTGGTGGGCACCAATGGCGTTGCATACTTCTTCTTTTTCGCCGTATTTCTCAGCCCATTGCATTCCTAATAAGGCGTGAGGTAAATCGCTTTCAGCATCTGGTACTTTTCCGATATCGTGCAGTAAACCAGCTCTTTTCGCTAGTTTAACATTTAAGCCTAGTTCGGCAGCCATGATACCACACAACTTAGATACTTCACGTGAGTGTTGTAGTAAGTTTTGTCCGTATGAAGAACGATATTTCATACGACCTACTACTTTAATTAATTCAGGGTGTAATCCGTGGATTCCTAAATCGATAACTGTGCGTTTACCAACTTCAATGATTTCGTCATCAATTTGTTTTGTTGTTTTTGCTACAACTTCTTCAATTCTTGCTGGGTGAATACGTCCGTCAGTAACTAATTTGTGTAAGGATAGACGAGCAATTTCTCTACGAACAGGGTCAAAACAAGAAAGAATAATCGCTTCTGGAGTATCGTCAACAATGATTTCTACACCGGTAGCAGCTTCGAGCGCTCTAATGTTTCTACCTTCACGTCCAATGATTCTTCCTTTAACATCGTCAGATTCAATATTGAATACTGAAACGCAATTTTCTACAGCTTCTTCAGTACCTACACGTTGAATGGTATTGATGATGATTTTTTTAGCTTCTTGTTGCGCAGTAAGTTTTGCCTCTTCAATTGTTTCTTGAATATGAGACATTGCTTTAGATTTCGCTTCAGCTTTTAATCCTTCAACTAATTGTTCTTTTGCTTCTTCGGCTGACAATCCAGAGATTACTTCTAGCTGTTGTAATTGGCTTTTGTGTAGTTTTTCAACTTCTACTTGTTTTTTATCAAGAACTTCGATTTTAGCTTGGAATTCTGCTTTTTTGGCTTCGAAATCGTCATTGATTTTTTTAGCTTTAGACAATTCGCTTGAAACTTGAGATTCTTTATCACGAACTCTTTTTTCTACTTCGGCTACTTTTTTGTCTCTAGCCAAAATCACTTGCTCGTGTTCTGATTTCAATTCAATAAATTTCTCTTTAGCTTGAAGAATTTTGTCTTTTTTAATGTTTTCAGCTTCTAAATTGGCGTCTTTTAAAATGGAAGAGGCCTCTTTTTTAGCATTTTTTATCAAATTGGAAATATTGCTTTTTTCGATGATTTTGGCTATACCAAAACCAGCTGCAATGCCTATAATTCCTGAAACAATTATTAATAATGTACTATCCATCTGTGTTTAAATTATATATAAAAAAAAACCTACATTAGCGGGATTGTATAAACTCGAAAAGACAAGTTTTGAGCTAACTCGTTGTTCAAGCTTCCAAACTGAATTGGCTTGCTATAGTAACGATGATTCGCTCATTCTAAATTGTTAGTGTTGAGTTTATCAAATAAGAACTAATGTAGGCAGTATCTTAATCTTTTGTAAGAACGTTTTAATCGAGATATTGATCTAAAACTGCATTGATTTTTTGCAATCTATCAATGGTTTCGCTACCATTCATTGCGTTGTCAATTTGTTTTTGTTCAACTTGTGAGGCAAACTGTAAAGCACACATGGCTAAAACATCTTGTTTGTCTCGAACGGCATAATTTTCTTCAAATTGCTTAATCATCATATCTATTTTTTTCGAAGCGCTTCGCAACCCTTCTTCTTGAGAGGCGTCTACCGTTAGCGGGTAAACTCTATCTGCAATTGATATTTTTATTTTAAGCTTTTCTTCCATGTTTTAATCTGATAACTGAGCTATACAGTAATCAATTTCACGAATTAATGAATTTATTTTAAGCTTTGTATCTCTTTTATTATCGTCACTGCCTAGTAATGAATTGGCAATTTTGAGTGTTTCATAGTGTTTTTTTAGCACTTCAATCTCTTCAGACTGCTGGGATATGATTTGTGTTGCTTCTGTTAATCTTCCTCTCAACTCTAGATTGTTTTTTTCTAGATTTTTTATTTTAGAAAAAAGTTTTACAATCTTATTTTCAAGAGTATCAATTATTTCTGCAATTACACTCATTTTATAACCAATTCATTTCTTAATCTTACAAAGTTAGTATTCCTTTTTATTATTGCAATATTTTAGGTGTTTTTTTGTGCTAAAATAATTAAATAGTTGATAATCAATTTATAATCTAAACAATTTGTTTTGTTTTGAGTTTTGTTTCTTTTGGTTATCTTAGCAAAAATATTAAAATGAAGAAATTCTGTTTTTTGTTGTTTTTTTGTCATGCCTTAGTGGCTCAAGAGAAGTATCCTAAAGATTATTTTAGACCACCATTAGATATACCGATGCAATTATCGGGAAATTTTGGTGAATTACGCCCGAACCATTTTCATGCAGGGTTTGATTATAAAACCCAACAGCGTGAAGGATTGCCGGTTTATGCTGCTGCTGATGGTTATGTTTCTAGAATCAAAATCTCAACTTTTGGAAATGGAAAGACGATATATATTACTCATCCTAATGGATATACCACCGTATATGCGCATTTGCAAAAAGCAGTTGGATCAATTCAAGAGTTAATAAAAAGAAGACAGTATGAGGAAAAATCATTCGAAGTAGAGATTTTTTTAAAACCTAATGAATTATCAATTTCCAAAGGACAATTGATTGCTCTTTCTGGAAATACAGGTGCTTCAGAAGGGCCACATCTTCATTTTGAAATAAGAGATTCTAAAACTGAATTTATTATTAATCCTTTGTTTTTTGGATTTGATTCTTTTTTAAAGGATACCAAAAAACCACAAGTTGCCGCGGTTTATGCTTTTCCTTTGGATAGCCAAACTAGCGTGAATCAGTCTTTACGACCAATACCTATTAATTTAACCTTGCAAAAAGATGGGACTTATCTTGCAGATCCTGTTTTAGCCCAAGGGAAAATTGGTTTTGGAATCATTGCCACTGATATGGATGATGTTTCTTTTAATAAAAATGGTGTTTTTGACGTACAAGCTTTTTACAATGGTAGCCCTATTTATGGGTATCAATTTGGGACGTATTCGTTTGATGAAATGCGTTATGTGAATGTTTTGATAGATTATCCGAAATACAAAAAATCGCAACAGCGTATTCAACGATTGTTTCGAAATGCACCTTTCGATTTGAGCATTATAAAAACCGATGACAATAATGGTGTAATATCAATAGTTCCTAATTTGTCGGGTACTTATCGTATTGAGGTCGCTGATTTTTTTAATAATAAAACAGTAATTTCTATCCCAATAGCTTATGATGTAAAGGCTGCTATAATTCCAAAAGAAGCGACTCCTTCAAATTATTTTATTAAAGCAAAAAAAGAATATATTTTTGAAAAGGATAATTGGACTGTGACTTTTCCTGCCCATACTTTTTATGATGATTTTGATTTGAATCTTTCTGTAGCTAATAAAGTTTTGACATTGCATGATGATAGTGTTCCTGTACATTCTAATTTTTCGATTCAAGTTCAGGATTCTACTCATACAACATTAGAAAAAGAAAAAATGTTTTTAGGTAGGATAGAAGGTGGGCGTATTTCTTATAATCTAACCACTATAAAAGAGAATACCTTTACTACTAAGGTAAAAACTTTAGGAAAATATGGTCTTGTTTTGGATAATGTAAATCCTATAATTAGCATTAGCAAACCTATAGAAGGGAAATGGATTACTGCTCAAAAAGAGTTAAAACTCGCTATTTATGATGCTTTATCTGGAATTAAATCGTACAATGCTTATTTGAATGATCAATGGATTTTGATGGAATATGACAATAAAACTAGACAACTTACCCATGATTTTAGTGATGGAATTGTAGCTGAAGGGGCGAACATTCTTAAAGTAATTGTGGTGGACCAAATGGGTAATTCTACTACCTTTGAAACACGTTTTTTTAGAAGTCAAATCATTAAATAGTTTTTCGCTTGAAAATAGTTCAAATCTGCATTTTTTTTACCCTTTTTTTTATTGGGTTTCCTGTGTTTTCTCAAAAAGGAAAATTGCAAGGATTTATTTTAGACGATAAAAAGCAACCTATTAATGATGTAAATGTTGCTATTCAAGGACTAACTTCACAAACCAACACCAAAGGCTTTTACTCCTTATTGATTCCTTCAAATGAAAAAGTAACGGTCGTTTTTAGTCATATTTCATTCAAGAAAGCGACATTAGTTTTAACGGTAGCACCCAACGAAGTGGTTGATTTTAATTTGGTATTGAACCAGAAAGAAGAACAAATGGGGGAAGTGTTTGTAAATGCCAACAACAAAAAAAGGATTCAAGGGATTTTGACTATAGATCCAGCTACTCTTAAGAATATTCCTGGAGCCAATCCCGGAATAGAAAATGTTTTAAAATCTTTGGCAGGTGTAAATTCTAATAACGAATTAAGTTCCCAATACGCGGTTCGCGGAGGTAATTACGATGAAAATTTAGTTTATGTCAACGAAGTAGAAGTGTATCGTCCTTTTTTGATTCGATCAGGACAACAAGAAGGCTTGAGTTTTACTAATACAGATTTGATTCAAAATATTGATTTCTCAGCAGGTGGATTTCAAGCTAAATTTGGAGATAAGTTATCTTCTGTTTTAGATATAACGTATAGAAAACCGACTCAATTTGGGGCAACTGTTGAAGCTAGTTTTTTAGGAGGAAGCGCCTCTTTGGATTTGATTTCAAAAGATAAACGCTGGACAGCTATTACAGGGGTTCGTTATAGAAATAACAGTTTATTGGTAAAAAGTCAAGAAACACAAACCAATTATACGCCATCTTTTGTTGACGTTCAAACTGCCATTAACTTCCAAGCTTCTTCAAAATGGCAGTGGAGTTTTTTAGGAAATATTTCTCAAAACAAGTACAATTATAAACCACTTACTCGTCAAACTAATTTTGGTACAATAGATAAGCCGCAAGCATTGTTGGTTTTTTATGAAGGGCAAGAACGCGATCAGTATCAAACTTTTTTTGGAGCGCTAAAAACTACTTTTAAGGCTTCCGATGTATCAACGTATAAATTTGTTGGTGCTGTTTTTCATACTTTGGAAAAAGAACATTTTGATATTTTGGCAGCCTATCGTTTGGCTGAAATAGATACGAATATTGGCTCTGAAACCTTGGGCGATGTAACTTTTTCAAGAGGAATAGGTTCGCAATTGAATCATGCTCGCAATGATTTGGATGCCTTAATTGCTAATGCTGAGTTTAAAGGTATTCATGATTGGAAAAATAATCTTGTCGAGTGGGGAGTAAAATACACTCGAGAATCTATTCGAGATAGAATTAATGAATGGGAAGTGATTGATTCTGCTGGGTTTTCGTTGAATCCACCGCGTTTTCTACCCAAAAAAGACGAACCCTACACTACTTATAATGGTCCTTTGGTTCCTTATCAAGATGTAAGAGCTATTAACTTTAATACGATCAATCGTTTTTCGGGCTATTTGCAATGGAGTCGAAAAGCCAATTTAGGTACTAGTTTGGTTTGGTATAATTTGGGGGTTAGAATGCATAGTTGGCAAGTTTTAGGGGGCTATATTTCAGGAGAGCAGCAATTTACGGTTAGTCCAAGAGCTCAGTTTACCATTAAGCCCAATGCTAAAGCGAATCTTTTGTTTCGATTGTCAGGAGGAATGTACCATCAACCGCCTTCTTATAGAGAGCTTCGGGATAGGGATGGGGTGGTTCAGCCCAACGTTAAGGCACAACAATCAATACACGTAGTTCTTGGCAATGATTATAGCTTTAATTTATGGAGTCGTCCTTTTAAATTAATCACTGAACTTTATTATAAATCATTGTCGGATGTCAATACTTATACCATCGACAATGTTAGAATTCGTTATCAAGCCAACAATGATGCAAAAGCTTATGCCAAAGGAATAGATGTGAGGTGGAATGGAGAGTTTGTGCCAGGTACAGAATCTTGGATAAGTTTCGGATATTTGAAAACCGAGGAAAGTAGTAATGGAAAAGGATTTATTGCTCGCCCCACAGATCAACGATTAAAGTTTGCGATGCTGTTTCAAGATTATATGCCTAATATTCCGAGTGTGAAATTGTATCTCAATTTGGTTTACAATACGGGCTTACCGGGCGGTTCTCCGTCTTATGCTGATCCTTATTTGTATCAAAACAGACTTAGAGATTACCGTCGTGCCGATGTTGGGTTTTCGAAACTTTTAGTCGATAGAAGCGCTTCTAGGCACTATGGGAAATGGGCTGATGGTTTTCAAGAACTGGCTATTGGTGTTGAAGTATTTAATATTTTTAACAATCAAAATGCTATTACTAATACTTGGGTGCGTGATGTTTATACCAAAGTTCAATATGGGATTCCTAATTATATGACGACTAGAGTTTTTAACATCAAGTTAAATGCACGTTTTTAATCACTCTTCCTTTCATTTTTACCGCCAAATTCAAAACATTAAGTGTAAGGTTTTGTTAGAATTGTTTACTTTTGAAAATAAATAATGTTCAGCATGGAGTATAAATCAATAATCAATGGTTTGTTTGTCGTTTTTTTTATGGCGAGTTGTCAAAAAGATGTAGAAAAACCCAAAGTGATATATGACAATTCGTCTAAAAGTACAGTGGTTGCAAAACTAGATTCCTCAAAAGTTGAAATTGCCGATTTGCCAGTTCAAATGGAAGGAACCGATTATTTGATACATCCCGTAGGTGATTTACGCATTTACGAAAGAGGGGCAAAATCGCGTTACGGTTCTTCTGCGGTAAATGATGTTAGCTTTACTATAAGCAATGTAGCTCAATTTGAAATTACTGGTTTTTTGCAAAACTTAAAGTTTCAAAAAACAAGTTCTGATTCTATTCGTCCTTTGACTACCGAACCTATTTTAATTGAAACAGCGACCTATTTGAAATCAGTTTCTGATCGAATCAAAAAGCAAATTATGGTCTACACTATGGTTGATGTAGACACCAATAAAGATGGTAAGCTGGATACCAATGACATTAATACCTTATATTTGAGTGCTATTAGTGGTGAAAAATTAACAAAAATTTCTGCAGATTTAGAAGAGTTGATCGATTGGAGTTTAATCGAATCTTCTAATCGATTGTATTTTAGGACCATTGAAGATACGAATAAAAATGGACAGTTTGATCAAAAAGATGTGGTGCATTATAATTATATCGATTTGAATAAAAACGAGTGGAAAGCGATTCGGTATTCTCCAATATAGTTTAAATCAAGATGTCACTTTCCAAGTCTGATTTTTCTATAGCGATATTAAATCCTAATTTTGCTACTAGTTGAATCACAAGATTTTTATACCAATTCTCAGACTTTGGGTGAATGTATATTTTTTCTATTAGTTGATTCACGTCTACATTAATTTTTAATCCATCATTCAACGTTAAGTTGTTTTGGGTCACATCGCTAATAATGCGAACTTCTCGTTCGTATTGAAAACTTTTTCTTTTGTATAAAAAAGGAAAAAATAAGTCGTCAAAAGGAATGTATTCTTTTTTGTAGTCAATATAATTTACTTCCCCAATGTATTGTTGAAAATGATCTTCTGTACTCAAAGCTTTTTGTAGTCTTCCTATGGTGGATTGTATGGCTAATCCTTCGCTGTTTTGTGTGAAAATTTGCCACATCGCAAAAGATTCATATTCATTGATATGCCAACTGCTGATGGCTACTTTTTCTCTATGTGTTTTGTAGTAATTTAAAAAGTCAGGGTTGTCAATAGATAATTTTCTGATTTCCTCAAAAGTGGGTTCACTAAAGGTGCCTTCGTATTGGTCTTCAAATTTGTCTGACCTAGACATGAATAATTTTTTAGATAATAATAAATCTAAAAATTTAGACAAGTCTAGGTATTTCCAGACAATGGTTTCAGGATCTTCGGGTAATTTTATATTGGGGTTGTCTAAGTACATTTGTGAAATTTAAAAAAGAAAAAATCTAGTTTAAAGATACAAATAATTTGAGACTACTCAAGGGATTGCATGGTTACTAATTTGTTATAAGTACCATCAAGTGCAATCAATTCTTCATGAGTGCCTTGCTCTACAATTTTTCCTTTTTTCATTACCACAATCTTATCTGCTTTTTGAATGGTGGAAAGGCGATGGGCAATAACGATAGATGTTCTGTTTTGCATCATGTTTTCGAGAGCTACTTGAACGAATTTTTCACTTTCGGTATCTAAAGCTGATGTGGCTTCATCCAAAATCATAATCGGCGGATTTTTCAAGACCGCTCTCGCGATAGATAAGCGTTGTTTTTGTCCACCTGAAAGTTTGTTTCCGCTGTCGCCAATATTGGTGTAAATTCCGTTTGGAAGCGTAGACACGAATTCATAGGCATTGGCAATTTTTAATGCGTCTATGATTTCTTCGTCGGTGGCGTTGGGTTTACCAAGCGCTATGTTTTCTTTAATAGTGTCGTTAAATAAAATACTATCTTGGGTAACTAGCCCTATTAGGCTTCTTAATGAATGCAAATCGAAATCTTTAATGTTATGATTGTCAATCGAAATCATTCCTTCATTCACATCGTAAAAGCGCGTTAATAAATTGGCAATCGTGCTTTTTCCACTGCCAGATTGTCCGACGAGAGCAACAGTTTGTCCTTTTTTTACTTCTAAAGAAAAATCTTTTAGGACATTTTCGTCTTCATATTTAAAGTTGATGTTTTTGATTGCGATACTGCTTTCAAAAGTTTGTTTTTGAATAGCGTTTTCTTTTGAAGTGATTTCATTTTCAACTTCCAATACTTCAAAAACACGTTGTGCTGCTGCTAAACCATTTTTTACTTGATATGATGCTTTTGAGATTGCTTTTGCAGGGGTTAGGATGTTGTAGGCTAAAGTAAGGTATACGATAAAAGAGGCGCCATCTAGCGTTTTGTCAACTAATACTAAGTTTCCTCCATACCATAGTAATACGGCAATAGTAGTGATGCCCATGAACTCACTCAAAGGTGAGGCTAGGTTGTTTTTGTTTCCTATGCTATTTGATAAATGGAGTAATCTTGTGATAGAATTGTTGAATTTGTTTTTTAGACTAGCTTCTGCGTTATAGCTTTTCACTACTTTCAAACCGCTTAGACTTTCTTCAACAATTGAAATTAGCAATCCGTTTTCGTTTTGTACTTTCAAAGATTTTGACTTAAGGTTTTTTCCAATTTTGGATATGATTAGTCCAGAAAGAGGGATGAAAACCAAAACGAATAAGGTTAGTTTAGCACTAATAGCAAACATGGTTATTAATGCAAAAACGATGGTTAGCGGTTCTTTTACAACTAATTCTAAAATAGAAAAAAAAGAATTTTGTACTTCATTAACGTCTCCAAGCATTCTAGCCATTACGTCGCCTTTTCTTTTTTCAGAATAATAGGAGATTGGTAATTCGATTATTTTGTCAAACATTTTTTTTCTCAAATCTTTTAATACTCCATTTTTAAGGTGCATAATGTGATATGAGGCTAGGTAATTAAAAACATTTTTTAACAAAAATGTAGTAATTACTAAAGCAACTACTAATAGTAAAGCAAATTGTTTACCACTATCTTTGGTAATTTCTGAAATTTGATAATACAATAGGTTTTTTCCATAAGCCATTATATTTCCTATTCCTTCATAAACTGGAGCTTTTTCAATTGCTTTGTTTTTGCCAAACAATACTTCCAGCATTGGTAATAAAGTCAGCATTGAAATGGTGCTAAATAGGGCATACAAAATATTATACGTCACATTCCAAACAATGTTTGATTGGTATTTTTTTGTATAAGGAATTAGTTTTATTAAATTTTTATCCATTAGTTCAATTGCATTGCAGCAATAATATTTTTTATTTTTTGATCTAAAATATCTTCGACTTCCTCAAAATCAGCAACCGTATCTAATGTGGTGTTCACACTGATATAGAATTTGATTTTAGGTTCGGTTCCGCTTGGTCTTGCACAAATTTTAGAACCATCTTCTGTATAGTAAATAAGTACATTCGATTTTGGAATATCCATGGTCAGTTCTTCACCAGATAATAAGTTTTTAGCAATTGAGGATTGGTAATCTTCTACCATGATGACACGTTGACCGTTGATTTCTTTTACTGGATTTTCACGCAAATCAATCATCATTTGATTAATGGCTTGTAAACCGTCCATTCCTTTTTTGGTTAACGAAACCAAATGTTCTTTGTAAAAACCGTGATCCACATAAAGTTGAATCAATTCTTTGTAAACCGAGCTTTCTTTGGCTTTGGCTTGTGCAGCAACTTCACAAATTAATAAGGTAGCGGCAACGGCATCTTTGTCTCTTACAGCGTCTCCAACCATAAATCCAAAGCTTTCTTCACCTCCACCGATAAACTCTAATTCTGGGAAATCTTTGATCATTTTGGCAATCCATTTGAATCCTGTCAAGCCAATTTTGCATTCTACTTCATAAGCAGTGGCTAATTCCATCATCATTGGAGTGGAAACTATGGTAGAACCTACAAATTGTTTACCGTTGATTTTTTCAGCTTGTTTCCATTTTTCTAACAAAAAGGCGGTCATCAAAATCATCGTTTGATTTCCGTTTAACAACACCATTTTTCCTTCGTTATTTCGAACAGCAACTCCTAAACGGTCACAGTCTGGATCCGTTCCCACCACAATATCAGCATTAGTTTTTTCTGCTAGTGCCAACGCTATGGTTAGTGCTTCTGGTTCTTCTGGATTAGGTGATTTTACCGTTGGGAAATCTCCGTTGGGAACTGCTTGCTCTTCAACTATATTAACGTTAGTGTAGCCTGCTTTACTTAACGTTTCTGGGATGATCGTGATTGATGTTCCGTGCAAGGAAGTGAATACAATATTTAAGTTTTCTTTGGCGGCTGCGGGAGTATTAAAACTAGCGTTTTCAATAGAGGATTGAATGAAGGCTTGGTCTAACTCAGTATCTATATAATGAATCAAATCTTCATTTGCAGAAAAATTAATTTCATCGTATTTTAAATCTTCAATCACCTTGATGATGGCGCCATCTTGTGGAGGAACGATTTGTCCTCCGTCTTGCCAATATACTTTGTACCCATTGTATTCTGGCGGATTGTGAGAGGCGGTTAGTACAATTCCAGAATGACAGTTCAAGTGTTTTAAGGCAAAAGACAATTCAGGTGTTGGTCTTAAATCCGAAAAAAGAAATACCTCAATACCGTTAGCAGAGAAAACATCGGCTACCACTTTGGCAAGAGATTTACTGTTATGGCGACAATCGAAAGCTATTGCTGCTTTAATTTGCTCGCCTGGAAAAACGCTTTTTAAGTAATTAGATAATCCTTGGGTACTTTTTCCTAAAGTGTATTTGTTGATTCGGTTGTCACCAACGCCCATTACACCACGCATTCCTCCGGTTCCAAATTCCAAATTCTTATAAAAACTTTCTTCTAAATCTTTTGGAGCAGAAGTCATAAGTTCTCTTACAGCGTCTTGTGTAGCGGGGTCAAAGGTTGGGGTAAGCCAAACATTTAGTGCGTCTAGGATATTTTGAGGAATGTGCATTTTATAGTGATGTTATATGAAACAATAAATTGTGTTTAGATTGTATTGAGATATAGTTATAAATTGATTTGATTGGCAATTTTATATCGCGCTTCATTGTTTTTGGTTCTGAGGATAATTTCCCCTAAAAAACCTGCCAAAAATAGTTGTGTTCCTAGAACCATTGTAGTTAAAGCGATGTAAAACCAAGGGTTGTTGGTGACCAAAGTGTATTTCATGTCGTTATACATGTGGTACAGTTTGGAAACTCCGATGTAAGCTGCTGCCAAAAAGCCGATAATAAACATTAAAGAGCCTATTGCTCCAAAAAGATGCATCGGTCTTTTGCCAAAACGCGACAAAAACCAAATGGTAATCAAATCTAAGAATCCATTAATGAAACGGTCCATTCCAAATTTGGTTTCTCCGTATTTTCTAGCTTGATGTTGTACTACTTTTTCACCAATTTTTCCAAATCCAGCATTTTTTGCTAAAACTGGAATGTATCGATGCATTTCGCCAGAAACCTCAATGTTTTTGACTACTACATTTTTATAAGCTTTTAATCCGCAGTTGAAATCATTTAGTTCAACACCTGAGGTTTTTCTCGCCGCCCAATTGAATAATTTCGAAGGAAGATTTTTGGCTACAACCGAGTCGTAGCGTTTCTTTTTCCATCCTGATACCAAATCGTATTTTTGATCGGTAATCATGTTGTATAATCCGGGTATTTCATCAGGACTATCTTGTAAATCGGCATCCATTGTGATGATTACGTCACCTTTGGCTTGAGCAAATCCAGCATGTAACGCTTGCGATTTACCAAAGTTTTTCATAAAACGAATCCCTTTTACAAAGGGATTTGTTGCGG
The DNA here is from genome assembly GCF_001662485.1 of Flavobacterium succinicans. Lineage (GTDB taxonomy): Bacteria > Bacteroidota > Bacteroidia > Flavobacteriales > Flavobacteriaceae > Flavobacterium > Flavobacterium succinicans_A. The sequence goes on from NZ_JMTM01000017.1 coordinate 189,087, forward strand.
CAAAATTTTCAATAATGGACCAAGAATTGTCGGTACTTCCATCATCCAAAAAAAGGATTTCATAGGAGTAATTATTAGATTGCATCACTTTTAGAATCCAAGTGTACAATTCTTGTAAGGATTCCTCTTCGTTCAGAAGTGGTATTAAGATAGATAAATTCATTTAATTGTTTTATTCTTGATGTGTTTTTCTTGTTTTGAAAAAGGCGGCCATAATTAGTCCAAAGATTGAACTGAAAACTATGCTTGTTATCATTCCTTTTAGTAATGAATCGATATCGTAAGGACTGCTTTCTTTCATTCCTTTAATAGCTTCATTAATTGAAGAGGAAGGAGCCCCAAATTTTTGCATCATATTGATGGTATATTTTATGGTAATTTCATTTAAAGTATCTTTTGCAGAAGGATCAATAAAATTAAAAAGTAAAATATTAAAAATGGTAGAAATTAAAATTCCGACTACAGCCGAAATAAAGTAAGTCGTAAATGCGTCTTTAAAGGTAAAATCACCATTGATTTCTTTTTTTGTTTTCGAAAGAAGAACAATACCAATTATTAGATAAATTATGATGCTAATTGCTCCAATCCATGGTTTGATAAATAAGTTTAGGTCAATCGCGTAAATTGAAGAAGTCAACAAACAAGAGATGATTCCTGTAATTACTCCAAAAGTAACTCCATTTTTTTTAATAATTTCGTTGATCATAATTGGTTAGTTTTTTAATTAGTCCACAAATATAGCAATTCTGCTTTTATGGAGGCTAAAAAATGTTTTGAAGGAAAAGCTAAAAAAAACAAAGTAAAGGTTTGTAATTCTAAAAATAAGTGTAAATTTGCACACTCAAAAATAATAGTGTAAATAAAAAGTTATAAGATGTTTATACCTTTTCACTCAGAAGAAAAGCTGCAAAACAAATTATAATTGAACTAATAAAAAAAAGATTTAAGATGAAAAAAGGTATTCACCCAGAGAATTACAGATTAGTTGCTTTCAAAGACATGTCAAATGATGATGTTTTTATTACTAAATCTACAGCTGAAACTAAAGAAACAATTATTCACGAAGGCGTTGAATATCCAGTAGTAAAAATGGAGATTTCTAGAACTTCTCACCCTTTTTACACAGGTAAATCTAAACTTATCGATACTGCAGGACGTATTGATAAATTCAAAACTAAATACGCAAAACACGTTAAATAATTTTAACTCGTTTTTAAATACAATGAAGCCTTTCTTTTTTAGAGAGGCTTTTTTATTTGCGCCTTGTTTGCATAGAATTTATACCGGAAAATGAATTAACTTTGTCCGTGATAACCAAATCGAAAAAGAAACAATAGCCAAATCAATTTTTTTATGAATTACATTCTTTTTGACGGTCCCGCTCGAAATGCTTTGTTGCCGTTTACCTTTACTCGTCCCGTTGCTGATATTTTGGTGGGAATCATGACCATTCGCCAAAAATGGGAATTGTACCTCGGGTCGACTACCACTACTTTAACCGAAGAATATTTGTCTGATAAATTCCCAATGGTTGAGTTGGAAGGCAATGTTATGATCAACGCTTCTTTTTTGCCGAATGAAATTTTGGCAGAATTGGTGAGTAACTTAGAACCCAATCAAGCCATTTTCAAAAAAGATGAAATCATTGCTTTTTATACTTCTGATAATCAAGAAGAAGTAAATTTCGACACTTATGAAATTATAGAATACAACGACGATTGTATTACTATTGAAAACACATGGGATATTTTTTCTAAAAATGATGCTGCCATTAGAGAAGATTTTGAATTGATAACACAAGACAGAAAATCTCAACCGATTCCTAAGAGTGTTAACGTAATTGCTCCTGAAAATGTATTTATTGAGGAAGGTGCTAAGTTGGAGTATGTTACCTTAAATGCTTCCTCAGGCCCTATTTATATTGGTAAAGATGCTGAGATCATGGAAGGATCCATAATTCGTGGTCCCTTTGCTTTATGCGAAAAGGCTCAAGTTAAAATGGGAGCAAAAGTATATGGTGCAACAACTGTAGGACCTGCATCTAGGATAGGAGGTGAGGTTAAAAATTCTGTTTTGTTTGCTAATTCCAATAAAGGGCATGATGGATTTTTAGGTGACTCTGTTTTAGGAGAATGGTGTAATATTGGAGCCGATAGTAACAATTCGAATCTTAAAAATAATTACGAAGAAGTGCGTTTGTGGAGCTACGAAACAGAAGGTTTTGCTAAAACAGGGCTTCAATTTTGTGGTTTAATGATGGGAGACCATAGCAAATGTGGTATCAATACCATGTTTAATACCGGAACTGTAGTAGGAGTGAGTGCTAATATTTTTGGAAGTGGGTTTCCGAGAAATTTTGTTCCCAGTTTTTCATGGGGAGGAGCTTCTGGATTTACCACTTACTTAACCAAAAAAGCTTTTGAAACAGCACGTTTGGTAATGGCTCGAAGAAATATTGTTTTTGACGAAAAAGAAGCAGCAATTTTAGAGCACGTTTTTGAAGTTACTAAAAAATATCGCAAAGAATAGTTGGTCTTCCAGTTATTTATAGAGAATGCCTCTTCCGTTTTGGAGAGGCATTTTTTATTGCACTTAATCTGGTTACCAATTGCGCAATTCTTTATTTAAACTATCTTTGCACCTTCAAAATTTTGGCGTTCGAAATCATCTGATTTTTAACCTCTAACCTTTTATTTTTAAATTAATGATTACAGTAAACGATATTGCCGTTGAATTTGGTGGCACAACGCTGTTTAGCGAAGTTACCTTTGCTATCAACGAAACAGATAAAATTGCCCTTATGGGTAAAAATGGAGCTGGAAAATCTACTTTGTTAAAAATCGTTGCAGGTGCAAACAAACCCACTCGCGGTGTTATTTCGGCTCCAAGTGATGCGGTGGTAGCTTATTTGCCACAGCATTTATTGACGGAAGATAATTGTACCGTTATGGAAGAAACATCCAAAGCTTTTGCGGGTGTTTTGAATATGAAAAAAGAAATCGACGAAATCAATGAGCAATTAACGATTCGTACGGATTATGAAAGTGACGAGTACATGAAATTGATTGAAAGAGTTTCAGAACTTTCAGAGAAGTATTATTCTATCGAAGAGGTTAACTATGAAGCTGAAGTCGAAAAAATATTAAAAGGTTTAGGTTTTGAAAGAGAAGATTTCAATCGTCCGACTAAAGAATTTTCTGGTGGTTGGAGAATGCGAATTGAATTGGCGAAAATCCTTTTAACAAAACCTGATTTGATTCTACTCGATGAGCCAACCAATCACTTGGATATGGATAGTATCGAATGGTTGGAAGACTTTTTAATCAATCAAGCCAAAGCCGTTATGGTAATTTCTCACGATAGAGCTTTTGTAGATAATATTACCAATCGAACTATCGAAGTGACCATGGGACGAATTTATGATTACAAAGCCAAATATTCACACTATTTAGAATTGCGTAAAGACAGACGCGTTCATCAGCAAAAAGCTTACGATGAACAACAAAAATTTATTGCAGATAATCAAGCATTTATTGAGCGTTTTCGTGGTACTTTTTCTAAAACCGATGCCGTTCAATCTCGTGTAAGAATGTTAGAAAAAATTGTTCCTATCGAAGTGGATGAAATTGACACCTCGGCTTTACGATTGAAATTTCCACCATCGGCTCGTTCGGGTCAATACCCCGTTATTGTGAAAGATTTGGAAAAATCCTATGGCGATAAATTAATTTTTAAAGATGCTAATTTGGTAATTGAGCGCGGCCAAAAAGTGGCTTTCGTTGGTAAAAATGGTGAAGGTAAATCTACTATGATTAAAGCCATCATGAAAGAAATTGAAATTAATGGAGGTTCTGTTGAAGTTGGGCACAATGCACAAATTGGTTATTTTGCTCAAAATCAAGCAGCCATGTTAGATGAGAACGCCACCATATTTGAAACCATTGACAGAATTGCTGTTGGCGATGTTCGAACACAAATAAAGAATATTCTTGGAGCATTCATGTTTCAAGGAGATGATATTCAAAAGAAAGTAAAAGTGCTTTCTGGGGGAGAAAAAACGCGTTTGGCCATGATTAAATTGTTATTGGAACCCGTAAATCTTCTAATTCTGGATGAGCCGTCCAATCACTTGGATATGAAAACTAAGGATATTATTAAAGATGCGTTGCGTGATTTTGACGGAACTTTAATTCTAGTTTCTCACGACAGGGATTTCCTTGATGGATTGGCAACAAAAGTTTTCGAGTTTGGAAACAAACGTGTCGTAGAACATTTTGAAGACATCAAAGGTTTCCTTGCTCATAAGAAAATGGATAGCATGCGAGAAATCGAGAAGAAATAAAAGTATTTATTTACAATTAAAAGTCACTTTAAAGTATATTTTGAAGTGACTTTTTTTTTGTGTTTAAATTTAGTATGTTTACTATTGATAGTTAATGGATTATGTTTTTTTTTGTTTAAACATGCCTAAATAAATGAATAGTTTTATGAATAAAGTTTTTTTATTTTTTAAAAAATTAGTAGTTCTAGTTTTTGCTCCTTTTGTGCTACATGCTCAATCTGCTAATGATTCTAATCAGAATACCAATAAGGGTAATTTTTATCCACAATTTCAATTTAAAGGGTTGTTTCAAGCAAGATATTTGAATGCATTAACAGATAATGTAGATGTTACTGGTTTGCATCATTCAAATGGAGATTTTACACAAAACACCTTTGATCTAAAAAGAGTCCGGCTTAGTATAGGAACAAAAGTTACAGATGATCTAGAAGTTGCTTTTTTAGTAAATTTTGCTGATTTTAAATCAGACCCCAAGTCGAAAGTTCTCGAGAATGCTTATGCTAAATACACTTTTAATAAGTATTTATCAGTGACTGCAGGCCAGTTTCGACCCAATTTTGGCATTGAGGAATCGGAACCAGCTGATATTATTAAATCTTTTGATTTTTCAAATCAATATTTCGAATTTGGTAAAAATGGTTGGACAAGCTTTCAAATAGGGGCGTCTTTGATGGGGGATTTTAATATTAAAAACGTACCTGTTCATTATGCATTTTCAGTAGTAAATGGTAATGGACGAAATCAAGAAAAAGACAAAGATAGCGGTAAACAATATTCTTCGAGATGGGTTTTTGGTTTGTCTAAAAAGTATAAAGTGAATTTAGGCTTGAATGGTGGAGTGGGATCTGTTTTTAAAAAGGATGTTTATGCTATAGGCGCTGATGCAACTTTTGATATAAAATTGACAGATAAATTTTCTTTTGATGGACAATTTGAATTCAAAAAAGGAACGAATCATAATTTGTATTTTTCATTACCAGAAACTAATAGAGTAGGTAGTTTGTCAAATTATGAGATGAAAGGGTATTATTTTTTACCTAATATTAGATATTCCATTAATTATAAAAAACTAACTTCAATTGAATTTTCATGTAGGTATGAATCGTTTGATAGTAATTATAAAGTAAATTCTAATCTCAGGCAAACTTATACTCCTATGGTGAGTTTGGAGTTTGGAAAAGCTTATAAAGGTAGAATTGAATTTGGATTTGAAATCGATCGGTATAAACATAGTATTCCAGACACTACAACTTATGATGATGAATTATTTATCATTCAATTTCAATGTCGTTTATAAAAACAACCTAAACTAAATGCTATGAAAGAAGTAAAAATTATACAATTGATGATCACGCTATTTGTCGGTGTAGTAATTTGGATTTTTCCTGCTCCAGATGGTGTAAAGATAGAAGCATGGCATTTGTTTGCTATTTTTGTTTCTACGATTTTGGGAATTATTTTAAAAGCTGCTCCTATGGGCACTATGTGCATGATTGCAATTGCAATTACTGCCTTTTCTCAAGTCTTAGCTCCAGGTGAAGCAGGAAAATCAATAAGTTTAGCCTTAAAAGGGTTTGGAGATAAAGTTATTTGGTTGATAGGAATTTCTTTTTTTATTGCTAGAGGCTTTATTAAAACGGGATTAGGTAATCGAATTGCCTTTTTATTTATTAAAGTTTTTGGGAAAAGTTCATTAGGATTAGCATATGGGCTAGGATTTGCCGACTTAGTTTTAGCCCCTGCTGTACCAAGTAATACAGCAAGAGGTGGCGGTATTATTTATCCAATTATGAAATCAATGGCAATAGGTTTTGGTTCTGATCCAGATAAACCTGAAACACACCGTAAATTAGGTTCGTTTTTGACATTAAGTAGTTACAATATGAATCTTATTGCTTCTTCAATGTTTTTAACCGGGACGGCTAGTAATCCGATGTGTCAAAAATTTGCACATGATTTTGGAATTGACATAACTTGGATGTCATGGGCAAAGGCTGCAATAGTACCGGGATTATTGTCGTTTATAATTATTCCTATTTTGCTTTACAAAATTTATCCACCAGAGTTAAAGAAAACAGGTGATGCGCCACAAATGGCAAGTCAAAAGTTAAAAGAAATGGGAGCCATTAGTAGAAATGAATGGCTTATGTTATCGACTTTTGTGATTTTGTTAACCCTTTGGATGACGGGCGATTTGTTCTCCATAGATGCTACCACTACAGCCTTTATTGGTTTAGTAATTTTATTGTTGTCCTCTGTTTTAACTTGGGAGGATATTAAATCTGAGAAAGGCGCATGGGATACTATTATTTGGTTTTCGGTTTTAGTAATGATGGCTAGTTCACTTAACGAATTGGGTTTTATAGATTGGTTTGGAACTATTGTAAAATCAAAAATAGGAGGATTAAGCTGGCAGGTAGGGTTTCCTATCATTATTGTAGTTTATTTTTTTAGCCATTATTTGTTTGCTAGTGCAACAGCCCATGTTGCTGCTATGTATGCTGCCTTGTTAGGTGTTGGAATTTCAATAGGAGTACCTCCGTTGTTAATGGCTTATATGCTTGGTTTTATTGGTTCAATTTATGGAACCATAACTCATTATGGACATGGTCCAGCACCTGTGTTTTTTGGAGGCGGTTTCGTTGATTTAAAAAGTTGGTGGATAAATGGATTTATAACCGGAGTAGTAATGTTGCTAATTTTTTTAATTGTAGGTTGGGTTTGGCTCGGAGTTATTGGTTATTTCTAAAATAAAATATGTTGTCTTAATTAATTAATTTATTGCTATTAAATTAAGGTCGTGTTTTGAGCACATAAATTAGTTATTATGAAAAAAAGAGGGATTAGCTCTAAATATGTTAATCCCCCTTTTTTATAAACTTACCCCACTTTGATAATACCCTTATAATTGGGGAGGAGAAGTTAGTTTTTGTTAGGTTTAAATCCCTTTGATTAATATTCAAAAAAGTTTTGTTGGATTTTACTTCTATCCGTTGTTTCTGTAAGTGATAGCATTAATAAAATTCTAGCCTTTTGAGCATTTAAATCATCGGCCACAATAAAACCTAATGTTTTATCGTCAACTTCATTTTCTAAAGTTGTTCTACCTGATCCTGTTCTATTAGTTCGAACCACTTGAATTCCCTTTTTTGCTGCTATTGCTAATTCTTTACCAACAGGTTCGTTAAAATTACCATTACCCATTCCGTCATAAACAATACCTTTTACGTTAGAATTCATTAAACATGATACCGAAATTGGACTTGCATCTGCATATCCATAAACAATTTCTACTTGTGGTAAAGAAGTTAATTTTGTAACATCAAATTTTTTAGTAGGATTTTTTAAGGACTGATAGTAATAACTAACTTTTCCATCGTAGATCAAACCAATCGGTCCAAAATTACGAGAGACAAAAGTTTCTAAATTCGTAGAACTTCCTTTGGTTACATCTCTAGCATCAAACACCTTCTCATCCATAGCGACTATTACTCCTTTTCCTTGAGTTTTAGGGTCCGCTGCAACCATTACAGCATCCAATAAATTACGATTTCCATCTTGACTCATTGCAGTTGACGGGCGCATAGCACCAACAATAACTACGGGCTTATTGTACATTACGGTCAATTTTAAAAAATATGCTGTTGATTCCATTGTGTCCGTTCCATGAGTAATTACTATAGCGTCAGCCAAGTTTTCTTTAAAAATTTGATTGATTCTATTAGATAGAACTAACCAAGTGGCTATATTCATATCTTGACTTCCAATGGAAGCCGTTTGTTCGCCAGTAATTTTACCGTAGTTGTGTATTTCTGGCACAGCATTTAACAAGTCGTCTATGGGGACTTTGCCTGCGGTGTATGCAGCTTTTGTTGCCGATTCTCCTGAGCCAGCTATGGTTCCGCCTGTTGCCAAAATAATAATTCTTGGAGAGGTTTTGGTAGTTTTAACTTGTGCCTCCATTTGTAAAGCTACAAATGATACTAATGCTACTAAGATAAGTTTCTTCATAATTCAATCAATAAAAATTAAAATTTTTTTAAATTCTGTATGTTCTTGTTTTACTTCTTTTGGGATGCTTCCCAACTTTCAACATATTCTTCAATAATCAAACGAATGTTTTTTCCTATGACCAAATAACTTTCTGTGGATAAATTAGCAAGTGAAACTCGTATACTCCACGGTGGGCCACCAAAACCGCCTCCATTTAAAAGCACAATTGATGTTTTTTCGGCTAATCGGAAAAGAATATCTACTGGTTCAAAATTATTTTTTAGCCAAGTTGCAAATGCATCGCCATAAAAATGTTTTGCCGCAACCATTACATCAATTTCAGAATAATAACCTGCGTTATTTGGGTCTTCAGTAGGAGTTACTTCTAAACCTTCCCATAACAAATTGTAGCGCTCACGAACAATTTCTTGGGTTAGTTTTTTATAAATATTTTCTGTATCCAATAAGCTGTAAGCAGAAAACAACATCATTTGAAATTGTTGTGGTAACGACAATCCTGCAGTATGATTTAAGGCTACTTGACGGCTATCCGCTACAAGTCGATCTATGAATTTAATCTTTTCAGGATGAAGAGTCATTGTGGAGTATCGCTCATTTAGATCCTTCTTAAATTTTGGATTTAAGTTGGCAATCTTCTTGTCGTAGATATTATCTTCATGTATAGCAATAGTTCCTAAACGCCATCCGGTACATCCAAAATATTTTGAAAAAGAATAAACAGTGATTGTATTGTGAGGAATTATCGCCATTAAAGAGCGGAAGTTATTGACAAATGTTCCATACACATCATCGGTGATAATCATTAATTCTGGATTATAGTTTTTAACGATATCAGCAATGTAATCCAGCGTTTCTGAGCTCATGGCAAATGAAGGCGGATTACTTGGATTAACAATAAAAGCAACTTTAATGGCGGGGTCTTTTAGTTTGTCTAGCTCAGAAGTAGGGTATTGCCAGTTATGAAAACCATTATAACCTATTCCTTTTGCTTGAACGTACACCACATCAAATTTATATCGGTCCAAATCTGACATTTCTATATAGGGCGTAAATGTAGGGGTAAGCAAAGCTATTTTATCACCTCGTTTGGTTAGATAATTTTGCATAAATGAATCAAAAATGTAACACATTGCAGCGGTTCCACCCTCAACTGCAAAAATATCGTACTTCCCTTTTACATTTTCTCTCCCTCCACACATTTCTTGAACCAGATAATCTTCTACAATTGGTTCTATGTGACGTAACATGCGATCGGGTTCTGGGTAAGAAAACCCCATTAATGCTTCAATCCATTCTCTGATGCAAGCATCTTTATCAAAACCATGTTTGTTTATCCCGTACTGATAGGTTTTTTCAAGGAGCTCTGAGGCAGGTGTGTTTTTATTGGCTTGTAAAAATGCGTCAAATCTTGAAGCTAGATCATTTTTGTCTTCTACAATTCCAGCCAAAATACCCTGTCGTTCCATTGTGTTGCGGCACTCACTCAACGCGAATTGTCCAAATAAGAAGAAAGCCTCTCTTGGTACGGTTGCAATCCAGTTCGGATTTCCTCGTCCTGCATTTAGCATCATTGATGTTGAATGTGCCGTATGCTCCTTTGCTAAAGAAATTAATTCATCTTTAATCTCAAAAGGACTTAGGGTTGAAAGTATTTTTTGTGCTTCTCTCGATGTTTTAATTTTTGAAATTTCCGTTCCCATAGTTATTGTTTAATTAGTTATTGCAATATTTTTTTAACTCATAATGATTATGATGATAACACCCCAAATAATTAGTAATGTGTTTCCCACTGCGTAGGTAACTGTATATCCTAAAGCGGGTGTTTTGCTTTGTACAGCATCTTGCAAAGCACCTAAAGCCGCAGTAGTTGTACGTGAACCTGCGACACAACCAAGTGTGATAATGGGATGGAATTTAAATACATACCGACCAATTAAAATAGAAATTACTATTGGAATAGCTGTTGCAGCAGCTCCAGCTAAAAATAACCCCCATCCAGCCTCTTGAAAACCTACAACAAAGCTTGGACCAGCACTAATTCCGACGACAGCAATAAACATATGCAAACCAACATTATTCATGACCCATAACGCTGGTTCTGGTACCAAACCAAAAGTTGGGTGTTGACCTCTTAACCAACCGAAAACAAGTCCTGCAATTAATACACCACCGCTAGTTGTAAAACTAAGAGGAATACCGCCTATCGTTAATGACAATGCTCCGAATAACCCACCCAAAACAATTCCTAAACCAACAAAAACCATGTCAGATGCATTAGTTATTCGATCGGGATATCCAATTTGTTTGGCCGCCAACTCTGTATCTCTAACGGTACCAATTAATGTAATTAAATCACCTTTATTAAGTAGTGTATTTGGTAGGACAGGCATCTCGATTCCAGATCTTTGGATTGATCTTATTACGACACCATGTGCAAACTTTTGGTTTTTTAATTCTATCAACCGCTTGTTGACCACATCTTTTTTAACAACCATAACCTTAAGTACTTCTAAAGGAAAATTTAAAAGCTCAACATCTAAGACTTCTTGTTCATGATGCTCAGAATAGTTCATCATATATTCTCTTCTTCCTCCTAATGCAATAACATCATTTTCTTGTAGTACTAAATCTGGAGTTGCATCAATTATTTTATCGCCTTTTCGTACTCTTTGAATAAAAAGACGGCGCCCTGAGCTTTCAAGTTTTTCCTCAACAAAAGCTACAGTATTATTAACGGCATAAGACTGGGCGGTTAATTTATAGGCATTGTAAATCACCCTATCGTACGCAGATGTTATACTTGGATCATTACCAATTGCACTACCGCCTAGTTGTACCTCAAGTTCTTTTGCTTTTTCGACAAGATTTCCGCCCAATAATTTAGGACCAATACTTGATAATAACCAAGCTGAACCAGCAGTTCCAAAAATATACGTCACTGCATAGGCAACGGGAATTTTATTGATTAACATTAGTTTTTCTGCTTTCGGAATCCCCAGTTGATTTATAGTGTCAGAAGCCACGCCAATAACAGCCGATATAGTTTGGGATCCCGCGAGCATGCCTGCGGATAAGCCCATGTCGTATCCCATTAATTTGGCAATTACAAGTGGACAGATCAGGCAAAGAACACAAACAACTACAGCAAACAACATTTGAGGCAATCCATCTTTTTTTAACCCTCCAAAAAATTGTGGTCCGACTCCGTATCCAACGGCAAATAAAAACATTAGAAAAAAAACGGATTTAACATCGGGAGAAATAACAATATCCAATTGTCCAACCAAAACCCCTACAAGTAAAACACTTGTAACACTGCCCAAAGAAAAACTTCCAATTTTAAATCTACCAATAAAATACCCTAACGCCAAGGTCAGAAAGACGGCTAATTCGGGATAATGCTTTAATGTACTAACGATCCAATTCATACTAATGTCTTTAAATTGTTGATGATAAATGTTTTAATTCGCTTACTTATCCAAATTTAACAAAAACAAGCTTGCTTGCTTTGTGCTTACTGTTAAAGTTTTGAGGATATATTGCTTATTTATAGGTAGTTGTGTTGGTTTTTTTGAAAAAATAGCTTTTAGTAAGTGATTTAATACGTAATGAAAATGTTACTGATTTTTTTTATTTTTATAAATGGTTAGTAAAAATCAATATGAGTGAATATCTTCATTTTTGAAAAAAAGAAAGTTGTCGAAACCAGAAATAGCACCATCACTATTTACAATATGTTTTTTTTTACTACAAAGTCAAACACTTCCCATTTAGGATACTTTTGTTTAAAAAAAAAACTACGACAAAATATGACGTAGTTTTTTTAATATGAAAACTAATTTTTGAAATTTAATTTTTGAAATTTAATTTTTTGTATCACCTATTTTTAAAGCTTCTTTTTTCTTAAAATAAAGTGCGATAAAGGCTAGAATTGCACAAACTATTCCAATTACAATCATATTATAAATAGGGTTTTTTACTTGTGATAAAGTCCCTTCTTCAATAATTAGTATTCGAAAAGCCTTTAAAAAATGAGTAAGTGGGATGACATTAGCTACACCTTGAACCCAATTGGGCATTTGGCTTAAAGGCCAACTAAATCCACTCAAAATAAAACTTGGAGTTGCAATCACCATTAAAATTTCGGTAGCCTTAAGTTGATTAGGAAGCACAATACTTACTAATATGCCGATGAAGGAAACAGAGAGAATAAATATTCCTGCTACAAAAGTGAGTTCGGGAAGATTTTTAAAAAAAGGAATTCGGAAGTAAAAAGTGAAAAACCAATAGATAAGCCATACTCCAAAGCTCATTATCAAATAGGGGATGATTTTTATACCAATCATTTGAATGATGGAACTACCCTTACTAACTAAGAAGTAAAAAGTACCATTCTCAAATTCTGAGGCAAAAGATAAGGCTAAAGCCAAAAGTATAACTTGTTGCAGTACGGCCGATAATACTCCTGGCCACAAGTAATACATGTAGTTGGTGCTTCGATTGTATTTTTTTATGAAAGTTGTTTTAAAGGGTTCATATTGAGAGGGAATTAGTTTTTCGGGTACGCCTTGTTTTCTTAGGGTTTCCATCTGAACTCCAACTTTTAAAGTCCCCAAACAAATTTGTATAGCGGTCGAGGCATAATTGGCTGTTAAAATATTGGCCGTATTGACAATAGTGGTTATTTCTGGATATTTTTTGGTAAACACCATTTTTTGAAAACCTTTTGGAATAATTACAACAGCATTGGCTTCTTCGTCAATAGTGATTTTTGCCACATCATTTTGATCGTATAAAACCTTAGCCACATTGATGACTTCATCGTCATTAAACATTTCGATGGCTTTGGCGCTCATCTCGGTTTGGTCATAGTCAATGACTAGTATGGGTAAATCGGTTACTTTTCCTTTGCTGTACACATATCCTAATAATACAGCATACAAGAGTGGTGCACCAATAAAGAGCATACGCAAAACACTATTTTGCCAAAACAATTGGAATTCTCTTTTTAATAGGAAAAAAAAGTTTTGCATGGTTATAAAGATAAAGTTGCTGATGTTTTAGGAATCAAATTTTTCGTGTCTTGAATCTCGATAGGTGTGATTTTGATTTCGAATAAGCTTTCCTGCATTTCATAGTCAGGATAGGCCGTAGCTATATTTCCATAGGCGCTTAATTGCTTTATAGTGGTGACTTTTCCTTTAATGGATTGTTTATTGTAGGGAATGTTTATCTCGACTTCTTGTCCTTTTTTGATTTGGCTTAACTTGCTTTCTGCAATGGTAAATCTAAAATACGTACTGTTTTTGAGTGAACCATTGAAAAGGGTGTAGCCCGGCAAAGCCAATTCTCCTAGATTCAAAGTTATGGTTTCGATAGTCATGTCTTGAGGCGCAATTACAAATCGCTCTTTGTTGGCTGTTTCAACTTCTTGCAACGCGCCATAAGCTCGTTCTTGTTGTCCTAGAGCCATTTCTTGTTGTTCTTTTCTAGCGCCTTTTTGGGCATCAGCTAATTCGGCTTGCACAGCGTTGTATTGAGCTAATGCTCCTTGATACTTAGCAAAAGTTTCGTCATAGGTTTGTTGTGGGATCAAAGAGTCCTTTAACATGTTATTCAAGCGTTTAATTGATTTTTGAGCAAATTGATATTGTTCTTTTAAGGCCATTAGTTTAGCTTCTAATTGTTTGATTTGATTATCAGTGGCTCCTTTTACGGCCATATTGTATTGGGCTTTCGCAGAAAAAACGGCTCCTTCAGCTTGACTTTTTTTAGCATCTACTTCAGGAATATCCAAGATGGCTAGGGTGTCGCCTTTTTGAACAAAATCCCCCTCTTTTACTAATAAATGAATGATTTTTCCGGGTACTTTGCTGACAATTGCAATTTGTTCATTTTCTACTTTGCCTTGAAGAAGCTCCTTGTCTTTAGATTGGTTACAACTCGAGCTCAATAGTAGGGTGAGGAATAGTATGAGTGTGTTTTTCATCTTTTGTGCTATTTTTGAATTTAATTTGTTTATTGTATTTTGAGTTGTTTGGTGAAATCACCTGTAGCTATTATAGTTTCTATTGCAGCCAAACGTTGGTCAATTACAGTATTAATTTTGTTTACCTCGCTCTTAAAGCAATCATTTTCAGCTTCTAATCGTTCAGATACTGAGATAAGCCCTTGGGTATATTGTTTCGAAGCAAGATTCAAATTGTTTTTTGCTATTTTTTCTTGTTGATTAGCAATTTCTAATTTTTTATTCAAAACCGAGTAATTTACCCAATTGTTTTCAAGTAAAAGCTCAAGTTTTTCTTTAGTGTCATCGATTTGATTTTGCAATTGATGAATATTTATTTTGGCTTCATGAATTTTGTGCTGCCTTTCAAAACCAGTAAAAATTTCCCATTTAATTGCTGCTCCGATCATCCAATTGTTACTTATGGTTAATTCATTGAGTCCTAAGTATAGGGCTTGGTTTATTCCAGTGATTACTGGAGTGGTGGCTTTGGCATTAAATAAACTCGAATAGGCAACGCCTCCAAAAGCTCCAACCGTTGGGAGATAAGTGCCTTTTTCTTTTTTTAATAAAAACTCATAAGCTGTTTTGAACGATTCAAGCGCTTTGATTTCTTGTTTGTTTTCTGTTTTTAATTGACCATTCAAGAGTAAGTAAGGTTCTAATTGATAGGAAACTTTATCTATTTCAGAAATTGAATATCCTGTTAAATAAGTGATTTTTTTATAAACTAAAGCTCTTTTTCCGTCAAGTTCAACTTTTTTGGATTGCAGTTCTAAAGTGGCGAGTTTTATTTTATCGCGGTCATAGGGAACTGCAAGTCCTTGTTCGATTGCTTTTTGAACCCTTTTTGCTTCGGTTTGAAGGCGATTATTGCTGTCTTTGATTAATGTGTCGATAGCTTTCAAAAGCGACAATTGGTCAAAAGTATTGATGACTTCCTTGATGATTTGGTCTTTCTCCGAATCCCTTAAATATTGAGTTCCTTTGGTTTTTTCCTTAACAGCTTTGGCCCCATTAGGGATTTGCATTCCGCTAAAAAGGACTGTTTTTGCCATGATGCTCCCGTTGAAAAGATTACCATAATTATTAAAAACTGTCTTTCCGTCAAAAAGTGGATAATTGACAATTGGTATTTGAGTAGCAGGTAAATCTACAGTGAGTTTGTTGTCGAAATAAGAATAGATGGCACTGGCTTCAACCGTTGGAATGTATTTATTCCAAATTCCTTTTTCCTGTAAATTCAATTTTTCAATTTCAAGGTCTTTGTTTTTTAGCGAAAGACTTTTTTCTAAAGCTTTATTTATAGCCTCGTCTAAAGTTGTTGAGATATTTATTTGTCCCCAAGAAATTGAAATAGTGGATAGTAAAAGAAAAACTGTAAACCAATGAATAGGATGGTGGGTGCTTCTTTTCATAGTGAAATCGTTAAATAAATTGAAAAGTAATTATATAGATGTTTGTTTTTAAAAGTACAAAAAATAAACTATTTGTTCGTCAATTTTTTATTTGCGATTAAACCTTTTGCTAATTTGTCTATCTTAGAGGTATAGTAACGTTAAAATTAAAGGCATGAAAAATGTATTGATGTATTTGACGCTTTTTGTAATGAGTTGTTTTAGTAGCTCAACCTATGCTCAATCCAATGATGAGCCACAAGCATTAGGATTGCCAGGAGATAATCTCAATTTGTATGCGGTATTGGATGTTTTTCAGAAATCAAAAACATTGGAGGATTTTGAGAAGGCAATTAATGATGAAGAAGGCAAAATCAACAATCTTGACTTGAATAATGATGGCACTATTGATTATATTCAAGTAGTGAGTGAGAAAAAAGGAGATGCTTATTTTGTTGTCTTGCAGGTTGCTGTTAATTCATCAGAAAAACAAGATGTTGCTGTTGTTGAGGTAACCAAAGATAAAAAGGGGCAAGTATTAGTTCAAATTATTGGTGACGAAGAATTATATGGTAAAGATTATATTGTAGAACCCACTGAAGTTGCTAAGATTTCGAGTACTCCAAACCCTGGGTATAAAGGGGAAGGGACTGTAATAATTAACAACAATACGACCAATAATTATAATACAAATAGTGGAACAACAGTTAGTGCTTGGCCTGTAGTAGTCTATTTGTTTTCTCCGTTATTTGTTCCTTGGCGCTCTCCATGGTATTGGGGCTATTATCCGACATACTGGAGACCTTGGCGTCCTGTTTTTTATCACAATTATTGGGGATATCACAGGCATTATTATGGCAATCGTTATTATCACAGAACGGTAATTGTCCGTAATCCAGGACACAGAGTGTACTATTCGAATCGAAGAACTACTTCGGTTGTGGTAAGAAATAATAGGGTTAATGGAAATTATAGAGCGACTTATGATGGAAGAACCTACAATAAACCAGCATCACCAACAGTACGGCCTGGTAATGTAAACAGGCCAAATACAAGACCTTCGGTTAGACCAAATATACCCAACAATAATGGTATGAATCGTCCATCTACAAGGCCAACAAATAAATTACCTTCAACTAACCCTGTTTCTCCATCGGTAAGACCTAGTGCTCCTTCGATGAGACCATCGACGAGACCTGCAACGCTGCCATCCACAAGGCCCGCAACACGACCCACAACACGACCTGCGTCTGGAAATAATGGAGGTAATCGAGGTGGTAGGAATTAAGAACAATGATGTAAAAGTAAAAGCTGTCTATAAGAGGCAGCTTTTTTTATAATCGAATGCCAGGAGGCAAAAGTTCTTTATAGGAAGGATTTTTTTTAAAGAATTGTACAATTTTTGGAAGAATTGGAACCACTTTTAAGTTACGTTCCGTAATTGTATCTAAAATAGTTTTGAAAAAGGTGTTAATTGTTTCTTCGTCTGAATAAGAATCTGGCGCTTTGAATTTTGTCAAAAAAATCTTTTTCTCTTGAAAAGAATATTCAACTATTAAGAGTCCTTCGGGAACAATGGTTTCAAATTGTCTTGCAAAAATATTGTCTTTAATTTCCATTGTTAAATTTGTTTTGTAAGAAATGGGAGGTGTTTAATAGGTAATTATTCTTTTTGTGGTGTAAGAACAACTTGGTGTAAAGGTAATAAATTGATAATCAATTAATAGCTGTTATGTTGTTATTTATTCAAAGCTGTTAGAAGTACTTGTTGCTTTTTAGGAATAAGTAATATAACACGGATTTTTTTTTCATTTCAAAAAGTGTGTTTTTTTAGATTTATAAACTACATTTAGCTTATTTTAGAATGTAAAATCTGATGAGTAAAATCCCTGTTTATTTTATGCCTGGTTTAGCGGCAAGTTCATCTATATTTGAGCGGGTTGATTTGTGTAAAGAACAATTCGAAATGATATTGTTAGAATGGGAAATCCCTTTGCCTTCAGAATCCCTTTATCAGTATGCTCAGCGAATGGCTCTAAAAGTTACTCATGAAAATCCTGTCTTAATAGGAGTGTCTTTCGGGGGGATTTTAGTGCAAGAAATGGCTGCTTTTTTAAAACCATTTCGAATAATTATTATTTCAAGTGTGAAAACAAATTTAGAATTTCCTAGACGAATGAAAGTTGCCAAAACTACCAAAGCTTACAAGTTGATTCCAACTAGTTTGATCTTGAATGTCGAGAATTTAGCTAAATTTTCTTTTGGAGAAAAAATTAAAAGCCGACTGAAGTTGTACGAAAAATTTCTTTCGGTTCGGGATATTAATTATTTGGATTGGGCCATTGAACAGGTGATTCTTTGGGAAAGAACTGTCGCAGATTCATCAGTAATTCATATTCATGGCAATCAAGACGATGTTTTTCCAATCAAATATATTACTAATTGTATAGTTGTTCCAGGAGGGAATCACGCCATGATTTTGTTTCGATTCCGATGGCTGAACGAACATTTACCAGAGATAATTTTGAAGGGAATTAAAAAAGGCGACTAACTTTACTAAGTTAATCGCCTTTTGTTTTTTATAAATTAAGCATTAGATTTTTTTCATTTGCTCTTTCATCATTGTAATTTGCTCTTTCAACATATTTTGTTTGTCTAGCTTTTTGGCTTCATTTAATAAGGTAGTAGCTTCCAATTTTCTTCTACGAGACATAGCAACACCAGCTAAATTTAATTTGGCTACCGCCAAATCCATATCCATAGAAAGCCCTAATTCAATCGCTTTTTTGAAGAACTTTTCAGCTTGGTTGATATTGGTTTGTGAAACCATAATTCCATGAAGATAATTAAAGTAACCTTGTTGTTTTCTTACCAGTGCAGTTTCTGGATTTTTGATGTAAGCCAGCCATTTTTGAGCGCCAGGAAAATCTTGTTTTCTTAATTTTAAGAAGGCTAATAAAATAAATTCATTTTTGTAGTAAAGAAAAATAGGGAAAGCACTTAGGAATAATAAGAAAATTCCGTTTCCAATATTAGATTCTGTAAATTGCCAAATTCCTGCAATGATGATTAATGCAGCTAGGATAAGTTTGATATTTCTGTGAAACATAATAGGTGTTAAATTTAGATTGCAAAGATAGTAAAAGGAATTAAAAATATTTTTATAAAACTACTTGCTAGAAAAAAAAGTCTTTGTATATTTGCACTCGGTTTTGGAATAAGGGTTAGTCCAAACAAAATAAAGATACATAAACAAGATTTTAAAGATACAAAGCAATGAGCAAAAGAACATTTCAACCATCGAAAAGAAAAAGAAGAAATAAACACGGATTTATGGACAGAATGGCGTCTGCGAATGGAAGAAAAGTTCTAGCGCGTAGAAGAGCTAAAGGAAGACATAAATTAACTGTTTCTAGCGAACCTAGACACAAAAAATAATGTTTGTATAAACATCATATAAGGCGTTACTTTTTTTTAGTATCGCCTTTTTTTATACCCAAACGCGACTAGCGTTAATTAGTTTCCTCGGAATAAATACAATAACCTCACAATTCATAAAAAATGCCAAAAGATAACTCAATAAAATCCGTTTTAATAATAGGTTCAGGTCCTATTGTAATTGGTCAAGCTTGCGAATTTGATTATGCAGGATCTCAATCGGCACGATCCATTCGTGAAGAAGGAATTGAAGTAATTCTTATCAATTCGAATCCAGCTACAATTATGACAGATCCTTCTATGGCGGATCACGTTTATCTAAAACCTTTAACTACAAAATCTATCATTGAAATTCTTAAAGCGCATCCACAAATTGATGCTGTTCTGCCAACCATGGGAGGTCAAACAGCTTTAAATTTATGTTTGGAGGCCGATGAAAAAGGAATATGGGACGATTTTGGAGTAAAAATGATTGGTGTTGATGTAAATGCGATCAACATCACCGAAGATAGAGAGCAGTTCAAACAATTACTTCAAAAAATAAATGTACCAACAGCGCCAGCTAAAACAGCAACTTCTTTCCTTGAGGGTAAAGAAATTGCTCAAGAATTTGGTTTCCCGTTAGTGATTCGTCCATCGTTTACTTTAGGAGGAACTGGAGCAGCTTTTGTTCATACTAAAGAAGAATTTGACGAAAAACTAACCTATGGTTTAGAAATGTCACCAATTCACGAAGTGTTGATCGATAAAGCACTACTAGGTTGGAAAGAATATGAGTTGGAGCTTTTAAGAGATAAAAATGACAACGTAGTGATCATTTGTTCCATCGAGAACATGGATCCAATGGGAATCCACACCGGAGACTCTATTACAGTTGCTCCAGCAATGACTTTATCGGATACGACTTTCCAAAAAATGCGTGATATGGCCATCTTAATGATGCGTTCTATCGGAAATTTTGCTGGAGGTTGTAACGTACAGTTTGCGGTTTCTCCAGATGAAAAAGAGGATATCGTTGCTATCGAGATTAACCCTCGTGTATCGCGTTCTTCTGCTTTAGCATCAAAAGCTACTGGATATCCAATTGCTAAAATTGCATCAAAACTAGCTTTGGGCTACAATTTAGATGAATTACAAAATCAAATTACAAAATCTACATCAGCTTTATTTGAGCCAACTTTGGATTATGTAATTGTGAAAATTCCTCGTTGGAATTTTGATAAATTCGAAGGTTCTGATAGAACGTTAGGACTTCAAATGAAATCTGTAGGTGAGGTGATGGGAATTGGACGTTCGTTTCAAGAAGCCTTACACAAAGCCACACAGTCATTAGAAATTAAACGTAATGGTCTAGGTGCTGACGGAAAAGGGTATACCAATTACGAGCAAATTATTGAAAAACTAACTTTTGCTAGTTGGGATCGTGTTTTTGTAATTTATGACGCTATTGCGATGGGAATTCCATTGAGTCGTATTCACGAAATCACCAAAATCGATATGTGGTTCTTAAAACAATACGAAGAACTTTATAGCTTAGAAAAAGAAATTTCTAACTATAAAGTAGATACTTTATCAAGAGAATTGCTACTTGAAGCCAAACAAAAAGGATTTGCCGACAGACAAATTGCGCATATGATGGGTTGTTTGGAAAGTCAAGTGCATGAGTTGAGAGAAAAAATGAACATCAATCGTGTGTTCAAATTAGTAGATACTTGTGCGGCTGAGTTTAAAGCGCAAACACCATATTACTACTCAACTTTTGAGGCTGAAATTGAAAAAGCCAATGGAGAGCGTTATGTTGATAACGAAAGCATAGTAACAGATAAAAAGAAAATTGTTGTTCTTGGATCTGGACCAAACCGAATTGGTCAAGGAATTGAGTTTGATTACTCTTGTGTACACGGTGTTTTAGCAGCCAAAGAGTGTGGTTACGAAACCATTATGATCAATTGTAATCCAGAAACGGTTTCTACCGATTTTGATACTGCGGATAAATTGTATTTCGAACCAGTTTTCTGGGAACATATTTATGATATCATCAAACACGAAAAACCAGAAGGTGTTATCGTACAGTTAGGTGGGCAAACTGCCTTGAAATTAGCTGAAAAACTATCTAAATATGGTGTGAAAATCATCGGAACTAGTTTTGAAGCTTTAGATTTAGCAGAAGATAGAGGACGTTTTTCTGACCTTTTGACTGAATTAGAAATTCCTTTCCCTCAGTTTGGAATTGCAGAAACTGCTGATGAAGCTTCGGCTTTAGCGGATAAATTAGATTTTCCATTGTTGATTCGTCCATCTTATGTATTGGGTGGTCAAGGAATGAAAATCGTGATCAACAAACAAGAATTAGAAGAACACGTAATCAACTTGTTGAAGTCCATTCCAGGAAATAAATTACTCTTAGATCATTACCTAGCAGGAGCTATTGAAGCTGAAGCGGATGCGATTTGTGATGGCGAAAATGTGTATATCATCGGAATTATGGAACACATTGAGCCATGCGGAGTACACTCTGGTGACAGTAATGCTACTTTGCCTCCTTTTAATTTAGGAGAATTCGTAATGCAACAAATTAAAGATCATACTAAGAAAATTGCCTTGGCATTGAAAACGGTAGGATTAATTAATATTCAGTTTGCAATTAAAGACGATATGGTTTACATCATCGAAGCGAATCCTAGAGCTTCTAGAACGGTACCATTCATTGCAAAAGCGTATGGTGAGCCTTACGTGAATTACGCAACCAAAGTGATGTTAGGTCATAGTAAAGTTACTGATTTTGATTTCAATCCCCAGTTAAAAGGCTATGCCATCAAGCAACCAGTTTTCTCATTTAGTAAATTCAAAAATGTAAACAAAGCGTTAGGACCAGAAATGAAATCAACTGGAGAGAGCATTTTGTTTATTGATGACTTGAAAGATGATCAATTCTATGAATTGTACTCTAGAAGAAAAATGTACTTGAGTAAATAAACTCAAATCAATTTATAGAAGAGCCCCTTTTTTAGGGGCTTTTTTCGTGTATTAAACTAACTAAGGTTCTGTTACTTGTTTGTAGCTATTGGTTTGTCGTTTCGGCTCCATTCGCTCCAAGAGCCTACATACAATTTTGGAATAGCAAAACCTGCATGATGTAGGGCTAATAAAGTATGGCAAGCGGTAATACCCGAACCACAATGTACAATGGTGTTTTCGGAAGAGGACTCACCGAGGAGCGTGTTGTATTTTTCTTTTAAAACTTCTGGAGGCAAAAACAAACCATTCTCATCTAGGTTTTCAGTAAAAGGAAAATTGATGGCACCAGGAATATGACCTGCAATTAAGTCAATGGGTTCGCTTTCTCCGTTATAACGAAAAGCTTCTCGAACATCTATTACGGTATGTGAAGGAAGTTCGGCTACTTTTTCGACTTCATCAATTGAAGCTATAGGCCATTGCCAAGTTTGACAAGAATAGTTTTCTTTTTTTGCTAAAGAAACTGGTTCTGAATTTATAGGAAAACCTATTTTCTCTGCTGCTTGAATGCCACCATTAAGCACTTGTACTTTTTCGTG
This sequence comes from Flavobacterium succinicans, assembly GCF_001662485.1. Classification (GTDB taxonomy): domain Bacteria; phylum Bacteroidota; class Bacteroidia; order Flavobacteriales; family Flavobacteriaceae; genus Flavobacterium; species Flavobacterium succinicans_A. The sequence continues at coordinate 211,842 of NZ_JMTM01000017.1, forward strand.
ACCAATAGCGCGTAGCATCCACCAAAAGCGAGCGGCGGCATTTGCTCCATTTTTATCGTCATAAACTACTACCCAAGTTTGAGGAGTAATCCCTAAATCGCCCAAAGTTTTTGAGAAATCTTCAATGCTAGGCAAGGGATGTCTTCCTCCAACAGCAACATTAGTTTCGATAGTGGCCAATTGTGTATTTGCATCTACAAAAAGGGCTCCTTCCAAATGTTTGTTTTCGTAATTGAGTCTAGTATTTGGCCCGTTGCTGGCATCAACCAAAAGAATGTTTTTGGTTTTGTAAATAGTTAGTAAATCTGTTGCGTTTATTATAGCGGATACTGACATGTTTAATTTTTAATTGGTTTCAAAGGATTTTTTTAAGTTATAGTACAATAACATTCCTGTAATTTCATTGGTATAATTGATAGAAGCACTAAACAAGTGATTATTGATAAAAGTGTTATAGATTTCTTGGGTTAATACGAGTCTGTCATTCTTGCTATTGTACAATCTTATAGTTATTTTGTAGAATTGGTGTGGCCCTAAGTTTAAATTTGAAGCTTTTATTTCGGATTTGAGCTCTTTTATTTTAGTATAGGTATTGGTTAATAATTGAACCGAAAAATTCTTGTGCTCTTCCAAAGTTACTTTTTTATCTCCTTTAAGCGATTCGTAACTTGAACTGAAATAATTGTATTTGTTCCTTTCAAAACCAATCAAAAGTGGAGGTTTGGAATGGATAGAGGTAGCTTCTTGAACATTGTTTTTGATAAAAGTATATCCTTTTTTTTCGAGTTCATCTATTTTTGAGGATTCGGTTATTTTAAATCCTTCAGGAATAGCAATTTTCCAATCGAATAGATTACAAATGAATATGTTGTTTTCTATTTTTCCATTGGTGACTTCTTCTATAATTAGTTCTTCTGGGGCAATATTTATTATCTTTTTTTGTGCGTAAAAAAAGGGAGTAAAACAGAGAAAAAATAGAAGAAGGAGGCTATTCTTCATTTGCAATAGCTTTCAAGTTAATACTAGTATCTCCTGTAAGATCAGCGACATGTTTGGTAATTTTTTCTATATCCCAATCCCACCACTTAAGTTCTAAAAGGATTTCGATTTTTTCATCAGTGAATCTTTTTTTAATCACTTTTGAAGGATTACCGCCCACAATAGAGTAGGGTGGAACGTTTTTAGTAACTGTTGTATTGGCTGCAATTATTGCACCGTCACCAATTGTTATTCCTGGTAAAATTGTCACGTTGTAACCTATCCAAACATCATTGCCCACTATTGTGTTTCCTTTGTTCGGATATGCTTTGTCTTTCATAGCATTTTGCCAATCGTGTCCAAAGATTGCAAAGGGATACGAACTAATGCTTTGGGTTAAATGATTGGCACCATTCATTATAAAAGTGACATCAGAAGCAATCATGCAAAACTTACCAATAATCAATTGATCTCCTATAAAATCAAAATGATATTTTACATTTTTTTCAAAATTAGCTACATCTTCAAAATCATCATAATAGGTGTAATCTCCAACGATAATGTTCGGATTGGTGATTATGTTTTTTAAAAAGCATAATCTTGTGTAGTTTTCGAGCGGAAATTTTTGATCTTTATTTGGGTATTGCATAGTGCTCTTTTGGTATCTCTTTCTGAATGCTTTTTATTTTAGATTTTTTTTGAAAAAATCTATGGTTCTTGTCCAAGCTAGAGTGGCTGCTTTTTCATCATATCTTGGCGTAGTATTGTTGTGAAAACCGTGATTTACATCGGGATAGATAAAGGCAGTATAATCAACTTTGTTTTGTTTTAAAATGGTTTCATAGGCGGGCCAACCTTCGTTTACTCGAGTATCTAAGCCTGCATATTGTATCAAAAGCGGTGCTTTTATTTTAGCAGCATCTTCTGCGCTAGGTTGGCCACCATAAAACGGAACTGCTGCCCCTAATTTTGGTATTCGAACGGCCATCATATTGGCAATCCATCCGCCAAAACAAAATCCTACCACTCCTACATGGCCATTACAATCTTTATGATCTTGTAAAAATTCGTAGGCGGCAATAAAATCTTCGAGCATTTCCTCACGGGTACGTTTTTTTTGCAATTCACGACCAGCATCATCATTTCCGGGATAGCCACCAAGCGGACTCAGAGCATCGGGAGCTAATGTGATAAAACCTTCTAGTGCTCCTCTTCTTCCAACATCTTCAATGTAAGGATTTAGGCCTCTGTTTTCATGAACTACAATAATACCAGGAAGTTTTTTCTTTTTGTCGGTTGGTTTTGAAAGTAATCCTTTGATGGTTCCACCTCCTTTTGGGGAAGGGTAGCTAATCATGGCTGATTCTAATCTTGGGTCATCGACTGCGATAGTTTGAGTGTCTTTATAATTGGGTGTTATGAAATTGAGTAGCGTAGGAACAGTCAAGCTACCTACAGCAAAAAGCGATAATTTTTCAATAAATTGCCTTCTTTCAATTTTGTTATGGGCATAATCATCATATAAATCAAAAACTTCTTGGCTAATGTCAGCTTTGGTAATCTCTTTCATGGATGGTTGTTTTTTTGTTATGTAGGTTTTATTTGTTGAGTAATAAATCTATGACTCCAAGAGCTAAGGCGGCTCCAATGTTATTAGTTCCATAAGGGTTAAAAGAATCTATTTTTGTTCCTCTCGCATGAAGAGCGTTTTGAGCAATATAAAACGATTTACTGTATTTTGCCTCTTGGTTTTTTAAATAAAATGTATCATTCAAGCCACTGGCGGGATTGTAAATATTTAGTGAATAGGGTGTTATATACGTTTTGAAACTAAAATTCGGAGATGTAAATTGAATACTCTTGTAGTTTGAAAACGCCAATTTAGGTTGAAAAGATCCTACAGGAATGGGCATTTTGAGATTTTGAGCATACAATTGAGAAATTGCTAAGGAAAAAATAAAAAACAGTGTTCTCATAGAAGATGATTTTAGCACATAAAAATACTTTTTTTTTCTCATACTTAAGGAGTGGTTGAGAATTCTAAGGTTATTTATTTATTTTTAAGATCTAAAAATCAACAAAATACTCTTATTAGTAATTAATAGCAAAATGGCATGGCACTTTTTAAACGATTAAATTCCAAATTAACACCGATAATTAATACAGGGTTTGGAACAAATGCAACCCTTAACGGAAAGCGTTTTTTAAATAAAGACGGTAATGCAAGAGTAAAACGATTAGGACTTTCTTTTTTTGAGAGTAATAGTTGGTACCATACCTTATTGGATATGCCTACCTGGAAATTTCTTGGCGTATTGCTTTTGTTTTACATGGGAATTAATTTTGTTTTTGCTTGTTTGTATTTCGCCATCGGAATTGAGCACTTAAATGGGATAGCCACTACTCAAAGCCAATGGGAGCAGTTTGGTCAAGCTTATTTTTTTAGTGCTCAAACTTTTACTACGGTTGGATATGGACATATAAGTCCGGTTGGTTTTATGACTAGTGCACTCTCTGCAGCTGAAGCTTTAATTGGATTGCTAAGTTTTGCAATAGCTACGGGATTGTTTTTCGGTCGTTTTAGTAAGCCTAGGGTTTATTTAAAATTTTCTGATAATGCAATTATTGCCCCTTATCAAAATGGGACGGCTTTGATGTTTAGAATGGCACCCTACAAAAACACGAACTATCTCGATACAGAAGTTGACGCGACTATAGGATTGAGCATAGAAGAAGATGGAGTTTTGACCAATAAATTTTATACTTTAGATTTAGAAATCAATAAAGTAAATACACTCGTATTGAGTTGGACTATTGTGCACCCAATTACGGATAAAAGTCCATTGTATCAATTCACGGAAGAAGATTTTGCAAACGTACAAGGAGAGATTTTAGTTTTTGTAAAAACATTTGACGACATGTATAGTACTACTGTAGCCACAAGAACTTCTTATATTTTTCCAGAAGTCGTATATGGAGCGAAATTTAAATCGATGTTTGAAAGTAGTGCGAAACATACCCATACTTTAATTCATTTGGATGATCTTAATACATTTGAAAAAGTGATGTTGTAATTTTTTTTATTGTTAATCAAAAAAAAACGTTACTTTTGTTTAATAAATTTCAAAAAACAATGAACAATATTAAAAACGTATTCAGCATCAAAGACCTAGAGAACCTCTCAGGGATTAAAGCACATACGATTCGCATTTGGGAAAAAAGATACAATGTTTTGCAACCCATGCGAACGGACACTAATATTCGTTTATATGATCTTCATAGTCTTCAAAAGTTGTTAAACATAACTTTGCTTCATGATTATGGGTACAAAATATCCAAGATTGCTACCTATTCAGAAGAAAAAATCCCATCCTTAGTTCGTGAGATTATCACTTCTAAAAATGCAAACAATCATGCCATTAGCGATTTTAAAATGGCGATGATGAACTTTGATCAGGATTTGTTTTTTAGAACTTATGATTGGTTAATTGCCAAGAAAACGTTCAAAGAGGTTTTTATGCAGGTTTTTGTCCCATTGATGAATGAATTGGGATTGTTATGGCAAACCGATACAATCACGCCAGCGCATGAGCATTTTATAAGCTATCTGATAAAGCAAAAATTACTAATTAATATTGAGCAATTACAAACGCAGCCAGTACAACATCATGATAAAGTGTTTGTATTGTCTTTGCCGATGAATGAAATTCATGAGCTAGGTTTGATGTATTTGCATTATGAAATTTTGTTGCAAGGCTACAAAACGGTTTATTTGGGCGAAAGCATGCCAATTGATAACTTAAAAGTGTTGAAAAATAATTTTGGGTCAATTGTCTTCATTACTTACATGACGGTTCAGCCCGATCGTGAGGCAATAGACAATTATGTGTCAACAATGGAGTCGGAGTTATTAGGCGATGGTACGCAATTGTGGTTTATTGGTCGATTGGTTGAGAACATTGATAGAGAAAAAATAGCCTCTGAAACGCATATTTTTCAATCTATAACAGAATTAGTTGACGCAATCTAAAATACCCAAAAATACGCCCCTTCTATAATGAAAAAAATCACAATTATTGGCTCAGGTTTTTCTGCTTTATCCGCCTCTTGTTATTTGGCCAAAAGCGGCCACGATGTTACTATTTTTGAGAAAAATCCAACAATTGGCGGAAGAGCAAGGCAGATGAAATCCGCTGGTTTTACTTTTGATATGGGGCCGAGTTGGTACTGGATGCCCGATATTTTTGAACGTTTTTTTGCTGATTTTAATAAAAAACCAAGTGATTATTACGAGTTAATTAAACTTTCTCCAGCCTACAGAGTATATTTTGGAATTGATGATTTTATTGCTATTGCTGATAATTTAGACGAAATAGCCCAAACTTTTGAAGCGATAGAAAAAGGAAGTGGCAAAGTTCTTAGAGCTTTTATGGCCGAAGCGCAAAGTAATTATGATATTGCTATTAAAGATTTGGTATATCGACCTGGTGTTTCTCCTTTAGAATTGGTTACTACAAAAACAGCTCAAAAAGTTGGTCAATTTTTTAGCAATATCAGTCGTGATGTTCGCAAAAAGTTTACCAATCCAAGATTGATTCAGATTCTTGAATTTCCGGTCTTGTTTCTTGGAGCCAAACCTTCGGATACGCCTTCGTTTTATAGCTTTATGAATTATGCAGACTTTGGTTTAGGAACTTGGCATCCCAAAACAGGAATGTTTGATGTAGTTTTGGCAATGGAAAGTTTGGCTAGGGAGTTGGGAGTTAAATTTGTCACTAATGCAGCTATCGAAAAAATTGTAGTCGAAAACAAAACGGCTAAAGCTGTTGTTATCAATGGACAAACTATCACCTCTGATGTAGTGTTGAGCGGTGCCGATTATCATCATACAGAAACTTTATTGGATAAAGAGCATCGAGCTTATTCAGAAGCCTATTGGGAAAGTCGTGTTTTTGCCCCTTCCTCATTACTTTTTTATGTTGGTTTTGATAAAAAAATAGAAAATATTTCGCATCACGCTTTATTCTTTGATGTTGATTTTTACCAACATGCCAAAGATATTTATGATGCACCACAATGGCCAAAAGAACCCTTGTTTTATGCTAATTTCCCTTCGCTAACCGATCCTACTGCAGCTCCTGAAGGTATGGAGTCTGCTTTCTTTTTGGTGCCTTTAGCGCCAGGAATTAATGATAGCGAAGCGTTGAGAGAACAGTATTTTGATAAAATAATTGCTCGTTTTGAGCAACTTACACAACAAACTGTAAAAAATAATATTATATTTAAACAATCATTCTGTAAAAATGATTTTGTTTCTGAATATAATTCATACAAAGGAAATGCTTATGGTATGGCCAATACGCTACTCCAAACGGCTTTTTTGAGACCAAAATTGAAAAGTAAAAAAGTATACAATTTATATTTCACTGGACAATTAACAGTGCCAGGACCAGGCGTTCCACCTGCATTAATTTCAGGAAAGTTAGTATCAGAGTTAATTAATAAAAAATTTTCAGAAGCGTAAATTATGAAGCAATTATTTGATGATGTATCTTTTAAGTGTAGTAAGTTAGTGACCAAAAGCTATAGTACTTCTTTCTCTTTAGCCGTAAAAATGCTAGCGCCAAGTATTCGAGAAGATATCTATAATATATATGGTTTTGTCCGCTTTGCTGACGAAATCGTAGACTCTTTTCACGGATATCAAAAGGAACAATTGATTCAAGATTTTGAAACCGATTATTACAAGGCATTGGTTTCTGGAATTAGTTTGAATCCTATCCTGAATGCCTTTCAAATCACTGTAAAAAAGAACAATATTTCTGATGATTTGGTACAAGCTTTTCTAAAAAGCATGAAAATGGACTTGATAAAATCAGAGTATAACACCAAGGCGGAATACGATGATTATATTTACGGTTCAGCGGATGTGGTGGGTTTAATGTGTCTTAAGGTTTTTGTACAAGGCAATCAAGAAAAATACGATGCCCTCAAAGACGAAGCGATGCGCTTAGGTTCTGCTTTTCAAAAAGTGAATTTCTTGAGAGATTTAAAAGACGACAATCTGGTTTTGAATCGCAATTATTTTCCAGGAGTAGACCTTCGTTCTTTTGATGATGAAGCAAAAAAAGCCATTATTGCTGAAATTGATGAAGACTTTAAAGTAGCAAGAGAAGGCATTAAGAAATTACCGCTTGAAGCTAAATTTGGTGTTTTTACAGCCTATGTCTATTACAAAAAACTTTTGAATAAGTTAGAGCGTACTCCTTCACACAAAATCGGCACATCTAGAATACGCGTTTCCAATTATTCCAAAGCGGGATTGTTGGCGCAATCTTTCGTAACCTACAAGTTGCGATTAGTTTAATATTTCATTTCAAATTCATTCAAAATGCTTAATTTTTTCATATTTCTAGGAGTTTTTCTTTTTATGGAGTGCGTCACTTGGTGTACACATAAGTTCGTGATGCACGGTTTTATGTGGTATTTTCACGCCGACCACCATCAGCCAAAATATGCACATATCTTTGAGCGTAACGATATTTTCTTTGTCATTTTTGCCATTCCTAGTATTCTCCTTTTTTATTTTGGTGTAGAAGGTGGTATTAATTATTTGTTTTTTATCGGATTGGGTATCTTTTTTTATGGATTGTGTTACTTTCTAATCCACGATGTATTGATTCATCAACGCTTCAAATGGTTCAAAAACACCAACAACAAATATCTTATTGGGCTACGAAAAGCACACAAAGTACACCATAAACATTTAGGTAAAGAACACGGCGAATGTTTCGGAATGCTATTCGTTCCGTTCAAATATTATAAAATGTAGTTTTTGGGCGTGCCCCCCGAAACACGAATATACTAACGACACGATTCTCCAATCGGGGGTCGGGTCATCCATTCCCGCTTTGTTGTAGTGGCCTTTATCGCCACTACAACAAGAGCTCCATTACTACCCCTCACTCAGGGAAATCAACATCATTTATCGCATACATTATGAAAGTATATAAATTAGAAACCGTTCAATACGTAAATGCTACACTTGACGAATGTTGGGCTTTTTTCTCTAGTCCACAAAATCTGCAAAAAATAACGCCTCTAGATATGGGGTTTCAAATCGTAGATTTCGACGGTAGAACTGCCTATCCTGGTCAAGTGATACAATACAAAGTGTCGCCATTGGCAGGAATAAAACTCAGTTGGATGACCATTATTACAGCCGTAAAAGACAAAAGCTATTTTATAGACGAGCAGCGTTTTGGTCCCTATACGTTGTGGCATCACAAACATTTCTTTGAAGCCACCGAAAACGGAGTAAAAATGACGGATGTTGTTCATTACGCCCTTCCTTTAGGTTTCTTGGGTCGCATTATGAACACACTTGTAGTCAAAAGCAAGTTAAAAGAAATATTCTCTTATCGAGAAAAAGCCGTAGATGAACTTTTTAATACCAAATAATGACTGCACAGCCTATTACTTTTTTTTGGTTTCGTCGCGATTTGCGGTTAGAAGATAATGTAGGCTTGTATCAGGCGTTACAAAGTGGCTATCCAGTACTTGCTGTTTTCATTTTTGATGACGCCATTTTGGAACATTTGCCCAAAGACGATGCTAGAGTCACTTTTATCTACGAATCACTATCGAAAATCAATCAAAAGTTAGCAGAATTTGGGAGTTCTCTTTTGGTAAAAAAAGGAAAAACCCAAGATGTTTGGCAACAATTAATAACCGAATTTGAGGTCAAAGCGCTTTTTTTCAATAAAGATTACGAACCCTATGCCATAAACAGAGACCAACAGATTACTGAATTGTTAGCTCAAAATGGCGTAAAAGTTCAGGCATTTAAAGACCAAGTCATTTTTGAAGAAGCCGAAATCACCAAGGCCGATGGTTTGCCTTACACTGTTTACACACCCTATAAAAACAAATGGCTAGAGAAATACCGAATCATGGCGCCCGTTGCGGAGCATGATACTACTGTTTTTTCTAAGAATTGGTTTTCTAGTTCCTTCGAATTTCCTTCCTTGTCAGCTATTGGTTTTGAAACGAGTACCATCAAAGTCAAACCCCACAATTTGACTAAAATTGCCAACTATCACGAAACCCGTGATTTTCCAGCATTAGATACAACCTCTTATTTGTCGCCACATTTGCGATTTGGTACTGTTAGTGTTCGAAAATTAGTGAATTGGGCTGCGCGTAAAAATGATGTTTTCTTAAGTGAACTCATCTGGAGAGAATTTTTTATGCAAATCCTGTATCATTTCCCCAAAGTAGTGCAACACAATTTCAAATCGGCTTACGACGGCATAGAATGGCGCAATGACGAAGCTGATTTTCAACGTTGGTGTTCAGGAACTACAGGCTATCCTATGGTGGATGCAGGTATGCGCGAACTCAATGCTACAGGTTATATGCACAATCGAGTGCGTATGGTGGTGGCTAGTTTTTTGTGCAAACATTTGTTATTGCCGTGGCAATGGGGCGAAGCCTATTTCGCTCAAAAGCTTTTAGACTATGATTTGTCTGCCAATGTAGGTAATTGGCAGTGGGCTGCTGGGACAGGCTATGATGCCGCTCCTTATTTTAGAGTGTTCAACCCCGATATTCAATTGCAAAAATTTGATGCCAAAGGACACTACATCCGAAAATGGATACCTGAATTTGACTTAGGTTACGGTTCACCCATGGTGGAACACGCTATGGCAAGAGACCGCGCCATCGCTACGTACAAAGCAGGGATTTTGAAATAAGCAATTGCATATTTTGTACTTTTACAAAAAACTTCAAAAATGAAAATCTATATCAAAAATATGGTGTGCCATCGTTGCATTATGGTGGTGCAATCCGAGTTGGAAAAGAGCGGATTTACGCCACTTTCCGTATCTCTTGGTGAAGTAGTTTTTGAAAAGGAACTTGCTGTAAGTGACCAGCAAATTATTGCTAAAACACTTCAAAATGTTGGTTTTGAAATCATCGAAGACCAAAAAAAACAAGGGGTTGAAAAAGTGAAAAACTTGATTATTGATTTGGTTCAAAATCAAAATTCGGCACTCAAAAACACCCTTTCCGACTATTTGAGCACACAATTGGATTGTGATTATAAATACATTACTACTTTGTTTACCGAACTCGAAGGCACTACGATTGAGAAATATTTCATCGCACAAAAGATTGAGAAAGTAAAAGAGTTATTAGTATACAACGAATTGACTTTGAGTGAAATCGCCTTCCAGTTGCAGTATTCCAGCGTGGCACATTTGAGCAATCAATTCAAAAGTGTAACGGGATTAACTCCAAGTTATTTCAAAAACCTTCGCTCTGAGCGACGCATTCCTTTAGATCAAGTCCAAGCAAAGTAGTTCGTTTCCCTTAAAAAAGTTAGCCACGAATGCACAAATTGACACTAATTTTTATAAATATTAAAATTGAATTGCACTAATTTTATAGATCCTTAAGAATTCGTGGAATAAAAAACGGTTATAAATTAGTGTTTATTCTTGTTTTTTTTGGTGGAAATTTTCTTGATTATAAGGTGTTTTTAATGGCGCAAATTTAAAATTCATGTTATTTGTGAATTGAAGAACCAAAGCAAATTGCACCACAATTATTATAGCATTCTAGCTGTAATTGGTGCATTCGTGGCTCTTTTTTAGATGACGGATGCTTGAAAAAGTATTCACTGTTTATCTTCCGAAATTGTTGTAATTCTTTCGGATAATTGTGTAATACTTCTCATTTAGAATACGTCTAATTTTGTACTGTAATTTAAAACAGTATACTATGAAAACTACTATAAAGAGACAAATTCCTGTTTTACAAATGGGATGTGCTTCTTGTGCCGGCAAAATAGAATCCGCGATAAAACCTCTAAAAGGTGTCGTTTCGGCAAATGTTAATTATGCCTCGGCGATGCTTTCTGTAGCATTTTTTCCCGAAACCATTTCCCTCTCCGAGATACAAAAAGCAGTTCAAGCCGCAGGATATGATTTGTTTATTGAAGAGGATACAAACGAAGAAACGACTTTAGCGACTATTCAAGAAAAAAAATTCACGACTTTAAAAAATAAGACCATTTGGGCTTCTATTTTGGCTTTGCCAATTGTAATTATTGGAATGTTTTTTATGGAAATGCCCTATGCCAACGAAATTATGTGGGTGTTAGCAACTCCCATTGTTTTTGGTTTAGGAAACCGTTTTTTTATTAATGCTTGGAAGCAAGCGCGTCATCGTACGGCCAATATGGATACTTTGGTGGCTTTGAGTACTGGCGTGGCTTATCTCTTTAGTGTTTTCAATACATTGTTCCCTCACTATTGGCATCAAAAAGGATTGCACGGACACGTCTATTTTGAAGCAGCAGCAGTAGTAGTAGCTTTTATCTTATTAGGCAAATGGTTAGAGGAAAATGCCAAATCCAATACCTCCACCGCCATAAAAAAGTTAATACAGTTACAACCCAATACGGTTACTTTGTGGTTAGACAACGAGGAGCAAAAAGTAATTTCCATCGAGCAAGTCAAAGTAGGCGATCGATTGCTGGTAAAACCTGGCGAGCGTATTGCAGTCGATGGGGTTGTGATAAGTGGCGATTCTTATGTGGATGAAAGTATGTTGAGTGGTGAACCCATTCCTGTACTCAAAAAGGCAAACGAAAAGGTTTGGGCAGGTACGTTGAATCAAAAAGGTAGTTTGGTGTTCAAAGCTGTCCAAATTGGCTCCGAAACGCTTTTGGCTCATATTATCAAAACGGTACAAGAAGCGCAAGGAAGTAAAGCTCCAGTTCAAAAAAAGGTCGATTTTATCGCTAGTATTTTTGTGCCTGTGGTTATGGCGATTGCGGTTGTCGCTTTTGTTTTGTGGTGGATTTTAGGAGGAGAAAATGGTTTTACACAAGGGATTATGGCTTTAGTTACCGTTTTGGTGATTGCCTGTCCGTGCGCCTTGGGATTGGCAACTCCTACCGCCATTATGGTTGGAGTAGGCAAGGGAGCCGAAAATGGAATACTCATCAAAGATGCACTGAGTTTAGAATTGGCACAAAAGATAGACACCATCGTTCTAGATAAAACAGGAACCATCACCGAAGGAAAACCTAAAGTAGCCGAGGAATTGTGGAGTAGCAACGATTCCAATTTACGTTCTATTTTGTTGAGTATAGAATCGCAATCAGAGCATCCTTTGGCCGAAGGCGTTGTCCATTATTTGCAAGGAGTTCCAATGGTTCCAATTACGAATTTCGTGAGTGTTACAGGTCAAGGTGTTCGAGCCAAAGTAGAAGGTAAAGATTATTTTATAGGGAATCCCTCTTTTTTAAAAGCCAACCAAATCAAAATAAACGATAACTTCCTTCAGAAAAGTACCGCTTGGGAAGCCGAAGCCAAAACCGTAATTGGCTTTGCTAATGCAACTAGTGTTTTAGCCCTTTTGGCCATTTCGGATGCGGTAAAACCAACTTCGGTGGCTGCGATTCGTGAGTTGGAAGAAATGGGCATTGCGGTCTATATGCTAACCGGCGATGCTGAAAAAGCCGCCCAAGCGATGGCCGCCCAAACGGGAATTACTCATTACAAAGGGGGAGTGTTGCCTCAGCAAAAAGCTGATTTCATCAAGGAATTACAAGCTCAAGGCAAAACAGTAGCTATGGTGGGTGATGGGATAAATGACAGCACCGCATTGGCCCAAGCCGATGTCAGTATTGCTATGGGAAAAGGAAGCGCCATTGCAATGGAAGTCGCCAATATGACGCTAATGACCTCGGATTTGCATAAGATTCCACAAGCGATTCGTTTGTCTAAAGCTACTGTTGCTACGATTCACCAAAACTTATTTTGGGCTTTTATCTATAATGTGATTGGGATTCCTATCGCGGCAGGTATTTTATTTCCGTTTAATGGATTTTTACTTAACCCAATGCTCGCGGGTGCAGCTATGGCACTGAGTAGCGTGAGTGTGGTAAGTAATAGTTTGCGATTGAAATTGAAAAAGTTATAGGTAAAATTAAATTCCAAAAAAAAAAAATCCAAATTCCAAGAAGTAGTTGCACCCTTGGAATTTGGGATTTATCTCGAAACTTCGGGATTGGGATTTGTCAATTTCAAATCAATCTTTTTTATGTTGTTGTTCGGTATGATTTTGATTTCCATTAAGCATTGTGTCTCCCTCGTTTAGTCCGTTTGACATTCCGACCATAAATGCTGTAATAATTAGAATAATTTTTCTTTTTATCCAAAGAAGAGGTCGTTTAGATTTCTCTAAACGTGTTTTGTTATTATGTTTATACATTTAGTAAATGATAAAAGATTATACATATTTATATTCTTATGCGCTGATTGGCATAAAAGCTTAAAAATTAATTTATGCTATGTATAAACTTTTGTATTCGTTTTTTGAAGTAATCAATTCATTTATAAAAATGTTTTGGGACATCATAGCACTTACTTCTTGATAAAGTAGTGTTTGAATTTTTAAAAGAACCTTGACTTGAAGATTAATAAAATCTTTGATGTCTAGGCATAAAAATAGAATTGGAAAGGAGGTAATTTTAGATGAATTTACTTGCTTGAAGAAGTACAATTCGGAATCTTTCGTGTTTAATTCTGTTTTGAGAATTATGTTCGAAAATTGATAATAAGCTGCTGAATTTGTTTGAGAATGTAAAGTACAATCATTAACAACTAGTCCAAAAACTAGAATGAGAGAAAGAAGATATTTTATGTTTTTGTTCAATCTAATTAATTCTAATTGCTTGTTTGAGTTTGGTGTTTTTTAGCGGATTATTTTTTTCTAAACGAAACTACAAATAAAATGGATAATTTCACCAAGTCTTCAACCTAAAGTTTTAACTCAAGTTTCAATTTTTACAAATGACAAAATCAATTTTTTGATTTTTTCCACCTTGTTAAATAAAACTAAAGTTTTTTTTGTGGAAATTATTTTATCGGAGCTAACATCCCTGAAGCAACAAATTCCATATTCCAAGAAGTAGTTGTACTCTTGGAATTTGTAATTTATTTTTTAATCAATTTATTTATCATACCTTCAAAGATAAAGCCATGAAAAGGGAGAACGGAGTACCAATACAATTTGCCCCAAAAACCATGCGGTTTGAAAGTGGCTGCTTGGTAAAGTGTATTGTGTATGATTTTGAATTCCAGCCAAGCTTCACCGGGGAGTTTCATTTCGGCATACAAAACGAGTTTGCCTTCTTTTTTGTTGGCATACAATACCCGCCAAAAATCCAAAACGTCACCAGAATGAATGTCGTGTTGGTTGGTGCGTCCTCTGCGTAAACCAACGCCTCCCACTAATTTGTCTACAAATCCTCTGATTTCCCAGAGCCAGTCGCCATAATACCAACCGGTTTCGCCACCAATAGACCAAATGCGTTCGGTGGTATAGTTACGGTTGAGAATTTCTTTTTTGCGACGATCGATAAAGCAATTTTTTCTGGGAACTTTAAGGTAATCGGCAACACTACCTGTGAATTGGCCACTAATCATAGCATCTTTCCAGCTCGAAGCGATGTCGTCTTTGTCTATTTTGATCAACGCTCTCGAAACAGCTTCGCTATACCTCATTGGAGAAACTCCTAGTAGTTTATTAATACGGTTGTCTTTGCAAACTACTTCTACTTTCATACTGCTGACCAATGCAGCTGCGAGTTTGTAGGTAGTTGAAGTAACAAAATACAGCCAATACGACGACAATTTTGGCGTCATTACGGGCACTGTATAAATATAGCGTTTCAATCCAGCAGCTTTGGCAAAACCCAAAAGCATTTCTTTGTAAGTTAAAATATCTGGGCCGCCAATGTCAAAATTCTGATCATAAGTTAATTCATTATGTAAACTTCCTATCAAAAAGTCCAACACATCCGAAATAGCAATCGGTTGGCATTTGGTATTGAGCCATTTTGGAGTAATCATGATTGGAAGCTTGTTGACCAAATCGCGGATGATTTCAAAAGAAGCACTTCCTGAGCCTACAATAATCCCTGCTCTTAAAGTTGTGATGGCAAAAAGACCTGTTTTTAGAACATCTTCAACGGCTTTACGAGAGGCCAAATGTTTGGATAAAATAGTGTCATTGACAATGCCACTCAAGTAAATGACTTGTTTGACTTGGGTGAGGTTCATTCGGTCAACAAAATTCATAGCCGAGGCATACTCCAACTCATCATAATTCTTGGCCGAACCCGACATGGAATGAATCAAATAATAAGCGGCATCAATTTCGTTGGGAATAGCACTTAAACTTTCTTGATTCAAAAAATCGACTTCTATAACTTGTACTTCATCAACTAAATTTTCGGGTAAATAAAAACGGTCTTTATCTCTTACACAGCAAATCACATGATGTCCTTGAGCTACTAGCAAGGGCAATAGTCGCTTTCCAATATATCCTGTGGCTCCTGTTAATAGAATATTCATGTTGTGGTTTTTTGTTTTCTTTTAAATGTAGTTAAAATATTGATTTATAAGTAAATAAAATTGATTTTTTTGTGGGTTTTGCCTACAAAAGAGGATTTAGAATGTTTTTTATCGTTCGGAAAGAGTGATTTTAGATTTTAAAACTAACCATACCATAATCCATGGCAAAAACTTGTCCTGAAATGGATTTGGCTTCATCCGAAATTAGAAAATTTGCCATATGTGCTACTTCATTTGGTTTTAAATACCCTTTCATCGGATGGCGTTCGATCATGTTTTCTTTCATTCTGTCATTTCTTAAGATACCCGCTGCTAATGAAGTTTCTGTAATTGTGGGCGCAATGGCATTAATTCGGATCACAGAAGCCAATTCAGCTCCCAAAGATTTTACCAATCCTTCTACACCTGCTTTGGCAGTTGCGATACTAGCGTGAAAGGGCATTCCTAATTTTGCTGCAACTGTACTAAACAAAAGAATGGAGGGGTTTTGTCCTTTTCGCAAGGCTGGTAAATATTTCTGGATGGCTTTTACAGCGCCAATAACATTGATTTCAAAATCGTTTTTGAAATCGGATATGCTGAGGTTCCCGATTGGTTTTAAATTAATACTACCCGGACAATAAATCAAAGTATCTATATTCTCGATCTCTGGAAGTTCATCTTGTAAAACATCAACGGAATAATGCGTCAGATTAGGATGCGATACATCTGGTGCTGTTCTACTGAGGTTGTATACTTGATTCGATTGCAATTGTTGTATTAGTATCGCGCTACCAATTCCTTTGCTACCGCCAATGATTACGATGTTTTTCATATACGTTTTGAGTTTGGTTTATCGTTTTGATATTTTGTTATGCGTGATTTGTCGCTGTAAAGTACATTTGAATCTTCCTTCGGTAAAATTTCGAAGTTTCTCGTGCTTGGTTTTCCGACCTTGTACTCTGGCACGCCAAAGTCTGAAACTCGAAGGCTTCATTTCGGCACGCATCAAGTCGATGACTTCTTGTTCTTTTAATCCAAATTGCAATTGGATGGCTTCGAAAGTGGTTCGGTCTTCCCACGCCATTTCTATAATTCGGTCGATTTCTAATTCGGTAAGGGCTATTTTGTTGGGCATAGCTAAAGCTTTTTTTTGGGGTTATATATGAATCCCTTTTATCAAAAAAATTATTCAAAACATATAAGTCAAATAAGTTTTAGTTTGAATTCCTAAAGTGAAATTTATAGTTCAAATAAGTAGTTGAAACTACTAGTATCTTATTTTTACTTTTAACTAATTGGATGAATAGGCTTTTTTAAAAAACTTAGTTGGCTTATATGTTTGGTATTAAATGTTTGTTTATTTTATGAATAGTATTTTTAATCGCTATCGCCAATATCGGCTAGGGTATGTAATTTCAAAATACGATTGCTTTCTTCTTTAACCAATGGATTTTTCTTCATTTTCCATAAAAAATCCGAAGCAAATTTTCTTGTTCGATCAATATTGACAATCGGTTTTGGATAGTCTTTTCCCAATTCGAAATTGTTGAATTTTTGGTCCAAAAAGGTCATTTTACTTGGTTGATGAACGAAAGGCAAGGGCAAATTTCGTAACTCGGGTACCCATTGTTTTATGAATTCTCCTTGCGGGTCGTGTTCCAAACTATTTTTTATCGGGTTGTAAATTCGTAATAAGTTGACACCCGTTTCACCTGCTTGCATTTGCAATTGCGGGTAGTGAATGCCCGGCTCAAAATCCAAAAACATTTGCGATAAATGTTGCGTAGCTTCTTGCCAAGGTTGCCATAGGTTATGGGTAAAAAATGATACCAATAATGCTCGCATTCTAAAGTTGAGGTAGCCTGTTTCGTTCAAGCAGCGCATACAAGCATCAACGAGAGGTACACCAGTTTGTCCTTTTTTCCAAGCCTCGACATAATTGGAATTGATTTTCTTTTTTAAATCGTGATAGCCTTTGTTGATGCTTTCAAACTCCATAATTTCTTCCATTTCAAATTTTTGAATAAAATGGGCTTGCCAAGTAAGTCTCGACACAAAGGAATCAATTTGTTTTTTGTTGGTACAAATCAACCGAAAAGTAGCGGCTCGCTGCAATACTTCTCGGGCAGATAAATTTCCCCAAGCAATATATGGGGAAAGGCGACTGCAACTTTTTCTAGCCAACAAGGGTTTTGAAATATGATCGCTATAATTGAAATAACGATTTTTAAAAAAGGAGTCTAAATATTTTTCTCCCATTTCAGTGCCTCCTTTTTGAAAAATGGCATCGGGAATGGTGGTCAAATTTGTTTTTTCTAGTAAGCGCTCTAATTTTTCAATTTGGTTCAATCTCAGAAAGGTATCGTCATTTGGTAAAAAAGAAAATTTCGGTTCATTCATATATTTTTCCCATTGCACCACCCAATTGCTTCGGTTTTTTAGCCCTCTAAAAATGCCATTGTTGATGTTTTCTATCCAATTGATTTGGTTGTTTTTGCAAAATCTTTTGAATGCTTTGTCTCTTTCGTACGTTATTCTTACTCCAGTTTCTTGATGTGAATAGACATTTTTGATGGCGTATAGTTCTTGAATACTATTAATGGCACTAATGACTTCACCATTTACCGCTAAAACTTTTGTATTATAAGGTTCTAGTTGGGTGTTGAGCGCTACGATAGATTGCTTGATGAAATTCCAATGTCTGTCGCTATAATGTCCATCGTTTTGCAATGATTTTTCAAAAACATACAGTAAAAGTGTGGGCTGACCAGAATGGATTGCAGAATGGATTGCCTCGTTGTCCTGCAAACGAAGGTCTCTTTTGAACCAAACGATATTGATATGTTTTTTATTCGAATTCATCTTTTAAAAAAGTTGTTGTTGTAGCCAGCGTTGCTGGAATTTGGACTGTTTGTCATAGTTTTGCGCTTGTAAGGCGACATTGAATTTTCTATCACGAGAATCGTTACTCGCACCTGAAACCTAAATTCTATCTACAAATAGTTTTGGTATTGATTTACCGCAATGGAAGTCTTAAGGTCAAACATCAAATTATACAAACCAAAAAAGGTTCTATTCATATAAATAAAATGCTTGGAACCTCGATTACCATTCATCTTGCGCAGGTTGGTGTCTTTGGCGAAACGCTCACCCAATTGCGCAATATTGTTAAAGAAGACTTCATCTGAAAAATCAAAATGCGTGTTTTGAAACGGCAAAGTGAATAGCGATAGCAAATCATAAAACATACTGGTGAAATACGCAATTTCTTCTGGAGTATCTTCTTTTCTTAAAATCTCAAGCTCAAATAATTTGGCATTAAAGAGTTGTTTATTGTCAATGATTTCTTTGTTTATTAATTCAAAGTACGGCACATAAAAGTCATTCGGAATGCTTTTCATACAACCAAAATCCAATGCAACCAATTGCTGGTTGTTATCTACCAAAAAGTTCCCAGGATGTGGGTCGGCGTGTACTTTTCGTAAAACGTGAATTTGGTACATATAAAAATCCCAAAGTGCTTGTCCAACTTTGTTGGCGGTTTCTTGGTTGGTATTTTCGGCAGTGAACTCAGATAGATGTTTTCCTGTCATCCAATCCATCGTTAGGATTTTTTCGGATGAAAATTCTGGATAGTAGGCGGGAAAAACCAAGTTTTCTATTTTTTGGCAAGCTGCCACTACTTCTTGACTTTGTTTAAGTTCAAGCGTATAATTGGTTTCTTCAATCAATTTGTCTTCTACTTCTTTAAAGTATTTATCAGAATCTTTACCTTGTAGATTAAACATTCGAATCGCCATTGGTTTAACCAAAGCCAAATCCGACGAAATGCTATTGGCTACGCCTGGATATTGAATTTTTACCGCCAATTTTTTTCCGTTTTTCTTGGCCAAATGTACTTGACCAATACTTGCTGCGTTTACCGATTCGGCATTGAATTCGTCAAAAATTTCATAAGGGGTTTTGCCAAAATTGGTTTTGAAGGTTTTCAGCACCAAAGGAGCTGATAGAGGCGGAACAGAAAACTGCGACAATGAAAACTTTTCTACATAGGCTTGTGGTAGAAAATTTTTGTCCATACTCAGCATTTGTGCCACTTTTAGCGCACTTCCTTTTAAACTTTTTAGGCCATCATAAATATCTTCGGCATTGTCTTCGTTGAGTTTGTCTCTCGTCAAGTCGGAGTTGACTATTTTTTCGCCGTAATATTTTAGGTAATTCACGCCTACTTTTGCCCCTGTTTGTACCAATTTGGTCGCTCGTTCAATCTTTGAAGTAGGAATATAGTCTATAGTTTTCATTAGTTTTTTTGTATTTTTTCTTTGAATAGGAATTTTCCAAAATCGATTAAACTGTCAATAGGCGTGATGTTCATTAATTCGAAAGCTGCTTTAACCGATTTTTCTATATAAATGTCTGTCTTTTCAAATCCAGCGGAACTGTCGTCCATCCAAAACTTTAAGGTGAGTAAAAACTGAATCCACAACGATTCTTTTGTCGCTTTTTCTTGGTATTCTTGAAAACGCTCTATTTGAATGCGGAAATCATCGGTGGTAATCTCGCCTATATAATTTTTGAATTTTTTACGAATATCAGTCAAAAGCATTACGTTTTTTAACTGATTTTTATGCTGTTGCAAGGCATATAAAACATAACTTCGGTTCGCAGTAATTAATTCGAATAACGTAAAATAAAAGCTCAACAGTTTAGCCCTCATGTCATAACTAGCATATGCTGGATTTTTTTCTAGTAATTCGATGGTTTTGTCAAAGAATTGAATGAAGATTTCTTTCTCGATAGCGTCAAGTGTCCCGAAGAAGGTGTAAAATTCCGCTTCGCTAAATCCGTTCTGCTGCGCAAATTGATAAATTGATTTTGGTTTTTCGTTGTGTTCTAACACATGATTCATGTAATAGGATACTATTAAGTCTTTAGATAGTACTGCTTTTTTAGTTGCCATTGTTGTTGCGTTTAAATTAGAGTATAAAGATACTATTGTTTAACTTATTTTTAATAATGTTAAACAAAATATTAACCTATGTTTGTATAAGTTATTTTGATAACTCAAAAAATAATAAGATGAAAAAAAGGGTATTGTTGACAGGAGGGACTGGTTTTGTTGGGAAATATTTGATTCAAATGTTACTCAACAAGGGATATGCAGTCAATGTATTGACGCGAAAACCAAAGGAGAATACTGAAGATATTTCTTATTATACTTGGGATGTTTCTGTCGGCAACATCGAAGAAATAGCCGTTTTGGAAGCTGACTATATCATCCATTTGGCCGGAGAATCCATTGGCGATAAGCGTTGGACGTTAGCACGTAAAAAAGCAATTTTAGACAGTAGAGTGCAATCAGCAGGCTTGCTGGCGTCAGTTTTACAATCCAATAATAAAAAAGTGAAAGCCTTTATTTCTGCCTCTGGTATTGGAGTGTATGGTGCGTTGAATGGCGAAGGAATCTGCACCGAAGAGTCACCAGTGGCTCATGATTTTTTGGGAAAAGTTTGTCAAGAGTGGGAAAAAGCCGCTGATGCCATAGCCTCACTTGGTATTCGCACTGTAAAAGTGAGAACAGGCTTGGTTTTGGGAAAAAATGAAGGATTTTTGCAAAAAATGGTTCCAATTTTTCGATACGGATTTGGTTCAGCATTGGGTTCTGGTAATCAATATATGCCTTGGATTCATATTCACGATTTGTGTGCTATTTATCTTGAAGCGATAGAAAATGAAGCAATGGAAGGCGCTTACAATGCGGCAATAGAAGATAGTACCACAAATACTATTTTTTCCAAAACCCTAGCATATAATTACGGTTATTCGGTTTGGTTGCCTAATGTTCCAGCTTTTGTATTGCAATGGGTTCTCGGGGAAATGTCGGTTCTAGTCCTTACCGGAAGACGAATATCCAATGATAAATTATTGCATTTGGGATTCCGATTTCAATATAAGAATCTTGATTTTGCTTTGCGCGATTGCTTAAAAAAGTAGTAGCATTTGTTAAACTAGTTTTATTTATACTTGTAGATGGTTTGTTTTTAAAACCTCATTTTGCCGCCATAGCGAAATGAGGTTTTTTTATTGCGTTTTAGAGGCGTTTTCTTCTACTCTAAATGTAATAATATCAGCGATTAAATCAAGTGGAAGCGGCTGTTCATTCGGAAACTGCACGGAGCCTTTTCCTTGTTTGTAGTTCGAAAGCGCCTCTGCAAAATGCGTATGACCAGAAGGGGTGGCATACAAACCAATGTGATTTTTGAAAGCCGCATAGTAAATCAACGGTTTTCCATTCGTTTTGTAGGCGGGCATTCCGTAGCTAATGCTCTCTTGTGCCTCGGGCGCTTTTTCTAAAATGAGCGTTCTAATTTGCTGCATTCTGATCCGACAGGCTTCGGGAAATTTTGCGAAATAAGAGTCCACCGTTTCCATGTCTTATCGGTTTAAATTTTTGAGACTCTCATTTAAATGTTTGGTCCTTTCTTTGGTAATTTCCTCTAAACAAGTCAGCCAAATTAAAGGTTTTATACTTCCTCCAGTATAAGGATCAGCCTCAAATTTACAATGCGAATCCCTGTATTTTATCCAATCTTTTTGCGCTTGAATGAGCAACGCTTTTTCATTTTTGTCCAAAAGCGAAACCAACTTTTTGTAGGTTTTGTTGAGTTCTGCATCGGCTTTCTTGTAATCTAGCGAGGCTTTTTCGTTCATCTCTAACTGTGTTTGTGCTGTGGCAGCCGAAACACTGAAAACTAAAAATAATAGGGATAGGAGTAGTTTTTTCATTGGGGAATTAGGCGTAAAGTGTTTGATTTTCAAATGCAGCAATGTTTTCTTTTAAGGCAGTATAATTGGAAAACGTTCTATAAATACTTAACAATAACAAGACGATTAAGGGTAGTATGAAATAATTCCAATATTCAAAGGCTCCATCAGAAAGCACTTGGATTACACTTCCGATAATCAGTAAAATTGCAAGCAGAATGATAGGTAATGCTCTTTTTGTATTGGTGATATTACTAAGAATAGCCTCCAATTTCGAGTTTGTTTCTTCAATTTGGTTACTGTTTTTATTTTCGATTCTAATCAAATGTTGCAGCAAAACGGTTTTGTAAATTTCACTTTGTAAATTAATAAAAAATGAAAATGAAACCAGAAACATTGTTCCGCTTTTGCTCCATTTTGGCAGATGTTCAAGCTCTAAGTATTCATTTATAATTGCCAAGAAAACAAACAAAAAACAAATTCCTGCCAAAACTCCATTCACAAGTAAGAGCCATTTACTCTTTCTGTACCTCACAAAAGTGTCAGCGTCTGAATCTCCTTTTAAGGGATTAAAATTATTGATGATGTCGATGCGTTCTAACATAGTTACATTTTACGATGGTGAATTTTAGGAGCAGTAACAATCGGCTTTTTGGCCATCAAAGTCCCGTGATCCGCTATATCTTTGTCTTTTTAAAGAAAAAAGACAAAGGATGCCGCTCCTCCCGGGGCTAAAGATTATCATAGTGCCCTTTTGTAAACATAGTCAAAAATACTGAAAAAAACAGTTGCTTTTCCTCTCGACGGTCACGTGTTGAGGTAGTTCTTTAAAAAATCAGTATTTGCATTTTCTTTCGTTATACGAGCATAATTTTTCAGTTTCCTTTCTATTGGATGAGTTGTAAATTATGTTCTTTTCTTTTTTGTAAGAAGTTCAAATTTTAACAAAAAAGTATATCTTTAGCCAACTAAAATCAAAAAAAACAACCCATGCAAGAAAACAAACCCGAAGATTTTAAACGCGAACTCGGACTTTTAGACGGTACCATGCTCGTAGTAGGTTCCATGATTGGCTCAGGAATATTTATTGTAAGTGCCGATATTGCACGACAAGTGGGTTCTGCCGCTTGGCTTACTTTAATTTGGTTAATCTCAGGACTAATTACCATGATTGCTGCGGTAAGTTATGGCGAATTGAGTGCCATGATGCCCAATGCAGGCGGACAATATGTGTATCTTAAGGAAGCGTATAGCAAATTGATTGCGTTTCTATTCGGATGGAGTTTTTTTGCCGTCATTCAAACCGGGACTATTGCTGCGGTGGGGGTAGGTTTTTCTAAGTTTGCCGCCTATTTGATTCCATCGTTGAGTGATGAAAACATTTTGCTCGATTTGGGTGCTTTTCAACTTAACGCGGCTCAAATTGTGTCTATTATTACCATTGTTTTCTTAACCTATCTCAACAGTCGCGGCGTAAAAGACAGCAAAACGTTGCAAACCGTGCTAACGATTATCAAAATTTTGTCGCTTTTTGGATTGATTGTTTTTGGATTCATCCTCGCAGCAAAAGCTGAAGTTTGGGACGTGAACTGGACAGACGTATGGGAAACCAAATCCTATAATTTAGATACAAAACAATGGACACCAATTGCTGGAACGGCATTATTAGCTGGGATTTCTGCTGCTATGGTGGGGTCGTTGTTCTCGAGTGATGCTTGGAACGGAGTTACTTTTATTGCAGCCGAATTGAAAAATCCAAAACGCAATGTGGGCTTGAGTTTGTTTCTAGGGACTTTCATTGTAACTATTATTTATGTTTTGACCAATTTGATGTATTTGGCAGTTATTCCGTTAGAGGAAATTGCTACAGCCAAATCCGATAGGGTAGCGGTGGTCGCTTCTCAATATACGTTTGGCGATTACGGGACGGTGATTATTGCAGTAATGATTATGATTTCGACTTTTGCGTGCAACAACGGATTGATTATGGCGGGCTCCCGAGTGTATTATACAATGGCCAAAGATGGTTTGTTCTTCAAACAAGCCGCACAATTGAATCAAAAAAGCGTACCAGGATGGGCGCTTTGGGCACAGTGTTTTTGGGCTTCAGCTTTGTGTTTGACGGGTAAGTACGGCGATTTATTGGATTTTGTAATCATCATTGTATTGATTTTTTACATTTTGACCATTTACGGCATTTTTATTTTACGTAAAAAAATGCCCGATGCCGAGCGTCCATACAAAGCGTTTGGCTATCCATTTTTGCCAGGTTTGTATATCGTAATTGCTTCGGCAATTTGTATCTCGTTATTGTTTACCAAATTTTCTACTTGTGGTTGGGGCGTACTGATTATGCTTACGGGTATTCCAGTGTATTATGTTACGCAGCGTAAAGTGTTGAAGGAGTAGTAATGGACTAGTTCAGGAGATCTAGGAAAAAATGAATCAACATTTTTTTTATTATCGTCGAACAAAGAACAATATTAAAAATGAGCAGTACTATCTGTTCTAAAAGTAGATTAAAAAAATGGAAAAAACTATAAATGATTTAAGTATAGGTTTGTTTTTATGGCAATTGTTTGTTTTAGTTTTGCTAATTACAATTGTATATTTTGTCGTAAAACTTTATAAGAAAGTAGTAAAGTATCTAGATAATAAAAGCTAATTTTTTTCAATACCTCCAAGAAAGCCATTTCTCAGCTTTTAGCCCTGATCGCAGCGGCATCCTTTGCTTTTTGGGTTAAAAAGCAAAGATAGAGCGGAGAGCAGGACGATGCTCACAAAAGTGCCCATTCTTTCCGCTCCAAAAAAGCATAAAAAAATCCGTCTGGTTTTGCAACGAGACGGATTTTGTATGTTATAACAAACACTATTTCAATATAGTCCAATTGTATTCTTGTCATATCGAGCGCAGTCGAGATGTGACGAGGGTTCTCGACTGCGCTCGAACTGACAAAATGGACTATTTTAAATAAGTTATTGGTATTAACTCTAAGAATTAGCAAACAGCTTCTTCTGCTAGAACGCTTTCTACTTCGTGCAAAGGTAAATCCCAAGCTTCGGCAACGCCACGGTATACAACTTTTCCGTTGGCTACGTTCAATCCTAATTTTAATTCTTTGTTTTCTTCGCAGGCTTTTCTCCATCCTTTGTTGGCCAATTGTAATGCGTATGGCAAAGTCGCATTGGTCAACGCCAAAGTTGAAGTGTAAGGCACCGCACCCGGCATATTGGCCACACAATAGTGAACAATATCATCAATGATGAACGTTGGATCTTCGTGAGTGGTTGGTTTACAAGTTTCGATACAACCTCCTTGGTCAACGGCTACGTCTACTACTACGGTTCCAGGGCTCATTAATTTTAGCATATCGCGAGTGATTAAGTGAGGCGCTTTGGCTCCAGGAATCAACACACCACCAATTACTAAATCGGCAGTTTTGATCGCTTCGCAAATGTTGTAATGATTTGACATTTGAGTTACTACGTTAGCTGGCATTACATCAGACAAATATCTCAAACGTGGTAAGCTTACGTCCATAATGGTTACTCTAGCTCCGAATCCAGCGGCCATTCTAGCTGCTTGTGTTCCTACGATTCCACCACCTAAAACTACTACGTTTGCTGGAGGAACACCTGGTACACCACCTAAAAGGATTCCTTTTCCTTTCATTGGTTTTTCTAAATATTTAGCTCCTTCTTGGATAGACATACGTCCCGCTACTTCAGACATTGGCACCAATAAAGGCAAGCTACGATCTGCTTTTTCTACCGTTTCGTAAGCCAAACAAACGGCTCCGCGCTCTAACATTGCGTGTGTTAATGGCTCAGAAGAAGCAAAGTGGAAATAGGTGAATAATAATTGGTCTTTTTTAATCAAAGGATATTCAGAAGCGATTGGCTCTTTTACTTTAATGATCATTTCGGCAATGTCATACACTGCTTCGATAGTTGGAAGAATGGATGCTCCTGCATCTATATAAGATTGATCCCCAAAACCACTGTTGATTCCAGCATTGGTTTGTACATATACAGTATGCCCTTGTTTTTTGAATTCGGCTACACCAGCAGGTGTAAGAGCTACTCGGTTTTCGTTATTTTTGATTTCTTTTGGAACACCAATAATCATATGAGAGAGTTTTAAGTTACTACTTGTTTGAAAGGATAAAAGTAATTTAAAAAGAAAAAGTTTTTACATAGTATCATTAAATAGGTAAAAATTAATTTATTTAAGTAAATTAGCCTAAAATATTTCTTTACGAAATCGTTTTTTTGGATTGAAAAAGAAAAATTATCTAAAGAATCCCATCTAGAAAAAATACCTTCATTATGAATATAGATGAAACCGACAAAAAAATCTTACGGCTTTTGCAAGCGAACGCGCATTTGACGCTAAAAGACATTGCGAATCAAATCAATTTATCCTTGACACCTGTTCATGATCGAGTGAAACGTCTTGAAAAAGAAGGAGTTATAGATAGATATGTCACAGTGCTCAATAAGAAAAAGTTAGGCAAGAACTTAACCGTTTTTTGCCAAGTTACTTTGGTAAAACAAACTTTTGATATTTCTGAGGCTTTTAATGAAGCGATTCTGAATTTGCCTGAAGTAGTGGAATGTGATTTTGTTTCGGGGAGTTTTGATTATTTGCTAAAAGTGGTTTTGCCTGATATGGAAAGTTACCACCATTTTCATCAAAAGAAGTTATCGGTCTTGCCCGAGGTTAGTTTGATCAATAGTTTCTTTATTATTTCTGAAGTGAAAAGCACAACGGTGTTACCGATTTAAAAAAAACCATCAAAAGTTGCCTCTTGATGGTTTGTTGAATTATAATTAACATTATCCGTTGTTTTTTTTACCACATAGGAGAATCATAGAGTTTTAGTTTTTAAAAGAGTACAATAGACGTTTTACTATTCACATAGTTATACTATGTGTAAAATAGTGCTATTTCTATTCATTTTTTTATGTTCTTTACAATCTATTATCTTGTATATGGTTAAATTTTTTTTACTGTTTGATTTTAATCAACGGATTAGTATGAATACTATCTACTAATAGTAAGTATAGCGTCTTACTTTCGAAATGTATTTGGCCAAACGAATAACTTGATGACTGTAGCCGTATTCGTTGTCGTACCAAATGTACAATACTATGTTTTTTCCGTCTTTAGAAACAATAGTAGCGTTGCTATCATAGATTGAAGGAGCTGTAGTTCCCACAATATCTGAAGAAACCAATTCGTTGTTCAAAGAATATTTGATTTGCTCTACCAATTCGCCTTCTAAAGCGTATTTTTTCATAATGTTGTTAATGCCTTCGACAGAAGTTGCTTTGTTCACTTCAAGATTCAAAACCACTAATGAACCATTTGGAACAGGAACACGAATCGCGTTTGAAGTTAGTTTTCCTTCTAATGACGGTAAGGCTTTGGCAACCGCACTTCCAGCACCTGTTTCGGTAATTACCATATTTAGAGCAGCAGCTCTACCACGACGGTATTTTTTATGCATGTTGTCGACCAAATTCTGATCGTTGGTGTAAGCGTGGATGGTTTCTAAATGTCCTTTTACAACACCCAAAGTATCTTCGATAGCTTTCAAAATTGGAGTGATGGCATTAGTTGTACAAGAAGCCGCTGAGAAAATAGATACTTCGTCTGGATTGTATTCGTTTTGGTTTACCCCGTGTACGATGTTTGGAACGCCTTTTCCTGGAGCAGTAAGCAATACTTTATCGGTTCCTTTTGAAGTTAAGTGACGACTCAAAGCTTCTTGAGTAGTGAATGCTCCAGTATTGTCGATTACTAAGGCATTGTCAATATTGTAAGCAGTATAATCAATTTCTTCTGGAGTGTTGGCAGTAATCATATGAACGGTAGTCCCGTTGATGATTAATGCATTGTTGGCTGGATCTGCAATAACAGAACCATTAAAATCGCCATGAATGGAATCGTAACGCAATAAAGAAGCTCTTTTTTCTAAGCTAGAAGCATCGTTTTTATCTCGAGTTACAATCGCTCTTAAACGCATTTGGTCACCTTTACCTGTTTTAGACATCAACTCACGAGCCAATAAACGTCCAATTCTTCCAAAACCATATAATACCACATCTTTTGGTTGAATTTCATCACTTGTTTTGGCTTCTTTTAATTTGTCAATGACAAAATGTCTAGCATCTGGATATTTTTCGTCCAAAAGACCGTATTCGTAGGTCAGTTTCCCAATATCTAATTTAGAAGGCGGTAAGTCTAAAGAAAGAATTACACTTGCGATTTCTACAGAATCAGAAATCGAAATGGGTTTACCCACAAATTCTCCTGCGTACTCATGCAAGTTTAGAATTTCGCTTACATTTCTGTCAATCAAATGGTTTCTGAATAAAACCAATTCGATGGATTTGTCATACCACAAATCGCTAATAATTTTGATTAATTCTACTCCCGATCGTCTTCTGTCGGCTTGTAACGTAACTTCTTTTTCGTATAAATGGGTTGTACTCATGTTGAAATTTTGTAAAAAATAAAGTTGTGTTTTTTTAAATTTTTTGCAAAAGTATCTTATTTCAATCGATTTCGTAAACTGTTTTGTGATTTTTTTTATAAAAAAAAAGCCATCACGCATTAAAGCATGATGGCTATTAGTTTCTTCTGATGTCTCGTTAAATGATTATTCTAAAAATTTCTCCATTTCGGTTAATCATTTCAATTCGGATGCTTTGTTGCTCTTCCTTGTTTTTCATGATTTTTGAAACAGTTTCTACATTGGTAGCTTTGACATTGTCAATACTCAAAATGATATTGCCTTGTAATTCATCAGCATATTGTAAATAACGTTCATTCGTTATGGCTTTGATTTTTACACCATAGTCAATTTTGAATTTCTTTTTGTCTGCAGCATCAATATTTTCTACTTCAATTCCTTTGAATTCTGAACTGAAATAATCATTTTTACTCAAGGTTACTGTTGTTGCTTTGTTTTTACCTTCGCGAATGTAATTGACTTCTACTTTGTCGTTAGGACGTTTGGTACTAATGTATCCCGACAAGTCTGCAAAAGAAGCTATGTTTTGATTATCAATTTTTACGATGATGTCTCCTTTTTGTAAACCTGCTTTTTCAGCTCCAGAATTTTTACTTACTTTATTGATGTAAAAACCTTCCGTTTCCTTTATTCCTAAATCTTTAGAAGCAGGACTATTCAATTCTCTACCTTCTACTCCAAGAATGCCTCGCTGAACGTTTCCAAATTCCATTAAATCTTCAATGATTTTTCTAGCATTATTAGAAGGTACTGCAAAAGAATATCCTGTATAACTTCCTGTTGGAGAAGAAATCATCGTATTGATTCCGATTAATTCTCCTCTAGCATTTACCAGCGCGCCACCAGAGTTTCCTGGGTTTACCGCGGCATCCGTTTGAATAAACGATTGTATGCCTCTTGCATCTAAATTTCTAGCTTTTGCCGAAACAATTCCTGCGGTTACTGTCGAGTTTAAGTTGTAAGGGTTACCCACAGCCAAAACCCACTCGCCAACTTTTACGTTATCGGAGTTAGCAAAAACAGTATAGGGCAATTTTTCATCGGCATTGATTTTCAACAAAGCGATATCCATTTTTGAATCGGTTCCGATTAATTTGGCAGGATAGGTTTTTTTATTGTTCAGTGTGATTTCGATTTCGGAAGCGTCTTTTATTACGTGATTATTCGTTACGATATAGCCATCTTCAGAGATAATTACTCCCGAACCGGTACCTACTTGTTCTTGTAATTGTCCGCCTCCATAACCGTAAAAGAATTCCATGATAGGATTACTTACCGTTCTACGCGATACATTTTTTACGTGAACCACTGAATGAACGGCTTTATCAGCTGCTTCGGTAAAATCTACTGCTTCTGCCGAAAGGCCTACATTTCTTCCGTAATTTTCTGAGGCGACTGTTACAATACCTTTTTTGTCATTTGAAAAATACCCATTGCTCTCAAACAAAAGCTTGTAAGCACCCAAAGTGGTAGCACCACTTAACAATGACACCAAAAATAAGGATGAAAATTTTTTCATGATACAATTTAGTTTTATTAGTTAATTGGTCACAAATTTAATAGATAATATAATTTCCAAAAAGTAGTTTAACGCACTTTAACAGTGTTTAACTTTTCATTATTAATTGTACTTTTGTGTTCTAAAAGTATGAAAAATGGTGATAGATTTTTATAAATACCAAGGAACAGGGAACGATTTTGTAATGATTGATAATCGCTCTCTTTTTTTTCCAAAAGATGATGTCGCGCTAATTGAACGGTTATGCGATAGACGATTTGGAATTGGTGCCGATGGTTTGATTTTACTTGAAAATGATAAGGATACGGATTTTCGTATGGTTTATTATAATTCTGATGGAAATGAAAGTTCGATGTGTGGTAATGGAGGGCGTTGCTTGGTGGCATTTGCTAAACAATTGAACGTTATTGATAAAACTACAACTTTTATTGCTACAGATGGTTTGCATCATGCAACTGTTGGGGCAAATGGTTTGGTTTCTTTGCAGATGATAGATGTTGATAAACTTACAATTACTCCTGAATACACTTTTTTGAATACGGGTTCACCACATCATGTGCAGATTGTAAATGATCTTGAACATTATAATGTCAAAGAAAAGGGTGCGGCAATCCGATATAGTGAATTGTATGGCAAAGCGGGAAGCAACATCAATTTTGTGTCTCAAATAAACGAAGATACGTTTGCAGTTCGTACCTACGAACGTGGCGTAGAAGACGAAACCTTGGCTTGTGGTACAGGCGTGACAGCAGTTGCAATCGCAATGAATGCAACGGGAGTGACCTCTGCCAAAGCCCTTCATTTGAATGTTGAAGGAGGGAAATTAGAAGTATCTTTTGATAAATTAGGAAGTCAGTATACCAATGTATTCTTAAAAGGACCTGCTCAATTCGTTTTCAAAGGTCAAATCGAAATCTAATTATTCTAAAATCTTGATGAATACATTAAAAGGGAAAACCATTTATCTCCGTGCTTTAGAACCCAATGACTTGGAGTTTGTATATGCTATGGAAAATGACCAAAGCATCTGGGAAGTAAGCAATACGCAAACACCCTACAGTCGCTTCTTGGTGAAGCAATATTTAGAAAATGCGCAGCAAGATATTTACGAAGCTAAGCAATTGCGTTTGGCCATTTGCCAGGAAAAAGATTTTCCAGCAATCGGTTTAATCGATTTATTTGAGTTCGATCCAAAAAACAATAAAGCAGGAGTGGGGATTGTTATTCAAAATAGCTCCAATCGTAACCAACAAATTGGTTCCGAAGCGCTAGAACTTTTGATTCGGTATTCATTTTATGACTTGAATTTGCACCAGCTCTACGCAAATATTGGTACAGAAAACAACGCTAGTATTGCTCTTTTTACTAAATTTGGCTTCGAAAAAATTGGAACAAAAAAAGATTGGATTTTAGTAAATGGTACGTACAAAGACGAGGCTATCTTTCAGTTAATTAATCATAAATTTTAAAATTTTTATTTTGAACGTAAAAAAAATCATTTCAATCGGAGCTGTCGTTGTAGCTTCTGTATTATTAGTGTACGGTTTCGTATTAATTCGTCAAATCTTTAGTGCCAATACCAAATTTAATGAGGAAAAAGTATATGTATATGTTCCTACTGGTTCTGATTATGAAGCAATAAAAAAGCTGATTGAGCCTTATGTTGAAGACATGCAGCGATTTGAAATGGTAGCTGGAAAAACAAGTTATCCGGAAAATGTGAAGTCAGGTCGTTTTTTGCTAAAAAAAGGAATGAGCAGTTATGATTTGGTAAAAACCATGCGTAGTAATGATCCCGTAAAATTGG
The DNA here is from genome assembly GCF_001662485.1 of Flavobacterium succinicans. Classification (GTDB taxonomy): domain Bacteria; phylum Bacteroidota; class Bacteroidia; order Flavobacteriales; family Flavobacteriaceae; genus Flavobacterium; species Flavobacterium succinicans_A. The sequence goes on from NZ_JMTM01000017.1 coordinate 243,870, forward strand.
CATTCAACAACCAAGAGCGTTTAGAAAATTTAGCCGGACGTGTAGGATCTCAAATCGAGCCAGATAGCTTGTCGTTATTGACAACCTTCAAAGATTCGACTTTTCTTAAGGAAAATGGTTTTACAGAGGATAATGTTTTTGTCATGTTTATTGCCAATACTTATGAAGTATATTGGAACATTACAGCCGAAAAGTTCCGTGATAAAATGATCAAAGAATACCGAACTTTTTGGAACGAAAAAAGAATACAACAAGCGGCTCAACAAGGTTTGACGCCTGTTACAGCCACTATTTTGGCTTCTATTGTGCACAAAGAATCCGTAAAAAAAGACGAAAGACCTCGAATTGCAGGTGTGTATTTGAACCGTTTGAAACAAGAGATGCCTCTACAAGCAGATCCTACAGTGATTTTTGCCTTAAAAAAGAAAAGCAATGATTTTAATCAAGTAATAAAACGCGTGTTTTACAACGATTTGTTCTTGAATTCGCCTTACAATACCTATAAGAATATTGGCTTGCCTCCAGGTCCAATTGCTATGCCTGATATCACGGCACTCGAAGCAGTTTTGGCACCCGAAAAACACAATTACCTTTATTTTTGTGCTAGTGTTGATCGTTTTGGGTACCACGAGTTTGCAGCTACTTTACCAGAACATAATATTAATGCCAAAAGATATTCAGATTGGATCAACAATCAAGGTGTGAAACGATAATTATCTCCTTTCGAAATACTATGTTTCGATTGCTACTTTTTTTTTGGAGCACTTTTGGGCTTTTTGCACAAGAGGCTCCAAACTTTTTTTTTACCCCATCCGATTCTTTAAATATTCAAAGAAGAAACGCCGTTATCATTACCGAATCAGTATTGGGTGGAGCGACTTTGTTAGGCTTGAATCAACTTTGGTATGCGGATTATCCTAAATCAAATTTTCATTTTATTAATGATAATGCCGAGTGGTTGCAGATGGACAAAATAGGGCATTTGTATTCTGCTTATCATTTGGGGCGTTTTGGTGCCGAAGCTTTACATTGGAGTGGCGTTCGGAAACAAGATCAACTGATTTATGGCGCTACTTTAGGATTTGCCTTTTTGTCTATAGTAGAGGTAATGGATGGCTTTTCTGCTGAATGGGGAGCTTCTTCTGGTGATATTTTAGCCAATGGGATTGGAACAGGGCTTTATGTTTCGCAAGAATTGCTTTGGAAAGAACAACGAATTACACCTAAATTTTCTTTTCATACTACTTCATTTGCTGAACAAAATCCCAATAAATTGGGAAGTACTTTTTCAGAACAACTACTGAAAGATTATAACGGACAGACATACTGGTTATCGATTAATATGCATTCTTTTTTTAAAGGATCTAAAATACCAAAATGGCTCAATCTAGCTTTAGGATATGGTGGTGATGGAATGTTATCTGGAATTGATGCAAAAGATCAGCGACAACGACAGTTTTATCTCAGTGTTGATGTTGATTTAACGAAAATACCTACTAAATATCGTTTTTTGAAGACCATTTTTTCGGTTTTTAACACCATAAAAGTACCTGCTCCAACTTTGTCATATAGCACTCACACTGGTTTTAAGGCACACTCCTTTTACTTTTAACATTTTTTAACTCGCTGTTTTTCAGTCTCGTTTTTTTAAGTGGTATCTTTGCGCATAGAAATTTCACAGGGTGACAGCGTGTGAAGAAATTCAATTTATGATAAAGAGATGGTATTTTTTCTTAGGTTTAATAGGTATTATAACATTTTTAAGCTTAAGTTTCAAAAACGAAAAAAAGAGCCTCAGTCCAGTGGCTCAACCTGTAGAAAAGGAAACTACAACAACAGCTTTTCCTTCCACCGAAACGTCTATTTCAGACATTGCCTTTACCAAATATGAGTTCATTGGCTTTAAAGAAGCAGTAGCTCACAAAGAATCTCGAGGTAAATATAAAAAAGTAAATTCTTTGGGATATTTGGGAAAATATCAATTTGGAGTGCAAACCCTAAAAGCAGTCGGAGTTAAAAGCCCTAAAAAGTTTTTAAACAGCCCAGAATTACAAGAGAAAGCTTTTGTTGCACTTCTATCCAAAAACAAACATCTTCTTGAAGATGTTATCGAAAAACACGAAGGAAGTGTTATCGATGGAATCCTAATTACCGAGTCGGGCATATTGGCAGCAGCTCATTTAGCTGGTGCAGGATCTGTAAAGAAATTTTTTAGGTATAATGGTAAAAAGTATTTCCGGGATGCTTATGGAACTTCATTGCGAAGTTATTTAAAAGCTTTTGGAGGTTATGACACTTCAATTATTGTGGCAAACAATAATGCAACAGTGCATTCTATTTAAAAATTTTACTATTATTTTTTAAAAAAGCTGTGATTTAATTCATAGCTTTTTTTGTTTAGAACCATTTTTAAACAATATTTATAATTTATTTTATAAATTTAAAGTGTTGATTATTAGTTTTTTGCACGATTTATTTAAAAAAAATGTAAAATTAATTAGGAAAATTAAAAAATTAAAATAAATCTTTGTGGCAGAAAATTAGTAACCTTTTAACAGCGAAGAAAATGTTTGTATTTAAATCATTACCTCAAAGCATTGCATCAGTTGGAACTGGTGTGGCTTTTCTTCGCGGCTTCACACAATCATAGATAAAATAACATATATGAAAAAGCCCGAAGATATTTAGTTTCGGGCTTTTTTTTGTTTATTCTAGAACCTTCAAAAATTTTCCCGAAACGTATTCAAAAAAAATGCAATGTGCTATTGCTCTGCCTTCTTGGTAAGTTTTTGCGCATTGTTATGAATCATTTTTAAAATAATCATGGGAAATAAACTATCCGGGAAAGACTTAATTAAGTTAGGCTTCCCAAAAAATAATGCCATAAATATTGCCTTAGGGCAAATTAACAGATATCGAAAAAAAGAGAAAAAGGAAAGTATTTTAACCGAAGCTAAACAAGTGTTGCTATATCCAGAAAAATTCAAAGGAGACGGTACTTGGGGAAAAGTAGCTGAAGGTTTAGTCAATCCCGTTCAAGTAAAATTCAATCAATTGAAAACGACTCGAGCCCCTTTTTCCATCTTTGGGGAAAACGAAATTGACGAACAAGCAAAGTTTCAATTGTACGACGCTTTAAAATTGCCTATTTCGGTAAAAGGGGCTTTAATGCCCGATGCCCATTCTGGTTACGGATTGCCAATAGGTGGTGTATTAGCCACAGATAATGCGGTAATTCCGTATGGTGTAGGAGTAGATATTGGTTGCAGAATGAGCTTATCGATTTTCGATTTGCCTGCGTCTTTTCTAAAAGGGAAAGACCATCAATTGCAAGCCATTTTGAAAGACAACACCAAATTTGGAATGAGTGAAACGCATAAAATTAAAGCCGATCACGAAGTCTTTTACCGAGACGAATTCAAAACCATTCCAGTTGTGAAACAGTTGTTAGACAAAGCCTACAAGCAATTAGGTTCATCTGGTGGAGGAAATCACTTTGTGGAATTCGGAATTGTAAAATTAGACAATCCCTTACCTGAATGGAAGTTGGAAGCCAAAGAATACGTGGCGGTTTTATCGCATAGCGGTTCACGCGGCTTGGGCGCCAATATCGCTAAACATTACACCTATTTGGCAAGTAAACAATGTCCGTTACCTAAAAATGTTCAGCATTTGGCTTGGTTGGATTTGAATACACACGACGGACAAGAATATTGGTTGGCTATGAATTTAGCAGGCGATTATGCGAAAGCTTGTCATGAAGATATTCACAGAAGATTGGCTAAAGCGCTAGGGAAACGCATTGTGGTAACCATCGAAAATCATCACAATTTTGCTTGGAAAGAAATGGTGGATGGGAAAGAATGTATTGTGCACCGAAAAGGAGCCACGCCAGCTGCTAAAGGACAATTGGGAATTATTCCAGGTTCGATGACGGCGCCAGGATTTATTGTAATGGGTAAAGGTAACGAAGAAAGTTTGCAATCGGCTTCGCACGGAGCGGGACGTTTGTTTTCGAGAGCGAAATGCAAAGCTACTTTTACACAAAGTCAGATTAAAAAAGTTTTGGCTGACAACGATGTTTCTTTAATCGGAGGCAATATTGACGAAGCACCAATGGCGTATAAAAACATTCATACGGTGATGAATTTACAAACGGAATTGGTGGATGTGTTAGGCACTTTTACACCAAAAATTGTTAGAATGGACCGATAACATGGAAAAGATTATACAAATAACATCGGGAAGAGGACCAGCAGAATGTACTTGGGTTGTGGCTCAAGTACTGAAAAAAGTGTTGCAAGAAGCGGAAGCTTTACAAATGAAAGCAACTGTTTTGCAACACGAAGCAGGTTCCGAAAATGGAACAGTAGCTTCGGCAATGGTCCAAATTATTGGAAAAGATGCGACTGAATTTTCGGATTCATGGGTAGGCACCATTCAATGGATTGGAAAAAGTACGTTTAGAAAATTTCACAAACGCAGCAATTGGTTTATTGGAATTTTCGAAGTAGACGCAATTCCATCTCGTAATTTTTCTGAAAAAGACATTCAGTACCAAGCCATGCGAAGCTCGGGAGCAGGCGGTCAACATGTGAATAAAGTGAGTTCGGCTATTCGAGCGACACATGTACCAACGGGAATTAGTGTGGTAAGCATGGATTCACGTTCACAACATCAGAATAAAAAATTGGCTACGGAGCGTTTGTTGCTTAAACTAAATGAAGCCCAATTGCATCTTTTGAAACAACAATTTCAAAGTCAATGGACGAATCAATTAGCCGTGGAACGAGGGAATCCAATTCGTACGTTTGAAGGTTCTGATTTTAAAAAACTCAAAAAAGAGAAGAAATTTAAAGCTGTACGACAGCAATTAAAAAACGAATTAAAAAATGAAAAATACTGATAAATACTTATTTCAAGCCTTGGATAATTATCCGTATTGGTTGGAAGGAACTTCAGAAGCTTTGGATTATGCCTTGTCTTACGATGAGAAAAACACAACAGCTTTGTGTTTGTATGGAAGAATTCAAACGGAGCAATTGCAAAATTATGAAGAAGCAAAAACCTATTTTCAAGAAGCATTGGCCATTAATATAGATGCTGTAGCAGTTTATCCGTATTATATAGAAACTTTGCTTTTGAATGAAGATTATGAAGAGGCTTCTAAATTAATTGATTTTGCCTTAACGATTAAAGGGATTAACAAAATGGCAATTTTATTAAAAAAAGTGCAATTGTTGGAACGTCAACACAAGATAAAAGAGGCGATAAAAGTAATGAAGGAAGTAAGATTAGTTTCTTTTGCAAACGATTCTTTCGAAATTGATGAAGTAACTAAGCGGTTAAAAGCCAAAAAGGACTTGCAAAAGCCAAAGAAAAAATCGAAGAAGAAGAAATCGGATAAAATTGTCAAGAAGAAATGAGAGAACCAGCTTTAGAGCTGGTTTTTTTATGATTCAAACAGTAAAATCAGATTTCATAACTAAAAACTGGGACTTTAGAGCATCTTAGATTATAATGCTTTTTGCATTTGTTATATTTGATATACCGTTAATGATTTACTTATGAACACCAATCGCTTACTTGTTACTTTCAGAAATAGAGCTTTAGGAGTCAAAGAAACGACCTCAAACTGGACACATGAAATAGAATTTTTGTACAAAAGAGGAGTCGGAATTGATGAAGCCTTGCATTATTTGTACTTTGAAAAACCATCTATTGAAGAATTTGAGCATTGGGTCAGTGAAAAAGAAACTAAACTAGTTCCATCAGTTGCAGAAGTTGGTAGCGTTTTAAATGATGAGGAACTTACTTTTTTTGAAACCAATGGGTATCTTATTTTGCCAAATGCGATTTCAAAGGCGGATTGTGCTGCGACTCAACAGGTCATTTGGGAGTTTTTGGGAATGCATCCAGAACAACCCGAAACTTGGTACCAAAGCCATCCCGAACAACGTGGAATGATGGTTAATTTTTTTGACCATCCCTTGTTAGAAAAAAACAGAGCTTCGTCCAAAATCAAGAAAGCTTTCGAACAGCTGTATCAGTCCGAAGCTATTTATAAAACCATAGATAAAGTAAGTTTTAATCCACCAGTGACTCAGAATTATTCTTTTAAGGGTAGTGATTTACATTGGGATGTGAGTTTGCAATTGCCCATTCCGTTCCGATTGCAAGGCTTGATTTATTTATCTGATTGTGGACCACAAGATGGCGCTTTTCATTGTGTGCCTGGTTTTCATAATAAAATTACTGAATGGATGGAACATGTTCCTGATGGTGTGCATCCAAGAGCTCATGCTTTAGCAACATTGCAACCACAAGCGATTGCGGCTTCTGCTGGCGACATGGTGATTTGGCATCAAGCCCTGCCACATTGTGCAACTCCAAATTACGGTACTTCATCACGTATGGTGCAATACCTAAGTTATATTAGTGAATCGCATGTCGAAGCTAAAGAGTGGGTTTGAGTTGGGAATAAGGTTGTTTTTGTTTTAGTGAGAAATTGTAAATAAAAAAAACTAAGCTGGGCTGTTTTTTTGAACTTAAAAACTAGTTATTCCAATTCTTGAGATATGGTTTGCATATCGATTACCAATCATATCTGTCATTTCTTTTTTAAACGAGAAAAGTGGTTTTCCTATATTTCTACTGATTTCAAAATCACTAAAAGAATAATTTAAGTTTAACCAAAATTGATAATTTTCTTTTTCAAAATTAATAGTTGGGATATCTTTGTGAAAAATAGATTCTGAAATAGAATTAAATTGGATAAAAGATTGATTTATTTTTGGAGTCATTAAACCTAAAATATATTTGTTGTTTCTAGGTTTTTTTTGCGAATAATCACATGAAGCACTAATCTCAATAGCAACAAACTTTGATTTTCCTCTAATATTTCCTCTTTGTTCAGCTGTTGTTATATCATTATTAAAAACGATGAATTTATTAAACAGATTTATACATTCTTCTTCTAAATGGTTAAAATAATTCAAAGTGTTTTTTATGTCATTAGGCATAAAACAGTATTCCAAAACTAATCCTCTTTTATCTTTTTGTAATATGTTTAGTTTATCAACATGAAAAATTGAGTTCAATATCGAATGTTCAAAATTTAACGGATAACTAGGTTGAGAATTTTTATTAGAATTCTTTAATTTTGTTAAAGTCTGCTCCCATAACTTTGAATCGTTTGAGTTAATAGCGTTATTTGATACCAAAGGCATTAAAGCTTCATAAATTGCATTATCAGGTTTCTCTTTTGCATGTTCATATCCTAAAGATCCAATTGCAATTTTTGAAAAAATTGAATCAAAGTTTTCATTAAAAGTTTGATTATCTCCCCATGAATTATTTGGAATAATGTTATATAATTCATTTATAGTTTTAGTGGCAGTATTTTTCACGTGGTTTTCAAAATCAAACAAAAGATTAATACAAGGTTGATTTAAAATAGTATTTAAAACTCCAAACAAATCATTACCTGCCTCAACAAGGAATTCATGTTTATCAATTACTGAAACATTAAAAGGCTTTGGTGTTTCTGGTCTTCTTTCATTAATGTAGGCAATAAATTCATGAACTAAATCTTTGTTTTGTGTCCAAAAAACTAATGCGTATAAACCATTTTCTTGAGAAATAAACTCGTTTAATGCATTTGCTAAATCATTAAATATTACTTTTTTATTTGATGTAGATGTATCAGGAAGATTAACATCAAAAAAAGCAATTTTTACATCTTTTAATGGCTCTTCATTTTTATTATAATAATCATATACAAATGTTTTACAATTAATATAATTATCTATAAAAACTTGGTTCAATATTTTAATGTGATCTGGGTTATTGTCCACAATAATTACATTACTATTACTTCTAAACATAATATTATTTTTTTGGAAAAACTAAAGCAATACACGCTCCATTATAAACTTGTGGTATATCCAAATCACTATTGTCTGGAAAAATTATTTTACCACCTAACATTTCCATAACCAAATTTACATAATAAAGTCCTAAACCCATCCCACCTGGTTTAGATGTGACGAATGCTCTAATTAATTCTTCTGTTTCAAGTTTAAATCCAGATCCATTATCAGCTATTATTATTGCATTACCATTAAAACTTTTTAAGTCGGTTCCTATATATATTCCTCCTTTAAAATTTTTATCATTAATATCTTTTTGATTACCTACCCAGTAAATGGAATTGTCAATGATATTTGAAATAGCACTAATCAATAAGTTACCTTCTCCAAAAATATTAAAATCTGGATTTTCATTAGACAAAAGAGGAGAAGAAAAAACAACATTATGAAACCCAAATCTATTTATATTTATATTTTTGGCTTTATTTACGAGTTCACTGGCTTTAATATTAATTTTTTGATTTTGCTTAAGTATTGGTGAAAAATTTTCTAATACTTGGATTAAATTTTTAACTCTTATTCTAACATTTTCTATATCAAATTCATTCTTGTTTATGTCAACATTGATGAATCTCATTTCTCTGTCAATCTCGTGAAAAACAACTCCAAGATTCAATCCTGTCATCCCAGAACTAACCATCACATCACGCATTTCTGTATAATCTTTTTCAACCCTTTTAATTAAGGGTGAAAGTTCTTTTTCAAGATTTTTATCTTTTATACTTAAGCTTAGTTCTTTAATAGTTTCTGATAGTCCTGAGTGTTTAACGGGTTTAAATTTGTCTATATACTCTTGTACTTTTTCTTTGTCAGATTTAGATTCATTTTCGAATTTTGAAAAGACTTCTTTTACAATTGCTTTTAACTTAAAAAAATAATAGTTTTCATTAAAACCTTCTCTATTTGTTTTTTCTGTTATACCATTTTCACTTTCATCTAAATTTAACTCGATAGCTCCAATTGTTATTTTTCTTGCAAAGTGACTACCAGCATGTTGAATTTTACTGTAATCTAATTCTAACCAATCATCAGTTTGTTCTCCGTAATTATATACCCTTATACCGTCTCTAAAGATTTTTATTCCATAATTAAGACGAATAAACTCCTTTACAGCATTTATTTGACCTCCAAAAAATAAATTTGAAATATCTTTTGTTAAATTAAAAACATAAAATTTTCCTTTGATTGTTCCAATATTATTTAAGTCAGAGTTAAGAAGAAGCTTTTTTCTTCCTTTCTCATCAATGAAATCTAGTTTATCTCCTATTTCTAAAACATTATTTATGATATGTTCATCATAACTTTTGAAATGCTCTTTTCTCATTATTGGTCTAGATTTTATTTCTTTTTCTTCAATTTTCATATGTGGATGAGAATTGAAATTATAAGACCATAGATATTCTGCTAAATGATCATCATTAGGTAAATCATTACTATTTGGAGTCCATTTTTTTATTTCAAAATCAAATTGATAAAGACTATCTTTTAATATTTCTGATGAAGTTTTGATTCCTTCTAACCAATTTTGATGGTGGTCATTTGCTGTAATTTCAATATTAAAATTAGGAAATTTAACAAATGGATTTTTAATGTTTTCAATTTTTCTTACTAAATCTCTTAGTAATAACTTTGTCCAATTTTTATTTACTAAACCAGATAAAATTATTCTTGTTCCATGACCTTTTTCAAAAAGTGTATTTGGAACATTTTCAATTTCAACTTCTAAATCCTGTATATATTCTTTTGATTTTATTAAATTATTCCAGTTAATGTAAAATTGGCTAGAAAACAAATCTCCTTCAACTTGAGTTTCAACATTTATTTCTTTTGCTAATTTGTGTACAGCTAATCTACCAACACCTTTGTTTCCAAGAGAAACTCGATTAAATTTTTTACTTACTTTTCTGTTTTTTCCTCTTTTAAAATCAGTACCTATTGTTAACCAAACATTTTCAATAATGTTTGGCGACATTCCATGACCATCATCTTCAATAATAATTTTTTGATTTGGAGTGTTTAAGTCAACAAAAGTTACTTTTATTTCTGTTGCATCAGCATCGTAAGAATTTTTTACTAATTCAAAGATTGCTAAACCATCGTTTCCTATAAGTTCTTCACCTAATAAAGTTAAAATATGACTTTTAGCTTTAATATTATGTTTAGTTATTGACATAATAATTCTTTCATTTTTTTAGCAATCGCATTAGCCATTAATGGAGGTACTGCGTTGCCTATTTGTTTAAATGCTGCGGAGCGAGAGCCTTCAAAATAAAAATCATCTGGAAATGATTGCAATCTTGCAGCTTCTCTTACTGAGATAGAGCGGCATTGTTCAATATCAGGATGAATGTAATAATGACCGTCTTTTGCAATGTGCGCAACAACAGTGTGCGATACTCCTTTTCCGTTCACAACTTTATATCGGTCAATGAATGAAGATTCGTTTTTATGTGTTTTTAATTCTTCTGGTAAATCAGGATATTTTAACCTTTCTTGGTCTTTATTCCATTTTTCAATAGCTGTTTTGTAAATTGCTAAATCTCTATCATTATGAGGTCTTGAGATATGTTGTGTTACAAAATTTACTCCATTTCTCAATTCAAATTGTTCTAAATAACTATTCTTTCTTTTAGTGTAAGAACTAACTTGATGTACTTCACCTGGAGTTAATTTTTTTAAATCAGCAAAAGCATCATTAACTGTAAATTTTAAATCTGTTTTTTCAAAATCAGGAAATCCAAAATCATTTTCTTTTTTCCAGCCTACAATAATTATTCTTTTTCTTGCTTGTACTACACCATAATCGGAAGCATTTAAAGTATCGTGATATACTTCATAACCTAATTTTTTAAAATAGGTTTTTAAGTTTTTAAAATGTTGTCCTTTGTTTGCACTTAGCATACCTGGGACATTTTCAAAAACAAATGCTTTAGGTTGAAATTCTTTTAAAAATCTACCGTATTGTATGTATAATTTATTTCTAGGGTCTTGTTCAATATCGTCTTGATGTCTTCCCAGTAATGAGTACGCTTGGCATGGTGGTCCGCCTATGATTAAATCTATTTCTTTTTTTGATTTTTTAATTTCTTCAAAAAGTGGTTTTATAGTTTTATCATTAATTTCAATATTGATAGTAGATTTTGAAATTTCTGGTGGCAAATTAGAAAAGAATTTTTCTTTTGTTATTTTACCTTGTATGTATCTGTAATATAATTCAATGTAGTTTTCGGATTTCAGGAAATGGTAAGCAGACCTTGTTGAAATTGTATCGCAAGCTTCTTTGTTCATCTCAATGTGAGAAATTGGAGAGAAGCCAGCCTTAACAAAGCCTTCGGACATACCTGATGCTCCTGCAAATAAGTCAATAAAATTTAAACTTTCAGGCATTTTTTTATAAATCGATTTTTACAAATTTAGTAAATTAATTATTTCTATTATTTCTTTTGGTAACAAAAAACACCAACATTGCTGCTGGTGTTTATTTACAAAATGTGTTGTATATCTATTCCTCCATCAATACCTCCAAAATACTAATTGCCGCCTCGCTAATTTTGGTACCAGGACCAAAAACGGCAACGGCTCCAGCATCAAACAGGAATTGGTAGTCTTGCACTGGGATGACGCCACCTACTACGACCATAATATCTTCGCGACCGTATTTTTTGAGTTCTTCAATCACTTGTGGAACTAAGGTTTTGTGACCTGCCGCCAAAGAAGAGACACCAAGAACATGCACATCGTTTTCTACAGCTTGTTTGGCCGCTTCTTCTGGTGTTTGAAATAAGGGGCCAATGTCTACGTCAAAACCTACATCAGCATAACCTGTGGCTACTACTTTGGCTCCACGGTCGTGTCCATCTTGCCCCATTTTGGCAATCATGATTCGGGGTCTTCTTCCGTCTTGTTTGGCAAAAGCATCAGCTAGTTGCTTGGCTTTTTCAAAACTTTTGTCGTCTTTAATTTCTTTGCTATACACGCCACTAAAGGATTTAATTTGTGCTTTGTAACGTCCAAAAACCGTTTCTAAGGCATCGCTTATTTCGCCAAGGGTTGCTCGGTTTCTTGCGGCTTCTACGGCTATTTCTAACAAATTGCCTTCATTGGTTTTGGCACAATGAATCAATTTTTCGAGACTGTTTTTTACTTTTTGGGAGTCTCTGTTGGCTTTGATTTTTTCCAATTGCGCCAATTGTTGTTTACGAACCATTTGGTTGTCTACATCCAAAATCTGCAAAGGATCTTCTTTCTCTAATCGGTATTGATTGACCCCTACAATAATATCTTGTCCGCTGTCGATTCGCGCTTGTTTTCTAGCGGCAGCTTCTTCAATTCTTAACTTTGGAATACCAGCTTCAATGGCTTTGGTCATTCCGCCTAAGGCTTCTACTTCTTGAATCAATTGCCAAGCTTTTTCGGCAATTTCATTCGTAAGACTTTCTACATAATAACTGCCTCCCCAAGGGTCAACAGTCTTGGTAATTTGGGTTTCTTCTTGTAAATAGATCTGGGTATTTCTTGCAATTCTCGCTGAGAAATCGGTTGGTAATGCAATGGCTTCATCTAGTGCGTTAGTATGTAGCGATTGAGTTCCTCCAAAAGCAGCTGCAGCCGCTTCGACTACGGTTCGTGCTACGTTATTAAAAGGATCTTGTTCGGTTAAACTCCAGCCAGAAGTTTGACAATGCGTTCTCAAGGCCAATGATTTTTCATCTGCAGGGTTGAATTCTTTGAGTAATTTGGCCCAGAGCATTCTGCCCGCACGCATTTTAGCAATTTCCATAAAATGATTCATTCCAATGGCCCAGAAAAAAGATAATCTTGGCGCAAATTCATCGATTTTCATTCCGGTTGCTAAACCCGTTCGAATGTACTCTAACCCATCGGCTAGGGTGTAAGCCAACTCAATATCTGCGGTAGCTCCCGCTTCTTGCATGTGGTAACCAGAGATGGAAATCGAGTTAAACTTTGGCATTTTCTTGCTGGTAAATTCAAAAATATCAGCAATAATTTTCATAGAAGGAGTAGGAGGATAGATGTAGGTATTTCGTACCATGAACTCCTTTAAAATATCATTTTGTATCGTTCCCGAAAGTTGCTCTGGAGCTACGCCTTGTTCTTCTGCTGCTACAATATAAAAAGCCATAATAGGCAAAACGGCTCCATTCATAGTCATGGATACCGACATTTCTTGTAGTGGAATTTGGTCAAATAACACCTTCATATCTTCCACGGAGTCAATGGCTACACCCGCTTTTCCAACGTCTCCAACCACACGTTCGTGATCGGAATCATAGCCTCTGTGCGTTGGAAGATCAAAAGCAATTGAAAGTCCTTTTTGACCCGCGGCTAAATTGCGTCGGTAGAAAGCATTGCTCTCTTCGGCAGTAGAAAAGCCCGCATATTGGCGAATCGTCCACGGTCTACGAACATACATCGTCGCATATGGTCCACGCAGGTTGGGTGCAAAACCAGCGCCAAAGTCCAAATGCTCTAAGGTTTCAATATCTTTTTCAGAATAGGTAGGCGGAATCGTAATGCCTTCCGCTGTTAGGAAAGGTTCGGGACTAGGAATACTAGCACTTTTTGCGGAATGATTTATGGTAATATTTTGAAGGTCTTTTCTTTTCATGTCTGAATAGTAATGGTGAAACGTTTTGGATGGAATAAGTTTACTCTGTGGCGAGTCGTTCTTGTTCGATTTTTTCGGCCAAACGTTTTTCAATTATCGGGGTAATCAGTGTTTTTCGTGGATTGATTTTTACAAAAGGAAATAATTCCAAATCGTGTTTCATCCGATCGGTTGGGTTGGGGTGTTTGTTGGTTCCCAATAATATTTTTTTACCAGCATCAAATAAAGCTTGTTCCTTGTCGGCGCTTTCTTGGATTTTTCTTTTGACAATGCCATCTTTCAATTGCTTTAAGAAACCACCATTTTTTTCGATGTCTTTAAACAATTGAAGTGCTTTTTCCGCTAATTGTTGTGTGATGCTTTCTATATAATAACTTCCGTCAGCTGGATTGTTGACTTTGTCGAAATACGATTCGTTTTTCAGAATCAACAATTGATTTCTAGCAATACGGTCTCCAAATTCGTTGTCTTTGTGGTACAAGGCGTCATAAGGTAAATTAGCCACTGCATCAGCTCCTCCCAAAATGGCGCTCATGCATTCTGTTGTGGTTCGTAGCATATTGACATTGTAGTCGTAAATCGTTTTGTTTCTTTTAGTTGGAGTGGCTAGAATATGACAATCGATATCCAATTCATAGGCAGTGGATACGATTTCAAAAAGTTGGCGAATAGCTCTTAATTTTGCAATTTCAAAAAAGTAGTTGCTTCCTACAGCGACTTGAAACACTACACTTTTTTTACAATTTGGAATATGGTTGAAGTATTCGTTGGCTTGGGCTAAACCATAAGCGATTTCCTGAACCATATTGGCTCCTGCATTTTGATACAAGCCCATATTGATACTCAATAAAGAACAATTTTGGGTACTTTCAAAAAGCGATTTGAGGGTTTCGAAATTGTCTTTTTCAGGGGTTGAGAACCAATTGCCATCTTGGGCCAATTGACCTATAGGATCCAATAAACAAAAAATAGTGGCCTCTTTTTCTTTGGCAATTTGGTCGATTTTTTTAACGAAATCGATTGAAAGGAATTGGAAATGAAAATATAGGGTTGTTGTAGCTAAAGGAAGTGCTGCAAGTAATTTTTCTATAGCGATGTTTTCATTTGGAATTGTAAAGCGGAGGCTAGTTGCACCACGTTGAATGGTATCTAAAGCTCTTTCTATAGATTTATCTATGTCGTGTACAAAGATGTTTTGACAAATAGTAAACGCTGTTGCTTGGGTGTTGCTACCTACTTTAGCTTTTAAATCTTCTTTGTCGTAGAATGGTTTTACTTTTATTTCCTCTGGGGAATTCCAAATTACCGTTTCGTTATAATCGGCACCTTTGAGTTCAAATTGGATTTTTTGCTTCCACTGTTTAGCCGAAACAGCATTGAAATCTTCAAATAGATTTTGCGCCATTGTATTTGTGTTAGTTTGGGTCGTTTTTAGAAATGCTATCTCCTTCAAATTCTATGATATAGATGTCTTCGCTATCTTTTTTCATATAGTATTTCTCGCGAGCATATTTTTCTATTTGTTCGGAATTATGTAATTGTTGGATATGTTGTTTATCCTTTTTTATTTCTTCTTCGTAGTATTTTTTATTTTCTTTCAATTCCTCAATGTCCTTGTTTAGAATTCGGTGATCGAAATAAGAATAATTGTCTAGGAAAGTCATCCAAACGATAAAAGACAAGGATACCCAGATGTATTTGTTACTGAGTAATTTGAACCACTTTTTATCTTTATAGGGATTTTTCATTGCTAGATAGTAGGAATAAGAAATTGTAGGTTTACAAAATGCGTTGGTTAATTACGGCACGAACCACATCAATGGCTACTGTGTTGAACTTGTCATTTGGGATAATGATGTCGGCATAGGCTTTGGTTGGTTCGATAAATTGTTCGTGCATAGGTTTGAGCGTGTGTTGATAACGGGTCAAAACTTCTTCCATATCACGACCTCTCTCAGAAATATCTCTGCGCAATCTACGAATTAGTCGTTCGTCAGAATCTGCGTGTACATAGACTTTGATGTCAAATAAATCACGTAATTCAGGATTGGTAAATATTAAAATACCTTCTACAATCATCACTTTTCTAGGGTGTGTGATGATTACATCGTCGGTTCTGTTGTGTTTGATGAAAGAGTAAACAGGTTGATCAATGATGTTGCCTTGTTTTAGTTCTTTTAAATGTGCTACTAAGAGTTCGAAATCGATGGCTCTAGGATGGTCAAAATTGATATTGGAACGTTCTTCATAGCTCAAGTTTTTGTTTTCTTTGTAATAAGAATCTTGAGAGATGATGCCTACTTCGGCATCGGGTAGTTCATTCATGATTTGATGTACTACTGTTGTTTTTCCACTTCCGGTTCCTCCCGCAATTCCTATGATGAGCATACTAACTTTACTTTTAAATTTTGTTACAAAAATAAGAATTAAAAGAGATACCTATTTGTTTTTGCGGACTATTTTTGAAAGACTTGCTAATTAAATGATTAGGAAATAAATTGTGAAAGAGTGTTTTTTTACTGCTTGCAAGAATGCCTTTTTTTGACTTTTAGCCCCGGGAGGAGTGGCATCCTTTGCTGCCGGGGTTCGGCAGTAAAGATAGAGCGGATCACGGGACGATGTAGCCTGAATAGCCAATTGTTCCTGCTTCTATTTTTGGCAATAAAAAAACCTGTAAGTTGTAATTACAGGTTTTGTATTTTTAATTTACTCCGCAGTATTTTTGGCGTCTTGATAGCCTTTTTGAACATCCGTTTTGAAGCCTTCCCAGTCATAAATGATTTCAACTGCCATCCATGTTAACATTCCGAAGATAAATACGAACACATCGCGCTTGGTAATTTTCATTAGTTATTGTATTAGTTAATGTTGCTAATATAATAAAAAAACAAATAATGTTACATTTTATGCAAAATAAAAATGGTAGGACGCTTGTGTAAGTCTACTTTTTCTTTTTTCCAAGCGGCTATTTTTTTTGTTTTGATGTATTCGGTGGGCAAAGTGATATCGGTGGCTACACAAAGATGGGTTTCGGGATGCAGGATATGAATTAAATCTTCGAGTAGTTTGTTGTTACGATACGGGGTTTCGATAAAAATTTGCGATTGGTTTTTGTCGAAAGATAATTTTTCTAAAAACTTCAAAGCCGATTTTTTTTCTTCTTTTTCGATAGGTAAGTAGCCGTTGAAGGTAAAGCTTTGTCCGTTCATCCCAGAAGCCATAAGGGCTAAGAGAATAGAGGAAGGGCCAACCAACGGAATGACTTGTATGCCTTTGTCGTGTGCGATTTTTACAATGACCGCTCCGGGATCGGCTACGCCAGGGCAACCGGCTTCGCTCATTAATCCCATATTTTTTCCCTCAAGCAAGGGTTGAATCATGGCCAAATGCTCTTTGTTTTCGGTATGCTTGTTTAGGGTAAAAAGCACCAACTCGGATTGCTTTTTTTCAGGCTGTACTATTTTGATTGATTTTCTGGCCGTTTTTTCGTTTTCTACGATGTAATGGTCAATAAAATCGATGCTTCTTTTGATGGTTTGCGGCAAAACATCCATTGGGTCGCAATCGCCCATGGTGGTTGGAATTAAGTATAATTTTCCTAGCGAAAGAGTTGGTTTCATTTAGTGGTTTTCTTTGTTTATTCTTTTGAATACCTCGTCAACTGTAATTTGCATTTCTGAAAACAGTGGACTTTTAATTATTTGCCCTTCAGAAAAGGGTTTTAATCCGATGTATTCTTCGTTTTGTAAGGTGTACACTAAAACAAAACGTTCTTCGGGTTCTACTATCCAATATTCTTTTACGCCACTTTCTTGGTATAAATTGAATTTGGTATCTACATCATGCTTGCTGTTGTTGGGTGATAATATTTCTACAATTAAATCTGGTGCACCGTTGCAGCCTTTGTCGTCTAATTTGTTTTCATCACAAATAATACACAAATCAGGTTGTACCACAGTAGTGTCTTTTTTTGAAGATGCAATCGGAAGTCTAACGTCAAAAGGGGCTACAAAAACACTGCAAGGATGATTTTGAAAAAACTTCCCTATGCTCAATGTTAAATTATAACTTATTGTTTGATGTTTTCGGCTTGGGGCAGGGCTCATTTTACGGATAAATCCTTTGATTAGCTCCACTCGCTCTGAAAATTGCCATAGCAAGTAATCGGAATAGGTGTAGGTTTTTGTCAAATCTAAGTCTGAAAAATTTTTTACTACTGACATATGCTGTGTTTTTCACAAAGTTATAAAACTATCTGAACTTGTCTATGGTTTTTTGCAATTGAGCAATAATAACAATTGTGTTTTTAACCTCTTATGTTCAATAAATATGTGAAGTTTTATACTTTATAGATAAGCAGGAATTCTTGTTGTATTTAAGAATGCTTCTCAATGACTTTTTTGGCAATTACTTCACAAGCTTCGTCTAGCATTTGGTATACATTTTCAAAACCATTGGCTAATCCGTAGTAAGGATCCGGTACATCGACATTTTCTCCTGGAAATAGTTCGTTCAAAATCATTTGAACTTTGTTTTTCTGGGTGTCGTTTTTGGCCATTTCAATCACAGTATCATAATTGGAGGCATCCATTACGTAGATATAATCGAAGGTGTCGAAATCTTTTGTGCTAAATTGTCTCCCTTTTTGGTGAGCAATCGAAAGATTATGGTGCTCTGCTACTGCAATGGAGCGTTTGTCTGGCGAATGGCCTATGTGCCAAGAGCCTGTTCCGGCAGAATCAACAAGGAATTGATCCTCTGGTAGTTTTGAGGCTAATATTCCTTCTGCCAAGGGAGAACGGCAAATATTGCCTAGACATACCATTAAAATCTTTACAGGCATAATCCGCGTTTATAGCGTTAATTTTGAATTGATATCGTCAACAAATTTTTTGAATTGTTTGTCTGTCGCTACTAAGTTGTCTACTGTTTTACAAGCGTGTAAAACTGTAGCGTGATCGCGATCGCCTATTTGTGAACCAATATTCGCTAGTGAGGCTTTAGTGAATTTTTTGGCAAAAAACATTGCTAATTGGCGGGCTTGAACCACGTGTCTTTTTCTGGTTTTAGATTGTAGGGTTTCTAGATCCAGTTGGAAATAATCCGAAACAATTTTTTGTATGTAATCGATAGAGATTTCTCTTTTGACGTTTTTGACAAATTTCTCTACCACACTTTTAGCCAACTCGATGGTTACTTCTTTTTTGTTGAAAGAAGATTGTGCGATTAACGAAATGATAGCGCCTTCTAATTCACGAACGTTTGATTTGATATTTCTAGCAACATACTCAATGATGTCATCAGGAATGTCAACACCGTCACGATACAAAATATTTTTAAGAATTGAAATTCTAGTTTCGTAATCTGGTTGGTGTAATTCTGCAGATAATCCCCATTTGAAACGAGACAACAAACGTTGCTCAATATCTTGCATGTCTACAGGAGCTTTGTCCGAGGTCAAAATTACTTGCTTACCGTTTTGGTGCAAATAATTGAAGATGTGGAAAAACACATCCTGAGTTCCTGATTTTCCAGATAAAAACTGAACATCATCTATAATTAACACATCGATTAATTGATAGAAGTGAATGAAATCGTTACGGTTGTTTTTCTTAACCGAGTCGATGTATTGTTGTGTGAAAATTTCAGCTGAAATGTATAAAACCGTTTTTTCAGGATATTTGTCTTTAATCTCTACGCCAATAGCGTGAGCTAAGTGCGTTTTTCCTAATCCAACGCCACCAAAAATTAATAACGGATTGAAAGATGTTCCGCCCGGTTTGTTGGCAACAGCCATACCCGCAGAACGAGCCAATCTATTAGAGTCTCCTTCTAGGAAATTGTCGAAGCTGTAGTTTGGATTTAATTGAGATTCGATTTTTAAATTACGAATACCAGGAATCACAAAAGGATTTTTTAATTCTGGATTCAAATTTTTGATAGGAGCGTCCACTTCCTGTGGTTTCATGACCACTCGATTGGCACTTGGTAACTGTTCTGTAAACGGTTGTTTGTTACCATAAGTGTTCTCCATTTTGATTTTGTAAAGCAATTTGGCGTTCTTACCAAGTTCTTTGGTAAGGGCAACTTTTAGCAATTTCACATAGTGTTCTTCTAGCCATTCGTAGAAAAATTTACTAGGTACCTGAATGTATAAAGCATTGTCGGTTAGCTCAACTGATTTAATAGGCTCAAACCAAGTTTTGTATGCTTGCTCTTGGATGTTGTCCTTTATAAAAGATAAACAGTTTTCCCATACCGATTGTGCAGTTTTATTCATAGATTTGGCGAAATTATTTTAACTTTAGTTGTAATTTTGAGCAAAAAAACGTGTCTATTTTTTGCATTTTTCAGGTTAACAAAAGTGTGAATAATTTTTTGTATAAAAAAATATATTGAACAATTATTTTAGAAAAAAATGTCGTAAGGGGCATTTCAAAATTTAAATTTTTTAAAGCATAACTAATGAAAGATCACCAAGTAGAAGTACGTGTTCGTTATTCAGAAACCGACCAAATGGGAGTCGTTTATCACGGCAATTACATCCCTTATTTTGAGATAGGACGCGTGGAATGGCTTAGAAATAAAGGGGTTTCGTATAAAGTGATGGAAGAAAACGGAATTGCGCTTCCCATTGTTTCTATGAATATTAATTATAAAAAATCGGCGCGCTATGATGATTTGCTGACGGTACACACTCGTTTCAAAAGTCAGACGTCTGTGAAGATAGAATTTGATTGCGCAATTTATAACGAAGCACAAGAGTTATTAACAACTGCCGAATTTGTGTTGGTTTTTGTGTCCTTAAAAACGGGCCGTCCAGTCGCTCCTCCAGATTATATTTTGGAATTATTGAAAACCATCGATTAACGACAAAAATCATCGATTAAAAGCATTATTTTATTCTTTTTTTACGATTTGTATTTCAAACATATTTTCAAAAATGTCGAATACCATTTCGGCATTTTTTTTTCGAATACAACACTCAATTTTGCCAATCGGTAAATTTGTTTCGGCATCGATTTCCATTTCTTGATTTACAATTTGAAGTTGCTTTTCTTTAATAACGCGCATGACTTTGTTCATGTTTTTATAATCGAAAGTGATTTCGAAAAAAACATCAATGGTTTTCTCTACAATTTCACTCGCTTCTATCGCTAATTGAGCTGTGGTTTTGTAGGCCGCAATCAATCCGCCCACTCCTAATTTGGTGCCGCCAAAGATGCGAACCACCACAATCAATATATTCGTTAGACCAAACGATTGAATTTGTCCATAAATTGGCGTCCCGGCCGTATTGCTCGGTTCCCCATCGTCATTAGCTCTAAAAACCACCGATTCGGTCCCAATTTGATACGCATAGCAATAATGCACCGCATGCGGATGTTCTTTTTTGAGTATTTCAATAATGGGTTTTACTTCTTCCTCGCTGCTAATCGGAAAAGTGTAGCCAAAAAACTTACTGTTTTTCTCCTTAAACAGTATGGGTTCGTTAGGTGCAGCAATGGTTTGATAGGTGTCTTTCATTAGGTGTACTTCTCCAAAAGGGATGTTTTTTGATGCAAAAGTAGTTTTTTTTGGAGCCCAACCCAAGGCATTTTCAGGAGGCAAAGGATGCCGCTGCACACGAGCGAAGCGAACTGGCGAAGCAATCGGGGCTAAAGGATCAGCAGTTGGCTTTTTTGGATACATTTTAAAAGTTTTACCCCAAGTTGTTCTTTTCAAATAAATCCACTACATCCTCTTTACCGACTTGCAGGTTCCAGACCTGAAGTCCGAGAGCTTGTGCCGCATCCGTGTTTTCTTTTTTATCGTCTACAAACAAGGTTCTTTTGGGTGACAACTCATTTTGTTGCAAAACGTGTAAATAAATTTCTGCATTGGGTTTTCGCATGCCTACTTCAAAAGAAAAATACACTTTTTCAAAACATTGGTAAAAAGCCCCATAAAACGAACTTCCTGTTTTTTGCTCAAAAGTGTCAATATGAATCGCATCAGTATTGCTCAACAAGAACAAGCGGTATTTTTGTGACAATAATTGCAAAAATTCTAAACGATACAAGGGAAAATCAAGTAAAACCGCATTCCAAGCTGCAAGAATTTCTTCGTGACTCGCATTGGGTATTTGTTTTTGAAAACCGTTTAAAAAAGCCTCTCGTGTACAATCGCCTTTTTCAAAAGCTATGTTTAGAGCGTCCAATTCTTCATTCCAAGCCTTGAGACCCAATGCTTGTAACTTGTCTTGTGTGGCTTGCTTGTCTAGATTGATAAATACATCTCCAAAATCAAAAATGATGGCATTAATCATAATTGCTAAGTAGTAAAAGTTCGTCAGTTGCAATAGTTGATTTATTTGGATTCTTTTTGGGAAGTATCGGTGCTTTTATTCCAGAATGAAAAGAAATTGCTCCAATAAAAATCCGTGCTTCATCCCACATATTCAAATCGATAAAATGCTGAATGGTAGTGGTGCCACCTTCAATAATAACAGATTGAAGACGGTGCTCGTATAACTTATCTAAAAGTTGAGATACTGTATTTTTTTCAAAATCAATCGCTTCAAAATAACAATTCTTCTTGTTTTCATTGTGTTTTTTTGAGGTAAAAATCAGTGTAGGAACATTTTGATCCAAAACAAAACTTTCTTCGGGTATGCGTCCTTCTCGGTCTATTATTACGCGAGTAGGATTTTGTCCGTACCAATCTCTAGTGTCTAACTTTGGATTATCAGAAAGTACCGTTTGTGTTCCCACCAAAATTGCCTGTTCTTCGCTACGCCATTTATGTACCAATTGTCGAGAGTAGGGATTGGTAATCCAAATCGGGGATCGTTCGTAAGTTGGATTTGGTGATGGAGCGATAAAACCATCTTGACTTTCGGCCCATTTTAGGATAATGTAGGGACGTTTTTGGTTGTGAAATGTAAAAAAGCGTTTGTTGAGTTCTTGACATTCTTTTTCGAGGACACCAATAGTTACTTGAATACTAGACTTTTGCAAACGTTCTATGCCTTTACCCGCCACTTGAATGTTGGGATCAACCGTTCCGATAACTACTTTTGGAATTTTACTTCGGACAATCAAGTCGGCACAAGGTGGTGTTTTCCCAAAATGACTGCAAGGTTCAAGACTTACATATATAGTAGCTTCTTTTAATTGTGATTTGTCTTTTACCGAATTAATGGCGTGCACTTCAGCGTGAGGTTCTCCTGCTTTTTTGTGCCAACCTTCACCAATTATTTTTCCGTTAGCTACAATCACGCTGCCCACCATAGGGTTAGGATACGTAGTGCCTAAGCCATTTTTGGCTAGTTCGATGCAACGTTTTATATAAGTTTCATGTGTGTTCACTGTGCAAAAGTACTATTTTTTGGGCGTTAGATTTCGCTAATTTGTCAATTAACAATGCTATTTTTGTCAGACTAACCAAATTAGATAAAATAGAATGACACCTTGGACTATTAGAAAAATTGAAAAGAAGGACAATCCAGCCGTAGCAAAGCTAATTAGAGCTGTTTTTGATGAATTGGAAATTCCAAAAGTAGGCACCGCCTATGAAGACCCCTATTTGGATTTGATGTTCGAGGAATACAGCAAGCCACGTTCTGTTTATTTTGTGGTGGAGCAAGAGGGCGAAGTAGTTGGTTGTGCAGGTATTGCGCCTTTGGCCAATGAAAAAGAAACCATTTGTGAATTGCAAAAAATGTACTTTTTACCAGCCACTCGCGGAAAAGGAATTGGTAGTGAAATGATGGCTATTTGTTTGCAAGCTGCCAAAGAATTTGGGTTTGAGCAATGTTACCTCGAAACGATGCCGTTTATGCATTCCGCTCAAAAGTTGTATAAGAAAACGGGCTTTGAGTATTTGTGCAGTGCTATGGGAAATACAGGTCATAGCAGTTGTCCAGTTTGGATGTTGAAAGATTTGTAAGCTCTCCAATTAATTCGATGGGAGTCGATAAATATTACTAATAATCATGACTATAAAAACATACAGAACTTTTTTTATTCAAGAACTTTCTTCGCTTTATGGAGAGGGCGAGGCCGAAAGTTTTTTCTATTTGATTTTAGAAGCCAAGCACCAGCTCAAAAGAATCGATTTGGCGTTACAACCCGATTTGACCTTTTCGGAGGTGGAACTCGTGGTTTGGAACAGTATTTTAGAAGATTTAAAAAAAGAAATCCCGATTCAGTATCTTTTAGGAAAAACCAGTTTTTATGGATTGGATTTTGAAGTCAATGAAAACGTGTTGATTCCAAGACCCGAAACCGAAGAGTTGGTCGAATGGATGCTGCAAGATTGTTCCAAAAGAGAAATGACAAATAACTTCTCTATTCTCGATATCGGAACGGGAAGTGGCTGCATTCCGATTAGTTTGAAACAACAGTTGCCAATGGCCAAAGTTTCGGCTATTGATGTTTCGGAAAAGGCTTTGGAAGTGGCTAAAGGCAATGCGAAGTTAAATGGAGTGGAAGTGCATTTTATATTGCAAAACATTTTGGAAACAACCGATTTGTTGGAAAGTTATGACGTCATTGTTTCGAATCCGCCCTATGTTCGCAATTTAGAAAAGCAAGAAATCAAGAACAATGTATTGGAATATGAACCGCATTTGGCTTTGTTTGTAGCCGATGATAATGCTTTGATTTTTTATAGAAAAATAGGTGAGTTGGCATTGAAAAGTTTGCGTCCCAACGGGAAATTGTTTTTTGAAATCAATCAGTATCTCGGTAAAGAAACGGTTGATTTATTAAAAGATTTAGGTTTTCAAAATGTTGAATTACGAAAAGACATTTACGGGAATGACAGGATGATTTTGGCTTCTTTGTAAGGGAGTTGTTGAACTAATTTTCAATCTATTGTCCTTTGTCAGTTCGAGCGCAGTCGAGAACAGTTCGTGAATCTCGACTGCGCTCGATTTGACAGTACTTCTAGAGTATTTTAATCTAGTTTTTGTACAAAAAGAAATACGGATTTGATTGTTGATTGATGGTTTTTGGTATCAAATCTGAAATCTTAACTCGTTGTTTTGCGTGAGGGATAGGAGCTAACTACCGAAGTAGTGCGTATAGCCCGACCGCATAAAAAAAAGGGACCGACTAGCACGATTGCTGAGTAGGTCCCTTTTTTTTTATGGGGTCACGCCCAAATATTTATTCGTATCGCAATGCTTCAATTGGGTCGAGTTTCGAAGCTTTTACAGCAGGATATAATCCAGAAACAATGGCCACCATAAAACTAGTAGCAAAAGCGGCTAAGATGGCGCCCCACGGAATAACGAAAGCAAAATCCATTGCGCTCGCGATACCAAAACCGATTAAGATTCCGAAAAAGATTCCGACGAGTCCGCCGATTTGACCAATGAGTAAGGTTTCGATAAAAAACTGAATCGCCACGGTCGATTTCTTGGCGCCTAAGGCTTTTCGAACGCCAATTTCTCGGGTTCTTTCGGTTACCGAAACTATCATAATATTCATCAAAGCAATCGAGGAACCAAAAATGGTAATCACCCCAATGAGCCAAGCTGCTAAACCTAAATACTGAGTGATGCCTAAAATACGGTTGATTAAATCATCGCTGCGCACTACGCCAAAGTTGTTGTCTTTTACTGGGCTTAATTTTCGCACGCGACGCATTACGCTAGTGGCGTTGTCTACGGCTTGGTCTAGTAATTCTTTTTTGCCCACCATTACGCTCAAACTGTAATTGATGTTCGGGGCACTAAAGAGCGAACGCGCTACTTGAATCGGAATCAACACGCGCAAATCCTGACTGTTGCCAAAAGTGGAACCCTTTTCTTTGAGCACGCCAATGACTCTAAATTTGGCTCCGCGAATCGAAATGATTTTGTCGATAGGATTGACGTCTTTCAAAAGTCCTTTCTCAAAATCCGAACCAACGATACACACAAAGGCATTGTTGGCAATGTCAAAACTTGTAAAATTTCGTCCCGCACTAAAATCCAATCCCGAATTCACCGCATACATTTCGTCCACGCCCACGATTTTGTTTTCGGGGTCTGTTTTGGTGTTCAGGTATTTCACTTCGGCAGCAGAGCTTGCGGTAAACGAAATCGAAGTCTCGGTAAAAGGATATTTGTATTTGTTTCTAAACGCCACGGCATCTGGGTAGGAGATAATCGGGTTGATGATTTCTCGTTCGCCGCCGCCGCGGTTTCGCGTTGTATTTTCGTATTGATTGATGTTGAAAGTATTGGCACCCATCGAGGCAAAATCAGACGAAATTTGATTTTCTAAGGCCGCCACCACGGTCAAAATCCCCACCAAAGCTGTGATTCCAATAGCAATAATCAGTACCGTAAGAATGGTACGAAGCAATTGCGTTTTGATTGAACCCAACGCAATTTTAATATTTTCTTTGAATAATTTTAGCATCATATAAGTTTGTCACGAAAATACAATTTTTGTTACAAGTTTGGTTTTCAAAAAACACTAAATTTCAAATCCACAAACCTTCTATTTTTTTTAAAACCATACAAGGACATTTAAGTTTTTCTTTTTGAACTTGGCTGACATCTTTGTGTCTTTTGCAGTTGAATTTCACAGCTTCAATAAAAACTTCTATGATTATATGTTTGATAGCTTTGCGAACCTTGCGTAAAACTTAGCGTTCATTGCGGTTAAATTGTACAGCCTTATTCCTTATAGGGTTCACAAAAAATCTTCAAAAAACTCCAATGACTTATATTTTTAACAGTTTTGCGAACCTTGCGTAAAACTTTGCGTTCCTTGCGGTTAAATTGTACAGCCTTATGTGTTATATGGTTCACAAAAAATCTTCAAAAAAACTCCAATGACTTATATGTTTTAATTTTCAGAAGCTATTCCCGCTTTTCATTACAAGTCCTCGCACCCCAAGCCATTTTTCTACGCCCCAAAAGGAGCTTCCGTTGGTCGCTCTTTTAGGTCAAGAAAAATTGGCTTTTGGCGCTCCGGGCTTTCCATTACAATCGGGGCTAGGGCAGTAGGAACACCAAAACGTTTGGTTGGAGTTGTAAGTTGAAAAGAAACTACTTTTAGCTTTTTTTGTAAGGGATTAGTGTTATATTTGGATTCTTACTGCAAAAATTAGGCTTGTTTATTTGCAGTGAATATTGCTAAAAGATGAAGAAGGGATTTGTTTTCGAACGATTTAGAACAAAAAGTAAAGAAATAATATATCAAATATAAATGGAGATTGAAAAACTAAAACAAATTTTATTTAACGTAAATCATTTATGTTCACATATTTCTTGCTCAAGAACACAAATTAAAAAAATTGATTTTGGTGAACATAAACAGATTTATACTGATATTGAAAGATTGTTAACTATTTATGTATGTTCATTATTAGATGAGCTTGTTGTTTTTGAAAAATTTGTACATAAACAAGATAACTTTTACTTATCAGATACCTTATATGTAATAGTTCCTTTGATTGATTACCTAAAACAATTTGATTCCTTAAAGGTTAAAAGAAATAAACTATTGGCACATCTAAATAGAGACCAAAGTAAAACTTTTAATCCTTGGTGGAAAGCATTACATGGGAAAAGATTTTCAACAACAATTCAAGAAGACAGAATGTTATTTAGTACGATAAAATGTATTCACGACATATTTAAAAAACGTTTTGCTAAAGAACTTAAAGAAGTATTAGAAGAATTTAATAAGGAGATTGATATCTATGAAAAAAAAATTATTGAGATGCCTAGTGTTGATACCTATAAAGATATCGCTGCAACGATTGAAGAAGTTCAAAATAGAATGAAAGAGAGAGATTTTACTTTTACAATACTTAGTAGAATGTAATAAACTAATGGTTACTTACACTACTATTCATTTGAGTAATTGTCTTAAATCAAGAGTAAAATAATCTTCCAATAAGTTATTAATCAAAAGATAATTTTTAATCCTACCTAATGATAAAATTCATAAAAAAAATGTTTTTGAAAGAATCGAATAACAAAGTGCTTTCTGTACCGAAAAGTTCTTGTGAAACTAATTCAGAACGTGAAATTCTTACTGAAAAGTTTTTTAGAAATTTAGAATTAGTAGAAAATTTCAAAAAGATTTATAAAAATTACTGTGACATAAACAATAAATGGAATTCTCCTGCATTTGCGGATTCAAGTATTACAAATAGACAGTATTATGAAACAATTAAAAAGGTTTCCGAGGAAGAGTATTCAGATGCGCAATGTGAAGCTGTAAAAGTTGTAGAAATTCACGAAAATTCTGTTAAAGACTACATAAAAAGTCTAGACTCTCAATATGATAATTTAAAGTTGCTTTTTGAGGAAATTAAAGTTGATAATCCCAACTCTACAGGCATTTATTTAGATAATTAAAAGCTAATTGAGATTTTTAAGAACTCCCATCATTTATTAGATTTACATTTTTAAAAGTCAAATATAAATGCTCAAAAAGTGGATTTATCGATGAGCGCATCTATTCACACCCAATTATAATGACACAACCAACCCTCACAAAAATACAATTCGACAACTTTGTTTGGATAGACATTTGCCAACCCAACAAGGAAAATCTAGATAAAATCGCCCAAGAATACCAGTTGGATTATTTTCAAATTAAAGATAGTTTGGAGCGAGGCCATTTGCCTAAATTTGAAAAACAGCCCAATTATAATTTTTTAATTCTGAGAGCTTTTACGCCGAGAATGGCCAGTAAAGCGACTACCATCAATGAATTGTCGCATAAAATCGCCTTTTTTTACAACGGACACAAAATCATCACGATTCATCGCAGTCCGTTTGCGTTTTTGGAAACCGTAAAAAAAGACCACAAAACGCCGGAGGAGATTTTGATTTATCTCATCCACAAAATGGTAGAAACTTATCAAGTGCCTTTAAACGACTTAGATGAAAAAATCATTCAAATCGAAAAGACGATTTTCCTGCAAGACTATTCCAAAATATCACTGGAAGAACTGTATTTCTTGAAAGCGCAAACCCGTATCACCAAAAAACTATTGCAGATTTTTCAAAATGTCATTCATCAACTCGAAGTGAGCGAGTCCTCCAAAACCGCTTTGCAAGACATCAAAGACAAGCTGCTGAGTTTGCTGCTCAATTATGACGAAGTGCTTGAAAATGCCAACAATTTACTGAATACCTATCTTTCGGTCAACGCACAAAAAAGCAATGATGTGATGAAATTGTTGACCATCTTTTCGGCTTTCTTTTTACCCTTAACATTTATTGCAGGTATCTATGGAATGAACTTTGAAAACATGCCCGAACTACAATGGCCTTTGGGTTATTTTATGACCTTGGGCGTGATGGTGGTAATTGCGTTGGTCATCTATTTTTGGTTCAAAAGAAAACGCATTCTTTGATTTAAGTTCTACCTTCAACTGTTTTGGTAATCACATTAAAAGCAACCACATAGGAGCATCATAGATTACACTAACTAGGCAAAGAATAAATAGAAATAGCCCTATTTTACACATAGTATCGCTATGTGAATAGTAAAACGTCTATCTTTTTCTTTTAAAGACTATAAATTCTATGTTTATCCTATGTGGTAAAAAATAATTTCACCCAAACGGTAATGATAATAAAAAGGTATATAAGAAATAAGTTCAGCAATTAAACAAACTTATATGAGCTTAAATGCCTTATATGGTTCAAAAATAAGATTGGTTTGTTGTATAATAATAAAACCCACTTTTTTTGGATAGGATTTCTTTTAAAAAGTAAGATATTTGCAAACCTAATTGAAAATTCATTTTACAATGGCTTCAAAACCCAGTATACCCAAAGGAACGCGCGATTTTTCGCCAGCCGAAGTGGCCAAAAGACAATACATTATTCAAACGATAAAAAGCAATTTTGAAAAATTTGGCTTTCAACCTATAGAAACTCCATCCTTCGAGAATTCAGATACTTTGATGGGAAAATATGGTGAGGAAGGCGACCGCTTGATTTTTAAAATCTTGAATTCGGGCGATTATTTATCAAAAGCCAATGCGACGCATTTAGAGAACAAAGACAGTTTAAAATTGACCGCTAGCATTTCAGAGAAAGCCTTGCGTTATGATTTGACCGTGCCTTTTGCGCGTTACGTGGTACAGCATCAAAGTGAAATCGAGTTTCCATTCAAAAGATATCAAATTCAGCCCGTGTGGCGCGCTGACCGTCCGCAAAAAGGACGTTTCAGAGAGTTTTTTCAATGCGATGCTGATGTAGTTGGTTCCAAATCATTGTGGCAAGAAGTAGAGTTGGTACAATTGTATGACACCGTTTTTACTGCTTTAGGATTAGCAGGAGTGACTATCAAAATCAATAATCGTAAAATTTTATCAGGAATTGCTGAGGTAATTGGCGCTTCGGATAAGTTGATTGATTTTACCGTGGCATTGGATAAACTAGATAAAATTGGCGAAGACGGTGTGAAGAAAGAAATGATTGAAAAAGGCATTTCTGAAGAAGCGATTGCTAAAGTGCAACCTTTGTTTAGTTTTACAGGAACGATTGCTGAGAAAATCAATCAATTGTCGCAATTGCTTTCTGTTTCAGTAGAAGGGATGAAAGGTGTTGAAGAATTGCAATTCATTTGCGAAAAAGTAACCCAACTCGGACTAGCTACTGCACAGTTGGATTTGGACGTGACTTTGGCAAGAGGATTGAATTATTATACCGGAGCTATTTTTGAAATTGCCCCACCTAAAACTGTTGCTATGGGCTCCATTGGCGGCGGAGGAAGATATGACGACTTAACGGGTATTTTTGGTTTGAAAAACATGAGTGGTGTGGGGATTTCTTTCGGCTTGGATCGTATTTATTTGGTAATCGAAGAATTGGGATTGTTCCCAGATACCGTGGCGGCGACTTCGAAAGCATTGTTTGTGAACTATGGCGAAACCGAAGCTTTTGTTGCTATGCAGACTATTCAAAAACTTAGAGCCGAAGGCATTAAAGTAGAATTATATCCTGATGCTGTCAAAATGGGAAAACAATTGCAATATGCTGATAAGAGAGGCATTCCGTTTGCGGTCATTATTGGAACACAAGAACTGGAATCGAGCACTTTTGCTTTGAAGAACCTCGTCACAGGAGAACAAGTCGTTTTGGATTATAATGGCTTACAACAACGACTACAATAGTTGATAGTCATTACAAAAAAAAGCTTCGTTTTGATAAACGAAGCTTTTTTTATTATAAACAATGCTGAATTAATAATTAACTAAAAACGGATATAATACTGGTATATATAAATTATATGTAAAATAATAGATTGGCAAATTTAGGCAAACTATTTCGTGATTGTCTTAAAATTATATTAAATTTTTATCAAGTTCATAATGTACGGTGTAACTGTTTTTATTTGTACCATTTTGAACAACAAATTTGTTGTCGATTTTTTTTAAGCATTATGGTTTGTATTCTTAGTACTTTTGAGTTTTTGCAGTTCAATTTCAGGTCTTGGCATAAGGTATAGGTATTCATAACATCAATAACATAATATTTTCCATTTCTCTATCTTTCATAATGTTCTTGAGTATGACAATTTGACATTTTGCCAGTTTTGGCAATACTTTTGAGAATGAATGAAGAGAATCAAAAAGGATGTTTAAAAAATTTTTTAAAAATAAAAGCAATATGACTACTGAAAATACAGAGTTCGATCAAGAAATAGATGACGCAACGTTAGAGAATAATGCAAATGGAGAGCAACTTATCATTGAAGAATTAAGTGTTGAAGAACAATTGGCACAAGATTTAGCCAAAGAAAAAGATAAATTTTTGCGCTTGTTCGCTGAGTTTGAAAACTACAAAAGACGTACTACAAAGGAGCGTATTGAGTTATTCAAGACGGCTAATCAAGAAGTTTTATTGGCTTTGTTGCCTGTTTTGGACGATTTTGATCGTGCTATGGTAGAAATCAACAAATCTGAGGATGAATTATTAGCTAAAGGAGTGGAATTGATTCACGAGAAGTTGAAAGGAACTTTGGTGACCAAAGGATTAGAAGTAGTGGATGTAAATGCAGGTGACGCTTTTAACGCTGATTTTGCTGAGGCTATTACTCAAATCCCAGCACCATCTGACGATTTAAAAGGAAAAATCGTGGATGTATTGGAAAAAGGATACAAATTAGGCGATAAAATTATTCGTTTTCCAAAAGTGGTTATAGGACAATAAATCAACATTCAAGTTAGCACATTTGTAGCTGAATATAATAGCACAATTTAAAAATGAAAAAAGATTTTTACGAAATATTAGGCGTATCTAAAAGTGCTTCGGAGGCTGAAATCAAAAAGGCTTACCGAAAAAAAGCCATAGAATTTCACCCTGACAAAAACCCTGACAATCCTGCAGCCGAGGAGCAATTCAAATTGGCTGCCGAAGCGTATGAAGTATTAAGCGATCCTCAAAAGAAAGCCAAATACGATCAATACGGTCACCAAGCTTTTGATGGAGCTGGCGGATTCGGTGGTGGTCACGGCGGTATGAATATGGATGATATTTTTAGTCAATTTGGAGATATTTTCGGAGGTGGCTTTGGTGGTTTTGGAGGCGGAGGCGGAGGTGCTCGTCGTGCCAAAGGAAGCAATATGCGAATTAAGGTCAAATTGACACTCGAAGAAATTGCCAATGGTGTTGAGAAAAAAGTAAAAGTAAAACGTAAGGTACAAGCGCCTGGCGTTTCTTACAAAACGTGTTCTACTTGTAATGGTCAAGGTCAAGTGATGCGTGTGACCAATACTATTTTGGGTCGTATGCAATCGGCGTCTACTTGTCCGTCTTGTGGTGGTTCAGGGCAAATTTTGGATAAAAAACCAAATAATGCCGATGCACAAGGAATGATTTTGGAAGACGAAACCGTTTCTATCAAAATTCCAGCAGGTGTTGTAGATGGGATGCAATTAAAAGTTTCAGGAAAAGGAAACGACGCTCCAGGAAATAGTATTCCTGGCGATTTGATCGTTGCGATTGAAGAGTTAGAGCACGAGTTCTTGAAACGTGAAGGTGAAAATTTACACTACGATTTGTACATTAGTTTTGCTGAAGCGGTTTTAGGTGTTTCCAAAGATATCGAAGCAGTAAACGGTAAAGTGCGTATCAAATTAGAAGAAGGAATCCAATCTGGAAAAATATTGCGTTTGAAAGGAAAAGGAATTCCAAGTATCAATGGTTACGGAAGTGGCGATTTATTGGTTCACGTGAATGTTTGGACACCAAAAACATTAAACAAAGAACAAAAACAATTCTTTGAAAATGCGTTGAACGACGATAATTTCACGCCACATCCTGAAAAATCAGACAAATCATTCTTTGAGAAAGTTAAAGATATGTTTTCTTAATTTTTTTAATCTCATTTTATATTTATCCCTGTGTTTTTTGTAGCACGGGGATTTTTTTTTCGTTTAGTTTTTGAAAATTGGATTACCGCAAATTCGCAAATTATTTTTTTTAAAGTGTATTTTTTGATTACCGCAGATTCGCAAATTTTGAAAGTGTTTACAGTTGTGATAATTTGCGAATTTGCGGTTCAAATCTGGTTGGCATTAAAAAGGTAATTGAAATAGTAAAACGTACTTTTTAGCCCCGATTGCAGTGGAAATCCTTTGATGCCGGGGTTCGGCAGCAAAGATTGTAGCGGAAAGCGGGACGACTCGTGATTGAAATATCGACTCGTGCTGCTCCCAAAAAATAGGAAACGACTTCAAGTTTAGAGTTGAAGTTCGTCTAGTTTTATTGCTGTAAAAAGCCGCATTTTCTTTAACAATTGGGCGTTGTTGACTACTAATTACCTATTTTTGCAATTCTAAAAATCAAGCTATGAGTAGTATTCTCGAGGTAAAAAATGTAGTGAAGCAATATGGCGATTATGTTGCCCTTAATTCCGTTTCGCTTTCGATACCCAAAGGCAGTATTTATGGTTTATTAGGGCCTAATGGTGCCGGAAAAACCTCTTTAATTCGTATCATCAATCAGATTACGTTGCCCGATAGTGGCGAAGTGCTTTTGGATGGCGAAAAATTACAACCCCATCACATTCAGCAAATCGGCTATCTACCCGAAGAGAGAGGTTTGTACAAATCGATGAAAGTGGGCGAGCAGTGTTTGTATTTGGCACAACTGAAAGGGCTTTCTAAAAAAGAGGCTAAAATTCAGTTGGACTATTGGTTTGAAAAATTAGACATCAAAGGCTGGTGGAACAAGAAAATCGAGGAGTTGTCCAAAGGAATGGCGCAAAAGATTCAGTTTGTGGTGTGTGTGTTGCACCAACCCAAATTGTTGATTTTTGATGAGCCGTTTTCAGGTTTTGACCCTGTGAATGCGAATATTATCAAAGATGAAATTTTAGGCTTAAAGGAAAAAGGTACGACCATTATTTTCTCAACCCATAGAATGGAAAGTGTGGAGGAATTATGTGATCATATCGCTTTGATTCATAAATCGAATAAACTCATTGAGGGCAAATTGGAAGAAGTAAAACGACAATACCGCTCAAATAGTTTTGAAGTTGGCATTTTGACGGATAATGTCGAAGGCTTGATGTATGATTTGACACAAAAGTTTACCGTGGGTCCAGCCCATTTCAAGTCTTTGAACCAAGAACTAAAATTAGAAATTCAGCTAGGTACAGGTACACCAAATGAGTTGTTGCAAGTCCTTACGCAACGTGGTCAAGTGACGCATTTTGTGGAAAAAATTCCAAGTGTGAACGATATCTTTATTAAAACTGTAACTGAAAAATAATCTTTTGAAATTTTAAAATTCCAAATATCAAAAATATTGGAATTTAAGTTTTAAATTTTTAAACAAGTACTACCATGAATTGTGTGGGTAAGGAAAAAGTTTTTTTACCATTAAGAGATTAAGAAAATTAAGGTTACGATTGCTTAATGAAACTTAATTACTTAATGGTTCAAAGAAAATAAAAATTTTAATTTTAAAACCACACGATTGAGAGTAAGACCTATAAAACTAAATAATATGAGTATGATCTCGTTGATTATAAAAAGAGAATTTATCGCCAAGGTGCGCAACAAATCCTTTATCGTAATGACTTTTTTGAGTCCGTTATTGTTTGTTGGAATTGCTGTTTTTGTTAGCTATTTGGCGTCTATGAAAGCCGATACCAAGCAAATTGCGGTTCACGACGAAACAGGTTTGTTTGTTGCCGATTTTATGGCTAAAAATAAAAAGGATAGCGAATATCAGTATTTGGATTTGTCGGTTTTGGACGTGAAAGCCCTCAAAGATAGCATCACGCAAGAGCGTTTTGAAGGTGTGTTGCAAATTCCTAAAACGGCATCTATTGCCGAGTTAGATAAGAAGATTCAATTCATTTCCAATGATAGTCCAAGTATTACTTTTATTGAGGAAGTTCAGGATATTTTGGATAAAAAAATTACCCAACTCAATTTTCAATCCGCAAAATTAGATACGGTGGCAATACATAAAGCGCAGTCCAATATCAACATCAGTTTAAGTAAAGCCTCGGGAGAGGAAAGTTTGAAAGGATTGAATGAAATTAAAATTGCCATTGGCGGTGCCTTTGGGTATTTGATTATGATGTTTATTGTGATTTATGGCAATATGGTGATGCGAAGCGTAATCGAAGAAAAAACTAATCGTATCATCGAAATCATTATTTCATCGGTAAAACCTTTTCAGTTGATGATGGGTAAAATTATTGGAACTTCGTTGGCAGGTATTCTTCAGTTTTTAATTTGGGCGATTATAGGTTTAGGGTTGTTTTTGGGTGCTTCGCTGTTTTTCGGTGTCAATTTAGGACCTACTTCTAAAGTTCCACCCGAAGTAATGCAAGCAGCGCAACACGAAATAGCTAGTACGGCCCAATTGTATATAGCCGAATTATGGAATCTTCCGATTGGAACTTTACTGACTTGTTTTGTGATTTATTTCATTGGAGGCTATTTTTTGTACAGTTCCTTTTATGCTGCCATAGGTGCAGCTGTTGACAATGAAACCGATTCGCAACAGTTTTTGCTACCGATTATTATGCCTTTGATTTTGGGCGTTTACATCGGATTTTTTACGGTAATCAATGACCCTCACGGCACGGTAGCTACCATTTTCTCGATTGTGCCTTTGACATCGCCAATCGTGATGCTAATGCGTATTCCTTTTGGCGTACCTTTGTGGCAAATTTTGCTTTCGATGGTACTTTTATTCGGAACGTTTTTGTTGGTGGTTTGGTTTGCTTCCA
The DNA here is from genome assembly GCF_001662485.1 of Flavobacterium succinicans. Taxonomy (GTDB): domain Bacteria; phylum Bacteroidota; class Bacteroidia; order Flavobacteriales; family Flavobacteriaceae; genus Flavobacterium; species Flavobacterium succinicans_A. The sequence goes on from NZ_JMTM01000017.1 coordinate 279,638, forward strand.
AAATTTATCGCGTGGGCATTTTGATGTACGGCAAAAAAACAAGTTGGAAAGAATTGTATAAGTGGTTGAAGTATTAAATTCCAAAAAGTAAATCCCAAAATCCAACTATTGGAATTTGGAATTTTTAAAATTTGAAAATTGTTAAGAATGAGTAAAATATTAATTATAGAAGACGAAGCAGCGATTCGTAGAGTTTTGGTCAAGATTCTTTCAGAAGAGAATGATACCTATCAGGTAGACGAAGCAGAAGACGGCGCTGTAGGTTTAGAGAAAATAAAAAATACCGATTACGATTTGGTGCTTTGCGATATCAAAATGCCAAAATTAGACGGGGTTGAAGTATTAGAAGCTGTCAAAAAAATCAAACCTGAGATTCCAATGGTGATGATTTCAGGACACGGCGATATGGAAACAGCCATCAATACAATGCGTTTGGGAGCTTTTGATTACATCTCAAAACCACCCGATTTGAACCGATTGTTGAATACGGTTCGCAATGCCTTAGACCGAAAAAAATTAGTAGTTGAAAATAAAATTCTAAAGAAAAAAGTCAGCAAAAACTACGAAATGATTGGAGAGAGCGAAGCCATTAATCATATAAAAATGATGATTGATAAAGTCGCTCCTACCGAAGCCAGAGTATTAATCACGGGACCTAACGGAACTGGAAAAGAATTAGTAGCCCATCAATTGCACGAGAAAAGCGAACGCGCAAGTTTTCCTTTAATCGAAGTGAACTGTGCTGCTATTCCATCAGAATTGATAGAAAGTGAGTTGTTTGGACACGTCAAAGGCGCCTTTACCTCGGCTGTAAAAGACCGTGCAGGCAAGTTTGAAGCAGCAGATAAAGGCACTATTTTCTTGGACGAGATTGGCGATATGAGTCTTTCGGCTCAAGCCAAAGTGTTGCGTGCGTTGCAAGAAAGTATGATTACGAGAGTGGGAGCAGATAAAGACATTAAAGTGGATGTTCGTGTGGTTGCTGCAACTAACAAAGATTTGAAACAAGAGATTACCGAAGGTCGTTTTAGAGAAGATTTGTACCACCGTTTGGCCGTTATTTTAATCAAAGTTCCTGCGTTGAATGAACGTCGCACCGATATTCCGATGTTGGTTACACATTTCGCAGAGAAAATTGCTTCAGAACAAGGAAATGCTGTGAAAAAATTCTCGGAAGCTGCCATTAGCTTACTGCAAGAATACGATTGGACTGGAAACATACGAGAATTACGCAATGTAGTGGAACGCTTAATAATTCTGGGAGGAAGTGAAATATCTGAAACGGATGTGAAGTTATTTGCTAGTAAATAGCGAATCTAACCGCCCGAAGGGTGAATTATAAATTGGCATAAATCAAAATAAATAGTTTTGATTTAATAGGTTTTTGAATTAAAAAGCCTAAAACCTAAAATTTAAATAGGCATATGAAATTAAAAAAAATAAACGAGAATCTTCAAAAGGCATTGATAGAAAATGATTTAGTAGAGGCCAATGCTATGCAACAGGAGACTTTTTCTACGCTAAAAAGTGGTGCAGATTGTTTGATTATTTCACCAAAGGCAAGCGGAAAAACAACGACTATTGTAATCAATGTAATTCAGCGTTTGGCGGGTTCCAATGAAGAATCTCCAAGAGCACTTATCGTAGTAGAAGACAAAGCTAAGGTGTTAGCAATGGAAGAGCTTTTTGATAAATACAATCGATACACCAAGTTAGAGGTGTATGGTGTACACGATAAAGGCGATATGGATTATGACAAAAATTATATATCAACTGGAATCGATGTTCTGATTGGCACGCCTAACCGTTTGAGTGAAATGTTTTCTTCTGCAGGTTACAATGTGAATCGTTTAAAAATGTTCATCATTGATGACACGGATCCTATATTGAAATTGCGTCACGAAACTAAGATCATGCGTATTTCAAACAGTATTGCCAAAACGCAACGCATCGTTTTTGCTGAACAATTAACGGATAGAGTTGATGTTTTGATCGAAAAAATGTTAATCGAGCCTTTTGAATTTGATTTTGATGAAGAAGAAGAAGGGGACGATGAAGAAGAAATTTAGAGAGTAGATTTTTGAAGTTAGATTTTGAATTGATAATAAACATTAAAATCGTTGCGCTTCTTTCCGTAATTCCTTGGGGACTTTGCGGTTAAGTTCAACAACAAACATAAAACAGTATGGGATTAATGAAAGTGTTTTCAGGCAGTGAAATATTAGCACTAGCCTTACAAGAAAAATTAGAAACAGCGGGAATCGATACCGTAAAAAAAGACAATATTCAATCGGCTCGTTTGGGTGGATTTGGTGGTTCCGATTTGGCCATTGAAATTTTTATTCAAGAAACAGATTTTGCGAAGGCGAATCCAGTTATCGAGAATTTTAGAATGAGTATTTAGATTTTGTATATTTGCTGTTCAAATACTTCTGTGAGATGAATATAGCTGCTAAAAAATTAGATCTAATAAATTGGTTACTTCATAGTACTGATGAAAGTAAATTAAATGAGTTTTTAGCACTTAAAGCTGTGTTGGATAAAGAAGTCGTTGGGTATTCCTCTGTCAAAGTAGATAACTTCAATAGTTTAGAAGAACCAAGTGAATCTAGCGCATTTAAAAACAGTAGAGGAAATGAGGAATTCGAAAGTTTAGCCGATACTTTGAAAGCAGTAGAAAGAATTTTGAAAAACTATAAATTAAGTTTATTAGAGATTCCAGCAGAACATCAAAAAGAGTTGGATTTAAGATTAGAACTTTACAGAAAAAATCCTCAAGATTTACTGGACTGGGAAGATTTTAAGAAAGTTTGGTAATGATTTATAAATTAAAGTTAGTACCCGTTGTTTATCAGGATTTAAGAAAAGCAAGAAAATGGTATTTGGAAATAAATAAATCATTAGGTGAAGATTTTAAATTGAAAGTAAACGAAGAGTTCGATTACATCAGAAAATATCCAGCCCATTACCAGAAACGATATAAGGAAATACGACAAGCCTTTGTTGACAGATTTCCATACACGATTTATTATTTAATTGAAGAAGAATTAAGAATAGTTGTGGTTGTTGGAGTTTTGGCTCAAAAACAAAGTTTTCAAAGAATAAAAAAAAGATTGAAAAAATAGTACAATGACCGCTTCTTAAGAGCGGTTTTTTTAATGAATATTTTTTAAAAAAAAATGAAATAAAAAAAGCAATGAAATATAAAATGCTAGTTTTAGATATGGATGACACGCTGCTGACAGACGATCATACCATTTCTGAAGAAAATAGAGCCATGATTACAATGGCACAAGCAAAAGGAGTCGAAGTGGTTTTGGCATCAGGAAGACCTACGCCAGCCATGACGCATTTTGCGAATGATTTGCAAAACAATTACATGATTTCGTTTAATGGAGCTGTAGTTACCGATTTAAAAAACGATGCGGTAATTTTTGAACAATCCTTGACCAAAGAGCAAATTCATGAACTACATGATTATAGTTTGAAGTCGAAAACGCATATCATTACGTATATTAATGATACTATTGTAAGCGAAACCCACTCTGAATTTATTGAAGTAGAGCGAAGCATAACAGGTATGCCGCACGAACTAGTTGCTGATTTTAAAGCGGCTGTGACTTCTAATGCAGTAAAATGTATTTTACTTGAAGACCCTTCTTATTTGAAAACGGTAGAAAGTGATTTGAAACAAGCAATGCCAGATTTGAGTGTTTCGATGTCGAAACCATTCTTTTTGGAAGTCGCACCAAATGGCATCGATAAAGCGGCTAGTATTCAGTTTTTGGCCAAAAGATTGGGCATTGATCAAAAAGAAATCATTGCAGTAGGTAATGCTGGAAACGATTTGACTATGATTCAATATGCGGGATTAGGCGTTTGGGTAGACAATGTAACTCCTGAATTGAGAGGTTTTGGAGATGTTATTGTAGCTTCGAATAATGATCATGGCGTGGCTGAAGTGATTGAACGCTATATTTTGAGTTAAGAAAACCTCTTTAGTTTAATTAGAATTAAAAATATCCGATAATTTTCATCTAGTACAATGAAAAAATCGGATATTTTTAGTGGTATCCCCTTTAAAATATCTAACTGCTTCATTTTTAATTCTTAGAATTTATATGTAAATTTGCACCCTCAATTTTTTGACAACGATTTCATTAATTGAGCTATCTTATGGAAAATAAAAAACGAGTTGCCTTCTATACGCTAGGTTGTAAACTGAACTTTTCAGAAACATCAACCATAGCGAGAAATCTTCAGGAAGAAGGCTTTGAAAGAGTGGATTTTGAAGAAGTAGCCGATATGTATGTTATCAATACGTGTTCTGTTACAGAAAATGCAGATAAACAATTCAAGCAAGTTGTGCGTAAAGCAATGAAGCTAAACGACAAAGCCTTTGTAGCCGCTGTGGGTTGTTATGCACAATTAAAGCCAGAAGAACTCGCAGATGTTGACGGTGTAGATTTGGTTCTGGGCGCCACCGAAAAATTCAAACTAGCAGATTATATTAACGATTTATCCAAAAACGATTTTGGTCAAGTACATTCTTGTGAAATCGCCGAAGCCGATTTTTATGTAGGCAGTTATTCTATTGGCGACAGAACGAGAGCTTTTTTGAAAGTGCAAGATGGTTGTGATTACAAGTGTACCTACTGTACGATTCCACTAGCAAGAGGAATTTCTAGAAGTGATGCTTTAGAAAATGTATTGCAAAATGCTGCCGAAATTTCGCAACAAGGAATCAAAGAAATAGTACTTACGGGTGTCAATATTGGCGATTACGGAAAAGGAGAGTTCGGGAACAAAAAACACGAACATACTTTCCTTGATTTGGTAAAAGCGCTTGACGAAGTGGATGGTATTGAACGTCTTCGTATTTCATCTATCGAACCTAATTTGTTGAAAAACGAAACCATTGATTTTGTTTCCAAAAGCCGAACATTTGTCCCACATTTTCATATTCCTTTGCAATCTGGGAGTAACGATATTTTAAAGTTAATGAAACGTCGTTACCAACGTGAAGTGTATACCGATAGAGTAACCAATATACGTAAAGTAATGCCACACGCTTGTATTGGAGTGGATGTTATCGTAGGATTTCCTGGAGAAACCGACGAACATTTCTTGGAAACCTATCATTTTTTGAATGATTTGGATATTTCTTATTTACACGTTTTTACCTATTCAGAGCGCGATAATACCGAGGCGGCTGTGATGGACGGCGTGGTTCCTAATAATGTTCGCGCCAAACGAAGCAAAATGTTACGTGGTTTATCGGTGAAGAAACGCCGTGCTTTTTACGAAAGTCAATTGGGCACCCAAAGAACAGTTTTGTTTGAGGGCGAAAATAAAGAAGGATATATTCATGGCTTTACCGAAAATTATGTAAAAGTGAAAACCCCTTGGGACCCAGCCTTAGTGAATACTTTACACGAGGTGCAATTGACCCGAATTGACGAAGACGGGAGTGTTCGTATGGAGTTTTTGAATGTAGAAGTGTAATTGTTAAACACTTATTTATAATAGTATTAAGCGAGTAAGATTGAATTCTTACTCGCTTTTTTATTTTATTTCTAACTGCTATTAGAAACTAAAAGCAACTTTTAATTTGCAGCTTCTACCAAGCGGATGAATTCGGCTTTGTATCCTTCTGAGTCATTAGTTAAGCCTTGTTTAGCCAAAGCAATAATGTCTTTTGAAGAAGAATTCGCAATCAGTTTTGAATCTCTCAATTTTAAACCAAACCAAGCTACGGCATTACTAAATTTAAAATCATCGCTGGTGTTTTGTAGCAAGATACTTTTGTTTTCTATGGTTTGAACCATTTCGATGCTTTGGTCACCATCTGGTTTTTTGTAACGGAATTTTATGGTCGCTAACTCGTTAGTGTATTTATTTTCTGTTGGAGTAGTAGTGGTGTATTTTAGTTCATCTGCTTCTGTATAAAATTTACTTTTGCTGCCCGCTGGTATAATTTCATACAAAGCCGTCACCGAATGATTACTGCCTAATTCTCCCGCATCAATGGCATCATTTTTAAAATCTTCAGGTCTTAGTTTTCGGTTTTCATACCCAATTAATCGGTAGGCTTTCACTTGGTTGGGATTGAATTCAATTTGAATTTTTACATCTTTAGCAATTGCAAACATCGACCCTTTAAATTCTTTACCCAGAAATCGATTCGCTTCTTGAATGGTATCAATGTAAGCATAATTGCCGTTACCTTTGTTAGCCAATATTTCCATTTTACTGTCTTTGTAATTTCCCATTCCGTAGCCTAAACAAGTTAAGAATACACCAGATTTTCTTTTTTCTTCGATAAGGTTTTCCATATCAGCATTAGAAGAACTTCCTACATTAAAGTCGCCATCAGTGGCCAAAATCACTCTGTTGTTGCCTCCTTTTATGAAGTTTTCTGCTGCAATTTTATAGGCAAGCGTAATGCCTTCGCCACCTGCGGTACTTCCTCCTGCGTTGAGTTTTTCTAATGCAGTATTTATGGTTTCTTTTTCATCTCCAGAGGTTGGAGGTAATACTAGACCAGCGGCTCCGGCATACACTACAATCGATACTTTGTCTTTGGCTCTCAACTCATTTACCAAAATTTTCATAGATTGTTTTAGTAAGGGTAACTTATTTGCAGCACTCATAGACCCTGAAACATCAATCAAGAAAACCAAATTCGAGGCTGGCAAATCAAGGGTTGGAATGTTTTTTCCTTGCAATCCAATTTTCAAAATTTTAGTATCGGTATTCCACGGACTGTGACTCAATTCATTTTGAATAGCAAACGGATTTTGGTCATTAGGTTGTGCGTAATTGTATTTGAAAAAATTAACCATTTCCTCTACACGAACCGCATCTTTAGGTACTTTTTGTCCGTTGTTAATCATACGTCTTACATTGGTATAAGAGGCATTATCAACATCAATAGAAAAAGTGGAAAGCGGTGCTGTTTTAGGACTTTCAAATGCATTTTCTACAAAACTTTCGTAATCTTCATCATTGATTGGTTCTGGTTGATAAGGATGGAGTTGTTGTAGTCTTTTGTTTATTTCTTTCTCGCTTAAGTTTTTATAGATTTCATTTTTCGAGTTGATGATAACTACACCATTTGCGGCTCTTGCTCCGTATAGAGAAGTGGCAGCACTGTCTTTGAGTACTTTTACATCCTGAATATCATTCGGGTTGATTTTAGCTAGAGCATTCGATTTTACAGGCACACCATCGATGATATACAGCGGTTCATTTTTAGAAGAAATACTATTCGTACCTCTAATGACGATGCTTTGCGGAGCGTTGGCAATGGCGTTAGTGTTAGACGAAATGGTCAATCCTGCGACACGACCTTCGAGCTTTTGAACGGATGCAGCGGTCGAGGCTTTCTTTTTTTCATAGAAAGCATTATCCGATTCATAATCGACGTTACTACCGTAGCCTACTACGACTACTTCACTTAGTGACATTTGGTCTGCCACTAGTTTTACATTAATGATGTTTTGTTCTCCCACTTTTTTAGTTTGCGGTTTATAACCAATGTAACTAAACACCAATTGGTCTCCTTTTTGCGCTTGAATGGTATACTTGCCATCAAAATTTGTACTAGCATTCGCTTTTGAATTTTTGTTGACAATGGTCACTCCAGGAAGCGGGGCAGAGGCGTCAGAAACGATTCCAGTAATCGTTTTTTCTTGTGCTTTTGTTACGAAACATATAAGCATAGCAAGACCTAATGAAATAAGTTTTACGTTTTTCATAATCGTGTTTTTTTAAGATTAGTGTTAGGGGATTCCTATTTTTGGACTGCGGGTTTTCCTGTTTTTGTAGTGATAATTACGACACCTTTTTTACCTTTTTCGCCATATTTTGAAACGGCATCAGTGTCTTTAAGAATGACAATGGTCTTAATGTCTTGATGATTGAGAGGCGCATAAGGACTTTTAGGCTGTGGACCAAATAAATCATCCTCCGAAAAGTAATGCCCATCAATGATATAAAGTGGATTATTTAAAACTATCACCGATTCTAAGTTCTCAGGTTTAAAATTAGAAAGTTCTTCTTGCATAATGCGTTCTCTTTTTGAGGCATTACTGTCTGAAAGTGCAGTGTTGTCAATCACGACCAATGGACTACTTTTTTTAGCACGCTCTTGACTTTTTTCAGCAAAAGCCATTTTGTAACTGGCTTTCTCTTTGGCTACTGAAGCAGGAGCCGCCAATTTTTGTTCTATTGCATTCGATTCAGCATCCTTTTCATCCGCTACTTCCGAACTTGCCCTTGCTGTAGCGATTTCAGGAATACTAATAGCATTTGTTGCACTACTCATTATCGTGTCATTGGATTGCGTGTTATGAACCGCAACTTCTTGCCCAATACTATTGTTGATGATTGCTTCAGCTTCAGCTTTAGGTACGATGACAGGAGTACTGTTGGTTATGTTTTCGTTAGTTTCAATCGCCGATGGATTGTTTTTTGTGGTTGTAGTAACCACCTTTGGAGCTTCTTGAATACTTTTCGGTCTGGGCGAATTCAAAAACTGAAAGCCAATCGAAAGCACCAATAAAAGCGATGCGGCTACGGCGATTTTTTTCCATAAAGCGATAGTTTTTTTAGCTTCTTTTTTGTCTAGTTTCTCTTCTAAGCGCGACCATACTTTTTCCATTGCAGGAAAATCTTGGTTTTCAGCATTTCGCTCAGCTTCTTTTATTTGTTCGAATAATTTATCTTGATAGTCCATACCTATTTTGCTTTTTGATAATAGAGGTTGTTCACCAGTTCCTTTAGTTTACTTTTGGCGGCATTCAATTGTGATTTTGAGGTGCCCTCAGAGATTTGCAACAAACTCGCAATCTCCTTGTGTCCATAGCCTTCTATCACAAAAAGAGTAAAAATAGTTTTGCATCCCTCTGGAATATGGTTCAAAAGTTCCAATAAATCGGCTTCTTCAAGCGCTGTGATTTCTTCAGTAAAAGGCTGCGAAAGCAATTTCACATCATCCAAATACATATTGAAATTGGTGTTTTTTTTAATTGCTGCTAAACAGTGATTCACCGTTATTTTTCGGCACCAAGCCTCAAAAGCCAGCACCTCTTTCAACTGGTCTATTTTGGTGAAAATTGTATAAAAAGCGTCGGCCAAAACTTCTTCAATATCTTCCTCCTTTTTAAGATAGCGCTTGCAAGTGCGATACAGCTTGGGCGCCATATAGTCATACACCTGTCGCTGAGCATCACGGTGCATTTTTTTGCAGTTAGAGAGTAGGGTTTCGTTTATCACAATTGATGTCTTTATTACTAAAGAGCGATTAAAAATCAAAAAGGTTGGGAAGCCTATCAAAAAAATATTCTTTTTTTACTACAATCATCAGGAATTCTAGTTTTAAAAATGAATGTAGGAGCGCCAACACAAGGCTTTCTGGTTAGCAGGATTCCCGCTGTACGTTATATCTTTTTTATAACTGTCAGGTCCAAAAACCTGCCAGCTATAAAAAAGGATGCCACTGCAATCGGGGCTATAAGCCAACATTGTGCTTTTTTGGAAGCAATTTAACTTGCTACTTAAAGGGTACGCTTGTCAAGTACCAATTTATAAATATTCGTCTCCAACACTTCCGAGTCTTTGTCTTCGCATAACAAAAACGCCACTGTTTTGTCCGAATTTTGATAGAGGGTAAGGCCTTCAAATTTATGGGTATCGCTTATTTTTTGCGTAAATTCTAGTTTCATTGTTTCTATATCTATTACCCCAATCAAGCTGCCCTTTACTTCTCCATCATTATACGTCGATTGTGTATCTTCAGCGGTTGCCAAAAAATAAATTTTAGTATCCACCAAAACGGCATCGGTAAAACTGCTGCGCACCCCATTAATTTTAGGCAACTTATACTCGTTGCTAATCATATTAAATTCGTTGATTAGATTTTTACCATAAATCGTAAAAATCACATTTTTGCTCTTTTTCCCGTTCCCACGATTAAAAAGCATCCATTCTTTGCCGTTATAAATAGCCCCTTCCAGATTAAAGTCATCGGCTTTGATTTGGCCAAAACTTTGCATCACGCCATACAAATCCTTCAAATCATTGGTTTTAATCTCTTTTTCGGTTGTATTGATTTCGACCATTTTGTTGCGTTTCGGGGTAGAACCAGAACCGAAAACATACAATTTATCATCAAAACTCGTGATGGCTTCAAAATCTGGTTTTTCTTTTTTAGCAATATTTGCGCTGGCGTTTTCAATAATGGCGTGTTGTTGTAAGTTCTTGGCTTCCATATTGTATTCGTACAAATAGCCGCTGTTATCACCAATAACATACAAGGAAGGCGATTTGTAAATAAGACCAGAAGCAGAACCAATTCCTATGATTTGAAATAAAAGCTCGAGTGTGAATTTTTCCATTGCATTATAAAATTTGTATCAATATTCCATTAAAGTGCGGAATACAGATGAATTAAAAATCAACTAAAGTAATGATTTGTCGTCAAAATCCTTTCGTTTAAGCGGACTTTAGAAGTTTCTTTTCAATTTTTTTGAGAAAGATAGTTAGGCTTTACTCTTCATTGTTAATTCAATTTAAACGGAGTATGTGCTTACTGTTATCATGTAAATTTTAGATTAAATTATAATTTAAAATCTTACGAATTGATAGCTGTTTCTTAATTCTAAAGTGACAATAGGTTTAAATTCATGCGTTTATTTTGCAGGTATAAAAAAACATAAATCAATGAAAAAATTAATTTTACCTTTACTTTGTTTGGTCTCACTTATTTCTTGTGAGAATGAAGCTAATGACACAAAACCAACTACAGTGGTGTTGGCAAATCAATCGGTAACTCCTGTATTACTTACTAAAAAATCGGGTTTTGAAAACGTGGAGTTATTCTCTTTAATTTCTTCTGATGATGTATTGGCGGGTAGCCCAAAATTTGTTTTTGGAGGTTCTGCTGATGGTTCTGGTTTGTTAAGAAACGATGATGGAACTTTTACTTTTTTGGTTAATCACGAAGATAATTTTGCGGTTTCAAGAGTGACTCTTGACAAAACCTTCAAACCTCTGAAAGGAGAATATTTATTAAACTCTAATGGTGGAACTTGGAGATTGTGTGGTGCTACTATGGCTACTGTTGCTGAACACGGTTTTGGACCATTATATTTAACTTGTGGTGAATCAGGAGAAGAATCTCGTACGCATGCGGTTTATCCTTATGCCGATGCAGGATTGGCATCTGTTACCAAAGAATTAGCTTCATTTGGACGTTTAAGTGCTGAAAATGCAATGCCATTGAATGCTAAAGCTTATGCTGGGAAAACCGTTGTAGTGATTGGAGATGACGATTCAGGAACTTACGGAGGTCAAGTTTTTATGTATGTGTCTAATCGTGTGGGTGATTTAGCCGATGGTTCTTTGTATATGATGAAACGTCAAGACGATAACCAAAGAGAGAAAGATATGGTGGCAAACCAAAAATATCCTGTTTCATTTGTAAAAATCGAGAATCATACAACACTTACAGGTGCAGCTATCAATGCTTCGGTAAATACTTTAAAAGGTATCAAATTTGGTAGAGTAGAAGATTTGGATTACCGAAAAGGAAGTGCAGAAGATGCACGCGAAATCTATTTTAACGTAACAGGTCAAAATACTACAGGAACTAATGCCGATGGTTCTAGAACCAAATACGGACGTGTGTATAAATTGAACTTAGATGCTAAAAATCCATTAATCGGAAGCTTAGAAGTAATTTTGGACGGTGATGACCGTAACGGAATTGCGGGTAAATTTCAAAATCCAGACAACATTTGTGTGACCAAAAACTATGTGTATGTGCAAGAAGATGCTAATGGTTATGGTGACGAAACTCACGATGCCTACATCTATCAATACGATATTGCTAAAAAGCAATTAAAAGTGGTTTTTGAATTAGACCACCGTCGTACGGCTACTGATGCAGCTAAGTATAATGTAGGAGGAACATCAAAATTTGGAGATTGGGAATATGGTGCTATGATTGATGTTTCTGAGCAATTAGGCATTGATGATACCTTTTTGTTGAGCGTTCAACCGCATTCTTGGAAAGGGACAAAATACAAAGGTGTTGATGGCGGTACAAATCGTCCAAACGAAGATCAAGCGAGTCAAATTGTATTAATCAAAGGGTTAGCTAGATAATATACCTTTTACTACCAATAACCACGATGGCATTTTTGTTATCGTGGTTTTGGTTTTTTATTTTTTAAAGTAATTATGAAAAAAATCATTTTTTTATTCTTCTCATTTGCCTTGTTCTCTTGCCAACCCGCTGAGGAAAACCATCAAAAAGTTGCCGCTAATTTTGAAATAAACATAAAGCAGTTAAAAGTCGAAGTTGAACATTTAAAAGAATTGGTGCAATCTGATGCCAATTCCCAAAAGATTCAATTTCAATTTTTGAAAGCTCATAGTAGTTACAAAAAAGTAGAATGGTTGACCGAGTATTATTTTCCAGCCGTAGCAAAGGCCATCAACGGACCAGCATTACCTGAGTTTGAGGAAAACGATGGAAAAACTTTGCCTCCAGAAGGCTTTCAAGTCATTGAAGAATATTTTTTTCCAAAATACAATCAGTCAACAAAAGCTGAAGTATTGACAGAAATAGGCATTTTGAATGCCAATTTAAATCGATTAGAAAAAATAGCCCAAACCAATGAATTGACAGATGCTTCGGTCTTTGATGCGTTGCGACTATCTGTTTTTAGAATGATTACCCTAGGAATTACAGGCTTTGATTCCCCAGTTGCGCTTCATTCCATCCCAGAAGCAAAAGTGGTTTTAGAATGTCTAGCGGAAAATGTAACTTTTTATAAAAACACTTTGGACGCTAAGTCATTTCAAGCGCTTTCAGCTACTCTTTCTCAAGGAACAAAGTACCTAGTAACTCATACTAACTTCAATGCTTTTGATAGAGCGTATTTTATAAAAAATATAGCTAATCCATTGAGTAAACAGTTATATCAATGTCAAAAAAGTGCTTCGATTCCGTTTGTAAAAGAGACCAGAGCTCTAAAAACTACCGCTCAAACCCTTTTTGATAAAAATGCTTTTGATATAGAAGCTTTCAATGGTTTTCCTGATTATAAAACCACTCCAGAAAAAATTGCCTTAGGGAAAAAGTTATTCAATGATCCTATTTTGTCGGGCAATAATACGCGTTCTTGCGCCTCTTGTCACTATTCCAATCTTGCTTTTACAGATGGTTTAGAGCAAACGATTTCATTAGATGGCAAAACCAAAGTAAAACGAAATACACCCACTTTGATGAACATCGCTTTTCAACGTGCTTTCTTCTATGATTCTAAAGTAAGTTATCTCGAAGACCAAGCTGTGGCTGTCATTACAAACGAAATCGAAATGCACGGTTCCCTTGAAAAATCAGTGAAAGCCTTGCAAAAAGACAAAAAGTATTTAGCCGAATTCAAAAAAGCATTTCCGAAAAATGAGATCAACGAATTCGGAATCAAAAACGCCTTGGCTTCCTATGTTCGTTCTTTGAGCCAATACAATTCAAAGTTTGATGAATATATGCGTGACGAAGTAGAATTTACGTCAGACGAAAAAGCAGGTTTTAATCTATTTGCTGGCAAAGCTAAATGTGCTACTTGCCATTTTATTCCTTTAACCAACGGGACAGTCCCACCTAATTTTATGAAAACAGAAAGCGAAATTTTAGGAGTACCGAACAGGCATAATTATTTAGATGCCGATTTAGGAAAATATGAATTGACTCAAGCCGAAATTCATAGAAATTCTTTTAAAACACCTACCATCAGAAACATTGAATTAACCGCGCCTTATATGCATAATGGTGTTTTCAAAACCTTAGAAGAAGTCATTGATTTTTATAATAAAGGTGGTGGAATTGGCCTTGGATTCAAAGTGCCCAATCAAACCTTGCCCGAAGATCAATTACTGCTTTCGGATAAAGAAAAGAAACATTTAATTGCTTTTATGAAAACCCTTACCGATAAGAGAAATTAAAAAGGGTGTAGTTGTCAGAATTGCTTTATTCAAGGTTGATTTGAAGGGGTTAGAAATGATTTTTTAATTATATTTCTATTCAAAGAATCAATTTCTTCTGATTACCTTTGCCGACTTAAAAGCAATAAAATGAACTTGTCACAATACACCAAAGAATTTTCATACAATATAAAACTGGCTTATCCTGTTGTTTTAGGGATGCTAGGGCATACGTTAATTGGTATTGTCGATAACTACATGGTTGGTAATTTGGGATCTACTGAATTGGCAGCGGTTTCTTTAGGCAATAGTTTTATTTTCTTGGCACTTTCTGTGGGGATAGGTTTTTCTACGGCTATTACTCCATTGATTGCAGAAGCAGATGCAGAACAAAACACCAAAAAAATCCGAACAACTTTTCATCACGGCTTGTTGTTATGTACTATTTTGGGCGTTGTCTTGTTTGTTTTGACGGTCTTGTCCAAGCAGTTGATGTATTTTATGAACCAACCCGAAGCGGTTGTTGTTTTGGCAGCGCCATACATTGATTGGGTCGCTTTTTCATTGATTCCGGTAATTATTTATCAAGGGTATAAGCAATTTGCCGATGGATTATCGCAAACCAAATATTCTATGTACGCCATTCTCTTTGCCAATGTAGTGCACGTTTTTTTTAACTATGTTTTGATTTATGGCGTTTGGTTTTTTCCTAAATTGGGGATCGTAGGTGCGGCTTTAGGAACAGTAATTTCAAGAATTTTGATGGTGATTTTTATGCATTATATCATGAAACAAAATACTATCATGAAGCGCTATTTTAAAAATTTTACCTTCAAAGAAATCAAAAAAACGATTTTAAAAAAAATCATCGATCTAGGTTTTCCTTCTGCGATGCAAATGTTGTTTGAGGTTACTTTATTTACAGCAGCGATCTGGCTTTCAGGAACCTTGGGTAAAAACAATCAAGCGGCCAATCAAATTGCATTGATTCTAGCTTCTTCAACTTTTATGGTCGCAATGGGATTGAATGTAACAGCAATGATACGTGTCGGTCACGCCAAGGGAGCGGGCGATTTTAAAGGACTAATTGTTGTAGCTCGTTCTATTTTTTTATTAGCAATACTTATTGAATCGCTCTTTGCTATTTTATTCATTGTCTTCCACAATTTTTTACCACATTTATTCTTGAATACTGCTGATGTTTCTCAAATGGCGGATAATAATGAAATTATAATGATAACGGCTAAATTGTTGTTGGTTGCAGCAATTTTTCAAATTTCAGATGGTGTACAAGTAGTAGTTTTAGGAGCTTTGAGAGGGCTTCAAGATGTGAAAATTCCAATGTACATTACTTTTGTGGCCTATTGGGTAGTAGGTTTTCCGGTTTCCTTTTATCTAGGAAAATATACAGATCTAAAGGCGGTCGGAATCTGGATTGGATTATTGGCAGGACTAACAGCAGCAGCTATATTTTTATACATTCGATTTTCTCGATTGACCAAAAAACTGGTTCGTTTGAATGCAGCTACGTAAAGATTTTTTTATAAATGTAACTTCTACTTTATTTCCTCGTATAATAAACATATCAACTAAACCAAAAAAAAATGATAGTATTTATTATTCTCGGAATAATTTTGTTAGTAGTTAGTTTTACTGTAAACAACAACGCTAATCCTTTATCTAAATTTTCTAATCTTTTAAAAATTATAGGTATTTTATTACTGCTAATCGGAGTATTTTCTTCGATGTTTAAGCAAATAGACGCGGGCAAAGTAGGCGTAAAATCGCTTTATGGTAGTGTACAAACGGATGTTCTAGAAAGTGGACTTCACGTAGTTAATCCACTTTTGGATATTACTGTTTTTGATGTACAAACTCAAAACTATACTATGTCAGCCGTTCATAATGAAGGAGCACAAGAAGGTGATGATGCGATTAGAGTATTGTCCAATGACGGATTGGAAGTTGTTATTGATTTGACGGTTTTGTATCGTGTAATCCCAAATGAAGCACCTAAAATTTTGAAAGGAATTGGAGAAAGCTACA
Organism: Flavobacterium succinicans; assembly: GCF_001662485.1. Lineage (GTDB taxonomy): Bacteria > Bacteroidota > Bacteroidia > Flavobacteriales > Flavobacteriaceae > Flavobacterium > Flavobacterium succinicans_A. The sequence goes on from NZ_JMTM01000017.1 coordinate 295,679, forward strand.
CCGATAAAATTGTACGTCCAGTAACTAGAACCCGTATTCGTGACAACGCAGTTTATTATGATGCTGTGGCCTTGTATTCGACCAAAAGAAATGAATTTCAACAACGTATTTTTAAAAGTATCGAAGCCGATTTTAAAGCCAGAGGATTGGTATTAGAGCAGTTGTTGATTCGAAATATCAATTTGCCTGAATCTGTAAAGAAAACCATCGAAAGTAAAATTAATGCCGAACAAGATGCTCAAAAAATGACTTTTGTTTTGCAAAAAGAAAAACAAGAAGCCGAACGTAAAAGAGTAGAAGCACAAGGTATCGCAGATTATCAACGCATTATTTCTTTAGGGCTAACCGATAAACAATTACAATACGAACAAATCAAAGCGCAAAAAGAAATCGCTACTTCACCCAACACCAAAATTATTTTTATGGGAAAAGGAAGTGCACCCGTGATTCTTTCTGATAAATAGTTTTTTGAGGTTAATCGATCATTTGATTAGATGGATACTATGGAAGGAATGATTAATTTTGTAAAAAAAATAGTTTCTAACTAAATACAATTTAGAGACAAAAAAACAATAAACAACAAACAAAAAATGGAATTACCAAAATTTTTACTAGGCGACAATACCGACTTTCCAGATGATATCTTTATCATTCACTTGGATTATCCTCGATTTATCATTAATCTAAAAGATGATGAAGTAGAATTCATGGAAGAGGCAGAGGATTTAGACGAAGCCGAATTGAACGCAGAAATGGAAGGCTTAATCGAACAAGCGAATGCTTTTTATGATCGCGAAATTGCCCGATTCGAAGAAGAATAATTTTTGGAAACAAAATTTTTAAAGGAATTCATGTCAAAATGAATTCCTTTATTTTTTGAAGTAAGTATCCAAAATATCCTGTGCAGCAGCAAATGGAGAAAGGGCATTTTGAGCCACGGCTTCTTTATTTTTCTCTAATAGCGGAACTATTTCTGGATGATTGTAAAAATGGTTTTTCAAATACTCATTGATGGTTTCGAGCATCCAATATTGGTTTTGTGAAGCTCTTTTTTCAAAAAAATACTGATTGCTTTGAGTGGTTTTTAGGTAATGTAAAATGGTTTCCCAAATGGCTGAAATGCCTTCTTTTGTTATGGCACTGCAAGTAGCTGTAGTAGGCGTCCAACCCGATTTTTTGGCTGGAAAAAGATGTAAAGCTCGGTTGAATTCCACTTTTGCCAAATTTGATTTGCGAATATTGTCGCCATCCGCTTTGTTGATGACTATCGCGTCGGCCATTTCCATAATGCCTCGTTTAATACCTTGTAATTCATCACCTGCTCCGGCAATTTTTAGTAATAAAAAAAAGTCGACCATACTGTGCACCGCTGTTTCACTTTGGCCAACACCTACCGTTTCAATAATAATGGTATCGAAACCAAAAGCTTCGCACAAGGTGATGGTTTCTCTGGTTTTTCGAGCCACACCGCCCAAGGTTTCCCCAGATGCCGAGGGTCGAATAAACGCATTTTTATCTTTCACCAATTCCTCCATTCGGGTTTTATCGCCCAAAATACTTCCGTGCGAAATGGTGCTACTTGGGTCGACGGCGAGAACAGCTACTTTTCTGCCTAAACTCGTTAAGTGTTTTCCAAAAGCTTCAATAAAAGTACTTTTTCCAACACCAGGCACTCCTGTAATGCCTATTCTAACGGATTCTTTTACGTGCGACAAACACGAATTAATGACTTCGTTGGCTTGACTTAAATGCTTTGGATTGGTACTTTCTACTAGTGTTATGGCACGGCTCAAAGCGGTAATGTTACCAGCCAAAATCCCTTGAACCAATTCAGCAGGAGTAGGTGTTTTTTTTCGAAATGATTGAATGCTGTGAGCCGCTTCAATGCTAACACTTTCGGGTGAAGGAATACCCGGAATTTCGTGTAGCGCTGATTTTTTTGGATTCGTATTGGCCAAGATAAAATTGTTTTAAGAGTAAAATTAATTAAAACTTATGATTTTTATAGTTGTTGAATTTTTTTTAATTGTATTTTTGAGAAACTAAAATTAAGTGTCATAATGAATAATAAATTTTATTTAATTTTAATTGCTTTTTCAGCCTTAAGCCTTTTTATTAAAGGTGCCACTCAATTGTTTCATTTTGATTGGAATTATTTAAACTCTACAGCATATAATCTAGGAAGTTATACTGGATTGTTTACGAAAGCATTTATTGGATTAGCACTCCTTGTAAGAATAGTAAATCATAAAGATTAGATATGTTTGTTTGTAAAATCATTTATAAACAAGCCTTATGATGAATTTTATTATTATAGTTGTTTTCTTGGTTCTCGGATTAGTGTTGCAGCACATACCTTCTTTCCCCAAAACCACTCCCAAAATCCTCAACTGGATAGTTATTCAAATTTGTCTTCCGGCTTTGGCCTTGTATTACATTCCAAAAATCCAGTGGAATGTTCAATTGTTGTATCCAATCCTCGTCGCTTGGATAATTTTTCTCTTATCTTGGTTGGTGTTTGCGCTTCTTGGAAAACATTTTGGTTGGTCTCGAAAACTTACCGGTTGCTTAATCATTTGTAGCGGTCTCAGCAATACCTCCTTTCTCGGATTTCCCATTATTACGGCGCTTTATGGCGAGAGCGGAATGAAAACCGCCATTTTAGTCGATCAGCCAGGATCCTTTGTGGTGCTTTCTACTTTAGGAATATTGGTGGCAACTATGTATTCCAAAGGGCAAACAACAGGTCTACAAATTATCAAAAAAATAGCTTTTTTTCCGCCCTTTATCACCTTTGTCATCGCTTGCTTGATGAATACTTTTGAGTACGAATTATCCACTTTTTTTCAGCAAGGACTCAAAATAATTGGTGCAGGCGTAACACCTCTGGCACTACTTTCGGTGGGATTGCAGTTACAATTTGATAGCAAAAGCAAGCATTGGGGCTTTTTACGATTAGGGCTTTTTTATAAATTACTTCTTGCGCCAGCATTTCTTTTTTTGTTGTACGTTGTGATTTTGCAGCAGCACTCAGAAGCCATTCAAGTAGCGTTACTAGAATCTGCTATGGCGCCTATGATAACGGGTTGCATTTTAGCCGCAAGCCACGGATTAAAACCGAAATTATGTAGTATGATGGTAGGTTTTGGGATTCCTATTTCCTTTTTTACCCTTCTTTTTTGGTACCTTTTAGTGCAAAACATTTGATTTTTTAGGAGCGAAACACTTGGCTTCTTCGGGAGGCAGGTTTCCCGCTATCCACTATATCTCCTGCCTTGTTCGGTCACAAGTCAGGAGGATGCCGTTCCTATCGGGGCTAGTTAGAAGCAAAAGGCTTTTGAGTTAGCAAAATTATTCATTACTATAATCATCAGCCAGCCTTGTTGCATTTGGAATCAGTTGGTTGATTTTGGCATATTGCAAAAGCATAATTGTTTTGGCATCTTTGATTTCTCCGGTTTCAATCATTAAATATGCTTGATCAAATGGAATTTCAATAACCTCAATTTCTTCATGTTCTTGGTCCAATCCACCACCAGAACTTACTTTCATGCTTGCATCGTATTCGCCAACAAAAAAATATAAAATTTCAGTCACAGCTCCAGGTGACATATAAGACTCAAATACTTTTCGCACCGATGAAAGGCGATAGCCTGTTTCTTCTTCGGTTTCACGAATTATGCAGGCTACAGGGTCATCTTCATCAAGTAAACCAGCACATACCTCTGTTAGCATCCCAGTTGGGTTACCGTTCATATAAGTCGGTAATCGAAACTGTCGGGTCAAGACCACCGTTCCTTTGTGAATGTTGTACAATAAAATGGCAGCACCATTGCCTCTGTCGTACACTTCTCGTTTTTGAGTATCCCATGTACCATCCTTTTTTTGATAATCAACAGTGACCCTGTTCAAAATGTACCAATTGTCGGATAGTAATTCGGTCTTTTGGATTTTGTATTTCGGATTTGACATAGCTTTTATGGTTTTCTACTTCTATTGGTTAAGTCTTTGAATGTTGTTCCCCAATTATTATTGTTATTGTTGTTTGGTTCTCCAGTTGTTGTTAATAAGGCGTCTATGTCGTTTTCGTCTTTTTTCCAAACCCAAGCGCAAATAGATAGTCCATGATCAAACATAGTATCTAAAAATGGTTTTGGATTCATTAAAACTCCAGCATTCATAGGGGCTATTTCTCCTATAATTATTGGAATATTTTTATTCCTCAATTGATTCAAACGATTTTCAACAGAACTATTGCTGTCCAAAAGCCATTTTTCATACGCATGAATATCAAACAAGATATTGGATTTTTCATTAAGAAATTCATTGCCTTTATTTAATAACACACTTTCGTCTTGTCCTTGTTCCGCACAAGGCACAACGACAATGTTTTGATTTCCCGTAGACCGAATTATTGCTACTAATTCATTCATGTCTTGTAGCCAAACTTGGTCGGTATAGCCATCAGTTCTGTCGTATCTGTAAGGTTCATTCCAAACTTCAATCCACACATCGGGTTGGTCTTTTAGGTAATTGGCCCATTCTTTTAATTTGGTCTTGTATTCCTGCCACCAATTGGTCTGTTGCGGGCTTTTTCCAGTAAAAGCAGTGTTTTGGGTACCATCCCAACCAAAAGCACAAATAATAGTGACTCTTTTATTGATTCTATTATCTGCTATGATATTTTCGAGAGAATATAGATAAGCTCCTGTAGCATCTTTTATAGGGCTTCCTGTTAAGGGTGTCTCTTTTATATTTCCAATAAATTCTCGAATGATGTCTATTTTCCAAGCATTCATATCTGTACTTCCTACCCCAAAAACATGAAATGCATTTGCACCAATAAGTTGTATTGGTTTCTGGTCCATGAGAAGCTTGGTTCTAGCAATACTGTATTTTGTAGTACTCGCTGTATTAGTTTCTATATCATCTTTTTTACAAGAAAAAAGAATTAGAATCAGAAGGAAAATAGATAACTTTTTTTTCATGTTTTTCAAATAAGATGGAATAAAAAACGCTCTGAAATCTCAGAGCGTTGGGTGTTTTTATTTTAAAATAGTTTGCTTTCTGTCTGGTCCAACAGAAACTATTTTGATAGGTACTTCTACTTCTTTTTCTATAAACTCGATGTATTCTTTTAATTCTTTTGGTAATTCATCATAAGTAGTCATTCCAGTCAAATCTTGTGCCCATCCTTTAAATTCTTGGTAAACAGGAGTTACATTTTCAGGTTCAATATTGTATGGGAAATGCGCAATTTCTTCTCCTTTGTATTGATAAGCAGTACACACTTTTAAAGTATCAAAACCAGAAAGTACATCACCTTTCATCATCATCAATTGAGTTACACCGTTTACTTGAACGGCATATTTTAATGCTACTAAATCCAACCAACCACAACGTCTTTGTCTTCCAGTTACAGATCCAAATTCATTACCAATTTTGGCCATTGTTGCACCAACTTCGTCAAACAATTCAGTTGGGAATGGTCCACTTCCTACACGAGTAACATAAGCTTTGAAAATTCCGTAAACTTCTTTGATTTTGTTAGGAGCAATACCTAAACCTGTACAAGCTCCAGCAGCTGTAGTATTAGATGAAGTTACAAATGGATAGGTTCCAAAATCAACATCTAATAGAGAACCTTGAGCACCTTCGCACAAAATAGATTTTCCTGCTTTTTGTGCTTGGTGTAAATATTCTTCACTATCAATAAAATCTAATTTTTTCAATTCTTCGATGGCTTCAAAGAATTCAGCTTCCATTTCGGCCAAGTTATATTGAATGGCTACATCATAGAATTTGATCATTTCTTCGTGTTTGTCAGCCAAAGCTCTGTAACGATCTGCAAAATCTTCTAGCTCGATATCACCAACGCGAAGTCCATTTCTACCGGTTTTGTCCATGTATGTTGGTCCAATTCCTTTTAAAGTAGAACCAATTTTCGCTTTTCCTTTTGCCGCTTCAGAAGCTGCGTCAAGCAAACGGTGAGTAGGTAAAATTAAATGAGCTTTTCTAGAAATGATTAATTTACTTTTGATATCGATATCAAATTTTTGAAGACCTTCGATTTCTTTTTGAAAAACAACGGGGTCAATTACTACACCATTTCCAATAATATTTACAGCTTTTTTATGAAAAATACCAGAAGGAATGGTTCTTAAAACGTGCTTGATTCCATCAAATTCAAGGGTGTGACCAGCATTTGGTCCTCCTTGAAAACGGGCAATGATATCATAATTAGAGGTAAGTACGTCTACGATTTTTCCTTTTCCTTCATCTCCCCATTGTAATCCTAATAATAAATCTACGGTCATTATGTGTATTGTTTGTTGTTAAATAAATAGAATTGGACAACGCTTGTGTTGTCCAGTCTTCTTTAGTCTATAAAAAAAATTATTCTGTTTTCTTTTTGTTGCCATATAAATACAGCGAGTGATTGGTGATTTCTATATCAAAAATTTCTTCGATCGTTTTTTTGATCGTTTGTATTCTTGGATCACAAAACTCTATTACTTCACCTGTATCGGTCATGATGATGTGATCGTGTTGTTTGTCGAAATATGATTTTTCGTAATGCGCCTGATTTTGTCCAAATTGGTGTTTACGCACCAAGGCACAATCCAGAAGCAATTCAATCGTATTGTATAAGGTAGCTCTACTCACACGATAGTTTTTGTTTTTCATTTTGATGTACAAATTTTCGATATCAAAATGTTCTTCACTATCGTAGATTTCTTGTAGGATAGCATAGCGTTCAGGCGTTTTTCTATGTCCTTTATTTTCAAGATACATTGTAAAAACATTTTTTACAATTTCTTGATTTTTATTGTTTTCTGTGGAGATGAGTGTCATATCTTGCAAAGATAAATTATTTTGTTTAAAGATTAAAGTCCCTAGTTTTAAAGTTTGTGATTAAATGTTCTTAAACGAAATTTAAGTATTGTAGACTCTAGTTACTTTTTCTATGCCGTCGATTTTTTTGATGTTATTGATCATTTTCTTGAGAATGGCATTGTTTTGAACAATTACTGCTACTTGACCATGAAAAAGGCCTGCATTCGTGCTCAAAGAAATACTTTGAATGTTGACATGCATATTGTTTGAAATTACTTTTGTAAGTTGGTTGGTCAATCCAAGAATATCCATTCCTGTAATATCGAGTAGTGCCTTAAATTCTTCTTGCGTAGAGTCAATCCATTTGGCAATCATGATGCGATAAGCATAGTTAGACTGCATTCCTATGGCATTTGGACAATCTTTTTTGTGTACTTTAATGCCTTCATTTATAGTAACAAAACCAAAAACATCATCTCCAGGAATTGGGTTGCAACAGGGGGCTAATTTGTAATCTAATTTGTCATGCTCGGTACCAAAAACTAGTAAATCATAATTAGTATTGATTTCTGGTTTGTGGATGTCAATGTCAGCCGTATTTTTTGGATTGCGTTTGATTTTATTCTTGAAGAAATTGATGAAAGTATTACTTTTTTTAGCCGCAAAATCTTTCAATTGCTGATTTTCAATCGCACCAATTCCTACTCTATAATACAAATCCAGACTGGTTTTGAGTTTGAAGAAATTCACTAACTCATTGGTAACGGATTCGCTAAGGGTGATTTTTAAATGTTTTAGCTTACGGGTAAGTATTTCTTTTCCTTCTTCAGCAATTTTTTTGGTGTTTTCGTTGAGAACGTTTTTAATTTTTGTTTTTGCTCTTGAAGTGGTCACATAGTCCAACCAGTTAGCGGTTGGTTTTTGGTATTGTGAAGTAATGACTTCTATTTGGTCACCACTTTTGAGTTCATAATTCAACGGTACTAGTTTTCCGTTAACGCGAGTTCCTCGGGTTTTAATTCCTAGTTCAGAGTGAATACTAAAGGCGAAATCCAACGATGTAGCGCCTTTTGGGAGTGATTTGATTTCTCCTTTTGGAGTAAACACAAAAATCTCTTTAGAATAGAGATTCATTTTAAAATCTTCTACAAAATCTACGGCATTGGTTTCAGAATTTTCTAAAGCTTCTCTCAGTAAGTTTAGCCAAACGTCTAAACCACTTTCTTCGGAGGCGCCATTTTTATATTTGTAATGCGCTGCATATCCTTTTTCGGCAATTTCGTCCATTCTTTCACTTCGCACTTGGACTTCTACCCAGCGTCCTCTTGGTCCCATAACGGTAATATGCAAAGCTTCATAACCTGTTGATTTTGGAGAGGAAATCCAATCTCTCAAACGGCTTGGGCTTGGTCTGTAATGGTCGGTAACTATTGAGTAAATTTTCCAGGCAAAAAACTTCTCCTCATTGGGTAATGCTTTATACACTATACGTAAGGCAAACTTATCGTAAACTTCGTCAAAACTTACATTCTGAGCCTTCATTTTTCTACGAATAGAATAAATGGATTTAGGTCTACCTTTGATAATGTATTCAATTCCTTCTTGGTCTAAAGAATTTTTTAGTACATCTGAAATATCTTTGATATAGGCGTCTTGTTCTTCTTTGGTTTCTTTGATTTTGCTAACAATTTCATTGTAAATCTCGGGTTCAGTATATTTTAATCCTAAATCTTCTAATTTGGTTTTGATGTTGTACAATCCCAATCGATGCGCTAAAGGAGCATAAATATATAAGGTTTCAGAAGCGATTTTGGTTTGTTTATCCTCACGCATCGAATCCATAGTTTGCATATTGTGCAATCGATCGGCAAGTTTGATTAAAATTACTCGAACATCATCGTTCAAAGTCAGAATCATTTTTCTGAAATTCTCTGCTTGAATGGAGGCATTTAAGTCTTTTTGAACCAATGAAATTTTGGTAAGTCCCTCGACCAATTGCGCAACTTTTGGATTAAAAAGACGTTCAATATCTTCAACGGTCATTGGTGTATCTTCGACCACATCATGAAGTAAGGCGGCAGCTATAGACGTGGCACCTAAACCAATTTCTGAAGCCACAATTTTGGCCACAGCAATGGGGTGAAAAATATAAGCTTCCCCTGATTTTCTTCTTTGATCTTTGTGAGCATCTACAGATACGTCAAAAGCTTTCCGAATGAGTTTCTTGTCGGTTGGCGTCAATGTTTGATAACTGATTCGCAATAATTCTTTGTATTCTTGCGCAATCGCTTTGTTTTCTTTTTCTATTTCTAATTCTGTCATAACGGCATGGTTCAATTTCTAAAACTAAGCAATAAATCCCATTTTTGCAAGGAGAAATTGACTTATAAAGTTTTTTTTAAAGACGTATAAAAGTAATTTGTCCGATAAAAAAAAGATTGTATTTTTTATCGGACAAAAACAATTTTGGATAAAGATCAATTGATCCTCTTAAAATCTAAATCTTGAAAATCATAACTAAAATCGGTCAATTCAGAAATTGGTTTCATTTTGATGCCTATTGTTTTTCCTGAGGCATCATTTTCTAGGAATAGGTGTGCATCAGCATTGAAAAAAGCATTATTCCATTTCACCACAAGATTACCTGATTTATAAAAGAAAACTTCGCCAGCTAATTGTGGAGAGCGTTTCGATTGAAAGTAGATTTTTCCTTTCTTCTCTGAAAGTTCAATGGTACCAAACCAATTATCTTTGAAAGTACCAAGAATAGTTTTCCATTCGGTTTTTACTTTGTCTTTCTTGTTTTTGGCTACAGTTGCCCAAATTTCTTCGGTCACTTTATCGGCAGTTGCAACGTTGGCTTTGATTCGATTATGATACAGCGTTACATAATCTTGAGCTGGAATACCTAGATAACTATCCTTAATCGTATTGGTTATCGCTGTAAAAGCGGCACCTTCTTGTTGATTGGTCAGAACAACTATCCCTAATTGTAGCTCTGGAAGTAGTGTTACTTGAGTGACATTTCCTTCTAAACCTCCTGTGTGCGAAACTTGTTTATATCCTTTAACATCATTCAAAAACCAGCCCAATCCGTAACCATTGAAGTGAGTGTTATAAGGTGGGCGAGTGGCTGCTGGAATGATTGTTTGCAATTGCCACATTTCATTTTGCTGAGCTTCAGAGAATAAAGCTTTGTTTTCTAGCCCGTATTTTCCTTTGTTGAGTTGTAAAAGTACCCATTTGCTCATGTCATTTACGCTAGAATAAATACCCGCTGCCCCATCAAAGAGTTGATTAGCATAAGGTTTGATTACTTTTAATTGACCGTTTACAGGAACGTGTGGAGCAATGACGTTTGTAGTGTCTTTTAACCTTTTGTATGAGGCTACACTATTTTTCATTTCTAGAGGTTTCATCATGCGTTGTTCAACAAATTCAGCCCAAGTTAACTGACTTACTTTGTGAATAATTTCACCGGCTACGATGTATAAAAGATTGTCGTAATCAAATTTGGTTCTAAAGCCAGAAACCGGTTTTAAGTACTGTAGATTTTCAATAATATCTTTTGAAGTGAAATCACTTCCGTCAGGCCAAATCATTAAATCGCCCGCACCAAGTCCTAATCCACTACGATGTGTTACTAAATCTCGAATGGTAAATTCGTTGGTAACATAGTCGTTGTACATTTTGAAATTGGGCAAATACTGCATTACTTTATCGTCCCATTGTAGCTTTCCTTCTTCAATAAGCATCGCTAATGCGGCTGTGGTAAAGGCTTTACTATTGGAAGCAATCCCAAATAAGGTGTTGCCATCTACTTTTTCTTTGGTCAAAATTGATTTTACGCCATATCCTTTGGAATGAATTACTTTGCCATCTTTTACTACCGCTACGGCAATCCCAGGTACATTAAAGGTTTGAATGGCTTTCTCTGTTACTTGGTCAATTTGCTCTGGGGTAATTTGGGCAAAAGTGCTGAAACTAAATACAGAAAGTAAGAGCAGCGAAAAACAATATTTTTTCATTTTTTTAGGTGTTGTGTTGTTCAATAATCAATCAATATTTTTTAAAATCCTCTTTGTCTTTTGGCTTCGAAAATCAAAATAGCCGCAGCAACCGAAACGTTCATCGAATCAATTTCGCCCTGCATCGGGATAATAATATTTTGTGTAGCCGCATCGCGCCATTCTTGAGTCAATCCTGTAGCTTCAGTTCCCACTACCAAAGCCGTTGGAGTGGTATAATCCTCAAGATGATAGCTATTGGAGTTTTGTAACGTAGCACAATAGAAACTAATATTTTTTGCTTTCAAAAAGGCAATAATTTCAGCCGTACTGCCCGTGGCAATTTGGTTGGTAAATAAGCAACCGACACTCGAACGAACGATGTTTGGATTGTACAAATCACTTTTGGGATTGGCAATGATCACGGCATCTAAATTAGCAGCGTCCGCGGTTCGCAACAAGGCGCCAATGTTGCCGGGTTTTTCAGGAGCTTCAGCCACCAGAATCAGTGGGTTTTCAGAGAGTTTTAAATCCGATAACAAGTTCGATTTTGTTTTGGCTACAGCCAAGACACCTTCTGTAGAATCTCTATAGGCTAGCTTTTCATAAACGGTTGAAGTAATTTCGATTAAATCTGCCTTTGGAGCCAATTGTTTGGTTTGGTTTTCTGAACAAATTTCGGGAACAAATAACAAGGTTTCAATTTCGTAGCCTCCTTTTATGGCAATACTTATTTCTCTTTGCCCCTCAATTAAGAAAGTGCCCGTTTGTTTGCGAGTTTTCGCTTTTTCCTGTAATAAAACCAAGGATTTGATATACGGATTCTGTATGGAAGTAATTTGTTTCAAGCTTTTTTTTAATGACAAAGATACATATTGTGTGGGTTTTGTTTAAAATTCTGAACCAAGAAAATCAATAAGATCAATTCCATTTCAAACCAATGTCTTTTTACAAAGTATAATTCTTTACTTTTGATACAATTTTTACAATTTAATTTAGCAACTTAAAAGTTACTGTATGACATTTTTTGAGGCATTAGACTTAGTCGGAACATTGGCATTTGCCATATCTGGAGCACTTACAGCACTTCACAAAAGAATGGATCCTTTTGGGGTTTTAATTATCGCCTTTGTTACTGCCGTTGGTGGGGGTACGCTTCGAGACGTCTTGATTGGTAGAACACCTGTGGGTTGGATGCAAGATTTGAATTATTTATATATCATAAGTTTGGGCTTTGTTTTAGTGTTGATTTTCAGAGGAAATTTGCATCGGTTTAAATTATCCATGTTATTGTCGGATAGCATTGGTTTGGGAGTTTTTACTTTAATTGGAATTCAAAAAGGACTCGATTTTGGGATGCATCCGTTTATTTGTGTGGCACTGGGTACTATGACCGCCTGTTTTGGTGGTGTTATCAGAGATGTTTTGTGTGCAGAAATCCCCGTCATTTTTAGAAAAGAAATTTATGCAACGATATGTATTTTTGGAGGTATTGTTTTTTTTATGTTAGAACAAGGAAACTTCCCTGATCAATTGATTCAGTTAGTTACATCGTTGGTGATTATTATTGTTCGATTGTTGGTGGTCAAATTTAATTGGTCGTTGCCAACTTTAGATTTAAATGTGAAGTAAAATTGAAGAATTATAATATAAGGCCTTATCAAAAAAGCGATTATGATCTTTGGAACACTTTTATAAGTGGTACTAAAAATGCTACTTTTTTGTTTCACAGGGATTTTATGGAGTATCATAAAGAACGGTTTGAAGATTTTTCACTGTTAGTATTTGATAAAGTTAAATTGGTCGCAGTTTTGCCTGCGAATCGAGTAGACAACACGGTGTATTCACATCAAGGATTAACTTACGGCGGATTGGTTTATTCTTCCAAATTAAAAATAGAAAAGATAGAAACGATACTGGATTTGTTGTTTGATTTTTTCAAAAGCAAGCGGATAGTAGATTTTTATTTGCACCCAATTCCTTCATTTTATTTAGGTCAAGGAAACGCCGCGATTGACTTTTTTTTGATGAAAAAAGGAGCGCAACTGTACCGAAAAGAAATGAATATGGTAGCACATTTGCATCAAGAAATCCCAATTTCTAAAAGTAAATTAAAACACTTTAGACGAACGGAATTATTAGGATTGCGAGTGGTAGAAGAAACTAATTTTCAGTCTTTTTGGGAAAAAATTCTAGAGCCAAGATTGGCAGAAAAATACGATACAAAACCCGTTCATAGCTTAGCAGAAATTCAGTTGCTTCACGAAAGATTTCCTCAAAATATCAAACAATTTTCTGCGTATTTAGAGGATAAAATTGTAGCAGGAATCACCATTTTTGAATTTGAAAACGGAGTGAAATCGCAATACGGTGCCACTTCCAAAAAAGGGGAAAAATACCGTGCCTTGGATTTTTTATTTATTTCTTTACTAGATATTTTTCAAAAAAGAGGCAAACATTTTTTTGATATGGGAATTGTAAATGACGCTAACAAAAAAGGATTTCATAGCGGCTTATTACAACAAAAAGAAGAATTGGGTTGCACCGTATGGAGTCAGGATTTTTACAAAATCAAGTTAGTATGATACGATTTCTAGATTTAAAAAAAATAAACGAACGGTATGAAACGGCATTTCAGGACAAATTGAAATCGGTTTTAAAAAGTGGTTGGTATATTTTAGGTAAAGAAGTCGAAACCTTCGAAACTAATTTTGCTAGCTATTGTAAAGCCCAACATTGTGTGGGCGTGGGCAATGGTTTGGATGCTTTGACTTTGATTTTTAAAGCCTATATTCAATTAGGAAAATTGCAAAAAGGGAATGAGGTAATTGTGCCAGCCAATACTTATATAGCCACTATTTTGGCTATTCTAGCGGCTGATTTGGTTCCTGTTTTGGTAGAACCCAAATTAGAAACTTACAACATTAACCCTGATTTGATACCAGAAAAGATAACGCCAAAGACAAAAGCTATTTTGGCGGTTCATTTATACGGACAGTTAGCAGAAATTGAGCGTATTCACACAATTGCTGAACAAAATGATTTATTAGTTATCGAAGATGCAGCTCAGGCTCACGGAATAGAAAGAAATTCTAATTTTGAAATTCCAAATTCCAAAACCAAACTATGGGCTCGTGCTTACAGTTTTTATCCGAGTAAAAATTTAGGAGCTTTGGGTGATGGAGGAGCAGTTGTTACTAATGATGCTCCATTGGCGAAAGTGATACAATCCCTTCGCAATTATGGTTCCGAAACAAAATATCAGAATGAGTTTGTTGGTGTTAATTCTAGATTGGACGAAATTCAAGCTGCTTTTTTGAACTTGAAATTATCCAACTTAGATACAGATAATGAAAAGCGAAGACGTATTGTTAAACGCTATTTGACCGAAATCAAAAACGATAAAATCATCTTGCCATTCTGGGATTTTTCAAAAAATCACGTTTTTCATTTGTTTGTGATTCGAACCTCAAAAAGAGCAGAATTACAAGCCTTTCTACAACAACACGGCATTGAAACAGCGATTCATTATCCCATTCCTCCGCATAAGCAAAAGGCTTTAGAAAATATGAATGCGCTCTCGTTTCCTATCACAGAGAAAATTCATGAGGAAATTTTGAGTTTGCCACTAAATCCAGCTCTTGAGGACGAAGAAGTTAGTGCTATTATTAAAGCCTTAAATGAATACTAATGAGCGTTTTTTCTAAAATAAAAGTGTTTTGTTTTGTGAGGCTACGTATCCTAAAATACAAATTGTTATCGGATTGTAAAATAGTTTCAGGAAACCCTACAAAACATCATCCTTTATTGCTAAAAGGCGAAGGAAAGATTTCATTTGGTGAAAATGTACAAATTGGCGTAATTTCCTCTCCTAATTTTTATTCTCATTACACCTACTTAGAAGCCAGATACAGAGAATCAGAGATTGTAATCGGCTCAAATGTTGCCATAAACAATGGATTCTCGGTTGTGACTTATGCTAAAGTTACTATTGGTAATGATGTACTAATTGGTGTCAATTGTTCTATTATGGATAATGATGGGCATGAGCTAGCATTTAATAAGAGAAATCAGCCGCCTTCTGGACAAGCTGTTGTCATAGAAAATAATGTTTTTATTGGTTCGAATGTAACTATTCTTAAAGGAGTAACTGTGGGAGAAAATGCAGTAATAGGAAATGGAACTGTAGTGACTCGGGATGTGCCAAAAAATGCAATTGTTGCGGGTAATCCAGCTCGAATAATTAGAATGTTGCCACATTGAAAATCCTAAGAGAAAATACGTTGCTTAGAGTATTAACTCTGAATTCCTTTTTAATGGGAGTCACTTTTGTGTTGGGATTTATCTCGAACAAGGTGGTCGCTGTTTTCTTGGGGCCTTCCGGAATGGCTATACTAGGTAATTTTAGAAACTTGGGTGCAATGTTAAAATCGGTTGCAACGCTTGGGATTAGTACATCACTGGTGAAATTAGTGGCTGAAAACAAAGAAAATAAGACTGCACTTTCGGAATTGTATGCTACTTTTCTTTCTGTTTTTATTATTATTTCTTCTTTATTGGCCATTGGGGTTTTCTTTTTTGCAGAGGGTATTGCAGAGCTTTTGTTCGATTCAAGCCAATGGACTACTCCAATTCGCGTAGTAGGTTTGTCTTTGCCTTTGGTATTGCTTACTACATTTTGGTTAGCCATTTATAATGGTTTGGAACAATTCAAAACTATTGTTTTAGTACAATTGGTTTCTTCTGTTTTAGTTTTTATAGTAACAATAAGTTTAATTTATTTTCATTCCATTGATGGTGCGGTTTGGGCGATTGCTTTAAGTGAACTACTGATGGTGCTTGCTACTTTTGTTTTTGTCGTAAAAGACAAACGCTTTTTTCAATTTCATTTTCGGTTTTTAATTAAAAAAGAATATCTGACGGCCATTCAAAAGTTTTCGGCAATGGCATTGCTTACAGCTATTATTGCACCACTTACCTTACTTTTGATACGGAATGCAATCACAACAAATTACTCTTTAGTCGAAGCTGGATATTGGGAAGCTACCACCAAACTGTCTGGTTTTTATATGCTTTTTTTTACTTCGGGATTGTCATTGTATTATATGCCTAAACTAGCCTCACTATCAACGGATGATGCTTTTAAGAAAGAAGTAAAAGTGTATTTTTCGTCTTTTGTTCCTTTATTTTTGGTAATGCTTTTGGTTTTGTTTTTTGCCAAAGAATGGATTTTGAAGTGGGTATTCACAACTGATTTTTTGAAATTAAAATCGGTTTTGATTTGGCAGTTTATCGGTGATTTTTTTAAAATACTAACCTTAGCCTTTGGATATCAAATTTTAGTCAAAGCACGATTCAAAGTTTATTTTTTTCTTGAAATAACTTTTAATCTAAGCTATTTACTACTATCACTGTATTGGATAAAAACTCGGGGATATGAAGGAGTGATTCAAGCGTATTGCTGCGCTAGTGTCTTAGGTTTTGTATTGATTTTGATAGTGTTTAGAAAACTCTTTTTACCGAAGAGTTAAAGTTTCCAAGCCGCAAGATATTGTTCTGCGATTTTTGTATAATGATGTTCTTTTTCTATGAATGCTCTTGCTCGTTCACCAATTTCCTTTAGTTTACTTGGGTTTTCAATCAGATAGGATAATTGTTGAACTAAGTAATCTTTGTCTGGTAAGGCGTGAATAGCTACATTTTCATTCAAACCATAATAATTTGTGAATGCCTCGCTAGCACCCGTAAAAACTACTTTTCCTTTTGCCATAGCTTCTAAAGCGTTATACCCTTGGTCCATAGCATAAATCTGGTCCAATACGATATGTGCTTTATTGTACAGGCTAATGTAGGTTTCATAGGGTTGGTTTTCGCAAACAGAGATAGTAACTTTATTACCGTATTTTTTCTCAATTTCGGCCAATGCTTTTTCAAAATAAGGAATCCCTTTTTTAATATAACTACCTCGATTAATACCTAAGAAAATCACAACGGGTTCAAGATTGCTTATGGCTTCAAAAGGAATCTTTTCACAATTGACTGGATTAGGAATCATGGGAGCATTGAATCCCATTCGTTCCATAGGGATTTTATAATCCATATCAGAAGTCGTCATCGATTGACAATTTTGTGCTAACCATTCGAAGGTTTTTCTGTAAGATGGTTTCGTGTATTTTAAAGGGTAATAAAAATGATTTTTGAGTGTAGCATCTTCAAAAAAAGGAGTCAAAATAGAATACGATAATTCTTTTTTTAGCAAATAATCAATGACTGGCGTTTCGTCACCGCAAATGAGTAAACTTCGACTTTTTACATTTTGAAATAACTTGCGATATAGCCATCTCGAAACCCAAGGAAAAGTTGCTAATGCATCTGAGTTAATGAGTTGTACATGGTCAAATTTATCAAGTTTTGGAAGTAAAAGGTAAAAACGAATCGCGTGTTCTATCTGTTCAATTTCAATTCGAGTTAAACTGTAAATTAGGTTTCTTGTTTTCTTAAAAAACCAATTGCTATTGATGATTTGTGCTCGAAATGAATAATCAGAAGGGAAGTTTTTGAAAGCATCACCCGAGGCTGCAAGTACGACTTCATGACCCAATGCCACCAAGCCTTCTTTTAAAGAATTGTGCAACCTGCTGTATTCGCCAATCAAAAGTATTTTCATTTACAAACCCTATTTTTCTATATTTGTGTAAATGTAAGAACAAATTGAATATTCGTTATACAAAAGAGGCTATTGAAATTATAATTGCAACGATGAATAGGGATTCGTTGGATTTTTTGATTCCGATGTTTCCTTTTGCTCATTTTGCTGATTTTTCAATTTTAATCGTCAATCAATCCCATGAAAATGCTATTTTGACTTCTGATTTTCCTACTGTCAAAGTCATTAATTCTTTTGGAATAGGGTTGTCTAAAAGTAGAAATCTGGGATTGAAAAATTCCCAAGGAGAAATTTTAATTTTGGCAGATGACGATGAAGTATTTGAACCTGATTTTATAGAAACAATCAGCAATGCCTACGAACATTTTCCTGATGCTGCAGTAATTAGTTTTCAGATTGAAAACGAAAATAGGAAGTTGTTTAAAAAATATCCAAAGAAGAGTCAAAAGTTTTTAAAACCATTGACTTTGTTCTCTGTGATGTCCATTGAAATAACGATAAATAAAGCCATTTTGGACGCATCAGGAATCGAATTTGATGCTCATTTTGGATTGGGAGCTACCTTTGAAATGGGTGAAGAAGCCATTTTTTTGATGGATTTGTATCGTCAGCAACAGCAAATTTCATTTGTTCCCAAAGTAATTGCTAGCCATAAAACCCAAACCACAACTGATAAAGTAGATTTTTTACAACGATATTACATTCAAGGCGCTTTTTTGAAACGTGTGGGGATGAACAATTGGATTTTTCGCGTTTTACAAAAAGTGTTTTATGATGTAAAACAGAAAAAAATTAGGCTAAAAGAAACACCCAAAGCCATTCAATTTGCGTTTAATGGGCGCAAAAAATATTTAGAACTTACCCAATG
Organism: Flavobacterium succinicans; assembly: GCF_001662485.1. Classification (GTDB taxonomy): domain Bacteria; phylum Bacteroidota; class Bacteroidia; order Flavobacteriales; family Flavobacteriaceae; genus Flavobacterium; species Flavobacterium succinicans_A. Next base: position 314,058 of record NZ_JMTM01000017.1, read on the forward strand.
AAAACTACTCTTAAAGACCTAAAAACGATTGCAATCCCAGTGGTAGAAGACACCCGTGGGAATTTAGGATTTATTCAAAATGATATCCTAACCTTCGATTTTAAGCGAGTGTATTACTTGTTTGATGTTCCTAGTAGTGCTTTTAGGGGTGGACACGCTCATATTGAACAACAAGAAGTCTTGATTGCTCTAAGCGGAAGCTTTGAGGTAGTTTTGGATGACGGTTTTGAGAAAAAAACAATTTTGCTCAATAAACCTTCGCAGGGATTACTAATTCCGACAGGGATTTGGAGAGAATTACAGAATTTTTCTTCGGGTGCGGTATGCTTGGTTTTGGCTTCGGATGTTTTTGAAGAATCGGATTATATTCGAGACTATTCACAATTTTTGGAAACTAAAAAATGAGATTATTGTATTTAGTTCCTTCTGTCAATCAAGCGGGTGGGGTAGCAAAAGTGCTGGCTACCAAAACCGACTATTTCATTCAAAATTTTGAGTACGAAGTGCATATCATGACCCAGAATAAAGGGTATGAGCATCCTTTTTTTGAATTTAATGCGCAAATTGTTTGGCATGATATTGAACGGAAAGGTTATTTTTTGAGTGCGATTTATGCCTACAAAAAGCAACTCCAAAAGATTATATCACAAGTGCAACCCGATAGTATTATTGTTGCTGATAATGGATTGAAAGGCTACTTGGTTCCTTTTTTAATTGGTAAGAACTCACCTGTGATTTTTGAATGTCATGGTTCAAAGTATGTAAATGAAAGACCTTTTACATTTCCTTTTTTGTCTAGATTATGGTTTCGAATAGGGGTTTCTATTAAAAAATTGGGCGCTAAAACTTTTGATGCTTTTGTGGTGTTGAATAAAGAAAGTGCCCAAGAATGGAATACTAAAAATAGAATTATTATTGCTAATCCATTGTCTTTTAAATCAGAAGAACCAGCTCCGTTAGATGTTAAAAAAGTACTAGCTGTTAGCCGTAATTCTTACGAAAAAGGACTCGATAGATTATTGGAGATTTGGTCTTTAGTATTTCAAAAGCATCCTGATTGGAAACTGGATATTTATGGAACGCTTTCTCCTGAAGAAAATCTGATTCCAATGGCAAATGCTTTAGGAATTGGCTCTTCCGTTCGTTTTTATCCTCCTGTTTTGGAAGTTGCTACGCTATATGCAAACGCTTCGGTGTTGGTGATGACTTCTCGTTCAGAAGGATTGGGTTTGGTGCTGCTTGAGGCTATGGCTTCGGGTTTGCCTTGTGTGGCGTACGATTGCCCAGTTGGTCCAAGGTCAATTATAACGGATGGTGTAAATGGTTTTTTGGTTGAGGATGGCAATGCAACCGCTTTTGCTGAAAAATTAGCCTTGCTTTTTGAGGATAAAGATTTAAGAAAAGAGCTGGGAGCCAACGCTTGGCAAAGTGTTTCGGAATATGATTTGGATGCGATTATGTTGCAGTGGAAGACCTTATTTGAGCGTTTGCAATAGGCAAAGATAGCCCAACTTGTACCAGTCAAAAAGTAGCAACGAAGGATTGTCAGACAATAGATTTTTTGTAGTAACTGTTTTGGTTTGTTGAAAAAGCCAAGCCGTCAATTGTATCAAATGTAGTTTTTTGACCCATAAAAAAGTTGCGATTATTTTACTTTCATTGGTCTTTATTCTATTGGTTTGAATTAGCAGAACTAAGTTTTGCAATGCGATTTCTGTTTTTGTCAAAAACTGAGTCGAGGTTTCTAAATTAAGATGAAAAGTAGGATTGTCAATATGGAAAACAGTAATGTTCTGCTGCCCCAAATTCGATAGAAAAGACAAGTCTTCATACCCATAATCACTTACCGATTCAAGAAATGGATGGCTCAGTGCGATTTCTTTTCGTATAACTAAATTAGAAGTAAGTGCGCGGCTGTTAGGTTTTTTATTCCTGAATTCACGAGATAAAGCTTCTCTTTTTTGACCATATACCCAGCGTAACAATTGTGAGTTGTGAGGCTTTTTGGGATGATATATAATGCCTCCAAAGGCCAAAGGAGCTATAGGTTTTTGTATGAACGAAAGATAGTTTTTGATAAAAAAAGAATCTCTGGGAAAGGTATCGCAATCCAAAAGCAGTAACCAATCGAATTGGGCTTTTTGAATCAGTAAATTTCGATTTTTGCCTCTGCCTAAATTGACTGTATTTTGCAAAAATGTACAATACGATAATTGTTCAACAGTACGATTTTCTTCGATAAATAAGGAAGAACAATCGTCTTGGCAAAGGATTTCGAATGGTATTCCGGCGGCAATACATTGTTTGTGTACTTCCAAAACCAATGGAAATACCGCGTAATTGTATACCGGAATAAGAACAGAAAGCATTATACCGTGCGCTGAACTACCTCAAAAATTTTGGTGTCCTCACACTTTAAGGTTTTTGAAGGATACTTCATTAACAAAGCATAATCGTGAGTGGCCATAATGATGGTTTTGCCAAGTGCATTGATGGTTTTTAATACTTCAAGTACTTCGGCACTGGTTTGTGGGTCTAAGTTTCCAGTAGGTTCATCGGCAAGAATGAATTCAGGGTCGTTAAGCAAAGCTCTTGCAATAGCAACTCTTTGTTGTTCACCTCCCGAAAGTTGGTGCGGCATTTTGTTGCCAAAATCTTGCATGCCTACTTTGGTAAGCACTTCTTCGATTTTGTTATTCATATCGTTCAAATCTGTCCAACCTGTTGCTTTGAGTACAAACAACATATTGTCATTTACGGAACGATCGGGTAATAATTTGAAATCTTGAAAAACAATTCCGATTTTGCGTCTCAAGAATGGGATCTCATCTTCTTTTAGGGTTTCTAGACTGAAATCTACAATATGTCCGCTGCCTTCGGTTAGGGGTAAATCGCCGTATAAGGTTTTGAGTAAGCTACTTTTTCCTGAACCTGTTTTTCCAATTAAATAAATGAATTCACCATGTTGTACCTCTAAATTCACATCGGATAAAATGGTTCTTCCTTCTTGATAAATGGTAACGTTGTGTAAAGCTAATACGGTTTGTGACATGATTGAAGTGATTTATTGCGTAAAAGTAAGAAGATAGTGTTTGGATTCAAAATAAATTCAACGCATTCGAGTAAAAAACCATGCTATCATTAAAAAATGTTTACAAAAACAGACAAATGCCTCTCTTTAGCCCTGATCGAAGCGGCATCCTTTTTTTAAGGTAGTAGGTTGTAAACCTGCTGGCTTAAAAAAAGATATAGCGTAGAGCAGGACGATATAACCTGAAGAGCCTATTCTTTCTGCTCCTAAAAAACAGCATGGTAAGAAGTTGATAATAAAATCAAGGTTCTATTCGTTACTAAGTGTAGAATATGATATATTTGAATGATCAAAAAATAAGCAAAATGCGTACATTTTACAGGCTTTTTTTCTTGCCTTTTCTACTTACTTTTTCTATTGTTTCTGCTCAAAAATCGACCCTTTATACTCATGATTTAAAGGATTTTAATACGGCACTTTTGTTGTATAACGACCAGCAATATGCTGCTGCAAAAGTGATTTTTGAACAAGTTGCCAAAAAAACAAATCAGGAAGAAATTTTGGCTGATTGTGCGTATTATGTGGCCAATTGTGCGATTCGTACGCAACAATCGAATGCGGACCAGTTGGTAGAACATTTCGTGGCGACTTATCCTACGAGCACTAAGCGCAATCAAGCGTATCTTGAAGTGGCTCATTTTTATTTTGAAAAAAATAATTTCCCGAAAGCGTTGTTTTGGTTTGATAAAGTGGAGGAAAGCCAATTGACACAAAAAGAGCTAGATAAATTTAATTTTGAAAAAGGCTACAGTTATTACAATGCAAGAAAGAAAAAAGAGGCCATCAAATATTTGAATACTGTTGTGAATACTCCAGAATACGGTGCTCAGGCCAAGTATTATTTGGGTTTTATGGCGTATGAAGGCGATGATTACAAAGCGGCTACGAAGTATTTTGATGAGGTTTCGGGTGAAGAAAAATACAAAGAGAAATTGTCGTATTTTCAGGCGGATATGAATTTTAAGCTGGGTAATTTTCAAAAAGCGATTGATTTGGGTTTGAAAGCGATGGGGCAGTCCAATGAAATGGAGGTGTCGGAATTGAATAAAATTATTGGGGAAAGTTATTTTAACCTCAAAAACTACGAAAAAGCCATTCCGTATTTGTCCGAATACAAAGGAAAAAAAGGCAAATGGAGCAATACCGATTTTTATCAATTAGGCTATGCATATTATCAACAAAAGCAATATGAAAATGCTATAGCTCAGTTTAATAAAATCATTGGCGGAAACGATTTTGTGGCTCAAAATGCTTATTATCATTTAGGAGAATCGTATTTGGATTTGGGACAAAAAACACAGGCATTGCATGCGTTTAAGAATGCTTCTGAAATGGATTTTAATGCAGAGCTTCAAGAAGATGCTAGGTTGAATTACGCCAAATTGAGTTATGAAATTGGAAATTCTTATGAAAGTGTTCCGTCTATTTTGATGGCTTTTTTAGAAAAATATCCCCGAAATGCGAATGTTAGTGAGGTAGAAAAATTGTTGATTGATTCCTATATTTCTTCTAAAAATTACAAAGAAGCCCTTGTTTTATTGGAAAGAAATAAAACGGCAGAAAATAAAGTAGTCTATCAAAAAGTGTTGTTCTACAGCGGTATCGAAGCGGTTACGGCTGGCGATTATACCACAGCAAACAAGCTTTTTAATAGAGCTATAAACGAATCGAAGGATCCTACAATAACCGCTCGCGCTACGTTCTGGAAAGCTGAATCGGATTTTGTTTTAGAGGATTATTCGTCAGCTTTGGTGAGTTTTAAACAATTTGCTAGTTTGCCTAGTGCCACCACGACATCTGAATTCAAAAACAGTAACTACAATTTAGGCTATGCGAGTTTCAAATTGAAAGAATATGAGCAAGCAGCGACTTATTTTCAGAAGCAAATAGACGACAACAAAGAAGATAAAAAGCGTTTAGCAGATGCTTATTTGCGTTTAGCCGACTGTAGATTTGTGGGTTCAAAATATTGGCCAGCGATTGATAATTATGTGAAAGCGATCGAATTGAAAAGCGTTGATGCCGATTATGCCTATTTTCAAAAAGCAATTTGTTATGGATTTTTAGCCAAAAACGATAAGAAAATTGCTGAATTGACGGCGTTTTTAGATCGTTTCGCTACTTCGATTTATCGTGATGATGTTTTGTTTGAGTTAGGAAATACGTATGTTGCCGATAAGAAAGACGAATTGGCGATCAAAACCTACAATCAATTGATTACCGAATTCCCAGAAGGAACGTTGACATCCAAAGCCTTGCTGCGTCAAGGATTGGTGTATTATAATGATGATAAAAATGATTTGGCTTTGTCCAAATTCAAAAAAATCGCCGCTGATTTTCCTAAAACCCCAGAGGCCTTAGAGGCTGTATCTTCGGCGCGTTTGATTTATGTGGATAGCGGGAAAGTGAACGAATATGCAACTTGGGTACGAACGTTGTCTTTTGTTTCGGTTACGGATGTTGAATTAGATAATGACAGTTATGAAGCGGCCGAAAAACAATGGCAACAAGGCAATACTAAACAAGCCATCGCAGGTTGGAATGCCTATCTGACTTCTTTTCCAAATGGGATTCATGCTTTAAAAACCAATTTTCAATTAGCGCAAGCGTATTACAATGACGGAGCAACGGGCAAATCGTTATCTCATTTTGATTATGTAGTACAACAATCACGCTCTGAGTATACAGAGCAATCGTTGGTTCGTTTGGCACAAATTCATTTGAAAGACAATAGATCGGAGCATGCAATTCCAGCTTTATTGCGTTTAGAAACCGAATCGGATGTGGCTCAAAACAAAATTTTTGCCATGGCCAATCTGATGAAATTGTATTACGAAACAAAGGAGTATAGTAAAGCTGTGGTCTATGCTGAAAAAGTTTTAGCCGAACCCAAAACTGAAGAAATGGTCAAAAGTGATGCCCAAATTATAGTGGCTCGAAGCGCCATTCAAGTGGGTGACGAAGCCAAAGCAAAGTCGAGCTATGCTAAATTATTACCTATTGCCAAAGGCGAATTAGCAGCAGAAGCCCTTTATTATGACGCGTATTTCAAAAATAAAGACGGCAAATTTGAAGCCTCAAATGAAGCGGTTCAAAAACTAGCTAAAAATTATTCCAGTTATCGTTATTTGGGTGCCAAAGGTTTGGTGGTGATGGCAAGTAATTTTTATGGTTTGAAAGACAGTTTTCAAGCGACTTACATTTTAGAAAGTGTCATCAAAAATTTTGCAGAGTATAAAGATGTGGTCGCTACAGCACAATCTGAGCTGAACAAAATTAAAGCTGAAGAGGCTAAAACAAATTCCTCGATTATTAAATAGGTTCGCTGTAAAATGTAAAAAAGATGGTTTTGCATTTTGCTTCTAACAAAAATACCTTTTACAAATTATGACGCTACCATTTTATATAGTTGATGTTTTTACCGATACAAAATATGCCGGAAATCAATTGGCTGTTTTTTTAGACGCTGAAAATTTGAGTTCAGCTCAAATGCAAACGATAGCCCGTGAAATTAATTTTGCCGAAAGTACTTTTATTACCAAACGTGATGCTCAAAATAATTGTGCGGAGGTTAAGATTTTTACACCAGCACATGAAATGCAATTTGCAGGCCATCCGATCATTGGAACCTCTTGGGTTTTGATGCATAAAGTGTTTGAAAATTCTCCTGAAAATATAAAATTAAATGTTCCTATTGGTCCAATTTCGATTCAAAGAACAGAAGAGTTGATTTGGCTAAAAGCAGCACAGCCCAAATTTTGGGATATTTTTTCAAAAGAAGAATTCTCAGGATTTAGCAATCTGAACAAAGAAGATTTTGAAAATCAATTTCCAATTCAAGAAGTTACTACGGGAAGCGCCTTTGTGTTGGTTGGATTAAGTAGTAAAAGAGCGCTGGAGCAATTGATTTTAGATAAAGACAAAACCGATAATTGGTTGAAAAAGAATTGCAAAACAGCCCACAGAGCCTTGTATTTTTATTATTTAGAAGGATCAAAATTGTATAGCCGAATGTTGTGCATCGAAAACAATCAATTGATTGAAGATGCCGCTACAGGAAGCGCCAGTTCTTGTTTGCAAGCTTTTTTGTTGAAATACCATCTGCCTGCATTAGAAATTATTAATTATCAAGGAGATTATATTGGACGTCCTTCTCAGATTTATTTTAAAGGGAAAGTAACCGATGATCAATTTGATATTCAAATTGGTGGAAAAGCACAGTTTGTTGCCAAAGGAGAATGGGAAATATAACAGAGACAATTCAGTAATGAACATACTATTTAACAAGTAGAAAAAAAATGAAAATTAAACACCAAACTATAATTCTTCCTATACTGTTGTTGTTGACACTTCAACTTTCGTTTGCCCAAAAAAAGAACGAAATCATTGGAGCAGAAGAAGTAAATGTGGTCAAATCTTTTTCGCCAACGGTTTCGGATGCTTTCAAGATCAAAGAAACACCGCTTTTGGACGATAAAGGAAATGCTAAAAAGGAAGTAGTAAAATATACGGTTTTGCCTTTTCCTGTGGCTTCAACGTTTACCCCAAGCAAAGGAGTAGCTGCGGCAGTAGAAAAAAGCAAAGCCATTAAGCTATTCGAAAATTATGCTGCATTGGGCATTGGGAATTATGGAACGCTCAACGGTGAACTTTTTGTGAATAAAAAACTGAATGCTTCGGATTATGCAGGAGGACGTTTTCAACATCATTCTTCTCAAGGTGGAATCAAGGAGGTGCTTCTTGATGACCATTTTTATGATACCAAATTAGATTTGTTTTACGGAACCAATCAATCCGATCTTTCGTGGAATATTGAAGCTGGTTTTCAGAGCCAAAGCTATAATTGGTATGGATTGCCAGGAGGTTTTGGGAGTACATTAACTGATGCGGAACGTAGCGATTTAATAAACAGTATCAGTCCAGTACAAAAATACAGTTCGATTACTTTAGGTGGAACGGTTGATTTTGAAGATAGTTTACTAAGCGAAACTACCGTGAAGTTTTATCATTTTTCAGATGCCTTTGGTTCATCTGAAAATCGTTTTTTTGGCAAACCTTCATTCGAAATTGAACTCATGAACAAAGCTGTTAAGTCGAATATGGTTTTGGATTACGTTGGTGGAACTTTCGAAAATAATTATGCTAAAACGAATACAGAAACTATACAATACCGCTTTATTAATTTAGGATTGTCGCCACGTTTTGAGGTTCAAGAAGACAATTGGACTTTGCAAATAGGAGCAAGTTTGTTTTATAGCTTCAATACGCAAGCCAGTAAATACAAATTGTATTTTTACCCTAATTTCAAAGCATCTTACAAAGTGGTGGGCGATTTGATGATCTTTTATTTAGGAGCCGATGGGAGTTTAAAACAAAACACATATATGGATTTTGTTGCAGAAAATCCATTTCTTTCTCCTACTTTATTTGTACAACCAACAGACACCAAGTACAATCTTTTTGCTGGATTAAAGGGGAAATTGGCGAATTCTGTTAGTTATAATGTTAGCGCTTCTTATTTGAACGAAGGTAACAAAGCCTTATTTAAAGCCAATAATTATACGGAGCTTAGTTCTAATGAGCCTTACGCTTTTGGAAACTCTTTGGGAATAGTCTATGACGATGTAAAAACGATCAGTCTTTATGGCGAATTAAAAGCCGATTTTTCTAAGAATGTCACTTTCGGAATCAACGCCACCCTAAATACCTATACCACCGATACTCAGGCTGAAGCATGGAATTTGCCCACGATGAAAATTAATTCAACCTTAGACGTTGTTATTACTGAAAAATGGTTTGCGGGCGCGAAAGTGTTTTTTGTAGGAGAGCGAAAAGAAAATCAATTCAATACCGATTTGGTTACTAATGCTGCTAGTATTACTTTGCCTTCTTACTTTGACGCTAATTTACACGTGGGGTACAAATACAACGAACGCATTACTGCATTTTTAAGAGCCAACAATATTGCCAACCAAGCCTATCAAAAATGGCTCAATCTTCCCGTTCAAGGATTTCAAATCGTAGCGGGAGCAAGTTATAAATTTGATTTTTAAATTTTTTAAAAAACTCTGACAGGGTTCAAAACCCTGTCAGAGTTGTAGTTTTACCAATGACATTCAAACAAAAAATACATACTTACTATCTACAGTTAGTTCAAGACCGAATCGATGCCTTTCGCGATATGATTACTGCATTGACCGAAGACTCTAAAAATGATGCCAAAGGATCCGCGGGAGACAAGCACGAAACCGCACTTTCAATGATGCATATCGAGCAAGAAAAATTCAATCACAAACTAAAAGAAGTCTTAGGACAAAAAGCCGTATTGGACAAAATCGACCCTACCATCGTCGCCGAAACCATAGTCGTAGGTAGTTTGGTTGTAGCCAACGGCATTTACCTGTACCTCAGTTTGGCCTTGCCTAAAATCACAATCGAAGGCACCAACATCATCGCGCTTTCTCCACAATCGCCTTTGGGCAGTAAATTAATGGGCAACAAAGTAGCTTTTGAGTTCGAAATCAACACCACCAAGTACACCATTCAAGAAATTTTGTAATTTAAAAGTTGGAGTAGGAGCAGGAAGCAATAGGCTTCTTTAGTTACATTGTCCCGTGATCCGCTATATCTTTGCTGCCGAACCCCGGCAGCAAAGGATGTCGCTCCTCCCGGGGCTAGCAGGGATTATTTTGATTTTTTGGGAAGAATTGGAAAAGTTGTTGAAGCTCGAGTTCGGTTATTTTTTTGCAAATGTTGAATAGGAATGGGCTTTAGCCCGTTCTTTAAGATGAGTTAGGATTTTTTTTCAAATTTTGAATATGAATGGGCTTTAGCCCGTTCATTAAAATGAGTTTGGTATAGGCTTTAGCCAAAAATGGGCTTTAATTTCGGCTAAAGCTTCTAAATCTTTATAGTTTTATCAATATAGGCCAAGGATTGTTTTAATGTTTTAGCTTTTAAAAGCCAATCATTCTATAAATACTAATGGTAAAAGTAGCGTGACTTTTTCGGTTTACGAATAGGCAACACTATTTGGAATGATGTGAAGTTTGAGACTGCTCTATTATGCTTTAGAGGTTTTATCCATATTCGAACCATCGGCAATAAAAAAAAATAATGGCTTATTAGTATTCTTGTAGATATTATTTGCTAAAAAACTTTCTACCTTCAGGTGACATGACAAAGATGGTAATTAAAACAATTAGTCCAAAGAAGATAACTCCTACTACATGATTTCCAACTCCATTTTTAAAAGTTTCATCTTTTGTTTCTTTAAAATAAAAAGATAATGACTTGTGAGGTTTTCCAGTTAATAATAAATAGCACTTATTTAAAATAAATCTAATAAATCCTCCAACAAGTTCAAGTATTCCTCTACTAAAAATTATTTCAAAAAAATCCATTTTAAATTTAATTTAATTGTTTTTCGCTCTACGAAGTCTCCTGTTTTCGTTTTTATTTTTTAATACGTAAACATACTAAAAAACTCACTACTTTTTCTGTATATATCTTTAAGATTTTAGGCTATTTATAGTATTGGAAGATTAAATAATTGTTCTATAAAGCCTGCTTATAGTCAACAACTTCATTTTTTGCCAAGCAGACTAAAAGCATTTTAAACTTTACTTTTCCTTATCTTAGCAAGACCAAACTCAATTTCAAAAATATGAAATCAATTGCTCTGTTTTTTGCATTCCTATTCTTGTTTTCTTGTGCGTCTAGCACAAAGACAGAAGTGGATACGCTCGTAACCAACGCGACCATTTATACCGTGAATGCTGCTTTCGAAAAAGCTTCTGCGATGGCGATTAAGGATGGAAAAATTCTAGCTATCGGTAATACGGACTCGCTCCTGAAAAAATATACTTCCAAAACTATTTTAGATTACAAAGGAAAATTTATCTATCCTGGATTGATAGATGCACATTGTCATTTTTATGGCTATGGACTAACGTTACAGGAAGTAGATTTGCGCGGCACCAAAAGCTTCGAAGAAATAATTACGCGCCTAAAAGCGTTTCAAAAAGCAAAAAATCCAGCATTTATTGTCGGCAATGGCTGGGATCAAAACGATTGGGCTGTGAAGAAATTTCCATCCAAAGCAGCACTCGATGCCGCTTTTCCAAACATTCCTGTGGTGCTCAACCGCATTGACGGGCACGCCATTGTGGTCAATTCCAAAGTGCTGCAAATGGCTGGAATTACCGCCAAAACTAAAGCGGATGGCGGACAAATTGAACTTCAAAATGGAGCACCAACCGGAATTCTGATTGATAATCCTATGGAATTGGTTTTTAAAATCATTCCAAAACCTAGCCGAAAAACACAAATCGCCGCGCTTTTGGATGCCGAAAAAGTAATGTTTGATTATGGCTTGACTACTGTGAACGACGCAGGATTAGATCCAGATATTATCCATTTGATCGACAGTTTGCAACAAGCGGGTAAAATGAAAATCAACGTCTATGCGATGATTACGGCCAATCAAAAAAATATGGATTTGTATTTCAAAAAAGGAATCTACAAAACCAATCAACTGAATGTGCGTTCATTCAAAATGTATGGCGATGGCGCTTTGGGGTCCAGAGGAGCTTGTATGCACAAACCGTATTCGGATAGTCCTAAGCAATTTGGAGCTTTGTTGTCTCCAGTGCCTCAATTGAAAGCAGTAGCGCAACAAATTGCCAATTCGCCTTTTCAGCTCAATACACACGCTATTGGAGATTCGGCCAATACCGTTTTGCTTAAAATCTACAAAGAAGTATTGACAGGCAAAAAAGACCGCCGCTGGAAAATTGAGCACGCACAAGTAATTCAGGAATCCGATTTTGATTATTTCAAACTCGGAATCATTCCTTCCGTTCAACCCACACACGCCACTTCCGATATGTATTGGGCAGGTGATCGCTTAGGGAAAGAGCGTTTGAAAAATGCTTATGCCTATAAAAAACTACTCCAAAAATCTGGCACAATAGCTCTAGGAACCGATTTTCCTGTGGAGGAAGTCAATCCTATGCTTACGTTTCACGCTGCGGTGGCACGTCAAGATGTAAAAGGATTTCCAAAAAATGGTTTCCAAATAGAAAATGCTTTGTCTCGCGAAGAAACCTTAAAAGGAATGACGCTTTGGGCAGCCTACTCTAATTTCGAAGAAAAAGAAAAAGGAAGTTTGGAAGTCGGTAAATGGGCGGATTTTGTGGTATTTGATGCCGATTTGATGCAAGTCGTATCTAGTCAGATGGTTAAGTTGAAGCCTTCAAGTACATTTATTAAAGGGGCAAAACAAAAATAATCGTCATAATAGCAATAACTTATTTTTAATAGTCCATTTTGTCAGTTCGAGGTTTAATTTTTTATTCTAAAAAAAAGCAATATAAAAAGATATTTGCATTGTCAGGTTGAGCGCAGTCGAAACCCTTCTTAAACAAAAACGTCAATGGTAGCTCACTCGAGAACCCTTGTAATATCTCGACTGCGTTCGATATGACAAAAATAGGATTGACTATAATGAAATAGTGTTTGGAATTAGATAGCGCTCTCGATTTACAGATTTTAAGTGTTTCTTCTAATTGAATCGGTTTTGTGTTTCATATTTTTATTAAAAATCGATTTTTAGTTATAAATTATAACTAAAAATCGATTTTGTGTTTTCTGTTTATATCTGTTGTAGCATCTTTGCTTCATCAAATTAAATAATCAGAATAAAAAAATATAGCTATGTGCGGAATTGTATGTGCCTTTGACTTAAAACAGAAATCAGAAACCCTAAGACCTCAAGTCTTAGAAATGTCTAAAATTATCCGCCACCGTGGACCAGATTGGAGTGGAATCTTTAGTAATGAAAAAGCGATTTTGTCTCACGAACGTTTGGCCATTGTAGATCCAGCTTCAGGGAAACAACCCTTGTTAAGCGAAGATGGCAATTTGATTTTGGCTGCCAATGGCGAAATTTATAACCACCGCGATTTACGCAAACAATTTGAAGGTAAATATCAGTTTAAAACCGAAAGTGACTGCGAAGTAATTTTGGCTTTATACAAAGAAAAAGGAGTTGATTTTATTGACGAAATGAATGGAATCTTCGGATTTGCTATTTATGATGTTGAAAAAGATGAATATTTCGTGGCTCGTGATCATATGGGAATTATTCCTTTATATATAGGATGGGATCAACACGGTACTTTTTATGTAGCTTCTGAATTGAAAGCATTAGAAGGCTATTGTACCAAAATTGAGTTGTTTCCTCCAGGACATTATTTGTCAAGTAGAGATGGTGAGTTTGTACAATGGTACAAAAGAGATTGGACGGACTATGAAGCTGTAAAAGACAATGAAACCAGTATTCCTGCAATCAAAGAAGCTTTAGAAGCTGCGGTTCACAGACAATTAATGAGTGATGTGCCTTATGGAGTGTTGCTTTCAGGAGGTTTGGATTCGTCAATTACTTCGGCTGTAGCTAAAAAATACGCTCAAAAACGTATTGAGTCAGACGATCAAGTAGATGCTTGGTACCCACAATTGCACTCGTTTTCTGTAGGATTAGAAGGTTCGCCAGATTTGGCCGCTGCTCAAAAAGTAGCAGAACATATCGGAACGATTCACCACGAAATTAAATTTACCATTCAAGAAGGATTAGATGCCGTTCGTGATGTGATTTACAACCTAGAAACCTATGATGTTACTACTGTAAGAGCATCAACTCCTATGTGGTTAATGGCGAGAGTTATTAAATCAATGGGAATCAAAATGGTATTGTCTGGTGAAGGTGCCGATGAGTTATTTGGAGGTTATTTGTATTTCCATAAAGCGCCGAATGCAAGAGAATTTCACGAAGAGAATGTTCGTAAATTAGGTAAACTGCATATGTACGATTGTTTGAGAGCGAACAAAAGCTTAGCCGCTTGGGGAATTGAAGGACGTGTGCCATTTTTGGACAAAGAATTTATGGATGTAGCTATGCGTATCAATCCTCAAGATAAAATGATCAACAAAGAGCATCCAATGGAGAAATGGGTGGTTCGTAAAGCCTTTGAGGATATGTTGCCTGAAAGTGTAGCTTGGAGACAAAAAGAACAATTTAGTGATGGAGTGGGTTACAGTTGGATCGATACTTTGAAAGCAGTTGTAGCTGTTGAAGTAACCGATGAACAATTGGCGAATGCCAAATACAAATTCCCGTTGCAAACACCAACATCAAAAGAGGAGTATTACTACCGTTCTATTTTTGCAGAACATTTTCCAAGCGATGCAGCGGCTTTGTGTGTTCCTCAAGAAGCTAGTGTGGCTTGTAGTACCAAAATCGCTTTAGAATGGGACGAAGCATTTAAAAATTTAAACGATCCATCAGGTAGAGCCGTGGCCAATGTACACGATGATGCCTATGTAAAAGCATAATTTATTATTTGAATTAGATTATTAGTTGTACTGTTGAAAACACGCTCTTTTTAGGGCGTGTTTTTTTTGTTGGGATATAAACCATAAATGTTGATAACTTAAGCGCTTAAAAAGGCTTTTTTGACCTAAATTCCTTTCGGCTTTTGTATATTTGCGTGTTATACAAAAAATACATTTTTAGAATAAATATATATGAGCGAGGAAATCAATAAGAACAATTATTCAGCAGACAGTATTCAGGCATTAGAAGGAATGGAGCACGTAAGAATGCGTCCATCAATGTATATTGGAGATGTAGGTGTCCGTGGTTTGCATCACTTAGTGTATGAGGTAGTAGATAACTCTATCGATGAGGCAATGGGAGGTCATTGTGATACCATTAGTGTTGCTATCAATGAAGATGGTTCTATTACAGTTGAAGATAACGGTCGTGGAATTCCAGTTGGGATTCATAAAAAAGAAGGCGTTTCAGCACTTGAGGTAGTAATGACCAAGATTGGTGCTGGAGGGAAATTTGATAAAGATTCTTATAAAGTATCTGGTGGTCTTCACGGTGTTGGGGTGTCTTGTGTGAATGCATTATCTTCTCACTTGAGAGCAACTGTTCATAGTAGTGATGGCAAAGTGTATGAACAAGAATACGAAAGAGGAAAAGCTTTATATCCGGTAAAACAAATTGGGGAAACGACCAAAAGAGGTACTATAGTAACTTTTTATCCTGATCCAACCATTTTTACGCAAACTACGGAGTATTCGTACGATACACTTTCTGCGCGTATGCGTGAATTGTCTTTTTTGAATAAAGGAATTTCAATCACATTTACAGATAAAAGAGAAGTTGATAAAGATGGAAATTTCTTAAGAGAAGTATTTCATTCTACTGAAGGTTTAAAAGAATACATTCGTTATTTGGATGGAAACCGTGAGCCAATTATCGGACACGTGATTTCTATGGATCACGAAAAAGGAGAAATTCCTGTTGAAGTAGCTTTGATCTACAACACAAGTTATTCTGAAAACATATTTTCGTATGTAAATAATATCAATACACACGAAGGAGGAACGCATTTGCAAGGTTTTAGAAGTGGTTTAACAAGAACCCTTAAAAAGTATGCCGATGCTTCTGGAATGCTTGATAAATTAAAGTTTGAAATTACTGGAGATGATTTCCGTGAAGGATTAACCGCTATTATTTCTGTAAAAGTAGCTGAGCCTCAGTTTGAAGGACAAACTAAGACGAAGCTAGGAAATAGAGAAGTAGTTTCTCCTGTAAGTCAAGCAGTAGGTGAAATGTTAGAGAATTATTTGGAAGAGAATCCAAATGATGCTAGAATCATTATCCAAAAAGTAATATTAGCGGCTCAAGCGCGTCACGCAGCTAAGAAAGCTCGTGAAATGGTACAACGTAAAACCGTTATGGGCGGTGGAGGTTTGCCAGGTAAACTATCCGATTGTTCAGAGCAAGATCCTGCTAGATGTGAAGTGTATCTTGTCGAGGGAGATTCGGCAGGTGGAACTGCAAAACAAGGACGTGATCGTGCTTTTCAAGCTATTTTGCCTTTGAGAGGTAAAATTTTGAACGTGGAAAAAGCCATGCACCACAAGGTTTTCGAAAATGAAGAGATTCGAAATATTTTCACAGCACTTGGTGTTACTGTTGGAACAGAAGAAGATAGTAAAGCGTTGAATATCTCTAAACTACGTTATCATAAAGTAATTATCATGTGTGATGCCGATGTCGATGGTAGTCACATTGCTACTTTGATTTTGACCTTCTTCTTCCGATTTATGAAAGAGTTGATCGAAGAGGGACATGTATATATCGCTGCACCACCTTTGTATTTAGTAAAAAAAGGAAATAAGAAAGAATATGCTTGGACTGATGTTCAAAGAGATCAAGCTAACGAAAGAATGGGAGGTAGTGCTTCAATTCAACGTTATAAAGGTCTTGGAGAAATGAATGCGGAACAGTTGTGGGAAACTACTATGGATCCGAATTTCAGGACTTTACGACAAGTGAATATTGATAGTTTGGTTGAGGCAGATCGCGTTTTTTCTATGTTGATGGGAGATGAGGTGCCACCTCGTAGAGAATTTATTGAAAAAAATGCTGTTTATGCCAATATAGATGCGTAAATTAGGGGATTGATTATAAGAATCAATTTTACATATAAACAAAATTAGAAAAAAATGAAAGTTACCATTGTAGGAGCAGGAAATGTTGGAGCAACCTGCGCAGATGTAATTGCTTATAGAGGAATTGCAAGTGAAGTAGTTTTATTAGATATTAGAGAAGGTTTTGCCGAAGGAAAGGCAATGGATATTTCTCAATGTGCTACTAATACTGGTTTTAATACCAAAGTTTCAGGAAGTACTAATGATTACGCCAAAACAGCTAACAGTGATGTTGTAGTGATTACTTCAGGCATTCCAAGAAAACCTGGAATGACAAGAGAAGAGTTAATCGGTATCAACGCTGGAATTGTGAAATCTGTAGCTGAAAATGTTTTAGCTCATTCGCCTAATTGTATTGTTGTAGTGGTTTCAAATCCAATGGATACGATGACCTATTTAGCATTAAAAGCAACAGGTTTGCCAAAAAATAGAATCATAGGAATGGGAGGTGCTTTAGATAGTTCACGTTTTAGATATTATTTGTCAAAAGCGTTAGATGTGCCTTCAAATGATATCTCAGCAATGGTTATCGGAGGTCATGGAGATACAACTATGATTCCATTAACCCGTTTGGCATCTTATAACGGTATTCCTGTTTCTCAATTTGCTTCTCAAGAAGTATTGGATAAAGTGGCTGCAGATACTATGGTGGGTGGAGCTACTTTAACAGGATTATTAGGTACATCAGCTTGGTATGCGCCAGGAGCTTCTGTAGCTTACTTAGTGGATAGTATTTTGAATGATCAAAAGAAAATGATTGCTTGCTCTGTTTTCTTAGAAGGAGAATACGGTCAAAACGATATTTGCATCGGTGTGCCATGTATTATTGGTAAAAATGGGGTAGAGGAAATTATCGATATCAACTTGAATGAATCAGAAAAGGCAGCATTTGCTAAAAGTGCAGAAGCAGTTAGAGGAATGAATGCTGATTTGAAATCGGTGTTAGCATAACGTTTTATGTAATATGAAAAAAAACTGCGCTTTTGCAGTTTTTTTTTTGAGATTAATTAATAAAAAAATTGGTTAATCTTTTCGTTAATGATATATTTGCTCGGTTTAAAAAAAATGATATAATGCAAGATTGATTTTTTTGTTTTAAAAAAACGATGTCAATGCTTATTTTATTGAGGTTTAAAACAAAAAGAGTAATTAAAAAATAATTAATTTTTAGTAATAATGCAGAATAAAGGACTTATTAAATTTTTCGCAATTCTATTTGCATTGGTAAGTATTTACCAACTTTCTTTCACGTTTGTATCGGATAAGATTCAAAGTGATGCTAAATCTTTCGCTGGTGGAAACACTGAAAAAGAAGTAAAATATTTAGATTCCATAGGGAAAGAAAAAGTGTTTAATCTAGGGTTTACTGATTTTACCTACAATGAGGTTAAAGACAAACAAATTAATAAAGGTCTTGACTTAGAAGGTGGAATCAACGTAATTCTTCAAATTTCTGTTAAAGACATTTTGAAAGGATTATCTAATAATTCAAAAAATCCTGTTTTCAACAAGTCCTTAGCTGATGCTACTACTAATCAAAAAGGAAATCAAACCTATTTAGATGCTTTTTTTGAAGCTTTTGAAGCTAATGCCAATGGGACTACAAAGTTAGCCTCTCCTGAAATTTTTGCAAACAGAAGCTTGCAAGGTGATGGTGGTGTTGATTTTCAAATGACCGATGCTCAAGTGCAAAAAGTTATTAAAAGAAAAGTTGACGAATCTGTTGAAAGTGCTTTTGGTGTTTTAAGAGAGCGTATCGATAAATTTGGAGTGACTCAACCTAACATTCAAAAAATTGGTGAAACAGGAAGAATTCTTGTAGAATTACCTGGAGCAAAAGATGTTGATAGAATCAAAAGATTATTACAAGGGAAAGCAGAATTACAATTCTGGGAAACTTATAAAATTGAAGAAATTGGTAATTTCTTAGTAGCTGCAAATGATGTTTTGAAGAAAACGGAAGTAGCTAAAATAGAAACTAAAAAAGTAGCAAAAGATACTTTGAGTGCTTTGTTGACTGACGAAAAAGATTCAACTGCTACAAAAGCAGGGAAAAATCCTTTATTCGATAAAATTATTGCTCAAGGTGGTGGACCAGTATTAGGAATGTTTTCTCCTAAAGATACAGCTATTGTTAATGGGTACTTAAAAAGACCTGATGTAAAAAACTTATTAGCAGGGGAGCAACGTTACGCTAAATTTGTTTGGGGTAAACCAACAACTATTCAAGATGCTAAAGCAAAAGATAAAAAAATAGATGCAGTAGAATTATATGCTTTAAAAGGAAATAGAAATGATGCGCCTTCAATGGCAGGTGGTGTGGTAACAGATGCAACTGACACATTTGACCAAATGGGTAAACCAGCGGTTTCTATGCAAATGAATAGCAAAGGTGCTAAAGAATGGGAAGAATTAACAGGAAGAGCTTATACTTCAAAAGGATACATTGCTATCGTTTTAGATAACGTGGTGTATTCAGCTCCAGGTGTTTCAAGTGGTCCAATTGCTGGTGGTAGATCAGAAATCTCTGGAAACTTTGATATTACTGAAACTAAAGATTTAGCTAACGTATTAAGAGCTGGTAAATTACCTGCAGCTGCTGATATCGTTCAATCTGAAGTGGTAGGGCCATCTTTAGGTCAAGAAGCAATCGATAACGGTACTACTTCTGCTCTTGTTGGATTATTATTAGTATCTCTTTGGATGATGGTGTATTACGGTAAAGCAGGTTGGTATGCTAACTTAGCTTTGGCGGTAAACTTATTGTTCTTGTTTGGAATTTTAGCAAGTTTAGGTGCTGTATTGACGTTGCCTGGTATTGCTGGTATCGTATTAACAATGGGTACGGCAGTAGATGCCAACATTATTATTTATGAAAGAGCGAAAGAAGAATTACGTGCAGGAAAAACTTTAAATGAGGCTGTTATTGCTTCTTATAGTTGGAAAGGTGCTATGCGTTCTATAGTTGATGCCAACGTAACTCACATTTTGACTGGTGCGGTATTGTTTATATTTGGATCAGGACCAATTAAAGGTTTTGCAACAACATTGTTAATTGGTATTGTAACGTCTTTATTTACTTCAATCTTTATTGCTAGAATTTTTATCGATAGAAACATTGCTGGTAAAAATGACTTGTCATTCGTTACTAATTTCTCTAAAAACTTCTTTACTAATTTCTACTTTAATTTCTTAGGAATTAAAAAATGGTCTTATGTATTCTCAGCTATAGTTACTGTAGTATCTATTGTTTCAATTGCTACTAATGGTTTTGATCAAGGAGTTGATTTTGTTGGAGGAAGAACGTTTCAAGTACGTTTTGAGAAACCTGTAAAAGCAGAAGAAGTTAAAGAAGAATTAACTAAAGTTTTTGGTAGTGCTGAAGCAAAAGTTTTTGGTAATGACAATCAATTAAAAATTACAACTAAATACAAAGTTCAAGAACACGGAAGCGAAGCCGATGAAGAAGTGAACAAATTATTATATGAAAGCTTAAAGAAACATTTTTCTGCTGATGTTACTTATGAGAAATTTGTAAATGCTTATGATGGTAAGAAAGTTGGGGTTGTTATGGCTTCAAAAGTTGGACCAACTGTTGCTGAAGATATTAAAACGAATGCTTATTGGGCAGTTTTAGGTGCAATGCTTATTGTTGGATTGTATTTGGTAATCAGTTTCAGAAAATGGCAGTATAGTTTAGGTGCTCTTGCTGCGGTAGCGCATGACGTTATCTTTGTATTGGGAATCTATTCATTATGCTACAAATTCATGCCATTCGGAATGGAAATTGACCAGCATTTTATCGCAGCAATCCTTACCGTAATTGGTTATTCTATGAATGATACTGTAATTGTATTTGATAGAGTTCGTGAATTCTTAGATGGTAAAACAAAAGGTAATTTTGCTGAAATCGTAAATAATTCTATCAACTCTACAATGTCAAGAACAATCAATACTTCATTAACTATGATCGCAGTATTGTTAATTATGTTCATCTTTGGAGGAGAATCCATTAGAGGATTTATCTTTGCTATGTTGATTGGTATTATAGTTGGAACGTATTCTTCACTATTTATCGCAACACCAGTGTTAGTAGACACCATTTCAATTGCTGATAAAAAATTAATTGAAGAGAGACATAACGAAAATAAATAAGTTATAGTCTGTTGATAACAAAGGGCGCATTGTATGATGCGCCCTTTTTTTTGTTTATATATTTTAGGTTTTTAGTTGTGTTTGCTAAAATAGGAATTGTTGATGAATTGCGTGAAGGATGGCAGTGGAGCTCTCCCGATTTTTCATCGGGAAGCGGGAACGTACAGCCCGACCCGGAATTTTTATGGAGGGGCACGCCCAAAAATAACTTTTGTTTTATATTTACTTTGAGGGTAATTTATTAGATTTGTTTTGAAGAATTTTTATAAAATTGTCTTCCATTTTAAATAAATTTCACATCTATGAAAAAAGTAATTTTAAGTACTATGATTGTTTCTTCTTCTTTGCTTTCGTTTGGGCAATCCACGATAAAGTATCCTGCCACTAAAAAGATAGACAAAGTAGATGTTTATTTTGGTAATTCTATTCCAGACCCTTTTAGATGGTTGGAAGATGACCGTTCAGCTGAAACGGCCGAATGGGTTAAAGAACAAAATAAAGTTACCTTTGATTATTTAGCAGCGATTCCATTTCGAAATACGATTAAAGCGCGCATGGAAAAACTTTGGAATTATGAGAAAGTTTCGGCGCCTTTTAAAGAAGGTGACTATACCTACTATTATAAAAATAATGGATTGCAAAATCAATCTGTGTTGTATAGAAAAGATGCTAAAGGGACTGAAGAGGTATTTTTAGATCCCAATACTTTTTCTAAAGATGCCACAACTTCATTGGATGGGGTTAGTTTTTCTAAAGACGGTTCTTTAGTAGCTTATTCTATTTCAGAAGCGGGAAGTGATTGGAGGAAGGTTATTTTTATTGATGCTAAAACGAAACAGAGTATAGGAGAACCTTTAGTGGATGTAAAGTTTAGCGGTCTATCTTGGAAAGGGAATGAAGGGATTTTTTATTCTAGTTACGAAAAACCAGATGGAAGTGAATTTTCGGCTAAAACGGATCAACACCGTTTATTTTTTCATAAGCTTGGAACCAAACAGGCGGAAGATGCTGTGATTTTTGGTGATGAAGAAAAGCGTAGATATGTAGGTGGATATGTATCAGATGATAATCGTTATTTGTTTATTTCAGCTGCCAATTCTACTTCAGGGAATGAATTGTACATAAAATATTTATCTGTTCCAAATGGCCCTGTTCTTCCTATTCATACAGGATTTGAGTATGATGTTGACGTATTGGATAATGTAGGTAGTACGCTTTTAATAGTGACCAATTTAAATGCGCCTAACAAAAGAATAGTTACAGTGGATGTTACGGATTTAAGTGTTAAAATCTGGAAAGATTTAATTCCAGAAACGGAGCAAGTTTTAAATCCATCTACGGGTTCAGGGTATATTTTTGCGAATTATATGAAAGATGCGGTTTCTGTAGTCAAACAATTTGATTATAAAGGAAATTTAATCCGTACCATTGCCTTGCCCGGTGTTGGAACAGCTTCAGGTTTTAGTGGTAAATCCAAAGATAAAGAGTTGTATTTTTCATTTACTAACTATGTTACTCCGGGTACTACTTATACCTTCTCTCCAGAAAGTGGTAAATCTTCGGTTTATGTTAAGCCTAAAGTTGATTTTGTTTCAGAAGATTATGAATCTAAACAAGTGTTTTATACTTCAAAAGACGGAACCAAAGTACCGATGATTATTACACATAAGAAAGGATTGCAATTAAATGGAAAGAATCCAACCATTTTGTATGGTTATGGTGGATTTAATGTGAGTTTAACACCAAGTTTTAGTATTGCCAATGCGGTTTGGTTAGAAATGGGCGGAATTTATGCTGTTGCCAATATGCGTGGAGGCGGCGAATACGGTAAAAAATGGCACGACGCCGGAACCAAAATGCAAAAACAAAATGTATTTGATGATTTTATTGCAGCAGGTGAATATTTGATCGCTCAAAAATATACTTCTTCTGAATTTTTAGCAATTCGTGGTGGTTCTAACGGTGGTTTATTGGTTGGTGCTGTGATGACACAAAGGCCCGACTTGATGAAGGTTGCACTTCCTGCTGTTGGAGTTATGGATATGTTGCGTTATCATACGTTTACTGCTGGCGCGGGTTGGGCTTATGATTATGGTACAGCTGAAGATTCTAAAAAGATGTTTGATTATTTAAAAGGCTATTCACCAGTTCATAATGTAAAATCAGGGGTAAAGTATCCTGCTACATTGGTAACCACTGGAGATCATGACGATAGAGTAGTGCCAGCCCATAGTTTTAAATTTGCAGCCGAATTGCAAGAAAAACAAAAAGGAAGTAATCCTGTTTTAATTCGAATTGAGACCAATGCTGGCCATGGTGCTGGAAAACCCGTTTCTAAAACAATTGAAGAAGCTGCCGATATTCAGGCGTTTACTTTGTTCAATATGGGTTTTAAATCCATTAAATAATATTTTTTTAGTATAAATCAAAAGGCTGTCCAAAAACTAAGGACAGCCTTTTTTTGTAAATATACTAAGCTTCTTTTTGTGTTCTAAAAACAAAAAATAAACCAATAAGGATAAAAGGAATACTCAACCATTGTCCGGTAGAAAGTATGTTGCCTAATTCATTTTCAAAACCGCCTTGACTTTCTTTTACCGACTCAACAATGATACGAACCGTAAATAAAAGTACTAAGAACAAACCAAACAAAAAGCCTGATTTCTTTCTTGCTTCTGTTTTCCAATACAAGAAAAACAAAATGGCAAAAACGAAGATGTAGCAAAAAGCTTCATACAGCTGTGTAGGATGTTTTGCGGGAACTTGCGCTAATAGATCAGCAAACTTTGGGTCGGTTGCAATCGCATTATATGCGTCATTTGGATTGGCGATTCCAGTAGCATTTACAGCATCTTTTGGACTAAACTGATCTCTCAAAAAACGAATCCCAAAAACAGAAGTTGTTTCTTTTCCAATAATTTCAGAATTAAAAAAATTACCTAATCTTACAAAAATAGCACCACTTGCTACAGGAATAACTACGCGATCCAAAATCCACAATTGTGGGCGTTTCAAGATGTTTTTACTGTAATAATACATAGCAATGATTATAGAAACAGCTGCGCCATGACTAGCTAATCCTTGAAAACCAGTAAACTCAAATTTTGGTTCAAAACGAAATGGTAGTATAATTTCAAGCAAATGATTGCGATAATATTCCCAATCATAAAAAAAGACATGACCCAAACGAGCACCGAGCAAAGTAGCTAAAACAGTCCAAATAAAAAGCGAATCCAATTTCTCAATCGGTTCTCCTTCGCGTTCAAAAATATGTTTCATGATGTACCAACCCAATCCAAAAGCTACTACAAACATTAGGCTGTAATATCGAATCATAAAAAAGCCTAAATCTAATCCTTCAGATGGATTCCAAACCAAGTTCAAAGCGTGTGTCATGTGTAATTTTTTTGTAAATATAAACTTTAAATGTAATCAAATTGAAAACGTTTAATTACTATTTGTGTGAGCATTTTTTTTCAGGAACAGGGTCATAACCTTTTCCACCCCAAGGATGACAACTCAAAATCCGTTTCAATCCCAAATAACCACCAAACAAAAAACCGTGCTTTTGCAACGCTTCAATCATATAGCTCGAGCAAGTGGGTTCGTACCTGCAAGCGGCTGGTGTAAAAGGGGAGATGGCTCCTTGATAAAAGCGTACCAAAAGAATTAATGGGTAGGTAAAAATTTTATTTAACATCATCTTTTGTTAGTCAACTACTAATTAGGAGCAGGTAAATAAGGCATTTTCAGTAAGTATGGGTCCCGCTGTCCGTTATATCTTTGCCTTCTTACAGAAAAAGGCAAAGGATGCCACTCCCATCGGGGCTAAAAGGACAGAAAGTGATTTTTTGGAAACTTTAAACTTCTAATTTCTCACTTCTAATATCTAATTTTCTGTTTTATAAACTAAAAGTAGTGCCTTCTTTGCCGTCCTTCAATTGAATACCCAGAGCCAATAATTGGTCTCTAATTTGGTCCGAAAGCGCAAAGTTTTTGTTTTCTCTGGCTTGCTTTCTCATGTCAATCAATAACTGAATGGTGCCTTCTAATTTATCGTTACTGCTATCGGTAATTTTTTCATTCTCAAGACCCAAAACCTCAAATACAAATGCTTCTATAGCGGTTGTAAATGAAGCCAAATCTTCTACCGTTATAGTTTCTTTACCATCTTTGATGACATTAATATAACGAACACCCTCAAACAAATGCGCAATTAGGATAGGTGTGTTAAAATCATCATTCATCGCATCATAACAGAATTGTTTCCAATCTTCAATGGCAACAGACGATTGAGCGCTTGTAGGTAAGTCTTTCAATAACGAAAGAGCTTCCATTAATCGTTTGTATCCTTTTTCGGCCGCCACAATAGCATCATCCGAAAAATCAAGTATGCTTCTATAATGTGCTTGTAACATAAAGAAACGCGTTACCGAAGCTGAAAACGGTTTGCTCAAAATAGTATTGTCTCCAGTCAAAATCTCTCCTGGTAAAATATTATTTCCAGTCGATTTTGCCATTTTTTTACCATTCAAAGTAAGCATATTGGCATGCATCCAATAATTCACAGGTGTGTGTCCTGTGCACGCTTCATTTTGAGCGATTTCACATTCGTGATGTGGGAATTTCAAATCCATTCCACCACCGTGAATGTCAAAATGATTGCCCAAGTATTTTGTACTCATAGCAGTACATTCTAAGTGCCAACCCGGGAATCCATCGCTCCAAGGTGAAGGCCAACGCATAATATGTTGTGGTTCCGCTTTTTTCCATAAAGCAAAATCTTGAGGATTTCTTTTGTCTGATTGACCGTCTAAATCTCGAGTATTAGCCAACATATCTTCGATGTTTCTGCCACTCAAGATACCATAATGATGGTCTTCATTAAATTTTACCACATCAAAATAAATAGAACCATTGGCTTCATAAGCGAATCCATTGTCTATTATTTTTTTGATAATTTCAATTTGCTCAATAATATGTCCAGTAGCTGTAGGTTCAATACTTGGTGGTAAAAAATTAAAGGCACTCAAAATACGATGGAAATCAACAGTATAACGCTGTACTACTTCCATCGGTTCCAATTGTTCTAATCTCGCTTTTTTAGCAATTTTATCTTCTCCTTCATCTACATCATCCACGATATGACCTACATCGGTAATGTTGCGTACATAACGAACTTTGTATTCCAAATGCAATAGATACCTGAATATTACATCAAATGACATAAAAGTTCTCACATTCCCTAAATGTACATTACTGTACACGGTTGGACCACAAACATACATTCCTACATTTCCTTCGTGAACGGGTACAAATGGTTCTTTTTCTCCAGATAGAGAATTGTATATTTTGAGGGGTTGATGGTTGTATAAAGGCATTTCTTTTTGTTTAACAGTTTAACGGTTTAATGTTTAACGTTGAATTATTGATTGCAAACTTATGAATCGTGATTGCTTATTTGAAAAAAGTAAATAATCTGTTGTCTATCGATTAACTATTTAACCGATTGAACAAAAAAACATAAACTCTTAGAATTTCGTTTCTAATTTAATGTAATCCAAAAACTCTCTTCTGGTTTGTGCTTCTTTGAATTTTCCACCAAATTCTGAGGTTACCGTACTACTTTCGATATCTTTTATTCCTCTAGAATTTACGCAAAGATGTTTGGCATCTATTACACAAGCAACGTCTTCTGTTCCTAATGCTCTTTGAAGTTCTTGAACAATTTGCATAGTCAAACGCTCTTGTACTTGAGGTCTTTTTGCATAATATTCAACAATTCTATTCATTTTAGACAAGCCAATTACAGTACCATTAGAAATATAAGCCACGTGTGCTCTTCCTATGATGGGTAACAAATGATGTTCACAGGTAGAATATAAGGTAATGTTTTTTTCAACCAACATCTCACCATATTTGTAGTTGTTGTCAAAAGTTGAAGCTTTTGGTTTTTTATTCGGATTTAAACCGCCAAAAATTTCTTTTACGAACATTTTTGCTACACGATTTGGGGTGCCTTTTAGGCTATCATCTGTTAAATCCATACCCAAAGTAAGCAACATATTTTCTACATCTTTCTTGATGCGTTCAATTTTTTCTTCATCCGAAATAGCAAAAGCATCTTCTCTTATCGGATTATTAGCGTTGGTACTAATATGATTATTTCCTATTTCGTCGTGGAATTCTTCGTTATTTATCATTAAAAATTACTATTTGTTGGGTGTGTATTTTTCAAGGGGTAAAGATAAATAATAAATAGTAACAAATTCAATCGCTTGAGGGAATTAATTGCCTAGTTTTTCTTAATATTTCGGGTTTAATTTTAACAAAAAAAGACAATAACTCCTTTGAATTATTGTCTTTTGATTATCTATTTTTTGTTTCTAAGAACGTTGGTTGTATTCTTTTATAGCTTCTTTTAGAATGTGAACCGCTTTTATGAGTTCTTCTTTACTTAAAACATAGGCAATACGAACTTGATTTAAGCCCACACCAGGAGTAGAATAAAAACCAGCCGCGGGAGCTACCATAACCGTTTCTCCATTAAATTCATAGGTTTCTAAAAGCCATTGTGCAAAATCGTCGGCATTGTCTATAGGGAGTTGGGCGATACAATAAAAAGCTGCTTTTGGACTTTTTACTAGTACTCCATCAATTTTGTTAAGTTCATTGATTAAAATGTCTCTTCTTTCTTTGTATTCTGAAATTACTTCGTCAAAATAACTTTTTGGCGTGTCTATAGCAGCTTCACAGGCTATTTGTTCAATGGTAGGTGGACACAAACGAGCTTGTGCAAACTTCATTGAAGCGGCAATAACTTCTTTATTTTTGGTTACCAAGCAGCCTATTCTAGCGCCGCACATACTATATCTTTTGGAAACTGAATCAATCATAATGACATTTTGTTCAATTCCTTTTAGGTTCATTACAGAGAAATGTTGGTCTCTTTCGTCGTAAATAAACTCGCGATATACTTCATCAGCAATAAGGAAGAGGTCATATTTTTTAACCAATGCACCAAGCTGATTTATTTCAGATTCAGAGTAGAGGTATCCAGTAGGATTATTGGGGTTGCATATTAATATTGCTTTGGTTTTACTGGTAATAGCTTTTTCAAATTCTTCAATTGTTGGAAGGGTAAAACCACTTTCAATGTTAGAAATTACTGGAACAACTCGTGCGCTTGACTCAGCCGAAAAAGCACTGTAATTAGCATAAAAAGGTTCAGGGATAATTATTTCGTCTTCAGGATCCATAATGCTTCCTAAGGCAAAAAGTAAAGCTTCTGAACCTCCAGTCGTAATGATAATGTCCTCAGTAGCTACTGAAACATTTTGATTTTGATAAAATCTGGCTAATTTTTTTCTATAGCTTTCATAACCAGCAGATGGTCCATATTCAATAATATCTAGTTGTATATTTTTGATAGCTTCAATAGCGAGTTCGGGGCTTTTAATATCGGGTTGACCAATGTTTAAATGATAGACTTTGCGTCCTTTTGATTTGGCCAAATCTGCAAAAGGAGCTAATTTTCGAATTGGCGATTCAGGCATTTTTTTACCTCTGATTGAAATACTAGGCATGTTTTTTATAATTTGGTGCAAAATTGCGATTTTTTTTCCAAATTAAATGTAAATTTAAGTGCTATTTGTTACCAAATTCTAACAAATATGTTGTATTTTTTGTACTATTACCGAAACCTTTTTTAATGAGAATAACTCTATTTTTTCTGCTATTTTTTCTAGGACAATATACTAACCGTGCTCAAGAAGGGTTTAAGTTTATAGGCAATCAAACTCAAGTCGAAGTACCGTTTCAGTTGATAAACAATCTGATTTTTATACCAATTACAGTTAACGGTGTTGAACTTAATTTTTTATTGGATACGGGAGTAGAGGAGACTTTATTGTTTAGTTTGGATGATAAAAAGGAATTGAATTTGTATAATGTTGATAAAATTCAACTACGAGGTTTGGGCAGTAATGAGTCAATTGAGGGCCTCAAGTCTTCGAATAATTATATGTTTGTTAGAGGATTGGTCTCTCCAAAGCAAAGTTTTTATATCATTTTAGACCAAAATTTCAATCTCTCTTCACATATTGGGATTCCTGTAAATGGAATTATTGGAACACAATTTTTTAAAAATAATTTGGTCGAAATTGATTATTTGAGAAAAAAAATTACGGTATCAAAATCCAATGCTAAATACCAGAAGAAATTAGATAAGAAATTTGTTAGCCTCCCAATTTCAATCGAAAAAGCAAAACCATATTTCAATGTTCAGTTGAAAATGCAGGATACTTATATCGAATCCAAAATGTTGATTGATATAGGCAACAGCGATGCAATTTGGGTTTTTCAAAACTACACTGAGGGGATTAATGTGCCTAAGAAAAATTTTGACGATTTTTTAGGAAAAGGATTTAGTGGAGATATTGAGGGGAAAAGAGCCAAAATAAGCGAATTAAAAATGGCCGATTTCAAGTTCAGTACTCCAATTGTTGCTTTTCCTGACTCGAGTTCGTTGAAACACGTTAAAATGGTCGATAATAGAGTAGGTTCTATTGGTGCTGAAATCTTCAGGAGATTTAAAGTTGTTTTTGATTATGAAAGAGGGACGATATATCTTAGGAAAAATGGGAATTTCAAATCTCATTTTAAGTATAATAAAAGCGGTATTGAGATTGAGCAAAATGGATTGAAATGGGTGGAAGATTATATAAAACTTGAAAATAGTCTTGTAAATTCTTATGGGTATGGCAATCAAGAATCAGGAAAGGTTATGGTAAGAAATGACTACAAATATAAATTCGAGTTAAAACCCAACTATATCATTGCTAATATCCGAAAAAAATCGGCTGCTGAGAAATGTGGTTTAAAAGTGGGAGATGAGATTGTTTCTATTGGAGGGACTCCAGTATTTAGGTATACACTTCAAAAAATAAACAATCTTTTTATGGTGGAAGAAGATAAAAATATCACCATAGTGGTTTTGAGAGATAATAACAAATTAAAGTTCACTTTCAGGTTAGAAAGTGAACTTTAAAATAGCTTTATATAACTTCTCCTTTGATTTTTAAGGCAACTCTACCATTCTCTTGATTTACTGCATTGGTTTCAACAGTGATGGTTTTTCTGATAGGTCCCGGAGTCATATTGTATTTTACTTCTATTTTGCCATTTTGTCCAGGCTGAATTGCCGATGTGGGTTTACTCAAAATGCTACACTCTTTGGTAGATAGTATATTGATGATTTGCAAAGGTGCATCCCCTGTATTTTTAAATTCAAAAGTACGAATACCGTTATCCGCATTTTTACTCACTTTGCCGTAATCGATAGTGTTATCGGGTGCCGAAAATTGGATTTTTGGACCACTTTGGCTGTAGGTTGTAATGGTAAAGAGCGCTGTGGCTATTACAATGATAAGATTTTTCATATAATTAGACTTTGTTTGGGTTGAGTAAATATAGTTTGTTTTAATTAGAGTACAAATTATTAATTCGCTTTTTATACTCTACTTTATTAATTACTTTTGCCAACGGTACACTTACAAATATCGAACCAAAACTGAAATGTGGTATTGTTTACTTTCTTTGAGTTTGATATTCAATGACCTAAAAACATACAATTACTAATAAACGTATCTATTATAAAATGAGTATTCCTGCACAATTTGACGCTAAAACCATTGAGAATAAATGGTATGCTTACTGGATGAAAAACAATTATTTTCATTCGGAACCAGACCATAGAACTCCTTACACCATTGTAATTCCACCTCCAAATGTTACAGGAGTTTTACATATGGGACATATGTTGAATAATACGATTCAAGATGTTTTAATCCGAAGAGCTCGTTTGAAAGGTTTTAACGCTTGTTGGGTGCCAGGAACGGACCACGCATCGATTGCTACAGAAGCAAAAGTAGTGGCTAAATTAAAATCAGAAGGCATCAATAAAGCTGATTTGACTCGTGAAGAATTTTTGAAGCACGCCTACGATTGGACAGATAAATATGGTGGAACCATTTTAGAACAATTGAAACAATTAGGTTGCTCTTGTGATTGGGATAGAACCAAATTCACGATGGATGAAGATATGTCGGCTTCTGTTATCAAATCTTTTGTGGATTTGTATAACAAAGGAATGATTTACCGCGGCTACCGAATGGTAAATTGGGACCCTGAAGCAAAAACTACTTTATCTGATGAAGAGGTAATTTACGAAGAACAACAAGGAAAGTTGTTTTTTCTAAAATACAAAATTGAAGGGTCGGAAGATTTCTTGACGGTAGCGACTACGCGTCCTGAAACGATTTTTGGAGATACTGCAATTTGTATCAATCCAAATGATGAACGTTTTGCCCATTTAAAAGGAAAGAAAGCGATTGTACCTATTTGTGGTCGTGTAATTCCAATTATCGAAGATGAGTATGTAGATGTGGAGTTTGGTACGGGTTGTTTGAAAGTGACTCCAGCACACGATATGAATGATAAGACGCTAGGAGAGAAACATAATTTAGAGATTGTTGATATTTTCAATGAAGATGCTACTTTAAATAGTTTTGGTTTACACTACCAAGGAAAAGATCGTTTTGTAGTTCGTACCGAAATTGCTCAAGAACTAGAGTCAATAGGTGCTTTGGCTAAAACAGAAATTCATTTAAATAAAGTAGGAACCTCTGAAAGAACTAAGGCGGTAATCGAACCAAGATTGTCTGATCAATGGTTCTTAAAAATGGATGATTTAGTAAAACCAGCGATTAAATCGGTTTTAGAAGATGGAGATATTAAATTGCATCCTTCTCGTTTTAACAACACATATGCGCATTGGTTGAACAACATTCGCGATTGGAATATTTCCCGTCAATTGTGGTGGGGACAACAAATTCCTGCCTATTTCTATGGTGACGGTAAAGAAGATTTTGTAGTAGCTGAAAATATTGAAGAGGCTTTAGCTTTAGCCAAAGAAAAAACTTCTAACTCCTCACTTCTAACCTCTGACCTTCGTCAGGATCCTGATGCTCTTGATACTTGGTTCTCATCTTGGTTATGGCCAATGTCTGTTTTTGGAGGTATAATGAATCCAGAAAACGAAGATTTTAAATACTATTATCCAACGAATGATTTGGTTACAGGACCAGATATTTTATTTTTCTGGGTAGCCAGAATGATTATAGCAGGATATGAATATGCTGGCGAAAAACCATTTACGAATGTGTATTTAACAGGTTTGGTTCGTGATAAACAACGTCGCAAAATGTCGAAGTCTTTGGGGAATTCTCCAGAGCCTTTGGAATTAATTGAAAAGTTTGGTGCTGATGGTGTTCGTGTAGGATTGCTTTTGAGTGCTTCTGCAGGAAACGACATTATGTTCGACGAAGAATTATGCAATCAAGGAAAAGGTTTTTCTAACAAAATTTGGAACGCTTTCAAATTGATCAAAGGTTGGGAAGTTTCTGAAACGATTCCACAACCCGAATCTTCAAAAGTTGCCATTGAATGGTACGAAGCGAAGTTGCAACAAGCCTTAGCTGAGATTGAAGACAATTTTGAAAAATATAGAATTTCAGATGCTTTGATGGGAATTTATAAATTGGTTTGGGATGATTTCTGTTCTTGGTTCTTAGAAATGATCAAACCTGCTTATCAACAACCAATTGATAAAGCTACGTTTGATAAAGCTATCGAAATGTTAGAAAATAACATGAAATTGTTGCATCCGTTTATGCCTTTCTTGACAGAGGAAATTTGGCATTTAATCGCGGATAGAACCAAAGAAGAGGCTTTAATTGTTTCAACTTGGCCTGAAATTAAACCGTTCAACGCACAATTAATAGCTGATTTCGAAAATACAATCGAAGTAATTTCTGGAATTAGAACCATTCGTAAAGACAAAAACATTCCGTTTAAAGATACTATCGAATTGAAAGTGGTGAACAATGATAAAGCTTCTACTTATTTCGATGCAATAGTAACTAAATTGGGGAATATCACTTCATTAGCATACGTTTCAGAAAAGGTGGATGGTGCTTTGTCTTTCCGTGTAAAATCAAACGAGTATTTTATTCCGATTACTGGAAATATTGATGTAGCAGCCGAAATTGCTAAATTGACCGAGGAATTAAATTATACCAAAGGCTTTTTGAAATCGGTACAAGGAAAATTAGCGAATGAAAAATTTGTAGCTGGTGCACCTGAGAAAGTCATTGAAATGGAACGCAAAAAAGAAGCCGATGCCTTAGCCAAAATTGCTACTATTGAGCAAAGTTTAGCGGGATTGAAATAACATCTTTTAAAATATAAAACCAAAAAAACCAATGTTGAATTACAACATTGGTTTTTTTATGGATTAATAATTTGGATTATAATTTGTATTTCAAAATAGCCATTACTTGTGTGGGTGCAATTGGATTTACACTATAATTTTCGTGTACGGTGTAGTTCAATTCGTTGGTGATGTTAGAAACTTTGCACAATAAAGAGAGTTTTTTCCAATCATAGCCTACAGAAACATCAATGGTAGTATATCCTTTTAATGGGATGTCACGGTCTTCAATGGTTATCGTGTACGTTTTTGGATTCGTAGTAGGTTTGTTTTCAGTCCATACGTAACGGTCATTCCATCCACCCACGCGATCACCTACATAACTGGCCATACCACCAAGGGTTATTCCTTTGAAAAATCCTTCTGGAATTTTGTAAAAAACGCTAAAGTTGGCCGTGTGTTTAGGCGTTCTGGTTAATAAATCACCTTCAATCAAACTTCCATTAGTGCCAGAGGTTTTAGTGATTTTTGTTTCATTAAAACTATACCCTGCCAAAATATTTAAACCTTTAACTGGATTAGCATTGATATCTATTTCAATCCCTTTTCCTCTAGTGCCGCCCACTAATTCTTTCAAATTTGAATTTACGTTTGGTGTAACGCCATCTGAACCAAATGCAGCAGTTTGCGCTAGATTATTGTTTTTTATAATGTAAGCCGTAATATTTGTAGTAATTAAACCTTTCATAAAGTCTTTTTTGATTCCCACTTCATATTGATCAATAATTGAAGGATCAAGTGGTTTTAAATCTACTGTAGTACCTGTGTTTGGGGTGAAAGAATTCGAATAACTACCAAACACACTAGTTGTTTTGTTGGGCTGGTATACCAAGCCTGCTTTTGGTGAGAAGGCTTTGTTTAAATTTTTAGCTCCTTTAGTAATCGTATTTTTAGTAAAATCAGTGGTTGTGACTTGAGCTTCTTGCCATGACCAACGAATTCCTGCTAATACTTTAATTTTGTCGGTAAACGAAATCAAGTCTTGGGCATAACCACCAAAACGACTGGTTTCAGTTACTGCAATTTGTGTGTTGGTCGCATTTGGGATGTCGTTTCTTTGATTGTTAGGATTAAAATTGAAAAGATTAATGGTGTCATATAAATTTGGATCGTATTTTCCGTTAACCATAACCGCTTTTTCATTAAAAGCATAAGTGTAATTGTCTGCTATCGAGTATTCATAATCTACTCCAGTGAAAATTTGATGTTTTACTTTTCCAGTAAAAAAAGTACCTTGTAAACTCAATTGGTCGCCAAATATTTTTTCTAAGTTTTTATTTTGCACTAAGCCTCTATTCCATGTTCCAGGCACTGCATAAGTTTCTAAACCAGAAATTTGAGCGGTAGATTTTTGAGTTCTGTTGTAATTTTGAAACGATGAATTGAAGTTTAATTTCCAGTTACTATTAAAATCATGCTGTAGTTGAACTGAAGCACTAGACGATTTGGTGTTTCCGTTTGACCATTTGGCGCCAAAGAATTGGTTTCTTGGCAAATCTAAAATTTCTTTTCCAATAATTCCAGTTCCAAAATCTGGTGTCCAATCGGCACTTAGATAATCTCCCTGTAATGTAATTTGTGTTTTTTCAGAAAGTAAAAACAAGAACGAAGGGTTAAAATAAATTCTATCATTAGTCACAAAATCTCTAAAACTCTCTGATTTCTCATAGGAACCATTAAAACGATAGGCGATGGATTGATTCAAAGGACCGTATACATCAAAGGCAGGTTTGTAATAATTATAACTTCCCATTTGGATTGAAAATTCTCCTCCATCATTAAATTTTGGTGCTTTGGTAACCATATTTAAGATCCCTCCAGGAGCGACATTTCCGTACAAAAGAGCTGCTCCACCTTTTAAAAACTCTACTTTTTCTAATCCAGAAACTTCCGGAATAGAACCGCCATTAAATCTAAAACCATTTTTAAACATGTTGTTCGCTGTCATATCATATCCTCTAGACCAAAATGACTCTTGAGCGCCACCTCGAGCAGATCCAACATAAACACCGTTAGCGTTTTTAATGACGTCACTCAATCGAATGGCTTGTTGTTGTTCGATAATTTGGGCTCCAATAACCTGAACAGTTTGTGGGTTGTCCATTGGTTTTAATCCAGAACGAATGGCTGTAACGGGCTGTCTTTGTTTGTGAGCTTTGACAATAACTTCGTTCAAAAGGCCTCCTTTTTTGTGTTTCGTAGTATCGATTTCAAATTCGAATGATTCGACCGCTACTTTTTTATCCTCAGTAGAGATGTTTGAAAGATTTGTTTCTTGTGCATTATTTACTAAAGTACATAGCATAAATGAAGAGAGTAGGATATATTTCATGTTTATTTGGAATAATTAAAAATAACAATGCAAATATAAAGCCCTCTTTTGAAACCACAAAGCTTATTTAGATTAAATATGAATAAAAATAAAAAATAGTTCTAAAGTGTTTGTTTGTCAGTAATTTGGAATGTTTTTTTGTGATGGATTTGTGACTGAAAAAGTCTTATTGTGCCAATTTTATGGAAGAAAGCCATTTTTTTGGAGTGTATTGAAAGTAAAAATGATTAAAGTTTAGTCTTCAATTTCTTTTTGAAGTTTTTGGACCGAATCACTTTTCCGTTATCGGTAATCATAATGCAGCTGTAGTCCGCGAATTTTTCGAGTAAAAGCAATCCTTGTTGTTGTCCTAAAACCATTAGTGAAGTGCTCAAACCATTGGCAGTTTCGGCATTGGGGCCAAAAACGGTCACGCTACACAAACCCGTAGCAGGATAACCCGTCGCGGGATTAATAATGTGCGAATAGCGTTTGCCATCAAAAACAACATATTTTTCATAACTACCAGAAGTGGTTACGGCTTCTTGCCTTAAGGGAACGACCGCCATAATTTTTTCGGGTCGAAAAGGGTTCGTAATGCCAATATTCCAAGGTTTACCATTAGGCTGCGTTCCCCACGTACTCATATCGCCAGAGCCATTAATGATTCCAGCGGGAATGCCTTTGGCGAGCATCATAGCGCGACATTTATCGGTTGCGTAGCCTTCGCCCAAAGCGCCAAAACCAATTTTCATTCCTTTTACTTTCAAGAAAATGGTTGATTGAACGGAGTCTAATATAATGTTTTGAAAGCCTACTTTTTCAACCGACTTTTTAATGGCTTCTGCCGTCGGCATCTCGGTCATCGACCCGTCAAATTTCCAAATCCTATCCATAGCCGCAAAACTAATGTCAAACGCACCTTTGGTAATCTTTGAAAATTCAAGCGCCCTTTTGGTCAACTCAAATACTTCTTTGTCGACTTTTACAGGGCGAATACCCGCATTTTGGTTCACTTCCGAAACTTGAGAAGTGGGTTTCCAGTCCGAAATCAAATGCTCAATACGAGTGATTTCGGTAACAACAGCATCGATGTTTTCTTTTGCCGTGGCCGAATCTTGAGCTACAATCGTAATGTCAAAACGCCCACCCATAAGCAAAGTCGTTTTTTTTCGTAACACCTGACTGTGACACGAAACACTCCAAACGAATAGCAATAGGAAAAGATTTTGGGTTGACATAACGTATGTTGTATAATGTAAATATATTGATTTTGGGCGTGCCCCTCCCGAAAAAGGTCGGGTCGGGCTGTACGTTCCCGCTTTTTTTGAGCAAAAAAAATGCTCAAAAAAGAGCTCCACTGCCATCCCTCACGCAAGCGTTCCTAAAGAAAATTAGCGTTCCACTATTCGAATTGTAGTTAAAAACGGAATGATATAAAGCTCTACAAACTATGATAGACGCTCCTGATTTTTTTTATTCCTGCAAGGTCTTTTTTTTGACCTTGTAGGTATTTGAATTTAACAAATATACCTACAAGGTTTTGAAAACCTTGCAGGAAATTGTTGTATCACGATTAATCTTTACATTGCTTTTTCCTTCTTCTTAGTAGAAAGTTGGGATGAGGCTTTCTAATAACAATCGGTCAAAATTTGCCCTTTGGCTTTATAATCTGAAACGCTGGTATTGGGTTCCTCTAAAAGGGTTTCAAGTACTTTTTCTACATCTTTTTGCATTGCCAAAGAACCGCAAATCATAATGACTCCATTTTCATTCAACAGCGCTTTGAAAAAAGCAGCATCACGCTCTATCAAATCTGTCACACGACAGCCGTTAGGTATTCTGGATAAGGCCAAATTAAAACTTTGGAGCCTTTGTTGGTCCATCATTTCTTGTGCAAGTTTTGTATAACTGGCAACGCTTTTTGTCTCGGTTCTAAAACCGCAATACAAATGCGTTTCCGTTTTGGGTGTCGACTCTTGAATCATTCCTAAGAAAGGCGCAATTCCAGTTCCATTAGAAATTAAGGCAACTTTGGTTGCTTGTTTCGGGAAGTGAAAAGCGGTATTCGTGATTACTCGTGCTTTTATTTTGGTACCTATTTCAAGTTGATTCAAATAACCCGAACCTAATCCGTATTCGTGTAATTTGACAACCAATTGTAGTTTTCCGTCGTGTTTACCGATGGAGTATAAACGCTCTTTATTGTCGTTGGCAGGATAAATGGCTAACAAATCTCCCGATTGGAATTTGGTCGTCCAAAGCGTTTTGAAGCTCACCAAAAAAGTGTCTTCGTCTGTGGATACTCGTGTTTTGGTAACTACTTCAAAAGTTTGTAGACCCTTTGGTATTGCATTGTATAGCGATGGAGTAGTAGCAAGCGGTAAGGAAGTTGAGGTATTCCATAACTGAATCCAATCCACAAATTCTTCAGTTGATTTGTCGTTTACAGTATGTAACGGTACGATGGTTTCGCTCCAATTTTGTTTTGCCAATGCAGTTTCGACAGCATAGGCAAAACCACAAAAATCCGCATAGGATTTAGACCCAAAACCAATAATAGCGGTTTTGATTTTTTGTTTTTGTGTAGTTTTGCTCAGTAATTCAATAAATTGATCCGCATTAGATGGTGCATCGCCCATCCCGTGAGTTGCTGCAAAAACGAGCAATTGTTCTGCTTTTGGAAACTGGGTATAGGAATTCATCTCGGCGAGATAGGCTTTTTTGCCAAGAGCAATAAATTGCTGTTGCACGGCATTGGCAAATCGCAGGGTACTTCCGTTTTCTGAACCTACGAGGAGAATGATTTCGCTGTCTTTGGCTTTGAATTTATTTTTGATGCGACTGGCTCTGCGTCGCAACGTCATTGCAAATCCAGAATAAATAAAGAACAATAGATTGATACTAGCCAAACCAAGAATTACAGCCCACAAAATGCTGGTTCTTCCGGTGTGTAAATCGAGACTTAGGTCTTTCAATTGTGTGGTGGTTGCGATTGCTTTTTCTGTAACTACAGCGCCAGTTACTTGATTTACCTCTATTTCTTTATCTTTTAGATGAATGATAAAGTATTCTTCAGGATCATCCGAAAAAGGAAATTCTATTTTGGTGACATCAGCCAAAAGCGCCGTCTTGAAAAAAGATGTTTTTTGTTTTTTGGACGAAGGCTGAGCTACAGTTTCGGTTGCTGAAGCATCGTTTTCTATAAAAAAATGAAACTTTTCAAGAGTAAGATACGCACCAGTAATCGCAATGATAAGTATTGGAAGTAGCGCTACTCTTCCAGTAATGATGTGATAATATTGGGCGAAATTTTCTTTTACAACTTTTGAAAACACACTTCGAATGCTTCTTTGACGATTAATGAGTAACGCCAAACCAGAAAGTGCAATAAGCGCCAATAAAAATGAAATAAAGCCTACTATAAATCGTCCAGTTTCTTTTAAAAACAAGGAGCGGTGTAGAGCCGTAGTCCATTGTATGAATTCGCTTTTTGGGGTTGGTTTTCCTAGAATTTTACCGTTGGTTGGATCTACATAGGCATTAACATCATTACCTTCTTGATCTATTCCTTCAAGTAGAACAAACTGATTGTGATCCACGCTTACTGCTGTTATTTCAGGATAGGTTTTTCGTAAAACAGGAAGCGTTTCTGCTAACGTTATTTCATCGAAAGTACTAGCTTGGTAAGAAGGGATCTTTTCTTGAATGGCATCTACCGCTAGAATGGTACCCGTAACGGCTGCTAGGACTAAAAAAAGGGAAGAGAAAATCGCTAGAACCAAATGTGCGTAGCGCCAAAAGGAAAGAGTCATAGAAAAAGGACTTTTAGTTTTATGATGTGCAAATTGAAAAAACGAAGTCAAATAAGATAAAGGTTGTGATTCCTCAATCTTAAATGACTTTGTCTATTTTTTCAAGATGTTTTTTAGATTTTATTGAATCGCACGTAGCGGATATATCCTTTGCCATCTGTTTTGGCAGCCAATCCTTCTGTGGTTAATGGGATTTCGGCATCGGCAACATAGTATTTTTTGTCCTCTACAGCACTTTCAAAACGTAGTTTATAGCCTTTGTTGATTTTGGCATCTTCTATCTCGATAGTAGTAATGCTGCGATCTCCACCAGTTACAGAAGCTCCAGTTTTGGCACTTATGTTTTCTTGTTTTTTTGATTGGAATTTATGCCATTCTTTGATGGTTTTGTACCATTTTTTATCGTCACCCATTACGTAAAGCGTTTTCTCGTATTCCCCTTTTGGATTGATTAACGACACTACAATATAGGCGCCTTCCCCTACATAGTTAGACATTTGCAACATGCATTTGTATTTGCTAGTTTGAGCAGTCGCTTGAAAAGATAAAAAACTGATAAGGGTAAGTAAGCTTATTTTTAAGAATGATTTCATTATGAGGATAAATTATGAATTTTAAGTGATGTGATTTGAGTTATGAGTTTTGAATTATTTAGGCTATTCACTAGTTACTAAGTACTAATCACTAA
This sequence comes from Flavobacterium succinicans, assembly GCF_001662485.1. Lineage (GTDB taxonomy): Bacteria > Bacteroidota > Bacteroidia > Flavobacteriales > Flavobacteriaceae > Flavobacterium > Flavobacterium succinicans_A. Next base: position 354,018 of record NZ_JMTM01000017.1, read on the forward strand.
GAACTAACTAAACTATTTCAAAAACTCTAAATCGATGTTCTTTTGGGTTAATGTTTCGTTTTCTTTCGCCAATGTGTATGGGGTTTCGTCAAATTCTGTTTTAGCATCTTTTTGTGCCCCAATAGAGATTAAATACTTTAAAATAGTATCATCTTTTGCAATCATCGCTGCTTTGTGTAAAGCTGTTAAGCCATCATTGTTTTTGACGTTGCTGTCTATTTTTAAATCGGCTAATTTTTTGAGCAAATTTAAATCGTTTTTGATCACCGCCAAATGATACAAGGTATTTCCGTCTTTTTGAGGTGTAGAAAGGACAAAGCCTTTGTCTTGTAGTATTTTTATTTTAGCATCAAAAGGGTCTTGTTTTGGCGTGTTGGCTGCTTCAGGACCACGTCCGCCACCCGTTTGAGGACGATACGATTGTATTAAATAGTAGCCTAAATTGTTACCATCTTTATCGGTTACTCTAATATCAGCCTTATGATTTAAAAGTTGCGTAATTGCTTCTGGTGTTCCTGATTTAACTGCAAAAGTTAAGGCACTTTCTTTTTTTGAGTTTTGCGCATTGGTATTTTTGGTTACCGCTATTAATTGTTCCAAAGTAGCGGTTTCACGACCAGCTGCAGCAAGCATCAATGGTGTGTTTCCTTCTTTGTCTGCTTGGTTAGGATCCACACCTTTAGAAAGAAAATAAGTTATGATTTCTGTTTGATTGGGTTTATTTGCTAAAAAGTGAAGTACTGTTTCACCAGATTTACTGCTAGTAGTAGGTTTGATTTTTAATTCTTCAACCAAATATTTATAGGTTTCAAGTGTGCTTGATTCTCTACGTGTACCTTGAGCGGCAAAAAGAAGTGCATTGTTGGTGTATTTTACTCCTTTTGCTAAAAGGGTTTTCAAGAAAGCAACATTACCAGTTTTTGCAGCATAATCAAATGCTGTGTTGCCATTACTGTCTACATCTTTTAGGGATAAGCCTTTTGTAGCTAAATAATCACTTAGCGTTAAGTTTTTATCTGTTGCAATGGTCATTAGTTGCAGGTTAACCCCGTCTTTATATTTTTTCTTTGGATCAATGCCAGCTTTGAAAAATGCCTCGTACAATTTTGGATTCGATTGTCCACCAATGGCAGCAAAGGTAAGCGGAGTTTCTCCTTTACTGTCTTCCAAATTGATGTCAGAACCTTTAACGATTAAGTATTCTATAATTTCCAAATTCCCTTTGTTAGCGGCCCAATGCAGGTAAATTCGGTTATCGTGGGTCAGTTTGTTTACTTCGTTTCCAGGTTGTTCCAATAAGAATTTAATAGTAGCAGCAGGCGCATCATTATTAATGGCCATTACGGTTACATCAAAAGCATTGGGAGTTGCCGCAGATGGACTGTTGCCTTTTTCGATTTCGGCTTTTACAGTGGCCACATCGGGCGAAGTTTTCCAAAAAGATTGGTCGAGTAAGCTATTTTTTTGTTGGGCACTGCACCAAACAGTTGTAATCAAAGATAGGGTTAAGAATATATTCTTCATATTTTGGAATGGATTAAAAACAATTTCGTTTATTTAGAATAAATAAAAATAATACAAATGTAAGTATTAAAACTAATTTTCCAATAGCTTTTGTATTCGTAAGAATGAAAAAAGTAAAAAAGGTTTAATATGGTTGGATGAATAAATAAAAAAACCTCAGTAAGAACCGAGGTTATAGTATTGAGGTTGAATTATTTCATTTTTTTAAGCGTATAAGTTTCGGATGTAACTTTTCCGGCTTGTTTTCCTGAGATTTTTGCAATCAACGTAGTTGCATCGGCTAATTTGTAATTGATTTTTTGTGGGTAATCGTGTTTTGGATTTTCGAAGACCAAGTTTTTTTCGATGGTAGAGGTGAGGGGAAACGATACGGCTTCGTCATTGTTTTCGCCTATTACAGTAGCTTTATAGATAAGGTTTTCTCCTTTTTGTTGCAACACAATTGTTTCGTTATGCAAAGTGTCTTTTCCTTTTATAAAATAAGAAGTCCCTTCAAAAGTACTGTCGTTTACAGCTTTCCATGTTTCTTCTAAAATTCCTTGTTCAGATTGCTGGGTCCAAGTGCCCAACAGCCATTGCGAAGCTTTGATTTTTTCATTTTTGTTCGCGTTGTTGTTACAGGACGCAAGTGCTACAAAGACCAATAAAAGTGTCGTTTTTTGAAACATGATGCAAGTTTTTTGTTTGGATTGATGGCGCTAATTTATGAAAAAGGAAGGAAAAAAGAGGAATTAATTGCTGAAGATGAAAAAGGAAAATGTTTTTTGTTTTTAATTGAGTGCGCTTTTGAAAAAACTAATTTTTATAACTTCAATAACTTGTTTTTAGGTCACCCAATTTTAGAAATTTTTTAAGTAGTGAAAAATTATAGTCACAGCGGTAGTCGCTCAATAACTAAAGGGTACCCTGTTTTTAGTTTGTATTTTGATTCAAATACAAGATGTTTTTATCCCAATCAATTGTTAGTAGATAATTTTCGAAAAAAGCATTTCCTAGTAGCGAACCAGCGCGTTTTTCCAAGGTTATTGACTTATCATTTAACTCAATTTCTCCTATTTTGATTTTTCCTATTGGAAAGGTCTGTTTTTCTTGTTGCAGAAGTGTGTCTTTTTCTTTTAGAAATTTCACAAAAGAAAGGTTGGCGGTAAATTCGCCACTAGAGCCTAAATCAAAAAGAAATTGATGCTTTTGATTGTTAAGTTCAATAGCCACAAAGCCGAGGCCCCAATCTTTGCCAATAAGTTCAATTTTTTTTGCAGTTGGCAGGTTTTTAAAATTTTCTATTTTGCTGCTGATACGAATCACCTTCTGAACGTAATCAATTTGCCATTTTGATTTTCGCATTAGATTATTTCCGATGATGCCATCTATTTTTTTGGTTGCTGGTTTTTTTGTAAAGGATAAATCTTGTAGTATGCCATAAGTTTCCTCAAAATCCAGATTCGCTATAGCAATGTTTGGTACTTCAACTAAGGTTACTTTTTGGTCAGCAAAAGAACTACCCGAAAGACTAACTTCTTTTATGATTTTGTACTGTATTTCCTTTGCAATTTTTGAATCAATGGTGGTTACTTCATAGCCTGAATCAAAAACGAAGTTGTATTTTTTGCCTGAAATAATTACTTCGATATAAATATGCTTGTTAACATAGTTAAAAGGTATTTCAACGAAATACTCTTTTTGTTTTACATAACCCTTTTTGGATAGCTGTTTTCTATTTTGGGAGAAACCATTTGATAATGTCAGTTGAAACATTACAAAAATTAGGATTATTTTTCTTTGCATATTTTTTCGAATAGTAGTACCAAAAAGTTAGGGTGGATTTGCGATTTTAGGTCACATTGAACTTAAAAAAAGGTGTGTTTTTTGCGAATTTGTTAGTGAAATATTTGAGGAGGCACGGGTTGTAAATCTGAACTATCGGAGAGCAGGTATTTTTTGATTCAAATATTTATCTAGTTCATCTCTTATTGCTTTAGAATCAGGTTTAGGAGCATTACTGTTGACTAATTTACCTTTCTTGTCATAAATTATAAAACGTGGAATTGTCTTCATTGTCAAGTCTTGATATATATTGGCTTTAGGATAATTTAACGATAAAAAATTGTTTTTTAAACTTATTAAATTTTCTTTCTTACTTGCAATACTCCATTTTTTTAAATCACTATCAATCGATATGTATATAAACTCAATGTTTTTATTTTTATACTCTTCATAAAGTATTTTTGAGCTTGGCATTAAAACCCTACAAGGTGCACACCAACTCGCCCAAAAATCAATATAAATAACTTTTCCTTTACAACTTTCAATAATTTGCGTTAGCGTTTTTTTATTGTTTTCTCCATTAATAAGAATATCATCATTTTTATTGACTATTGTACTTTTAAACAATTTAGGGAATTTAGTTTTGAAATACCTAATTGCATAACTATTCTTTGATTCTGTTTTATATGTAAAATAACAGCTTAAAAATTCCTCTTTACTTCCTTTAATTGCAATGTTTTCAAGGCTATGAAACATCAAGTATTCTCTATTATCTGTATTAATTTCTTTAAGATTGACAGCTTTTCGAAATTGGTCTTTAAAATCTGTCATTCTTCCATCAGATATATCTATAAATTTTGGTCTAAATATTTCTTCAAAAGCGTTATTTACGATATAAGTATAAGTTTCATTACCTAAATCATATGATTGTTTTAGAATGTCTATAGGTGCTAATGATAATATGCTTTCTTTATTTTTTAGATATGATAGACTCAATTCATAGTTTTTTTCGTCTAATAATTCTTTATTATATAAAGAATCAAAAAAAATAATTTGTTTTAAATCTCTTTTATTTCTCTCATTTGAATCATTTTCAAGTTCTTTGAAATTTTTGAATCTTTTGTGTTTTTCAAAAAAAATTAAATCATTGAAATCCAATGGGTGTTTTAAATTAAAAGCAGTATTAAAGTTGTAATTGTAGTTTTTTGAACTTTTAACAAAAGGAGCACTATTCTTATATTCAAAAATAATTGTGTCATTTGGGTAGAAATAATAAGAATTAATACAAAAATCTTTGATAAAGTATTTATGATATAGATATATAGGTTTTGTAGTTTTAATTTTAAATGTCTTGCTTGTATTATTGATGTTTATTTTATTATTTATAAAATCATTTTCAAATCTATAGTAAACCTTATTATCATCAAGTGAATAATTATTTTTTCCAAAAAAAGTCGTGTCATTTATTTGAGGATTTTTGAATATTATTGTTATGAAACTATTCTTGTCGTAAGTATTCTCTTTTTTATTGCAAGACAGGATAAGAATAGATAAAAATAAAATGAATGTTTTTTTCATTTTTTTGTTTGAGTTAATGCCTGTAAAATTTTTAATACTTGTGATAAAATCATTCAAGGCCACCCTATATTGGGTAAATGTTTGATATTCCTCACATATTGTAGATTTTTCAAATATATACAATTTTAACTACAAAAATTTTGTTTTTTTATGGTTTATATTTGTGGTTTGTTTTTGAAGTTTGGGATTAAAAAACACACCCCCCCCAGCCCCTATAACTCCATATGTTTATTTTTTTTTGGAGTCGTTGCATCTTCGATTTCAAGAGGGGAGTAATTGCGCTAATTTTAGAGCTTTTTATAATAAATTCTTATTTATTGGAATTTGGAATTTAAAATTTGGAATTTCGATTCGTGTCGTGCTAACCTTCCTAGCCCTGATGGGAGCGGCATCCTGTGGCTCTGGGGTTCAGAGCCACAGATATAGCGGACAGCAGGATTAAGCTCCTAAAAAAATCTGAAAAGGGGTTTCTGTAAATTGCTTTCTTTTTTGTATTTTTGCCGTCCAAAATATAAGGACAAGAATATGTTAGATAGACTTCAATATGTAAAACAGCGTTTCGACGAGATTTCGGATTTGATTATTCAGCCGGATGTTATCGCGGATCAAAAACGTTATGTACTGCTTAATCAGGAATACAAGAGCATTAAAGCCCTAGTGGAGAAACGTGAGGAATATATTTTGGTTTTGGCCAATATTGACGAAGCCAATGAAATTATTGCTGATGGTAGCGATGCCGATATGGTGGAGATGGCCAAAATGCAATTGGATGAAGCTAAAGAACGTTTGCCACAACTGGAAGACGAAATTAAGTTTATGTTGATTCCAAAAGACCCTGAAGACGCGAAGAACGTAATGGTCGAGATTCGTGCCGGTACGGGTGGTGATGAAGCGAGTATTTTTGCAGGAGATTTGTTCCGTATGTACACTAAATATTGCGAAAGTCAAGGTTGGAGAACATCGGTTGTGGATATGAATGAAGGAACTTCTGGTGGTTTCAAAGAGGTGATTTTTGAGGTTACAGGAGAGGATGTGTACGGTACTTTGAAGTTTGAGGCGGGTGTTCACCGTGTGCAACGTGTCCCACAAACAGAAACACAAGGACGTGTGCATACTTCGGCAGCAACGGTTATGGTGCTTCCAGAAGCAGAAGAATTTGATGTACAAATTGATATGAATGATGTTCGTGTGGACTTTTTCTGTTCGTCAGGACCTGGTGGGCAATCGGTAAATACAACGAAATCAGCTGTTCGTTTGACACACATTCCAACAGGATTGGTGGCGCAATGTCAGGATCAAAAATCACAACATAAGAATAAAGACAAGGCGTTGAACGTATTGCGTTCTCGTTTGTACGAAATGGAATTGGCCAAAAAACAAGCGGAAGACGCTTCAAAACGTACTTCGCAAGTGAGTTCAGGTGACCGTTCTGCTAAAATTCGTACTTATAATTACGCTCAAGGTCGTGTAACGGATCACCGAATTGGTTTGACCTTGTATGATTTGGGTAACATTATGAACGGTGATATTCAGAAAATTGTAGCCGAATTACAATTGGTGAACAATATGGAAAAACTGAAAGAAGCTAGCGAGGTTTTTTAATTAACTAAGTATTAAGTATTAAGTATTAAGTACTAAGTACTAAGTATTAAGTATTAAGATAACAGAAAAGATGCCATACTGAAATGTTTGGCATTTTTTTTAACAGGTCGCGAACTTTGAAAAAAACTTTGCGAACTTTGCCAATAACAACAAACAATAAACAACTACTGTTTTGACTACACAACAACTACTAGAACAAATCCAATTGAAAAAGTCTTTTCTATGCGTAGGCTTAGATGTTGACTTGAATAAAATACCTTCCCATTTATTAGCAACGGAAGATCCAATCTTCGAATTCAATAAAGCCATTATCGATGCGACCCACGATTTATGTGTGGCCTACAAACCCAATACAGCTTTTTTTGAAGCGTATGGCATAAAAGGTTGGCAGTCGTTGCAGAGAACCATTGAATACATCAATGCCAATTATCCTCAACTCTTTACGATTGCGGATGCAAAACGTGGCGATATTGGAAATACGTCTTCAATGTACGCCAAAGCCTTTTTTGAGGATTTGAATTTTGATAGTGTAACGGTAGCACCGTATATGGGGAAAGATTCGGTGGAGCCATTTTTGGCTTTTGAGAATAAACATACCATAATGTTGGCCTTAACGTCTAACGAAGGCGCTTTTGATTTTCAAACCTTATCGGTAAATGGTACAGAATTGTACAAACAGGTTTTGGAAACCTCAAAATCGTGGAAAAACAGTCATAACTTGATGTATGTGGTTGGCGCCACCAAAGCCGAATACTTTACTGAAATTCGTAAAATTGTTCCTGATAGTTTCTTGTTGGTTCCTGGTGTTGGCGCACAAGGCGGTAGTCTGTCTGAGGTTTGTAAATACGGATTGAATAGTCAAGTTGGTTTGTTGATTAACTCATCTCGCGCTATTATTTATGCTTCGAATAAAGAAGATTTTGCCGAAGTTGCTAGAAACGAAGCGTTGAAAATGCAACAGGAAATGGAGGAGATTCTTAGTTTAAACGTATAAAGTTTAAGGTTTAAAGTTTAAAGGTTTAATATTGTTTGTTGAACCGTTGCGTGCTTTGCGTAAATCCTTGCGCCCTTTGCGGTTAAGTTTTTTACCACTAAGAAACACAAAGAAGTCACGAAGCTACACAAAGCTATGTTAAACTTTGCGACCCTTGCGTAAATCCTTGCGCCCTTTGCGGTTAAGTTTTCAACCATTTAAGGCATTTAAGGTCATTCAAGTTTTTTTTCTTTGCGACCCTTGCGTAAATCCTTGCGTCCTTTGCGGTTAAATTTTTTGCGGTTAAATCCAAACAATATGAAACAACTAACAGATCAAATCGGTACTTCTCATTTTTTTGAATCGACACCGCGTCGAATTGTTTCGTTGGTTCCCTCACAAACGGAGTTGTTGTTTGATTTAGGATTGGAAGACCAAATCGTTGGAATCACCAAGTTTTGTGTGCATCCAAAGCATTTGCTTAAAACCAAAAAAATAGTAGGAGGAACCAAACAGGTTCATTTTGATAAAATCAAAGCCTTACAACCTGATATCATTATCTGCAACAAAGAAGAAAACACGCTGGAAATGGTGCAAGAACTTTCTGCAATTGCGCCAGTTTGGGTGACCAATGTAGTTACCATTGCGGATAATTTTCAAATGATTACTGATTTTGGGCTGCTTTTCGATACAACTGCCGAAACCAAAATTTTGAATGAAAGTATTCATTTGGCCTTGGCTGATTTTACAACTTTTATAGCAACCATTCCTACTCAAAAAGCAGCTTATTTTATCTGGAAAAAGCCTTATATGGTGGCAGGTTCAGGTACTTTTATCAACGAGTTGTTACAATTGAATCGATTCGATAATTTTTTTGGCACGCAATCCCGTTACCCCGAAATAGCTGTTGATGCGTTGACTCGATACGATGCTGTTGATTTGGTGTTGCTTTCTTCGGAACCTTATCCTTTTAAGAATGAAGATGTAGCCGAGTTCACTTCCTTTTTTCCAAACGCCAAAATACGTTTAGTCGATGGCGAGTATTTCTCTTGGCACGGCAGTCGATTACTTAAGGCGCTTTCTTATTTTAAAGAATTACAACAAGAGTTAGTTTTGAATGTTTAAGTTTTTGATAGATAATAGTTTGTGTTTATATTTCTAATTATAATATAGTAATTGGCGTTTAAAATTATTATTCTATTTTTACAAAAAAAACTAACGAATGCTTAATTACACTATCTACAAGAATGAAACAAGTACACAATGGGTGACTTTTGTCCACGGTGCAGGCGGTAGTTCGTCGATATGGTTTAAGCAAATTCGAGATTTTCAAAAACAATACAACGTTTTGCTTTTGGATCTTAGAGGACATGGAGAATCTAAGCCAAGCCTGAAAACGGCTTTTAAACAGAAATATACTTTTTCGGCTTTGGCGAATGATATTGTGGAAGTTTTAGAGCATTTAAAAATTGAACGCTCTCATTTTGTTGGGATTTCATTAGGTACGATTTTGATTCGTCAATTAGCAGAAATGTATCCGCAAAAAGTGCAAAGTATGATTTTGGGTGGTGCCATTTTGAAAATGAATTTCCGTTCTCAAATTTTAATGCGCTTGGGTAATGCCTTCAAATATGTATTGCCTTACTTGGTATTGTATCGCTTTTTTGCTTTCGTTATTATGCCCAAGAAAAGTCATAAGCAGTCGAGAGTATTGTTTATCAATGAGGCTAAAAAATTATACCAAAAAGAGTTTATAAAATGGTTTAAACTCACAGCCGAAATCAATCCTGTTTTGAAGTGGTTTCGACAAGTAGAATTGAATATTCCAACACTTTACGTTATGGGAGAAGAAGATTATATGTTTTTGCCTTCTGTTCGAAAAGTAGTCGAAAATCACTATCGCTCTTCAAAGCTTTTTGTTATTGAAAAATGCGGTCATGTAGTGAATGTTGAGCAACCTTTGGCTTTCAATACAGCAGTACTTTCTTTTCTAAATACAGCACAATAAAAAATGCCGACATCCAAAGACGTCGGCATTTTTATAACTAACCAAAACCAAATAATAAATAACCAGTTTATTACACTACAAAGGTCAGGAATAAGTTAGTATGTTATTGTTAAAATTATGTTATTACTTTGTTGTCAATAAGTTAAGTCTAATTAACAATGTTTTTTTGGTGTTTTTTTCTTGTTATAATATGTTAATCTTGCATAGCAAAAACCTTCTTTAAAACTGTAGAAGTTCTTGATTGTAAATCAGTTCTGATGTTTTTTTCTTCAATAGCAATCATTTTAAAAACGCCTTCTAGTGCTTTATTGGTGACATAATCATTCAAGTCAGGATTGATTTTTGAAACCAAAGGCACTGTGTTGTATTTTTGAATGATTCCATTCCAAATTTTATCGGCACCAACCTTCCCAATAGATTGTTGTACTACAGGAAGGAATTTAGCATATAATTCTTTGTTGGTGGATTGCTGTAAATAGGTTGTTGCAGCATTTTCATTACCCATCAAAATGGTTTTGGCATCTGCAATTTTGATATTTTTTATGGCGTTTACAAACACAGGAGTTGCTTCTTTTACAGCATCTTCTGCGGCTCTGTTTAGGGCTTTGATTCCGTCATCGGCTAGCGAGCCCATTCCTAATTTTCGTAAGGTTTTGTCAACTTTAGATAATTCTTCGGGCATTACGATTTTGACCAATTCGTTTTTGTAGAAACCATCTACTTGGGTCAATTTCGAAACTTGTTCGGTGATTCCTTTGTTTAAGGCTTCTTTTAGTCCAGCAGCAATATCTACCGTTCCGTTTTTGTTTAAAATACCAGTTGCCGTTTCGGATGATTTTTTTAGAATATTTTTGAATTGAGCGTTACAAACAACAGGGAATAAAATAAGTAGGATTAAAAGTTTCTTCATTAGGATTTTGGTTTTTTTTTTAATTGAAAAGACTACAAAAATACTACAAAAATACTACGGTTTTATTGTTATACACCATAGTTTTTCGTTCTGCATGCAATTTAATGGCTCTTGCCAAAACCATTCGTTCTAAATCGCGTCCTTTCATAATAAAATCTTCTATAGAGTGACTGTGGGTTACACGAGCAATATCTTGTTCGATGATTGGGCCTTCGTCCAAACCTTCGGTTACATAATGACTAGTAGCGCCAATGATTTTTACACCGCGTTTAAAAGCAGAATGATAAGGTTTTGCCCCAGGAAAAGCTGGTAAGAAAGAATGATGGATATTGATAATGTTGTTTTGGTACTTTTCTATCAGTTTTGGGGTAATGATTTGCATGTAGCGCGCTAATACAATGAAGTCGATGTTGTATTGGTCTAGTAATTCCAATTGTTCTTTTTCGCCAATTTCTTTGATTTCTTTGGTAAAAGGAACGCAATAAAAAGGAATTGCAAATTGTTCTGCTACTTTTTTTAAATCTTCATGATTGCTAATGATAACAGGGATTTCAAGTGGTAATTCACCAGCGCTATAACGTCCCAAAATATCGTATAGACAATGATCATATTTAGAAACAAACAAAGCCATTCTCGGTTTTTGCTGTTGCGGATAAATTTTCCAATCCATATCAAATGGAAGAGCTAGATTGGTTTCAAAATCAGCTTTTATGGCTTCGATAGGCCATTTTTCAGATTCTAATTCGCATTCCAATCGCATAAAAAAAACATTTTCATCGGCATCAACGTGTTGGTCCAAATAAATAATGTTTCCTTCTATCGAGGCGATATAGTTGGTAACTGAGGCTATAATTGACTTTTGATCTTTACAATGAATGAGGATGGTAATTTTTTGCATTTTTTCTTTTAATCGTGCTTTATTACTAGGTTTTAAAATGTTTTTATCATTAAACGTACTGAATGACTATTTTTTTGTTTATTTGAGGACAAAATCTTGTTTGTTTTAGAATCAAAAGAAAACGTTTTCTTTTGATTCTATTGCGATTAGTTATCCTTTTTTACCAAATCTAACTTATTTTTTTTAAGAAATAGCAGCATTTAGTTGTTTTATAGTAATTCAATAAAATGCTAATTTTTATTTTAAAAAATGTGTAATTTGGCGCTATTAATTATCATATTCATAAAATGGAACCACAAAAACCTTATATTCCTGTTAATAAAGTAAGAATTGTTACCGCAGCCTCTCTCTTTGATGGTCATGATGCCGCCATAAATATTATGCGCCGTATTATTCAATCAACTGGAGTGGAGGTAATTCATTTGGGGCATGATCGAAGTGTAGAAGAAGTAGTAAATACTGCCATTCAAGAAGATGCCAATGCTATTGCAATGACTTCTTATCAAGGGGGACATAACGAATATTTTAAATACATGTACGATTTGCTTCAAGAAAAAGGAGCAGGACATATCAAGATTTTTGGAGGAGGCGGAGGCGTTATTTTGCCTTCAGAAATTGAAGAATTACATCAGTACGGTATCACCAGAATTTATTCTCCAGATGATGGTCGCGCAATGGGATTACAAGGAATGATTAATGATTTGGTCGAACATTCTGATTTTGCTATTGGTGATCAATTGTCTAATGAATTAGAATTAATTGAAGATAAAACACCAACTGCTATTGCGAGATTAATTTCGGCGGCTGAGAATTTTCCTGAAATTGCAAAACCAGTTTTTGATACAATTCATACTAAAAATGAAACTTCTAAAATTCCTGTTCTAGGAATTACAGGAACTGGTGGTGCAGGAAAATCCTCTTTGGTGGATGAATTGGTAAGACGTTTTTTAATTGATTTCCCCGAAAAAACAATCGGATTAATCTCTGTAGATCCATCAAAACGTAAAACAGGTGGCGCCTTGTTAGGCGATAGAATTCGTATGAATGCAATCAATAATCCTAGAGTTTATATGCGTTCGTTGGCAACACGTCAATCTAATTTGGCTTTATCTAAATATGTTGCCGAAGCGATTCAGGTACTTAAGGCGGCAAAATATGATATTATTATTTTAGAAACTTCAGGAATAGGGCAATCGGATACTGAAATTATGGACCATTCAGATGTTTCATTATATGTAATGACACCTGAATTCGGTGCAGCTACGCAATTGGAAAAAATTGACATGCTTGATTTTGCCGATTTAGTAGCCTTGAATAAATTCGATAAGCGTGGTGCTTTGGATGCGCTTAGAGATGTGAAAAAACAATACCAACGCAATCATAATTTATGGGATGTAAATCCAGATGAAATGCCGGTTTTTGGAACGATTGCTTCTCAGTTTAACGATCCAGGAATGAACACGCTCTACAAATCGATTATGGATAAAATTGTAGAGAAAACGAGTTCGGACTTAAAATCGACTTTCGAGATTACTCGTGAAATGAGCGAGAAAATTTTTGTCATTCCACCACATCGTACCCGTTATTTATCTGAAATAGCGGAGAACAACCGTAAATATGATGAAACGGCTTTAAGTCAAGAGCAAGTGGCTCAAAAGTTATACGGAATTTATAAAACAATCGAAACAGTTTCTAATAAGAAGCCAGAACTCAATAAAGCTGGAATTGATGACGCGTCTGTATTGCCATCTGTTACAGCGTCGCATGATGAAAACCGTATCTTTTTGAATTTACTTTTGAATCAATTCGACAAAGTAAAAATGGATTTAGATCCTTACAATTGGGAAATGATTCTGACTTGGGATGATAAAGTGAATAAATACAAGGATCCAGTTTATACTTTTAAAGTTAGAGATCGTGAAATCAAAATGGCGACGCATACCGAAAGTTTGTCGCATTCACAAATACCCAAAGTTGCTTTGCCAAAGTATAAAGCTTGGGGTGATATTTTGCGTTGGTGTTTGCAAGAAAATGTTCCAGGAGAATTTCCATTTACTGCAGGATTGTATCCTTTCAAACGCGAAGGAGAAGATCCTTCTAGAATGTTTGCAGGTGAAGGTGGTCCAGAGCGAACTAACAAACGTTTTCATTATGTAAGTGCAGGTTTACCAGCCAAAAGACTTTCAACAGCTTTTGATAGTGTGACTTTGTACGGAAACGATCCACACATTCGTCCTGATATTTATGGTAAAATCGGAAATGCAGGAGTTTCTATTTGTTGCTTGGATGATGCTAAAAAACTGTATTCCGGTTTTGATTTAGTGCACGCTATGACTTCGGTGAGTATGACTATCAATGGACCAGCGCCTATGTTGCTTGGATTCTTTATGAATGCGGCTATCGATCAACAATGTGAGATGTATATCAAGCAGAATGATTTGGTGGAAGAAGTCGAAGCTAAAATTAAAGTGATTTACCAAGAAAAAGGAGTAGAGCGTCCAAAATATCAAGGTGATTTACCAGAGGGGAATAATGGTTTGGGATTACTGCTTTTGGGAGTAACAGGGGATCAAGTGTTGCCATTGGAAATTTATAATGAAATAAAAGCCAAAACATTAGCGCAAGTTCGTGGTACCGTTCAAGCGGATATTTTAAAAGAAGATCAAGCACAAAACACTTGTATTTTCTCTACGGAGTTTGCGTTACGACTAATGGGCGACGTTCAGGAATATTTTATTTCTAAAAATGTTAGAAATTTCTACTCAGTTTCAATATCTGGTTATCATATTGCAGAGGCAGGAGCTAATCCTATTACGCAATTGGCTTTTACTTTGGCCAATGGCTTTACTTATGTTGAGTATTACTTGAGTAGAGGAATGAATATTAATGATTTTGGACCGAATTTATCGTTCTTTTTCTCGAATGGTGTAGATCCAGAATATGCAGTTATCGGACGCGTTGCCAGAAGAATTTGGGCGAAAGCTTTGAAAAATAAATATGGAGCCAACGAAAGAGCTCAGATGTTAAAATATCATATTCAAACCTCAGGACGTTCTTTGCATGCTCAGGAAATTGATTTCAATGATATTCGTACGACTTTGCAGGCTTTGTATGCGATTTATGACAACTGTAATTCCTTACACACCAACGCGTATGACGAAGCGATTACAACGCCAACTGAAGAATCGGTGCGTAGAGCTATGGCTATTCAGTTGATTATTAATAAAGAATTAGGTTTGGCTAAAAATGAAAACCCAATTCAAGGGGCTTTTATCATCGAAGAATTGACCGATTTGGTGGAAGCAGCCGTTTTACAAGAGTTTGACAGAATTACAGAGCGTGGTGGAGTGCTTGGAGCTATGGAGACAATGTACCAACGTTCTAAAATTCAAGAAGAAAGTTTGTATTACGAAACACTAAAGCATACTGGTGAGTTCCCAATTATTGGAGTAAACACTTTCTTGAGTTCTAAAGGATCTCCAACGGTAATTCCAGCGGAAGTGATTCGTGCTACCGAAGAAGAAAAGCAATACCAAATCACCATGTTGAATAACTTGCAAAAAGCAAATGCTGATTTGGTTGCACAACATTTGAAAACCTTACAAGAGGCAGCCATTAAGAATGAAAACATCTTCGATCATTTGATGGAAGCGACAAAGGTTTGTTCTTTAGGACAAATTACGGCTTCTTTGTTTGAGGTGGGTGGGCAGTATAGGAGGAATATGTAATCCTAAATTTATTAAAATACAAAAAGAAAGGCTGTCAATACTGACAGCCTTTCTTTTTGTATTTTAAATAGAATTTAAAATCTAATACTAGGATACATGCTCTTTTTGGAAGAGATTCTGTTTTTAATGTGTGAAAATAAATTGTAATTCTAGTCAATACCTTATTGAATCATTGTTTTTTATTAAAATTTAATTTAGTTGTGTTTTGTATTTAAACTACGCGTCATTATAATAATGTCTAAAATTGGTTGTGATTTTTTTGGGAATAAGTGGTATATGTCGTTAAGATAAGTGGACTAAAATATGATGTTTGATGAAGTATGTGTGTTATAATTAAAATAATTAAAATAATTAATTATATTTGCTTTATTGTCAAATTTTAACATAAATTTAATTACAAATTACTAAAAAAAATACAACTTTTAATGTTTTGTTGGTCAAGGTGTTGTGTATTTTTTTTGAATTATCTTTTATTATGAAAAAAACTTTATTGCTAATGTTTTTGGTTTCTCAGTGTATCTGGTCACAAAAACATGATCCACGTCAGGATATGATGAATTTTACTCCGGGAAAGATCATCGTTAAATTAAAAGACAATGTTAATGCGAAAATTTCCTATACGAGCAAAGGTGTGGGTACAACTAGCGAAAACATTGGTAAACTGCTAGGGATTGAAAACAAAGTGGCGACATCAACAGTGATGTTTTCGCAGCAGTCTGTTGAAAAAAGCGCGATGCGAAAACAAGCTGGTTTTAAAGACAGTAGATTAAAGGAAGTACATTCTTTGAAAAACACTTTTGTACTCGATTTAAAAGATAAACAAGAGAATGTTTTAGCGCTTGCGGAAAATCTTAAAGCAAATCCAAATGTAGAGTATGCCGAACCTGATTATAACTATAGTGTAAATGACTTTACAGTTGATTCGAAAATCTACACGGAAGCCGATTTAAAAAATACAAAAGCAACAACTACACTTGTTACTCCAAACGACCCTTTGTTTAGCCAACAATCTAACATTGCAGCAACACACCTTAACGAAGTTTGGGATACCTATGGTACAGGTAATGGTTCCCAAACTATTGCCATTTTGGACACAGGAGTAGATTACAACCACCCTGATTTGGAAGCTAATATCTGGACAAATACCAAAGAGTTGAATGGTATTGCTGGATTTGACGATGACGGCAATGGGTTTATAGACGATATACGAGGCTGGGATTTTATCAATAATGATAATGTACCACTTGATGATAATATGCATGGGACGCACGTAGCAGGAATAGCTGGTGCAGTAGGTGGCAACAATCTTGGAGTGGCCGGTGCTGCATGGAATGTCAAACTGATGCCTCTAAAAGTTTTTCAAAGCAATGGTGAGGGAAATGCAAGCACCATTGCTTTAGCTGTGCAATATGCTAGTATTAATGGTGCGACTATCATTAACATGAGTTTTGGTTCTTTTGCTGAATCGATAACCTTACGTAATGCCTTAGAAAATGCCTATGCCACTAGTGTATTGGTTGGTGCAGCTGGGAATGATGGAAAATGCATAGGACCTGGTCGATGCCTAGATAATTTACCAGGAGTTCCATTTTACCCTGGGGCGTACTCTTTTGTTTTGGGAACCCAAGACATCGCTCAATATTCAAACTATGATCAAGATGGCCCCATCTTTTCGGGCTATCCTAATTTGTTAAATTATGAAGTTAAGGCTCCGGGCTCTGGGATCATGAGTACGGTACCCAATGGAGGATATCGTTCTTTGACTGGTACTTCTATGGCTGCTCCTTTGGTTTCTGGTGGTATTGCATTATACTTGCAACAAAAACCGAACGATAGTAAAGAATTGTTGTTTGGTAATTTAATAAATACCTCATCTTCGTTTGTGAATTTCAAAGCGGCTATGGAGGTTACTCCAACACCCGAATTGAAAGTCTTGTCTGCTATCAACAAGGACAATAGCAATGGGCAAAACGGAAATGGCTTCTTGGAACCGAATGAAATTGTGGATGTTTTTCCACTCATTAAAAACTACTGGGGACCGACTACAGATGTAAGGATAGGGATTGAATTTGCGGAATTTGAAGACCAATCGAAAGCCACTATTCTAGTACCCGAAATAGCTATTGGCTCCATAAAGGCCTATGCAAGCCTGCAAGATTTGACAAAGTCATTAAAAATACAAATTGCACCAAATGTAGCCAATAATGTCAACATCAAGTTTATTTTAAAAGTGTGGTCGGGTCCAAATAAAGAGTTTCTAACTTCTAGGGAATATGTGATTACTGTAAAGAATTCTATTCTTTTATTTGGGATTATAAATAAAGATATGACTCTGTATGCCAATAAGGAATACTTGGTGTCCGATAATGTTATTTTTTCTGAAAATGCGACCATAACTATTGAACCTGGAACGACTATTAAAATTGCTGATAATAAAAAAATTTCTTTATTTGATAGTTCTCGCATCGTTGCTTTAGGCAATAGAGAAGGAGTAATTACTTTTCAAAATGAGGCAAATTTCTGGTCTGGATTTGAATTTTTGAGTGATAATCCAAATGCCTCAATATTATATTTTGTTACATTTAAAGGTGTATCTTCAAGTTCTCTTTTTGGGAGTAATTCAAGAAATATAAACGCTTCCAATTTACTAGTTGCTTCAAGTTTTTTCCAATTTTTAATTTATAGTGATAATACCATTTTTTCCAAAAGTAATTTTTATTATAATAAGACTTGGCGTTTAGGATATAACCTATCAGTTAGAGGTAGTAATTTAAATATAATAAAGAACAATCCAGATTATGCAGGAATTCTTTTTAATCAAGATTATAACTATTTTAGTGAATTAAATATATTTGATAATGTACTTTCTTTTGATATTAATTGTGATAGAACCACAAAGCCAATTTCTGCTTATTTGGGCACATCAGACCAATCTAAATATAGAAGAGAGGTAAGAGATGTACTGAACTATTCAAGTTATTCTGGACTAATGAATACAAGTAGTATTTCCAAAATTCCTTACGAAGAAAACCACGGTATAGTTTGGAAAGTACTAGTAAATGGTAAAGATGCCCAAGATGAGTATGAGCAATTGGATCCAGTAGGAATAGGTACGCATCAATTTGATATCTATTTTAACAGAGCAATGGATACTAATTATCCGCCACAAATAAGTTATGGAGTAAGAGAACCATACAACCAAAAAATTATTGCAGAAAAAGGGACCTGGTCACCTGATGCTAAAATTTACAGCGTGACACACGAAGTAAAAATTGGAGCTGCTGATGGAATCAATAGGATACGAGTAGAAGGTGCCAGAGATTTGGATTATTTTGATATTCCTGTTGAGGATTACAGGTTCAATATGTTGGTGCAAAGTGCAGGATCTGCCTCTACAGGTTTTGGGGCTACTCCTGGTTTAGGAAAAATTGTATTAGATTGGCAGGCGCCTTCGGGTACTGTACTCGAAGATGTTTTGGGGTACAATATGTATCGTTAT
This sequence comes from Flavobacterium succinicans, assembly GCF_001662485.1. GTDB lineage: Bacteria > Bacteroidota > Bacteroidia > Flavobacteriales > Flavobacteriaceae > Flavobacterium > Flavobacterium succinicans_A. The sequence continues at coordinate 372,502 of NZ_JMTM01000017.1, forward strand.
AAAGCTAATACAGATGGCTCGTTTACAAATCCAATAAAGATAAACCAAAATCTTATTCCAACAGCAATCTATACTGACTTTGATGTGGTAGAAGGGCAAAACTATTACTACCAATATAAAATTCTTAGAACCAATTTAGAAGAAACCGATTATTCGAAGGTGGTGGCTTCTAGTCCACTGACCTCAAAGCTTGGAGATGGTAATGGTGATTTCGATGTGAATGTAATGGATTTAGTGCAGTCTGTGGATTATATTTTGGGTAACAACCCGACTCCTTTTATTTTCAAAGCAGCTGATGTCAATGCAGACCAATCCATCAATGTTTTAGATATTGTTGGAACGGTTGATATCATTTTAAAACCTAAAACAGGAAAAACAGCGTCTGCCAAAAACAACATCACCTTTTACTCCAAAGAAGCTATTGGTGAGGCATTGTTTTATTGGGAAGGAAATGATTTATATGTGGAATCAAAAAAAGCTATAGGAGGTGTCCAACTTGCATTCAATGCGGATTTCGATTATACAAAATCAGCTGCCGTTTCTGGTTTTGAATCGATTGCTTATACACAAGACAATCAAAAAGTTATTATGATCTATAGTTTTAATGGTACTGCGATTCCAGCTGGAAAAACCAAGCTTTTAACCAAAAATGCGGCTGTAGAAGGAGATTTAGATATTAGCAAAGCGGTGGTAGGAACACCAAATGGTAGCAAACTAAATGCACTATATAATAAAAACGCAATACCTGATATTAATGCACCTGTGCAAACTAATTTTTCTGTCATCACTAGTCTGTCTCCTAATCCAACCAAAGGAACAGTGAATATAGAGTACTACTTGCCAGAAAAGATGGATGCCGTTTCATTCAGTGTTTTTGATTTACTAGGTCAAAAAGTATGGAATCAAGGTAATTTTAAAAATACCGTGGGTTATGGCACGGCCAATCTAGAATTGAACAATCTTAGCAGCAATGTGTATATTTTGGTCATGGATGTGGAGAGAAATGGAGAACTAAAAGATAGAATTGTTAAAAAAATAATTGTTAAAAAATAACAATGAAATGTAAACTTTTTTTCTTAATGGTCTTAATCATTTTAGTACCATTAAAATTTCTGGCTCAAAATACGCTTTCCTTTCAAGCTGTTGAAGTTGGAACTGGTTCTGATTTTGAGATAAGCATTTCATTGCAAAATCAAGATCATATTGCTGCTTTGCAATTTGACCTGAGTTACAATGCAACTGCAATTGAATTATTGAGCGGCCATGTTTTAACTAGTATGGCCCCTAACCATTCCCTTTCCGTAAGCAATCCGTTGCCTGGAATAGTACGAGTTATCATTTATTCGGCATCTAACGCAGTGCTAAATCCGATCTCGGGTCTATTGGTGCGGCTTAAAATGAAATCGAAAACGGTAGCGGGTACTTTTAATTGTAGTTTTAGTAATGTAATTGGATCCTCTGCACTAGGGACTGAGATTCCTATCACAGGTAGCAATCAAAATGTTGTAGTAAAAGGCCCGATGCTCGCCCTTTTGAACAGCAGTATAGATTTTGGTAAAACTCCAATAGGGAGTACCCCAACACGCCAAATTTCGATTCAAAACACTGGCAATCTTCCTTTGGTACTTAGCGGAAATACCTCGATTCCACCTTTTGCTTTTCTTGATACGTATCCTGTTAGCATAAGTCCAAACGAAACCAAGAACCTAACATTTGGGTTAAATACGGCTACCAAAATAAATACTACGTTGCATCTTGGGTTTCAAAATAATGACCCAGATCCCATCAGAAACATACAAGCTATTGCCGTAAGTGCAAAAGTTTATGCTGTTAATGAAATTCATATTGGTAACGGCAGTGGCACTATTAATACCGAAATTGAGATTCCAGTTTATGTCAATAACATGGAAGCTTTTAATGGTTTTCAATTTGATGTTTTGCTTCCCGCTGATATCACCTATGTGAACAATTCTATTATACAATCCTCACGGTTTAATGGTCATAGTATTAGTGCTTCTGTTGTAAATGGGAATACCTTGCGGTTTATCGCATTTTCAAGTTCAAACAAAGAGTTCAATGGAAACAATGGCGAATTTTTTCGATTCAAATTAAAGCCTGCGGTTTCGTCAGGGGTTTATAATTTGAGTATTTCCAATCCGATACTTTCTAATACCACATTGGGTAATATTGTGTCGGATGCATTCAATGGTTCTATACAAATTAACGCACCAAATCTAAGTTTAAGCACTAATTCCATCTCTTACGGAAACATTCCTATTACAGAATCAAGAACAACTGATGTGACTTTATATAATACAGGTTCTTCGCTTCTGATTATAGATTCGATCGTAACCTCTTCTAGCCAAATGGTCATAAGCACTCCTTTGCCAATTGAGATTGTACCCGGTGCAAGTATAATGGTGGAGCTCAAATATAAGCCAACGAATAGTGGTTCTTTTTCTGAAACAATTTCTTTTAGATATAACGGTTCCGATTTACAAAAAATAGTAAATGTTCAGGCTTCTGTTTTTTCTCCTAATTATATAATGATTCAAAACCAAGTGGGAATTAAAAATCAATTGAATAATTTTTCAATCCTACTCAAGAATAATGATGCCGTAAGAGCAGTACAGTTTGACGTTGAACTTCCTTCTGGTTTTATTTTACAATCCTCAAATCTCACAACTACAGCGAGGTCAGCAGGTTTTAATGTGTCGGCTTCATTATTAAGTGGAAATAAATATAGGATTTTGTTGTATAGTTTCTCTAGTGCATCTATAAGTGCAGGTAGTGAATCAATAATAAACTTCCCTGTGTTTTTAAATGCTAATCTCAGTTCCGGGAATTATTCTTTTGTTTATTCCAACGTTATTTTTAGTAACACTTCAAATCAAAATATCGCTAGTATAGCATTAGAGGAAGGGAAAATAACACTCAATGACGCGCCAATAGCAGTTGCCGATCAAATCACAGTAGCCGAAGCAGGTACAGCAACTACTCTTGTTGGAGGTGCAGCTAGTGTGTTGACCAACGATACCGATGTAGAAAACAATCCACTTATTGCGGTCTTGGTATCAGGTGTAAGCAACGGTACTTTGACTTTGAACAGTAACGGAACTTTTAGTTATGTACACAATGGTTCTGAAACAACTTCGGATAGTTTTACTTATCAAGCAAATGATGGAAAATTAAATAGCAACACAATTACAGTTACTATTACAGTTAGCCCAGCGAATGATGCTCCAATAGCGGTTGCCGATCAAATCATAGTGGTTGAAGCAGGCACAGCAACTACTCTTGTTGGAGGTGCAATTAGTGTTTTGACCAACGATACCGATGCAGAAAACAATCCACTTAGTGCTGTCTTGGTATCTGGTGTAAGCAATGGAACTTTGACTTTGAACAGTAACGGAACTTTTACTTATGTTCACAACGCTTCTGAAACAACTTCGGATAGTTTTACTTATCAAGCAAATGATGGAAATTTAAATAGCAACACAATTACAGTTACTATTACAGTTAGCCCAGCGAATGATGCTCCAATAGCGGTTGCCGATCAAATCATAGTGGTTGAAGCAGGTGCAGCAACTACTCTTGTTGGAGGTGCAATTAGTGTTTTGACCAACGATACCGATGCGGAAAACAATCCACTTAGTGCTGTCTTGGTATCTGGTGTGAGCAATGGAACTTTGACTTTGAACAGTAACGGAACTTTTACTTATGTTCACAATGGTTCTGAAACAACTTCGGATAGTTTTACTTATCAAGCAAATGATGGATACAGGAATAGTAATGTTGTGATAGTGTCAATTTCAATTACAAAAAATCTATCAACAGATTCCTATGAAAAAACAATCGAAGTCGTAGCACATCCAAATCCAACAAGAGATATTGTTGAAATCGCAATACCTGAAGAATTGGTTTTGGAAAAAATTGAATTGTATAATAGTTTAGGTGAATTGGTAGGGCGATATAGTACAAATATAATTCCGTTTCAAAATTTTGCTACAGGAAATTATTTTTTAAGAATATTTACATCGAAAGGGAGTATTTCAAAAAAAATAATTAAGATGTAACTATTGTAGTTTTCTGAAAGTAGTTAAATAAATAGTGACAATGCCAAAAGTTATTCGTGCTACCGAAGAAGAAAAGTAATACCAAATCTCCATGTTGGATAATTTGCAAAAAGCGAATGCTGATTTGGTTGCCCAACATTTGAAAACCTTACAAGAAGCAGCAATCAACAATGAGAATATCTTCGATCATTTGATGGAAGCAACAAAAGTTTGTTCTTTAGGGCAAATTACGGCTTCTTTGTTTGAGGTGGGGGGAAAGTACAGAAGAAATATGTAATGCTGAATAAGTTTTAAAAAAAAAAGGCTGTCCAAAAGAATTTTGGGCAGCCTTTTAAAAAGTATGAATTTTTTATTGTCGAAGTACTATTTAATTAGAAGCAACATTTTGGTTTGCAAATGAAGTCTTGTAAACCTCTAAGTAAGCTCTTTTGCTCAATGAAGATTCAGAGGCTGATACTTTTATTTCGTGTGTTACTTCTTTAAGATCAGTTTTTACTACTAATGTGTAAGTTCCCATTGGTAATTCATCTAAGTTGTAGTTTTTTACAATTCCATTCTGACCCAAAGCTTTTTCAGAAAAAATTAAGTTATTTTCTGCATCATATATAGCGATGCTGGCTTTTTCAATGCCATTCATTGCAAAACTAATTTCGTTTCCTTTTCCTTTTTTTACGTTTAGCAAAAAATCTCCATCTACTGCATAAGTATTTAAACTTGCTAATGCAAATACTGCTACTAAACCTAATTTTTTCATCATTTTCATAATCTCTTTATTTTAATTATTAGTCATTAATTATTTTGCTAAATTACGCTGATTTTAAAAGAATTAGCGCAACATGTTTTTCATATATGTGTGTTATTTTACCATTTAAGAAAACGTTTTATGTTAAATAAAGGTAAAATTGAGTTGTGATTTAGTAGTTTTGTTTGTAATCAATGCTGAAGTAATGAAAAAAGTAGAAGCTGCATTAGAAGTAATTTCTCCGTCTTATGGTAGTTCGTTTACCATAGCTAAATATGATGAAAGTACCAACAGTAAAGCACATCTTTGGCATTATCATCCAGAAATTGAATTGGTTTATGTGCATGGAGGATCCGGAAAGCGTCAAATAGGAAGTCATCTTTCCTATTTCACTGATGGTGATCTTATATTGATTGGTAGTAATTTACCTCATTGTGGTTTTACCAATTCCCAGACGGGTAATGAATCTGAAACGGTGATTCAAATGAAACCTGATTTTTTGGGGAATGATTTCTTTTCTATTCCTGAAATGGCAGCAGTAAAGAATTTGTTGCAACAAGCAAAAGCAGGCATAGCTTTTTTGGGTGAAACTAAAGAAAAAATTGGTGCAAAAATTGAATTGATGAATCAAATGAATCCTTTTGATAGGTTGATGGCACTTTGGAGCGTACTTCATGATATGAGTGTGTCTAATGAAAATCTTGTTTTGAATGCTGTTGGTTTTTCTTTAGAATTGCAAGTCCAAGATAACGACAGAATTAATGTGGTCTTTAATTATGTAAAAGATCATTATCAAGAGCCTATTGCATTGGAAGAAGTGGCCGATTTGGTGAGTATGACGAGTCCTTCTTTTTGTAGGTATTTTAAGAAAATAACTAATAAGACTTTTACCACTTTTGTAAACGAATACAGAATCGTACATGCATCTAAGCTTTTAGCCGAAAAACCCATGAGTATTAATGAGGTGTGTTTTGAGAGTGGTTTTAATAATTTTAGTCATTTTAATAAATCGTTTAAAGCTTATACAGGCAAAAGTGCTTCTCAATACCGTAACGAATTGAAAACAATTTTAAAGTAAGTTGTTATATTTTATCGAAGTTTCAAACTTTAAGTTTTGTAAATTGCAGTATATAAATTTTTTAAAATGAAAAAACTGAAATCCATAATCTATTGGTGTTTATTTTTTAGCAGTTCATTTCTTTTTGCAGCCAAAGTCGATACACTTCAAGTAGCAAGTATAGCGATGCATAAAACATACAAAGCCGCAGTTGTGCTTCCAAATTCTTATGCAAAAAGCAAAACAGCATATCCAGTTTTATATTTGTTACATGGCGCTTACGGTCATTTTAATGATTGGTTAAGTAGAACGCCCAATAAAGATTTAGTCAAAAACCTTGCGGATCAATATGATCTGATTATTGTAATGCCAGAAGGAGAAACGTTCAGTTTTTATTTGGATAGCCCTGTAAATTCGGAAAGCCAATTTGAGACATTTATCACCAAAGAAGTCATTAGTACTGTTGATAAAACATACAGAACAATTGCAGATAAACGTGCTCGTGTTATCACGGGTTTGTCTATGGGAGGTCATGGTGCTCTTTATTTATCTGCCAAACATCCAGATTTGTTTTGTGCGGCTGGAAGTATGAGTGGTGCTGTTGATATGAGTGCTATGCTTAATAGAGAATCATCGGCACAAGTAGTACAACTAATGCAACCTGTTTTTGGTGATCAAAGCGCTAATCGAGAGATGTATGTGAAATACTCCGTTTTACAATTAATAGATTCCATAAAGTCTAATAAATTGCCTTTAGTACTAGATTGTGGTGTTGATGATTTTTTAATTGAACCCAACAGAGAATTACACCGCAGATTGCTATATAATAAAATAGAACATGACTATACCGAGCGTCCTGGTGCACATACCTGGGAATATTGGGAAAACGCCTTGCCATTTCATGTTTTGTTTTTTAATAAAATAGTGTCTAGAAAATAGTCAATTTGGTTTATTTCAAAACTTTGGTTCGATTTTTGAGCAGCGCATTACATAACATAAAAAAATAAATAATTATGAAACGAATAATTACATTATTTGCTATTATAGGATTAGTAGCATTTTCAGGTTGTACAAATGAAGACAATGTAGATTCAGATACTATTGCTGAAGTGTTTGAGTTAAAGAATGTTAATTTTGATTATAATGCAACAGATGGTTATAATATTTATAGATCTTTAAATCCTAAAATTTTTTCCTCAGATGTTATTCTAATTTATCGAATGATTGGAACTATTGATGCTTCTACACCTGTTTGGCAGCAAATTCCAAGAACTTTGTATACATCTCAAGGGGAGTTGGATTATGATTTTGATTTCAGTAAAGAGGATTTTACAATCTATGCTGGCGGAAATTATAACTTGGCTTTGACGCCGCAATTTCTAAATAATCAAACTTTTAGAATTGTGATTGTACCTGGTTATTTCTCCAAAACTTTGGATACAAATAATTACATATCAGTAATGAAAGCCTTGAATTTGAAAGAAAATCAAGTACAACAAATTAGATTATAGTTGTACTTCGAAATTGAATAAAAAAAAAGCTGTGAATTCTAGATCTCACAGCTTTTTTTGTGCATTTATTATTCAATTATATCTTCATCTTTGCTGAGTTTTAAAGAAACTAGTACACCGGTAAGTAGTGATAGGGCAATAAATCCAAGCGAAGCCCATTCAGGAACTTCAATGTAATCATGGAGTAGCATTTTTAAACCTACAAAACTTAAAATAGCGATAAGGCTATATTCTAGATAACTAAATTTGGCCAACATATTTGCTAAAAAGAAATACATAGAACGCAATCCTAAAATAGCAAAAATGTTTGAGCTAAATACCAAAAAGGGATCTGAGGTAATGGCTAAAATGGCAGGAACACTATCAACGGCAAACAACACATCCATTACTTCAATAACTATTAAGGCTACAAAAAGAGGAGTCGCGTGATTCTTGTCATTGATTTTAATAAAAAAATGTTCCTTGTCTGTATGTGAAGTTAAAGGCATGATTTTGCCAAGAGTTTTGTAAATAAAAGATTCTTTAGGTTCAAATTCATCATCTTCGCCAGCAAAAAACATCTTGATGGCAGTAAAAAGCAAGAATGCTCCAAATAAATAAGTGGTCCAAGCAAATTTATTGATAATTAACACGCCAAAGAAAATCATCAATCCTCTAAAAACGATAGCACCTAAAATTCCCCAAAAGAGCACTCGATGTTGATACTTCTGTGGAATTTTGAAAGCAGAAAAGATAATGGCAATAACAAAAATATTATCCACACTCAATGATAATTCAATTAAGTAGCCTGTAATGAATTTCATTGCAGCTACAGTAGGTTTTAAGGCGGTTGGATTTTCAACATATCCATAATTGTAAAGCCAATAGATTACTCCCGAAAAAATCATGGATAAAGTGAACCATATTAAAGTCCATTTGCTGGCTTCTTTAGTATTGATTATATGAGGATTTTTATTAAAGACACCTAAATCTAGTGCCAAAATACCCATAATCAGTGTGATAAATAAAATCCAAACAAGCATAAATATAAGATTAGAATTGTTACAAATGTAGTTGTTGGTTTTAGATTAGTGAAATTTTTTGATTAAAAGTTATTTGCAAGTCACTAAAGATTTAATAACAGGGAATTTAATTCTTGAAGGTAAGAAATAAAAGAGCTTTAAAATTATCAACTTGTTATTATTTGGGGGTTAAAATGAGAAATGTTTAAAATTTAATTTGCACCCCTTAAAATGTATAGGTAAAATTTCATTAAACTGATAATTCTTTTATATTTGCACAAAATAATAGGGGTTTAATAAATAAAAATAATCTTTTATGTCTACATTACGTTTTCAAGCTTTAAGAGAAGCATCTACAAGAAAGCCAGTTAAATTTGAAGAATCAGATAGAAAATCATCTCTTTTTGGTTCAAATGTGTTTAATGATAAAGCCATGAAGCAATATTTGACTTCAGACGCTTATAAAGCAGTTAAAGGAGCTGTTTTGCACGGAACCAAAATTGATAGAAAGATTGCTGACTATATCGCAATGGGTATGAAAGAGTGGGCTTTGTCTAAAGGCGTTACGCATTATACTCACTGGTTTCAGCCCTTAACAGGTACAACTGCTGAGAAACACGATGCTTTTTTTGAAACATCTTATGATGGAAGCGATCCAGTAGAAAAATTTGGTGGCGCACAATTGGTGCAACAAGAACCAGATGCCTCAAGTTTTCCAAATGGAGGAATTAGAAATACTTTTGAAGCAAGAGGTTATACGGCATGGGATCCTACTTCTCCAGCGTTTATTTATGGTACAACTTTATGTATCCCTACTATCTTTATTTCTTATACAGGAGAAGCTTTAGATAACAAAATTCCATTGTTAAGAGCTTTGTCAGCCATGGATGAAGCTGCTACTGAAGTATGTAAATATTTTGATAAAAACGTAAAGAAAGTTACCGCTACTCTAGGATGGGAACAAGAATATTTCTTAATCGATAAATCTTTAGCAAATTCTCGTCCTGACTTGATGATGACTGGTAGAACTTTATTAGGTCATACCTCTGCAAAAGGACAACAATTAGATGATCATTATTTTGGTTCTATTCCATCTCGTGCTTTAATGTATATGAGAGATTTGGAACAAGAATGTATGCTACTAGGAATTCCTGTAAAAACACGTCATAATGAGGTAGCGCCAAACCAATTTGAGTTAGCACCTATTTTTGAAGAAACAAACTTAGCTGTAGATCATAACTGTTTGTTAATGGATGTGATGGGTAAAGTCGCAGAAAGACATGACTTAACGGTTTTGTTACACGAAAAACCATTCAAAGGCGTAAATGGTTCAGGGAAGCATAACAACTGGTCATTAGCAACAGATACTGGGGTTAACTTGTTGAGTCCAAGTAAAACACCTATGAGCAACTTACAATTTTTAACTTTCTTTGTAAATACAATCAAAGCCGTTAATGATTATGAAGAATTATTAAGAGCTTCTATCGCTACTGCTAGTAATGATCATAGATTAGGGGCTAATGAGGCACCACCAGCAATTATTTCGGTATTTATTGGTGAGCAATTAACAAAAGTATTAGCTGAGTTAGAAGGTGTAACCGCTGGAAAATTATCTCCTGAAGAAAAAACTGACTTAAAATTGAACGTTGTTGGCAAAATTCCAGACGTACTTTTGGATAATACGGATAGAAACAGAACTTCTCCATTTGCTTTTACTGGGAATAAGTTTGAGTTTAGAGCAGTAGGTTCTTCTGCAAACTGTTCTAATGCAATGACTACTTTGAATGCTATTGTTGCGAAGCAATTGAGAGATTTTAAAGTGGAAGTTGATGCTTTGATCGAAGCAAAAGACATGAAAAAAGATGATGCTATTTTCAATGTATTAAGAGAATATATTAAGCAATCTAAAAAGATTCTTTTTGAAGGAGACGGATACAGCGAAGCGTGGGCTAATGAAGCTGCAAAACGAGGGCTAAGTAATTTCAAAACTACACCTGAAGCATTAAAAGCTAGAGCGTCTAAAAAAGCATTAGATTTATTTGCTGAGTTAGGCATCATGAATCATGTTGAGGTTGAAGCTCGTTATGAAATTGAATTAGAAGAATATACTAAGAAGATTCAAATTGAAGGACGTGTATTAGGTGATATTTCTAAAAATCACGTAATACCAACGGCTATTCGTTACCAAAATACTTTAATAGAGAATGTTAAGGGATTAAAAGATATTTTTGGTTCGGATTATGAAACAGTAGCCAAAGAGCAAATTATTTTGATTAAACAAATTTCTGGTCACATTGAAGGAATCAATTCTAAAGTAGCTTTGATGACAGACGAAAGAAAAGTTGCAAATAACTTGACAGATGCTCAAGAAATGGCTGAAGCTTACTGTAATAAAGTGAAGCCTTACTTTGAAGCGATTCGTAATCACTGTGATAAACTAGAGCTATTGGTAGACAATGAATTATGGACTTTGACTAAATACAGAGAGTTATTGTTTACTAAATAATATACAACTACTACTTACTTTGAAGAGGAACCTAATTTTAGGTTCCTTTTTTTTTGCGTATTTTCTTTCTAATTGTATGTATTTTTTCCTACGTAGTTTTAACTTCAAATTGCAGTTAGTCGGACTACAAACACACTTTATCGAAAAGTTGATTAATAAATTAAAATACGGCAAATTAGTTTTTTGATGTGTCTCTAAACCATACTATCTTTGGCTCAACAAATAAGCAAAGCTTGATTTATTATTAAAGATAAAGCCTGCTTATAACGAAAAAGTGAATGCCCCTAATTACTTTTTTGAAAACCTACATGATAAGTTGTATTAATAACCAATTAAATATATTTATTATGAAAAAAGTAGTTTTAAGCGTCTCAGCGATGCTAGTTTCGGTCTTTGGATTTGCACAAGCAAATACCAGTAATGTTGCTCAGTCTGGGGCAACTCAAACATCAATTGTTACTCAAAATGGAGGGGCTAACTCTTCTGATGTAGATCAATTCGGAGTTAATAACAAATCAGAAGTTTATCAAGGTGTTAAACCAAACACTTACAATGCTAAGGACAACAAGGCAGTTGTGAATCAAGATGGTACAAGCAATTCAGGTTTTATTTCTCAAAGCAACAAAAACAATGAAGCTTACCAAACTCAAACTGGAGCAAGGAATAGTGCTACTATTTGGCAAGATCAAGTGGTAGGATCTGCAACAGCTTTAGGCGGAAATGACAAAGCTTGGCAAACTCAAACAGGAAGAGATAACAAAGCCACTATTGATCAAGGAACTACTGGTAATGATAAACCAACTGGTTCTCCATTTTCTGTTAGTCAAATTGCTGCCGCAAATGGTGTAGCTGTACCTGTAGACCCACACAATAACAATCAAGCTACACAAACACAAGTTGGGGATTTTAATACCGCTTATGCAAGCCAAGGTGGAGTAACTAATAAATCTTATCAAACACAAACTTCTCCTGGAGGTACAATAGCTGCTGATAAAAATGTTTCAAACCATTATCAATATGGTACTTCAAATTTGGCAACGACTTTGCAAAATGGTAAAAAATTGACACAAAACAGCCTTCAAATTGGAGCTAATAACACTTCTTGGGTTTCTCAAACTGGATATGGTCACAGTAGTGTGAACTATCAAAATGGTGCCGGAAATTCAATAACTGTAACTCAAACAGGATTGTAATACCTTTAATGCAAATGAGATAGTCTAATGTTAATTAGACTATCTTTTTTTTTAAATAAATAAAAATGAAAACAAATTTCTTTTGTTTCTTTCTGTTATTATCCACTATTTTATTTGGTCAAGAAAATGAAAAAAGTGGACAATTTAAAAATTATAGTTCTACACTTTTTAATTCAACCGATAATGCATTAAACGTAATTTCTGCTATGAATACTAAAGCTAGCAACGACTTTAGGGGGACTAGTATTAATAGTGTTTTGATTCAACAAATTGGAAATAATAATCAAACATTTACAAATGTAAATGCAAAAAATGTTGAGGTTTCTGTAAACCAAACTGGTACTGGGAATAATCTTATGATTAGCAAAGAAGCTAATTCGGTTAGACAAAATATTGCCCAACAAGGGAGGAATAATTTTATCACGGATTATAGCTCTTTTACTTATAACGCTATTAATATGGAGATTGTTCAAAATGGAGACAATCAAAGTGTTCAAAATTATGGTACCAATTCATTATCTAAAGACATGAAGATTATTCAAACCGGGACAGGATCTTCGGTAATTATATTTAATAAAAATTAAATATGCATAAGTTATATAATTGTTTTATTTATCTGTTGACTTTCTTCATTGGGTTAACTATTGCATATAGTCAGGTTCCTCAAAATGAAATAAAGGCGAAAATTGAATTAGAAACTATAGAAAGTTCAATAAAAGTAACTGGAATGGTTGAAAATTTGACAGCTGTGACCAAAAGCGCCACGTATAAATTATCTGTAATAAAAAATAATGCAAGTACTTCTAATGAAAATCAATCAAACAATGCCCAAGAAGGAGTATTTACATTAAATCCCAGAGAAACTCAAAAACTTTGTGTTACCCAAGTTTCAAGAGGTGAGGAAGATAATATTATAATTTTACTGATTCTATATGATGAAAATAAACAGATTATAGGCAAGGATCGAGTGGTTATAGGTGATGAAAAAAAAAAGAGGATCTAATAATTCCTATTGATGGTTTTGAAATGAAAGGAATAATATTAGATGATACGAAAACTAAGATAGGAAAAGATTTCTATGATAAGTATTATTATAAATATAATGATATTGGAATAAATGCTAACAAAATAGTGACAATAGGTGAGGAATTTAGTTTTGGTAGAAACACTAAAATAATAATTACCGTAAATAATGAAGTTATTTATGAATTTTTATCCAGACCTGAAGATGATTTTATTGAAGCCGTAGCCCAAGAATCAATAGAAGCAACTTATTATTATTTAAAAGAGTTAGAATCGCAAAGCAAATATTTCACACAGTATTAATTTTTTTGTCTTATGAAATTTAATTTACTTCTCATTTTATTACTTACTACTTGTTTTTCACTTACTGCGCAAGATATGGTTTATAAGCCTAAGAATCCTGCCTTTGGAGGTGATACTTTTAATTATCAATGGTTACTTAGTTCAGCTGAAAATCAAAATAAGCATGTTGATAAATCTGTTTCTAACAAAAACAAAACAGAATTAGAACAATTTACGCAAAGTTTAAATTCCCAATTGCTTAGTCAAGTATCTAGATCACTTTTTGCACAGCAATTTGGAACAGATGGAATTTCAGTTGGTTCTTACACATTTGGGAGTTTGGCAGTAGACGTTTATCCTTCTGAAGGAGGTCTAACCGTCAGTATTTTAGATACCAAAACTGGAGAAGAAACTAAAGTGATCATCCCAAAGAAATAATATGAAAAAACACATAAACCTACTTTTTATTTTGTCCTTTGTCTTGAATAGTTGCGGGGCTTATTTTAATCAGCCAACTGGGGTTCAAAAAGCTATTATTGGAGAAAGTACTCCAGCGACTTCCTCACTAAAAAAATTACCGCTGCCTAAGGAGCAAGTTGTGGTAGGTATTTATAAATTTAGAGACCAAACAGGACAATATAAAGACGCTGAAAATGGAACTACCTTTAGTACAGCTGTGACACAAGGCGCAACTTCTATTTTAATCAAAGCACTCGAAGATTCCAAATGGTTCGTTCCTATCGAAAGAGAAAATATAGGAAATTTACTTCAAGAAAGAAATCTGATTCGTTCAACTAGACAAGAGTATGCCAAAAATTCCAATCCTAATGAAACACAAATTTCACCATTATTATATGCAGGAGTTTTGTTAGAAGGAGGAATAATTTCTTATGATTCAAATATCATTACAGGAGGTTTTGGAGCTCGATATTTTGGAGCTGGAGGCTCTGTTAAATATAGACAAGATAGGGTGAGTGTATATCTTCGCATGATATCTACAGCCAATGGCAAAATCTTGAAATCTGTTTATGTTTCTAAAACGATACTCTCTCAAGCAATAGATCAAAGTTTATTTCGATATGTTAACTTCAAAAGATTATTAGAAGTTGAGACAGGATATACTACCAACGAACCCGTTAATATGGCTGTGACCGAAGCAATTGAAAAAGCAGTTGAATCTCTTGTTATTGAAGGGCTTAAAGATGATATTTGGAAAGCTAATGCGCCTCAAAAAGTTGTAGATGATTTAGTTGCAAAATATGATGATGAAAAAGTTGCTGCAGATGATGCCTTGTTGTTTGGAAGAGATCGAAACGAAAAAAGAGGACGTTTTGGAATTGAAGCTAGTGGAGGAGTTACCTATATGGATGGAGATTACACTGATCCCACGGTTAAACCAATGGGAAGGGGAGCACTAAAGTTTTATTTTACCCCTAACTTCTGTATTAGTGCCTCTACAAATGTGTTCAAACTTGGAAATAAGAATAAACTTGATGTGGGTTATGCAACATTAGATGCTAATCTAGAATTTTTGATGCTTCCTTATGATGCCTTGACTCCTTATGTTTTTATTGGGACAGGTACAGGTTTCAATTCAAAATACGAAAATATTCATGCTAAAATCCAATATGGAGGCGGATTAGAATATTTAGTAACAAATAATTTTGGAATAAAATTGTACGGAGAATACAACATGACCTTTTCAGATAAGATTGATTACATCAGTAATGGAGTAAGGGACGATTATTATTGGCGATTTGGATTGGGCATGACCTATTATTTTCCAAAAAAACTAAAGTTAAAAAAACGATAATTCTCATTTTTTGAAAGCAGTTAATATTAGATAATGATTAAATAAATGAAAAAGATATATTTTATAGTAATAATTTGCTTTTCATTGTTTTTAGCTTGTAGCGAAGAGCAAATTGATGATGCAGGCAAGGGAACGGTAAGAGGAAGGGTAGTAGATAAAGTAAAATTTGAACCCATAGCCAATGCAAAAATTACTTCAAGTCCAACTACTAGTACTATTTTTACGGATAAGGATGGATACTTTGTCATTGATGACGTACCTACAGGAGAGTACTCTTTTCAGGCTCAGAAAGACGGGTATTTAGCAAAATTTGAGCCAACCACTGTAACCCTTAATGGAGTGAGTCAAATTGTTTTTGAATTGGATGTGTCAACCGCCAATAATAAGGCGCCAGAAATTCCGATATTAACAGCTCCCTTAGATAATGTCACCAAACAACTTACTACTACAAAATTAATTTGGACAGCAAAAGATATCGATAAAGATCCTTTGACCTATACCGTTACACTAAAAAATGCAACTTCAGATGCCGTAACTACTTTTGCCGATTTGAAAACTGCAAGTTTAGATTTGACTAATTTAAGTTATAACACCAAATATTTTTGGCAAGTTTCTGTTTCTGATGGGATTAATAAGCCAGTAAATAGCGTCACTTTTTCTTTTACAACGTTACCATTTCCAAATGTCAGGTACTTGTTTGTGAAAAAAGTAAATGCTAATAATGCGATTTTTGCTGCTGATGAAGCGGGGAATCAGTTGCAATTAACCCCTTCTGAGATGAATTGTTATCGTCCAAGAAAGAATTTACAAGCCAATAAATTAGCATTTATAAGCTCTGATGGTTCACAAAATCATATTTATACCATGAATACCGATGGTTCATCAATAAAAAAAGTTACCAATACCGTTCCTGTTGCTGGATTTAATATGGAGCATATTGGGTTCAGTTGGGATGCAACAGGCAGTCAATTGATTTACCCTAATTTTGATAAATTATACAAAATTAATGTCGATGGTACCGGACTCACGCAGATTTATCAAACACCAAACGGGAAGTTTATTTCTGAGTGTGTCTGGAGTAATGATGGAAATTCTATTGTACTAAAAGTTAACAACAACATCGGGTATGAGGTGGAAGTATATGTGATTTCTGCGTCTGGAGTTTCACAATATTCTGTTTTAAATGGTATTAGTGGTGCAGTAAGTGGGCTAGACATGACAGTGGACAATAGTAAGATAGTATTTACTCGTGACGTTTCAGGATTTCAAAATTTAGAATACCGCCGTTTGGATTCACGAATTTATATTTTTAATACTGCTTCTAAAGTAATTACTGAACTCAATAGTAATAAGCCAGCAGGATTTAATGATTTGGATGTTCGTTTTTCTCCAAACCAAGCCGAAGTTATTTATGTAAACACGTCAAATGATGGTATATCTTCAAAGAATATTCAAAAAATAAGTATGACAAACGTAGAATCAAGAGTTGTCTTGTTTTCAGGTGCTTCTATGCCTGATTGGAAATAAATACCACTTCATTTTTTCATTTTGTTTTTAAAACCGATACGATTTTAGGATCTATCGGTTTTTTTATATCCAAGTTTGGGTTTAAACCAAGAATTTAAAAAAACTGGTTATCTTTGCACCACATCAACACAAACTAATTTCATGAGTTCAGATACTTCTAAAAGATATGCACAACGCGGTGTTTCGGCATCCAAAGAAGATGTGCATAATGCTATTAAAAATATAGACAAAGGCTTATTTCCACAAGCATTTTGTAAAATTGTACCCGATTACCTTACCCAAGATCCAAATTATTGCTTGATTATGCATGCCGATGGTGCAGGAACCAAATCTTCATTAGCATACATGTATTGGAAAGAAACTGGGGATATTTCTGTTTGGAAAGGCATTGCACAAGATGCATTAATCATGAATATTGATGATTTATTGTGCGTAGGAGCTACTGACAATATTTTACTTTCTTCTACTATCGGAAGGAACAAAAATCTAATTCCTGCCGAGGTGATTTCGGCAATCATTAATGGTACTGAAGAATTAATTCAGGAACTAGCTACTTTTGGAGTAACCATTCATTCTACAGGAGGAGAAACAGCCGATGTAGGCGATTTAGTTCGTACCATCATTGTGGATTCAACGGTTACCGCTCGTATGAAACGTTCCAAAGTAATTGACAACGCCAATATTCAAGCCGGCGATGTTATCGTTGGTTTGGAATCTTTTGGGCAAGCCACTTATGAAAAAGAATACAACGGAGGAATGGGAAGTAACGGATTAACTTCTGCCCGTCACGACGTTTTCGAAAAATACTTAGCAGCCAAATATCCTGAGAGTTTCGATGCCGCTGTTCCTTCAGAATTGATTTATTCTGGTCAAGTAAAATTAACGGATGCTGTTGAAAATTCGCCTATCGATGCGGGTAAATTGGTCTTGTCGCCAACTAGAACTTATGCGCCGATTATAAAGGCAATTTTGGATAAATATTCTGCTAACGAAGTACACGGAATGGTACACTGTAGCGGTGGAGCACAAACTAAAATCTTGCATTTTGTTAATAATTTGCACATCATAAAAGACAATTTGTTCCCAGTACCGCCTTTGTTTAAATTGATTCAAGAACAATCCAAAACGGATTGGAAAGAGATGTATCAAGTATTCAATTGCGGACACCGAATGGAGTTGTACGTGCCAGAAGCTATTGCACAAGACATCATTGCGATTTCAAAATCGTTTAATGTCGATGCGAAAATTGTAGGTAGAGTAGAAGCTGCGGATTCGAAAAAACTAACCATCAACAGCGAATACGGTACTTTCGAATATTAAATTGTTTAAAAGTTTAAAGTTTAAACTTTAAAGTTTAAAATTGTTTAAGGAACTAACGATTCGTATTTTAAACAACCTTAAACTTTAAACAATTATAAACTTTAAATAACCCTAAACCCCTTTTCCCCATGTACGAACTACTTTTTTGGCGCTATCAAGAGGGCATTTACCTCAATCATCATTTGGTTTACGAAGCCTTGGTCGAACAAGAAATCGTTGAGGGTTTAGAAGATTTACCTGTCGAGGTTATTCTCAATCGGTTGAATAGTGTTTTCGCAACTTGGGAAAAAGTAGACGACAGCAGTTGGAAAAACACCAAAGGCAAAGGCGCTTTTCAGGTCAAAACCACGCCGCAAAGCATTCAAATTGACTGCTACGGCACCGATGGGAAAACGATGAACCTATTGGCAGATACGCTCGAAGAGTTTAAATGTCCTGTTTACGATCCGCAAGTTCCCGTTCGTTACGACGAGTTCAATGAATAATTTTTAGGAGCTATTTCCAGCGCTCCGTTACAAGTCCTCACAAAAAAAATGATTTTTCTATATTTTAAAAGGAGCTTCCGTTGGTCGCTCTTTTAGAACAAGAAAAATCAATTTTTTTTGCTCCGGGCTTTCCACTGCGGTCTGGGCTAAGTAGGTCGCTACATAGTTTTGATTATTTTTGATGGTTTTTAAAGTTGATAAAACGTTTAAATTTTTATGACTGTCCGCTATGTGTATCACATTTCAACAATGGAACACGGATGATATGGATTTTTACTGATTTTCAATGATTTGTATATAAAAGATCTGTTTGAGTCTGCGTCATCCGCGTTCCTTTTTTTTATTGGTACAAGTAACGTATAGTCAAGTAAATTTTTATCTTTAAGACTAAATTTGTGATCATGAACTTTAATTTATTCTCCAACGCTATTTTAGAAAATGACCGTGTGCAATTGCGCCCGCTAGAAATGGATGATGTTACTCATTTATTGCCTATTTCTCTACACGAACCCGAAACTTGGGAATTCTCGTTAGTAAAAGCCGATGGTCAGGCCAATCTCGAAAACTATATTCAATTAGCCTTGAAGGCAAAGGAAACCCAGAAAGAATTTCCTTTTATCGTTTATGATAAACAATTGGGCAAATATGCTGGAAGCACTCGCTTTTATGATATCAATATTGAATTCAAAACGCTGCAATTGGGCTACACTTGGTACGGAAAGGATTTTAGAGGAACAGGACTCAACAAGCATTGCAAATATTTGTTGCTTTGTTTTGCTTTCGAGACTTTAGGAATGGAGCGCGTAGAATTTAGAGCCGATGCCAATAACCAACGCAGTATTGCGGCGATGAAACGTATTGGTTGCACGGTAGAAGGTATTTTGCGAAGTCATATGCCTACGCATACTCACGAAAAACGAAGAGATAGTATTATTTTGAGTATTTTGAGGGATGAGTGGTTCGATAAAGTGAAAATGAATTTGGAGCAACAATTGTAATCTCTTTCCAAAAAGGCAGGATGTTTCTCTTTAGCCCTGATTGCAGTGAAAATCCTTTGCTGCCGGGGTTCGGCAGCAAAGATTGTAACGGAAAGCGGGACGATGCTACCTGATAAAGCCTTTTGTATCTGCTCCTGATATAAAATAATGTTTCGATATTATTTTTTGGAATTGGGTGGTTATCCCAAAAAATGGAAATACCTTTGCGCTTTAGTTATACAATTTAAACACACTTTCATATGAAAATAAATTTAAAAAGCGGGATTGAGCAGCTTTTGTTCGGGATGAAACAAAACGATGTGACCGCCATTTATGGTAAACCAGACCGCAATTACAAAGACGAAGATGATAACGTGATTTTGGTGTACAACAAATTGAAAATGCGTTTGACTTTTTATCAAGAAGAAGAGTTGAGATTAGGCTATATCGTAGCTTCGAGTCCAAAATTAGAATTGTTTGGTAATTTGATTATTGATAAACCCATTGCATCGGTTAAAAAAGACTTGGCTGCAAAAGGAATAACCAAATTCACTCAAGAAGAATTTGATACGTTTGAAAATTACTTCAACGAAGACAATTGGTTTATTCTACAAACTGAATTTGAAGAAGTAGTAAAGTTTGAGATTGGCGCGATTATCAATCAAAAAGACGAATTTGACTGGAAATTTGGAAAGAAATAAGCCCTTTCTAAAGCATAAAAAAAACCGATAACATTTTACTTGTTATCGGTTTTTTATTTTGTTACAAAATGAAATTTACATCAAACACTATTTAAATATAGTCCAATCGTGTTTTTGTCGTATCGAGCGCAGTCGAGATATAGTGAGGGTTCTCGACTGCGCTCGAACTGACAAAATGGACTATTTATAGAAGTTATTAGATTTATTTTGTTTCTGGTTTTTTATCCATTATTTCTAATTCGAATACAAGATTAGCATTGGGAGGAATTACTCCGCCAGCGCCTCTTTCGCCATAGCACAAATTGGAGGGCATAATGGCAATCATTTTTTCACCTAAATTCAAAATACCCAAGGCTTCAATAAAACCAGGTATCATGCCTGTTTTTTTGCCAGCTTCGAAAGGAAAAGGTTGGTAGCCGTTTTGAGCTGCGCGGTTCGCATCGAATTTTCCGTAAGCTTTGTTGACGTCCTCGTAGCTGCTGTCAAACAGGTTTCCATCTTCAAAATAACCGGCGTAGTGAAAATAAATCGGAGTTCCATCAGCTGGTTTTACATCGGTTCCTTTTTGGATGATTTGATAGATCAATCCCGAAGGCGTTTTTGTTCCTGACGCTCTAACTGAGGCAATATAATCGGCTTTTGCTTTCATAACGGGACCAAATTTTGCTTCATAGGCTTTTTTCGCTTCGGCTTCTAAAGCGGCTTTTTTCGCTTTGTTTTCAGCATCAATAGCGGCTTGTTTTTTGGCATCTTCTGCTTTATTGGCATAATAGTCTGTGAAAACTTTAGTAGCATTGAATTTTTTAGCCAAAGCACCTTTACGTGTAATGGTAACCTTTGTGATTACATCGTTTTGTTCGATGGCATTTACTACATTCATTCCTTCGGTTACGTGACCAAAAACCGTGTGCTTTCCGTCTAACCAAGGCGTATCTTTATGTGTAATGAAGAATTGGCTGCCGTTGGTTGCGGGACCTGAATTCGCCATAGATAAAATACCGCCTTTGTCGTGTTTCAAATCGGTAAATTCGTCTTTGAATTTATATCCTGGATCTCCAGAACCATTGCCTTCTGGATCACCACCCTGAATCATAAAGTCTTTGATTACTCGGTGGAATTTTAATCCATCATAAAATGGTTTTCCTTTTAGTTTTTCTTTGTTTACATAAGGATTAGTTCCTTCTGCTAAGCTTACAAAATTAGCTACGGTTACCGGAGTTTTTTGAAACTCAAGTGTCAAAACAATGGTTCCTTTATTGGTTTCGATGGTAGCAAATATTCCTTCTCCAGGGGCAACTTTTGTTGGACTAACAGCGGTTTTGGCTGCTGGTTTTTTAGCAGGAGTAGCTATTTTTTTTACTTGTGCATTGATGCTTACTATCCCGAAGAATAACAAAAAAAACAATTTTGATTTCATTTGTGTTGATGGTTTTTTAATTAGTACTTAGTCCTTAGCTGTTAGTAAATAGTACTTAGTAAATAGCTAATCACCAAGTACTATTCACTAAACACTACATTTTCTCTAATAACTCAATTTCGAAAATTATATTGGCATTGGGTGGAATTGGTCCTACACCTTGTGATCCATAACCTAAAGCTGATGGGATGAAAATAGTAGCTTTTTCACCAAATTTTAATTTTTCAATTCCTTCAATAAATCCCGGAATCAAACCATCTTTTTTACCATATTCAAAAGGAATTGGTAGGTATTGTTTGGCTGCGGCACGAGCGGCATCAAATTTTCCAAAGGTTTTTGAAACGCTTTCGATACTGCTATCAAATAAAGTTCCGTTTTCTAAAAATCCAGCATAGTGAATGTACACATTCGCACCAACAGCAGGTTTTTTACCATTGCTTTTTTGAGTGATAACGTATTCTAAACCTGTATTGGTTTTGGTAGCTTTTGCTTTTAAGGCTTTGAAATCGGCTACTTTTTGATCTTGTACAGCTTTGAATTTTGCATTATAAGCGTCTAGTTCAGCTTGAAGTTTTTTCTGATTTTCTGCTTCTACGATGTAGTAATCATGAAATGTTTTTACAGCGTTGAATTTTTTGGCTGCTTCTCCATTTCTGATAATGGTCACTTTTTTCATGTGATCGCCTTGCTTGATTTGGTTGACTACTTCCATTCCGTTACCTACAACGTGACCAAAAACAGTGTGTTTTCCGTCTAACCAAGGCGTATCTAAGTGTGTGATGAAAAATTGGCTGCTGTTGGTTGCAGGCCCATTATTGGCCATCGCCAAAACCCCTCCTTTATCAAAGCGGAGATCGTTAAATTCGTCTTTGAATTTGTAACCTGCATCACCAGATCCTGTCCCTAATGGATCTCCCGTTTGAATCATAAAATCTTCTATGACACGGTGAAATTTTAATCCATCATAATACGGACGGTCTTTTAAATTTGGATTGGTGATAAATTCATTGCTGCCTTCTGCAAGTGTAATAAAACTAGCCACTGTTATTGGTGCTTTTTCGTATTCTAATTGCAAAATAATATCCCCTTTATTGGTTTCAATTTTGGCATATAATCCATCGGGTAAATCGTTTTTTTCTTCATTTTTACAAGAGAAGAATGCTGTTAAGGTCAGTAATCCAAGAATAATTCTTTTTTTCATTTCTAGTGTATTAATTTTATTGATGTAATGTGTCTTTTACAATAGTTTTTTGTGGCAAAAGTGCTTTGGCTTTTTGTGCTTCTTGTTTTTTGAATTCAAGTTCAGACATGAAATTATTTAAAGTAACGGTGCAAAGCAAGGGTACATTAGTGCCAATTTTTTTATTATCTCCGTGATAGCCATAACTCATGTGTGAAGGAAACAAGAAAACAAACGTTTCTTTTTTACGCATTAATTTGATACCATCTCTTAGTCCCATCATGATGTTTTGTTTGTCCACATAATAGGTTTGAGGTTGGGTTTCTTCTTTAGTGTAGATGATGTTACCTTTTAAATCTTTCACTTCATAGTCGTAGAAAGCAATATCTCCTTTTTTCGCAGTAAGGGTGTCTGTAATGTTTTTATTTGAAACATGATACCAATACCCTTTTTTGGAAGCTAAAAACTCGATCGCTGCATTTTTTTTGATGACCGCTTTTATTTGATCTTCTTCAGAAGCAACTAATTTTTTGTTTCGATCGATCGATTTTTTCATAAAACTACCCGAGGCTTGCGAAATGGGTCGTCTAGCTTCTTGTTGTTGTTGGCAGCTATAGATGCTAAAAGCAAGAAGAATTAATACTATATTGTTTTTTGTACGATTCATGGGGTTATACATTAAGTTGATGCACTAATTCTTCAAATTTTGCTACTGTAGCACTAAGCGATTCTTCTGATTTTCCACCAGCAGCATTGATGTGTCCTCCTCCATTAAAGTGGTTTCTTGCAAATTCGTTGACATCAAAATTACCTTGAGAACGGAACGAGATTTTGATGATTTTTTCTTCTTGATTTTCAATAAAAATAGCCGAAAATACAATGCCTTTGATGCTTAATCCGTAATTGACAATGCCTTCGGTGTCGCCTTTTACAAAATGAAATTCATTCAATTCGGCTTGAGTAAGGGTAATGTAAGAAGTTTGTTTTTCAGCAATGACTTTCATGTTTTGCAAAGCTCTTCCTAGCAATTGTAATCGGTCATAAGAACTGTTGTCGAAAAGTTGGGTTGGAATGACGGTATTTTCAACACCTAAATCAATCAATTCGGCAACAATGCGATGCGTGTTTCCTGTAGTTTTAGGAAAGCGAAACGAACCGGAATCGGTTAAAATACCTGTGTAAATACAAGTTGCAATGGTTTTGTCTAGACTTGCTTTTTGATCCAAAAAGGAAATAAAATTATAGATCATCTCACATGTTGAACCAAATTGCGTATCCGAATACATGATAGTAGCATAATCATCAGGTTTTTGATGGTGATCTATCATGATAAAAGGAACGGTAAGTTGTTCTAAAACCGTTTCCATCTCGCCAGTACGATGAAAAGCGTTAAAGTCTAGGGTAAAAACAAGTTCGGCATCCTTTAAAATTGCGGTACAATTGTCCTTGTCCTTCTCGTATATTTTTACGGTTTCAGAACCTGGTAACCAAGCCAGAAAATCCGGAAATTCATTAGGGGCAATCACAATAGGTTGATGATTTTGTTTCAGTAAAAAATGATATAAGGCCAAAGTAGAGCCCATGGCATCACCATCAGGTCCGCGATGTGGAATTATGGCAATTTTTTTAGGTGTAGCTAACAGCTCTTGAACAGTTTGAATATCTTGTATTGTCATTCGTAATTTTGATTTTTTTAAAGAACACCAAATAACTGCTTTGCTTTTTCATTGTTGACCAAAATGTTTAGTTATGGGTGTTGAACTCCATTAGAAGTGATGTTCATTTCATAAGTTGCGAAATTACATTTTTTTATCTAATGTAAAAACCATTAAGAGTTATTTGGGATATTAACGAAAGGGAAGTTTCCTTCTAATGTTCTCATATAAAATAGCTTTTGGCCCTTTTACAATTTGCGATTTGTAAATTCCTAATGTTCCAGAGCAAAAATAAGCAATGATACACGCCAAAGCGATATAAATACTGCTTTCTAAACCAAAAAGCTCTATACCCATTAGGGTGCAAGCAATAGGTGTGTGTGTGGCGCCTGAAAAAACAGCCACAAATCCCATTCCTGCCAAAAGTGCGATGGGCATCGGAACAACAAGCGACAAAGCACTTCCTAAAGTAGCGCCCACAAAAAACAAAGGAGTAACTTCACCTCCTTTAAAACCAGCGCCCAAGGTGAAACCAGTAAATAGAATTTTCAATAAAAAAGCATACCAAGGATTTGCAGTACTAAAAGCGTCAACAATCACTGGTACTCCTAATCCAATATAAGTTTGCACCGAAAAAGTAAAAATCACCAAAGTCAAAATACAACCGCCTACCAAAGGTCGAAAAGGTGCATAAGCAATAGTTTTGCTAAATAAATGACCCCAAAAGTGAGTCGAACGCGAAAAAACTAGTGCGGCAAGTCCAAAGAGAACGCTTGCGAAAACGGTCCATAAAATAGTTGTAAACGAAAATTCAGGCACAATCGGAATGCTATAGTGAGTGTGCGTCACCGGCCATAATTCTACAGTATAATAGGCTGCGTAAGCCACTGCAAAAGACAAAAAGATGGTCTTAAAAGTTACTTTTTTAAAACTCAGTACCTCCATAGCAAAGAGCGCACCCGCAATTGGTGTTCCAAAAACCGAAGCAAAACCCGCACTGATACCGAGAACCAACATAGTCTTTCGGTCAATAACAGCCCATTTAAAACAGCGCTGAATTCCGTCCGAAATCGCTGCTCCCATTTGTACCGCTGTACCTTCGCGTCCAGCAGAACCTCCAAAAAGATGTGTGAGTAAGGTGGTAATCAAAACCAAAGGCGCCATTCTGAATGGTATGGTTTGTTGTGGGGTGTCGTATTCTTCCAAAATTAAATTATTGCCCTTGACTACTGCTTGCCCGTAGTAATGGTACAACAACCCAATGGCAAATCCACCCAAAGGCAAGAATCCAATAATCCAGAAATTAGCCGTCCTAATTTGTGTAACTTTTTCTAAAGCCAACAAAAAAAGCGCAGATGCCGACCCAGAAAAAAAGCCTACCACTACACAAACGAAAATCCATTGGAGTAGCGTAAGCCCTTTATTTTTTATAGTGTCAAAAGTCATAGTGAGAAACAAAAGCAAATAATGTTGCTAATGTAAGCATTCAATATAAATTTTGAGCACTATTCAGCCGCAATAGCCGTAAATTCAATTTCAACCAAATATTCTGGCGCGACCAATTGATTAATGCCATAAAAACCAGTCGTAGGTTTCACCTCTTTAAAGAATGCCGAGTGTGCTCTCGCAACATCTTCAAAAGTGCTAACATCGGTTGTGAAAATGCGAGTTCGAATCACGTCTTTCATCCCCACATTCAAATCCTGTAAAACTTTTTCAACCCTTTCGAGTATGTTCAGCGTTTGAGCATACGCATCATTCGCCTTCACTTTTTCGCCATCCACAATCGCTACAGTTCCCGAAACTTCTATGATGTTTCCAATACGAACCGCACGACAGTACCCCATTTTATCCTCCCACGGAGAGCCAGTCAAAATATTTTGTCTTTTCATTTTCCTAATTTAAAATTACTTTTTGGTTATAAATAGAACAACAAAACTAG
Source organism: Flavobacterium succinicans (assembly GCF_001662485.1). Lineage (GTDB taxonomy): Bacteria > Bacteroidota > Bacteroidia > Flavobacteriales > Flavobacteriaceae > Flavobacterium > Flavobacterium succinicans_A. The sequence continues at coordinate 398,910 of NZ_JMTM01000017.1, forward strand.
GCAATCATCGTTCAATAAAAAAACGATTACGGTACCTTAAAAGTTACATTTTTTTTGTAGCAGAAACAACGCGCATTTTTGCCATCATCGTCCCGTGATCCGCTATATCTTTGCCGCCGAACCCCGGCAGCAAAGGATGCCGCTCCTCCCGGGGCTAGCAGGAAACAAGGAGTCTTTTTGTATACATTTTTTAATATATTTCTAGGAACAACGAGAAACAAACATAGAAAACACCTATTAAATGTTAAGATATTTCTAATACCTTAGTATAAAATAAGAAATAAGTTAGTTTTGCAAACACAAAAGGATTCTTCCTTTGTAATCAATCGAAATTACAAAAGCATCTTAGCGCATGAAACAATTTCTATTCCTTTTTTTATTCTTGGTATTGGCATTCAAAGGAAATGCTCAAGCGGAGTTTGGTCCAAAATTCAAACCCATTCCGCCAGCTAAATTTCCTGCAGCGCCAAAGAAAAAAGTTATTCCACCAGCCGAGTTGCCCAAAATAGAACAACCCAACGTGTTTAATTCGCCAGAAAATCCCAATAAAGCATCAACTTCAATCTCAAAGTCGAATGATGTGGATATGTTTCCTAAAGAGAAATTTATCAACGTGGGCGAGGAATATTTAAAAAAGATGCAAAAGGACGTCGATAAAACGTTGAACGAAAATAATATGCCTTTGCTCCGTCGCAATTTCGATTTTGGTCAAATCAATACCAAGTCCAAGTATGTAATTGTAAGGGTTCGAGATTATATTTATGTAGATGGTGATTTACTTCGAATATATCAAAATGCAACTATAGTAAGAGAGCAGGTTTTTCTTGGGGACTCTTTTACTGATATTAAAATTTTATTAGGCGAAGGCTTTAATAAACTAGATTTCGAGGCGCTTAATACAGGAACCAGTGGAGGCAACACCGCCGAAATCATCATCATCGATGACCATAAAAAAGTGCTTTCCAAAAATTATTGGGACAACTTAGCCACTGGTTTTAAGGGGACTATACTCTTGGTGAAAGAGTAAGGTTTTATTCTTTTGTACAAAATTAAAATTTTTCAAAATTCGATTTTTCAATTCCGAAATTTAGAAGTATTTTTGCGCATGCAACACAACGTACTTATTTTAGATTTCGGATCGCAATACACTCAGCTTATTGCGCGAAGAGTTCGAGAATTAAACATATTCTGCGAAATCTTCCCTTACAATCACTTTCCTAGTGATTTATCATCTTACAAAGCAGTAATTCTTGGCGGAAGCCCATTTTCTGTTCGTTCAGAAGATGCGCCACATCCAGATTTATCTCAAATTAGAGGAAAACTTCCTATGCTGGCCGTATGTTACGGAGCACAATATTTAGCGCATTTTAGCGGTGGAGAAGTAGCAGCTTCTAATACTAGGGAATATGGTAGAGCCAATTTGTCTTTCATCAAAGAAAATGAAATCTTCTTCGAAGGTGTTTCTGAGAACAGTCAAGTTTGGATGAGCCATAGTGATAGTATCAAAGCATTGCCAACCAACGGTGTTAAATTAGCGAGTACTCACGATGTAGAATTTGCCGCTTATAAAATTGAAGGCGAAACTACTTACGCTATTCAATACCATCCAGAGGTTTTTCACTCTACAGATGGCTCTAAAATGTTGGAGAATTTCTTGGTGAAAATTGCCGAAGTGCCTCAGAACTTTACACCAAACGCTTTCGTTGAAGAAATTGTAGCCGAAATGAAAGAGAAAATTCAAGACGATAAAGTGGTTTTGGGTCTTTCCGGCGGAGTAGATTCAACAGTAGCTGCGGTATTATTGAATAAAGCAATTGGTAAAAATTTATATTGCATTTTTGTAAACAACGGCTTGTTACGCAAAAACGAATTCCAAAGTGTATTGGATCAATACAAAGGAATGGGATTGAATGTAAAAGGAGTAGACGCTGGAGATCGTTTCTTGTCAGAATTGGCTGGAGTTAGCGATCCAGAAACCAAGAGAAAAATTATCGGTCGTGTTTTTATCGAAGTTTTTGACGACGAATCACATCAATTAGAAGATGTGAAATGGTTAGCTCAAGGAACTATTTATCCTGATGTTATCGAATCTGTTTCGGTAAAAGGGCCTTCTGCAACAATCAAATCGCATCATAATGTAGGTGGTTTGCCAGATTTTATGAAACTGAAAATTGTTGAGCCATTGCGTATGCTTTTCAAAGACGAAGTACGTAGAGTTGGAGCAACTTTAGGAATAGATCCTGAACTTTTGGGTAGACATCCTTTCCCAGGACCAGGTTTGTCCATTCGTATTTTGGGAGATATTACGCCAGAGAAAGTGCAAATTTTGCAAGATGTTGATAAAGTTTTTATCGATGGTTTAAAATCTTGGGGGCTTTATGATAAAGTTTGGCAAGCAGGTGCAATTTTGTTACCCGTAAATAGTGTAGGAGTAATGGGCGATGAGCGTACTTATGAAAAAGTAGTAGCGCTAAGAGCGGTAGAATCTACCGATGGTATGACGGCGGATTGGGTTCATCTACCTTATGAGTTTTTGATGAAAGTTTCTAACGATATTATCAATAAAGTAAAAGGAGTAAATCGCGTGGTTTATGACATTAGTTCCAAACCGCCTGCCACAATTGAGTGGGAATAATTGAATGTATTACTTACTTTTTTTAGAAATAGTAAATTAATAAAACGCAAACGGTATCAGATTTTGAATTAAAATTTGATACCGTTTTGCTATCTTTGGCGGTACTAATTTATAATTTATTCGGATGCACTATTATAGAAAGATTTGGCTTTGCAGTTTGTTTTTTGTTGGAACTGTCTTTGCTCAAGACAAAGCAATCACTCATAAAGTAGCTAAAGGGGAGACCATAGCACAAATTGCTCAAAAGTACAAAGTAAGTCCCTACGACATTTATCAATTAAATCCAGATGCTCAAGCAGGAATTAGCCAAAATACGCTTTTGTTGATTCCAAAAGCGGGTACAAAAGTTCAACCGAAAACGACCACTAATGCTGTGGTTGTCTCAAAGAAAATTACCCATGAGGTAACACCCAAGGAAACCTTATTTGGAATCCAAAAAAAATATAATATTACTGAAGAAGCCTTGTTTAAAGCTAATCCTTTTTTAGAAAAAGATGGGCTACAAATTGGTCAAACACTTGTAATTCCAAACGGCGTTGTTAGTAAAACTACTACTGTAACAGTAGCTTCAAAAACCGTAACTCCAGTTTTTCATTTGGTTCAACCTCAGGAAACCAAGTTTTCTATTGCTAAGAAGTATAACATTACCATAGAAGAATTAGAAAAGAAAAACCCAGAAGTTGTGGTGAATCTTCCGGTTGGTTTTAATTTATTGATTAAAGGAAATCGACCAAAGGAAACGAAAGAGATTCCCGTAATTGCTGATAAAAAAGACCTTCCGACAACTGTTATTACAAAACCTATTGTTGCTGATTTTCAAAATTATGCAATTAAATCAAAGGAAACCTTATACAGTTTGGCCAAGATGGCTGGTTTGTCACAAGATGAACTGGTTGCTTTAAATCCTGAATTGAAAAATGGTGTTCAAGAAGGGATGATTATTAAGTTACCTGCAGCTGTAAAACTGATCGCTCCATTAGAAACCAAAAAAGAAATCGTACAGCTAAATCATCAAAACACAGGAGATAAAAAAAGATTGGTATTGTTGTTTCCGTTTAATATGGCGACAATTGCCAATGAAGCAGGAAATTCTACCACAGAACGTTTAAAAAAAGACAAGTTTTTGAATATGACTTTGGATTTCTATTCTGGTGCTTTGGTTGCTGTAGATTCGGCTAAACAATTAGGAATTGATGTGGATGTTCAGGTGTTTGATTCTCAAGAAACCAAAATGAGTTCTCAGGTTCCTTCTTTAATTAAAAGTAATGATATTGAAAAGGCTCAAGTGGTAATTGGTCCATTTTATCAAAATAATGTTGAGAAAACAGCTGAATTGCTCAGTGAAACGAATGTAGCTGTCATTTCTCCTTTATCAAAAGAGTCTGGCAAAGCATTTCCAAATTTGTATCAATCTATTGTTTCTGCTGATGTTGTCAAAAATGCTGTTTTTGATTACATGAGAAGTAAGAACGGAAATATTATTGCCGTTGTCGATAAGAAAAAAGAGTCGTCAAGAAATTATTTTAATCAATTTCAAAAAGAGGTAAAAATCGCACCGCTCACTCCAGCAGGTGGCATAAATGTTGAAGCATTGAAAGGTTTGTTGCAAAAAGACAAAACGAATTATGTTATCTTAGAGACAGGAAGTACAATGATGATCAAAGCAACTATAGCTACTTTGTTGTCTGTAATGAAAACACATAATGTACAATTAGTTACCCTAGAAACTAATCCTACGTTGGATACCGACGAAATTTCATTTGCCAATTTGGTTAAATTGAAGTTGATGTATCCTTCGGCAACTAGAGAAAACGAAACGGAAGAAGCGCGAATATTTGCACAAAAATATCGAAAGGAAAATAAAGTGTATCCTAGTTCGTTTGCTACAAGAGGTTTTGATGTAACTTTTGATACGCTGATGCGAATGGCTCAGGATAAAACATTTCAAGAAACCATAGAAAATACCGCTACAGAACAAGTAGAAAACCGTTTTGAGTATTATAAAAAAGAAGACGGCGGCTATACGAATAAAGGCGTTTATATTTTGTATTACGATTCGGACATGACGATTAAGCAAGCTAATTAATTGTTGTTTTGGATCAAAATCAAAAACACTTGATTCAATTGGCACACACTAAAATGCCATTTGGAAAATACGAAGGTTGGTATCTCATCGATATCCCAGAATATTATATCGTTTGGTATAGAAATAAAGGCTTTCCCAAAGGCGTTTTGGGAGATCAACTACAATTAATTTATGAGTTAAAAGCCAACGGATTAGAAGATTTAATTCGAAATATAAAAAAGAAATACCCTAAACCTTAAAATAATTGCCTCCGGATTTAGAATAGTGCTTTATCTAGTATTCTAAATGCTGAGGCTTCTTTTTAATGTGGTTAAATTCTAAAATTCTACTGATTGAAGCAGGTAAGTATTCCAATTAAATTTGTACTTTTGCCACGTTTTTTTACATAACTACATTACAAACAACTACAGAATGAATCAAACGAAATATATTTTTGTTACTGGCGGTGTGACTTCTTCATTAGGAAAAGGAATTATAGCGGCATCATTGGCGAAATTGTTACAAGCAAGAGGCTATAGAACGACTATTCAAAAATTTGATCCGTATATCAATGTTGACCCAGGAACACTTAATCCATACGAACATGGGGAATGTTATGTTACAGATGACGGTGCCGAAACAGATTTAGATTTAGGTCACTACGAACGTTTCTTAAATGTTCCTACTTCTCAGGCGAATAACGTTACTACGGGTAGAATTTACCTTTCAGTTATTGAAAAAGAGCGTAGAGGAGAGTTTTTAGGAAAAACGGTTCAAGTAGTGCCTCATATTACCAACGAAATTAAAGACAGAATGCAATTGCTTGGTAAATCAGGCGATTATGATATTGTAATTACAGAAATTGGTGGAACTGTAGGAGATATTGAATCATTGCCTTACATCGAGTCCGTTCGTCAGTTAGTTTGGGAGTTAGGAGAAAACAACGGAATCGTTATTCATTTAACCTTAGTGCCTTATTTGGCAGCAGCTGGGGAATTGAAAACAAAACCTACTCAACACTCTGTTAAAACATTGATGGAAAGCGGAATTAAAGCTGATATTTTAGTTTGTAGAACGGAGCACGAAATTGCTGATGATATTCGCAACAAATTGGCTTTGTTTTGTAATGTAAAAAGAGAAGCAGTTATTCAATCTATCGATGCTTCTACTATTTATGAAGTGCCTAATTTAATGTTGGAAGAAGGATTGGATGTAGTAGCTTTGAAGAAATTAGATTTGCCTAAAAAAGCAGCTCCAGATTTAAAAAATTGGAACACGTTCTTGAAACGTTTAAAAAACCCTAAGCATACCGTAAATATTGGTTTGGTTGGGAAATATGTCGAAATGCAAGATTGCTACAAATCTATTTTGGAAGCCTTCATTCACGCAGGAGCGGCAAATGAAACAAAAGTAAATGTGATTTCGATTCATTCAGAGCATTTGGACCCTTCAAATATTGCGGAAAAATTAGCTGGTTTGGATGGGGTTTTAGTAGCGCCAGGTTTTGGAGAAAGAGGAATCGAAGGAAAAATAGAAGCAGTGCGTTATGTTCGCGAAAATAATATTCCATTTTTCGGTATTTGTTTAGGAATGCAGATGTCGATTATAGAATATTCAAGAACTATTTTGGGTTACAAAGACGCGAATTCTACCGAAATGAATGAGAATACATCTCATCCAGTCGTGAATTTGATGGAAGATCAAAAAACAGTAACGGATAAAGGAGGTACGATGCGTTTAGGAGCTTGGAAATGTGAAATAAAACCTGACTCGTTAGCGCACAAAATATATGGTAAAACACAAATTTCGGAGCGTCACCGTCATCGTTATGAGTACAATAGTGCTTATGTAGATCAATTGCAAAACGCTGGTTTGATTGCTTCTGGAGTGAATCCTGATACTGGTTTGGTTGAAATCGTTGAGATTGAAAATCATCCGTTTTTTATTGGTGTTCAGTACCATCCAGAATATAAAAGTACCGTTGCGAATCCTCACCCAATTTTTGTGAGTTTTGTAGCTGCTACCGTAAAAGCCAAAAAGAAATAATACAATAGTTGTAACAAAGCATTTAAGTTGTATTCTAACACTAAACTGGAGTAAACTACTTCGGTTTTGAATTTTGAACATAGATAATAATGGAAGAAAAAAAGATTGACATTAATTCAATTATCGGTTTTATATTGATTTTTGGAATTTTGGTTTGGATTATGTACCAAAACCAACCCGATCCTAAAGTTGTGGCTGCTGAAAAAGCCCAAAAAGAATTGGTTTTAAAAGCTCAAAAAGCAAAAGAATTGGCGAATAAAGCAGTTGAAAAAGCAACTGTTGCGGTAGCCACTGGCGATTCTACTCAATTGGTAGCTTTGCAAAAAACATTAGGAAATTTTGCTTATTCTGCGACGTTACCTTCTGCAAAAAATGATTTTACTACGATTGAAAATGAAGTGATAAAATTAAAAATTGCTAATAAAGGTGGTTATATCGCTGAGGCAACTTTGAAAAACTTTGAAAAATTCAAAAAAGGGTCTGGTCAGTTGGTAGAATTGATAAAAAACAATAATGCTAATTTGAATATTGTTTTGCAAACCAATGACAACAGAACTTTAAATACCAAAGACTTGTTTTTTGAGCCTACTTTAACCAAAATAGGAGCAGATCAAGTGTTGTCTATGAAGTTAAAGTCAGGTCCAAATGCATTTTTGGAATATAAATACATAGTGAAGCCAAACGATTATATGATTGGTTTTGATGTGCGTTCTCAAGGCTTGAATCAAGTATTGAATACCGCTAAACCTTTGGATTTAGAATGGGACTTGAAAGCATATAGAAATGAAAAGAGTATTGCTTACGAAAATAAATATACTGAGATTTATTTTGAACATAAAGAGGGTAAAGTTGATTATGCTGGATTAGGTGCTAAAGAAGAAGAAACTCTTGAAAAACCGACGTTTATTGCATTCAAACAGCATTTTTTTACTTCAATTTTAGTTTCTAAAACACCTTTTGAGAAAGCACAACTGGTTTCTACCAATCTTATGAATGATGAGAAAGTTGATACTACTTTTACAAAATCATTCAAAGCGAACTTACCTTTGGCTTTTACCAATGGTGAATTAGATTATAAATTAAACTGGTACTTAGGCCCATCTGATTATAAGACTTTAGCTAGTTATGATCAAAATCTAGAAAAAATCATCACTTTAGGTTGGGGAATCATCGGTTGGATCAACCGTTTTATCTTCGTGCCTTTATTTGGTTTCCTAGGTTCTTATATTGCTTATGGTATTGCGATTATTCTTTTTACCATTTTAATCAAATTGGCCATGTCGCCTATTACTTTCAAATCGTTCTTGTCGCAAGCCAAAATGAAAGTATTACGACCAGAAATTGCTGAATTGGGTGAAAAATACAAGAAAGACCCAATGAAAAAGCAGCAAGAAACAATGAAGTTGTACAACAAAGCTGGGGTAAATCCTATGGCAGGTTGTATACCAGCATTGATACAAATGCCTTTCTTGATGGCTTCATTTCAGTTTTTTCCTTCAGCTTTTGAATTAAGACAGAAAAGTTTCCTTTGGGCAGATGATTTATCTTCTTTTGACGAAATTGTAAAACTGCCTTTCCATATTCCATTGTATGGAGATCATATCAGTTTGTTTCCAATTTTGGCAGCGATTGCAATTTTCTTCTATATGAAAATGACTTCAGGAGATCAACAAATGGCTGCGCCACAACAAGAAGGCATGCCGGATATGGCCAAAATGATGAAGATTATGATTTATGTTTCGCCATTGATGATGTTATTCTTTTTCAATAGTTATGGAGCAGGTTTGAGTTTGTATAACTTTATTTCCAACTTGGTTACAATTATAATTATGTTGGTAATCAAAAGATATTTTATCGATGGAGATAAAATTCACGCTCAAATCCAAGAAAATAAATTGAAAGAGCCTAAAAAACAAGGTCGATTCCAACGCAAATTACAAGAAGCAATGGAACAAGCTGAAGCTCAAAAAGCGGCTCAACAAAAGAAAAAATAATGTTTCTAATTTGAATTTAAAAACTTTCGCTTTTGGCGGAAGTTTTTTGTTTAAAGTTAGTACTAATGATGTGAGTTTTTCGTTTCTGTTACATTTATCGAGAAAAACAACAATAATAGTTTTATATAAAATTTATCTATATGATTAAGAACAGATGGCTTTTGGTTTTTTTTATGCAAGTTACAGTTATGGTTGGTCAAAGCACAATAACTAATCAATTAGACAGTGCTGGTAAAAAAAATGGTCTATGGAGGGGATTTTACGAAGAATCAAAACGACTGCGGTATGAGGGGACTTTTGTTCACGGAAAAGAGGTAGGAGTTTTTAAGTATTTTGATGATACAAAAGCTGCGGATGTAATTGCCACTAGAGAGTTTAATGACAAAGACAATTCGGCATATACTATTTTTTACAATCAAAATAAGTTTAAGGTAAGTGAAGGCAAAGTAGTAGATAAACTATTTGAAGGCGAATGGATTTATTATCACTTCAATTCGAAAGCAATAATGACCAAAGAATTATATAAAAATGGGAAGTTGTCAGGATTGAAAACAGTTTATTTTCCAGATTGCAAAGTGGCTGAAGAGACGCATTACGAAGACGGTCTTAAACACGGAAGTTGCAAAATTTATTCAGATAAAGGTATTGTTTTAGAAGAAACTGTTTATCAAAAGGGACAGTATAACGGACCAGCTATTTTTAGAGAAACTAATGGTTTCATTGCTTCTAAAGGAAATTTTGTATGGGGTAAAAAAGAAGGGGTTTGGGAGTTTTACGAAAAAAATAAGTTGGTTAAAAAGCGAAACATGAGTTATCCAGAAGGGCTTGCCAAGAGCAAAAAGAATTAACGGTTGCTTAGATAATTTCTGTGCTAAATGTTTTGTAACTTTGCACCCTATTTAAAAAAGGGTTTTGATGAAAAAGAGAGTGGTGGTTGGTCTTTCTGGAGGCGTAGATTCTAGTGTTGCAGCTTATTTGTTGCAACAAGAAGGATATGAAGTTATTGGGCTATTTATGAAAAATTGGCACGATGACTCAGTAACGATATCCAATGAATGCCCTTGGTTAGAAGATAGCAACGATGCTTTATTGGTAGCCGAAAAATTAGGAATTCCTTTCCAAACGGTAGACTTAAGTGAGCAATATCAAGAAAAAATTGTCGATTACATGTTCAGTGAATATGAGAAAGGACGTACTCCAAATCCTGATGTATTGTGTAATCGCGAAATTAAATTTGCCGTTTTTTTAGAAATAGCTTTGAGTTTAGGAGCAGATTATGTAGCTACTGGACATTATTGCCAAAAACGAACTACTGAAATAGACGGTAAACCGTTGTATCACCTTATCGCAGGAGTTGATAATAACAAAGATCAATCTTATTTTTTATGTCAATTGTCTCAAGAACAGTTAGCTAAGTCTTTGTTCCCAATTGGTGGATTAACTAAACCTCAGGTTCGTGAAATAGCGGCCGAAATGGAATTGGTTACCGCAGAGAAAAAAGATTCTCAAGGTTTATGTTTTATTGGAAAAGTACGTTTACCAGAGTTTTTACAACAAAAATTGCAACCCAAAGAAGGTCAAATTATTCAAATAGACAAAAATCATCCGATTTATGCTTCAACCGATAAAGTTGAAACTTTAGCTTCATTGTCTCATAAAATCACTTATACTCCAGAAATGGGGAAGGTGGTTGGGAAACATCAAGGGGCTCATTATTTTACGGTTGGTCAAAGAAAAGGGCTTAATGTTGGCGGGACAACAGAGCCATTGTTTGTTATTGCTACTGATGTGGAAACGAATACAATTTATACTGGTTTATCAAGTAATCATCCGGGATTATTTAGAAGAGGATTGTTTATTGATGCTTCTGAAACGCATTGGATTCGTACAGATTTAGCCTTATCTGCAGGTGAAGCAAAAGAGGTATTGGCGCGTATTCGTTACCGTCAGCCGTTACAAAAAGCTATTTTGTATCAAGAAGAAAATGGAATGTATGTAATTTTTGATGAACCACAATCCGCAATTACTGAAGGTCAATTTGTAGCTTGGTACCAAGAAGACGAGTTGTTAGGTTCAGGGGTTATCGCTTGAATTAATTAGTTTTGTGCATTAGATTTTAGGTTTTTTTTAATTTGAGGTACTCATCCAAAAATAAAAATATGATTAGCATTCAAAACACCACTATTGACGACTTAGGTTTTGTTTATCACCTTTTTGAGGAAGCAATACACTATCAAAAAAAAGAAGGTTTCCCTGTTTGGGATGGGTATGATAAAAATGTATTGAAAGCTGATATTAAAGAAAATCTTCAATATAAAATTGTTGAAATAATACAATTGTATGCATTTTTAGTATTTGCTTTTATGATCCTATTATTTGGAGAGAAAAAGAGAAAGAGGACGCGATTTATTTGCATAGAGTTGTGGTTAATCCAAAATGTAAAGGACAGAAACAATTTGGTAAAGTGCTTTCTTGGGCAATAGAATTGGCAAAATGTAAAAACTTAAGATACATTAGGTTGGATACTTGGGGAGATAATCAAAGTATTTTGGATTATTATATGAGCTACGGTTTTAAGTTTGTCGAGAATTATACAACACCTTCTACATTAAACTTGCCAATTCAACATAGAAATCTATATTTAGCATTACTTGAATATCCTATTTAAAAGAAATAGTAGTTAAATAGTAACTCATTAAGTAAGTTTGTTTCAATTGCTTTTTGGAACATACTTTTATTATTTATTTGCTTATTTGCAATTACACAATAGGTTGAAATTCAAAAAATGTACTTATAGTTCGCCCAAATCAATCTTCTAATTGAAAGGTATTTTGGTTGTTTTATTTTTTAATTCTTTCTGAAAAGGAGTTAGACTCCCATAGCCCCGATGGGAGGGAATGTTCTTTTTGTATACCTGACCAACTTTGTAGACGGAGAGGTATAAAAAAAGACAGGAAGGACAGCGGAATCAAACGTGATGAAATCCCAAATTTTGTGCTCCTAAAAAATCTTAATATTTTAATTCATAATGATTTTTTGAGTACATTTCGACATGAAAAAAATAGCTTTTTTATTTTTCTTATTCCAATCATTTTTGGTCTTTTCACAACAAGATGCTTGGGTGTATTTTGGTGATAAAACCAATATCCAGAATTATTTGGATAATCCTCAATTGATGCTCTCACAGCGCGCTATTGATAGAAGAACGCGACAAAAAATCGCTTTAGATAGTAAGGATGTTCCCATTCCAGCTTCTTATAAAAAATCGGTAAAAGAATCTGCTGGAATTACAGTAATGGGGCAATCAAAATGGTTGAATGCGTTGCATGTTCGCGGTACTCAAGCGGACATTAATTACCTTAAAAATTTAACTTTTGTTGCTAAAATCAGCTTTGCAGATAAGACCTTAAATGCGAGTGGAAAAAATGCTACTATATCAAAAAATCAGCAGGTTCAAAAAAAATACAACACCGCAATCAATTATAATTATGGCACTTCAGCCAATCAAATTCAGATGTTGAATGGACATTTATTGCATCAACAAAATTACACGGGTAGCGGTAAAATTATAGCGGTTTTAGATGCTGGATTTCCTGGGGTGGACACTCAACTGGCCTTTAAAAAGTTGAGAGATAATAATCAGATTTTGGGTGGTTATAACTATGTAAACAGAAGTGCAAATTACTATACTGGTGACAATCATGGTACGTTGGTGGTTTCGACTATGGGTGGGAATCAAGACCAAGCCTTGGTAGGAACGGCTCCTGATGCGTCTTATTATCTTTTTGTTACCGAAAACGATGCTTCTGAAAATCCTATAGAGGAAACTTTATGGGTAGAGGCCGCAGAGAAAGCAGATAGTTTGGGAGTGGATATCATTAATAGTTCGTTGGGCTACTTTGATTTTGATAACCCCAAGTACAACTATACGTACGCTGACATGAATGGAGCTACTGCGTTTATAAGTAGAGGAGCTGAAATTGCTTTTAGTAGAGGCATGATTGTGGTGGCTTCTGCAGGAAATTCAGGAAACACATCCAATCCCAATATAGCTGCTCCGGCAGATGCGGTTTCTGTGCTTGCGGTAGGTGCTGTTAATGCATCGAAAACTAGAGCCGTTTTTAGTTCAATTGGTCCCTCGTTTGATGGTAGGGTAAAGCCAGAAGTGATGGCGCAAGGTCAAGCTGCTGTAGTGTCGAATGAATTAGGGAACATTGGAACAGCCAACGGAACCTCGTTTTCGAGTCCAATTCTAGCAGGAATGGTGGCGTGCTTATGGCAAGCTCTCCCAGATAAAACAAATAAGGAAATTAGAAATTTAATTATTCAATCTTCGGATAAATATTTGACTCCAACGCCACAACTAGGCTATGGAATTCCCGATTTTAGTGCGGCAGTAAATAAAGGACTTCTAGCCACAATAGATACTGAAGATGCTTCATTTTCTTTGTATCCCAATCCTGTCAAAGGAACGGTTTATGTGACTTTACCTTCAACAGTAGACGAGGCGCAACTTACTATTTATTCGCTTTTGGGACAAAAAATAATGGAAGTTCCTTTTTCAAAAACAACTACTTTTTTTTCTGTAGAAACCTTATGGAATGGAATGTACTTATACACAATTCAAGGAAATAATTTTTCTGTTCAAGGAAAAATCATTAAATATTAATTTACATTCAATGAATTCAATTATAAAGCTTTTTGGCATACAATATCCAATTATTCAAGGAGGAATGATTTGGAACAGTGGCTATAAATTGGCTAGTGCCGTGAGTAATGCGGGAGGATTAGGCATCATTGGCGCGGGTTCTATGTATCCTGAGGTGCTTAGAGAACACATACAAAAATGCAAGAAAGCAACAAACCAACCTTTTGGTGTCAATGTTCCGATGTTGTATCCGAATGTGGAAGAAATTATGAATATCATAGTAGAGGAAGGCGTTAAAATCGTTTTTACTTCAGCTGGAAATCCCAAAACTTGGACCGCTTTTTTGAAAGAAAAAGAAATAACTGTAGTACACGTGGTTAGTAGCTCGATTTTTGCATTAAAAGCACAAGAAGCCGGAGTACATGCTGTTGTTGCCGAAGGTTTTGAAGCGGGCGGACACAATGGTCGAGAGGAAACTACGACATTGACTTTGATTCCGATGGTGAAGCAAAAGATAAACATTCCGTTGATTGCTGCGGGCGGAATTGCCACAGGAAGAGGAATGCTTGCAGCCATGGCTTTGGGTGCCGATGGTGTTCAGGTGGGAAGTCGTTTTGCGGCTTCGGTAGAATCATCAGCTCACGATAAATTCAAGGAAGTAATCGTCAATGTAAAAGAAGGAGATACCCAACTTACGCTAAAAGAATTAGCGCCTGTGCGCTTGGTGAAAAATAAGTTTTATAATGACGTTCAGGAATTGTATGCAAAATGCGCGACCAAAGAAGAGTTAGTTGCTTTGCTTGGTAGAGCCCGAGCCAAACGCGGGATGTTTGAAGGTGATTTGGTCGAAGGGGAATTAGAAATTGGTCAAATTGCAGGATTAATCACCGAGATTCAACCTGTAAAAGAAATTATTGATACTATGATTGCCGAGTTTCAGCAAGCCCAAATTGAAATGGGACAGTTCCAATTTTAACCCCAATTCAAAACACGTCCCATGTCAAAACCTACTATTTTATTTTTGTCTTTTGCACTGTTTTTCTGTTTTCAGTTGTCGAACGCACAGGCCTACAAGTTTCAAACTTCGGGCTACAGTGTTTTGGAAAAAAATGAAAAAGGGAAATGGGGCGAATGGTCTGAATTAGATTTAATCAATATCTCAATTACCTTAGATATTACTAAACATAGAATTGTGGTGTATACTCCACTACTTCAAATGTATAGTATTCTTTCCTATGGTAAAATAGACGAAAACAAAACAGATATTATTTACTCTTTTGAATGCAAGGACGAAAATGGTGATGCTTGTACTTTGATGATCATTACTCGTAAACAACAAGGCAACCGCAAGCAGTTGTATATTAATTATGAGAATAGGATTTATTTGTATAATTTATAGACGGACAAGTTGTAAATCTGTACATAAAAAGATAAACTATTTTGATGAAAAAAATACACTAATCCTGATGATTAATGAGGCGTTAGGAGGAAGAGAGGTGAAACATTTTAATCATAAAAAAAAATCCTCAACCATGTGGTTGAGGATTTAAGTAATTATTATTCTAAATTTAAATTACGAAGTTGTTGTAATTTTTCTTTCCATACTTCAAGACTTTCCTTGTGAATGGCGATATTCTTTCTTACTTCAAGTACTATTGAATTTTCTTTCTTAGCATTTTTGGTATTAGTAAAAAATTGAATGTTGTTTTCTAATTGAAAGATTTCGTTTTGAACTTCTTCAATTTTACGCATCAAGAATATCTTTTCATTGTCTAGTTTTCGGATATCATTACTCTCTGATAAATTTTCCATACGGTTGGAAAAACGCATCATATCGGTTTCTTTTTTGCTAAGGCTCAACTTGTCGAACAAGGCATCTAAGATCTTATTGAATTTGCCTTCGATATGCCTTCTTGGGAATGGAACTTTGCCAAAGTTTTTCCAAGTCTCAATGTGTTTTTTAATGGCCTCTAAATCCGTTTTGTGGTCTCCAATAAGTTGAAATTCTTTTATAGTTTCTAGATACGCCTTTTTGTTCTCGAAAGCGGCTATTTCCTCACTGTTTTCTTCATTACGTTGCTCCTTTAACTTTGCAAAATAATGGTTACAAGCTTCTTTGAATTCATTCCAAATTTTATCAGAATACTTTTTAGGAACGTGACCAATTTGTTTCCATTCTTCCTGAATTTGCTTCATTATTGGAGTAGTAGTAGCAAAATCTTCACTCTCTTGTAATTCTTTTGCTTTGGCAACTAAAGCTATTTTTTTGTTTAAATTCTCCGTTTGGTCTTTTTTGATATCTTTATAGAAAGAATTTTTAAAGCTATTGAAATTTCTTACCGCAGTTTTAAAAGCTGCCCAAGTTGCTTCATTTACATCAGAAGGTACTTTTCCAGCTGTAAAAAAGGCATTTCTAAGGACTTCAACTTTTTCGATTTGTGTGAGCCATTGCGCATGAGCATTAACTTTTTCAGTAGCTAATTGTTCTATTTTTGCTATAATTTCTTTTTTGGTTGCTAAGTTTTCTAGCTCAGAACCTCTTTGTTTTTCGAACAATTTTTCGCGCTTATCATGCATTTGTTTAGTTAATTCGCTAAACTTATTCCAGATTTCATCACGATGTTCTTTGGAAACAGGTCCAATGTCTTCTTTCCATATTTTATGTAAATCTTGTAATTCACGAAACGCTTTGTTAACGTCTTCTTCAAGAACTAATGCTTCAACTCGAGCAATTATTTTGAGTTTTAAATCTAAGTTGTGTTTGAAATCAATATCTCTTGCTTCACGATCTAAATGCAAATAATCATAAAAATTCTCTACATGAAAATGATAATTGTTCCAAACGTGATTGTATTTGTCTTTAGGAATTGGGCCTGCATTTTTCCAACGCTCTCTCAAGTCGTTAAAATGTTTCAGCGTATCCTTGATATTGGCTTGTGGGTCAATTAAATTTCTTAATTCTTCAACTATAGCTAATCTCGCTTCTAGATTGCTTTTTAGACTGGTCTGAAGACTTTTAAAATGATTGTTTTTATTGTCTTTATAGAGGGTGTAATATTGATCGAACTTGTTTTTTAAGGGAAAATGATATTCAAAAGTTTCGTTAGGATCAGTATTTTCAGCCTGAAATTCTTCTTTTTTCTCTTCTAAAAGATGATGATATTTGGCTAAGAACGCTTTTTTTATCTCCTCAACATGCTCTTTGATAGACATTACTTTTTCATTAGTGACTAATTTTTGTAGTTCGTTCACTAATGTTTCCATATCCAATGCTTCATAATCAAGCAATGGAATGTCGTGACGCTCTTTTAGCGTTTCATCTTCGCTTTCTTCGGCATTGGTACTAGCTATGGCATCTAAAATTGTTTGATTCGCAGTAGTTGAGTCATTTGAACTTGATGCAGGAATTACGTCACTATTCGGTTGACTCTCAATAGTATTTTGATTATCAACAGCTTCTGATAATTGTTTTCCATCTGCATCGGGCAGGTTATCGTGTTTTTCTTCTAACATTTTATAAAATGTTTAAGGTTAATTTTAAAGAATGCGAAAGGTACTAAAGGATTGGCTAATTGCAAAATTTTTCCTTAGTTTATGCAGATATTATACTGTATTTAAAAGAACTTCTTTTTGTTAGAAATTAAGTTTGGGCAATTTTAGTATAAAATGACTACTCCAAATTCAATTCCGTAATTGTACGCTTTTTGATTTCCAAAGGCTAGACTTGGATGGATGTAGAATAAAGAATCGGGTGTTAGTTTTCTGCCGAATTCTACAAATGTACTATTTTGGAATCCTTGTCTAGTCTCGTTATAACGAAAAGCTACGTTAGAACTGATCCAGTTTTTGGCAAAGGAATAAGTTAAAGTGCTCTCGAAGACAGTTGTTCGAATATCGGCTCTATTTTTAGAACCAGCAAAGCTATATTGATACTCTAAGTCAGAAATCAATAACATTTTTTTGTTTGCGCCGATGTAAATTCCATAAAAAATAGCTGGTGAAATTATCCATTTTCCCAAACCAAACTTTGGATTATTAGCAGAATTTGAAGTTACTCTGATTCTACTAGCAATACCTGATTTATTTGTTAGATAAGGAATAAATGATGTTCCAATGCTGATGTCACCTAGCCCTGTTTTATTAATCGTATTTGAGTTAGTTGAGATTAAAGGAGCGTCAAAACGAATTGTCCAGGCGCGATTACCGATGGGTTTTAATACCCTAAGGTTGGTGGTGTTATATGTACCGTTTTTTGTGTCTAAGTATTCGTTAAATAAAACAAGGCTTTCTTTAAAATAATTAAATCTTGCTTCAGAAAAAGGATTTTGTTCACTTCGAATCGTTTTCTTGACTTGAGCAATAAGTACTACAGTCGGTAGTGTAAATGATAATAGGAACAACAGCTTTCTCATAAAGATTGAATTTATGTGAAGCTAATTTAGTAAAATGAATTGATTGTTAAGTCTTTGTGTTTTATTTTTTGATTGATTAGTTTTTGAAAACAAAAAAAACCAAACGGGTCATTTGATGTTTTTAAAGTATAAAGAAATATTTTGTTATTTATTCCAAACTCGCCAAGCTTTCTCAGCTTGTAGAATGAGCATATCTAGACCATTTTTGGTTTGTGCTCCACGTTTTTTGGCTTTCTTTAGAAAAACAGTTTCTGCAGGATTGTAAATCAAATCATAAGCAATGTGTTTTTCTGTAAAGAATTCATAAGGAATGTCTGGGAAATTATCGGTATTCGGGCTAGTTCCTAGTGGAGTTGAATTGATAATTATGGTATGGTTTTCAAAAACAGTTGCATTGAGTAAATCGTAGCGAATAGTTTTTTCTTTGTTTTCTCTTGAAACAAAGGTGTACAAAATCCCTAATTCTTCCAACGCAAAAGCAACTCCTTTTGCAGCGCCACCAGTGCCTAAAATCAAGGCTTTTGTGTGATGGGGCTGCAATAGCGGTTCTAATGATTTTTTGAATCCGTAATAGTCGGTATTGTATCCTTTTAGGTTTCCTTTTTTGGTAAATTTAATAGTGTTTACAGCACCAATTGCAGTTGCTTTTTTTGAAAGTTTATCCAAAAACGGAAGTATTGCTTCTTTGTAAGGAATGGTAACATTCAACCCTCTTAAATCAGGATTGTTTTTGACTAATTCTGTAAAATAATTAATGTCTTCAATGTCAAAGTTTTCGTAGGTATAGCCTTCAAATACGGGATCTTTGAACTTTTCTGTAAAATGACCTTTAGAAAACGAATAGCTAATATTGCGTCCGAGTAATCCAAAACGCATCTTCAGAGAATCAATCATTGTTATTTTTTGTGTTTTGCAATATAGTTTTGAACCATTTTTTGATTCCAAACTACTGGGAATAAATCTTCTATTAAAATATAGTTGTCAAAATTAAGTCGTAACGCATTGCTTAAATGAAATTTTCCTTTGGTATCGTCTTGGATCATTAGATATAATCCAGATAGACGATATTCAATTTCGTTTTCCTCTGGAAAAAATTCTGCCGCTTGTAATAAAGTTTGTATCGCGGTTTCAAATTCACCTAAAAATTGTAAAATATCTACCCAAAACAACCAAGTGTCTAATTGATAATCGCCAAATTCAACTGCTTTACGGTATCCAAATTCGGCTTCCTCAAAGAAGTTCATTTGTTTATTAATGGTAGCATAACGTTTCCAGTACAAACGATTTTGATTGTCAATTGCCAAAGCTTTGTTTACAAAAAACAATGCTTTTTGGTAGTTTTTTTGACGCATGTAAAAATCCGTGATGGCTATCCAACCTTTATCCAATAAAGGATCTTCATGAACGGTTTGGTTAAAGAACTTTAGAGCCAATGCTTTATTTCCTAGTTTTTCATGGCATTTTCCAATGCGAAGTAAGGCATAAGAAGTTGCATCATCTAATTCGATAGTCCTAGTGTAGCTTACGATTGCTTCTTCATATTTTTTTAAGCGTTCTAAAGCTTTTGCTTTTTCCATAAAAGCGCCCAAAAATTCTTCGTCGATTAGTGTGGCGTAATCAAAGGCACGAATGGCGTTTTCGTATTCTTTTACGCTGTAATGCAAGCGTCCTAGCTGATGCCATGCAATTTCGCTATACGGATTTCTATCGATGTATTTGATGAGATAAGCAATTGCTTCTTGATTTTGATCTAAAAATTCAAAACAATACACTACGTTATACAAAGCAGATTGATCTTCGATATCTTCTTCTAAACATTGGATGAAACTTTGTTTGGCTAATTCTAAATTGTCCATAAACAAATATTCCATGCCTATTAGATTATAGACATCTGCATAATCATCAGTGTATTTTAAGGCAATTTGGAGTTGTTCAACTGCTTTTTCATGTTGGTCTCTTTTGGACCAAATATTAGCTTTTTGAATGAAAATCTCTTCGTTTGTAGGCTCAATGGCATACAATTCGTTTAGCATTTTTTCGGCCAAGTCTAGTTTGTCATCGTAAACTAACATTTCTACTTGAACGAGTTTAAGTCCAGTAGATTTTGGATGTTGATCTAGTGCAAGTTTTAAGGCTTTTTTAGCTAAGTTGGCTTTTCCAATGTCTAGGTAATGAAGAATAATTTCTTCAAATTCTTCGGAGTCAAAAAAGAACACTTTGTTGGTTTTCAACATCGACTCAAATTTGGATAGCGATAAGCTATAGTCTTCTTCTTCGTTGCTTAATTGCATACTTAAATTATTTTGAGTTTGCCTAATTTAAAATTAGGTAACCTTAGTGTTAGTGTGAGGTTTTTTTGAAATTGTTGTGAACAATTTAATTAACAAGCTTGATTTCGAAATTTAGTCGTGTTATAGTATCCAATAGGAAACTATAAGCTTTTATTCAATGCTACTTCATTCATTACCTCAAGAATGATGGCGCAACCTTCTCTAATTTCCTCATCTGAAATAGTTAGCGGAGGTGTTATTCGTATAGCACAGCCTTCAAAAAGCAACCAGAATAAAATTAATCCTCTATCTTGACACTTTAAAATTACTTCGTTGGTAATTTCCGCATGTTCTGTCATAGCCGCAAGCATTAATCCTTTACCTCTGATTTCTTTTATCAAAGGATGTACCAAAAGACTTCTAAATAGTTTTTCTTTCTCTAAAGTAGCTGTCATGAGATTTGTCTCGGTAATTTCCTGCAAGGTGGCCAAACTAGCTGCCGCAATGACAGGATGACCTCCAAAGGTGGTGATGTGACCTAGTTTTGGATCATGACTCAATAAATCCATCATTTCTGGTGCGGCTGTAAAAGCACCAACAGGCATTCCGCCGCCCATGCCTTTTCCCATAACTACTATATCAGGGACTACGTCATAGTTTTGAAAGCCAAATAACTTACCAGTTCTACCAAATCCGGGCTGAATTTCGTCAACTATCATCATAGCTCCCACATCAGTACAACGTTGTCTTACTTTTTTTAGAAAATCATTTTCTGGTTGAATAAAACCTGCTCCACCTTGAATGGTTTCGAGGATTATACCGGCAGTTTTTGTAGTTATTTTTTCTAAATCGGCTTCGTTGTTGAAGGTGATAAAATCCACATCGGGAATTAAAGGACGAAATACTTGCTTGCGCTCTTCAAATCCCATAACACTCATGGATCCCATAGTGTTTCCGTGATAGGCATTGTGACAGGAAATTAATTGACTTCTACCAGTGGTTCTTCTTGCTAATTTTAAGGCACCTTCAATAGCTTCTGTTCCAGAATTGACTAGGTAGGTTTTCTTTAACGGTTCTGGTAAATGTTCCGCCAATAATTTGCAAAAAGCCACAGAAGGACTTTGAGCATATTCGCCGTAAACCATTACGTGCGAATATTTATCTAATTGATTTTTGATAGCATCATTGACACGCTTGTTTTGATGGCCCAATGTGCAAGCTGAGACGCCAGCTACAAAATCTAAATATTTCTTATTATTTGTGTCGTAAATGTAGGAACCAATGGCATGCGAAACTTCCATTCCTAATGGGTAAGGTGAAGTCTGTGCTTGGTATTTGATAAAATCTGTATTCATTTTGAATGCTCAGTTTAAATAAAATGTTAGATTCATTTCATTATGGATGTTTTGAATACTTAAAATTAACTTCAGCTATTTTTTGGTCTTTGCTGCAGGTTTCTTCTTGTCGTAATTCAATGTTTCTTTTCGGGGTTTAATGGGCACACCTGCTCGATCATTTGCTACCTTAGTTTGTTTGGCAATTTTTTCGTTGTCTAAGTTTTCTTCGGGAGGAAAAATGTCGTCTTTGGATTTGATTCTTTCGTCTCCTCGCCAAACGAGTCCTTTTAATTTCCGAGCATTTTCGGGAAGATCTTTCTCTGGAAAAATATCGCCATCTACTTCTTTGAAGAAAGTAATGGTTTCAATGGTGTTTTTATCAAAAACAATATTGATTTTACTACTCTTGTTTTTGTTGATTCCAATAAGCTCATTATCGTCATTTCGCATGTAGTAAATGACTTCTGTATTTTTGATGATGTCAACATCGTGGAGTTTTCCTTCTTTGAATTTTCCGAATAAATTCTGACCCTTTACTTGATTAAAACCGGTGCCCAAGGTGTCCTTCGAGACGATAAACGTGTTATTGAGGACTTTTAAGGAGTCTAATTTTTGGGTTTTAGAATCTCCAATTAAATGCATGATGTCACCTGTAATTTGATTCTCTGCATTCCACAAAATCGGATTACCAATTAGTTTTGTCAACGCTGTTTTGGTGCTAGAATGGATAGAATCGCATTTACCGCTCATGTCTGTTTTGTAAAATCGAACGTTATTAAAAGCTCTAATGATTCGGTTACCTTCTTTTCCAGTGATCATTAATTTTTTACCATGAATATAGACGGAATCGTTTTCTACAAAGTTTACCGCTAGGGCTCGCTTGGTAACGAACATCGAATCTTGTTTTTTATAAACTTCAGCATAATGGCCTTTTACAATCCCTCTGTTAATGGAATCGGTTATTTTTACATTTCGCGTTGCGGATGCAAATTCTTTATTTCGGTCATAATATAGGCTGTCCCCCCTGATTAATCGGTCGTCATATTTGATATAGGATTTATTCAAAAAATGAGCTAAATTTTTCTTGGTGTCATAAAATCCTTTTTCTGTGTAAATATAGTTGGCTTTGCTGGTTATAGTCGATGGACCTAGTAAATAGGAATGTCCCGAGTTACTATAATAATCCAAATGGTTGGATTTGATAACATAAGTTGGGTTAGTAATTGTAACTGCTGTCAAGAATTGAAACTTCTTTTGTGTTACATAATACCTTCCAGATTTACTTTTGAGTGTATTTTCTTTGTTGACAATGGTTCCATTGGTATTATAAAATACTTCTTGTGTATTGCGATCAAAGTTAATGGTATCGGTAGCCAAAGTTGCATCAGGGGAACTCATAACGGCATTTCCCGTGGCAAACGCTTTTTTTACGTTTCCGCTATATTCCGCATATTTACTATTTAAGAAAAGTGTGTCTCCTTGAACCAACTGCACATTTCCAAAGGCTTTAATATAATTTTCTTTTTCAAAGTAGTAGGCTTTGTTGCAAGTCATGACTACACCATCGTGAATCATTCGAACATTTCCTGTAAGCAATGCAGCATCAGGAGCTTCGATTTGATTGACATTAAAAAAATCGGAATGTTCTACAACAATTTTCTTTGGAGCCTGAGCCAATAAGTGAGGAGTAATGCTAATTATCAAACAAAAACGGATAATATATATTAGTTTCTTCAATGGGAAAAATTTTTGTCAAATTTATAAAAAACCAATGGAGTATAGGTTTATTATGATTTATTTGTATCTGTTAAAATTACTGTTAAAATATGGCTAACAATAAATTTAAAATTACTAACAATTTTGTATACTCTCACGTTGTAGTAGTATTAAAATAAAGGGGGTGATTGCTAAGGTTGTATTAAAATGGCATATTTTTAGGGCTTTTTTTGTAAATTTAGAAAATCGAACAGTTATTTCTTCATTTTTCATAATTATGAGGAAATAATAAAATTTATCTACTATGTTTAAAAAAATAGCCTTAATTTTCTTTGCAGGTGCATTAGTGCTTGCCGTAGGATGCAAAACAAAAGATGTAAAAATGAATTCAGAAAAGAAAGCAACCCCCACAGAACACAAAAAAGTGGTCTATCAAGTATTTACTCGTTTATTTGGGAATACTAATGCAAACAATAAGCCTTGGGGGACAATTGAAGAAAATGGAGTAGGTAAATTCAATGATTTTACCGACAAAGCTTTACATGAAATTAAAGATTTAGGGGTGACTCATATTTGGTACACAGGAGTACCACATCATGCTTTGGTTCGGGACTATACTGCTTATGGAATTTCAAATGACGATCCAGATGTAATAAAAGGTAGAGCGGGTTCGCCTTATGCAGTAAAGGATTATTATAATGTAAACCCAGATTTGGCAGTCAATCCTGCCAATAGATTAGCCGAGTTTGAAGCATTGATCGCAAGAACGCACAAAGCAGGAATGAAGGTAATTATTGATATTGTTCCTAACCATATTGCACGTAAATATGAAGGCAAAACCAATCCAAAAGGCGTTAAAGATTTTGGTGCCGATGACGATATTAGCGTAGAATACAAAAGGGATAACAATTTTTATTACATCCCTAATACACGTTTTGAAGTTCCAGATGCTCCGAAACCACTCAACGGGGAAAATCACCCCTTGGCAGATGGAAAATTTGATGAATTTCCAGCAAAATGGACCGGAAACGGATCAAGAATGGCCAAACCAGATAAAAATGATTGGTACGAAACCGTAAAAGTAAATTACGGTATTCGACCTGATGGAGGAAAAGATTTCCCTGAACTTCCAGCTGGTTTCGATAAAAAAGATTATAAAGAACATTTTGCTTTTTGGGCAGATAAAAATGTACCAAATTCTTGGGTAAAATTTAAAGATATTGCCTTGTATTGGGTTGCCAAAGGTGTAGATGGCTTTCGTTATGACATGGCCGAAATGGTGCCTTATGAATTTTGGAGCTATATGAACTCGGCTATTAAAATGGCTAATCCAGATTCTTTTTTAATGGCTGAAGTTTACAATCCAAAAGAATACAGAAATTATATTCATTTGGGTAAAATGGACTATTTGTACGACAAAGTTGAAACTTACGATAAATTAAAAGACGTAATTCAAGGTAGATCTTGGCCTGATGAAATTTCGGGAATTCAATATAATATGATGGATATCGAACATCATATGCTTCATTTTTTGGACAATCACGATGAACAACGTATTGCTAGTCCAGAATTTGCTGGTAGTGGAGAAAGAGGAAAACCTTTAATGGTGGTTTCGACAACTTTAAGTTCTTCGCCTACTATGATTTATTTTGGTCAAGAAGTAGGAGAGCCAGGTAAAGAAGATGCTGGTTTTGGAACGCATTCTAGAACATCTATTTTTGATTATATAGGAGTGCCCCATCATCAACGTTGGATGAATAATGGTAAATTTGATGGAGGTCAATTGTCTTCAAGTGAAAAAGAATTGCGTGATTTTTATAAACGTCTTTTGAATTTTTCATTAAAAAGTTCAGCTTTGATGGGAGGGTATCAAGAAATTCAAGGCGCTAACAGAAATATAGTGCAAGGATATGATAAAGATTTATACACTTTTGCACGTTGGTCAAAAGAGGAGCAATTAATTGTAGTTGCCAACTTTTCTTCGACTATAGCCAGTAATTATGAAATGAGAGTTCCAGCAGATTTACTTGAAAAATGGAATGTAAAAGACGGTACGTATACTCTTGTAGACCAATTGTATGGTAAATACAAAACAGAATTAAAAGTGACCAATGGAGAAGGTAGGGCTTCAATAGCTATCGCTCCGTCAGAATCTTTCATATTAAAATTGCAATAAAAAGTTAGTTTTGTTTCATAAAAAATGCTCCGTAATAGGAGCATTTTTTATGGAATTTAATTTGTAAACTCAAGTAGATTCGTAAACTATCGATTTAATTTATTTTTTCTTAAAGGTTGCCAGATAATTTTCATTGACTTTATTCCAATCAATCACATTAAAAAAGGCGTCTATATAGTTTTTTCTTTTGTATTGATAGTCAATATAGTAAGAGTGTTCCCAAATATCTAAAGCTAAAATAGGTTTCCCGGGATAACCAACTATAGGAACTAAAGGCATCAATGGGTTGTCTTGATTTTGAGTACTAGTAATTTGGAGTTTTCCTTCACGATCTACTACTAACCAAACCCAGCCAGAACCAAAAAACTTAGAAGCAGTGTTTTTAAATTGAGTTGTGAAATTCTCAAAAGACCCAAAATCTTTAGTAATGGCTCCTGCCAAGGTGTCTTTTGGTATTCCACCGCCTTTTGGCCCCATAGTTTTCCAAAAAAGACTGTGATTGTAATAGCCACCAGCATTGTTTCGTAGTTCAGGATTACTAATGTCTAGTTTGGTAAGTACTTCTTCAATAGGTAAATTTTCCAAAGGAGTACCTTTTATGGCTTTGTTTAAATTATTGGTATAGGTTAAATAATGTTTAGAATAATGCAGTTCAAGCGCTAATGCAGAAATTGAAGGCGATAATGCATCGTATTTATAGGATAGAGGTTCTACCTGAAAAGAACCATCATCTGCCTTTACATCTTCTGGGTTACCAATGGTTATTTTTTGTTCTGCAGCCGGAAGAGGGACTTCTACGACCTCTACAAGTTCTTTTTTATTGCAGCTTGATAACAATATAAGGGATAAAAAAAGAGTTGCTAAAAAAAAATATTTTCTCATGATTCTCTATTCTTTTAATAAATCGTTTACAGTTTCTACATATAAAATTTTGGCTTCTTCTTGAGTTAAATGACTGATCTGAATCCAAGCATTGGTTTTAAAAGCATTTCTTAAGTCAAAGGTATCGTTTCTATTGTAATTGGAGGTTCCAAAAGTGGCTTGTTTGTAATAGGCATACAAACGCAACATTACATCTGGAGGCAATGGTTTAGTCATATTAGAAGCTTTTTCAAAAGCATCTTGGAAAAGAATGTCTAACGCTTCGTTGGTCATTATGCTTTTGTTGCAATAACAGTTTTTCCACCTACTGCTTTTTGATTTAATGCTACATTTATAGGAGTTCCCACAGGTAAAAATAAATCTACCCTTGAGCCAAATTTTATAAAACCTGCATCTGTGCCTTGTACGACCTGCATTCCTTCTTGAGCATAATTAACAATTCTTCTGGCTAATGCACCCGCAATTTGACGGTATAAAACAGCTCCAAAGGTTGAATTTTCAACAACTACTGTAGTTCTTTCGTTTTCTTCGCTAGCTTTTGGATGCCACGCCACAAGAAACTTTCCTGGGTGATATTTACTAAATTTTACAATTCCACTTAAGCCGTATCTAGTGACATGTACATTGATTGGTGACATGAAAATAGAAATTTGTAGCCTTTTATCTTTAAAATATTCTCCTTCGTAAACTTCCTCAATTACTACCACTTTTCCATCGACAGGTGCTAAAATTTGGTTTTCATTCAAAATCACGGTACGTTTAGGATTTCTGAAAAATTGTAAAATGATAAGTAAAAAAACTAGAGTAGCAATTTGAATGGTCATTTCGATCCATTTTGTTTCAATAAAATAATCAGACAATAACAAAACTACTGCTGTGAAAGTAGTTCCTAATAAAATGCTTGGGGTTCCTTCTTTATGAAACATAATTTAAAATTTGGTAAAATAAAAATATAATTGGTGCTACAAATATAACACTATCTAGTCGATCTAGTATGCCTCCATGGCCAGGCATAATACTTCCACTGTCTTTAACTTCTGCAATTCGCTTGAATTTGGATTCAATTAAATCTCCGATAGTGCCCATCACCCCTACGATTAATGCAATAAGCATCCAAATCAATATTGATTTCTGACTGAATTCAGGCTTTGGTTCTATGTATAATTTGGAAATCAAAAAACCAGCAAATACCGCAAAAATGACGCCGCCAAGAAAACCTTCAATGGTTTTTTTGGGGGAAATTCTTTCGAATAATTTGTGTTTTCCCATTGATTTTCCAATAATAAATGCAAAGGTATCATTAGTCCAAATCAAAATAAATAAGCCAATAATGATTTTAGGGTTGTAATTAGTAACACCAAAAGAGATTTTGGTTATAAAAATAAATGGCAATGTTACGTAACCCAAGAGGTACAAGTATTTTGACGAGGTACTTATCTTTTGAATAGAATCATAGAATAAAAACAAGATGCATTTTATTGAAACTACAAGTGTTACAGCTAATAAAATCAAATCCAATTGATGTATATTGAGGTTCAGGTCTAATTGAGTTTGTAATGTTCTATTCAGGAATTTGGTAGTTTCAATATTGTAATGGCTCAATAAAGTAACAGAAATGTAAAAAATCGAACTGAGTAAAATAGGTGCAATTGAATTTATTTGTACTAATGAACAAAATTCATAAACTGCGATAATCAAAAAAATACCAAATAGTATAAAAAAACTTTCCGTAGAATATAATATTGAAGCTAGTAGTAAAACGATGTATACTGCTCCAGATATGGATCTTTTAAGCGTTTCATTCATTTTATAGATCCTCTAGTAGTATAAGATATAAGTTTTTTGCAGCACTTCCATACTGGGTAAAATCTTCTTCTTGGGCTTTTTCGAAATATTTTATGGTAGTGATGTTGCTGGGATATTCTCTTTTGTATTTGTTTTTAATGGCACTAAGTATTTCACTTTTACTAGGGATGATTTGACTTGGATATGCAATTATTACCATGTTTACTGGTAATTCATTGGGTTTTTTTTGTTTAATTTGGTTCGAAGAAAAGGAAATAGAACCTTCGTCAGAAACTAAATTTTCGCAGGTTGCCAATAAAAAATTTGGGTTTTGAGGATTATCAAATAGAATGTTGTTTTCTTTTAATAAAGGAAATAAAGTCGGTTCGTAACAAATTGCTTCGCCTTCAAACCAATCATTTTCCTCCAATATGTTTTCAAATTGTTCTTTTACTTCCGACATTGAATCACAATAAAGAAATTTACCTCCGTTTCTCTTAAAATTAAAGATAAATTGCTCATCAATAGGGATGTTTTGCTCAAAAGAGAGTTTCTGGCTCTCTTTTTCGTCATCTGAATTTGTATGGCCAGAACTAAAAAATTTTCTGAAAAGACTCATATTGGGTTACTATTCTTAATAATCTATTGGAAATTGGTCAAAGATAAAAAAATCTTAATTCAAAAGCGGGTTTTGAATTAAGATTTTAAAAAATATGTATTTAAGATTTTAATTATTTAAGAAACAGTTTCTTCTAGATTTTGGTCAAAAGAACGCTTCCCAAATATTGTTTCCAAATCATCTTTGAAAATGACTTCCTTTTCAATCAGGATGTCAGCTAATTGGTTGAGTTTGTCTTTGTTTTCCTCTAATATTTTGATAGCTCGTTGGTATTGTCCTTCAATTAACTCAGAGATTTCAGTGTCAATAATTTTAGCGGTATCATCTGAATATGGTTTTGAAAATCCGTATTCATTTTGACCTGTAGAATCGTAATAAGTTACGTTACCTATCTTATCGTTCAATCCATAAATAGTTACCATTGCTCTGGCTTGACGAGTTACTTTTTCTAAATCACTCAAAGCCCCTGTAGAGATTCTGTCGAAAGTTACTTTCTCTGCAGCTCTACCTCCCATAGTTGCACACATTTCGTCTAACATTTGATCTGTTCTCACGATTTGCCTTTCTTCTGGTAAATACCAAGCAGCTCCTAAGCTTTGTCCACGAGGAACAATGGTTACTTTAATAAGTGGAGCAGCATGTTCTAGCATCCAGCTAACTGTTGCATGACCCGCTTCATGTATGGCAATTGCTCTTTTTTCATCAGGAGTGATGATTTTATTTTTCTTTTCTAAACCACCAATGATTCTGTCTACAGCATCTAAAAAGTCTTGGCGATCTACAGCAGTTTTATTGTTACGTGCCGCAATAAGTGCCGCTTCATTACAAACATTAGCGATATCTGCTCCAGAAAAACCAGGAGTTTGCTTAGCTAAGAAGTCTAAATCTAATCCTTCTACCTTTTTAATTGGAGCTAAGTGAACCGCAAA
Source organism: Flavobacterium succinicans (assembly GCF_001662485.1). GTDB lineage: Bacteria > Bacteroidota > Bacteroidia > Flavobacteriales > Flavobacteriaceae > Flavobacterium > Flavobacterium succinicans_A. Next base: position 428,424 of record NZ_JMTM01000017.1, read on the forward strand.
AATTTCTGCTCTTTCGCGAATATCTGGAAGGTCAACAAAGATTTGTCTATCAAAACGTCCTGCACGCATTAAAGCTTTATCTAAAACGTCTGCACGGTTAGTTGCTGCCAAAACAATTACATTTGAGTTGGTGCCAAAACCATCCATTTCTGTTAAAAGTTGGTTCAATGTGTTTTCACGTTCGTCGTTTCCGCCCGACATGTTGCTTTTTCCTCTAGCTCTACCCACTGCATCAATTTCATCAATGAATATAATGGCAGGTGATTTTTCTTTGGCTTGTTTGAATAAATCACGTACACGTGAAGCACCCACACCTACAAACATTTCTACAAAATCAGAACCTGATAAGGAGAAGAAAGGTACTTGAGCTTCACCAGCTACAGCTTTAGCTAAAAGGGTTTTTCCAGTTCCAGGAGGTCCAACTAGTAAAGCTCCTTTCGGAATTTTACCTCCTAGATTAGTGTATTTTTCGGGGTTTTTTAGGAATTCAACAATTTCTTGAATTTCTTCTTTTGCTCCTTCAAGACCAGCAACATCTTTAAAAGTGGTTTTGATATCTGTTTTTTCGTCAAATAATTTAGCTTTAGATTTTCCTATATTGAAAATCTGTCCCCCGCCACCAGCTCCGCCACCGGACATTTTTCGCATGATGAAAATCCATACGGCAATGATGATGATTATAGGTAATAAGCTGATTAAAATATCAGACCAATTGTTTTTTTGTAAAAAGTTAAAATCTTTTAATTTTCCTTCTTTAACCGCTTTTTCTAATTTGGTTTGAAAAATTTGGTCGTTACCAATTTCTAAGGTGTAATGTGGACCTTTGTTAGGTCTGTCAAATACATCTTTCGCTACTTTTTGATGTGTTGCTTCTTTCAAAGCAGCTGGAGTAAGGAATACCTCGGCTTCTGATTTGTTGTAGACAATTACTTTTTCAATCTGTCCTTTTTCTAAATAATCATTAAATTTAGAGGATGTTAACTGTGATGCTTCTTGTAGGCTTGAACCTCCAGTTGCAAAGTTTATTAATAAAAAAATGATAAGTATCGCTGCGTAAATTAACCAAGGACTTATTTTAAATTTATTGGAATTTGGATTATTCTCTTTAGCCATTAGAAGTTAAGTTTCTTTAGTATTTGTTTTCGATAGTTGTAATTTTGGCATCACCCCAAAGACTTTCAATGTTGTAATACTCGCGGATATGCTTTTGAAAAACGTGAACCACAATATTCACATAGTCCATCAATACCCATTCTGCATTGTCAGTACCTTCAACATGCCAAGGTTTATCTTTAAGTTCTTTAGATACCGTTTTTTGAATAGAGTTCACAATCGCATTTACTTGTGTGTTAGAAGTACCATTGCAAATTATGAAATAATCACACACGGCAGTGTCAATTTCTCTTAAATCAAGAATATCAATATCATTTCCTTTTACCTCTTCGATTCCTTTGATGATGTTTGCTAACAAAACGTCATTATTAATAGTCTTTTTCGCCATGAATTATTTGTATATAAGTTTGTAAAGTTACCATTTTTTGTGATTATTTTTGAACCTTAACATAATATTAAATTATGTTTTTAAAAAAATAGTACATGAAGTTAATCAAACTCGATGCCATAGATTCTACAAACGATTTTCTTAAAGGGATTTCGTCACTTCCTGAAACCGTTAATTTTACAGTCGTTACAGCTGAATTACAAACTAAAGGGAAGGGACAAATGGGACATAAATGGGAGTCCGAAGTTGGTAAAAATCTCATAATGAGTGTTTTGGTAAAGGATTTTTTTCAAGATGTAAGTCGGTTGTTTCATTTAAACATAGCTTTTGCATTAGCAGTAATTGAGGCTTTAGAAAGTTACAATGTGCCAGAATTAAGTATAAAATGGCCTAACGACATAATGTCATATTCTAAAAAAATTGGTGGCATTTTGATTGAAAACAGTATTAAGAGCGATGGTAGTATAGAGTCAATTATTGGTTTGGGATTAAATGTAAATCAAACTAATTTTGAAGATTTACCAAAAGCCTCATCATTAGCTGTGATTTGTGGGGTGGAGTTTGACCGAGAATTGATTTTGCGGTTACTAGTAAAATATTTAAAGCAAAATATTGAAGAATGGCAGGAAAAAGAGCAGCATTTTTGGAAGGATTATAAGCTAAGGTTGTTTAAGAAGGACATACCAATGCCTTTTGCAGATGAAAATGGAGTGCATTTTATGGGTATTATACAGGGAGTTTCTGCATTTGGGAAGCTTCAAGTGCTTTTGGAAGATGACAGCTTTAAAGAGTTTGATATCAAAGAAATTCAAATGTTGTATTAAAATAGGAAAGGGCAAAAAAAAAATTTTGCCCTTTCCTGAATCATTTAATATGTAACTATAACTTAGTCATATTTGTTGCTAATGTTTCGATAAATTTTCCAATAGGTCCTTTAATCATCATGGCCATCATCGGATTGAATTCGCCTTCGAAATCCAATTTAACTTCACTTGAAGCTTCAGAAACTGCATCAATTGCTGCAGTAAGCGTAAAAGGCAATTTGTCGCTTGCTGCTCCAAGAACCACCTTGTTAGGTGCTACTTTTTCTTTCATTTTTAGTTTGATTTCAGGCATTCCTTTCAAACCAAAAATAAAAGCATCTTCACCAATCACTTCAAATTTTGCAATGTTATCAGGCATTAATTTTTCAAAGTTTCTGACATCTGTCAATAAATCAAATAATTCTTGTGCAGATTTTGATACAGTAACTTTAGGGCTTTCTAAATTCATTTTTTATCTATTAAATTGTATTATTCTGGAACTCCCCAAGTTGAAGGAGAGGCATTCCATTCTCTTAAGGTGCTTTCTTCTTTTTCTGTAATGTATTGTTTTGCAACCGCCAAATTGAGTAAATTTTGGTAATTACTCAAGGTGTATAAATCTAAATTGGCATTTTTGAAATTTTCTTCGGCTACATCAAAACCATAAGTAAAGATAGCAGCCATTCCTTTTACAATGGCACCAGCTTCTTTTAGTGCTTCAAAGGCTTGCAAGCTACTTCCGCCAGTACTAATTAAGTCTTCAACAATCACTACATTTTGCCCTTTTTGTAAAAAACCTTCAATCTGGTTTTGTCTGCCATGTTTCTTGGGTTCAGGTCTAACATATACAAAAGGAAGTCCCATGCTTTCTGCCACCAGCATTCCAATACCAATGGCTCCGGTGGCTACACCAGCAATAACATCTGGTTTTCCAAATTGCTTTTCAATATGTTTAGAAAATTCGTCTCTGACATAATTTCTTATCACTGGAAATGAAAGGATTAGACGGTTGTCGCAATAAATAGGAGATTTCCAGCCAGAAGCCCACGTAAAAGGATTTCCGGGATTCAATTTAATTGCATTTATTTGCAAAAGCAATTCGGCTGTTTTTTCGGCAGTATCTTTATTAAAAATCATAATACAAATGTATAAAGTTTTTGTGAACGACAAACCACTTTTTTTGACAAATCAAATCTCTAAAGAGACCGATTTTGAGTTGTTTCTTTTGGAGAGTATTGATGTAGAGCGAATTATTGTTAAAATATTTCAAAATAAAATTCAAAAAGCATATTTATATCATCCTGATGAAAGGGAGATAATGAAGACATTAAAAGCTAAAATTCCAGTTTGTAAAGCTGGGGGGGGACTAGTCTACAATAAAAAAGGAGAGGTTTTATTTATTTTTAGAAATGGAAAGTGGGATTTGCCTAAAGGTGGAATTGAAAAAGGTGAAGAAATTGAAGTTACTGCGATGCGTGAGGTAGAGGAAGAAACGGGAGTGAATAAACTTTCTATCACCAGAAAAATGCAAAAAACCTATCATGTTTTTAAACGAAATGGTAAATACAAACTCAAAATCACCCATTGGTTTGAGATGCAGTCTAAGTTTGAGGGAACTCCACAAGGTCAGCTTGAAGAAGGTATAGAAAAAGTAGCGTGGCTGAATCCTGAACAAATTAAAGAGGCCTTAAAAAACTCTTATGAAAATATCAAGTTGTTATTTGAAGAAGAAAAGCTCCTACAATAGGAGCTTTTTTTTTGTTATAAAATACGATATATAGGGTAGTTTAGGTGTGCTTTTTCATAGTAAACGGAATGTTTATAAATCCAGTCCAATTGTGCTTCGGGATTTTTATTGAAGGCTGTGTCTTTTGCTTTTAAGGTTTCAAATTCAGTCTTTAAATTAGGGTTGTCATTTAATAATTGAGCCGCAGTATCTTCGAAAACATAATCAGAGTAGCCTTCTTTTTGTTGTAATATTGTATCAAAGAAATTCCAATTGAAGAAGGAATCAACGCCTTCTGGCTCGAGTGTTTCTAAAAGGTATTTTACCCCTTTTTGCTGAGTCGAAATTAAAAAATCTCCTTTTCTGAACAGTACTTTTTCTATCGAAGGCTTAACGGTTGTATTACGATGTAAATAATGTCCTTCGTAGGCATTGGATGTGGTTTTATAATCTGCAATACGATACCGTTCAACGTTTATTAGGGTGTCGTTTTTGATGGGTTTCATGCTGATTCCATTGTGTTTTAGCAAATCTATTACTGGCCAAAAACCTTGTTGAATAACATAGTATTTAGGAATTTCTATTTCTTTTACTGCTTTATATTCTTTGATAAAAGGAACTTCTTTTTTGTAAGGTTTTGATCGGTCATAAAACAAACGATTTCCTGTGGTCGCGTCACTTTTTTTGTAACTAGCTTCAAAGCCTAAAAAAGGGATGGTTGTTTTTTTGGTAGTATCCAATTCCCATTTTATTGTGTATTTTTTGTTGGGTGAATATTGCTCTTCATTTTGTATACGAAGCGTTTTTATTTTTTGATGATTGGTATCCGTGAAATCTATGGCAGAGCGCATGTACTCATACGTAACTTTCACTCTATCGGCATACTTTTTTAACATGTGTGTTTCCACAACAAACCCGATGGTATTGAATAATGAAGTGTAGCCTGTGGTATAACGTGGGCTTTCAAAAAACTGACCAAAACCTTTGTCAGGCGTATCAGAAAAAGTATTAACATAAGGTGTACTTTCTATTTTCTTTTTTTGTAGATCATTCACGATAGAAGGCATCATTTCTACATTTAAATAATTCCCCAAAACAGTTCCTAATTTGTTGTGTTGGGTCATGATGTAGGTTAATTTATACTGATAATCCGAGCCATTACTCACGTGATTGTCGATAAAAACATCAGGATTTGTTAAATGGAAAATTTCAACAAAACTTTTGGTGTTTTTGGTATCTGATTTTATAAAATCGCGATTCAAATCGTAATTTCTGGCATTGCCTCTAAAGCCATATTCTTCTGGGCCATTTTGATTGGCTCTTGAACTCGTATTTCGATTCAAGGCACCACCAATGTTATATATTGGAATGCACACTAAAACGGTGTTTTTGGGTGCTTTTAGTTTACCTAAAGCCAAGTCACGATACAATTGCATACTGGCATCAATGCCGTCGGGTTCACCTGCATGAATACCATTATTTATTAGTAATACCGCCTTATTGTTATTAATTTTTTTAAAATCAAACTCTTTTTCAGGATTGAAGATGACAATATGTAACGGCTTACCACTATCGGTCAAGCCCATTTCTTGAATTTTGATGGTAGGGAAATCATTGGCTAATAGTTGGTAATATCGAATAGTTTCTTCGTATGTAGCCGATTGGTTTCCATTTCCTTTTTCAAAAAAAGTATCGTATTGGTTGTTTTTTTGAGCTATAATAGAAAGTGAAAAGAATAGAAGAAGTGTAGAAATGAATTTCATGTAGTTGTGTTTTTGAGGAAAATTCAAATATACTTATTTTTCTTATATTTTGATTATTCATAAGATGCTAAACCCTGAAAATAGGCGCTACCAACTATTTTAACTACTTTTGCACCATGAATACACCGCACAATTTTAAACCGATTCTTGCCAGTTTAGGGATTTTAGATCTTAACGAGATGCAAGAAGTATCGCATGATGCTATTATTAACGAAAACAATGTTTTATTACTCTCTCCAACTGGATCAGGGAAAACATTAGCTTTTTTATTGCCTATTTTTGAGTTACTACAACCTGAAATTCTTTCGGTTCAATGTTTAATTTTGGTGCCTTCTCGTGAATTAGGACTTCAGATTGAACAAGTATGGAAAAAAATGAGTACGGGTTACAAAGTAAATGTGTGTTATGGAGGTCATGCTATTGATACCGAAATTAAAAATTTAAGTAATCCACCCGCAATTTTGATTGGAACTCCAGGACGTATCGCAGATCATATTGATCGTGGTACTTTTCGTTTGGATAAAATTCAGACGCTCGTTTTAGATGAATTTGATAAGTCTTTGCAACTTGGATTTCATGAACAAATGTCGTTTGTGATTGGAAAATTGACTAAACTCAATAAACGTGTCTTGGTTTCGGCTACTTCGGGAATCGAAATTCCAAAATATACTCGAGTGGTAAGTCCTTTGATTTTGGATTTTATTCCAGAAAATAAAGAAGAAAATAATCTTTCATTACAAATGGTTGTTTCAAAAGAGAAGGATAAACTCATGACCTTATTTCAATTGATTTGTTCTTTGAAATCGGAAGCGGCGATTGTTTTTTGCAACCATCGAGATGCTGCGGAGCGCATAAGTGATACTTTGAATGAAAAAGGAATTTATGCGACGTATTACCATGGAGGAATGGATCAAGAAGAACGAGAACGCGCTTTAATTCAATTTAGAAACGGAAGTATGAGTTACTTAATTACAACCGATTTAGCAGCTCGAGGATTGGATATTCCAGAAATGAAGCATGTTATTCATTATCATTTGCCTTTGAAAGAAGAAGAGTTTACCCATAGAAACGGTCGGACAGCACGTATGTTGGCTTCAGGAACGGCTTATTTAATTGTAAATGAAAGCGAAAAGAAACTCGATTATATTGATTACAGCATGTCAGTAATGGATGTGAGTTCTCATGTGGTTTTACCGAAACCTCCTCAATTTCAAACCATTTATATTAGTGGTGGGAAAAAGAATAAGCTCAATAAAATTGACATTGTAGGGTTCTTTTCTCAAAAAGGGAAATTAGAAAAAGGCGATTTAGGTTTGATTGAAGTTAAAGATTTTATCTCCTTTGCTGCTGTCAAATACAATAAAGTTAAAGATTTGCTTTCCAACATTCGTGATGAGAAAATGAAAGGAAAAAAGTTTAAAATTGAAGTGGCTAGAAAAGTAATTAAAAAAGAAGAGGAGTAGGGGGGATTTCAGCCTTTAGATTATAAACCTCGGGTAAGAAAATGGTTAGCAAAAAAAGAAAACGCCTTGAAATATCAAAGCGTTTTCTTTTTTTTTGCTAACTGCTAACTGCAAGTTATATTTTCTTTACATATTGTGTAATAATGACGATTTGTTGTCCGTCAACTTTTCCTTCAATATATTCAGCATTTTCATGGTCTAAACGAATGTTTCTTACAGCAGTTCCTTGTTTGGCCACCATGCTAGAGCCTTTTACTTTTAAATCCTTAATCAAGACTACAGAGTCACCGTGTTCTAGAATTACACCATTGCTATCTCGGTGAATGATTTTGTTTTCGTCTTCTTCGCCTTCACCTGTAGCTTTTGCCCAAGCTAAATCCTCTTCTTCAAAATACATTTGATCGGCTAGTTCTTGATTGTGTAAACGACTTAACATTCTCCAAGAGAGTACTTGAACCGGAAGATGCTCGCTCCACATACTGTCGTTTAAACATCTCCAAAGATTTATATCCATGGATTCAGGATTTTCTATTTGGTCAATCAGTGTTTGATTAATCAAAACATGTTCGTCTATACCGCCTTTTCTGGTGGGTAAAATTTGGTACACTTTTAAATCTTCAGTAACTCCTGAAAGTTCACATTTACCGCCACTACGTTTGTTTAATTCTCTTTCTATACTCATTTTAGCTATTCTTAATTGTTTTGCAAAAATAGGGCTAATTACTAGCTTCTACAACTTGTGAACTAGATTGTTGCTATTTGTGTATTTTAACTCTTACGGCATCTGGAACTAACATTTCATATTCGCCATGGTTCCTAATGACATCTCGGACAATACTTGAGCTGATATAAGAAGTTCGGGCTGCTGTTAATAAAAAGACGGTTTCTATTTTAGAGAGTCGGCGATTGGTATGAGCGATGGCTTTTTCGAATTCGAAGTCGGCAGGATTGCGTAGTCCTCTCAAAATAAAATGAGCTTCAAGTTTGTGACACAAATCGATGGTCAATCCTTCATAAGTAATCACCGTTACTTTGGGTTCATTTTTGAAAGTTTCTTCAATAAAGCGTTTTCTTTCGTCTAAAGAAAACATGTATTTTTTTTCGGCATTGACACCAATTGCAATTACGATTTCATCAAAGAGGGAAATGCCTCTTTTGATAATGTCTTCGTGACCTAAGGTTATCGGGTCAAATGATCCTGGGAATATGGCTTTTTTCATTTGTTTTTTGTGGTTGTGAGTTGCTTGTTTTTTTAGAGCTCATCGGCTTAGAATCTTAGCGACTCAGAAACTTAATTAATTGCCAACTCAATTGCATTAGTAAACAAATCTTCTAATGATATTCCAGCAGCTCTGGCTTGTTGAGGAATCAAACTTTCAGTGGTTAGTCCAGGAATAGTGTTCGTTTCTAGCATGTGCGGTTCGCCATCGACAATTATGAATTCGCTACGTGAAAAACCTTTCATTTTCAAAACTTCATAGGCGCGTTTGGCAATGTCACCTACTTTTTGAGTCATTTCGTCAGAGATACGGGCTGGAGTAATTTCTTGTGATTTTCCCTCATATTTGGCCTCATAATCAAAGAAATCATTATCAGAAACAATTTCAGTAATAGGCAAGACGGTGATTTTTCCTTGGTAATTAATTACGCCAACGGATACTTCGGTGCCATCAAGGAAACTTTCAATGATGATTTCGTTATCTTCTTTATAGGCGATTTCGATAGCGATTGGCAATTCAGTTTCTGTTTTTACTTTAGAAATTCCGAAACTAGATCCCGCTTTATTAGGTTTTACAAAGCAAGGTAATCCTACTTTTTTTACGATTTCGGTAGTATTTATAAGGTCGCCTTTGTTTAGATAATACGAAGTTGCGGTTTTGATGCCATAGGGTTTTAAAACGGATAAAAGATCTCTTTTGTTAAAGGTCAAGGCGGATTGGTAATAGTCGCATGCCGTTTGTGGTATGCCCAAAAGTTCAAAATAGGCTTGAAGTAATCCATCTTCTCCAGGTGTTCCGTGTATAGCATTGAACACACAGTCAAAAGTGATTTTAGTTCCGTTTACAGTTACCGAAAAGTCATTGCGATCGATGGGAAATTCGGCATCATTAGCATCAACGAATACCCATTTTTCTTTGAAGATGTGTATTCTATATCCAATATACTTGGTTTTGTCAAGGGTTTGGTAGACTACGTTTCCGCTAATTAGGGAGATTTTGTATTCACTAGAATAACCTCCCATGATGATGGCAATGTTTTTCATTTTAAAAATTTAATCGGTTAAACGTTTAATCCAAATAAATGATTAAACGTATTCAAAACAAAATTATCATTTTTTTTGAAACGAAATACCTTTATCTTTGTTGCTTCTAAAAAATTAATTTATGAATTTACGTAAGTATCTTACTAGTCGTGTTTTTTTTGGGCAATTGTTTATAGCTATCGCTATTATTGCTGTTTTGGCTTATTTATTCATGCATTGGTTAACATTTACTACCGATCATGGGCATGAAATTGCAGTTCCGAATTTAGCTAAATTAACCGAAGAGCAAGTAGAAGAGAAGTTAGATGATTTGGACTTGGATTATGAGCTTCTAGACTCCGTAGATTATAGAGATGATTATCCAAAATTTAGCGTGGTAGAGCAAGATCCACTGCCTGGAACCAAAGTAAAAGTAGGTCGAAAAGTATACATTAAAATTAATTCTTCAGGATTTTCTTCAGTTCAGATTCCAAATTTAATAGAGAAAACCTACCGTGAAGCCGTACCCACGCTAAAAGCTTTAGGACTTGAAGCAGGGGCAGTCACTTATATTCCGAATTTGGCCAAAGACATGGTTTTAGAAATGCGCTTTAAGGGTAGAAATCTAAAAGCGGGAGATCGTGTTTTGAAAGCCTCTAAAATTGATTTGGTCTTGGGAGATGGAAAAGCGACTTATGAAGATGAAGCGGCTAAAGATACTTTGCAAGCGCCTGCTGTAGAATCAGAAACACCTTTGAATGAACAATAATACCGAAACATTAGATTTAGAAGACGAGTTATTTGAACATTATCGATTTGAGGTTCCCAAAGGGCAAGCTATTTTGAGAATCGATAAGTATTTGATGAACTTGATTCAGAATGCTACCCGAAATAAAATTCAGAATGCCGCTACAGATGGGAATATTTTTGTAAATGATATTCCTGTAAAATCCAATTATAAAGTCAAGCCTTTTGATGTAATAACGGTGATGTTATCGCATCCACCCTTTGAGAATCATATTCTTCCCGAAGATCTTCCGTTGAATATCGTTTATGAAGATGCTGCTTTATTGTTGGTTAACAAAGATCCTGGAATGGTGGTACATCCCGGACATGGGAATTATACGGGAACTTTAGTGAATGCTTTGGCACATCATTTTGATAATCTACCGATGAACAGTAGCGAGCGCCCTGGATTGGTACATCGTATTGATAAAGATACATCGGGTTTGTTGGTAGTTGCAAAAACGGAAGCAGCTATGACACATTTGGCAAAACAATTTGAGGCTAAAACTACCGAACGGGAATATATTGCTTTGGTTTGGGGAAATGTTGTAGCCGATGGAGGCACTATTGAAGGTAACTTGGCTCGTCATTTAAAAGATAGAATGCAAATGGCTGTGTTTGATGATCCAGAAATTGGGAAACCAGCTATTACCCATTATAAAGTGTTAGAGCGTTTTGGTTATGTTACTTTGATTTCTTGTCAGTTAGAAACAGGTCGTACCCACCAGATTAGAGCGCACATGAAACATATTGGTCATCCGTTGTTTAATGATGAACGTTATGGAGGGCATTTGATACTAAAAGGGACAACGTTTACAAAATACAAGCAGTTTATAGAAAATTGCTTTAAAGCCCTGCCGAGACAAGCTTTGCATGCTAAAACCTTAGGTTTTGTTCATCCAACGACAGGCGAAATGATGCGTTTTGATACAGAAATACCAGCAGATTTTCAAGATTGTATTGATAGATGGCGCAATTATTGCAAAACCCACGTAACTGACGAAGAATAACAAATGAAAAAGGACTTGTAGTTTAAATACAAGTCCTTTTTCTTTTAAAGAGGTATTTTTTCTATTAAAATGCTATTTTGATTACAATCATAATAGGTGCATGTTTTGTCGATGATGTTTACGGTCCATTGGGCTATTCCGCATTGAGCAGCTTGTTGGCAAAAAGTCAAATAATCGGTTTGCCCTTCTTGATGCATGACCAAAAGCTCTATAAATCTTTCTTTATTTGCTGAAGTAGCTACTGCCAAAGTATCATAGGTTTCTTTTGCAGTTGTTCTGTAGTTGTTACTGCCAAAATATTCTACGTGACCATCGGTAACAAAAGTATCGTAACCAATGACCCCCAAGTTGATTAAATCTTGAATGTATTTTGGAAAATCAGCACCTGATTTTACTTTATTATGTGCTTCTTTAATCTGAGCGATTGTAAACATAGATGTTGATGTTTAAAGTGAAATAAAATCGGCTGTCTTTGGAAACGAATTCAACGCATCGACAACAATTTGAGGGGTAGGTTGGGCTAATTTTCTTAATTTGGTGTCCATCCATGCACCATCTACCGTAATGGTAGCACACAAGACCTCGTCTCGGTAAAATTCATGTACGATAGACCAGCGTGAAGCATCCGGTTTCATTTTTGCAATTTTAGTTTGCATGATTATTGTATCCGAAAGGTTGATTTCTTTTCTGAAAACACATTCTTCTCTAAACAAAACAGGTCCAAAATGTTGGGTTTTCATCACGCGTAACGTTAGACCTAATTCTTCTAATATTTCAATTCTATGCTGCGCACCAAAATCGTAATAAGCACTATGACGCATATGAAAATTGGGATCTAAATCTGACCAACGAAAGGAAAGTTGTTTGCTAAATGTAGCCATAAGTATTTTTTTTATTCTTTTGTAATGAAACGGCAAAATTACGAATATATATCGTTTTGTGGGAGAAAGAAATAGAAATAGCAAGCTCAATTATTGCTATTTAACAAAGTTTAACTTGTTGTTTTTTTAATAGGTTGGTTCATTGAATAATGGATTTACTACTTTAAAATTGTGAATATCTATTTATAGAAACGTTCCTTTTTGTTTTAGCTTACGTTATCTTTGGCTCCCTAAAAAAAAACAAAATGAGCACAATTTGGTACGAATGCAAAGTAAAGTACAGAAAAACCGATGAAACTGGCGGACAAAAGATTACCACCGAACCTTACTTGGTAGATGCCTTATCCTATACCGAGGCTGAAAAAAGAATCAACGAAGAAATGGCGGCTTATATCAGTGAAGAATTCAAGATTACCAACATAAAAGTAGGCAATTATGCCGAAATTCATCCTTTTGAAAATGCCGATCGTTGGTTCAAATCAAAGGTGTCTTTATTGGCTTTTGATGAAGAAAGTGGCAAGGAGCGCAAGACTAATATGTATCTTTTGGTACAAGCCAATGATGTAAAAGAAGCGTTTGACAATACGACTATTGCCATGAAAAACACCATGGGTGAATACACAATTCCAGCTATATCCGAATCTCCTATTATGGACGTTTTTCCTTATTTTAGTGGGGAAGAAGATGAAACGGAAGCGCTAGAACGTTTCAATGCCTTAAAGGCATCTACAGCGCCTAAATTCGATACGGACACCTACGAAAACGAAGCCCTAAAAGCCGAATTATTTCAAGAAATGGAATAATTTTTTCTTCAAAATTATTTAATCAAAAAGCCTGCGAAAACTTTGTCTTTGCAGGCTTTTTGATAATTTATAAAACAGAATCTATTTATCAATCGATCCCAAAACACGCTTCATAAACGTGTTCAAAGCTTCTTTTTTATCTGTACCTGTTTTTACCATTTTATTTACTTCCAAAGCACCATACATATTCGAAATCAATTCGCCAATCACATCCAACTCTTCGTCTTTTAAAGAAGAAACTTCAGTAAGTGCTTCTAAAACTTCAATAGTTTCAATGATGTAATCTTGATCGTTTTCTTCTATAAATTGAGTAAGGTGTTTGATAACAGGTAATTTCATTGGATTAAATGTATAAAGATTGGAAATAATTGTAAGTTGGAATAATTCGTTTTCTTAAGCGATTTCTTTTACTAAATCGGCTAAAACTTCTGCTTTATTAGTTTGCGTTTCGTTGACTAATTTTCCTCCAACAAACGTTGCAAAAGTTGGTAAGTTACTTACATTAGCTAATTTTCTAGATTCAGGTGAATTTTCAGCATCTACCAAAACAAATGTTATGTTTTCGTTTTCAGTGGCCATTTTTTTGAATTTTGGCTTCATAATTCTGCAATTACCACACCAAGAAGCCGAATATTGAACCACTACTTTTTCGTTTTGTGCAACCAAAGCACCCAACGTATCTTCGTTTAATTCGATTAACATAATTTAAATTTTAAAATTCAATTTTTAAAATCCCAAATTCCAATTTTTGATAGTGCTAAAACGAACTACATTGGAATTTGGAATTTAAAATTTGGAACTTGTTATTAGTTTAAGCTTAAGTATTCAGCTGTACTTTTTCTGTCAGCATTCATTGCTTCTTTACCAGCTTCCCAGTTAGCAGGACAAACTTCACCTTTTACTTGAATGTGCGTGTAAGCATCTACCATACGCAAGTATTCGTTTACGTTACGACCTAATGGCATATCGTTAACACTTTCGTGGAAAATTTTTCCAGTTTCGTCAATTAAATAAGTAGCTCTGTACGTTACGTTAGAACCTTCAAGAATTACAGAATCAGTTTCTTCGCTGTAGCTAGTAGATTCGATATCCAAAATACCAAGAATGTTAGCCAAGTTTCTGTTAGTATCAGCCAAGATTGGATACGTTACTCCCTCGATACCACCATTATTTTTTGGTGTGTTTAACCAAGCAAAGTGTACTTCGTTAGTATCGCAAGAAGCACCAATTACAATTGTATTTCTTTTTTCAAATTCTGGTAAAGCGGCTTGAAAAGCGTGTAATTCTGTTGGACATACAAAAGTGAAATCTTTTGGGTACCAGAACAACAATACTTTTTTGTTATTGTTTACTGCTTCTTCAAAAATGTTGATTTTCAAATTGTCTCCCATTTCAGAGATAGCATCAACCGCAATACTTGGAAATTTTTTACCTACTAATGACATAATGATTATAATTTAAAATTTTGATTATTTCTGTTCGGCAAAGGTAATTAGTAAGTGCACGAGTTATTCAAAGTTTTAATTATAATTAACTATAATTGGATAGGAGTTGCTTATTTTGTAAAAAAATAACAGTTTTTAATGAAAACGTTGTAAATAATTTAAAATATTGATAATTAGTGGTTTGTAGGTCGTTTTTGGCTAATTTTTAGGAGCGGCTCACGATTGGCTTTTATGGAAACAAAGTCCCGCTGTACGCTATATCTTGCTTGCCGAACCCCGGCAAGCAAGGATGCCGCTACCATCGTGGCTAAAAAGGAGTAATGGGCTTTCTTGTGGGCATAAGTCAAAAAAAAACGATAGCTAATTAACTATCGTTTCTATATTTTTTACATTTAGTTATTTCAAAAGCAAAGTGACAGGCAAAGTTCCTTCGTATCCTTGGTTCAAAGCTATTTTTTGAGCCGCTACTTCTTGAAATTCTTTAAGGTCTTGGTACGCTACGACAACAATTTTGGCAGCCAAAATATTCGGGAGCATTTGCAGCGCATACGGATTGCCAAATAAATGAAAAACTACCTTTTTACGATTGACCACATCGCTTAGCCAAGTAATAATTGTATCTTCAATTTCAAAATTAGCCAATGGTTTCGCTTTCGGCACAAATAAAGCAATGACCAAAGTGTCATATTTGTCCATTGCTTGTAGTTTTTCCTCCAGATTTTCCTCTCCCAATGCAATCGAAAAGGAATCTCCGGGAATCGTATTTTCTAATCCTTCAAAAAACGGATTGTCATTTTCTCTATACACACTCACTTTTGCCACGCTTCCACCATTACTGATAAAATCAGTTATTGATGAGGTGCTGTCTTTTTTGACAAGAGTAATCGCTTTTTCAGCACATTTCTGGTTGATTATAGCTGTAGATTTCCAGTCTAAATCAGTTGTTTCAATTTTGCTTTCGGAAATCAATCCAGCTTGTATTTTGCACTTCCAAATACGTTCAAAACTGGCTTCAATTCTAGAAATATCAGCTCTTTTTAAAATTTCCTGAATCCCTTCGGGTACATTTTCTGCAAAGCACAACACATCGTTCCCAGCATTAAAAGCTTCCCATTCCAATATGCCTTTAGTTGAGTACAGTTTAGAAACACTATGCATATTCAACGCATCCGAAATCACCAAACCGTCGTATCCCAATCGTTCTCTAAGCAAACCTTCAATCACCGCTTTTGAAAGCGTAGCCGAGGTATTTGCTCCATTGTTCAGAGCTGGAACCGCCAGATGTCCAATCATTATGGAGTCGACCTTGTTTTCAATTCCTTTAATAAAAGGGACTAATTCGTTCGATAGTAATTCGTCCAAGTTTTCGTTTAAAACGGGTAATCCCAAATGCGAATCGACATTAGTATTACCGTGACCAGGGAAGTGTTTTAAACAACCCAAAATTCCCGCAGCTGTCATTCCTTTCAAATACTCCAAAGCAAAGGTGCCGACTTTATTTTTATCTTCGCCAAAAGAACGATACCCAATAACGGGATTGTTTGGGTCAGTATTAATGTCTGCCAAAGGAGCTAAGTTGTAATGAATGCCAGCTGATTTTAAGTCCTTTCCAATTTGTTTTCCAATTTCATAGACCAATTCTTTATCTGCAACAGGAACAGCTCCAAGTGTAATAGCATAAGGATATTGAGGTGTTTTTTCAACTCGCATTGCTAAACCCCATTCGGCATCTATACTCATTAATAGCGGAGTTTTAGCTGCTTTTTGGTAGCGTACAATTAAGGCTTTTAATCGTTCATAACTCTCATCATTGAATTCAATTTTTTTGTTGCCTTCATAATTGGTAGCCGCACTCGCTCGACTGTGAAAAAAGGTCAAGCCGCCAATATTGTATTCACGAATTAAATGTTCTGTTGCCTGAATGTTTTCCTCGCTGTCGTTAATAAATACGGCGGGAAAAAAGAATTGTCCTATTTTTTGTTCGGTTGTCATACCTTGTATTAATGTTTTTCTGTTTCTTTTTTTCCAAAATCATAAGGAAAAATCAAAAAGCGAGATAAAATAATTCCCGGAATTGTTGCTAAAAATACCCAAATAAAGAAGTTACCATAGCCTAAATATTCTTGAATATAGCCACTTGCCATTCCAGGTAGCATCATTCCTAAAGCCATAAAGCCGGTGGCGATAGAGTAGTGAGAGGTTTTGGATTCTCCTTCGGCTACGTAAATTAAATACATTAAGAAAGCCGCAAAACCAAAACCATAACCAAATTGCTCAATAACAACCACCACGGTTATGTGTGGATTTAAATTATAATCAAAAATAACTTTTAAAATTTCAAAATGAATGTTAACAATATCTGATGGATGATAATGCGATAAATAGACAAATCCAATAATTGGCAAATGCATCGTTAAAATCATGGGAAGCATCCACTTTCCTAGTCCGTCTCTCGAGATAACGATTCCGCCAATGATTCCACCAATAACTAATGCTGCTACTCCAAAGGTTCCGTAAATAATCCCAACATCTTCGGTGCTTAATCCCATTCCGCCTTTGGCTACATCATCAACCAAAAAAGGAGTAAGCATCTTCATCAATTGAGATTCTCCCAATCGATATACTAATATGAACGTAAGAATTAATCCAATTTGTTTCTTTTGGAAAAAAGTAGCAAACACTTCAGTAAAGCTTCCTTTATGATTGGCATTGCTTTTTATGTATTCCTGTTCAATTTCTGGATTTGGCGTCATAAAAAAGTTGTAGACCGTGATGAAAATCATAATCAAAGCCACCACAAGCATGGTATACGACCAAGCTTTGCTTTTGTCCCCGTATTTTTCTTCTAAAAATCCAGCTAAAAGAACAATTACACCATTAGCAGTAAGCATTGATAAGCGGTAAAAAGTACTTCGAATCCCTAAGAAAAAGGATTGTTTGTCTTTGGTTAGTGCCAACAAATAAAAACCATCAATAGCTACATCATTTGAGGCTGAAGCAAAAGCACCCACCCAAAATAGCGCCAAGCTTACCATAAAAAAATGTTGCATTGGTATGGTTAATCCAACGATTAAAAAGGCTATCGAAATGACTAATTGCATCGCCAAAAACCATTTTCTTTTGGTAGCGTGCAAATCAATGAAAGGGCTCCAAAGC
This sequence comes from Flavobacterium succinicans, assembly GCF_001662485.1. Classification (GTDB taxonomy): domain Bacteria; phylum Bacteroidota; class Bacteroidia; order Flavobacteriales; family Flavobacteriaceae; genus Flavobacterium; species Flavobacterium succinicans_A. The sequence goes on from NZ_JMTM01000017.1 coordinate 446,003, forward strand.
GGTTTAATTACCCAAGGCAAGTAAAGTAAGCTAGTATACATTCCAATATCTTCGTTACTGATGCCTAAATTTTTGTACATCAAAACAGATACTGAGATGATAATGGCATACGGAAAACCTGATGCAAAATTCAAAAGTGGTATCCAATACCAAGGATTTTTTTCTGATTTCATAGAATGGTAGAAAAGGTTGGGTTAGTCTTCTTTGGGTAAATCAATGATGGTTTCTTTGCTCTCGTTGCCATAAAAGTCAATAAAAGTAAGGGCAAAAGCTTTGTTTTTATCAATATCACTTAGCGGAATGCTAAAATTGATTATTGTTGCTTTTGGGTCGACAAAATATTTTTTTATGATTTGACTGGCTTCCTGAATATTTATTTTGGAATCTCTTTTGGCACCATATACCACTACATATCTGATTTTTGTATTCAAAGGTATAGGTAAAGTAAAAGTGCAATTGACCGAATCAATTTCAATTTTATTGACTAGTGGTGTGTCTATTACAATGTGTTTAGAATTGGGAACAGGCAACGGAATGGCAGGATATTTATATTGATTGCTTTGTAACAATTGCGTAACGTCTCGATGGGTGTCAACAAAGCATTTGGCACTGAAAAATGCATTCCCTTGTACGTTGGGATAACTTCTGGTTAAATCAATTTGGTTTGGAATTTCGTGAATGTTGTTCCATTTTTTATCTGAATCGGCTTTGATTTTGTAAGTGCCGTTGCCCATGTAAAGATTAACACCATTCGTGTTTTCTGACCACCATTTTAATAATTTAGCATAAGAAGCGGTTTTGTGGTCAATGCTCCAGTACAATTGAGGTAACAGGTAATCAATCCATTTGTTTTGCATCCAAAGAATGGGATCTGCGTATAAATCATCATAATTGGTTTGTCCCGATTGGGTATCAGAACCTTTTGGATCTACTGACTTGTTTCTCCAAACACCAAAAGGGCTAATGCCAAATTGCACCCAAGGCTTGTGATTTTTGATGACCGAATGAATGTTTTTAACAAAAGTGGTTACATTGTTTCTTCTCCAATCTTCCAAGTTCAAGCCGTTACCATATTTTTTGTAAGATTCCGAATCATTAAATGCTTCACCTTTGATTTTGTAAGGATAAAAATAATCATCAAAATGGATGGCATCTATATCGTATTTCTGTACTACTTCTTCAACCACCAACGCCAAATGATTTTGAACCTCAGGTAGTGCAGGATTGTAGTACATTTTTCCACCATAAGTAATCATCCATTCTGGATGTTTAAAAATGTCATGGTTGGGGCTCAATTGTGCTTTGTTTAAATCGAATGTAGCCCGATAAGGGTTTAACCAAGCATGAAATTCGAAACCTCTTTGGTGAGCTTCGTTAATCATCCATTCTAAGGTGTCATAATATGGAGTAGGTGCTTTTCCTTCTTTCCCAGTCAAAAATCGAGACCAAGGCGCTAAATCTGATGGATAAAATGCATCACCAACACTTCGGATTTGTACAATAACTGCATTGTAATTTAGCTTTTGATACGTATCAAGTATTTTTAAATAATCTGCTTTTTGTTTAGCAACGGAGTCAGTACTTTTTTTAGGCCAGTCAATGTTGACTACCGTGGCAATCCAAACACCTCTGAATTCATTTTTTGGGAAATGTTCATTTCTTTGAGCGTTACCCTTGGTAATGAAAACTATGAATAAAATTAATAAGGGAAGGAATGCTTTATTTTTGGTCATTTTGTAATCGTTTATAATGCTTTCAAAAATAGTTTTTTTTACTTTAGAAAAACGAATAATGTTCTAATAAGTTCATAAAGTTGCCTGTTGTATTGAGTACATTCAACTGTAATGGTTTGTATTGAATAAATTGTATTGTTACAAAAACTAGATAGAGTTAAAAAATAAACCACTTTCAATGAATTTTGAAAGTGGTTTTATTTTGGGCAAAAAAGGTAAAAATAAAGTGGTTATTGTTTATTTGGAATTATCTTCATTTTCCTATTTTATATACTAATTTTATATAATTACTTCCAACTATCGGAACTCCATTGATACTCCTTCTTTCTTTCCAATTTGAGTTTCCATACATGGCATTAATGTCTACTCTTGGTAATGCATTGAATAGATATTCTACCGCAATCGAATCAGAGATGTGAATCCGATAGGCTAGATTAGCACCTATCGATAAGTGGGAGCTTTTTTGTTCATCTGAAATACCTCCTCCCCAATTTCCCCATCTATTGATCAGGGTGGGTTCTATAGATGGAATTATAACAGATTTAATATTCATGCTGCCAATTCTTGCATATAGCGGAATATGATACCCTAAACCTATGGTGTTTTTACTAAATTGAATCATATCAAAACGTTCATAACCTACATTAATTTCAAAATTCCTTGAAACCATTGCGAATTGTAAAAAATAATTCAAACCACTTTTATTATTCGTAGGTTCACTGCCAGAAACCAAGTTTCGCGCGTCTAATGCGCCAGAAAATGATAGATAATTTTCTTTTTCATTTTGTGCAAATGCGATGACGCTTACTAGTAATAAAATAAATGTTTTCATCGTGTTTAGGTTTTAAGTTAGAATTCTAAGGCATGTTTTTCGTTTTTTTTGAGTTGTTGTTTGTTGATAAATAGTATATTTTACTTTTTATGATTGAGCTCATAAATAAAAGAGCTAAGTTCTTTAGTAATTTTATCTAAATCTCTTGCTGAATCCTTGATTAGTTCAATGAATTCTAGATTTTCTTCGTTAGTATTGCCAATAATGGTTAATAGATTGGCTAGTCCTAATATGTTAGTAAGTGGTAATCGAACTTTGTGAGAGATGGTAAACATGATTTCTTCCAAGCCTTTATGGATGTCATTTTTTAGTACTTTTTCTGAACTTTTCAATTCTTTAAATTGATGAAGTACTTGAATACTTAGATCTTCTTTTTCTATTTGTAAGTCAATTAATGATTTTTTTAAATCATTAATTTCAGAAGTAAGTTTTTTTTTGGTATTTATATACGTATCCACTTCACTATCTAGTGCAATAATTTGTTTGTAATTCTTCGGATTCGATAAATAACAATTAAAACTATTGATTTCTTTTTTATTATCCATTTCGTATACTTTAAGTTTATTACAATAAATAAAGAAGGCATAGAGAAGGAAAGAATTAGTGTTTGAATAAGAATTCTTTTTTTGTCGGAATGCGTAAACCTTGTTTGGCTTGTCTAATGAACGTCTGCTTTTTATGTTACTTTAAAATTAATCATATTATTTAACATTTGATGTTCTTTATCTATTAAAAAAATAAACAAAACGTTGTGTATTAACAAATGTTTTAAGAAAAATTCTATAAAAATAAAAAATAACTAATAATCGTAATTATAATTATTAATTATTTTCTTACGTATATTTTCCTCTTGCTTTATTTTTTTATGAAATAGATTTTTCAAACCAATAAAATAGGCGGTGATTTTTTTAGGTATAACAGTTAAAAGTAATAAAATGAATTAGTTTTGCTCACAAATTATAGATTGCAAATGTAAATACAAAGAGGTTTGAATTAGGTGATAGGGTAAGATTTGCAATGTCATCAATAATGGTACTTATCTAGTTTTATTTGTAAAATTAAATGCAAAAAAAAGTATAAGACAATGGTGTGCTTTCGCTTTTGACTGCCAATTTTTTTTTATAAGGCTAAATCTTGATGCATTGTGATGTAACGGCAAAATAATGATTATCTATAAAATGCAATTTTCTGTGTATTTTAAAACCATTTTTTCGTTTCATTTTTAAATACGACAAATATTGAAAATGGATATTTTATTGCATCAGTACTTTTTTATTTTTCGTATTGAATTAGATGAAAGCATGGTATATTAGTAAGATAATTATATACTATGTGAATTTGATGTTAGTAAATAATTATCATATAATTATTAATTTTCTCTTCTATATTGGTTTTATGTATATATTTGACTTTTAAATAACAATAAAAAAGAATTATTTGTATTTATTGTAAAATTTGAAGCTAATGCAATTTGTAAAACAGCTTGTTTTAATTTTATGATGTAATAATTTAATTTATAGTATTAAAAGCATTTATTTGCAAAGTATATATTACTAACCATTACCTATAAAATTTAGAACATGGCATTAAAAGGTTTATTTAGGAAAAAGACTGTTCAAGACATTTTAAAACAAGTTGAAAAAAATAATTTAGAGGGGCATGATGCATTAGGAAAACACTTAACTGCTCGTGATTTAACTGCTTTTGGTATTGCAGCAATAGTAGGTGCGGGAATTTTTAGTACCATTGGTAAAGCAAGTGCAGATGGAGGTCCAGCGGTTATTTTCTTGTTTTTGTTTACAGCTGTTGCTTGTAGTTTTGCTGCATTTGCTTATGCTGAATTCGCATCAATGGTACCTGTTTCGGGCAGTGCTTATACGTATTCTTATGTAGCTTTTGGGGAACTCATAGCTTGGATCATCGGATGGGCTTTAATCATGGAATATGCTGTGGGAAATATTACCGTAGCCATCTCATGGAGTGATTATTTTACTGGACTGCTACAAAGTGGTGGCATTACATTGCCGCAATGGGTGCAAATGGATTATTTAACGGCCTCTAATGGCTTTAAACACGCAACAGCCTTAATGCAAGGTGGTAAATCTTTTGAGAATTTATCGGCTATCAATCAAGCTGCTTATACTGCTTGGACAACATCTCCAACCATTGGTTCTTTTCATTTAGTGGCCGATTTACCTGCTTTGTTGATTATTATATTGATTACAGCTTTAGTATACCGTGGTATGAAAGAGTCACGAAATGCTAGTAATCTAATGGTTGCCATAAAAGTCTGTATCGTATTATTAGTTATTGCAGTTGGAATATTTTATGTAGATACCGCTAATTGGTCTCCTTTTGCACCTAATGGCGTTTCTGGGGTGCTAAAGGGAGTTTCAGCGGTGTTTTTTGCTTACATAGGATTTGATGCAATTTCGACGACAGCCGAAGAATGTAAAGATCCTCAGCGCGATTTGCCAAAAGGAATGATGTGGGCTATTATTTTATGCACACTTTTATATATTGCAATCGCTTTGGTTTTGACTGGAATGGTTAGTTATAATCAATTGAACGTAGGGGATCCATTAGCTTTTGTTTTTGAAAAATTAGATTTAAAATGGATGTCTGGGATTATTGCAGTTTCTGCGGTTATTGCCATGGCTAGCGTGTTATTAGTTTTTCAAATGGGACAACCTCGTATTTGGATGAGTATGAGTAGAGATGGTTTGTTACCAAAGAAATTTTCAACGGTACACCCAAAATTCAAGACACCTTCTTTTGCTACAATTGTTACTGGTTTTGTAGTAGCTGTACCCGCTTTGTTCTTAAACTTAACTATGGTTACCGATTTGTGCAGTATCGGAACTTTATTTGCTTTTGTATTAGTTTGTGCTGGTGTACTAGCCTTGCAAAACAAACCGGATATTCCACGAGGGAAATTCAAAACGCCCTATGTGAATTCAAAATATATTATGCCTCTTCTTTTGATAATAGGTTTAGTTTTTGCTTTTGGATATAATGAAAAAGCTACAATGGATTTTATTACCAATAAAACGCAAGTCAATGAACCTTCTGCAATAGTGACTTCATTGAATAAAGAAGAAACTCAAAAGGTTTCAACTTATTTAACCGCTTTAGAAGGAGAATCAGCGGTTGAATCATCATCAGATTTAGAAAATTTATTGAGTATACATGCCGAAGATGATTCAAAATATGAGACAGTTGTAGCTGGATTGCCAATTTCAGATGCCAAAAAATATGAAAGTGGTTTTAAGTTATTTAAACACAAAATACCCATGTGGATCTTTTTGTTCTCATTAATTGTATTAAGTGTTTGGGCTTACAAACAAAATTTGTCTTTAATTCCTCTGCTAGGATTAATTTGTTGTCTTTATATGATGGCCGAATTAAGTGTCTGGAATTGGATTTATTTTGGAGTTTGGTTATTAATTGGCTTGGTGATTTATTTCAGCTACAGTCGGAAAAACAGTAAATTAAATACCAATATTTAATAAAAGCATTCATAAATAAGGTAACCTCTTAGCGCAAACTAAGAGGTTTTTTTATGCCTTAGTTTAAAAGGTTCAATAGATGTATGTTTTTATTGGTCTTTTATTTATATTTAATTTAATATCTTTAGACATAATGTTTTACATTTTTAAAATAGTTTTTATCTATTGAAAATAAATAATCAAAAGAAAAAACTATGGTAAATTAGCCAGCATTAAGCTATCAATTTAAAATAAACATACTATGGAAAGTAACAGTAATTCTTCTAACGGAAGTGGTAAATGTCCGTTTTCTAGCGGAGCGCTAACTAAAATCGCAAACTCAGGTGCAAGCAATCAAGATTGGTGGCCTAAATCCCTCAATTTAGATATTCTTCATCAGCACGATAATAAAACCAATCCTTTAGGAGCGTCTTTTAATTATGCAGAAGAATTTAAAAAATTAGATTTAGAAGCATTAAAAAATGATTTAAAAGCTTTCATGACAGAAAGTCAAGAGTGGTGGCCTGCTGATTGGGGACATTATGGTGGTTTGATGATCAGAATGGCTTGGCATTCTGCCGGTACGTACAGAATTGCAGATGGTCGTGGAGGTGCAGGAACAGGAAACATCCGTTTTGCTCCACTAAACAGTTGGCCTGATAATGGTAATTTGGATAAAGCAAGAAGGTTATTGTGGCCGATTAAAAAGAAATATGGTAACAAAATTTCATGGGCCGATTTGATAATATTGGCAGGAACTATGGCTTATGAATCAATGGGACTCAAAACATTTGGTTTTTCAGGAGGTCGTGAAGATATTTGGCATCCAGAAAAAGACGTGTATTGGGGAGCAGAAAAAGAATGGTTAGCCAAAAGCGGTAGTGAAGGTAGCAGATATTCTGGAGAAAGAGATTTAGAAAACCCATTAGCAGCTGTAATGATGGGGTTAATTTATGTAAATCCTGAAGGAGTAGACGGACAACCCGATCCTTTAAAAACAGCACACGATGTTCGTATTACTTTCCAACGTATGGCAATGAACGATGAAGAAACGGTGGCATTAACTGCTGGTGGGCATACGGTTGGAAAAGCACACGGAAATGGAGATGCATCAAAATTAGGCCCAGAACCAGAAGGTGGCGCAATTGAAAATCAAGGCTTAGGATGGTTGAACCCCAAAGGAAATGGAAATGCTGGCGATACGGTAACTAGTGGTTTGGAAGGATCTTGGACTACTAATCCTACTCGTTGGGATAACGAATATTTTGATTTGTTGTTGAATCATGATTGGGCGTTAACCAAAAGCCCTGCAGGTGCTTGGCAATGGGAACCGACCAACATTAAAGAAGAAGATAAACCTTTTGATGCTCACAATCCATCAGTACGAAGAAATCCAATCATGACAGATGCTGATATGGCTATGAAAATGGATCCCGCTTACCGAGCAATTTCTGAGCGTTTTTATAAAGATCCAGCGTATTTCTCTGAAGTATTTGCTAGAGCTTGGTTCAAATTAACGCATCGTGATTTAGGACCAAAAGAACGTTATTTGGGAGCCGATGTGCCACAAGAAGATTTGATTTGGCAAGATCCTATTCCAAAAGTGGAGTACACCTTGTCGGATACAGAAATCGAAGAACTAAAAGCTACTTTATTAAACAGCGGATTGAATAGAGCAGAATTAATCAACACCGCTTGGGATAGCGCTAGAACGTTTAGAGGTTCTGATTTTAGAGGCGGAGCCAACGGTGCACGAATCCGATTAGCGCCACAAAAAGATTGGCAAGCTAATGAGCCAGAAAGATTGCAAAAAGTAATTACTAAGCTTACCGAAATCCAAGCAAGTTTGTCTAAAAAAGTAAGTCTTGCCGATTTGATTGTCTTAGGTGGAAGTGCCGCTATAGAAAAAGCAGCACAAGAAGGTGGTTTTAATGTAAAAGTACCTTTCCATGCAGGTAGAGGAGATGCTACGCAAGAAATGACCGATGTAGAATCGTTTGAAGTTCTAGAACCTACTAATGATGCTTTTAGAAATTTCATGAAAGCAAAATATGTGGTACAACCTGAAGAATTAATGCTCGACAAAGCACAACTTCTTGGATTAACAGCCTCTGAAATGACGGTTTTATTAGGCGGTATGCGTGTTTTGGGTACAAATTATGGCGGAACCAAACACGGGGTATTCACCAACAATGAAGGTGTGCTTAGCAATGATTTCTTTGTTAACCTCACCGATATGAACTACAGTTGGAAGCCCGAAGGTGATAATTTGTATCACATTGTGGATAAAAAATCCGGAGCTACCAAATGGACAGCTACTAGAGTTGATTTGGTTTTTGGTTCTAATTCCGTTTTAAGAGCTTATGCTGAGGTGTATGCACAAGACGACAACAAAGAAAAGTTTGTTAAAGACTTTATTAAAGTTTGGACTAAAGTGATGAATGCAGATCGTTTTGATTTAGCGTAAGTTTATTTTACATTATAGTAAAGAAAAGTGGGCTTTTGGGCCCACTTTTTGTTTTTTTACAATTCTTCCAGCGTTTTTTTTAATCTATGAAATTCTTCTACATCAATTTGTCCTGATGCAAAACGTTTTTTTAGTATTCCCAAAGGTGAGTTGGATTTTGTTCTTTCTCCCGGAATAGAGTAGGGTGTGGCAAATATCCAAATAAGAAAAATAAACCAAATCAGCCACCAAAAAAAGTGCATTCCCCAAAAATTATTGTTTTCGTAATACATAATTTAATTTTTTAAATGAGATCGTAAAAACCAAGCCATTTTTTCGTGTGTTTCCATTAATCCAGTCATGAAGTCACTGGTGCCCAAATCATGAAACTCATTCGCAAAAGATTTGATATGCTCTCTCAAAATGATGATGATGCTTTCATGATCGCCTAAAAGTTCTTTGATAAATGCTAGACTATCATTTTGTGATCTCTCTTGTTCGGTAAGATGAGTTAATGAAAGATACAATTTTAGCGTAGCAGGAGGATAATGACCAATGGAACGAATACGTTCAGCCACGCTATCAATTATTTCATCCAACTGACCAAACTGGGTTTCAAAAAATTTGTGTTTATCATAAAAATCGATGCCTTCTACATTCCAATGAGCATTTTTAGTCTTGATGTAAAGTACCGTTTCGTCTGCTAAAATTTTAGACAATTCATTGGCAACGGCTTGTCGATGAGATTCTGATATTCCTATGGCTGTTTTCATTTAGTCCTATTTTTAAAGTGATTTTGATTAATCTGTTCGTTTTTTAACTACTTTTTTTTATGACTAAAAAGGATCACTTAGTTCACTACTTATTATAAGTTTTTAGTTGATAAATTTCTCTAAATAAACTCAATCCTTTCTCTCATTGTCATAATTTTTGAAACAAAAAAGTATTTTATTTGATGCATATGAGTAAGTTAAAATCTTATGAAGTGGTATTTTTAATTCAAGTAACACATAGAAAATTGCTAAGTTGGAGTAAAGTGTGTTAAAAGAAGAATAGCGGTAAAAGCATGAACTTTTACCGCCTTAAAATTGGATTTAGTTTACTATACTGTAATAGTAGTCTACTTCCAATTCGTTTTTTACATGCCAAATACCAGGTGTATTCCAAGCAATACGTGCCGCTTCTTCTTTTTGATACCAAGAGCTTACTGTTCCTTTGAGCGTAACAGTTGTTCCAGAAACCGAAACAGCTATATCGCTATCGTCTATCCTCCAGCTTCTGCCAATGGCTTTTTCGACGTCCCTTTTTTCAATGGCGTCATGGCTTTCGGATTTTATTTTTATATTGTTGGTGACGCCTTTTACGCCAGCAAGATAAATAATAGCGCTTTTTGCAGCTTCTTTTTGGTAATTCCAAGGCAATTCACCTTCCAGCGTCACCCAGCCGTCTTCGACCTTAACGGTAACTTTATCCTCTGGAACCGACCAATTTGATTTTAGTGCCGCCAACACTTCATTGGCAATTTCTAAGCTGGTCTTTACGAACGAACTCGGGAATTTGACGTCGATTTTTTCGACCAGTGCTTTGACACCAATTACTTTTTTGGCCGCATTTTCGGCTTCCACTTTTTTTGCATAGCTATCTACCACGCCCGTCAAAGAAATTACACCATCTTTTGCTGTAACTCCAATCTCTGCTGCATTCAATAACGGTTCCCATTTAATGGCGTTTTGAACATCTGTCTGTAATTCTGCATTTGTTTTCATCATAATTTTTTTTCATTGTGAATGCGTTTCACAACAATACAAAGGTGAAAACAATTAGAGATCAGAAGCTTATATAATTAAGAGGGAATGTTATATAATTAGTAGAAAGTGTTCACTTACATTTTTTTTTGACAAACGAAGTAGCGCATCCATCCATCGGATGAAGAAGAAAGTATTAAGGATTTTCGAGAGAGGTTATTTCACTAAAACAGGGAAGTTCCTTCATGGTTTAGGGTTTTAGTTATAGAATTCTGGTTTAAGTATTATTATTTCTTTCCCATTCCGATTTCGTAATTCTAAAAATGTTTAGGGTGTTTAGGTTGTATTCTGTGACTTTATCTATGCTCATGCCGTTTTTTATGGCAATTTTTTCAGAGGGTGTATTGGTTAAACTGATTATTGAAAATCAAAGAATCGAAAAAGTAATAGTCAAAGGTAAAATCTCTGCATTTTTTTCCGATCCTTTGTTAAATCTTTCGGCCTTCATTATGATACTATTCATCGATTCTATGATAATTTTATCTGAAACATTATCCAATATTTTTTTGGTTTTCAGAGGCTTATTTCGAAAATGATTTTCTGAAATGAGTTTAAACAAGGATCAACCAACATTTGCAGATTCTAATATTGCGTTATATATTTTTTTAATTTAGTTGGGAAGTTACTGAAGTTTTACAATTCAAAAGTTTTGAAATAGGGCAATTAGCCTTTGCATCTTTTACTAACTCATCGAATTTTTCATTTGAAATCCCTGCAACTTTTGCATTTAAACTTATATTCGATTCAATTATTACTCCATCTTCAAAAACAATTTCGCAAACGGTATTTAATTCTTTAGGCGTAAAATTAGCTGCTTGAAGGTTAAAGGCCAATTTCATAGAAAAACATCCAGCGTGTGCTGAAGCAATTAATTCTTCTGGATTTGTTCCAATTCCTTCAGCAATACGTGATTGAAACCCATATTGCGTTTGATTTAAAACACCACTTTGAGAAGTGATGCTTCCTTTTCCGTCTTTTCCTATGCCGTTCCATATGGCATTTGAATGTCTTTTGATCTTCATTTTACTTTGTTTTTTTATTTTGATGTGAATTTTGAGATAATAATTCCGACAACAGCAACCATGTAAAACTGTCCCGCCATACCAAAAAAAGCAGTAACCAATCGGCTCATATCGGTTATAGGATAAATATCACCAAAACCAATACTGGTAAGGGTTATAAAACTAAAGTAAGACAACTCATTGTAAATGAAAGAAGGATTGCCTGTGCTAATGCCGTGGAATGAATTACTGAAATTATATTCAATTAATAAATAGGTAAATAAAGCAATCATACTCAAAAGCATGTAACCACAAAAAGAACCGATAATTACATTAATGCGAACTTCTTTCGAATATGTTATTTGAAACATTACTTCGCTAAAAATAAAGCAATAGTATATAATAAAAAATATAGTTAGAATTTGTATAAACCAGAAATGTTGATTTAGAAAAATAAATCCAAATGGCATTAAAATACTTATAAGCGAAAGTATATTTCGAATTGTTTTTATTTTTTTATTATGCTCTAAATATATGCCAAAGCTAGCTATAGAAATCACTACCATATTTAATGGCCAAATGTATTTTAGATAAAAATCATTATTTGGAAAGAATATTTTATCGAAAATTAATAACAATAAAGCTGTCAATAAAAATTCAAATCGATAATTGCCTAATTTGGTGTGTATTGTTTTATTCCCCATTTTTTTAAAATCCGAAGTAAAAAAAATCGTACATTATTTGTTTAAACAAAATGGATTTTTCCTTTTTTAGTTATATCAAAGCCTAATCTAAATTGAAATTCTAATAATTCTAATCGAAATCTCCGCACTAAATTTAGATTATTTTTTTGAACTTCATTAATTACTTGAGGCAATCTTTTTAAATTCAGGTGGTTTAATTAACGCAGTTACAAATCCATTGTAGTTGTTGTAAATAATTTGTCTTTGATATTATCTAACAATTGTGGATTTTTCTCCCATGCCTACAAAAACTAAAGCATCGAAATGTTTAAACCAGTTCGTCTTACTTTTATTTAAGCCAAACATTCCTTCAAACTCTTTATTTTCAAATAGTATTTGCATAGAATCTATTATCTATAGCATTTAATTAATACAAACTGCATTCAATTTATGAGTGTGAAATTGATAGATAATTTAAAATTATTGTACTGCTGAAGTATATCAAAAACTTATGAGTGCGCAAACGTTAGAGTGGTGTTCTTTGCCATTAAAACTCATAAGGCTTACCTAATTACAGCTAAGGTTCGTGACTTTTTGCGTATTTTTATAGTTACAAAAATAAATAGAATCCAATATGAAACAATTATTTTCCTTACTTCTCCTATGTTCCCTGAGTTGGGTGTCCGCACAAAAGGTGGAATCGCCAACGGGAACTTTGGCACTTACGTTTCAGCTCACGCCCGATGGTCAACCGACCTATGCGGTGAGCTACAAAAATAAACCTGTGGTGCTGTCTAGTGCTTTGGGGGTGAGTTTAAAAGACAAAACGGCTTTGGTCAACCATTTTGAAGTGACAGGTACAACGACTCATGCGGTCAACGAAACTTGGAAACCAGTACTAGGTGAACAAGCCCAAATCGTGAACCATTACAACGAATTGATTGTAGCTTTGGTTCAGAAAGATTCAAAAGTAAAACTCAATTTGGTCTTTAGAGCCTTTGACGAAGGAGTGGCGTTTCGCTACGATTTCCCAAAACAAGAAAACCTAAACTATTTTATCATTTCGGACGAGAAAACGGAATTCAATTTGACAGAAAACCATAAAGTGTTCTGGATTCCGGGTGATTTTGACAGCAATGAATACGTGTACAACGAAACGAAATTCTCCGAAATTGACAACGAAAAACTGGACCTTAACAACGGAATCGGAGTAAAATCCATTCCCGGAAAATACACAGTGCAAACGCCTTTGCAAATGAAATCGCCTTCAGGACTGTACCTCAATATTTTTGAAGCGGCGGTGGTGAATTATCCCGTAATGCATTTGGATGCCAACGTGCAAAAGTACACGCTAAAAGCCAATTTGGTGCCCAACGCCATAGGAGACAAAGCCTATTTGCAAGCGCCTTGCGTGTCGCCTTGGCGTACGATTATGGTAAGCGACGATGCTAGAAAAATTGTGAGTTCCAAATTGATTTTGAACCTAAACGAACCCTCTAAAATCGAAGATACCTCTTGGATAAAACCAATGAAATATGTGGGGATTTGGTGGGAAATGCACGTGGGGAAATCGACTTGGGATTATGCGGGTTCTCAAAATGCGCAAAACGCTGCGGGCAATCCAATTCCAACAGGCAAACACGGCGCAACTACTGAAAATACCAAACGCTATATTGATTTTGCCGCCAAGCACGGTTTCGATGGTGTGTTGGTCGAAGGTTGGAACGTAGGTTGGGAAGACTGGGTAGGCAACTGGAAAGAGGATGTTTTTGATTTTACGACGCCTTATCCCGACTTTAATTTGGAAGAAGTTTCGGCTTACGCCAAAGCAAAAAATGTAAAAATGATTATGCACCACGAGACTTCGGGTTCTGTGGGCAACTACGAACGCCACTTGGACCGCGCGCTCGATTTGATGAAGAAATTCGATTATCCTGCGGCCAAAACGGGTTATGTGGGCAAAATCATTCCGCGTGGCGAATTCCACGACGGACAAGCAATGGTGAATCACTTTAACTTTGTGGCGCGTCGCTTTGCCGATAATAAATTGATGGTCAACTCACATGAAAGTTCGCACCCAACAGGCTACAGCCGAACCTATCCCAACTACATCGCGGCCGAATCGGCTCGAGGAAACGAATTCAACGCTTGGAGCAACGGAAATCCGCCAGCGCACGAAACCATTTTGCCTTTCACACGTCAGTTAGGCGGCCCTATGGATTACACTCCGGGGATTTTTGAAATCAAAATGAGTTACTACGATAAAAACAAAACCGAGCAAGTGCACACCACTTTGGCGAAGCAATTGGCCTTGTACGTGACGATGTATTCTCCTCTGCAAATGGCGGCCGACTTGATTGAAAACTACGAGAAATATCCCGATGCTTTTCAGTTCATCAAAGACGTGGCGATGGATTGGGACGAAAGCTTGTATCTAGAAGCAGAACCCGGCGATTATCTTACCGTGGCCAGAAAAACCAAAGGCCAAGACACTTGGTTCCTAGGCGCCATCACCGATGAAAATGCCCGAACCACCGAAATCAAATTGGACTTTCTAACCAAAGGCAAAAAATACAAAGCCATCATCTACCAAGATGCCAAAAATGCACATTGGGAGAAAAATCCAATTGCTTACACCATCAAAACACAAGTGGTAACATCGGCTAGCAAACTCAAATTGCAATTAGCCGCTGGGGGAGGAACCGCCATTAGTTTCGAACCACTGCCTTAATTTTTAGGAGCAGACGTAAGCGGAGCACCTTACGAGTCGTCCCGCTCTCCGCTCTATCTTTTTTACAAAAAAAACCTAGTAGTAACCCACTACTAGGTTTTTTTGTAAAAAAGGATGCCGCTGCGATCGAGGCTAGGCGAGACGACTTATTTTTATAAGAGGTTTTGTTTCTTTTATACATTGAAATTCGATGCATTAATACACAACGGATCAAAAACATAACGGATTAAAATCCGTTGCTACAAAATGTTTCGTTCCTCCGGAACTCTTACATTCGATAGAGAGTCGTAGACTCGTTATATTTTGTAAGGCTGGACTTCAGGCCAGTCCACTCAAAGTAAATCGAAAAAGAGCCGAAGGCTCGATGTACCCCAAACACAACAACCTTAAACTTTAAACAATCTTAAACCTTAAACAACCCCAAACCATTTTTTAAACAATCTACCTAATAATTCATAAACTTTCCCGAAATTGCCGCCAACTATAATGTTCCAAAACAACCTAAAACTATGAAGAAAACTTTTTTTACAGCCCTATTGCTAAGCCTTGGCGGAGTCGTTTTTTCGCAATCATCAGACGAATTGCAACTCAAAGCCATTTACCAATCCGCATTGACCAAAGGGCAAGGTTACCAATGGCTCGACTATCTTTCTAACCAAATCGGACACCGTTTATCAGGTTCTGACAATGCTGAAAAAGCAGTACAATACACCAAAGCTCAGCTAGAAACCTTAGGGTTAGATCGAGTGTTTTTACAGGAAGTAATGGTGCCAAAGTGGGTGCGTGGTGCTAAAGAAACCGCTTATATCAAAGATGGAAAAAACAAAATTGAAGTGCCAATTTGTGCTTTGGGCGGGTCGATTGCCACACCTAAAAAGGGTTTGTTAGCGCCCGTAATCGAAGTGCATAGTATCAAAGAACTGGAATCCTTAGGAACGGATTTAAAAGGAAAAATTGTCTTTTATAACCGTCCGATGGAGGCAGAATACATCGAAACCTTCAATGCTTACGGACATTGTGTGGATCAGCGTTCTTCTGGCGCGAGAGAAGCGGCAAAGTATGGTGCAGTGGGAACAATTGTGCGTTCTATGAATTTACGTTTGGATGATTTTCCGCATACAGGCAATCAAAGCTACGGCGACTTACCGCAAGCACAATGGATTCCTACAGCAGCCATCAGTACCAATGGTGCGGAGTTGTTAAGCAAGAAGTTAAAAGAAAACCCACAACTGCAATTTTACTTTAAGCAATCCTGTGAACAAATGGCCGATGTGTTGTCTTATAATGTGGTGGGCGAATTGAAAGGAAGCGAAGCTCCTGAAAACATTATGGTTGTCGGCGGTCATTTGGATTCTTGGGATTTAGCCGATGGTTCTCACGATGATGGAGCAGGAGTGGTGCAAAGTATGGAAGCCTTGCGCATTTTGAAGCAGCTGAATTTTAAACCCAAAAACACGATTCGTGTAGTGTTGTTTATGAACGAAGAAAATGGCAACCGTGGCGGAAAAAAATATGCGGAATTGGCACAAACCAATAAAGAAAATCACGTTTTTGCTTTAGAAAGCGATTCTGGAGGCTTTTCGCCAAGAGGTTTCTCATTCGAATGCAATGAAGAGGAGTTTGCTAAATTTAGCAGTTGGAAAGGGTTATTTGAACCTTATTTGATTCATAGTTTTGTAAAAGGACATAGTGGAACCGATATTGGGCCATTGGCATCCAAACATATCGTCAAAGCAGGACTAAAACCCGATTCTCAACGCTATTTTGATTACCATCATGCGGCCAACGATACCTTTGATGCTATCAACAAAAGAGAATTGGAATTGGGAGCAGCTACTATGGCTTCTTTGTTGTATTTGATGGATCAAAAAGGCTTGTAAGAATGAAACCCGCTGAAGCTTATATTTACAATCAGCCGCACTTATATCAGAGTATTATGTTGTATTTGCATCAGGTGATTCAGCAAAATGTACCCGATAGTGAGTTGTTGTTCAAATGGGGGATTCCTTATGTGTACTTCAAGAAGAAGCCTTTTTGTTATTTGGTGCCCAACCATAAGAAAGGATTTGTGGATTTGGGCTTTGCCAAAGGATTTCAATTACAACGCAATCAATCGGAGTTAGTGGACGAAAAACGAAATACGGTAAAATCGTTACGCTATACTAGTTTAGAAACTATTGACCACGAAGTTTTGCTCGATGTACTGGCTGAAGCCATCGATTTATAGTAACGAAAAAGTCCTCGAAATGCTCGAGGACTTTTTTGTTATGATGGTCACTAATGGGACTTTTTGATATTATTTAATTTCTTTCTCTTGGCTTTCTTTACGCTCTAATAAAGCCATATAAAAACCGTCAAATCCAGATTCAGAAGCCAATATTTTATGGTCTTTGATAAAAGTGAATTCTTTCCCGATGTCTGTGGTTAAAAAACGTTTCACTTGTTCTTGATTTTCAGAAGGTAAAATGGAACAAGTGGCATATACTAGTTTTCCTCCTGGTTTTACAATTTTAGAATAACTTTCTAAAACCTCCGACTGTACTTTTCGGATATTATCGATAAACTCAGGTTGTAATTTCCATTTAGCATCAGGGTTTCTTTTTAAAACTCCAAGTCCACTACATGGCGCATCAATTAAAACTCTGTCGGCTCTTTGATGCAATTTTTTGATGACTTTTGTCGAATCAATAATTCGATATTCAATATTAAATGCTCCGTCTCTTTTGGCTCTCAGCTTTAATTGTTTGAGTTTGCTTTCGTACAAATCCATGGCAATCAATTGACCTTTGTTTTCCATCAAAGCGGCAATATGCAATGTTTTTCCACCCGCACCTGCACAAGTATCTACCACCCGCATTCCAGGTTTTACATCCAGAAAAGCGGCCACAAGTTGTGAATTGGCATCTTGAACTTCAAACAAACCTTCTTTGAAAGCATCGGTCAAAAATACATTGGCTCTTTCTTTTAAGACTAAAGCTTCTGGTTGATCCTTCAACATTTCAGTATCAATGTTTAAATCCATTAAGATAGCTCTTAATTTTTCTCGAGTTGTTTTCAAAGTATTTACCCTTAGTACTACTTTGGCTGGTTGGTTTTGAGCCGCAATTTCTTTGGACCAAACTTTTTCTCCTAGTTCTTTAACCCCAATTTCATCCATCCAATCTGGAATAGATTCTTTGAAGGTTCTGATTTTGGAAAGTTCATCAAAACGTCCTTTAATTTTGCGTTCTGGAGTGCCTTCTAATTGTCTCCAATCTGGAATTGGATACCCTCTCAAAACGGCCCAAACGGCAAAAATTCTCCAAAGGTTGTCTCTATCAAACGGTTCTTTTACTTCGGCAATCTCAGCATATAGTCGTTTCCAACGAACAATTTCGTATATAGTTTCAGCAACAAATTTACGGTCGGAACTTCCCCAACGTTTGTCTTTTTTTAAAGAACGGGCTACTACTTTATCGGCATATTCTCCTTCATTGAATATGGCATTTAAGGCATCAATAGTAGTATAAACTAAATTTCTGTGTAATCTCATTTTGAATAATTGAACCGCAAAGGTACTATTTATTGATTGAATGCTAAATTTTTAGTTGGGATTGTTTTTTATAAACAAAAAAAGCACTGAAAAAATCAGTGCTTTTATAAAGATGTGAATGGTTATTTACTTCACTCTTGTTAGTCCTAAACTTTCTGGAGCGTGAAGCACCATTGGGAATTTTTCAATTTTTACAGAACTGCTATCCAATCCAAAAGCACTTTCTTCAGATAAACTCAATTTTTTGATTAAGAAATAAGAGTTCATAATGATTTTTTCATGCCATAACAAATCAGAATCATTGGATAAGAATTTTTCTGAAAGTACAAATTTGAAATCACCTACAATATTATTTTTGTTTAAGGATTCATATCTACTAGTAACATCTACTTCACCTTTTTTAACCATATCGATAATTACTTCACGGAACATGAGATTTATCTTAGTAGGTTCTCTAAAACCAAGATTAAAATCTACACGATACAAATCGTCTTTTACAATTTCAGTTACTTTGTATTCCTTTTTATAAGGCTCATTCAATACGTTTACATGAACAAACCAATAAATATCTGCTCTTTTGGGTCTTTTTTGTAGAATAGAATAAGTCACTTTTTCTTCAATTTCATCTACTCGACCTGCATTGGTCATATAAACCAAGTGTGTCGCATATTTTGGGATAGATAAGTCATTACTTAATTCAACCAATACTTTTTTGAAGTCTTCAATTTTGACAATTTTAGTATAGTTTTTGTTGATTTTTTTCGCTAAATACCAAATAGTCATTACTGCAATTAATAGGATAGCTATAAATAAGGTTACATAACCTCCTTCGGCAAACTTAGTAATGTTAGCAGCTAAGAAACTGAATTCTATAAGAAGATAAATAGTAATCAACGGCATAAAAAAGTACCATTTTACGCGTTTCATGATTAAGTAATAATTCAACAAAATAGTGGTCATAATCATGCAAAGAATAATGGCTAGTCCATAAGCATGCTCCATGTTGCTAGATTCTTCAAAATGCAGTACAATACCTATACATCCTACTAATAATAGCCAATTGATAGATGGAATATAGAGTTGTCCTTTTAATTCCGTTGGGTATTTAATTCTTACTTTTGGCCAGAAGTTTAGTCGCATGGCTTCATTTATAAGCGTAAATGAACCACTTATTAAAGCTTGTGAGGCAATAACGGCGGCCAGTGTAGCTACCACAATACCAAAAGGTTGAAACCAACTTGGCATTATTAAGTAGAATGGATTTCCGTTTTCTCCACCTAAGGTTTGTAGTGATACCCCTCCATGTTGAATTAGATAAGCAGCTTGACCAAAGTAGTTTAATACTAATGCTGTTTTTACAAAAATCCAACTGATTCTAATGTTTTTTCTTCCACAATGTCCCATGTCAGAGTATAAGGCTTCGGCACCTGTTGTACATAAAAATACAAAGCCTAGCACGAAGAAACCATCAGGATGAATGGACAGTAAATGATAGGCATAATAAGGATTTATCGCTTTAAATACTTCAGGATGAGAAGTGATTTGAATAGTACCTAAAATGGCTAACATCAAAAACCAAATGGTCATCATTGGAGCAAAAAATTTCCCAACTAACTTTGTTCCAAATTGTTGTATCGTAAATAAAATTACTAGAATTCCAATTACAATAGGAACAGTGTTGATTTCTGGATTAAACGTTTTGATGCCCTCTACGGCCGACGAAACGGATATGGGTGGCGTTATAATTCCATCGGCAAGCAAGGCACTACCTCCAATAATTGCTGGAACAATTAGCCATTGAATTTTCGTTTTTTTGACAAGGGCATATAAAGCAAAAATTCCACCTTCACCATGATTGTCAGCGCTTAGGGTAAGGATTACATATTTTAATGTGGTTTGAAGGGTTAGTGTCCAAAACACACAAGAAACTCCTCCTAATACAACATCTGGGTCGATGATGTGTTCGCCAAGTATGGCTTTCATTACGTATAAAGGTGATGTCCCAATATCACCATAAATGATTCCTAATGAAATCAATAAACCACCTAACGTCAATTTACTGTGTAGGTCTTTGTGCGATGTGCTCATGGATAATTTTTATAAAACTGCTTCAAATTTACTGTTTTTGTATAAAATAAAAGATGTATTTATTAAAAAGAAACATGGTGTTTCGAGAAATAATTTTAGAAAGTAAATTTTTCTTTGTTTTTCAGTACTTTTAGAGAGTTGGTCTTGCTTTTTCATTTTTTATAAAATTATGAGAAATAATAGGTACTTTTAAGCAGTATAACTAAGTACACGAACTAGGTCATTAATTCATTTAACAAATTGTAAATGCTATGTTTTTAGAACAAGGAGTTACTCCACAAAATCATTTTTATAAATATCTATTAGGTTCATTGATTATTATCTTGACGGCTTTTGTTGGTCAAGTTCCTATGATGATTGCGGTTTTTTTTAAGGCAGCTACAGAGCATAAAAGAACTCCAATGACAAACGAGGGGTTGATGCATTTTTTTGAACCAAATACCACTTTGTTTTTAATGTTACTGTCTTTTGTTTTTGCTTTAGGCGGTGTTTTTTTGGTGATTAAATTTATTCATAAGCAAACAATTTTGTCAGTGACTACAGCTAGAACCAAAATCGATTGGAAACGTGTTCTATTTTCATTTGCGTTATGGGCAATTGTTGGCATAGGAACCACTTTGATCGAATGGTTTATCAGCCCGAGTCATTTCGAAATTAATTTCAAACCTATCCCTTTTTTGATTTTAGCTAGTATTGGTATTTTGTTAATTCCTATTCAAACTACTACTGAAGAATATGTTTTTAGAGGCTATTTGATGCAAGGATTTGCAAATTTGTCTCGAAACAAGTGGTTTCCATTGCTTATGACTTCTCTGATTTTTGGATTGATGCATTTGTCCAATCCTGAGGTTGCCAAGATGGGGAACGGTATTATGATTTACTACATAGGTACAGGCCTTTTTCTAGGTGTTATTACCTTGATGGATGATGGAATGGAGTTAGCCCTTGGTTTTCATGCTTCAAACAATCTAATTGGGGCTTTATTAGTGACTTCTGATTGGTCGGCTTTTCAAACGCATTCTATCTTGAAAGATGTCTCAGAACCTACCTTTGGTTTTGATGTTATCTTGCCTGTTATATTGATATACCCAATACTTTTGATTATCTTTGGTAGGAAATACAATTGGAGTAATTGGAAAGAAAAAATTGTAGGAAATATATAATAATTTCCTTTGTATGAAGGAATAAATTACAACTTTTATGAAAACAGTAACATATAAAAATGTTCATAATCATTTTAAATTTAATGGCGTTCACTTAGATCGTGAACAATTATGCATGGTGGCTTATTCATTTGTTAAAGAAGGTGCCGATTTTCAAAAATCTCTTGGTGATTTTTTAATTGATTGGTTTGATAATAAGTCTTTTATCGAAATGAATACCTCTGGGACTACTGGAATTCCAAAATTGATTAGAATAGAGAAAGAAGCGATGGTCAATTCAGCTTTGGCTACAGGAGATTTTTTTGATTTAAAACCTGGAGATAGAGTTTTGCATTGTCTTCCTGCAGATTACGTTGCGGGTAAAATGATGTTTGTACGTTCTTTTATTTTAGGATTGGATATGGATTTTGTAGAACCAAATTCGCACCCTTTAGAATATAACGATGAGAAATATGATTTTGCGGCAATGGTTCCATTACAGGCTAAAAATTCTTTGGATAAACTAAAAAATATTAAAAAAATCATTGTTGGTGGTGTAAAAATTCATAAATCGCTCGAGCAAGAATTAGTGAAAGTGCCGAATGAAATTTATGAAACCTATGGAATGACCGAGACAATTACTCATATTGCGGCAAAACGAGTGGGAGAAAGCGCTTTTAGTGTGCTTCCCAATGTAACAGTTTCCACTAATGAACACAATTGTTTGATCGTTCATGCCAAAAATATTAGTAATGAACCTATTGTAACTAATGATATTGTTGAATTAATTTCCAATAAACAGTTTATTTGGCTAGGTCGATTTGATAACGTGATTAATAGTGGTGGGATTAAGTTAATTCCTGAAAAAATAGAAGAAAAATTATCAACTCATATTCCAAGACGTTATTTTGTTTGTGGTCATGCCGATGATGTTTTGGGAGAAAAAGTGGTTTTGTATGTAGAAGGTGAACCAATGTCAATTGACGAAGCTGTTTTTACCTCATTAGACAAATATGAAAAACCAAAAGATATTGTTTTTATTCCAAAGTTTAAAGTTACGGCTACTGGTAAAATAATGCGTAGCGAAAGTGTTGATTCTTTATAATTTGTATAAGGATAGATAAAAAAAGAGCTGATTATTTTCAGCTCTTTTTTTATGTTTTAGGTTTGAATCACTCCTAAATTAAATTTTTTCTCAATGGGAGCATGATTGGCAGCTTCAATTCCCATCGAAATCCATGTTCGTGTGTCTAAGGGATCAATAATGGCATCGGTCCATAGTCTGGATGCTGCATAATAAGGGGAGACTTGCTCATCATATTTTGCTTTTATTTTAGCAAATAACTCGGCTTCTTTTGCTTCATCTATCACTTCTCCTTTTGCTTTTAGTGAAGAAGCTTCAATCTGTGCCAATACTTTTGCCGCTTGAGTACCGCCCATAACGGCTAATTCAGCACTTGGCCAAGCGAAAATTAATCTAGGATCATAAGCTTTGCCACACATAGCATAATTACCTGCACCATAGGAATTTCCAACAATTACAGTAAATTTTGGTACTACAGAATTAGATACTGCATTAACCATTTTGGCACCATCCTTAATGATCCCGCCATGTTCAGACTTTGAACCTACCATAAATCCAGTAACATCTTGTATGAAAACTAATGGGATTTTCTTTTGGTTACAATTGGCAATAAATCGAGTAGCCTTGTCAGCAGAATCGGAATAGATAACACCGCCAAATTGCATTTCACCTTTTTTGGTTTTGACTACTTTGCGTTGATTGGCAACAATGCCAACTGCCCAGCCATCAATTCTTGCATATCCAGTAATGATGCTTTGTCCATAGCCTTCTTTGTAGGGTTCAAATTCAGAGTTGTCAACCAATCGTTTGATAATTTCAAGCATGTCATATTGTTCGTTTCTCGCTTTCGGAAGTATTCCGTAAATCTCTTTTTCGTCTAAAGCGGGTTTTTCTCCTTTGATGCGATTAAATCCTGCTTTTTCAAAATCTCCAATTTTACTAATAATGTTTTTGATTTTATCCAAAGCATCTTTGTCATCTTTGGCTTTATAATCAGTAACTCCTGAAATTTCGCAATGTGTTGTCGCTCCACCCAAGGTTTCGTTATCAATACTTTCGCCTATGGCAGCTTTGACCAAATAACTTCCGGCCAAGAAAATACTTCCAGTTTTATCTACAATTAAAGCTTCATCGCTCATGATGGGTAAATAAGCACCACCAGCCACGCAACTTCCCATTACTGCTGCAATTTGGGTGATTCCCATACTGCTCATTTGGGCATTATTTCTGAAAATGCGACCAAAATGTTCTTTATCTGGGAAAATTTCATCTTGTAAGGGTAGGTATACTCCAGCACTATCTACTAAATAAATAATTGGAAGTCTGTTATCCATCGCAATTTCTTGTGCGCGTAGGTTTTTTTTACCTGTTATCGGAAACCATGCTCCAGCCTTAACAGTAGCATCATTGGCAACAATAATGCATTGTTTGCCTTGAATATATCCAATTTTTACAATTACTCCTCCCGAAGGACAACCGCCATGTTCAGGATACATTCCATCTCCGACAAATGCGCCTATCTCAATGCATTTATTTGGGTCGTCTACTAAATAATCGATTCGCTCTCTGGCTGTCATTTTGCCTTCGGCATGCAGTTTTTCAATTCTTTTTTCGCCTCCGCCTAATTTTACTTTTGCAAATTTATGGCGTAATTGAGATAAAAGAAGTTTATTGTGGTCTTCGTTCTGATTGAAGTTTAAATCCATATAATGGTTAGTTAGTTTTTTAGTTAGCTAATTTACAAAAAGGATTGAAATCTTTTTAGTTGGTCTTTTGTTTTGGGTAAAAAAGGAAATGTTTTTTTGTTTAAAACGCAAAAAAGCAGAAAATTAATCCTGCTTTTTTATGAATTTATTAAAAATATAATATCTATTTTCTAGTTTCGTTTACTAATCGTTTAAGAATTGCCCATTGTCTGAGGGCGTCTTTGGCAGCTATTGCGGGATAACCTAAAACTACTTTGCCGGCAGGAACATCGCAAGTAACGCCAGATCCAGCGCCAACAGTGGCTCCAGCACCAATAGTTGTATGATCTTTAATGGAGGCGCTTCCGCCAATTACAACACCGTCTTCTAAGGTTACAGAACCCGCAAGACCACTATGACCCGCCATAATGCAAAAACGTCCCAATTTACTGTTGTGTCCAATTTGAACTAAATTGTCTATTTTGCACCCATCACCTACAACAGTTGAGCTGAATTTACCTCTATCTACACAAGAATTGGCTCCAATTTCTACATTATTTCCAATTACAACATTACCAATTTGTGGGATTTTAACTAAACCTTTTTCATTACAAAAAGTAAACCCAAATCCGTCTGCACCTATAGTAGCATTGGGATGCAGGATACAATCATTTCCGATGTGGCAGCGTTCTCTTACCACAACACCTGACCAAATCGTGCTTCCGTTGCCAATGCTTGAATAATCTAAAAGTGTTACGTTGGGATAGATGGTAACGTTTTTTCCAATAACTACATTTGGTCCAAGATAGGCTCCAGCTCCAATTTTGGTGCCTTCGCCAATTATGACAGTATCATGGATGCAAGCTGTTGGATGAACATCTATATCAAATTGAGGTGAGGCTGGAGCAAAAAGCTGTAGCAATTGAGACATCGCTAATTCGGCATTTTTTACTTTTATAAATGCCCTGTTGGTGCCAGGTTCAATGCCTATATCTTCATTTACAATTGCTGCACTAGCTTTTGATGTACTCCAGTATTTTTCATACTTTTTATTTCCTATAAAAGAAATTTGATTTTCTGAGGCAAGTTCTAATTGTTCTGGCGAAGTAATGTTTTGAGATAATGTGCCAATAAGTGTACCTTTTAGAACATTATTAATTTCTTGAATAGAGTGTGATTTCATTAATTTGGGGGCAGTATTTATAATATTAGCCATCAAATTAAGCGAATTACTATTGAGTTACCTAATTTTTAACGTTTGAAATTGTAAAAAAAATATTTAAAAAACAGAAATTCTGTAAGTTGTTTAAAAAAAAAGCGACTACTTTTAATAGTAGTCGCTAGATGGCTAATATGGATTCTTGTTTACTCTTCTTCTTTTTGGCCCATCATCATGAGGAAGGCTTTTAGAAATGGGTCGATATTGCCGTTCATTACACTATCAACATCACTAGTTTCTTGTCCTGTTCGGACGTCTTTAACTAATTTGTATGGATGCATTACATAGTTTCTAATTTGCGAACCCCATTCAATTTTCATTTTTTTAGCTTCGATTTCATCTCTAAGAGCTTGTTTCTTTTTTAACTCAATTTCGTACAATTGCGATTTTAACAACTGCATGGCTTTGGTTTTATTATCTAATTGAGAACGTGTTTCTGAATTTTCGATAATAATTCCAGTAGGGTGGTGGCGCAAACGTACTGCGGTCTCTACTTTGTTTACATTTTGACCTCCAGCACCACTGGAACGCATGGTTTCCCACGAAATATCGGCAGGATTAATCTCAATTTGAATGGTGTCATCTGCAAGAGGATATACATAAACCGAAGCAAAAGAAGTATGTCTTTTGGCATTGCTATCAAAAGGGGAGATACGAACCAAACGATGTACGCCATTTTCTCCTTTTAAGTAACCAAAGGAGTAATCGCCTTCAAATTCTAAAGTAACGGTTTTGATTCCAGCTGATTCGCCCTTTTGAAAATTTAGTTCTTTAATTTTGTAACCGTATTTCTCGCCCCACATGATGTACATGCGCATCAACATTTCGGCCCAATCGCAACTTTCGGTTCCGCCAGCTCCAGCGGTAATTTGCAAAACAGCACTTAGTGTATCTCCTTCGTCGGAAAGCATGTTCTTGAACTCAATAGCTTCGATGTGATTTTCGGCTAAATTGTATTGTTCATCAAGTTCTTCAATGCTTAGTTCACCTTCTTTATAAAAATCATAAGCTAGTTGCAGTTCTTCGGTAAGAGTTGCAGCTTTGTCATAATCTTCAATCCACTTCTTTTTATTACGTAAGTTTTTTACAATGATTTCGGCTTCTTTTGCATTATTCCAAAAGTCGGGAGCAAAAGTTTTTTCTTCTTCGTTAGTGATTTCAATGAGTTTAGCATCAACGTCAAAGATACCTCCTCAACGCACCAAGGCGCTCCACAATACCTTTAATTTGTTCGGTAGTTGTCATAAATTATTATTAATTTTGTTTTGCAAAAATATAAAAAAATTACCACAGCACAAGCTAAGGTCTTACTGTGGCTGATATATATAACTTATGGAAATTAATTTAGTGAGTGATACAGTGACCAAGCCCTCTCCAGAAATGTTGCAGTATATGTTTAGAGCAGTTGTTGGTGACGATGTTTACAAACAAGATCCTACAGTAATTGAATTAGAAGCTCGCGTAGCCGCTATGTTTGGAATGGAAGCTGGTTTGTTTTTTCCTTCAGGTACTATGGCGAATCAAACGGCTATAAAATTACACACCCAACCTGGTGAGCAGTTAATTGCTGACAAATATGCCCATGTATATAATTATGAAGGTGGTGGAGTTTCGTTTAATAGCGGTGTTTCTTGTTGTTTATTAGATGGAAATCGCGGAATGATTACAGCCAATCAAGTCGCTGATGCAATTAACGATCCTGAATTTTATCATAGCCCCAAAACAAGTTTGGTCTGTGTTGAGAATACTACAAATAAAGGAGGCGGAGCCTGTTACGATCTAGAAACATTGCAGCAAATCAAGCAAGTTTGTGATGGCAATAATTTAAAGTTTCACATGGATGGTGCTAGAATTTGGAATGCTTTGGTGGCCAAAAGACAAAATCCTAAAGAATATGGAAAGTTGTTCGATACTATTTCAGTGTGTTTGTCCAAAGGGTTAGGTGCGCCAATTGGTTCGGTTTTGTTGGCCGATAAAGAAACGATTCATAGGGCTTTGCGAGTGCGCAAAATTTTGGGAGGTGGAATGCGTCAAGTAGGCTATTTAGCCGCTGCGGGGATTTATGCTTTAGAGAATAACATTATGCGATTGACAGAAGACCATCGCAGAGCCAAAGAATTAGGACTCTTATTGAGTAGGCTTCCTTGGGTAGAATCAGTAGAACCTGTTGAGACAAATATTTTGATTTTTAAAGTGATTCCAAGTTTAAGCGATGCACTTTTAATTGAAACATTACGTCAAAAAAACATAGCCATTAGTTCACTTGGAAAAGGAAAACTTAGAATTGTGACGCATTTGGATTATCGCGAAGTCATGCATTCTTATGTAATAGAGACTTTGCAGCGTTTATTTGTAGTATAAAAAAAAAGGATTTAGAGTTTTACTTTAAATCCTTTTTTTATGACTTGTTATTTGAATAAATTATCCATTCCAGGTATCATCGGCATGTCCATTTTGGCTACAGCATCTAATTCTGTTTGATTTACTTGATTGGCTCTTGTGATAGCTTTATTGAGAACTAGTATCAAATAATCTTCAAGTTGTTCTTTGTCTTCTAGCAATTCATCAGCTATGTTTATTGATTTTATAGCAGTATTTGCTGTAACAGTAATTTGTAATAAACCATCAGAACTTTGTTCGTCAATCAAAATAGTATCTAGTCTTTTTTTAGTGTCTTCTATTTTTTGTTGGGTTTCTTTTAGCTTACCCATCATTCCCATTAAATCCATTTTTTGTTTTTTTTAAAATTATTGGTACAAAATTACTATATTGCTTATTGATAATCAACACAAAAAATAATGAAAAATTCTATTCGTTTGGTTTTGCTTTGTGTTATTTTTGCATTAACAATTACTAAGGCAAAAGCACAAAAAATGGCTGAAAATATACAAGCACCTGTAGCTAAAATTATTCCAAAACAACTAGTAAAGCACAACGATACTAGAATCGACAATTATTTTTGGTTAAACGAAAGAGAAAACCCAGAAGTGATTTCTTATTTGAATCAAGAGAACGATTATTACAACGCTAAAACAGCTCATACCAAAGAGTTTCAAACCGAACTTTTTGAAGAGATGAAAGCGAGAATTAAAGAAGATGATCAGTCTGTTCCTTATTTTTATAATGGCTATTTTTATTTGACTCGATACGAAAAAGGACAAGATTATCCCATTTATACCCGAAAAAAAGGAAATTTGACCGCTCCTGAAGAAATTCTTTTTAATTGTAATGAATTGGCGAAAGGACATTCTTACTTTCAGCTAGGAGGGATGAGTATCAGTCCTAATAATAAGTATGCTTCTTTTGGAGTAGACACTAAAGGAAGAAGAATCTACACCATTCAAATTAAGAATTTAGAAACAGGTGAAATTCTTTCAGATAAAATAGAAAATGTCACCGGAGGTTCTGTTTGGGCCAATGATAATGCAACAATTTTTTATACCCAACAAGATAAAGTTACCTTAAGAGCTGATAAGGTTTTTAGACACAAATTAGGTACTGATGCTAAAAGTGACGTATTGGTTTTTGATGAAAAGGACGACACCTTTAATGTTTATGTTAGTAAAGAAAAATCAAGAAAATATATTGTAATTGGTTCAGGAAGTACGTTAACTAGTGAATATAGAATTTTGGATGCCGATAAACCTGACGGGGAGTTCAAGGTGTTTCAACCAAGGGTTCGTGGTTTAGAGTATAGTATTTCTCATTATGGAGACTCGTTTTATGTTTTGACTAATAAGGATAAGGCAACTAATTTTAAATTGATGAAAACGCCTGAAAATGCTACTTCAAAAGATAATTGGAAAGATTTAATTCCACATCGTAAAGATGTTTTATTAGAAGGCATCGAAATATTTAAAAACTACTTAGTCGTTGAAGAACGTTCTAATGGATTAAATCATATTCGTATCATGCCTTGGAGCGGAAAAGGAGATTATTACTTGCCTTTCGACAACGAAACATACAGTGCATATACTACAACAAATGTTGATTTTGATACTGATATTCTTAGATATGGTTACCAATCAATGGCAACTCCTTCTTCTGTTATTGATTTTAATATGACCACCAAAACCAAAGAGGTTTTAAAAGAACAACAAGTATTAGGGGGAAAATTTGATAAAAATAGTTATATCGAAGAAAGAGTTTGGGCTACCGCTACTGATGGGACTAAAGTGCCAATTTCGATGGTGTATCACAAATCCATTAAGAAAGATGGTAAAAATCCATTGTTGCTCTATGCCTATGGCTCATATGGAAATACGATGGAACCCTATTTTTCTTCTACGCGATTAACTTTATTGGACAGGGGTTTCGTTTATGCAATTGCTCATATTCGTGGAGGAGAGGATTTAGGTAGACAATGGTATGAAGATGGTAAATTGTTTAAAAAGAAAAATACGTTTACCGATTTTATTGACTGTTCTAAATTTGTAATACAAGAAAAATACACCGCACCAGAACATTTGTACGCTGAAGGTGGTTCTGCTGGTGGATTATTAATGGGTGCAGTTGTAAATATGGCTCCAGAGTTATACAACGGAGTAATTGCTCAAGTTCCATTTGTTGATGTTGTGACAACAATGTTAGACGATAGTATTCCTCTTACAACGGGAGAGTACGACGAATGGGGAAATCCAAATGACAAAAAGTACTACGATTATATGCTGTCGTACTCACCTTATGATAATGTGAAAAAGCAAAAATACCCAAATTTGTTTGTTTCTACAGGATTACATGATTCACAAGTTCAATATTGGGAACCGGCAAAATGGGTAGCTAAATTGCGCACAATGAAAAAAGATGAAACAGTTTTATATCTTGTTACTAATATGGATGCTGGTCATGGCGGGGCTTCAGGTCGATTTGAGTCATTAAAGGAATTGGCGAGAGAGTTTAGTTTTTTACTAGATTTGGAGAAAATTAAAAAGTAATTCGATTTTTTTTGTTAAGTTTGCAACCTATCTAGGTAGTTTATACTCAGCTTAGATTAACTATTTTTTTATGAAAGAAGAAATAAACGCTTATAATAATATTTTAGAATTAATAGGTAACACTCCACTTATTAAGCTAAATAGAGTTACTCAGGAATTTGAAGGTAATTTCTATGCTAAGATAGAAGCTTTCAATCCAGGACATTCTTCAAAAGATAGAATTGCATTATATATTATAGAGCAAGCTGAAAGTAAAGGTATACTTTCACCAGGTGATACAATAATAGAAACTACTTCTGGCAATACAGGATTTAGCTTAGCGATGGTAAGTATAATAAAAGGATATAATTGCATACTTGCAGTGAGTTCTAAATCTTCCAAAGATAAAATAGATATGCTAAGAAGTTTAGGTGCAAAAGTATATGTTTGCCCTGCACATGTTTCTGCTGATGATGAGCGTTCTTATTATAGTGTAGCCAAGCGACTGCATGAAGAAACTAAAGGTTCTGTTTATATCAATCAATATTTCAATCAATTAAATATAGATGCTCACTATTTGTCTACTGGACCAGAAATTTGGAAACAAACCAATGGTAAAATAACGCATTTAGTAGCCTGTAGTGGAACTGGAGGAACGATTTCGGGAACTGCAAAGTATTTAAAAGAACAAAATCCAAATATCAAAATTTTAGGTGTTGATGCGTTTGGTTCTGTTCTAAAAAAATATCATGAAACCAAAGAATTTGATAGTGCTGAAATTTATCCATACAGAATTGAAGGTTTGGGTAAAAACTTAATTCCAACTGCAACTGACTTTGATGTTATTGATAAATTCATGAAAGTAACAGATGAAGAAAGTGCACATTCTACGAGAGAATTAGCTAGGAAAGAAGGTCTTTTTGTAGGATATACTTCAGGGGCAGTGATGCAGGCAATCAAGCAGTATGCTGAAGAAGGAGAATTTGATGAGAATAGTAATGTAATTGCTATCTTTCCAGATCATGGTTCTCGTTATATGAGTAAAGTTTTCAGTGATGATTGGATGAATGATCAAGGTTTTTTTGATAGTGTAAATGAAGAGGAAGAGCAAAAAATTGAGTTTGTAAAATAAAATTTCAAGCAATTGTTAAATATGGAATATCAGGTATGTTTGATGCCATTTTAAGAATATATTGATTAAATAAAAGGAGTATAATTTTAGGATTTTACTCCTTTTTTTGTACGCGCATTTTTGTTAAAGGCTTTTTTATAATAAAAAAAAACAGCTCTTGATATGGATTTACAAGGAAATCAAAGTCTTTTCTAGTGTCTGCAAAAGAAGAAAATACATAAAAAAAACCGAGTCATTACTGACTCGGTTTATATCCATTCCCTTATTCCCCCTTGGGGGCTTGGTGGATTATTTTACTTCTTCAAAGTCAACATCTTCAACATTGTCTCCTTGTGCTTGACCTTGTGGCTCCGCAGCAGCTTGACCTTGTTCACCTTGAGCATACATTGCTTCAGTTGCTTTTTTCCAAGCAGCGTTGATGTTGTCCAAAGCAGTTTGAATAGCTGGAATGTCTTGAGATTGGTGAGCCATTCTCAATTCAGTTAAAGCGTACTCTACAGCCACTTTGTTATCGTCAGATAATTTATCTCCAAGCTCTTTCAATTGAGACTCCGTTTGGAAGATCATTCCGTCTGCTTCGTTCAATTTCTCAGCTCTTTCTCTTGCGATTTTATCTGATTCAGCATTAGCTTCAGCATCTTTTTTCATTTTCTCGATTTCTTCAGCAGTTAATCCAGAAGAAGCTTCGATACGAATGTCATGAGATTTACCAGTTCCTTTGTCAGTTGCAGATACTTTGATGATACCATTAGCATCGATGTCGAAAGTAACTTCAATTTGAGGAACTCCTCTTGGTGCTGGTGGAATTCCATCTAAGTGGAAACGACCGATTGTTTTATTATCAGCAGCCATTGCTCTTGCTCCTTGCAATACGTGGATTTCAACAGATGGTTGAGAATCAGCAGCAGTAGAGAATACTTGTGATTTTTTAGTTGGGATAGTTGTGTTAGACTCGATTAATGTAGTCATTACACCACCCATAGTTTCGATACCTAAAGATAAAGGCGTAACGTCAAGTAACAATACATCTTTTACATCTCCAGACAATACACCACCTTGAATAGCAGCTCCAATCGCTACAACTTCATCAGGGTTAACTCCTTTAGAAGCTTTTTTACCAAAGAATTTTTCTACTTCGTCAGCAATTCTTGGCATACGAGTAGAACCTCCTACAAGGATTACTTCGTCAATGTCAGAAGTAGACAAACCTGCATCTTTCAATGCTTGTGCTACTGGCGCCATAGAACGTTTTACTAAACTATCAGACAATTTTTCGAATTGTGCTCTAGTTAATTTTTTCACTAAGTGTTTTGGTCCTGAAGCCGTAGCAGTAACGTATGGCAAGTTGATTTCAGTTTCTGCAGAAGAAGACAATTCAATTTTTGCTTTCTCAGCAGCTTCTTTGATACGTTGTAATGACATTGGGTCTAAACGTAAATCAATACCTTCTTCAGCTTTGAATTCGTCTGCCAACCAGTCAATGATTACTTGGTCAAAATCATCACCACCTAAGTGAGTATCACCATTAGTAGACAATACTTCGAAAACTCCGTCTCCTAATTCCAATACAGAGATATCAAAAGTACCTCCACCTAAATCGTAAACAGCAATTTTTTGATCTGTACCTTTTTTATCCAATCCGTAAGCCAAAGCCGCAGCAGTTGGTTCGTTGATGATACGCATAACTTTCAAACCAGCGATTTCACCAGCCTCTTTTGTAGCCTGACGTTGAGCATCGTTGAAGTAAGCAGGAACAGTAATAACTGCTTCAGTTACTGTTTGACCTAAATAGTCTTCAGCAGTTTTTTTCATTTTTTGAAGTGTCATAGCTGACAATTCTTGAGCAGTGTATAAACGACCATCAATATCCACACGTGGCGTATTGTTGTCGCCTTTTACAACTGTGTAAGGAACTCTTTTTGCCTCTTCTTGAGTTTCAGCAAAAGTGTGTCCCATAAAACGTTTGATAGAAGCAATAGTCTTAGTTGGATTAGTTACTGCTTGTCTTTTTGCAGGATCACCCACTTTAATTTCCCCACCTTCTACAAAAGCGATGATAGATGGCGTTGTTCTTTTTCCCTCTGCGTTAGGAATAACAACTGCTTCATTACCTTCCATTACAGAAACACAAGAGTTGGTCGTACCTAAATCAATTCCGATTATTTTACCCATTTTTATTATATTTAATTTTTATTGTATACTCGTTTTAACAACTCGAGGTCGGTAAGTCAAGGACTGTGCCAAGCGCCTGTCAGTCTATAAATTGTCAGTTTGCCCCAAAAATGGCGGAAAAAAATATGACAAGATGACATTTTTAATTCCAAAAATCAAAAATCAAAATTTAAAAAACGTCACCCTGAGCGCAATCGAAGGGCAAATTCCTCCATTACACTACTTTTTAGGAGCTTAATCCTGCTGTACGTTACAATCTCCGTCTCGGTTGGCTTTTTTTGCTGGGTGGCAAAGGAGCTTCTTGGGTCGCTCTTTCCCACCCGCAAAAAAATAGCCACCCGAGCCAGAGGATTTTCACTCCCATCAGGGCTAGGTTGATGCATAAAGACACATTTTTGATCCTCTAATTCAAAAATGATGTGTAAAAACATCCTAGATTACAGTCAATTAAAATAAATGGATAACTTTGTATCTCTATAACTTTAAAATCCAAAAAAATGAAAAAGATTATCGTAATAGTAGTAATAGTAGCAAGTTTATTATTTGTTGCTTGCCAAAGCAAACCGAAAACGGAAAAAGAAGAAAATAAAAACAAAGCTGTAGTTAAAACGCAAAATAAGGCCAAAACAACCGATATTTCTTTCGTATTAGCCAAGAATTATTTTGTAAAAAATACAATTGATAAAGTAGATAATCCAAAGATTGAAACGGCAGAAAAGTTTAATGAAATCTTTGGTATGGCCACCACAATGGGTAAAGATGGAAAACCTACAGAAATTGATTTTACTAAGCAATATGTTATAGCAGTAATTTTGCCTGAAACAGACTTGATGACAACTATTGATCCCGTTAGTTTACAAAAGGATGGTAATGGAAAAATCACATTGACCTATAAGAAAGTAGTAGGACAAAAACAAACGTTTACAATAAAGCCAAGTTTTGAAATTATAGTAGACAAGATTGAAAATGGAACCATTGAGTTGAAAGAACAAAAATATAAAAAACTCAATCAAAAAAGTAAATGAGTAGTAGTTCTGTTCTAAACAGATGCTTGTAATTTAAAGATTTAATATCAAAACATGGATTACTTTTTGATTTGCTTGGTTGCTTTTTTGGGATCTGGGTTAACATTGTTCTCGGGCTTTGGCTTGGGAACATTGTTAGTGCCTGTTTTTGGTCTGTTTTTTCCTATAGAAATAGCCATTTTGTTAACTGCCATTGTGCATTTTTTAAATAATATTTTTAAACTTTTGCTATTAGGTCAAAAAGCGAACAAACAAGTGCTGCTGTCTTTTGGGGTTCCAGCCATCGTTTTTGCTTTGCTTGGAGCCTTTTTCCTATCGTATGTGGAGGGCATGCAGCCAATAGGGAGCTACGTTCTTTGGGGGCATACATTTATTCTTTTGCCTATTAAAGTTTGTATTGGTTTGGTTCTGTTGTTTTTTGCCTTGTTCGAAATTATTCCAAGTTGGTCACAATTTACTTTTGATAAAAAGTATCTACCATTGGGTGGAATGTTGAGTGGTTTTTTTGGTGGATTATCTGGTATGCAAGGGGCGTTACGAGCAGCTTTCTTGATTCGATCAGGTTTGTCTAAAGAATCTTATATAGGAACAGGTGTAGTTATTGCTTGTTTGATCGATCTTTCGAGAATGTGGATTTACGTGCAAAACTGGTCACAAAACACTGGAAAAATTGCATATCCTTTGGTTTTTTGTGCTACGCTTTCGGCTTTTTTAGGAGCTTTTTTAGGGAATCGTTTGTTGAACAAAGTAACGCTTAAGAGTATTCAATTGTTAGTAGCTGTGCTACTTATGGTATTTTCGGTATTGTTGGGTTTAGGGATTTTGTAGTATAAAAAAACACATTTAGTTATCTAATTGTAAATCAAAGATATAGCGAGTTAAGTTGATTTACTAAATAGAAGTTTTTATCATAAAAAGACTGATGTTACTTGTGTTGCTTTAGCGTGGTTTGTGATAACTATTTAAAAAGCAAACACTTACAATTTTAATGTATACCTCATAAAACTGATCTTTTTTACCTATTTTTGCACCCCAAATCGACTAAATTTAAAAAGTATGAAAAAAATTTCGCTCTTTTTACTTCTTTTAAGTACTGTATTTGGAACTGCTCAAAGTGTCGAAAGCTATTTTGAAACGATACGAAGTAACGAAGCTCAACTCACAGCTTTTTTTTCTCAAATGCCCAAAGGGGGTGATTTGCACCATCATTACTCAGGATCTGTTTACACTGAACCTCTGATAGCTTATGCTATAAAAAGTAATTTATATCTCAATTTAGAAACTTTAGAGGTGCAGCCAGAAAAAAGCAAAGAGGGCAATTGGGAGACCTTTGAAATGATTCAGAAAAAAGGATTGCTGCCCTTGTATCAACAAAAAATTATCGAAAAATGGTCGATAAAAGATTTTAATGGAGTGAGTTATCCTTCAGACAAACAGTTTTTTGAGTCTTTTGGAAAATTTCAGGCTACGATTGCTCCAACTTTCGAACAAGGATTGTTGGAATTAAAAAATCGTGCCATCAAAGAAAATGTTAGTTACATCGAAACTCAATTGTCTACTATTCCGTGTGACATGAATATTGCTGACTTATCTTCTTTTAATGAACAACTACGTGTTTTGGTTGCTCAAAAAGATGAGAAAAATTTTTTCAAAGTATTGGATCAATTGTATTTGGCTTTTACTAAAAGAGACGCAGCAAAATATGCTGAAAAATTCAATACTGATTTTGTGGCGCGCATGCATAAAGACTTGAAGATGGATGACGCGCAATTTACGATGCGTTATCAAAACTTTGTTCTGCGTTTTATGGAACCTGTAGATTTGTTTAAAAATCTAGTGATTGCTTTTATCTCCACTGATACTAGTCCGCTTCTTACTGGTGTGAACATTGTTTCACCCGAAGACGGAGAAACTTCGATGAAAGATTACGAATTACATATGTTAATGTATAAATACTGTCACTCCAAATTTCCGAAGGTAAGATACAGTATGCATGCTGGCGAATTGACACTTGGACTAGTTAAGCCCGAAGAGTTAACTTGGCATATTAACGCGGCAGTATATACCGCCGGCGCAAATAGAATTGGACATGGCGTTGATTTGGCTTACGAGAAAAGCAGTTACGAACTCCTACGTTATATGGCAAATAATAAGATTGCTATTGAAATTAATTTGGTAAGTAATGAGTTTATTTTAAAAGTAAAAGAAAATCGTCATCCGTTTAGCTTGTATAAAGAATTTGGTGTGCCTATCGTGATTAGCACTGACGATGCAGGTATCTTAAGGACTAATCTTGTTGAACAGTATGTTCTTTTGGCGAAAAGATACCCTCAAGTTAGCTATAAAGACATCAAAGAATATGTGTACAACGGTATTTATTTCAGTTTTATAGAAGAGGAGGCTGTGAAGCAGCAATTATTGAGCGATTTAGATCGTCGTTTTAAAGTTTTTGAAGCTCAATTTCCGTTACGATAAACTTTAATGTAAGAAAGAGTTTGATTCATTTCAATTTATTTGCGTTTTTGTTGTGATTTTGAACTTGATCCATAAAAATAAAACAAAAAAAAGTGCAGATACAAAAAAACCCTTGATAAATCAAGGGTTTTGAAGTGAACGCAGAAGGATTCGAACCTTCGACCGCCTGCTTAGAAGGCAGGTGCTCTATCCAGCTGAGCTATGCGTCCATTGTTGTCGGGGTGGCAGGATTCGAACCTGCGACCTCCTGCTCCCAAAGCAGGCGCGATAACCGGGCTACGCTACACCCCGAGTGGCAAAATTTGCGGAGAGACAGGGACTCGAACCCTGGCGACGGTTACCCGTCGACAGATTAGCAATCTGCTCCATTACCGCTCTGGCACCTCTCCTAAACCAAGAAAGCTATCTTGTTTTGCGGTTGCAAATTTAAGTCAACTTTACGTTTCTCGCAACTATTTTGATGCTTTTTTTTAAATAAAATTCAATATATTTATAAAAGACTTAACAATCAAACAAATACGATTGATAGTGCTTAGGTTTCTTTTTGTTAAATGCATATTATTTTATGAAAATATGAAATAGTTGCAAAAAAGATTAAATTTGCTAAATAAATCAACATATTTTTACATTATGAACAAGAAAGTAGTTATAGTTTCTGCTGTAAGGACTCCAATTGGGAGTTTTATGGGAGGATTATCCAATATTACAGCTCCGAAATTAGGAGCCATAGCTATAAAAGGAGCTTTAGAAAAAATACAACTAGATGGTAATTTAGTTGATGAAGTTTACATGGGTAATGTAGTTCAGGCGGGTGTTGGTCAAGCTCCTGCTAGGCAAGCTGCATTATTTGCAGGATTGTCCAATGAAGTGGCTTGTACAACTGTAAATAAAGTATGTGCTTCTGGTATGAAAGCGGTTATGTTAGCTTCCCAAGCTATTCAATGTGGAGATGCTGAAATTGTTGTTGCCGGTGGAATGGAAAACATGAGTTTGATTCCGCATTACATGAACCTACGTTCTGGAACAAAATTTGGTCCAAGCACTATGGTTGACGGAATGCAAAAAGACGGTCTTACTGATGCTTACGACAATACTGCGATGGGTGTTAGTGCCGATTTATGTGCTACTGAATATAAAATCACACGTGAAGAACAAGATGCATTTGCAATAGAATCATACAAAAGATCTTCTGATGCTTGGGGTCTAGGTAAATTTGATAATGAAATTGTTCCAGTTGCTGTTCCTCAAAGGAAGGGTGATCCTGTTCTAATTTCTAAAGACGAAGAGTTTACCAATGTGAATTTGGACAGAATACCTACTTTGAGTCCGGTTTTTACTAAAGATGGAAGTGTGACCGCAGCAAATGCTTCAACAATTAATGATGGTGCTGCTGCTTTGGTGCTTATGAGTGAAGAAAAAGCAGTATCTTTAGGATTTAAACCATTAGCTTATATAAAAAGTTATGCTGATGCGGCTCAAGAACCTAAATGGTTTACGACAAGTCCAGCAAAAGCATTGCCAAAAGCTCTTGAGAAAGCTGGTCTTGCTCTAGGCGATGTGGATTATTTCGAATTCAACGAAGCTTTTTCTGTAGTTGGTTTAGCAAATTCAAAAATTCTTGGTTTAGACCACAATAAAGTAAACGTAAATGGGGGGGCGGTTTCATTAGGACACCCATTAGGTTGTTCTGGTGCTAGAATTATAGTAACGCTATTAAATGTTTTGCAGCAAAATAATGCTAAAATTGGTGCAGCTGCAATTTGTAATGGTGGAGGTGGAGCATCGGCCATAGTAATTGAAAAAATTTAAAACACAAAGTTGAATTGTTGTTCTTTAGCGGCTACAAATCTTAATTTGTAAATCAAAAATAATGTTTGGAATCTGTAATTTAGCCATCATACCACTTCGCTTTGAACCTAGTGATAGAAGCGAAATCGTATCACAAGTTCTTTTTGGAGAGCATTTCGAAATCATTGATAAGCAAAATCAGTGGTCTAAAATTAAACTTCAATACGATGAATATGAGGGCTGGGTTGACAGTAAACAATATCAGTTAATTTCTGAAGAAAACTTCAAACGACTTTCTACGGAAAGTATTATTTTGAATGCAGACTTAATAGAATATATCACTGGACCTAATAATTTATTAATGCCAATTCCTTTGGGGGCTAGTTT
Organism: Flavobacterium succinicans; assembly: GCF_001662485.1. Classification (GTDB taxonomy): domain Bacteria; phylum Bacteroidota; class Bacteroidia; order Flavobacteriales; family Flavobacteriaceae; genus Flavobacterium; species Flavobacterium succinicans_A. The sequence goes on from NZ_JMTM01000017.1 coordinate 485,364, forward strand.
GTCGTTTTTGAATAATGATGAAATAAATGCGACTCATTTTGATTTTGAAGGTACCAAAATAAGTGGGGTTAAGGACAAAGCTAGTTTGATAAAAACTGCCTATATGTATTTAAATGCTCCTTATTTATGGGGAGGAAAAACGCCATTTGGTATTGATTGTTCTGGATTTACACAAATGGTCTATAAACTCAATGGATATACCCTAAAAAGAGATGCCTCGCAGCAAGCGTTACAAGGAGATCCATTAAGTTTTATTGAGGAAAGTGAACCTGGTGATTTAGCTTTTTTTGATAACGAAGAAGGGAAAATTATTCACGTAGGTATAATAATGTCTGATAATTACATTATTCATGCTAGTGGAAAAGTGAGGGTTGATCGTTTAGATCATTTAGGGATTTATAACATGGAAACGAGTAAGCATACACATAAGTTAAGGGTTATTAAAAAAATAATTTAGGAAAATACTTTTCCCAAAAAAAAAGTTGTTCGAGAGAACAACTTTTTTTTTGGAAATATTTGACATTACCCTTTTGCCTTCAAAGCTTCATATTTATCGGTCATGTCTAAAGAGCGATAAAGATTAAGAAGGAGCTTAGAAACGTCTTTATTATTTGGGTCTAAAATTAGTGCTTTTTCAAGGTAATTTACTGCAGTTTTTACTTCCGCATCTTTTTTTGCCTTTAATTCATCATACTTTTTCATATCTTCGGAAGAAGTTCCAAGTAAGCTCATTTTATCAGCTATTTCTTTTTTACGATCGAGCTTTACATAAGCTAAATCAATATAGGTTTCTATATCATTTGGATTGATATTAATAATTGCTTTATAGTTGCTTTCTGCACTAGCTATATCTCCTTTTTCTGTTTGAATATATGCTAATCTTTTTAATATTTCAGCTTTCTTAGATTTGGATTTTGCATTTCTTGGTTTGTCATGTGAACCTTGTTTTACTCCTAAATCCCTATTTGAAGCCGAAACAAAAAGCTCTTCTTGATTGGTTTTTTTGTTTGTTGCATAATACTCCATGCCATTACCGGAATACTTTATGTTTTTTAGTAATTCATAACTTTTCAATGCTAAATCATACTGTTTTGCATTGAAAAAATTAGACGCTGCATTGTATAAGTTGACAGTATCTTTTTTATCCATTTCGTATAAATACATCATTTTATCTGCTGCTTCAGAAAATCGTTGTGCATTGTTGTCTTCAACAGAACTACGCTCTAAAGCACTTTTAATTTCTTTTATTGATTCTCTAGCTTGAACTGCGTATTTTAGATTCCCAGAATCAACTTCGGCAGTAATCAATTCATTGTAGCAAGCAACAGCTAACGATAGATTCTTTGATGTGTCTGTTTTTTTATTAGCTAGAGCTGTATAAGCTTTTGCCTTGATAAAATAATAATCTGATTTGTCCTCATCTTTAGCATTAGTGATCAAATATTCGATTTCATTTAAAATGGTTAAAGCTCCTTGAACATTTCCTTTGTTTAGTTCTGTTTGAGCAGTCTTGATTTGCTCTTTTTGAGCCATAAGTGAAAACGTTACGCTAAACATTAGCAGCGTAAAAAAGTACAATTTCTTCATAGCAGGTTTTTTTTGGTAAGATTAGGTTTGATAATTTTGTTTTGTAAAAACTTAATAATTTAATAAAAAATTAACATGACCAAAATAGAATAATATTTTGAGTTTACAAATATATTAGTAAAGAAATATCTGTTAAAGTTAAAAAAAAGAAAGAAATATTTTACATTATTTTTTATTGTATGTCAAAAATATTTGTATTAATCCAATCACTAGTAAGTTTATGCTATTGATTTATAAGCAAATATTTATGATTGTGCTTGAAGTTTTTGTTAAAAAAACAGGCTGTAAAATGATTTAAATCTCTGAGGTTATTCTTAATTTATTACAGCTGTTTTTATTTTTACATATAAATTGATTCGTTTTTTGTATTTTGTAGAAAGGAGGTGTCTTATAGTAGACGCCTCCTTTTATGAAGATTAAGTTATTATTTATTTTAGTGTATGTTGACTTAAAATACGATACACCTCATTGATATTATTACTTCCTTTACCAAATTGTTTCGTAATTGGGTTAGGTTCATTGTTCAACCAAATTTTTAAATCGGCATCCATGTCTAAGATTCCGGCACTCTCTTTGGAGAATTTTTTGATGTTTTTGTACGGAATGGATAAATAGTCTACTTTTGAACCTACTAATTGTTTTTCGACTAAGATTAGTCTTTTGTTAGTGAAAACAAACATATCTTTTAGTAATCGAAAGGCTTTTTCAATCACTTCGCCTTCAATCAATATTGGTTCGAATTCTTTGGAAGCACTCTCGAGTGTTACTTCTGAGGCGTTTCCTAAAATGGCATTGAACAGTCCCATAGTGTTTATTTTTGATTGTATTTTGCTTTGTATTTATCGCTAAGTTTTGTTTGATGCGTTGCCAAACTAATCATTCTACCTTGTATAAAGGCATGTGTTAATTTGTTGGTTCGCATGTCTAAAGCGTCACCTTCTGAGATAAAAAGAGTGGCATCTTTGCCTTCTTCTAAGGAACCACATTGTTGGTCAATTCCTAATAATTTAGCAGTATTCAAAGTAATTAATTGTAGCGCTTTTTCTTTGTCTAGGCCATATGAAACACAAGTTCCTGCCAAAAAGGGAAGGTTTCTTGAACTCATTCTTTCTTTACTTCCGCTATTTTCTAGACCAACCAGAATTCCTTTATCAGTTAATATTTTGGCCATTTTATAGGGTAAATCAATATCTTGGTCTTCATTGGTAGGAAGGTCGTGAATTCTTCTTAAAAGTACACCAATATTATTTTTAAGCAAAAGTGGAGCTGCTTTATAGGCTTCGAAACCTCCAACGATGACTATTTTTTTGATGCCGTTTTCTATGGCCAATTGAATACCATCGACAATTTGTTTTTCTTCATCCGCGTGAATGAACAAGGTTTGAGTTCCGTCGAATAGACCTTTCGTAGCTTCAGTAACTAAATTTCTGCTGTCTGAGGCACCGCCTAAATAAGCTTTGGCACTTTTGAAAAAAGCATTTAACTCTTGAAGTTGTTTGTTGTACTCTTTGTTGGGCTCGATTGAACCAGGTTCTGCCCACCAGCCACCTCTTTTAAAAGTAGCAGGAAGATTAATATGAATACCATCATTCTCTTTGATCAAAGCTTCTTTCCAGTGCCAAGCATCTAATTGTACAATAGAAGAACTTCCAGAAACTCTCCCTCCTCTTGGCGTGATTTGAGCTATTAAAATTCCGTTAGGACGAACGGTTTCAATTACTTTTGAATCGGCAGTGTAGGCCACAATACTTCTTACGTTGGGGTTAAAAGTTCCAATTTCTTCCTCATCATCCGAAGATTTTACCGCGTCAATTTCTACCAATCCTAAAGTAGAATTGGGTACGATAAATCCAGGATAGACGTGTTTTCCAGTTCCGTCAATTATAAGGTCGAACGCATCTTTGCCTAATTTTATTAATTGGGCATTGGCTACCAAATTAATTTTCCCTTCTTTAAATCCAATAGCTGCATCTTCAATGACTTCACCTGTTCCTAAATGTGCTGTTGCATTTAGAATGAGTATCGATTTTGATTGTGGTGGCGCAGGTATTTGTTGAGCTTGACTAAGTGTTGAAAAACCGAGAATGGCTAATAAAAGTACTATTTTTATGTTCATCTTTTTTAAAATTTGGTGTTTGTAGTGCATACTAGATTAGATTACAATTCTTCCATTGTATCGCATTCGTACTCAGGTTTGATTGATTTTTTAGGAGCTTGTGTGGCCATTCCTTTGTTTTTTTCTAACAATAACTGACCAATTAATTCGACTCTTTCTTTAGCATTTGCAGCTCTTTTGGCTTCGTCTACTTGGCTGTCAAAATAAACAACACCTTCGATTAACGTTTTTTCTGCTTTAGCATAAATAGACAAAGGATTGTTGTTCCAAAGTACTACATCGGCATCTTTTCCTACTTTAATACTTCCTACTTTGTCGTCTATGTGTAATAATTTTGCAGGATTTAAAGTCACAAATTTCCAAGCTTCTTCCTCCGAAATGTTACCATATTTAACTGCTTTTGCAGCTTCTTGATTCAATCTTCTTGACATTTCGGCATCATCTGAATTGTAGGCTACTACTAATCCGTGGTTATGCATAATCGGACCGTTTTGTGGAATAGCATCGTTTACTTCGAATTTATAAGCCCACCAGTCAGAGAAAGTTGAGGCACCAACACCGTGCTCTTTCATTTTGTCAGCCACTTTGTATCCTTCAAGAATGTGGGTATAGGTATTTACTTTGAAGCCCATTTTGTCCGCCACATTCATTAACATCAAGATTTCTGATTGCACATAAGAATGACAACTTATGAATCGTTTGTTGTTTAAAATTTCAGCTAAAGTCTGTAATTCCAAATCGGTTCTTGGCGCTTTTGCTTTGTCTTTTTTGCCGCTTGCATTGTACGTTTTCCAAGCTAAGTCGTATTCTTTGGCTCTTTGAAAGTAATCTGTAAATACTTGTTCTACTCCCATACGAGTTTGAGGAAAACGAGTTGGATTCGGGTTACCCCAGTTGGATTGTTTTACGTTTTCACCCAAGGCAAACTTGATGAATTTTGGTTGGTTTTTGTATAACAATTCTTCTGGTTCCATTCCCCATTTCCATTTTACGATAGCCGAGCGACCACCGATTGGATTTGCAGAACCGTGTAGTAATTGTGATGTAGTAACACCACCTGCTAAATCTCTGTAAATATTAATGTCTTCGGAGTTGACTACGTCTTCGATAGTTACCTCGGCACTTGAGTTGTGTCCGCCCTCGTTTACACCATTCGAAATAGCAATGTGAGAGTGTTCGTCAATGATACCGCTGGTTAAGTGTTTTCCTTTGGCATCAATGATAGTAGCTCCACCATCTGAAAGATTTTTTCCGATAGCAGCAATTTTACCGTTTTTAACCAATACGTCGGTTTGTTCTAGAATTCCTTCTTTTTCGTTGGTCCAAACCGTTGCATTTTTGAATAACAAGGTTTGAGCTTTTGGTAATTCAGTATTTCCGTATGCAATGTTTGGATAAGTAACAGGCTGAACCGCGAATGGTTTTTCAACGGCGCTTGAGTCTTTTACAATCTTAAATGGCGCAGTTTTTTTGGCATACCAAGTCACTTCTGAACCATTGTTTAAAATGGCTTTTCCAGATAAGTTTTTGGTAGTGTCTACCAAGCCATTCAGTCTTGAAAAATTAGTTTTTACATCGTCATTAGATTTGATTAATAGCGTAACCCATTGATTCGCAAAAGTCAAATTCGATTTTACTTTCTTTTTATCTGCGGTTGTAATATCCGATTTTGGTTTGGCAACTTCTCCTTCAATTTTTAACTTATAGGTTTCATTACTTACGGTCAAATCGTATTCTCCACGAATATCTTTTACAGTCCAATCGTTAATTACATACTTATTGCCTTGTACCCAGTTTTCGAAAACGATGGTTTTTTCGTCAAAAATAGCACCTGAGGTAATGATGAAGTTGGCATAACTTCCTGTTTTTAAACTTCCAATTTCATTGCTTTTTCCAAGTAAAGCAGCTGGAGTAGTAGTCAAAGCTTCTAATGCTTTTGTCGGGTCAAAACCAAATTGAATGGCTTTTAATAAATTCCCTCTAAAGTCCTCTATCTTTTTTAATTTATCTGTAGTTAATGCGAAAGTAATTCCGTTTTCAGATAGTACTTTTAAGTTGCTAGGTGCTTGATTCCAAAAACGTAAGTCAGCCAACTCCATTTGGTTCGCATTGAACGGATTTGAAACATCGTAAGCTTCTGGGAAGTTAATCGGAATGATAAAACTAGCATTCGTTTTTTTGATTTCTTGAATGCGTTCAAATTCATTTCCACCTCCTTTAAGGATATAATTCAATCCAAATTCTTTTGCAATTTTGGAGGCTCTTAAACTATTCAATTTGTCTTCTGCTGTAAAAATTTGAACTAGTTTTTCGTTAGCAATCAACGCTTCTAAGGATAAGTCTTTGTTGGAGGCATTCCCATTTTTGTACCATTCTTTGTCGTGATACATTTGACGAAGCAAAGCCATCATTCCCATCAAAGAAGAAGGGTAGGATTGATTGGTGGTTACGCTACGAGTAAAACCAAAATGTTGAGTGGCTTTATTGCTCAAAATTCGATTGGTTTTATCGCTGTTATTCAAAGCAACTATGGCTCCAGTTCCTCTGGCAATACCATCTTGAATGTGAGTGCCTACTACACCAAATCCAGCTTTTAATAATTCTTCAGCTTTGGTTTCGTCGTAAGCGAAAGTTTCGTAAGCATTGATTTCTGAGCGAATGTTTTCGTTCCAATAATAGCCTGCACGTTTGGTATCATAAGAAGAACCTCTTTCGCCTGATGCCGCTCTTTTAGGCTTTTCGGCACCAAAACTAGTATACATATCGATGAAGGAAGGGTAAATTGATTTTCCTTCTGCATCAATTATCATCGCGTTTTTGGGGATAGCAACTGAGTTTCCTGATGCTACTACTTTACCATTTTGAATGAGTAAAGTTCCTTTTTCAATGATTTGAGTAGGGGTAACATAGATTTTTGCGTTGGTAAAAGCAGTGTAATAATTGTTTTTGTTTGGAATACTTTCGTTATTCGGAAAGTACTCTTGTGCTTGTGTTTTCGCTATAAAAACACCAAAAAAGAGTAGGATTATAAGTTTTTTCATAATGGGTTAGTTAATTTTTTTAAAATTACTAAAATTAATAACACTTGGAAGGGCTATTTAAATTTTAACTTCTGTTTTATAGCTGAATACTATTTTTTGCTAAAATTTTATTTTTTTGTGACTTATTTTTTTAAGTTTTTGAGAATACTTTTTAAATTTAACAAGTTGATTACTGTTATAGTGTCGGATTTTATTTTACTTTTATTTAAAAGATTATTTATATGCTTGTTAAAGTTTTTGGAAGTGCCGTTTTTGGGGTGGAAGCGACCACTATTACGGTAGAAGTTAATATTGATAATGGGGTAGGGTATCATTTGGTGGGATTGCCAGATAATGCGATTAAAGAAAGTAGTTATCGCATTGCGGCAGCGCTCAAAAATAATGGGTATGCTTTGCCCGGAAAAAAGATTACGATTAATATGGCTCCGGCCGATTTACGAAAAGAAGGTTCTGCTTACGATTTGACCTTGGCGGTGGGCATTTTAGTGGCTTCCTCACAGATTTCTACTGCTGTTTTGGACGAATATATTATTATGGGTGAATTGTCTTTGGATGGAAGTTTGCAACCCATAAAAGGTGCATTACCCATTGCGATAAAAGCCAAAGAAGAAGGTTTTAAAGGTTTTTTTCTGCCGAAGCAAAATGTGAAAGAAGCCGCCATAGTTGCAGGTTTGGATGTGTATGGCGTTGAAAATGTGCAAGAAGTCATTGATTTTTTGGAAGGAAAAGGAACGCTGGAACCCACTAGAATTGATACCCGAGCCGAATTTTATAAAACCTTAGATTTTCCTGAATTTGATTTTTCGGATGTGAAGGGGCAAGAAAGTATTAAGCGTTGTATGGAAATCGCTGCTGCAGGTGGGCATAATATTATTTTGATTGGACCTCCAGGGGCGGGAAAAACGATGCTGGCGAAACGTTTGCCTAGTATTTTGCCTCCGATGACACTACGCGAAGCACTTGAAACTACTAAAATTCATAGTGTTGCTGGAAAACTAAAAGAAGTTGGACTAATGAATCAACGCCCCTTTCGAAGTCCACACCACACTATTTCAAATGTGGCTTTGGTAGGCGGTGGGAGTTATCCTCAGCCAGGTGAAATTTCGATGGCACATAATGGGGTGTTGTTTTTGGATGAATTACCCGAATTTAAGCGCGATGTTTTGGAAGTGATGCGTCAGCCGTTGGAGGATAGGGAAGTAACGATTTCAAGAGCGAAGTTTACGGTGACTTATCCTTCTTCGTTTATGTTGGTGGCGAGTATGAATCCGAGTCCGAGTGGGTTTTTTAATGACCCTAGTGCTCCTCAAACGTCTTCACCACACGAAATGCAACGCTATTTGAGTAAAATTTCGGGACCGCTTTTGGATAGAATTGATATTCATATTGAAGTAACTCCGGTTCCTTTTGAGAAATTGTCTGATGATCGAAAAGCAGAAAGTAGTGTGGATATACGAAAACGTGTTACAGCTGCTAGAGAATTGCAAAGTCAACGTTTTGATTCGCTCGAAAATATTCATTACAATGCTCAAATGAACACGAAACATATTCGGGAGTTTTGTGCTTTGGATGCTGCTTCAAAAGAGTTGTTGAAAACGGCTATGGAGCGTTTGAATCTCTCGGCTAGAGCTTATGATAGAATTTTGAAAGTTTCTAGGACGATTGCTGATCTTGAAGCGTCTCCCAACGTGATGTCTTCGCATATTGCCGAAGCGATACAATACCGTAGTTTGGATAGAGATGGGTGGTTGGGGTAAATGATTACTGATAAGGTAAATTGTTTCCTTTTAGCCCCGATCGTAGTGGAAATCCTTTGTTGCCGGGGTTCGGCAGCAAAGATTGTAATGGAGAGCGGGAACCCTCTTTACAAGAATGCCTATTGATGCTGCTTCAAAAAAAAGAGCTACTTATTGAGAATAAAATAGCTCTTTTTGTTTTTCATATACTACTGGATGTAATTGAAGGTATTGCCTTGCTTGATATCGCCAGAATGGAATCCTTTTTGAAACCAGTAGATGCGTTGCTCAGAGGTGCCGTGAGTAAAAGAATCGGGGATAACTTGACCTTGCATTTTCTTTTGGATGGCGTCGTCGCCTACGGCTTGCGCGGCGCTTAGGGCTTCTTCTATATCACCGGGTTCTAATATGCTATTTTGTTTGTCGTCATAATGTGTCCATAGCCCCGCATAGAAATCGGCTTGGAGTTCTAAGGCTACAGATAGTTTGTTGGCTTCGGTTTCGCTTTTTCCTTGCTGTAGTTGACGCATTTTGGTTGAAGTTCCTAATAGATTCTGAATGTGGTGCCCGTATTCATGACCAATTACGTAAGCCACAGCAAAGTCGCCCCCTTGCGCACCAAATTTTGTTCTCAATTCTTCGAAAAAGGACATGTCCATATAGATTTTTTGATCTGCTGGACAATAAAAAGGTCCTGAGGCTGAGCTGGCTCCACCGCAAGCAGTTTCTACTTGTCCGCTAAAGAGCACCAATTTTGCGGGTTGGAAAGGAAGATTGTTTTCTTGGAAAATTTTACTCCAGGTGTCTTCATTTTCTGCTACAATTGTTTTTACAAATTTGCCTTCTTCGACTTCGCTTGGGGTTAAATCTCTTTGTTCTGTAGGAGCGCTTTGTGATTGGTTGTTGAATTGTTCTAATATAGGAGTTATCATTTGGGCGTTTTCTCCACCAAAAACATTGATGAGTAAAATGATAATTCCTATGATTCCGCCACCTACGATTGATTTTCCTCCGGTAGACATGCCGCGACGATCTTCTACATTATCGCTTTGTCTTCTTCCTTGCCATTTCATAATTTGTTGTTTTTGATGTTGTTCGGAATAAAGTTACTTAATTTTAGTAATCCATTTTAAGATTACTTCTTCAATAATACCTTTTATGATTGGTTTTGGGATGTAATCATTCATTCCTACTTTTAGGCATTTTTTGCGTTCTTCTTTCTCGGTTCCAGCGGTGATGGCAATGATTGGGATATCTTTTCCGTTTTTAAGATTTCTTATGGCTTTGGTGGTTTCGTAACCGTTCATTATGGGCATTTGAATATCCATGAATATCAGTGTTGGTTTTAGGCACTCAAATTGTTCAACGGCTTCTTTTCCATTTAAAAATTCGAATACCTCAACTTCGACAAACAAATTCTTTAAAATGGTTTTTAAGAGTAACATGTTTATCTTATTGTCTTCTACAATCATTATTTTAATATTGGAAAGGTGGTGTTTAGTTTTTAATGGCAGCGGAGCAGGAATGTTTTTTTTAGTTGAATCATAAGCTTCTTCGGTTTCAGTTACATTTGAAGTTTTTAGCTCAATATCAAAATAGAAAGTACTGCCTTTATTGATTTTACTTTCTAATTGTAACTTGCTATTCATTAAGCTTAATAATTGATTGGAAATGGTAAGCCCAAGTCCAGTTCCTCCAAATTTTTTGGAGGTAGAGCTGTCTTCTTGAGAGAAGGCATTGAATATTTTTTTCTTGTTTTTTTCTAGTATTCCAATTCCGGTATCGATAATCGCAAAACGAAGGGTTTGTTGTGAGTCATTATTTTTAGCGATTACGCCTACCTCAAGTGTGATGCTGCCTTTATCCGTAAATTTTACTGCATTAGCTAGAAGGTTGATCAAAATTTGCTTTAATCGAACGGAATCTACCCAGACAAATTTGGGGACTTCTGGGGCAATTTTTAAGAATAAATCTAATTTTTTTTGATTGGATTCATAAAAAATAAGATCGATAGTTTGGTTTAAAATTTCGGACAGTTCTTGTTTTTCGATGAAAAGATCTAGTTTTCCAGCTTCAATTTTAGAAAAATCCAAGATATCATTGATGATATCTAATAAAGACATTGCTGATTGATTAATCGTAGTCATGTATTTTTCTTGAGTACGATTAAGATGGGTTTTCATGAGCAAATCGGTAAAGCCAATGATTCCATTGAGTGGAGTTCTAATTTCGTGACTCATATTGGCTAGAAAATCAGATTTTGCCTTATTGGCAGCTTCCGCGAATTCTTTTTCTTTTAGAATGGTTTCTGTTTCTTTTTGGTTAGTGATGTCGAATAGAATACCTCCAATATATTCTATAGTATTGTCTTTTTTAATTGCATCGCTAAATTCTTCTATCCAAATATATTGGCCTGATTTTTTTTTGATTCTGTATCGGTCATGATTAGGTTGTTTGTTGTTGAAATTTCTGTTTTGTTTTTCGATTACGAGTTCTCTGTCTTCGGGATGTATTAAGTTGATTAAAAATATTTTTTGCTCTAAGAAATCATTTTTTGAATAGCCGGTGAGTTTTTCAATAGAATCGGTTATGTATACTTTTGAGGCGTATTTATCAAATTTTGAGAGATAAACAGTTCCAGGAATATTATTGGCAATAAGTTTGAATTTTTCTTCACTTTTATGAATTAGTTTTTCATTTTTATCTCGTTCTAAGGCATATGAAATATTACTGGCCAATGTTTTTAAAATGAAACTTTCTTCTTTGGACCAATTTCTTTCATAAGAACAATCATCCATACCAATGAATCCTGTAAGTTCATCATTATAAAAAATAGGTACAACCAAGATAGATTTAATGTCATTATCAATTAATAATTGTTTGAAAACGGAGTTTTTGAGTTTGCTGGTTTTGGTTTTAAATGTTTTTTTAATTGAGGCTTTACTAGTGATATCAAGCAAAATCTCTTCATTAAAATTTTGTAATGGGGTGATTTGTAATGGTATTCCCTTTTTACCCCATTTGAATTTTTGTCGGATCAATTTGGTATTTGGGTCTTTTTCATAATAGAACAAGTGATCGGCTTGCGTTGCATTGCCCATGATTTCAAAGGTGTCTTTAAACATCTCATTTAGGCTTTTGCTTAATAAGAATTTTTCTGTGCAAAGTGCCATTTCGGCCAGTAAATCACTTTTCTTTTGAAGCTTTTTCTCTGCTTCAAATTGTTTTTGTGTTGCTATGGCGAGGGAGAGTATATCAGCAATAGTTCTTGCAAAAGTAAGGTCTTCTTGGTCCCAATTTCGTTGATTGGTTGTAGTTTCGAACGATAAAACGCCAAGCAATTCACCATTAAGTAAAATTGGGGTATCTATGGCAGATTTTATATTATGAATGCGGTAATAGGATTCGTAAAATTCATTGTTTTCGGCATCTCTGTTAACATTATCTTTATGCAGTTGAATGCCTTGCTTTATTTTTTGGGTATGAACTGGATAATCGTCTTTTTTTAATGTTATTTTCTTGCCAAAACTATGATTTTCTGCATAATAAATACACATGCAAATAATTGTTTTTTCGCGATATCTCCAGTAACTTACTCGATCACAGTTAGAGATTTCCGAAGCGGTTTCAATGATATGCTTAACCACATTATCAATGTTTTGAAAGTCTCTAAAATTTATCGTAAATAAGTTCTTGATGGTTGCATTGTACAATTCAATTTTTTGTTGTCGCTTATTGTTTTTAAATTCGTTGTTTTTTATTCGTGTAATGTCTCTACCAATTCCAGAATAACCAATTATATTTCCGTTCTCTTCTTTTCTAACAATAACTTTTAGTGAGATCCAAATGCTTTCCCCAAATTTGGTGTTTATTGGGAATTCAACTAATGGATAGTTAGTGTTTTTTTCGAAAAGCGTTTTAATTTCATGAAAATAATCGGTACTAATTATTGATGTAAAATTTTTCCCTAGCAGTTCATCTTCATCATATTGAAGCGTTTTTAGAGAGAAATCATTAATGAAGGTAAAATTTCCTCGCGTGTTGGTTTCAAATATAAGATCATTAGCATTTTGAATAATATCTTTGTATTTATTGTGTATGTTTCTTTGTTCTGTAACATCTTGTCCTATGCCTACGATAATATTGTCAGCAAACTTTTTGTCTGTCCACTGAATAAATTTATAGGATCCATTTTTACATTTTAATTTTCGGATGTAAATTTTTCCATCTACGAAAACATCATTATAGGGCAGTCCAACAAAATCAGGATCTTCTGTCAATCTCCAAAACTCAAAACCCATTACTTCTTTGGGCGTATATCCAAGAATTTTTTCAATCGTATCACTACAATAAATTACCTCACCTTGATGATTGCAAGCAAAAGTTAGTGAGTTTCCTTTATTTATGATTTCTTTAATAAAATCATTCTCTTTTGTTTGTGCGTCATCAATAGTTTTGCGAATAAAATTTACAATAATTACTATAAGTGAATTGATTAATAGCTTAATTCCAACGGGTTTTGGGATGGTCTCTAAAAAAGTAAACAAACAAATCGAAACTATTGTTAATCCAATAAAATAACCATAGAGTCTAGACTTTTTTAAGATATCAAATGATAAAAAAAGCAATATCGTGAAAGCGATTTTAGGAATAAAATCGGTTTGGTGTTCAATAAGATTTAAAGTAACATAAATGAAATAGAAGACGAAAGTTGTGACAAATACAGTTTTGATGTTGTTATAGATATAGGGTACTTTTTTTGATATAAAGTAGGTAAATAAAATAACTAACGCGATCGCTGTATTTTGATACAATAAACTTTGTGGGCGTATTTGGAAATAATCAAAAAACAATTCCAAGGCAATTATAAAAGTACCAAAAAGGAGTAAACATATCTGAAACTCTTCCTTCCCTATGGCTTTGCCATGTAAAGCATTATTCTTTTTTATTTTTTTAAAGGATATATAAATGTATACAAGTAAAACAATAAAAAAAGTAAACACTAAAAATTCAAAATCTTTATGACTAATCTTACTTAATGAAGATTTTAAATCGCTAGTCCATAGGGTGATAGTCCAACTTTTGAGGGTTAGTTTATGGATGACAGTATATAAAAGTCTGATATACAATGTTATCGCAGTGCTTTGGGTTTGTGGTACTTTATTTAGTCCTAGAAAAGGAAGTCAAAAGTAGAATATTATCACATATAAGTTTACTAAATAGTTAAAAAAATGTCATCTTTTTTTTTTAATCGTTATACAGTTTCTTCGGAACTACTTACTTGATTGTAAATGGTATAAACAACCGAAATTAAAAAGGGATAAGTGAAAAACACGCCAATACAGAAGGCAAAAAGACCTAAAAATGTACCAATGATTGCCACAGTGACAAGCATTAAAATTGCTATAGGTTGTTTGGTAACTATTGCAGTACTTGTTTTTATCGATTCAATAGTAGAACAATTGCCTAAAACAATCAAGGGAACAGTCAAAAGAGTAACAAAACTGATGATTATAGTCAAAATAATTCCAACGAAAGAAAGTCCGATTTCTTCAAAAACAAGACTAAGGCCATTAGTAGCTAAATTGATAAGAAAGGTTACAGCAACAATTGGGACAAATTGACGAGAAGTGTACATTGAAAATAAACCAGAAACACCAAAAGAAGTGTCTTTTTCGGCAGCATCGGCCATTTTGTAAAAACTAGCCATAAATGGACTTAATAGACAGGTAGAAAGAATAGAAAAGCCCGTAGAATACCAAATATAAGGCTTGGTTTGTAATAATTTCTGGAAGTTTTCTATAGATCTTTCATTGATGTTTTCAACACCAATAATGCTTACAGATACTGCACTTAAAAAGATAACAAAGAAAAAAAGGAAAACAAAAAGAGCCAATCCTGCATACAAAACTATTTTTTTATAATTGGCAAAAGAATGATTCAATACCTTTTCGAATTCCAAAGTATTGTTGTATTTGTTGGTTTCAGTTGGTTTTTGGGTAAGCATAAGTAACGTTTTTTATGGTTGATTATAATTTAAAATAGACTTGATCGAAAGGGACTCTAAAGCGTTCGCCATAGATACCGTTTTCATCACGGATTCCGCAGCCAAGGATCATATTGATTTCGCTGCTGCTAGGTAATCCTATGATTTCTTTTACTCTTAAGGAATCAAATCCTTCCATGGGACAAGTGTCGTAATTTATTGCTGCCATGCTAATCATAAAGTTTTGAGCAGCCAAAGCAGCGCTTTTGTGCGCTACGATTCGCATATCGCTTTGTCGTGCTTGTCTGTAAATGGGTTTAAATAAACCAATACATTGAAAAGCTACGTATTTTATTCTACCAAGAATTCCCCAAAAATCGGTATAAATCGTTGGGATAATTTTTTGGTAATAGTTCAAGGCAAATTTTTCTCTTTTTGTATAGTCGGATTCCTTTTTGTCTCCGAATTGTGTTTTCAAAAAGGCAATATTCGCTTCTTTTCTTTTTCGCCATAAATCTTTTCGTGCTACCACAATCACCAATTGATTGGCTGTTTTTGCGGCATTTTGATCAAAACTAGCTTTGGCGATTTCTTGTATTTTATCAGGATTTATGATATGATAAAATTCCCAAAGCTGCATATTGCTGCTAGTGGCTGCCAAAGTGGCTAATGCAATACATTGTTTTACTTTTTCTTCATCAATGGCCTCTTTTTTAAAAACACGAACAGATCTTCGGTAGTGAATGGCCTCACTTACTGTTTTTTCTACAGCCATTGTAATAGTTTTTTTATAGATTGTAATTTGTCTTTGTAAGGGGCATATCGCATGGGTAAATCCAACCAGTTTGCTTTCTTAACGATTCCTTTTTTATGTGAAAAAACATCAAAACTTAATCGACCGTGATACGCTCCAATACCACTATGACCTACACCTCCAAAGGGTAATCTTTGGTTAGAAAAATGCACCACAGTATCATTAATGCATCCGCCACCAAAAGAATATTTTTTCATGATTTCTTTTCCAAAAGCCTTATCTTCTGTAAATACATATAGCGCTAGTGGTTTTTCATAATTAGCTATTATTGCTTTTAGTTCATTTGGATCATTATAAGTAAGCAATGGTAGTAAAGGACCAAAGATCTCGTCTTGCATGACTAAGCTATCCAATGAAGTTTCTTCAATAAGGGTAGGGGCAATATAACAATCTTCAATATCCGATTCACCACCAATAAGGACTTTTTGTGAGTCAATCATATTGACCAATCGGAGCCAGTTCTTTTCATTCACAATTCTAGCAAAATCAGGAGATTTTTGTGGGTCTTCTCCGTAGGCTTTTTGAATTTCAATTTTCATATAGTCAACAAAATGACTTTTCATGTCTTTTTGTATAAGGATATAATCGGGAGCAATACAAGTTTGTCCTGCATTGATGAATTTGCCCCAAACAATTCGTTTTGCAGCAAGTTTTAAATTGGCAGTTTCGTCGATGATGCAAGGGTTTTTTCCGCCTAATTCTAAAGTTACTGGAGTCAAATGTTCTGCCGCAGCTTTGGCCACCACTTTACCTACGGGTACACTGCCCGTAAAAAAGATATAATCCCAGCGTTGCGATAAGAGTTTTTGAGCGACTTCAACGCCACCGTTTTCTAATTTTACATGACTTACGTGAAAAACTTTTTCAATTATTTTTTTAATTACTGCTGCCGTATTTGGCGTTAGCTCCGATGGTTTTAGAACCACCTGATTTCCTGCCGCTACAGCGGATACTAATGGACAAAGTGCCAATTGAAAAGGATAGTTCCAAGGAGCAATAATTAATACTTTCCCGTAAGGTTCTCTTAAAATATAATCAGTGGAAGGAAAATTTAAAATAGAAGGCCATATCCTTTCTGGTTTAGCCCATTTATAGAGATTTTTTATAGTGTCTTTTAGTTCTGTAATGACATAATTAGTTTCTGTCAATACGGCTTCAAAAGCGGGTTTTTTGAAATCATCATACAGCGCTTGTACGATTTCGTCTTCTAGTAACACAATAGTATTGAGTAATTTTACTAATGTTTCTTTTCTAAAAGCTAAACTGGTTTTGTAATTCATTGCTACAGTGATGAAATTAGGTACTGCAAGTTAATTTTTAAAAACTTAAAAAAGAATTTTTTTTACAAAAATCAAATGGCTTTCCAAATAACATCGTCAGGAACGGGCGCTGTAATTGATAACGGTTCCTTTGAAACGGGATGAACAAAGACCAATTTTCGGGCGTGTAAATGGATGCCGCCATCAGGATTGCTTCGGTCAAAACCATATTTCAAATCGCCTTTTATTGGACAATTTATTGCAGCTAATTGCGCTCTAATTTGGTGATGTCTTCCAGTGTGTAGATTGATTTCCAAAGCGAAATAGTTCGTGAGTTCTTTGATAATGGTATAGTCCAAACTCGCCAATTTGCTATCAGGAACTTCTTTGGTATGTGCTTTTGAAGTATTGTTTTTTTCGTTTCTTTTGAGGTAATGAACCAATTGGGCTTGCGGTTTTTCGGGTTTATTCTTAACCACAGCCCAATAGGTTTTTTTAGTTTCTCGGTTGCTAAACAGTTCATTCATTCGGGTCAACGCTTTGCTGGTTCTAGCAAAAACGACAATTCCCGTTGTGGGTCTGTCTAACCGATGTACAATGCCCAGAAAAACTTCTCCAGGTTTGTTGTATTTTTCTTTAAGGTATTCTTTGACTACTTCCGAAAGCGGTTTGTCGCCTGTTTTATCTCCTTGTACCAAATCGCCCACTCGTTTGTTCACTACAATCAAATGATTGTCTTCGTGAAGGACTTGAAGATTGTTTTTGGTAGAGATAATTTTCATTTGGATTAGTACTGTTCGTTAGGGTTAGGGAAATCTTGCGATTTTACATCGCTTACATAGCTACTTATAGCTGTGGTCATTTGCTCATACAAATTCAAATATCGACGTAAGAATCGTGGACTGAATTCGTTGTTCATTCCCAACATATCGTGAATTACCAATACTTGTCCGTCAACGCCACCACCAGCACCAATTCCGATAACAGGAATAGAAATGCTTTTGGCTACTTTTTCAGCTAAGTGCGCAGGTATTTTTTCAAGTACCAAAGCAAAACAACCTAATTTTTCTAGCATTTGAGCATCTTCGATTAATTTTTCAGCTTCAGCTTCTTCTTTGGCTCTTACCGTATAAGTTCCAAATTTATAGATAGATTGTGGGGTTAAACCCAAGTGTCCCATTACTGGAATACCAGCATTTAATATTTTTTTGATGGATTCTTTAATTTCTTTTCCTCCTTCTAATTTTACAGCGTGTCCTCCACTTTCTTTCATAATTCGTATAGAAGAACGCAGCGCTTCTTTTGGGTCGGATTGGTAGCTACCAAAGGGTAAATCAACTACTACTAAAGCTCGTTCTACCGCTCTAACAACAGAAGAAGCGTGATAAATCATTTGGTCTAGAGTAATTGGCAAAGTGGTTTCGTGACCTGCCATCACATTGGAAGCAGAATCGCCTACTAAAATAACATCAATACCAGCGGTATCAACTATTTTGGCCATAGTGTAATCATAAGCCGTAAGCATTGAGATTTTTTCGCCATTGGCTTTCATCTCAATTAAGGATTTGGTCGTAATTCTTTTGTAATCTTTTTTGGCTACTGACATACCTTTTGTGTTTAATTTTGGGTGCAAAAGTACTAAAATTGTATAGGTTTCTGAGTACTATCTTCTTTTTATATTTTTTCTTGTAAGCCGTCTTTATTTAAAAGGAGGTAGATTTCTTAAATCCTTTTTTATTTTCTTATTTTACTACTCTTTAAATCTTCATCTCTTAAAATGAATGTTAGGAGATTCAAAACGTTATAAATAAAATTAGTATGCGAAAATTTATTGTAGGAATGTTGGTGTTGTTCGGAATGACTACCCAAGCTCAAAATCTGGAAGTGCAGCAAACCATAGAAATTTTTTTCAAGGGATTTCACTCTAGAGATTCTCTTGCGATTCAAAAAGTGTGTTCCGATAAAATGGGTTTGCAATCAATAGCAGAGAATGCGAAAGGCAGTCAATTTTCAACACAAACGGCTGCAAAATTTTATAAATCCATCGCTTCAATCCCCAATACAATGCAGTTTGAAGAGCGATTATTAGGTCATACGATTCATATAGATGGCGTTATGGCTATCGATTGGATGCCTTATGAATTTTATGTCAATGGGAAAAAAAGCCATTCGGGTGTCAATGTTTTTACGTTGTATAAAGACAATGGCCAATGGAAAATTGTAGCGATTATCGATACAAGACGAAAGTAAATACAGTAATTTTGCTTTTTTAATTCACTACCTATTTTGAAAAAAATCCTAATTATAGACGACGAAGAAAAACTACGCGGTTTACTCGCTCGCATCATAAAATCTGAAAATTTTGACGTTTTAGAAGCAGGTGATCTAAAATCTGGTTTGAAAAAACTAGAGCAAAATGCCATCGATGTGGTGCTGTGCGATGTCAAATTACCCGATGGGAGCGGAGTCGATTTTGTGCCTCAATTAAAAAAAGCAGATCCGTTAGTCGAAGTTATTTTGCTTACTGCTTATGGTAATATTGCCGATGGTGTGCAAGCTATGAAAAACGGTGCTTTTGATTATATTGTCAAAGGCGATGACAATGACAAAATTATTCCGCTATTGTACAAAGCGCTAGAAAAAGTGGCGCTACAGAAAAAAGTGCAACAATTGGAACAACGCATTGGAGCACAATTTTCTTTTGAATCCATACTTGGAAAATCCAAAGCTTTGGAGCAAGTTATTGAATTGGCTAAGAAAGTAGCTCAAACCGATTCTACGGTTTTGTTAACTGGTGAAACGGGAACTGGGAAAGAAGTTTTTGCGCAAGCCATACACGAAAATAGCAAGCGCGTAGGTAAATCCTTTGTAGCGTTGAATTGCAGTACTTTTGGTAAAGAAATTTTAGAAAGTGAGTTGTTCGGTCACAAGCAAGGGGCTTTTACTGGGGCGCTAAAAGACAAAAAAGGATTCATTGAAGAAGCCAATGGAGGGACACTGTTTTTAGACGAAATTGGCGAAATGCCACTTGAGTTGCAAGTCAAATTATTACGGGTTTTAGAAACCAATGAATACATTCCTTTGGGAGACACTACTCCAAGAAAATCCAATTTCCGATTGATTGCGGCGACCAATCGTGATTTGAAACAAGAAAGTGAAGCGCATCATTTTCGTTCGGATTTGTATTTCCGATTGAATATTTTTGAAATCCACCTTCCGCCATTGCGAGAGAGAGTGAAAGATATCACCGTTTTAACTTCTTTTTTTGTGGCACAGTTTGCCGAAAAAACCAATAAGAAAAAGCTACATATTGGTGCCAATTTTATCCAAAAATTAGAGGAGTACCAATGGCCTGGAAATATACGCGAATTGAAAAATGTGATTGAGCGTTCGGTGATTTTGGTCAATGGCGATACCTTGACGCAAGACGTTTTACCTTATGAGATTCAGCACCAGCAAGAACATTCTAATAAAAGTGCCTCGGCTTTGGCAATGCAAACCATCGAAAAAGGGCATATTCAAAAAGTATTAGCTTACACCAAAGGCAACAAAGCAGAGGCGGCAAGATTACTCGAAATTGGAATTGCCACTTTGTACCGAAAAATTGAAGAATACAAGCTGTAAAACTGCCCTTATCTAGTTCAGTAATTAGCATACAATCCTATCATTTCAATAAAAGCTTATCATTTTGATAGGCTTTTTTTATGTCCTATTCCAAGGGATTTTTTGCAATCCTTTTGTTAACAATGTTTTAGAGTGTTTGGTGTTTTTTCGGAACAACTTTTGGCATAAGCACAGCACAACATAAAAATCATTGTTATGAAAAATCAGATTACCAATGTATACAAACAAGCCGAACGTTTCGCAGCGATTACCAAAACGGCTATCATTTTAGGAAATATTTCAAGGGCTAAAAAATGTCTTTCGGTGGCTGAATCTCTTTTTGTTTCAGGAACGAAAGAAACTCAAAATGCCATTTCGAATGTCTATGTATTTTCTATTTCCCAGTTTATGGAACTGCGTCACTGTAGTATCTCGAACTTTTTCCCGCCATTGTTAAAGGCGGAATATGTTAAACAAATCAATACTTCAGGAGTTTAAATCTAATCTAAATTTTAATAAAATGATAACCACTATTCTTTTACTCGCTTTAGGCGCTTTGCTCTTTGCGATTTGTTTTAAATCCGTCGAATTCTTTGAAAAAATCTAAAATTATGACCACACTATTTATTGTCGCACTTGCCGTATTTGGCTATTTGGTTTATGTACTAATCAAACCCGAAAAATTTTAAAAATGAAAAAGATAAAAACGAATAATAGACCCTTAGTAGTAGTCATTTTGGCTTGGACTTTCGCTTTTATTGTGCTTGTAGTTTTTTTTATAAAAGCTAAAAATTTATTTAATTTCTAATCAATAAAATATGAACACAGAATTTTTTGGCGTCATCAGTATTTTTATCCTCTCTATCGTTTTGGCAATTCCTGTTGGAAGATATATAGCTATAGTTTTTTTGGGAGATAAAACAATGCTTGATGCCATTTTTAATCCTATTGAAAAATTTATTTTCAAAATAAGTGGCATCAATGCTACCGAAGAAATGAACTGGAAGCAACATTTAAAAGCGCTTTTGAGTGTGAATATGGTTTGGTTTTTCCTTTGCTTTTTTGTTTTACTCTTCCAAGGTAGTTTACCATTAAATCCAGATGGAAATCCATCTATGTCTCCAGATTTGGCATTCAATACCGCCATTTCATTTGTAGTGAATTGTAATCTGCAACACTATTCTGGTGAGACAGGGCTTTCTTATTTAGGTCAACTATTTTTAATGTTCTTGCAATTTGTTTCTGCGGGAACAGGAATGGCGGCAGCTGCTATGGTATTTGTGGCTATGAGAGAAAAAACCACAGATAAACTAGGAAATTTTTACAATTTTTTCATCAAAAGTTGTACTCGTATCTTATTGCCTCTTTCTGCTATTGTTGCTGTAGTTCTAGTATTTAGTGGAACTCCAATGATATTTGAAGGAAAAGATAAAATAATGACCTTGCAAGGAGATACTGTTGAAGTTTCTCGTGGTCCCGCTGCAGCTTTTGTTGGGATCAAACATATTGGTACAAATGGAGGTGGTTTTTTTGGAGTGAATTCGGCTCATCCTTTAGAGAATCCTACGTATCTAACCAATGCGGTTGAATTGTGGGCTCAGTTAATCATTCCGTTTGCTATGATTTTTGCATTAGGTTTCTTCCTTAATAAAAGAAAATTTTCTTGGATAGTTTTCGGAGTAATGACGGCAGGGTTTTTAATGCTTGTTATACCAACAATTATAAGTGAAGTTAATGGAAATCCAGCAATCGAACGAATGGGAATTACCCAAACAACCGGCGCGATGGAAGGTAAGGAAGTGCGTTTTGGTGCTGCTATTTCTGGTTTTTGGAGTATTGCTACGACCGTAATTTCCACAGGTTCTGTGAATAGTATGCACGATAGTTCGATGCCAGTTTCAGGAACGATGCAGTTGTTGGCTATGATGGTCAATGCCTTTTATGGCGGTTGTGGAGTAGGTTGGTTGAATTTTTACATCTTTATCATCTTGGCTGTATTCATTTCAGGATTAATGGTAGGTAGAACTCCTGAGTTTCTTGGAAAGAAAATAGAAGCTAGAGAAGTGAAAATAGCTGCTTTTATCGCCATTCTTCATCCTTTGTTAATCTTGGCTGGGACGGCTTTGGCTACTTATTTTGCGGCGAATGATACTGCAATGGGCTATTGGTTTAGCGGTAATGCTACTGGTTGGTTGAATAATCCTGGTCATCACGGATTTTCAGAAATGCTTTATGAATTCACTTCGAGTGCAGCTAATAATGGGTCTGGTTTTGAAGGGTTAGGAGATAACAATCCGTTTTGGAATATTACTACAGGAATAGTGTTGTTGTTAAGCCGTTTCCTTCCTATTATTGGTCCATTGGCTATAGCAGGATTATTGGCTAATAAAAAATACATTCCAGAAAGCGCGGGAACTTTAAAAACAGATACTACCATTTTTGGTGTAATGGTTTTTGCCGTAATCGCAATTATTGCAGCCTTATCTTTCTTCCCAGCATTGGCATTAGGACCATTGGCAGAATATTTTACTTTAAAATAATATTATAAAAAATGACTAAAAATAATTCCAAATCAATGTTTGAAAGTAAGCAAGTAAAAGAAGCATTAGTGCAGTCTTTTGTAAAGCTTAACCCAAAAACAATGTTCAGAAATCCGGTAATGTTTACCGTTGAAATAGGAACTGCTATAATGCTGATAGTTTCTTTGTATGTTTTGTTCTCCCCTCCTTCGGAGGGGCCGGGGGAGGAAGGTAGTTTTGCTTACAATCTCATAGTATTCTTGATTTTATTTGCAACACTTTTGTTTGCCAATTTTGCTGAAGCGATTGCCGAAGCCAGAGGGAAAGCTCAAGCAGACAGTTTGCGAAAAACACGTGAAGAAACACCTGCTAAAAAAGTTTCAGAGGTTGGTAAAATTTATTCACACGAAATTGAAATGATTCCTTCTTCACAACTAAAAATGGACGATTTGTTTTTCTGTGAAGCTGGTGATATAATCCCTATTGATGGTGAAATCATTGAAGGATTAGCTACTATTGATGAAAGTGCTATAACTGGAGAGAGTGCACCAGTTATAAGAGAAGCAGGAGGTGACAAATCATCGGTAACAGGAGGGACAAAAGTATTAAGTGACAGAATTACGGTAAGAGTTACAACCAATCCAGGAGAAAGTTTCTTGGACAAAATGATTGCTTTGGTAGAAGGAGCAAGCCGTCAGAAAACACCAAACGAAATTGCTTTGACCATTCTTTTGGCAGCATTTACCTTAATCTTCGTGATTGTTTGTGTGACCTTGAAACCTTTTGCTGATTATGCGAATGCACCTATTACAATCGCAGCTTTCATCTCACTTTTCGTTTGTTTGATTCCAACGACTATTGGTGGATTACTTTCTGCTATTGGAATTGCGGGTATGGACAGAGCGTTGCGTGCCAATGTGATTACTAAATCAGGTAAAGCGGTAGAAACTGCGGGAGATATTGATGTGTTACTTTTGGATAAAACAGGAACCATCACCATTGGAAACAGAAAAGCAACGAATTTTTATCCTGCAAAAGGAGTATCGCAAGACGAATTTATTCAATCGGCTGTTTTGAGTTCTTTGGCAGATGACACTCCGGAAGGAAAAAGTATTGTGGAATTAAGTGAAATGTTAGATGTAAAAGGCAAAATCAAAGAAAGCATTTCACAACTTTCTTCTCACATCTCACAAACTATAAAATTTACTGCAGAAACCAGAACCAGTGGCGTAGTTTTAAGAGATGGAACCAATATTAGAAAAGGCGCTCAAGATGCAGCAAAAAATATCGTTCAGCAAGCAGGAAATATTTTTCCTGAGGATATTTCACAAACAGTTATTACAATCTCATCTAATGGAGGAACACCCTTGGTAGTTATAAAAAATAATGCCGTTCAAGGGGTGATTGAGTTGCAAGATATTATCAAAACAGGAATGAAAGAACGTTTTGAGCGTTTGAGAAAAATGGGTGTAAAAACCGTGATGGTTACAGGAGATAATCCTTTGACTGCCAAATTTATTGCCGAAGCAGCTGGTGTGGATGATTTTATTGCCGAAGCTAAGCCTGAGGATAAAATGAATTACATCAAAAACGAACAAGAACAAGGCAAGCTTGTAGCGATGATGGGTGATGGTACCAATGATGCGCCTGCTTTGGCTCAAGCCAATGTTGGTGTAGCGATGAACAGCGGAACTCAAGCCGCTAAAGAAGCGGGTAATATGGTGGATTTAGACAATGACCCAACCAAGTTAATCGAAATCATAGAAATTGGAAAACAACTATTGATGACCAGAGGAACGCTTACTACATTTTCGATTGCGAATGACGTGGCCAAATATTTTGCTATTGTTCCTGCTTTGTTCATCACAGCAATTCCAGCCTTGCAAGGGTTGAACATTATGCAATTGCACAGCCCTGAAAGTGCTATTTTATCAGCGGTGATTTTCAATGCGATTATCATTCCGATTTTGATTCCGCTAGCCTTAAGAGGAGTGGATTACAAACCAATTGGTGCAGAAGCTATCTTGAGAAGAAACCTGTTGATTTACGGTTTGGGAGGGATAATTGTGCCTTTTATTGGAATTAAAGCCATCGATTTGGTGGTGACGTTATTTATGTAAAATCAAACCTGACAGGTTTTTGAAACCTGTCAGGTTTAAAAAAACAAAAACAAAAACAAAAATGAAAAACATATTTTCAATAGTAAAATTCACCGTATTAATGGTAATTTTATTCGCTGTAATTTATCCATTGGCTATTTATGGCATTGCACAATTGGCTCCCAATAACGGAAAGGGAGAAACTATTTCAGTAAATGGAAAAGTAATAGGGTATCAAAAAATAGGTCAAAAGTTCGACAAAGCCAACTATTTTTGGGGGCGACCATCGGCAGTAGATTATAATGCCGCTGGAAGTGCTGGAAGCAACAAAGGACCAAGTAACCCAGAATATCTGGCTTTGGTACAAAAAAGAATCGACACGTTTTTAATCGTGCATCCGTATTTGAAAAAAGCGGAGATTCCATCAGATTTGGTAACGGCTTCGGGAAGCGGTTTGGACCCTAATATTTCGCCAGAAGGTGCTTTGATTCAGGTGAAAAGAGTTGCCCAAGTTAGAAAATTGTCTGAAGAAAAGGTAAAAGCTTTGGTGGAATCTAACATCAGCAAACCATCAGTAATGGGAACTTCAATAGTAAATGTTTTAGCGTTGAATGTAGCCTTAGATAAATTAAAATAAAACGTCTTTAAAAACGAAATGCCCTAGCCCAGATAGCAACGGAAATCCTTTAGTGCCAGGGTTTGGCACTAAAGATTGCAGTGAATAGCTGGATTAGCTCCTAATAAAAAAATGAATCAAGTGAATAAAATAGTAGTTACAGCTTTGTTAGCTTTTGGTTTTGCTACAGCTCAAGATAAAGAAAAAAGTCCGTTTACCTTTTCAGGTTATATCGAAGGGTATTACAGTTATGATTTTGGGAAACCCGAGAATCATACCAAATCGGGATTTATTTACAATCATAATAGGTCAAATGAGGTGAATTTGAATTTAGGAATCGCCAAAGTGAATTATTCGAAAGAGAATGTTCGCGCGAATTTTGCCCTAATGGCGGGCACTTATGCTCAGTACAATATGGCGGCTGAGCAAGACTTGTTGCAAAATGTGTTTGAAGCGAATGTGGGTGTGAAAATTTCAAAAGAACACAATCTTTGGATTGATGCGGGAGTTATGCCTTCGCATATTGGATTTGAGAGTGCGATTGGGAAAGATTGTATGACTTTGACCCGAAGTTTGGGGGCTGATAATACGCCTTATTATGAAGCGGGTGTAAAAATAGGGTACACTTCGAAATCGGAGAAATGGTATTTGGCAGCAATGTATTTGAATGGATGGCAACGTATTCAAAAAATTGATGGCAATCAAACGCCTGCTTTTGGAACTCAAGTAACTTTTAAACCGTCAGCAAGTCTATCCTTAAATTGGAGTACTTATGTTGGAAATGAACAGCCTGATGTCGATAAAAAATGGCGTTATTTCAACGATTTTTTCGCAACATTTAAAGTGACCGAAAAAGCAACTGTAATTGCTGGTTTTGATATTGGAGCGCAGCAATCGACAAAAGGAAGTAGCGATTACGATGTTTGGTACAATCCATCAGTAATCGTTCAATACAAACCCACAGACAAAATTCAGTTGGCTGCAAGAGGAGAATATTATCAGGATAAAAATGGTGCAATCATTGCAACGGGAACGCCAAATGGTTTTAAAACCTATGGTTTCTCTGCAAATTTTGATTATTTGGTAGCCAATAACGTTATGTTCCGATTGGAAGCACGAACATTAAATAGCAAAGACGATATCTTTTTGAAGAGCAATAATCCAACCAATAATAATGTATTCTTGACATCTTCTCTTGCCATTTCTTTGTAAGAGGGAAGTTGTAATCTTTTGGATGATTTTTTTTTTACCACATAGAAGACACATAGAATTTAGAGTTTCTTTTAAAAGATATAAATAGACGTTTTACTATTCACATAGCTTATCTATGTGAAAAATAGTACTATTTCTTTTTTTTCTATGTTGATTTGCTTTAATCTATGATTCTATGTGGTTAATTGTTTATTTTAAGTTGTATTTCCCCAATGGTAATGCTACTAATTATTTATTTGCCATTAAGATGTTAGTTGTTTTTAACATCTTAATGGTTTAAATACTAAGAACCAAATTGTTTTGTATGGACAATGAAAAAGAAAATAACGTTAAGCACTTTCTCGATTTAATCCAAAAATCGCGTAGAGGAAAGTTCAAGGTTTACATTGGAATGAGTGCGGGAGTAGGCAAAACGTACCGAATGTTGCAAGAAGCGCATACCTTGTTAAAGAAAGGAATTGACGTTAAGATTGGTTATATCGAAACGCATAATCGCAAAGAAACCCACGAATTACTTGACGGTTTGCCAATTATACCGCGTCGAAGTATTTTTTATAAAGGAAAGCAGCTCGAAGAACTAGATGTGCAAGCCATTATCAATTTGCGTCCCGAAGTGGTGATTGTAGATGAATTGGCGCATACCAATATTGAAGGAAGTAAAAACGAAAAGCGGTGGCAAGATGTTTTGGAGATTCTTGAAGCAGGGATTAATGTGATTTCGGCGGTAAATATCCAACATATTGAGAGTTTAAATGAAAGTGTAAAGCAGATTACCAATATAGATGTCAAAGAAAGAGTGCCAGATAATGTGCTCCGAATGGCCGATGAGGTGGTGAATATCGATTTGACTTCGGAGGATTTGATTGCCAGATTAAAAGAAGGTAAAATCTACACTGCGGATAAAATTCAAACGGCTTTGAATAATTTTTTCAAGTCGGACCAAATTTTGCAATTGCGTGAATTAGCATTGAAAGAAGTGGCGAGCCAAGTGGTTCGAAAAGTAGAAAATGAAATTCCCAAAAAAATCGCATTGCGTCACGAAAAATTATTGGCTTGCATCAGTTCTAATGATGCAACTGCCAAAATAGTGATTCGAAAAACAGCTCGTTTGGCTACTTATTACAATAGTCATTGGTATGTTTTGTATGTTGAAACGCCAAAAGAAAGTAGCGACAAAATTGCTTTAGACAAACAAAGACGCTTGATTAATAATTTTAAGCTAGCCACAGAACTAGGCGCGGAAGTAATTAAAGTAGAAAACAAGAAAATCACCGATGCTATTTTGGCCATAGTCGAACAAAAACAAATTACAACTGTTTGCATTGGAAAACCACACTATAGTTTACTAAACGCTATTTTATCAACCTCACTTTTCAGACGATTATTGAATACGCTTTCGTTATCGAATGTTGATTTAGTAATTTTATCATAATTTATAATACTAACCTAAAATGAGAATCAAAACCAAATTAAATCTAGGCGTAGGATTGCTATTTTGCTTAATCATTATCCTGTCATTGGTCAGTTCCTATTACGTTTTTTTGATAAAAAAAGACACTCAAAATATTTTAAAAGCCAACTATATCACTTTAGAATACTCTCGAAATATGCTAACGGCTTTGGATAAAATTACGCCTGATTCCGTGGGTGAAGTTGCCGTTTTTCAAAAGAATTTAGAGGCTCAAGTGGCTAATATTACAGAAAAAGGCGAGTTCGAAAAAACGATGCGACTCAAGCAAGGTTTTGCTTTTTTGAAACAAAATCTTCAGGATGAAAAGCTAAAAGCACAAATTCGAACCGATATTTATGATATTATGCAATTGAATATGAATGCCATCAAGGAAAAAGGAGCTATCGCCCAACAATCCGCCGAAAAAGCCAATTTTTGGATTGCAGTTGTGGGAACGCTGTGCTTTTTGATTGCCTTTAATTTGTTGGTCAACTTGCCCAATAATATTGCCAATCCCATCAAGGAACTTACAGCAAGTATTCAGCAAATCGCCAATAAAAACTATACTGAAAGGGTGCATTTTATGAATCATAACGAATTTGGAGACCTAGCCAATTCCTTTAATACAATGGCCGAAAAATTGCAAGAATACCACAATAGCAATTTGTACAAATTGTCTTTTGAGAAAAAGCGTTTAGAGACCTTAATCAACAATATGCACGACCCAATTATAGGGTTAGACAATGAGGGTGTGATTTTGTTTATCAATGACGAAGCCATCAAAATTATGGGCTTGAAACAAGAGGAGGTTGTCGGAAAGTCGGCTGAAAAATTGGGCTTGACGAATGATTTGATGCAATCTTTAATAGTAGATAAATCAGAAAATGAAAAAGCGCAAATAATGAAGATTTTTGCCGATGATAAGGAAAGCTATTTTGAAAAAGAGATTGTAAAAATCACTATAAAACCAACTGGAGAAGATCAAGCCATAGCCATAGGCAATGTAATTATTTTGAGAAATATTACTTTTTTCAAAGAACTAGATTTTGCCAAAACCAATTTTATAGCCACCGTTTCCCACGAACTGAAAACGCCTATTGCTTCGATAAAAATGAGTTTGCAATTGTTAGAAAATGAAAGAACAGGCATTATTAATGAGGAACAAAAATACTTGGTAGATAGCATCAAGGAGGACAGTGACCGTTTGTTGAAAATTACAGGTGAATTGTTGGAACTTTCACAAGTAGAAACAGGAAACATTCAGTTGAATATCGAAAAAAGCAATCCATACGAAATGGCACAGTACGCCACAGAAGCCGTAAAAATGCAAGCAGAACAAAAGCAAATTGAACTAGTCATTGAAGCCGATGAAAACCTGCCAAGCATCAAAGCTGATAGCGAAAAAACCGTTTGGGTCTTGATTAATTTTTTGACCAATGCCATACGGTATTCCTCCGAAAAAAGCACGATTACCATACAGTTAAAAAACGAAAATCATCAAGTTGTTTTTTCGGTAATTGACAAAGGAAAAGGAATAGATGTGCGATACAAAAACAAAGTTTTCGATAAATATTTCCAAATTCCCGGAAGTCATAAAACAGGAACAGGACTTGGATTGGCCATTTCAAAGGAGTTCATCGAGGCGCAAAACGGAACCATTGGCGTAAAAAGTGAACTCGGATTGGGTTGTACGTTTTATTTCAAATTAGGGAGTGTTTAGGAGCTAATCCTGCTGTCCACTGTATCTGTGTCGCTGAACCCCAGCGCCACAGGATGCCGTTCCCATCAGGGCTAGGGCAGTCGTTGCTTCGAGAAAGTTTAGGATTAAGTCACAATTCTTTCGATATAAAATCGGTCTACAGCATACGCTAACCCAATACCTATCGTGTAGCAGAACAAATCAATCCACAAAAAACCTTGTCCCAAGACATAATGTCCTAAAGTGGTTTCCCGAATCGCCACTAGTGCAGCGGCTGTACTAAGTTGTTGTATTTCTATTAAAAAGCAAAATAGTAAAGGAAGTCCAATTTGCCACGGTGTTTTGCTTTTCACAAACAGCCACCGAAAACCAAAATAGACCAATACGGCATACAAGATATCGCCTACAAACAAGGGAATACCCACTATTTTTCGAGAAGTAATTCCCAAAACAATCGTAAGAAGGGCAAGAATAAAGTATACGAAACGAGGTTTCATTTGTATTAACAATCCGCCATATTAACCGCTATAGCCAATCCACCCTCTGAGGTTTCTTTGTACTTTGAGTTCATATCTTTGGCCGTTTGCCACATCGTATCAATTACTTTATCTAAGGGAACTTTGGCGTTTTTAGAATCGGTTTCGAGTGCCAATTCCGCTGCGTTGATGGCTTTAATAGCACCCATCGTATTGCGCTCAATACACGGAATTTGAACCAAACCACCAATTGGGTCACAAGTTAAGCCCAAGTGGTGCTCCATCGCAATTTCGGCAGCCATTAATACTTGTGCTGGGGTTCCGCCCATTACTTCGCATAAAGCGCCCGCAGCCATAGCCGATGACACCCCAATTTCGGCTTGACAACCACCCATCGCGGCCGAGATAGTGGCTCCTTTTTTGAAAATACTTCCAATTTCGCCTGCTACCATCAAGAATTGTTTGATTTGTTTTTCGTCGGCTTGATGGTTTTCAATCACCATATAATACATCAATACGGCTGGAATAACGCCAGCACTTCCGTTGGTTGGCGCTGTTACTACGCGTCCCAAAGCGGCATTTACTTCATTTACCGCCAAGGCAAAACAGCTGACCCATTTTAGAATTTGACGAAATTTCACCTCGGTTTTACGAATTTCTTCCAACCAAGATTGTGGGGAATCATAATTCGATAATCCAATTAAGTTTTGATGCATATCAAAGGCTCTTCTGCGGACATTAAGTCCACCAGGCAATATGCCTTCCGAATGACAGCCAATGTACATACATTCTAACATCGTGTGCCAAATGCGTAATAGCTCACTATGCACTTCAGCTTCTGGTCGCATCGAAATCTCATTGGCATAGACAATTTCGGAGATGCTTTTGTTTTCTTTTTGGGTATAGTCTAGTAATTCTGCTGCATTGTTGATAGGGAAGGGGAAAGCACATTTTATAGCGACTTTCTTTTTGGCATTGCTACGCTCTTCTTTTACCACAAATCCGCCTCCAATGGAATAAAAAGTGGAAGTATATTCGGTTTCATTTTCAAAAAAAGCAGTAAAGGTTAATCCATTAGCGTGGAAAGGAAGAAACTCTTTATGAAAAACAATGTCTTGTAAAATATAAAAAGGAAGGGCTTTCTCGTTGCCCAATTGAATCAAATGATTGTTTTCAATAGCTTTGATGATGCCGTCAATATCTTGTACTGGAATGTACTCTGGGTCTTGACCACTTAAACCTAGCATCACGGCCAAATCGGTGGCGTGTCCTTTTCCTGTCAAAGACAACGAACCGTACAAATCTACTTTTACTCTAGTGATACTTTCCAAATCAAAATCCAGACGTAATTCTTCAAGGAAACGTTCGGCAGCACGCCAAGGCCCTAAGGTGTGAGAACTTGATGGCCCTACGCCAATCTTTAACATATCGAAAACAGAAATGCATTCTTCCATAAGTATAGAGTAAAATTTGTAAAACAAAGATATAGGAATCAATGTTAAATCTGCAAAATTTTATACTGAAATAAGTGTTCAATTATTGAATTCTTTTTAAATGTGAATCAAATTAATTATTTATTAATATTCAGTTAAATCGGTGAACTGTTTAATGAGATAGCTGTTTCAATATCGGTGATCTTTCTCGGCCTCCTTACGAGTTTAAAGGTAATTTTAATGCAAATTCGAAAGGGGAAAATAATTTAAATTGATATATTTACTTTTATAAAATAAACAACACATGGAAGAGCAGCATTCAGATTTTAAAGAAAATAAATTCGAAAAAATAACCGATATCATCATCCGATTGGGGATGCTTTTTTTAATTGTGTTTTGGTGTTTTTCTATTTTAAAGCCGTTTATATTGTTATTAATTTGGGCAGTGGTTATCGCTATTGCAATGTATCCCATTTATTTATCGGCGGTAAAATTGTTTAGAGGTAGAACCAAAACGCCTATCGTTTTGTTGACCCTTTTACTTTTGAGTTTAATAATTATACCTAGTATTTTGGTAACCGAATCACTCTATGAAGGTATCCGCTATTTGACCTTAAATTATCAAGCTGGAGAACCAATCATTCCGCCACCCAATGAAACTACAGCCAATTGGCCTTCTTTTACTAGACCTATTGTAGAGATTTGGCAGCATGCTTCGGATAATCTTCAAGAAACGGTATTGAAATATTCTGAGGAAGTGACAACAGTTGGCTCTTGGATATTATCTGCCTTTGCGGGCATTGGAAAAGGAATTTTACAATTTAATTTATCTATTATCATAGCAGGATTTTTATTGGCTTTTTCAGAAAATTTAAAAGTCATTTCTAGTAAAGTATTCTATAAATTGGCGGGAGAAAACGGGGAGCATTTTTCCACTAT
This sequence comes from Flavobacterium succinicans, assembly GCF_001662485.1. Taxonomy (GTDB): domain Bacteria; phylum Bacteroidota; class Bacteroidia; order Flavobacteriales; family Flavobacteriaceae; genus Flavobacterium; species Flavobacterium succinicans_A. The sequence goes on from NZ_JMTM01000017.1 coordinate 517,949, forward strand.
TACTGTCACGACCATTCAAAATGTGGTCAAAGGATTCTTAGGAGTTGCCGTAATACAAGCGGTTATGGCTGGTATCGGCTTTTTTGTTGCGGGTGTGCCATTTGCTGGTTTATGGTCAGTGGCTTGTTTGGTTTTGGCGGTGGTTCAAATTGGAATAGGACCTATCGCAATTCCAGTTGCCATTTATATGTTTTCGGTATCAGATACTACCACGGCAACTTTATTATCGATTTGGTTATTGATTACGCTTTTGGCAGACAATGTGCTTAAACCTATTTTGTTGGGTAAAAATGCACCAGTTCCAATGCCTGTGGTTTTTTTAGGTGCGATTGGTGGTTTTATGTTGAGTGGTTTTTTAGGGCTTTTTTTAGGCGCAGTGATTCTGACTATTGGTTATAAATTATTTTTGGTTTGGTTAGATACCGAAAATCAATAAAAAAAAATCCTTTGCCAAGACAGTTATCGGACTTGGCAAAGGAACTTCAATTTATTCTTCTAGCAAAGCCTTTCTAATTTCTTGCAATTCGGCTACTTTTTCTGGACTTACTCTAGGGTATTCTAATCCCATTTCATCCAAAGCATTGATAATGGCCGAAGCAATGACAATACGCGCATACGATTTATTATCTGCAGGCACCACATACCATGGAGCGTGCGTGGTGGTTGTTTTTTGAATCAAATCTTGATAGGCATTCATATAGTCGTCCCAAAAAACTCTTTCTTTGGCATCGGATGTACTGAATTTCCAGTTTTTATCTTGGTCGTCAATGCGTTCTATGAAACGTTTTTTTTGTTCTTCTTTGGATACATTCAAGAAAAATTTAATCACGATAGTTCCATTACGATTCAGGTATTTTTCAAAATTGCGAATGTCTTCAAAACGTTCCTCCCAAATCGATTCTGTAACCAATTCTTGTGGAAGTTTTTGAGCTTTCAGAATTTGTTCATGCACACGAACGACCAATACTTCTTCATAATACGAACGATTGAAAATACCAATTCGACCTCGTTCAGGTAAATGTTTTTGGCAACGCCAAAGAAAATCATGGTCCAATTCTTCGGAACTTGGTGCTTTGAAAGAAGAGACTTGACACCCTTGTGGATTCACGCCCGAAAGTACATGCTTGATGGCGCCATCTTTTCCAGCGGCATCCATCGCTTGAAAAATGAGTAATAACGACCATTTGTCCTGCGCATATAGAATTTCTTGCATATCAGCCAAAGCGTCGACACCAAGAGCTAATATTTTAGCCAATTTTTTGTTACTAATATCAACCACCATATCGGTTTTGTATTCCGATAGTTGAAAAGGAGCTTCTTCAGGCACTTTAAATTGAGCTGAAAATTGTTTGGCTCTTTCGATTCGTTCTTTTGGATTTAATTTTTCAAAAAGGAGCTTCTTTTTCTTTGGTTTTTCTTCTTTGCTCATGAATGTCTGATTTTGGAAAGTTTTTTAAGTGGCAGTTTTTCAATGGTTTCACTCAAATTTACTTTTTTTATTTGTTGTGTGAAAATAAATGTATGTTGATTATTGTTCATTGTAATTTTTTTAAATATTGAGCACTAGTATTCTTTTATAGATTTCTAATTTAAAAGGTGTTCAAATTTGAGTGATGAGTTAGTTGGTAATTTATTTAGGTCAATACCATAGGTTTCCCTATTTTTGAATTCTAATTAACCAAAACTAGTATGAAGAAACTAATTCTATCTTTATTTTTAGCCAGTACTGTTTGGGTTTCGGCCCAAGTAAAAAGTCCTTCTCAGTTCATTCCTGATTATGGTCAACACATTACTTTTTACCATCAAGTTGAAGATTATTTTGAGCATTTGGTAGCGCAAACGCCCTACATCAAACCGTATAGATACGGCCAAACGGCGGAGCACCGCAACTTGAATGTGTATTTTATCTCTACTCCTGAGAATTTAGCGAATTTGGAGCAAATCCGATTGAACAATTTAGCTTCCATTGGTATGGCACCCAATCAATCCAAAACGGTAGGGGATAAATTAATTGTTTGGTTGAGTTTCAACGTTCACGGAAACGAATGGGCGGGAACCGAAAGTGCTTTGACTGTTGCCTACGAATTGACCAATCCAGAGAATAAAACGACCAAAGAATGGTTGAAAAATACTGTGGTAATTCTTGACCCTTGTGTGAATCCTGATGGGTATTCAAGATACGGAAATTGGTTGCATGAAATCGCTGGAAAACAAACACATCCGGGTATTACCGATAGAGAGCACATGGAAGAATGGCCTGGTGGACGCTACAATCACTATCTTTTTGATTTGAATAGAGATTGGGCTTGGCAAACCCAAAAAGAAAGCCAGCAACGTATTGCTTTGTACAACCAATGGATGCCGCAAGTGCATACAGACGTTCACGAGCAAGGCTATAATTCACCTTACTTTTTTCCACCTTCTGCGGAGCCTTTGCATGAGTTTATTGAGCCGTATCAAAAAGATTTTCATGCTTTGTTAGGAAAAAACATATCGGCTAAATTCGATGCTCAAAATTGGTTGTACAACACTAGCGAGCGTTTCGATTTGTTTTACCCAAGTTATGGAGATACGTATCCAACGTACAACGGTGCTGTAGGAATGACAATAGAGCAAGGCGGAATTGGTGCTGGAAGAGATGTGATGCTGGAAAACGGCGCGAATCTCACCATCAAAGACCGTTTGACACATCACGCAACAACGGTTTTAACGATAGTGGAATCGGCTGCTTCTCAAGTGGAACCTTTGTTGAAAGGATTTAGAGGGTTTATGAATACTTCTAGAAAAACCATGAAAGGGAAGTATGCAACTTATGTAATGAAAAGCAATCCTAAATTAGAGCAATTGGCCGATTTGTTGCAAAAAAACAAAATCGAATTTTCGTATGCCGATGCCAAACAATCAGCAAGTGGTTTTAATTACCAAACGAAAAAAGAGAACAGCTTTACCATCGAGCCTAATGATATGATTGTAAAAGTAGACCAACAAAAAGCCGTTTTTGCTCAAATTTTGTTCGAACCCAATCACAAACTGAATGATAGTTTGTCTTATGACATTACGGCTTGGGCGTTGCCATTGGCGTATGGTGTAGAAGGGTATGCTTTGAAAAATGCTATCAATATCAAAACAAAACCTGCGATAGAAACGACTTCATCTTCTATACCCAGTTCAGTGTATGCGTTTCATATTCCTTGGAACAACCGTATTTCGGCTCAAGTGGTAGCATTATTACACCAAAGAGGCATCAAAGTACGTTCAGCGATGAAACAAGCTATTTTTGGAAGTACTACTGTAGCACCTGGGGGGATAATCGTGAGCAAAGGCGATAACCCAAAGGTGGTTGATTTTGAAAAAGTAGTGGGTGAAATCGTTAAAAAGAAATCGGATTTTTCTATGCTGTCTTCTGGGTATTCAAAAAATGCTAGAGATTTAGGAGGAGAAAACTTCCCGTTGTTGACAGCTCCTAAAATCTTATTTTTATCAGGACGAGGAGTTAATTCAACTGATTTTGGATCGGTTTGGTTTTATTTAGAAGAGACCATTGGCTATCCTGTAAGCATTGTAGATGTGGATCGTTTCCGAAGAGTGAAATTGCAAGAATTCAACACCTTGATTTTGGCAGATGGCAATTATGATTTCTCTGATGGGGAACAAAAACACATCAACGAATGGGTGAGTAGTGGTGGAAAAATCATTGCTATGAACGGAGCTTTGGATATTTTTGATGGGAAAGATGGTTTTGCATTAAATGCTCACGCGACCGATGATGACAAGCAAAAAGCAGAAAAAACCGCTAAAGAAAAAGAATTGAAAAAACGATTCTTAGATTCAGCGAACGAAGAGCGTCGTTCCATGTCGGATGCTATACCAGGTGCGATTATCGAAAATGTATTGGATGTTACTCATCCGATGGCATTTGGTTTAGGTAAAAAATATTTCAGTTTAAAAACCGATAGCCGTCATTATGCTTTATTGAAAAACGCTTCAAATATCGCGTATGTTCCTAAAGGCTACAAAAGCTATGGTTTCGTAGGTCACGAAATTGGTAAAGAATTACCCGAAACGGTAAATTTCGCCATAGACTACAAAGGGTCTGGAAAAGTGATTTATATGGTAGATAACCCATTGTTTAGAGCTTTTTGGGAAAACGGAAATTTACTCTTTAGCAATGCTTTGTTCTTGGTGAACTAACCGTCTAATAATGAAACTACAAAGCGCGATTCTTAGGATCGCGCTTTTTTTATGGTTATTTTTTTGACACAGATTACACAGATTTTCACAGATTAAAGATTAGAAAAGCTTTGCGTCCCTTGCGTAAACCTTTGCGAACTTTGCGGTTAAGGTTTTGACACAGATTACACAGATTTACACAGATTTTTAAAAAAAACCTTGCGACCCTTGCGTAACCCTTTGCGCTCATTGCGGTTAAGCTTGTAGACACAGATTTTCACAGATTAAAAGGTAAAAAACTATGCGTTCCTTTTTACTAAGCTATAATACACTACAACTTATATGAATCTTATATGTTTTAAAAAGCCGTTTAATTATTTGCGACCCTTGCGTAACCCTTTTGCGAACTTTGCGGTTAAATTTTGTTAAGTTTTTCCAGCTTTTCAACAAACATTAAAACGGATACCCAATAGCCAAATTAAAAATCAAGTTCTCTTTTCTCCAAGCACCACTCCCCAAGTTGATTTGGTCAATAACCCAACGCTTGCCTTCAGGAAGATAAGGCTTACGAAGCGGGAAAGCAAAATCCGTTCGAAGTATCAAAAAATTAAAGTCAAAACGCAATCCAAGTCCAGCGCCGACGGCCATTTCTTTCATAAAGTTTTTAGAAAATTTGGCTCCTGGTTTGTCTTTGTTTTCATTGAGCAACCAAATATTCCCCGCATCGATAAAAGCAGCTCCTTTCACAAAACTAAATAAGGTAGTTCGGTATTCAGTATTGAGTTCGATTTTGATATCTCCTGATTGATCCGCCAAAAAACCATCGGTATTTATCGCTTCATCTAAATAACTTCCCGGACCAATAGAACGTGCTCTAAAGGCTCGAATACTGTTGGTTCCTCCAATAAAAAACTGTTTGATAAAAGGCATTTCTTTAGAATTCCCAAAAGGCAAAGCGGTTCCGACTATAATTCGACTGGCCAATTGTGTTTCTTTTCCTAATTTTAAAAAATGGCGGAATTCATTTTCGATTTTTACATATTGACTGAAAGGCACTCCAAAGACTTTTAACGTATCTTTTTTATCGATGTTGGCACCAGCAATCAAGCCAGTAACCGCAGCCGATAGGTCTACCGTACCTTTGTAATAGATGGTGTTTTTCTTTCTATTCTGAGTCGTGTTGGAATAGGTGTAAGAGTAAGTAGGGCCAAAAATTAGCTGGCGTTCAATCACTTTACCCAATGAGGGATTGAGTTTTATTTCATCGAGGTACAATTGCGTTACATTTTGAGGTCGGGCAAAAATGACTTCAGCGATGTTTAAGGTATGTTCTCTTCGAGCATTTTCTTTCCAGTTGTACCCAAATAGCGCTTTAAACGTTTGCAGCCTATACAATTGCTGACGATCTTGAAATTCATAGCCCAAAGTTGCCTTGGTTTTTGGAGTAAAGCGATTGCTCATTTTGAATTGGATTGGAGAAATCATTCTCGGCCAAATCAAATTGGCTTCGGTACCAATGCGGAACACGTTATAGCCATTATTTTGCCCTGAAATTTGTACTTCATATCCGCCAAAAATTGAAATCGAAATCAGTTCGGCACCTCTGAACGTATTACGGTGGCTCCAATTGGCATTCAATTCTGTTCCTTGATAATTTGCAGAATTGCTTTTGGCTAAAACTTCAAAACGCAATGATTTTTTTTCTAAAGGAGATAAGTAGTAAAAGGCATCTAAATAATTGCCTTCTATCAACGAAGGCTGAAATTCATTTTTAACCAATTTAAAAACATCTAAATTCACCAAGCGATTTAAGGATAGATTGTGATTGGTACGGTTGTATGCATCTCCTTTTTTGAAGTACAATGCACGGTCAAAAACTTTGGGTTTGAACAGCGAATCGCTGTCTACGATTGAAAAATCTTTGTATTGGATTACTGCTTTTTTGGAGGCACTTATCGTATCGGATCCCAAGGTGTAATTAGGATAAATTACAATTTGGTTGATTTTGTAAATAAATCGGGCACGGGCGGGTGTTTCCTCTTTTACTTTTATAATCAAATCGACTTCTTGTTGGGCTACGGTTGAGTCCACTTGAATTTTTAAATATTCGGGACTGAAGTAATAAAACCCTAATTCTTTTAAGCGTTCGTCGATACGGATGCGCTCTTCTTTTATGGTTTCTAGGCTGTAGGTATTGCCGATTTTTAGCAAACTTCTTCTTTCGGTACTGCTAATGGCTTTGGACAAATCCGAAGAATCTTTTTGGAATACCACTTTTTTGATGCGGTATTGTTTTGAAGGTGTGACGGTGTAAACGGCCTGAATGGTTTTGCCTTTTATAATCGTATCTGCTTTGGTTTTTGCATTGAAAAAACCCTTGTTTTCCAAATAATTTTGGAGTACTAAGCGATTGTATTCGGGATCGAGTTTGGTGTTCAAAACGGGTGGTTCACCTACTTTGGTGCGCAACCAATTCCGCCATCCTTTTTCGGTTTTGGGTGTTCCTGCCAGATTGTAAATGGATAGTTTTGGATAAATGCCTAAGAAAGATTGATTGGGAATCGGACGTACTAAAGCATTCAATTCTGTAGCCAATGCTTTTTTTTCTTTTGAGCTGCTTGGTCCTTCAACCGTTACTTTGGCACCCGTATACAGCAATTCGCCCTCTGCTAGATTTTTAGTAGAAGAACAGCTTTGAAGCCCGATGGCGACAAGCAAAATGAATACTATTTTGTGATGCATTTTCACTGTACTTTGGTTTTGATTCCTTATTTACTTAACGGTTGCTATTATTTTTAACCACACTTCGATGCCTCAGTGCAGGCTAGAGACATAGAAGTTTTAGTTTTAAAAGAGAAAAAAGACGTTTTACTATTCACATAGTTGTTCTATGTGTGAAATAATGTTATTGCTATTTATTCTTTTTTTATTTAGGTTTAATCTATGATTCTATGTGGTTTGTTTTAATTTCAACTACTGTTTATTTACTTCTCTGAAACAACTCTTTAAATTTATTGTAATCCATCGTAATGATGAAAGAAACGCCTGTTTCAACTACTTCTCCTTGAAGGGCTACTTGGTATTTGTTTACTCGATACCCTCTTATTTTGTAACGACCGTCTTTTGTGATTTGGTAATCGATAGAAACATCGCCTGCAATATTGGTGGCTTTTTCATTGGCTTGTTGGCTGCCTTCCAATTCGAAACTACTCCCTACAGTGACTTTTACGCGGTCATTGAATAGTTTTTTGGATACGCCTACATTCAAATCGGTTTTGTTTTCTTTTTGTCCAGTAGAGTAATCATCGGTGGATTGTAAATCAAAATTCAATTCGACACCTTTGATTAAATTGCCAGCAAAGTTGTTCAACTGATTGGATAAAATTTTACTCGCACTACCTCTTGCCATTGATTCTGCCGAAAAACCTGATTCGCTCGACAATGGATTTTCGCCTAAGAAATTACCAAAGAGTAATAAGGAAAGAATTTGTTTGTTCATTTCATTCGGGTCTTGGCGTAATTGCGCCAATTTGGCTTTGGTTTTGCTAATTACTTTCGAGGAAACCGAAGTATTGTCGGGCAATATAATATCAAAAACAATTTCGGGTTTCATAATTTCGCCCGTCATTTTCAGCTCGGTTTCAAACGGGATTTTCTCTTTATAGGTGTTTTTTTCTGCCTCTGAAACACTGCCAATTTGGTTTAACACCAAGTCAATAGGTGCCGTTTTGACTTTGTACACTGCGGTAATATTGATGTCGGCTTCCAAAGGTTCGCCTTTCCATAACATGTAGCTTCCTTTTTTGATGTCGAATTTCTTTTTGATGGAACTGAACGTCATTTCATATTGTCCTTCTTCTATCTCATATTTTCCGGTCAAATTAGTTTTTCCGGAGGCGTCAATACCACCGTTTAAGTTGGCCGTTCCTTTTACTTTTACAAAATCGCCCGTAGTTTTATCAATAATCATTGTTAGTTCGGCGTCTTTGTTTACCGTAATATCCACTGATGCATTGATGCCCATAATGTCGCTTTGACTGGCTTTTTCATCCCCTTTTAAAGTAGTTGCCAGGGCAGGATGGTCTTGGTCGATAAACTCAACAATGCCTTCTCTGTCGGCTATTGAGGGGTCGGATTGTGGGACAACAATAGTAAATTTGGTGTCTTTATTGACCTTTACTTTTCCCGTGACGATTGGTTGGTTCATTGTTCCTTTGATGGCTATTTGATTGTCTAAGAACAATTCGCCATAGAACAATTCGTTGTCTTTGGCTTTCGAATTGATGGCTTTGAAATTTTCGGCATTAATGGCCAAATCAAAACCAATGTTGTTGAATGCAGAGGTGTCAAGGTTGCCATCGATAGTTAAATCATTTCCTTTTTCGTCTTTGATGGTGAACTTTTTGAAGATCATTTTTTGATTGTCAACAATAATAGCGTCATTAATGGAATTGAAGTTCGCATTGAGTTGTTTGACATTGAATCCCACATCGTTGAACTGTAATTGCCCTGTCAAATTGGGAGTTGCGCTGGTTCCTGAAATATCGAAATTACCTGATAAAAATCCGGTGCTTTTCGTTAGTCGCCCCATAGAAAAGCCTTGAATACTTTTCATATTGAGTTTTTCGATGGCCAATTTCATATCGAAATTATCGCTTTGGCTACTAAAAGTCCCGTCTAGCTTTACGTCATTTTCTTGACCTGTGAGGGCTACGTGCGTATCGTATTCGTTTTCTCTTTCGTTTTTAATTTGAATCACAAAATCGCCCACAGCTTCTTTTTTGAAAGTAAAGGCATCGATTTTTATGTCCGAGGTGAAAAGCGGTTGCGTCGCTATGTTTTTGACCACAGCCGTTCCGTTGATTTTTCCGCTCATTTGCCAATCGTCTTTTTCGACCATACTACTTAGCGTTTGGATGTCGAAATTTTCAAATGCCAAAGCGATAGGTGCATTGGCGTTTGGCGTTTGCGATTGCACACTAATACTGCTTCCTTCGTGTTCTAATTTGAAATCCGAAAGAATCAATCCTTTGGGCGTCGAAACGATTTGATTGTTTTCTGGCAATTGCCAAGTTTCGTAATTCAGCAAGGCGTTTTTATCCAAGTGGAGCAAAGTATTGCCTTGACTGGTTTTTACATTTCCAGCAAGAAAATAGCGCTCTTTGTCTTTGTTGTCTTTAAGTTGCAAGGCATAATCGATTTGATTGTTGGCTACTTTTCCAGAGAGTAAAGTAAAAGGCAATTGCATTTGTGGATTTTGAATATCATCAATGGTTACGCTATAGTTCAGCGCATTGTCATTAGTAGCAATGTTCAAATTGGCATTGGTGATGGTTTGATTGCCATACACTAGTTTTGGCATTTTTCCTGTAACTGCAATCGAATCGTTTACCGAATTATAACGCCCAGAAAACTGAATAGGTGCCAATTCCTTTACCTCGGGCAATAACTGGGCAAATAACGGACTCTCTTTGGTATTGAGCGTAAAGCTGAATTGTTGCGGAGCCGTTGTTTTTCTTTTAGCTTTTGGTGCCGTATTGTAATAATGCGCTATCGAGTTTTGTAAAGCTGTTGCCAATTGGATAATCTTAAACGGTCCTTCCGCAGTGGCATTCATAAAGTTAGAATGCAAGAGCAATTCGGTTTTTTCTTTATTGGATACCGCTTTAAATTGAATAGAATCTACTGGGAATGCTCCTTTTTCGTTGGTAACTACGAGTTGATGAGCGACTACCGTTCCGTTAAGTCGGTCCAAATCGGCGGAAAGGATATTGGCATCCACTTCTCCTTTTAGCTTTAAAGGGCCTGCGTGAAGGTTTAGTTTTTCTAAATCGGCGATGTCCAAATGAAGTTTTACGTTTCCTTTTGGCGTTTTACCGTTCATCCCTCCATTTCCTGTCAAAGTAAAAGTCAAATTGGGGTCGTTCGCATCCATTGTGGCTTCAAAAAGCCCTTGTTTCATTGCGCCATTCCAACTCAAATTTTGATAGGTGTACTTGTTGTACATCAGTTTAGATACCGTTCCCGTACTTACAATTGTTGCTGTTTTGGGGTCCAATCCCGTTCCTTTTACTCGGAGGCGACTACTCATTTTCCCCAACTCCTTATTCTGAATCAAACGACCGATATCAAAATTCATCAACTCGGCTTGGGCGTCGTAGCGTTCTTTGTTTTTTTGACGTTGGTCGAAGGTGGCTTTTACTTTGGCTTTGCCAAAACTACTATTCAGCACCACATCGGTAAAAAAGGAATGAATCGTTCCTTTGAAACTTCCTTTTCCGTTAAGCTGATTGGGCAAGCTAAGGTTCGAAGGCAAACTTCCTTTGGGAGCGAATTGCTTAATATCTTGTGCCGATGATTCAAAATTTTGAATGGCGATGTCGAATCGGGCTTGGTCTACATTGGGTAAGCCAACGATAGAACCACTCGCTTGCAATTTGGTTTTGCCAATGCCGCTCACTTCGAGATTGGGAATTTCGATGCGATTCAGTTTGCCCGAAACGGTACTGTTAATCAGCAAAATTCCTTTAGGATTACTCGCAAACGGATTGGTATTGGCGAGTTGTGGCGCCAATAAAAGCACCTCTTTGAAACCCAACTGACTCTTTTTTAGATTCGCCTTTACGGATAGCTCACCCGGGTTTTTACTTAGAGCCGCTATAGAAGGATAGCCCAAAAGCACTTGGTTGCGCAAAAGGGTTTGAGGTGTTTTGAGGTACAGCTTTTTCAAATAGCTGTTTTTGGGGCCATAGAAAAAGTCGGTGGAGAGGGAATCTATGACCAAACCACTTTGTTCTTTTCCTGCAAAAGAAGCTACGTTGACCGCAATCGATTCGGGTTTGTAATGAAAATTATTCGCTTTGAGATGGGCTTTTTTGAGTTGGATATGGTTGTAATCCAATCCTTTTGCTAGACGGTTAAAGTTGTCATTGTCAAACTGAAAAAACAGTTGAGCGACATCGGTTTGATTGATTTTTACTTCCCATTGGTTCGGTTTTTCGGCGGGGTTGGTGAGGTTGGGAGCTGCAATCTTATTCACTTTGCCCAAAGCTACGGCACCTCTTAGGTTTTCGAAATTCAGGGTGTTGATGACCACGAGTTCATTGGCCAAATCAATCAAATCTATTTTGGTGTACCAGCGTTTGAAGGAAACATGGGCTTTGGTTTTTTGAACGGATTCTAAGTAATCGAGTTGTACTTTTCGAATATCCATTTCGCCCAATTTGATTTTCCAAACGGGTGTGGTAGCCGCAGCCCTTTTGTTGGACACTACCGTTTTGGGAGTTGCTTTTAGGGCTTGAGATACGTCTGCGGTGAGTCCAGTGACTTTGATTTTGGGTAGGTCGATTTCTTGTTTTTCTAAATCGAAGGCTTGGAATTCGGTGTCGAAATGTTTGAGTTTGAGTGTGGCTTTGATGGGCGCTTTGGCATCATTGTATACGAAACGTATTTGGTTCAGCTTGATTTTATGCAGCACGATAGCCATAGGTTCCGAAGGCTCTTCTTCTGGTTTTTCTGGAGCAGCAAACGCTTGGGTGATGTAATCAAAATTGAAAGTGCCTTGACGGTTACGGTCAATTTTGGCAGTAATACCCTCTAGTGTAATGCTGTTTAACGTTAGTTGGTTGCTCATCAAATCGACTAGGCTAAAATCGACTACAAGGTGTTGTCCTGCCAGTAAAGTGTCTTTCTTTTGGTCGGACAAATACAAGCCGTGCAGTTGTATGGGTTGAAAAAGCCCAAACGAAAGCGAGTCAATTTGCACTTTGGTTTTGATTTTTTGGTGTAGGTAATCGACCGCTTGGTCTTTGGCGAAACGTTGTACAAAAGGCAAATGCAGCGCTATACCCAAAACCAATAGCAAGAGGACAGCCCCCAAGACTATTTTGCGTACCACCGAAATACTTTTTTGGATATTAGGTTTCAAACGTTCGATTTTAGCATAAAAGTAGCTTTTTTAAAACAAAGTAGCAAGTGGCGGGTTGGGGAGGAGGGATTTTGGTTACTTTATGAAGTATAATTTGTTAACAACTAACGGCGCTTTGCTTACGATAGTATGCAGTACAATTGTAGGCATAAAAGTATTTTTAGAAACATGAATATTAAAGAAAAAATAGGAGACAAAGTCAAGATTCTCAGGCTAGAAAAGGATATTACCATTGAGTATTTAGCCAACATTTCTGATGTTGATAGAAATTATATCTCAGATATAGAAAAAGGGAAACGAAATGTTTCAGTAGAGATTTTAGAAAAAATAGTTGTTGCACTTGAAACAGATTTAGCAACATTCTTTAATGATAAAAAGTTTAAAAGATGAAAGTCGATAAATTAAAAGTAGTTTCTTTCTTTGCGGGTGCAGGTGGTTTAGATTTAGGATTTGAAAATGCTGGATTTGATGTTGTATGGGCTAATGAATATGATAAGCAAATTTGGGCAACTTATGAGAAAAACCATAAAAATACAGTATTAGATAGAAGAAGTATTGTAGATATACCATCAAGTGAAGTGCCAGATTGTGATGGTATAATTGGTGGTCCACCATGTCAAAGTTGGTCTGAAGCTGGTTCCAAAAGAGGAATAGCTGATAAAAGAGGGCAACTTTTTTATGAGTTTATTAGAATTCTTGCTGATAAACAGCCTAAATTTTTTTTAGCAGAAAATGTTTCGGGTATGTTGTTACCTACACACAGGGATGCATTAAATAATATAAAACAAATGTTTACTGATATTGGATATGAATTATCATTTCAATTATTAAATGTTTCTGATTATGGGGTTCCTCAAGACAGAAAACGTGTTTTTTTTATTGGTTATAGAAAGGATTTAGGAATTAAGTTTTTATTTCCTAAGCCTACAACAATTGAAAAGAAAGTTACTTTAGAAAATGTAATAAGTGATTTAAAAGATAATGTTTTACCAGCAAGAACGGGTAATTTTACTAATGGTTCAGATTGTAAGATTTCAAATCACGAATACATGATTGGAGGTTTTTCATCTATGTTTATGTCAAGAAATAGAGTGAGGTCATGGGATGAGGTTTCTTTTACAATTCAGGCTGGTGGTAGACATGCTCCCTTACATCCTCAGGCTCCTAAAATGAAATTTATTGAGCAAAATATTCGTGAATTTGAAAAGAATAAGGAGCATCTATATAGAAGATTAAGTGTGCGTGAATGTGCTCGTATACAAACTTTTCCAGATACTTTTTCTTTTGAGTATTCTAATGTAGTTGCTGGTTACAAAATGATAGGTAATGCTGTTCCAGTGCAAATTGGTAAAATTTTGGCAGAGAAAATTTTTCTTGATTTAAGTGCAATTGAGGATTTGAAGGATGATAACAGAAAATTTACAAATAGTGATATAAATGGAAATATTGTCCGTGACAAAATGAATGAAATAATTAAAACTATATCAGCATAATGATAAAAAAATCTATACAAACAATTAACGGAAAAGCATTCGAGTATTCACTTTTGAACCAATTTCATGTTAGACTTAAAGATTTAACTAAAGTTGTAATTATTGAAAACGATTCTTATAAAACAGCTTTTAAATGTTTTGATAGTTTTAATGAAACCGAACAAAGTCATTATAATCTTGTAGCAAGTTTTGCAGTTAATTTTCTTCTAGATATAGAACCCAGATTGTCAAATGGTATCGATTCTTCTGATATTTTAGAACTTGAAGTAGTAGCTGATAAAGCAGGACAGTTTGGAGATGTAAGAGATGTATTGGCTATTCGTTCTTTACAAAAATGGGAGATTGGAATTTCAGCCAAAAATAATCATAGAGCAGTTAAACATTCTAGATTATCTAATGATATAGATTTTGGTTTGAAATGGTTAGGTATTCCTTGTTCATCTGATTACTTTAATGAAATAAAACCGATTTTTGATAAACTGGCTGAGATTAGAACCTCTAGTAAATCTAAGCAAAAATGGGATACTTTAGGTGATTACCATACTTCGGTTTATGTTCCAGTATTAGATGCTTTTAAAAAAGAATTATTGAGGTTGGATAAAGAAAATCAAGGTATAGTTGCAGAGAAGTTAATAAGTTATTTGGTTGGTAATCAAGATTTTTATAAAGTAATCAAAGGAAAGAACAAAGTAGAAATTCAAGCTTATAATTTGCATGGTACATTAAATTTACCATTTGAGAATATTAAACCAAAAGCTAAAGTTCCAAAATTGAAGTTGCCCAATCGATTAATTGAGGTTGTTTATCAGGATAATTCTAAAACCACTCTAATTGTTACTCTGAGTGAAGGATGGCAAATTTCATTTCGTATTCATAATGCTAGCTCAAGAATAGAACCTTCTTTAAAGTTTGATATTAATTTAGTTTCTGCTCCACATTCATTATTCACTAATCAATTGTTTATAGGATAATTATTTTTAATTAAACTGATATTTTTTTTGCTGTCTTATGATAAATCTCAATTCTATCAACTACCGGTCTTTTATAGAGGCATATTATCCTAATTATTATTCCTGTGACTCTATATTGTTGAGTGATATTCTTTTGAGAAAACTTGAAGGAGAAGTAATTGATGCTGACGATGAAGTGTTGATTGAAGGTTGGGACATTAAAAAGAATTTGCTCGAATTGGATACTATCATTATGGAAAAGGCAATGAAAAATTATTTTGCTATTCATTATCTTGAATACAATAGGTTATAATTAATAGAAACAAAAACGCTTCTCCATTCCCAGAGAAGCGTTGTTTTTTTAATGTTGTTCGAAACCTATTCGTGGTGGCTAGCCCCGGGAGTAGTGGCATCCTTTGTGGCCGGGGTTCGGCTACAAAGATAGAACGAATCACGGGAGGGGACGTACTTGCGGTCCTTAGGCGGGCTGCTCCCAAAATGGATAATCGGTATAGCCACGGCTGCTGCCTCCTCCAAAAAGCGTGTGGGTGTCGCTGATGGGATTGAGTGGGGCATCTAGAAGCAGGCGTTGGGGATAATCGGGATTGGTCAAGAAGTTGCGGCCAAAACCAATTAAGTCCACGAGTTGCGCGGCTAGTAATTGCTCACCTTCTTCGGGAGTTTTTTTTCCAGTGGCGATGATGGTGTTGTTGAAATCCTTTCTGAGTTGAATTCTATAATCCATTGGAATTTGCGGTGCATTGTCCCAGTCGGCTTCGCATAAATGGATATAAGCAATGTCGAGGGCGTTGAGTTGAACTACAGCAAGGGCAATGGTTTCTAGGATTTCGGGATCGCTCAATCCTTTGAAAAGAACTGTAGGCGACAAGCGAACGCCTGTTTTTTCTTTCCCTATTGCTTTTACCACGGCAGTAGTGGTTTCGATCAAAAAGCGGATGCGGTTTTCCTTACTTCCTCCGTAGTTATCGGTTCGTTGATTGCTGTTGGTTCTCAAAAACTGGTCGATGAGGTAACCATTGGCAGCGTGAATTTCTACGCCATCAAAACCAGCTGCGATTGCGTTTTTGGCACCTTGCACAAATTCGGCAATGGTTTGGTCTATGTCGGACTGTGTCATGGCTTTTGGTTCGTCTGCGGGTACAAAAGTTGCATCGCCATTGGGTGCGCCATCAAATAGGTACACATTGGTATTTTGTGCGGTTATCGCCGATGGCGCTATGGGTTGCAGACCATTGACTTTGGCACTACCTACACGTCCAACATGCCATAATTGGATAAAAATGGCGCTTCCTGCTTGGTGAACGGCTTGGGTCGTCAATTTCCAACCTTCGATTTGTTCGTCAGTGTAAATTCCGGGAGTTTTGGCGAAGCCGGTGCCTTGGAGTGAAACTTGTGCGGCTTCGGTAACGATAATCCCTGCCGAAGCACGTTGTGCATAATATTCAGCCATTAATGCATTTGGAATTTCGCCTGGTTCTGAAGCCCTAGAACGCGTCATTGGTGCCATAAGGAATCGGTTTTTTAATTCGATGGCCCCTAACTGATACTTTGAAAATAAATGTGGTAAATTCATAATCTGTTTATATTTGTTATGGAAAAATTTGTTACTTGTTATAGGGTAGTAGGGTTTTGGGTAATTGGGTAAAATGTTTAAGGGTTTAAGGTTTAAATGTTTAAGGGTTTAAAAGTTTAAGGGTTTGAAATTTAAGTGTTTAAGGTTAAGTTTTAAACTGTTTTCTATATGCCTGCTATATTCTAAACTCTACCTTCAACTTATTTCCACGTTACGATTTCTTCGATTGTTCTTCTGGTTTTTGAGCGCGGTTCGATTACTCGGTAGCCAAAAGCGACCATATAAGCCAAGCCGTATTGGGTGGTGTCGATGTCAAAATGTTCGGCTAGGATGGCTTCGGATATTTTTTGGCTAAAGCCTTCGATAGGGCAAGAATCTATGCCAATCATGGCGGCAGCTGTCATCATATTGCCCAATGCAATATAGTTCTGTTTAGTGGCCCAATCGAATAAATGTCGTTCGTTATTGAGATCAAAATCTGATTTTTGAAAGTCTTCAAAGAATTTGCTTCTTCCTTTGATGGTTTCTTCTGGAAGTTGTTGCACGTCTTTCATGAAATGAGCGATGTATTCGCTGTCCCATTTGGTCAAAGGTGATTTCATGGTAAGTCCTAATAGAAAATGACTTGCAGTTTCTAATTTTTTAGGAGCTCCCCACGCATTTTGTTTGAGAAGCTCTCTCAAGTTTTTATCTTGTACCACCACAAAATGCCAAGGTTCAAATCCAAATGAACTAGGCGATAAACGAGCGGTTTCTAAAATAAAATCAAAATCTTCTTTGGGTATGATTTTGTTGGTGTCGAATTCTTTGCATGCGTGACGGAATTGAAAAGCGTACAATATTTCTTCTTTATTCATAGTGGATTGATTTTGAGAAAAATAAAGGTAAAATATTTTGATTGATTACAAGGTGAGATCAACTAAAAAAGGATCGATTCTGTACCAATTTAAATTCAATCATGCCATGTAATTATTGATACTTAGTGATTTTGTAAGTAAAATTGCCGTCGATTTAGGATGAACAATGCAATTCATTTTCAAAAAAAAAAAACTTTACTTTAGCTACGAAACAGAGCGTTACAGTAATTTTATCTTTGACTTATGTTTTCATGTTCAGTCATTCCGACAAATGAAGAATGGCAGCGCTTGTTCAAGAGGTGCGATTTAGTTAGGTAGAATTAATAAGGTTTACTTCTTCAGGATGTCAGCAAAATGTCAATAAGGGCTATTGATACTTGCAATTTCTAAAAAAAAAAGAAAATGAGTTACATTTTATGAGTTACAGCAATTTTCCCGCCAAGAACAGCGCCGAAATGGAAAAATAAATAATCAATCCTGTAACGTCTACTAAAGTAGCCACAAAAGGTGCCGAAGCCGTAGCAGGATCGAGTTTTAGTTTACGTAATAAAAACGGAATCAGTGAACCCGAAAGTGTTCCCCATAAAACGATCAGTAGGAGCGAAGTCGAAACGCTAAGCGCCACCCAAAACCAATACGGGCCATAGTCATAAATTCCGGTTTTTTGCCAAATTGCAATGCGTACAAACCCCAAAAGTCCAAGGATGCCACCCAATAGCAATCCAGAAATCATCTCTTTTTTCATCACATACCACCAATCACGCAACTGCAATTCTTTTAGCGCCATAGCACGGATAATCAAGGAAGCCGCTTGCGATCCTGAATTTCCGCCACTTGAAATGATTAGTGGTACGAATAGGGCTAATACTACGGCTTTGGCTATTTCTTCATCGTAATGCCCCATGGCCGAGGCGGTGAGTAATTCGCCTAAAAACAACACAATCAGCCAACCCGCACGTTTTTTAACCAAATCGGTAAGTGACGTTTTGGTATAGGAGAGATCCAATTCTTCCATACCCCCAAATTTCTGCATGTCCTCGGTATCACGTTGTTCGATTTGTTCCAACAAGTCGTCAAAAGTAACTATGCCCACCAAGATGCCTTTTTCAGTAACAATAGGCAAGGCTTCGCGATCGTATTTATCAAAAATAGCTAAGCTTTCCTCAATTTTTTCGGTAGTGCGAATGGCGATAAAGTTTCTATCCATCAGTTCCTCTATCAAAGTGGTGTCTTCTGCCATGAGTAATTGACCGATACGTAAATCGTCAATCAGCTTGTTTTTGTCATTGACTACATAGACAAAATTGAGGGTCTCGGCTTTTTTACCATAGATTTTAATTGATTCCAACACGCGTTTTACGGTCCAATCTTTTTTCGCCTGAATATAATGAGGTGTCATGAGTCTGGCAATGCTATCACTTTCGTAGCCTAACAAATTCAGGGCTTGTTCTCTTTCTTTTTGATCCAATAAATTAATAATTTCCTTGATGATGCTATCTGGAAAATCAGTCAGTAGTAGCGTTCTATCATCAGGAGCGAGTTCATTAAACAGTTCCTTGGTGGCTTCGTTTCCCAAATTCAAAATGAGTTCTTGTTGAATCTCACTGTCAAAATACGGAAACACCTCGGCTTTGGCATCACCTGCCAATAGAAGAAAGGAAAGCACGCGATCTTTACTGTTTTTTTGGGTCAGTTGGTCGGCAATATCGGCTGGATGTTGGGAAGTGATGTGATCCATGGAAGAGAAGTTATTTGTTTTTTTGATCCTACGACTAGCATTCCTTCAAAGAAGGTTTTGGCAAAAAGAATGGTGTTTTGTAACCTATTGCTTTTTGTTGATTGATTTTGCTTCAAATTTAAGGCATTATTTTATAGGATTAAGCGCTTCGCAGAGGATTAACCTAATTTTAAGCTCGAAGATGCCATTGATTATTCAGATTTTGGATAACAGTAATGTAACATCTGATTTCATTTAGCTAATATATTTAAACTATAAGCTACTTTTCAGTCTGCCAAACCAAATTCTCAGTCTATGATGGTTTATTTTACCAAAGGATATAAAAAAGCCGCAATGTAATCCGTAGTTTGTGTCACATTTTCGGGATTAGCGGCAAAAGAATGACTGGTAGAAATATAAGTAAGTAAGTCGGTTTTTATTGCTAATGTTTTTACTAAATTATTCAGATAAAAACTGCCATATATATAAAAACCGTTATCGTCTAAGCCTTCATTGTAAGGCACAACGGGGTCTTGGTTGCAATGAATAAAAGCAACAGGTGCATCTCCGGTTTTAATGATACTTGGATTTGTAAGCCCGCCAGCGATGCTTATAATAGCTTTAACACTTGAACTGAAATTCAAATTACCTGAGTTTCCTTCAATAGTTCCCCATTTTGTTTGATTGATAATAATTGGCGCTTCGTCTTGGTTTAAATACCCAACATTCAAACAAGTAACTGCGCCTGCAGAACCTCCTAAAATAAATACTTTAGAAGCATCAATTCTAAGTTTTGCTGCGTTAGCCTTTGCAAATCGGATAGCAGCTCGTAAATCTTGTTGTGCCCGCCAAACTGCCTCTGAATATGTTTTCTCATTTTTAGGTTGTTCGTATCCTAAACGGTAATTAATGGACATGCTTACATAGCCTTTTTTTGTCAAGGTTTCACAAAGTCTAACGGTACCTGGGTTTTCTTTTGAGCCTTCTATAAAACCTCCTCCGTGAATCGCAATTATTAGCGGTCTAGTGGTTTGATTGTCTTCGGTAGGTTGGTATAAATCATATTTTAGTATTTGATTATTTCCCTCAATGTTTAAAGCATTGGCATAGGTTAAATCGGCTGTTTTGGAAACAGTATACAAATTGTCAATGTATTTCGTTTGAGTTGTGGGTTGTACGTTGGTGTTATCGTTCGAACTGCACTGAATAGAACAGCAACTTACAAGACAGGCAAATACTACTAAATGATTTTTCATAATTTTTGAATTTAAAATGATTACTATTTCATAGTATCCCAAATTGCGTATTCGAAAACTATTACAGCGGAATTAGTCCACCTTTTTGCATACAATTGAGGAGTTTAGTGACGCTACTTCTTTTGTTTACGCACTTGATTGATTAGTCAAATGTAATCTTCGATGTCTTTTTCAAAACCTAAAACTGACGCTCATTTTTGAATTCAAAATACAAAAGTATTGCCTTTTTCGAAAACAGTCTGTCCGCTCTTCTGTTTGTTAAAACAGTAAGCATCGACGGGAAGCTTACTGTTTAATTTGGGATTAATCTAATGCTTTAGACTAATTTCAATTCATTTGGTTTAATTCGATTGCTTAAACTGTCTAATTATCAATGAAACCTCTATGAATTTACTAAACCAATTCTTGTCTTATTGAATTTTGCTTCGCCAATTTCCTTTGCGATAAAATGACCTACATTTCCTGCGGAAATTTGTTTGGCTTCACTTTTTGGGAAATAGTTTTCTTGTGAAAAATAGTTTCCATCTGCATCGCCTTCTACCACCATAGTGGGGCAAATGAAAATATAGTTAAGGTCTAAAGGTGCAATGCTGGTATAAGCCTCCCAATGATCGGCTCTTTGATGTTTTAGAAAATCGGGTTGTCCTGCCAAATCTCTACGCAAGGTTTTGTTGTCGTGTAAAGTAAGCCCTGAACCAGCAACTAAAATTAATCTTTGCTCTTCGGAAACGAATTTGGCCAATGTTTTTCCGATGGGAGCCACTACCATTGTTGGGTCTTCGTAATTTCGGTTTCCAACAGCCGATACAATGACATCAAATCCTTTGATGGCTGCTGCAATTTTAGATTCATCATTCAGTTCTCCTGTAATGATGTTTACATTTTCAGAATAGTCGGTTTGGCGAATGTAGACGCTTACTTCATTTCCTGCTTTTAGATTTTCTTTTACAATTTGTTTTCCCATTAAGCCTGTTGCTCCGAAAACGATTACTTTTTTTGACATAATTATTTTATTGAGTGGTTGTTTATTTTAGAAAGTAAAGTTTCAATTGAAAGTCCCATGAGTCTTTCATAATTTAGTTGAAAAAGCCAAATAGCATGTTCAGCATCGCTTTTAGTAGTGATTTTGAATAGTACCCAACCTTCATATTCTCCGCTATAAGGGAATTTTTGAGCCAAATTGTTTTTTAGCAGCGGTATTCTTAGTTCATTAGTTGTGGCCAAATGCACTGTGCCATCTAAATGAATGTGTCCTATTTCATTTTTGCCTACGTAAAAATCTGCACCATCTACTTTGGTGTTGTTGTACAAATCCCAATGGGTTGCAGCCATTACATTTGGCCACTGTTGAATGGCATGGCTTACCATTTGTGGGTAAGTAGTTAATACTGGTGGTGGAATAATAAGTCCTTTTTCTTCGAGTGTCATACGTATACTTTAGCTACTGCAAAGATGAGGACTATGATACAGATGAGGTTAGGACAAATCGTAGGTTTATCGGTACTTTTAGATTTTGTTTTTTCTGAAATCTAGGGGAGAAAGTCCAACTTCTTTTTTGAAATATCTGGCAAAGTAGCTGCTGTCATCAAAACCGAGTTGGTCGGCAATTTGGCTTACCGTCAATTCAGAAAAATGAAGAAATTGTTGGGCTTCCAGAATAATTCGTTCTTTGATTATCTCGGTGGTTGTTTTTCCGCTAGTTGCTTTGATGAAAGTATTTAAAAGATGGGCAGAAATATTCAGTTGTGAGGCGTAATCAGAAACAGAAAGGTTTTTGTTGAAATTTAATTCGACTAAATTTTTAAACTGCTTAAAAATTACGATTTGATGTTTGTGATTGTTTTGTTCGTTTTTGGCTGAAAATAATTTTTGGATACATCTTAATAAAACCAACAATAATGCTTGGATGGTATCGTGGTTTTGTTCACTGTTTTTCGATTCATGAAAAAGTAAATCTACGATAGGTTTCAATGCCTTTATGTCTTCGTTTTTAAGTTGCAAAAATGGATTTTCGTATAAATTATCCAAATAAGAAAGCTCGAAAAGAATGTTTTTATTCTGAAAGATTTGCAGAAAAAAGGATTCTGTAAATGCAATTACAAAGCCTTCAATGTCTTCCCATTCTTCAAATAAATGCAATTGTCCTGGCGAAATAAAAAACAAAGTGTTTTCAAAAACAGTATAATTTTTAAAGTCAATATGCTGTTTGCTTTTACCATTTGTAATCCACATGATACTGTAAAAATTGTGCTTATGTGGAAATTCGATATTTTCAGGTTCAACCATATCTTCAAAACGGTCCACCAAAAAATCAACCTGTTTTTCAGATTGATTGATAAGGTCGGCAATGGATATGGTTTTGAACATTCTGCAAAGATACTAAAGTCAAGGTTTTGACAAGTGGTTTGAGTTTAGAGAATCGTCATCGCTAACTAGCCTCAGTTTGTCTCAAAACCTAAGCCATGCTACCTTAGGCATCTCAGAAAGTTTATTGTTCAGCAATATAAAAGGTTCGCAAAATTTATGAGAAAGTTTTCAAATTGAGTTATTATAGAAAAAAAATATCAGAATTCTACAGAGCGTTGAGGATAAAAGCGCCACAGTTGTAAATAGAGAAAAATGTAAGAGGAGTTTGGAGAAAGAAGTTTTTCTCGTAAAGAAAATTTAAAACTCAGGGCAAGAAACTTATTTCTAAAGAAGAAATGAAGTTAGAAATCTTTGATAGATTGAAATTTGGTTTAACAGAAAAAGAAGATATTCTGCTTCGAATTATACAACTATTGAATAGCTATTAAGTTAATTATTAGCTTAAAGTGACGTTTTTTTTATATAAAATATAGTATAAAAAAAAACTATAGATTTGCAGCGATTAAACTAAATGAAAGAAAGTAAACCACACCAACAATGGCTCATTTATTTGGATATTCTGTTTAATAGAATACCTAATTTTTCTTTCATTTATTAAGTTTAAGTCTATTTAAAACTACAATTTCGAATTACAATTTTTGAATTATAATTTCTATCATAGCTGTTGGTTTAATTTTCTATTTATTGGCAAGAAGTTCCATTAAATGTAGTACTATTATTTGAATTAAATGTCCATGAACCTGAACTTCCACCTACTGAAGTTGAAGAACCATAGCATATCATACCCTTATTAACATTGTTTTCATATTTTTCGATCATATAATTAATACTTATATTGGGTTGGCTTGTGGACTTATTTGTGCCAGAAACATTAAATAAAACATTAAACCCGCTAGAAATAGTAAAAGATTCTAAAAATGAAGTGCTAGTGTTATTGATTGTAGCAGTCGTACCATCTGCTTTTTTATAAGTTATTGTCGAAAAAACAGTATTACCCTCAGTTGGAACTGTAGCTTTCATGGTAAGTTTATAGGTTGTTGTAATTGTTGGTTCATCGTCATTTTTAGAACAAGATAATAAAACTAAAAAAACTGAAACAAATAAAAATCTTAATGAATTTTTCATGGTGATGGTATTTAATTTGGCCTACTTTTTACTAAGGTGTTCGGCTTTTCCTTTTTTTTTTTTTTTGGGTCGGCAAAAGTATCGACTTCGTTTCAGTATTACAAGTAGGTAGATGCTAAATTATTGTTAATGTTTAAATTAACAGGAACTTACAAATAAAAAATCAATTTTTAGTTAAGCAAATAACACAAATCCTTTCTAACTCATAGGGTTAAAAGGTATTTTATATCTCTTGTTTTTTTTAAGATTGTTAAAATCTATAACCAATTCTTAAATGCAGATTTAATCCAGCTGAACTTTCGTCTTTAGTGTAACCTTCGCTTTTTGCGAAATAATATCTATAACCGAATCCAATTCCTGTCTCATAGGTGAAATGTTGCCCAATATTTCGCTTTATTCCCCATGTTGGTATAATAGAAAGTTGGTTTACTATTTTTACATTGTCATAATTTGATATTGTAATCCAATTTGGATGATAACTTGTTTGTATGGTTAAATAATTCCCGCTATTGCCTGCAATACTTTTCGATTCCGCTTGTCTCTTTTCTAAATTATAATACCATCTTGGCTCCAAAGTAATCACAGGAGTCATTAAATAGCCAGTTTTAGGATAAAAATTTCCGCCCCAAATTCCTGCATTCATTCCTAATTCTGCTCGTAAAGCAATTTGATTTGCAAGTTTAACCTCTCGGTGTACCCAAATTCCTAAAACACCGGTTTGAATGCCATAAGTTGATTTTTCAACACTTGCATTTTGGGCTTTTGTTAAAATAGTAAATGCAAAAAATGATAAAGTGATTATCATTTTAGTAGTAACTCTAGTTTTCATATATTCAGTTAATTTTTATGTTTTTTTATTTTTAAACAATTACCATCTAATGTTCCGATAAAACATTAGTTTTTGGGACTAAATTAGGTTCATTTTTAGGACTTTACACCAGAGCAATAGCGAATTGACGAAGTAAATCTTCCAAATCCGTTGTAGCTGTTACCATTAGTTTTTTTTCTGTGTTTAGTTTTAATAAAGTAAAATGCTAATTGGCGTTTTGCTGATTAAATACCCATTGATTTGAGATTGAATTATTTTTATTGACTTCTTTTTGTCTACTAATCTCATATGCTTGAAGCAATTCATCTAATACGGATTCCTGTGCAAAAGTAGGTAATCTATGAAATAATTTTTTAACTTATCTAGTTTTCATTTTTTAAAGATAATAGAAAAAATACTGATTATTGTAGAACTAAGTCCTGATTTATAACTTCCCTAGCCCTGATGGGAGTGGAAATCCTCTGGCTCGGGTGGCTATTTTTGGCGGGACGGAAAGAGCGACCTAAGAAGCTCCTTTGCGGCCCAGCCAAAAAAGCCAACCGAGGCGGAGATTGTAACGGACAGCAGGTTTAAGCTCCTGAAAAAAAAAGCGACTCCTTTACAGAAATCGCTTATGAATAGGGTAGTGGTGGAATTATTGGTTTTGTAAAAACGCTTTCAGTTCCTCATACGTTTTGATTTTGGTGCTTACTTTATCTTTGTTTAAGACACTTTCTATTTGCGACGGAATGGGTAAAGTCACACCCAATGCAGGTTCTACAATGTCTAAAAACTTGATAGGGTGGGCGGTTTCGAGGAAAATTCCAAGGGCATCGGGATGGTTTTGTAGTTCTTTTTTTAGACCTAAATAACCCACAGCGCCATGAGGTTCTGCGATGTAGCCTTTTTGTTGTTGAATGGTTTTCATGGCCTCGAGTGTGGCGGCATCGCTAAAGGTGTAGGACGAGAAGTCTTTTTCGAATTGCTTCAAATCCTGTTGATACATTTCTTGTATGCGCACAAAATTATTCGGATTGCCCACATCCATAGCATTCGAAATCGTTGCGATGGAAGGTTTTGGGTCGTACACGCCATTTTCTAGGAAACGCGGTACGGTATCGTTGGCATTGGTCGCGGCTACAAAATGTTCGATAGGTAATCCTAATTTTTTGGCAATGATGCCTGCGCAAATGTTCCCAAAATTCCCACTCGGACACGAGAAGACCAAGGGTTTTTGATGTTGTTTCAAGGCTTTGTAAGCAAAGAAAAAGTAGAACATTTGGGGTAACCAACGCGCAATATTGATGGAATTGGCAGAAGTTAAATGAACAGCGGACAATTCAGGATCCAAGAATGCTTTTTTGACCATGTCCTGACAATCGTCAAAAACACCGTCTACTTCAAGCGCTTTGATGTTTTGTCCCAAAGTGGTCAATTGGCGTTCTTGAATGTCGCTTACTTTACCCGATGGATACAAGATTACGACATCTACTCCAGCAACGCCCAAAAAGCCACTGGCTACGGCACCACCCGTATCCCCAGAAGTGGCTACCAATACGGTATTCTTTTTAGATGGATCGTTTCGGTTAAAATAGGCGATACAACGCGACATGAAACGGGCGCCCACATCTTTGAACGCCATCGTTGGCCCGTGAAATAATTCTAACGAATAAATGCCATTTTCTACTTCGACTACAGGAAAATCGAAGCAAAGTGTTTCGGCTATAATTTGGCGTAAAGTATCGGCTGGAATTTCGTCACCCACAAATTGTTGAATGGCTTGAAAAGCGATTTCCTCGTGAGAAAGATTTTCGATGTTTTCAAAAAATTCGGCTGCCAAAGGGCGAATCGATTCTGGGAAATATAAGCCTTTGTCGGAGGCCAATCCTTGTACCACTGCTTCCTCAAAAGAAACGTTGGGTGCATTATGGTTTAAACTGTAGTATTTCATTTTTAGTGAATAGTCGCTCTCGACTGCGCTCGAGCTGACAGTAATTAGTGATTAGTAATTAGTGTGTTGTTTTGCTTGCATAAACAGTATTCCCTATTTGGGGGTTAGGAGGCTATTATTGTAACTCCCTCAGGATTGATTTTCGACACGTGAATTTCGTAGGGCAACTTCATTTCTTCATACACTTTACTCATGGCATCGGCTATTTTTTTGGCATTGGTTTCGCCTTTGCTTAACGCAAAAATCGAAGGGCCAGAACCTGAAATTCCAGAGCCCAAAGCACCGTTTTCGTAAGCGGTTTGTTTGATGGCATCAAAACCAGGAATCAACATGCTGCGAACGGGTTCTATGATTTCGTCATGTAATGAACGACCAATGAGTTCGTAATCCTGAGTGTACAATCCTGCGACTAAACCACCCACATTGCCCCATTGGGTAATGGCACTTTTTAGGGAAACGGTTTGCTTTAAAACCGATCGCGCATCCGAAGTTTTGAGTTCAATTTGTGGATGAACTACTGTTGCATATAATTCTGAGGGACTGTCGATTTTGATAATGTCCAAAGGGTTGGAGCTTCTTACTAAAGTGAAGCCTCCCAAAAGGCAAGGGGCTACATTATCAGCATGGGCATTGCCACTGGCTAGTTTCTCGCCTTGAATGGCAAATTGTACTAATTCCTTGCGTGAAAAAGGTCGGCCTAGCAATTCGTTAATTCCAAAAACGGCTCCGGCTGAACTTGCGGCGCTACTTCCAATACCGCTTCCAGCTTTGATATTTTTGT
This sequence comes from Flavobacterium succinicans, assembly GCF_001662485.1. Taxonomy (GTDB): domain Bacteria; phylum Bacteroidota; class Bacteroidia; order Flavobacteriales; family Flavobacteriaceae; genus Flavobacterium; species Flavobacterium succinicans_A. The sequence goes on from NZ_JMTM01000017.1 coordinate 544,945, forward strand.
AGATCTCGATTTCAAAACCTAGTTCTGTTTCGAAAGCTTCTAGCAGGGCTAAAGCGGCTACTCCAGCAACGTTTTTTTCGGTTTCTAAAGGCAAATCGACACCTACGATTTTGGTGATGCGAACGCCTTTTTCGGTAGAAGTTCGCACAATCATTTCGTCGCCTGCCGTGGCCAAACACAAGCCCAAGACATCAAATCCACAAGAAAGATTAGCGATAGTAGCCGGGCAAAATAGTTTTATTTCTTTCATTTTTTTTAGTTTCTTAGTTTCTGAGTGGCTAAGTTTCTATGGTTCTAAGTTTGAATTATCTTAGAGGCTTAGGAACTTAGTCTCTTAGTAACTCTATTTACACATTTCCAATTCGAATGACATCGGCAAAAATTCCTGAAGCCGTTACTGCTGCACCTGCGCCAGCTCCCTTAATCAATAATGGTTGGTCTACATATCGATCGGTGTAGAATAATACGATATTGTCTTTTCCTTCTAAGTTGTAAAACGGATGGTCTTTGGCGATGCATTGCAACCCAACATTGGCTTTGCCGTTTTCGAATTGTGCGACAAATTTTAGACGGGATTCTTTCTCGTTGGCTTCTTTTAATAGCTGTTGAAAATGCGATGCATGAGTAAGTAAGGATTTGAAAAAATCATCATTGTTGGTCGTATTCATACATTCTTCGGGTAAGAAAGAAAGGTTTTCTATGTCCTCAATTTCCATTTGATAGCCGCTTTCGCGAATCAGAATCAGGATCTTTCGGGCTACGTCAATACCGCTCAAATCGATTTTAGGATCAGGCTCTGTAAAACCTTGTACTCCAGCTTCTTTTACTACTTCATCAAAAGGATTGTTTTCATTAAAATTATTGAAAATAAAGTTCAAACTTCCGGACAAAACGGCTTGTATTTTGTGTACTTTGTCTCCAGATGCGATTAGGTTTTTAACCGTATCAATGATTGGTAATCCTGCACCTACATTGGTTTCGAATAAAAAAGGAGCATTGTATTTTCGGGATAATTTTTTAAGATGTTGATAGTTAGCATAAGCCGATGAACATGCAATTTTGTTGCAAGTGACCACGGCTACATTTTGTCTTAAGAAATGTTCATACAATTGTGCTACCTTTTCGTTGGCAGTAATGTCAACAAAAATACTATTGCGTAAATTAAGTTCTTTTACTCTGTTTACAAAGGCTTCAGCGTTGCTAACTTCACCATTTGCTAGAAGTGATGGCCAATCTTTGAGAGACATGCCTTCTTCATCAAAATGCATTTTTTTGGAATTCGAAACGGCAATGACACGCAAATTGATTTTTAGATTTTCTTTTAAAAATTTCTTTTGTTGGTGAATTTGCTCTATAAATTTTTCGCCCACGTTACCCACACCCATCACAAACAAATTGAGTTGCTTGGTGTTTTCTTCAAAGAAGTTTTCGTGAAGGGTGTTCAAGGCTTTTTTAACGTTTCTTTCGTTAATCACTACTGAAATGTTTCTTTCGGAAGCACCTTGTGCAATCGCACGAATATTAACATTGTTTTTTCCTAAAGTGCTAAACATACGTCCGCTTAGTCCTTGGTGATTTTTCATGTTTTCGCCAACTAAAGCAATGATGCATAAGTTTTTTTCAACGATACAAGGTTCTATTTTGTTTTGAGCAATTTCAATTTCGAAGGCTTTGTTGATGGCGATTTCGGCAGTTTCGGCATCTGAATTTTGAATACCAATACAAATCGAATGTTCAGAAGAAGCTTGTGTAATGAAAATGACATTGATTTTTTCATTCGAAAGCACTTCAAAAAGACGTTTGGAAGAACCCGCCACACCAATCATTCCCGAGCCTTCGAGCGTAATAAGTGTAATGTTATCGATATGACTGATTCCTTTTACTGGTGTTCCATTCGCAGCAACGGAATTCGAAATTAAAGTGCCTTTGGCTTGGGGCTCAAAAGTGTTTTTAATCCAAATAGGAATGTTTTTCTGCAATACCGGTTGAATCGTTGGTGGATATAAAACTTTAGCCCCAAAATGAGACAATTCCATCGCTTCTTGATACGAAATAGTAGCGATGGGTTGCGCTTGTTTTACGAGTTTTGGATTGGCAGTGTACATTCCGTTCACGTCTGTCCAAATTTCCAATTCGGCTACATTTAATGCGCCAGCAAAAATAGCAGCAGTGTAATCTGATCCGCCACGCCCTAAAGTTGTAGTAATGCCGTCTTCGGTAGCAGCAATAAATCCGGGAAGTAGCACCACTTGTGAGTCATTATTTTTGAAATAATTTTGAATTAAAGCATTACTCAGCTCAAAATTCACGCTAGCTTTTCCAAAAGTTGCGTTGGTTTTGATTAGTTCGCGACTGTCTTTGTAGTTAGTGCTTTTTAAATTTTGTTTCAAAGCTTCCGCGATGATAAATGACGACAACAATTCACCAAAACTCAAAATCGTATCTGAAGTTCTAGGAGATAATTCGCCCAATAAAAAACAACCATCCAATAATGTTTCTAAGTGATTGATGATGCGTTTGATGTGGCTCAGCAAAGCGCTTTGTTCACTAACTGGAATTAATTGTTTTAAGGTGTCGAGGTGTTTTTTCTCAATTTCTAAAACGATGTTTCTGAAACTTTCGTCGTTTTGTGCGGCTTTAGAAGCGGCGAGTTGTAGCAAATCGGTTACTTTGCTTAAGGCTGAAACGACTACGGCTAAAGGTTCATTTTCTGCTTTTTGTGCAATGATGGCTAAAGTTAATTTGATATTATCGGCATTGGCTACAGAAGTTCCGCCAAATTTTAATACTCTCATTTTTATATTTTTTATGTAATTGAATGCTTAAGGTTTGCTGCCTCCCAAAAGTCTATTTTCTATACAATAGATGGGATGATAAACGGATGATATGTAATAAAGTATACCCCTAAAGGGTAGTAGTGGTAGTTGTAGTAGCGGTAACAGCAAAAGCAACCCCAGTTGGAGTTGTCATTAGTAGTGTGTATGTGCTGTTATTCTTTTCCATTTTGATTTTTCAAAAATACAGTTTTTTTGTAAAGATTTAGAACTGTTTAGTCTTTTTACGAATATTTTAATAATGACGAAGCAATCTTCTTAAAATTATGTTTAATTTATTTTTAGCAATGGATGTTTGTGATTTTCTTGGGTTTATCTTGTGTTCAAAGCTAAGAAGTAAATGTTTTTTTTATTAAATGTGAAACAAATAGCTTCAAGTAAGTCGAATGTTTTTATTTTAAGGTTTGTTTTTGAGATTTAAAATTTAAAATAAAGTCAAGTATTTTAATCTAAGATGAAAACTTTCCTCGATTAAAAAAGGAATAGTGTGTTAAAAATGTTTGCTCTTTTTTAATTATTTCTAATTTCTGTTGGTTTTTAATGTGAATTTATTCAATTTTGGAGCTTAAACGATTATTAAAATGGATAATACGCATTATATTTCTACCGAACTCCTTACTTTTGAAGTACTTCAAGAGATTGTAGCTTTTCAAAAAACCATTGCTTTATCAGAAGAAGCCAAAGTAAATATTCAGAAATGTAGGGATTTCTTGGATAAAAAGATGGCTACGCATACCGAACCTATTTATGGGATTAATACTGGTTTTGGTTCGTTGTGTAATGTTAAAATTTCTAACGAAAACTTGTCAAAGCTTCAAGAAAATTTAGTAAAGTCTCATGCTTGTGGTACTGGAGAGGAAGTTCCTACGGCTATTGTTCAATTGATGTTGTTGCTTAAAATTCAATCGTTAAGTTATGGTTATTCTGGAGTTCAATTGCAAACGGTAGAGCGTTTGGTTGATTTTTATAATAACGGAATATATCCAGTTGTGTACACCTTAGGTTCGCTTGGGGCTTCAGGTGATTTGGCTCCTTTGGCTCATTTGTCATTGCCCTTATTAGGTGAAGGTGAAGTGTATTTTGAAGGAAAAAAAGTCCACGCTAGTGAGGTGCTCGCAACTTTTAAATGGGATCCTATAGTTTTGCAATCCAAGGAAGGTTTAGCTTTGTTGAACGGAACTCAATTTATGGCGGCTTATGGCGCTCACATTTTGATTAAAGGATATAAGTTGTCTTATTTTGCAGATTTAATCGGTTCGATTTCTTTGGAGGCTTTTGATGGACGAATTGAACCTTTTAATGAATTGATTCATTTTATTCGCCCTCACAAAGGACAGATTCAAACCGCACAGCGGGTAAATGATTTTTTGGCTGGAAGCCAAATTATAGCGCAACCCAAATTGCATGTGCAAGATCCTTATTCGTTCCGCTGTATTCCCCAAGTGCATGGTGCTTCAAAAGATGCCATGGAGTATGTAAAAAAAGTCTTTAAGACCGAAATCAACTCGGTTACTGATAATCCAAATATTTTCATTGAAAGTGATCAAATCATTTCTGGAGGGAATTTTCATGGACAACCTCTGGCATTGGCGCTCGATTTTATGGCAATTGCTTTGGCTGAATTGGGAAGTATTTCCGAAAGAAGAACCTATCAATTGATTGCTGGCTTACGAAATCTTCCAGCTTTTTTGGTTGATAATCCAGGATTGAATTCTGGTTTTATGATTCCACAATACACTGCTGCTAGTATTGCTAGCCAAAACAAACAGTTAGCGACTCCATCAAGTATTGATAGTATTGTTTCAAGTAACGGTCAAGAAGATCATGTAAGTATGGGGGCTAATGGCGCTACAAAATGCTTGCGTATCATGGATAATTTAGAGCGTATTCTGGCTATTGAGTTGATGAATGCTTCTCAGGCCATCGAGTATAGAAGGCCCTTACAGTCTAGTGATTTTATAGAAATGTTCTTGAATTCGTATCGTCAAGAAGTTCCATTTGTTAATGAAGATCGAATTTTCCATTACGATATTGAGAAGACAATTGCTTTTCTAAATAGTTTTCATATTGAAGACGAATTGATAACATTAAGCTAACATTAGCTGTAAATAATGGATTAATTTTGCAAATCTAAATCGATAAAAAATGACAATTAATAGTTTATTCCAATTTTTAGTACCAAAAGACAAAAAATTCTTTCCACTTTTCGAAGAAGCCTCTAGTAATTTAATTGAATTGGCTTCGAATTTACACGAAGCAGTTAATTTGCCTTTGAAAGAACGAGAAGTTTTGTTTTTGAAAATTGATGAATTAGAACAGCGTGGAGAAGATATTACGCGTCAAACCAACCTAGAGTTGAGTAGAAATTTTATTACTCCCTTCGATAGAGAGGACATTCACTCTTTGATTACTTCTATTGACAATGTTGCTGATAATTTGCATGGTGCAGCTAGTAGAATGCGTTTGTATCAAGTAGATAAAATTACCAAATCAATTCGTAAATTAACTGAGATCAATCTTGAGGCTTGTCATCATATTGACGAGGCGGTGAAAGAGTTGAAGAATTTAGAACGAATGAAAACCATTACCAATGCTTGTGCTAAAATAAACAAATTGGAAAACAAGTCTGATAATGTTTATAATAAAGCTGTTTTTGAAATTTTTGAAAACGAAACCGATGTAAAAAATATTATTAAATACAAAGAAGTACTTTCTGTATTAGAAACTGCTACGGATAAATGTAAAAGTGTAGCCAGTGTTTTAGAATCCATCACTGTGAAACACTCATAAACCTTTTATTCCCTATAGAAAATACAATTATGGAATTTACTTTATTAATAATTATCATTGTTTTGGCCTTGATTTTTGATTACATCAATGGTTTTCATGATGCAGCCAATGCAATTGCAACTGTGGTAGCTACCAAGGTTTTATCTCCTTTTCAAGCTGTGCTTTGGGCTGCTTTTTTTAACTTTTTAGCTTATTGGGTTTTTGGTTTTGGAGTAGCAGATACTGTAGCCAAAACTGCCAGCACTATGGATATCAACTTGGTAGTCATCTTAGCAGGAGTAATAGCGGCTATTTGTTGGAATTTATTGACTTGGTGGTTAGGAATTCCATCGAGTTCTTCTCATACCTTGATTGGAGGTTTTGCTGGTGCAGCCATTGCTCATGCAGGGTTTGGAGTGGTAACTTGGTTTAAAGAAGGAAAAGATGGAGGGTTACCATCTGGAGTGTTAATAGTGATTGCGTTTATTGTTTTAGCGCCTTTGTTAGGAGCTTTGATTTCGTATTTAATCTCTATTTGGTTATTGAATTCTTCTAAGAAAAGTGTTTATCCAAAAATATTTACCTTGTCAATTATGGCAGTAACGGTTTGGTTTGTTGAAAAACAAATGAAATATTATGCTGATATTGAAAAACCAAGATTCGATTCTCACTTTTGGAGTGTTGCTTTTGAAGCGCACAATATCAAATGGTTGTTAGTGGCTTTTATTATCTTATCAATCAGTACATTCTGTTTAATATTTAGTAGCTTGAATATTCATCAGGCGAATTCATGGTTGAAAAAATTTCAATTACTTTCTTCTGCTGCCTTTAGTTTAGGGCATGGTGGAAATGATTCTCAAAAAGTGATGGGGATTATTGCAGCAGCAGTTGCAGTTTATATTCATACGAGTGGAGTCGCTCAAGAATCGTTACCAGATTGGTTGAATGTTATTTTGCCAAACGATGATAAAGGGATAAAAGGTGCAATGCCTTCATGGATTCCTTTAGCTTGTTATACTGCTATTGCAGCGGGTACTTTGAGTGGGGGTTGGAAGATTGTGAAAACAATGGGATCCAAGATTACTAAAGTATCATCTTTCGAAGGAGTTGCTGCCGAAACAGCTGGAGCATTGACCTTATATTTTACAGAGCATCTTAAGATTCCTGTAAGTACAACACATACGATTACAGGTTCTATCATTGGTGTTGGATTGACTAAAAGAGTTTCTGCAGTGCGTTGGGGCGTAACCGTAAGTTTGATGTGGGCTTGGGTGTTAACCATTCCGATTTCTGCACTTTTAGCTGCGATTACGTATTATATTTTAAGCATCTTTTTGTAGTGTGGCATAGCATAAGTTAAGGTCTATTGAGAAGTTTTTCTTAATAGGCCTTTTTTTATGGTTTATCGTTCACAATATTTTTTTAAGGAATACAATGCTTTTTCTTGGATCTTTTGCTGAAAAAAACCAGTCCATCCAAATAGGTATCCTTTCCATCCTAAAGCTTGTTGCGACCATTTCCATACATTAAAGTTGTCGTTATGTTTATAGATAAGCCCGTCTTTGAATTCAAACTCGGCAGCGATATGATTGACCACTTTTTTGTTAGTTTGAGAGAAAGTATAATGGGCAACCCATTGTGCAATGCCGGATGTGTCATTTGCTTTAACATTAGAATACTCTATTTTGATGTTTCCTTTGGCTCTTTCTAAAAGCATTTTCCACATCATATTGACTTGTTCTTTTTTTAAAAGGCCGAAAGCGGGATCGCGAAATTCAATGTCGGGGTGATAACATTGCTTCATGGAAAGAGCGTCGCCATTTTGAAAAGCTGTGTAGAATTTATGGATGAGTTGTTTGTTTGGATGCATGATTATGAGTTGATTTTTAGTAATAAATTGGGATTCGGACAATTTTCAAGATAAAATGAAAGGGAGCTTGGGCTGCATACGCCTGGATAATCTCCTTCTTTGTTTTGTATGTCTTTTATGATTTGAAAATGCAAATGAGGTGCGTAATCGCCATTTACGCTAGCGTTTCCTAGTGTTGCTATCTGTTCTCCTTTTTTTATGATTTGTCCTTTAGACAGTATTTGAAGGCTTTCTACGGATAAGTGACCATATAAAGTATAGAATTTATGACCGTCTATTTCGTGTTCTAGAATAATGGTGGGACCATAATCTCCTAAGTTGTCATTAAACTGAAAGCTGTGAATTTTTCCATCCAAAGCAGCTAAAATAGGAGTTTCGGCAGTTGTCCATAAGTCCAAACCGATATGAATATTACGTTCTTCTTGCTTAACGCTTTTGAAAACGGGGCTTCGTTTGTAAAGGTTTCTAGTCTCATTATATCCACCAAAAGCTATTTTGGCATTGTTTTCCTTTAAAAGCTTATGTATGAAGTTCTCAAAATCTTCTGATGTGGTAGGGTTTGATTTTGCTAAAGCTTTGTTGTTTATAGATAAGTCTAAAGGAAAATATAACGAATTCGGGATATCAGGAGCAATTACTTTGACTTCTGTAAGATTGTACAATAAATTTTCAAAAGGGCTCATGCTGTATTGTGATTTTTTTTAAAAGTAGTAAAAAAGCACATAACTAAACACTAATTTTTTTTGAACTATATTTTTATAAAAAAAATGCCGTTTCAATAGAGAAACGACATTAGAAAAAGTGATTAATAAAGTTAGTATAAACTAGGGAATTTAACTGGATTACTTTCGTTCATCATACTGTATATTTTTTCGAAAATATCTTCGGTTGAAGGTTTTGAAAAATAATCTCCATCGGTTCCATAAGCAGGACGATGTGCTTTGGCAGTAAGTGTTTCTGGTTTACTATCCAAATATTTATATCCGTCTTGAATTTCTGTAATTTGCTGTAAGATATAAGCTGAAGCTCCACCAGGAACATCTTCGTCGATTACCAAAAGGCGATTTGTTTTGGCTAAACTCTTAACTATATCATGATCCAAGTCAAAAGGAAGTAATGACTGAATGTCAATTACCTCGCAGTTTATGCCTACTTCTAAAAGTTCGTTAGCTGCTTGTTGTACTAATCGCAAAGTAGAGCCGTAAGAAACTAAAGTGATATCGGTACCTTCTTTTAAAGTTTCAACAACTCCAATAGGGGTTTTGAATTCACCATAATTGGTTGGTGCTACTTCTTTCAAGCGATACCCATTCAAACATTCTATTACTAATGCAGGTTCGTCACATTCCAATAGAGAGTTGTAAAATCCAGCAGCTTGTGTCATGTTTCTAGGTACCAAAACGTGCATTCCTCGAACTGCGTTTATGATCATTCCCATTGGGGAACCAGAATGCCAAATTCCTTCTAGACGATGACCACGAGTACGAACAATAAGTGGTGCTTTTTGTTTTCCAACCGTACGATATTGTAAGGTGGCCAAATCATCGCTCATGATTTGGATCGCATAAAGCAAATAATCTAAATACTGAATTTCAGCAATAGGGCGCAATCCTCTCAATGCCATTCCTATCCCTTGACCTACAATAGTTGCTTCGCGAATGCCGGTATCGGCCACACGAAGTTCACCGTATTTTTCTTGCATGCCTTCTAAGCCTTGATTTACATCTCCAATAGCACCAGCATCTTCACCAAAAATTAGAACTTCGGGATGTTTATTAAAAAGAGCATCGAAATTATCGCGTAAAATCATTCTTCCGTCTGTATCGGCAGAAGCATTTTCCTTATAGGTTGGCGCTATTTTTTGTATAGAATGTACATTTAGTGCAGATTCAGAGTGAAGATTACTGCTGAATTTTGGTTGTGTAATGCCAATATAATTTGAAATCCATTGTGCTAGTTCGTGATGACCATTTTGATTGATGACCAAGCGCAATGACTTTCTTGCGGCAATTAAGATTTCCTTTTTTAAAGGGTTCTTAATGGCTTTTAAATCAGCGCAATGTTTTAGAATAAAATCTTTGTTGGTGCTTGATGGCGCAATTTTTTCTAGCAAACCAATGAGTTCTTTTTGTTCATTGATTATAGGTTGGATAAAGTTGTTCCAAGCTTCTTTTTTGGCTTCTACTACTTCTTTTTTAGCTTCGGCATCAATTGCGTCTAATTCTTCTGGCGATGCAATATTGATGGCAATCATCCATAAACGCATTTGACGCAAACAATCGAATTCTTTTTCCCAGGCCAAACGCTCACTATCTTTATAGCGTTCATGTGAACCAGAGGTAGAATGACCTTGGGGTTGGGTAAGTTCATGCACGTGAATCAAAACGGGTACATGTTCTTTTCGGGCAATTGCTGCGGCTTTTTCGTAGGTAGCGATCAATTCTGCATAATCCCAACCTTTTACTCTGAAAATTTCATAGCCGTTACTATTTTCGTCTCTTTGGTATCCTTTTAAAATTTCAGAAATATTTTCTTTGGTGGTTTGATGTTTAGCATGAACAGAAATACCATACTCGTCATCCCATACACTCATTACCATTGGAACTTGTAAAACACCAGCAGCATTGATGGTTTCAAAAAACAATCCTTCAGAGGTACTAGCGTTGCCGATAGTTCCCCACGCGATTTCGTTTCCGTTAGTTGAAAAATTAGCAGCATTAGTGATGCCAGAGACGTTTCTGTATATTTTGGAAGCTTGAGCTAATCCTAATAATCTAGGCATTTGTCCAGCAGTTGGAGAAATATCAGCACTTGAGTTTTTTTGTTGGGTTAAGTTTTTCCATGACCCATCTTCGTTTAGACTATGAGTCACAAAATGGCCTCCCATTTGTCTTCCTGCCGACATGGGGTCGAAAGAAAGATCGGTATGTCCGTAGAGTCCAGCGAAAAATTGTACAGGTGTTAATTCACCTATCGCCATCATAAAAGTTTGATCTCGGTAATATCCAGAACGAAAATCTCCATTTTGAAAAGCTTTGGCCATTGCCAATTGTGGTACTTCTTTACCATCTCCAAAAATTCCAAATTTGGCTTTGCCAGTAAGTACTTCTTTGCGTCCTAAAAGGCTACATTCCCGACTGGTAATGGCTAATTTGTAATCGTTTATAACTTCTGTTTTGAAATCTTCAAAAGTTAGAGTAGTGTTGTGTTGTTCTTTTACCATGATGCTGTTGATAGTAATTTTCTACAAACTTACTTAAAAACAAGTGATTTTCATAATTCGTTGCGTAAAATAAAATTAAATTATTTTCAACAAAATCTGTTTAATTGGGGGGTAGAATCATGTAATTGTGTATTTATTTGTTAAAAATATAACAAATATTTATTTTTTAATCAATTTTTAAATGATTTTAAAACCATTTTCGGGTAAAAAGACTGATTAGTTTACCAGGATCAAATGTTACTACAAAACGAATTTTCTGATTATAATGGGATTGGGATATTTCCCATCCATTGCTTGAATACACCGGGAAATAGAGTTCGAAATAATCCGTAAGTAAATTTAATCGAACGCCACTATCGTAAACAAATTGTGCTTGGGTGCCTCTATTTTTTACAAAACCAACATCGCCATACAATTCTATCCAATTCCAAATATTAAAACTTGCATTACAAGTAGTCAACCATTGATTTGCATAGGGTTTATTGAGTTTTGACTTAAATCCTCCTTCAGCCAAAATAAATTGTCGGCTAAAAAAACCAGTGCTTTCTGAACGACCGTAATAGTTATAGTCAAACAAATAATCGGTCGGACGATCTAAGGCATAACTAAAAAAATTAGAATCAGTTGAAGTGTTGTACAAAAAGCGGCCTACAAATAATCGTACATTCAATTGGCGATTAGCATGAAACAGTTTTCGGTATTCAATTTCTGCCGATGTTTTGCCAAATTCTTTTGCCAATTGCAAATCGGTTGTAAAGCTTAAATGATTGGTTATTTCTGTTTTTGAATTGATGTATTTTGCATTAAAAACAGCATAATTGAGCAAAGATTTGTCTGCTACGATGGCACTTTTTTCTCTTTCGACCATCACATGACGAAAGACCAAAAGTTGTTTGCGATTGTCTCGGAAATCTTTACCTCTTATTTGCATTTGAATCATGGGATTGAGTCGAAGATAGGTGGCATCAGGAGCATAATGAAAGTAGGATGCGCCAAGGGAATAACGAACATTGTATAATCGGCTTTCGCGGTAATTTTGATTGATGACAAAAAAACCAGAACCTGAAAAAGTCTGTGTTTTTATAGAATACATTGGACTAAAGTCGAAAGTAAAAGGTTTGTTTAGAATAGTTTTATTATGAAAACGCATACCAGGAGAAAAACCATCATATACATTGAATCCTAAAGCAGGAGTAAACAAAACTTGATTGTAATAAGGGTCTTCTAAATCTTTTAAGAATACAAATTTTATGGGGCGGTTGTTGGGGAAAAAACCGTCCAATTTCTTCCAGTTATTTCTCAGGTTAAATTCAGGAACTTCATCCTTTATATTCAAAACAATTTTATCGGCATTTTCTCTTGGTATCGTATAAATAGTATCAGGATTTTTTGGAATATCTAGCCATTTACTGAATACAATTGCTCCTTTTTTTATTCCATAAATTGGCATTGGCACTGCTACACCTGTTTTGCTTTTGATGGCAAAGCTAATACTATCTTTGGTATGGGTGACATGATCGAATTTGTAGTCGATGAGTTTTCTGGAGCCAATGATAGTTTCAAAGAACCAGTCGATATTTTTTGAAGTATTCGAATTTAGAATGGTTTTTAAATCTGAGCCATTGGATTGTTTTTGCTGATTTAATTCGAAAAAAGTGGCAATACTTTTAGGAACAACGTCTTCTTTCAAATATTCATTTAAATACCTAAAACTCAATCCTGCTCTATATTTACTGGCAATTTGCTCGTTGAATCGTAGTAATGTGTTTTTGGGATCGCTTAGAGATTGATCCAAATTTTTTCTGGCCATGAGCATATAAAAATAACTGTATTGCTCATTAAAATCTAAATTGATAAGATTGTAGCCTTTAAGTAATTTTATTTTTCCGATCGTTCCAAGCATTTTACTATTAGGATGAAACGTGTCGATGTATTGCATCATCGTAAAAACTTGTATTCCATCATAAATCCAGTTGTCTTCTCTAGGATTCAAACGCAAACTGTTTTTTAAATAATTGTTTAAGAACGTTTTTAAAAATTGCAATTCAAAAATAAATTCGTTGCTAAACGGACTGACAAAAGAAGGCAATTGATTCAGCCCATAAAAAGGGTTATGTTCATAATCTGATTGCGAAACAGTTATTTTTTCATGAGGAAAGGCTCCGATAGTAGTTCTTGCAAAATGGGAAATTTGATTGATAATTATTGCTTTATTGATGGAATCTATTTGATAGTCATTAAGATTGGTTTGTATTTCTATAAAGTCGCTTTTATAAGTCGTAAAACTGTTTTTTTCTTCTATAAACAAACTAAAATCAGTTCTATTTTTATCGCTTAAAAAATAACTATTCGAATGGTTATCTCTGTTCGTTTTTGCACAAATCATATCGCTAGTTACACTAAAATTTAAGGGTACTTTTAGGGTAACTTCATAAGAACAAATAGCGTTGGCGATATCTTCTAAATTGGCATTGCTATTTTGAATAAAATGGTGATTTTCGTATCGGGCAGGCGATAGGAACCAATTTTTCAAGGTCATTTTTTTGGCTGTATAGCCGATTCCAGTAAAACGATCACTAGGAATTTTTGCAGTATATGAAAGTTGAACTAAGGTCGTTTGATGAGGAAGTAATGGTTTTGTAAGCTTTAGCTCTATTACATCTGGTTTTTCATGTAATCGATTCCAAGACATTTCGGTTTGATCCTTATCTTGAATGTTCAAATGAAATGTGCCTCCTCGTTCCTGTTTTTTTGCCAAATGAAAACCACGGTAAAATTCATCCGAGAATCGCTTGCTTAAGGGCGTTGAAACATCGGAATAAGCATGGTTCCAATCGTTCAGGATTATACTCTTTAGTGTGTCGTTAGAGTCATTAAAAAAAAGAAGTTCCTGCTCTACATATAATGATTTATTTACCCAATTTACTGCTACTTCTAATTTAGAATGGTGTTGTGCCTTTATTGAAGGTGAGATAGTAAGTACCAATAAAAGCAATAAAGTATAGGAATTACGCATCAAACAGTGGTAAGTTTTGGGTAAATTTGAACTTTATAAAAATAGGTATTCTTGCTGAAAGTATAGGAAAAGATTTTGAAATGTTTACAATTTCTAAAAATTTGATTTTTGTAACTACTCAGCTTGACCTGCTTTCATTTGGCTCGAGCTTTAGCTGGAGTTATGCAGATTGATTGCTTTGGCTTTAGTCAAATAAAAGTAGCTAATTTTGGTTAAAGTCGTTAAAAACTTTCAAATTTCACTTCTTCAACTAAAGTTAGAGGCAATTAATGTCCAATAAAATGCCAGAAAAGGTGCCATTTTTTTTAAAGAACTGCCCTTAACGCATACCAAAAAATTAAAGGTACCCGTTGGGTGAAATTATTTTTTACCACACTTTGATGCCTCAGTCCAGGCTAGAATCATAGAATTTGCTGTTTTTAAGAGAAACAAATAGACGTTTTACTATTCACATAGGTAATCTATTGTGAAAAAGCGATTTTTTTTCTCGTTCTGTTTATATGGAATAACTAACGGGTAGTCATATAAGTTTTAAATATAATTAGTTGGTTAATTGAATTACAATCGCTTCATGACTAGCTAAAGTAGATCTAAGTTCTTTAGGAATGGCAATTAGAATTCCGTTATTTACTTTTTTATATCTTAATTTTCGTTTGTCACTTAATAAAGTGGCCTTCAAGCTCCCTTTCATATTAGTTTTGATGGCAATTTCGGAAGGGATTTCTTTTTCGTCTTTTGAAGGCAAATAAATGGCATAAATTGTATTTTCTTTTTGAGTATACCCCACTTTTCCATCTAAGTATGGTGTAACGGGTTTGGTATTGTAAATAGCTTCGCCGTTTATTGCAAGCCATTTTCCAACGGCAGCTAGTGTTTTTTCAATTTTTGGGTCAAATTCACCTTTAGCATCAGGTCCTACACCTAGTAGGAGGTTTCCGCCTTTTACCACGATGTTGGTCATCAATTGGATGACTTCTTTTGAGGATTTATACTTGTCATTCGGCACCCATCCCCAAGCTCCACCAAGAGTTATACAGCTTTCCCATGGTACGCTCAAAGGTTTTTCTGGAGTTTTTTGTTCTGGAGTTAAATAATTTTCATATTCGCTAGGAACCCATCGGTCTACAACCAACATTCCAGGCTGTTTTTTTCGAGCCGTTTCTGCGATCAGTTTCATGTTAATATCCATATCGTATGGATATTTGCAGAACTCTTCTACTTTTTTGTTGATGGTGGAGAAGGGGCGCACCCAACAGCCATCAAGCCATAGAATATCTACTTTTCCATAATTTGTGGTTAATTCGTTCAGCTGATTTTGGGTATATTGCACATAGCTTTTCCATCTTTCTGGAAATTTTGTTATATCGTAGGTAGGGTTTCTGTCTTTTGGTGGATAATAAGACCACCAGAAATTTTCTGTTGTCCAATCGGGTTTTGAAAAATACACACCCACTGCCAATCCTTGTTTTCTGGATGCATCCAATACGTTTTTTAAAACATCAGCTTTGGGGTTTTTAGCATAAGGAAATGCTGGATTTGTGATTTTGAAATCGGTGAATTTTGAATCATACATACAGAATCCATCATGGTGTTTGGATGTGAAAATCATGTATTTTGCACCAGCTTCTTTAAACATTTTTGCCCATTTTTCAGCATCCAAATTTGTTGGATTTAATTTGTATTTGGTGTTCCTGTAATCGGTGGCATAGGTATAATAATTGTCATAGCCATCTCTAGTCACCCAATCTTCTGGAGCCAATCCCCAGGATTCTACTGTTCCTAATTGACTGTAAAGTCCCATGTGGATCAATACACCAAATTTGTAGCCCTGCCATTTATCTAGATTAGCTTTTACTTGTGGATCTTTGGTCCAGACATAACTTTCTTCCTCTGATTTGTCCGCTTTTAGGCTAAAATCATTTTGGGCATGAAGGTAAATTGAATGAGCTAATATGAAAGAAGCAAACAAGATTTTGAAGTTGTTTTTCATTTTGTGTTTTTTTACTTTAAATGAGTAGCCAGAGCTTTTACTTCTTTCCCATCGGCTGTCTCGGTTTCGTTGGTGATTGCAGAAGAATGATAATAGGTGGTATTCATTTTTTCTTTTAACAGAGTCACATTTGAGGAACGTACCCCGCCACCAGGCATAATGATGATTCGATTTCCTGCTTTTTTTGTCAATTGTTCTAAAACAGTAATTCCTTCCATCACATTTGGCGCTTGACCTGAAGTTAAAATACTTTTGAATCCACAATCAATAACTGTTTCTAAGGAGTTGTAAACATCGGGGACGACATCAAAAGCGCGATGGAAAGTACAGGGCAACGGTTTTGCTAAAAACACTAATTCTTTATTTCGCTCGCCGTTAATACTGTTGTCTTGATTCAAAATTCCAAATACAAATCCGTCAACTTTAAATTTTTTGTATGCTATTATTTGTTGTTTCATTTGTTCGAATTCTGCATCGCTATAGACGAAATTTCCACCACGTGGTCGAATCATTACATTCATATCAATGGTTAATTTTTCTCTAGCAGCGATTACAGCTTCTTTAGAAGGGGTTGTTCCTCCTTCGTTCATTTCATCACAGAGTTCTACACGATTGGCTCCATTTTTTTGGGCAATTACTGCCGATTCTACATTAAAACAGGCAATTTCTAAATTGTATTTTATCATTGTAAAGGGTAATTGATTATTTATGGTTTTAGATAATAATCCGGATCAATCAATCGGTTTCCGGTATTGTCATAAACGGCATAGTTGAAACCACTCTGAACACAATACGAACCGTATTCGCCTTTTTTGTTCAAAGCAATAAAACCAACTTGAATATCTTTCAAATCCTTATTCCTGTTTTTCATCAGTTTTACAACTCTCAAAACGGCTTCTTCACATGCTTTTTGAGGTGATCTTCCCTGACGCATTAATTCGACCACCAAATGGCATCCCGAAATTCGAATTACTTCTTCCCCATGACCCGTTGCAGTTGCAGCGCCAATTTCGTTATCTACATACAAACCCGCACCAATAATAGGGGAGTCTCCTAAACGCCCATGCATTTTGAAAGCCATTCCGCTTGTTGTACAGGCTCCCGAGAGATTACCAGCGGTATCCAATGCTATCATTCCGATGGTGTCGTGATTTTCGATGTTTGCAATCGGCTTATATTCTGATGTTTTCAACCATTCTTTCCATTCTCTTTCTGAATCAGGTACTAAAAGATTTTCTTTTGGAAAACCTTGTGCTAAAGCAAATTGTAAGGCACCATCGCCCACTAACATTACGTGAGGTGTTTTTTCCATGACGGCACGTGCTACAGAAATAGGATGTTTAATATGTTCTAAGCACCCTACAGCGCCAATATTCGACATTTCATCCATAATACAAGCATCCAGCGTCACGCGTCCATCTCTATCGGGACGCCCTCCGTATCCAACACTTCTTTCCGTTGGATCGCCTTCGGGCACTTTTACGCCTGCTTCTACAGCGTCTAAGGCACGTCCTCCATTTTTTAATATTTTCCACGCAGCTTCATTGGCTTCAAGACCAAAACGCCAAGTTGAAAGTACAATAGGCTTTCTTGTTTTTGGTGCATTTATTATTGTTTCTTCTTCTCCTGATGCTATGCCTTTGAAAGAACTCAATGCGACTGCTGTTGAAGCAATCATTGTTTTTTTTAGAAAATTTCTACGATTTGTCATTTCATTTAAAATTGATTGAAAAAAGGAAGTAGTATAGTTCGTGAGCTCTTACTTTTATAAAATAATTCATTTTCACAACGAAGACTAATGTGTGTTTGGGTTAAATGTTTTTATCGGCTAATATATTTGGATGTTTCTGACTAGTATTGATAATTAATTCCCCAAATAAAGTATTGGCCCAGGCAAACCATTTTCGAGTGAATTTTTTCGCATCATCTTTATGGAATGATTCATGCATAAAACCTGTATCGGCGTGTGTTTTCTTCAAAGTGCTGATACAATATCTAATCTCGTTTTCGTCTACGCTCGTGATAGCTCTTAGAATAATGCTCATTGGCCAAATTGTATCGGTTCCGGTATGGGGGCCACCAATACCTTCGGCTGCTTTTCCTTTGTAAAAAAATGGATTATTATCTGATAGTACCACTTTTCGAGTATTCAAATACAAAGGGTTATCTGGTTTTACAGCGCCTAAATATGGTAATGACAATAACGAAGGGACATTGGCATCATCCATAAAATGAAAACTTCCATAACCGTTTACTTCAAAGGCAATAATTTCGCCAAACTTTGGGTGCATAATGATGCCGTTTTCTTTTAAACCTTTTTGAACTTGTGCTCTCAGTTCGGTTGCTTTGTTTACGATAGCATCATCTTTCAGTGCTGGAGTCGAACACATTTCAATCATATAGCCTAATATTTCGATAGCAAACATATTGCTCGGAATCAAATAGCCAAACAAAGTGCTGTCATCACTTGGTCTAAAAGTAGAAACAATCAATCCGCACGGTTTTACGGGATAGCCATACCCTGATAATGGCACACCATCAGTTGCCCAAGCTGTATTTCTTTGAAAAGTGTACGGTCCTTTGTCTGTCCAGCGTTGTTGTTCTTGGAAGGTTTGCAAAATCAATTGCATCGCTTTTTTCCAACTTTGATCAAACATCGATACATCGCCGGTTTCTTTCCAATATCCATGTGCCAAACGAACGGGGTAGCATAAACTGTCGATCTCCCATTTGCGCTCGTGAATGCCGGGTTGCATTTTGGTTATATCGTTTTTCCATTCACTCACTTGATTGAAGTCTTTGTAAAAAGCATTGGCATAAGGGTCTAACAAAATGCATTTCGTTTGACGATTGATAACGCCTTTCACTAGTTCTTTGAGCTTATTATCTTCTTTTACAAAAGGAATATATGGCCAAATTTGTGCTGTAGAATCACGTAGCCACATTGCATCTATATCGCCAGTTATTACATAGGTGTCTGGTTTTCCGTCTATAATTTCGAAATCGACAGTGGTGTCTAAAGTGTTTGGGAAACAGTTCTCGAACAACCAGGCCAATTCTGGATTAGCGATTTGTTTTTTGATTCTAATAATGGCGTCTTCTATGGCTTTACTAATGAATTTTCGTTGTGCTAAAGGTGGACGTTGACTCACAAAATCAGCTGTTGGATTAAAAAAGGAAGATGCGTTTGAAGCAAAAACTTCGGTATTCAAGGCAAGCAGTCCTGCGGATAAAATCCCTGTGTTTTTTATAAACGTTCTGCGTGATGGTTTATTCATTTGGTATTATTGGTTAATGCGTTTACCTTAGTGTCAATTTATTAAATTCTTAAAGCTATTTACTATAAGAATACGGATAGCTATCTTTCGAAGCACCTCTTTTTTTGTTAGGAGTACTGTTCATGTTAAAATTCAATTCAGCACCTTTTTGTAGTTCAAAATGGTTGATGTAATTTTTGTCGTATACTTTTTGATTCCATTTCAATTCCTGAACAAATTTGTTTTCGGCTGAATTATTATCTGCTTTGATAACTACTTGCTTTCCGTTTTCTAAAGATACAGTTACTTTTTTAAATAACGGTGCCCCTAAAACATATTCATCCGAAGCCGGACAAACAGGGTAAAAGCCCATTGAGGAGAAAACATACCAAGCCGAAGTTTGACCATTGTCTTCGTCACCACAATATCCATCAGGTGTGGGTTTGTACAAACGGTTCATTATTTCTCTGGACCAATATTGAGTTTTCCAGGGTTGACCTGCAAAATTGTATAAATAAATCATGTGCTGAATCGGTTGATTTCCGTGAGCATATTGTCCCATATTCATGATTTGCATTTCGCGAATTTCATGAATTACACTGCCGTAATAGGAATCGTCAAATGTTGGTGGCAATGAGAATACTTCGTCCAATTTTGTCGTAAAGGCTTTTTCGCCTCCCATCAAATTGATCAAACCCTGAATGTCATGAAAAACGCTCCAGCTATAATGCCAGCTATTTCCCTCGGTAAAGGCATCTCCCCATTTAAACGGATTGAAATCTTTGGTAAAACTTCCATCTTTATTTCTACCGCTCATTAATTTGAATTCAGGATTGAAAACATTTTTGTAGTTCATCATTCGTTTTTCGTACACAGCAATTTCTGCTGCGGGACGATGTAAGGCTTTTGCCAATCTCCAGATTGTAAAATCATCATAAGCATATTCTAATGTTCGAGCAGCATTTTCATTGATTTTTACATCATAAGGAACATAACCCAAGGTGTTGTAATACGACACTCCTTTACGTCCTGTGGCATTAGGTCCCTCAGTATTGGCGCCGTGCTGTAATGCCTCGTATAAAGTATTGATGTCGTAGCCTCTCAAGCCCTTCAAATAGGCCTCTGCAACTACTGATGCCGAGTTGTTGCCCACCATGCAGTCTCGTAAACCCGGACTTGACCATTCGGGCAAAAATCCGCCTTCTTTATAATCGTTAATCAAGGCTTCTTGCATTTCTTTGTTAATGGAAGGATAAACCAAATTCAACAAGGGATACAATGCGCGAAAAGTGTCCCAAAATCCGGTTCCGCCATACATATAACCGTCCAAAACTTTGCCATTGTAGGGACTGTAATGAATGATCTTTCCGGTCGCATCCACTTCATATAACTTTTGAGGAAAACAAACTGTGCGGTACAGGCAAGAGTAAAAGGTATTGATTTGCTCTTCGGTTCCGCCTTCTGCTTTTACTTTGCCTAAAGTGGTATTCCAAATCGTTTTGGATTCGGCTACATTTTTTTCGAATGGGGTGTTTTTTAATTCTGCTTTCAAATTTTGTTCAGCTTGTTCAATGCTGATAAATGAAGAAGCTACACGAACATTGACTTTTTCTCCTTTACTGGTTTTAAAACCAATAACCGCTCCTGAATGATCAGATTTCATTTCGAGTTGATCTTGTACCAATCCCTTGTCATTCCAAGTGTATTTTGTTTCAAAAGGCTTGTCGAAAATCAAAACAAAATAATTTTTAAATTGATCAGGAACGCCTCCGCTATTTTTGGTTGAGTACCCAATGATTTTATTTTCTGAAGAAATGATTTTGATATAAGAACCTTTGTCAAAAGCATCAATCACAATTGAAGATTGTTCATTTTCTGGGAATGTGATTTGAAAATGCGCAGCTCTTTCAGTAGCAGTCATTTCGGTGGTAATGTCAAAATCGGCTAGGTAAACACTATAATAATAGGGTTTTGCAATTTCTGATTTATGGCTAAACCAACTCGCTCTGTCGTCTTCTTTGTAGGCTAATTTTCCGGTAACGGGCATAATCGAAAATTGACCATAATCGTTAATCCAAGGCGATGGTTGATGTGTCTGTTTGAAACCTCGTATTTTTTCGGCAGTATACGTGTACATCCATCCATCACCCATTTTTCCTGTTTGTGGAGACCAAAAATTCATCCCCCAAGGTCGAGCAATTGCCGGATAAGTGTTTCCGTTTGACAAACTGTGAACCGATTGTGTTCCCATTAAAATATTGACATGATCCGCTGGACTTTCAGTTTTGTTTTGGGCATTTGCAAAAAAAGCTATAAAAAGAAAAGTCAAAAAGAAACAGTTGCTATTTTTCATTTTAAATTTATTGTTTAGATCTAATGGTAGATTTGTTGCATTTTTCATTTATTACAAAGGTCTGTCAGATTTAGCCGTTCCAAAAGTTCGGGATGGTTTACTGCCCATATATAGTTTTAGCGCTCCATTTTTTATGATCATTTCGTGAGTGATGTATGATTTGGTATAAGGTTTTCCGTTGTATTCTACTTTTTGAATATACTTATTTATTTTGCTGTTATTTACCGCTGTTATTTTGAATGCTATATTTTCTTTGTAATGGATGACGGCTTCATCGACTGCAGGACTTCCAAAAACATAAGTGCCATTTGCTGGATTCACAGCATAGAATCCCATGGCAGACAATACATACCATGCCGACATTTGTCCAACATCTTCATTTCCGCAAATTCCATCAATTTTGGTCGTATAAAATTGGTCAAAAACTTGACGTACTATTGCAGCTGTTTTCCAAGGTTGCCCCACATTCGCATATAAATAGGGAATATGATGACTAGGTTCATTGCCTTGGGCATATTGACCAATTAATCCACTAATGTCTGGTGAGGCATCTTCACCAGCTACTTTTTCTGTCAAAGTAAATAATTGGTCGAATTTCTCAATAAATTGTTGATCTCCACCAAATAAGTCGATTAAACCATAGGGGTCTTGAGGGACGAGCCAGGTATATTGCCAAGCATTTCCCTCAACATAATCATCTTTTCGATGAGAAGAAGAAAGCGGATTAAAAGGCTCATGCCATTGACCATTTGCTAATTTTCCGCGCATGAAACCAGTGTTTTTATCAAAATAGAGTTTGTATAAAGCTGCTCTTTTGGTGAAATAAGCGTAATCTTCCATTTTGTTTAAATCTTTCGCCATGCGGGCAATACACCAATCATCAATTGCATATTCTAAGGCATTGGCTACAGTTTCAAATTGACTGTCTGCCGGAATGTATTGGAGTTTTTGCACATAATCCATTCCTGCACGGGTTTGCATTGCTGTTTTTTTTAGGGCTTCGTATGCCAAATTCACGTCGTAATTTCGATATCCTTTAAAATAAGCATCAACAATTACTGGAATGGAATGGTTTCCGTTCATGCAATCGGTTTCATTTCCCATCAAATGCCAAACAGGCAATCTTCCTTGTTGTTGGTAAATTGCTAAAAACGTTTTTATGATATCGTTGATTTTGTTCTCTTGGATGATAGTGTAAAGCGGATGAAGCGCGCGATAGGTATCCCATAACGAAAAAGTAGTGTAGTTTACAAACCCTTGATTTTTATAGACTTTTTTATCGGTTCCTCTGTAATCGCCATTGGCATCGTTGAAAATTGATGGCGCAAACATCGTGTGATACAATGACGTATAGAAAATGGTTTTGGTATCAGCGTTGGCTTTGATATCGATTTTTGCTAAGGCTTTGTTCCATTTACTATCAGCATTTTGTACTGTTTTGGTAAAATCCCATTGTGGAATTTCGGCTTTGATATTCGCTAGCGCATTTTCTACACTTACGGGTGAAATTCCAACTTTTACCATAAGCACCTTTCCTTTTTTGTTTTTGAAATCCAAAACGGCTTTCATTTTTAGACCTTTGCCTTCAAATCCATTTTTAATAGCTGTACTGTCATACAAGGCTATAGCTGAAATTTCCTCTGAAAATTCCATGGCAAAAAATAACCGTTGGTCATTGGCCCAACCTTTTGAATGGCGAAATCCAACAAGGTTTTTGGAACCTTTTTTTTGTATAAATGTTTCTTCTGGACGATCCCATCCCACACCGTCAGCAAGGTCTAATAAAACATGTGTTTCTTCTTTTGAGTTGAATGTGTATTTATGAAAACCTACTCTTTCTGATGAGGTTAATTCGGCTTTTACTTTGTATTTATCCAAGATAACGCTGTAATATCCTGGTTTTACCACTTCATTTTGATGTGAAAAAGTAGAACCGTAACCGTTTGGAGATTTAATAGCTGCTTTGTGCAAAGGAACTTTCCCTGTTACAGGTAGCAGCAGAATATCGTTCAAATCACCAATTCCGGTTCCGCTTAAGTGCGTATGGGTGAACCCAAGAATCGTATTGCTGGAGTAATTATAGGCACTACACCAATCCCAGCCTTCAAAAATAGTAGAAGGCCCCAATTGAACCGCTCCGAAAGGAACATTTGCACCAACAAAAACATGGCCATGTCCACCTGATCCTATATATGGATTTACAAATTGAGTATACTGAGGAATTGGTGTTTTTTTTATGTTTCCCTGAGAAAAAACAGGTAGCATAAAAAGCATACTTATTGTTGTTAGTATGGTGTCTTTTAATTGGTTTGGTAGCATTTTTTTTCTTTTATTTCTTTCTTAAATTTAAATTATTATTTAGTTCTTCTCAAAACATTAAAAAGGGTTGTAATTGTAACTACAGGTTTTGATGTTGGAGTACTAATGGTGATAGTTTTTTCTTCTCCTGCTTTCAAATCGAAATAATTATCACTTAATCTTCCTGTGTATCCTTTGATATCAATCCATACAAATTTTGCCTCTTTTTTGGCCTTTAATACTATTTTATTTCCTTCAACTTTAAAGGTGATTTGCGGATCTTCTAATTTTAACTCAATTGGCCGTACCTTATCAATTGTCGGTTTTACGTCATCTCTGTAGGCTTCTTTCACGGCATACCAAGCGGCTTTTGGTTGACGGTTGTAATAATCTGTGATACTCCAGCTCGCTACTGGCCAACAATCGTTCAATTGCCACAACAAAGTTCCCATGTTGTAAGGTTCTTTAGAACGGTGAATTCCAATGATGTTTTTGAATGAATAATATTGTAAACATTGGGTCAAATAGGTATAATCTTTTAGCGACCAGGTTTTAACATTTGTCGTGTCTTTAAAATAGCGATTAATGTATGTATTAAGTTTAGTAAATCCTTTTCCAGCTTTTTGATGCGCCTTCAATACCTCCGAAAATAATTTTCGATCCTCTTCCCATGTGATTTTTTCTATTGTAGAATAATTTGGCATGGCTTGCATGCCGTATTCGCTTACAAAACGCCCCGTTTTTTTATGTACGACTTCGATGTCTTCTAATCCCCACCAAGTGCCCCAATAATGACTATCTCCTTGTCGGATACTTTCTTTTTTGCCCCAACCAAAAAGAGGAGAACTGCTAACGTATGGGCGGTATGGATCGACTTCTTTTACCCATTTTGGAATACTATCTTGAAATAATCTTTTGTAGTCCTTCCATAAACGAATAGAGTCATTTTTATTCATTTTGTATGTTTTTTGCCAACCCCAATTTTTGAAAGCTTCGTCAATTTCGTTATTGCCACACCAAACCACAATCGACGGATGATGGCGTAAGCGTTTTACTTGGTATTTTACTTCTTCTCGTACATTGTCAAAAAAGTCTTTGTCACCAGGAACCATCGTTCCGGCAAACATAAAATCCTGCCAAACATAAATTCCGTTTTTGTCACATAAATCATAGAAATAATCGCTTTCATAGATTCCACCGCCCCAAATACGAAGCATGTTCATGTTGGCATCTTTTGCCGTAGCAATTACTTTATCATATTCAGCGTTTGTCATTCTTGATAAAAAGGCATCCGAAGGAATGTAATTAGCACCTTTCATATACACCGCTTTATTGTCTATTTTAAAATAAAATGAAGCTCCAGCGGTATCTTTTTCTTGGATTAATTCGTATTTACGAGGAGCTTTGTATTCTTCTTCGTCTACTTTTTTATTGTAAGCTTCCAAACGAACCGCTTTCCAAATGCCACAAGTGGTGAATTTTGGCCCCCAATCCCAGCCAAAATGATATTGCGCTTTACGAACATAACACCTCGGATTATCAGGAATCACGTACGGTAAATCTTTTTTAGCTAATGAATCCACCACATTTTGGGCTGATGTAAATACCACTCGCAATTCATTATTCTCTGCTTTTAAATTGTGTTTTACATCAACAGACCATTGTCGGAACATATTATTGGTTGTCAAAATTTTTATTCCATTGATATAAACGGTTGCGTAAGTGTCTAATCCATCAAAAATCAATACTTTATTTTCTTTTTTTAGAAATTCAGAAGAGACGTCAAAAGTTGTTTTGTATTCCCAATCTTTTTTCTCTATCCAAACTAATTTTTTCTCGTTATCGCGATAAAAAGGATCCGGAATCATTTTGTTTTTTAATAAGTCAGTATGTACTTCACCGGGAACAGTTGCGGGATGCCAATCATTTTTTGACAGTTGACTAAACTCCCAGCCTTTGTTGATTTCCATCGAAAGTTTTTCTTGGTTATTAGAACAACTAAGGACTAAAAGGGATGCTACTAACAAAAGAAGTATAGGGCAACGTTTATTTTTATTGTTTTTTTTCATCTTAAATTAATTTTGAAAGGAAAAATAGACGTTCTATTTTTTTTGAAATATACAATTTCTAATTTTTCTTACTTATTTAGTGTTGATTTATGGCGATTAGCAAAATTAACATGTTCAGCAAATCATTCGTTTTTGGTCACCAACTATTATAAAAAATGTTTTTTTTAAACAGTTTATTTTTGTCTCAATAGTATGGTTTAGATTTAATACTTTTATTTTTTTAAAAAATTTAAATGTATTACTAAATTGATTTAGTAATTAGCTCAATTTTATCCATATTTAACTAAAATTTATCTTTACGCACTTTAAAATGAAAATAGTAAAAACAAAAATTGCGTCATATACCAATACTTCACTTTCTGTATTTTCCCGTGAAGAATCTTTTTTTCAATCTCCTTTTCATTCGCATCCTGAATTTGAACTCGTTTATATTTTAGAAAGCCATGGGAAACGTATTGTAGGAAACTCAGTTGAGTCTTTTGAACCGGGGGATATGGTGTTGCTTGGTGATGATATTCCCCATGTTTGGCTCAATGATGAAATTTTTTATAAAGGAATTAATAGTTTAAAGGCAAAATCTATTGTTGTTTATTTCAGTAAGGAACTTTTTGGAACCTCATTTTACGAATTGCCTGAAGCTCAAGAAGTCAAAAAGTTTTTGTCGCAAGCCATAAGAGGCGTATGTATTACCGGACAAACGAACCTATTGATTTCGAAAAAACTGAAAAAATTACTTCAAAAGAAAGGATTTGAAGTCATTATGGGACTACTAGAAATTTTGTTTCTTTTATCAAAAAGTAAAGATTTGAGATATATCAACGAAGATTCTTATGTCTCAGTTAATGAAGGAAACAAAAATGATCGACTAGCAGCAGTTTTTCAATATGTAAAATCAAATTATAAAGAGGAAATATCTCTTGATGAAATTTCCAAAATTGCTAATCTAACACCAACTTCTTTTTGTAGAATGTTTAAAGCTAAAACGAAGAAACCTTTCGTAGAATATTTGAATGAAATTAGAGTTGCGAATGCCTGCAAATATTTGATTGAAACCGATTTAGGTATTTCGGAAATTGCTTATGAATGTGGATATAAGACTGCTTCAAACTTCAATAAATTGTTCAAAAAATTAACTGGTACAACTCCCAAAGAATATCGAAAAAAAGCACTTGTTAACTCTGTTTTTTGAAAAAAAATATAGTTAATCTTATACTACAGCTTTTTTCAAATTCAGTATTGTAAGGGTTAAATTATGATACTACTAAAACAAAAAATATATTTTGCTAATTCACTCAAAGGGATTGGTATTGGGTGGTTTATTTCTAAATATATTTTAGATGTAGAGATTTTTCTTTCATATAAATGAGAATTATGTTGTTTTTTATTAAATATTATGTAAAGATAATAATTGCTTAATTAATGATAATTTTGAGTTATAATAGTACATCATAATAGGATAATTTTATTTTTTTAAAATATTGAAAAATATGCTGTTAAAAATATTAAATCGTTTTAGTTAATTAGTGTATTTTCCTTTTAAAAAGGTGTAATAAAAAAGAAGGGTTTCAGAGACCAAAAAATAACAAAAGAATTGAACACAATGAGTTAAGGAATAGCTTAGAACTAATGTTAAGCATATTTCTATTAAAATTTAATAAAGTATGGTAACTCAAAAATATTGTCTTGCATTAGATTTGAAAGATGATCCAATTTTAAAGGCGGAATACCAAAAATATCATGAAAAAGTTTGGCCAGAAATAACCGAAAGTATTACAAAATCAGGAATTGAAAAACTTGAAATTTATTGCATTGGCAACAGATTATTTATGATTATTGAAGCCAATGAAACGTTTACTTTTGAAAGAAAAGATGCGATGGATGCTAGTAATTTGTGGGTTCAGAAATGGGAAGAACAAATGTGGAAGTATCAAAAAGCATTGCCTTGGGCAAAAGAAGGTCAAAAATGGATGTTAATGGAAAAAATATTCGATTTGAATGAGAATAGATAGTCATCAACATTTTTGGAAGTTTGATCCTGTAAAAAGTTCTTGGATAACTGAGGATATGAGAATCTTAAAGCGCGATTTTTTGCCTTCGGATTTAAAACCTTTGTTATTGGAAAATAACTTTGATGGCTGTGTGGCTATTCAAGCAGATCAAACCGAATTTGAAACCGAATTTCTTTTGGAATTATCCAATGAAAATAAGTTCATCAAAGGTGTTGTAGGTTGGATTGATTTGCGTGCAGCAAACGTAGAAGAACGTTTAAAATTTTATTCTAGTTTTCAAAAATTGAAAGGGTTTAGACATATTCTTCAAGCGGAAACTGATTTGGACTTTATGCTTGGTAAAAAGTTTCTGAATGGGATTTCGATGCTAAAAAAATACAATTTCACCTATGATATTTTGATTTTTCCAAAACATTTAGCGTATGCAGAACAACTAGTAGCAAGGTTTCCTGACCAAATATTTGTTATTGATCATTTGGCAAAACCAGATTTTAAACATTTAGATTTTGAAGTGTGGGTAAAGGGAATTACAGCTATAGCGAGACACACGAATGTGTTTTGTAAGGTTTCTGGCTTGGTTACTGAGGCCGATTGGAAGCATTGGAAATACGAAGATTTTCTTTTTTGCCTTGAGGTCCTTTTTGATGTTTTTGGCATAGATCGATTACTGTATGGGAGTGATTGGCCAGTGAGTTTATTGGCTGCTGAATATTCGGTGTGTATGAACATCATTGAGAAATATATGTCAAATCATTCCGATAGTGATAAGCGAAAAGTGTTTGGAGAAAATGCGGTTCGATGCTATGGATTATTGTAATTCAATAAAACAACACCAATAAAATACACAGAAAATGGATCTCAATTTAAAAGATAAAATTGTTATAGTAACCGGAGGAGCAAAAGGTATCGGACTAGGAATTTGTAAAGTTTTGGCTTCTGAAGGGGCTATTCCTATAATTGTAGGAAGAGCTAATGACGATAATCTAATGGCTGTAAAAGAAATTGAAGCCGAAGGAGGAAGAGCATTTTCTGTTGTTGCAGAATTAATTCATCCAGAAGCTTGTAAAATTGCTGTTGAACAAGTTATTGCGTTATTTGGCCGTATTGATGGATTAGTCAATAATGCAGGTGTAAATGATGGCGTCGGTTTGGAAAACGGAGACTACGATAAGTTCATGGCTTCTATTCATAAAAACTTACTTCATTATTATTTGATGGCACAATATGCTTTGCCAGAATTAAAGAAAACTAAAGGTGCAATTGTCAACATCGGTTCAAAAACCGCCGATACGGGACAGGGAAATACATCGGCTTATGCAGCATCAAATGGTGGACGCAACGCTCTAACCAGAGAATGGGCAGTTGAATTATTACAATATAGAATTCGCGTAAATTCAGTTATTGTAGCGGAGTGTTATACCCCATTATATGAAACTTGGATTAAATCTCTTGAAAATTCCGAGCAAAAACTAAAAGAGATTACAAAAAAAATACCCTTGGAAAACAGAATGACGACTACTGAAGAAATTGCCAATATGGTTGTCTTTCTTTTGTCTGAAAAATCAAGTCATACTACAGGGCAATTGATTTATGTTGACGGTGGTTATACGCATTTAGATAGGGCATTATAAACATTAGAGGGTTGTTGAAGTTTAATTAAACAAAAATCTAACTACCTTTTGCGGGCTAGCAGCATGGAATAAGTTAATTTGTAGAAGTACAAAATAGTTTACCAAACGGGTTAATCTTAATAAAAAAGTAAAAATGAAAAAAGTATATATTGTCCTTTTTGCGATTTATTCAACAACTCTTTTTGCACAAAAAAATAGTATTGTTCCAATTGCATCAAAAAATCCGAGTGCTGGTCAAATGGAGATGATTTCTCGTAAATACGGTATGTTCATTCATTTTGGCATCAATACTTTTCATAATCAAGAATGGACTGACGGTACAAAACCAGCGTCGTCTTACAATCCAACAAGTATAGACGCTGAACAATGGGTGAAAACTGCTAAAAATGCAGGAATGAAATATGTTATTTTGATTACAAAACACCATGATGGCTTTTGTTTATGGAACAGTATGTATACCGAGTATGATGTTGGAAGTTCTTCCAACACAACCAATGTGGTGGAAGCTGTTGCAAGAGCCTGTAAAAAACATAATATGAGTTTAGGACTATATTATTCGCTTTGGGATAGAAATAAAAATGCTAACACCTCAGACATTACTCTAGATGCGGCTTACAATGAGTATATGATTAATCAATTGAATGAATTAATTACTATTACGAAAAAATACACGAAAATTGTTGAATTTTGGTTTGATGGCGGTTGGGAAAAACCAAATTACCGCTGGCCAACACAAAAGATTTACCATACTATAAAGTCCAGAGTACCAAACTGCCAAGTAGGAATAAATTGGACTATTGGTTTACCAGAAAATCCAGATTTTCATTTGGTAGTACCAAAAGATCAAAAAACAGGTTATCCAATACGTTATTTTCCTAGTGATTTTAGACTTGGCGATCCTTATTTACCAAAAGAAAATGATCCAAAAATATTTACACATGAAGGGAAAGAGTATTATTTACCATGGGAATCTACGGTGTGTATGAGCCAAAAATGGTTTTTTAATTCCAAAGACACTATTTATAAATCTGTGGACGATCTATATGATTTGTATACAAAGGCCACAGCGAACGACAATGTTTTAATTCTGAATTGTCCACCCAATACCGAAGGCAAAATGAGGGAAAAAGATCGTAACTTATTGTTGGCACTTAAAAAGAAAATAGACAAGAAATAAAAGAATTATTGGATAGGCTAGTATAGGCGGGGTATGTATTTGGTGCGTTGTTTTTAGGGCATATTGTTTGAAAGGTTGACCTCTTTTAAATTTTAAAAATTAATAGCATTGTTTGTAACTCATGCCAAAAGTTAACGCACAGAAAAGGCACATTATTTTTAAGCGACCTAACAGGAAATAGGTCTGTAAAAAGCACTGAGCTGTAAGTGAACTGAAATGAAAAAATTTGTCAAAAAAAGCAAATTTTTTTTATTCTTTGAAACGGTACTAGTAAAGGTTAGTTATAAATTTTAAAAAAAAACTATGATAAAGAAGGTAATATTAGGCGCTTTGCTTATTGGAACTGCGATAGTCGGAAAGGCACAGAACAAAATTGCTGAACACGATATTGAAGGTAAAATGAAATGGTTTGAAGAGGCTAAGTTAGGTATCTTCATTCATGCTGGAATATATTCGGTAGCCGATGTTTCAGAGTCTTGGAGTTTTCATAACGGAACTATTTCAGTAGATGATTATATGAAACAACAAAATGGATATACATTAAGCAAATATGATCCTGCAGCTTGGGCAGAAATGATTAAAGATTGTGGTGCTAGATATTGTGTAATTACAACAAAACATCATGATGGTGTAGCAATGTATAATACCAAAGTAGGTAAATTGAGTGCTGTAAAAACATGTGCAGCCAAAAAAGATATGATAAAACCTTTTTTTGAAGAATTGCGAAAAAGAGAGGTAAAATGCGGTGCCTATTTCTCGTTGATTGATTGGACACACAATGATTACCCTGGTTATTTGAAGAATAAAGAGCGTTATGATATCAAAAAAGAACCAGCGCGTTGGGAACGTTTTCAAAAATTCTTTCAGGGTCAAATCAAAGAAATATCAGATGCATTCAATCCAGATTTATGGTGGTTCGATGGAGACTGGGAACACAGTGCAGAGGAGTGGCAAGCTGAGAAAACGCGTAACATGATATTAGAAAAAAATGCAAATACTATCATCAACGGACGTTTACAAGGGTATGGCGATTATGATACGCCAGAACAAAATTTTCCTGTAGTTCGTCCGGCTTTCAAATGGTGGGAATTGTGTATGACCATGAATGAAAACTGGGGCTATCGTGTGAGCGACAACAATTGGAAGACACCTTATGAAATCATAACTATTTTTGTTGATGCCGTTTCAAACGGAGGAAATCTATTATTAGATATTGGCCCAAAACCTGATGGAACTTATCCAGAACCTGTTGTTTCTACATTAAAAGAATTAGGAGATTGGAACAAAAGAAATGGCGAAGGTATTTTTGGAACTATTCCAGGAATTCCGCAAGGACATTACTATGGCCCTACAACTCTTTCTAAAGACTCCAAAACGCTATTTTTATTTGTTCACGGAAAAACTTCAGGGCAAGTACTGTTAAAAGGTATTGATAATAAAATTCAGGACATCACAGTTTTGGGTTCTAATGTAAAGTTAACTCATAAAGTAGTGGGTAAAATATCTTGGAGTTCTGTTCCAGGATTAGTGTACATTGATTTACCAGAAACGGCAATAGATAAATATGTAACTTGTATAAAAGTTACGCTAGATGCCCCTATTAAACTTTATAGAGGTAAGGGCGGTTTCTTGACAAATTAACAATAAGAAATTTGGATAGACGCCATATTGTGAATGATTTAAAGTAGGAAATATTGTAAGAGCCTAGATTATACAGTTTACGAACTTTAATTTATATAACCAGAAACTAACACAGTTATCAAATGAAAAAAGCATTCTTATTTTTAATATTGTTTCCGTTCTTTTGCTTTGCTCAACTTCCATATAGAGTTTCACTGATTCCGAAACCACAGTTTGTCAGTTTTAGCGAAGGTGGGTTTATTTTGAAGAAAGGTGCTAGAGTAGGGGTTACCGATTTGAGCCTTATTCCTTTAGCAAATTATCTTGTAGCAACCATCGGTAAAGAAAATGGTTTGGATTTGATTGTTTCTAATGCCCCAAAAGCAGACATTACACTTTCATTAGGGTACAAAAACGAAAAATTAGAAGCCTATAAAATGGAGGTTACCGAGAACGGAATTCACATCAGCGGAGCTTCTCCATCTGGAATTCTGATGTCAGTAGCTACTTTACAGCAACTAATTCCTGTGGGAGTAAACCAAACCAAAGTACAATTTTTGAAAATAGAAGATGCCCCAAAATTCAGTTATCGCGGGGCACATTTAGACGTAAGTCGTCATTTTTACAGTGATGATGAAGTCAAACATTTTTTGGATTTGATGGCAAGATACAAGTTGAATAAATTTCACTGGCATTTGACAGATGATCAAGGTTGGAGAATTGAAATCAAAAAATATCCTTTGTTGACCGAAAAAGGTGCATGGAGAAAATTCAACAATCAAGACAGAGACTGTATGAAGTTCGCAAAAGAACAGGATAACAGTGATTTTAACTTACCAAATAAACACATAAAAATAATTGAGAATGATACGCTTTATGGCGGATTTTATACTCAAGAACAAATCAAAGATGTAATTAAATATGCCAAAGATAGAGGAATTGATGTTTTGCCCGAAATTGATATGCCCGGTCATTTCATGGCTGCAATTATAGGTTATCCTTATCTTTCCTGCAAAGGAGAAGCGCATATGGGCACTACTTTCTCTGATCCTTTATGTGTTGGAAATGAACAATCTTTGCAATTGGTCAAAGATATTTATACCGAAGTAGCAGGTTTGTTTCCTTATGAATATATGCATTTAGGAGCTGATGAAGTAGAGAAATCCAATTGGAAAGAATGCCCAAAATGTCAATCAAAAATTAAAAAAGAACATTTATTGGGAGTTCAAGAGTTACAAGCTTGGTTTGTACACGATATGGAAGCACATTTCAAAAAATTAGGAAAAAAATTAATGGGGTGGGATGAAATTTTAGACGGTGGTTTATCCCCAACAGCAACCATAATGTGGTGGAGAAATTGGGCGCCAAAAGCAATTCCAACAGCTACAGAACAAGGAAATGTTGCCATTTCTAGCCCCTGTTTTGAAATGTATTTTGATCAACTTGAAGGGCCAACTTCTTTAGAAACGGTTTATTTGTTTGAACCATTAAAAGGGCTTACAGCAAAACAATCAAAAAATGTGATGGGGATTCAAGGAAATCTTTGGACAGAAACAGTTCCGACAGTTCGTCGGGCAGAATATCAATATTTTCCCAGGCTATTTGCACTTTCAGAAGGTGCTTGGAATGGAGGAAAACGAAATTGGGAAGAATTTAAAAGCCGGGTAGTGAATGAAATGGAATACCTGGATGCAAAGAAGATTAGTTATCGAATTCCAGACTTAACGGGCTTCAACGACTTGAACGTTTTTATTGAAAATGAAACCGTATATGTAAATTGTATTTTACCAAATGTAACGGTGAGATATACTACAGATGGTTCGATTCCAAAGGCGAATTCAACAAAATACATAGCGCCGTTTACTATTTCAGAAACTACTAATTTTAATTTTAGGGCTTTCCTTCCAGAGGGAAGTGGCTCAGAAGTGTATAAAGCAGAATTTCGTAAAGAAAGCTTTTCAAAAGCTTATGACGGAGCATTTACTGCTAATGGAATTGTTGTCAAAGAATACAATTCGAGCGCAAAAAGATGTGCAGAAATTAAAAATAGCAAATTGATACAAGAATTCATTACCGAAAGCATGCAAATGCCAAAAGGGTTTAAGGGATTTGCAGGTTTAATTTTTGAAGGGTATTTTGAAGTTAAAAGTGATGATGTTTATACTTTTGAATTGGCATCAAATGATGGTTCAATGCTTTACGTTGACAATACTTTGATTATAAACAATGATGGGCCTCATGGTAACAAAGCCAAGACAGGCCAAAAGGCATTATCAAAAGGATGGCACAAAATGTATGCTGAGTATTTTGACTTGGATTCAGGTGGAAATTTTAGTGTGAAAATCAAATCATCCGAAGACAAAAAATTTGCTGATATGAATCATTTTAAATATAAATAACAAAACAAATGAAGATATTGTTCTTTGAATGAAATGTAATTTTTGAAGGAGTTATTATAGTCTTGTTTTGATGATTATATCTTGATTATCGAGGAAAGAAATGAATGTGATTTGAACTGTTTTTTGGAGTAAAAAAAAGCAATCGTGATTGATCTTGCTTTCATGAAGATTTTTTTTAATCCTATGATTTTTTTGAAAGTTGATACTAATGAAATTAGCACATCTTGTGTTATTTATGAATTAAAATAGAGATTATTGAATAAAAAAAGAGCTGAATAAAAAATACTAAAACGTTTTTGCAAATCGATTATTATATGTACATTGCTTGTCTTAAATTAGTTAAAAAAAATAGGGTTAAGTTTAAGATAACGTTACTGTTTTATGAAAAAAAAAATCACGATAAAGGATATAGCCAAGACTGCTAATGTATCAGTTACAACAGTTTCATTTGTCCTAAATGATAAAGGAGAGAAAATGCGGATAAGTGAAGAAGTGATTAAGAAGGTTCTTAAAGTAGCAGAGGATTTAAAATTTAAACCCAATATAATTGCCAGTAGTTTGAGAACAGGTAAGACGAGATCAATTGGTCTTATAGTTGAAGATATTTCAAATCAGTTTTTTTCTGAATTAGCAAAAGTAATAGAGAGAGAAGCTATTCAATTAAATTATAGAGTTTTTTATTGTAGTACAGGAGGGGATGATGAGCGGGCTGTTGAGTTAGTAAATAGCCTTTTACAAGCAAATGTGGATGGCTTTATTATTACACCAACAGAAAAGTTGAAAACTACCATTGATCGTTTGTTGGAGCTCCAACTTCCAGTGGTTTTGATAGATCGTTATTTTGAAGAGCAAGACATTAGTCATGTGGTACTTGATAATTATGAAGGGGCTTATAAGGCCACGCATTATCTATTGGAGAAAGGATATAAAAAAATTGCATTCATTACTAATTCTTCAAAATTGATTCAGATGCAGCTGAGGAAGAAAGGCTATATTGATGCATTAACAGCTGTGGGTTTGTTTGATGATTCAAAAATCCTTGATTTGGACTACTTACACTCTGAAAATGAAAGGATAGAAATGATTTCAGCATTTTTGAAAGCAACTTCTGAAACAGATGCAGTGCTTTTTGGTGCGAATTATTTATTAATTGCCGGATTGCAGTCTTTTATGAAATTAAATATAAAGATTCCAACAGATAAAGCAGTAATTAGTTTTGACGATCATGACAGCTTTAGATTGCATTCGCCATCTATTACAGTTTTGGCACAACCAATTGAAGAAATGGCTAAAAAAGCGGTCAAATTGTTAATGATACAAATGAATGATGAGAGTAATCATATTATTGTAAAAGAAAAAGAATTAGGAAGTTTAATCATAAGGGAATCCGTTTAAAATAGATGGATTTTTTTTTAAATAGTATTTGCTAAAACGATATAGCAATACTCAAATGAATCAAGAATGTAAATAGAAATTTTAAAAAAAAGTGCTTATGAAATAAAAGAGAAAAAGGTATCAGGTAAATTTTTATTACTGAAAGTCTGAGGAGAAAAGGTAATAAGAATAAAAGGACTCAGTATTCAATACTATTTAGAATTCTGAATTCTCAAATTATGAACTAATCAAAACTAAACTAAATAAATACTAATTATGAGAAAACTGTTATATCAGTTGCTATTAGTTTTTCTAATAGCGTTGAGTTACCAAAGTATGTGTGCTCAAAACAAAATAATATCAGGTGTAATTATAGATAAGGCTAATATGCCAATTGCAGGTGCTAATGTTAAGGTAAAAGGCACAAAAACTTCAACGGTGACAGACTTTGACGGACAATTTACCATTTCCGCGGCTCAGGGTACAATTCTAGTCATAAGTTCGGTTGAATTTCAAACAACTGAAGTTAAAGCTGTTGATGGATTAAAAATTAAATTAGTTGCTGCCACAAATGAACTTGATGGTGTTACAGTTACAGCTTTGGGACAAACAAAAAAGAACAAAGCAATTGGGTATGCTACTAGTACAATTAAATCAGATGCAATTGTTAAGACAGCTTCTCCTACCATCGCTAACGCTTTGTATGGTAAAGCACCAGGAGTTCGTATAAGTTCTACACCAGGTGGGGCTGGAAACATCAATATCCAGATTCGTGGTTTGAACTCTATAACAGGTAAGAATCAGCCACTTATCGTTCTAGATGGTGTGCCTATTCGAGATGGAGAGGTAAGTAACAATAACTATTGGAATGATCAACGTATTAGAAGCAATGGTCTTGCTGACATTAACCCCGAAGACATTGAAAGTATATCTATTCTAAAAGGGGCTTCTGCTGCTGCATTATATGGCTCAGAAGCCGTAAATGGGGTGGTTTTGATCACTTCTAAATCTGGTAAAGAAAAGAAAGGATTAGGTGTTGACTTTAGCAGTAGTTTTTCAAGCAACAAAATTGCATTCTTGCCAAGATTTCAATATGAGAGAGGGCCAGGTTGGACAAATGCGAACTACTCTTCTGGATTTTTGGCTCCAGATGGTTTTGCTAGTTATGATACTAATGGAGATGGTGTACCTGATACAAGAGGGGTTTCTGGTAGTTCTAATAACTACGGTCCTTGGTTTGATGGGCAGCCTGTTATGTCATGGGATGGAGTGGTGCGCCCTTATTCACCTCAAAAGAATGGTTACAAAAATTTGTTTCAAAATGCATGGGATTCAACAACAAATTTATCATTAACTAACAATACCGAAAATAGTAGCATCCGTTTTTCATATACTCACAATGAATCGCAAGGATTAAGTATGGGGAATATGAACAAGAAAAACACCCTTAACTTAAATACATCATTCAAAACAGGTGAAAATTTGAAAACTGACATTATTGTTAGTTATATGAATCAAAATGTTCATAACCGAGCTTATGCTATGGATCGATTGGTAAATAACTTTACGGGGATGATTAGTCCGTTTGATAATGGGGCTTGGTACAAAGACAAATATAAAACTAGTTTAGGTTATAAATATGTTAGAGGTACAGATCAAAGTTTAACTCCAAATGAAAATATCATCCGTAATGGATTCAAAGGAGATATTGGAGATTTTTTCTGGAATACCAATGCAAATAAGCAAGACGAAGTTACCAACCGATTGATTGCAAGTGTTACTGAAACATATACTATTTTTTCAGATTTGAAATTACGTGGACGCGCTTCGACAGATTTAACTTCAGTAAATATCGAAACTAAAAATCCAGTTGAAAAACCTTTAGTTTATGGTTTTGGATCAGGTTTTTATGAAGTTATTTCTAATGATTATAATATTGTCTATGGAGATGTATTATTAACGTATAACAAACAAATCAATACAAATTTAGGTATAAATGCAGTTATTGGCTATACAGGATCAACAGAAACAGGTAAGTTTTTGTCTCGTAATACTGATGGCGGTTTAAGTGTTGAAGGTTGGTTTGATATGAATGCCTCAGTTAACTCAGCAAAAAGTAGTTCTGGTAGATATAAAGTAGTCAAAGATGCAATTTTCGGAACATTAAGCGGTAATTACAAAAACTACTTATTCGTTGAGGGAACCATTAGAAAAGACCGTACTTCTACAATGAATCCTAATAATAATGCATTTACTTATCCTTCTGTAAATTCAAGTTTTGTGTTATCGGATGCAGTTACATTGCCTGAGATGATCAGTTATGCAAAATTACGAGCTTCTTGGGGTATAGTGGGGAATTACCCAGAAAGGTACCTTGCTAACGTAGCGTATAATCAAACCACATTGGGAACGCAAGGGACTACTTCTCCAGTATTGATTACCAATTCGATGTCAGCTTATGGAAATGAAGGAATCAAACCAGAGATGAAAAATGAGTTTGAGCTTGGTTTTGAAACTAAATTCTTTAATCGAAGATTAGGATTGGATTTTTCTTATTATAATGCAAAAGTTAAAGATCAAATTCTTGATTTGAGCTTGGCTCCAACTACTGGGGCTAATAGTATTCTGGCCAACGTTGGAGAATTGAGTAACCAAGGTTTTGAAATTGCTTTGACAGGTTCTCCTTTTAGAAGTGAATATTTTTCTTGGGATATCACTTTAAACTGGGCTAAAAACAAAAACAAAATTGTAAAGTTGGCCAACGGTTCCAATGAATTATTACACGCTGACTATGATGGCTCTGCTGCTCAATTGAAATCTGTGGTAGGTGATCCTATGGGAGGTATTTATGCTCACCCTGTAAAAACGGATGCAGACGGTAATAAAATGGTTGATAGCGATGGATTTTATATGATCGATGGAGATAAATGGGAGAAATATGGAACAGCAACACCACAAGGTGTAGGTGGTTTGTTAAATACATTTACCTACAAGAATTTAACATTGGACGTGAATATTGATTATTCTTATGGTGGTTATGTAATGCCTACAGGAGTTAATTGGATGATATCTAGAGGATTGACAGAAGAAAGTTTGAATTACAGTACAAATGAGCGTGGTGGTTTAACCTATTATGTACAAGGCGGTAAAGGTATTCAAGTACCAAATAGCGCAACTTCAGGACCCAACGGTGAAAAACTATATCGAGATGGTATGTTAATGAATGGTGTAACTACAGATGGTTCCAAAAACACTAACGTGATTTCTCAGGCTGGTTATTATAATATGACTTATAACTGGGGTGGTCCTCAATACAGTAGTTCACGCTATGAATTATATATTCAAAAGAATGACTATATTAAAGTAAGAGAAGTTTCTTTAACTTATAATTTACCCTCTCATTGGGCCTCAAAAATTGGTGCATCTAGAATAAGTTTATCGGCATTCGGACGTAATTTGTTCTATATCTACAGAACAATTAAAGACATGGATGCAGAAGGTACTACGTCAGGATCTAGATGGTCTCAAAACGTAAACAATTCAGGAACAACTCCAGCCACTAGAAGTTTTGGAGGAATGGTTAGAGTTTCTTTCTAATTTTTTACAAATCATAATTTTTTTAATCAAAAAACATAACATGAGAAAACTATTTTATACATCATTAGCGTTGGCTGCTGTTTTTTTTGGCTCTTGCTCACAAGATGATTTTGCAGATGCATATAAAAACCCTGCAAATGTTGAATCGACTACAGTACCTAAACAGTTTGCTGGATTCATGAAAATTAACTACGAAGATGTAATTCCATCGTATTGGAATTATTTTACAGTTATTAGAACCACGTCTCTTAACTATACCCAAGCACACGGAATTTACAACGGAACAGGACGCTACATTCCTGGAGCTGCTTCAAAAGATCGATGGGGAAGATATTATAAATTTATTGCTCAATATAGAGAGTTAGAAAAAGTAATTGCTTCTTTACCAGCTGCGGAGCAGACTGAAAACAGAATTTATACCATAACTTCAACTATCTATTTATATGATCATACAGCAAAAATGGTTGATAATTTTGGGGATATTCCTTTTTCTGAAGCGGGTAAAATAAGTTTTACTGGAGGAGATTATACAAAGGCATCTGCAAAGTATGATAATCAAACCGAGCTTTACACCATGATGTTGGATCAATTGAAAGCTTTTTCTACCGAATTGAATACAATTACTTTATCTACTAAAGTTAAAGTAGAATTTGAAAATCAAGACTTAATCAATAAAGGAAGTTTGATAAGTTGGAAAAACTATTGTAATTCGTTGCGCTTGAAGATATTGAACAGAGTTTCTGCTGTTCCTGCTTTTTCTGCAAGAGCAAATACTGAAATGGCTCAAATTATTGCTGAAGGAAAATTAGTGGATGAAAATTCAGAGAATATTGCATTTAGAGTTTACACTCAAGATACTGACTTAGATACTGCTGGATTTATGGAAGCGATGGAGTCATTTAATAACAATCTTGCTCCTAAAGCCATGATTGATCACATGAATGCGAATAGTGATCCTCGTAAAGCTTGGTTGTTTGAATCTGGGCAAAAAGCATTAGGTGCTTATATAGGTCTAGATCCAATGCTGACATCTGCTGCTCAAGATCAGTTGATTACCGATGGTGTAATTGCGATTTACAACAGGTCTGTAATTAGTAGAAACAAATGGTTACCTGGTACATTAATCAATGCTGCTGAGGTAAACTTAATCCTTGCTGAGTTCTATTCAAGAAATGGTAATTCAGCTTTGGCAAAAACGCATTTTGAGAAAGCAATCAGACAATCAGTTGACTATTATGTAAGATTAGCAGACAAAGCTGATGTGCTAACTTGGAAACCTACCGCTGAACCTAAACTAGCTGATATTGATGCTTATATTGCAACAATCAATTTTTCAGGAGCAACTACACCTGCTGCGCAATTAGCGTTAATAGCTTTTCAAAAGTATATTCACTTTAATATTATGCAAGCTGACGAATCTTGGGCTGAACAACGAAGATTAAAACTTCCTGTTTTGAATTTTAGAGAAGATGAAACAAGCAGTATAAGAAAAACTCCACCAACTCGTTGGACATATCCGAATTCTGAAAGTATTTATAATACTCTTAATTACAATGCCGTTAAAGCAAATGATAATTTGAGTACAAAAATCTTCTGGGATGTAAAATAGTGTATTTTTTGTTAGTTACGAGAAAACCCCCAACTCAAGCCAATGCTTGAGAAAGGGGTTTTCTTAATTTTATTCAGGAATAATTAGGCTCAAAATGATGTTGTTACAAGTTTTGGTTTCAACTAGTTTAATGAGTGACTAAGTCAGAATACTTTTGTTTTATTTTCAGTTAGGCTTTTGATTAAGTTTTTTTATTTCTTTAATTTTTATTGGTTCA
This sequence comes from Flavobacterium succinicans, assembly GCF_001662485.1. Lineage (GTDB taxonomy): Bacteria > Bacteroidota > Bacteroidia > Flavobacteriales > Flavobacteriaceae > Flavobacterium > Flavobacterium succinicans_A. The sequence goes on from NZ_JMTM01000017.1 coordinate 586,257, forward strand.
CGTATATGTAGCAAGGTTAGAGTTATTTTCGTCCTATTAGAAATCCAGAAACATTCCATGAAGAGCTACTATTTCCTTCTGGTTTTCCGAGTGGAATTGAAACACGAATCGAATGAATTCCGGGTGAAAGAGATCCTAAGTCAATAAGATTTGGATTAGTTGTTGTACCAGGACACCAGTTTGAACGACTTTCATCTGAGGAAGACAAACCATTGCTAAAATTACCCGAAGCCGGATTACTCAATCGGTAAGAGCCACAGTCTGTGCGCCAAGGGGTAAAACTAAATACTTCTTTTCCGTCAATATAGATGGTGTTCTTTTTTTGTAAAAATTCATCACCATTTTCCCAGCCTCCGTGACCAGTTGTGATATAGCTTTGTACAAAATTTTGGTATCCTTGTGGTACTTCGAAAGTCATTTCGAGTCCTTTTTCTTTATCAAACATTGTTGAATATTCTTGCCCAGCCATTTCCATTACGTTCAGTGTATTGAATAGAGGCAAAATGAAATCTCCTTTTGGGTTATTGTCTTCGCCTTGATGGATTGTGATGTTCAAACTAGCTTTGTGCCCACCCGCATCATAATTACCTATAAACATTCCTATGTAAACTTCTTGATTGCTTAATTTTGGTTGCAAAAGCGAAATGTCTTGACGATAGAGTACACTGTCTTGCCAAACTTTGTTTTTTAATTCTAAATTATTGAAATGTTTTACTCCAAATGGGGTAAAAAAACGCATCATTTCCAGCAGTGGATGGTAATCTTCTGTTGCCACGACACCTTGATAATTTTTGCCATTCCCATTTTCATACCTTGGTAAGGTCATGATTCCATTTTTTAATCCGTCTAGGAAGGATTTTTTTTTATCAGTTGGAATCATAAAAACCGAACCTGTTCTGTCGTATGCATCACCGTTCGACTGTTCGGTCACATCAGCAAAAATGGCACTTCCTTTTTTGATTTCAGGAAATTTAACTTTTCTTACAATCACAGTACCACTTGCAAATCTGAAAATGCTATCATTGGATTTGGCATCAGCTACAAAATGAATTTGCTCTTTGTTGAAAATTGGAATATTCACAAAACGACTTTTCCACAGCAAATCTTTATAAGTCAATTGGTCAACAATTGGTTCAGCTGGTATTGTCAATAAAGAGGGCAACGTCTTTAAATTTTCAATTTTTGTAGCTGTCCAAGTGCTGTTGCCATTGCGAATAGTTTCGAGTACCAATCCTAAATCTTGGCCTAAAACACCTGGGCCGCCTTTAACCCCCAATTCGTTAGTATACCAAATTTCAATTTTATTTGAGTTGATTGAAGTTGTAGCTTTTTTGCAAGTGTAGTTAAGGATTTTTTTTGTTTCATTACTAAATTCAAACTTTTGTTTATCCAAAGCACCAATATTTTGACTCAGAATAGCTTGGTTGGGTTTAAGTTGTGCCCATTGAGTAATAGTTTTGGTGTTAAAATCTACAAAAGTTTGTTCGTATGGAAAACCAGCTTTTTGCTGCATGATGTTATCAGAGGTATTTATACTTAGATCTTTGGATGTAAATAGTACGATAGAATTTTGATCTTCAATTTTTCCGTTTGAACTTTTTTGATACGAAATTTTAATTGCTTTTGGGGCTTTTTGTGCAAAAGACAAGGTAATTGCACACAAGGAGAAGTATAAGATTAACTTTGTTTTCATGTTTTAGTTATGTTTAGAATAATATGTATTCTACGTAAAAAATTAAGGATTGAGGGAGCAAGAATTGGAAAAACTTAATTATCAATAATAGAATACTAAATCGTTTTATGTGTAAAGCAAATATAGATAAATTGCTGTTTATACAAAAAAAAGCTTATTTTTTTTAAAGAAAGATAATTAATAGTTAAACAAGGATAAAATAGAATTAATAGATATACCTCCAGCCTTATATCTTTATATTTCTATAATAGAATACAAATAATAAAAAGTAAATGGCATTATCATACGGAATAAATAGTAAAAAGAGAGCAGGTTCAAAAGAAAATAAGACATTGTTGTTTCCTTTTATATTGGTAACGAGTTTGTTTTTTTTCTGGGGATTTGTTCACAATTTAGATCCCATCCTTATTCCTCATTTAAGAAACGCATTTAATCTGACTGATTTTCAATCATCCTTGATCGATTCGTCTGTTTTCATTGCCTATTTTGTGATGGCTTTGCCAGCGGGGTATATCATGAGAAAATACGGTTATAAATCAGGAATTATGATTGGATTGGTATTGTTCGGTATCGGATCCATTTTATTTGTACCAGCAGCTAATTCACTGCAGTATGTTTATTTTTTGATAGCTTTATTTGTTATTGCCTGCGGATTAACATTTTTGGAAACTGCTGCTAATCCTTATGTAACAATATTAGGATCAGCAGAAACGGCTACAAAAAGATTAAATTTTTCGCAATCTTTTAATGGGCTAGCAGCTTTTATAGCCCCAGCATATATTGGACCGATGATTTTATCTGATAAAAAATTATCTAAAATTCAGTTGGATGCCATGTCGCCCAAAAACGTACATACTTATGTTTTAGAAGAAGCAGCTAGCGTAAAAATGCCTTATTTAATTTTAGGTCTTACTATTTTGGTAGTAGCATTAGTATTTTATTTTACAAATATGCCGGATGTGAAAGATGATGATAAGAAAGAAATTGAAGGGGCTAGTTTTTTAGTGGCATTGAAATCAACACGTTTAAGATGGGGAATTTTAGCACAGTTTTTTTATGTAGGAGCACAGGTTTGTGTTGGAAGTTTTTTTATTAAGATGGCAACAACTACAGCACCTATTAACGAAGATGTGGCAGCTAAATATTTAGGATTTTTTGGTTTGGCATTTATGATTGGTCGTTTTACGGGAACTTTTTTTATGCAATATATAAAACCGATAAAATTGTTAATCATTTATACTGTCATTACTATTCTTTTATCAATAGAAGCAATAGTTGGAACAGGAATGATCGTGGTGTATGCGTTAATCGCTATTGCATTTTTTATGAGTATTATGTTTCCTACCATTTTTTCTATGGGAATTGATGGCTTAGGAAATAATAAAAAAATTGGATCATCCTTGATTGTTATGTCAATTGTCGGTGGCGCTTTGCTTCCTCCAGTATTAGGATTAATTTCTGATATTACAGGAAGTATTCAAAAGGGATACATAGTTCCGCTGATTTGTTTTTCGGTTATACTGATGTTCGCCATTAATGAATATAAAACAAAAAAAGCATAATTTCTTTTTAAATACTATGTTAGAAAACAGGAAAAATAGATTGGTGGTAAAAATGCATCCTAAGGATAATGTCTTGGTCGCATTAACAGATTTAGCAAAAGGAGTAAATGTGATTTTTGAAAAAGAAACATACATTATCCAAGAAACTATCAAGGCAAAACATAAGTTTTTTACTCGTGACTTAAAACAAGGTGCTGAGATTGTTATGTATGGTTTTTTGGTTGGAAAAGTGCAATATGATGTTGTTAAAGGTGGTTTAATGACCACCGATAATCTTAAACACGCAGCAGAACCCTATCATTACCGCAAGGTTAATTTTAATTGGAAAGGACCAGATATATCAAAGTATAAGGAAAGAACTTTTAAGGGATATATAAGAAAAGACGGTCGTGTAGGAACCGCAAATTATTGGCTGTTTATACCAACTGTATTTTGTGAAAACAGAAACTTAGATGTAATACGCGAAGCCTTACATAATGAATTAGGATATTCAGTAAGCGATAAGTATCGGCAGTATACACATAACTTGCTTGAAGCATTTAAAAAGGGTGAAAGTTTAGATTCAGTTGACATTCAATTGAATCCAAATCAAAATAAGAATAAAATTTTTGAAAATGTTGATGGCGTTAAATTTCTAAATCATCAAGGAGGCTGTGGAGGAACACGTCAAGACGCATCTACTTTGAGTGCATTATTAGCTTCTTATGCCAATCATCCAAATGTAGCGGGAATTACAGTGTTGAGTTTAGGGTGCCAACATTTGCAAGTGCAGGATTTTATAAAGGATATCAAAAAACAAAATGTATCATTTGATAAACCTTTATTTGTTTTCGAACAACAGCAAACCAAAAGTGAAGAACAATTAATAGCCGATGCTATTAAGAAAACATTTGAAGGATTAGTTCAAATAAACCAACAACAAAGGACTCCAGCACCACTGAGCGAACTTTGTTTAGGGGTCAAATGTGGCGGTAGTGATGGTTTTAGTGGAGTTTCTGCAAACCCTGCCGTGGGACATACTTCCGATTTATTGGTGGCTTTGGGTGGAAAAGTCTTGCTTGCCGAATTTCCTGAGTTGTGTGGCGTAGAACAGAATCTGATAGATCGTTGTACATCCGAGACGGTAGCTAAAAAATTCATTGGTTTAATGCAATCTTATGACGCTTTAGCACATATTGTGGGTTCAGGTTTTCATATGAATCCTTCGCCAGGAAATATCAAAGACGGATTAATAACTGACGCAATAAAAAGCGCTGGAGCAGCAAAAAAGGGAGGAACTGCTCCTATAGTTGATGTGTTGGATTATACTGAACTTGCTACAAAATCCGGTTTGAGTTTGGTTTGTACACCAGGAAATGACGTAGAAGCTACCACTGGAAAAGCAGCAGCGGGAGCTACTTTAATTTTGTTTACTACAGGTTTAGGCACTCCTACGGGTAATCCGGTTTGTCCAGTGATCAAGCTAGCTACCAATACTATTTTGGCTGAGAAAATGAGTGATATTATTGATATCGATTGTGGGCCAATCATTACTGGTGAGAAATCCATAGAGGAGATGGGCGAAGATATTTTGGAATATTGTATTAAAGCTGCAAGTGGTGAAATTATTCCCAAAGCCGTGTTGCTAAACCAAGATGATTTTATTCCATGGAAACGTGGCGTTTCTTTATAAAAGTTGATAATCTTTTAGATAAAGCAACTCATTTTACCAATAAACAATTTGAATAGAGGTATTAAAAATATTAAATCTAGATTTTTAAACCAATAAATAACAAAATATGTTTTCATTACACAATAAAAAAGCAGTGATTACTGGTGGCGGTAGCGGAATTGGAAAAGCCATTTCTGTTTTATTTGCAAAGCAAGGCGCCGAAGTGCATATTATTGAATTAACAGAAGAAAGCGCTAAATCAACCGTTGAAGAAATAAAAGCAACTGGTGGAAATGTATTTTCGTATGCATGTGACGTAGCTAACCAGAAAGAAGTATTGGCTACATTTGAAAAAATCAGAGATTTTAATATTCTTGTTAATAATGCTGGAATTGCTCATATAGGTAAGGTCGATACAACTAATGAAACAGATTTCGACCGAATTATGAGTGTGAATGTTAAAGGTGTATACAATTGTTTACATGCCTGTATACCACATTTTAGAAATGCTGGAGGAGGTGTTATTTTGAACATGGCTTCTATTGCAGCGTGGGTAGGTATTCCGGAGCGGTTTGCCTATTCTACTGCTAAAGGAGCTGTAATGGCAATGACCTTATCTGTTGCCAAGGATTATATTAAGGAGAATATCCGTTGCAATTCCATTTCTCCAGCTAGGGTGCATACACCGTTTGTAGATGGTTTTATTGCAAATAACTATGCCGGAAAAGAAGTCGAAATTTTTGAAAAGCTTTCCCAATCACAACCCATAGGCCGTATGGCTAGTCCTAGCGAGGTAGCAACCTTAGCTTTGTTTCTTTGTAGCGATGAATCTAGTTTTATTACAGGTTCTGATTATCCTATTGATGGAGGTTTTATAAAGTTAAACAACTAGAAGATCATGAGTTTATAAAATGCAAAAAGTCTAAAAATTAATACTAAATAAATGGAAGTAGCCTTATTTGTACCTTGCTATATTGACCAGTTTTACCAAAATGTGGGTGTTGCCACTTTACAATTGTTAGAAAAAGTAGGTTGTAAGGTTACTTTTCCTTTGCAGCAAACCTGTTGTGGTCTGCCCCTGACAAATAGTGGTTTTGCAAATTTGGCAAGGTTATGTGATACAAATTTTGTTAAGAATTTTACAGGTTTTGATTATATAGTCGCTCCTTCTGGCAGTTGCGTTTTACATATTAAAGAACATTTGCATGATGATAAATATATAGGCGAATCATTACAGATCCGCAATACTATTTATGAACTCACGGAATTTCTTAGAAACAGCCAATATAGAACAGTTGTTGGTAATAGGAGCACATGGCGCGAGAAGTACTACAGTATATGTTGTTGATTTATAATAAATATAAAAAAAATGGATATGCTTAAAAGGTCTAGTAAAATAATTTTCTTGTTGTTTTTCTTTATGATAGTTCTGAGTTCAGGTGTTGCACAAACGAAAAATTTTGTGGTAATAAATGAGTATATGTCAGAAAATGACTTAGTTAAAATTGCGGCTAACATTGTTCCATCTCCACAACAACTGCGTTGGCAGCGCTTAGAAATAACTGCTTTTTTTCATTTTGGAATAAATACTTTTACCGACCGTGAATGGGGTGAAGGAAATGAAGATCCAAAATTGTTTAATCCTTCCGCATTAGATGCAAGACAATGGGTAAAAAACTGTAAAGAAGCTGGTATCAAACAAGTGATTCTTACAGCTAAACATCACGATGGATTTTGTTTATGGCCAAGTAGATATACCGAACATTCCGTAAAAAATAGCCCTTGGAAAAACGGGAAGGGTGATGTGGTTAAAGAAGTAAGTAAAGCCTGCAAAGAATTTGGACTAGGATTTGGGGTCTATCTGTCACCATGGGACAGGAATAATGCTCTTTATGGCACAAATGATTATAATGATTATTTTGTTAATCAATTAACCGAATTGTTAACGCAGTACGGGCAAATTGATGAAGTATGGTTTGATGGAGCCAATGGTGAAGGACCAAACGGTAAAAAACAGAGCTATAATTTTGAAAGATGGTATGCTGTAATTCGTAAACTTCAGCCAGAAGCCGTGATTGCTATATGTGGTCCAGATGTTCGATGGGTGGGAACTGAAACGGGACATGGGCGTGAAGAAGAATGGAGCGTAGTACCTGTGGGTGAAAAAAATAGTAAAAAAGAAAACACTCAGACTAAAATGGATGAAGCACCAAACGGGGATATGACGGAAAACGTTTTGGGAAGTCGCTCACAATTAAATGAAGGTAATGCATTAAAATGGTATCCAGCAGAAACGGATGTTTCAATTCGTCCAGGATGGTTTTACCATAAACTAGAAGATGCAAAAGTAAAAACACCAGAATATTTAAAAGAAATTTACTTTCACTCTGTAGGAAGAAACGGCGTATTATTATTGAACATCCCTCCAGACAAAAGGGGGTTGATTTCAGAATATGATGTAAATGCTTTAAAAAAATGGAAATTAAGACTTGATAGTATTTTTGAAAAAAACCTTGCTAAAAACGCCAAATTTTCCAAAAATATAACAAATGCGAAACAATTATTAGATGGTAATGATGCAACTTATTATAAGGTAGCAATGAATGGGAAGGATAATTCTATTGAATTTGAACTAGATAAGGCTCGTACAATTAATGTGTTACTGCTACAAGAAAACATAAATATTGGGCAGAGGGTAGAAAAATTTGTATTGGAATATTGGTCTAATGGAGAATGGAAAAAAGTTGTTGAAGGAACAACAATTGGATACAAACGTTTGTTGGAGTTTCCAGTAATTAATGCCCGAAAATTGAGGTTGATTATTGCGGAAGCAAGGTTACAACCAGCTTTAGCAGAAATTGGATTATTTTGGGATAAAAACGATAAATAAAGGCGTGAATCTTTTTTACCGAATAGTATTTGCATTTGCCCATTAGTAAGGCAAAAAAAATAGAGGAAAAACTTATCAATATAAATGTTTTGATGTATTGATTGATAAGGTTAAATAGAAAGAAAAAATATCGTAACAAAAACTAGAACAATGAAATTAATACGTTTTGGAGAAGTAGGTAAGGAAAAACCAGGAATTTTAATTGGAGAAAAACGATTTGATGTTTCTTCATTGGTAACAGATTATAATGAAGCATTTTTTGAAGAAAATGGTTTGGAAAAATTAAAAAAAATATTAGAAAGCAATCCTGCATTACCAGAAGTTATTGCTTCAGTTCGTTTAGGCTCGCCAGTAGCTAGACCGTCAAAATTAATATGCATTGGATTAAACTATGTGGATCATTGTCTAGAAACTAATGCTCCGATTCCTGATGAACCAATTATTTTTTTTAAATCGACAACGTCTTTATGTGGGCCAAATGATAATCTAATCATTCCCAAAAACAGTGAAAAAACAGATTGGGAAATTGAATTGGCCTTTGTTATAGAAAAAAAAGCTAGCTATGTAAACCAAGAGGATGCAATGAATTATGTCGCTGGATATTGTTTGCATAACGATTACAGTGAAAGAGCCTATCAGCTAGAACGTGGAGGGCAATGGACAAAAGGAAAAGGTTGCGATACATTTGCTCCGCTAGGTCCCTTTTTGGCTACCAAAGATGAAATAGCTGATGTCAACAATTTATCAATGTGGTTAACAGTAAACGGAAAAATTTTTCAAAAAAGTAACACGTCAAATTTAGTTTTCAAAATTCCATTTTTGGTGCATTATTTAAGTCAATTTATGACCTTACTTCCAGGTGATGTGATAAGTACGGGTACTCCTCCAGGTGTTGGTTTAGGAATTAAGCCCAACCCAATTTATATAAAACCCGAAGATGTGATTGAATTAAGCATAGAGGGTTTGGGTACTAGTAAGCAACTTGCGATTGCTTATACTAAATAAAGTTGAACTTGAAAACCAACAAAGTAAAAGCCTTGTAAATGATTGCAAAATTGAAAGTCAACTAACTTTTATCAAAGGGTTTAATCTAAATTAAATGGTTAAATTTTGTATCGAGCTTTTTATGATAATAAAGGATTAATTATTGATAATTTCGAATTAAGAATAATCTGAGGTATAGCATACTTTTATTTTTTAAAAGTATTCAAAATCATACGCTTTAGGAAGTAAAACGTTTTAGTACACAAATTGAGTTTGTTAAAAAAAGTAGTGATTGTTCATTTAAATAAAAAATGGTTCTACCACGAAATCTGTGGTTTTCTAACAAATGTTTAAAATTAAAAAACAACTATTCCACAATTTAAAACATTAAGAAATTAAGGCAATTAAGACTTAATGAAACTTAATATCTTAATGGTTCAAAAAAAAAATTTAATAAAGCTTAATTGGAAACCCCCAGAAATGGTGGTAGAACCTAAAAAATAATAAAATATAATATGGTAAAGTCATTTTTATTTGCATTTATGTTATGCAGTACCCTAACGTTTGGACAACAAGTAAATATCATTCCTCAACCTTTGGAAGTCGTTAAGAATTCAGGAAGTTTTGTAATTAATTCCAAAACTAGTTTAGTTGTAATCAATAAAGAAGATGCTGCGACAGCTACTTTTTTTAATAATTATCTAGCTGCATATTATGGTTTTAAATTGAATGTTGTGCAAAAAGCAACTAGAAATGCTATAATATTATTAAGCCAAAAAAACAATGAAGGGCTTAAAAGCGAAGGGTATACGTTTAAATCTGATAAAAATGGTGTTGAGATTAATGGGAATTCTCCAACGGGAACTTTCTACGGCATGCAAACACTTATTCAATTATTACCTGTTGAAAAAAGCAAGAGTCTGGTAATTGCATCAGTTACTATAAAGGATCAACCTCGTTTTGCTTATAGAGGTGCTATGTTGGATGTTGGACGACATTTTTTTTCAGTTGCATTCGTGAAAAAATACATTGATTATTTAGCTTATCATAAGATGAATTATTTTCATTGGCATTTAACTGAAGATCAAGGCTGGAGAATTGAAATAAAAAAATACCCAAGACTTACCGAAATTGGTTCCAAACGAAATGGGACTATAATTGGTAGTTATCCAGGAAAAGGAAACGACAACACTCCCGAAGGCGGTTTTTATACGCAAAACCAGATAAAAGAGATCGTAAAATATGCTTCTGATCGTTTTATTACAGTTATTCCCGAGATTGAAATGCCAGGACATAGTAGTGCCGCTATTGCCGCATATCCTGAGTTGAGTTGTTTCCCAGAAGAGAAAACTTTTATTCCAGAGCAGATGATATCTGCCAAGAGCAAACAAGAACTGACCAATGGAAAAAATAAAATTGTTCAGGAAACTTGGGGAGTTCATCCCGATGTATTTGCTCCTACAGAACAGACTTTTAAATTTCTTGAAGAGGTTCTTGATGAGGTAATGGCCTTATTTCCGTCAAAATATATTCATGTCGGAGGAGATGAGTGTCCAAAAGATGCTTGGAAAAGAAGTGCATTTTGTCAACAAATCATAAAGGATAAAAAATTGAAAGACGAGCATGGTCTTCAAAGTTATTTTATACAACGAATGGAAAATTACATTAATAAAAAGGGGAGAACGTTAATAGGTTGGGATGAAATATTAGAAGGCGGTCTTGCGCCCAATGCCATAGTAATGAGTTGGAGAGGAGAAGAAGGCGGAATTGCTGCTGCAAAAGAAAATCATCAAGTAATAATGACGCCAGGAAGTCATGTTTATTTAGATCATTCGCAAACCAAAAACGAGAAAGAAGTAACAATTGGCGGGTATTTACCTTTGGAAAAAGTGTATGGCTATGAGCCGATTCCCAAAGAGTTGAATGAACAACAGGCAAAATATGTTTTGGGAGCGCAAGGTAATGTTTGGACAGAATATATGGCTAATCCTTCCAAAGTGGAATATATGATATTTCCGCGTTTGAGTGCCTTAAGCGAAGTCCTTTGGTCTGATAAAGAAACTAAAAATTGGAATGATTTTCAAAGAAAAATTGAAACAATGAAAAAGCGATACACCATTTGGAATGCAAATTATTTTGTTGAATAGTAATTCTATTTGCAAAAAAAAAATCGCTTACCACTGGAAATATAAAATCCAATGGTAAGCGTTTTAAACCCTAAAAAAAAACAGATCATACTGTCCTAAAAAGGATATAGATTTAAAAATTAGGACTCAAATCATATTTCTTATAAAACTTATCTAATACATCTAGCACTTCATCTTCGGTATCCACGAGTTTGAATAAGTCCAAATCTTCTTCGCTAACGGTATGTTCTCTTTCTACTAATACGCTTTTGATCCAATCAATCAAACCTGACCAAAAACTAGTTCCCACCAAGATGATAGGAAATTTTCCAATTTTCTTAGTTTGAATCAGAGTGATGGCTTCAAATAATTCATCCATGGTACCAAAACCACCTGGCATGACAACAAATCCTTGCGAGTATTTCACAAACATCACTTTGCGCACAAAGAAATAGTCAAAATTCAGGTTCTTATCGTGGTCAATATAAGGATTGAAATGTTGCTCAAACGGCAATTCTATATTCAATCCAACCGAAGTTCCTCCACCTAAATGAGCGCCTTTGTTTCCTGCCTCCATAATTCCAGGGCCACCGCCAGTAATTACACCATAGCCCGCTTTACTGATTTTGTAAGCAATTTTTTCGGCCAATAAATAATACGGAGCGTCTGGCTTAATTCTTGCCGAACCAAAAATAGTCACACAAGGGCCAATTCGACTCATCGTTTCGTATCCATTTACGAATTCGGACATAATTTTGAAAATCGCCCAGCTATCATTGGTTCGAATTTCATTCCAAGTTTTACGTTTCAATTTGTCTTGAATCACTTTGTCTTCGTCATTATCAAAATCTTCTAATTTCATATGCTTCTAATTTTATATTTATTTTCAACGGATTAAAATCCGCTGCTACAATTTAGTCGTTCCTACGGAACTTTTTTTTGTTTTTATTTTCAACGGATTAAAATCCGTTGCTACAATATAGTCGCTCCTACGGAACTTTTTTAAAATTATGCTAATTCTTTCTTTAAAAACACTCCAGTATAACTCTTTTTTACTTTAATGATTTCCTCAGGTGTGCCTTTGGCTACGAGTTGTCCGCCACCTTTTCCGCCTTCGGGTCCAATGTCAATGATATAATCAGCTAGTTTTATAACGTCCATATTGTGTTCGATAATCAAAACGGTATTTCCTTTGTCCACCAATCGGTTAATCACATCCATCAACACCCGAATATCCTCAAAATGCAAACCAGTTGTAGGTTCATCTAAAATGTAAAAAGTATTCCCTGTATCTTTTTTAGATAATTCTCCTGCTAGTTTAATACGTTGCGCCTCGCCACCAGAAAGCGTGGTGCTTTGTTGACCCAAAGTGATATAACCCAAACCAACATCCTGTAAGGTTTTGACTTTTCTATATATTTTTGGGATATTTTCAAAAAACGGTACCGCTTCATCAATCGTCATATCCAATACATCCGAAATGGATTTACCTTTGTACCGAATTTCTAGAGTTTCTCTATTAAATCGTTTGCCTTGACAACTTTCGCATTCTACATATACATCGGGTAAAAAATTCATTTCGATGGTTCGAACACCTGAGCCTTCACAGGTTTCACATCGGCCACCTTTTACGTTAAAACTAAAACGTCCCGCTTTGTATCCACGAATCATGCTTTCAGAAGTCATTGTAAACAAATTGCGAATTTCTGTAAAAACCTCAGTGTAAGTCGCAGGATTAGAACGCGGTGTTCTTCCAATTGGACTTTGGTCAATATCAATTACTTTATCGATATGTTCTAAACCTTCAATCTTTTTATACGGCTGTGGTTTTTTGACTCCATTAAAATAATACGCATTCAAGATAGGGTAGAGGGTTTCGTTGATTAAAGTCGATTTTCCACTTCCCGAAACACCTGTTACACAAATCATTTGCCCCAATGGAATTTCAATGGAAACATTTTTAAGGTTGTTTCCAGTCGCTCCAGTTAGTTTTAGAAATTTTCCGTTGCCGGTTCTGCGTTTTTTTGGAATGTCAAATTTCATTGTTCCATTCAAATACTGAGCAGTAATCGTGTTCGAGGCTAAGGTTTCTTGAGGAGTACCAATACTGATGATTTCTCCGCCATATTTTCCTGCTTTTGGACCAATATCGATTACATAATCGGCACGTTCAATCATATCTTTATCGTGCTCAACGACCAAAACCGAATTGCCAATATCACGCAATTGTTCTAGTGAATGAATCAGTTTTTCATTATCTCTTTGATGTAAACCAATACTCGGTTCGTCTAAAATATAAAGCACACCAACCAACTGCGAACCAATTTGGGTAGCCAAACGAATACGCTGTGCTTCACCACCCGAAAGTGATTTTGAGCTTCGGCTCAACGCCAAATAATTTAAACCAACATTCATCAAAAACGCTAATCTGTCTTTGATTTCTTTGATGACTTCTGTTGCAATTCGTTTTTGTTTATCTGTTAAATGATTTTCAAGATCCAAAAACCAAGTGGTCAAATCTGAAATGTCCATGTCACACAATTCAGAAATACTTTTTTCATGGACTCTAAAATAATTAGCTTCTTTTTTTAGTCTCGAACCTTCACAAACCGGACAAGCAATTTCGTCCATGAATTCCTTAGCCCAACGTTTGATAGTAGTTGAACCACTTTCGTCGTGTTGGTTTTTGATGAAATGCGAAATGCCTTCAAAATCAATTTTATACTCTCTCGTTACGCCCAAATCTTTAGATTGAATAGCAAATTTTTCTTTACCACCATTCAAAATCATTTCCATCGCTTCGGCTGAAATATTTTCAATGGGGTCCGTGATTTTAAAATTGAATTTTTCTCCAATAGTTTCCAGTTGCTTAAAAATCCAAGACGATTTGTATTCGCCTAAAGGAGCAAAACCACCCGCTTTGATGGATAACTTTGGATTTGGAATGATTTTTTTGATATTGATTTCATTAACAGTTCCTAAACCGTTGCAGTGTTCGCAAGCTCCTTTTGGGGAGTTGAAAGAAAACAAATTGGGCTCAGGATTCTGATAGGATATTCCAGTTGTTGGACACATTAAATTACGGCTAAAATAGCGTACCTCATTCGTGTCCTGATCCAAAATCATCAATACATTTTCACCGTGATGCATAGCGGTATTGATGCTTTCGGACAAACGTTTTTGAATATCTTCAGAAGTATCAACCGCAATTCTATCCACCACAATTTCAATATCGTGTGTTTTGTAGCGATCGAGTTTCATTCCGGGAGTAATGTCTACTATTTCGCCATTTACTCTTACTTTTAGAAAACCTTGTTTGGTAATTTGTTGGAAGAGTTCTGCGTAATGACCTTTTCTAGCTCGGATGATAGGAGCCAAAATGTTGATCCTTTTTCCATTAAAATCCTGAATGATCAATTCTTTAATTTGATCATCTGAGTAGGAAACCATTTTTTCTCCCGTGTTATAACTGTAAGCATCGGCGCCACGAGCATATAACAAACGCAAGAAATCGTATATTTCAGTAATGGTACCAACCGTAGAACGCGGACTTTTGCTAGTGGTTTTTTGTTCAATCGCAATCACAGGCGAAAGGCCATCAATTTTATCAACATCAGGACGTTCCAATCCTCCTAAAAATTGTCGGGCATAAGCCGAAAAGGTTTCCACATAGCGGCGCTGTCCTTCGGCATAAATAGTATCAAAGGCCAAAGACGATTTCCCCGAACCCGAAAGTCCTGTTATGACAACGAGTTTTTCTCTAGGAATAGCAATGTCGATGTTTTTTAGGTTGTGAACACGAGCGCCTTGAACTTCAATGGTATTGTTTGTATCTAGCATAATTTCGCAAATTCCGAATAGGTCGGAAGCAAAGTTACTATTTTGATTTATTCTTTTAGTAGAACACTATCGAAGATTGTGTTAAAAAAGAATGGTAAAAACGCTAACTTGTGGGTTAGCGTTTTCTTTTTCTAGTGCTAATATAGGCCTCAATGGCTTCTTTGGTCGTATACCAATTTCTGCCTTCTTTGTAGGCATCTATTTTCCCCGATCGAGCTAATAAACTAACATATTCTTGCCCGTAAGGACTACTTGGTTCACTAACAATATTAGCTATTTTTTGATAGACATTGTCGCTATCAGGCATAGCATTTAGGTAAATGTTCAAACTTCGTTCCAATGCTTGACTCATCAAAAGTATTAATTTTTGATAGTTACCATTATTAGCTTGATTGAGGGCTTCATAGTATTTTTTTCTATCGTTTTTGAGTATGATAGCTGGAGGAAAACCACATCGCATCAATAACAAATTCATACTCAAACGAACCGTTCTTCCATTGCCATCAAAAAAAGGATGAATCCAAACTAATTTATGATGAAAAATAGTTGCCAACTCAATATCGTTCAGGTTTAAAGGATTTGTGTTAATGAAGTCAATCAATTCATCTAGTAAATCCATAACTTTGTTTGCATTGGGTGGAATAAAATTTGCACCCGAAATACGAACGCCTCCATTGCGTAATCTACCTGCGAAATCATCCTCAATAGATCGTAAAACCAGACCGTGTAACGATAATATGTCAATACTTCGTAAGACATAATTATCATTGATTATCGAAAAAAGGTAATCAATGGCTTTGTCATGATTGTGTGCTTCAAAATGTTCTCTCAAGGAAATTCCTTTTATGGTGATGCCTTCTTGCAAAACCATTTGGGTTTCTCTAAGTGTTAAGGTGTTTCCTTCTATACTATTGGAATTGTAGGTCCATTCTATGGATAAACTTTCTTTAATTTTATTCAAAGCGATGGTAGGCAAGGGTCTGCTATTTTGCAAATCTTGCTTTTTTTGATACAATCGTTCAAACGTTGATTGAAATTCTTCCTGATATCCTAAGTCTATATCCCACATAACCCCACAAAATTACATTTAATATCGGATAAATAAAATTTTTTTACAATCCGATAATAAAAAAACGCTAACCGAAGTTAGCGTTTTTGATTCATTGTCTTTTAAATGGGCTTATTCTGCCACAAACTCAGCATAGGTTTTCAAAACAAACGGTATGTTTTGTTCTTTTGCTTGTTTTAAATAAGTAGCTTCATTTTTAGCTTTAACCGTTTTGAAATCTTTCATTTCGTTATCAAACCGTTGCATAATGGCTTCCTTATTTTCTAATTGTGAAGGAGAAGGAGCCGTAAAGTTTCCAGCCACTGCCGCATATAAATCTCCGAGTTTCTCTCTTAACTGAGGTTCTGCCGAAGCTACATAGCCATCACCAGTAGTAACTACCATTTTTGCCTTTACATTCTCAAAATCAGTTTTGATTTTTGTGCCATTTTTGGCAAAACCTTTATTTTTAGCAATTAATTGATCTAATAATTTCACAGTTTCATCAATTTCATACACTGCATAAGCTAGTTCTTCATTTTTGTTGAACAACTCTCGTGTAGTTTCTTTTTGTTTCGCTCTATCAGCGGCAGAAATACTACTTTTAGGATCATTTAGTACTTTAAAGGTGTGAGTGTAAGTATCTTTTCCTTTAGTCATCACTACTTTATAAGTGCCTTCTTGCACACGTGGCGAGGTAAAACCAGCAAATGATACTGTTTTTCCAGCAGCAATTTTTGGGTTTTTCATATTGTAGTCCCAAGTTACTACGTTTATCCCTTTTTGTTTTCCTGCAGGTAGCGACACAATTTTATTACCTTGTTCGTCTTGTATTTCAAGATCCATCTTACCCAAGGTATGTCTTTTCTTTAAGTAATAGATGATTTGAGCACTAGAAGATGGATTGCTACCCACAAACTCTAATTCTGTGGCGGTAGTTCCAAAACTTGATTGCTCTTCAATTACAGCTGGCTTCAAGTCAAAGAAGTGAACATCTTTGGCAAGAACGTCTTGACTTATTTGACGCAAAGGGGTAATATCATCTAAGATGATAATACCACGACCATGAGTTGCCATAACCAACGAATTGGTTTTTGGACTTAATTCCATGTAGTGTACAGCAACTGAAGGCATTTTATTAGTAAAATGAGACCAGTTCGCTCCACCATCTATAGTAATGTATAAACCTTTTTCGGTGCCCAAGAACAATAAGTTTTCATTGGTAAAATCTTCTTGAATGTTGCGAACAAAACCATCAACATCAGGAGTAATAATAGATTTCCATGTTTTTCCAAAATCTGTCGTTTTGTAGGCATATGGAGTATAGTCATTTTTTGCATGACCTTCAAAAACAGCATAGGCTGTTCCTTCTCCAAAAGTACTCGCTTCAATGTGATAACACCAAGTGTTTTTTGGTAGTCCATTTATATTGACAACCACATTAGTCCATGTTTTACCTCCATCTTTGGTAACTTGTACATTACCATCGTCAGTTCCGGCCCAAATTATTTTTTCGTTCAAAGGGGATTCGGCAATTGTAAAAATAGTACAATGTTTCTCTGCACCAGAATTGTCAACAGACAATCCGCCAGATTTTTCTGTATTGTATTTTAATGCATCGTTTGTAGTTAAATCTGGTGAAATTTTGGTCCATGTACGACCCATATCTTCTGATTTATGTACGAACTGGCTTCCCATATAGAAACGATCAGGTTGCTTTTTACTGATTTCCATTGGGGCGTTCCAGTTGAAACGTAATTTTGGATCGCCTTTTACGGCCAAAGGTTGAATCGTAATCAATTCCTGAGTATCGGTATTGTAGCGCCAAACATTTTCGGCACCTTGCATTTCGCTGTAAATAATGTTCTTTGTTGGGTGTTTAATCACTCTAAAACCATCGCCTTGACCAATTCTTGTCCAGTCTCTGGATTCTATTCCTCCGGGACTTTTAGATGGGCCATACCAAGAACCATTGTCTTGTAAACCTCCATATACGTTAAACGGCTCTTTATCGTCAATGCTTACGTGGTAAAATTGAGAAACAGGCATGTTGCTAACCATTTCCATAGTATTTGCGCCATCCCAACTTCTATAAACCCCACCATCTGTACCACAATACATTCTATTGCTATCATTAATATCAAAAACGATATCATGGATGTCAGAATGCATGTTTCCAAGGTTTTTGAAGGTCTTTCCTCCATCTCTACTTATGGATCCGCTTAAACCACCTTTTACTATAGTTTCAGGGTTTTTTGGATCAACGGTAATTCTAGAAAAATAGAAAGGTCTAACCACTAAACCAAAATCACTATTCAGATGTTTCCAATTGGCACCTGCATCATCAGAGCGATATAAACCATTCAATTCTGCTTTTTCTGTTTCAAGTACAGAATATAAGATGTTACTATTAGAAGGCGCAACAGCAATGGCTATTCTACCTAATTGTCCAGAAGGGAATCCGTTGTGAATTTTGTTCCAAGTTTTTCCTCCATCAGTTGTTTTATACAAAGCCGATTTGGTTCCTCCTGAGCTGAATGACCAACCTGTTCTTCGGAATTCCCAAAATGAGGCATACATAATGTTGCTATTTTTTGGATCCATAATCAAATCTGAACAACCTGTTTTATTGTCCACGAACAAGACCTTATTCCATGTAGCTCCTCCATCGGTAGTTTTGTATATGCCGCGTTCATCACTATCTCCCCACAAAGCTCCAAGAACACCAACCCAAACAATATCGCTATTTTTTGGATCAACGATAATAGAGCTAATTCGGTCTGATTTTGGCAATCCCATGTTTTTCCAGTTCTGACCACCATCGGTTGATTTGTAGATGCCGTCTCCCATAGAAACACTATTTCTAGTCCAAGTTTCTCCAGTACCCACCCAAATGTTTTGGTCTGGTTTTGAAGGATCAATAGCTACACAGCCTATGGATTGAATATGTTCATCAAATATTGGATTAAAAGAGGCTCCACCGTCGTTACTTTTCCAAACTCCACCGCCAGCTGTTCCTGTATATATGATTTTATTGTTAGTAGGATGCACTTCGAGATCGGTAATCCTACCACTCATTAAGGCAGGACCAATATGTCTGGCCTGCATGTCACCAAAAAGTTCTTTGCCTTTTAGTACAATTTTATCTTGTGCTAAAATATTTGTTGCAGATAGTACGCCTATACAAGCAACCCAAATAAATGTTTTTTTCATAAAAATAATGGTAAAAAAAGCCCTTATTTTGCAATAAGGACTTCGGGTTGATTCTATGGATGTTATTGAGCTGGAAAAGTGTAAATTTTTGAATCGACAGTAGGATTTAAAATGATTTTTTTAACTTTCATTACTTGGCCTCCTTGATTCATTGAAAATGGGAAATAAATTCCATCTACTTCTTGAAAATCACTCATAGTTGAAGTAGATTTTTGCCCTTTGGCTGGTCCTTGCTTAATTTCAGTTTCAGCTGCGATTGGCAAATTGTTTTCGGTATCGAAGAAGTAGTAAGTAATATCATCAGCTTTTACACCATCTACCATGATTGGTTTTTTGGTAAATTTTACCTTAAAGCATTCTGTTCCTTCTTTTGTTTCTTTACCCATAAATTCTGCGCTATACCCTTTGGATTTATAGTCTAAAAATGGATCAGGAAAATCTTCATTACTTAATTTTGCATTTGCAGTAGACTCAGCATCCATTTTTTCAGCTTTCATGGTCATAAAATTGGTACTCCACATCGTTTCGCCATCAGAAGCCATTTGCGTAATTTCTTTACCTTGTAAATTCAGTTTTACAGCCATTTTTCCTCCTTTTTCTTGGAAAATTTCAACTGGAATCTCCATCCCTTGAGCGTTTGCTACCATTTCCATCTTTACACTTTTCAATGCTTTTAGTTTTTCTGCTCCACCAATAGTGGTTATGTATTTTGAAATAATTTCATCTGCTGTTTGAGCAAATAATGAAGCACTGCTTGTACAAAGAAAAAGTGCTAAAGCTGACATTTTTAAGGTTTTCATAAAATTAAAGTTTAGTTATTTGATTTTAATCGGGTTAGTAGGCACTTTGCCTTTTTTGTTACAATATAATAAAATAAAATTATTGATTAGTCAATAGTCATGGCTCTAAGTTTAGATCTGTAAGCTTCTAAAGCCACTGATTTTGAGATGAAACCAGCATATTTTCCATTTTGTACGACAGGAAGAAATGCTTTTTTGGTTTGTTCAAATTTATTCATCACGATTTCCATACGGTCAGTTGGAGCAATTAATGCTGCTGGGGTAACCATAATTTCTTTGATCAAAGTATATTTTACACGATAGGTATTAAATATGATTTCTCTAATGTCATTAAAATGAACCACGCCTAATAATTCATTTTCTTCATTGACTACTGGAAAAATAACTTGATCTGAGTGAGAAATTAAGTCTACCAAGCGTTCTAAGTTTTCATTTGCCGAAATAGTAAGGTAACTGACGTCAATGATTGTACTAGTTTCAAGGGTTGATAATACATTAGCATCTTTATTACTGGTAAATGCGTGTCCTTTTTTGGCCAAATTTTTCACATCCATCGAATGTTTTTCAAAACGTTTTGAAATGGCGTAACTCGTTGAAGCTACAATCATCAAAGGAATCATCAGTCCATAACCACCTGTGATTTCTGCAATCAAGAAAATAGCGGTAAGCGGAGCGTGAAATAATCCACTCAAAATACCCGCCATTCCAACGATAGTAAAATTACTTACAGGCAATTTCGCTATACCAATAAGATTGAGCAAGGATGAAAAGAAAAAACCAACATATGACCCCAAAAATAGAGAGGGAGCAAAATTTCCTCCATTTCCTCCGCAACTTAAAGTGAATCCCGTAGCAAATACTTTGAGCATCATGCTGGCACCAATGAATAAAAGTAACACCCAATTGTTATTGCGGAATCCTTTGAAAAGTGTGTTTTCGAGTAATTGTCCAGGATCATTTTGAGACAAAATACGTATGCTTTCATACCCTTCTCCAAATAGGGTTGGGAAAACAAAAATTAACAAAGCCAAGATACTCGAACCTAATAGTGCCTTTTTGTAAACAGAAAGTTTTGAAACATGAAAGTATCTTTCTATTTTTTGAAAATATCTTGAATAATACACAGAAACAAATCCAGTAAAAACGCCTAAAAAAACATAGTAAATGATATTTAGATGATGAAAATTTTCTTGCTGTTTGAAGGATAATAAGATGCTTTCATCTAATGCAACCACAGAGACCATCGCACCTGTCGCGGCAGCAATCATTATGGGCGTAAAAGCAGCAATGCTTACATCAACTAATAATACTTCTACGGCAAACAATACACCGGCTATGGGAGCATTAAATGCGGCCGCAATTCCTGCTGCAACGCCACAACCAATAAGTAAAGTTCTGTCCTTGTAACTCAAATGATATTTTTGTGCATAATTGGAACCAAAAGCTGCACCAGTAATCACGATGGGACTTTCCAAACCAGCCGAACCACCTAAGCCAACAGTTAATGAACTGGTTGCAATTTGTGCATACATTTGTTTTTTGGGGATGATACTTGCTTTTTTAGCAACGGCATACAAAATCTGAGAAGTACCTTTTTCTATACTTCCTCCCAATAATTTATGTACAACAAAAACCGTCAACAAAATCCCAATTATAGGCAGAATACTGTTGATGTAATTGAGTTTTAAGATGCCATTGACATAAGTTGCAAAAGTAAATACGGAATGCGCAAACGATTTTAAGACAATAACCGCTAAACCAGCTGAAATTCCTACCAATACACTTGATAAAAAAATGAATTGTTTACTAGTAAATTTACTTTGACTCCATACAATTAGTGATTCGAATCGATTGATCGCGCTAGTAATAATTGTGCTGAAATTCATAGTTTTTGTTTTTCAATAATTCGTAAGGCTTCTTTTTTGCTTAATGGTTTTAAATTGGTACTTAAAACATAGTTTTGGACAGCTATCGGATTGATTTTACTGTATTCTCTTAACGCCCAACCCATTGCTTTTTGAATGAAAAATTCATTGCTTTCTTTAAAGTGTTCACAAACAGCTTCTAAGATACTAAAATTGGTGTTCTTTTTATAGTCTAATTGAAATAAAAGTGTACTTCTGTTCAGCCAGATATTTGATGATTTAGAAAAATTCTCAATCACCTTATTCTTTTGTTCAGGAAATTGAACCAAATAACGACCTAATAAATATTTGCTAATTGTATCGACACTATCCCACCACGAGTGGGTGAGCAGTAGTTTTTCTATCCAATGAATATCATCTAAGACTAGTTTTTTGCTGCAATTTTGAATTAAAAGTTCCAATGCGCAATAATGAAATTCCCTTTGCGGTTTTTCATAAAGCTGAAACGCCAGCGTGCGAGTATTTGTTTTTATACTATCTGAATGAGCCGCACTAACCGATTTTAAAATGACTCTTCGTTGTGGCATTGGAATACCAAAAAACTGAAAATTGTTTTTCATATACGCTTCCATAGCCATACTTTGTGCTGTATTGGCCAGCGCTGTAAATTCTTTTTCTAAGGCTGTAATGAAATCCATAATTAAAAGCCAACCGCGGTATCGTCACCTCTAAAATCAGCTCCACCTTCAAGTTTTTTATTAGGTAAAACCAAAATTGCATCGACTTTTCCAATGACAGGAGTCGTTTTTTCATTGATGATGTATCCTTTGGTTTTTAGTTTTTCAAAAGTTGAAGTATTGAACGTATTGGGTTCAAATGTAATTAAATCAGGCAACCACTGATGGTGAAAACGGGGCGCATTTACCGCCTGTTGCATACTCAATTTGTATTCGTAAACATTCAAAATCGTTTGTAAAACCGAAGTAATAATAGTAGAACCTCCTGGCGAACCTACTACCATAAATAATTGCCCGTTTTTTTCAACGATAGTTGGGGTCATAGAACTTAGCATTCGTTTTCCTGGAGCAATACTGTTGGCTTCGTTTCCAACTAAACCAAACATATTTGGAGTTCCTGGTTTGGAGCTGAAATCATCCATTTCGTTATTGAGGAAAAAACCTAAAGCATCACAATAGTATTTGGAACCATACCCATCATTTAAGGTTGTGGTGGCGGCGACGGCATTTCCAGCGGCATCAACTATAGAATAATGAGTGGTCTCGGTACTTTCGTTATAGTTCACTTTTCCTTCTTTGATTTCAGAGGACAACGTGGCTTTTTCAAAACTAAAACTACTCATACGTTGTTGTAAATAGTCATCCGCTAGCAATGCTTTACTTGGGATTTTGACAAAATCGGGATCGCCAAGATAGTGACTTCTGTCTGCGTAAGCTCTGCGTTCGGCTTCTACAATTACTTGTATAGATTCGGATGAATTATGTCCCATTTTCGATAAATCAAAAGGAGCAATCATTTTAAAAATTTGAGCCAAGCAAATACCACCACTACTTGGTGGAGGCATAGAGATGATTTTCAAATCCTTATATTGAAATGACAACGGAGTACGCCATTTGGCCTCGTATTGTCTTAAATCTTTCATCGTAATGATGCCTCCTTTTTGTTGCAAGTACTGCACTAAGGTTTTTGCCGTTTGTCCTTTATAAAATTCATCACGACCATTTTTTGCGATTCGTTTTAGCGTTGCTGCTAGAGCGGGATATTTTATGGTATCTTTTTCTTTAAAAGGTTGTGCAAACAAGGTTTGATTTCCGTTTGCTTTTATAATTTCTTCTCGGTAATTGTTTAATCGGAGCTCTTGTTTGCGCGTGACTACCACTCCTTTTTCTGCCAAAGCAATTACAGGTTTTAGTATTTCGGACATAGGAAGACTTCCAAATTTTTTATGAACGGCAAAAACACCAGCGATGGTTCCCGGTACGCCAATAGCCAGAGGCGATTCGGTACTTTTTCCTTTGATAACATTACCTTCTTTATCCAAAAACATGGTTTTGCTCGCTGCCAAAGGAGCTTTTTCTCTATAATCCAAAGAACCGATTTCGCCATTGGCTTTGCGATACACCATAAATCCACCGCCACCTAAATTTCCCGCATACGGGTAAGCAACTGCTAAAGCCAATTCGGTAGCCACCATAGCATCAAAGGCATTGCCTCCTTTTTGCATGATTTCGACGCCTATTTTTGAGGCTTCTTCTCGTGCCGAAACCACCATACCTTTGTCAACTAGTAAACCTGTGGTTTTTGTATTGTTTTGCGCAAAACTATTTATAAAGATAAATAGGAATAAGATGTGTATTTTTTTCATTTTTTAATATCCAGATGCGTTATTATCTCCTCTTTTGTCAGCTCCCCCTTCAAGTTTACCATTGGGAAGCACTAAAATAGCGTCAACTTCACCAATAATTTCACTGTGTTTTTCATTAATGGTATAGCCTTTCATTTTTAAATCTTTGAGTAATGATTTTGAGAAGGAATTGGGCTCAAAAACAATTTCATCAGGCAACCATTGATGGTGAAATCTTGGAGCATTGACTGCTTCTTGCATGCTCAAATTAAATTCATATACATTTAAAATAGATTGCAAAACAGAGGTGATAATTGTAGAACCTCCCGGGGTACCAACAACCATAAAAAGTTTGCCATTTTTTTCGACAATGGTCGGTGACATTGAACTTAACATTCTTTTTTCGGGCGCAATACTATTGGCTTCTGAACCTGTAAGACCGTATAAATTGGCCACACCTGCTTTGGCACTAAAATCATCCATTTGGTTATTCAAAAAGAAACCCAATTCATCGCAATAAATTTTTGAACCAAAATTATCATTTAAAGTGGTAGTAACCGAAACGGCATTTCCTTCAGCGTCAACAATTGAATAATGGGTAGTTTGCTTGCTTTCGTAGCCTTGAATTGTTCCGTGAGCGAGTACCGCTGATTTTGTTGCTTTATCAAATGAAAAATCAGCCATTCTATTTTTCAAATACGTCGAGTCTTGAAGTTCTTTTATTGGAAGCTTTACAAAATCAGGATCTCCTAAAAAATAGTTCCTATCGGCATAAGCTCTCCTTTCTGCTTCTGTGATGACCTGAATAGCTTTTTGACTATTATGTCCCATCTCAGCAAGATGATAGGGTTCAATCATTTTCATGATTTGGTTTAAACAGATACCGCCACTACTCGGAGGAGACATAGAAGTTATTTTTAAATCCTTGTAATTGAATGTGATTGGATTTCTCCATTTTGCTTGGTATTTTTCTAAATCAGACAAAGAGAAAATTCCGCCTTTTTTGGCAATAAATGTAACAAGCTTTTGAGCGGTTTCTCCTTGGTAAAATTCTTTTTTTCCATTTTTAGAAATGCGTTTTAAAGTTTGTGCCAACGCAGTATACTTAATGGTATCGCCAACTTTATACACTTTCGAAAACAAACTATTTGGGCCATTTGCTTTTATAAATGAAGCCCTGTATTTTGACAAATCGTTGGCTTGATATTGTGTAACCACGACACCTCTTTCTGCCAAGGCGATTACTGGTTTTAAAATTTCGCTAATGGGTAAGGAACCAAATTTTTGATGCACTTCAAAAACGCCAGCAATGGTTCCTGGAACCCCAGAAGCTAAAGCTGTTTCGGTGCTTTTTCCTTCTATTACATTTTTGTTGGCATCCAAAAACATATCTTTTGAGGCAGATTGCGGGGCTTTTTCTCTATAATCCAAAGCGCCTGTTTCTCCATTGGCTTTTCTGTACACCATAAATCCACCACCTCCAATATTTCCTGCTTGTGGATGGCTTACGGCCAAAGCCAATTCGGTAGCCACCATAGCATCAAAAGCATTGCCGCCTTTTTTCAAAATTTCAACTCCAATTTTGGAGGCTTCTTCTCGAGCTGAAACGACCATGGCTTTAGAAGTTACTATGCCAGTTGGCTCAATTGTTTTTTCATTTGATTTACAACTTAAAAAAAGAATTGTAAATAATAGGATATATTTTTTCATAGGTGTGGTATTTTTTTAGAAAGAAAAGAATTAGTGACTTAAAATTGCTAATGTTTGATATAGCGTAACCATTGAAAAAACTAACTTAAAAAGTAAGCCATTTTTTAATGATTTAATTATTAAATAATTTAATTGATTATATTTTTTTTTAGGATCGATTCGATATGTTAAGAATTTGAATAGATAGTAAAAGAATACAAGTGCAAGACTAAAAAAAAATATTTCAATAAAATCCGATGAATTCATAAAATATGGTAGTTTTAGATTAGCAAAATGAATAACAATTAAGGTTAAGAAAAATGCCCAACCGCCAATTAGAATCGACTTATTCAATAATTTTTTTTTATCTATGACTAAAAATAATAATATATTAAATAGTATAAAAAAAGAACAATAGACTAAATTAATCATATTAATGTAAATTTCAGATTGATTTTTATCATAAACTATTTATTTTCAATTTTGTAATAGACATTAAGTCTATGAAAAATGTAGTAAATTCTTCTTCAAATTCGGAATAATAGGTTGTTAATTCTTTGGTAGAAAAACGCATATTCGAAGCGCCTTTCATTCTATGGTCCATTTTTTCTAAAATAATTGCAATCCCTTCTACAGTTCGGTAGCTTAGTAGCCAATTTTGTGTAATAAGGTATGGGATCATTTTTTTGGTTTTGGGATTGAGAAAATCATAATTATCCCTCAAAGATTGATAAAAACGTTCAGTAAAATCTTCTAAAGTTTCGTCAGAATAAGTGCTCCAGTTTTTGGCTAAAAAATGGTCATAAAAAATATCGACAATAATCCCTGAATAATGATGATAATTAGGGTGCAAGCGTTTCGTACTTTGTCTAAAAACAGGATGTGCATCCGTGTAAGTGTCGATAAAGCGATGCAAATGAATGCCTTTCTGAATGGACAAATGAAATTGCTCGTACTGTTTTCCACGAATGCCATCGGCCATGAAATTGCCTATTTTGAGTAATTCATCATCACCCGAAAGAAAAATGTGTGCGAGAAAGTTCATTGTTTTAATTTGACCATCTCCAAAGATACAAACTTTAAAAATCCTCGCAATAAAAGCTATCATTTCTTAAATCAAAAAGTTTTCTGACTAAAGGCAATTAGCCCACCCAACTTTTTTATATTTGTAGCCATAACCAAATTGAAATTATATGACATTAATCAAATCAATCTCAGGTATTCGAGGAACTATTGGAGGAAAAGTAGGGGATAACCTAACTCCTGTAGATGCCGTAAAATTTGCTTCGGCCTACGGAACCTGGTTGAAAAAACATAGTAAGAAAGAAAAAAATACCGTTGTAATTGGTAGAGATGCTCGTATTTCTGGACCTATGATTCACAATTTAGTGGTGAATACTTTATTAGGTTTAGGCATTGATGTAATCGACTTAGGATTGTCCACGACACCTACCGTTGAAGTCGCAGTTCCAATGGAAAAAGCCGATGGTGGCATAATTTTGACCGCCTCTCATAACCCAAAACAATGGAATGCTTTGAAGCTTCTAAACGAAAAAGGCGAATTCCTAAGTGGTGCCGATGGCGAAACAATATTAAAAATTGCCGAAGCGGAAGCTTTCGATTTTTCAGACGTAGATAGTTTGGGCGAAATCACCATCAATGACGCTTACATGGACATTCATATCGATGAAGTATTGAACTTGTCATTAGTCGATATTGAGGCAGTAAAAGCAGCCAATTTCAAAGTGGTGGTCGATGGTGTGAATTCATCTGGAGGGATCATCATTCCAAAATTATTAGAGCAAATGGGGGTTGAAGTAGTAAAATTGTATTGCGAACCCAATGGTCATTTCCCTCACAATCCTGAGCCTTTAAAAGAACATTTAACGGATATTTCAGCTTTAGTAGTCGAAGAAAAAGCGCATTTAGGCATCGTCGTAGATCCAGATGTTGATCGTTTGGCTTTTATTTCTGAGGATGGCGAAATGTTTGGCGAAGAGTACACTTTGGTGGCTTGTGCCGATTTTGTGTTGAGCAAAACGCCTGGTAACACGGTTTCGAATATGTCTTCTTCAAGAGCGTTGCGCGATGTAACTGTTGCTCACGGCGGCAGCTACGAAGCGAGTGCAGTAGGAGAGGTGAATGTAGTGGAATTAATGAAAAAAAATAACGCTATCATCGGAGGTGAGGGCAATGGTGGAATCATCTATCCTGAATTGCATTACGGACGCGATAGCTTGGTGGGTGTGGCTTTGTTTTTGACGCATTTGGCCAATAAAAAAATGAAAGTATCTGAGTTGCGTGCTTCGTATCCAGAATATTATATGAGTAAAAACAAAATCGAGTTGACGCCTCAAATTGATGTGGATGCGATTTTGGTAGCGATGACCGATAAGTATAAATCAGAAAACATCACGACCATTGACGGAGTAAAAATTGATTTTGCCGAAAATTGGGTACACCTAAGAAAATCAAATACCGAACCGATAATCCGTATTTACACTGAAGCCGCGACACAACAATTGGCCGACGATTTAGCGTTGCGAATCATAGACGAAATCAAAGCAGTCGCTGGAATCTAAAAACAAGTTGAGTTTTTAGGACCAACGCATTAGGCTAATCAGGAAACAGGATTCCCGCTATCCGCTATATCTTTGTTTTTTTAAAGAAAAAAAACAAAGGATGCCGCTCCTATCGGGGGTAAAAGAGTCACAATTGGCTTTTTTGGTTTCATTTTTTAGACGCATAAAATACAAAGGAACCTTTTCAGTAGCTCTATTGAAAAGGTTTTGCTTTTTAGCATTAAATATATAAACAAGGAAAGGTTTTCAATCAAATACAATATATTTGTAAGCAAATGAAAGATATAATGACAAATATTACAAAAGAGACGACTTTAGAACAGTATTTTCAACAATTTCGAAAAAATATTATCGGGATTGATCAAGAATTTGAATCTCCATTTGGATCAAAAAAAATCATCTACACCGATTGGACTGCCAGCGGAAGATTATATCGGCCCATCGAAGAAAAATTGATGAATGCCTTCGGACCTTTTGTCGCTAATACACATACCGAAACTACCGTTTCTGGAACAGCTATGACCAAAGCGTATCACCACGCTAGAAATATCATTAAGCAACACGTTAATGCTAATCAAAATGATGTTTTAATCACAGATGGAACAGGAATGACTGGCGTTGTGAATAAATTTCAACGAATCTTAGGCATCAAAGTTCCTGAAAATTTAAAAGATTTTATTGCTATTCCAAACGAGAAAAAACCAGTGGTTTTTATTTCTCATATGGAGCATCACTCTAATCAAACGTCTTGGTTAGAAACCATCGCCGATGTTGAGGTAATTCCTTCAACCGAAGACGGACTTTTCTCTTTAGAAAATCTAAAAATATTACTTGAAAAATATAAAGAAAGAACCTTAAAGATTGCTTCAATCACTTCTTGCTCCAATGTTACAGGTATTCGAACGCCTTATCACGAGGCAGCCAAAATGATGCATCAATATAATGGAGTTTGTTTTGTGGATTTTGCTTGCTCAGGTCCTTACGTATCTATTGATATGCATCCTGAAGATGAAGAGGCGTATTTGGATGCTATTTTCTTTTCACCGCACAAATTTTTAGGTGGACCAGGCACTTCGGGAGTATTGGTTTTTAATAAAAAGTTATACAACAATATGGTGCCTGATTGCCCAGGAGGAGGAACCGTTTCGTGGACAAATCCTTGGGGTGAACATAAATACATTGATAATATTGAGGATAGAGAAGATGGAGGAACGCCTGGCTTCTTGCAAGTGATTAAAACCGCTTTGGCCATTCAGTTGAAAGACGAAATGGGTATCGATAATATTTTGAAACGCGAACACGAAATTGTAGCCTATGTTTTTGATTCCCTACAAAATGTTCCAAACATTAAAATTTTGGCGGCTCAACATCAAGAGCGTTTGGGAGTAATTTCATTTTTTATAGACGATTTGCATTTTAATTTAGGAGTAAAATTACTCAATGATCGTTTCGGAATTCAAACAAGAGGAGGTTGCAGTTGCGCTGGAACTTATGGGCATTTCTTGCTTCACGTAGATCAAGAAACGTCAACTAAGTTGGTCAATGAGATAAGTTTAGGAGATTTAATTCGTAAACCGGGGTGGATCAGAATGTCAATTCATCCAACTACAACTTCAGCTGAAATAGAATACGTTTGCAATGCGATTCAATCTTTAGCCGAAAACCATAAAGAATGGGCTAAGGAATATCAATATAATGCGGAGACCAATGAGTTTTTGCATCAAAATGCTACTTCTTTTGAGAATACATTAGTAGCAGAATGGTTTGCTCATTAAAAAGATTGTAAGGATAAAAAAAACTCATTGCTATTTGATAGTAATGAGTTTTTTTGCTTTTATAATTTATCGTCTGTGTTTCCATCTTTTATGTGTCCACAAATAATATTCAGGAGCATCTAGGATTTGCTTTTCAACTAATTGTAAAAAACGTTCAGTGATTTCAAAATCAGGAATGCTTCTGGCATCCTCGGTAATATTGATAAAGGTGGCTTCATAATAGCCTCTTTTTACTTTTTTGACATCTACAAAAAGCACGCTCAAATCATATCTTTTAGCCAACATTTCAGCTCCAGTATGAACAGGTACATCAATTCCCATGAAGTGATGCCAATGAAAAGCACGATTCAGTTTTGGTGATTGATCGCTTACTAATCCATACATACATAACTTTCCTGTTTTTTCGTTCTCCCGCATTAATGGAATAGTTTGTCGGGTCTCTACTAATTCAGCATTAAATTTTGAACGAATATCACGAACCAATTGGTCAAAATATTTATTGGCTATTTTTTTGTAAACTCCTATGCCATAAAACTTGGTTTGGTTGTTTAAAGTCATCAACCATTCCCAACTACCATAGTGTGAAGTTAATAAAATGGTACTTTTTCCTTTGTCTTCAAATTCTTTTACCAGTTCAATATTGGTAATTTTGAAGCGCTTATCCATTTCTTTATGCGAAATGGTTAATGTTTTTACCATTTCTAAGAACATATCACACATATGTTTGTAAAACTTCTTTTCGAGTACAAGACGTTCATTAGAACTTAGATGTGGAAGCGCTAAGGCCATGTTTTCACGGACTGTTTTTTTACGATAGCCAATTATTCTGTATACAATTAAATAAATGAGATTGGAGAACCAATAAAAAATGCGAAACGGAAGGATAGAAATAATCCAAAGAATTGGAAAAACTATGATATATACCAAAAACTGCATGCTGAATTTTTTGTGCAAATATAACCCAAAAAAGGAAACAATATTATCTAAGACCAACTAGGGGTTAAAAATGTAAGATTACTATCTTTACACTTAACTTTAAATAGTTTGATATGAATATGATTTTACTAGGCCTAATTTTGGCTAATGTTGTAGTGAGTTACAAAGGTTGGAACGATATCTATTTTTTTAGGAAATATGAATTTCATGTTGGCAGTATTCGAGCTGGTGAGCAAATCCGAATGTTGACTTCAGGTTTTTTGCATGTAGACATGTCGCATTTGCTTTTTAACATGCTAACACTTTATTTTTTTGCACCCGTTGTTATTGGTTTTATGGGGGATTTTTCGTTTATCTTAGTGTATTTTGGGAGTTTAGTGTTTGGAAGTTTGCTTACGATGTCTTTTCATAAAAATGATTATAGTTATAGAGCGGTAGGAGCATCTGGAGCAGTAACAGGGGTTTTGTATTCAGCCATTTTGTTGCAACCAGACATGATGTTGGGATTATTCTTTGTAATTCCGATTCCGGCCTATCTTTTTGGTATATTGTATTTGTTGTATTCAATTTATGGGATGAAAGCTCAAAACGACAATATTGGGCATACTGCACATTTTGGTGGGGCAGTAGGAGGCTATGTGATTACTTTGGTAAAAGAACCGCAGTTATTAGCCGAACATTCGTTGATGGTGATTCTTTTGGCGATTCCAATTGTATTTTTATTTGTATTGGAAAAAAGAGGAAAATTATAATGGCACTACTTTTGTTATATGCCATTGAAATGAATAAAAACAATTATAAATTAAATCCTATTCTTATGAAAAAAGTACTTGCCCTGTTATTTGTCTTTTCAATATTTGTTGCACACGCTCAAGATGCTAAACCCTCTCCTCAAATTAGTGTAAGCGGTGAAGGTAGGGTAAAGATCACTCCGGATCAAGCTGTTATCGTGATTACAGTAGTAACCAAAGGAGCTAATGCCAAAGATGTTAAGAAAGAAAATGACCTAAAAGTAGATGCTGTTTTAAAATTTATAAAAAAAGTAAATTTACCAACAGAAGATTACAAGACGCGACGTGTAGCGTTAAATCCACAATACGAATATGAATCAAAAAAGCGTTCGTATAATGCTAGTCAAACTATTGAAATTTTATTGAAAGATTTGACTAAATATGATAGTTTGATGGAAGGTTTGGTAGATGCTGGTGTTAATAATATTGATGGTGTTACATTTCAATCTTCAAAATTGGTACAATATCAAGCAGAGGCACGAAAATTAGCCATGAAGGATGCCAAAGCCAAAGCAGATGATTTTGTGTCTGTATTGGGTCAAAAAGTAGGCAAAGCGCTTATGATTTCTGATAATTCTCAAAACTACTATCCATCACCTGTGCCAGTTTATGCAATGAAAGCTATGAATAGTGATGCTGCTGAAGCTACTCCAAGAGAAACGTTAGCTATTGGAGAAATTGCAATTGTGGTAAATGTCAGTGTAAGTTTTATTTTAGAATAAAAAGAGAAGTTAGTAAAAAGAAAAAGTCCCGATTTGCATCGGGACTTTTTTTGTGGGGAGAGCAGGATTCGAACCTGCGAAGTTTTCACAGCAGATTTACAGTCTGCCCTCGTTGGCCGCTTGAGTATCTCCCCAAGACTCATAAGCTGTTGCTTATTGTGCTAACCGGGTGCAAATATAAGAACACTTTTGAGTTCTCCAAATAAAAAATACACTTAATTTTTGGATATTTTTTAATGTGTTGGTAGTGAATAAAATAAAAAAATCTCCACAAGGGAGATTTTTTTGTTTTTTAGTCGTTTAGGCAATTATTTGGCTAAAAGTTCTACTACTTTGTCTCTTAAAGCAGCTCCACTTAATCCTTGTGCTACTATATTTCCAGAAGCATCTAGAACAAATGTTGCTGGAATAGCTTCTACTTTATATTGTTTCGCAATTGGTTCATCCCAGAATTTCAAATTTGAAACTTGCGTCCATGTCAGACCATCTTTAGCAATTGCTTCTTTCCAAGCTTTTGCAGATTTGTCTAAGGATACGCCAACGATATTTAATCCTTTTGCATGTAATTCTTTGTATAGTGCTACCATGTTTGGGTTTTCCTTACGGCATGGCGGACACCATGAAGCCCAAAAATCAACAATGGTAACTTTACCTAAACTTTGTTTTAAGCTAATTACTTTTCCTTGCGGATTTGGCGCGGAAAAGTCAGCTCTTCATTTTGCTGAACCTTGAGCTGCTGGAGTAGCGCCAACAGACGGAGCTTTCATTTCGGTTAAACGCGCTTTGATCGCTTTACCTGGTTTAGTGTTTTTTAAAGACTCTTCTAAACTTTCGTATAATTTCTCCGCTTTTTTAACATCAGTAGATGGGTCATTTAACATTCCTTGAATGATTAATGCACTAATGAATGATTTTGGATGAGATTCAGCGTAAGAAGTATATTTTGTTTTTGATGCCGTACTAACTTCTTGTTGAATAGTCATGAATTCTTTCATCAAGCTGTTGATAACTGCAGTATCCTTTTTAGCTTGAGCATCATTCATTTTTTGCGTGTTAGCTGTTTGGAAATCTACTAATTTCTTTTGTACTTTGGTAATTTCTTCATTGAATGAAGCATATTCATCATTGTTATAAGTACCAGAGATTTTAGATTTTTGAAGCGTGTCTTTGTTGATTACGATTTCAATAGATCCATTTTCTAAAATGAAAGGTAATTTTCCTTGAATTCCTTCTACTGTTATTAAATGAAATGCTGGTTCAGTCGCTTTACCTTCGATTTCAAATTTACCATTTTCTACTTTTACAGTATCAATAGCAATTACACCTAGTTTGTCATCTTGACTTTCTAAAATGATAGTTTTTCCATTTTCAATTCCTTTGGCAGTACCCGAAATAGTGTAGGAATCTTTGTTGCATGAAAACAATACAACTGAAGCAGATAATAATAAAATGATTTTTTTCATTCTTGAGTTATGTTATTAGATTTTGTATGCAAAAGTATTTAAATTTATAAATTACGCACGCTATTACAGCTTAAAATTTTGTTATTGCTTACTTTTTTTAAGTAAGATTTATGATATAAATAGAAAAGCACTCAAAAAGAGTGCTTTTTATAAACTATTTTTTGGGAAGATTAGTCTTGATTTATTGTCTTTCTCCAAGTAAAGGCGTTAAGAATGTGTCTTTTAGCAAAACGACCTGGTGAATCAGCATTGACCATTTTTACGTAAGTTGCTTTTGGTACACTAATGTATTCATAAACACTTCCGTTAGAAAAATTGATAATCAAACGTCCTTCTACAAATTTGTAGTCGGTAATGGTTGATGTAGCAATAGTTTCTGTATATTCAGGTAAATTTTGTTTAATGGTCTCTGGGTTGATGCTTACTAAGAAATGGTAGGCCTCAATAATTTTTTTACTGTTTTCTTCGGCAGCTTTTAATCCTTCTTCATCGCCTTGAAATTTATCAGGATGCGCGTCTTTCATCGCGTTGCGATAAATAGTTTTTAACTCTTTAAGGTCTACGTTTTTGTCTACATTCAGTAGTTTGCGGTATTCAACGATTTTTTTCATAAATAAGGT
This sequence comes from Flavobacterium succinicans, assembly GCF_001662485.1. Taxonomy (GTDB): domain Bacteria; phylum Bacteroidota; class Bacteroidia; order Flavobacteriales; family Flavobacteriaceae; genus Flavobacterium; species Flavobacterium succinicans_A. The sequence goes on from NZ_JMTM01000017.1 coordinate 620,869, forward strand.
AACTTATTGTCTTTTAATGTGAAGTAATGAATTAGGATTCAAAATTGACAAATTTTTTGCAAAGGTACACTTTTTTTTATCTTTTTAGTTTAGGACCAAAAAAAAATCAAAAACTAACTAAAGTTTTTGATTTACAGTGTTTTAAAAAAGAGTCTATTGTTCGGATTTCATATTAGCTTTGTCAAAATTCCTTGATTTTTTGGGATATTTATCGTAACTTTTATCACTAGGGTTTTCGATTACTGTTTTGATCGTGATAATATCTCCCAATTTATATTGCAAAGCCATTTTGTAGTCTAATAAATAAGGACCACAAAAGAAGTTGTTGTCTTCATCCTGTTTTACTATTCCTGTGTGTATTCCTTTTTTTAGCATTTTGCTTGGTATTCCTTTTTCCATGATCCTGAAACTTCAAAAATTTATTAAGCGCAAAGATACACAATAATTATGGCTATTATTTTGGTTTTGGTTATTCTGCTTACCTTTGCAGCTATGAAAAACGTTTTCCGACCCGCACCACAATCTTTTAAAAACACTTTTTGTGTCTTTTATGAAGTCGCTTTGGAGGAAATAGAGGGATTGGTTTTGCAATATCATAGCGCCTCAGGAAGTAAGTACTATTATACTCCAGAAGGAATGTATCGTTTGTCGAATCATTGGGGACGTTTTGCGAATAGTAAGTGGCGTTTGGAGCCTTTAGAACCAACTACCAGTTCTAAAAATAAAGTAGGATTTGCGCGTTGGGAGGATTTTTATCCCGATAATGCCGAGGAAAAACTATATTATTTAGCAGCAGATTATGCTAAGCGAACTGTAAATTATCAGCACAAACAAAATCCCAATTACGATCACAAAGCGGTTCTTCGTACCAGTTTTGAGACTACCAAAAAAATCAAACAAATTCGGAACTTATTTGAGTTGACTAATTGGGCGAAGTATTTTGATTATGAAGATATAGACGAATTAAGGAAAAGAATAATCGAGCAAATTATATACACCGAACGCTCGCTTGAAGAAATTAAACGTAGCATACAATGGGAAGAAACAACGAAAGAAACATAAAGAAACACAACGATAAGTTGCACAAAGCCCAAGATAAGGCCAAGAAGGCAGCTATGGAGCGCAAAGAGAAATTGAAAGAAATCGTAAAAAAGTTTAACGAAGACCAAGCGTCTAAATATGAATAATATGAGCCAGAATCCGTTTGACCAATTGAAAATACAAGTGCAAGAAATCATCGACTTGATGGCACAGAAACAAAATCGAGAAGCCAATAATAAATTGACCGAAGTAAGTGAGGCTTTGGATGAGCTTCTGGACCATTCAGAAGATGATGCCGATTTAATCGAAATCAGTAAATATCAAGTATTACTGAATCAGTTGTTTCAGAAAATCAATCCTGAGGATGCACATTAATGTTTGCCCTTGCGGCTCTGGAATGGCGTTTATGCAATGTTGTGAAAAATACATTTTAGGCTATGAAACCGCGCCAACTGCTTTGGCTTTGATGCAATCACGGTATAGCGCTTATGTGGTAAAAAATGCTGACTATTTGATAGCGACTACTCACGAAAGCACAAGAAACCTTTTCTCTAAAGATGAAATTTTGCGTTGGGCTAGCGAAAACCAATGGCAAAAATTAGAGATTATTTCTTTTGAGGAAACCATAGTAGAATTTCAAGCTTTTTTTAGAGGTCCTGATGCAAAAGAATACATTCATCATGAACGCTCTTCTTTTGAGAAAATTGCTGGACATTGGTTTTACAAAGAAGGTGTTTTTTTCGAGACTTAATTTTTTTTTTGCTAATTTTAGGAATTGTTATTTAATACATTTAATCATGACAAAATATAATGCATTTCTTTTTTTGATTTTATTGTGCGTGGCTTGTAAAGCTCCAAAGAATGATTCAATAGGCACTTCTGTTAATACGAATCCTAGCAAAGGATATCAGGAACAAATAGAAAATATGGAACAACGTATTTATTTTCGAGCGATGGGTAATGAACCCGAGTGGAGCTTGCAAATAGCTGCCAATAAAATTTCATTTACTTCACTAAAATCCAATTTCGAATCATTTAATGTGCCTCATGTGGAACCAATTAGAGCAATGGATGCAAATGTGAAAAACTATCGAGTAGCTACTGAAATGGGAACTATGATGATAACTATAGAACAACAAAAATGCACCAATACGATGTCTGGCGAAATTTTCCCTTATGAAGTTCGTGTAGAAATAGAAAACAGTAAGGATAAATCTACAGCAAATTTTCAAGGCTGCGGAAATTACATTGTAGACCCGCGTTTGCATGATATTTGGGTATTGGAAAAAATGAATGGTAAGAGTGTATCTTCAAGTGATTTTGTTAATGAATTGCCTTATCTTGAAATCAATAGTAATTCTGGAACGTTTATGGGGTACGCAGGATGCAATCGTATGAACGGTTCACTCTTTTTTGAAAAAGAAGTTTTAAGATTCACCAACATCATAACTACTCGAATGGCATGTATATCCCAAAATAAGGAGGGTGAATTTCTACATTCCTTAGAAAGTACTACTTCATATGAGGTTGCTAATATGCGATTAACGCTTACTAATCCTTCTGGAATTGAATTGGTTTTTAAGAAAGTAGATTAATCATTTAATCATTTTCTTTAGGTTTAACTAAAATTCATTATTGTTCGAAAGGATTGAATGAGGGTTGATGTAGCTAAAACTTACATTAAGTTCTTACTATCGGCATATTTAATTCTTCACCAGCGCAGTCAACAAATTCATCATCCTTAAGTGCTTTCAGTCCAATTTCTATTCTTGCTTTGTTGGTTGCTTCTTTGGTTTGAAGGCATGGTTTACCAAAAGCTGATCCGTAAAATACTCTTCTGTTTTTTTTATTCTTGCTAATTGTCCAATAATATTTATCCAAAACTGCGGCAAAAAAATCAGGTTTGAAGTTGCCTTTTTTAACTTCATTTAGAAATAAATCAAAATAGATTTGCTCATTAACTAATCTATGTGGATTGTGAAGTAATATTGCTCCAAATGAACCTTGAACACATTCATAGTTGAAATTTTTTTCACCCAACAATGTTTTGTTTGGAAAACCATTGGCTTTTACAAATGCTACTACTTTTTTAAAATTTAGAGTATCAATGTTTTGTATGAATTTTGATTTATCTTTAAATCCTTCGGACAATCTAATACCTTGATCTAAACCATACATTTGGCATAATTCAAAGGCTAAACTATCTTGTTTGGATTGAATATTCTTGCTAGAATTATAGTTTTGAATTTTTGAATTTGAACAGCTTAATAGAATTGATATATAGAGTATTGATGAAATGAAGTAAAAATGTTTTTTCATTTTTTAAATTTATAAAAAGGGATGAGTAATTTTATTTCTAATGGTTTGTAAAGCGAATTTTCGCTGGTTTTCATATTTAGATTCGTTAAATCCACTTTTTCTGTGTTCCACTTTCAAAATGAGCACAAGTAACAGATTTTCTATTCCTTTAAAGCTGTAAATCTAAGAAAAATCATCTATTTTATTGCTTTTAACTAAAAATTAATAAACGTTAGACGAGCAACAGCATCAAAATGCTGTACTTTTAATTTGCCAATAAAAATGCTTATTGCTGCTCTTTAGCCCCGGCAGTAGCGGCATCCTTTTTCTTTTTTCTTTAAAAAGAAAAAGATATAGCGGATGACGGGACGTTGCTGGCTAAAAAGCCTATTTTTTCTGCTCCAAAACTAGGAGTTAAGTTTTTATTGAAAGTATTGTGATTCCTAATCCTATTTGTTGTTTGCGATGAAAAACCAAAACCGTGCTGGATTTTATTTTAAGATTTACGAAGCGCCCTTTCTGTCGCCGTTTGATCGATTGTTCCCTATTTTTAAAGAATTAATTACGCATACTTCGGGCGATTTTGACGAGGCGATTGCTTGGTTACGTGAATTGGACAAGGAATATAAATTGACCGATGCCAGTTATACTATAGATGATTTTATTGAAGATTTAAAGAAAAAAGGGTACATCCGTGAGGAATTGAAAGACGACGGCACCACTGGAACGGGTATTACAGCCAAAACCGAACGCGCCATCCGTCAGCAAGCGTTGGATACCATCTTTGGTACTATGAAACGCTCGGGAAATGGTAATCACAAAACGAAACACAGCGGTAACGGCGATGAACATACAGGTGAGTTTCGAGAGTTTCATTTTGGCGATAGTTTGGAACGTATTTCGCTGACAGAAAGTTTGCGAAATGCCCAAATTAATAATGGGGTTGCCGATTTTAAACTCACGGAAAACGATTTGGTGGTTGAGGACACCCAATACAAAGCCCAAATGAGTACGGTTTTGATGATTGATATTAGCCACAGTATGATTTTGTATGGTGAAGACCGCATTACGCCTGCCAAAAAAGTAGCGATGGCATTGGCTGAATTGATTACCACTCGCTATCCAAAAGATACTTTGGATATTTTGGTTTTTGGAAATGATGCTTGGACCATCGCGATTAAGGATTTGCCGTATTTAAAAGTTGGACCTTATCATACTAATACCGTCGCTGGTTTGCAATTGGCCATGGATTTACTCCGAAGAAAACGCAACACCAACAAACAAATTTTTATGATTACCGACGGTAAGCCAAGTTGCGTGCGGGAGAAAGATGGCTCGTATTATATGAATAGTAATGGCTTGGATCAATACATTGTAGACAAATGCTACACTCAGGCGCAACAAGCTAGAAAATTACATATTCCCATCACCACTTTTATGATAGCTAATGATCCGTATTTGCAAAAGTTTGTGACCTATTTTACCGAAGCCAATCAAGGAAAAGCCTTTTATACGGGTTTGAAAGGATTGGGTGAAATGATTTTTGAGGATTATGAAGCGAATCGAAAGAAGAGGATTAAGTAGTTGTCGGGTATCAGTTTTCAGTTATGAGTTTTCGGTTATGAGTTTTCAGTTGAATAAAACACATATAAATTAAGATTTAATAAAATATCATCCATGAATGACATAAAAACTTTAGGCGCATTAAAACAATCGGGTTATCAGCCAAGAACGATTAAAGAAGAATTGCGCGATAATTTGAGGAAGAAATTGCAAGCGGGTATTCCGACTTTTGAAGGGGTGCACGGATTTGAAAATTCGGTGATTCCAGAGTTGGAACGCGCTATTTTATCGAAACACAATATCAATTTGTTAGGGCTTCGTGGGCAAGCAAAAACGCGTTTGGCTAGAAAAATGGTCGAATTGTTGGACGAATACATTCCATTTGTGGCGGGTTCTGAGATTAATGATGATCCTTTCCGCCCCATTTCTCGTTACGCCAAGGATTTGATTGCCGAGTTAGGCGATGCAACGCCCATAGATTGGTTACCTAGAAGTGAGCGTTTTTATGAAAAATTAGCTACGCCCGATGTTACAGTAGCCGATTTGATTGGGGATGTCGATCCGATCAAGGCGGCGAATCTAAAATTGTCGTATGCGGATGATCGTGTGATTCATTTTGGGATGATTCCAAGAGCGAATCGCTGTATTTTTGTCATCAATGAGTTACCCGATTTGCAAGCTCGAATTCAGGTAGCGTTGTTTAATATTTTGCAAGAAGGCGATATACAAATTCGAGGCTATAAATTACGAATGGCTTTGGATATGCAGTTTGTTTTTACCGCCAATCCAGAAGATTACACCAATCGAGGAAGTATCGTTACGCCATTGAAAGACCGTATTGGTTCTCAAATTTTAACCCATTACCCAGAAACTATAGCCATTGCTCGTACCATCACGCAGCAAGAAGCCAAGTTAGAAAGCAGTCAAACCGATGTAGTGTATGTACCTTCTTTGGCTAAAGATTTGTTGGAACAAATTAGTTTTGAAGCGCGAGATAGCGATTTTATTGATCCAAAAAGTGGCGTGAGTGCTAGAATGAGCATCACGGCCTACGAAAATCTGATTAGTACGGCTGAGCGTCGTGCTTTAAAAGCAGGAGAAAGCACTACAGCAGTGCGTTTGTCTGATTTTATGGGCGTGATTCCTGCCATAACCGGAAAAGTAGAATTGGTTTATGAAGGGGAACAAGAAGGCGCTGCGGTGGTAGCCCAACATTTGATCAATGACGCGATTCGTACATTTTTCCCGGGCTATTTTCCAAAGATTGAAAAACTGGAAAAACAAGGAGAAAAAACGGCTTATACCGATACTTTAGAATGGTTTTTTGCTGAAAGTGGTTTCGAATTATTGGATGACGCCACGAATGATGAATATCAAACTATTTTGGATAATGTTACACCATTAGAAGTCATTATCAAAAAATACCAACCGCAATTGCCCAAGGAGGATTATTATTTTATGAAAGAATTCTTGTTGTGGGGCTTGGCTTCCTATAAAAAACTGAGTAAAGATCGTTTTTCCGAAGGGTATCAGTTTAAGGATCCGTTTGGGAGTTATATTAGTAAATTATAAATAAAAAAAGGGGGGCACTAACCCCCCAATTAATATTTTAGTTTTTCGTTTTTGAAACGGAGTTTAATTTTGAACGGATTTTCGCCTTCCTCAATTGCTTGTAAATGCAGCGTGATGCCTCGATTTCTTTTTTCTTTGACTATCTTCTTTTTTCTTCTTTTTTTATCTTTTTCAGGATTTCTCAAATGTACATCCACTTCCATATTTGAATCGCCATAAAAACCATAAGTGCCTTCCAAATCAAAGTCGAGTACCGACGAATTAATTGGGGTTTGATCGAAGTTGGCAAAACCATCTTTAATATCAATGTTTATGTCAAGAGAATCAATAGTTATGTTATCAAAATTCCGAAAAGGAAAGGCATATTTTCCAATTTTTTTTAAGGGGTCAAAGTGTTTCAATGCACCTTTATTTAATTCAAGATTCAAATTTCCGGTTAAGGAACGTTTAACCATATTTAAGTTTTTATCAAAATCGCCATCAAAATAACCCGAAATTGAGACTAGACCGGAAATGGATTCTGGAGTAAGTGCCTTGGAACCAAAATTATCAAAAGCTTTTAAAAGCTCATCAACATCTACTTTAGTAGCGTCAATTTTTGTGTAAATGTGATTGCTTTTATCTTTATACGAAATTGCTCCGTTTAACTTTATTGGACTTTTTCCAAATACTAGTGAAACATTTTTAATGATTGTGCTATCGGCAACTACTTTAATTTGCGCTATTGCTTTTTGTACTTTAACTTTTTTGTAAATAATGGTATCGGCACTAAAATTGATTGATGCGTTTGATTCATTTAAAATATTGATAATATCTGGAGAAATTGCTGCAGTTTGTTTTGGAGCGGTCGTAGTTTTTCCGCTTCCAAAATTGAATTCGTTCAAATCAATTGTTTTAGCTTGAATATCCCAATTCATAAAGATTTTTTCTGGAGAATCATAGTAATAATTTAAAAAATTATCTGAGTTACCTTTTAAGTTTAGTGCGCTTTTTTGCGTGTTCAAAACGATTTGGTTTACCCTTAATTGATTGGTAGTAAACGACAAGTCAATGCTACTATTTTGGAATTGTTTATTAAGAGGTATAAGCGTTCCATTTGCATTTTGAACCACTACCGAACCAATAAAAAAAGGTTTTACCATTTTTAAATCCTCAACATCAGCTTTGAAAGAAAGGTTTAAATTTGCATTTCCACTTTCAAAGGACATTTCTTTATTCACAATCGTTTGATTTAATTGTTCCAAATCAAAACTACTAACAAATGAACCTGAAGCAATGGGTTTATCCAAATTCAAAATCATCATATTTTTGGTAACAAAAGGAATATTTTTAACTTTTCCTCGAAAGTTTTGAAGAACAACCGCAGAATTTTCATCGGATATGTCTTTATTTTTTTGATAATGGTTGTTATAAACGCCTAAAAAGTTACAATCAGTTATTTTATAGTCAAAATAACTAAGTTCATTGTTTTTGATTGTCGCCTTCACTAGAATTTTTGGGTCGCCATCTTTGTTAAAGTCTCCAATGATATTGCAGCTTACTTTAAATGGATCTTTAAAATCAAAACGGTTTAGAATACGGCTAATGTTATTGGAAAGCAGATTAGACGCAGATTTCCAGCGAATATTTTTAACAAAAAGCCCAATAGAAAAAATGCTGTTTCCCTTATCTACTCCAAAACTAGTATTAACTTTAAAAACATCCTCTCCAATAGACAAAGCATCAGAATTGACAGCTATAGCACCATTTGCTTCGGAATATTTAGCTATTAAAGTTCCCTCAATCACTTTGTTTTTAGCAAAACTTCCGTGACGCATGCTGAAAGTCATGCTTTTTACCAAGGTTTTCAAATCAATATCTGCTTCCCAACCTTGAGCCGTATCGAATTTTTTTAAATGAAGATGATCTACTGTAAAATCAAATCTTTTATGTTTGAATTGATTTTCAGAAATAAACGAAACATCTACTAATTTTACTTGATCCAATTCTAATGACAATTTTTTTGAACTTGTAGTTTTGGTTTTAGAATCACTTGAAAAAACGGACGTATTAGTATAGCCTTTTGGGTCTATATATAGATGGATTTTAGCATCATGAATAGAGACATTGTCTATTTTTATTTTCTTTAAAAAAATGTCCCACGGCAAGATTTTGGCGTAAATAGAATTTGCTTTTAGCAAGGTTCTTTTGTGTTTTGCCCACAAACTGTCTTTTATAGTTACATCTTTTACGGCAATGGTCATGTGAGGGAACCCATGAAAATAAACCACTTCAAAATCTCCAATTGTTACTTCGCCTTTGATGTTTTTATTGGCAATTTCTCTAACTTCTTTTAGTAATTGGTCATGATGAGTGTCAATATAAAGCCCTATAATACCATATAGACTAATTAAAAACAAAACGAAGAATAGAAAAAATTTACCTATTTTTTTTATAATGGATAACCATTTTTTAGTCATAAATGAAAAGGTTTAGTCGTTAGAAGTAATTCATTTTTAACCAAATATAGACAATTAAAGTAGTTTTCCAAGAAATGCTTAAGTCAATGCCTTTGTTCGTGAATACCAATCCGTAGTAGAATTTGTATTTTTGGACAATAAACTCATATTTATGCTCTTTTTAATTCTAAGTATTGTTTGCAGTGTTACTGTGGGCGTACTTTTCAAGTGGTTCAGAAACCTTGAAGCGTTCAATAGTAAAGTCATCATCGCGTCCAATTATGGGATTGCCTTGTTGTTGTGTTACTTTTGTTTTTCGCCACAATTTAGTACGCTGGCTGAACAAGCACCGTGGCCTTTGTATTTCGCTCTCGGATTCTTGCTGCCGAGTGTTTTTCTATTGCTTTCGCAATCCATTCAGTATATAGGTATTGTCAAAACCGATGCAGCGCAGCGCTTATCGTTGTTCATTCCGCTGCTAGCTTCTTGGTTGCTTTTTGGGGAGCAATTCAGTATACTTAAAGTATTGGCTTTTGGTCTCGGATTTCCAGCCTTGCTGCTTATTTTATCTAAGCCTACCGCGAATAGCAATTCCAATTGGGGCTATTCTGCTTTGGTACTTTTAGGTTTTGGAATCATCGATATTTTGTTCAAACAAATCGCCTTGCAAACCCAACTGCCTTTTACCACCTCGCTTTTGGTTATTTTTGCGTTGGCATTGGTGATAATGAGTGGAGTAGTGGGCTATGAAATTTTAATCCAACATCAAAAAATAGCTGGTATCAATGCTCTTTGGGGAGTCGCTGTAGGTGTTTTCAATTTTGGAAACATCTATTTTTACCTCAAGGCGCACCAAGCTTTTTCTGAAAATCCGTCCACTGTTTTTGCAGGAATGAATATGGGAGTCATTGTTTTAGGAAGCCTCATTGGCGTGTTGATTTTTAAAGAAAAACTTACCCTGAAGAACTATTTGGGCCTATTTTTGGCGTTATTAGCCATTGTCCTCCTCACGTATGCACAATTGAATGCATGATATTTTCTAGGAGCACTACCTTTCGCACCACAAGAATCGTCACGCTTTCCGCTACAATATGCACATATCATTTTAAACCAAAAAACTACAAAACAACCGAACAGTTGCTTTGTAGTTTTTTTTTTTTTTACCTTTTGAAAAGGCAACTATTCTAACGATATTTATAGTGAAACCATGAGACTTTTATTGCGTTTGCGGAGGACAAGAAGATTGAAAATGGCTTAAAATCACAGACGTTCACACAGTACACTTCAATTGATGAAGTATGTGGTCCTATTTGGTACAAAATAATTTGATTTAACGGGTTTACCTACTTAGAGAGTGCTCTTGTAGTAACATAATAGCGATATCCTATAATTGCCATCTGCCATTTTTTAGCTTTGGTGATGTCTAATTTTTGTTTGGTAAAGCTTGGTAAAATCATTTTGTTGATTTGAGCAATAATTTTGAACATCTTATCTTTTTTTTTTCAAAGATATAAAAGAGAGTTTTAAAATTGAATGCTAGCTTTCAAAATAAACTGCTATTTTGTTTAATTGGTAGTCGTATAACTCCTTTTAGTTTTTCCTTCGGCAGATGTTTTAAATTAGGCTAAGGTGTTTTCTTTGGTTCGGATTATTTTCTTGTAAATTTTTATAGCGTTCTAAATATAAAATTATCGTTAATTATTTGGTAGCTAACTCTTTTCTATAAACTATTGAAGATGAATAATTTATTTGTTTTTTAGTAAAACTTGATGAAAATGCAAAAAAAAACTATTTTATTGCTTTTTGTTGAAAATTAATGATTTTTTTTTGCTAAAAGCAAAACTTATCAACGAAAACGTTTGAATTTCGGCTCTTTTATTAAAAATATAATAAGATATTATTAAAACTAGTCTTTGTTTAGTAAATTTACATATTAATACTTAAAAAATGTCAAAAACAATAAAAAAAATAGGAGTACTTACCTCAGGAGGAGACTCTCCTGGTATGAATGCAGCTATACGTTCTGTTGTTCGTACCTGTGCTTTTCACAATATAGAATGTGTTGGGATTTACAGAGGTTATCAAGGGATGATTGAAGGAGATTTCAAAGAATTAGGTCCTAGAAGTGTCAATAATATTATTAATAAAGGTGGAACTTTTTTAAAATCTGCTCGTTCTCAAGAGTTTAGAACACCTGAAGGTCGTAAAAAAGCACATGATAACTTAGTGAAGGAAGGTGTTGAGGCCTTGGTTGTTATTGGTGGTGATGGTTCTTTTACAGGAGGGTTGCTGTTTAATGCAGAATTTGGTTTTCCAGTAATTGGTATCCCAGGAACTATCGATAATGATATATATGGTACAAGCCATACTTTAGGTTACGATACTGCATTGAATACAGTTGTTGAAGTAATTGATAAAATTAGAGATACAGCCAGTTCTCATAATCGATTGTTTTTAGTCGAAGTTATGGGAAGAGATGCAGGGCATATTGCTTTGAATGCTGGTATTGGTGCAGGTGCTGAAGAAATTTTAATTCCAGAAGAGGACTTAGGATTAGAAAGATTAATGGATTCGCTAAAAAGAAGTAAATCTACTGGTAAAACTTCAAGTATTGTGGTTATTGCCGAGGGCGACAAAACCGGAAAGAATGTATTTGAATTGAAAGATTATGTAGAGTCCAACTTTCCAGAATATGACGTTCGTGTTTCTGTATTAGGTCACATGCAACGTGGAGGTTCACCTTCTTGTTTTGATCGAGTTTTAGCTAGTCGATTAGGTGTTAAAGCCGTTGAAAGTATTTTGGAAGGAAAATCAAATTATATGGTTGGCTTGTTAAATGATAAAATTGCATTAACTCCACTCGAACAAGCAATTAAAGGACATACAGAAATTGATAGAGAATTACTTCGTGTTTCTGATATTATGTCTATTTAAACTTTAAAAGAAAAAAATAAAATAAAAAATAATTTAAATTAAGTAAAATGTCAAAAGTAAAATTAGGAATAAACGGTTTTGGGAGAATTGGAAGAATTGTTTTTAGAGAATCTTTCAATAGAGATAATGTAGAAGTTGTTGCAATCAACGATTTATTGGATGTTGACCACTTAGCTTACTTATTAAAATACGATTCAGTTCACGGTCGTTTTGATGGAACTGTTGAAGTAAAAGAAGGAAAATTATACGTAAACGGAAAGAATATCCGTATTACTGCCGAAAGAAATCCTGCTGATTTAAAATGGAACGAAGTTGATGTTGATGTTGTAGCAGAATGTACTGGTATTTTTACAACAATTGAAACTGCAACTGAACATATTAAAGGTGGTGCGAAAAAAGTAATTATTTCGGCTCCATCTGCTGATGCTCCAATGTTTGTAATGGGAGTAAATCACGAAACAGCCAAAGCGTCTGATTTAGTAGTTTCAAATGCATCTTGTACTACAAACTGTTTAGCACCTTTAGCAAAAGTTATTCATGATAACTTCGGAATAGAAGAAGCATTAATGACTACTGTTCATGCTACAACTTCAACTCAAATGACTGCCGATGGTCCTTCTAGAAAAGACTGGAGAGGTGGTCGTGCAGCTGCAATTAATATTATTCCTTCTTCAACAGGAGCTGCAAAAGCTGTTGGGAAAGTAATTCCTGCTTTGAATGGAAAATTAACTGGTATGGCTTTCCGTGTTCCTACAGCAGACGTTTCTGTAGTAGATTTAACGGTAAAAGTAGCTAAAGAAACTTCTTATGAAGAAATTATGGCTGCTTTAAAAACAGCTTCTGAAACTACCTTGAAAGGAATCATGGGCTTCACAGAAGACGCAGTGGTTTCTCAAGACTTTATTTCTGATAAGAGAACTTCAATTATTGATGCTTCTGCTGGAATTGGTTTGAATTCTACTTTCTTTAAATTAGTATCTTGGTACGATAATGAATACGGTTATTCAAGCAAATTAATTGACCTGTCAGTTCATATTGCAGGTTTAAAATAAAAACTAAAAGTTTAAGATTCCAAAAGTTTCGGCTTTTGGAATCTTTTTGTATATACAAATAATGCACACAAGAAGTTTTATGCATTTCTTGTGTACATTTGTATACTATATCAATTCCCAAAAATTAAGTATATGAAATTAATAGTAGACAGTGGTTCAACAAAAGCAGATTGGATTGCAATTGATGAAAAAGGAAAAGTCCTATTTACAACCCAAACCCTTGGATTAAACCCTGAAATTTTAGAAGGCCATGAAATTATTGAACGTTTAAACGATCGTTTTGATATTTTGCAAAATAAAAAAACGGCTACCCATTTGTTTTTCTATGGCGCTGGCTGTGGGACTGCACGAATGAAAGTGGAATTAACACGTATTTTTCAGGACTATTTTCCAAATGCAATTGTTTCAGTAGAAGAAGATACCTATGCAGCAGTGTACGCCACAACTCCAAAAGGAGAAGAAGCTATTGTAAGTATTTTGGGTACTGGTTCTAATTGTAGTTACTTTGATGGAAAAAATTTGCATCAAAAGGTACAGTCCTTAGGATATATTATTATGGATGATTGTAGTGGGAATGTTTTTGGTAAAGAATTAATTAGAAAGTACTATTTTAATAAAATGCCAAAACATATTGCTGTTGAATTTGAAAAAGAATATAATGTAGATCCAGATTTTATTAAAAGTAAATTATATAAAGAACCTAACCCTAATGCTTATTTAGCGACTTTTGCTAAATTTTTAATTAAACACAAAGAAGAAGAATTCTGTAAAAAAATTATTTATAAGGGAATGAAGTCTTTTGTTAAAAATTACATTAAACAATTCGATAATTATCAGGAAGTGCCAATTCATTTTATTGGTTCTATTGCTTTCTATTTGAAAGAAGAATTACAAGTAACCTTTGATAAATATGAAATGAAATTAGGAAATGTATTGCGCAGACCAATTGACGGTTTAATAGCGTATCACGTTGCTAATAGTTAATTCAATTGAAAATTTAGTTTTACAAAACTAATGTTTGCAAAAGGAGTTCCAGAAAAGTAAACCGAAGAAAAAAACATTTTCAGCAATAAGAAAATGTTTATGGGAGTTGAAAATGATGAAGAATTTGCCAGAAGAGTAGGTGAAGGGAAAGCGAATAAAAATTTTTATTTTTAAATCTGTTTTCCATTCCCCTACACGAGGCGAGATTAAATGGCTAATCTGAGTTTACGAAAATTATAATAGTTAAGTCTTTTTACTTTGATCATTTGTGACTAAAACTAATTGTTATAGCACTGCAATCATAGCTATTTCTACATTAACATTTTTTGGCAAACATGCCACTTGAACCGTTTCACGAGCTGGAGCGGTTTTTTCATTAAAATACGAGCCGTAAATTTCATTTATAGTCGAAAAGTCATTCATGTTCATGATGAAGATACTTGTTTTTACAACATTTTCAAAAGTCATATTAGCGGCTTCCAAAACTGCTTTCATATTTTGCATCACTTGCTCAGTTTCTGCCTGAATAGAGTCAGTTACTAGTTCACCAGTTGCTGGATTAATGGCGATCTGTCCAGAGGTATACAGGGTGTCTCCTTTTAAAACGGCTTGACTGTAAGGGCCAATTGGCGAAGGAGCTTTGTCTGTAAAAATAATTTTTTTCATAAAGGTAAAAGTTGTTTATTAATTGTCATATATGATATCGCCTTTTATTTGTCGGTGTTTGTTTGTAGCAAACTTGTTGTTAATGGCGATTTCAGAAAAAAACATGATTATTTTATTGTTCTGTCGTTTACTCGTTGTTTATTCCACTTAATATCGCTTAGTACACCTGATTTTATTCCGATGAAGAAATTCCAATTCGAGTAATCACCAAAAGGTGTCCAGTTAAAATCCATTCTCCAACTTAATAAATCTCTTTCAAAACGTATTTGTGTAAAAGTCACTCCTTTTTGTACAAAATCGTAACCGGTTGAGATACCAGCTTTCCATTTAGGAGTTAAATCTGCGTTCGCAGAAATCATAATAGAGTTGTTGATGATTTTCTTTTCACGGTTGTTGTTTCCGTAGGTCAAGGAGTAAGCAAAAGTCATATCCCACGGCAATTTAGATCTGAAAAATGTTGTAATAACATCTTCGCCTTTGGTAGTATCTTCGTCGTCAAATTGACTTTTTTGATTTAGAAGATCCCTACTTTTTCCAAACAAATCATCTTCTCTTCCTCCGTTTCTTTTTACTTGGTCATCATTTTTTTTCTTGTCATCAAAATCACTACTCGCAATAGAATAATTAATAGTCATATTGGCGCTAGTCATTCTGAATAAACTTCCTCCATTGTTTATATTGTATACATTAATTCGATTTCCAGAATTGTCAATGGCATAAGGATCTAAGGTTGCGCCAAAATTTAGATTCATTTTATTTTTAAACAATTGTGTTCCGCCACTTACACGAACCGGTGACCAAGCCAAAGTTGTTTTTCCATCAGCATTAAGATCGTAGCTGGTAGAAAAATTCAAGTTGTTTAACAGCATGATTTTTTTGGGTTCTACTTTCGTAGTATCGCTATCAGTTACTTTCGCTTCAAAAGTATTGCTTAAGTCAAATCCAATATTGTTAGAATTTGCAATACTAGGTACTCCGTAAATTCCGCCTTCAAAACGAGTATAAGATTTCATCTTGCCACTGGCGTCTTCTGCGTAGGTGTCATAGTACTTTTGGAAACTAGGAGTGTAGCCATACGAAATGGAGGGACGCATGACGTGTCGGATGGATTTTATTTTTTTGTCATTCCCAAAATTAAATGTACCATAAATCGTAGTTCCGATACTACTAGATAAAGAATAAGTTCTAAAGGCGTCAAATCCATTTATGGTCTCTTGAACGACTTTACTCTGATTAGTGTCATAATATTTTCTAATCGTTTTTAAGTACCATACTTCATTGTAATTGGCCGATGCAGAAGCACTAAAGTATTTGAATAATTTGAAGTTGGTACTAATAGGAATACTGTGTTGCATTCCTACTTGCGCATTTTTGAACATTTCAGGTTTAAAAAATAAAGAGTCTGTGGTTACAAAACTATTTCTTCCGTTTAAATTGTATTGTAAATTGATGTTTTTGATAAAACCTTTCTTAATGCCGTCTCCTTTTGCAAACGGGAAGACTCTGTCTACACTTAATTGAAGAGTAGGCAAGGTCATATCGATTTGGCTTGTTTGCGTGTTTTGTGAATGTGTAGCCGATAGCGACATTCGAACTTGTGGGATGGAGTTGAATGTTTTGGAATAGGAAATTGATGAACTTAAGGTGTTATTAAGATTTGAACCAAAATTTGCAGAATTGATAGATTGTTGGAAGTATTTACTACTACCTAAGTTTACTGAGGCTGAAAAACTAGAATTAGGGTTGGATTTTGAATCTTTGGAGTGTGACCATTGAATGTTATAAATCGTTTGTTTTGAATAATCAGGATAACCTCTTTCGCTGTTAATTAAATTTTCGAATCTGAAGTTGAAATTACCTCTATAGTTATATCGTTTGGCATAACTAGATTCCATACGCATGCCATAGCTCCCATTGGTGTAGTAGTCACCAAGCACAGTTAAATCGTAATGATCGGTTAAGGCAAAATAATATCCAAAATTCTGCAATGAAAAACCGCGAGTATTTGAATCGTTGTAATTAGGTAAAATAATTCCTGAAACACTGGTTTCTTTGCTCATTGGAAAATAAGCAAAAGGGAGTGCAATGGGTGTGGGGACATCCGCAATAACCATGTTTGTTAATCCTGTAATTACTTTTTTACCTGGAATAAATTTTACTTTATTCGTTTTAAAATAATATTCTGGATTATCCACATCTTTTGAAGTGGTAAATCGTGCTCCTTTCAAGAAATAAACGGAATCATTTTCTTTTTTAGTTACAGCAGCTTTGATTTTAAATTCTCCTTGATCGGATCTTGAGTTCCAAATTAAGGCTTTTTTTGTTTTAAAATTAAATCGAATAGAATCAGGTTCTACAACATTAGAGCCTTGTTTAAAATTAGGAAATTGAGTGTATTTACCAGTAGAATCTTTGATACGTCCTGCATACACTTCATTTTTTTCATAATCCATAACAATGATTCCGGATTTTAGCTCAATGTCTTGATAATACAGTTCAGCCTTATCATAAAGCGTAATTAGTTTCTTTTTTTGGTCTATTTTAGTATAGTTTTGTGATTTGTATCTAACTTTACCTTCAAGAAAAGCTTTCTTTACTTTTACCGTATCCGTTTTAACTGAATCTTTAGTAATTGTAGGGGTAATTATGTTTTTTGTTTTGTCTTCTTTTGCTTTTGTAGTTTCCTTTTTGGAAGGAATTGCAGTGTTTTTTTTCTTTATATCTTGCGAATAAGCACTAGTAGTTCCTAGTGTAAGAAAAAATGATATTAAAACGATATTAAATAAGTTTGTATGCAAAGGTTTTAATGCTATTTTTGTAAAAATGATGGCTTGCTTTTTGAAGCACCAAACTTACATATATTTTTTTGCAAAAATAATCAATTAACATAATTATAGCTGACGCGCCCTAATAAAATTAACTTTTAATTTATGAATACAAAGATTTGTCTAAAAGTAATGTTTATTATTACTTTCTTCTTTTCCTCTTTTTTTTCTTATAGTCAATCCGAAGTCTTTAGGGTAGCTTTAGATGCAGGGCATGGAGGTCATGATACGGGAGCAAAGTATAGCGGACGAGTTGAAAAAGATGTTGCTTTGGCAGTAGTTTTAAAAGTGGGAAAAATTCTTGAAGAATCTAAGAAAGCAGAAGTAGTTTATACACGAAAAACTGATGTTTTTATTGATTTGATTGAAAGAGCCAACATTGCTAACAGAGCTAGAGCGTCAATTTTTGTCTCTATTCATTGTAATGCTAATAAAAATTTAGCAGCCGATGGCACGGAAACCTATGTAATGGGTATGACCAAAATCGCTTCAAATTTAGAAGCGGCAAAGAAAGAGAACTCTGTTATTACTTTAGAAAAAGATTATAAACAAAAATATGAAGGATTTGATCCTAACTCTCCAGAAACCATGATTGGTATGACTTTGATGCAAGAGGAATATTTGGACAATAGTATTTCATTAGCATCTAAAGTTGAAAATGAGTTTCAAAATCTAGGAAAGAAAATACGTGGCGGAGGTGTGAAACAGGCACCATATATGGTATTACATAAAGCATATATGCCGAGAGTTTTGATAGAGATGGGGTTTATTTCTAATGCTGCAGAAGGAGCTGTTTTGGTGTCTGAAGAAGGTCAAAATGATTTGGCTCAAGCAATTGCTAAAGCGATAATTAAATATAAAAATGAATTTTTTGAAAGTGAAGGTTTTGAAAACTTTCCAACACCAAAAGTAGATACCACAGATAAAAAAGAGATCATAAAACCGAAAGATACCTCCGATTTTCAAGAAACTGCTAAAGTTTCAACAACACCAACGACTGGTACAATCTTTAAAGTTCAAATATCAGCTAGTTATATTCAATTAGAGTTGCTACCAAAGAATTTCAAAGGGTTAAATTTTATTTCGATGGAGCGCGATAATAATTTGTTTAAATATTTTTATGGTGAAACTGCTGATTATAATGTGGCTAAAGACAATTTAAAAGCTGCTAAGGCTAAAGGCTATGATTCTGCTTTTTTGATAGCTTATAAAAATGGAAAGAAAATTAGTATTCAAGAAGCGATTAAATAATTCATTCAAGTTAAATTTTTATATTATTTTTGCGCAAAATCTTATATTTTGAAACTAACAAGAGAAATCAAAACGGCTATTATAGTAATTACTGCTATTTTATTATTTATTTGGGGCTATAGTTTTTTAAAAGGACGCGATCTTTTTACAAATTACAAAACCTATTATGTGGAGTATGATAATGTAGAGGGTATAACACCTTCTTCTGTTGTGACTTTGAATGGATTAATAATAGGAAAAGCAACCGCTATTACCATAAATAATACTACGGGTAAACTTCGAGTAGAGTTACAACTAAAAACAGATTTTCCTATTTCAAAATCTAGTACAGCTGTTATTTATGAACCTGGATTGATTGGTGGGAAACAAATTGCCATTCATCCCAATCTTAATGATAAATCCATAATTGAAGACGGAGCAACTTTACAAGGAGATGTTGAGTTAGGTATGGCAGCAAGCATGGGCGAAAAACTTGCTCCTGTGCAACAAAAAATCGAAAAGTTGCTTGTAAGCGCAGATCGAATGATTACTGGAATAAACACTGTTTTAGATCAAAAAGGGCAAGCCGATTTGAAAAACAGTTTGGCTGAATTAAGCAAAACAATGGAACAATTTCATAAAGCTTCAGTTAGTGTGAATGGAATCTTAGATACGAATAAAACTAAAATTAATGGTATGGTATCTAATTTTAATAAAATTTCTGGAGATTTCTCTAAAATATCAGATTCTTTGCAAAAAGCTGATTTAGGTAAAACAGTAAAAGAGTTAAATAAAACTTTGGCAAATGTAGACAAGATTATGAGTAATTTGCAATCTGGAAAAGGAACGATGGGGAAATTACTTAATGATGAAGCGCTATATGCTAATTTATCTAAAACATCAAAAGAGTTGGAATTGCTACTACAAGATGTTCGCTTAAATCCAACGAGATATGTTAATGTTTCTGTGTTTGGAAAGAAAAACAAGCCTTACGTAGCACCTATAACTGATTCAATAGTAAAAGCTAATAACTAATTATATGAATTTTTTAGACAATGTATTGTTCGCCATCGTCTTGGCAATTGGTTTTGGATATTTCTTTATAAATGTCAAAAAAATCATTCGAAACATTAAATTAGGTACTGCCGTTGACCGAAGTGATAATCCCAAAGAACGATGGAAAAATATGGCAATGATTGCCTTAGGACAATCAAAAATGGTAAAAAGACCAATTGCTGGAATTTTACACATTGTTGTTTATTTGGGATTCATAATCATCAATATAGAATTATTAGAAATTATAATTGATGGGCTTTTTGGGACACATCGTGTTTTTGCTTTTTTGGGCGGAACTTACGATTTCCTGATTGGTTCTTTTGAGATTTTAGCGGTTTTAGTATTACTGGCTGTTTTTACCTTTTGGACCAGAAGAAACATTATTCGTTTAAAGCGTTTTATAAGTTCAGATTTGAATGGATATCCTAAGAATGACGCGAATTATATTTTATATTTCGAAGTAGTTTTGATGTCTTTATTTTTGTTAATGAATGCATCCGATTTGCATTTGCAACAAGTACCGGGAGGCTTTTCTCATTTCATCAAAGCAGGTTCGTTTCCTATTAGTCAATTTATAGAACCAATTTTCAATGGAATGTCTAACGAATTGGTGATGCTTTTATCAGAAGCTTTTTGGTGGTTGCATATTATAGGTATTTTGATTTTTATGAATTATTTATATTTTTCAAAACACCTACATATTCTTTTGGCTTTCCCAAATACTTATTTTGCTAACTTGAAACCTCAAGGTCAGTTTGATAATTTAGCCTCAGTTACTAATGAAGTGAAGTTAATGATGGATCCAAATGCAGATCCTTTTGCAGCTCCCGCAGATCCTAATGCTGCTCCAAGTAAGTTTGGTGCAAGCGATGTAATGGATTTGAATTGGGTACAGTTAATGAATGCTTATACTTGTACAGAATGCGGGCGTTGTACCTCTTCATGTCCAGCAAATCAAACCGGTAAGAAATTGTCTCCTCGTAAGATTATGATGGATACAAGAGATCGTTTAGAGGAAGTTGGAAGAAATATAGACAAAAACAAAGGTGTTTTTGTGCCAGATTCAGTTTCACTTTTGAATAATTACATTACAGCTGAGGAACTTTGGGCTTGTACTTCTTGTAATGCTTGTGTTGAAGAATGTCCAGTAAATATTAGTCCATTATCAATTATTTTAGATATGCGTCGTTATTTGGTGATGGAGCAAAGTGCTGCACCAATGCCTTTGAATGCCATGATGACCAATATTGAAAACAACGGTGCTCCTTGGCAATACAATCAACAAGACCGTTTGAACTGGAAAAACGAAATATAATAAAAAGTTTAAATTTTTAATCGGTTAGGTACTTAACCCATTAACTAATAACCAAGATACAATGTCAGAAAATTTAGTAGTGCCTACAATGGCCGAAATGTTAGCTCAAGGCAAACAACCCGAAGTTTTGTTTTGGGTAGGTTGTGCAGGAAGTTTTGACGACAGAGCCAAAAAAATCACCAAAGCATTTGTTAGAATTCTAAATCGATCTAACGTTTCTTTTGCTGTTTTGGGTACAGAGGAAAGTTGTACTGGAGATCCAGCTAAAAGAGCGGGTAACGAATTCTTGTTTCAGATGCAAGCGATTATGAATATTGAGGTTTTAAATGCTTACGAGGCTAAAAAAATTGTAACTGCTTGTCCTCATTGTTTTAATACATTGAAAAATGAATATCCTGAATTGGGTGGTCACTATGAGGTAGTACATCATACTGAATTTTTAAAATCCTTGCTAGATGATGGTCGTTTGACAATTGAAGGTGGACAATTCAAAGGTAAAAAAATCACTTTCCATGATCCTTGTTATTTAGGAAGAGCTAATCAAATTTATGAAGCACCAAGAGATTTAATCCAAAAATTAGACGCTGAGTTGGTTGATATGAAGCGTTCAAAAGCCAATGGATTATGTTGTGGTGCTGGTGGAGCTCAAATGTTTAAAGATGCTGAGCCTGGTAACAAAGAAGTAAACATCGAAAGAACAGAAGATGCTTTAGAAGTACAACCAAGTATTATTGCTGCTGGCTGTCCTTTCTGTAATACGATGCTTACTGATGGCATAAAAAATAAAGAAAAGGAAGCTGATGTAAAAGTGTTAGACATTGCTGAACTTATTGCAAATGCACAAGATTTATAATAGAATTTAATTCAAAACTATGTACGTACCCTTTGAAAGTTTACCTGAAGAATCAAGAATATGGATTTATCAATCTAATAGAAAGTTTTCTGATGCTGAAATGACCGAAATTGAAGAAGCGTTGCAAATTTTTTTGAAAGATTGGGCAGCTCATGGTACAGGTTTGGAGTCATCTTATCTTTTAAAATACAATCGTTTTATAATTATTGCAGTAAACCAAGAAGTTCAAGCTGCAACAGGTTGTTCAATTGATAGTTCAGTTGAATTTATTCAAAGTTTAGAAAAGAAATATGCAGTGGATTTATTGGATAAAATGAATGTCACATTCAAATTAGGAGAACACGTAGCGCATAAACCATTGCTTGATTTTAAGAGAATGGTAAAAGACAAAGCTGTAACCGAGAATACTATTGTTTTTAATAATTTAGTCAATAATATTCAAGAGTTTAATGAATCATGGGAAGTTCCCGCTGCCGATAGCTGGCATAGTAGATTCTTCTAAATAGATTAATAAAAAAACTAGGTTATTATTGATATTTAATCTAGTTTTTTTTGTTTCAAACCTTTTCTATTACTTAATGATAAGACAATATTTTCTGCTTTTTTTAGTGCTATTTTCATCATCTTTGTTTGCGCAAAACTTTGATATCAATACGTTACGTTCCATTAATTTGCATCGTAATGAGAATTTAGATACTTCATTTAAGCATATTACCAATAGTTATGCGGTGGTTAGTATTGGAGCGCCATTGACAATGTATGCGGTTGGATTAATCAATAAAGATGTTGATTTGCAAAAAAATGCCATTTTTATTGGTGAATCTGTTGCGGCTTCAGTTTTTATTACAATTGTTCTAAAAGAAACAATTAAAACAGAGCGCCCTTTTGTAACCTATCCTGAGATTGAAAAATTAACATCGGCAGGGGGGTATTCGATGCCTTCAGCGCACACTTCTATTGCTTTTGCAACAGCTACATCTTTAAGTATGGCTTATCCCAAATGGTATGTAATTGCACCTTCATTTGTTTGGGCATCCGCTGTTGGCTATTCTAGAATGCATCTTGGAGTACATTATCCAAGTGACGTTGTTGCAGGCGCACTCATTGGAAGCGGATCCGCTTATCTTACTTATAAAATCAATAAATGGATGAATAAGAAAAGACGCAAAGAAGGGCTATAAGTTTTTTTACTTTCCTTAACTTTTTGATTCCTCATTTTTAAGTACTTTCGTTATCCTAAAATAAATACATGAAAATAGCCATTGTTTGTTATCCCACATTTGGTGGAAGTGGTGTAGTAGCTACAGAACTTGGACTTGAATTAGCTAGAAGAGGACATGAAATTCATTTCATCACTTACAGTCAGCCAGTCCGTTTAGCGCTCTTAAACCCAAATGTTCATTATCATCAAGTGAATGTTCCGGAATACCCTCTATTTCACTATCAGCCTTATGAATTAGCCTTGTCTAGTAAGTTGGTTGATATGGTAAAATTGTATAAAATTGAAGTGCTGCATGTTCATTATGCTATTCCGCATGCTTATGCAGGTTATATGGCTAAGCAAATGCTAAAAGATGAAGGGATAGATATTCCAATGGTAACTACACTTCATGGAACCGATATTACATTGGTTGGTAATCATCCTTTTTACAAACCGGCTGTAACATTTAGTATCAATAAATCAGATTTTGTAACGTCAGTTTCTGAAAGTTTAAAAGCAGATACGCTTAAATTATTTTCTATAAAAAATGAAATTCAAGTAATACCGAATTTTATTGATTTGGATAGAGAAAAGAAAGATCCTTCAACTCCATGCCATCGTTCGGTTATGGCAAGTCCAACGGAAAGAATTGTTACCCACATTAGTAACTTTAGGGGGGTAAAAAGAATTCCGGATGTAATTAAGATTTTCTTTAAAATTCAAAATGAAATTCCTGCAAAGTTAATGATGGTAGGGGATGGTCCAGAGAAACAGAAGGCTGAGGAGTTATGCTTTGAATTAGGTATTCAAGATAAAGTGATATTTTTTGGGAATAGCAACGAGATTGATAAGATTTTGTGTTTAACCGATTTGTTTTTGTTGCCTTCTCAAACCGAAAGTTTTGGTTTAGTAGCCCTTGAGGCCATGGCGAGTTCTGTACCAGTTATTTCTAGTAACTCGGGAGGGCTTCCCGAAGTTAATTTTGATGGATTTTCAGGTTTTTTAAGCGATGTTGGTAATGTGGATGAAATGGCTCAAAATGCACTTAAAATTTTAAAAGATGATGAAGTTTTAGATATATTTAAGAAAAATGCCTTGACTATAGCAGAAAAATTTGACATCAAAAAGATTCTGCCTATTTATGAAGATTTATATCAAAGAGCGATTCAAAAATATCAATAAAAAGGGGAAGCATTTTGCTTCCCCTTTTTTATTGTTTTACAATATGTAAATTAAAACACGTATCTTACGTTTAATCCAAAACCTCCCGCATGAAAATCGGTATTTTCAACAATCCAAAGGGTAGGTCTCCAATCTAAACCTATCGCAATTGGAGCACTTTTAAACTTGTATTCTAGACCAATTTCTCCACTAGCACCAAGTAAAAAATCATTACCAATAAAAACAGATGGACCAACTCCTAAATACCAATTGAAAGATTCTCCCCCAAGAGGTCTATATATGAAGTCATAAAGTGCTTCTGCTCCAACACCACCATTTCCAAAAGAAACATCAGCATGAATACGGCTAAATTTTCCTGCTGAAAAAACAGCATCAACTGCAACATCATTACCCGTAACATCACCAAATCGAACCCCGATTTCTTGTGCGCTAGCAAAATGAACTGAACAGCAAAATAATATTCCTAGAAGTAATTTTCTCATAATCTTTAATTTAAAGAATTAGTATTAATGTGAATTATTTTGCAAAAATAAAACAATTAAATTGAGAGATAAACTATTTTGTTCTTTTAACAAATAATAGGGATGTTTGACCTAAATTTCCCTATTGGACTTCGTAGTGAAATTGAATTATTAAGAAGAAGCATGAATTTGTATATTATGTTTTAATGTAGAATCACGGTTTATGGAATATGATAAAAAAATACATAATAGGTTTATTATCATTTGTTTATTGGTGCTATTTTAATGAAGAATCTGAATTAAAGAGATATGAAAATCATATGCTTGATTTTTTTAAAGTAGTTATCGCTATTTGTTGCATTTAATGTGTTTGATTTATAATAAATTTAACTTTTTATTTCCTATAAATTCAATAATTTTTTTTTATTAATGCTGCAAAAGAAAAAAATTAACTAAAAAACCTTGTTTTGTAATAATTGCATCAAAATTTAACCTTTGCGAAATTTTTTTGTTTAATTCTTAAAACTTACATTTGCTTAAAATTTTTTTATAATGGCAGGAAATAGTTACGGAACACTATACAGAATAACAACTTTTGGAGAATCTCATGGTGAAGCTTTAGGTGGTATTATCGATGGTTGTCCTCCAGGAATCACTATTGATTTAGAAGCCATAGAGTATGAAATGGCTAGAAGAAAGCCAGGACAATCAGCAATTGTGACTCAAAGAAAAGAACCAGATGCGGTTCAATTTTTATCTGGTATTTTCGAAGGAAAAACCACAGGTACTCCAATTGGTTTTATTATTCCTAATACAAATCAAAAGTCAGATGATTATTCTCATATAAAAGATAATTATCGTCCAAGCCACGCAGACTATGTTTATGATAAGAAATATGGTACACGTGATTATAGAGGTGGAGGAAGAAGCTCTGCAAGAGAAACAGCAAGCAGAGTTGTAGCTGGAGCTGTGGCTAAACAAATGTTGTCAGAAATAAAAATAAATGCCTACGTATCCTCAGTTGGACCTCTTTTTCTAGAAAAGCCTTATCAAGAGATCGATTTTTCAAAAATCGAGAGTAATCCAGTGCGATGTCCAGACGACGCAATGGCTTCGCAAATGGAGGAGTACATCCGAGAAATTCGTAAGCAAGGCGATACTGTTGGAGGAACGGTAACTTGTGTGATTCAAAATGTTCCTGTAGGTTTAGGGGAACCCGTTTTCGATAAATTGCATGCAGAGTTAGGAAAAGCTATGCTATCTATCAATGCCGTTAAGGGATTTGAATTTGGAAGTGGTTTTTGTGGTGCTAAAATGAAGGGAAGCGAGCATAACGATTTGTATAATGCTGATGGTACTACAAAAACAAATCTTTCTGGTGGAATTCAGGGAGGGATTAGTAATGGTATGGATATTTATTTTCGAGTGGCTTTTAAACCAGTAGCTACCATTATGCAAAAACAAGAAACCATTGACAATGAGGGGAATTTTGTTGAGATGACCGGCAAGGGAAGGCATGATCCTTGCGTTGTTCCTAGAGCGGTTCCTATTGTAGAAGCAATGGCTGCAATCGTTCTGGCAGATTTCTATTTAATAAATAAAACCTACTTATAATTTTGTATTTTAGTATTTTAACGAGCTAAATACTTATCAATTTAATATCTAAGCAAGCAATGGAATCAATCCAAACTATCAAAAAACCTTTTTTCAAGAGTCTTACTGGACAAATATTAATAGCAATGGTTCTTGGTGCTATACTTGGTGTCGTAATTCATAATTCCGTTACTGCAGAAGCAGCGCAAGAGTTTAGTAATAAAATAAAAATTTTAGCTACTATTTTTATTCGTTTAGTTCAAATGATTATTTCACCATTAGTCTTTGCAACACTTGTAGTGGGTATTGCTAAGTTAGGCGATGTAAAAGCGGTTGGTAGAATTGGTGGTAAAGCATTGGGATGGTTTTTTACAGCATCATTTATTTCTCTTTTGATTGGGATGTTTTATGTAAATGTTTTACAACCAGGCGTAGGACTTAATTTGTCTAATGTAGATGTAACTGCGGCTTCAGATGTTACTGGTAATGCAAAAAGTCTTTCATTTAATAATTTTATAGAACACATTGTTCCTAAAAGTATTTTTGAGGCAATGGCTACTAATGAGATTCTTCAAATTGTTGTGTTTTCAATTTTCTTTGGATTAGCAGCTGCATCTCTTGGTGAAACCGCAAAGCCAATTGTCAAAGCAATGGATAAAATTTCTCATATTGTTTTGAAAATGGTAAATTTTGTAATGAATTTTGCGCCAATTGGTGTTTTTGGTGCTATTGCTGGAGTGTTTGCAGTTAGAGATTTTAATGAATTAGCGATAACCTATTTCAAATTTTTCGGTTCATTTTTAGTTGGAATAGCTTCTCTTTGGGTGATATTAATACTTGTAGGCTATTTTTTCTTAGGAAAGCAAATGAAAGTACTGTTACAACACATAGTTAGTCCGTTAATTATTGCTTTTGGAACCACTAGTTCTGAAGCTGTTTTTCCAAAATTAACGGAAGAACTAGAAAAATTTGGCGTTAAAGATAAAATCGTTTCATTTATGCTTCCATTAGGATATTCATTTAATCTTGATGGTAGTATGATGTATATGACATTTGCTGGAATTTTTATTGCTCAAGCTTATGGAATTCATTTAGATTTACCAACCCAATTTACCATGTTGCTAGTTCTTATGTTGACCAGTAAAGGAATAGCTGGTGTTCCTAGAGCAAGTTTGGTAGTTGTTGCCGCTTCGTGCGGTATGTTTGATATTCCGGTAGAGGGAATTGCTTTGATTTTACCTATTGACCATTTTTGTGATATGTTTAGAAGTGCGACTAATGTTTTAGGAAATGCATTGGCAACATCAGTAGTAGGGAAGTGGGAAGAAGATAAATAACCGTTTGGTGAATGCAACAAAGCCTGTTTATTTTGATAAACAGGCTTTTTTTTGCAATTAATTATTTTAGTGTTTTTTAAATGGATACATATTAAATTGTTAATTATTTTAAATTTATGTATTATATTTAAGATAAAAAATAATAATTTATTTGTTTATAAATGTATATTTGAAAAAATTATAAACAATTATGCTTCCAAATCAAATTGTTTTAGTATTTGTTTTATTGTTTGGTAATGTTTCTTTTATAGCTGCTCAAAACGACAATTTTGAAAGAAAAGAACTTATAGAACAATCTGTTCAAGCTACTAATTTTTTCCATAAAAAAGATTTTGAAAAATCTTTACTGCTATCAAGAGATATCTTAAAAAAGGCTTTGACTCTTAAGGATACCGTTTTGATAGCTGCTTCCTACAGTACTATTGGCTCAAATTATAATGAGATTTCTGAATTTGATAAATCTATAGAATATTATAAAAAAGCATTGTTTTACGCTAATAAAACGCTTAACGATACTCTAAAATTTAAAGCCAATAATAATTTAGGAAATTTATATTGTTTTGAAAAAAGAGAATATAAAATTGGAATCCAATATTATAAAAGAGCTATTTTTTATAGCAAAAGAATTCCTAATTCTACTTATACATTACTTACAACTTTGAATTTGGCTTGGGCTTATTTTGATGATTCAAATTTTGAGGATGGATTAGAATACCTACTTTTTTCAAATGCAAATTTCACTAAATATGGTTCAAAAACTTTAAGTGTTGTGCATCAAATGGTTAATGGGATGTATTTTGCTCATATAGGTAATTATACAAAAGCCAGAGATTACTATGTAAAAGCCATTGCTTTGGGGTACAAATACAATGAGTTAAATGATGTTTCCTATTCTCATAATGAATTTTCTAAGATGCTTTTTAAAATGGGGAATTATAAAGAAGCTTATATTCATCTGAGAAAGTTTGATGACCTCAAAGAGAAAATTTATAACGAAGATAAACTCATAAAAGCGTCAATTACTGGTTTGAATGTTGAATTAGACGAGTATAAAAGGGAATTGTCTAAAATTGAGTTAATTAAGGAGTCACAAAATCAAAACCTTAGAAAATCAAAAATTATAGTTATCTTATTTGTTATTGTTCTTTTTATTTTGCTAATATTGATTTTTACTTTGATTCGAAATAATAGTTTTAAAAGAAAATTAAACAGAGAATTGACCATTGCCAATAATGATTTGTTACTAGCCAAAGAGAAAGCGGAAGAAGCTTCACAGATGAAATCACAATTTGTTTCAACGATTAGTCATGAATTAAGAACGCCATTGTACGGCGTTATCGGTATAACGAATATGCTTATTGATGAATACAAAGATTTGTCAACAAGTCCTCATTTGAATTCGCTTAAGTTTTCAGCTCGTTATTTGCTTTCTCTGGTAAATGATATTTTGCAAATTAATAAGATTGAGGAAAATAGAATTGTTTTGGAAAGTATGACTTTTAATATTTCGGATGAAATTGAAATGATTATTCGTTCACTTTCTTTTTTATCTCAAACTAATAAAAATAAAGTAGAATTGTTGATTGATCCAAAAATTCCAGAATACTTAATTGGTGATAAGTTGCGTTTCTCACAAATCCTTATGAACTTAATAAGTAATGCATTAAAATTCACTAAAAAAGGGACAATTACTATAACCGCTACATTAGAAAAGACTGAGGAAAAACTTAATTATATTGGTTTTAAAATCAAAGATACTGGCGTAGGAATTGCAGCAATTGATCAAGATAAGATTTTTGATAAATTTGTTCAAGTAGGGCGTAATGATACAGATTATCAAGGGACTGGTTTGGGGTTGTCTATTGTAAAAAGATTATTGCATTTGTTTGGAAGTGATATTACATTAGTGAGTGCTCTTGGAGAAGGCACAACGTTTAGTTTTTGTATTCCTTTTGAAAGCGATTTAGAAAAGACCAATGAGATTATTAATAATATTAGAGTTGATTTGTCAAGTAGCCAAATTTTTAATGTTTTAGTAGTTGAAGACAATAGAATTAATCAATTAGTGACCCAAAAAATAATGGAAAAAAATCACTACAAATGTTGTGTAGTCGATGATGGTCAGAAGGCTTTAAAGATGTTAGAAAAAGAATCGTTTGATATTATTTTGATGGATATTAACATGCCGTTTTTAAATGGTTTTGAAACTACACGATTAATACGCAATAAAAACATTCAAACTCCAATTATTGCCTTGACAGCATTTGATAAAGAAGAAATAGCGGAAGAAGCGCTATCGGCAGGTTTAAATGATATTATAATAAAACCTTTTGATCAATTACGATTGTTTAAAGTAATGAGTACGCTGATACAGAATGCAAAAAACGTTGGTTAATACCAACGTTTTTTATTTTGCTTCGCATTTGCAGATTTTCTTGATTTATGAGCTCCACCACTTCTGTTGGAATTTTTTGGCTTTTCATTTGGCGCAGTAGGATTGCCTGATTGCCATGGATAAGGATGATCAGTGATTGTTTTAACATCAACTTTTATTAATTTTTGAATGTCTTTCCAATACGGATGTTCATCTTTTCCGCAAAAAGAAATGGCGATACCACCATTTCCAGCGCGACCAGTTCTACCTATTCTATGGACATAAGTTTCTGGAATGTTTGGTAAGTCAAAGTTAATAACAAACGGTAATTGGTCAATATCAATACCTCGAGCGGCAATATCTGTAGCGACCAAAACTCCAACTTCTTTGTTTTTAAAGGCATCCAAAACGCGTTGTCTTGCATTTTGAGATTTGTCACCATGAATGGCTTCAGCGGCAATATCTCTTTTACGCAACGCTTTTACGACGTTATCTGCACCATGTTTTGTTCTTGAAAAAACTAAAACATCAGTCAAGCTTTCGTTCTTTATTAAATGATACAACAAGTTTCTTTTTTCAGCTTTTTCAACAAAATACAATCGTTGTTCTACTTTTTCTGCAGTCGAAGAAACCGGAGAAACTGTTACGGTAGCAGGATCGTTCAGGAACATTTCAGCCAATTCTCTAATAGCTATTGGCATTGTTGCGGAGAATAAAAGTGTTTGCCTGTTTTTTGGTGTAAGTTTTACAATTTTTTTTACATCATTCACAAATCCCATATCCAACATTTGGTCGGCTTCATCTAACACTAAAGTGTGTAAATGGTCTAAGTTGATAAAACCTTGTTTATGAAGGTCTAATAATCTACCGGGGGTTGCTATTAATACATCTACACCTTGTCGTAAAGTATCTACTTGTGGGTTTTGGGAAACACCTCCAAAAATCGTTAATTGCGTCAAATTAGTATACTTTGCATAAGTGTCAAAATTTTGCCCAATTTGAACCGCAAGTTCTCTAGTTGGGGTTACCACTAGTGCTCTTATTAACTTTGCTTTTTTGGAGGAGCCAACAATTCGATGCAATTGATGAATGATAGGAATAGCAAATGCGGCTGTTTTTCCTGTACCAGTTTGTGCGCAACCTACAAGGTCTCTACCAGATAGAACTAATGGAATCGCTTGCTCTTGAATTGGAGTAGGCTCGGTATAACCTTCTTCAAACACAGCTTTTTGTATACTTTTTGAAAGGGATAAATCTTCGAATAACATAATTTTTAGGATTTAAATTCTTTGAGTAGTACAAAGAATTAGGCAACAAAGATAGTGTTATTATTTTTGTAGCCTATTTATTTATGAAATGAAGACTTAAATGCTAATCTGTAGTTTTAAAAGCGCTTCATAATAAGTTTTGATTATACCCCTTTATAAAATCAGTGACTAAATAACCAATTAATTTACCAATCAAATGATTGTTTTGTTGTTGATCTAAATCGGGTGCACCTTCGCAAATATGAATGTATGAAGCATTTTTTTGTTTGGAAAAAAAAGAAATAAAGGCTCTTAATTCTTCAATAGAAAAACCACTTAATGTCATGGCGCTACTTGCAATATTTGGTATAGCGTCTAAATCAATTTCAATCCCAAAAGGGTCATTTTTAATGAATTCTAGTGCGATACTCATTTCTTGTTTGAAATCTTTTTCTTTTCGAACATTAATACTGTCGTAAGTATTATAGCGGACGCGGTCTTCTAGTTTTTTTATAATATCCAAAACACTTTTGGAAGTGTAGTTTTCATGAAGACCAAAAATAAAATACTTTTTTAAGAATCCTTCTTCAAAGGCATAAGAAAATCCATTACCACTATGTCTTCCTTCTAATATTCTAAAATCAGAGTGCGCATCAAAATTCACAGCATTGATCGCTTTTCCTTTAGCTAAAGCAGTTCCTTTTATGTTTCCATAAGAATTATTATGACCCCCACCAATAATGATTGGTATTTTGCCTGCTTGGATTATTGTGCAAATGATATAGGAAACTTCTTTGTCAATTCTCTTAACCAATTGACTTAGTTTTGAACGATCATCTACATCATTAAAGTCTAAATTTGTGACTTCACTCATCTCTTGCTTTACGTCAATTTGACCCAAAACAAGAATTTGACTTCCTTTGCAAAAGCGATTATGTTGAATATTAGCAATGCTTTTTATAGCACTTTCCCATGCCGAAGCAGCTCCTGGCCTTCCATAATTGGCTCTAACGCCTATGTCCTCTGGTATTCCAAGTAGAACATATTTTGCTTCTGTAGATTTTATAAAGGGTACAAGATCAGTATCCTTTGGTATAGTAATCATTTTTTCTCCAAACTTGATCTCACCACTTCTGTGATTGGTAATTTTGGCCAGATCACTTGAGGTGAATTGGATTAATTTTTCCATTTTTTATTTCAAAAATACTATAAAAATGTTAACACACGTTATACCTTTGTATTATATCCCTAAATTTGAATAAAAATTAAAAAAGCATGGAAAAACAACAAAACAATTCAAGTCTAAAGGCAATTATTGCCGTTTTAGCAGTATTATTAGTAGGTAGTTTGGTTTATATTTTTAAAATGTCATCCGATGCAGAAGTGGTAAAAACAGAATTAACTACTACTTTGACAGAGAAAGAATCTGTGATGAAAGATCTACAAACGTTAAAAACAACTTATGACGCAGCAATTGCTGAAAATACTACAATGTCTGAAGAGTTAATTCAAGAAAGAGACAAAATTGTGGCTCTTATGGATGAGTTGAATCAATCTAAAGGAGATGTTTCGAAATTCAAGACTCAATTATCAGCTTTGCAAAACAAAATGAAGTCGTTGATGACTGAAAATGAAGGATTGAAAAAAGCGAATGAAATAGTTACAGCGCAAAGAGACAGTACAGTTGTAGTTTTGGGGGAATCTAAAAAGTTTAATGAAGTATTAGTTGGTCAAAACGAAGAGCTAGCTAAAACAGTTGAAAAAGGAGCGAAATTAACTATTTTGAATACTAAAACAGCTGCTTATAAACTAAGAAATTCTGGAAAACAAATTGAAACTGATAAAGCAAGTAGAGCTGATATCTTAAAAATTAGTTTTACTATTGCGGAAAATCAAATCGCAAAATCTGGAGACAAAACGTATTATGTTCAAGTAATTGATAGTAAAAATAATGTTTTAGGAGAAAAGCTAACTGAAACATTTGGGGAAACTATTTTAACCTATAGTTTTGCAACAACTGTAACTTACGCCAACAAAACTGTTGAAGTTTCTGAGGATTTGAAAGGTAAAAATTTCGAAAAAGGGGCTTATTTTATCAATATCTTTGATAAAGATGTATTGGTTTCTAAAACAAGTTTTACTTTAAGATAAGATTATTTTAATCTATAAAAGAAAGGAGGAATTTTGATTTCCTCCTTTTTTTTTATGAGTATATTTTACCAGCTAATAATACCGTTTCAATCAGATTGCTGCCAAATGAATAAGGTAATTGATAATACGAAGGAATACATTTGGTGATAATGAGATTAGCTTTTTTTCCTATAGTGATACTACCGTGAGTTGTGGCAATCCCCATAGCATAAGCGCCATTGAGTGTAGCGGCATTTATGGCTTCTTCTGGAGTCATTTTCATTTTAATACAAGCTGTTGCTACAACAAAATTCATGTTTCCTGAAGGAGTAGATCCAGGGTTGAAATCGGAAGCTAAGGCTAGTGGTAGTCCTGCTTTTATCATTGCACGAGCTGGTGTGTATGGTATGCTCAAAAAATAGGAGCAGGATGGCAAAGCCACGGGCATTGTTTCGGTATGCTTTAAAGCGTTAATATCTTCGGGAGTCATTATTTCTAGATGATCGACTGATAGGGCATTATTTTGAACCCCCACTTGAATTCCACCTATCGAATTGAACTGGTTGACATGAATTTTTGGTCGTAAACCATAACGAATTCCTGCGGTAATAATTTGTTCGGTTTGAGCAACCGTAAAATAACCGCTTTCGCAAAAGACATCGATAAAGTCTGCTAAATTTTCTTTGGCAATTTCAGGCAGCATCTCGTTAATAATTAAGTCAATATAGGCTTCTTTATTGTCTTTAAAAAAGGAAGGGAAGGCATGTGCACCTAAAAAGGTGGCTTTAATTGCAATAGGATAGTTGTTAGCTAATCTTTTGATAACACGCAGCATTTTTAATTCCCCTTCAAGAGTTAATCCATATCCTGATTTTATTTCTACTGCTCCTGTTCCTAATTGTATTACTTCTTTGAGTCTTTCTTCTGATTGAAGGTACAATTCTTCTTCGGAGATTTCGTTTAATTTTAGTGCGGAATTTAAGATACCGCCACCACGATTGGCAATTTCTTCGTAAGTCAAACCATTGATTCTATCTACAAATTCTTGTTCACGATTCCCTGCATACACAATATGAGTATGACTATCACACCATGAAGGGAGTACTATTTTACCACTAGCATCAATGGTTTTGTCTGGCTTTATTTTTGGTAGGGCATCCATTGGGCCAAAATCAAATATCAAATCGTCTTTGATGATCAAGTACGCATTTTTTATGGTGGGTAAAATAGCCATTGCCGCACCAGAAACCTTTGTAATATCTGAGTTTCGTACTTGTAAAAGTTCTTTTATATTAGTAATTAATGTAACCATATGCTTATTCAGAAACTTTAATTTCGAACATTTTGCTCCAATTTTTACCCGTTACAAATATTGTTTTGGTTTTTGCATTGTATGCTATTCCATTCAAGACATCATCTTTTGTGATGTCATTCATAGTTTTGCGTAAATCCGAAAGGTTTAGGATTTCTTCTACAGCTCCGCTTTTTGGGTTAACAACTGCAATAGCATCCTTGAACCAAATATTTGTATAAATTTTACCATTAATCAATTCTAACTCATTAATCGCTTTGATTTTTGATGAACCTGAGTATACATTAACATAATCAATCATTTTCTGTGTAGCGGGATCTACTTTCCATATTTTTTCAGTTCCGTCAGTTTGGTAAATATATTTTCCGTCATTTGTCATTCCCCATCCTTCAATGTCTTTTTCATAATCAAAAGTTTTTTCTAGCTTTAATGTGCTAGCATTATAGATAAAACCTTTTTTATTTTTATATGTAAGTTGAAATAATTTATCATTGATAATAGTTATTCCTTCGCCAAAATATGTGGTTTCCAAATTGATTTGCTTGTAAATTTTTCCTGTTTTATAATCATATTTTCTAATATAGGAATTGCCTTCCTGTCCTGTGCTTTCATAGAGTGTATCTTTATAGAACTCTAATCCTTCGGTAAATGATTTCGCATCATGAGGATAGGTGTTTACAACTGTATATTTTAGCAATTTTGGTTCGATATCAGAAGCCAATTCTACTCTGGCGGTAGCTTCAGAACTGTCTCCTCTAAAATAAACCAATGCCTTGATGTTTTGGTAACCTAATTTTTGATCTTTAAAAGGGAAATCAAGACCTGTATTTCCTTTACTAGTAGAAACTTTGATATCATTGATATAATAAACAATACTGTCAATAGTTTTAGAAGTTGGATTCAAAATGCCCACTTTTAAGACATCTTTTGAAGTGTAAAAAGGTTTGAAAGTAGAATTATCGATGGTAAAAATAGAATTTTCACCTTTTTTTGTGTCGCCACAGTTGGTTAAAATAATTCCTAATAAAATGATATAAAGGAGGTTGAGTTTTTTCATGTCTACATTTTTTGAATAAGCCAATATACAACGATATTTTTAAGAGTCAAAGCACTTGCAAAAATATAAAAAGATTGTATATTTGCACCGGCAAGTCCTACACGACCAGCTCCTGCTGACTCCCCCAGGATGGGAACATAGCAAGGGTAAGCGGTTGAGCGGTGCGATGTAGGTCGCTTGCCTTTTTTTCTTTCTTTGAGTAAATGTAGTCTTCCTTAGGGAAGATTTTTTTATTTTTACCACATCCATAAATTTTAAATAAATGAATAAAGTTGTTTTGATTACTGGTGGGTCATCAGGAATAGGTAAATCTATTGGGGAGTTTTTACATCAAAAAGGATATACTGTGTACGGAACCAGTCGCAATCCAGAAAAAAACAGCGATTCTGTTTTTCCTTTAATTGCTTTGGATGTTAGAAATAGTGCTTCAATCATAGAGGCTGTAAATCACATTATAGCTTCCTCGGGGAAAATTGATGTAGTTATCAATAACGCTGGGGTTGGGATTACTGGACCATTAGAAGAAATTCCAACTGAGGAGATAAAAAACAACTTCGAAACTAATTTTTTTGGACCAATCGAAGTCATGAAAGCTGTTTTGCCACAAATGCGATTACAAAAATCGGGCTTAATTATTAATGTGACTTCTATCGCAGGATATATGGGTTTGCCTTACCGAAGTGTGTATTCTGCCTCGAAAGGAGCTTTAGAGTTAATCACCGAAGCATTGCGTATGGAAGTTAAAGATTTTGGAATTTCAATTACTAATGTGGCTCCAGGAGATTTCGCTACAAATATTGCAGCAGGAAGATATCATGCGCCAGTTATTGAAGGCTCTGCTTATGAGGCGGTTTATGGTAGAACGTTGCAAGCTATGAATGAACATGTTGATAGTGGGAGTAATCCTAACGAAATGGCTGAAGCAGTCTATCAAATTATTACGTCGCCATCGCCAAAAATTCATTACAAAGTTGGGGCTTTTATGCAAAAATTCTCTATTGTTCTTAAACGAATACTGCCGGATAAAGTCTATGAAAAAATGCTTATGAATCATTATAAATTATAGTGTATGGAAGTGATTTCAGAAATGTTCCCTGTTGTGATGTGGGTACTTGTGTTACTCGTGTTTTGGTATTTTGTCCGAAAGATTTTAGTTTCTTTAAGTGATAAAATAAATAATTCAGAGCTTTATAAAGAAGATATTCTGAATGTTCTTGAGGAGATTAGAGATGAATTGAAAGAATTAAATAAAAACAATTCTGTTAAATAATTATATGTCGTAGTTTTGTAAAAAATTGCGTGAGGGATAGGAGCAAACTACCGAAGTAGTGCGTATAGCCCGACCGTATTTGTAAAAGGCGCCTATAACCGGTCTGGATGTTGCGCCTTTTACAAATCCGGTCACGCCCTAAGTAAGGAACACAATTAAATATAAATAATAGTATGAAATTTTTTATTGACACTGCTAATTTAGCGCAGATTAAAGAGGCACAATCGTTGGGCGTTTTGGATGGAGTAACTACAAATCCGTCTTTGATGGCTAAAGAAGGTATTACAGGGAAAAATAATATTTTGAAACATTACGTGGATATCTGTAATTTGGTTGAGGGTGATGTTAGTGCTGAGGTAAATGCTTTGGATTATGATGGCATGATTAAAGAAGGAGAAGAGTTAGCTGATTTACACGAGCAAATCGTAGTTAAATTGCCAATGACCAAAGAAGGGGTAATGGCTGCTAAATATTTTTCTGACAAAGGAATTAAAACGAATGTAACACTTGTTTTTTCTGTAGGTCAAGCTATTTTGGCTGCCAAAGCGGGAGCTACTTATGTTTCGCCATTTGTTGGCCGTTTGGATGATGTTTCTACAGATGGGTTGAATTTAATTGAAGAAATTAGATTGGTGTATGATAACTACGGTTATGAAACTCAAATTTTAGCTGCTTCTGTGCGTCACACGATGCATATCGTAAATTGTGCTAAAATTGGAGCTGATGTAATGACGGGGCCACTTTCTGCAATTTATGGTTTATTAAAACATCCATTAACGGATATTGGATTGGCTCAATTTGTAGCTGATTTTGAAAAAGGAAATAAATAATAGAATATTTGTTTCACAATACAAAAAAAGTCCCATTTCAGTGAAATGGGACTTTTTTGTTAAAGTATTTAGTTGACTAGTGACCTCCGGAAACTTTTTTATCAAAATCAATACCTTGAGATCTTAAAATTCCGCTTACTCTCCAGGCATAAAAAGCCAAATAAGCAAAACACAAAACACCAACAATATAGCTATTTTGAATTCCGATACTATCAGAAACATATCCTTGTGTCCAACTTACAATTCCACCCCCCATAATCATCATGATCAAGAAACTACTTCCTTGACTAGTATTTTTTCCTAGTCCGCTTACTGCTAAAGTAAAGATACAAGGCCATAGTGTACTACAAAACAAACCAACACTCGTTAATGCATAAACACTTACTCTTCCACTAGTGGTCATTCCTATTGCAGTGGCAATAATTCCAAGCGTTGAAAAAATTAATAGCATTCGTGCGGGATTTCCTTTACTGGCTATATCCGCAGCAATTAGAACCAAAATAACTAATCCGTAAACATAAAATGGTGTCAAATCATGATTTGCGATAGCATTTACGCCTAAAAACACACCAAAAGCTAGGTAAGGAGCTATAAATCTCAATATTTTTTGCCAGCTCATATTGTCTGTAAAAGCTTCAACAGCGCCTGTCCAACGACCAATCATCAAACTTGCCCAATATAAAGAAATGTATGGTGCTACATCTTTTGTCAAGAATCCTAATTTGCTTTCCATGTAAGCGGGTAAGTTACTTGCTGTAGATACTTCAACTCCTACATACAAGAAAATAGCAATCATACCCATTACTAATTGCGGGTATTCTAGGGCTGAATTTTTTGCGGGAATTCCATCGTGAGCTTCTGCTTCTTCCACCAAAGCTGGTTTGTCTGGTAATGAAGAAAATTTTAGAAGTATTGCAACGAGGAAAAATGCAACACCTAATACTAAATAAGGAATCTTTACACTTTCAATACTAGCGCTTGTGTTGGTGTTAGTACTTGATCCAAAAATGGCAAAACTAACAATAAGAGGGCCAATAGTAGTTCCTAAATTGTTTATTCCACCAGCCAAAGTTAGACGTTGAGAGCCAGTAGTAATGGGGCCTAAAGCAATTGCAAGTGGGTTTGCAACGGTTTGTTGTAATGAAAAACCTAAACCAACAATAAAAAGCCCAGCAAGCATTAAAGGAAAAGAACCTGTATTGGCAGCTGGATAAAACAAAAGAGTACCTAATGCAGATATTAATAATCCTAGTGATAGTCCATTTTTATAACCGATTTTGTTTACTAAATCTTCTTTGATTGCTAGAGAAACACCCATATAAATCAATGAGCCTACTGTATAAGCAACATAAAATGCAATTGCAACTAATTGACTTTCACCTTGAGAAAGATTAAAAGCGGTTTTAAAAACTGGGATTAAAATGTCATTACTTGCAGCGACAAATCCCCAAAAGAAGAAGACGGTTACAAGGGGAATAAATTGCCCCCAATTGGTTTTTAAATTTTCAGAATTCATGTTTAATTAAATTAATAGGTTAGTAAAATATATGTTGCTGCAATTCGGTAAATGTATTTCTTAACAAACATATAAAAAAATTATTTTGATGAAATTTAGTTAGATTTAAACCAACGACCATATTTTTTCAACAAAATACTTTTTTAAAATTTGTAAAGGTAAAGGGGTTAATCTAAAATTTTGCTTTTCACTTCTTTGCTATAATTTCTTCCGATAGGTAAGGTGTAGGTAGTGATTTGAATTCTATTTCCTTCGATGGTTTTTACTTTATCTAATGCAATGGTGTAAGATTTATGAATACGAATAAAACGATCTTCTGGAAGTTCCTCGGTCAAAGATGAAAGTGATTTGTGGGTTATGTAAGTTTTCTCTGGAGTAACTACTTTGATGTATTCTTTCATTCCCTCGATGAATAAAATTTCATCAATATTAATTTTTACCATTTTCTTATCAACTTTGATAAAAATATGGGGTTCTACGCGATGATTTTCTTGTTTTACCACCAATCGGTTTTGAAATTCACCAGTTATTTTTGATATGCATTTTATAAATCGAGGTAGCGGAATAGGTTTGACAAGATAATCTAAAACATCCAAATCATAACTTTCGGCAGCAAATTCTCTGAATGCAGTGGTGATGATAATTTTGGTGTTGTATTTATTGTTATACAATTGTATCAATTCAAAACCAGACATTAATGGCATATTAATATCTAAAAATAAAGCGTCTGTTGGGTTGTTATTTAAAAAATCTAAGGCTTCAATTGAATTACTAAAAGTTGCTATAACTTCAAATTCTGGAAAGTTTTGAAAATAGGTAAGTAATACTTTAACGGCTAATGGTTCATCATCAATCAATACACACTTAATCTTCATTGCTTATAGGTATTTGTAAACGAATTATATAAAAATTAAACTTGATTTGATGGCTTAATTGATAATTGTTTTTATATAGTAATTGTAATCGTTCTTTGGTATTGGTTAACCCAATTCCTCTTTTGGAGCTTTCATTTTGTGAAAGTACAAAATTATTTATTATTTCAAAATCGAGGGTTGTATTATTGATGATTTTACAATTAATTTTTATGGTTAATTCATGGTTGTTTATCCCGCCATGTTTGAAGGCGTTTTCAA
Source organism: Flavobacterium succinicans (assembly GCF_001662485.1). Lineage (GTDB taxonomy): Bacteria > Bacteroidota > Bacteroidia > Flavobacteriales > Flavobacteriaceae > Flavobacterium > Flavobacterium succinicans_A. The sequence goes on from NZ_JMTM01000017.1 coordinate 661,339, forward strand.
TCAATGAGATTAATAATAATGGAGGAACATTTATATTGTCGATGTTTGATTCTAGATTAATAAAAACAGTAGCATTTTCAAACCTTAATTTTTCTATTTCAATGTAATTCTGTATATAATCGAATTCTTTTAATAGTGGGGTAAGCTTGGTTCCTTCAATATCATAAAGAACATATTCCATTAAAAGGGAAAGTTTTATGATTACATCAGGGACTTTTTCTGAATCTTCTAATGAAAGCGCATAAAGATTATTTAAGGTGTTGAAGAAAAAATGGGGTTGGATTTGTGTTTTTAAATATTCGAGCTTTATTTTATATTGATTCTCTGTTAGAATTCGATTTCTTTCTCTTTCTTTTAGCCAAGTCAGCATAAGGTATATTGAAGATGCCATCGCCAAAACATATAGCTCTCCAATGCAAACCGCAAGAATATGATTAATTTCAAAAGGCTGATAGTCTCTGTTGGCTTCGGGCCAAATGTTTTTTGAAATGATATAATATGTTAATCCTGTTTTCAAAATGTAAACACATCCTAAACTGGCTAACAGCGCTAAAGAATATTGAAGATATTTTGATTTTAAAACCAGTCTGGGCACTAATACGAATAAATTGAAATAGACTAAAGGGATGTGCAACATGAATTCGATTAAATTTGACTTAAACGAATATTCATAATCATTGAAATAAGCCCCCCATCTAAAAAAATTCAATAAAAAGTATAAGCCCCAAAACCATATGTGATTTTGAATTTTTATGTCGAATTTAATGTCTTTTACTTTAGTCATAGTTTGGTAGCTCTTTTGGGAACAAGTTAACAAATGTATCTTTAATTTGATAGTGCAACTTTAATCATTTTGTCAATAAAAACGCGTTTTTTTAATGAAAAAAGAATTTAATATTTAATATTATAAACTATTGTAAAATAAGAAAACGTTTTCGTATGACATATTATTGAACAAAAGATGTCGTTCGTTTAAAGAATACTACAGTTGGTATAATTTATTTTTTTTAACAAAACCTTAAGGATAAGTTTACATCATAACTAACAAATACATTTAAAAAAATGAAACAAATTTTATTAATCGTTATGATTATTTTTGCTTCGCAACTCTCGTTTGCGCAAGTAAAAACGCTCAAAGGAACGGTAATTGATGGCAGTGGCGCACCAATTCCTTCTGCAAATGTACAAGTACAAGGAGAATCAAAAGGAACAACTACCGATTTTGATGGTAGTTTTGCTATCCAAGTAAATGTAGGTAAGACTTTAGTAGTTTCTTATTTAGGATACGAAACTAAATCAGTAGTAGTTGGTGATGCAGATTCTATTAGAGTAATCTTAAAAAGTGATGCTACAACAGCATTAACCGAAGTTGTAGTTACTTCATTAGGTATTAAGAAAACTAGAAAATCTTTGACTTACGCTGCTCAAGAATTAAAAGGAGAAGAGTTAACTCGTTCCAAAGATGCTAACTTAGTTAATACAATTGCAGGTAAAATTGCAGGTGTTAATGTAGTAAAAAGTGCTGGAGGAACTGGTGGATCTACTAAAGTTACTATTAGAGGTAATTCTTCGGTGTTAAATAACCAACCGCTTTATGTTATTGATGGTATACCTATGTTGAATACTTCTTCAAGTCAGCCAAATGATTCTTTTGGTAGCACGCAAGGAGGGAATAGAGATGGTGGAGATGTGGCATCTTTAATTAATCCAGAAGATTATGAAGGAATGACTATTTTGAAAGGTGCTTCTGCTGCGGCACTTTATGGTTCTCAAGGAGCAAGAGGAGTTATTATGTTAACTTCTAAAAAAATCAAAGAAGGAACTTCTTTTGTAAGAGCTTCATCTAATACTACTTTTGAATCTGCGGCTTATTTGCCAAAATTCCAAACTGATTATATTGCAAAACCAGGTGCTAACGAGTCATGGGGAGCTCAACAAAAAGTTAAAGACCATGTTAAGGATTTTTTCAGAACAGGATCTACTCAGATTTCGGCTATAAATTTTGGAACAGCCTCTAAAAACTCATCTTCTTATTTATCCTATGCTAATACAACATCAAATGGAATTATTCCGACAAACAGTTTGAAAAAGCATAATTTTGGTTTAAAACAAACCTTCAGATTATTGGATGACAAATTAGTTATTAATGCCAATGTTAATTATGTAGCACAAGAAATTGCAAACCGTCCAACAAGTGGTTTATATTTCAATCCGCTAACGGGTGTATATCTATTGCCAAGAGGAGCAGATTTTAATAATTACAAAGAAAATTTTGAAGTTTATGATCCAGTTAGAAATTTGATGGGTCAAAATTGGGTTGGTAGTAGAGATATTTGGCAGAATCCATATTGGGGATTAAACAGAAACAAATCAGAAGATACAAATCATTACTTTAATGGGGCTTTAGGTGTAAATTACAAAGCTAATAAATGGTTAAGTATTGGTTCTCGTTTTAACTATGATAAAATTGATAGCAAATTTGAAAAATTTATTTATGCTACAACTGAGGGAACTTTATCGCATCCAAATGGACGATATATATTGATTAATAATACAAGTGCTCAAAAATATGGCGACTTGATTGCTACTATCAATACCAAAATAAATGATGATTTATCATTCAATGCAAATATTGGAGCTAGTATAACGGATCGTCATTTAAATGATGAACAAGTTATGGATTCAAATCCATCAGGTTTAAAAATTGCAAATTGGTTCACTTTACATAATTTTAATGATACTCGAGGTATTTTTCAAAACTATGGTGAAAGAAGACAAACCCAATCCCTTTTTGCTTCTGCCACAATTGGCTTCCGTGATTATCTATATGCTGATGTAACTGCTAGAAAAGACTGGTCTTCATCATTAGTAAATGCTGAGCAAGCACCTGTTTATCCTTCTCTAGGTGTTACGACTTTATTGTCTGAAATTATTGATTTTCCATCATACGTTTCTTTTGCTAAAATTAGAGCTTCGGTAGCGGCAGTTGGTAATGATATTCCAAATTTTGTTTCTTCTCCTGTTAATTTGTATACTGCTGCAGATCCAGATAATACAAAACCAACTTTTGGGCCTCAGGCTGGAACCAAATTAAAAGCAGAGCGTCAAAATTCTTTTGAAATCGGTACAGAATGGAGATTTTTAGAAAATAGAATTGGTTTAGAATTAACGTATTATAATAATACTACTAAAAATCAATTACTTTCTATACCAGCACCAGCAACAAACCCAGAAGGGTATCAAAATTATATTTTCAATTCTGGTGTAATTAAAAACTCAGGGATTGAAGCGGTATTGTTTGCAAAAATTATTAAATCTGACGGTTTTGAGTGGGATGCAAATGTTAATTATTCAATGAATAGAAATAAGGTGACTGATCTACCTGATAATTTAGGAGGGGTAGTAGTATTGACTCCAGCAGGTGTTAATAACTACAGATATGCATTATATAATAATCAAGCATTTGGTGTAATTGAAGGTGTTAAAATGAAGCGTGATGATCAAGGAAGAGTAATGTTAAATGCTGATGGAACTATTCAGAAAACAGGTTTAGAAAAAGTGGGGAATGCTAACCCAGATTTTATGATTGGTTTTCAAAATTCATTCAAATTGGGTAATTATTTCTTGAATTTTACTATTGATGGTCGTTTTGGAGGAGATGTAATGAGTTTGACTCAAGCAATCAATGATGAATTTGGAGTTTCAAAAGCTACAGGTGATGCTCGTAATGCTGGTGGGGTTGCAATTAATGCTGTTTATCCAAATGGAAGTGCTTATGTTGGTAAGTATCCTGCGGATAGTTATTACACGCAAACAGGAGGTAGAGCAGGTGCTACAGGTGAATATGTTTATGATGCTACTAATGTTAGTTTAAGAGAATTATCGCTAGGTTATACTTTTAAACTAAGTGAGAATAAATTTTTAAAAGCTGCTAGCTTGTCAGTTGTTGGTAGAAACTTATTGTTTTTCTACAAAAATGCGCCTTTTGATCCAAACATTTCATTGAGTACAGGAAATGGTTTACAGGGAGTAGATGTATTTGGTATGCCTTCTACTAGAAGTATTGGTCTAAATTTAAATGTAACTTTCTAATTCACGTTTACAATGATGTTAAATAAAATAAAATCAACAGCTATATGTGCTTCTCTATTTTTAGCAATAGGATGTACGGATGACTTTAATTCAATAAATCAAAATCCATACGGATTGACAAATGAGCTATTGACTCAGGATTTTAATCACATAAAGACTCCTTTTCAGGCAGCTTTTAATGGTGTTTTCAATACTTTGCATTGGAAGTATCAATTACAACAAAACTTAAATGCCGATTTGTGGTCGGGTTATATGGCTACTCCTACAGGTTTTAGAGGAGGAAGTAATAATGCTACTTATGATTTAGTAGATGGCTGGAATGGTTTCGTATGGAGCTTAGGTTATACTGATGTAATGGCAAATCTTTATAGAGTAGAACAACTTACTAAAGGGTCTTTAGATCAGGTATATGCGCTATCTCTTATTCTTAAAGTGCAATCAATGCAACGTATGACCGATACATTTGGTCCTATCGTATATTCAAAATTTGGAACTACAGATCCACTTATTGCTTATGATTCTCAAGAGGATGTGTATAAAGCGATGTTTAAGGAGTTAGACTTTGCAGTAACAGAGCTTACTAAGCGTATCGATACAAACGAAAAAACAATTTTTGCTGGTACTGATCTGACCGCTTATGAAGGAAATTATACTAAATGGGTTAGATTTGCAAATTCATTGCGTTTACGTTTAGCAATGCGTATTGTTAAAGTAAATCCTACATTGGCCAAATCTGAAGCTGAGAAAGCTATAGCTCAAAAGTTTGGTGTTCTTACTACAAAAGATGATGTCGCTAAAATTCAATATTCATCAACATTTATTGATCCTTTGAAAACCATTTCTTCTTCTTGGGGAGATATACGTATGTCTGCAGATATGGAATCGATTATGGGTGGATACAATGATCCACGATTGACTAAATATTTTTCTGAGTCTATTGATTTTCCTGGGCAGTACCGCGGTGTAAGAAATGGTATTGATATTGTAGCTAAATCAGATCGTACAGGTATGTCTGAACTAGGTGCTGTTGTTGCTGGGAACCAAAAGGTATTGATGAGTACTGCAGAAGTTTACTTTTTACGTTCCGAAGGTGCTTTAAGAGGTTGGGCAATGGGAGGTACTGCTCAAGGGTTGTATGAAGCTGGTATTAAGGCCTCATTTGAGCAGTATGGTCTTGGTGGAGCAGATGCTTATATTGCTGATAATGTGAAAAAAGCGAAAGATTTTGTAGACGTTAAAAGCGCAACAAATAATAGTGTAGCTGCAAATAATGTCACTGTAGCGTGGGATGCAGCTGCTAGTAATGAATTGAAGTTGCAAAAAATCATCACTCAAAAATGGATTGCCGGTTTTCCAGAAGGACAAGAAGCTTGGTCCGAATACCGTAGAACGGGTTATCCAAAACTTTTTAAAGTAGTCAAAAATTTAAGTGGAGGTAAAATTTCGACAGAATTTGGACCAAGACGTATAAATTTTGTACAATCTGAAAAAGATGGAAATCCTGGAGGTGTAGCTACTGGTTTGTCAAAACTAGGTGGTCCAGACACAGGTGGTACAAGATTATGGTGGGATACTACTGGACCTAACTTTTAGGTTCTAGTACATAGTTAATAGTCCTTAGTGATTGGTTCTTGGTTTTATGCTAAGAACTAACGCTAGGGGCTAATAGCTAAATCTAATTATCGACTAACGCGTTATTGATTAATTAATGTCGTTGGTATATAAACTCTGACTGTTTGTTTTTTTTATTTTTTTGCACCAATTATAACTCCTACATTTGATATAAATTTTAAAAATAACTTGATTTTTATTTTCTTAAAATAATAAAAATCATTTATAAAAAATATCATTATTCTCAAAAAGCTATAGTAAAAACAAATAAATTATAAATTAAAAATAAATCAGCTAGAATTTAAAATTTAATACAATGAAAAACACTTTAGACATAAAACCGGACATTAGCTACAAGAGTGCAGGTAAATTTGAAGAAACTCGATTTGAAAAAATTCATAACGAAATTTTTAAAAATTCTGTTGAAGCTTCAAAAATTGTAGCTGAGGAAATTGCTACTTTAATTCGATCTAAACAAGAAGCAAATAAAAATTGTGTTTTAGGTCTTGCTACGGGTTCTTCTCCAATAAAAGTATATGAAGAATTGGTTCGTATGCACAAAGAAGAAGGGTTAAGCTTTAAAAATGTAATTACGTTCAATTTGGATGAGTATTATCCAATGAACAAAGAAAGCAAGCAAAGCTATCACTATTTTATGCATCAGCATCTTTTCAATCATATTGATATTCATCCTGATAATATCAACATTCCAGATGGAACAGTTGCAATTGAAGAATTGAACCAATACTGCATTGATTATGAAATGAATATTAAAAAAGCAGGTGGTCTTGATTTTCAATTATTAGGAATTGGTCGTACGGGACACGTAGGGTTTAATGAGCCGGGTTCACACATCAATTCAGGTACTAGAATTATAACATTAGATCATATCACTAGAGTAGATGCTTCTTCTGATTTTAATGGAATTAATAATGTACCAAAGCGCGCTATTACAATGGGAGTTTCTACCATTATGCGTTCTAAACGAATTGTTTTGATGGCTTGGGGACAAAATAAAGCCGATATCATCAAAAGAACGATTCAAGGTGAAATTAGTTCTGAAGTACCCGCTACTTTTTTACAAAATCATCCTAATGCAACGTTTGTTTTGGATCAATCAGCAGCTTCATCTTTAACCCGTTTTGAAACACCTTGGTTAGTAGGGGAGTGTATTTGGAATCAAGAATTAAAAAGTAAAGCGATTGTTTGGTTATGCCAAAAAACAAATCAGTCCATATTAAAACTTACGGATAGAGATTACAATAATAACGGTATGTCTGACTTGTTAGCACAAGAAGGATCAGCTTATGATTTGAATATTAATATGTTCAATGTGTTGCAACATACCATCACAGGTTGGCCAGGAGGAAAACCTAATGCAGATGATGCACACCGTCCAGAAAGAGCTAATCCTGCAAAAAAGAGAGTAATTCTTTTTAGCCCACACCCTGACGATGATGTGATTTCAATGGGAGGTACTTTTGCTAAATTAATCAAGCAAGGACATGAGGTTCATGTAGTGTATCAAACTTCAGGAAATATTGCTGTGACCGATGATGAAGCTTTAAAATTTGCAGAAGTATGTAATGATTTTGTGGGTGAAGACAGCAGCAAAATTAACTTTCAAGCGGTTATTGATTTCTTAAAAAATAAGAACGACAATCAAATCGATTCTTTAGAAGTAAGAAAATTAAAAGGATTAATTAGAAGACGAGAATCATATGCCGCAGTGCGTTACATTGGTTTGAAAGACGAAAATGTCCACTTTTTAGATTTGCCTTTTTATGAAACAGGCCAGGTAAAGAAAAACCCGCTTGGAACAGAAGATATTGAAATAGTAGCGGAGATCATCGCTAAAATTAAACCGCATCAAGTATTTGCAGCTGGAGATTTAGCCGATCCACACGGAACTCATGAAGTATGTCTGAATGCTATTTTTGCAGCCTTAAAACAATTAAAAGGGAAACCTTATATGAAAGATTGTTGGTTGTGGCTATATAGAGGAGCTTGGCACGAATGGGATTTACATGAGATTGATATGTCGGTACCGTTAAGTCCAGATGAAGTTTTATTGAAAAGACAAGCTATTTTATTCCACCAATCTCAAAAAGATCGCGTAATGTTCCAAGGGAACGATTCGAGAGAATTTTGGGTACGTGCAGAAGATCGCAATAAAAATACTGCCAAGTTATACGATGATTTAGGCTTAGCAGAATATGAAGCTATCGAAGCTTTTAAAAGATTTGATTACTAAGAATTTAAAATCCATTCGGTTGTAGAATCGACCGAATGGATAATCTCTAAAAATCAGTATTAACCAACTGATTTGAGATATTTTATAAACCAAAACCACAAATGAAATACCTATTTATACTGTTTTTTATAACATTTTCTTCGGCTGCTCAAGTCACAAAAGAGTCTTTGAATTTAATGCCTTGGCCACAAAAAGTAGAACTTAAAACTGGAAGTTTTACTTTAAGTTCTACTTTTAAAGTCAATGTTACTGGGCAACCTAATGCAAGAATCTTTGGAGCGGTTTCAAATTTTTTAAGAAGATTAGATGGTAGAACAGGGTTGTTTTTCAAACAAGGTTTTGTGACTTCAACTAATGAATTTCCAGAAGCACAGTTGCAAATTAATTGCACAAAAGCTGGCAAAATTGGGTTGTTTGAAGACGAAAGTTATCAATTAACCATACAATCTAATGGTATTTCAATCAATGCTTCTTCGGATTTAGGAGCTTTGCATGGATTGGAAACGCTTTTGCAATTGCTTCAAAACAATGCTACTTCCTTTTATTTTCCTAATGTATCTATTACAGATATGCCTCGTTTTACTTGGCGCGGATTGATGATTGATGTGGCAAGACATTTTCAACCTGTTGAGGTGATTAAAAGAAATTTAGACGCCATGGCAGCTTTGAAAATGAATGTTTTTCATTGGCATTTAGTAGACGATCAAGGCTGGAGAATAGAAATGAAAAAGCATAAAGTGCTTACAGATAAAGCTTCTGATGGTCTCTTTTATACACAAGAAGAAATTAAAGGTATCGTTAAATACGCTGCCGATCGAGGGATTTTAGTAGTTCCTGAAATTGATGTTCCTGGTCATGCTTCGGCAATTTTGACTGCCTTTCCAGAAATAGGAAGTAAGGTTGTGACCATAAATAAAGGCTCTTCTGAAACTACACAGAAAGCATCAGGTTTAGTAACTTATTCGGTAGAGAGAAACGCTGGTATTTTTACTCCAACTTTGGATCCTTCTAATCCGAAAACGTATCAATTGTTGAGTGAAATTTTCGACGAAGTTTGCCCATTATTTCCTGGAAAGTATTTCCATATTGGTGGCGATGAAAACGAAGGCAAAGATTGGGATGCGAATCCCAAAATTCAAGAATTCATGAAGAGAAATAAGTTGGTCAACAATCATGAGTTGCAAACTTATTTTACCATGCAGTTAATCCCAATGTTAAAAAAGCATCAAAAAGAATTGATGGGATGGGAAGAAATTATGACCAAAAATATGTCCAAAGAGGCTATTATTCATTCTTGGAAAGGACCTAATGAAGGTGTAGCAGCTGGTAGTTCTTTGATAGCCGCGGCAACAAAAGGTTATAAAACAGTTTTGTCTAATGGTTATTATGTGGATTTAGTGCAAGGAGTTGAGAGTCATTATTTGAATGATCCTATGCCTAAAAATAGCTCCCTTTCATCGGAAGAAAAAGCTAGAATTCTGGGGGGTGAAGCTACTATGTGGAGTGAATTGGTTACGCCAGAAACCATCGATTCTAGGATTTGGCCAAGAACTGCGGCTATCGCAGAAAGACTCTGGTCTGATGCAAATGTGACGGATTTAGTCAGTATGAAAAAAAGATTGAAAGTAGTTTCGTTTCGCTTAGAAGAACTTGGAATAACACATATTCGAAATAAAGAGGTGCTGTTTAGAAATATTAGTAACAATCAAAATACCGCAGCATTGCAAACATTTTCAGCGGTTTGTGAACCTCTGAAGATTTATTCGCGTAATGCAGGAGGAACAGAATATCAAATGTATTCACCTTTCACTTTATTTGCTGATGCTTGTACTCCTGATGCTGAAGATGCGTTACCTTTTAATCAATTAATTGAAGAATATTTGAGAAAAAAAGATGTTGCATCAGAAGCAGCCATTAGTCTGTATTTTAATAAATGGATACAAAACTATAAAGAATTAGAGGATTTAAGTCAGAATGCTCCATTAGTACAACCCCTTTTGCCGTTGTCTAAAGCCTTGCATGATTTGTCAGGACAGTTGCTTTTGAAGTTGCAAATGAATTCAACCTATAATGCGGTTTTGGCAAAAGAGTTATTAGATAAGTGTAACTCCAAATCTCATGCTGATGTTGAGTTAGCAGTGTATACAGGTTTAAAAAATATAGTAGAATTATAATTTTTTTGTTCAATTTTTAATAGGGTTTGGTTTTATTAAGTTTGGTTTATTTTTTTTCTATTAATTTTTGAACTGGTGTTAATTTCTTTTCAATTTGGTTATTGTTTTTATTAGAAATTAATGTTTAAAACCTGGTAGTACTACCAGGTTTTTTTTTGTGAATAGTAGTGTTTTAATCTAAATAAAGTATCGATGAAAAATTGTAAATTTTTGATTGTCTTTCTTTTGTTCTCTTTTGTGGTTGCTGCACAAAACGATGATGACTTTTCAGTGATTGCCTATTATACTGGGGATGATAAACTAATTGATGCTTATGATGTAAAGAAATTAACTCATGTCATCTACAGTTTTTGCCATTTAAAAGAAGGGAAATTAAATGTTGATACCGCTAAAGATTCAGCAGCAATTAAGCATTTGGTGTCTCTAAAATCAATAAACCCAAAATTAAAAGTGATGTTGTCTCTTGGAGGCTGGGGAGGTTGTGAGCCTTGTTCAGATGGTTTTAATTCACCTGAAAAAATTGCTGTTTTTGCTAAGTCCGTAAAAGAAGTCAATGATTATTTTAAATGTGATGGATTGGATTTAGATTGGGAGTACCCATCGATTGAAGGCTTTCCTGGTCATAAATTTCAGCCTGAAGATAAGTCTAATTTTACAGCTCTTGTAGTTGCCTTACGCAATGCTTTAGGACCAAAAAATGAACTGAGTTTTGCAGCAGGTGGTTTTATGAAATATTTGAAAGAAGCTGTAGATTGGAAAGCGATTATTCCATTAGTAGACCGAGTAAATATTATGAGCTATGACTTGGTAAATGGTTATGCTACGGTGACAGGCCATCACACTCCCTTGTATAGTGTGAAAAATGAGGAGGAATCAACTGATAAGGCTGTTGGTTATCTTTTAAAGTTGGGCGTGCCATCAAATAAGCTTGTTATTGGTGCTGCTTTTTATACTCGTATTTGGAAAAATGTTCCTAAGGTTAATAACGGCTTGTATCAATCCGGAGTAGCAACAAATGGGATTAATTTTAAAGATTTTGAAACCAAATTAACAAAGAACAAAGGCTGGAAGTATTTCTGGGATGAAAAAGCACAAGCTCCTTATTGGTATAACGAAAATGAACAATTGTTTGCAACAGGTGATGATGAAAAGTCTGTCAGTGCAAAAACGCGATATGTTATTAAGAAGAAGCTTGGTGGTATCATGTTTTGGGAATTGATTTTGGATAAAAACCAGAACGGGTTGGTAGATGCAATCTATAAAGTGAAACAAACGAATTAAAAGTACTCGGTTTATTTCCTAAAATACCGATTTATTTCCATAAAATAAATCGGTATTTTTTTTGTATTTTTGCAAAAAATTTTTAAAAAAGCAATTCATGTTAACAGTTAATAATTTATCAGTTCAATTTGGTAAAAGAATTTTATTCGATGAAGTAAACACTACATTTACTCACGGTAATGTTTACGGAGTAATCGGAGCCAATGGTGCTGGAAAATCTACCTTTTTAAAAATAATTTCTGGCGAAATGGATCCTACATCAGGACATATTCATTTAGAGCCAGGAAAAAGAATGTCAGTGCTGAACCAAAATCACAATATGTTCGATGAACATACGGTACTTGAAACGGTGATGATGGGTAATAAAGTTTTGTATGCTGTCAAAAAAGAAATGGACGAGCTTTATTTGGATTATAATGATAAAAACGCTGACAGAATTGGAGAATTGCAGGTGCAGTTTGAAGAAATGAACGGCTGGAATGCGGATTCTGATGCAGCTGCCATGTTATCAAATTTAGGTATTACCGAAGACAGTCATTATACTTTGATGGCCGATTTGGAAGGAAAAATGAAGGTGCGTGTACTTTTGGCACAAGCTTTATTCGGAAATCCTGACTTGTTGATTATGGATGAGCCTACCAACGACCTGGATTTTGAAACCATTGCTTGGTTAGAAAATTTCTTAGCCAATTATGAAAATACGGTGATTGTAGTTTCTCACGACAGACACTTTTTAGATGCAGTTTGTACGCATATTTCTGATATTGATTTTAATAAAATTAGCCATTATTCTGGTAACTATACGTTTTGGTACGAATCTAGTCAATTAGCGGCCAAGCAACGTGCACAACAAAACAAAAAAGCCGAGGAAAAGAAACAAGAATTAGAAGAGTTTATCCGTCGTTTTAGTGCCAACGTAGCTAAATCAAAACAAGCTACTTCTCGTAAAAAAATGATTTCTAAATTGAATATTTCTGAAATCAAACCTTCTAGCCGTCGTTATCCAGCCATTATTTTTGATCAAGATCGTGAAGCGGGCGATCAGATTTTGAATGTACAAGATTTGAGTGCTTCTGTAGATGGTGAACTTTTATTCAAAGGCGTAGATTTGAATATGGCTAAAGGAGATAAAATTGTACTTTTTTCAAAAGATTCTCGTGCAACAACTGCTTTTTATGAAATTTTAAACGGTAATCAAACAGCTGATTCTGGTAAATTTGATTGGGGAGTTACAACGAATCAAGCGTATTTGCCAAGTGAGAATCATTCTTTTTTTGAAAATGATTTAACGCTTGTGGATTGGTTGCGTCAATATGCAAAAACAGAGGAAGAGCGTGATGAAGTATTTATCAGAGGTTTTCTAGGTAAAATGATTTTTTCTGGTGAAGAGGCTTTAAAAACAAGTAGAGTGTTGTCTGGAGGAGAAAAAGTACGTTGTATGTTGTCTAGAATGATGATGGAACGCGCTAATATTTTAATGCTAGATGAGCCAACGAACCACTTAGATCTTGAGTCGATTACGGCTTTTAATAATTCATTAAAAAACTACAAAGGTTCAGTTATTTTTACAACCCATGACCATGAGTTTGCACAAACTGTTGGTAATAGAGTGGTAGAGCTTACGCCAAATGGTGCTATTGATCGTTACATGACATTTGATGAATATTTAGACGACGAAAAAATTCAAGAGCTAAGAGTCAAAATGTATGCTAAATAATATATGCTTTAAAAACCTTTCTTTTCGAAAGGTTTTTTTTATGGCTTTAATTTGTTGTTTTAAAAGATAGTTTAAGTAGTTTACTTTTATAAGTATTCGTATTTATTGCTAAATCGAAATTTGTATATTTGCACACCAAACAAAACTAAACCATGAATCAAAAAGTATTGCTCACTTCCAAAGAAGTCAATATCATCCTAAATCGTTTGGCTTGTCAATTAATCGAAAAACATCTTGATTTTTCAGATACCATTCTAATTGGAATTCAACCCAGAGGAACGTTTTTAGCTAAGAGATTAAAGAGCATTTTAGAAAATGACTATCAGGTTCCAACAATAAAAATAGGCTTCTTAGATATTACTTTTTTTAGGGATGATTTTAGAAGAACCGATAAGCTTTTGGAGGCCAATATTACACAAATCGATTTTTTGGTTGAAAATAAAAAAGTAATTTTTGTAGATGATGTTTTGTACACAGGAAGAAGTATTAGAGCTGCTTTAACTGCAATTCAGTCTTTTGGGAGACCATCAGGTATTGAACTTTTGACCTTAATTGATAGAAGGTTTAGTCGCGACTTACCCATTCAGCCAGATTATCGTGGCCGACAGGTAGATGCTATAAATGACGAAAACGTAAAAGTTACTTGGGCAGAACAGGGCGAAGAAGATGGTGTTTTTTTAATCAATAATAATCAATAAGTATAAAAATGAGCGAGTTAAGCGTAAATCATTTATTAGGCATTAAATATATCACCAAAAACGATATTGACCTTATTTTTGAAACAGCTGATCATTTTAAAGAAGTCATCAATAGACCCATTAAAAAAGTACCTTCTTTACGAGACATTACCATAGCCAATATTTTTTTTGAAAACAGTACCAGAACCAAACTCTCGTTTGAATTAGCTCAAAAACGTTTATCCGCAGATGTAATTAGTTTTTCTGCCGCCCAATCTTCTGTAAAAAAAGGGGAGACGTTGATTGATACCGTTAATAACATTTTATCAATGAAAGTTGATATGGTTGTCATGCGTCATGCAAATCCAGGAGCTGCCTATTTTTTATCTAAAAATGTAAAAGCAAGTATCGTAAATGCTGGAGATGGTGCTCATGAACATCCTACACAAGCGCTATTAGATAGCTATTCAATCAGAGAAAAATTAGGAGATGTAGGAGGGAAGAAAGTGGTTATTGTTGGAGATATTTTGCATTCAAGAGTAGCGTTGTCTAATATATATGCTTTGCAAATGCAAGGAGCAGAAGTTAAAGTTTGTGGGCCAAAAACATTAATCCCTAGATATATTGAATCACTTGGAGTAACAGTTGAATCTGATTTGCGTAAAGCGTTAGAATGGTGTGATGTAGCGAATATGCTGAGAGTTCAAAATGAACGAATGGATGTTAACTTTTTTCCATCTACGCGAGAATATGCGCAACAATATGGAGTCGATAAAAACTTGTTAGATTCGTTAAGTAAAGAGATTGTAATTATGCACCCAGGACCTATCAACCGTGGTGTGGAAATTACTTCTGATGTAGCAGATTCTCAACAATCTGTTATTTTGAATCAGGTAGAAAACGGAGTAGCCATTAGAATGGCTGTAATTTATTTATTAGCTTCAAAAATTCAATAAAATGAAAGTAGATACCAAAGGACATACAATAACTATTAAAGATACAGAAGGTGTTGTGACTACTTTTATTGAAAAAGTAACAAATCAATATGCCAGTTTCAAAGATTTTAATTTGATTTTGGATGTATCTAGTGATAAAACAGTTGATATTGCTTCCATAAAACTTTTTTTGCCTTTGGCTAAGACTCATAAAAAAGCCAAAAAATCATTGGTTATTGTTGCCGATGCGATAGATTTTAATGCCGTTCCACAATCCATAACTGTAGTTCCCTCTTTGTTAGAAGCAAATGATATCATTGAAATGGAAGAAATTGAAAGAGATTTAGGTTTTTAATAAAAGTTATCTAGATAATTTACTACCAACACTCATTACTTTGAAATTAACCGTACTTGGCTGCTATGCTGCAACACCTCGAACTTTTACTAATCCAACGGCCCAATTATTAGAAGTTAAAAACAGGTATTTTTTAATTGATTGTGGCGAAGGAACCCAAGTACAATTGCGTAAAAATAAAGTTAAGTTTACCAAAATCAGTCATATTTTTATTTCTCATTTACACGGCGATCATTTTTATGGGCTTATTGGTTTAATTTCTTCTTTCTCACTTTTGTCTAGAGTGGCAGACTTACATATTTATGGCCCGAAAGGATTAAAAGAAATTATCGAACTTCAATTGAAACTTTCGCACTCTTGGACAAATTATACTATTCATTTTCATGAATTGCACTCAAAAGAAAGCGAGTTGATTTTTGAAGATGAAAAAGTTACAGTTCACACTATTCCATTAAAACATAGAGTGTATACCAATGGATTTTTATTCAAAGAAAAAGAAGGTGATAGAAAATTAAATATTGAAGCTATTGAAGAGCTAGCCATTGATGTTTGTTATTATAAAAAGATAAAAAAGGGAGGAACTATTACGTTAGATAATGGACAAGTTGTAGACAATGAGCAGCTTACTTTTCCAGGAGAGCCTACAAAATCGTATGCTTTTTGTTCTGACACAGCTTATACAGAGTCAATAATTCCTTTAGTACAAGAAGTAGATTTGTTATATCACGAAAGTACTTTTTTAGAAAGCGAGTCACAATTGGCTGCTAAAACGATGCATTCTACTGCTATTCAAGCAGCGACTATTGCGTCAAAAGCAAATGTTAAATCGTTGCTATTAGGACATTATTCTACACGATACGAAAGTATTGCTTCGTTTAAAGAGGAAGCCTTAACTGTTTTTTCTAATGTGCAATTGGCAGCTGACGGAACTACCTTCGAAATTTAGTATTGATCTGTATCTCAAAACAAAATAAAAATTGTTTTTAAATTTGTTCGAGTCATTTAAAATTAAAATCAAATGAAAGATTTAGGTAATTACAGAAAGTCCTATGATAAAAGTGAATTGTTAGAATCCAATATTCCTGAAGATCCTATTAACTTATTTCATCGTTGGTTTCATGAAGTGGAAGATTTTGGTGGAGTAGACGAGGTGAATGCTATGACTGTGGCTACAGTAGGTTTGGATGGATTTCCGAAATCTAGGGTAGTGCTGTTAAAAAAATTCAATGAAGAAGGATTTGTTTTTTATACCAATTATAATTCACAAAAAGGAAAAGCAATTGAGGCAAATCCAAATATATGTTTGTCTTTTTTTTGGCCTTCTATGGAACGTCAAGTAATAATAAAAGGTAGGGCTCAAAAGACTAGTGATATCGTATCGGATGGTTATTTTGATTCAAGACCCGAGGGGAGTAAATTAGGAGCAATAGTTTCCAATCAAAGTGAAATCATTCCTTCTCGAAAATTTTTAGAAAATAATTTAAAAGAAGTAGAGCTTAAATATGAAGGAAAAGAAATTCCAAGACCTAATTTCTGGGGAGGTTATTTAGTCGTTCCTTTTGAAGTTGAATTTTGGCAAGGTAGACCTAATCGTTTACATGATAGAATTCAATATTTACTTCAAGGTGATTATTCATGGAAAACGTGTAGATTATCCCCTTAACATAAGCAAAAGACTACAATTTGTAATTAATAGTGTTGTTCATCGATAAAATTTGGTGTTTAAACGATTTTTTTCTTAAATTTAATTGTAATTAATTAAGGAAAAGATTCAAAATACATTTAAAGAAGTTTCCCCAAATCTACTTTAAACTTAAACTGCCAATGTCATGAAAACAATTTGTAAATTACTATCGTTAGTTTTAGTTAGCTCTTTTTTATTCTGTTCATGTTCTGCTGATTCAGTTGATAACGCAACGCCTGAAGCCAAAATAAATACCGAGTCCGCTGTTGCTTATACCTATAATTCAATTGAATTAGAAACCTTAAGTTTAATCAACAATTATAGAAAATCTTTAGGCTTAAATACTTTAGAAAAAATAAACTTTATTTCAGTAAAATCTCAAGAGCATGTAAATTACATGATCACAAACAATGTTGTGAATCACAATGATTTTGTGTCAAGATCAAATGAAATAATTAGAGTTTTAGGGGCAAGAAACGTTTCGGAAAATATTGCTTATAACTATGCTACTCCAGCCGCAGCTTTTGATGCATGGCTAAAAAGTTCTATTCATAAAGAAAATATCGTTGGTAATTTTACTCATTTTGGAATTTCTGTGAGAGAAGATCCTGCAACGGGTAAAAAATATTATGTCAATATTTTTGCAAAAATTTAGTTTTGCTCATTCCAAAAAAAAAAAAATGCCCTCATGAATAAATTCAGAGGGCATTTTTTTGGTTTAGAGAAACCTATTAAAGCGCAGTTACAATAAACTCACTTCTTCGGTTCATTTGGTGTTGTTCTTCGGTGCAATTGGATTGGTTGGTTGGTTCGCAGCCGCAATCGTTGATGAGTTGCGATTCGCCGTAGCCTTTTCCGGTGAGTCTTGATGTATCGATGCCTTTGGAAACTAACCAAGCGATAGTCGATTGTGCTCTTCTTTCAGATAAAGCCAGGTTGTATTTGGCCGTTTGTCTGCAATCGGTATGGGAACGGATGTCGATTTTCATCGTTGGGTTTTGTTGTAATACATCTAAGATTTTGGCCAAGTCCAAAGCCGCCTCTTTGCGAATATTGGATTTATCCAAATCAAAATAAATCATTTTGATGCCAAAACATTTGCCTAAATCATCGCCTACTGTTACTTTGCAAATGCTGCCTTCTAGTTGTAAATC
>NZ_JMTM01000018.1 GCF_001662485.1 Flavobacterium succinicans
AAATACGCTATTCATACTCTATTCATACTCTATTCATACTCTATTCATACACTATTCATACACTATTCATACACTATTCATACACTATCTATACATTATATATAGTATATAGTATAGACTACAGAATATAGATTATACATAACTTATTATATCTTATTATATACCTTATAAATACACTATACATATGGTATATAAAAAAGGTGTATATATAAGGTATCTCTTTTTACAGTTAGGCCTATATGGAAGATGTTGCTAATTCCTAAATTTTTAATCGCATAGGCGATGATACACTATTCTTCTCCAGAAGCAGCCTGATGCAAAATATCTTTGGCGTTGCCACTAAAATAAAAGAAAAGACGAAGGGTGTGATTGGAATCGTATTGATAGCCGCTGTATTTTTGTTGTATTACATTCATGTATCCAAAATCATAGCTCCATTTCGGATTAATGTTTTGGCGAATTCCTACAAAGATGCGGTTTTGATCCATTGAATTATACACTACTTCTTTCCCAAAATGCATCAAAAGTTCGTCAGCAATTACAAGAGATGGTAATTTTTCATTCTTAAAAATTGGAATTGTAAAGCTTAGCAAATATCGAATGCGATTTGTAAATCGGGTGTCATCTGCTCTATCATTTACCATTTTATCTTGCCAACGTTGTTCATTACGAATACGCTGCAGCATGCTAATGTTGCCTATTTTAGAGGAATAAATCGCTTGCTGAAAAATTCTGTTCTCATCAGCAAAATTTGACCATTCTGGTTTAGAAGGGGCAAGCCATAAATGGGCATAGCCTGCTGCTAATGTAAGTTTTGGATAAGGGCTATAGGTAATCCCTGTTCTTACAAAATAAAAGTTTTCTTTGTTGGCAAAATCAGTACGCCTGATATGAAAATCGTTCATTGTTCCCCAACGCTCATTAAATTTAACCACGGTATTAAGACTTATCCATGTTTGGGCTTGATGATTGACTTCTTTGCTTGTGTTGGTTTGAGCGTAATTTGTATAACCACAACTTAGTACCATAAAAAAAACTATGATTCGAAACATAATGTAACCTTTAACTATAAAAAATGAATTATTCTTACCTAAATAAAAGACCGTCGCTTTTATTTATACTTTCGATAAAATTAAGCATTTCTGACGCAAAACTCGTTGTTCCTCTTTTATTTTAAGCTTTTGTTAGCAAATAGAAGCCATTATAAATCTTTTTATGATAGCTCTAATGAGGATTGTCTTACTTCCATTTTTATAAGCCCAGACGATTTTTTTATACTGCTTTACCTGTTGGGTGAAATTCAAATAAAATAAAAACAAAACCACACTTCGATCCCTCAGGGCAGACTAGAGCCATAGATTAATAGCAAATCAACATAGAAAAAAACAGAAATAACACTATTTCTCGCAAAGATCAACTAGGCGAAACGTCACTTTGTTTCTATTAAAAACTACCAATTGTATGATTCTAGCCTACCCAGAGGCATTGAAATGTGGTAAAAAAAAATTTCACTCAACGGGTTATTACTTTACTCGCCAAAAGTTGTTGGGCTAAGAATTAAAGAGTATTTTTTTTACATAACCTCCTCCCCTATACCTCCTTATTTAGTAAGCTGTCAATAGCTTTACCCTCTTGCTTCTTATCATTGTATTGCTTTGCCTTTTTTTTCCGATGTAAGATTATTCTAAGTCATGTCTTCAAGTTGGCGATTTCATTATTTTAAATCCGTAAATATTGGATTTAATTTATTTAATTTGCCACATATTTTAATTAATTTTTGAAAACAAGCATTGACTGCAGACCAAAAAAATACGAGTGAAGACCATATCAAGAAACTTTTTAATGAACATTATAGATCTCTCGTTCAGTATTCAAATCGTTTTCTAAGTATTGATGAATGCGAAGATTTAGTTCAGGATGTGTTTATCAATCTATGGGAAAAGGAAACTACATTTCAAGACGAACTTCATTTAAAACTATACCTTTACAAGGCTGTACGCCATAAATGTTATAATATTATCAAACACAATTTGGTAAAAAACAAATATGTTAGCAGTACTATACAGGCTTTAGAAGATGACGATTTATTCCTTAAGCACATTCTTGAAGAAGATATCGTGAGTCAACTATATACTGCCATTGAGCATCTTCCGGATAGAAAAAAAGAAATCATTAAACTTAGTTTAAAAGGGCTAAAAAACAGTGAAATTGCAGAGGTTTTGGGCATACAATTGCAAACTGTAAAAACATTAAAAAGTCAGTCCTATAAACTACTACGAGATCAGTTTCAAGATCTTGAATCCATTATTTATTTTTTATTATTTTAATTCATCTTCTTTGCAAAAAATCACTTGAATTTTTATTTTTTTCAAAAACCTACCGAATTTATTTTCAGAGTATTGAAACATTTTTTTTCAATTTTAGCTAAAAAAAATGATTTTTCAATAGTACCTTTTTCACTACTAGTTGTTGTATAATAAATCAACCATAGTATGCTAGCTATTTTTCAAATTTCCAAACTACTTATCAAAAGAAAATTAAAGGTCTTAACCGATTCTGAGAAATTAGAATTGCAAGATTTTATTCAACATCAACCTTTTGTAAAAGAAGTTAACCTCAAGAATATAGCGAACAGCATCGATCAGTATTCGGCAATAGATACGGAAAAAGCATGGAAAATTGTAGCCGCTAAGTATCATCAAAATAACAACAAATCTGTTTTTGCTATTAACAAAAAACTTTGGTTACGCTACGTAGCAGCTGCGGTAGTAGTGGGATTATTTATCACAACTTTACACTACAAAGATACATTTTTTCAACCCTCAGGAGATCATTCTGTAGTCCTTGCAAACAAGAATGCAGCAAAAAGTAAGCCTGGGACTGACAAGGCAACTTTAACATTGGCTGATGGTTCTGAAATTGAATTAAAAAAAGGAACTTTAGTACATACTCAAAACGCAAACAGCAACGGTGAGGAGATTATTTATGAGGTGAAAAAGCAAAAAACAACTCAACTAGTTTACAACTATATATCCATCCCAAGAGGCGGACAATTTGCCATACAGTTATCAGACGGCACTAAAGTTTGGTTGAATTCAGAATCCCAATTAAAATTTCCAGTAGCCTTCGTTGAAGGGGCTACTAGAGCGGTAGAATTGGTTTATGGCGAAGCTTATTTTGAAGTATCGCCTAGTTCTGCTCATAAAGGAGCTCATTTTCAAGTTTACAATAAGAAGCAGAAAATTGATGTTGTGGGAACTGAATTCAATATTAAGGCTTATGCTGATGAGTCCAATATTTATACAACACTTGTAAATGGAAAAGTAAATGTGGAAACACAAAGCAAGAAAGTAAGTTTACTCCCTAATCAACAACTCAATCTAGATCTAACGAACCATACTTTCGTCATTAAAGCGGTCGACACTTATGGAGAAACATCATGGAAAGATGGAGTCTTTACCTTTAAAGGAAAACCACTAAAGGAGATTATGAAAGTACTCTCAAGATGGTATGATGTTGATGTGATTTTTGCCACTAAAAAACTTGAAACCGTAACGTTCAAAGGAAGTTTAGATAAAAAACAATCTCTAGAAGAAATCCTTTCTATTATGAAGTCAACCACCATAGACAACTATGAAATTAAAGACCAAACGCTACTTATTAAGTAGTCTTTTGGTAAAACCTTTTCAAAAAATTTCAATCGATATCGTAACCAAGTCCTGTAAACATCGTAACGAATAAAACCAAAAAAATCATTGCCTATGAAATGAAATAAACGAAAAAAAAAAGAAGGATAGAGTTTAACCGACCAAAGTATCAACTCTACCCCTTTAACAGATTATCACTTAATTAAAACGTTTAACTAAACAATAATGACAAATTTATGAAAATTAATTATACGCATGCCCATTCTTACACGAGAAAGTGGCTATTAATGACTATTATGAGAACATTCATATTCTTATTTTGCACCACCCTTTTTGCCCTAAATCCTGAAAATGTTTTGTCACAACATTCAAAAATTGAGATAAAAGAAAATAAAAAAGTGACTATAGATCAGGTTTTTGATTTAATTATGGATCAAACAGATTATAAATTCTTTTATGAAGAAGGTATTTTCGAAGGACTTCCTAAGGTACAATTAAAAAAAGGCAGTATAAAAACCAACGACCTTTTAAAACAAAGTCTTGCAAATGCCAATATTGACATTAGTATCGGGCATAACAATACGGTTATTATTAAAGAAAAACCCAAAAGTACCCCGCTTGTTTTACAAAAAATAAAGGTAACAGGAAAAGTGACCGATGTCGCGGGAATGCCAATTCCAGGGGCTAATGTAACGGAAAAGGGAACTAAAAACAGTACGCATACAGATTTTGAGGGAAAATTTTCGATAGAAGTGGCAAATACTGATGCTAAAGTAGTCATTAGCTATATTGGAATGATCACTCAAGAATTACCTGTTAGTACAACATTTATGAATGTTCGCTTACAGGTAACTACTACTGAGTTAAATACTATTGTGGTCACCGCGTTAGGCATAAAAAAAGAGAAAAAGGCATTAGGCTATGCTTCTCAAGAATTAAAAGGAACCGATTTATCTGCAGGAGCTACAAGTGGAAACTTTCTTAACGATCTTTCAGGAAAAGCCGCTGGGGTATATATTCGAAAAAACACCAATTTTGGCGGTTCTACAAATGTGGTTTCACGAGGTATAAAGAATCTTACTGGCAACAACCAAATGCTTATTGTAATTGATGGTATGCCCATCAACAATTCAACCGTAAACTCAAGTACTGCTTCGCAAGGTGCAAAAAACACCTACGATTATGGTAATGCAGCTATGGATATTAATCCTGACGATATAGAATCAATCAACGTATTAAAGGGGGCAGCAGCTGCAGCTTTATATGGATGGCAAGCAGGAAATGGTGTAATCATGATTAGTACTAAAAAAGGAAAAGCGGGCAAAGGTATTGGCGTAACCGTTTCAAGTGAATTTAGTGTTAATACGGTTGACCAACACACTTTTCCGGTATACCAAAATAAATATGGTCAAGGATACGGCCCTAGCTATGATGCTGCTGGGAATCCGAAGGGAATTCCAGTAGGGCCAACAGGCGCCTTTTTTACGATTGATAAAAATGGGAATCAAGTAGTTACTACAACCGATGACGCTTCGTATGGAGTAGCATTTGATCCTAATCTTTCCGTTTTTACTTGGGAATCGTACACTCCCTATTCGCCAAAATATGGTCAAAAATCAGCTTGGCAAGCTGCTAAAAATGGCCCTATTAGTTTTTTCCAAACGGCTACTACTTTTAATAATTCCATTTCATTGGAAGACGCTAATGAACAAACGAATTTTGTTTTGAATTATACTAATTATAAAGAGACTGGAATTTTACCCAATAGTGAATTGAAGAAAAACAACGCCAGTATAAAGTTGAATCATAAATTTACCGATAAACTATCAGCTAGTGTCTTTGCCAATTATATGACGCAAAATACAATTGGAAGAAACAGTTCTGGTTACACAGGAGACAACGTAACGGGTTGGTTTCGTCAATGGTGGGCTACCAATGCAGATCTTCAATCCTTGAAAGAAGTCTATGAAAATTCAGGAGGAAAAAATATCTCTTGGCTAATGGCAGATCCTGCTAACGGGAACACCGCACCAAAAACCATGGATAATCCTTACTTTACCCGATATAATAATTATCAATCGGATAGAAGAAACCGTTTTATTGGTTATGGCCAACTGGATTATAAAATAACCGATTGGTTGTCTGCTTCAGGAAAAGCGAGTATAGATAGTTATTCTGAATTACGTGAAGAACGAAAAGCAACAGGATCTATCAATGGATCATTTGGGATTAGTAGAGCAGGTGTTTCCTCTGGATATCAAAAATATGTTGGGACATTTACAGAGCAAAACTATCAGTTTATATTGACGTTCAAGAAAAAACTTGGCGAAAACCTTTCTATTAATGCTTTAGCAGGGGTGAATACCTTAAGAACCGCCAGTAATTCGACACTTGCATCAACAGATGGAGGCCTTATTATTCCTGGAATCTATGCTTTATCCAATTCAGTAAATCCTTCTCCTTTTCCGGCAGAAACAGAAAATAATTCTGCCGTAAATAGTGCTTATACTTCGTTTTCTTTAGGGTACAAAGATTTCTTATTTGTAGAGGGAACGGTTCGAAATGATGCCTTTTCTACTTTGCCAAAAGGGAATAATGCTTTGAACACCTTCTCTACTTCTGCCAGTTATGTATTTACAAAACACCTT
Organism: Flavobacterium succinicans; assembly: GCF_001662485.1. Lineage (GTDB taxonomy): Bacteria > Bacteroidota > Bacteroidia > Flavobacteriales > Flavobacteriaceae > Flavobacterium > Flavobacterium succinicans_A. The sequence continues at coordinate 6,296 of NZ_JMTM01000018.1, forward strand.
AACTTAGGCTGGTTATCTTTTGGAAAGGTAAGAGGAAGTTATGCTGAAAACCCTCAAGGCAGCATTGATTTATACTCACTAACCGATGTTTATGACAAAAACAACCCTTTTGGCTCCAATCAAATCTATTCTAAACCTAACAGAAGTAGTAATCCTGATTTACGTCCTGTTAAAACAACCACAGAAGAACTTGGTTTAGAAATGCAGTTTTTGCACAAAAGAGTAGGATTTGATGTAAGTATTTACAAAAGCTTAAGCAAGGATCAAATATTCCCTGTTGATTATTCTACTGCTACGGGTATTTCGTCCAGATATGTTAACGCTGGTTCTGTTGAAAACAAAGGAGTGGAAGTACAATTGAACATGACTCCACTACAAACAAAAGATTTTAGTTGGGATATTTTTGTCAACTGGTCTAAAAACAAGAATACTTTAGTGTCATTGGCTCCTGGAATTGAAACCCTTTCTATTGGTGGATTTCAAGGAATAGGTATTGTGGCAAAGGTTGGCCATCCGTATGGAGATATTGTAGGTAAAGACTATGTTTATGCTGCCGATGGACAAAAAATTACCGAAAATGGACTTTATGTCATGACCACTACTACCAATAATGTAATTGGAAACATTACCCCTGATTGGATTGGTGGAGTACGCAATAAATTTACGTATAAACAAGTATCCTTTGGTTTCTTAATTGATATGCAACATGGAGGGGATCTTTATTCCTTAGATCAAGCCTATGGACAACATACAGGTTTATACGAATCTACCGCTGGGTACAATGAATTAGGAAATCCTGTTAGAAATACCTTGGCTAATGGCGGAGGATTAATTCTGCCGGGGGTAAACAAAGATGGTACCCCCAATACTACTAGAACACCACGTCCTGAAGTAGCTGGAAGTATTTATGGGTATAAAGCCAATCCAGAAAAGGCCTATATATATGATGCCAGCTTTATTAAATTGAGAGAAGTAAACTTTACTTATACATTTCCCTCAAAATTTGTATCCAAAATGGAGTTGACCGATTTAAGAATTTCTTTAGTTGGATCTAATTTATGGATCATAGATAAAAATCTTCCAGATGCTGATCCAGAAAGTGGCGTAAGTGCAGGGAATTTATCTTCGGGTTATTCAGGAGGTTCACTTCCTTCCACTAGAAACATTGGTTTCAATCTAACTTTAAAATTTTAATCATGAAACAAATACTATTATTACTAGCGATAGTAAGCATCACCCTATCCTGTAGTTCCGATATTACAGACATGAATGTTGATCCCAAAAAATCCAGCACTACGCAACCTGAATATTTATTTACAGGTGCACAAAAAGCCTTAGTAGATCAGATAGTTACTACTAGTCAGGTTTTCAGATTGTTTACCCAACAGTGGGCATCCACCACTATACCCTCTACGAGTCAATATGTTATTCCGGATATTCCCGATGCGCGTTTTACCGTACTTTATAGAGACGTGTTGACCGATTTGTTAGACGCTAAAACATTGATTCAAAAGACTCCAATTTCATCCGCTGATACTGACCTTGCTATAAAGCAAAACAAGCTTGCACTTATCGATGTGTTAGAAGTATATTGTTATAGTATGTTGGTAGACACCTTTGGCAATGTTCCTTATTCCCAAGCTTTGGATGTTAAAAAGTACCCTTTGCCAGCTTATGATGATGCCAAAACAATTTATTTGCATCTCATTTCGAGATTAGTGGAAGATGCCATGATTTTAAAAACAAATTCGGCTGCTCCAAACTTTGGCAGTGCAGATATTATCTATGGCGGAAACGCTGCGAGTACTGCAAAATGGGCCAAGTTCGCCAACTCGTTGCTCATCAAATTAGCAGTAACTATTTCAGATGTTGATCCTGCTTTCGCTGCCACTACCATTCAGACCGCTCTAGCAGCAGGACCATTAGCTAGTAATGCCGATACTACCAAATTGACCTATTTGACCACTACAGGAAATCAAAATCCGTTATATGCCACCTTAGTAACAAGTAATAGAAATGATTTTATTCCTGCAGAACCTTTTGTAGCTGCTATGGATGCTATAGTTCCTGGAGGTGACCCGAGGATGACAAAATACTTTGTTAATGCTACTGCTCCAGCGCCAGTTTTGCCAGCAGGAAGAACTTTTATTGGTGGAACTTATGGAGAAGCCAATGTTTTTTCAACCTATTCTCACATAACTGCTACATTAAACAACCCTGTTTTTCCAGGTACTTTATTTGATTATGCTGAATTGCAGTTTTTGTTGGCCGAAGCGGCAGAGAAAAACTTAATTCCTGGAGGTACTGCTAAAGCTAAAACCTATTATGACGCAGGCATTACCGCTTCTATGTTAGATTGGGGCGTTACAAACTCGGCTATCACTGCTTATTTGACTAGCCCTAAAGTGGCCTACAACAACCCTCAAAGCGGCGCCACTTACAAAGAAAAAATTGGTATCCAATCTTGGTTTGCGCTTTACAATAGAGGATTTGAGGCTTGGACATCCTACAGACGATTAGATTATCCTAAATTAAAATCGCCTACAGCTGCTGTCAATCGAGGTATTCTAACCGTTCCTGTTCGCTACCTTTACCCTAGTGCTGAGCAAACCAAAAATGAAACCAATTATACTACTGCCGCAAGCGCCATAGGTGGTGACTTATTGCAAACGAAAATCTTTTGGGATAAATATTAAGCCGGTAGTCCTCTTTTTTTGAACAAGGCTGCCTTCACAAATTAAAAACCAATACAACACCTATTAAGTTTATGTTTTGTTTGAATAACCCCATTTGCTCCCGTAATTGGGGTTATTTTTTTTCATGATCCCTATTCCCCTTTAGTAAACCATTTGTTCTTTAGTTTTTCAACTCAAGAAAAAAAGGGTTCCCTACTAAACAATCCATTTTTAAGCGTACTAATTTCATTTATACCCTATGAAACACCTACTATTTGCCGTTTTGTGTATTCTATTCGGATTTCAAAACTTGCATGCCCAACAGCTAAAATCTCCTAATGAAAATTTCATTATGGAGTTTACCTTAGCACAGGATGGAACTCCAACTTATCATTTAACCTACAAAGGAAAAACAGTAATCAAGCCCAGTACCTTAGGGATCGAACTTAAGGAAGACAAAAACAATAAAAAATCATTATTGAATGATTTTACTATAATTGATAAAAAAACCTCCTCGTTTGACGAAACTTGGAAGCCCGTTTGGGGAGAACAGTCCTCAATTCGCAACCATTACAACGAGTTAGCCGTAACCTTACATCAAAAAGAAACCGAGAGGCAATTGATCATTACCTTTCGATTGTTTAACGATGGCTTAGCGTTTCGTTATGAATTTCCAGCCCAAAAAAATCTAATTTATTTTGTAATAAAAGAAGAGAAAACGCAATTTGCCATGACCGGTGATCATACCGCTTTTTGGATACCTGGAGATTATGACACGCAGGAATATGATTATACCACTTCTAAATTATCTGAAATTAGAACACTTTTTCCAAAGGCCAAAAACAGAAATTTAGCTCAGCCTCCTTTTTCTCTTACAGGAGTTCAAACGTCACTTATGTTAAAAACAAAGGAAGGTTTGTATATCAACCTACATGAAGCAGCATTGCTAAATTATTCGTGTATGCATCTGAATTTGGATGATAAAAATATGCTCTTCGAATCTTGGTTAACGCCAGATGCAAAGGGCGATAAAGGATACATGCAAGCTCCTGCACACTCGCCTTGGCGTACCATTATTGTGAGCGACGATGCTAGAGAAATTTTAGCTTCTAAGATGACCTTGAATTTGAATGAACCTTGTAAACTAAAAGACACGTCATGGATTAAACCCATCAAATATGTTGGCGTATGGTGGGAAATGATTACTGGTAAAAGTACCTGGAGATTTACCGATGAACTACCAGCGGTGCAATTAGGCGTTACGGATTATACAAAAGTTAAAACAAATGGGCGACATGGCGCAACTACTGAAAACGTGAAAAAATATATCGATTTTGCGGCAACCCATGGGTTTGATGCCGTGCTAGTTGAAGGATGGAATGAAGGCTGGGAAGATTGGCTGGGTCGTTCGAAAGATTATGTTTTTGATTTTGTAACGCCCTATCCCGATTTTGATGTAAAAGCTATTCGAGATTATGCCCAATCAAAAGCTATAAAAATGATGATGCATCACGAAACCTCAGGATCCGTTCGTAACTATGAGCGTCATATGGACAAAGCCTATCAGTTCATGAAAGAAAACGGGTATGATGCGGTAAAAAGTGGCTATGTAGGAAGTATTCTCCCTAGAGGAGAAAATCATTACAGTCAATGGATTGTAAATCACTATCAATATGCCCTAGAAAAAGCAGCCGAATATAAAATTATGGTTAATGCACATGAGGCGGTTCGACCCACTGGTATTTGTAGAACCTATCCTAATTTAATCGGGAATGAATCCGCCAGAGGAGGGGAATGTGAAGCTTTCGGAGGGTCAAATCCTAATCATGTGACCATTCTTCCGTTTACGCGTTTACTTGGTGGCCCGATGGATTATACGCCTGGTATTTTTGAAATGGACATCAGTAAAATGAATCCCCGTAATAAGTCACATGCTAATTGCACGATTGCCAATCAACTGGCATTGTATGTCACTCTTTACAGTCCGTTGCAAATGGCCGCCGATGTACCCGAAAACTACAATCGATTCCCAGATGCTTTCCAATTTATTAAAGATGTAGCGGTAGACTGGAGTGAAAGTCATTATTTAGAAGCCGAGCCAGGCCAATACTTAACCGTTGCTCGTAAAGCAAAAGGAACACAGAACTGGTTTGTTGGTAATGTAAACGGATATGAGCCTAGAATTTCAACCCTAACCTTATCTTTTTTAGAAAAAGGAAAAAAATATACCGCAACCATTTATGCCGATGGAAAAGACGCTAATTACAAAACAAATCCTCAAGCGTACACCGTTCGAAAAATACCAGTGACAAATAAATCAAAACTTTCTCAATTAAGTGCCGCAGGTGGTGGGTATGCTATAAGTATAATAGAAGACACCAAATAATTTTGGTTTTTTAGTTAGGCTTTCGTCAATCCTACTATTGGTTTTGTCCTAATAAGCCGTTAAGCCTTTGTAGTACCGTTCAAAATTTTATAAATACCTTAAAAATCAAGACTATGGATTTGAATAAAAAAATTATAATAATGGCCTTGCTATTTGTGAATTGTTTCGCATTTGCACAACTAAATGGAGATGAATGGAATTTAGTAGCGCATTCAAGAGAGCACTATTTTGGAGTAGCCATGGCCAATGGTAAATTTGGAATTGTAACCGATGCTACCCCTTTTCAAACAAAAGATATCATTCTGAACGGCCTTTATGAACCTAATCCTAAAAATGGAATCAGTAAAATTGTTAGAGGTATTGAATTTCTAAATCTGCATCTTTCTATCAATAATGAAATGATTGAGGGTTCCAACATTGATCAGTGGAGGCAACAAATTGCGATGAAAGAAGGAACGAGCACCACTTCTTTTCAATTTAAAGATTTGGCACAAATTCAGTATACTATTTTAGCGCATCGAGTATTGCCCTATTCCGGAATGGTGGTTGTAGAAATACTGCCTCTTCAAGATATTGAAATAAACGCTTTCCATTATATGAATGTTCCCGAAGAGTTGAAAATTACCAAAAGTGAGTTTAGACTAATGAAGAAAAAGCATTATCAAATTCCGCTTTTTAAGACCACCGCTCAAACCACTACAGGGAAATGGAACATCTCAGCCTCAACCACCTTTCTTTTTGATGGTGCAGCTGAGCCGATTTCACAGAAAGGTGCTGAAGTTGGTTTTACCAAAAAATTACTCCAAGGAAAAAAATACCGCTTTGTAATTGCAGGTGGCCTTTGTAATTCAAAAGACATTCAAGATCCCGCAAATGAAGCCGAACGTCAAGCCATTTTTGCCTATTTAGAAGGCATCGATAATTTGCTGAATAAACACAAAAAAGCTTGGGCTAGTCTTTGGGAGACAGGCGATATTCAAATTGAGGGGGATTTAGAGGCACAACAGAGGGTTCGATTTGCCTTGTATAATTTGTATTCTTTTATCAGAGAAGGCAGCAGGCAAAGTATTTCACCTATGGGATTGTCTTCTCAAGGATACAATGGACATGTCTTTTGGGATACGGAGCTTTGGATGTATCCTACCCTTTTAGCCTTGCAACCTGAAATGGCTAAATCTTGCTTGGATTACCGATCCGACAGATTGCCAAAAGCAAAATTAAAAGCATTCATTTATGGCTATGATGGCGCAATGTATCCTTGGGAGTCCGATGATACAGGAGAAGAAGCAACGCCAACAAGCGCTTCCATGGGGATTTTTGAACAACATATCACGGCTGATGTAGCTATTGCTTTTTGGAATTATTATGCTTTAACCCAAGACAAAAATTGGTTAAGAAAAGAATGGGATGTACTCAAAGAAACTGCCGATTTTTGGGTGAGTCGCGTTACTAAAAATCAAGATGGCCATTATTCTATTTTGAATGTTGTGGGAGCCGATGAGTATGCCTTAAATGTTGATGATAATGCATTCACCAATGCGGCAGCCATCGAAGCGCTCAAAAATACTATAAAAGCCGCAACCCTTCTGAAGGAACCCATTAATCCAATGTGGATTGAGGTTGCAACTAAACTTATCATCCATAAGGAACATGGCATCACTCAAAATTATAAAGGTTACAAAGGTCAAATCACCAAACAAGCCGATGTCAATTTATTAGCCTATCCCTTGCATGTTGTTGCAGATCAAAAACAAATCAAAGCCGATTTGGATTATTATGCTACAAAAATTGATGCAAAAGATGGGCCAGCCATGACTTATGGTGTGTTTTCGGTGCTTTATTCTCGTTTAGGCGATAAAGAGAAAGCCTACGAGTATTTTATGAAATCGTATTTACCTAATAGCCGCCCGCCATTTGGAGTGTTTTCAGAATCTCCCAACAGTAATAATCCGTATTTTGCTACCGGAGCAGGAGCGATGCTACAGGCTGTAATTTATGGCTTTGGAGGGATTGAACAAACGGACAAAGGTTTAAAATTCAACCAAGGGATGCTTCCTGATCCATGGAAATCTTTAAAAATAATTGGTGTCGGTACAGCTAATAAAACGGTGATTATAAATAAAAAGTAGTGTCTCACTAACTGTGTAAGTTGAAAAGTTATTCTGAAAATTTGAGCTAATTCAAAAAGCTCAAAAATTTTCGGAAATAACTTTTTAACGTTTTATATATTTACATCCTTTTATTCATCCAATTAGTTTATTTTTAACTAAACATTACCCGTTGGGTGAAATTCAAAAAAAATAAAAAACCTTACCACACTTCGATGCCTCAGTGCAGGCTAGAGCCATAGATTAATAGCAAATGAACCTAGAACCAAAGAGAAATAGCACTCTTTTTCACCATAGATGAATTATGTGCATAGTAAAACGTCTATTAACTTCTCTTAAAAACAACAAATTCTTTGATTCAAGCCTGCACTGAGGCATCGAAGTGTGGTAAAAAACAATTTCACCCAACGGGTTAAGCATTAATTCTATATAGCCGTTAAGCATCGTAGAATAAATGATAAAATGATTGCTGATTTTTGATTAACGATTTTTGCTGATGTAAAACTATATTGCACAAAAGCTCGCTATCCATACTGATAACGAGCTTTGCAACGAAGATTCAATTGTTTCAAAACATAATAATTAACAAAAAAGAACCTTCGTGACAACCTAAAATTAACTAATTTAAAAAATCTAAAATCGAATTGTTATGCCATTGTATGCTAAATGACACTTATAAAAAAAACTAAAAACTATACTCTATACTACTAACTAAATTTTTATAATTTTTAAGGGTAATACAAAAGGTAGAGCCTTTACCTTCTTGAGATTTTAAATCAATAGAACCTCCTAAACTTTCTACAGCATCTTTTACTATAAACAAACCTAAACCAAATCCATCGTTGTCTTCAGCTACCTTAAAATATTTATCAAAAACTTTCCGTTGAGCACTATAAGGTATTCCAATCCCATTATCTTCAATCACAATACTTACTATGTCACTTTCTACATTTGCCATAATTTTGATATTTTTATTCAAATTATCAGGATCACAATACTTTATTGCATTTGATACTATATTATTGATAATACTTTCTAAACGTAATTTATCTGAATAAAAAGGTTCCGTCTCTGAGACTTCTATCAAAAAATTAATTTGATTAGCTCCTTTACTATATTTCACAGACTCAATAACAGACTCTATCGTTTTATGCAAGGAAATTTTTTTAATTTCTAAACCACAAGTTATATTCTTTGAGTAATTTATAACATTAACTATGTGATTGTCTAAACTAAAGATACTCTCTTTAATCAATTTTAAATACTCCAGAGCACTCATGTCTATATTACCTTCTTCTATTAGCATTATAAATCCAAGAATTCCCAATAATGGCGATCTTAAATCATGAGATAAATTGTTGATTATTCTACTCAAATGTTCATTCTGATGGCAAAGATTTTGATTTTGCTGTTCAAGCCCCTTAACTATATTCACTTTATCAGTGATATCATATTGTACAATTACATACTGATATATCTCTTTCTTAACATTTCTAAATGGCACAATTAAACTGTCAAACCAATAGTGCTCCCCATCTTTTGCAGTATTTAAAAACTCTACTTTACAAAATCTATCCTTATCGTTATTTCTATAAAAATTATGAAAAAAATCGATAAAAACATCCGAACTTGCACATATCTGATCAAAATGTTTTCCTATAATTTCCTCTGAAGTATATTTATAAAAATTACAAAAAGAATTATTCACATTAATAAAATACCCCTCAGGGTTCACGATAGACACCACCGAATACGAATTTAGCGCATCAACATAATTAACATGATCATTACTCCCTTTATCCATCACAGTATTTTCACTCATAACTTTATTTTAAATATCTTTACTTTACCACCTCCATTAAATATTCTGTTTATCATATAAACCAACACCTTTGCAAGTAAGATTCTTTTTTCTCACAACATATTCTTCTAATTATATGTATTGCAAAAAATATATTCTCATTACCACAAAAAAAGATCAAAAACGAAATTCATCATGTAACTATCGATTATTCTACTTCATCCAAAATTTTTTCTTTGTTATGGAGGTCATAAAAAAGGATATGCCTTTATTCATCAATGAATACACCGATACACTTTTCGCTATTGCTTTTAGAAAAAGGTGGGTTTTAAATTCAATCCCACTATTAAACTAACCATCCTACCTCTTTTTAGGATAGTACCCCTACTTCATTTTCATGACTTCCTTTTACGATTATTTTGAACCTTATTATATAGTTTTTCATACTCACATTTTAACATTAAAAGAACGACCTCCTGTTTGGTTTTATCATATTGTGATGACGAAACAAGTCCAGAATATGTCATAAATTCCCCTATTTTCCTAAACCTTATTTCATGATTAACAATCTCATCCAGTTGTTGTATAATTAATTCTTCTTCAAATGTTGAAACATCTACTTTTATTTCAATCCAAAACTTATCTTCTAGCAGACTTTTATTACCATTACTAACATATTCGTAGTCTTTTCCTCCTCTTGCTTTTTTTTTAAGATCAACCTTAATTAACTCTAATATGAGATTATTTTCCATTCAGTATAATTCCATTTACCATATAACAACAAAGGGTGACAACTTTGCAACCCAGCGGTTCTAATTCGTATATATTTAGTCGATTACATTCAGATTTTAAGCTTAATAAACTTATTAAAACTTTCTTGACGGCGTTTTGACACTGGAATTCTAAACTTATTCACCAATTCGCAATACACTCCATCTTTCTTTACCACGCTTATTAAATATCTAATATTTAAAATATATCCATTATGGACTCTGTAAAAAAAAGAATCACTTAAGGTTTTTTCATATTCCCCTAAATTTTTACTTGATACGATTTTCTTATCCCCTATCAAATAAAAAGTAGTATATCTCCCCTCAGACATACAAAAAATAATGTCCTCTTTCCGAATGATATCAATTTTGTCAATAGAGGATATGGCCAAATAACTTGAATCAAAGTTTCTGTTTTGGGAAAGAACATTTTTATCATGATTAGTTGTTTCAATTTTTCTGATTGCTTTGTTTATTGATAAAACAATGTTCTCGGCCTTAAAGGGTTTTAGAATAAAATCCACTGCATTATTTTCAAAGGCATTTAATGCATACTCTTTTTCAGAAGATACAAATATTAATGGAATCGCTTCCAGACAAAACCTATGGATCGAATCAAAAATAATTGAATCTTTAAAAACTACATCCATAAAAACAATATCCGGCTTGCTTTTGTTAAACGATTCGAGACCCTTCTCAATAGAGATTTCGCATACCACTGAATTAATATTCAGGGAGTAATCCAAAATAGTTTTTTTTAAAATTGACGCATCAATAAGAGAATCATCAATCACCATAACATTATACTTATCTAAGTTCATTTTATTCGTTTGCATAGGATTTTAGTTATCACATTTAAAAAAACAATTCATTTATTTATTAAAGATACGCGGTCACTTTTCAGAATTAAAGAGTCCAATAAACAAACGATTCGTTTCATGGAATAAATGGTGATTTATGTAAAATTTTCGTGATTCGCTTTTAACATATTTATCAAAATATACTGGACATGACTAGTATACTTACCTACCTAAAATCAATCAAAAGTAATTTTACAGCTACTATAGCCAAAATTAAACTTGTCCTATTTGGCAAAACAAGACTAAAAAATTAAGAAGTAACTCAAACGCACTATCTTTGAGGAATACGATTTTTAAATAAAAATGACCCGTTTTTAAAAACAGTACATTCCTTATCATTTAGTATAAAAAATCAACCCGATTTCACACATTATTTTTGTGTCTCTGTCTAGCGTAATAAATGAAGATGATGGTTGGCATACTAATTTATTCCAAGTGGCCACACCTAGTGCAGGCTAGAAACATAATTTTCACAAATTCTTTATGAAAACAAAACCTATTACTATATACCAATGATACTACTATGCGTGGAATGGTAGTTGTTTCTTTTTTTGGGTATTCCGTTTTTAATGCTATTTTTTAATTCCCCTTTTCTTTTTTTACGCCTGATAGAATAAAGTAATTAAGAAAGTTACACTAATTATAGCTTAGATATCGATAATTAACTAAAAAAAAAAATAATGTAAAATTTATATAAAGGAATAACCGTTTCATCTTCTAAATTATGCAGACAATTTAACAGTAAGCACTGTTAAAAATAAAAAAAACAATATATTACTTAATTAATAATTTTACTTTTGGGCGCATAGTAATACATGATAATCATGACATGGTTTTTTTGTTATTTTTTTGTTTCTGTAGTTGGATAGTATTCTCCGGATTCATTGGTTGTCTTGTACTTTTCAATTATCCAAAAGGAAATAAGCTCTCCAATAGACTCCTAGCTTTCGGTATATTTAGTATTTCTTTAAACATAGCACTTATTGGATTATGCTATTTCAAGAACTTTTACATTTCTTATCCTCAAACCTATAGGCTACTAACTTTAATACAATATTTTACCGCTCCGTTGTTTTATTTATTTATAAGAACAACTTTACTCCATCAAAAGTACTTCGACAAATGGGATTTACTATATTTTATTCCCTTCGTAGTACATTTTATAGAATTTATTCCTTTTTATACCATGCCTACCCAAGAGAAAATCAACTACCTTCAGTATGGCTATTCAAATATTAGAATATTAACTCAATCAAAAAACGCGACGTTACTACCAAAACACCATCACCTTTTAAAAACTACCACAGGTTTAGTATTTGGAATACTTCAGACAAAACTAGTGTTAAATAATAAAAACAACATCAATAAAGCCAGCTGGAATTGGCTTATAAAATTATGCCTGATATACAATTTATCCTATCTCTGTAATGCAAAACTAATTATGCCCTTTCAAATGGATACGAATTTATATTCCATTTTTGTTTTAGGCTCTATACAGTGTTATTGTATCTTCTCTTTACTAAAAAAACCTGTACTACTAGTCTATACGATAGACAAACCCTTAAAAAAAAATGAGCATACTAGTTTGAGTCCAAATGAAATAATAGATGAACCTAGAAAATTTATTCTTTCCCCAGCAAGGAAAAAAATGTATAAAGAAAAATTAGAAACCTTTGTAGCAGTACAAAAACCTTATCTTATAAAAAAATACTCCATAAGCCAACTAGCAAACGATACCAATATTCCAACCCACCACTTATCCCTTCTTATTAATGAAGAATACGGTTGTAATTATAATGACTATATCAACAGGTATCGCATCAACTATTTTATCGAAAACCGATATAAAAATGAGTGGAGAACCTTCTCCTTAGAAGGATTAGCCTATCAATCAGGTTTTAACTCCAGAAATGCTTTTACTACTTCCTTTAAAAAATTCACCAACGAGTCGCCCACCACATTCTTCAAAAATAAAGATGCTTCCGAATTAGTTTTAAAATGTGAAAAAGCGAGGAAGAGAAAATTTAAGAATGAGTTAACTGTTTAATCGTTGCATCGATTAGTTGTTGTGTGGTGTAGTTTTTTTTTAAGGTTTAAGGTTTAAGATTGTTTAAGGTTTAAGGTTGTTTAATTTATTGTCGTGAGAAGGCAGAAGGCTATTATCAGTTATTAACGTTTAAATTGTTTAAGGTTTAAGGTTGTTTAATTTATTGTCGTGAGAAGGCAGAAGGCTATTATCAGTTATTAACGTTTAAATTGTTTAAGGTTTAAGGTTGTTTAATTTATTGTCGTGAGAAGGCAGAAGGCTATTATCAGTTATTAACGTTTAAATTGTTTAAGG
>NZ_JMTM01000019.1 GCF_001662485.1 Flavobacterium succinicans
GTTTAAAGTTTAAGGTGGTTTAAAGGTTTAAATTGTTTAAAGTTTAAAGTTGTTTAAAGTTTAAAGTTTAAAGTTTAAGGTGGTTTAAAGGTTTAAATTGTTTAAAGTTTAAAGTTTAAGATGGTTTAAAGTTTAAAGTTGTTTAAAGTTTAAAGTTTAAGATGGTTTAAAGTTTAAAGTTGTTTAAAGTTTAAAGTTTAAGATGGTTTAAAGTTTAAAGTTGTTTAAAGTTTAAGGTGGTTTAAAGGTTTAAATTGTTTAAAGTTTAAAGTTTAAGGTGGTTTAAAGTTTAAATTGTTTAAAGTTTAAAGTTGTTTAAAGTTTAAAGTTGTTTAAAGTTTAAGGTGGTTTAAAGTTTAAGGTGGTTTAAAGTTTAAGGTTGTTTAAAGTTTAAGGTGGTTTAAAGGTTTACTTTCATGAGAAGGTAGAAGTGAGATGCGTTCAGTAGGTTTAAATGGTTTAAGGTTTAAGGGGGTTTAAATTGTTTAAAGTTGTTTAAGGTTTAAGGTTGTTTAAAGGTTTACTTTCGTGAGAAGGTAGAAGTGAGATGCGTTCAGTAGGTTTAAATGGTTTAAGGTTTAAGGGGGTTTAAATTGTTTAAAGTTGTTTAAGGTTTAAGGTTGTTTAAAGGTTTACTTTCGTGAGAAGGTAGAAGTGAGATGCGTTCAGTAGGTTTAAATGGTTTAAGGTTTAAGGGGGTTTAAATTGTTTAAAGTTGTTTAAGGTTTAAGGTTGTTTAAAGGTTTACTTTCGTGAGAAGGTAGAAGTGAGATGCGTTCAGTAGGTTTAAATGGTTTAAGGTTTAAGGTGGTTTAAAGGTTTATTGTTGAATCAGGTGATTGTTGAATCTTACATTCCAAATTCCTGAATTCCAAAATCCTGAATTCCAAATCCCAATACCCAATTCCTAAATCTTAAATCCTAATTGTTTAATTTTTAAACTGTTGTAAACGACATGAGTCATGAGGTATTTAAGATGTTACATGAACTCGAATTGTTTTTTTTGCTATGAATAACGTAAAGAACATACAAACTCAAAAACTACAAAAAAACTATATTTGGTATGTTTTTTTGTAGCCAAGCAACTTTAAAATTCACAATTTCAATATTTAGAGCAATATTTTTTTCTTATTCTCTTCAAATTAATTTAACTCAAACAAATTAAAAAAAATTAAAGTGTAATTATGGACGATAAAGTAAACCCAACAAAACGGTTTTTCCTTAATTTAAAAGACACTATAAAACAATGGTTTTATAATGATGAACCTATAAATAACAATCTTTCTCTTGATGAATTACTAAAATCTTTTATTGTTATTATTCCTATTCATGGTAATCTGTATTTATGCCATTATTATTTAAATTTTGGTATTTCATATTTTTTATATTTTAACCCTATTGATTTTGTATATGTTTTTTATTCTAACAATATAAAACTGTTAACATTCTCTATTTTGATTGGCTTTTTGTTTATTCAATTAGTATTAAATTTCAAGACCACACAATTATTAAAAATAAAGCCAAATATTCTCCTATCTGGTTTGTTCCTATTTACAGTCTTACTTTCTTATTTGTTAACTACAAAGCTGACAGATTTTTATATATTACTTATATCGAGTTTCTTACTTTTTGGAGTTGCTATTATGCAAAAACAAAGTCGAATAACTTACTATGCGTTAATTTTCTTGTACTTTGCCTACACGATCAAGCTAGCATATCTAGAAGCTGCTATTGTTAAAAAAAATAAACCTAATTTTACAATTGTCCTAAACGATAAAACCTATGCCTTACAACAAGATACTACTATAAATCACAAAGACTATTTTATTGGCAGGGTTACAGATTATATTTTTGTGTATAACGATTCTATCAAAAGCGTTAGAGTCGTTCCTATTAGTGAAGTAAAAGAAATCCAATTCCATTGAATCAATAAATATCTTCCTCTTTATCCTTACTTGTTGAATCGTTTAATTGTTGTGAGGTATTAGCTTTAAATGGTTTAAAGTTTAAAGTTGTTTAAAAGTTTAATCGTTGAATTGTTGTGAGGTATAGGTTGTGGTGGGTTAAGATTGTTTATAGTTAAGTGTTTCTTCATGGGCATACTGTCATGAAGCTTGTGGATAAATTGGGAGAATTTAAAATTTGAAAATGTGAGAAGTGAATAGTAATCTCAAATTTATAAAAACCTAATGACTAAAATCTAATACCTAAATCATAAATACCAACAACAAAACTTTGAAAGGAAATTAAAAAGGATAGGAAGTTTTTATATCTTATACCATCTAACTCCAATAAAATTGTGTTACCTCGCACTACTTCTTTACAATTTTGATTGTTTTGTTATCACCATTACTATAGGTAAAGACTATAAAATAATGACCGCTTGGATATCCCTGAAATCTCATCGTAAGCCAATTACTAATACGCATAAAGGTTACCATAGCGTTACCTCCCGATGATAGCAATTGAATCTGCTCTACTTTTTTGTCCTCCTCTATTTTCCATGTAAGATATAATTCTTGAGAGACCGGATTAGTATAGAACGAGATTTTATCTATTACTTGCAAATCCTCCTGTTTTAGTTCATTAAAAGGTTTTATGTTTTTAGCCGAGCAACTTATACAAATCTGCCCCAAGACTCGATTACCAGCTGAATCATTATTAAAATCAGTTATATTTTGAGCCGTAATAACTAGTGGAACTAGAAAAAGTGAAAGAAAAAAGTTTTTTATCATATTATGTTTATTCAATTAGGTAGGCCATCAGGGTAGTTTTACTAGCTTAATTTTAAAATTTACTTTTTGATTTTTTTCAAAAAAATTACACTAACATCAAGGTCATTTAAGTTAGCTTGTTACTGTTTTATTTACAGAACAATCTTTTCCTAATATTTGAAAGTAAAACAAGAAAAGGATATTTAGTACGTATAAGTAATAACTGTAATACATAACCGAATATTCGCCATAATCAAATCATTATTCAGAAGACGAGAGAAATGAGATGTAGTTTAAATGGTTTAAAATTTAAGGTGGTTTAAAGGTTTAATTTAGTGAGAAGGCAGAAGCAGAAGTCAGATGTAGGTTTAAATTGTTTAAGGGGGGTTAAAGGTTGAATCGTTGATGCATTGAAGCTTGAAAAAATGGGGTGTAAAACCCCATTTTTAGGTTCCATTAAAAATAATTATTTCTTAGATTCTTCAATAGAAACTTTTCTGAATTCTTTTACTAATTTTTCTATTACTAAGCTTGATTTGCGAGCTCTAGCTCCAGCTGCTTTTACTCCTTTTTCAACAAGTGCCTCTGATTCTGTTTTGAAGTTTTCCATTTCAGCGTTAATTCTTGCTACTAAATCTTTCATAATACTATTCTCGTTTTAAATTTTTAAGTTACAAAAATATGAGAATCCTTATATTAATCCAATTAGTTTATTTTAACTAAGCATTAATTCTATATAGCAGTTAAGCATCGTAGCAATAAATGATAAAAGAAAAACCAAGCCGTCACAACGCCAAATACTATTTTACTTCTTACTAATGAATCCTGTTAAAAAATTAGTAATTTACTTGTGGTTTCCAACAGACATGTCGTGACCTGTCCGCTCACGTTAGTATTGCATCATTATAACATTTTTGATATACATTTTAAAGGTATTCGATGGTTATCAGTGCAAAATTGTATTTTTACTTATGATTCCCAACCGACACCAATAGACTTACAAACTGATTGTAGTTGTGAATTGCTTTCAAAATTGTATTTTTACTTATGATTCCCAACGCCATCAACATATTGATCTTTTATTGGTAGTTGTGAATTGCTTTCAAAATTGTATTTTTACTTATGATTCCCAACCAATAATGGCGAAGCCACAACCTCTAGAGGTTGTGAATTGCTTTCAAAATTGTATTTTTACTTATGATTCCCAACGCTTCGCTTTTCGTCCACAAGGTATAAAGGTTGTGAATTGCTTTCAAAATTGTATTTTTACTTATGATTCCCAACTATATCTTTTTCAATGACCGATACCGGCAAGTTGTGAATTGCTTTCAAAATTGTATTTTTACTTATGATTCCCAACGCTCTAGATTTGATTTAAACCATCAATACGTTGTGAATTGCTTTCAAAATTGTATTTTTACTTATGATTCCCAACTCATGGTTCTCGCTCCATTTCTAACCTCTGGTTGTGAATTGCTTTCAAAATTGTATTTTTACTTATGATTCCCAACATTGAATACTATAAAATCACAATCCTTGTGTTGTGAATTGCTTTCAAAATTGTATTTTTACTTATGATTCCCAACAAATCTGCTTCCTCAATTAATGAATTCAGGTTGTGAATTGCTTTCAAAATTGTATTTTTACTTATGATTCCCAACTGGAGCCGATCTAATAATTGATGCACTTCAGTTGTGAATTGCTTTCAAAATTGTATTTTTACTTATGATTCCCAACGAAGGGCCAAGTGGAAATAAATATACAATTGTTGTGAATTGCTTTCAAAATTGTATTTTTACTTATGATTCCCAACCGTATCTTTTAACCCTTCTTTTGCGTGTGGGTTGTGAATTGCTTTCAAAATTGTATTTTTACTTATGATTCCCAACAAAAACAGTTGAAGAAGCTATCACATTCAGGTTGTGAATTGCTTTCAAAATTGTATTTTTACTTATGATTCCCAACAGACGCTAAGAAAACCCAAACCAAAACGGGGTTGTGAATTGCTTTCAAAATTGTATTTTTACTTATGATTCCCAACCTCTAGCTTGGTCAAATTGGCTCTCTACTAGTTGTGAATTGCTTTCAAAATTGTATTTTTACTTATGATTCCCAACGGTGGATTACCAAAAACACTAGCTCGACAGTTGTGAATTGCTTTCAAAATTGTATTTTTACTTATGATTCCCAACAAGGATTCTTTATGGATGAAGACGAAGAGGGTTGTGAATTGCTTTCAAAATTGTATTTTTACTTATGATTCCCAACTTTTATGTAGTTCATCATATCATGTGGAAGGTTGTGAATTGCTTTCAAAATTGTATTTTTACTTATGATTCCCAACTAAAACTATTTTCATGTTATCATGATCTTGGTTGTGAATTGCTTTCAAAATTGTATTTTTACTTATGATTCCCAACAGTACAAAAGTTTTATAACAAAACCACACTGTTGTGAATTGCTTTCAAAATTGTATTTTTACTTATGATTCCCAACTGGAACTGTTGAACCTTTTACCCTTTACAGTTGTGAATTGCTTTCAAAATTGTATTTTTACTTATGATTCCCAACTAAACAATAATCCATTCTTTGTTTTGCTTAGTTGTGAATTGCTTTCAAAATTGTATTTTTACTTATGATTCCCAACAAATAAAAGCCAATAAGGATAGAATGGCTGGTTGTGAATTGCTTTCAAAATTGTATTTTTACTTATGATTCCCAACAAACAGCTTATAACAATCGCTACATTTCAGGTTGTGAATTGCTTTCAAAATTGTATTTTTACTTATGATTCCCAACTTCATAACCTATAGAATTTAATCGTTCTACGTTGTGAATTGCTTTCAAAATTGTATTTTTACTTATGATTCCCAACTCAAGTAATTGTTTTGGTAAAACGATTTGGTTGTGAATTGCTTTCAAAATTGTATTTTTACTTATGATTCCCAACAAAAAACAAAAGGTATATGAAACACGGAATGTTGTGAATTGCTTTCAAAATTGTATTTTTACTTATGATTCCCAACCTGGAACCGAGTTGGCCACATCCATCCAACGTTGTGAATTGCTTTCAAAATTGTATTTTTACTTATGATTCCCAACAGCAGGCAAAAGCTTACTATCAGATACCGAGTTGTGAATTGCTTTCAAAATTGTATTTTTACTTATGATTCCCAACCTGGAACCGAGTTGGCCACATCCATCCAACGTTGTGAATTGCTTTCAAAATTGTATTTTTACTTATGATTCCCAACTCGATAGAAAACACAATGTATGCGGTGGAAGTTGTGAATTGCTTTCAAAATTGTATTTTTACTTATGATTCCCAACTTGTAACGCTTGATTTAAATCATCGTCAGTGTTGTGAATTGCTTTCAAAATTGTATTTTTACTTATGATTCCCAACTCATCTGTAGTGATATATTCTTTTACTGAGGTTGTGAATTGCTTTCAAAATTGTATTTTTACTTATGATTCCCAACACTCAATTATAGTTTTAAGTCCTCCTATAGTTGTGAATTGCTTTCAAAATTGTATTTTTACTTATGATTCCCAACCTGTGTGGCATTAATCATCATTTTGCCATTGTTGTGAATTGCTTTCAAAATTGTATTTTTACTTATGATTCCCAACTTCTGCCATCAACGACCTTGGAGCCAATGGGTTGTGAATTGCTTTCAAAATTGTATTTTTACTTATGATTCCCAACTTAAAAACATTAAGCCGTTTGTTACGGGTAGTTGTGAATTGCTTTCAAAATTGTATTTTTACTTATGATTCCCAACTTACTTAATTCGCATTAACGACACTACCGGGTTGTGAATTGCTTTCAAAATTGTATTTTTACTTATGATTCCCAACTCTTGCTGGGTGATTCCTTTTTGTTTTCTTGTTGTGAATTGCTTTCAAAATTGTATTTTTACTTATGATTCCCAACAGTTTTGATGCGTTGAAAGCGATTGTGATGGTTGTGAATTGCTTTCAAAATTGTATTTTTACTTATGATTCCCAACGGTTTGAATGATTTGAAAACTAAATACCAAGTTGTGAATTGCTTTCAAAATTGTATTTTTACTTATGATTCCCAACCCTGGTCCTTGTGGCAAAAGAAATCTACCAGTTGTGAATTGCTTTCAAAATTGTATTTTTACTTATGATTCCCAACCAATTCCGAAATCAATCGCAATTGTTCGTCGTTGTGAATTGCTTTCAAAATTGTATTTTTACTTATGATTCCCAACATGAATTGCCTCCAGAACTAAGACCAGTTTGTTGTGAATTGCTTTCAAAATTGTATTTTTACTTATGATTCCCAACATGCTTTCTTGCCATTACCTCCTTCGTCGGTTGTGAATTGCTTTCAAAATTGTATTTTTACTTATGATTCCCAACTTGAGTTGGTTATAATAATAAGTCTCTACTGTTGTGAATTGCTTTCAAAATTGTATTTTTACTTATGATTCCCAACTTATTGTCTTTAGGGTTGAATGTGGATGAGTTGTGAATTGCTTTCAAAATTGTATTTTTACTTATGATTCCCAACAAACAATTTATAAATCAAGCCTAATGCCTAGTTGTGAATTGCTTTCAAAATTGTATTTTTACTTATGATTCCCAACTGCTTCATCTGCCGAAGTAACTTC
The DNA here is from genome assembly GCF_001662485.1 of Flavobacterium succinicans. Taxonomy (GTDB): domain Bacteria; phylum Bacteroidota; class Bacteroidia; order Flavobacteriales; family Flavobacteriaceae; genus Flavobacterium; species Flavobacterium succinicans_A. The sequence goes on from NZ_JMTM01000019.1 coordinate 7,358, forward strand.
TCTCTTGTTGTGAATTGCTTTCAAAATTGTATTTTTACTTATGATTCCCAACTTCTATGAAAATAAATTGTTTCGCGGTCTGTTGTGAATTGCTTTCAAAATTGTATTTTTACTTATGATTCCCAACTTTATTGGTTTTAACATTTAACTCAATTGAGTTGTGAATTGCTTTCAAAATTGTATTTTTACTTATGATTCCCAACACAATAGTAAACGGCAGTTATGTTGTATCGTTGTGAATTGCTTTCAAAATTGTATTTTTACTTATGATTCCCAACTTTATTATTGGTTCTACCATAAAGTTACGGTTGTGAATTGCTTTCAAAATTGTATTTTTACTTATGATTCCCAACGGCATGGTGGGATACAACTGTAAGCAATGAGTTGTGAATTGCTTTCAAAATTGTATTTTTACTTATGATTCCCAACAACTACTATGCAAACAAACAAGAAGAAAAAGTTGTGAATTGCTTTCAAAATTGTATTTTTACTTATGATTCCCAACAAGCTACGATAGGAGCAGGAGCGTTTGCCAGTTGTGAATTGCTTTCAAAATTGTATTTTTACTTATGATTCCCAACGAGCCTACGATGAGGAAACTTATACACTCTGTTGTGAATTGCTTTCAAAATTGTATTTTTACTTATGATTCCCAACTGAGGGACTAATAAATAACGAAATACCTATAGTTGTGAATTGCTTTCAAAATTGTATTTTTACTTATGATTCCCAACGGCATGGTGGGATACCACTGTAAGCAACGAGTTGTGAATTGCTTTCAAAATTGTATTTTTACTTATGATTCCCAACTTTTTAAATAATACGCCGTGCGAGTACGAGTTGTGAATTGCTTTCAAAATTGTATTTTTACTTATGATTCCCAACGATACGACTTACCAGCCTACGCGCCTTATGGTTGTGAATTGCTTTCAAAATTGTATTTTTACTTATGATTCCCAACTAACGAGCTTATCGGTAATATCGCAATGACGTTGTGAATTGCTTTCAAAATTGTATTTTTACTTATGATTCCCAACCGAGCATTACCGCGAGATTACGCGCCGTAAGTTGTGAATTGCTTTCAAAATTGTATTTTTACTTATGATTCCCAACTTAATGTTATACCTCCATTGTCATCGGCAGGTTGTGAATTGCTTTCAAAATTGTATTTTTACTTATGATTCCCAACAAATAGACATAATATTTTCTTACGTTCTAAGTTGTGAATTGCTTTCAAAATTGTATTTTTACTTATGATTCCCAACGAGCGGTTGTACTTTCGGTAAGGTCGTTATGTTGTGAATTGCTTTCAAAATTGTATTTTTACTTATGATTCCCAACAAATTCAGATGTTGTGGCAGCACCATATCCGTTGTGAATTGCTTTCAAAATTGTATTTTTACTTATGATTCCCAACTTACTAGCTATTAAGGAAGATGAACATCTAGTTGTGAATTGCTTTCAAAATTGTATTTTTACTTATGATTCCCAACATCTTCAATCTTTTGAATGTTTAATTTTACGTTGTGAATTGCTTTCAAAATTGTATTTTTACTTATGATTCCCAACCAATTCAAAAACGTTTCTCTATTTCAAGAGGTTGTGAATTGCTTTCAAAATTGTATTTTTACTTATGATTCCCAACTAACTCTATCGCCTGAGGCAGTATTTTACCGTTGTGAATTGCTTTCAAAATTGTATTTTTACTTATGATTCCCAACCGAGAATGCTTTGAAGCTATTAACGAGCGGGTTGTGAATTGCTTTCAAAATTGTATTTTTACTTATGATTCCCAACAAGGAAATTAGATTTGTAAAAGGCAGATTAGTTGTGAATTGCTTTCAAAATTGTATTTTTACTTATGATTCCCAACATACATCGATTTAATCAACTGGTATGTTGGTAGTTATAAGTTATTTTTAAAACCAAAAAAAGTATTATTTTTGTACTAAGCTTCAAAAGCATATCCTTTTTTTAAATCCTAGTTTAAAAAAGTTCTAATTGCTGCGATGGTTTTTCAGGCTCTACTGGTTTCTTCCCATAAAAAAGTTCCATCATTCCAAATTGTTTGTCTGTGATTTGCATCACACCAATTTTTCCGTGTTCAGGCAAACTGTTTTTGATTCTTTTGGTGTGTACTTCCGCATTTTCTCGACTGGCACAAAATCGCATGTAAATTGAAAATTGAAACATAGAAAAGCCATCGTCTAATAGCCGCTTTCGGAACAAGCCAGCTATTTTACGTTCTTTTTTTGTTTCAGTGGGCAGATCAAAAAATACTAATATCCACAAACTTCTATATTGGTTTAAGCGCGTGTAATGTTCGTCATACATAAACAGGATATAAAATTTTCCTTGCTGTTCCTTCAAAACATTCGTGTAAGGAATGTGTCGTTCTGCTCATTGCCACCATCAGCGGACTGTTCTTTCCGTCTATAAATACATTAATAGTGGCAATACTTAACAATTGTTTTTTGATTTCGATAGTCAGTTCCTCATACGAATCTTCGGTTTCCATAATGTGGCAAACAATTAAGTCCACATAAGGTCGATAGGGTTCCATAATATCATCAGCCAAGCAATAGGCATTGTATTTATTCCGGTGGAAGATTCCTAAAGTGGGCAACATTCCAGAACTTACCAAGGCTCGTGCAGTAATCGCTCTCAAAATAGCATAGCCATAGTTGAGTAAGTTATTGGGTGGTACTCCTTTTTGTCCTCTTGTAAAATTTTCGACTTTGATCAGATTTTGCCAGTAAAAAACAGCAGCTCTAGATTCGTGATTACCTGCATCTCCTGAGGTGACTTCTTTTGCCCAAATTTCCATTTTTCGGCAAGGGATTCCTTTTTCTTTGAGTAATCCCGCTTGGTTTGAGATTTTGACGCTTATGGTTTGTTGCCATAAATTCTTTTTGAGTGGCACAGAAGCATTGATTTGGTTTTTAAAACGCTCTGTTTGCTCTGTATGCCCACTCAAAGGCATTAACAAACCTATAGGCAAGTGGTATTGGTCACAATTGATTAATGCCACATTGTTATGGGTTAGTTTTTCTAGCAAACCGTTGGTAATCGTGATTTGCTGGTTTTCTAAAACAATCACCCCAATATCTTCAATAGCTACCGTTTTGGTTTCTTGTTCCTTGTCGGGATAAGAAATGACTATTTGCTCATTTTTGGTGCTCAAATATGCGGGGCTACCGAAGAAAAGGGTACGTTTTATCATAACTAATATTCTCCTATTTTAGTAATCTCTCCTAAATGGTTTAATCTAACTTTTACAGGGTTTAAAGAAAATAAAGAACTCACACTTCTAATATTATAAAGTCTTTTACTTTCCTTAGCTCCTTCAGTTTTCTTTAAATCAGAATTTTTAGTTTCTAAATGATGCCTGAACCAATAGTTATTTTCAGAAACACTCCAAACCAAATACAAATATTTGCTTAATAAAGATTTATCATTATTTTCAATAGCTTCTTTAAATTCTTCTTGAGATAAACCCAGAACAAACATTTCATTTTGTTGCATACTGAATTTTAAATTGAGGTTATCTTCTGGTAAATTATTTAAAAAAGATTCAGGAAGTTCCTTATCTAATAATTGATTCCAAACATCAGATGATTTCTTAATAACTGCTGGAATATTATATTTTTTCCTTTCTACAGCGTGCCAAAATGTACAACTGTGTTGAACTGGTTTACTGTTTTTATCTTCATAAATAGCAATATGATGATTGTTTCCCGTTTTCACTAAAGTTATAACCTCATTACTTTCATTCAAGCGAAGCGGTACAACAGAATCTTTCAAACCTGTTTTTAATTTTATTGATAAAATCTTTATTCCTTTGTTTTCATTATACCATAATGGATACTCATCAAGATTTTTAAAGTTGTTTAATGCTTTTTTGACATTGTTTTTATAATCTTCACCATCGCTAAATCCGAAATTTAACCTATTTAAAACAATCTCTTTAACTTTACTATCAACTATACTGTCTAAAACTACTTTTATTTTGTCATCGACTTTTTCATTCCCATTTTTATCTTTTTTAACAGAATAAGATTCTTTTCCTGTAAAAATGTGGTCTTGTGCAGAAACTCCAACTTTGTATTTTTTTATAATATGTTTTTCTGCAATCCCACCTTTAGAGTATATAGTTCTGACTCCATAAAGTCCGGCTTCGTGCAATGCTCCTCTTGGAACAATTACGCCAGTATCTTTATTTTTTCCTGTTGCTTTAAACTTGGTAATTGTAGCTACTTTTTTACCTGCTTTAAAAGAAATCAAAATTTTATCAGCTTCTTTTTCTACATATTTTGTGTTGAATTTAATAGGTTTCTGTAAACGCAAATAATCATCTAATTTGGATAATCTTCCTTTGTGATTTTTTACTAATTCATTGCTATTTTCGAATTCTTTATCTTTATAATTTTCTCCCAAAAGTTTTTTTGCTTCATTAATTTCTTGTTGCATCAAATCTTTTGTCTCACTGGAATTTAAAGTATTTATTCGCTGAATAAAACCTTGTTTTGTACAGGCAATTACTAAAGCGTCAATGGCATGATGGCGATGGTCATCCCTTTTAGTCCAGTTTTCGATTTCCTCTTTCTGATGTTTTCTTTTACCGTGTTCGCTTGTCCATTCTTTGATGACCGTTTGTCTGAGTTCTTTGTATTTAGGCATTTGCAGATTCATCAAAATATCATCCCAGCCCCATAAATCACGAAGTTTTGCGGTAACTCCACCTTCTGTTGTAGTTACATTATTGCATACTTTTTGTAAAATTTCTTTTGATTTTCGAGAAATATATTGAGTATCCCGTAATTGTCTGTCGATGAAGTTTTCCCAAAGTTTCTTGTCGGTTTCTGTTTCTTTATTTAAACTTTTACGTTCCAGATATTCTTTATGTGAAACTTTTAATCTTTGCATTTTGCTATAAGAAATAATGCCCCTTTTGAACCAATCATCAACACGTGCTGAATATATCTGAACTTCTTCTTCCCCTTTACTAGCTATATAATCGTAAGCGGTTTGATTGGTTTTTGTAGAATTACATTTTCTATGGACTAAAACTTTGTTGGTTTGCGAATCGTCAAACAATAAAGATTTTGGTACAATATGGTCAACATCGTATGCATCACCGCTTAAAGCTTCTGTTAAATTAAATGTTTCTCCACAATAGATACATTGATTGTTTACTTGAGCATCTTTCAAACTTTTACTAAGCGATGGAAAAATGAATTTATATTTTTGAATGTACCGCTTGGTTACAGGCAGTCCCAATTCAGTTAATCGTTTACCAATTTCTTCATTGAGTTTTTTATTTTTGGAATTTTGTAAATCAGCATCATGTCGCTCGTCTTTACTTTGTTTAAGTTCCCGAGCAAGTTCAATTCTTATTTCAGATGGCTTTCCGTATTCTTCAAGGATCGCGTTGACCACATTAATCATCTGATTTAAAATCTTTTCGACAATTGGTTGTCTGAGACTATTTTTTGGAAGAAGTTCTAATTTGTCTAAAGTAACTTGTTGTTCTCTTTCATCTTTGGTCAAAGAATTAGAATGGTTATAACCAGCTAAAGTGCAGGATTGAGAATAATTGTAACCTTCCATTAGAAAAGGAAGAATTTTTCTCATTGATTTATTTGATTTATTTCCGAAAGCCTGTTTGTTAAAATCAAGATGAGATAACTTTTCTGCAATTTCATCATCAAAACCAAATCTTTTAATTAAAGCATTTTTACATTCATCTAAATCTTTTATAGAATAAATGGTATGCCATAATTGATATAATGGCTCCTTCTCGAGCGAAACATCAAGTTCTAGACCAGCTCTTTCTTCCAGAATTTCTCCAGTTTTTTTATCCACTAACATTGAAGTATGATTTGATGGAATGATAGACACATCAAACTTTAGAAGTTCATTATCTCCTAAAATACGATGAAGAGCAGAATATGTTTCATTTCCTTTTATGCCTTTAATAATTTGCTTATTTACATAAACATTTTCTTTTTTTAATTCTAAAATATCAAGAAGCTTATTGAAACTTAAAGTTTCATTTTTAAATAAATAATCGGCTAATGCCTCTTTTTCTTTTATATTTGGAATTTTCTCGCCCCATTTATATTTACTTCCTTCAGGATTTTTTATTTTTAAAGTAATTGTATTCACGACTTCCCAAATACGGCACAGTTGAAATAAAGGAGAAGTTTTAGGGGCAACTTTTGGTCCAACAAACACAACTTTGTTTTTGTCTTTTTCCTTGTCGAAAATAGTTTTCTCAAAGCCTTCAAATTCACAAATACTTACTAATCCTTTTTGAGACTTTAGTTTCCTTTGAAAATAAATTATTTCATTTCTTAATTGATGAACAACTTCGTCAGTAAGAAAATCGTGTTTGCTTTTTTGAGCATTAATGATTGTATCGAACTCTTCAATGTAAGCTTCTCGCGGATAAACTTCTTCTTTAGTTCTGAAATAAGAATTGGTCGTTTTTGCATTATGTAGTTCTTCATAAAAATACTGACCAATAGTCTGATTTCTATCTTTAAGCTGCGCATAACGTCCTTTCACTGCCAGAACATAATCCGTGTCTTTTTTATCGGCATTAGCTTCACTTCTGGCAGATTTATAACCTCTTTTTTGATTGAGCATATATAAAATACGTCCTAATTGCTCAGCAGAAATATTTTCATTAGGATTAACAGCATCACTTCTTAACTTCCACAAATCAAGCATTGGAAGTTTTAATAATTCTTCCGAAGGGAAAATATTATACTTATTTAATATTCTTCTTAAACTGTATTTAAAATCATCACTTTTTTTCAATTGTTTTCGGTCATAACCTTTTCTTTGGGTACGACTAACCGTTCTACTTTGGTTTTTTGTAATTGATAAACCTCGTTGAAATTCATCTTTATCATTTGATGATAAGGGAATAATTCTTGAACCCATCGCAATAATGCGAATAGGGAAATTGTTTTCGTCAACTTCTATCAACGCCCATCCAATACTATTTGTCCCCAAATCCAATCCTAATATTTTCTTCATTATTATATGTGTTTTTAATGATTTTTCTTGTTATCTAAAATAACCGTTTAAATTTAACAAAAAAAAAAATACTTATTTTACGGTTTTTATCATTTGAAAACAAAAACTTTTGTTGTATTATTGTAACACAATTTTGAAGCAATTCACAATAAGGATTATTCCGTTGTGAAAACATTTAAGGCGGGGGGACTCGCCTTTTTTTATTTGTTATTTTTAGCGGGATACGTGATTGTACTAAGACTATCATCAAGTAGATCTGAATCTGTACTTCTACATTGATTTTGTCAATTAAGGATCTATTGTCTGGTTTTAAAAAGGTATGTGTAAAAAGAATTTGATTTAATGGTAAATCTCCCTAGAATTGAAGAAAACACATTGTTATCAACAGGAGTAGTTAATTACAAAATAAACTAATTGAGTTTTTTAACTTATTTCTTATCTCTTCCCTTATTTTCCAACCGCCATTATTATAGTCTTTCCATGATTCATAAAATCTACCCCTTAGGTAAAGCCCCACTAACCAAATTACTATTGCTCCTATGATTTTATACCACTCCATTCCTCAAAAATAGACTGTATAAAAAATATTTCAGCATCCTAAAGAAGGTTACTCCTGAATTGACAACTTTTACTCCCGATTTGACAAGTGCTTAAAACAAAAAAAGATGCTTAGGCATCTTTTACAGTGGTATTTGATTTATGGCAAACGCTATTTATCAATTAATTTAAAAAAATCTGAAAGCTTCAAATTTCTAGCCTCACAAATTTTATTCAACGTATAAAGAGTTATTGTGTAGTTTTTATCGTTAA
>NZ_JMTM01000020.1 GCF_001662485.1 Flavobacterium succinicans
TCGCATATTTCATTGCTCCCGTTCCGCCAGAAGCTGTTACAGTGATGATACCATTGGCCGCTCCGTTACAAGTTACTGGTGTTGGTACAGCTGTTGCTGTAACTGGCACTAAAGGTTCTGTAATAGTTACAATATCTGTAGAAACCACATTACAATCCCCGCTATCTACTCGAACTTTATAGGTTCCTGCAGGCAATTGGGTAAAATTACCAGGCGTGGTTTGTACTGGAGTGAAGCCTAATGCACCACCAACACCATCTAATAAAGTATAGACATAATTTCCTAAACCACCGGTTGCGTTAGCTACAATCACTCCATTGGCATCCCCTTTACAGTTAATTTTAGCGTTTTCACTATTTATATCAACCTTCAAAGTAGGCAAGGGTTCTATCGTGATGTCGTTAGAAACCACACTAGTACAACCATTTGCATCACGCACATAGTAACGGTAGGTGCCTACTGGTACAGTGAAAGTTATCGAATTACCACCCATCGCTACAAAACCAGATGTTGGACTTGTACTGTATTGATACGCTCCTGTTCCACCCGTAGCGCGTAAAGTTATCGTGGATAAAGTAAGACACGTTTGGGTCGTAGTCAATACCAAAGTAGGCACAACCTCTGTTGGCTCAGTAATCACAATCGGAGTGGTAGACGTCGTACCACAACCCCAGCCATCAGTTACTGTTACGGTGTACGTTCCTGCGCCTAAATTAGTAAACACTGGATCTGCTTGTGGCCCTGAACTAATCCTTGGCGTTACCGATGTCGTATTCAAGGTGTACAAGTAATTCGTGCCTTGTCCGCCTGTTGGAGCACTTACAGTTATGGTTGCAGAGGTATCTCCTTTACAAGTCAACAAAGTAGTGCTTGGTATAGCGTTAAAAGCTATTGGCGTTGGATTACTCAAATCAACTGTAGTGAACACTTCACATCCTCTTGAATCTCTCACTTTCACTACATAATTTCCAGCGATTAAGCCATTGAAGTCACTTACAGATGACCATGAAGTAACCACAGTAGCACCTCTTTCTAATTGGAACTCATAACCTCCTGGCCATCCACCAGAAGCAGTAGCCGATATTGAACCATCATTATTACCTGTTACACAAGTAATGGCAGTAAACGATTTATCTATCGCTAATGCAACATTTGGTCCTGTAATCGTGAAGTTTTTGCTTACGGTACAGAAAGGCGTATTGGTCAAAGTAGCCGTGATGGTATACGTTCCTGCGGCTAAATTAGTCAAGTTAATTGGTCCTGCTGAAGTAGCATTACCTGTACTAGGTGAAGGCCCAATTATGGTATAAGTAAACGCCCCTGCTTGATTTGGACTAGCTGCTGTAATCACCCTATCGATTAAAGTCACTTTAGCACTTCCGTCGGCACCTCCAAGGCATTTTACATCAACCACATTATCGATAGTCAAGTCGAAGGTGTTGGGTTCGTTTACGTAGTGTACGCCAATGATTTCGCAATTGGTCAATAGGTTTTTAACCGTAATAAAATAATTACCTACTGGTAAGTTAGAAAAATTACCTGTTTTATTGGTTTGTTTAGGATATAATGTTCCTTGTGTTCCAGTTGAGGCATCAATATCTACCAAAGAATATTCTAAATCCGTTGCTCCTGTACCTATTGTTGTTGCTGAAACCGTAATGTTTTCAGATAAAAGACAAGTAATCGGACGCGTAACATTTACATTCACTTTATCCAATTGTACATAAGGAGCAATGATAATTGGAGTGGTAGACGTTCCCTTACATCCTTTATTGTCATACACATTTACAATATAAGAACCTCCTGAAAAATCCTCTTCAATATAAATAGGATTGTCACTTTTTTGAACAGGAATAGGATTACCTACTTTAATAAATTCATATTGTAAATAGGTATTTGAACCACCTGTTACTCCAGTAACTGTAATGGTTGCTAAGTTGCCTGCGTTTCCAGCAGTACAACCAAATGGAACTACAGTTGGAGTTGGTACCAAAATTGGATCAGGTTCATCAACAACTATGGTTTCAGGTACTGAACAACCTCTACCTGAAGTAACCGTTACAATATACGTCCCTGCTTTCAAACCACTGAATAATGGAGAATCTTGTTTTGGTCTAATAACTGGGTTATTACCCACTGTAGTTGAACCTGTTAAAGCATAGGTATAAATTGGGTTATTATTTACAGTCAACGTTGGCGTAGTCATGTTAACTGTAATCGTTCCATCTGATCCTCCATTACAAGTTACTGGAGTAGCAACTGGAACAAAATCTATGGCGGTATTAGGCAATAACATAATCACGTCTACCGATTTAACACAACCTGTTGTGATATCTCTTACATAGAAAGTATAAGGAGTAGCACTTGCTGCCAAACCACCAAATACATTTGAAGAGCCATAAGTAGTACCATCATTACTATATTGATAATTCGCTGGAATAGATCCTCCACTAGCTGTTAGGGTCACTACACCGTCTGCATTTAAGCAAGTAGATAAAGTGGTAACATCTGCTTGTAATTGTAATGGTTCAAAAATCGTTACTGGAGTAGCAGTCTGATTTTTACAACCATTAGCATCTCTTACCCAAATAGTATAATTGCCAGGAGCAGTTACAGTTAATGAAGACGGTGTTTGGAAACTATTACCATCCAAACTATATTCTAAAGTACCAACACCGCCTGCACCCGCTGCAATGATTGTATAACCCGTTGGAGACGGACATTGACTAGCAGCACTTGCTGTAACTGTTGGTGCTGGATCTAATGAAATAGTTACCGTTTTCATTTCCGTACATCCGTTAGCATCTTTTACCCAAACCTCAACCGTTTCCGTTGATGGTGCTATTTGAGTAGTGGCAAATGTTGCCGTATTTAAAGGCTTAAAATCACCAGCTGGTGGTAATGCTCCTGTGCCATTGCGTACAAAAACATACGTATAATCTCGTTTGCCACCAGAAATTTTAGTATCATCAACAGTAACTACTGCCCCTGTGGTGTTACAATTTTGATTTTTAACAGTAACAAAAGGACCAGACAAATCTAAAGCCGCTGGCTCTGTAATGATAACAGTATTAGACGATTTTATACAACTTGGATACGCTGTTTGAGTAACCACTACAGTGTAATTATTTCCTGCAACCAAACCATGAGGGAGTACCAATGGATTAGTTGTTGTATTTCCTGTACCTGTAAAACCAGTAGTTACAGCACCGTTGAAAATTTCATATGTATAAGGACCTGTGTAGTTGCCAATATTAATTTCAATAGCACCTGTTGCATTCGTAGCACAATCTACATTCGCAGCAACACTAGCCGTTAGGGTCATGGTATTGAATACTGGAACGGTATACGCATTTGAAATAATACTACAACCTGTTGTATTGTCCGTTATTTTAAATTCATAAAAACTTCCTATTGATGTAGCAGGATAAGTGAATGAAGTAGCACCAGCGGTAATTGGTGTTAGCGCACCATAAGCTCCTCCATCAATAGCAACTTGATAACTGAAATTTGTAGGTGTTGCACCACCCGTAATCGCTACATTAATAATTTCTGTAGGCGTGTTACAATCTGCTCGAGTACCTAAAGTAGCTTTAGCTGAAATTAATTTAGGGAATGGTGCGATTGGAACTACGATATCGTCAGTACAACCATTCGCGTCTTTAGTATAAAACTTTACACTTGGAGCACTTGTGTCTATGACATCAAAGGCATACTTGTTATCAGCAGGAATGCTATTACTTGGGAAATAATGGATGCCGTCAGCACTAAAACTGTAGTTACCAGCACCACCGGCTGCACTAACAGTTACAACCGTTACGTTTGGTGTATTGGTTGGAGAACAAGTAAAGGCAGATATAGAAGCCAAAGAAGCAACAACTGGAGTTGGGTTAATAATATCCTCTGAATCATTGAAAAGACATAGTTTAGCATCTCTTACAATATAGTTGACTGTTCCCGCAGCAAGTCCAGTAAATTCATTAGAATCTTGCCAATTCGCTCCTCCATCAATACTATACTTATAAGGCAGCACCCCTAAAGTAGCATTAATTTTGATAGAACCATCTGCTACGCCTACACAAGTTGGTTGCGTTACTGTAGCAGTTGCAGTTGGAATGACTTTAACAGCGATATCTACAACCGTGCTTTCAACTGTACAATTATTTAAATCTGTAATTCTAAATTGATAAGTACCCGCTGTAGTGACAGGGTATGTTAATACTCTAACGTCATTAGCAAAATTAACCGGAGCTAAATATGGAGCACCATCAATAGACACTTCATATCTAAAATCAGGTGTAGCATCCGATGCAGTAAATAATCCATCTGATACCGTCACTGTAATTAATCCATCTGGCGAAGTCGTACAATCCAGCTCTTTGGTACGCTCTGCAATTACAGATAATTTTTTATGTAATGTTAAAGCTGGACTATTAGAAGGACAACCATTGGCATCGTATACAATAATATTTTGAGGTCCTGAACTCAATCCAGAAACAGTATAAGGGAAAGATCCCACATTTTGTGGGGACGCACCATTAACTGAAATAGTATAAGGACCTACTCCTGGTGAAGTTAAATCTACTTCAACTGAGTAAGCACCTTCTACAGCACAATTATCTATAACTGATAAAGCGATAACTGGTGAAGGATCTTTAATCAAATCGATTGTAGCAGGTGTAACTTTTATACATCCATTAGCATCTTTAGCATAAACCAAATAACTCCCCGCTGCTACATTAAAAGTACTAGTTGTATCCCATGCTGGATCTGATGCTGTTGGAGCAGCAGAAGTTGAAGGTAAAATAATATAACGATAAGTACCTGCACCGTCTTTGGCTAATGCATTAATAATACCTAGCTGATTACAATTTTCATTTTTAATCACAGAAGCTGAAACAGACAAATCAACAGATGATTCTTTTATTTCAAAAATTTTAGAAGCTGATTTACATCCATTAAAGGAACCTGTACCATTTTCAATAAATCTAATATAGTAGCTTCCAGGAGCTAATGTTCCTGCTATTGGTGAAAAATTCGCTACGGTAACCGGAGTTCCAAATGTAACCGGTACATTAAATGATGATCCAACAGCAACATTAGAAAAAGAAGTATATAACTGATAATCTATTGAAGTTGTTGTCGCATCAAAATTATCAATTGTAAAAGTAACTTTTCCATCATTATTCCCTTTACAAGTAACATTTTTTGGAGTTACAGTTGAAGTAAGCGTTGATGCTGGTGCAATTGGTTGATCTGCACTTTTAACATAATAACAAAGTGTAGTTAAATCATGTACTACAAAAGTGTAAGTTACGCCTGGTGTAAGATTTGTAAAAGTTTTTGTATCACCTCCAACAACATCTGGAGTATACCATGTAGTAGTATACGGAGAAGTATTAGTTTCTAAAATACCGAATTCATAATTACCACTCCCGACTACTGATATAGCTTTAACTATTGCAGTTCCTCCAGTTGTACAATTCGAACTAAGTGTTGTAACGTTAATATCTAAATCCTCTGGTGGTGATGCTATTGTAATTTGTTTACTTAAAGAACAACCATTCGCATCAACAACATTTACAGTATATACACCAAAATTAATAACTGTAAAAATATGGTCTTCTCTTCCTGTAGTTGATGCAGTATAAGGATTACCTGCAATTACGTCACCAAAATTATTGGTAATAAAATATCTAAATGGAGCCGCCGAAGTTGCTGTACCTCCTTGGACATTTAATACCTTAATTTCTCCTAGACTTGTCCCTCCTGGGTTATTACATGTTATATCTTTCTTGTCTAAAACAAATGTAATAGCGTCAGGTTGATCAATTACAATTGGTGTTGGATATGTAAAAGTACAATCTTTATTATCTTTTACTGTGATAGTGTAAGTGCCAGCTATAAGTCCAGTAAATTGATTAGAATTTTGATAAGTGATGCCATCAATACTATATTTAAAAGGTCCCACTCCTTTGCTTGGATCAATGGTTACTTCTATGATACCTGTTGCGTCGCCATTACATTTAATAGACTGTTTTTCTGCAAGATTCAAAATTACAGGATATACAATAGGACTGATAACTACATTATTAGTTTCAGCAGTACAAGCTGTAGGTAAATTAGAATCTGTAATTCTAAATTTATAAGTTCCTGCTACACTTGTTGTAAATACATTTCCAACTATAGTTGCAGGAGCTACTGGTGCTCCATATAGCCCTCCATTAAATGATACTTCGTAATTATAAGCGGGTTTTCCTCCAAATGCATCAATTCTAATTGTGGCGTTTGGTGTAGTTGTACAATCTAATTCTTTAGTTCTAACTGCAGCTGCTGTTAAAACTTCATTTACTGTTACAACTACCGGAGCAGTACAACCTAAAGCATCTCGTACTGTAATAGTATAGGTACCCGGTGCAACGGTAAATGTATCAGCTGGACTTGGGACTACACCTGTATTTATTGAATAGGTATAGGCTCCAGAACCTCCTGTTGCCGCAGCTACAATTTGGAATGAACTTCCTGTGGCAGTACATTGTCCATTTACTGTTGCACTAACAGAAAGTGTCGTATAAGGTGCAATGGTAAATGTGTCAGTAATTGTACACCCGTTACCACTCAAATCAGTTACAGCTATAGTATATAATCCCGATTGAGTCAAATTGGCAAAAATAGCGCTAGTTTGTGGTCCAACCACTGTGGTGCCATCAGGTAATGTTAAAGTATATCTATTAGAACCCCATCCACCAGTAGTATTGATGGTTACACTTGCTCTAGTGAGAGGATTACAAGTAAATGGAGAAATAGTTGGAGCGTTAAAAGATAAAGCTACACTTGGCGCATCCACTTTTAAAACTTTTGTAGCCTTACACTCCGTACTAGGATTAGTTACGGTTAACGTATACGTATCTGCCGCCAAACCTATGTAGTCAATTACATTTCCTGTTTGTGTAGATTGTGCAATTGGGACTACAACATTAAGACTGTTTCTAAGTTCATAAGTAAATGTTCCAGCATTGCCAGAAACAGTGAATTTTAATTTTCCGTCCGTAGCTGTTTTACAAGTAACATTGGCTACTAATGAACCATTTACAATAACTGGCAATACATCTTTTACAGTATACGTTCCCGTAACCGAGCAATTATTTTCATCGGTCACTTTAAAAGCATAAGTAGTACCTGAGGCACCTGCTGTTAATCCTGTAAAAATACCCGTCGTTGCACCACTAACATTAATAATTGCAGCAGCTGGAGCCGTAATTTCATATTTCAAATTACCTTTTCCTCCTGTTACACTAATAGTAACCTCACTTGTTAGTTCTGTTGACTTACAAGTAATAGGTTTTTCTGTAAAATCAAGTTTTGTTGGTGGTGTCAAAGCATCAATCACCATAGCTGGAGAAGAAGTAAGTGAACATCCTTTGGCATCAGTAGCCGTTACGGTATAACTTCCTGCTACAGTCAAATTAGGGAAAATTCCAGTGGTATTGGTAGCTACTGTTGTAGCGCCTCTTCTTAACACATAGGTAAATCCTCCATTTCCATTCGAAGCCGAAGCAGTAATGGTAGCGTTAGTCGTACAAGTATAAGGGGTTGTTATACTAGCTGAAAGCGTTATTGGAGTAGGTTCAAAAACTACAGCTGTACCATCATAAATACATCCTTTGTTGTCTCTGATTTGATATGGGTATGACGTTCCAGCCACAGATCCAGACAATGAACCATAGGTTACTGCACCAGAAAATCCTAAATTATTAAAATTATAAGTAAAAGGAGCCACTCCGGTAAGTGCTTGCAATGTCACACTACCGTTATTTAATGTCTCACAAGTTTCGTTAGTTACTACTGCATTACCCGTCACAGCAACTTTTGCATTGATAGTGGCAGAAGTAGTGGTTTTACAACCAATAGCATCCGTAATTTCAAATTGGTAAGTACCTGATACACCCGTAGTATAGGTAAAAGTAGTAGCAGTCCCTACAGGTCCAGCAAGTGTTCCTGTTGTTTGTCCTGAGGTTAAAACCACCGTAAATGGTGCCGTACCGCCAGAAATGGTTCCTGTAATCACAGCATCTGGAGATCCTGGCGCAACATCGCAATCCAAATCAGTAGTTACCGAAGCATTCGCGGTTACTTTAGCATTAATTACTTGTTGCGTTGTATCAAAAGAACAACCATTACTATCGGTTACTCTAAAGACATAATTACCTGTTACAGCAGCCGTATGGGTAAATGATGGTGTTGTAAACGTAGCACTAGAAGCACTAAAAGTTCCACCGTTTAAACTGGTTTGGTAGCTGTAAGGTGCTACACCTCCAGTAATTGCCACGTTAATCTTCGCACCAGTAGTTGGATCAAAACACATCGCTGTGCTAGGAACAACTGCTGCGGATATCGCTGGTACAGCAGTTACAGATACGCCCACTCCCACAGGGTTTGAACAGCTGTTCGCATCTTTTACAAAAACGGTATAATTCCCCGCAAGAACATTGGTAAACACTCCTCCATTATTAGTGAAAGGCACAATTACTACAGCCCCTTGACGCAGTTCATATTGATACGCTGGTGTTCCCCCACCAGCAACAGCCGTGATGGTAGCACCGGTAGTACAAGTCGCTTTCTTTGTTTCTGAAGCACTTAGCGTCAAAGTTGGAGGCGCACTAATCGTAACATCAAATGGTTTAGAACAAGTCGTCACTGTAGCACCTACAGGCCGTACTACAACTTTGTATAAAGCTGCGCCCAAAGAGGTAAGCTTTACAGGAGAAGTAGTAGAAGTTTGCCAGGTAACACCGTTATCTTTAGAATATTCAAATCCTTTAATCGGGTCAAAATTTTGAGCAGCAATGGTAATTTCTCCATTGCTTTCACCATTACAGGTCACGCTTTTGTTGCCTGAAATTTGTGAAGTAAAAGCTTTTCCTGTAGGCACTACAATAGTAAAGTCTTTTGTAGTAGTACAAGTTCTAGGGAGTTGAAATACTTTGATGTCATCAATAGCTACATCGTTACCACTGGTTTGTCTGACATTGGAACGTACAATAAACTTAAGTGTTGTATTCGATTTAGGATCTAAGGTAATAGCAGTTTTAGGATAATATTCCCATTGTTCTGATTTAGGGATGTTACCAGTATTGTACCAGGAAATTTCGGTTCCCGTAGCATCAACTAAAGCCACTCTCAAATCTGGATCAAATATATTAAAGCCTTTCTTTACTAAGTTAATCGCAAAGAACTCAAACGTTATGGGCTGATTTGGAATGATATTATTAATGACTTTTTCGTATAAAATTTCAGTTACTGGTATTTCGCTACCAATGTTTACCACCAAACACCTTCCCTTTGGTGTTGGAGGTACTGTTGGAGGCGTGTGATCTCCAGGTTGTAACCATGCTCCAAAAGGCGCAACAATTCTTGCCGTTACTGAATAATCTCCGTCATTTATGGCAAAACTTCCTCTACATTGTGTAGCTGCTACTTGTCTTTCGAAGCAATAATATGTAGCATTCATCCCTGGAGAAGTAGTGTCGTCTCCATATCCGAAGTTTTCATACAACAAATTACTAAAAGTAGGTACTGTATTCAATTTATAGTCTACTTTAATAGCGTGTGAACCAGGAGATACATTCAGGAATACATTACTTGGAACATTCGTGTTTTTTGTGCCATCCAAATAATAATCATAAGTATAGGTGGAACCGCCTGGGTTAGTCACAGTAACGGTACTCGTTGCCGTACCATCACAATTAAAATCTACTGGTGTATTCACATCTATCTGTGGAGCCGCCGGTTCTGGATCAATGGTCACCGAAGCGCTAAAAATACAGCCGTTAGCATCTTTTACATACAAAGTGTAAGTCCCTGGAGCTTTATAAGCATCATTTACTGTGATCCAAGTCGCCTGATTGTCAAAACTGTATTGGTAAGGCGCGACTCCTCCTTGAGGGTTGGTGATACGGACTCTACCTTCGCGACCTGGACCACAACCAGCCAATTCAGATACCCCCATCGAAGCCGTTACCGCTTCTGCAGGTTGGGTAATAATAATATTCGGTCTTGTTTCAAAACAATCTACACCACTCAAGCTGTATTTTAACACAGGAGTATAGGTTCCTGGTGGTAGATTAGAAAAAGTACCGTTAGTCACATAATTCACCCCATTGTTGATACTGTAAGCTAGTGTGTAGCCATTTGCATTGGTAACATTAAATTTAATCTCACCCGTATTGGCACCATAACATAAAATGTTAGTGCTTGTTAATGAGAAATTAGGTTTAGGATTCGCATTGATGGTTATGGGTGGAATATTAAATTCACAATTATTTTTATCCACGACTTTGATAGCGTAAGTACCCGCAGTGGTAATGACAATTTTAGGATCGGTTTGGCCTGTTGTGGATCCGTTAACATAATAATAAAAGGGAGCCGTACCATTACTTGGCGTAACCGTAATTTCACCATTAGTACAAGTTAAGGGTTTGGTGATTGCTGGGGATGCGGTTAAGGCAGCTGGGGAAATAATTTTAGCCACTCCATTGTAGCTACAGCCGTCTAAAGTGCTTACCGTGTAGGTATAATCTCCGGCATCTTTATTCGTAAATTCATATTCTGAAGCCGTACTATTAATTACCTTTTCAATAGAAGTTCCTCCTTTAAACAATTCGTAAGTGTATTGTGCGCCGTTATAAGCTGTTCCATAAACCTTTATACTTCCTTTGGAATTATGACACAACGGTTGTGTGATGAAAGGCGCTATAGGATTAAAGTCAATTTTATATATCTGGATGCCACTTACTTCAAAAATACAAGGATTAGTAACTACGCCCACTTGTCTAATGTAAACTGTGTACGTACCAGCAGTAGCAATGCTAAAAGTATTACTGGACTGATATCCTGAAGTTTTAGTCAAACTATATTCGTATCCTGCCCCAACACCATTGATGGTAATGCTTCCATTATTCCCACAAATCATATCTTTTTTGGTAGCAGTAGGGTTTAGTGGGTTTTTATATACATTAAAGTAAAAACGACTAAAACATCCCCCAAAATAAATAGACACCCTATATTGTCCCGAAGCATTAGCTGTAAAAGTGTTACCATCAGGAGCAGCCGTTGTCCAAGTACAGGTCGGACTTACATTGGCACATAAGTCTGATAAATTGGGGTCTGGTAAACAAGTAGTGGTTTCCCATGTTATCTTTGTAGCTCCTAAACTAGATAAATCAAGCAGCTTACTGGCTGATTGGCCACACAAGAAAATTTTAGGCAATACACTACCATCATTCACACACTGATCAATTAAGCCTGTCGCTGGATTTTTGTTATCGGCATACTGAATTAAAGGATTTGCAGGTTTCGCAGCGTAGTCTGCTACAGTAATTATTTCCTCTAAATCGACACATGGTGGTGTTGCCGTATTTTTTACATAGTACTTTCCTGGTTTTGTAACCGTAAGCGTTTGAGAAGTACCGATTACCGGAGTTCCCGTAGGGCTCGTTGACCAAGAATAAGAAGCATATCCCCCAGTAGCTGAAATGGTTAGGTTATCACCACACAAGACATCATTCCTTTTTTTACAATCGTCTACACCTACCAAAAAGTTAGTCGATTCAGGCACACTAATGGTACAAGCCGAAAAGGAAGCATAACTGTCCTCTCCAAAGCCTAATCCACCATTGGTATTGATTTGACCTGTATATTTGGATCTGGCAGTGTTCTTTATAATGTTGTTACAAGGCTCAGCCAAATTGGCACAAGTAGGTACAACTTGCACTTTAAAACGAATCGGTACACTTTTACTACCATTTTTTAACACTAAATTATCCGGGACGGTAAATGTAATGGTTCTGGTTGCAGCATTATAAGTATGGGTGACTCCCGTGGGTACTTGCTCAATATCAGTTGGATAAACAAAATTCGTATTCGCTGGTAATACATCGGTAATGGTAAAATTCTTGGCATTATCGTTGCCAACATTCTGAAATTGCAACTCATATTTCAAAATAGCTCCTAATCCTACGGGAGTATTATTGGCTGGATTCCCTGCTCCATCTTTTACCGCTTTGGTCAAAATAATCTTTGGCTCAATAATTTCAACAGCAATAGCATTAAAATAATAAAAGTAAACGTCTTGCGTACTTCCCAAAGTTATTTTGGCGGAAGTTACGTTGTTGCCTATTGCGGAATTATTGTCGTTTTTTATAGTAATGATTCCCGTATCATACCCCAAAGTATTGCTACTCGCAGGAGTACGATTGGGTGAGGTAAAATCGGCTGTCGCTTTCGTAACTGGATCAATGTAAGTGATCGAGCTATTAAAAAAATTGTTACTACTACGCAATGTAGTTCCTGTAGAAGTAGCGGCACTTTGCGAAATACTATTAATCTGCAAGTAATCACCAGAAATTGCTTTATCCCCTTCTAAGGCCGCAAAAGCAAAACTAGCATTTACAGGGCCTGCAGGGATGGTTCTGAAACCTGTAACATTGATATCCAAAGTAGTTGCTCCTCCAATCCCACTAAAACCATCATAAGAAGTAATAGAACGTGCGGGCAAATTAGGATCTTCATAAACAATATACAACGACCAACCGGCAGATAATCCCGTGCTTCCATTTTTACCAACACTCGACAAAACATTGGCAACAGTATACGTTCCATTAGCATTGGCTAAAGGTTGTACTAAAGAAGTAACATCTGCATAACAGGCATAAGGTCTGTTTTTACTTGCTCCAATTCCATCAGTCTGATTAATCGCATCATAAATTAATTGCCCTGTTATGGTATTATATCCCCCTACTGGAGTTTTGAATTTGATAGTAGTAAATTTCGTTCTATCCAATGAGTTATCACCATCTCTAATAATCGCCGACCAATACAAAGCTGCATAGGCTATCTTATAACAAGGAGTCCCAGGAGCATTAGAATTAGGAATGGTCAATACAGCACTACTGGAACTAAAGGTACTAGCATCTCCATCAATATCCACATATTGCATATCAACATCTGAATTATACACTCCATTATCATTGAAATCATTATTGTTCACACTCAGGATATTATTCCCAATCAACAATTGATCCCCTTTTACATTCCTGTCAAATCGAATATCGAAAGATTTTAAATTTTGTCCATAAGATGAATGAGTCATAAAAAACAAAATTCCTACCAAAGCAAAGGCATGGGATAGGAATCGATTTTTCATTTTGTTAATCACCGGATTTGTGATAATAAATTTGGCAAGAAGCAACGATAAGTTCATGGAAAAAGGGCATAAATCATCCAAAGATAACATTTGTAAAATAGTAGGTTTCTTCATGGTTTTGGTATTGCATTAAAATCTTCATACTAATTTTTTTGGGGCAGGAATCAGCATAAAAGAATATGGTATTTATAATTTAGTTCTTAAATTTAATTTTTTCATCACTGTTTTTTCAAGACTTAAAATCTACCTCCTAGTAAGATTCAAGCTCATTCTATCGTTTTAATTCTCTACTTTAATTATGGCCATTTTACTTGTAAACGGTTGTTTGCCTTTATTCACCATTTCTCCTTGAGCTTCTTGAATGGTCTCGAACTTAGTCGCATATATATAGTAGCTACTAGTGCTAGCGTCATAGAAAAACGAAACATTACGTTGTCCCGAAGCTACCATTTGTGCTAAGAATTTATCACGTTTTGCTACATCTTTATGAACCGCTAACACCACATAGAAAGCACTTTCAGTATTGGCCACACGTTTCATAATTTGCATGTTCGATTGTTCTTCACCAAAATCAAAATCACTTTCTTTAAGCGGAGTCGAACTAACTTTAGTCGTTTCCTTAATGCGTTTCAACGTGGCTTGATCTTGAGCATAACGGTCCGTGTCGTTTAATGAATTTGCTCGTTTGATTCTACGTTTTTTCTCTATCTCTACCGCAACTTTAATATTATCTAACGTTTGTAACAATTTATTATTACTTTGTATACTAGTTACTTGTTCTGCTTTTAATTGATCTATAGATTTTAAATAGCTTACACTTAAAGCATCTGTAGGACTTGCTCCTTTTTTGATGCGTTCATCATACAAGTTTTTAATTCTACTGAGGTTATCTTCTTGCATTTTATTCAATGCTGCGATTTGAGATTTCAAAGATTCAATGGCGGCATTATCATTAGAAGAACTCTTAATTTCCTGAGGCTCTTTAACAATACCTTGCTCGCTTAAATCATTTTCTTCTTTCATTTCTCTTAACTCCTTCGCTTTATTGGCTACTTTTTGATCCAATTGCGCAATCAGAGATTTCTGCATTTTGCCCGATTCTTCGGCTTGTTTAGCCAAATTATCAATTGCTTTAGCACTTTCGTCTTTAACCACAGGAACTATCGCAGCGGCAGCGGCTACTTTCGCTAAACGAATTTTTTCTGCCTCAGCATCCGCTTTTGCTTTAGCATCCGCAGCTATTCTTTCTTGACGAAGACGCTCGGCTTCTGCATCGGCTT
>NZ_JMTM01000021.1 GCF_001662485.1 Flavobacterium succinicans
TCGGTTATGAGTTATCGGTTATCGGTTGTGAGTTATCGGTTATGAGTTATCGGTTGTGAGTTATCGGTTGTGAGTTATCGGTTATCGGTTTTGAGTTATCGGTTGTGAGTTATCGGTTTTGAGTTATCGGTTATCGGTTATGAGCTGTGAAGTATGAATTGTGAAATGTGAGTTGTGAATTGAAAAGTTAAATTTAAAAAACACAAACTGTTGATTTTCAATGTTTTTATGTTTTTTTTTGAGCAGCGTCTAAATACCACCAAAAAAAATGCCCTCCTGAATAAAATCAGAGGGCATTTTTTTGGTTTAGAGAAACCTATTAAAGCGCAGTTACAATAAACTCACTTCTTCGGTTCATTTGGTGTTGTTCTTCGGTGCAGTTGGATTGGTTGGTTGGTTCGCAACCGCAATCGTTGATGAGTTGCGATTCGCCGTAGCCTTTTCCGGTGAGTCTTGATGTATCGATGCCTTTGGAAACTAACCAAGCGATAGTCGATTGTGCTCTTCTTTCAGATAAAGCCAGGTTGTATTTGGCCGTTTGTCTGCAATCGGTATGGGAACGGATGTCGATTTTCATCGTTGGGTTTTGTTGTAATACATCTAAGATTTTGGCCAAGTCCAAAGCCGCCTCTTTGCGAATATTGGATTTATCCAAATCAAAATAAATCATTTTGATGCCAAAACATTTGCCCAAATCATCGCCTACGGTTACTTTGCAAATGCTGCCTTCTAGTTGTAAATCTACTGTGGTTTGGCCTGTGATTTCAGGGATTTTAATGGTTACTTCTTTTGAGGTATACTCTTCTTTGGTGGCTCTAACGCTGTAGGTTTTTCTACAATCGACCTTAAAGCTGTAATTACCTGATGCATCGGTTGTGGTCTCGCCAATTACTTTGTATTTTTTGTTCAAAAGCACCATTTGTACGCCTGCCAAAACTGCCCCTGATGTCTTATCGGTTATTGTTCCATTTACGATTTGTTTGCATTTGTCTTTACTGATAAATCTATAAATATCATCCGAGCCTAATCCGCCATCGCGATTCGAGGAGAAAAAACCTTTGTTGGTTTCGTTATCTCGGTAATATCCAAAATCATCTTTGGGAGAATTCACTTCGGCTCCTTCATTTTCAACTTCATCAAAAGTACCATCGTTGTTGATTTTGGTGGTAAAAACATCTAATCCTCCCAGTCCAGGATGTCCGTCTGAGGCAAAATACAATTGATTGTCTTTGGTTACAAATGGAAAGGTTTCTCTTCCTTCGGTGTTGATTTCTGCACCTAAATTAATCGGTTTTCCGTAAGTTCCGTTGCTGTTGATCGCCACTTTATACAAGTCCGATTGACCGATAGTTCCTGGTCTATCCGAAGCAAAATATAGCGTTTGCTCATCGGGACTTAAGGCGGGGTGCGCCGAACTGAAGTCATCGCTATTGAACGGCAACTCGATTACCTTAGTCCATCTTTTGTTGACCAAAGTAGCTTTGTAGATTTTCAGTAGCGTAACTTTGTTGGCGTCTTTTCCTTTTTTGCCATCCAAATAGTTATTTCTGGTAAAATACATAGTGTTGCCATCTTTGGTAAACGCAGGTGTGGCTTCATTGAGTCTAGAATTAATGTTGGCATCGTAGCGTTTCGGATTGTTCGCAATAAGTTCTTCGTTGACAGTTGCAGCATACAAATTGGTGAAATGTTCCCCTGTCCAAGCGCTTTTGCGTTGCACTATACCGCTGGTGTCTCTTGCCGAGGTGAAAATTAATTGATCCTCTACAATCACACTGCCGTAATCAGAGTATTTGGAGTTGATCCCTGCGTTTTCAATGGTATAGCTACCAATATTGGCTCGGATGTCTTCTAAATATTCGCTGTTTTTTTTCAAGCGTTTGCTACGGCTATCGCCACCTGATTTGCTTTCAAATTGAGCTAGTACAGTTGCCGCCTCTTTTTCTTTTCCAATGGATTTTAGTGATTGTGCGTAACGGTAATAATATTCAGGTGCCACTTCTGGTTGTAGCTGACAGAGTTTTTCATAAGACCGGGCTGCTTTTTCAAAATCTGCATTAAAATAATACGCATTGCCTAATTTCATGAACATATCTGCCGATTGGTAACCTTTGGCAGCCAGGCGTTCATAGGTTTTTATCGCATCAACATAGGCATAATTATTGTATTTTTTATTAGCGGAAGCTACCTCTGCTTTTTGAGAATAGGAAACACTACACCCTACTGTAGTGAAAATTAAATAAAAAAGTGTTCGTTTTTTCATGATCTAATGGTATAAATGATGTATTTTATTTATTTTTAGAATTTTTTAATAAAGTTTCATAAGTCATTAACAATTCCTTTGATTTTTCCTTCTGGCCAAGCTTATCCATGGTTACTGCATATCTAAAGTAAAATTCTGGTTTTATTTTTTTTCCCATTTTAAAGAATTCGAAATAATATTTAGAGGCTTTAGTGTAATCATTTTTATAAAAATAGGCATCCGCCAATTGACTATACAATTCTGAGGAACGAAACCCCTGCTCCACGAGTCTTTCATAAGTTTCTAAAGGAATGATTGTAATACTTTTATTGGGATCATTCTTTTGAATTTCTATAATTTTTACTTCTTTTACTTCTTTTCCCTCTTGTGATTCTTTTACTTCTTGTGATTCTTTGGAATTTAACTTCAATTCTTTAGGATTTCTTTTTTTCTTGTATGTTATTATTTCTCTAACTTCTCTGGTATTATTTTGTCCTAAATCATACGTTTTGATCATGTTCTTATTACTAACAACATAAACGACCTTAGTACTTCCAAATGCGGTACGAATAGTCTCAATAACTTCATAAGATATTGATTTAATTTCTTTATCGGAATCCATTAACTTTTCAGGATTGCTTTGTCCAAAGAAAAGCATCGGTGTTATCAGAATAATTTTTAACATCAATTTTGTTTGAAAATTCATCATTTATTTTAAATTACTAACATCTAGTCACTTATACTATTTAAAACTAAGGCTATATAGTGTAAGAGAACCATCTAATTCTATTTCTAACAACTGCCCCCTAGGTTGATCAGAATTGTAAGGCTGGTTTAAATCGATATTCATTTCGCTTACTATTGTGTCATATTCCTATTAAAACAAACTATTACCCTTTTATTCTTGATTTTTAAGTACACGAAATACAAATTCACTAAAAATCAAGTATTACCCTAATTATAAGCTAACCTGTTAGGTAAAATTATTTTTTACCGCACTTCGATACCTCAGTGCAGTTTAGTTTTTATTTTATTTGAATTTAACCAAACGGGTTAGGTTATTATTAATTAACTTCATTTTTTTGATTTTTAAACAACCAAGCAGCTGCTTCTACACTGTTATGAGGTTTAGCCACAATTTTATTATACTTGTCAACTATATAAAATGTTGGACTAGCAAATACAAAGTACTCATTTACCGCTGCTCCCTCCCAGCCTTTGAAATCACAGCTCATAGTAAAAGGCAAGTCCTTTTTAAAGGCATCATACTTTACTTTGTCTGTATCTAGTGCAAAAAAAACGATCTCAGCCTCATAGTTCGATTTAAAAAAATCTGTATATTCCTTTAATTGTGGTATTTCTTTTTCACAAGCTTCACACCAACTGGCTCCAAAAACTATTACTTTGTATTTAGATTGTAAGTCAAAAAGGTTCTTGTATTTGTTGTTACCACTCATTGGTATATTGGGTACAAGTTTACCAATAGCCATCTTACGGTACTGTTCAAAAAGTGCTGTTCTTTTATCATCTACAAAACATTTATCATCCGCTAATAATGATAATGCAAAGGCTTCTGCCACTTCTGTAAGACCATACCTTTCATATTGTTTTATTAAATATTCACTGTAATCGTTTAATACAACTGCATTGTCTTTGGTTGCTATTTTTACTCTTTCATTCAATACCTTACAATTGGCGACAATGGCTTCTTTGCTCGATACTTTCAAAATATAGCTTAAGTATTCATCAAAAACTTCTTGTATCATCCCGCTATAATACCACCCCATTTCCCCATAATCTATTCCCAACAAGCCTTTTTCGGGAGCTTGCAAGACATTGGTGTTTTTACTGTTCGTCTGAAACTCTTGCAAAATAGCTCGATAAGCCAGATACTTATTTGCATAACTGATTTTGGGTAGTTGTGCAACGAAAGTATTTAATTGTTGAGATTGGTCTTGCACTTCTGCTTGCAAAATCTCTAATAGTAATTTCTTATCCTCTTGTTTTTGATATAGAGGGATTAAATACTTAAGGCCAAGGAGTTTGTTTTGTGCCTCATTATTTATAGTCACCCCTTTTTGAAACCATTGATTTTCATCAGACTTTAAAAAATGTAAACTATCCAACTTATCTAGCTTAGACCAAATTATCTCAACGTTTTCATGGTTTAGTATGACATGTACACTAGTGCGGTCTTTTATTTGAAGCCTAGCCGCACCCACATAATTTTGAGGAAAGTCTAGTGTAACGTTTCCTTTTGTATCTGTTTGTGTTTGATAAAGCAAGCGTTCTTTTGTTCCTTCATACCCTATAAGACGCACTTCTACCTCTTTACATTCTCTAAAATTACCCTTAATGCTGTATTTTTTTTGAGCAACGGATTCATTCACACCACAAAAGAGTAAGCATATTAGAGCCATATATTGATTCATCAAACTAAAACACTTTAAAAAGAAATAATTTTTGATACTCATACATGTGATTTTAAAACTTATTGTAAAAGGAATGATTAATCTTTGACACATACAACCGAAGAACCCCAGGCTCGAACACCATTAGTATTTGCGTTACTAGCCATACTATTTATAAATCGGAATTGCACAAGATTACCATTCACAGAACTACTCCAAAGGTAGCTTGTGGTGTTAACTAGTGTTAGAATTCCATCTGTATTACGGCGAACACCCGCTTGGCTTAATTTCATACTTGAATTAAATGCTGCAGTGCTATTATTGATCGCAGCAGCAGCAACTAACGTATTCAGGTCTGATTGAGTGGGTACCCTAAACCCCACTGGACAGGGATTGTTGGCGCTTGCCTGAGTCGCCCAAAGGGTATCGTTTTGACTAACTCTCCAATCATTAGGACTCACTGAATTAGTGATAAACAAAGTATCGGAAGGGCTATTATTTGAGGAAGCAGTTACGCCACTTACAGGTATTCCTGTACTGCTATTGGTGTAGGTAATCAACTCATGACCGTCTGGTTTTCTACCCCATTGAAACAAACTTCCATAAGACAAATGATCACTAAAACTAGTAGCTTGCTGGGCAGGATTAAAGCTAGGATGGTGAATATTGGTATAATGCGCCCCGAGTCTATTGCTTAACCATATCTTGCCGTCTTCTCCATAAACAGGAAAATAAAGCATTAAATGACTAAAACGATTACCGTTATTGTCTGCTTGCCCAAACATTTTATCCGGAATACCTGGAAAAACTCGTACTGCAAAGGTCGTAGTAGCCATACTACTGTTGTAAGGATAAGTAAATTGCCCTAGTATAACCCCAAATCCATCGGTACCCACACCTGCATTAATATCTAATTTTTTCGGATTTAGTGTTCCTCCTACAGCTGCAATGGTTGCCATTATAAACTTACTTGCCATAGTAAAGGCTTGGGAGGTCCATGACAATTTTAGCTCTCTACTCATCCCATCCTGAGTCATACTAGCAGGAATCGTTATGGTGGTATTATAGGCTGGCAAGGTACCACTAGCAGTAGCTGTCACGGGTATTCTAATTGTAACCCCAGCCGTAGTGATAGATCCTTGTAGGTTTGCTGTAATTGGTTCTCTAGTGCCATCGGGTGCTTGCTCATCGATTGTTGCTGCTGCGGTAGGTACGGTATAAGGTAAATAATTTTCATCATACACTGATAAAACAAAAAAAAATCTATCCGTAGCTAAAGTAATTCCTGTCGGAATAGTCATGGACGAGGTTACTGTTCTAGTTAACGTACAACTCTGGTTTCCTATATTAATCTCAAAAGAAGCCGTGCCTACCGTAGAGGGCATGCCAGTAATGGTATAGGTCAATGCTCCCGAACCTGAGGCAAAATTACCCGCAGCCAAGGTAGCTGTTAGCCCTGTAACCCCTGTGGAAGTAACCACTTGTCCACTATAAGGTGAACCATTTCCATTGGTATAAGCGATTGTAGAAGTAACGCCGCTAGCCAGTGTTCCTTGTAATAACGTACCATTATGTGTTGCTCCCGAACAATTTAAGGTTTGTATCAGAGGATTTGTAACATTTACTGTTTTAACACAAGTTAAGTCAAGATTTTTCCATGACCCAGTAAGTGTACCTGTAGCTGTAGGGGTACTACTCAACGTATAGGTTACCACCTGTGAAGCACCAGCGCTTAAGGTAACCGATGGCGTTGATACTGAAGCAACTGTTATGCCTGCCACACCACTCAACACTAAATCTGAAGGTAGAAAAGTAATGGTGGTAGGCTTAAAGGATGCGTTGGTAACCGTTACTGAAAATGTATTGGTAGCCGTCATTGCCACTCCATTATTATAAGTACCCGAAAAAGCACTTGTAGCACAATCAACCGTTACCACAGAAGCTGTACTCGTTAAACAAGGACTCCAAGTTCCGTTCTCATAAAATCTGACACATTTGAACTCCAAATCATAAATCAGCATCCCATTAGTAGGTGAGTTAATGTCTGCTGCTTTAGCCAACCTTGGCAATAACAATCCTTTCTTATTGCTTGATAAGTCCAAGACTGCACTAGGGTTCGGTGCATTGGTACCTATACCTATTTGTGCATGGCAAATAGACGTCATTACTAAAAATAAATATAAAATATTTTTCATGCTGCATGAATTGTATTGCAAGTAACTCCTTTTGGATTTTTGTTACTTAGAATATGACTTAAACTTATAGACAAAAACTGCCTCATTACATTCATTATACTATACCAATCGATCGTAAGGCCCTAATAAGACGTTGACTCAAAGCTTCGAAGAAACAAGAATCCTAGTCTTTGATACAAACAACCGAAAAACCGTAGCTTCGAGCACCATCTACAGGGGCAGTCCCACCAACACCTATGTCTCGGTATGAAGCTTTAACACCATTAGTTGAACTGCTCCAATAGTAGCTACCTGCACCCGCGCGGGTAATACTGCCATCTAGATACTCGCGTACTCCAGCTTGGCTTAATTTCAAGAGTGAGCTAAATGCTGTAGCGCTATTCATTATACCAGCAGCGGCTACTAAAACATTCAGCTCTGCTTGAATAGGCACTCTAAACCCCACAGGACATGGATTGTTGACACTTGCCTTAGTCGTCCAAAGGTTAGGGTCTTGATTGATTCTCCAATCAAAAGGGCTAACTGTATTATAAATAAACAAAGCATTGGTAGGATCATTATTTCTACTAATGGTTGCACCATTTACAGCTGTTGCTGTAGTGCTATTGGTATAGGTGATTAATTCGTGACCGTCTGGTTTTCTACCCCATTGAAACAAACTCCCATAAGCCAAATGATCAGTAGCAGAAGAGGCTTGCTTTGTAGGCTCAAAGGCGGCATTTTGAATGTTGGTATAATGCGCTCCTAGTCTATTACTCAACCACAACCTTCCATCTTCTCCGTATAAAGGAAAATATAGCATTAAATGGCTAAAACGATTACCGTTATTGTCTACTTGTCCAAACATTTTATCTGGAATACCTGGTAAAACTCGTACCGTATAGGTTGTTGTATTCATCGTGTTATCATAAGGGTATCTAAACTGCCCAAGCACAACCCCAAGTCCATCGTTACCCAAGCCAGCATTAATATCTACTTGTTTTGCATTTACTGTTCCACCTACAGCAGCAATGGTAGCCGTAATAAACTTAGTTGCTGTAGTATAGGCTTGTGAGGCCCAAGAAAAATTTATATCTCTACTTACCCCATCTTGGGTCATATTGGCTGGAATTGTTATGGTGTTGGTATAAGCAGGTAAGGTGCCACTAGCGGTAGCGGTAACTGGTATTCGAACCGAAACCCCTGCTGTAGTAATGGTTCCTTGTATGTTTAGCGTTTTTGTTTCATTAATGCCATCGGCTGCTTGTGCGGTTGTAGTTGCCACTGTTATAGGTGTACTATACGGTAAATAATCTTGATCAAAAACCGATAAAATAAAAAATGATCTATCTAAAGCCAAACTAATGGTTGCAGGTATTATTAAAGGTGCAACCGTTCTATTTAGTGTACAAGATTGCCCTGCACTATTTATGGCAAAAGACGCCCTACCATTGCCAGAGGGTGTACCTGTAATGGTATAACTCAAAGCACCCGAACCCGGAGCAAAATTACCCGCAGCCAATGTAGCTGTTAGCCCAGTAACCCCCGTTGAAGTAACTACTTGTCCACTATAAGCAGCACCATTACCATTGGTATAAGGAATAAAAGATGCAGCACCACTTGCTAATGAATTTTCTTGCAGAATACCATTATGTACGGGGCTTGTACAATTTATAACTACAGGATTAGGATTGGTAGTTACAGTTGTTGTTTTTATACAACTTAACGTTAATTTTTTCCATGTAGCTGTTAAGGTACCTGTAGTTGTCGGCGTACCGCTCAAAGTATACCCAATCATCTGTGAGGCTAAACTGTTTATGGTCGCCGAAGCAACAGAAACCGCAGCAACTGTTACACCAGCCACACCGCTCAACACCAAATCTGATGGTTGAAAAGTAGCAGTGATTGTACTTGAGGAAGTATTGGTGATGGTTATCAAAAATTTATTGGAAGCTGTCATCGCCTCTCCATTGTAATACACACCTGACAAAGTGCTTGCAGTACAATTTGCCGTTACTTTAGGCGCATCAGTCAAGCAAGAACTCCATACCCCATTTTCATAAAACCTAACACACTTTAAATCGATATCATATATTAACAATCCATTTGGATTCGAGGTAATATTAACATCAGATGCTTTAGGAATTCGGGGCAACAACAAGCCTTTATCACTGCTTGATAAGTCCAAGACTGCACTAGGATGCGGCGTATTTGTTCCTATCCCTATTTGTGCATGGCAAATAAACGTCATTATTAAAAATAAATATAAAACATTTTTCATACTGTAAGAATTGTGTTGTGAGTAACTCATTTAAGCACTCATCTACTTGGGAAACATTAAACTTATAAAAAACTGTCTCCTGTATTCATTATACTGTACTTATCGACCGTCAGGTCCTTTTAAAAGCGTTGTCTCATAGCCCTGAAAAAACAAAAAAACTAGTCTTTGACACAGACAACCGAAAAACCGAAGGCTCTAGGGTTAACATCTATATTGGTTCCACTACTAACGATGTAGCGACTATTAGCATAAATACCATCTACGGAACTAGTCCAATAGTCAAAGTCCGTACCCACACGGGAGATTGTACCATTACTGTAATCGCGCCAACCAGATAAAGCAAATTTCAAAAGCGAACTAAATGCTGTAGCGCTATTCGTGATACCAGCAGCTGCTACTAAAGTATTCAGTTCTGATTCAGTGGGTACTTTAAACCCTACAGGGCAAGGATTGTTAGCACTAGCCTGAGTTGCCCAAAGGGTATCGTCTCTGTTAACTCTCCAGTCATAAGGATTAAATGAATTATAGATAAACAAAGCATTCGCAGGATTATTAATTAAACTAGTGGTTGCACCATTTACAGCTGTTGCTGTAGTGCTATTGGTATAGGTGATTAATTCGTGACCGTCTGGTTTTCTACCCCATTGAAACAAACTCCCATAAGCCAAATGATCAGTAGCAGAAGAGGCTTGCTTTGTAGGCTCAAAGGCGGCATTTTGAATGTTGGTATAATGCGCTCCTAATCTATTACTCAACCACAACTTTCCATCTTCTCCATATAAAGGGAAATATAGCATTAAATGGCTAAAACGATTACCGCTATTGTCTACTTGTCCAAACATTTTATCTGGAATACCTGGAAAAACTCGTACCGTATAGGTTGTTGTATTCATAGTGTTATCATAAGGGTATCTAAACTGCCCAAGCACAACCCCAAGTCCATCGTTACCCAAGCCAGCATTAATATCTACTTGTTTTGCATTTACTGTTCCACCTACAGCAGCAATGGTAGCAGTAATAAACTTAGTTGCTGTAGTATAGACTTGTGAGGCCCAAGAAAATTTTATATCTCTACTTACCCCATCTTGGGTCATATTGGCTGGAATTGTTATGGTGTTACTATAGGCAGGTAAGGTGCCACTAGCGGTAGCGGTAACTGGTATTCGAACCGTAACCCCTGCTGTAGTAATGGTTCCTTGTATGTTTGCTGTAATTGGCTCTCTAGTACCATCAGGCGCTTGGATATTGGTCGTTGCTGCTGCGGCAGGTAAGGTAAAAGGTAAATAATCTTCGTCATAAACCGATAAAACAAAAAACAATCTATCTTTAGCTAAAGTAATAGTAGCAGGTACTATTGACGGTTCCACCATTCTAGTTAGTGTACAGGATTGTCCCGCTATATTTATGTCGAAGTAAGCTTCACCATTACCAGAAGGTGTCCCTGTAATGGTATAACTCAAAGCCCCCGAACCCGTAGCAAAATTCCCTGCAGTCAAGGTAGCCGTTAGCCCTGTAATACCTGTTGAAGTAACCATTTGACCACTATAAGGTGAACCATTTCCATTGGCATAAGGGATAGTTGAAGAAACACCACTAGCTAGTGTTCCTTCTTGTAAGGTACCATTATGTGAGGCTCCTGCACAATTTAAGGCTTTTATCGGAGGATTGCCAACCGTTGCTGCTTTTACACAAGTGAGGTTCAGTTTTTTCCATGTCCCAGTTAGTGTGCCCGTAGCTGTAGGAGAACCACTCAAGGTATATTCTACCACTTGTGAGACTCCCGCGCTTAAGGTAACTGAGGGGACAGAAACTGAAACAACCGAAACGCCAGCCACCCCACTCAATACCAAATCTGAAGGTTGCAATACAATAGTGGCTTGAATAAAAGAGGTATTCGTAACCGACACTGAAAATTTGTTAGAAGCTGTCATAGCCACGCCATTATAATACAAACCTGAAAAGGCACTGTCCACACAGTCTACCGTTATTACAGGAGCTGTACTCGTAAAACAATCACTCCAAGCACCATTCTGAAAAAATCGTATGCACTGTAGCGTACGATCATAAATCATTAGTCCGTTGGAAGTAGCTGTAGTAGTCATATCTGTTATAGCATTTATACGTGGCACTAACAAGCCTTTTTTACTGCTAGACAAGTCCAAGACTGCACTTGGATGCGGTGCATTGGTTCCAATACTTATTTGTGCATAGCTAATAGATGTCATTACTAAAAATAAATAGAAACAATTTTTCACGTTAAAAGAACATATATCTGATCCATCATTGGGTATAATTATTTTTACCACACTTCGATTCCTCAGTGCGGCTAGAATCATAGCATTTGCCGTTTTTTAATAGAAACCAATAGCTGTTTTACTATTCACATAACCCACCTATACGAGAAATAGTGCTATTTCTGCTTTTTCTATGTTGATTTGCTATACATCTATGACTGTAGCCGTCCTGAGGTATCGAAGTGTGCTTTAGTATATTTTATTTGAATTTCACACAAGGGCTTTTGTTGCTATTTTCCTGCAATTCTTTACTACTACATTCAGATTAAAAAATTCTAACTAAATTACGCAACCACAAATAATGTAGCCCCGTAATTAAAAATTGTATCACTCCTATATTATACTGCCAGAATGAATTATTGTAACTCAACTAATATTGTACAATTTCCAAAATTAACATCAGAAGTAGGAGTACATCCTATACAAGTTCTATGAAAGAAAGTTACTCCATTACCCTGCGAAAGGGTAAGTATTACAGAAATACTGATTAACCACTGCTGTTCCGTTTGAACTAGGATCAAAAAGTCGTTCTACTAAAGTTACAATTTGGTGTAGTGTTTAAGGTAAAAGTGTTTGAGCCCGTCGCGGTAGGCGTACCCGCAGCGGTCAAAACAATATTTTGAAGTCCTGTCGTTACTAAGGTCCCTGAACCTATAAATAATACTCCGTTTGCCACAGCGCTTATACTATAGCTACCCGGCTGGGTAACATCTGCCTCAATTATTTGAGTAACACCCCCCACTACAACACCTCTAGTAAGCACGCCTACACTACCTATGTTACAGTTGTAACTCCTTACAATAGCGGTACCATTAGTAGAAGATTCAATACTTGCTCCATTGCTTAAACAATTGGTCCAATTGCCGTTTTCAAATCCTTTAACACATCCAGACGAAATATCATAAATCATCATCCCATTTACAGGGGCTACAACAGCAGCCGTGTTAGCCACTCGAGGGTATAATAGCGCCTTATTCCTAGATGTAATGTCTAAAGCAGCACTTGGATTTGGATTATTCGTACCTATACCTACTTGCGCAAAGCCAACCGAACAGATGATTAAGACTAAGCATGTAACTATTTTCTTCATATTATTATTATTATGTAACATTATTCGCTATGTGATGTATTACTTTATCCTTGCACAAAAAAACAAGTCCTTAACAATTGCTTTTCAGCTCTTATCCCACTATGTAGCAGTAGTGGTTGTTGCGTTTTTATAACCCAACCACTTACGCTCTACTTTTAAGATGTTGTATCCATCATTGTTTTGTAGCCTATGCCACTTTTGTTGTTTTTTTTTACAACTAAGACACGGTGCACAACACGTTATATATTAAAACCTCCATGCCTGACAATATGGTGGCAATGGTTAATTACTATCAACTATGCCTATGGCATTATAATAGTAACCAAAACTAGACTTCCATAGATGACTAATTACACTATAACCAAGTAAACTATTATTCTGCTATAAAAATCCAAAGCAATTTGCATTGGCCAAAACTAATAAACTTACCCGGTGTTGGTACATAATCAATAGTAACAGGTCCTGCACCAGCAACCGACAACTCGGTTGCAAAAGGCAACGTTTGCCAAACGCCTTCTGGATGCCAAGTATTTAAATTAACAACAGCTAAATCCGTCAAACCATTCTTTACTTTATATTCCAATCCAGCAGCGACACTATTTTGCCAAAGACTAGCCTGACCTAGTAATACAAACTTGCCTTTTGAGGGAGCAATTAGGGTAAAACTCTGGCTTGAAGTAGAAGCGGCTAATTGACCCTCAGCAGCCGATAAAATACCAGTAGTAACAGTAGCCGTTGCTGGCACATAGATCCAATTCAATCTAGCTGACAAAACCCTATCATTAGGATCATTAAATAGCGTACTACCAGATCCCGCGAGAGGAACAAGATTTACAGCACTATTACCAGCTGGAATATCAGCCACTGCCAAACCAGGAAGCATTTGCCATCTACTTTCCCGGTTGGCATAAGATTGAAGTGCATTTCCAACCTTAGTATTATTTACCATAATATCATAGGTATATGAAGCCTGAGAAAAACCTGGTGAAGAAGGATAAGCACGTGAAGCAAAACATAAGGTGGGCAACAAAATCAATTTTCCTGGATTAGTAAAAGTCAAGTTGAATGCCGGTAGAGGATTACTAAGTGCAGAAAATTGAGAAGTATAATCAGTACCAATAATCTTACCAGAGGTAATTTTGTTTGCCGATGGCAAGCAATCTGGAACAAACATATATTCAATGGTATGACCACTCAAGCCTAAAACATCAGCGTTAGCTTTTATAGTAACCGTATGATTCCCAGCAGTAACAGGTACCGTGGTATAATTAGGGATACTTTGATATCTATTTTCCACTGAATGACCAGGAATTCCATTTTCTGAAAAAGTAGTTGGTGCACCATCTAAAAACATCTGAGAAAATATAGATTTAATTTTGTCATCATTATAAGCCATTTGATTACTAAAAAGGATAAGATTACCCGCCACAGGGGCATTTATAGAAAATGTTTTAACAGCACCAATAGGTGTATCTACGAGTCTGCCTGTGATAATACCTGGACAACCAACAGTTATGGTAAACGAACAAGCATTTAGCGTATACGTAAAAGTACCCGAAGCTAAAGGTATACCCGTTGCTGTTAACGTAATAGACTGACTATTGCCCGTACTGCTAAAAGTATCCGAACCCGTAAATGTAACCCCGTTTACTGTGTTGGTAGAGAGCGAATACGAACCCACAGCATCCACATTAGCGCTAATGATTTGTGTAACACCAGAGGCAGCTACACCAGGTAATAACGTACCAACAGAACTCCCTGGGCAAGTAAAGGACGATATCACTGCTGTTCCGCCCGAAGTAGGCGAGTTAACATTTCTGATGAAGGTACAACTA
>NZ_JMTM01000022.1 GCF_001662485.1 Flavobacterium succinicans
GCAATTTAACTAATCTTAAATGAAAAATCACCAACTATTTTTGACCACATTACCCAAAAACTCATTATATAAAATGGATTTCAAATCGAAATCCCTTTTTTTTTTAGACCTATCAAAAAGATTAATTTACCGGTAAACCGAACCAACTTACTTTGCTAAACATTGATTTTCGAGCCAGTTTGCCTTTACTAAGGTACTCATTTACAAATTTTTCTTGCTCTTCAATTTGCACTAATAATTCGGATAAGTTTTTTCGAAAAGCTGTCAATGTCGCTCTATTGCTATCGTTAAGAGTGCCAATACTATCCAAATCTTTTTGACATTTTAGTGCTTTTGCTTTGGGTGCTGCAATCATTTCTCTAATTGTATCATCAGATAAAGTTGGTTTAAACTTTTTATTTCTGTAAAAAACAAAATCATTGAACATAGCTGTTGCAGCATTACTTTCTTCTACAATCAAATTCAATTTTTCAACTGCTTGATTGTTTCTCTTTCCTGATAATTCGTTCTTTTTATTTTCTAAATAGTCTTTTACTAACTTCGTAGACAAACCATTAGATTCCACCCTACCAATACATTCAAATAACTTAATCTCTTCTGATTTTTGTTTTAACTTCTCAATTTCATCTGCGAAATTAAAAACTGGTTTGGCTGGATTGACTACTACTTTTCCTGAAATAAATTCAGCATTACTAATAGGATAACGGGACAACTGCCACAGATAATCAAAAGGCATATGGGTTTCCAACATTGCTTTCGGTGGCGTTTTGAAATAAAAATTATTGAGCTTTTTGGCAAAAACACCATTGTTTACGCTGCCTGAACCCCAAGTTGGGTCAAACAACCACCACTTACCCTCACTCTTAACCGCACACCAAGCGTGAGACAATGCCGCCACTTTACCGAATTGTTTGGTATATCCTTCAATGATTTCGCTTTCAAAGCCTAATTGACTCACAATCGCATTAAAAAGTTCCGCATAATGAATACACACCCCTTTTCTGGTGGTTAGCGTTTTATCAATTTTCTTTTCCGAAGTGTCACTAAAATCAATATTCTCCATATTAGCCACATCATAACTAATATTAGATGCCACCCAAAAAAAAGTTGCTCTTAGCTTCTCATTTTCTGACTTAAAATTAGTAGCAATATAATCGGCAATACTTTTTGTGTTCTTTGTAGAAGCTTTCGGAATCTTTGCCATTTTTGCGTCTATCAAAACCGTATTATCTTTGGTTTGACCGTAGGTTAGTACAGCCCAAAACAAGATGAAATAATAAAAAACGCTTTTCATAATCAAGAATTGGCATAAAAAAACACGAACAGCATTCTAAGATTGCTATTCGTGTTTAAATATATGAAAAAAAAGATTTTATAAATTCTGCTGAATTTTGGTTGCCAAAGTTTCGAACGCCTCTTTTGTCAAAACGACTTTATTTTGAAAACGCATCTCGTTCATTTCATTAATTGGAATCAAATGCACGTGCGCGTGAGGTACTTCTAGTCCAATTACGGCCATAGCTATGCGTTCACAAGGCACTGTTTTTTCTAGAGCAGCAGCAACTTTTTTGGAGAAACGCATCAATCCGAGATACAATTCCTCATCCAAATCAAAAAGTTTGTCAATTTCTTGCTTAGGAATACAAAGCGTATGCCCAACTGCATTGGGATTGACATCCAAAAAAGCCAGAAATTGTTCGTCTTCTGCCACTTTGTAGCAAGGAATTTCTCCATTTACAATTTTGGTAAAAATACTGCTCATGATTATTATTTTTAGTCGCGAGAAATTTCAATGATTTCAAATTTCAATACTCCGTTAGGCACAGTAATTTCAGCAACTTCGCCTACTCTTTTACCCAACAAACCTTTCCCGATTGGAGAAGTAACTGATATTTTTCCGGTTTTCAAATCCGCTTCACTTTCGGCTACCAAGGTATATTTCATTTCCATTCCGTTCCCTTGATTCTTAATCTTTACATTAGAATGCACCAAAACTTTAGATACATCCAATTGCGACTCATCGATCAAACGAGCATTAGCATAGACCTCCTCAAGTTTAGAAATACGCATCTCCAATAATCCTTGAGCTTCTTTGGCAGCATCATACTCTGCATTTTCAGACAAATCGCCTTTGTCTCTTGCATCAGCAATATCCTGCGAAGCTTTAGGACGCATCACTCCTTTTAGGTGATCCAATTCGTCTTTTAACTTTTTTAATCCTTCTGCTGTATAATACGATACTTTACTCATAACTTTTTGCGTTAATAATTAAGTGGTTTTTTCTTGTTTCCTTGCACATAAAACCAATGCAATACTATTGGTTTTCTTACGTTTCACATTACAATACCTGACAGGTATAAAATAGAAAAAATCCCATCAGGACGGGATTTCTTTCCGCAAATATACTATAATTTTTTTTATGCTATAATTAAATGTTAACCATAACCAATCCAAAGTTAAATAAATTAAATTTGTTTCACTAATCTTTGATGCTATTTTAAAATGATAAAAAAACTGCTTTTTCTATTCACAATCCTCCTGTTGACAAACTGTAGTACTAATGGAGGAACTAATAAAAACCCTTTCATTCCCAATTATTCTTTTACTGTAGATATCAATACTAGTTTGCCTGCTTATTCTAATTTGAAATTTGCGAGTAATGCTGTTTTTTATCCTGGCGCAGGTGCTCGAGGGCTCATCGTTTTCAACACCGGAAGTGGTTACAACGCATTCGATGCGGCTTGTCCGAACCAAGCACTAAGCAGTTGCTCAACCCTAACTATTAAAGGTATCAA
Organism: Flavobacterium succinicans; assembly: GCF_001662485.1. GTDB lineage: Bacteria > Bacteroidota > Bacteroidia > Flavobacteriales > Flavobacteriaceae > Flavobacterium > Flavobacterium succinicans_A. The sequence continues at coordinate 2,796 of NZ_JMTM01000022.1, forward strand.
TGCCGTTTGTCCCTGCGACAGCAAAGAATACAGTTTATTTACTGGCTTAAGTGACCTACAATATCCCCTAAAACAATACCGCATAGAAGTTATCGGAACGGTGATTAGAGTATATAATTAAGATTTGGGCGTGCCACCTCACAACAAAGGGGGGCAACTCATCCTACTGGTGAGTCGCCCCCTTTGTCGTGAGCTGTCGGGCTATCCGCTCCGCAGTGGCGGATTGCTCCTATCCCTCACGCGCAATGTCATTAAGTTAAGAGGAAAAAGAAAAAAATAGCACGCAGATTCAACAGATTTTAACTGATTTTTCTGCTTAAATCTGCGTGAAAACAAAAAGAGTAATTCCTTAACTTAATGACATTGCCCTCACGCGGGTAAACCAGAAGTTTTGTACTGAACCAAATTATCTTTTATCAAAACTATATCGAATACCAATCAATCCTCGAACAGCTGTATCGTCCCCATTAAGTATCATAGGTGCAACTTCAAACACCACTGCTATTTTCTTAAACTCTTTAATAGGGAAAATTTCTAAAGCAACCGGCACCACTATTGCGTTAACTTCTGAAATGAATGGACTAAAATTTAATCCAAGCCCCAAGGAAAAACGATGGTATTCCTTTGTTGGGAAGTTATAAAAAGCAGAGGCCTCAAAAGGCAAAACATCTAGATAATTATTAGTAAACACTTTCATTTCAAAACTTACTTTTTTTTCTTTATCCGTATTAAAGCCAAAAGCTAAATCTGTAAATCCTGAAACCGCTACTTGTGCACTTGTGGTAAAACTAAAAAGTAGGATCGCAATGATAATTGTTAATCTGTTTTTTTGCATTATTGTAATCAAGGTTTAGAGTTAATAAAATTTAAAATTCGAATGTAAGAAATTATTTCTAAATCAACAAATTCCTCCCTAAAATATCAAACCCTGATTTAAAACCTTTTTACTGTCCAAATCAAAAAAAATCCAGCATCAAAAAGACACTGGATTCTAAGAAAATAAGTAAACTAAAAATTAAAACTTTAAATTCAATCCTGCTTGTGGGTAAACAAAAAGTCAAAATAAAACTACAATTTATAACTTACAGACAACATAAATACTCTTGGTAAAACGAAAGTACTTCGCTCGCTGATTAAGTAATCCGAAAAGGAATAATCATTTTTTACGGTGGTATTCAACACATTATTAATTATCACTTCAAAACCAAAAGGGCTGTTTTTCTTCTGATAGCGCAAAGAAGTGTTGGCAATATCATAAAAGTTACGTTGCTGGTTAGCGTTAGTATTGCTTATGTTTTCATACTCAAACTTGTAGGTCCAATAGTTGAAAAAAGTGATTTCAGCATCTCCATTCCAAGCATCAGATTGAAAATTAGATTGTGTTATCCCTTTAAACTGACTAAAACCTTTTGTGTAACCCATACTAACTGTTGGCCATTTCTTGTAGGCTGTTTTTATCAAAAAACCTACTTTTTGGTTATTCCTATCATTTGAAGTTGTCACTCCATTCAAGGTTTGCAAATAGTTGAACCAACTTAAACTCGTATTGAGTCGAAGGTTAAAACGGTAGATTTTTTTGGTAAACGCCCCATTTACATTATAATTCGTCTCTGGATTGTCTCTCAAAAAAGGACTGTTGACTTGATTAATCCCTTGCAAAATCACTTCATTACGAATGGTCTTTTCTTTTTTAACAAAGCTCGCCATTGCATTCCATGTAATCCCTCGATACATATTCATTTTGGAATACCTCAAATTTGCGGAATGAAACTGTTCATTTTCCAACAAGGCATTCCCTTTAAAAACCAAATTATAATTTTGTAACGTGAACTGATCCGCCAACTGACTTACCTCAGGAAATCCCACTTCGAGTTTGTAATTAAAATTTAGGGTTTCCGATTTATTGAATTCAAATTCACTAGTCCATTGTGGCAACCAAACTTGTTTTTCGATCACTCTATTTCCAGAGGCTTGTTCCGTTTTCATAGCATACCAATGGCTATATAATGCGGGCTTATTCGTCCATTTTCCAATTCTAAATTTGTACTCCAACCCAATATAAGCATCATTGAGCTGATACTTGATATCATTACCAAAACCAGCAGTACTAAAATCATTAATAACATTGGTGGTCAACACCTGTTTTTCGGAGGTAAACAACTGAGAGCGCCCGTTGTTGTTTCCAAAAACAGTATACAAATGATTGGCATTGTTTAACACCCAATAATGCTTAAAAAGTGCATCGATGGAGTGGTTTTGCACTCTTTTGATTTGATCTATGGTATAAGTATTGTCGGCTTGAATGGGAATGATGCCTGTTAAAAAAGGTTGGTCCGTAAACCAACGTGTTTGTGGCGTATTTTTGTCATAAGCTTGATTTACTACAAAAGTCGTTGTATGAGCATCGTTATAACTTTTATGCCATTCTAGGTATTGTTTTATCGCGGTATTATCGGCTTGGTTTAAGGTTTGAAAAACACTGCTCCCCAAATTGGTCACCGAATTAATAGTACTGTTCAAATCATTGGTACTCGATTGGTATTGCCCGTTATAATACCATTTTTCTTTGGTATTAGGCGAATAATTCAATTTTATATTGGAAATTCCAAGTAACGAACGATTATCTCCTTTTTGTAATTTGTTTTCAAAAGCTACAGCACTATTTTGCAAATAGTCGTTGCTACTCTTCGATTGAGAAGCGGCAAACACTTTTGAAAAAATGGAGAACCCAGAAATTTCTAGTTTACTCGATAAGTCATGGCTAAAATTGAGCGCTGCAAATTGTGATTTACTCTGTACAAGCTCATTAGTATCATTGGTAAAACTATACAAATTGGTAAACGATTTTCGTTCCGAAAGAAAACTACTCATTCCGCCACCAAAGCGCAACATATCATCAAAAGTAAAGGTGCGTTTACCAATATTGTTGGCATCGCCTATAAAACTCAAATTGGTTTTTGGGCTGTAATAAAATAAAGCGGCATGTGCCAAATAAAAACCATTATCGGCATTGCCAACTTCGGCTCCGGCTTCTATATCACCAAAAACAAACTTCTTTTTATCCGCTTTAAGCTTCACATTCATGGCCAAATCTTCACTATCCGACACTTGCTTCATGAATCCTACCTCATTAAAATTATCTATGACTTCGATTTTATCGAGTGCATCGGCAGGAATATTTTCTACGGCTAATTTACTTCCGCCGCCAAAAAACGATTTCCCTTCTACTAACATTTTGGTTACCTTTTTGCCTTGTACAGTAACATTTCCTTTTTTGTCTACTTCAACACCTGGCAACTTTTCTAAGACCTCTTTCATTTTACGTTCGTTTCCGTTCGCAAAACTCTTCACATCAAAAGTCATAGTATCTTTTTTGATGACTATCGGTTTGAATTCATGTTTAATGACAATTTCTTTGAGTTGTTCGCCTGTGGGTTTTAATTTAAAATCGTGCGTAGCAATAACTGCATCTGCTTCAAGGATAAATACTTCCTCTACAAACCCAATATACGAAACTGTAATTTCATACTTCACTGCTTTATCTAGATCCAAGCGGTAGCGCCCTTTATTATCAGCAATAGCAAACTTGAGGCTGGCATTTTCTTGCAATGGTTTTGCAATTACATTGGCGGATTCAAGTGGCTTGTTTGTATCCTCAGCAACCACACCTGTTATAGTGCGTAATTGAGAGAAACACATAGTTGTGCATAAAAGAAAGCATAAGAGGATTTTGTGCATTGCAATTAATTTGACTGTCCCTTTTTAGTGTAATCCTCTTGACTAACGGTTTTGCCTTTAGGAAATTCAATTACTAGTTCTTTATCTTTTAATATGGATATTGATGTTGCATAAAAAGTTGTTTCACGATCATTTAATTCTAAGATAAGGCCTGGCAAGCCGTTAAAATATTTTGGACCATATCCATAAGGCAAACTTGGCGCAAACCATGCAATTATGGGAATGCTTGTATCAACCCCTTTTCTGTTGATAAATTTATGATAATAAATTGCTTTGTAACATAAATAGCCATCAATTGATTTACTCTCTTTCGTTATTTCCCAATCTAATATTTTATGCTTGATCTCAATTAAACTACCGTTATCATCTCTTCTTATGGCAGTGTTATTAATTTTGTCAAAAAAATAATCACTTTCATTTGTTACAATGAATGCCATTTTTCGAGCCATGTTCATTAAACCATTATTTTCGTTATCAGTGATTAAATATTTGTTTAAAATAGAACTAGAGCGTTTACCATTAAATGATAAAGTACACGTTTGTTGATTTGCAATCTTGACTGTTGCCTCATTTAATTCTTTAAAATCCGGATCCTTATTTTCTCCACCATACCCTACTAATTGAATCTTATATAGAACGGTTCCAGAGGCCAACTGTCCTATACAGTAAGACTTAAAAAACAAAGTAAAAAGTAGTAATAAAACATGTGTCTTTTTCATAGCTGTTACTATATAAACAACCAAAATCTTTTAAATTTTGGTTGTTTTTTTGTCTTAATTAATTCGCAGATAAGGATTTTTCTTTGGCATCTTCGCAACCTTTGATATAACCTTGATAGGCTGCTTCAACTTCCGCAGGGCTTTTAGTTCCATTAGGATCTTATACCTTATCTATATAATTCATTGCTTTTGTGAAACAATCACTAGCCAAAGTTTTTACTTCCTTGCTCTCGTTGTTTACTACAACTTCTTCTTTTACTTAAATAGTGTTTGCCATTGAAACAGCGCTAAACGCCAAAACTGCCATAGCAGTAAAAATCATTTTTTTCATTTTTGTAGCGGTTTTAAATTTATAAAAAGTTTTTTGGTTAACCGTTACAAAAATGTAAGAAAAAAAACATTTCACAATACCTACTTTTAGCGATATTTCAAAAAAAACACAAATTATCAATACATTACAATTTATACAAGCGGATTCATACGTTTAAGATTAGTCTTGATTACCACGCGCATTTTCACACGATTTTGAGCAAATGCAAGCATTGTAAAAAAAAGTAAAAAGTAAAGAAATTTGGGCATGGGTTGGTTTAGTTCGCTTTTGGTTTAGTATGGGATATTGGTTGAAACTTTATTTACATTCCCATTTGGGCTTTTAGTTTCTTATCATATTCCTCTTTTGGTATTGTTTTTCCTTTTGGGAAAACAACTTGTTGAACACTGTTAAGTTTTATTTTATCCGCATAATACACTATGTTTTCCTCATGAACTTCGATTACCAAACCAGGAAGTCCTACGTATTCTTTGGGACCAACGACAAAAGGCAGGCTAGGAGTAAACCAAACATAACCTACTTTATTTCTTTCTCGATTATCTCTAGTTACATATGGTATTTCAAAGAAGGCTTTATAACATAGATAACTATCAATTGTTTTACTTTCAGAAGTAACCTTCCAATTTAAAGGAACATACTTTTTACTTAACAATTTAGAGTCATTATTATTCTTTAAAATCTCAACATTAGTATTAAAATCGAAAAAATAATCATACATTCCAGTGAATTGTGCACGAGCTAACATACTTATATTAGAACCTGTTTCTCCTTTAGTCATCAAATTTTCAGCAACATAACTTGATTGATTACTTGAATATGTGAGCACAAATGATTGCTTTTCAGCTTCTTTAATGACTGAAATTAATGTGTTTTTAATATTGCTTGGTATTGTATTCATATTGGCATCAGAAACAACATCCTTTACCTTATAAACAACTTGCACCGAACTATTTTGACTAAACACTAATGAAGTTGAAAAAAAACATAATAAGAATAAAAATTTATTCATAATAAAATTTGATTTAATTTGAAGAAACAGAACTTATAAAGATGTAAGTTCTGTTTCTTTTTAAAATTAATTAGCTGAATGTGACTTTTCTTTTCTATCACATTCTTCTACTGCATTTCTATACACACCATGTGCCGTTTCTGCATCCCATTTATTGTTTGGGTCACAAAAAGCCACATAGTCGATAGCTTGTTGCTCACAAGAAGTAAATAAAATCTCCCTGCTCTCGTTGTATACTACAACTTCTTCTTTTACTTCAATAGTGTTTGCAACTGAAACAGCGCTAAACGCCAAAACTGCCATAGCAGTAAAAATCATTTTTTAGCTT
>NZ_JMTM01000023.1 GCF_001662485.1 Flavobacterium succinicans
AGCCATACATGCACATCACATTATTCCTTATGGATTAGCAAATCATAAATTAGTAGAACTTGCTGCCAAGTACAGTTCAAAAACCAAAAGCGCATGGCACATCAACGACATCCCAAATGGTATAGCTATGACCGCTGACTTTCATTTGAATGGTCACAAAAAATATTCAGAAAAAATTGAAGCCTATCTAACAAAGTTATATGACAATGCACCTGGTAATATGGAGAAAGCCTATGATGAACTTACCAAATATACTGCTACAATTAAAAAGACAATTGAAGCTAATCGTAACCTTTCATTAGGTGAAATAGCCGATTTAATCCCTTAAAATCTATAAAATGAAATATTACCGTTTAAGAAACTCGATAGAGAATAAAGAAATCGGTCATTATCACCAAGTGCAAAAAACAACTTGGGACGGCAGACCCTATGATGATGGTGCCTTTGGCACTCAAGGATTGTTTAATCCTATTCATAAGAATCCCGCTATACCCACATTGGAGTTTTACAAAAGCACAAAGACCACTTCATTAATACATATGGTTGAGATTCCAATTCAACATTACCTAATCATTAACGAACCGTTTTTAGCATTTTTAAAGTCTTATTGCAATGGCCCTTTTCAGACTTGGAAAATAAAAGCAACGAAAAAAGAAGTTGATTACACGTATTACATTTTCTACTTAGATGAATACAAAAGTGATTTTATTGATTATGATAAATCCATCTTTAAATTATTTGAAGATCTTGGTGCGTTTCAGTACAAAGATTTAGATCAAGAGATTAAAATTACATCCGAAGTAGATTTCTTATATAAATGTAGTAATTACAGTTTTGGTGAACTTCAACCCACAAAAATTGTTTTAAATACAAGCAATCAAGAAGTTGATTTTTTTAGGTGTGCACATAATGGCATGGCGGGTTATTATGTCTCAGAGCGATTAAAACAGGCGATCCTAGACAATGGTTTCACTGGAATGCGCTTTGAAGAAATAGAGGAAATACAAAATCGAGTACTCATTGAGTATGTGTAAAAATTGTACTTGATTTTATAAAAAAAACTAGAACGAGGCTGTTTAAAACGACAGTCTCGTTCTTTGGCTAAACTAAAAACCAAAGAATTCAAGAAGCTAAAGAAGTAGAACGTCCGAAAGACGATTACCAATTGAATAAAGATGAAATCGAGAACAGCGAAAGTATCAATCGCGAGGCAGGGCAAACACAAGCCCGTCAAGTGACTGAAACTATTGTTCGCGACCAACCTAAAATTAATCGTAATGACACAGTTACTATTCAAGAAGTAGCTACTGGTAAAACAGAAACGATGAAATACAAAAAAGCTGAAAGCTTATTGGCTGCTGGAACTTGGGTTTTAGTAAGCTAAACCCAATTTTATATAACAAAACAAAGGCTACCCAAAAGGTAGCCTTTGTTATTTTGGTAAAGGTAAAAAGTCAAATTCTAAATTCTAAATTCCAAATTCCAAGGCTAACAGCTAAAAGCCATAAGCCAAATGCTATTTTTTCTCCTCAAAATAACGCGCCTCGATGCGTTTGATGTCTTTGATAGATTTTCGTGCCCAATCGAGTCGTTTTTCGAGAATTTGGGCTTCGGTTAATTGCCAAGGAATATCGGAATTGCGTAATCTATTGGTTAAATTTTGCAAAATAATTGCTGCGGATACTGAAATATTCAAACTTTCGGTGAAACCTACCATAGGTATTTTGAGAAAACCATCGGCTTTTTGCATAATCTCTTCTGATAAACCTTCTTTTTCGGTACCAAAACACAAAGCGCTGGGTTTAGAAAAATCAAAATTCTCTAAATCACAATCGTCTGTATGAGGTGTGGTGGCAATGATTTGGTAACCTTTACTTTTTAGTGTATCTATACAATTGCTTACCGAATCATATGGGGTAATATCGACCCACTTTTGAGCGCCCATAGCGATTTGTTTGTCGATTCGTTTACCAAAACGCTGCTCGATTACATTCATATTTTGTACCCCAAAAACCTCACAACTACGCATAACCGCACTAGCATTGTGCATTTGAAACACATCCTCGACTACCACTGTAAAATGATTGGTTCTGTTTTTGAGTACTTTTAAGAAATTCTCTTTTCTATTGTCGGTTAAAAATCCTTCTAAATATTCTAGGTAATCCAAATCTATCATCCCTGCTTTTTTTTGGGCAAAAATAAGAAAAGTAATTAGTCCTTAATAATTAGTCCTTAGTGATTAGTAAATAGTATTTGAGTTTTGGAATTTGGATTTTGAGTTTTGAGTTTTGGATTTTGGATTTTGGAATTGGGATTTGAATGAAAAAATGATTTTATTTGAGTAATGTTTTTTTTGCGTGAGGGATAGGAGCTGGCTACCGAAGTAGCGCGGATAGCCCGACCGCAGCTTCGCAAAGGGGCGCATAACACGCTTGCTGAATGCCCCTTTGTGAAGCTGTGGGCACGCCCAAATAATGGTAAACAAATTAATTTTCGACAAATGAAAAAGAAATTAGTAGTATTAACAGGAGCCGGAATAAGTGCTGAAAGCGGAATAAAAACCTTTAGAGATAGCGACGGATTGTGGGAAGGGCACGATGTAATGGAGGTGGCAACTCCAGAAGGATGGCGAAAAAATTCTGCATTGGTTTTGGATTTTTACAATCAAAGAAGGAAGCAATTATTGGAGGTCAAGCCGAATTTGGCGCATCAGGTTTTGGTGGAATTGGAACAGGATTTCGAGGTTTATATTGTTACACAAAACGTAGATGATTTGCATGAACGCGCGGGAAGTCAGAACGTTTTACACTTGCACGGTGAGTTGCTAAAAGTACGAAGTACACGAAATGAGTCCTATGTTTTGGATTGGAGAGGTGATTTGCAACTGGGCGATTTTGATACGAACGGCAACCAATTGCGTCCGCATATTGTGTGGTTTGGCGAAGCGGTTCCTGCGCTAGAAGATGCAATTGTTCTAGTTGAACAAGCTGATTATATCGCCATTATTGGGACTTCGTTGCAAGTGTATCCTGCGGCGGGACTGACGGATTTTGCTCCCGAAAATGTTCCTATTTTTTATATTGACCCCAAAGCGACCAAGATTTCGAATGTAAAAAATCCGCTGACTTGTATTGCTATGAAGGCTACAGAAGGAATTCTTGTTTTGCAACAAAAGTTATTGGAATTAGAGAAAAAAACTAAGCCTTGAAAACTGAATACTGAACACTTATGCTTATTTTTGTGCCTTTCGAACAAAAAACACAACAATGACTACTTTAAACGAATTAAATGCCATTTCTCCTATTGATGGGAGATATAGAAATAAAACAATTGCATTAGCGCCTTTTTTCTCAGAAGAAGCGTTGATTAAATACCGTGTTTTGGTTGAAATCGAGTATTTCATTGCCTTATGCGAACAACCTTTGCCACAATTGACTGGAGTAAACCCTAATGTATTTGAGAGTTTACGCAACCTCTACAAAAACTTTAGTACCGAAGATGCGCTTTGGATTAAGGAAACTGAAAAAGTTACCAATCACGACGTAAAAGCGGTAGAATACTTTATAAAAGACGCTTTTGAAAAATTGGGTCTTTCGGCTCACAAAGAGTTTATTCATTTTGGATTGACTTCTCAGGACATCAACAATACAGCTATTCCGCTTTCGACAAAAGAAGCGTTTGAAAAAGTGTATATGCCATCCTTGATTGGTTTAATTGCCAAATTGAAAGAGTTAAGTCAAGAATGGGCTCACGTTCCTATGTTGGCACGTACGCACGGACAGCCTGCCTCTCCTACTCGTTTAGGAAAAGAAATTGGGGTTTTCGTAGAGCGCTTAGAAGAGCAAATGCGTTTGTTGTTCAACATTCCTTTTGCGGCTAAGTTTGGTGGTGCTACTGGAAATTACAACGCACATCACGTAGCGTATCCACAAATTGACTGGAGACAATTTGGTAAAAAATTCGTAGAAGATATTTTGGGATTACACCACTCTTTTCCAACGACTCAAATTGAACATTACGACCATTTCGCTGCATTTTTTGATGCTTTAAAAAGAATCAACACCATCATCATCGATTTGGATCGCGATATTTGGACGTATGTTTCGATGGAGTATTTCAAACAAAAAATCAAAGCAGGAGAAATTGGTTCTTCGGCGATGCCACATAAAGTAAACCCTATTGATTTTGAAAATTCTGAAGGAAATTTAGGTATTGCCAATGCTATTTTTGAGCATTTGTCTGCCAAATTACCTTTATCAAGACTGCAACGTGATTTAACAGACAGTACAGTTTTGAGAAATATTGGTGTACCAATGGGACATACACTTATTGCTTTTGAGGCGACTTTGAAAGGATTGAACAAATTGCTATTGAACGAAAGTAAATTCCACGAAGATTTAGAAAACAATTGGGCAGTAGTTGCAGAAGCTATTCAAACGATTTTACGTCGCGAAGCCTATCCAAATCCTTATGAAGCGCTAAAAGGTTTGACCAGAACGAACGAGGCGATTACTAAAGATTCTATGCATGCATTTATTGCTACGTTAGAAGTTTCTGATGCCATAAAGGCAGAATTACTTCAAATCACACCAAGTAATTTTATTGGGATTTAAATTAAAAAAAACATACTTATCTCAAAAAGCTATCCTAACCGATAGCTTTTTTTGGTTTTAACTTTTTGTTGTGGCTCAAAACAATGATTTGAAAAACGATTTTTGTAAATTAGCCAAAATCGAGATTTTTATAATTTTTAAATAAATAAAAAACAATGAGTGCAGTTGCAGAAGTATCTACCCATTTAGAACCATTAATTACTGATTTGGGTTTAATACTCATGACCGCAGGAATTGCGGTATTGTTATTTAAGAAACTCAAACAACCTTTAGTCTTGGGCTATTTGATTGCGGGTTTCTTGGCCGGGAATAATTTTGATTTTTTTCCTACCATTCGCGACACCAAGAGTGTTGAAGTTTGGGCAGAAATTGGGGTTATTTTTTTATTGTTCAGTTTAGGATTGGAATTTAGTTTTAAGAAACTCATAAAAGTAGGCGGAACGGCATCTATTACTGCCATCACTCAAATCGCATTTATGGTGTTTTTTGGCTATACTGTAGGTCAATTATTCGATTGGTCTACTATGGATAGTATTTTTTTAGGAGTTATTTTATCGATTTCATCCACGACTATTATTCTAAAAAGTTTTGAAGAACTTGGGGTAAAAGCACAACGTTTTGCTGGAAACGTTATTGGTTCCTTGATTGTGCAAGATATAATTGCCATTTTGATGATGGTCCTTTTATCGACGATAGCAGTGAGTAATAACTTCTCTGGTGGTGAGTTGATTCAATCGATTTTTAAATTGGTATTCTTTTTAGTGCTTTGGTTTTTGAGTGGAATTTTTATCATTCCCACTGTATTAAAAAAAGCCAAGCATTTATTAACCGATGAAATGTTGCTAATCATATCTATAGCGCTTTGTTTGCTAATGGTAATTTTGGCGGCCAATGTAGGTTTTTCACCTGCTCTTGGGGCCTTTATCATGGGCTCAATCATAGCCGAAACTACTCAAGCAGAACATATCGAACATTTGGTAAAGCCTGTAAAAGATCTCTTTGGTGCTGTCTTTTTTGTATCTGTCGGAATGCTGATTGACCCCGAAGCATTGAAAGAACACGCTATTCCTGTTTTGGTATTATCGCTCGTGACCATATTAGGTCAATCTATTAGCTCTACTGTGGGTTCGCTTTTGTCGGGACAACCTCTCAAAGAATCGGTACAAACAGGGATGAGTTTGTCACAAATTGGGGAGTTCTCCTTCATTATTGCTACTTTGGGAATTACGCTGCACGTTACCAGTTCATTTTTGTATCCAATAGTTGTAGCGGTTTCGGCAGTAACGACCTTTAGTACCCCATATATGATTAAATTTTCAGGTCCTTTTTCTGATTTTTTGAGCAGAAAACTTCCAAGAAGATGGCTTAAAAAAATTGAACGCTATAGTGCTAGTACTCAAGCTATAAAAACTGTAAATAATTGGAAAATTGTCATCAATGCCTATTTAATACAAGTAATCATTCATTCCATCATTATTGTGGCAGTAATTGTACTTTCCTCAAGATTTGTTTTGCCTTTAGTGAAAGCGTATCCTTTTGGTTCAGCACTTTGTGCCTTAATCACACTGATTGTTTTGTCCCCATTTCTTTGGGCATTATCCCTAAGAAGAGTAGCTGTTGCCGAAGTTTCTGTTCTTTTAGAAGACCGAAAATCAAGAGGACCAATGGCTATGCTTTTCTTATTCAGAATTTTACTGGCGGTAGGTTACATTGGTTTATTGCTAAATATTTTCTTTTCTCCAAAAATAGCCCTAGTCGCGTTTGTAATTGCTATTCTTTTTTATTTTTTATTCCAAAAGAAAATAAATCATCAATATCATAAAATTGAGAATCATTTTTTATCCAATTTAAATGATAGAGAGATTAGCAAAGCCAAAAGAAGTCGTAGTGATTTATCGCCTTGGGACGGGCACATGGCTGTTTTTGATATTGCAGCCGAATCGAATATTGCTGGAGAAACCTTAAAAAAATTGCAACTTAGAGAACAACTTGGAATCAATATCGCCTCGATCAAAAGAGGAGAAATTACCATTCATATTCCTGATGCTAACGAACGTATTTTCCCTGGAGATGAAGTATTCGTGATTGGCACGGATGTACAACTTCAAGATTTCAAAAAATATTTGGATCAACATGAAATTGAAGCTTCCCCAGAAGTAAGAGAGCCCGATATTGTGCTTAGACAAATTGAATTGAAGAATCATGCTTTTATTGGTAAAAGTATAAAAGAATCAAAACTTCGTGAAAAAACAAAAGGTCTAGTTGTTGGCGTTGAAAAGAGAGGGAAACGATTCATGAATCCAGAATCAAGTATTTTACTCGAAAAAGATGATATCTTGTGGATTGTAGGTGATAAAAAACTACTCACCGATTTGGTTCATGAATAAAAAAATTAAATCTATAAAAAAATGCCCTCATGAATAAATTCAGAGGGCATTTTTTGGTTTAGAGAAACCTATTAAAGCGCAGTTACAATAAACTCACTTCTTCGGTTCATTTGGTGTTGTTCTTCGGTGCAATTGGATTGGTTGGTTGGTTCGCAGCCGCAATCGTTGATGAGTTGCGATTCGCCGTAGCCTTTTCCGGTGAGTCTTGATGTATCGATGCCTTTGGAAACTAACCAAGCGATAGTTGATTGTGCTCTTCTTTCGGACAAAGCCAGGTTGTATTTGGCCGTTTGTCTGCAATCGGTATGGGAACGGATGTCGATTTTCATCGTTGGGTTTTGTTGTAATACATCTAAGATTTTGGCCAAGTCCAAAGCCGCCTCTTTGCGAATATTGGATTTATCCAAATCAAAATAAATCATTTTGATGCCAAAACATTTGCCCAAATCATCGCCTACGGTTACTTTGCAAATACTGCCTTCTAGTTGTAAATCCACTGTGGTTTGGCCTTTGATTTCAGGGATTTTAATGGTTACTTCTTTTGAGGTATAGTCTTCTTTGGTGGCTCTAACGCTGTAGGTTTTTCTACAATCGACCTTGAAGCTGTAATTTCCTGATGCATCGGTTGTGGTCTCGCCAACTACTTTGTATTTTTTGTTCAAAAGCACCATTTGTACGCCTGCCAAAACTGCCCCTGATGCCTTATCGCTTATAGTTCCATTTAAGATTTGTTTGCACTTATCTTTACTGATAAATCTATAAATATCATCCGAGCCTAATCCGCCATCGCGATTCT
>NZ_JMTM01000024.1 GCF_001662485.1 Flavobacterium succinicans
AGAGCAGCTGATTTGTAATCAGCAGGTCGTGGGTTCGAGTCCCTCCGCCGGCTCTAAATTAAAACCATCTAAGAAATTAGGTGGTTTTTTGTTTTTTGTTGATTTTCGAGAGGAAGAATCACCTTCTCGCTTTTCACATTGTACTTCTCACTCTTTTAAGATTTGGGTATTGGTTTTTAGGAATTAGGAATTTAGGATTTGACTTTGCTTCTCACATTTCACTCCTTCTGCCTTCTCGCGAAATTCAACCTTTAAACCACCTTAAACTTTAAACCTATGCCCTTATTTGCCATATATGGTTCAAAAAAAGCATTCCTATTCAAAAAAAACTTCAATGACTTATATGTTTGTATTTTCTTTGCGTCCCTTAGCGTAATCCCTTTGCGAACTTAGCGGTTAATTTTTTTTACCACAAAGCAACACGAAGAAGGCACGAAGCAATAAGAATTTAGATAGTTACCTTTGCGTAAATCTTTGCGATCTTTGCGGTTAAATTTTTAGACACAAATTCCACAGATTTTCACAGATGGATACTTCTATGCCCTTATTTGCCTTATATGGTTCAAAACAAATACACCAAGTCATAAAAAACTTCGATGACTGATATGTTTGTACTTTCTTTGCGTCCCTTTGCGTAAACCCTTTGCGAACTTAGCGGTTAAACATTTTACTCCTCCCCATCAGGCGCGAGCAAAATAAGTTCAACGGCTAGCGCGAGTTTCAAACTCGTGACCACAAAGTTGTCTCGTCCTAAAATATGTTTAGATATTTATACGTAACCTAACAAAGATTTGCATAATTATTCTTCCATAATTTTTCTGTTTTTATAGTATTTTGAGGTACGTGATTTGGTGTAAGATTGCCTATGCTCATACGAGGTCTTTCATTATTATTAGAATGAGTTTTAGAACTGGTTTTTGTGGTTTACTTCATTTTTTTGCGTTAGGGATTGTAGTGGAAATCCTTTTTTGAGGCTCTTTTTGCCTCAAAAAAGATTGTAGCGAAATGCCCGACCCTTGTGGTAACGCCCAAATAATTGACATTTAACTGCAGTAACTGGCCTCGACACTCTAAATATGATTGCTCAAAAGATATTAGACAATAATAGAAATGGTGGTTTTATTGCCTTCTCATATCTAAAATCTCACGAAATTAAACCTTTAAACCCCCTTAAACCTTAAACAATTTAAACAATTCAACGCTTCAACAATTCAACCTTTAAACCCCCTTAAACTTTAAACAATTTAAACAATTCAACGCTTCAACAATTCAACGCTTCAACAATTAAACCTTTAAACCACCTTAAACTTTAAACAATTTAAACAATTTAAACAATTCAACGCTTCAACAATTCAACCTTTAAACCACCTTAAACTTTAAACAATTTAAACAATTCAACTCTTCACAAAAATTACCCCACCTCATACGCCAAGAAAAAAAAGCTAGTGTTTAGTATAAAACAGTAGCTTTTTTTGTTTTATTTTGTAATAGGCATAAAATCAGTATTTTGTGGGTTTGAGGCTAATATATATATTTTTTGAGATAATTATGTTAACAGAATCATTATATTTTGACTATTTAAGTTAAAATATGTTTAAATTTTACGATATTGTTAATATTTTAGTTAAAAAATGATTTTTCGGCAATATTTTTTGTATTTTTACATTTTAAATTTAAGTAATCTTAATAATTTTTGATATGAAATCAACTAGATTAGAACATGACTTCTTAGGGGAATTAGAAATTCCAAATGATTTGTACTACGGTGTTCAAACGTTTAGAGCGGTTGAAAACTTTAACATTACAGGAATACCAATTTCAAAAGAGCCTTTATTTATAAAAGCCTTAGGATATGTAAAAAAAGCAGCAGCCTTAGCTAATAAAGATTGTGGGGTATTGGATGCTAAGATAGCAGAGGCAATTTGTTACGGTAGTGATCAATTAATTGCTGGTAAATTTGACAAAGAGTTTGTTAGCGATTTGATTCAAGGAGGTGCTGGAACTTCTGTAAACATGAATGCTAATGAGGTTATCGCTAATATTGGTTTGGAATATTTAGGACATAAAAAAGGAGAATACCAATTTTTGCATCCTAACAATCACGTAAATTGCTCTCAATCTACAAATGATGCCTACCCATCAGCGTTTCGTATTGCACTTTATCTTAAAATGGAAAGTTTTATAGCTTCTTTAGTGGAACTAGAAAAAGCATTTACCGCCAAAGGAAAGGAATTTAATAGTGTACTAAAAATGGGACGTACCCAATTGCAGGATGCGGTTCCTATGACTTTAGGGCAAGAGTTTCATGCTTATGCAACTACAATTAGTGAAGATATTAAACGTCTAAAAGATGCACAAAGTTTAGTACTTGAAATAAACATGGGGGCTACGGCTATCGGAACAAAAGTAAACGCTCCAGAAGGTTACCCAGAATTATGTGTAAATTACTTAGCTAAAGAAGTAGGAATTCCTTTGTCATTATCTCCTGACTTAATTGAAGCTACGGTTGATACAGGGGCTTATGTGCAAATCATGGGTACCATGAAAAGAACCGCAGTAAAAGTGTCAAAAATTTGTAATGATTTGAGATTACTAAGTTCAGGACCAAGAACAGGTTTTAACGAAATTAACCTTCCAGCTAGACAACCAGGTTCATCTATTATGCCAGGTAAAGTAAATCCAGTTATCCCAGAAGTTGTGAATCAAACTTGTTTCTATGTTATTGGCCAAGACTTAACTGTAACTTTAGCGGCAGAAGCAGGACAGTTGCAATTAAACGTGATGGAACCAGTGATTGCATTTGCCATGTTCACTTCTTTAGATTATTTAACCAAAGCGATTCATACTTTAATTGATAAATGTATTGTTGGAATTACCGCAAACGAAAAACATTGCTATGATTTAGTAATGAATAGTATTGGAATTGTAACGCAACTTAATCCAATTCTAGGGTATGAAGAAAGTGCAAGTATAGCAGGGGAAGCGCTTAAAACAGGGAAAAGCGTACACCAAATTGCTGTTGTAGAACGCAAATTGATTACTCAAGAAAAATGGGATGAAATCTATTCTATTGAAAATCTAATTAATCCAAGGTTTATTAATGCCTAAACAACCTTAAAAATTTTACAATTTAAATTGATAACGATGAGAAAAATTCTTTCAATTGTATATGTCACGATTTTGACGTTCTCTATGACAGCGAAAGCTCAAAAAAACACTGAAAAAAATGCACCACGAATTATTATTTTAGCCACTGGAGGAACCATTGCTGGGTCAGGTGAATCGGCAACCAAAGCTGCATACACTGCTGGTAAGGTGCCTATCGATGACTTGTTAAATGCTGTGCCAGACATTCATAAATACGGAAAAATTTCAGGTGAACAAATCGCACAAATTGGAAGCCAAGATATGAATGTGGCTACTTGGCTAAAATTATCCAAAAGAATTAATCAAATTTTTAAGGAAAATTTAGCAGATGCAGTAGTGGTTACTCATGGAACGGATACGCAAGGAGAAACGGCTTACTTTTTAGACCTAACGGTTAACTCTGAGAAGCCCGTAGTTCTTGTAGGAGCAATGCGCCCGTCTACTGCAATGAGTCAAGATGGAAACCGAAATTTATTGGATGCTGTAATGGTAGCGGCTAACCCAAAAAGCCAAGGCAAAGGGGTAATTGTAGCTATGGATGAAAAAGTTTTCGACGCAAGAGATGTTACGAAAACAAGTACTACTAATCTAGAAACATTCAAATCTACTAATTTTGGTCCGATTGGATTAATCTATGATGGAAAAGTAAGCTATTACTACCAATCATTAAGAAACCCTTCCAAAAAATTTGATGTGTCTAAAGTAAACGAGCTTCCAAAAGTAGAAATTGTATACGGTTATGCTGATGCAAGCCCAGAGACAGTGTCTAATTTGGCTACAATTCCAGGTCTAAAAGGATTGGTGTATGCAGGGATGGGGAATGGAAACTTTGGAGAACCAGTAGGAAAAGCCTTGTCAGATATTGCAAAAAAAGGGGTGCTAGTATGTCGTTCTGCTAGAGCAAATTCAGGAAGAATTACTTTAGAAAATGAAGTAAACGATGCAGAATTAGGATTTGTAGTGGCGGATGATTTAAACCCACAAAAAGCTCGAGTTTTATTGATGCTTTCTTTGACTGAAACGGCTGATAGAGCTAAAATTCAACAAAATTTCTTTGAATACTAGTGTTCAAAACAGTAACCTGTTGATCGAAAGTTAAATAAAATAAAAATTAAACCACACTACGATGCCTCAGTGCAGGCTAGAACCATAGATGAATAGCAAGTCAACATAGAAAAAACAGAAATAGCACTATTTCTCGTATAGATGAGCTATGTGAATAGTAAAACGTCTATAGGATGCTATTAAAAACTAAAAAAAATGCTAGGATTCAAGCCTCCACTGGGGTATTGAAGTGTGGTAAAAAATAATTTCACCCAACGCTAGGTTAAATGCCATGTTTTGGGTAGGAGTTACGAGGGTTCATATAAAATAAAAAAAAGAACCACACAGCGCCATAGAGAGAGGTAAAGAAAGAATGAAAGGGAAAAAGTAGGTAAGTAGAATAAAGGGAGCTGAATAGCAAAAGCTGTTTTTATTCAATAACACTAAAAAGATTTGGTGTCAAGTACTTACTTAAGGGTGCTATGGGGTTAAAAAATAGCGTATCAACGGGTAAATCTTTAATAAACAATTAAAAACGCTGCTTATGTTTTGGTTAGAATTTAGTGTTCTTTTGGCCATGATCCTTATTGGATCTCAAATGAAAGGAATAGGTCTTGGTGTGATGGGGATGGTCGGGTTACTCATTTTTATACTTGTATTTAATATGAGACCAACAAGTCCTCCATTAGACGTGATGTTGATAATAATGGCTATAGTTACTACAGCCGCAACGCTTCAAGCCTCGGGTGGATTGGACTATTTAGTGCAATTGGCGGAGAAAATAATTAAGAGCAATCCTTCAAATATTACGTTTATTGCGCCTTTTACGGTGTTTTTTCTTTGTTTGTTTGCAGGTACTGCTCATATTGTGTACTCTTTATTGCCAATCATTTCTGAGGTGGCAGCCAAAAAGCGTATTCGTCCCGAAAGACCATTGAGCATTTCGGTAATAGCTTCACATTTAGCTTTAACGGGAAGCCCAATGAGCGCAGCAACTGCGGCCTTAGTCGTGATTTTGGGGTATCCTGGAGCTTTGGTGGATATTATGATGATCTGTATTCCGGCTTGTTTAATTGGACTAACAATAGGTTGTTTTTCGGTTTACAAAAAAGGGGTAGAATTGGTAAACGATCCAATTTTTATCGAAAAGATGAAAGACCCTGAATTTGCCGCTAGTTTGGATAGTGATGAAGTTGCGCAAAAAAAAGAACTAAAACCTGGAGCAAAAACAGCAGTTCTTATTTTTTCAATAGCCATAATATTGATCGTTATAGCGGGTGCTTTCCCAGATCTTGTGCCTCATTTTGAAGCAGGAGCCAAAACTTTAGCGGTAAATGAAAATGGTTCTTTATCAATGGTAACTATTATTGGTGTTGTGACTCTGTCAGCTTCGGCTGCCATGATGTTGATTACCAAAACGAGTGCTGCTGATGTAACTAAGATGAGTTTATTTACTTCTATGGCCTCTGCAGTAGTGTCTGTTTTTGGTGTGGTGTGGATGAGTTCAACGTTCATGGGACATAATGCAGATTTGATTCAAGAGGTTTTAGGAGGAGTGGTAAAAGATCATCCTTGGACTTTTTCAATAGCAGTTTTTGCGCTTGGTGTATTAATGTTTAGCCAAGCGGCAACAACTAAAACCATGATGCCATTAGGATTAGCATTAGGCTTACCTCCTGGGGCATTAATGGCAATTTTCCCTGCTGTAAACAGTGATTTTGTTTTGCCTGGATATCCTACGCTTTTGGCAGCTATCAACTTTGATAGAACCGGAAGTACTAAGATAGGTAAATACGTTGTGAATCATAGTTTTATGGTGCCTGGTGTAGTAGCAATTGGTGTTGCTATTGCTGTTGGCTTTGTATTAGGGGCATTTATTCTTTAAATATATAATTATGAAAAAAATATTTTTATTACTTGTAGTGTGTTTTGTCGTCAACCTTACTTTTGGCCAAGAGAAACAAACTAATGAGGGGGTTTTTCCGTTTCCAGATTCCTTACGTTCAATAATTCCTGTAAAGAAACAATCTTTGCTGAGGGATGTTGATGTGATTTTTAATACTCGTGTGGCTTTAAATAGTGGCTTTTTAGATGGAAGTCATACAGGGTCAAAGTTTAATTATGATCAGCTCCGTTTGGAAATTAAAGGGAAAATTCATGATAAGGTATCGTTTAGATTTCGTGACAGGTATACCAGAGAACCGGTTCCTGGAAATCTAGATAACATTAGTCGTTCGGTGGATATGGCTTTTTTGAAAGTAGATCTCTCACCAAGAACTAATTTTACGTTTGGTAAAATGTGTGCCGATTGGGGTGGGTATGAATTTGATTTTAATCCTATTGATATTCTTACCTACAATGACATGATTGAGAATTCAGACAACTTTTTAGTAGGGGCGGGTATCGCGCATACCTTCGCTGATAACAAAAATTCATTGTCTTTTCAAGTGCTAAATTCT
Source organism: Flavobacterium succinicans (assembly GCF_001662485.1). GTDB lineage: Bacteria > Bacteroidota > Bacteroidia > Flavobacteriales > Flavobacteriaceae > Flavobacterium > Flavobacterium succinicans_A. The sequence goes on from NZ_JMTM01000024.1 coordinate 6,651, forward strand.
AGAACTAAAACTTTTGAAGAACAATATGGGAATGCTATTCCACCTGGAATTACGGCTTCAAAAACACCATTTGCTTTTGTAGCCAATTGGAGAAGTAGTTTTTTTAAAGGTAAATTAGAAACTACTTATAGTTACAGCTTTTTTAATGAAGCCAAGAATGCGCATATGAATTATATTGCCTTAGGAAATAAATTCACAGCAAAAAACTTTGTACTGTATTATGATTTTCAGTACAGCAAAGAAAATATTGACCGAAAAGGGATTGTTTCTAATATCATAAATAGTAAATATCAATATGCTGCACAAGACGCTGTTTATCTTGAAAATTGGTTACGTGCAGAATATCTTGTAACACCAAAAGTAAATTTACTTTTGACGGTGATGAATAGCAATCATTCTTGGAAAGGGAATCCAGATCCAAAGGCTACTTCAAAATTAGGATCTAGCTACGGACTTATTCCAACCATTCAATACATGCCTTTTAAGGATATGAATTTGAAATTTTATATGGCATATACGGCTAGGAAATATGATTTTACTAAGTATGCTGAAACTACTTTCGGAGTCAAAGATTATACTACAGGACTCTTAAGTTTTGGATTCATTGCGCCACTTTTAGTGTTGTAAGTAAAAGAAGTTTTACTATAAAGGGCTTTAGCTCATTTTTTATAATGAGTTACGTATGCTATGGTTTGTCAAATATGAATAGGAATGTACTTTAGCCCTTTCTCTAATGTTTGTCAAATTTAAATAGGAATGTGCTTTAGCTCATTCTTTAATGTTTGTCATGTTTGTCATGTTTGAATAGGAATGTGCTTTAGCCCTTTCTTTATTGTTTGTCAAATTTGAATAGGAATGTGCTTTAACCCATTCTCTAATGTTTGTCAAATTTGAATAGGAATGTGCTTTAACCCATTCTTTAATGTTTGTCATATTTGAATAGGAATGTGCTTTAGCTCATTCTTTATGGTTTGTCAAATTTGAATAGGAATGTGCTTTAGCTTTCTTTATGGTTTGTCAAATTTGAATAAGAATGTGCTTTAACCCATTCTTTAATGTTTGTCAAATTTGAATAGGAATG
>NZ_JMTM01000025.1 GCF_001662485.1 Flavobacterium succinicans
AAAGTTTAAATTGTTTAAAGTTTAAATTGTTTAAGGTTTAAGGTTGTTTAATTTATTGTCGTGAAAAGTGAAAAGTGAAAAGACAGAAGTGAGAAGGCTATTATCAGTTATTAAAGTTTAAGGTTTAAAGTTTAAGGTTGTTTAAAGGTTTATTGTGAGATGTGAGAAAAGTGAGAAGTGATCTAAAGAACTAATTCACTTGCTGCCAAACTGTACCGTCACTCTGAAGTACAAAAACCGTATTATTACCCAAATTCGATGCATTAACACCAGTTCTACTAACAAATGAAGACGAGCTTCTATTCACTCCTGAATTGTTTTTAATTACATATATTCTACCTTTACAAGTAGTGGCTGCGGGAAGGGTAACTGCGGTTCCTGTATAAGTACCTGCTTTTAAAATCAAAGTGTATTCTTTATCGGTTAGTACAAAGCTACTAGTCGTTGCATTAATCGGAAGTGAAAAAGACCCCCCATTTTGTAACGTTGAATTGGCAACAACTCCTGTTGTATTAATACCTACTCTGACTGTATTGTTTAAACCGATACCTTGTAAACGCAATATTTCTATATTGGAATTCGTATCATAATTGTTTTTTTTAAAGAGAATTGCTTCGTCTCCATCATCACCCACTATGAATTCAAGAGATCCGTTATTAGCCGTTCCTGCCGATCCAATTTCAAAAAAGTCTGAACCCGCCGCACTGCCTTTAAGTCTAAAATTACCTGTAGCTGTTGTGTAAAACATTGGTTTATAAAAAGAAGCATTTGTAGCTTCAAATTGCAGTGCCGAAACACCGTTCCCTTTTAAATGAGCTATATATTGATCGGGATCATCATAATCAGAAAATGATTGCACTAAACCTAATGTATTTCGTTTTCCTAGTTCAAAAATAGTCGTATTGTTTGACCCCAAATTCGTTTTAACGTCTCCTATGCTACCCAATAAACTTGTAGGTAAGCTATTCGTATTGCCACCCATTTTCCACACATTATTCGCACCAATTAAGGCAAGCTTGCCATCGCTTAAACCAATAAACAACTCATTTGTGTCTGTTGTTTTGTACAAGTCTCCTTGGCCAGCATTGTTTATTGTAGTTACTACTCCAGAAGTAATACTAATTTGTGAAAAACCCAAACTCGTAGTCAACAGTAAAAAAAAATATAAGTACTTCATTTGCCTTCCATCTATCACCCTTAGGGTGAAATTATTTTTACCACACTTCGATGCCTCAGTACCGACTAAAATCATAGCATTTATAGCTTTTTAAAAGAAACCATTTGACTTCTTACTATTCACATAGCTCATCTATGGTGATAAATAGTGCTATTTCTACTTTGTCTATGTTGGTGCTACTAATCTATGGCTATAGGCTACACTGAGGCATCGAAGTGTGGTTAAGTTTTTATTTTTTTAATTTACCCTAGGGGCAATGTATCATTTTATCCTTTTAACAATCAAGGAACAACCGTTATCGGCTATGAATACCGTTTTATCCGAGGCCGTCGAAGCATACACTCTACCTTTTACTTTTATAACCGCAACTTGAGTTGTTACTATTATTTTTGTAACAGTAGCTGTATTTTTATCTACTACACTGTTTCGGCTATAGGTATACGCTCTGGTACCAGGGACTTCAATCCCTGCCATGTCTAAATAAAATTCAGCTCCTGACCTATCATTATTCTTACTCTTAGTACTTACCCTGTACGTTATTTCATAACGTCCGATTTTATTAATTGTAATAGCACTACCCCCTACACTAAAATCACTAGCATCCACAATCCCTGTGCTATTAAAAATAACATCCGAAAAAACTTCAGTAAGCACTTGAGGGCTAGCAGGAACCGACACATACAACTCTGCTAGGTTTCCAATTTCTTCATTTATGTTTCTCAACGTTCCTTTATTATCAACTACTTTGAAAGATTGTGCATAGATAGCATTACAAACTATCAACATGATGGGCAATAAAAGTCTTTTGAGAAACATATAAAATGGTAGTAAAAAATTACTTAATGTATTGGATTTCCACTATGTCGTCTTTATACATAGGTAAGTCCGTAGCACTATAAGTAATAGTCACTTTGTCTAATGAAGCTACAAAATCAGTACCTGTTCTTAATTTAATTCCATTTCTGTACACAAATAATTTAGCTTCCGTAGAACCTGCCGTTAACAAAGGTAATCCAGTTACCGTGATATCAACATTAGCGGAAGCATTTGTTGCTTGAACATGCTCGACTCTTATCCCACTCACTAAACTTTCTGCTGCTAATTTTTTAGTTGCCCCAGTTGCTTCATCTCTAACCAACAACGTCCAACCCGTTCCAGCACCACCATGTATAGAACCCGTAGTAGCATTTGTTGAGGCTGGTCCTGTCTCTAACTCAAGACCGTCAAGACCAAACACTTTACCCGTAGCATCTATGTAAGTATCATTGGTCAGTTGCCCTCCTAATTGCCAAGTTGTAGTAGTTGCATCGGCTGTAGTATTCACAATTTGAGTAATCCCATTGTTGGATTGAAAATACTTGATTGTACCTTTGTTGTCAACCACTTTAACCGCCTTTATCCCTTTTGCTACATCGACCGTAGCTTGTGCATTGCCTTTAAAAGATAAAGCCATGAGCATGGCAAAAAAAGCTAGTTTACATACTTTTGTTTTCATAATTTTTAGTTTTAATAGTTTATAAATTTATTTAATAGATTACTTTGGGTGATTGGGGATTGGGTTGTTTAAGGTTTAAGATTGTTTAGGGTTTAAGGTTGTTTAAGGTTTAAGGTTGTTTAAGGTTGTTTAAGGTTTAAGGTTGTTTAAGGTTTAAGGTTGTTTAAGGTTTAAGGTTTAAGGTTTAAGATTGTTTAAATTGTTTAAATTGTTTAAAGGTTGAAAAAGGTTAGCTATACTTAGCTATAGGTTATACCGCACTCCTTTCCTTTTGGAAATACTATACCTATTAGAAAAATTATTTTTAGTACCCCATTGGGTGAACTTATTTTTTTACCACACTTAGATACCACTGAACAGGCTAGTATCCTATAATTCGCCGTTTAAAAAAAATAACTAGCTTTTTTACTCTCTCCCTAGCCTATCTATTGAAAAATAGCAGTATTACTGTTTTTTTCTATGTTGATTTGCTATTCCTCTTGGCTCTAGTCTGAACTGAAGCATCGAAGTGTGGTTTAGTTTTTATTTTATTTGAATTTCACCCAACGGGTTAATTCAATTTTATTTTACTCTTCGTTTTTTTTAGCTGACACCTAATCTTTCTAGTTTTAGTTTGCTCTTTGTTATTCTAGCTATTCCCTTAAGAGTATCCCTATTCGTTCTTTGTTATAATTGAAAAAAACATTGGATTTCATTAATAAAACTGTACAATCCGTATTTCGTCATTAAAGTCGCAAATTATCCCTGACTCTAATTTTATCACACTAGGCTTACTAATTGTAAAACCAATTCTGATTCCATTTCTATACACATTAATCTTGTCAGCATCAAACGTAGGTAATGGAGCAATAAACTCTGTCTGCCCTTCTTTGGCCAAAACAATTTCTTGCTTTTCTTTTACCAACGAATTAGGCACTTTCTTCAAGACACCGTTAGCATCCACCACAAGAACGTCATCCTGCTTCGTATTCCCCTCTTCGAGTCCGATTAGAGCAAGGGTATTGGTTGCAGAGAGCTTCAATGTAGTTGGCTTTTCTAAACTCCCCCCCAATTGCAGCTTTCCATTGTCATTATTCAACCCATTTCCAACTTCTCCCGTGAACTTTTTCTCCTCGATAAGTATTCTATTCCATGTCTTATTTTCCCAATAATAAAACCCTGGCTTAACATCCGCTACTAAAGCTGTATTATAAACTAATAGTCCATCCACATTTCCATTACTAATTGTAGTTCCGTCTGTCCCACTTTTTAAAGCTACTCTTGGTATTAACATCCCTTTATCTGAAGAAACAATATCCAACATGGCCGATTTATTAGGAGTCATAGAGCCAATACCAACCTGACCATAAGACAACGGTATATAGACTAAAAAAACAATTAAGTAACGACCGGTTAATTTGAAATACATTATTAAACTATTTTAGAACTAAACTAAACTCAAAAATTATCTCCAATTTGTACCAAAAAAGACCTTTCTTAAGCCTCATTACAATCGAAATTCAAAAAGAATATTATACACAAATGAAAAGATATCTAAATCAACTTCACTCGTTAAAGTAACATACGGTAATAATGATGCAACAAATAATGCTATTTGAGTATTATTTGATAAAAAAAGTATCACTATCCTAGGGTTCAGTTGTCAGTTTTCAGTTATCAGTTGTCAGTTATCAGTTGTCAGTTATCAGTTATCAGTTGTCAGTTATCAGTTGTCAGTTATCAGTTATTAGTTATTAGTGATGATTTATTAGTGATGATTTATTAGTGATGATTTATCAGGTATGGGGGAATGTAGGATTGGGGAATTAGGATTGAGGAATTGGGATTGAGGAATTGGGATTGAGGAATTGGGATTGAGGAATTGAGGATTGAGGAATGAGGAATGAGGATTGAATTGAAAGATTCAACGTTTCAACAATTAAACCTTTAAACCACCTTAAACCCTAAACAATTTAAACCCTAAACAATTTAAACTTTAAACAATTCAACGATTGAACGACATAAGACACGAAGGCACATAAAAACCACCAGTAGTTGCGCTTGAAATCACTCTAATCACATCCCTTAAAATCCAAATAAACGCCCTTTTATTACACCAAACAACCACTTTATTTATCAAATAAGACTAAACGAAAAAATAAAATAGATTTTTGTACCAATGAGTAAAGATTAGTAGTTTAAAAAACATTACACCTAATATCCTGCTAGTTTTAATAAAGAATTATATCTCTTACACCTAAAATCAAACCATACTCTTATTACACATTACATAACTTAAATTTCTTATGACAAAAGTTATTACCTTTTTAATTATAATGTTTTTCCAATACATGTCTGGTCAACATGGACTTAGATTTAATACGATGGAATATTTTACACTCAGTACTAGTGTAGATCCTTATGCTTCTATCAAACAGTCTGGCTTAAATATAGTTGGTGAAATTGAATATGTAGGTTTAATTTACGCTAAAGCTGGATTTGAGTCTCATTCAGCGCTGTATGGAGGCTATACCGATATACATGGGGGATTTGGTGTCAACTTAACCTCTGGATTATATGAGAAATTGCGGTACTATGGCGGACTGCGTTTGGCAAAAGTAAATAGGGGTAATCATGGTTTTAGACCTATTTACGGATTAGAAGCAGGCATTGATTACACTATATCAGATCATTTTTTTTTTGGTTTAAGAGGTACTTTAGACAAAAGGCTTGATCAGGAAATTTTTGGCTGGAAACCTGAGTTAAACGGGAGTGGATTCATTAGAATAGGCTATAAATGGAACTATAAAAAATATTGAGTATAGAAAAGCTTGCAAATACCATAAATTTTAAGAACAAAGCTGTTGGGTGAAATTATTTTTTACCACATAGATGCATAGGAATTTATAATTTCATTAAAGAAAAAATAGACGTTTTACTATGGTGAAATAATGCTATTTCTATTCCTTCTTTAACTATTTTACTTTTATCTATGATTCTAGCCCGTACTGAGGTATCGAAGTGTGATAGAAAAATGATTTCACCCAACGGGTAAGAATAACTAAACTTTCATATACTATAAACAATCAATTGTAAATAATGCGTCATGATTTATGAAATAAAAAAAATAATGATTTGCGATACTAATAGATCTTTTTATAATTTTCTCAAAAAAGAATTTTCGGAATATGATTTTATTTATTACTCCGAGAGAGAACCCGCAGAGGATTATGATTATGTCATTTTTTTTAGAAATAAATCCTTAGACTGCTTTGAATTTTTAAATGCCAACAATATCAGAGTCCCTATAATTGTTGCCATATTTGATGATGTCAACTTTTATCTTAAGTGCCAATTGTGGGAAAAAGGAGTTGTTCGCTTTTTAAAAACATCCAATTCCAAGACTGAAATTAAAAAGCAATTAAAAGTATATTTAGAAAAAAGTAACGATATTTAAAAAAAACTCATAGCACATTTGCGCTAGACAACTTCATTAGGTTAAAAATTAAAAAAAAATTGGTTGCTGATGTATGGTTAACGATTTCATATAGTAAAACAACGAAAAATAACTGTTTTTTTTTTACTAATTACAAATTTTAAATCAACTATCATTACTCTACCCATGAGCCTAAAAGACGAACTGGCTGAGCTTTCTAAAATTTATTACCTTAATAACATTGACCCCTACGGTGTTTTTTAATTTAGTTAATGCTTTATTGTTTAATCATGTGGCTAACATCTTTAATGTTTTTAATAGTAGGTTACATATAGAGATGTGTCTTTGGGGGACCAGCCACATGATGAACAATTTTACATGTCATTTTTTCATCCATTAGAACCAATACCCTTTGGACGTGAGTTATCGGTTGTGAGTTATCGGTTGTGAGTTATCGGTTTTGAGTTATCGGTTATCGGTTGTGAGTTATCGGTTATGAGTT
>NZ_JMTM01000026.1 GCF_001662485.1 Flavobacterium succinicans
ATGTTGGAACCATTGCTCAGACAGTTGGTCCAAACCCCTTTTTCGAATGCTTTAATACATTTGGAAGAAATATCATAAATCACCATACCATTTACAGGGGCTACAACAGCAGCCGTATTAGCCACTCGAGGGAATAATAACGCCTTATTAGTGGCAGTAATGTCTAAAGCAGCACTTGGATTTGGGTTATTCGTACCTATACCTACTTGAGCATAACAACTAGAGGCAATTATTATAAAAATAAAAAGTAATATCTGTTTCATATTGTGAAATGTTAGAGGCGGGTTACTTGTTGAAACGGTGAATCGGTTAATTGTTTAAATGTTGTTTAAAAGTTTAAAGATTTAAGGTTGTCTATAGGTTTAAGGTTTAAAAGTTTAAAGGTTGTTTAAAGGTTTAATCGTGCAATCGTTTACTCTGTAAATTGAAAATCCTAAATTCTACATCTTAAATCCTAAATTTTAAATCTTAAATTTTAAATTCTACATCTTAAATCCTACATCTTAAATTTTAAAAGATGATAGGTGTGTCCCTTTATTGCACAATAAACTCACAACGCCTATTTATTTTATGCTCTTTCTCTGAACACTTCACACCATCCGCACAGTGGTTCAATAATTGGTACTCACCAAATGCTTCATAAGTTAATCGCCCTTTGGATACTCCAAATTTGATTAAATAATCAATCACCGCTTTTGCTCTTTTTCTAGACAACTCCATGTTGTAAGCAAAAGAATGTCTGCTGTCTGTGTGTGTGCGGATCAAAACTTTAGTATTTGGAAACTGATACATCATTTCTATGACTTTTTGTAACTCTACTTTTGATTCAGTAGAAATTGAATAATTGTCAAATCCAAACGTAATCGGTTGTACTAATAGTTTAGACAAATCATTGCCTTCCACCAATAGCCTGTCTTTTTTAAGCATCGTTACCGCTTCGGTATTACTCTTATCCTGATCCACATTAACCATTATCTCAATTGTTTCATGATTTGGAGCCGTAAATTCTAGGTAAAACAATCTGTTTTTGTCACCATCTACTTTAATCGAATATTGTCTTTGTTTATCTAGAGCAAGCGTTTCTATAAGTTCATGATCCCTATTATAGACCTTTACCTTCAAATCATTAATAGGCTCCTTGGTCTCTTGATCTACTATAGTTCCTTCTATAGTATAGCTATTGTCTGTTTGGAGTGACTTCTCATATTTATAAATATCATCCTTCCCTTTTCCGCCTGCTCTATTTGAACTAAAAAAACCAGAAACAGAATCCTTCTCTATAAAACAAAAATCATCAGAAGAACTATTTATAGGCTGTCCCACATTTTGAACCGGATTACTAAATTTTCCATCTTTACTATCCGTTACAAAAACATCTAGTCCTCCTAAACCGATATGACCATCAGAAGCAAAATATAACTTGTTTTGGCTTGAAATGAAAGGAAACGTTTCTTTTCCAACCGTATTAATCATAGGTCCTAAATTTTGAGGTACACCATAGCTTTTAGCCCCCAAAATATCGACTTTATAAATATCATTCCCTCCAAAACCCGCTGGGTTATCGGACACAAAATACAAGCTCTTTTCATCAGGACTCAATACTGGATGTGCTGTATTGTACCGATCATTATTAAAAGGTAATTTCACCACATCTTTCCATTTCCCATTTTTAAAAGAAGCTTTATATATTTTGAGTACGACCGGTGTCCCTGCTTTAGTAAGCCTGTTTGTTTCTCTATCAAAATACGTACTACTAGCCGTAAAATACATGGTCAATCCATCTTGAGTAAAAACTGGTGTGGCCACATGATAAGGTGACCGTAATTCTTCAGAAAATAAGCTTATATCATTTACCCCATCTGGAACAGCCATCTTTAGTTTAAAAATAGTAGAGAAAAAATCCGATGTCCATGGATCTATGGCTCTCTTTGTTTTTCCAAATGCTCTAGTAGAAGTAAATAAAAAATTCCCTCCAAAGAAAACCCCACCAAAATCAGAAGAAGCACTATTGCTTTCCAAATTAGAAATAGTATAAGAAGCTATTACTGGCTTTTTACTTTCTTCTAGCAAAGCATTAAATTCCCTAGGCTTTTCTATCAAAGCATTAGTTGATGCTACTTCTTCAAACATTCTGAAATACTTTTCAGCATTATCATAATCTCCTACATTCTTAAGTGATTGTGAATAACGATAGTAATAAATAGGGTCTAATTGTTTTTTAAAATCAAACAAGAGCTTATACCACTTATGAGACTCATTATACAGACCATTAAAATAATAGGCATTGCCTAATCTTTGCAGTAACTCTACAGATGTAAATCCTTTATCAGCCACTTTTTCATAAATGGTAATAGCATTAAAATACCCAAAATTGTCATATAATTTATCTGCTTTTTTAAGCAACTTTTGTTCATTTTGGGAAAAAGTAAGCCAAGTAAAAAAAAAGAATATAAAGAATTGTATAAGTTTAACTTTCATAAATTAAAAAAAACGAGGTGAAACAATTCTACTATTTTTAAAGTCAAAAATACTAAATCGTAAAAAAAGCTCATGAGAACTATTGCCAAAGGTGGTTAAACCAGAAGAAGAGAAATCATACCCATACCCTATATACAAATTATTTGAAACTTGGAAGCCTGCCAAAGCACTAACACCCTCTCCTTTAGACCTATAAGCTGCACCAATAGTAAAAAAATCATTAAACAGGAAGGATGCCGACACGTCAGTTTGTATAGGCGAACCCTCTACTGCTTTAAACAATACCGAAGGCTTGAATTGAATGTTATAATTTAAATCAAAAACATAGCCTGCCGTAAGATATAAATGCATTTTTTCTTTAGCCTTAGAGGCTATTTGATCCTTATAATGCTCTGTCTCTAGTAAAAAAGGAATCGATAACCCGACAAAAGATTTTTCGGATTGTAAATACAACCCCGTACCAATATTAGGGGAAAACTTATTGTCAACATTGTTTTGAAATGCTTGATCATTTGGATTTTCAATATTTAATTTTGAAAAATCAATATTAAGCAAATTAACAGATGCTTTTAAACCAAAAAACAAACGATATTCTGATGACACATCTATATTGTATGAAAAATCCAATCCAAACGTACTTTCATCCGAGGGCCCTATCCTATCATTCAACACCGAAAGTCCCAGTCCCATTCTTTTATACATTGGCATAGTAAAATTAACATTGGCCGTTTTTGGAGCACCGTCAATACCCACCCATTGCGCTCTATATAAGGCTGAGATTTCTGTAAGATCTCGCGAACCAGCATAAGCCGGATTAATAGTACTTGTAGCATACATGTATTGGGTAAATTGTGGTTCCTGTTGTGCATACAAGCATTCAAAACTTACAAAAAATATAAGCCCCAAAAAAACAAGACGCTTTGAGATTAGTATTACATTAAACATGTTTGCAAAAATTTAAAGATTTATATATAAATAGCCAACCTTTTTTGTTGTCTTCCCTGATTTTTTATATGTCAACACATAAAAATATGTGCCTACTGGCAACTTAGCACTTTTGTCAATTGTCATTGAAGATTCTGAATAGCCACTAAACACATTACCATTTGTATCATAAGCTTTGGTTTCATATACCTTTGTTCCCCAACGATTATAAATCTCAACGGTATTATCCTCTCCTATTAACCCTTGGAATTTGAGATAATCGTTCTTGCCGTCTCCATTTGGAGAAATTGCATTATTAACAATAATATTATCCGAAGAAGAATCTACTACCCTAGCGATAGTAAAAACTCCATAACCTGTAACCTCCACTGGTGAGGTAACTGTTTTATCCCCCTTATCAACCACTCCTCCTTGATCTACCCAAAGCTTTTTATTCGCATCCCAACGCACTATATGTAGGGACTCATCTGAACCTGAAGTAAGTTCTGAAGGCGTTGTAGTCTCATCCCAGCTAAGGGTTAAAATAACATCTGCTTTACCAGCTACTCTTTCAAATACCCAATATTCTTTATTATTTATCACTTCAATTGAAGCTTCTTTATTTGAAAAAGGATATATCGCATTTGGATTATCCAATACATATTTCTGAGTATAAGCATCATTAATCGTTTCTGGGGCTGTAATCCCCGCCAAACGATATTTACTATTTTGCCCAATAGGGAAAACAAAAGAATCATTGCCTTTTTTTTCAACCAATCCCTCAACATAACTATCATCATCTGCATTAAAACAAGTAGCCCCATCTTCAAAAACTAATGATCCCAAAAGGGGATCTGATTTTACAATTCCTTTTTGAAAATCGACTTTACCAAATACAGCAATATCATTTGAGACCCTGAAAGCGTATTTATCGCTAACGTTGTTAAACTCTACATTGTTTAAATCAATTGGCAAATTACCTACTATGTTCTGATATCCTTGTTGTCCTCTAAAACGAACGATCCCAGAAGACAGATTAGGAGAAAAACCAAAATATCCATCATTCTCAAAGTGATTGTACAAAAATAATTCGCCATCATTTACAAAATCACCCGAAACATCATTCTTAAACTTTTCAATAGTACTCAGTTGAGTGCCTGGCTCAACAGAAAACATTCCCTGATTCACCGTTTGTGCATCACAGATTATAGGTATAAGTAATACAAAACAGAAGATTAAATATTTTTTTAAAAAAAATGTCATAATTCAATAAATTAATTAAATAAACAATCATACCCTTTTGTAACACTTCTTATTCTAATGAAATCTACTCATAGAAAATAGCACCAAAATGTAAAAACAGGTATATGTAAAAAAAATACATTCATTTAAATCATATAAAAACACAATTTAAAATGAATGTATTTTAGCATTATTATATGTTAGTAACGGCTAACAATATACCAGTTAGTCCCATCAGATTGAAAAACCCATCCTTGTAACCACACACTACCATAAATAGAAGCAACAGAATCAATAGTACCTCCTGCAGAAGCAACAATTACACCGTTGTCATCACTACTAGTCTTTTTTACACTGTATTTTTTTCCTGCATTGCCTGTTGCAGCTGGCAAAGTAATTGTAACATCACCTGCAGCTGTATCTACTAAAATTGACTCATCTTTTAATAACAAAGTATAACTTGCCGTTTTAGTAGAAATAGCACCTTGTACACTAGCATAAGGAATCGTTTTTAATACGTTACCAGCTCCAGATGTAACCACGATTTGATCATCTGTAGCTGTTGTACTTGCTGCCAAACCTGATAATGCTAATGTATTTGTTGCATCTGTTGTTATGGTTGTAGCTTCAGAAAGCGTTCCCCCTAACTTAACATCTCCACTAAGACGAGTTAAACCATTTATGGCATTACCCAAAACATCAACCTCAAGACTTGAAATGCCATTTACAGTAGATTTCAATTTACCTGTAGTTACTGTTAAATCATTAGTATTAATAATTGGAGCTCCTGCACTGGTTTTACCATTAACCGTCACTGTAGCAGTATTCACTAAAGATGCATTAGACACAACCGTATCTGCATCAGAAGAGAATTTTTTCCATTTATTATCTGGTGCTCCTGACCAGTAGTAGTACCCTGGTGAAAGGTTTTTAGCAACATCAGTAGTAGTATTGTATACTAACAAACTGTTTGCAGGATTTACAACAGGAGCTGCTGCTGTTAAATCTGTTAATGCGACATTAGGCATTAAAACCCCTTTTTTGTTAGATCTAATATCTAACATAGCTGATGCATCTGGCGATGGCGTACCAATACCCACTTGCGCAAATGAGGCAAACCCACATACTAAAAAGGCGCCAAGTAATAGTTTTTTCATAATAAAAAAAATTTAGAGTTATATATTACTTCAAAAGTAATCACGAGCTAACCAATAAACCCTCACTAAGTAATAAACGGGCGTCTTGAAAGAATAGACGGTACAAATACAATGAAAAACTGTAAAATCTTGTGAAATCAGGAGGGAATGGAGAAATGCGAGAAGGGAGATGTAGGTTTAAATTGTTTTAAAGTTTAAGGTTTAAGGTGGTTTAAAGGTTTAAATTGTTTAAAGTTTAAAGTTGTTTAAAGTTTAAAGTTTAAGGTGGTTTAAAGGTTTAAATTGTTTAAAGTTTAAAGTTTAAG
>NZ_JMTM01000027.1 GCF_001662485.1 Flavobacterium succinicans
GAATATTGTGCATAACGTTCCCGCGCTACACGCAGGCTGGGATTAAAGATGCGTATTCTTTCGGTTAAAAACAAATGTATCAAACACAAACTATCTTCAAATTAAGCCAATTGCCCAGCTTGCTTGTAGCGTGTGTTATGCCTTCGCCCTTTTTTCTATACAGTTTTATTCGCTATTTTGTAATGTCTAAAACTTCGTTGATTTTATATAAGTTCGGTAAGTTTTGAGATTTAATTCGGAACTGACTGCGTTTCTTAATCTTTGGTTTTGTCGAAGCATTTTCCATTTTAATTCCTGGGTCATAATAAATATTCCCACTTGCCATTTGACCAAGGAATAATTGAAAATCTGTCCCAGTTCCTAAAATTATGTTGTTTCCGTATCTGTATTGTCTTTCGTTTGTGGTTTCAGAAAGTGAAGGAACATAACAAGCTTGATTATGTTTTCTATTCCAATGTAAAAGCATAGATGCGAAACTCCAAGAAGCTGTTTCATTTCCTTGAATGTCAACCAATGAAATTCGTCCGTTTGTGTTTCTTATTTTACCACTTTCTGCATCAAAACCAATTAATTGCATTTCTAAATTTGTCAACGGATGTCTAATACCTGTTTTATGAACTCCACCAAAATTTATTCGGTCTTCTCTTCCTGTTCTGTCGGCATAACCATATTGTCTTAAAAACGCTTCTGCTCCATCGGTTTTATAAATTCCGTCAGTTGGTTCAGGTGTCATTAAAGTTATAATTGCAGAGTTCACTCTTGCAAAATTGGCAACGCCAAATTGCTTTACTTCCCAACCTAAAAAGTCAGGTTCAGAATATCCGTTTGGTGTAATTCCTAATTCGGCTTCTAATGTGTAACCGCCACAGTTTGGTGCTTCACAAGCCATAAGGTTTCCAAGGCGGTCAAGTCTTTTTGATTTTATCCAACCTAATTGATGAATGCGAAGCAATTCATTAATTAAGTCGTTTCTGTTATTTGCCACTTGTGGCAATTCAATAACTTTAAAAACTCCGTGGTCTGTTATATTTTGTTGGTTAGCAAATTCGTTTGCGATTTCAGAATTTGGGTCAGCAACGTAACCCAAAATAGTTCCGTTTTTTGCTACTGAAAAGAACAAAATCCTGTCAGCGAGTCTTTGTGTCATTAATGCTGATGGCGGATTTTGACATTTTTGCAAGAAGCCTGAAAACCTAACTTCAGGATATTTAGGGTAGAGTATAAGTTGTGCGTTTGGTGCAGGGAATAAATTTCCATCTTCTCCAATCCAAGAAAAATTTATTGAAGCTTTAAAACGTTCTTTATTCCAATCTCCAGCTTCTTCATTTTTGATTTCAGAAATTGGTAAAATGTTAAGAATTTCAAAGCTACCACCAAAGTAAACTTGATTTTTTGAATTGTCGTTTGGCGAAAGTTTTTTGATGTAAATTTTTGTACAACCGTTATCAATGAACAGCGACTTTAGATTTTGTAGGTTCATTGGTTTTCAAAATTTCTTTTATAATATTCTTTCCAACGGCTTGAATTAAAGGTGTTACGACTGAATTTCCAAATTGTTTATAGGCTTGATTATCTGAAACAGGAATAACAAAACTATCAGGAAAACCTTGAAGTCTTGCACATTCTCTAGGTGTCAAACGTCTTGGATTCAAACCGTCTTGAGGAATTAATATTTCAGCTCCATCTTTATAATATCTGGCACTCATTGTTCTTGAAATACCATCTAAATTGGTTAATCCAAAGCCAAAGCCATTGCCTTTTGCTTTGTGTTTTTTTGCGTATTCTTGTAGGTAATTCCAAAGTTTATCAGACAAAGTATATTTTGGGTCAACTATATCCTCTAAAATATCTCTAACAGCAAATTTTGTATTTCCCATTTTTGGAAATTCAAAAGTTTCTTCGCCGTTAAAAACATTATTATTAAAACCTACAATTATAATTCTTTCTCTATGTTGTGGTACAAAATGTTGTCCATCCAAAACTTTAAAATGAATAGAATAACCTAATTCTTTTAATGTTTCCTTTATAATTGTAAATGTTTTTCCTTTGTCGTGAGAAACAAGATTTTTTACGTTTTCCAACATAAATGCTTTTGGCATTTTATGTTTTATAATTCTTGCAACGTCAAAAAATAATGTTCCTTGAGTTTCATCGAGAAAGCCGTGGGCTCTGCCCAAGGCGTTCTTTTTGGAAACTCCTGCAATAGAAAACGGTTGGCAAGGGAAACCACCTAATAAGATATCGTGGTCTGGAATTTCATTTTCGTCTATTTTGGTAATGTCGCCAAATGGAACCTCTCCAAAATTTGCATCATAGGTTTTTTTAGAGTATGTATCCCATTCACTTGTGAATACACATTTTCCACCAAGATTTTGAAAGGCCAATCTTATTCCACCAATTCCAGCAAACAAGTCAATAAATTTGAATTTTGGCGTTGTAGGTGGTGGAAATGGGATATCCCATTTTATTGGTAAATAATATTGAAAATCTGGTTCTTCGACAATGCTTAATTTGTCGTGTAAGTCAGTTAAATAAGTTGTTGCAGTAGGTCTATAGTATTGAGAAACACCATTTTTGTGGTTCTGAAAAAAGTGTGTCAAATATGCCAAGTCGTTATTTTCCGTCTTGGTAATTTCTAATTTGAGTTTCTTTTTTATGTCTGTATATTTTTTGCTCATTTGGTTTGCAATATCGTTAATTTTCCCCAATTGAGTTTAGAAGATAGATTTAAATTTTCAACAAATTTCTGTTTGTTTTATGTCGTTTTTTTAGGTCACATCGTCTTTTAGGGTGAGGCATAACGTTCCCGCGCTACACGCAGGTTGGGGTTAATAAATTAATTTTTTCTGTTTTGCCGATTCTCGGCTGATAATCCTATTCTTTAAATTTAACACTTTGCCCAACTTGCTTGTAGCATGTGTTGTAGGTAGTTGTTTTACTTCGTTTCGTTGTTTTTTGGCACTGGGAATAAATTTCTTATTACTGTCAAGTAAAATATCAGAATTGATGTCGTTAATGTGCCACAAACAAACATAAACTCTGTTTCTTTAATTTTAAAGAAATTCACTTGTTCAAGACCGTGAAACATAATAAAAACTCCAACAAATGTTGCCCAAATGGAGGAAAACCAAAATGCTTTTTTTGCATTTTCTTCTCTCAATTTTCTTTCAGAGTCTTCTTTTTTTTCTTTAGTCTGAACTCTTCGTGCCTTATCCATTCGTCAATATTAGACAAATCTCCTCCAAATAGTTCATTTTGCTCTATATTAGATGTTGAGGAAGTAGTAGTTGTATTAGACCAATTAGCATTTTTAAAAAAGTCTTCAATAGATTGTTTATTGTCCACGTTTTTCTGCTATTAAGTTTTTGTAATATTCTTTAATCCTTTCTGTAGGGATTGTTACGTTATGCAAACCATTATAAGATGTTTGCCAAGGGGTACCCTCTTCGTGAGTTTTATCGGATAGTTGTCCGCCTGAAAATTGCTTATACTGATTCCATATAGCATTTAAAAAACTCTCGTCTTCTTTTTTTATCTTGTTTTCAGTATAAAGTTCCAAAGTACTCTTGTCAACATAACCACTACCATATCTTTTTATTACGTGATATAATTCGGGTATAACTGTTCCGTGTTTCCACGCTTGAACTTGGTTTAAAAAAAGAGGTTTATCTTTAAATCCTAAATACCATCCGTGAGCTATATAAGTAAGTTTAAGGAGCTTCATAGGGTCAACTCCTTGACCTTCCTCTTTTGCTTTTCTTACAAAATAATCTGCAATATCAAAACAATTATACATTTTGTTTAGGCTTTTAATTATTGTTTCTTTTTGCGAAGTTACTAAAAACAAACCGATTATAAAAATTGTAAGAACTGTGTAAATCATTTCCATCTTACGTTATTTTTTAACGCTTCGGCTTCTTTTACAATTACCTACAACGTTCCCGCGCTACACGCAGGGTGGGGGTTAATAATTAATTTTTTTCTGTTTTGCCGAATGTCGGCGGATAATCCTAATCTTTAAATTCAACACAAATGCCCAACTTGCTTGTAGCGTGTGATAGCTGTTGTTGTTTTTTACGTTTCTGTTTGTCAAAGTTAGTTTATTTTACTATTTTCGGCAAAAACTTTTTACTATGACAACTGAAAAACCAAATACTTTAATTGGATTATTAAATACACTAAAAACAGAAACAGATAAAACAAAATATCAAAGTATCTATATTGATATAGCGAAAGAAGTTATGTCTTTAGAGTTTGAACACAATCCAAAACAACCTTTGGAAGGGATTTTATATAAAAAATTAGTACAATTATCTGTAAAAGAATTTGTGTACTCAGGGCAAACCGAGGAGTCTTTATCAAACTTAAATGAAGTAATAGATATTTTAAGTTACACTTCGGTACTCGTTAGATAAGTTTTTTATGTCTTGTTTAAAGTCTTTATCTACATTTTCTTCTGTCAACATTTCTTCTTGTACTTTAAATCTGTTTTTTAACTTAAAAATCTTATCTTCTTGTAATTTTTTAGTCTGTTCCATTTCTGTTTTTTCTTTTTAGAAACGACTTTTGTTATTTAACGGTTACGTCTTTTTACAATAACAGCTATCGTCTTGCTAGTAGGCGATGGTCGGGCTAAATAAAACAATTATTTTCGGATTATCACTATTTTTCCAAGTACAAAACCAACTTCAAATTTAGCCTAATTCCCGACTATTGCTTACTAGCTGTTAGGCACAGTTTATTCCGGTGTCGATAAGTATTTATTTATGTCTGTAGTTAGTCTCTCAATTATCATCTCTTGAACCTTTGCCTTATTTTCGGTTTCCATGTCTTCCGATATTTTTAATGCTAGACTAATATTTTGAGTAATCACAAGTTTTTGATGATACTGACTCATTTTTAAAACCGTTCTATTGTATAAGTAAAAGAAAACAGCTGCTATGAATTCTGAAATTACTCCAGCAGCAGTAGTTACATATGCAGGTTCAGTTTTATCGAAAAACATCATAATTATTCCAATACTAATAATTACAAGTCCAGTTATCGATGCATTTGATGCAAGTCTAAAACTTTTATCAGCTTGTTCTTGAGTCTGTAGATAGTACTGGTCAAGATATTTAAAATTTATTTTTACAAGTTTTGTAAAGAAATTCTCTTCAATTTTATCTTGCAATTCTTCTGCTCCTAGTTGCACTAATTTATATTCGATTCTTCTCAATCTATTTTGTGCAGAAATTCTAAAAAAGCTAAACACATATCCATACATAAACGTACCAAACAATGCTCCAATTACAACATAAGATAATCTTCTATCAATTATTTGAGTTAGATTTTCATAATGACGAAAATCTGTTATTGCTGCAAATGAGTAGCCTGCAAGTCCGCCAGCTATTATGACAAGAATAAACCAACCAGGTTTAAATTTTAAGCTTTCGACACGTTCTTGTAAGTGCTCTTTTCTTTTTTTAAGAACTCCTATTGACTCTTCAAATTCGGAGTCTGTTAATGGTTTTTGATCTTCTGTCATGTCTTTTTAAATTGTGCCTAACGTTCCCGCGCTACACGCAGGCTGGGATTAAAGATGCGTAATCTTTCGGTTA
>NZ_JMTM01000028.1 GCF_001662485.1 Flavobacterium succinicans
AAAAACGTCTGGTTGATGTCGGCTGTGTCTTTTCAACGGAGCTATACACCCTAACTAGCATATAGGTCTGATAAAATCAGACCTATCACACCAAATATAGAGTGATAGGTCTGACTCAAGTCAGTCTTTATATGCTCCAAATATAAAAAAATTTATCATAAATCATCAAAAGGACTCTTAATATGTTGCAAACTTTTCGTACTAACATGAGTATAAATTTCGGTGGTTTTACTACTTCTATGGCCCAACAACTCCTGAATATACCGCAAGTCGGTACCGCTTTCTAATAAGTGCGTGGCATAACTGTGGCGCAACCAGTGCAACGTAGCCGGTTTGCTAATCCCTGCTTTTTGTAACGCTTGCTTCAAAATACTTTGCAAACTTTTCTCAGAGTAAGTGGCTCCAGCAATTTGCCCCTCAAAAAGCCAAGTTGTGGGCTTGAAAGTACTATAATAATTTCGTAACATTTCGAGTATTTTTGGAGATAAAGGGACAATTCGGTCTTTTTTTCCTTTGCCCTGGCGAATTAGTATAATACCTCGTTTGGAATCAATATCGGCAGGTTTTAAATGCAAAAGCTCGCTTCGTCTTAGGCCACAACTGTAAATCAAAGACAACATCGTTTTATGTTTCAAATTAGAAGGAGCGTTCAAAATTAATTTTACTTCATCCTTGCTCAACACGTTCGGGAGTACTTTTTCTCGTTTAGGACGATGAATTTTATCAATCTCGATTTTGGTTTCACGAATGGTAGCAAAGAATAATTTGATACCGTTTACAATTTGATTCTGATAAGAAGATGAAATGTTCTTTTCCAAAATATACTCGTTGTTGTACAGGATGACATCTTCATTGGTGATCTCTGAAATGGGTTTGTCGCGATAAAAAAGCAAAAATGATTTTAAAGCCTCACTATAGGTCGTTATCGTACTTTCACTATACCGTCTCGAACGCATCCATTGTTTGAATTTTTCGAGTTGTGCAATGCCCTCATCAGAAGGCAAACTGGAGGATAATGTTTGAATTTTAAACCGAATCCGGTTTTCTATGGTATCTGGCAAATGCCAAACGCTTAAGGTCTGACTCCATCGGGAGCCTTCAAGTTGTTTGATGCGGGAGATTAAGGCAGCATTTTTTTCGAAATAAACAGCTATTCTCTTTTCTTTTCGGTGGGTAATCAATTGGGCTTTCCAGTGCATAAGGCTTATAGTTAGAGGGTTAAATATAATGAAAAATGTGAAAGATGAAAAGGCAAAAGGTGAAATGTGGGTAGTCAGAAGCCTTCTGCCTTTTACCTTTTACCTTTTGCCATTTACCTTTTACCTTTTACCTTTTACCTTTTACTTTTTACCTTTTACCTCAATCGCTTAAATTAATAGACTTCATAAGACTTAAAATTGATTTTTTTTTAGACATTTATGGTTTGTATATAAAACATCTTTATAATGAACGTAAGCAACCTCATCATAACCTTACTTTTAGCATTTTCAAATCCGATCTGTAGCCAAAGTCAAAAGCTGCAAACCAAGACATTTTATCCCAAAGATTCAACAGTATTCAATGAACAGTCCGATTTTGATTATTCGTTTGGGGCAAAACCGTATGGAAAAACAACCATGATTATTAGAACGTCTAGTCGATACGGGGAATTTCATTTTATTTTTAAGAAAAGAACTAAGAAAATAGAACATTTTGGAGGGAATTATAGCGACGTATATGGCACAAAAGCGGATGGAACTTGGGGAGTTGTTCGCAAAGACTATAATGAGCCTTTTACCCTTTCAAATCACAACCTTTATGCTTTTGTACTACTCTCTGATCATGGAGGAACTATTGAAAAAGTAAAATTTCAAGACTTTGGAAACGAAGTGTATTGGCCTGAATTCGATTACCCGAATTGTTTTGTTGCCGATGAGAACAAAGACGGGATCCCTGAATTTTATCTAACATACAACGGAGAAAGTGACGGATTAGATGCCAAACCTTACAAACAGCTAGTGTATACTTTTACTTTAAAAAATAAAGAGTTTGTAAAATCAAAAGCGACAGCCTATTTCCCTGCGGGTAACGAAGAAGACCACTACTATGAAGAATTTGACGCCAATTGGAAAGCATTACCTGTGGAAATCCAAAGGAGAAGCAAAGCAATTTTGAATCAAAATAAGTCGAAAAATAAAGACTAGAATACAAAATGGGACACTATTATTTCATAAATCAAATAGACAAAGAAGGAGACGAAATCACCTATAAGGATGGGGTGACCGAATGGAAATACGAGATTCCGCCCATGTATTTTCCGCTTTTTTCGGGTGAAGTGCACTTTGACGACTGTTTTCTTTATGCCGATGCCGAACAAGGGTATGAACTTTTTAAAAAAATGTATGATTTTATCGATACGCACAAAGAAAAAGTTTTGGACAAACCAGAGGAATTCTCTAAAATAAAAAACAAAATTTTGGAATCGGTAGCACCCAACAGTTCTTACTACCAACTTGATGGAACCGACGTTTTTTTGATGACGCTAGAAGACGAACCCGAAGCCATGCTACAAGCGGTTAAAGAATGTTATCAAATCATAAAAGAAATAAATACCGAGATTCAAAACTGTATCGAAAAAGACGATATTGAAGGGTTGATGTCCATTTATACCGATGCGCGAATCACACACAGAAGTGAGTCTTTACGCTATTTTTTTAACCATGAAAGCTATAAATACGGATACGAACCTTTAGGCTTTTTTGACAATCCTTTGGTAGAAAAGGAAAACGAGCTAGAGGAAGTAGAAATTTTTAGAGAAAACGGAAAAGCAGTACTCAAAACCAAGGCCAATGTAACGCTATCGCTGGTTTACGACGAAATCTGGGATTTTGAGCGAGATAGTGAATTGGCGGTTGTTATGAAAGACAACTTCTTTGGCTATCTCAATAAAAAAGGCGAAGAAGTAATCCCGTTGATGTATGAAGATGCGTATGACTTCGAATTTGAAATCGAAAAATGGGAGGCCGATACCAACCAACCCATCGGAAAATACAGGGCTACTGTAAAATTAAATCAAAAGTTTGGACTCATTGACGAAAAAAACCAGTGCATTGTTCCAATGGTTTGGGACAACCTCTTGATTCGTAATGCTCCTTATGATGCTCAATACCAAAAGCTCTTGTTCTTTGCCAAAAATGAATCGAAGTATTGCATTTTGGATAGTGAAGGAAATGAAAGTTATCCGCCTGTAATCGTATCGTTTTTGAATGGGGAAAGCGAAACCGAACAAACAGAACCAGAAGAAGTCCCAGGTTTTTACAACCGTTTATGGATAAAAGAAGAAAATCAAACCTATTACCTCAATCATTTACTCCAACCGTTTGCGCATGACCTTGTTATTGCAGAAGCTGGAATTCCTATTTTTAACACTACAGAAAATAATAGCAATCAATTGGTAGGGCATTATTATTTGGCTAAAGATACAGCGGGAAAGCAAGGCGTAATTTTTTCAGACAATACAACGGCTATTCCGTTTATTTATGAGGCCATTACTTATCAAAACGAATATTTAGACGGAAGCAATCATTTTTATTTTGCCAAAAACGAACAAGGAACCACGGTTTTTCAAATCGATTCCCATAATAAATTTCGCCAAATTTTAACCAACGCTTTGGGTCGTATTCAAGTATTTGGATCAACTATTTTAGACGATACCGCATTGATACTAGCGATCAAAAACAAAAAGACTTTGTTTAGCGTAAAAAAACAAACACCGCTTTTAACCGAAGACTATAGCGCCTTTTATGCCAAAACAGTATATAACGGAACAGCAGTAAATTTAGTTGTAGCCTTCAAGAAAGATACCTTCGAACTGTATCATCAAAACACCTTTGAGCCTAAAGAAATAGAGGCAAATACCATCGAAAATTTACTAAGCGATCCGAGGTTGAAAAAACATAAGACTATTATTTTAGCACTAAAAGCACAATATCACAATAAACAAATTGAGCGTATTTTTCCAGACGAAAACCGCCGACAATTAGCGGTCACCTACTTTCCAAAGTTGAATTTTGATGCTTTAAATGAAATTATCGAAGCCATTGCGATCAATGAGGAACAGCTTGAAAATGCTATAATTTTGGAGAAAACAATGCTATTGTTCGAAGCATTTGACTACCATTATCAAAACCATAAAGATAATGTGACTATTCAAATCCAATATGGCTGTTTTCATTATGATTTGGCTCAAGTGTATTTTAATGGAGAAAAATTTTTAGAAGCCTATGAATGGAGTAGGAAAGCCATTTCATTGTTACCAAAAAATAATAGTACCGTGCTGTCGGCGATGAGCATGGCGTGTCGAGCGGCTTTTGTAGAAAACAAATACCATGAATCCAACAGGCTGGCGACACAAGGCTTGGAATGGATAGCCGAGGAGCGGATTAGAGTAAATCAAGGACTGACTTGGTGGGTAAATAACGTAAAGAAACATTTAGAAAATCTTAGTGATACAGCAGAGACCCTCCATTTTTTCAGTGCCAAAAGCTATTATTTTATAGCGAATCAAACACGTGAGAGAGTAGACTATCAATCAGCGCTAGAGCAGGTCAAAATTGCACTAGCCATGAGCGAATGGGAACACTACTATAAACGATATATAGCCACCATTTGCACCTATAATTTATCTGATAACCTAGGAGAAGCTAAGACCGTATTAGAAGATTTTATCGCATTCGCAAAAGCGTACGAACCTGATGCAGATTTGTTTTACGTAAAGTATTTGTATGCATTTGATGAATTCCATGAATACAAAAACAAAAAGAAAGCACTCGAGGTAATCGAAGAAGTCTTGGCTTTGGACGCTGAAAATAAACAGTGTTTGGAACTAAAGCAAGAAATAAACAAAAAGAAAGGCTTCTTAGGATGGTTTTAAAGTTAAACCCTCGAGCGCAAATGCTAAAAGATAAAAGGATTACTGATTATACTACCGATTTTTGAAAGCAATGGGTAAGATTTCTAGAAGCACCACTTCTTTGCGCACCACACGAGTCGTCCCGCTTTTCGCTACAATCTCTTATGCCGAACCCCGGCACAAGAGGATTTTCACTACAATCGGGGCTAGGCGAGTACGTTTTGTTTTTATAACAAAAAAACAACTGCAACGCTTTGCTAGTATGAAGAGTAGAAACACCACAACTTTACACCCGATCGCTCGGATATGTATAAATATTTTTTAGGAGCGATAGCGCGGATTTGCAATCCGTGCCCACAACGATGAGCCGCAAACATAAACCCGATAGCGCGGATTTGCAATCCGTGCCCACAACGATGAGCCGTAAACTTAATCCTTACCCACAAGGCAAATCTACTTAAAACAAAGAAATACAAGCTACATTTTTGTTTGTT
>NZ_JMTM01000029.1 GCF_001662485.1 Flavobacterium succinicans
ACGCTACAAGCAATTTGGGTATTAGGCTTAATTTGAAATTGGTTTTGTATTTGGAAGATTTGGCAAATCCGAAAAATGGGCTTAATTTAGTCCCAAACTGCTTGTAGCGCGGGAACGTTATGCGATATTTTGATAAGTGCGTCCATCGAAAGAAATACCATTATTTAAGAAACATTGTTTTATAAACGCAGAAAGCAATTCTCTATCATAAACTTTAATTTCTTCTTCCCATTCTGAATAACAATTTATATCATCGGACTGAAATCCATTTCCTAACCAACTTCTTGACCTTTTTACTTTTTTAACTTCAAAAGGAATGTTTATTTTATAACTTGCAATATCGTTTTTTTCTAAAAGTATTTTCTTTTCATTTTTTCTCTTAAATTTTATTTTAGGCAAAATTTTATAAGTAGATTTTCTTAAAGTAAGAGTGTCTTTTTTTGTAGAAATACCGAAAGAAAAAACATCGCATAACAGTGGTTTTGACTTATTGCCACATTCTGCTAAATTTTCAGTTTGCTTTGTATTTGTATTCATTGTCTTAAATTTAAAGATTAGGTCTTATTTTTTTGGCAACAAGACAAAGCCACAAAACGTTGCCTGCAAGCTTAACCAAAAAAACCGCCAAAAAAACAACACTAAAAATATGAAATTAATAAAAGCTAGAGTACAAAATTATAGAAGTATCAGAGATACTGGAGAATTTGAAATAGAAGAACTTAAAACTATTATGGTTGGCCCAAATGAAGCTGGAAAAACTGTAATTCTTCAAGCATTACAAAAATTAAATCGACCAGAAGGCGTAGATGGATTTGACGACATTAGAGATTATCCTCGTTCATTATATAATGATATAACAACAGGTAAAGTTAAATCTGAAAACATTGAAGTTGTTAGAGGATATTTTAGTTTGGATGACGAAGATAAAAAAGTAATTCCAAAAGAATTTCACGAATGTATTTATGTTTTACATCGAAATCTTGATAATAAAGGATATTATTTTTTACAAAATGCACCTGCCAAAAAGAAATTCATTGATGTTAAAAATGACTTAAATAGAATTTCATCACATATTGATAAACAGTTTTTAGATGATGTTGCTAATGCAGAAAAACCAAAACCAAGTGATAGTCTAAAAGTAATAACAGACACCTTAACTGATGACACTTTTTTCGACAAAGAATCTTCTGATAAAATCAAAAAATGGCTTGAAGCAAATTATTCATTGATAGATGAAGATAATACAAAAGAAGAGGAAAGATATGCGAAAATATTAAAAGAAATTGAATACAATAATGAATTTAAGAAAATAGAAGAATTAATTAATAGTAGAAAACCTGTATTTGTACTTTTTAATAACTTCTTTAAAGTAAAACCATTAATCCATTTAGAACATCTTGCTGACCGAATAGAAAGACAATTATTAGATGATGATAAATATTATGATTATGGTAATTTATGTCTACTAAAATTATTAGGTTTTTCTCCGAGAGAATTATCAGAGATTGGAAAAACTCCAAGCCCAAATAAGGATGATTTTGATGCGTTAAAAAAATATCGTGATACACTTGACAAACGTTCATATCAATTGGATGCTGCTAGTATTAGACTGACAAAAGAAATTAAAGCTATATGGAACCCAAATCCAAATAGACCAGAGGCTGAAAAAATAAACATATCAGCTGATGGTCAATATTTAAAAGTTGTTGTAGAAGATGATATAGGTGTAAAGATTGAATTAGATCAAAGATCAGAAGGATTTCAATGGCTTGTGTCATTTTATGTAGTATTTTTTGCAGAAGCAATGGATAAACACAAAAATGCAATATTACTTCTTGATGAACCAGGGATGAGTCTTCACGGACTAAAACAACGAGATTTTAGAAAAACATTATCAAAACTTTCCGAGCAAAACCAAACTATTTACACTACTCATTCCCCATTTTTAGTTGGACCAGATGAATTAGATTTAGTACGTGTAGTAGAATTAAAAGACAGAGAAGAAGGAACAAAGGTTCATACAACAATTTCTTCAAGCGACCCTGCTGGTCTACTTCCTTTACAAGAAGCTCTTGGCTATGATTTAGCTCAAAGTTTATTTACACAACAAAAGAACCTAATTCTAGAAGGACTAACAGATTATTGGTATATAGATGCTACAGCCTCATTATTAAGAGAATCAAATATTGAAAAATTAGACGAAAAAATCGCTTTAGTTTTTGCAAATTCTGCGGGTAAAGTTGTCTATTATGCAACTATTTTACACGCTCATAATTTAAAAATTATTGCTCTGTTAGATTCTGATTCTGCTGGAGACCAAGCCGCTCAACAAGAAAATTTAGTTCATACTTTAGGTAATAAAAACATATTACGAACTAAAGATTTCTGCGTAAATGTACCGAAAGCAGAAATTGAAGATTTATTACGAGAAACTTTAATAATCGTTGCAAACGAAGAATATTCAGTTAACGTAAAATCCATATCAGATGCACAACCTACTCGACCAATAATCGATATTTTTTCAAAAGAAATACCAAATTTTTCAAAATATAAATTAGCTAAAGCTTTTATAAAGTGGACACGTAATAACGAAGCAAATAATTTGACAGCGATTGAAATTGAAAATTGGAAAAAATTAATTCAAACAATAAATAAAAATTTGAAATAATTATGACTGATTTTTTTACTCCTTCTTTAGTAACTGCAATAACTTCTTTAGTAATTTCATTAGTTGCATTATTTCAATTTTATAGAAATCAAAATTTCCAACAAAAACAATTCAATAAAACTATAAATAGAAACTTAACAACTAAACTTTATGATTTAAGACTTGAAATATATCCAAAAGCATTTGAAATTACCGACAATATTTACAAAGATAAAGGAGGGAATTTTGATACTGAAAGACTTAAAAATACTCTCAACGAATTAATTGAATGGAAGAAAGGAAAGTTGAATTTAATTATATCTTCCGAAGCTTTGGAAAGTTATTATCAATTGAGGAATAACTTGATGAAAAATCCAGCAAATAACAATAATTATTCTGCTGAACAAATTGAAAAAATAACCAATTCTAATAATAATTTCAGAAAACAGTTAAGAAGAGATTTAGGCTTTCTATTTAAGGAAGAAAAAGAAAGAAGAAATAGCAAATAAAGCCAGCAGGCAACAGCAGTTTGGCAATATGGCGGGTTTTGGGCTTAATTTAAAGTTGGTTTTGTACTTGCAAAATCAGTCTTTAACCGAAAGTTTAGGCTTCCTTAATCCGCCACATCGCCAAGCTGCAAAACGTTGTAGGTAATTGTAAAAGAAACCGAAGCGTTAAAAAATAACGTGATAATGAAACCAACAGAAAATAGTATCTTTGATAAAATAAAAAAATACTTATTTATGAAATTTAAATGGTTTAAGAAAAATACTAAAAAATCTTTCCGTGTAAATTATGCTGGAGATATTTATGTAAAAAGTAAAGATATATTTTCAGATAAAGAAGAGTCTATAAAATATTTGAAAGAAGTAGCCGAATTAACTGGATTTAAAATAAACGATGGCAAACTTTGAATTTAACTATTTACTAATTCTGCCTTTATTGGGAGGATATGTTTTTCTAACATTTTTTAATTTTACTAAATATCAACACGGTAGAATTGAAACACAAAGATTAATATTTCATTCTATAATTGCAGGTTTAATGCTACTGATATTCACTCTGTATTTTGACAATTATATTTTAAAAAAGCACTTATTAAATTTTAGAGAATTTTTAGGAAAACTAGCTTTAGTTAATATTGCAGGATTAAATTTTTATCTCTTAGCTTTCTTCTTGTCACCTGTTTTAGCAGTTATTTTGAATATTCTAATTCCAAATAATATGATGATGAGGCTTGTCATTAAAATTTGGGGTGATGAGTATGAAAAAGTATATTTAAAATCACTAAGAGAAAAGGACAGAACTAAAAAATTAATACTTATAAGCTTAGATAATAACAAAGTCTATGTTGGATATTTAAAAAGAGTTACAAAGCCATTATTATCTCAACAAATAGATTTAATACCTGTCGTCAGTGGTTACAGAAATGATGTAACGAAAAAGATAACTTTTACAACTCCTTATATGAAGACCTTAATCAGTCTTATTGAAAAAGACAACGGTTTTTCAATTATTGATGAAGAAATGAAAATAGTTTTACCTAAAGATAAGATTATATCTGTTTCAAGGTTTTATCCTAAAGTTTACAAAGAGTTTCAAGAACAAATATTACAAATTGAAAATAGATAAATATGAAAAATTTTATAGAATTAATTTTTGACAATAAAGTTTCACACTACATTAGAATTGAACATATTTCAGTAATTGAGAACAGAAACGGGACAGCTATTATCTCATTACTAAATGGTGATGAAATAGAAACAAGTAGAGATTTTAATGAAGTTATAAAACAGATTAAAGAGAAATCTGACAAATAACAACTACCTACAACACACGCTACAAGCAAGCTGGGCAATTTGCTTGATTTGAAAAATAGTTTGTATTTGATACATTTGTTTTTAACCGAAAGATTACGCATCTTTAATCCCAGCCTGCGTGTAGCGCGGGAACGTTAGCTGTAATACTACCACAAAAAAACTGTAAAAGATGAATTATTGGAAA
>NZ_JMTM01000030.1 GCF_001662485.1 Flavobacterium succinicans
GCGGTTATTCCCCCTCAATCTTTTCAAAAACAATTCGTGCATTCGTGGCCATTCCCCACACAATCTTTTCAAAAAGAATTCGTGCTTTCGTGGCCATTCTCCCAAACTACCACTATTTATCCAAAAACTGATAAGTAGAATTCATGCTTTTAAACTCAGGAACAATTTTTTTCATTTTCCCTACGATATCATCATTATTAAAGAAGGGAGACATGCCGATCAGCTCTTCAATTTCAACATGTAGGTTTTCAAATTCTTCTTGAATTTCTTCTGCAATCATAATCTTTTCATGATAGGTTGGAATCGTTTTAGAAGTATCATTTAATAATTCCTCATATAATTTTTCTCCAGGGCGCAAACCCACGATTTTTATTGGAATATCTTTATCTGGGATAAATCCTGCCAATTTGATCATTTTACGTGCTAAATCAATGATTTTTACGGGTTTTCCCATATCAAAAATATAGATTTCCCCCCCTTTTCCCATAGATCCTGCTTCCAAAACCAACTGACAAGCTTCGGGTATGGTCATAAAATAACGAATAATATCTTGATGGGTAATAGTAACAGGGCCTCCTGCGGCAATTTGCTTGGTAAACAAAGGCACTACCGAACCATTAGATCCTAACACATTCCCAAAACGAGTCGTTATAAATCTCGTTCCTTTCCCATTATTTTCCTTGATGCTTCTCAACTGTAACGATTGTACATACTTTTCAGCAATACGCTTGCTTGCCCCCATCACATTGCTTGGATTCACCGCTTTATCGGTAGACACCATCACAAACTTTTTGGTTTTAAATTCACACGCCAAATCGGCTACATTTTTGGTACCTTCTACATTAGTTTGTATCGCTTGCGCAGGGTTCTCTTCCATCAAAGGCACGTGCTTATAAGCCGCAGCATGATAGACCACTTGTGGCTGATACTCTTTGAAGACTCTTTTCATTACTTCTTTATTACGAACATCGGCTATGACACTAGACAATTTAGATTCAGTCACAATTTCTGCTAGTTCTAGCGTGAGTTGATGCAAAGGAGTTTCCGCTTGATCTACTAAAACTATGCATTTAGGTTTAAAGTGAATCACTTGACGTACAATCTCACTACCTATAGAACCGGCAGCTCCAGTAATCATGATGACTTTATCTTTCAGATCCTTTGAAATAGTTTTAGTATCCAATATAATCGGATTACGCTCTAATAAATCTTCAATTTGGATGTTTTTTACCTTATCCGAAATCTCCTTTTGGTTCTCCCAATTCGAAATCAAAGGCACTGTATATACACGGTAATTGTATTCTAAACACTTATCTACAATCAATAATTGTTCGTCCTTAGTCAAGGATTTGTCGGCTATAATGATGGCTTCCGCACCAACGGATCGCATCAAGGTAGGCAGTTTTCTCTTTTGTACCAATATTGGCAAATCCAGCATTCGCTTGTTGGAGTTCAAATTATTTTTATCTACAAAACCCACTATCTTAAAACGAGTTGGCGTTTCAAATTTCAACGCATTGGCCACCGAAATGGCATTGGCATCCGTTCCATAAATAATGGTACGAATTAGTTTATTACTTCCTTTATCTGAAAAATACAATTCGAAAGTCTGTTTCACCACTACGCGGTACAAAAACAACCCACAAAAAGAAAGAAGGATATTGATAAACAAAGCCGTATTTAAAATCGCTTTCTCTCCAGTACTTATTTCGTAAAAAAAGTTAGCTATTAAAAAAACCACCAAGACCGCCAATTGAGAAAACAGCAGTTTTACGGCATCAATATAAGAAGAGTGACGGATAATACCCGAGTAAGTTCGAAACAACCAAAAGAAAAAAACATTAACACCAATCAACAAGCTAATATACACTAGGTAATGCGGGGTAACAATATACTCTAAACCAGTACCTTTAAAAATCAAAACGGTAAAGAAAAAAGAGACGTTGAGTACCATCGTGTCCATCAACACGATAATCCAGCGAGGTAAATAACTGAGATTATGAATACTGAATTTTAGATTCGCTCTAGAGAAAAAACTTTGCGTAGTCGTACTCAAAATAAAATTGCATTATTAATTAGTAAACACAAAAGTACAAATTGTTGGGAAAGCATGGACAAGAAAAATGTTAATATATGCTGCCAGTCTTTTTTTTGCTGGTTAACGAATTAACTGTTGAATCGTTGAACGGTTTATTGGTTGAATCGAGTAATCGAGTAATCGAATAATCGTAAACAAATTAATCGCTAAAAGTACAAACCACTTTAAGATTAAACTATAAACCACGAACCAAAAACGATTAAACAATTCAACGATTCACCGATTAAACCATAAACTACAAACCACGAACCAAAAACGATTCAACTAAAACAACTACCTTTTTTGCCTTAACAAGCCCAACAAATAGTCGCCATAGCCCGATTTACGCAATGGTTCGGCAATCGCTTTTAATTGTTGATCCGAAATAAAGCCTTGTCGCCACGCAATTTCTTCTATACAACCCACTTTTAATCCTTGACGCTCTTCCAATACTTGTACAAATTGACCCGCTTGCATCAAACTGGCAAATGTCCCCGTATCCAACCAAGCGGTTCCTCTGCTAAGGATCCCTACTTTTAATTTGCCTTGAGCCAGATACACTTTGTTCACGTCGGTGATTTCATATTCCCCCCTTGCACTAGGTTGAATATTTTTGGCAATTTGGACTACCGAATTATCATAAAAATACAAGCCTGGAACCGCAAAATTAGATTTAGGCTCCAAAGGCTTTTCTTCGATAGAAAGCGCTTTAAGATCCTTATCAAACTCTACCACCCCATAACGTTCTGGATCCGACACATGATACGCAAAAACAACCCCTCCAGCTGGATTCGTATTCGATTGTAATAACTCATGCATATTCGCCCCGAAGAAGATATTATCTCCCAAAACTAAAGCCACCGAATCCGTTCCAATAAAGTCTTCCCCAATTACAAAAGCCTGAGCCAATCCATTAGGAATCGCTTGTTCCGCGTAGCTGAATTGACATCCGATTTGGCTCCCATCGCCCAATAACTTTTTAAAATTAGGCAAATCGTGAGGCGTCGAGATAATCAATATTTCATGAATACCGGCCAACATCAAGGTAGACAACGGATAATAAATCATTGGCTTATCATAAACCGGCATCATTTGCTTGCTCATCGCAAGCGTCAACGGATGCAAACGCGTACCGGATCCTCCGGCTAATATTATTCCTTTCATTTTTGTTTTAGTATTAAGTACTATGTATTAAGTATTAAGACAACTGATAACCGAAAACTGATAACTGACAACTGATAACTGATAACTGACAACCGAAAACTATTGCAACAGCCTCATACAACGCTCTAAACTCTCCCTATATTCCGGAACAAGCACACCAAAAGTAGCTTTAATTTTACTTTTATCCAATAAGGAATACTCAGGTCTTTTGGCAGGTGTTGGATAAGCAGAAGTTGGAATACCGCTAACAGCACATTCAAATCCGCCTATTTCTTGAATAGCCAAGGCAAATTCATACCAGCTGATTTCGCCTTCGTTAGAAAAATGATAGATCCCTGCTTGCCAATTGGGATGAGTAATAATAGTCATAATCGCTTGTGCCAAGTCAGCGGCGTAAGTCGGACTCCCAATTTGATCGTTGACCACTTGCAACGTGTCTCTTTCTTGCATCAAGCGCGACATCGTTTTAACGAAATTAGCCCCAAAACCGGAATATACCCAAGAGGTTCTAATGATAATAGCCGCTGGATTGGCGTCCATACAGGCTTTTTCTCCTAATAATTTGGTTTGCCCATAAACATTAATCGGTCCAGTAGGAGCGGATTCCGTTAATGGAGTGGCAGCGGTTCCATCAAAAACATAGTCGGTAGAAATATGAATCAATTTACAATCGTTCTGAGCACTCCATTGAGCCATAACCGCAACAGCTTGATGATTCAATACATCAGCCAATTCAAATTCGGATTCTGCTCTATCTACTGCCGTATGCGCTGCGCAATTGAGAATATAATTGGGCTGAATATGCGACAAGGTAGCGACCAACCCTTCCAAATCAGACAAATCCAATTCCGCTCTTTCCGTAAATACCCATTCGAATTGACTGTAGTTTTTTGACAAAACGTTCAACTCCGACCCTAATTGCCCATTGCCCCCTGTAATTAATATTTTTTTCATATATTTTTTAGTACATAGTACATAGTAATTAATCCTTAGCAAATAGTGATTAGCAGCTGGAAATAAATCCGTGCATTCGTGATCATTCTCCCCACAAACTTTTCAAAATAATTCGTGCATTCGTGGCCATTCTAACCCACAATCTTTTCAAAATAAATTTGCGACTCGAGCGATAGCGAACAGACGAAGTAATTTGCGGTCACCTCCTCACAAACTTTTCAAAAACAATCCGTGCATTCGTGGCCATTCACACCCACAATATTTTCTATA
>NZ_JMTM01000031.1 GCF_001662485.1 Flavobacterium succinicans
GCTCCTGTATTCGTTACATTGGTGGTTTGTACCAAGCTTGCGTTGTTTTCGAAAACAAGACTTGTTGTCGCATTATTCGTTACATTAACGGCATTCGTTATGGTCAAAGTGTGACCCGCTTTGATAAGAACATGACCCGATGTTACAGTACAAGAACAAACATTAATGTCACCATTTGAGGTGTAACTTCCTGTAAATTCTATATTATGATCCATAGTTGGTAATGACGGAGTCCAAGATGTACCATTCCATGTAGTCGACTTCGTCCCTATGGTATAACTAATAGGTCTAGGGCATCCTTTACCAATATCAAAATTTAAATTATATTCACCTGGCGATAGCCCTACAATATCTCTTGTAGCAGCAGTATAAGCAGGTGTTCCTGTTTTGGCCCAAGCATAAGTGTATGGATCTCTCCAAATAGGTGTGTTTTCTAAAATTCCATTTTTGCCAACTGGTAAACTAGCTAATGTAGTACCTGAGCCTTCCTGAAAATTATATCCAGCAATTAAACCCGGTTCGATACCAGAATAAAATATAGGAGAATAAGCCAAACTAGCTATCCTAGCCGCAGAAAGTGCTGTATTATAAAAACCAACTTTCATTATCTGACCACCGAAAAAACCACCCGTAGCATTAAAAACACCTGCACCAATATTTACATTAAATGTACTAGCACCATAATTTGAAGTCATATTTCCACCAGATCCAACTTCTACTCCGTCAACATATATTAAGATCTGCGAACCTGTCCCAACTGCGGCTACATGATGCCAAGTATTATCTCCAAGACTCACAGGTGGAATTGCATAGATATATCCTCCATTTAAAGTGTATAAATGCAACCGACTATCTTGAAAACCAAATTCCAATACGTCATTTTGCCCAAATAAACTAGTAAAACCGGTTGTATTCAAATCAGATGTTTTGTATTTTATCCAACCTTCTATTGTAAAACTGTTTAAATTAGAAAGAAAAGGAGTCACTGTTCT
The DNA here is from genome assembly GCF_001662485.1 of Flavobacterium succinicans. Lineage (GTDB taxonomy): Bacteria > Bacteroidota > Bacteroidia > Flavobacteriales > Flavobacteriaceae > Flavobacterium > Flavobacterium succinicans_A. Next base: position 993 of record NZ_JMTM01000031.1, read on the forward strand.
TACATATTGACTACTTGTTTTCACAAACTCCAAAGCATGATTTTGATTTGCCAAGGTAATACTTCCTACAGAAGCGTTACAACTTGCATCTACTATTGTGGCTCCAACAGGCAAAGGGGGTAAACTAGCAATAGTAATCGTAACCACTCCGGTCATAATCATTGAACAAAAAGTATTATTTCTAGTAGCAATAACAGTATAATCCCCAACGCTATTTTGAAGACCAAAACTAATGGAACTACCTGTACCTGCGATAACAGAACCTACATTGACACTATTTCTTACTAATTGATAGCTCACCCCTATTTCTGAATTAGAAAGACCTATGATATTACCAGCAGAGCCAGTACAAAGATTACCAGAACCTGTCATTGTATAAACTGTAGGCGAAGTACAAGTAGACGATCCTACATTTACAATTCCAGTTGTGTCAGCAAAATAAGTATTGTTTTTATTAGTAGCACTCGATGTAGTACTACCCCAAAAACCAGAAGGTGTAGTAGAACCTCCAAGTGTTAATGTTTTAGCAGTATGAGTAAAAGTACCTAGATTAGTAATTATGCCTGAAGCAATAGACAAATTGCCATTAACTGTAGTAGTTGCATTAAAAGTTTTAATCCAACTCCCTGAAAGGGTTAAATTATTATAAGTATAGATGCCTACTGTTTGCGCAGTACCATCATAATTTACAGTTGAACTAGAACCATTTAAATTAATCGTATTTGTACCAGTACCAGATAAACTAAATGGATTTCCATTAAAACCCAATAAAAGTAATCCAGTTTGAGGGTTTGACACCATACTAAATGTAGATGCATTAATACTATTTTCATTAGTGGAAGTGATTTGACCATCTACATCAACTACTCCAGATTGAAGGTTAAATACTGCATTATTTCTTCTATTAGTACTTGTTCCAACATAACTTAGAAGATTAACATTATTTGTCACATTAAAACTAGAAATTGTAGAATTTAATGATGATGTATATGTCCCATTTGAGGTTGAAGCTACATCACTTCCAATAGTGAGATTTGTAGTTGTTATTGTTCCTAAACCAGAAATAGTTGAAGTAGAATTTGAATTTACTAACGAATTTAATGTTAATGTGTTGGAAATAATTAATGTCATTCCTGTGTTCACAGCAAGTGTAGCACTTGCCCCAGTAAAAGTAACAGAAGCTGCTGCTGCATTTGCAGTTACCGTTACAGCATGACCATTCGCAATATTTACAACATCACCTACTCCAGGTACTCCAGTACCACTCCAAGTAGCATCAGAATTCCAATTTCCTGAACCAACAGAAGTATAAGGTGATTGCCCAAACCCCAATTGAACCATCAACAACACCGCAAAAAGTAAAATTCTTTTCATAAAAAATGTTTAGTAATTTTAAAACAAAGCTTGTAAAAACATGGAATCTAGATGATTTTGAATAAATAAGCAAAGTCGCACAAAAATAATCAATATTGCTAAAAAAACAAGTAATCACTTAGTTAATAGTGGTTATAAATTTCATGTTATGATAACACAAAACATACTTCAATTTAGAATGGTTTTTTGAGTATAAAACGCAGTTTTTTAAGCAAAAGAACCATAAACTAATTCTTTCTAATGGCCACTTATATTACCTTTCTAGAAGCCCAACACTAAATAAATCTGAATTACGCCTATCAAGAGTGTTGTCAAAAAAAAGCACTGACCAAATTGAGAAGTAGGCTCTTAGCATCCCACGAAATCGACCAGCTTATTGCACATCTTATCGAACACAACTTTTTGAATGAAGCTAGTTTCGCTTGTATTAGGTTTTATGTTTAGCGTATTGAAAGCACTAGCATTCGAAAATGTTTTGAAAACAATAGGAAGTGAATCTAAAGCTCTGGAAGTAAGATCATCAACCAAAAAGTAACCCGAACAGAAACATCCAAGCTGTTAATCCAAGCTACAGCATTTGCAATCGTATTAAAGAGTACAAGTCTTGAAGCACCTATCACGTAATTACCTGATAACATTTAATCTACTCCAAAAAAAACAGCAAAAACAGCCATAAATTTCCAAAACCTACTTAATTTATACTTATAAAAAATCTTTATTTTATCATATAACTTTCTCTTAAATTAAGGACAAGAACTCAAAACTGAATTGGATTTGTTATAATGCTATGTTTTACTAAATGGATTAGTATAAAAAAAATATTTCAAATATTTGATTTACATAATTTTGCATTTTTTCCGACAAAAGGGCATAACACGGCACTAAACTGAAAAAAGTTACGAGCAAAAAAACCCTTTCAAAGTACTTGACTATGAAAGGGTTTACAATTTAAAAGCTATTTTTTTTTAATAAATAATCTTCTTATTGCTAATGGCGCCGTTGGCCAAAGTAGTTTTTACAATTAAAGCTTGTTCATTCAAAGACAAATTCGAAATGGTCCATTCTTGGGTGTTAATTTTCGACTTATCGTACACTTTTCTTCCTAACAAATCAAAAACCTGTACTTGTGTTATCGCTTCTGCCGAGGACGTAACGGTGATTTTTTTATTTTTAACACTTACAATTAAAGCTTTATCCGTCAGTTCATTATCATCGGTGCCTAAAGTTTTGTTGGTATATTTCAAGACAAAGCGGTCGTTCTCTACTCCGTCTATTGCTATAAAAGTATATTTACCTTTGGTTAAATCATGCATGGTATTGGTCTTTTTGTCTTCCAACCAAATGGCTTGACCTGCCAAAGCGCCGTCTCTGTTGTCGATACTAATATTGAAAGTTCCAGCGATAGTACTGCGATATCCCAAAGGCACTATGTCTGTGTCCTCAAAAGGCAATGCACGTCCTTGAATAGTTAAGTTTTTTCCTTGGTTAAGACTGTAAAAATCCACAAACTCTTGCCCATCAAAAGTTGGCCCATCATATAAATTATCCCAATCGTTCGTGGCTCCCGTAATGTAACCCACTAACAATTGCTTGAACGCTCCACCGCTATTGGTTAAGTTCAACCAAATACGGTTTTTCTCGATAGTGTTTGTTTTTTTGGTATTGGTTACTTGTTTAAAAAACTGCGAATTGTTGCCTGAAACTCTCATGGCGTTAGTAAATTGAAAACTTCCTGGTGCTGCATTCTCTACAAAAAACGATTGACCTGCGGCAATAAATCCATCGGGAGCACTAGTATTTAATCCTGGGCTTAGAGCGGGTCCTGACACAGGTATCGGCAATGGACCTCCAGCTGTTCCTCCGGTAATATTGTATGTCGCATAATCATCAGCCGTGTAAACATAATCCGAACCACTTGGTGCAATAGCGGTATTATGTGTCCAGAAATACAATG
>NZ_JMTM01000032.1 GCF_001662485.1 Flavobacterium succinicans
AGGCATAACTATCGTATTTTTTATCCGCGGATGCTAATTTGGCTTTTTGAGCAAAACTGGAACTCCAAAAAAAGGAGCTTATAGTTAGACAAAGAAGGAACTGTTTTTTCATGATCTAAGGGTATAAATCTGGTTTTTTATTTGATTTTTTGATTTTTTAATAAAGCCTCATAAGTCATTAATAATACCTTAGATTTTTCCTTTTGGCCAAGTTTATCCAAGGTTACAGCATATCTCAAGTAAAATTCTGGTTTAATTCTCTTTTCGATAGTAAAGAATTCAAAATAATATTTAGAGGCTTTAGCATAATCATTTTTATAAAAATAGGCATCCGCAAGTTGACTATATAATTCTGACGAACGGATGCCTTGTTCCACCAGTCTTTCATAGGTTTCTATAGGGATGATGGTAATACTTTTGTTGGGATTTACAATTTCTTGGTCACTAATAACATTTGTATTGCCATTTACTTCTTTTAGATCCTTAGCTTGTAAATTAAGTCCTGTGTAATATTTTTTCTCTCTAGCTTTCTTATAAACTATTATTTCTCGAACTTCTCTGGTGTTATTTGGACCTAAATCATAGGTATCAATCATATTCTTGTTACTGACAACATAAACTACTTTAGTACGTCCAAATGCAGTTCGAATAGTTTCAATAACTTCATAGGATTTTGACTTAATTTCTTTGTCGGAATCCATTAACTTTTCTGGATTGTTTTGACTGTAAAAAATTATTGGTGATATGAGAATAATTTTTGAAATCATCTTTGATTGTAATCTCATTAAAAATTTGAAATTTAAAACCATCTAGGAGTTACAATTTTATTATTATTTTTGAAGATTTCATAACGTAAGAAAACTTCATGTGATCCTGAATTGTAATTGTCTAATTTGGTAGTTTCTAAATCATATCCATAACCAATGTACATGCCTTCTGTGACTTGAAATCCTACCATAGCGCTCATGGCAGCACTCCAACGATAAGCCAATCCTAGAGTAAGCTTTTCATTGATATAAAAATTCCCTGAAACATCTACTTGTAAAGGGGCACCTTGAACTAATTTGGTTAAAAAAGCAGGTTTGAATTTTACATTATATGATAAGTCAAACACATAACCCCCGATTAAGTAATAATTCATTTTTTCTTTGAAAATGGCCACTTCGTTATCATTGTATCGATTGGTTTGAATGAAATTAGGAACCGATAGTCCAACATAAGCTTTATCAGAATGGTAGTAAATTCCAGCTCCAATATTTGGGGTAAAAACGTTTCTCAAATTCTGAAATTGTGGATCGCCTTGGTTTAAAGGATTTAATTTATTGGCATCTAAATTAAATAAATTTGCCGAAGCTTTCATTCCAAAAGAGAGTTTGAAATTCTCTGAGGTAGGAATGGTATAGGACAGGTCTGCTGAAATGGTGTTTTCATTCGTTGGACCAATTTTATCATTCACAAATGAAACGCCCAATCCTAAATTAGTATTACTAATAGGAGTATTAATTGATGCGGTATTAGTAGTTGGTGCTCCATCTAAACCTACCCACTGGGTTCGATGAAGAGCAAAAATACTCATGGCGCCCCGACTACCTGCATAAGCAGGATTGATATTGATGGTATTGTACATGTATTGTGTGAATTGTGAATCTTGTTGACCATAACTCACTAAGGCTAGTAGCATTGTAATGAAAGAGGCTATTTTTGTTTTCATTTTATATTTTTTTAAAGCCTGAGCGCTTAACGCTCAGACTATTCTTATGTAAGGCAATTTATTTTGAGATGTACAAGAATCCAGCTTTTTGATTTACTATCCCACTGATTGGTTTTTTGTATTTAACCACATAATAATAGGTACCGCTTGGCAAAGCATCAGCTTTGTTTACCGTAACACGGCCTTCGGATAATCCCACAAAAACCCTTGAGGTATTGTCATAACCCGATACTTCGAACACTAGTACTCCCCAACGGTTGTAAATTTCAACGGTGTTATCTGGATACTTTTCAATTCGCTCAATAGTAAAGACCTCATTCATTCCATCGTTATTTGGTGAAAAAGCATTGTGTACCAGAATATCACAGGAAGATGGACTATCATCAAAATCGCACGGATCTTTTACTATAATAGTTATGCTTGCCGTAGCGCAATTACTTGGGTTAATTACATCACAAATTCTATACGTTAAAACATAGGTTCCAATTGGAATTCCAGCTGGAATTATAACTCTTCCTTGCGCATCAACAGTTACACCTTCTATTCCATTAGTATCCAAAATAGTAATAGTTACTTGAGAAGGACTTACTGCTCCGTTGTTAATCTTATCATTACCTAAGATATTTAAAATAACTCCTTTGGATGCATCTATAGGTTTTGTACTATAATCATCATTGACAGCTATAATAACGGGTGCAACAACAGTGATGGTTACTGTGGCTTGATCACATACTTTAGGAGAGTTTATAGTACATAACTCATACACAAAAGTATAATTTCCTGCAGGAGTTCCAGCTTTTACATCAACTGAGCCATCGGGGTTTAAAACTATTTTACCTGTAGCATCTGGAGTGATGACGCTTATGCTTACATTATTTATTTTTGCGGTGGCTGAATCAATAAAATCATTCGTTAAAATATTTAAAATATTTTTTGCCCCACTAAATCCATCAATACCGCTAGCCGTATCATCAGTTGCTAGAACAGTGGTAGATTGCATGCACAATGGAACAAAATTGGCCGTATTCGAAAGAAACTCAACAATTTGTCCTGATGCGATAGTAAATGTTTGACTGTTTCCTTTCCAATTTGCTGGATAGGTTGGGGTTATGTCAGAAAAATCATTGTTGTCATCTACAATCACAGTATATTTTCCATCAAATAAATCAGTAGAAAATGAAAAAAGATAAGATGAGGCACTAACTTTTGAAACTGCTATAACTTCATTTTTGGCATTAATTAATTTTACATAAAGAGTTGTGTTTGGTAAGCCTTGTTGCGTATTGTTCCCTTCTTTACACGTTTTATCTTTATCATTATAAATCAATCCGTCAATTTGAGTAGTAATCGGAGCGCATCCATATACTATATCTTCAGCAATGATATCTAAATTTGTTGCGGTAACATCTTTTATGGTTCCTCCTACTTGAATTCCTGTTGCTGTACCCGTATAATTAAAAACAACTATTTGATAGGGAATACCATTTTTACTGTTTATAAATGTTCCCGTTGTATTAACTTGGTTAAATGTATTGCTATCTAAATCTAACAATGCATACGCTTTAGCATTTTTTATTTTAGCATTAAAGGTATCCTCACTACTGCAACTATTTGGAAATACAGCTAGTTCAACATTAGCAGATGCTCCGCAGAAAGGCTGAATTTGATTTAGTTTGTTTCCTATTTCAATTCCAGTTGGGTTGGCTGTAGGACCGAAAACTAATGCATGTGCCGTGTAACTTCCAGATCCCACACCCAAAAATTTAGGTTGAGTATTATTGATATATTTAATTTTACCATCTGTATTATTTACTAATACGTAGCGAACAATAGATGTGTTGGTAAAGTTTGTATGACTCAATTTTGTGAGGTCTGCAGGTTCGTCATAGTAACTAAAAGGGGAGATGTCTCTAAGTGTACCAACTGAAGCCGCGCAACAAGGGGTTATTACAACTTCAACTTCTGAACCTGTTAGTCCATAACATCCTCCTGTAGAACTTTTACTCCATAAATACACTTTACCAGAAGTTTCATAACTTGTAGTATTGTTGATTTGTGTCAATCGAGTAGAGGCGGTTCCTGTCCACCACTCGTATGTAATTCCACTCACAGGAGTAGGTTGAATTGTTGTTAAATCCACCGTCTCAACAGGACAATTGTTCGCTATTGTAACACCCAAAGCAAGTGGTTTTGGGGTATTCAAGACCGTTACGATAACTGTATCTTGAGCAGAACAACCAGTAGCTGTTATAGTAGTTGTTAAAGTATAATTTG
>NZ_JMTM01000033.1 GCF_001662485.1 Flavobacterium succinicans
AATAAGAATGTGCTTTAACCCATTCTTTAATGTTTGTCAAATTTGAATAGGAATGGGCTTTAGCTCATTCTATTCTATTTGTTTGTGGATTTGAATAGGGATGGGCTTTAGCCCATTCTTTAAAATGAGTTTCGTATTCGGCTTTAGCCAAAATCTCAACTTTGATGTGAAACGGTAGTCGGTCAACAATAGGAAGACAATCCCTCAAAAAAAAGACATAAAAAAAACCCGAACGAATGTTCGGGTTTTTCTATATAAGTAAGTAAGCTAAATTGAGTTGATAAAACGTTTATTTTACTTTATTAAGTATGGCTTTGAATGCTTCTGGGTGATTCATAGCTAGATCTGCAAGAACTTTACGGTTCAATTCGATTCCGTTAGCTTTAACTTTCCCCATGAATTGTGAATAAGACATTCCTTCTAATCTAGCTCCAGCGTTAATACGTTGAATCCATAAAGCACGGAAATTTCTTTTGTTCACTTTTCTATCGCGGTAAGCGTAGCACATTGCTTTCTCAACCGCATTCTTAGCAACTGTCCAAACGTTTTTACGTCTACCAAAGAAACCTTTGGCTTGCTTCATTATTTTTTTTCTTCTTGCTCTTTTAGCAACTGAATTTACCGATCTTGGCATAATTTTACTGTTTTTTTGTAGCAGGCGTCCTGAATTAAATCAAAGGAACTTATGGCCATACTCCAAGGTTATTAAATGTGTTGTAACCTAAAGAATTCTTTAAAGCAATAGTCTTAATGCTTAAGACTTGATACTTTTATTAGATAATTCTTAATTGTTGTTTGATGCTTTTCATATCTGTTGTGTGAACTAGCGCTGAGTGAGTCAAAGCTAATTTACGTTTTTTAGATTTTTTAGTCAAGATGTGACTTTTAAAAGCATGCTTTCTTTTAATCTTTCCAGAACCAGTAACTTTAAAACGTTTTTTGGCGCTAGATTTGGTTTTCATTTTAGGCATTTTTTCCTAGATTTTTAATTTATTCTTACTTACTTATTTTTCCCCTCTTAGCACTCCCCGAAGGGGGAGAGTGCTAAGAAGCTTATATTGTCTATCCTCTTTTTGTTTCCCTCCGTAAGAGGGGCTAGGGGAGGATTATTTCTTCTTCTTCGGAGCAATGAACATAATCATTCGCTTTCCTTCTAAAACAGGCATGGCTTCTACCTTACCGTGTTCTTCTAAGTCGGTGGCCAAACGCAATAATAAAATTTGCCCTTGGTCTTTGTAAATGATCGAACGGCCCTTAAAGAAAACAAATGCTTTTAGTTTCGCACCTTCTTTTAGGAATTTCTCTGCATTTTTTCTTTTAAATTCATAATCGTGCTCATCAGTTTGAGGACCAAAACGAATTTCTTTCACCACGACTTGAGAAGATTTAGCCTTAAGAATTTTATCACGCTTTTTTTGCTCGTAAATAAACTTCTTATAATCCATGATCTTACAAACCGGAGGTTCTGCATTAGGTGAAATTTCAACCAAATCCAATTCAAATTCATCTGCAAGACGTAACGCCTCGGAGAGTTTGAATACACCCGGCTCAATATTTTCTCCTACAAGTCTTACCTCTTGTAACCCACGAATGTTGTTGTTAATCCTGTGGGCATCTTTTTTTTCTACGCGAGGTTGGTAACCTCTGTTGCTTCTTATTGCTATGACTTTATAATTTAAGTTAAACTGTAAATACTTTCAATGTTTTGCTAATTTCTTCTTCAACAATAGCCGCAAATTCATCTATCGTTACACTGCTATTTCCTTTGCCTTCCTGACCATGTCTACGGATAGAAACCGTGCCGTTTTTCTCTTCTTCCTCACCTAAAATCAACATAAATGGGGTTTTCTGCATTTCGGCATCTCTGATTTTCTTTCCAATAGTCTCGTTTCTATTGTCAATTAGGGCGCGAATTTCGTGATTTTCTAGCAGATTTAAAACTTTTTTAGCATAATTTTCATATTTCTCACTCAAACACAAGATTATAGCCTGTTCCGGCATTAACCAAAGAGGGAAATTTCCTGCGGTGTGTTCTAATAAAATAGCAATAAATCGCTCCATAGAACCAAATGGGGCTCTATGAATCATTACGGGTCTATGTAATTCGTTGTCAGAACCTTTGTAAGTCAATTCAAAACGTTCTGGTAGGTTGTAATCTACCTGAATTGTACCCAATTGCCATTGTCTGCCTAGAGCATCTTTGACCATGAAATCCAATTTTGGACCATAAAAAGCAGCTTCACCATATTCTACAACAGTGTTTAGGCCTTTGTCTTTGGCAGCATTAATAATGGCATTTTCTGCTTTTTCCCAGTTTTCATCGCTGCCAATGTATTTCTCTCTATTCTCTTTATCGCGTAAAGATACTTGGGCGGTAAAGTTTTCAAATCCTAACGAGCCAAATACGTAAAGAACCAAATCAATTACTTTCTTGAACTCTTCGTCCAATTGTTCTGGTGTACAAAAGATATGAGCATCATCCTGAGTAAACCCTCGAACACGAGTCAATCCATGCAATTCCCCACTTTGTTCGTAACGGTAAACGGTTCCGAACTCAGCATAACGCTTCGGTAAATCTTTATAAGACCACGGGCGAACATTGTAAATCTCACAGTGATGTGGGCAGTTCATTGGTTTTAATAAAAACTCTTCGCCTTCTGCTGGAGTATTGATGGGTTGGAAACTATCCGCTCCGTATTTAGCATAATGGCCAGAAGTTACATACAATTCTTTTTGTCCAATGTGTGGAGTCACAACTTGCTCGTAACCTGCTTTCTTTTGGGCTTTTTTCAAAAATTGCTCCAAACGATCTCTTAATGCGGCACCTTTTGGCAACCACAATGGCAAACCTTGCCCTACCTTTTGTGAAAAAGCGAACAACTCCAATTCCTTACCAAGTTTTCGGTGGTCACGACGTTTGGCTTCTTCAAGTAATTCTAGATATTCTGTTAGGTCTTTTTGTTTTGGGAAAGACGTACCGTATACGCGGGTCAATTGCTTATTCTTCTCGTCTCCCCTCCAGTAAGCACCAGCAACACTCATGATTTTTACCGCTTTTATGATGCCTGTGTTGGGAATATGCCCGCCTCTACACAAATCAGTAAAAGTGGCATGATCACAAAAAGTAATAGTCCCGTCCTCTAGATTGCTTATCAACTCCGTTTTGTACACATTGTTTTTATAGGTATCTAAAGCTTCTGCTTTAGTAACAGCGCGCATTTTGAACTCGTGTTTCTCTTTGGAGATTTCTAATATGCGACTCTCGATCGCTTTGAAATCGGCTTCTGTGATTTTTTGATCACCAAAATCTACGTCATAATAGAATCCATTCGCTATAGCTGGACCTAAGGTTAATTGTATGCCAGGAAACATCTCTTCCAGTACTTGCGCCATCACGTGCGAAGTAGAGTGCCAAAAAGCTTTCTTTCCTTCAGCATCATTCCATGTATATAAAATAAGACTCCCGTCAGTAGTCAAGGGTGTGCTCGTCTCAATAGTAGTGCCTTCAAAAGATGCCGAAATGACATTTCTTGCAAATCCCTCACTAATGTTTTTGGCAACCTCCATTGGAGTAATGCCTGGCGCAAACGCTCTAATCGACCCATCGGGTAAAGTAATACTAATCATTGTTCTTTATATTTAGGAATGCAAATATAAACGTTTACCAAAACACATACAATATTAAGGACTTGTTTCTTTTTCAGGAGCTATTTCCGGCTGTCCGCTCTATCTCTTAGGGCGAACCCCGCCCTAAGAGGATGCCACTCCCATCCGGGCTAGGGCAATATCATTCATAAGCACCAATCCTAAATTGGATCACAAAGGTATAAGAGTTGAATAAATAATGGTTTTGTTCTATATTCTATACCATATATAATGTATAGATAGTGTATAGATAGTGTATGAATAGAGTATGAATAGCGTATTTTGCTATTACCATTAGCTTATTTTGGGT
>NZ_JMTM01000034.1 GCF_001662485.1 Flavobacterium succinicans
TGCAGGCGAGGCCAATGCCGCCAAAACTTTCCTGCAAACTCTAGAAAAACTAGATATTGCAGGACAGTTGATGGGGAAAGTTATTGCAAAAGCTGGAAAATTAGTAAAATGTGTGTTGGTAAAAACAGGAAATGTAACTAAATTCGTTTTCAAAGTAGGTAAAGCGTTCTTTGAACCTGGTTTAAAGCTAGTAAAATTTGGAGGGGAAACTTATTGCACTTTGATTCCCATTCCAGTTGATTTATCTGACAATATGGCAAAAGCCATTGAAGAAGCAAAAAAGCTATTAAAAGACAATAAAACAAGATTTGAAGAAGCGCTAACACCTCTGAAAGACGAAAACAATGCTTTCCTAAAAGATCAAGATGGAAACATGCTTGCCGAAATTGAAATAGATGGGCAAAAAATTACCGTTCTCGTAAATAAAGATGGAACAGTTCTTAAAAATACTGCAGAAGAGATTTTACAAGGAACAGAAAAAGAGTTACTAGATGCTGTAACATTAGCTTCACGATTAGAGTCTCCTACATTCGTGGTACTGAAAAACGAGGTAAATGCATTAGGAACTTTAAAACCTAAATTCTTAGAAGATTTTGCTAATGCTAGTGATGATGTTTTAAAAGAGCTTGATGATATTGTAAGATTTGAAGATGACTATACAGCTTTCAAAACATTATGGAAAAATTCAAAAGCTCAAGATATTAAGAATAATTCGACTGATATAGCTAAATTTAAAGCTTGGTGGTATCCTCTTAAAATAAAAGTTGTAGATGAATTATTTACAAATCAAAAAGCTTTTGAAGGTACACTTAATAATAGATTTACTAATATTGAAAAGATTCCAAGTTCTGTAAGAGGAGAAGCTTGGAATTACTACAAACAACAAAAATGGGATAAATTAGAATCTCTTTTTAGAGAATACAAAATTAATCTTCAAAAAGTTGAGATAGACGGAAAAACAATTGAAATAATATGGCCTCCTGCGAATGGAGGATTTAATAAGTTTGTAGAATCAATATCAGGAAAATACGATCGCTATGGAGCAATTTTAAAAATAGAGAATGGGGTACCAATATTAACAGGTAATTTTACAAGCCCAATACTTAATAATAACAAATATTCATTTTCACAAAGAGCATTGAACCTCTCAGAAGATAAATATGATCTTTATTATGAAATAGAAGTATTAAAACCACTGCCTTTTAAAGCCGAAACAACAACCATCATTCCATGGTTTAAAGAATTAGGTGGAGTTGGTGGTGGAAAACAAACGATGTGGTTAATCGATAAAGCTTCAGACGGTTATAGTAAAACAATGACTAAATTATCAGAAGAAGGATACATAAAAATAACAATAAAGAGCTCACCAAATGGTAAATATCCAAAATTGGTAAATAAAACTATTATTGATGGAAAACTAAGTGGCGATCATGAAATATTTAATAAATTAAATGATATTGGTAACGATGTTAATAAACTAAATTCTTGGATAAACCAGAAAGATATTCCTGAAAGACTTCTAAACAAATTAGAAACTTTAAGTTCTTCTGAATTAAAATCATTAAGTTTAGATATAGAACAAACAGCCTCTTTACAAAACTTATTAAAAACTAGTCCTGAGAATGGTTTAGAAGCTTGGAAAATATATAGAAAAAATTTGCCAAAGGACATTTTATGTAAATAACAATAACTATGAATGAAATTTTTATTATAAAAAAAATACAAATAGGAGAAAGAACGTTTCCTGTTGAAAATCAAAACTCTAAATTAAGCTTTAATTTTTACTGTGGAAATGGTGGAGTTAAACATAAAACTATTCTTTCACTGAAGGACTCTGACTTGTTAGATTCTTTAATTGAAAACGCCAAGATTGATTATAAAGATTTAGTTAAAAATGATGTTGATAAATTACAAAATTTAGAAGATAGGAAAAGGCCATTCCCATACAGATTTCAGATATATAATTCTCAAGAGTGTAATAATAATTATCTTCTAATTTTTGATATTTATGAATTTAGGGGATATTATGGTTTTACTATTTATGGAGTTTTACAAATAGAATCAACACCCTCAATCAACAATTATGAACAGAATTAAAAGTTTTATTATACTTTCATTATTCTTTGTTTTTTCTTCATTAGCATCCTATTCTCAAAATGATTGTATTGTTGCGTTATTAGCAAACGATTTATCTTCATCTAATCCAGAATTTAAAACAATAGTAAATAAACCTAATGGATTTGAGGCTTGGAAAATATTACAATCCGAAAGTCCTTCCATACGCACCGATATAAATGAACTCAATCTAGTCTCAAAAAACCTTGAAGCTATCAAAAGTGCTAAAGGCTATTTAAATTGGAAGGCTCTTAAAGGGGCGGGGAGTCTTGCTCAAAACCTTAAGGGTGCTTTAAAAACATCCTATAATAAATTAATCATTGCTGGCTTAAATGCAGTTGAAGAAGGTAATATAATCAAGTTATTTAACTCCAAAAAAGCATTAGTTGCTGAAATTTCGAATAATAGATTAATTTTTAAATATGAAGGTTGGGGAAAAGATATTATTACCAATTCTGAAAAAACAACCACTTGTATCGCAAAATTTGATGACATATTAGACGCTCCAGGTTCTAAATGGATTAAGAATGATTTGCCAGAAGGAGCTTTTGGTAGAGGTGCGGAAAATAAGGCTGGTATTAATATTTTGGATGTGGATGCCACGACTTATGATGGGCTAAAAGTAGATGCAATTAAGAATTTAAAAAAATTAGGCAATAATAGTCCAATTGAAAGTCAAATAATTGCAGAAGCAAATGAAATTTTTTGGAATAGATATAACTTACCATTCTTAGAACAAGCGTTTGCAAGAGGTGATGATATTCGATTATTGTCCGAGCCTGGCACTTTATTTAGTTCCACTGGATTTTATCAAAGGGAAATAGAAGTAATAACACAAGGTTGGACAAAAGCTGATGGAACATTTGTTGAGCCGTTAAAAACTAAATATAACTACAAATTTAATGATGTAACCAAGACATATGAAAAAATTAAGTAGTATCAATTGGGTCTCTTTCAAAGAGGATAATTTTTACCTCGAAGATATTCCTATTAATGTAGGATTGAATATTGAAGAATGGCTTAAAGAATATTGTGATATATCTGTTGAATTTGAAAATTATTCTCAATCGTATCCTGAATCCGAAAGAATAAAATTTAATGATTTTCCAAGTATATCAATTTATTTAGAGGATAAAATTATTACAAGTATATATGTTTATCCTTATCAGTATCAAAGTAGTCCCTATTATAAAGGCGATATATTTATTTTTAACAAGAAATTAGAGGTTCCATTTTTATCGGATGATATAGAACAATATTTTCTAGATATTCCAATAAAACCTAAAGGGTATTTTAAACGATTTTCCCCAAGGGAAACTATAGATTATATAATAAGTGATGTGCTAAAAATAGAAATATCGATAGGTAGAGACCCTGAATTGGTAAGTAGTTTAAGTTTTAAATCTAGATAAGTCTATCCATCCCGATCGCGCGGATATAGCTCTACGTACGATATGCCCCGATACCCGATCGCGCGGATATGTCCCCCGCACGATAGCGAGGACCCCGATCGCGCGGATATGTCCCCCGCACGATAGCGCGGAATTGCAAACCCCCGATCGCGCGGATATGTCCCCCGCACGATAGCGCGGATTTGCAATCCGTGCCCACACAGTGCATCAACAATCTAAAATAAATCCAACATCACAACCTCTAAATCATTTTCTAAGCCTGCATAAT
>NZ_JMTM01000035.1 GCF_001662485.1 Flavobacterium succinicans
TAACTCCATCTGGATTTCTTAATTCAACTTTCAACGTATTGGTAGCACAAAAATATACTGCTCTATCAGTAAAACCTGACCCGCCAGAAACGTCTCTATCGCCTAATATAGTGAATCTATATCGTACAGAACAGTTTGAAAAAACTGTTTCTGTAGCCGCACCTACCGATAAAAAATTATTATCCATACTAACCGTACTTGTTTTGGAAATCGTATTACAGCCCCCATTAAAAGTGGTAGTAATTACATCTCCATTTTTAAGTTGTGGCCCTGAGACAGCAACTGGATCATATTTAAATCGTGCAGAACCTGAAACATAAGTTAACGGATAATCTACTCCTGCTATAGTAATTTTGGCATTTCCTGCCAATTGAAGGTTCGCTAAAGAAGCTGCATTGACATTAGATAGATTCACAAATAATCTCACATTATCACAAGATGCAGTGGCGCTTGAACAATCTCTTTCGTAGTTAAATGGTCTAATATCAAAACTCATTGGACTACTAAGGTTTTGAACCGTAGTAGGGCTTTGGCTAACCGTCACGGCGCAACCCGAGTCGTTGTTAGCTAAATCTCTAACAGAAATATTTACTTGCTCAGCTCCTGGCATGTTAGGAAAAGTATGGCTTCTATTGCTTGTAGTAAATGACTGTGTACCTGTAGAGCTAGTCACCGAATATAAGAAAGGACCAAGTCCGGTACCGTTTGCAACATTGATCGTTAATGTTCCATTAGGTGTATATCCAGGCGCATTATTTCTACAAGTAGGAGCGGTACTGCTTGTGCTAATATTCATATTAACATAAGAAGTAGTAAGTACTACAGGATTACTTGAGAATGGAACTGTTGTAAACGCATTTGACAATGCAACTTGATAACTTCCAGCCTGTAAGGCACTAAATACAACAGCACCTCCTGTCGTAGGAACAGATTGTTGGATAGGAGTACCGCTTGGGAGTCTAATTATTTGGGCTGTCCAACCGCTACAGTTAGTAGATGCTGGTACATTAACCGTAATGGAACCATTTGAGAAACAAGTTCCATTTGTTGGTGTAACTGTAAAATTTGCTGTATTACATTGCGCTAAACCCCAAAAGGAAGATAGCAAAGCAAGTACAATATAGACTTTAATATATTTCATTAGTAATAGTAATTTTAGTTCGTAAGTAAAATAGCATTTGGTTATATATTCATAAAAAATCAAATTCATTAACAAATTCCTATAAGGATAAAAGAACCCCTCTCCTTTTTCCTTCAGTTCAATAAGAAATACCGGTTTTGTCAAATAAACCAAGTATTTAAACGTAATCTAATAACTACAAAATATCAAAAAAAATTTACAAAACTAATAGACTATTATTCATACGCCATTGGCGATCAAAATTTTAAGAATAAAATCGATAAACTGTATAGTTCTTTCGATTAAATGCAAGTAATCTTCTAAACAGAATGTCCATAACATATCTTTAAAGGCGAAAAACATTTCTAATACAGGATATGCACTTTATTTCATCAAAAATCACTAATGCTTTAGATCCAGTGTTTAAACTTTTATCTTTGAAAGCAAGAGTGAAAATATATTTGGTTATTTTCTATACTCCAATTGTCAAAAAACAGACCACTTAGAAAAACAGTGAGCCAAACCAAAATTGTGCATCTAAAATTTAGTGTGATTTTTAAAAATCGTAAGCGAGGGAGTGAAGATATACGTGCTATGCAAACACTAGCAAAACAAAGAAATTATATTGGCAAATGAGGTTGTTTTTAGAATTACAATGATTAACATTTTTTTATCTAATTTAGAAATGTTGTTACCCTAAAGCCCAATACAGTTCTTTTTTTTGGAAGAAATTCCAAAAAACGGAATTACGTTTGGTAAATGAATCGCTTCTAATTACAAACTTTGAAGCAAATGAAAATAATAATCTTTGAAGAGTTCCTGTAATGATTTTGAAAAGTATTTGTAGTCGCCAAGATGGTTTAAATTATAAGTCACCAACCACGAACTTTGCATATACCTTAAACCCCAGAATTTATTTTAGACCTCGCAGCGAAAATGAGTTGTTCAATAAAATCTAGAGCTCACGGACTGTTTCTGGGGATGTAATATCCTGTACTTTGAATTTAAAAATAGGAGAACCAAGCAAAGCGTATCTTGAACTCCTACTAATTTACTAACTCGTGAAAAAAGATCTTGATTTTGAAGAAGACATCGAAGATTGTCTTTGAACTAAAAAATAATAGCACAAAAAATAGTGAAGTAATTTAGTTATAGTAGATTTCTAAGGCGATACCTGCGTTATACATATTCACTCTTTCCAAATTAATAGAAAAGCATTGCAATAAATTGTTGCAACTAAGGATTCTTGTTGGTTTATTTAGCAAGTATTTAATTGAATATTGAACGGTCAAATTTTGAAATAACTTGAAAAAACAAAGCTATAATTTCCATAGGAAGAAGGTGTTATTTTTGCTGTATAACTCAAAGCTAATTTGAGATACAAAATTTAACAATAAAAAAAGAGTTTGATATCCTTTGGAGTTAAATTTGGAAATCGCTTACTTAAATTTGAATATTTCTTTTTCTACGGTAGCCACGTATATATCGTCATCAATCAAGAAGCCATACGATATCATATCAGGAAAAGATTTTTTTATACTTCCTTTCTCATAAACATAAAGCTGATTGAAGAATTGAAAATAAATAGCATCCTTAAGTTTAAACAATTTTCAGGTTGCTTCATTTTCATTCTCAAAAAAAATATTTTTCCCCTTTGTAATTGGAAAATAGAACATCTTACCCCCACTCCTTTTACAATGGCCAAATTCTATATACGAACCAGAATAAATTCTATCCCCATCAGAAAAAACAGAACGGATAATCGTCTTGTTGGACAAAAAGTATTTCTCCCAAACAACGCCGTTGTAACGCAATAGGTAATGATTGTTAGCAAAGTACATGGCTTTATCTTGACCCTGCACTACACTCCAAACTTCGTTATCGCCTTTGCAACTTGATTTATCATAATTTTCAACGAAAGCAAGTAATTCTTGCGATTGACAAAATAAACTTAACAGTAATAAAAAAAGGAAAAGTACTTTTTCAAAATAGTGATTTTATCCTCGAATTTAATAGGTTTTTAACAAAAAAGCTTCTGAATTCAGAAGCTTTTTTAATAAAATAGAATTGCAAAATTTATTCTTGCTTATTTAGCAAGGCTGCTATAATCTTTAAATCACAGTTAGCAAGCTACAATTAAATCCCAATTTCAACCTGAAAACGAACGTACCAATTATTTTTAGAGGTTCCATCATAATACTTCAAGGTATCATAATTGATTTCGCCTTGTAATTTAAAGGTATGTTGCCAAAAATACTTGGTAACACCTAAGCTCACCTCTTTTGTATTTGGAGTTAATAATTTAATATCATCACCCACTTTTTGAGTAGAATACCTTCCGATAATTTCATAATTAGTCGGGAAACAATAACTCAATTGATAATCGAAACCGTGCCCTACAAATACATATCGTTTTTGGGCTAGATCTTTTGGATTGTAAGTAATCGCGTTTTCTGGTGTTGATCTAGACATATAACTACTCATTGCTGCCCATCCGTTATACTTAAACATCATATCCAGCAAAATGGAGTTCATTGTTCTTTTTTCATATAAATCACTGCCTAATTGTCCTTGTGTCCTTTGGGCATTCTTATTATGCTGATACGCTCCAGATAACAGCAATTTTGGTTTCTTTTCTCTTAAAATATCACCCTCAAAAGTGGTTCCGTCTTTGGAAAATGACCCAAAAGGAAATAATTCTACTTTACCTGTAAATGCCACGCCTTGATCTACTTTATTAGTTACATTTCTACCTTCTCCTGTACTAATGGCCCCTTTTAAATTATAAGAAAACGTATTTTCATGCTCATGAATGTTATGAACTTGAAACCCAAAATCACGATCTAAAGTAAACTTGGCATTATTGATGGTTCTATCTGTTAGTTGCAAAGCTCCTGATGAATTCACACGTTGTCTATTGCCTGGTAATTTAGTCTGTCCAAAACTGAAATTCCAATTTTTATTAGGTCTATAAATTAAAACTGCATCTCTAATAACATTCAAATTTTCTCCTTCGACAATCTCTCCTACATCACCAGGTGCAAACGACAATTGTATAGCATACAAAATTTTCGGAGAACCCACATACCCGTCTAATCGCAAACGCAATCTTTTTATTTGCGCATCATACCCACTTACACCGTCCTCATTATCCATATAACTCACCCGATTTTGCATTCTAAACCTAATATTCAATTGATACAAGCTATCGGGCGACGTAATACCAATTCCTTTTCCGAAACTATAATAAGGAAGCGTTGATAACTTCAAGTCATTATCTCCTTTAGGTTTTATAGGGGTTTCTTGGCCAAAAACAGTAAAACAAGTCAAGAAAACAAGAAACGAAAAAAATGATTTCAATGGATTTTTTTTTAAATAAATAAACAACAGTTCTTACATTCGGAGCGCAAATATACTTTTTAAAATTAAAAATACATCTTCTATCTTTGAGATAATTTAGCGTAATAAATCAAACACTTGATTGGCAATCTC
Organism: Flavobacterium succinicans; assembly: GCF_001662485.1. Lineage (GTDB taxonomy): Bacteria > Bacteroidota > Bacteroidia > Flavobacteriales > Flavobacteriaceae > Flavobacterium > Flavobacterium succinicans_A. The sequence continues at coordinate 4,613 of NZ_JMTM01000035.1, forward strand.
TACTTCCTCATTGGTTGGAACCACCAATATTTTTGTTTTAGCACTTGGTGTATTTATTTCTCTGATTTCTTTGGATCGGATACTGTTTTGTTCTTGATCCAATTCAAGACCAAAATACTCCATATCAGCACAAACTAATCGACGAATATAATCTGAATTCTCTCCAATTCCAGCTGTAAAAACAATAGCGTCCAAACCATTCAAAACAGTGGCATACGAGCCAATGAATTTTTTAATTCGATACGCGTTCATTGCTAGTGCCAATTGACATTCCTTATTACCAGCCTCTGCATTACTTTCTATATCTCTCAAATCGCTGTAGCCTGTCAAACCTAGCATTCCGCTTTGTTTTTGCAACAAAGCATTCACTTCGTCTGTAGAATAACCCAAAGATTTCACCATATAAAAAATCACCGATGGATCCACATCACCGCTACGAGTTCCCATAATCAATCCGTTCATCGGTCCAAAACCAAGCGTGTGATCTATACTTTTTCCGTCTTTTACAGCCGTCATGCTACAACCATTTCCTAAATGAATAGTAACAATTTTATCAGCTTTATGCTTAGCCGTTTGCGTTAAATACTGAATCGCCTTTTCAGAAACGTATTTGTGACTGGTGCCGTGAAATCCGTAAGCACGTATTTTATTTTCGGACAATAAGTAATTTGGAATGGCATATTTGTAGGCTTCAACGGGCATCGTTTGATGAAAAGCCGTATCAAAAACCGCTACTTGTTTGGCCGACTCAAAAATTTGTTCAGCCACAATAATTCCCTCCAAATTAGCAGGATTGTGCAAAGGAGCCAATTCAAAAAGCTGACGAATTTGATCCTTAACCTCAGTTGTAATTTCAACCGTATTCGAAAAAGAACTTCCTCCGTGCACCACTCTATGACCCACCGCTTTAATTTCTGAAGTAGACTGAATCACCCCAACTTTTTCATCCATCAACAACTGCGCAATTTTTTGCAACCCCACTTTATGATTGGCTATTGGCAATGATTCCACAATTTTATTTGTTATTGTGGTGTAGGTCAAATTAGAAGTATCCAACCCAATTCGGTCAATCATCCCACTACAAATCACCTTTTGTTCTGGCATTTCAATCAATTGATACTTTATCGATGAACTTCCTGAATTTATAATTACAATTTTCATATATGTAAATTTTATTATTTTGTTTGGCTTACAACCAAGCCTATTTATTTCATTTTTTGAAGCGGCAAAAATACGCTTTCTTGTAGTCAAAGTCCCGTCATCCATTGCAATCTTTTGCCTCGAAAAAAATCGATGCAAAAGGATTTTCATTCCTACCGGGGCTAAAAGGCAACAACTTACCTTTTGGTAAACATTTACAATCCTTGTGCTTGTATGGCTGTAATTACCACCGTATTGATGATATCATCTACCGTACAACCTCTACTCAAATCGTTTACCGGTTTGTTCAATCCTTGCAACATTGGACCAATCGCCAAGGCTCCAGTTTCTCTTTGCACCGCTTTATAGGTGTTATTTCCTGTATTCAAATCTGGGAAAATCAAGACACTTGCTTGTCCTGCAACTTGTGAATCTGGCATTTTACTTTTACCCACACTCATATCTACCGCAGCGTCATACTGAATTGGTCCTTCAATTTTAATATCAGGACGTTTGGCTTTTACAATTTCGGTAGCCGCTCTCACTTTCTCCACTTCATCCCCTTTACCAGAAGTTCCAGAAGAATAGGACAACATCGCCACTTTAGGATCTATTCCAAATGCCAAACTCGAATCCGCTGATGAAATAGCAATTTCTGCCAATTGCTCTGCGGTTGGATTTGGATTAATCGCGCAATCCCCAAAAACAGAAACTCTATCTTCTAAACACATAAAGAATACAGACGAAACCACAGATGAATTAGGTTTGGTTTTTATAAACTGAAGCGCTGGCAAAATCGTGTGCTGGGTGGTATGCGCCGCTCCCGAAACCATTCCGTCAGCATGTCCCTTGTACACCATCATCGTTCCAAAATATGACACATCTTCCATTAAATCCCTTGCCATTGTAATCGAAACATTTTTTGCTTTTCTCAGTTCAAAATAAGTGTTTACATAATCCTCATAATGCTCTGATTCTTTTGGATTTACAATAGCAACTTTATCAAAATCAAAGTCTAAACCAAGTTCTAGCACTTTGCTTTCTATTTGTTTTTTATTTCCAATGATGGTAATATCGACTACATCGATTAGTTGCAAACGCGAAGCCGCTATCAAAATTCGGTCATCATTACCTTCTGGCAACACGATATGTTTGCGGTGTTTTTTAGCTCGTTTTACCAAATTGTATTGGAACATTTTTGGGGTAATTCCATCTGATTCAAAAGTGGTAAACTTTTCTGCCAAAGCATCGATATCTACATATTTTTCAAAAGTTGCAATCGAAGTTTCGATCTTCTGCGTATTATTAGCATAAATTTTCGACTTAATCGCACCTATTTGATTCGAAATATTATAAGTTCCTGCTTCAACGGTTAATATTGGTACCACAGACGAAAGTCCTTCAATCAATTTCAGAATACTTACTTCAGGCATAATATTTCCTGTCAAAACAATGCCCGAAACCGAAGGATAATTAGCCGATTCATTGGCTTGTAATGCCCCCAAAATAATATCTGCTCGGTCTCCAGGAGTTATAATCAAAGCGTTTTCTTTAAGATGCAATAAATAATTATGCAATTGCATCGCACCAATACTGTAGCTTCCGGTTTGATTGTTCAAATATTCGTGACCAAATAACACCTTGGCTCCTATTTCGTTCACAATCTCTTGAACTGTTGGGTTGTTCAAACTTGAAATTAGTGGAATGGTGTTGATTAAAACAGAACTTGGTAAATTCTTTTTCAAATCATTCGTTACCAGCTCTATGTTTTGAGGCTGTACTTTATTGGCTATTACCGAAATCACTTCTACATCTTTTACCTTGAAAGTATCGTAAGCCAAATACAGACTGTCTACCAATTCGTCGAGTGTTTTACCAATTCCTGAACCAATAATTATGGTTGGGATTCCTAAATTTTTTGCGATAAGAACATTAATTCCCATTTCAATAGCTGTTCCTTCACCAATAAAACTAGTGCCTTCAACCAAAACAAAATCGAACTTTTCTTCTAAAAGCTTGAATTTCTCAATAATTACATCCAGCACTTCCCCAATCTTTCCTTTGTTCTTTTTCTTAATTAATTTGCTCTTGGTAAAAGCATACGCCTCCTCGAATTTCATATCCAATCCAAAATGAGAAATAACGGTTTCGATATGATTATCAAATTGTCCTTCTTTAAAATCCTCGATAATGGGTCTAAAATATCCTACTTTGGCAGTTTTACCTATTAACAACTGCATTAATCCTAAACTGATAATCGACTTACCACAATTTTGCTCACTAGTGGCTATGTATATTGCTTTATTCATTGTAACTAATTTTAATCATTTTCTTATTTTATATTTCTCTATAAATTCTAAAACCAACGTCTTTTTTTAAAGTAGACGACCATCGCAATTCCTATCGCTAACATCAATAATAGCACATAGAAATAACCATTTTGATAATGCAATTCAGGCATGTTCGCAAAATTCATCCCATAAACACCTACTATAAAGGTCAGTGGAATAAAAATGGCCGACACTATAGTTAGCGTTTTCATAATCTCATTCATTTTGTGGGATTGCGTCGTAAAAAAGAAATTAGAAGCACTTTCTAATAGCCCCATATCCGAATCAATTTGCTCCAAAAGTTCTAATGTTTTTTGGTGCAAACGAGCAAAAAACACAAAACTATCGGATTGCATGACATTAAAAGTATTATCGTCTTTTATACTTTTTATATCATACAATGAATCCCGGAGTGGCAAAATGGCTCGTTTTAAAAAATTAAAATTATCCCTATGTTTTTCGATTTGTTCCAAAATTATGGGGTTCGAACTAGTTTTAGATAAAATCATAATTTCTTCCAAACGATCTTCTTCATTCTCAATGGTGATGTAGAAATTTTCCATTACAGCATCGAGTAAGGTGTACAAAAGATAATCGTTTTTTTTGGTTCGCAAAATAACCGAATTCTGTCGAATACGATCTCTAATATGGGAAAAGAAGTCCGATCGTTTTTCTTGAAACGAAATCAACAACCCATCCTTTAGCAAAAAACTAATTTGCTCTACACTTAAGTTGTCTGAATGCTCGGTTGGCAATATCGATTTAATATTAAAAAACAAACGATCGTGTGTTTCTTCTAGTTTGGTCCTTCGAGAAGTATTCAACACATCAGACAATACATAATTATCAATAGAAAAATGAGTACCTATAGCTTTAATCAATTCTAGATTGTTTAATCCATGAATATTCAACCAATTGTTTTTAGTAAAATCTACTAATCTGTTCAAATCATTTATTTCAAAATCTGCATATTCAGAAAATCCAACCGAATCATAAACAAAGAGTTGCATTTCGGACACTTTATTTTTATGAATTCCCGTATATTCTAGTCCGTTTGGCTGAACTTTTCTTCCTTTGCGGTATTTTATTTTTCTCATGAATTGCATTTATATAGTAATATTACGAAAAATAAATTAATATTTATTTGATATCAAGAGATTTACCCCCTACAAATTCAAAATTGATCGCCCTCTTTACTCCTTATTTTTTTTGGCAAAAATAAATTAAAAAAAGAGGATAGCTTATGAGAAAAATCATGTTTTTTCACCAACCTGTAGCTGTCGCGAATAATTGTTAATTTTTAAATTTTAACTTACAAAAATGCGCTTTTTTTGTTTTTTTTTAATAGGTTTGAAGCTAGAAAACTATTTAATTATAGATTTTTCAAAAATACAATATCAATCTATTACCACTAAAAAATTCAAATCAACATGTCAAAAACTAAACTATTGCTACTGAGTACCGCGCTACTTTTTTGCTGTACCGAAGGCACTTTTGCACAAAGCAAAAAAAAGAAGGATGCAGGTAAAGAAGTTCCAAAAGTAGAACAAAAGGCTCCTGAAAAAAAAGGACCAAAACCGTACAACAAAGTAGTCGACTCTACCGCAGTTACCCAAAAAGGACTTTTCGATATTCATAAAACTACCGACAATAAGTTTTTATTCGAAATCAACGATTCGCTTATTGGAAAAGAAATCATGACGATTACCCGTTATTCTAAAACTCCAGCTGGCGGAGGTGTTTTTGGGGGCGAAGAAGTAAATCGTCAAGTCATCAAATGGGAAAAAGGAGTCAACAACAACTTATTGTTGCGCTCAATTACACACGTAATTACTTCTCCAGATGAAGACAAACCTATTGCACAAGCGGTAAAAAATTCATCAGCTGACCCAATTATTGGCAACTATGAAATTTTAGCGTTCAAAAAAGAAGGAAAAGAAACCACGGGTTATGTAATTGATGTTACACCAACTTTTGAATCGGATGTACAAACTTTCTCTTTGGATCCGATAAAAAAACAATTACTCAACATTCAAGGATTTCAAAAAGACCGCTCTTTTATTCAAAAAATGAGCAGCTATCCAATTAACGTTGAAATCAAAACGGTAAAAACGTACGCTACCACAGCACCACAACTTTCGTTAAACCCAACGCCTAAAATTGGAACCAACTTACCTGCCGCATTAGATGCAGGGGTTGTGACTATTGAATTGAATACTTCGATGTTGCTCTTGCCAAAAGTGCCAATGCGTAAAAGAACTTTCGATGCTCGTGTAGGTTTCTTTGCGAATCAAATCGATGTTTTTGAAGAAGAATCTCAAAAATCAGATACCGAAATTTTTGCCGTTCGTTGGAAATTAGAACCTAAAAACGCTGAAGACGCTGCCAAACAAAAAAGAGGAGAATTGATCGAACCGAAAAAACCAATCGTGTACTACATCGATCCTGCTACGCCAATCAAATGGAGAAAATACATCAAACAAGGAATTGACGACTGGCAAGTAGCTTTTGAAAATGCGGGTTGGAAAAATGCTATTCGTGGCGAATATTGGCCAGAGAATGACCCAACGATGAGTTTAGAAGATGCGCGTTTCTCTGTATTGCGCTATTTTGCAGCCGATATTCAAAATGCATACGGTCCAAACGTACACGACCCAAGATCTGGGGAAATCCTAGAAAGCCATATCGGATGGTACCACAACATTATGAGTTTGTTGAGAAACTGGTATTTAATTCAAACTGCGGCTGTTGACCCAGCAGCAAGAAAAAAACAATTTGATGACAACCTAATGGGCGAATTGATTCGTTTTGTTTCTTCTCACGAAGTGGGACATACTTTAGGGTTACGCCACAACATGGGCGCAAGTACCGCAACTCCAGTAGAAAAACTTAGAGATGCTGCTTTCCAAGAAAAGAACGGCCACACCTCTTCTATCATGGATTATGCACGTTTCAACTATGTAGCGCAGCCAGAAGACGGCGTAAAACATTTATTCCCAAGAATTGGTGATTATGACAAATGGGCCATCAAATGGGGATATTCTTATTTTGCTGACGCCAAAGATGAAAAAGCAGAAAAAGCCATCTTGAATGAGATGACCAAAGAAGCCTACAAAAACCGTCGTTTGTGGTTTGGAACAGAAGCTAGCCCTTATGATCCTAGATACCAAACAGAAGACATTGGAGACAATGCTATGAAAGCTTCTGCATACGGAATCAAAAACTTAAAACGCATTTTACCCAACTTAATCATTTGGAGTGCCGAAAAAGGAGAAAGCTATGCCGAATTAGAAGAAATGTACAATGCTTTGACTGGACAATTCAGACGTTATATGGGACACGTGACTAAAAACGTAGGTGGTATTTATGATACGCCAAAAACCTACGACATGTCTGGGAACCAATTTGAAGTAGTTCCAAAAAGCATTCAAAAAGAAGCCGTTACTTTCTTGAATACCCAATTATTTGCTACACCAAAATGGTTACTAGATCCTAACGTATTATCCAAAATCAATCCTGAAAGTGGTGTGGAAGCGATAAAAGCGATGCAAGACGGAACCCTTTCTAACTTATTGGCTGGAGACAGAATGGTGCGTTTGATGGAAACATCAGCTATTGACGCACAGAATTATTCAGTAGATGAATTAATGACCGACTTGAAAAAAGGAATTTTTTCAGAATTAACTGGTGGCGCCAAAATAGACATTTACCGCAGAAACATTCAAAAATTATATGTGGATAAAGTAATTGCTATGCTTAAACCTGGTAACGCAGTAGTACGTTCTAACAGCGTGGGCGCAGCTTACGGAATGAATTCAAGAACCGTAAATTTAGCCCAAACCGATTTGCCGTCTATCGCTAGAGGACAATTGATTGGTTTGAAAAATGAAATGAAAGTGGCCGCAGCAAGAATGGATCGTTTGAGTAAATTCCACTTATTGGATTTAGTAGCGCGAATTGACAGTGCTTTGAATCCAAAATCATAAGCTAACTTTTAGTTGAATAGCAAAAAAGGTCTCGTTTTATAGCGAGACCTTTTTTTTGATGGTGACTAGCTGTTATTACTCAAAAAAAGACAAAAAGACCAACTCATTTCCTAAAATTAAATTAAAAAAACCTTTTTTATGGTTCAATTTACAAAAATGTCATTTTGTCAAAATTTAAAATTTAGCACCAAATTTACACACACCCTTAAAATTATAGGGGGTAAAATATCAAATTAATAAAAATTAATTTTTAATTGTAGTTTTTTAAAGGGGTATGAAATGATTTTATATTTTTAACCCATATTTAACTAAAACAAAAAACTATGCGAAAGATTATTTTGAGTGTGATACTGATCACAATTTTGGTATTATCTGTTTTTTCAATTTATTTCCAAAGCGAAACTACAACGTTAGGCGCTCATGTTGTAGCTTTAAAACTAGACACAGGTGACACCGCTTGGATGATTGTAGCTTCTGCCTTAGTGTTAATTATGACGCCAGGTCTTGGTTTTTTCTATGGAGGTATGGTTGGCAAAAAGAATGTAATTAGTACCATGTTACAAAGTTTTATGGCTATGGTCATCGTAACAGTTTTATGGGTATTGGTTGGATTCGGATTATGTTTTGGCCCTTCTATTGGAGGAATTATCGGAGATCCCACGAGTAATTTTATGTTTCAAGGCGTAAATGCGACCACTGCCTGGGAATTAGCCCCTACTATTCCATTCATATTGTTTGCCTTTTTCCAAGCAAAATTCGCCATTATCACCCCTGCATTAATTACCGGTGCATTTGCAGAACGTGTTCGTTTTTGGGCTTACTTATTATTCATGGTTTTATTCATCATATTCATCTATACCCCATTATGTCACATGACTTGGCATCCTGATGGATTATTCTTCGGATGGGGCGTATTAGACTTTGCTGGAGGAACTGTAGTACACATGAGTGCAGGTTGGGCTGCTTTGGCTGGAGCAATGTTCTTAGGCAAAAGAAAAGTACAAAAAGTAAACCCAGCTCGTATTACTTATGTTTTATTAGGAACAGGTTTGTTGTGGTTTGGATGGTTTGGATTCAATGCAGGTTCTGCTGTTGGAGCAAGTGGCTTAGCTGCTCAAGCTTTAGGAACCACAACGGTAGCTGCTGCTGCTGCTGCAATGGCTTGGGTTTTCTTAGACAAAATAGTAGGTCATAAATTATCTGCAATGGGTGCTTGTATTGGTGCAGTTGTAGGATTAGTTGCTATCACACCAGCTGCTGGATTTGTTACTATACCACATGCTATCGCTATTGGTATTATTGCTAGTATGGTGAGTAATTTTGTATGCGGCAAGTTCCCTAAAGGAAAAATTGACGATGCTCTAGATGTATTTGCTTGTCATGGTGTAGGTGGTATGGTAGGAATGCTTTTAACCGGTGTTTTTGCTTCAAAATCTGTGAACTCAATTGTTGGTGACAACCAAGGATTAATCTACGGTGACGCTACCCTATTCTTAATCCAATTAAAAGCTTTAGTATTGGTATCCATCTTTGCTTTTGCTGCTTCTTATGCTTTATTCTTTATTGTAAACAAAATCACTCCTTTGCGTGTAAGTGAAGACAAAGAGGAATTAGGATTAGATATTACCCAACACGGAGAATATTTATAGTAAATCAACTCCCAAAAATAGAAAATGGCTATTTCGTCTGAGACAGCCATTTTTTTTATTCTTCTGTGAAATACCCTTATACATCTGTTTTTTTAAAATAGGTAGCCGAAACATTTTCTACTTTATTGTTTTCAAAATACAAATACAAATATTTCTTTTGAAATAAATTACCATTGTCTGTAAGTCGATACATCCACACATTGCTGTGTTTGTCATTAAAGGACTCACCAAAGATATTACTAATATCCGTTTTGTTCAATCCTTTTAGTTTGTTAAAATTATCTGAATATAGATTAAAGCTTTCTCTTGATTTATTAATGGGCAATTCTTCAAAAATAGCACTTAAATCACTATTTTTATTAGATTCTTCTAAAATTTGATTCAGATTCTTACCTAAATTAAATTTATTCACATTTTTGTTGTTTTCGATTATCTCAGATGCTAAAGATAAATACTTTTTTGCTCCAATACAAGTGGCATCATACTCAATGATTGTTTTTTCAAGACTTTGAGATTCAGACAACTTTACATTTCTCGGAATCATAGTTGAAAATACTAATGATTGAAAATTTTTAATAATTTCATTGACGATTAAAGTGGAGAAATTTAAACGTTTATCATACATGGTGATTAAAACTCCTTCTATACTTAAAAAAGGATTGTAGTTTTTATTAATAGTCTTAATTACGCTAAACAAATTTGTTAAACCATGAAGTGCATAATATTCGCATTGAATAGGAATTATAACAGAATCGGCAAAACATAAAAAACTCGTAGTAATAAAATTTAGGGAGGGACCACAATCAATTATTATATAATCATATTTGGGTTTTAGATATTCTAAAGACAATTTGAGATCATGATTGGTGCCGTACAGGTTTTTGCCTTTAATTTCTAAATTGGCCAATTTTATAGTTGTTGGTACTAAATATAAGTTGGAGGAGTTTGTAGCCCAAGGCTCTATTTTATTCTCTTTATAAAAATTAAACAATCCTAATGTAGAGGTTGCATTTGGATTTTGTAAATTACCAAAGGAACTTGTTGTATTGCCTTGAGGATCTGCATCAATAATTAAAGTTCTCTTTTCCAAAACTGCGAAACTTGCGGCAAGATTTATTGAAGTAGTTGTCTTTCCTACTCCACCTTTTACATTTGCAATTGCAATTATTCTACCCATTTTATTGTTATAAGCATTCTGGTAAAACTATTCCAACCATTCCGGCGCAAAGCGCACCACTTTTTTTATGATGTTTAATGTTGTTAAAATTAAATAAAATCTTCAGTTATTTTCTCATTTTTTTTACGCAATGATTCGCCCTTGTCTTCGAACCGAATTGCTGAGTGAATTATGCTATCCAAAATTGCATCATAATTGTATTTTTCTTGAATTAAATCATACTAATTTTTCAAAGGAACCTAATAGTTTGCATATGTAAAAATATTTTTTTTAATCAATGAACTGTTCGCACGACTTTCAAATCTGCCTTATCAAGGCATTTACGAACAGTCCGTTGGGCATTGTTTTTTATTTTTATGTCCTCATCGGCAAACTTCTACCTCATCAAATTTGGGTAATCTGTAGTGGCTTCGACTATTTCATAAAAGGTACGGCTATATTAGATTTTTAATGATTTATTTTTAAGTAGTTTTTCTATCAATCTGACTCAAAACAGTTGGATCTTGAATTTCATTATCTTTGGCAAACAATAAAACTTTTGACATGACTTCTGCCGATTTTGGATCTTCATCTGCAAATGGTAAAAATAATCTACCTCGGTGTTGTGAATGAATTGGTAAAATTGACAAATACTTCCCAGGCATTTGGTGTACAACTGCACTTCCTAAATGAATACTATAATCCGCCAAAGTTCCTTTGATAATGGCATGGTTTTCTTTTATTTCCACATTAGACAACTTGAATAAACGTGATGTTTCACGCAGCAATACCGCTCTCATTTCTATTGACGAATGACTTGCTTCTGGATCAACTCCACCAACGTGAGCTACACTGACTACCAAGTCAATATCTCGCATTATTTCAGAGAATATTCTTGGGTTAACATCTTCAAAATCAATATTTTTATAATCTTTTAAAGAATGAAATTCTATAGTTTCTAAAGTAGGACTTTCAACATCGGCTGGCGAGAACCAATCTGCCATTGCGTATAATTTGACTTGATAGCCTTCTTTATGAAACACTTTTTGCAATCCTTCTTCATAATCTACTTTCCAACCTCTTGATTTTAATAATGCTAAAGTTTGTTTGGGTTGTACTTGATGACCAGCATAACGTCGAGAAATGGATTTTTCTTTTAATTCATCTGGCGTGGGAACATATAATTCTCTAAAAATTTGTTTGAACGGTTGCTTTAATTTGTTATTGAAACAATAGCTTTGAAAATCTGTCCAAACTTTATTTTTATGTAAATCAAAACAATGTGCAATTCTAAAAGTAACATTTTCATTCAACGGAATAACTTCACCTTGAGAAGAAACTAAATTTCCATCAACAAAGAAACCAACTTGGTTTTCATTTGTTACAAAAACCAATTTCTCCAAATGCTTTGAGATTACTGGATGCTCAAATAAGTTCTGCATTTCAGCATACAAAAACTCATCGCCGCGAATCATCGCCTCTTCCAATCCTTTTCTGGAACGTGTCCATTGCTCACGCATCACTTTTCGATGGTTTCCAAGTTCTAATACAGCGGGTTCTTTTTTCAATTTGGCGGGAATCGCTTTTAATTCTTTGTCCTCTTTATAAGTAATCAATTCTGCTTTTCCTTCTTTATCTATTGTTAAACCAATAGTAATTCCGTCAATTTCAACTTGAGTTTCTTTAGATAAAATATTTTGTACTTGCTTGGTTTCCATAGCCCAAGTCAATCGAATTGGGTCTGGATAACCTGCATTTCGTGCCAAGTTTTCCATTGTCACTCTAATGGCAAGTGCCTCGCTGGTTTGCTTCATCGAACCAAATTCTTTGCTTTCTTTTTTAAATTGTTGCAAATATTCATAACGTGCCAAAACATCTTTTTCTGGATTTGTTTTGCTTAACGGAACCAATCCATAAACACGCAAATAATCCTGGTCGCGTTTGTCTTTTACTTTGGCGGTAACTTCTCTAATTTTCAAATCACCAGTAAGTGTGTCCGAATATAATCTTGCTCTTCTGTGACCATTTCCGTCCGAAATGTATTTGGCAGATTCATATAGCATTTCCCATTTGGCTTTGCCTAACTTTTTATAAGCTGACAAAAACCAATCTTTATCGACGGCTCCATCTTTAAAATCTTGTAAATCGACGGCAGAATATTTAGCCATTTCACTTTCCAATTCGGAATTAACCGAGCTATAACTTGCGGTTTTAGTATGAGCGTGTAACCACCAAATTCCTTCATCTAGCCCATTCCAATCTATATAATTGCTAATGAACTTTTGCCATTGCGGCGCATAAATAGCCGCTTGAATCAAACGATCTTCTGTGAATTTTTCTTTTTTGATAATTTCATTAAAACTTTCAAAAGTGTCGGTTTCTTTTGGATAAGAATTTTTCAATAATGAACTGAACAGCTTTTGTTTAGACATTTCTTCATTATTCCAATAATAAATATAGCCTTTGTATAAATTTCCTTTTCCTAAACCTTGCAACAATTCTACAAATCGATTAATGCCATAAATCTTTTGGAAACTTTGAACAAACTTGGTTACTGTAGTATTGGAGTCGCCTCGTTTTACTTCAATATCCAAGAACGTATCTCTTATATTGTCAATCATCGGTTGCAAGAAATCATATTTTTGCAATAAAATTTCTGTGGTGCAATTATGATAATGTTGAAATCTGTTTTTACTATCCGTTAAAAATCGAAGACGTTCAGCATCCAAAATACCTTCATAAATTTCATCTTTAGCAATTACTTTTTGATGATAAGCTTCACAATATAAATGCAATGGTGGTAAAGAGTGTTCAATATTTTCTTTCAAACCTGTAAACTGTCTCCATCGGTAAAGCTGCCACAACTTTATTTTTTCACTTTCAGTCAATTCATCAAAATCGTTGATTGCATTTAAAAATACATCAAAGAAATTTTCCGATTGCCATCCGTCTCCTTTTCTTTTGTAATAATAATCGTCTTTTTTGGGAACGTATTTGTATTCGATAACCGATTTTGGAAGATTGGAATATAGTTTAGTACAAGCATCAATCAAAAAAGAATCCTTATCCTCAAAAGAATATTTATGACTTAAACAATATAAAATATTTTTAATTGGATTGTTCCAAGAATAGCCATTTTTAGTAGGATTTGGAATAGTGTCTTTGTGATAAAAAACATAATCTTGAAGTACTTCTCTAAAAACTTTTCGATCGCAATTTTCGACAAATGTCAATAAAAACAAATCGCTTCCTGTTAAACCAGAATCTTCCATCCACTTTTGCCAAATGTGATGCAAGGGATAGTTTTGAAACAATTGTTCGGCAGTAAATTTTTCGGTATTTCGAGCAATTGGAGAAAAATCATTTCCAAGCAAAACGGTTTCTTTGCTGTTGTTCCAATTTTCTGTTTCGTATTCATAATTTGCATTTTCTTGATACAGTTTTAGTAATTTTTCTAATGCAATTTTAATTTTAGACAAAGGTTGCGAAAAACCATATTTATCTTTTTGAGTCAATTTAGAATATACTGAATCCGCCTCGATTTTTGGTAAAGCATAAGGAGCAATTGCTTTTGGATTATAAAAACCATATCCATTTTCAACAGAAAGCAACTGCTTGTTTTCATTCTGATTTAGTTGTTCCAAAAACTTCGTTTCTTTCTCAGTGATTTTTGGTTTTTCGGAATACACTTTTACCCAATTATCAACTTTATCGGTCAATTTTTTGGCTTTTTGCAATTGCATCATGATATCCAATGCAGACAAACGCTGTTCCAAATCGCCGTTATCAATTAATTGATTTACAAACTGTTCAATTATAGAATCCCTTTGTTGCAACAACATGGTAGTAAGATGCTTTTTCAAATTTGAATTCTTTCTTTTGAATAAACCTTGAAAAGTTCCTAATTCTGATGCCGATAAATCAACTTTTTTAAGTGCGCAAATTGCAGTGGCAACCAATGCTTCTCCTCTATCTTTTAAAATTCTAACCGCAAAATTTCTTTGAAAATCGGTTGGTTCTTTTTTGCAGGTATTTTGATTTAGATAATAAAAAGAATAGCAATAGAAATCCTCTAAAATCTCACGAGCAAGTTTCTCTCTTATAGATAGCGAGAATTCTTCAAAATGATGTAAGATGATATCTAATTTTTCATTTTTATCCCCTATCAAATGAATGGCACAAGAGTACAAAGTGTCTTTTTCAAATTTTACTGTCAACCATGAGAAAACTTTGCTTTCAAAGTTTTTTTCTTTAACAGTGATTTTTTGTGACAAATTATAAACTTTTTCAAAGAAGTTTGGATAATCATCATTATCTATATAAAATTTTGATTTAGAATTTACATTCAACAAAGATTCCATTCTATTCAATGAGAATGCTAATACTTGCAAATTATCATCATTTAATGCTTTATAATACAAAGGCATTTCGATATAAGGATCGTTCGTTTCTCCAGCAAATTTCAGCGCCAAACATTGCTTCTCAATCGAACCTTTTTCTACTAATTCATGCAAATGTGGCACTGTTTTTTCAACATCCAAAACACCTTGCACCCAAAGTGCCATATAAACTTCATTATTGTTTTTGCTTTTAATTCCAGTTTCAATGGTTTCTGGATTCGCAAAATAACCTTGTGCTAATTGAATAATTCCTCTTATAGTGGTTTCTTTTTCAGCATCCCAACCTAAACCTGTCCAAGTATCGATAGCTCTTACAACTGATGAAAAACGACTTAATTTATTTTCGATAATTACATTTATCATGTACTTCAATGCGCCTACACTGGTTTCGTCTAATGCTTCTAAAACCGTTTGACGCAATCCTTCTTGACGTTGGGCAGATAAAAGTAGTTTTTCGACTAATTCCCAACATTCTTTTTTCTCACTATTCAATAATGCTTTTATAATACCCCGAGATACTTTTCCAACAGCATCTTTATTGAAGATAATGTCTTCCATCAATTGATACAATTGGGTATTTCCCATATCCAAAGCTGCTGACCATATCATAAACTGATTTTGGTTGTTGCTTATTTCATTATCATAGCGAACTTGTTCTTCAAGAGTTAAATCATAATATTTGCTGTCTTGATAATTATAAATAGAAGGTGCAGCAATTATGGAACGTAAGAAGTTAATTTGATTTACCAACAAATATTTTTTGTTATTTGGTGCTCTAAACGACCTCCTTGCATAACCGTTTTGATACATTTTATAAGGCAATCTGTTCCAAGCTTCTTGTACATATTTGGCATTTTCTGCTCCAAAAAAATAAATCAAAAGTTCATAATAATTCGTATCGTCCCAAAGATTTTCTGTAACATATTTTTCAAAAACAGTGAGTGATTTAGAACCTAAAGAAACGTAAATATTATTGTAATTGTCTTCTAACTTCAATAATTCCAGTCCAAAAATGGCAACTTCTTTTTTGAGTTTGGTTTTGGAGAATAAATTGGATAATAGCCCACTTTCAGCAATTTCTTTTAATTGCTTTTTGAATTCCTTAATTGGATTATTTATTTTCTTGTGCTCAAGCGTAGTTTCTATAGACATACAGTGCGATTTTATTATAGTGCAAGTTTATGTAGTTTCGACAATAGACAATAAAAACAACGTCTATTAAACGTCTACAAATAGTTTTTTTCGAGGGTTTTAGCAATTTTTCACCAATAACTACACGCAAGAAAAGTCAATCGAATAAAAGTGACGGTTTTGTTTTCAGACAAGTCGATTTCTTGATTTAGATTTTGTAGTTCATCATCGCCATAAAAAACAGCATACATTCCGTCTTCAAAAGCTTGAATTGCGGTTTCTTGCGCTTTGACTAAATCGGGTATATTGTGGTTGTACAAGGCTCCAAAACTTACTTTTCCAGTATCGGTAAGTAGTGGTAGATAATTATCTTTAGGAAGATTTGTTTTGTCTTCATCATCAACCTCAAATGAAGAGGTTACAAATTGATTTACTTGTTGCTCAACTACTAATTGCAATAGTTTTTTAATTGATATAATAGCGTTTGAAGTAGCTATTTCAATCCTTTTTTCTTGAAGAATAGGATGTTTTTTTCCTAATTGTTTTACGGAAATTGTTAGGTTCATTATGAATAAGGCTTTCGTTTGGTTGTTTTTATTGATAACTTATTATTAAGTATTAGTTATCTTGAAAATGGGTTAAACAGGGGTTGGGTGGTTATATATTTAAAATGACTTCAGAATAATCAAACATTAAATGTATAGATTTCAAATGATTTTTAATCATATAGATGAAATTTATTTGTTAGTAGTCACGTATGGTATGCCTCGTCAGTTCGCTTTGCTCGGGTCGCAGCATAAAGTGTGAATCACCAAACTACTAGGAATTTAGCGAGACGCTTTGTTTTCATAAAAAAAATTTAGATCATGTAAAACCAAAAAAACTACAAAATAGCCCAACGGTTACTTCGTAGTTTTGTTAGTATTCAGGTATTTTTTTGGAAATTAATTGCCTCTAGCTTTAGTTGGAGGGGTAAATTTTGAAAGGATTAAAGGCTTTAGTCAAAATTAGCTGCCTTTATTTGGCTAAAGCCAATGCAATCAATCCCCATAACTCCAGCTAAAGCTGGAGCCAATTGAAGCAAGACAAGCAGAGCAATTACAAGCTTATGGTCTCATTTTTCCTGTTTCCTTTTCTTTTTACTGGCCACTAACTATTTGGTTTTTTTCTATAAAAAAACCTCCAAACTAGTTTGGAGGTAATTACAAATGAAAGAATTCATTCTTTATTTCAAAACGGTGAATTCAATAGCTGAGTCTGAATACACACGATGGGTTTGTTTTTTGAAATCTTCTGGCTTGGCATAAAATATGTTCGGCACAAAAGTTTGAGGATTCAAATCTATCAGAGGAAACCAAGTACTTTGTACTTGAATTTGAATTTTATGTCCTTTTTTAAAGGTGTGAAAAACATCTTGTAATTTTACATTTACCGGAGTTTTTTCGTTGGCAACAAAAGGTTCTGGATTTATGAAACTATTGCGAAAACGTCCTCTCATTACTTCACTGCGCACCATCATGTGATAATTACTCATTTTTAGATACGGCTGCACTTCTTTGGTTTCAGGTTCGTCATTTGGGAAAACATCCACTACTTTAACTACCCAATCCGCATCGGTTCCAGTGGTGGCTACTTGTAATTTGGCTAAAATATCTCCCGCCAAAGTAACATCTTCTGCTAAAACAGCTGTTTCAAAAACCAAAACATCAGGTCTTCTTGCCGCAAATCGTTGATCATCGGTCATATATTTTCTTGGCGTCAAACCTTGCTGTTTGATATCTTCAGAATGTGGTACAGGCTTCTTTGGGTCACTGATAAATTCCTCAAAAGAAACTGCTTCAGCATTTTTAGTTAATTTTTGTTGCGGTTGCAAATAGAATTGTTGTTTCTCTGTGTTTTTTGGAGGCCAAGTATCGTAGGTTTTCCATTCTTTTCTTCCTGTATCAAAAACATAAGCTTCGGGTAATTTGTTCTCCCCTTTCCCATTATTTTTCAAGAAATGACGGAAAAAATTAGCTTCAATATTCTTTTGATAAAAACCAGAAATACTGTCACCAAAATTAATATTGCCTATAATTTGTTTTTCTGAATTTCTAGCCCAATCGCCGTGGCTCCAAGGCCCCATAACAATCGTATTGTAATTTTTACTGCTTTTTTCTATGGTTGAATACGTATTCAATGGACCGTACAAATCTTCAGCATCGAACCAACCGCCAACAATCATTACAGCAGGTTTGATGTTTTTTAAATGCTGTAACAAACCTCTTTTTTGCCAGAATTCGTCATAGCTTGAATGTTCTTTTAATTGTTGCCAAAATTCATTGGAAGAATCGTAATACTTGTCCAAATTCACTAAAGGCCCAGCATTCAAAAAGAACTGATAATCATCATTGGTACCTACATTTGGAAACTTAAACCAAGCTTCTGTAGTTGGCTTTGTTTTTTGAGGACCAAAAAGTGGCGTTACTTTCCAATAACTCAACAAATAAGCCCCATTATGATGAAAGTCATCAAAGAAGAAGTCACTAATACAAGCCTGAGGAGATACTGCTTTTAAGGCAGGATGTCCACTCAATAAGGAATAAGAAGCATAATAACCTGGATATGAAATTCCCCAAGTCCCCACATTTCCATTGTTATTGGCTACATTTTTCACCAACCAATCAATAGTATCGTAGGTATCTGAAGCTTCATCAACTTCGGTTTTTCCTTTTTTATTTGGAATATATCCTCTCATATTATCATACAATCCATCGCTCATATAGCGTCCACGAACATCTTGATACACTACGATGTATCCTTCTTTCATCATCGTTTCGTTAGGAGCAATGCTTCTTTTAAATTGGTCTGGTCCGTAAGGCGCGCAATTGTAGGGAGTACGCTGCATTACAATAGGATACTTTTTAGAGGTATCTTTTGGGGAATAAATAGCTGTAAACAATTCTAAGCCATCCCGCATTTTGATTCGCACCTCTTGCTTAGTATAATTTTCAGCTACATAGTTGGGTTTCTTTTCTTGTCCTAATGCCGAAAGACACAAAAACAAAAAAGGAAGCATTAGTAATTTTTTCATATTGGTTGGTTTATTGATAATTCGTAAAAATAAGAAATCCCATCCGTTTTCACAGATGGGATTACAAAAAATATATTGAACTTTAAAATTTAGAAATACCTGCTTTTAGCCAAGCTTCGTACTCTTCAATACCAACATAACTTATGGTAGGTTGTGCTGCATTCAGACTTTTTCCTTCTAAATCTGTCAAGACATACAAAGGCTGGGTGTTTGTTTTATATCGAGTAATCATAAAATCCGTCCATTTATCTCCAATGGTTTCAATTTCAGAATCGGTTGCTTTGGAGAAGAATTGCTCGTTTTTTGGCAATTCTCTTTTATCATCCACATACAATGAAATCACGACCACTTTCTCTTTTAAAATTGACAATACATTAGGATTCGACCAAACATTGTTTTCCATTTTACGACAATTTACACAAGCGAAACCTGTAAAATCGAGCATAATAGGCTTATTTACAGTTTTGGCATAAGCCAATCCTTTATCATAATCATCAAAGACTACAATCCCATGAGGACCACTTTTAGCTCCCTCTGGAAGTATCGCTGTAGCTACAGTTTTTGAAGAACCTCCAAATCCCATTGGGCTTTCGCTATATTCCATTGGCGGAGGAAATGCATTGATAAATTTCAATGGCGCACCCCATAATCCTGGAATTAAATAAAAGGTAAACATTAATGAAAGTAATCCCATATACAGTCTACCCACAGAAATATGTCCTACTGGACTATCGTGTGGCAGCGTGATTTTTCCAAAAAGATACAACGATAACGCTCCAAAAATAGCAATCCAAATGGCGATAAAAACTTCGCGTTCTAGCAAATGCAATTGCAATACCAAATCTGCATTGGATAAAAATTTGAAAGCCAAAGCCAATTCTAAAAATCCAAGAACTACTTTTACGGTATTCAACCAACCTCCAGATTTTGGTAAAGAATTTAACCATCCCGGGAACATCGCAAACAACATAAAAGGTAAGGCTAAGGCTAAGGAAAAGCCTAACATTCCTACTACTGGTGCGATTCCGCCTTTAGAAGCGGCTTCTACCAATAAAGTTCCAACAATAGGACCAGTACAAGAAAAGGATACAATGGCCAATGCCAAAGCCATAAACAAAATACCTATGATTCCACCTCGGTCGGCTTGGCTGTCTACTTTGTTTGCCCAAGAATTCGGCAACATAATTTCGAATGCGCCTAAAAAAGATGTGGCGAAAACAATCAATAAAACGAAGAAAATAAGGTTAAACCAAACATTGGTAGATAAAGCATTCAACGCATCAGCACCGAAAATCCAAGTAACCAATAAGCCCAAACCTACATAAATAACAATTATAGAAATTCCGTAGATAATGGCATTTCTGATTCCTGCTGCTTTATTTTTACTTTGCTTGGTAAAGAAACTTACCGTCATTGGAATCATTGGAAAAACACAAGGCGTTAACAATGCTGCAAAACCAGATAAAAAAGCAATAAAGAAAATCGCCCACAACCCGTGTTCTGTTGTTGCGCTTTTTGCTGGAGTTATTTGAGAAGTCTCCGTAGTATCTGAATCTTTTACAGTATCAGCGGCGACTGTTGTTGTAGAATCTATCGTCTGCGCAGTCGTATCTTTTACTAAATCATTAATCGGAGTAGTTGGAGATGCTGTTGTAGCAGCGTTTTTCAACTCAGGAATTGAAATGCTAAATTTCTTTTCGAGATTGATACAAACTTCTTTACAAGCCTGAAAATTCAGCTCTACTTCTATGGTCTTAACTCCTTTATTTACTAGACTTATTTCTTGAGTTATTTGTGCTTTTTTCTCAAAAAAAGTTTCATTTACTTCAAAAATATCATTGTATGCAGTTCTTGTTTTACTTTCTTTGGCTTTGCCTACTAAGGTGTAATTCCCTTTTTGATTTTTGAAATTAACTTCTAAAGGCAGTGGACCACCATCAGGAGTAAACTGTGAATATACGTGCCATTCGTTTTCGATGGTCGCATTGAATGTAACTATAAAATTGGTTGCTGATTTTTGTTCGATTTTGGTGGTCCATTTTACTGGGTCCAAAATTTGGGCGTTACCCAAACTACAAAAGAAAACTAAAAGTCCTAAAAGAAGGTGTTTTTTCATTACTTAACTTATATTAATTCTATTTTTAAAATTGTGTTGGTGGTGTTCTCTACTTTAAATCGTTCGTCAGCTCGCATTCCTATTACCCAAACAATGGCCTCCTTGGAACACAAAAGCCAAGTATTTTCTTTGTCTAAAAGTGAAATTTTTTCATCTTTAAAAAACTTACTTACTTTCTTGCTTTTGCCGTTCATTCCCAAAGGATAAAAAAAGTCGCCTTCTTGCCATTTTCTGAGCACCAAAGGATAGGCTACCTTAGATTCATCGACAAAGATAGCACTTGAATCTGCTTTGTTAATGTCTGCTACTTTACAAAACTGGAGTTTTAAGGGAATCTTAACTTTGTCTTGATTTTTTTCGATGAAATACACCTCCTTTTCAGGCTCTTGTATTGGACTCAAAATAAAAAAATCGCGGTCTTTTAGCAATCGGTAATCTGCTGAAAAAACTTGTTTTCCTGATTGACTATCGACCAAATTGTAAATGTCATCCCAAGCCGAAAAGCCATATTCTTTAAGCCATTGGTACAAATAAGAGGCATAATTTGGCAAGCGCAATAATTGCTTTACATCAAAATAAATGGTATCCTCTTCTTCTCTTGCTACTTGCTGATAAACCATACTAGCCGCATCTGAAACCAATTCTTGTGCTTGTTGCAAATACTCCTGAGTCATTCCAAAAGCTTTTAAAAAATCAGGATTCAGCTCTTTGAGCATTGGAACTAAATGATGGCGAATTTGGTTACGCAAATATTTATCCGAGGCATTACTGCTGTCTTCTCGCCACTGTAAGTTATTGGCTTTAGCATATTCCTCAATTGCTGTTCTAGAAAAAGGCAACAATGGTCGAAGTACCGCTTCGTTTTGAGCAGGTATACCCGACAATCCGTCTAAACCTGTGCCTCTTGAGAGGTTAATCAAAAAAGTTTCCAAATTATCATCTGCGTGATGGGCTGTTAAAACAAAGTCGAATTGATGGAGCTCCAGTTGTTCATAAAACCAATCGTAACGCAGTTCTCTTGCGGCAACTTGTGTCGAAAGTTTATAATCATTGGCAAATGCCTGAGTATCGAATTGGGTGCAATAAAAGGGAATTTGATGTTGAAGCGCATACTCTTGAACAAAACTTTGGTCTTCAAAACTTTCAATGCCACGGAGTTGAAAATTGCAATGCGCGATAGCAATGGTGTAAGGCAATTGCTGCAACAAATGCAAAAGAACCATACTGTCTATTCCACCGCTTACGGCCAACAATAATTTTTTGTTTTCGAGAAACGGAAATTGAGTTTGTAGATGTTGGTAAAAGAGGTTTTGCATACTCAAATTTACATTTTTTTAATTAAATTCCTTTTTTAACTACTCAACTTGTCTTGCTTTCAATTGGCTCCAGCTTTAGCTGGAGTTATAGGGATTGATTGTGTATTGGCTTTAGCCCAAAAAAACAGCTAATTTTGGCTAAAGCCTTTAAAAATTCTAATTACACCCCTCCCCTCCAACTAAAGTTGGAGGCAATTAATATCAAAAAAAGCTGAGTAATTTCGCTTTTTTTGTTTCCAAAAATAGACAATTGTTAGTCTTTAGCCCAGATAGGAGCGGCATCCTCTTGTATGGCGGAGGCCAATACAAGAGATATAGCGGATAGCTGGAAACCCTATTGCAAAAAAGCCTATTGTTCGCGCTTCTAAATCTTTTAATTTTTTTTATTCTAATACGGTTTTCATTGCTTTGGCTTTGAGCAAACATTCTTCGTATTCTTGCTCTGGCACCGATAAAGCTGTGATGGCACTTCCGACCGAAAAAGAAAGATATTGCTTCTTTTGATTGTACAAAATACTGCGAATTACGACATTGAAATCAAAATCGCCTTCGGGTGTGAAATAACCTACTGCCCCGCTGTACAAGCCTCTTTTGGTGACTTCTAATTCTTCGATAATTTTCATAGCCGAAATTTTGGGAGCTCCCGTCATACTTCCCATTGGAAAAGTGAGGCGTAATACATCAATAACTGAATATTTTTCGTCCATTTTTGAGGTGATGGTTGAAATCATTTGATGGACTTGCATAAAAGAATAAATGCCGCAAAGTTCTTCTACTTGCACCGAACCTTTTTGGGCGGTTCGCGATAAATCATTGCGAACCAAATCGGTAATCATAATATTTTCAGCGCGTTCTTTTGGATTGGCAGCTAAATCTTCTTTAGCTTTTTCGTCAGCCACAGGGTCTTCATAGCGTTTTGCGGTTCCTTTTATGGGTTGCGAAATCAAATCTTCTCCTTCTTTTCTCAAATAGCGTTCTGGTGTGGCAGACAACAAGTACTGTTGGTTATTTTTTAGGAAAACTGCAAAAGGTGGTTGCGAAATGTCATTTAACTTTTGAAACTTTTCGAGCGGTTGAATAGTTGCATTTTCTGCATAAAATTCCATACAAAAATTGGCTTCATAAATATCCCCTTTATGAATGTATTCCTGCATTTTTTGTACTTGCTCGAGGTATTTTTTTTGGTCTATTCTAGCTTGTATCACTACAGATTCCGAAGCGGTACTTTGATGAGGAACAATTGTCGTGATATCTTGATAATCTTCTTGCAACTCGTCGTCACATAAGTGTAAATAGCGGGTCTCGAGCTGATTCCCTTTTAGCAAAAAAATCTTTTTGGGCTGAAAAAAGAATAAATCTGGAAAATCTAATCCATCAAAATTATTGGATTGCAAGCGCTCGCTATCGTTTTTTAAATCATAAGACAAATAGCCAAACAGCCAGTCCTTAGTAGTTTGCTGATATTGTTTTAAATCCTCAAAAGCATTATGATAATCGGTTTGAAGCAAAGTGAAAGCGTCTACGGCCAACATACAATCATAACTAGAATACGCTTGTGGATAACTATTGCTATCCAAAAAAGCTACTTCACGAAACTGCTGTGCCCAATGCAAAAGTTGTTCCTTAAAAAGTGAAGGATTGTCTATCGTATAAAATTCAGAGACTCTCAATAATAATTATTTTAAGCTCCAAAATTACGACAAAAAATTCCCTTCTACCTTCTTCCTCAAAAAAATTGGCACACTTTTTAATAGGTAAAAAAAGTACTACTTCACTAAATAAAATTTAAGTATTGATTAAAAAACTACGCTTACTCCATTTTGGAACATTTATTTGAATTTTAACCCTTTTTTAATCTATTAAACTATTTTATTTATGAAGACAATTGCAAAAGCAAGTACTCTAGCCGTAATCATCGCAGTAGTACTATTTTCGTGCAAAAAAGCCGATGTTGCGGCAGAAGAAACCGCCGATTATGCCACAGCTGTTGCCGATAGCGCAACCGTTAGCAACACCTCAGAAAAAACCACTACAACTCCTAAAACTGTAGAAAAAAGGAAGCTCATTCGAACAGCAGATATCAAATTCAAAGTAAAAAGTGTCGTACAATCGACCAACTTGATTGAGAATACTACCAGAAAATGGGGCGGTTTGGTTACGTACTCCAACCTTCAAAGCACCATAAATGACCAAATAAGTACTAAAGTTAGTCAGGATAGTACGCTTGAAACCACTAAATACAAAGTTGAAAACACCATCACCCTTCGTGTATCTCAACAAAATATGGATACCGTGGTAAAAGAAATTGCTAAAGAAATTGATTATTTAGACTACCGATTAATCAAAGCGGATGATGTAGCTTTACGATTACTATCCAATGAGTTACTACAAAAGAGAAGCGCTACCAATGAAAAAAGAATGGCCAATGCTATTGATACAAAAGGCAAAAAAATCAATGACATTATGAATGCCGAAACACAACTTGAAAACAAAAAAGCGCAAAGCGATAGCAGTGCTATTGAAAACTTATCGCTGCAAGACCAAATCAATTATAGCACCATCACCCTTCAGTTATACCAAAGAGAAGTGGTCAAACAAGAATTGGTAGCCAATGAAAAACAAGGGTATTATTTTGAGCCAGCTATTGGAATTCAAATTTTGGATGCGTTGCAATCTGGCTGGTTTCATTTACTGTCGTTGGTAGTTTTCCTTTTGAAATTATGGTGGTTAGCGCTAATTGGTTTAGTAATATACTGGATATTCAATAAAGTGCCTTTCATAAAAAACCTAAAATAAAGTCTACCTATTCATTCGCTTAAAAAATAAAAATCCGAAAAAGAAGAATCGCAATTCACTATTTATCAATATTTTACTTAAATTTGATAGGCAATTAAACATTTCCTAAAAAAATATAGGTTTAAAAATTTTACCCAACCAAGAAATGATTCGTTGTTGATTTCAAAAAAGTAACCCCTAAAATGTATTATAAATATGAAAATAGCTACTACTATTATTCGGATTTTGATTGGACTGCTATTATTGTTTGCCTCCATCAGTTATTTTTTTCATTTAATGCCGGAGCCTGAAACAACAGGCAACTTCAAAGCATTCAATGTTGGATTAATAGCAGCAACTTATATTATGCCTTTGGCGAAAGGAGTTGAACTGCTTTGTGGATTAGCTTTTGTGAGCAATCGTTTTGTGACTTTGGCCAATATTTTAATTCTTCCCATTACGATAAACATTTTGTTCATCAATATCTTTTTAGCTCCCGAAGGCATCCCGATTGCTGGAGCTTTATTCTTGGGGAATTTATTTTTGATTTATCGTTATTGGGACAATTACAAAAGCGTTTTTACTCCTTGATTTAAACAACAAAACCCGTCTCATAATCATGAGACGGGTTTCTTATTTTTGAAAGTTACGCTTTTATACGTGTAACGCTCTATTATCTGTGGCAGCCAATGCCGCTTCCTTAATCGCTTCCGCAAAAGTAGGATGCGCGTGAGACATTCTAGAAATATCTTCGGCTGAAGCTTTAAATTCCATAGCAGTTACAGCTTCTGCAATCAAATCGGCTGTTCTAGCTCCAATCATATGAACACCAAGAACTTCATCCGTTTTCGCATCAGCAAGGATTTTTACAAAACCGTCTAAATCCGCACTAGCGCGCGCACGACCCAAGGCTTTGAAAGGGAAATTACCCACTTTGTATGAAACACCTGCTGCTTTTAATTGTTCCTCTGTTTGTCCAACAGCAGCAACTTCTGGCCAAGTGTAGACAACACCAGGAATTAAATTATAATCGATATGTGGTTTTTGACCTGCTAAAATTTCAGCTACCATTGTACCTTCTTCCTCCGCTTTATGAGCCAACATCGCGCCACGCACCACATCACCAATAGCGTAAATGTTTGGAGTAGATGTTTGCAAATGGTCATTCACTTCGATTTGACCTCTATCAGAGATTTTTACACCCGCTTTATCTGCATTCAACCCGTCAGTATAAGGACGACGACCTACAGAAACCAAAGAGTAATCTCCTTCTAAAGTGATGATTTCACCTTTAGCATTTTCAGCTTTCACAGTTACTACATCACCAGCTCTTTCTACTGACTGTACTTTGTGAGAAGTATAGAACTTCATTCCTTGTTTTTTAAGGACTTTGGTCAATTCTTTAGACAATGAAGCGTCCATTCCTGGAATGATTCTGTCCATAAATTCCACAACAGATACTTGCGCACCTAAACGCAAATACACTTGACCTAATTCAATTCCAATTACACCTCCACCAATAATTACAAGGTGTTTAGGAACTTCTTTTAGTTTTAACGCTTCAGTTGAAGTAATAATTCTTTCTTTATCGATTGAGATAAAAGGTAAAGAAGAAGGTTTTGAACCTGTTGCGATGATGATATTTTTAGCTTCAATGGTTTCAGAAGTTCCATCTGCTTTGGCAACCTCAACGTGAGTCGCGTCTACAAAAGAACCCAAACCATTAAAAACCGTGATTTTATTTTTATCCATCAAAAACTGAACA
Source organism: Flavobacterium succinicans (assembly GCF_001662485.1). Taxonomy (GTDB): domain Bacteria; phylum Bacteroidota; class Bacteroidia; order Flavobacteriales; family Flavobacteriaceae; genus Flavobacterium; species Flavobacterium succinicans_A. Next base: position 31,450 of record NZ_JMTM01000035.1, read on the forward strand.
CCTCCAGATGTTTGATCGACAACTGCTTGTTTGCGAGCAATCATTTTCTCTAAATTCACTTTAACCTCACCAGAAAGTTCAATTCCGTGATCGGCAAAATGTTTAATTTCATCGTAATGATGTGAAGAAGCTAGAAGCGCTTTGGATGGAATACATCCTACATTTAAACAGGTTCCTCCAAGTGTGGAGTATTTCTCGATAATTGCGGTTTTGAAACCTAATTGTGCGCAACGAATTGCCGACACATATCCTCCAGGACCAGAACCTATAATGACTACGTCAAATGAACTCATAGTGTGTTGATTTATTTTTTTGAGTGACAAAATTAAGGAATAAAGTTTTGTTTAAACGCTAATTTTTAAGGTTTTTTGTGTGAATTTCTTGAGGTATGAAATACAGAATGAACAATAACTTCATTTTGACTTATTTCAAATATAATTACGAATGGAAACTTTTTTAATGGTAATTCTCTATAGTGCGGTAGCTTCTTGATGGCACAGATATGAGGATATACTTTTAAGATTTTGATGTAGCTTGTCAAATGAATTAGAAATTCCTTTCCTAATCCCTTACGTTTACTCTCATAAAAATCAATAGACTCATTAATTTCTTTTTTAGCCAGAGGAAGAAGGAAAACTTTAAAAACCATATTTTAGTTTCAATCTTTTTTCAACATCCTCCCAAGAGTCAGAAGAAATTGAACCTAAAACATACTTTTCTCTTTCTTCTGCAATCAAATTATAATGGGCATCTGGTACGATTGAATCCGACTCCTCATTAGCTAGGGCTTCAAAGAAAAAGTCTAAAACCTCTAATTTAGTGTCATCTTGAATAATTTTACCAAAATCTTCGATGAGTTTGTATCGTAGGTCTTTAGTTTTCATTGCATTAATTTTACCATCAAATATAATTTTTTTTCAAATACAAAAGCGAATCAAAAACCAATAACCGTAGTGTTCTTTACTTCGCTAATCATAAAGGTGCTTTGTGTACTACCAATGTGTTGAAGCGTGGTGAGTTTGGTTACCAAAAACTCGCGATAAGCTTCCATATCTTTTACTAAAACTTTGAGGATGTAATCATAATCGCCACTCACGTGATGGCATTCTAAGACTTCTTGCAATTGCACCACTTCGTTTTCGAATCGGGTGAGGAATTCCTTGGTGTGTTGCACCAATTTTAAATGGCAAAAAACAACAAATCCTCTTTCTACTTTTGATTTATCTACTAAAGCAACATATTTACTAATGATGCCCTCTCGCTCTAACTTCTTGATGCGCTCATAGACTGCGGTTACAGAAAGATTTAGTTTTAAAGACAATTCTTTGGTTGTTTTTTTACTATCGGTTTGGAGTAAAATCAAGAGTTTTTTATCAATAGCGTCTAAGGTCATAGCTTTATTAAGGGTTGAGGATTGATTGTTTAGGGTTTAAAAGTTTAAAGGTTTAAAAGTTTTGGGTATTGGAATTTGGGATTTGGTTTTTGAGATTTATTTCTGTTGTGAAAAAAAATCTATTAATACAGGATTTGAAACACAAAAATAGAGATATAATCTTTACATAAACTATAATTTAGATTAAAAAACTATAATTTTCACTCACTATTGATTAATAATCTACCTATTCTTTATTTTGGTGTGGTTGTCAACAAAAAAGCCTAGCCCCGATAGCAGCGGCATCCTTTGCCTTTTTCCTTTAAAAAGGCAAAGATATAGCGGATAGCGGGAGGAGCTCCTAATAAAAACAATAACTAAACAAAATATAGACTATGAAAAATAACGATTTTAACCCAGCAGATAACATTCAGGATTTACAGTATTTTGGGGAATTTGGAGGCGTAAACCCTTCGATTTCTGACTCGTCTACCTACACTTTTTTATCGGCCAAAACAATGTTTGACACCTTTGAAGGCAATATGGAAGGCTGTTACTTGTATTCGCGTCACTCCTCGCCTAGTAACTTGTATTTGGACCAAGCGCTAGCAGCTATGGAAGGAACGGAAGCGGCCAACGTTTCGGCTTCGGGAATGGGAGCTATTACGCCAACACTTTTGCAATTGTGTGGCGCGGGCGACCATATTGTATCGAGCCGCACGATTTATGGGGGTACGTATGCTTTTCTTAAAAACTTTACGCCGCGCTTAGGCATTGAAACGACCTTTGTGGACATCACAAAACTAGAGGTAGTGGAAGCAGCGATTACGCCAAAAACCAAAGTGTTGTATTGCGAAACCGTAAGTAACCCGTTACTGGAAGTTGCAGATATTGCAGGATTGTCTGCAATCGCCAAAAAACACAACTTAACTTTGGTGGTCGACAATACTTTTTCGCCACTTTCGGTTTCTCCTGCCCGTTTGGGAGCTGATGTTGTCATTCATAGTTTGACCAAATACATCAATGGAAGTAGCGATACAGTTGGCGGTGTAACTTGTGCTAGTCGCGAATTTATTAATAGTTTGAAAAATGTAAATACTGGTGCTAGTATGCTTTTGGGACCTACAATGGACAGTCTTCGCTCGGCTAGCGTGATGAAAAACCTTCGAACACTTCATATCAGAATGAAGCAACACAGCTATAACGCACAATATTTAGCTGAACGATTTGAAAAAGACGGTTTAAAAACGGTTTACCCTGGTTTAGCCAGTCACCCGAGTCATCAACTGTACAAAAATATGATTAATCCTGAATATGGTTTTGGTGGAATGATGACCATTGATGTTGGAAATTTAGTGACGGCTAATGCTTTGATGGAGTTGATGCAAGAACGTAATCTTGGCTATTTGGCTGTGAGTTTGGGCTTTTATAAAACCTTGTTTAGCGCACCAGGCACTTCGACATCTAGCGAAATTCCATTAGAGGAACAAGTAGAAATGGGACTAACCGATGGATTGATTCGTTTTTCTATTGGACTTGACAACGATATCGAAAGAACCTACCAAAGTATGAAACAATGCATGCTCGACTTGAATGTTTTATAATACTCTCGATAACTTTTATACATCCGTTACTTTACTGTAACGGATTTTTTTTTTTTGATAAAAAATTCACATTTGAAAGAAGAATGATTTCCACAAAAAATCAGAATCCCAAAAAGAAAGAATATTTTTGTAGTCTATTTAGACGATACGTTATGCACCAAGAAAAGTTTATTTTCTGCCTCGAAGGAGTTCCTGATGCAGCAATTGAGCAACAAACAGCGGTAATCAAAAACCTTGAAAAAATGGCTTTTGAACAAGGTTTAACGAGTATTTACAAGACTTGTGACACGATTGAAGGTCTTGAAGAGAGCTTGAGTACTTTGCTTTATGACGATAACAATTTTCAAGCCTATGAAATCATTTATTTGGTGATGCCTGGAGAAGCCAATACCATTTGCTTGAACGATTACTTTTATAGTTTAGAAGAAATTGCAGAACTATTTGAAGGCAAAATGAAAGGTAAAATCATTCACTTTGCCAATGCAAAAGTATTGAACTTAGACGAAGAAGAGGCTCAATACTTTTTGGATATTACAGGAGCAAGAGCCGTTTCGGGCTACGGTATAGCCACGACCCAGATAAGCAGTCATTTGCTCGACAAAACTTTCTTTGATTTGTGCCAAAAGGAAGACGACATTACGGACGTAGTAGAAAGATTGTTCGAGAAACAATACACTTTGTGTCAGCTTTTGGATTTTAGGTTGTACTATTAAGAAGCCTCTTTTGAGGCTTTCTTTTTTTGTAGTTTTTGCTTGTAATGCGCTTTACTACTAATGTATATGGTTTTTTCTAATTCTGTAAAAACTTCTTGATTGGCATTGGTAATCAACAATTGTTTAACGTAGTTCACCTCATTTTCTTCGGCAACTCTTTGTTGAATTTCGGCAATCTCATCGCTGGTAAAATGAAAATCAGCATAAGCCACACTGAAAGCAGGTTTACGAAATCGAATAACAGAAGCTTTGTCCCAAACCACATAGTCTTTTCCTAAAATTTGCATCAGCTGAATCATATATATTGGGTCGGTTGCAGCAAACAAGCTTCCGCCAAAAATAGAACCAACATAATTCTTATTTTTATAACTTAGAGGAATCTTGATGCGAACCGTATGCAAATCTTTTGAAACATGAACGATTTTTCCGCAACTTCTTCGGTACATTGGCGACCAGTTGAATAAAACCTTAAACAAGGTCGATTTTTTTACAAACTTATTAAGAACTATATAAATCTTTTCGTACATACTAGCCCACCAATTTTTGAACAATCTGTTGCACTGGTAAAATAGCAGTAGTATCTTCTATGCTAGGTCCTGCTACCCATACCGTTTTGTAGGTAACTTGAGTCGCTGCTTTTTCAGTGGCTTTCATTCCGATATAGAAACGAATCATTTTGACCCATTTTTTCAAGCTTTTATTTTTATTCAAAAGTGTTTCTAACCAAGTCTGTTTGGTTCCCACTTTTTGTACATAAGGAGTATTGATTACTGTACACGGAGTTCCCGAAATACGCTCTGTCATAATGATATCTTTAGCGCCATAATCTACACAAGCTTGTTTGTATTCTTGAGAAACACCCGCTTCGTTTGAGGCTATAAATGGACTTCCAACTGACACACCAACAGCACCATAGCCGAGCATTTTATCCAAATCGTCCTTACTTCCTACTCCACCAGCAGAAATTACAGGCAAATTGGTTTGCTCATTCAATAACTTAATTAATGCTTCTGGGTCTATATTTCCACGGTGTCCGCCCGCTTGATTGTTTACAGCAATAATAGCATCGGCACCTAAACTTTCTACTTTTTTTGCAAAAGCCAAATCCGTAACGTCACAAAAAACCTTGATACCAACTTTATGAGCTTCAGCAATTGTTTCCTCTGGAGATCCTAAGGATGTAATAATAAAATCTACTCCTTCTTCACACAACACACGCAATTGTTCTTTGTATTTTACATTCGATTTATTGACAATCAAATTATATCCAAAACTTCCACCTGAAACTTTAGCTTGCTTCAATTCAATAATAGAAGCACGTAAGTCCTCGAGCGTTCTATAATTCAGTGCGGGAATGCAAGCTGCGATTCCACTCTTCATTCCTTCGATTACCATTTTGGTATTAGAAACCAAAAACATGGGGGCCATAATCACCGGATGCTTAATTTGCAAAAGTGATGCTAAAGATTGTTTTTCCATACTACTAAATTTATTAAAATCAAAAATAGCAAAAGAAAACGACATATTATGCATGCATACAAAATAAATGAAATCGATTTCGTTAAAGAAAAAAATAACATAAGAATCTAAAAAAAACTAATTCAATATTTGGCATTAAAAAAACATAAAAACCTCACAAAAAATAATGATTTTTAGAAATTAAAAAACAATACCGCAACAAAAAAAGGAATTGCAAACATATTTTCTTGTAAAGAAAAATGACTTTCTATTTTAACCAAAAATATAACCTTAAATAAATCATAATTTGTTCAAAAAAATTAGTTTATTTGCCCATTTATTCCATTAAGATATTACAACTTAACCCCAAGAAACACTTTTTTATATGAAGAAAACTTTACTCCTTGTATCATTTTTTATCATTACTTCTTTTTCTCAAGCTCAAACATTGAATGATTTCTTTGAACAAACCAACGAATTTTTAAAGAAGAATGTTTCATCTGAAGGAAAAGTAAACTACGCTCAATTAAAGAAAAGTCCAGGAGAATTAATTTACATTTTAGATAATATCTCTAAATTAAAAACCGAATTTAAAACCAAAGAAGAAGCTAAATCATTTTGGATAAACGCTTATAACTTGTTAGTGATAAAAGCTGTCGTTGAAAAATTTCCAATTGTATCTGTGAACACCATTCCAAGTTTTTTTAATGAAAGAACGTTTATTGTGGCCAAACAAGAGTTAACCCTTGATGATATTGAAAACACGATTTTGAGAGAAATTATTGCTGATGCTGGTATTCATTTTGTGCTATGCAAAGGAACAAACGGAGATGCTCCCCTTTTGAACGCAGCCTACACCCCAGAACAAGTAAATGATCAAATCAAACAACGCGCTAAGTTGTACATAAACGACAAAGATTTTTATAGAATTTTCAAAAACACCAATTCTATTGAATTACCAAAAATGTTCGAAACCTACAAAGGTGATTTTGTAACCGGTTACTTTAACGAAATTGACTTTATCAATATCTTTTTGGAGAAAAAAATAGAAACTACTTACAAAGTAATGACCCGTGCTTATGACTGGTCATTGAATGGAAGATAATTCCTAAATCAGCATAAAAAAAGGGCAGTTCAAAGTAGAACTGCCCTTTTCTTTTAAAAAACTCCTTATTAATTAGCTATTAAACTCGGAGCATGTCTGTGTTTTGTGTTTTGTTCATAAGCATAAGCCAAATTCAACAAAGCTGCCTCACTCCATGCCTTTCCTACGAAAGAGATTCCTACTGGCAAATCATTAACATACCCCATAGGCACTGTAATACTTGGATAACCTGAGTGTGCCGCAGGTCCAGACGTTCCGAAAGTAAATTGATCGCCATTTTTCAAATCCGTTACCCAAGCTGGAGTTCCCGTAGGAGCAATAATTGCGTCTAGTCTAAAATCATTCATCACTTTATCAATTCCTTTTTCTTGACTATTGATTCGCAATGCTTCCAACGCTTTTTTATACTCTTCTGTGCTTAAATCGGCTTTTGATTGCGCCATTTCAAGATACAATTGGTTAAAATACTTTAATTCTACCCCATCTTTTTTATTAAACTCAATCAAGTCAGCTACACTTTTGATAGCAGCTTTTGGACCTAATGATTTAAAATAGTCATTCAACCCTTGTTTGTATTCATACAACATCACGGTAAAAGATTGCCCATCAACTTCTGGAGGCGTAATTTCTGGAATTTCAACCAAAGTAGCCCCTTGTACTTTCATTACTTCAATGGCTTTTTGGTACAGCCCATCAACTTCTTTGTTTTTACCGTTAACTCCCACATAGACCCCAATGCGTTTCCCTTTCAAACTATTCTTATCTAAAGAACCGGCATAATCCTTCGAAGCAAAGGATACGCTTGCCGAGGTTTTACTATCTCTGTTATCAATACCGGTAAGCCAACCTAAAACAATTGCAGCGTCCTTAACCGTTCTTGTCATAGGTCCAGCGGTGTCTTGAGTGAAAGAAATGGGAATTATACCTGCCCTACTTATTAAACCTACAGTAGGCTTAAGCCCAACAATTCCGTTAGCATGTGCAGGACAAACAATTGAGCCGTTTGTTTCTGTTCCAATGGCAAACAAAGCCAAATTAGCTGCCACCGCCACTGCCGAACCCGAACTAGAACCACATGGATTTCGAGTAACATCATAAGCATTTTTGGTTTGCCCTCCTAACCCACTCCATCCACTTGTAGAAGGTTCTCCTCGAAAATTAGCCCATTCACTTAAATTCGTTTTGCCAATGATTACTGCACCGGCTTCTCTTAATTTTTGCGCCACAAAACTATCTTGTAAAGGGAAAGAATTTGCCAAAGCTCTAGAACCAGCCGTTGTTGGCATTTTGTCTTTAGTATCAATATTGTCTTTTAGTAAAACAGGAACACCGTGTAAAGGGCCTCTCCATTTTCCAGCTTTCAATTCTTCATCTAAGGTCTTGGCGATTGCAATAGCATCAGGATTGAGAGTCAAAACCGAATGCAATTGCGAACCATTTTTATCTACTGCTTGAATGCGATCTAAATAAGCTTGGGTAATCGCTTCAATAGAATAAGTTTTGTTGCGATAGCCTTCTTGTAAAGTTGTAATATCTATTTTATCTTTTAATACTACCACTTTCTTTTGAGCATATAAATCACAGCTAATTTGCAAAAGAACAGTCATAAAAAACAAAACCAATTTTAGAGTATAAGCAGTTTTTTTCATGTTTTTAGTTTTAATTTTTATTAAAAATAGAAAAAAAAGAAATACATCGGCATAATTATTAAAAATCACCTGAAACAAAAAAACTTAATAAATATTTCTAATGAAAATAATTTAATTAAATACTTTATCGTAATATTGCGATATTAAAATATAACAATGGGCGCATCAAAAACAGAACATTTTACAGAGCATCAAAATCAAATTGCTCTTTTAGCCAAAGCTATGGGACATCCTGCACGAATAGCAATTCTAGAATTCCTATTAGAAGCGAAGTCTTGTATTTGTGGAGACATCGTTAATGAACTTCCTTTGGCTCAACCTACAGTTTCTCAGCATTTAAAAGAACTAAAAAATGCTGGACTCATAAAGGGAAACATCGAAGGTAATGCCATTTGCTACTGCATCAATGAAAAAGGATTTAAAAAAATCAAGGCCTTTTTTGAAACTGTAACTGCAAAATCAAATTCTGACTTAACCAACCAATGCACTCCAAACGAAACTTGTTGCTAAATTTTTAAAATAAATTATTATGAAACTTTCAGAAGTAAAAACAATCTTAGAAAAACTAGAGGATGTGAACTTTAGTTTACCCAACGGACAAATGGTTCCTATTCATTTTCATGTAACCGAAATTGGGATTATTACTAAAAAATTTATCGATTGTGGCGGAACAGTTCGCGAAGAAAAGGTAATAAACTTTCAATTATGGAATGCCAACGATACCGAACATAGATTAAAACCTAGCAAATTACTAAACATCATCGATCTTTCTGAAAAAGTACTTGGAATCGAAGATTCAGAAATTGAAGTAGAATACCAAAACGAGACTATCGGAAAATATGACTTAGGATTCAATGGCAATCATTTTTTATTACTAAGCAAACAAACCAATTGTTTAGCACAAGATAACTGTGGTATTCCAGCTGAAAAACAACCTATTTCTCTACAAGAGCTTACTACTTCAAAAAACTCTTGCATTCCTGGAGGAAGTTGTTGCTAACATTCATCAAAACTTAAATCACTATGCTATGTTTCCAAAAATTAAATCAACCATAGAAGAGCTCAGTTTTGAGACCCTTTCTGAAGAAAGAAAACAAGTTCTAGCACCACTTGTTCAATTCATCCAATCTAAAGCAAACAGTGGATTGGCTATTCGCCTCAACTTCATTTGCACCCATAATTCTAGAAGAAGTCATTTGTCTCAAGTTTGGGCTCAAACTGCTGCTGCTTATTACAACATCAAAAATGTATTTTGTTATTCTGGCGGGACAGAAGCCACTGCTTTATTTTCAAAAGTAGCCGAAACTCTCAGTAATTCAGGATTTGAAATAAAAGCTATTAGCAAAGGAGATAATCCAATTTACGCTATAAAATACAATCCCAATGATCATCCTATAATCGGATTTTCAAAAAATTATGAAGACGATTTTAATCCTCAAAGCGGATTTGCTGCCATTCTAACCTGTTCGCAAGCGGATGGCGGCTGTCCTTTTATTGCAGGGGCCGAAAAAAGAATCCCCATCACTTTTGAGGATCCAAAAGCTTTTGACAATACCCCTTTACAAGCAGAAAAATATCAGGAAAGAAGCCTACAAATTGCTACCGAATTACTGTATGTTTTTAGTCAAATTAAATCCTTATAATTTATGTCAGCAAATAATTGCACCCCCGTTGTTGCTCGAAAAAAACTTGGTTTTTTAGATAAAAATTTAACGCTGTGGATTTTCTTAGCTATGGCTTTGGGCGTAAGTATTGGGTATTTTATTCCTTCGAGTAGTACTTTTATCAATTCCTTTTCAAGCGGAACCACCAATATTCCTCTCGCTATCGGTTTAATCATCATGATGTATCCTCCTTTAGCCAAAGTAAACTACAGCAAAATCAACGAAGTCTTCCAAAACACCAAAGTACTTGGAACCTCATTATTCTTAAACTGGATTATTGGACCAATTTTAATGTTTTTCTTGGCATTACTTTTCTTAAATGACCATCCCGAATATATGATTGGTGTTATCCTAATCGGATTAGCAAGATGTATTGCCATGGTAGTTGTTTGGAATGATTTGGCCGACGGAAACAGAGAATATGCGGCTGGTTTAATCGCCTTAAATAGTATTTTTCAAGTCTTATTATACAGTGTCTACGCTTATCTTTTTATCTCGGTACTTCCACCTTATTTTGGCTATACAGGTTTTGAAGTAGCGATCAGTATTGGTCAAATTGCAGAAAGTGTTGGGATTTATTTAGGAATTCCATTTGCATTGGGAATAATAAGCAGATACAGCTTAATAGCACTGAAAGGACAAGAATGGTTTGATAAAAAATACATTCCTACCATATCACCACTTACATTAATTGCGCTATTATTTACAATTGTTATCATGTTTAGCCTCAAAGGCGAATTGATTGTTCAAATCCCATTAGATGTAATTCGAATTGCCATTCCATTAGTGATTTATTTCAGTTTGATGTTTGTACTTAGCTTTTTGGCTGGAAGATATTTTGGAGCTGATTATTCCAAAGCTACTGCGATTGCTTTTACTGCAACAGGAAATAATTTTGAACTAGCTATTGCTGTAAGTATAGGCGTTTTTGGTATCAATAGCGGACAAGCCTTTGCTGGAGTTATTGGACCATTAGTAGAAGTTCCTGCATTAATAACATTAGTTAATTTAGCCTTTTGGTTCCGAAAAAAATATTTCACTACATCATAAAAAACTACTGCTTACTCATTATTAAAAGTAAGCAGTAGTAAAAAAAACTGTCACAACACTTAAAAAACGAGTGTCATGACAGAAAAAAAATAGTTGGTATTAAAAAGAGTAAGTAGTAGCAAATAGTATATTACCCGCAGAACCAGAAGCTCCTCCATTACTTTTGAAGAAAATATCTTTTGAAGCTGAGTCAAAACGAACCTCAGGTATGAAAGTAAAATTCCCTTCTTTGAAATTTAAAGACAATGTATTGGCAAAAATAGAATTATCAATTACTCCGTATTTTGCAGCATCTTTATCATCAAAATATTCAATTCTGTAAGCTAAACTAACTTTGTCAGAGAACCTATAATTAGCATAACCAACTAAGGCAAACCAATTGGCATCTAAAGAACCATTGCTATCGTTTTTCAATGATGCATAAGTCCCATTGAAACCAATTCCAAATTTATCTCCTAACTTCTTAGTAACAACAATATCGTATTGTGTAGCATTAGTATCAGAAGCAGGGTTATTACTTCCAGAAGTAAAATTCAAATAAGCCGCAGTAGTTGCTCCAGTGTAAGATACTTGAGCAATGTAAGTTTTTTGATCTGTTCCACTATCCAATGCTGTTTTAAAGTCGGTTGGATTAGTAATCCCGGCCATTAATCCAAATTTACCAGCGGTATACTGCGCTTTAATCCCTGTATTAAAGAATGGCCCATTAGTAAACGCATACGACATACTGTAGTTTTTATTATCAACTGCATCTACTAATTCATAACCAACGTGAGTAGCAAAACTTCCAGCGATGATTTTAAACTTATCTGAAAATTCATAAGTAAAATTCAATTGTTTAATTAAAAAAGTAGCATTATCATTTGGTGTAGTATCATTATAGGAGAACTCAGCTGCTCTTTTACCAAATCCTAAGTCAACAAACACGGAAGCTTTTCCAAACTTGTGTGACGCTTCAATTGAAGCCATTCCCAATTCAAAAGAATTGCTTGAATTCGTAAAACTGGTTTTGTTGTTTAATGGATTATTAGCAAAATCATATTTATAGTAAGCATCGGCTGATCCAGCAAAAGTTGTCGCTGGAGCTGTTTTTGGTGCTTCCTCTTGAGCAAAGATTAAGTTAGATGTAAGCAATAAAGCTAAAACAAGAGTGACTTTTTTCATGTGCATTAATTTTGGTTAAAATTTCATTTTTTTGGTTATTGTTTTTTTTGGAATGCGAAATGATTTTAGCTAAAAATCGAAACTGATAAAAAGTACTTTTTGCAATTATTTTTCCTTCTTCTTTGACGAATTTATTACCTTTTTTTCTAAGAACTTCTAAAAAAAAATGACTTTTTACCTTTAAGACAGAAGAATTATGAAATCAAAAATTTGACTTCAAAATAATAGCAATATGTTATTTTAAACGTTTTATTTTAAAAAAACAACAAAGGGTACTTTGTGTGATTTTATACTATTTTAAATAAATACCCTATAAATTTTATACCACATACATATAAAAGTAACAAAATAATTAAAACACCCCCTTTAAAAACATACACACAGACAAAATAAAATATTTTTATTTTTTTAAACAAAAAACTATAATTATCCCTCGAAGGCCAGTTTACAAGTACAAAAAACACAATTGAAATACCTATAAAAGAGTATTAATTTATTATAACTTCACTTTTTATCATAACTTTTAGTTAATTGTTTATTTTTACCACACAATTGATCAAAATGAAATCATTTACAACTGTAATTTTGTTGTTTTTTGTACTATTTCTTTTTAAGCCTTCAATAATCACAATTATTGAAAAAGGGAAAGATATTGCTATAGAAAAAGATCTTCTTGAAGATGATTCTAATGATGAAAAAAAAATAGCCTCTTTCTACAAATCAAAAGATATTTATATAAATAACAGCAAGGAAAGAGTTTGCAAGAAAATCATACACTCAAAAGATTTTACGCTACCTAATATTCTTAGCTTAAAAATAAATACTCCCCCTCCAAAAAATTAATTTCACGGATATATTTTTTTTTTAGAAATTTTCTAAAAAGCTCAATGTTAATTAATTTTCAATTTTCAGAATAAAATGTCAAAAAAAACAAATTTATTTACCAACCTCAACTCTGACTTTGCGGCAGGATTGGTGGTTTTTTTAGTAGCACTACCATTATGCCTAGGCATTGCTATGGCGTCTGGAGCTCCATTATTTTCAGGAATCATCTCCGGAGTAGTAGGCGGAATCGTCGTAGGGTATTTAAGCCAATCACACATAAGCGTATCGGGTCCTGCTGCAGGTTTAACAGCAATTATTCTTACTGCTATTACCGATTTAAAAGCTTTCGATGTCTTTTTATTAGCTGCTTTTCTCGCGGGGGTAATTCAACTTTTATTAGGTTTTATAAAAGCAGGAAGTATTTCGAATTATTTTCCCAACAATGTTATCGAAGGCATGTTAGCCGGTATCGGGATAATTATTATCCTAAAACAACTTCCTCACGCGGTTGGTTATGATGCCGATTTCGAAGGTGATGAAGCTTTTTTTCAAAACGATGGAAACAATACTTTTTCATCACTATTAGCTTTTTTTGATTATATCCAATTAGGCTCTATTATCATTACCCTTGTTTCTCTCACAATATTAATTGCATGGGACAAACTTCCTGCTCTAAAAAAACTAAAATTAATCCCAGGTGCTCTAGTTGCCGTAATTACAGGTGTTATTTTAAATGAAGTATTCATTGTTACAGGAAGCTCTTTAGCTATACAAAAAGAGCATTTAGTTTCTTTGCCAATTCCAAGCACATTCGAAGAATTCAAAGCAATCATAGTTACTCCAAATTTCTCAAGCCTTACAAATCAAAAAGTATGGGTTGTTGCAGTAACAATAGCTATCGTCGCTTCGATTGAAACCTTATTGTGTATTGAAGCTGCAGACAGAATGGATTTCCAAAAAAGATACACCAATCCCAATGTTGAACTAAAAGCACAAGGAATTGGCAATATGATAAGTACTCTTTTAGGCGGTTTACCAATGACATCGGTTGTTGTTAGAACTTCTGCTAATAATAATGCTGGCGCCAAATCAAAAATGGCTGCGATCATACACGGTGTTTTACTACTAATTAGTGTATTAGCAATCCCATCAATTCTCAATAAAATTCCACTAGCTACTCTAGCTGCTATTTTATTATTGGTAGGCTACAAATTAGCTAAACCCGCAACATTTTTACATTTTTGGAATTATGGAAAATATCAATTTATTCCATTTATCGCTACATTACTTGCTGTAGTCTTTACTGATTTGCTCAAAGGTGTTGCCTTAGGAATAATTATTAGTATAATCTTCGTATTGAGAGGTAATTTAAAAAGAGCTTACAGCTTTAGAAAAGATGAATTTGAAGATGGCGATATTATTCACATTGACCTTGCTCAAGAAGTTTCTTTTCTAAACAAAGCTTCGATAAAATCAACTTTAGCTAAAATCCCTGAAAACTCCAAAGTGATTATTGACGCCAAAGACACAGTGTATATCGCTCACGATGTTTTGGATTTAATTACCGAATTTAAAGAAATTCGATCTAAAGATCTTAACATTAAAGTAAAGTTAAAAAACTTTAAAGACGAATATCGCCTTGAAAACACCGAAGACGCAAATCATGTTACCATCGAGCATCATTATGATTTCGTAAAACGCAAAATCATTAAAAAAGAAACGTTTTAAAAAAAAAGCAATTAAAAAATGAGTGATTTTTATAAAAAAATACTAGATAACAACAAGGAGTGGGTAGAACAATCCCTTGCAAAAGACCCTAATTTTTTTCAAGATTTAGCCAAAGGGCAAACCCCACCATTATTATGGATTGGTTGTTCCGATAGTCGTGTTCCTGCCAACGAAATCATTGGCGCAAAACCAGGAGAAGTTTTTGTACACAGAAACATTGCGAACATGGTAGTCCATACCGACATGAATATGCTTAGTGTGTTAGATTATGCCGTAAATGTTTTAAAAGTCAAACACGTATTGGTTTGTGGACATTACGGTTGCGGAGGAGTAAAAGCTGCCATGGGCAATAGCTCCATCGGAATTATTGACAATTGGATTCGTCATATCAAAAATGTATATCGCTTACATAACGAATATCTTGACTCCATTCAAGACGAAAACAAACGCTTTAACACCTTTGTAGAATTGAACGTAAAAGAACAAGTTTTCGATCTTGCCAAAACCTCCATCGTGCAATCGGCTTGGAAAAATGGACAAAGTTTATCATTACACGGATGGGTCTATGGTTTAAACTCAGGATTTGTAACTGACTTACAAGTAAACATCAGTTCAAATAGCGACTTAGATGAAGTTTATCAATTAAAGTTCTAACTGTTTTTATATTAAACAATAAGAGAGATATTTCAAACAATATCTCTCTTGTTTTTTGAAGTTTTGCTAAATTTTTGTTGAAATAAAAATAAAAGCGTATTTTTATTTCTAAACCTCAAAAATAAACCGTTATGATACGAAAAGCTACTTTACATGACCTTGATGCATTAACCGTTTTATTTGATCAATATTTAGTTTTTTACAAAAAACCTTCTAATATTGAAAATCACAAAGCTTTTCTAAAAGAAAGACTTGAAAACCATGAAGCAGAAGTATTCCTGGCTTTTGACGAACAAAACAAGGCTATCGGATTTGCTTTAAATTACATCACTTTTTCCTCTTTATTACTCAAAAAAATTGTAATTCTGAACGATTTATTTGTCAACCCAAATACTAGAAAAGCAGGTATAGGAAGCAAATTAATTGAAGAAACCAAAAAATTAGCACACGACATTGGCTCTCCAATTATTCGTCTTCGAACCGCTAAAAACAATTTTACCGCTCAAAAATTGTATCACAAAATGGGCTTTATCAGAGACGAACATTTGTATGGTTATGATTTGATTTTAGAAAACTAAATCTAAACCAAAAAAAAAGCTCAACATTTAATCAAAAATATTGAGCTTTTTATCACAAAAATGTAGTTCACCTACATAAAACCAAATCAATTTTGCTTTTTTTTGTAGTTACTAGTTCTTTCTATTTAAAAAAGAAACCAACAATATAACAACTACAAAAGTTAGATTTCTAAAATCAGGATGTGTTTTAAAATAAGAAACATAGCCTACAAAAACATTTTTTGAGCACCTCTATCCAACTATTCTTTAAACTTTGAAATTGAACCATTATAAGATATACTAGCTCTATTATTGCTATTAATAACCAATGAAGCTCCGCCATCAAAGAAGATTGTCAATTGTATCGTATAGCTGTCATTTTTATCTTTAACCTTTGCTTTGAGTAAATATTTTTTTTTCTCTTTTGTAATAGAAAATTCCTCAGGAGCCCCCTGAAACTTTAAACCACCTTCTCCTCCTCCATAAGAAATACTCCCTGTTGCTCTACCAAAAAAAGGCATGTCACTTTTAATTACATCAGGTGTAAAAGAAATAGAATTCGGATTCGTAGTCAAATCTATACTTCTGTACCCCATTGGAAAAGCTCTGTTGGCCTCAAAAATGAATTTCTCACCTGCTACAAGCGTTTCAACTTTTTTCTGCTGTTCCATTTTTCGAGCCTCTTTTAGCTCTTTCTTTGTTGGTTGCTGAGCAAAAGAGAGACTTGTAGTAACCAATACAATCAAAACCACAAAACCTTTACATATCTTCTTCATCTTTGTGTATAAATTTATTTTTTCTCAAATCGCAATAATCGAACACCGTTACCTGTCATTATCAATTCTTTTCCATCTTCTGAAACAGCATAACTATCCACTTTTTCAAGCATATCCATATAAACACTTTCGCCATTTCCTGGACATGCCATCATAGTAACTGCCATTTTACTTTCCTTGAAACTTATCTTATTGCCATCTATATTAAGCATACCTGAATAGTTATTACAGCTATTTTTACCAAACACTTTTTTGGACGCTACATCAAATTTGATGGTAGGTTTTTCATTGGGATAAAGTCCTTCAAAAGCAATTCTTGGTCCACTGATATAAGTCAAAACCCAGTCTCCTTGTAGAGAATTTGAAGAATTTGTTGTATTTTTGGTTGCATTGCAAGCGGTTAAAGTCAGCACAATAAATACGACTAGTAAATTCATTTTTTTCATATTTGTAAAATTTATTTGTTATCAGTAAAATATGGTATGCTTCGCTCAGGTCGACTTTTATTTATTGCCATTTATGACAACAAATCAGTAAGTAATGGCGATTTCATATCCTATTTTCTTTAGCTTGATTGTAAATTTACGAAAACCATACCAAAAAAATGAATTCAGCTTTTTTTTGAGAAAAATTTAATACTAATTTAAGAAAACAAACACGAAACAGTCATGAAAATATTAGGAATTGGATCACGAATACAACATGCGCAACTAGGTAAAGGAGTAATAACCAATGTAACATCTACCGACTATTGGGTTACCTTTATCGAAACGGGATTAGAAACCATTGCATTAGATAGTACCTTTGAAATCATTGAAGCAGCAGAAAATGAAGTTGATACCATAAGTTTTTATGAAGTAGAAACCACACTAAAACAATTGCTACAAAAATGGTCTGATGTATCAGAAATTGTTCCGATGGCTGATAAATGGAAAGGCGGAAAAATTATCCTTGAGCCAGGACAAGCGGGATTGGCCTCGAAAGAAATACCAATCGATACCTTTTTTCATAAAATAATAATGGTGAGAGACCGCTTAAGAGTAATGGAACAAAAAATCAACGCTAGTAAAATTGAAGAGCTAGAAAAAATCGAATTGCAACAATACCTAACTCGAATATACGGTACATTAACCACATTTAATATTCTTTTTAAATCTCCCAATCATAATTTTGTAGGAGAAAAATCAAAATAACACCAAGAACACACTTTAATCAATTAATTCAAAGAAAATGGAAAACAACAGCAGTAGAAGAGATTTTATTAAAAAATCGGCACTTCTTTCAACAGGAATTTTCATGGGAACTTCAATTATCAACTCGAGTTTAGCAGCAAATACAAATGCTTCAATCTCATCTGTTTTTCATGATGATTTGCTAAACACGCAAGAAGCGGCTTACACTTTACCCAAATTACCTTACTCCTACGATGCTTTGGAACCTCATATCGACAAACTGACCATGGAAATCCATTATTCAAAACACCATCAAGCTTATGTAACCAATCTCAACAAAGCCATTGAGACTTTAGATAAATCGATTGTGGATAAAGCCAAAAGCCTTAGCTCAATTTTCGAAAATATGAATCTGTTCCCTGAAGCTATTCGCAATAATGGTGGAGGTCATTACAACCATAGTTTGTTTTGGAATTTAATGAAGCCTAATGGTGGTGGAGAACCAAAAGGAAAACTAGGAGAAGCTATAATCACTACTTTTGGCTCGTTTGATGCTTTCAAAAAACAATTTGCCGATGCTGCCGCAAAACGGTTTGGTTCAGGATGGGCATGGTTAGTGGTTAGCAACGGAAAACTAACCATTACTTCTACCCCAAATCAAGATAATCCATTAATGAATTTACCTACGATTGTTGCTAAAGGAAAACCTGTATTGGCACTAGACGTATGGGAACATGCCTATTACTTAAAAAATCAAAACAGACGAGCTGATTATATTGCTTCTTTTTGGAATGTTGTAAACTGGGACACAGCCGAATCGCTCTTTATTTCTTAACCTTAAACCATTTGGAAGAAAAAGAACATTTATATTTTAAAAATGCTGACGAATGGCGGTCATGGCTTCACCAAAACCACCATTCGTCTAAAGGCATTTATCTGCTGTTTTACAAAGTTAGCAGCAATTTCGAAAGCATGCGTTGGGAAGAAGCAGTACAAGTAGCCATTTGCTATGGATGGATAGATTCGACCGTAAAGAGAATGGATGAACATCAACGCAGACAGCTTTTTACTCCGAGAAAAGACAAAAGTGTTTGGAGCAAACTAAATAAATCTTACATCGAAAAACTAATTCAAGAAAATGCAATGCATGAAAGCGGTCTTAGGAAAATTGAAATTGCGAAACAAAATGGCTCTTGGAACGCTCTAGACGATGTAGAAAACCATAGTATTCCAGAAGATTTGCAACTTGCGTTTGATGTTAATCCAAAAGCATGGAGCAATTATCAATCGTTTAGCCCTTCCTATCGAAAAAATTACTTATACTGGCTAAACCAAGCCAAAAGAATTGAAACTAGAGACAAAAGAATCAAAGAAATCATTCTTCTTTGTGAACAAAATTGCAAGTCGAGAGGTTCCTATTAATTTTAATCTAAAGTTTAACTTTTACTAACCATTGTCGTTGTAAAAAAACATAGCTTTGCAACTTCAAAACATTACAATGATTAACCCATCTGCATCTGGTTGGATAGACAAATTTTTTATAGAACAAGGTTTTTCTAAAGAAGTTTCATTAGAAAACAGTACTTCTTTTTATCTAAAAACAAGAGACACGGGCTTTATTTATGGTCATATCCTTTCATTCAACACCATAAATCCCATTGATTCCAAAAGATGGTTTAAGGAAGAAATCTCAAAAGTTGCTTTACTTAATACACTCTATGGTGCTTTTTGCTTGACAGAATCCGATAAAACACCCGATCTGTTTATTACCAAAGCCTTAGCCTTCTATAACCAAATGAATCCTCAAGGTTTCAATCTATTCAAAAAAATACTTCCTAAAAACAGTCGATCTTTGACTTTGGAAAAATATATTGACGAAAGAGTACAAACCAACGATGGCATCATTAATAAAAACTTTTCGCATTTAGTTACAAATGCACTTTTGTTTATAGATGTTTTGGCTTTTTGTCAATATTTGAAACACGGAGAAATCCCAGAAAAATACTTGAAACGTATTGAAGAAACCGTTGTCAATATTGTAGCATTGGCTCTAAAGATAAAAAGCAACAAAACGCAGTATGACGATTTACTTATCAAACTTTTTGAAGCTTCGATTCGTTATACCAAATTTTCTAAAAACGCATCTTTGTCATTAGAATCCTTAGAACTCGACTATTTTACTCTTGATTTAGAAAAAAAATACTTAATCGATATTGCGGGCATGGCGCTTTGGAGTGATGGCGTGATAGAAAAAGAAGAAGCCTATTTTTTACATACTTTAGGAAACATTCTCAATGAATCCGATGCATTTGTCATGACATCAATTCATCATACCAATGATTTCATTACAAAATATAAAAGTGAAATTCCTTATTTTAATTATTCCAATCCTGTTAAGCACTTTTACGATCAAACTACTGAAAGTGTAGTAACTTTGGTTACTCGAAACAAAAACAGATTGGTTAAAGAAATTATGGAAAGTAAAGAGTTAATGGTACTCTTAGCCCATTCAACGCATCGTGACCTTGATGAAAAAGAGAAGAAAAAAATCAGAAAACAAATTTTAGACATCTGCAAAACAATACCTTCGCTTACTATATTTTTATTACCTGGCGGCAGTTTATTACTTCCTATTCTAATTAAATTTATACCAACCTTATTACCTTCTTCCTTTAATGAGAATCTAGAAGAAGATTAATTTTAGTCAAAAAAAAAAAAAAAACAGAAGCACAAACTTCTGTTTTTTTTTTTGACTACCATTTAGAAAAACTAAGCCAACCAAGCCTGCATCATCCAAATTGTTTTTTCTTGTTCTACAATAAAATCACTCATCATCGAATTCGTTCCTTCATCATTAATAGCTGAAGCATTTTCTAAAATCTTTCTTTCGATCATAAGTAAACTAGCCAAAGAATCAACTATTAGTTGAATTGCCTTTTCATCATTTGAAATATCTTTACCTACTTCTAGCTGGTTGTGCTTAATATAATCTTCAAAAGTATGCAATGGTGTCCCACCTAGTGTAAGTACACGTTCTGCGATCAAATCAATCTTCAGCTGAGAATCATTATACAACTCTTCAAATTTAAGGTGCAAGTCAAAAAAACGTTTTCCTCTAATATTCCAATGCATTCCTCTTAAACTTTGGTAATACACTTGAAAATTAGACAACAAAACATTCAACTCCACAACAATTTTTTCTGTCTCTTGTACTGGTAAACCAATAGTATTTAGTTTCATAATCTCTCATTTTTAATTATGCTGCAAATTTAGCCATAATTTAAGACGAAAGCCGTATCAATTAAATTGATTGTTTTTATATTTACATCAAATATTACTATCAATGACAATCACACAACTTAAATATGTTCTTGCTGTTGCAGAACATAAAAATTTCACCCTTGCCGCCGAAAAATGCTTTGTAACTCAACCCACATTGAGTATGCAAATTCAAAAAATAGAAGAAGAATTAAACATTCAAATATTTGATCGAACTAAAAAACCCATTCAACTTACTGATATTGGTCAGAAAATAGTTACACAAGCTAAAAATATAGTAAACGAAGCCGATCGTATTCAAGATATCGTAGAACAACAAAAAGGATTTATCGGGGGAGAATTCCGCTTGGGAATCATTCCAACGATAATGCCCACTTTATTGCCGATGTTTTTGAAAAATTTCATCAAAAAGTATCCCAAAATACGTTTAATTATTGAAGAGCTCAACACGGCAGATATTATTTCCAAGCTAAACAATGGTCATTTGGACGCAGCGATTGCAGCGACACCTCTTTTGGAAGAAAAAATAAAAGAAATCCCTTTGTATTATGAACCTTTCGTGGCCTATATTCCAGAAGGGCATCAACATTTTTCGAAAAAAGAAATAGAAGTTAGTGATTTGAATTTAGACGAAATTCTTTTACTACAAGATGGACACTGCTTTAGAGATGGTATTTTGAATTTGTGTAAAAACAGTAATTCAAGTGAAGTAAATCATTTCACTATAGAAAGCGGAAGCTTCGAAACATTAATTAAACTAGCAGATGAAGGTCTTGGAACTACTTTACTCCCTTACCTTCATACCTTGGATTTAAAAGAAAGCGATAAACTAAAACTAAGACATTTTATTGAACCAAAACCCGCAAGAGAAATTAGTTTAATTTATCCAAAAAATGAACTAAAAATCCAAATAATAGATGCCCTTCGAAGCACAATTGCTGGAGTTATAAAAGGGGCTATCGTTTTTCAGAATGTAGAAATAATAAGTCCAATCCAGAAAAAATAAACCTAAAAAAAGGAACCAAGTTGGTTCCTTTTTTTTATCTATTTACTATAACTAGACATTGTTTTAATTCTGGTTTTTCATAGGTAAAATCGCACAACCATTCTTTTAGTTGTTCTAATTCATACGGTAACAAAGTTCGTATGGCTTTTTCTAATTCTTTACAAAAAAGAACGGGATCAAAACTTACTCTTTCCAACACTGATTTAGTATAATCAAACATTATTTTTGACATAATTCAATAAGATTTTTGGGGTTATCTTGCTGTAAATTTAATCTTTTATTTTTAGCTTTTACATAATTAACTCAGATTTATTCTTTTTTTGTTCGGATTTTTCTATCAAAAAAAAACGTTTTTGTTGCATTTTCAAGGGATGAGCTTGGTTGCACGAAACATTTCCCTTTTCCCGGGTGGCCCAGCTAATTTTTCAACTTTAAAACCAACTTCAATCATGCTTCTTTTGACCACACCTCTTGCGGCATAAGTCACTAAAACACCCTTGTTTTTGAGTGCGGTAAACATTTTTTGAAAAATTGCGGTACTCCATAATTCAGGTTGAACTCTATAACCAAAGGCATCAAAATAAATCAAATCATACTGTTCAACATCATCAATAGCTTCAAAAAATTGTTGTCTTTTTGTTAAACAAAAATCTGCAGTTAACCAATTGGGCTGTTCCCATTCCTTATGATGTATTTTTTCAAAAACAGCTTCATATTCCAAAGCTCCCAATTCTTCTACGTAATTCATCCCCTTTAATTCGGAAACAGAGATTGGATACGCCTCTACTCCAACATAATTTATACTTTGATTTTGCTTTTTAGCCTCCAAAAAAGTAATAAAAGCATTAAGGCCTGTTCCAAAACCAATTTCTAGAATAGAAACCTTCTGATTGGGAAACAAAGCCAATCCGTTTTTAATAAAAACATGTTTTGCTTCCTGAATAGCTCCGTGTTTTGAATGATAACATTCGTCCCAATCTTCAATTTGAATTGTGGTAGAGCCATCTGAAGTTTGAATAATTCTTCTTTTCATTTTAATAAAGATTGTTTTTGAACTATATTTTCGTTTGTTTCGATATGTATTCCACGGTGTAAAGATAGTATGATTGCCAATTTGAAAACAAATTCAGGTGTATTTGTGAATTTATAATTTTATTTTACACAAAATTTATCAATAGTTAGGTTCTTTAACGGACAAAAACGCAAGTATTTATTAGATATTTCATATAAAATCACAGTAAATAATTCTGATTTTTAGAAAATACATAAATCTCAGTCAAACGAAATATATCCTACAATTTTCGCATCGTTTTTAGGCTTTTTTATTTAATTTTGTAAAAAAATAAAATCAAATCAGAAAATTCAATTTTTTATTGATTTTGATTATTGAATCTAAACTATTAATAAATAATCATGAGTATTTCTCAAACCACCACAATTGACATCACAAAGGCCGCTACTTCTAAGATAAACGAAGTAGATTTTGATAATTTAAGTTTTGGAGCCGTTTTTACGGATCATTTATTTGAGTGCGATTTTAAAAATGGTGCTTGGCAACAACCGGTCATTAAACCTTACCAACCTTTTTTATTGGACCCATCGGCCAAAGTTTTTCATTACGGACAAGCAATTTTTGAAGGAATGAAAGCATATAAAGACGACAATAACGATTTATGGCTTTTTAGACCCGATGAAAATTACAAAAGATTTAACGCATCGGCCGTAAGAATGGCAATGCCTGAAGTTCCGGAAGAAGTTTTTATGAATGGACTTAACGAACTTTTGAAAATCGACGAAGCATGGGTAAAGAAAGGTTTAGGAAATACGATGTACATCCGTCCTTTTATGATTGCAACTGGAGAAGGCGTAGTAGCCAATCCATCTAGCGAATATAAATTTATGATTATACTTTCTCCAGCAAAAGCATACTATTCTGGCGAAGTAAAAGTATTAATTGCAGAACATTACAGTAGAGCCGCCAATGGAGGAATTGGAGCTGCAAAAGCGGCGGGTAACTACGCTGCGCAATTTTATCCAACAAATTTAGCCAACAAAGAAGGCTTTCAACAAGTGATTTGGACAGATGACGCCACTCATACAAAACTGGAAGAAGCTGGAACTATGAACGTATTCTTCAGAATCAACGATACTTTGTTGACCGCACCTGTAAGTGAGAGAATTTTGGATGGAATTACTAGAAAAAGTTTGATCGAATTAGCCATAAAAGAAGGCATTAATGTAGAAGTGCGACCAGTTTTGGTAAGCGAATTAGTAGAGGCTTCTAAAAATGGAACTTTAAAAGAAATTTTTGGTGCAGGAACTGCTGCAGTGGTAAATCCAATTGTTGGCTATTCATATAAAGAAGATTATTTCGAATTGCCTAAAATTGAGAATTCTTACGCAGAACAACTAAAAAGCAAATTAACAAACATGCAACACAAATTAGAAGCGGATCCATTTGGTTGGACTGTAAAAATCTAATTAGTGTTTATATAAATTTCAAAAGGCGATTTTCACAATGAAAATCGCCTTTTATGTTATTTTGCATCCCCTACTACCTTTAGGATTTTAGAAAAATCAGGTTTGAAATAATTGGGGCCTTTCATGACTTTACCATCTTCACGATAAATTGGTTTTCCGTCCTCTCCCAACTTACTCATGTTGCTTCTTTGTATTTCATCAAAAACAGCTTCAATATGATCTTGCAATCCATGTTCAATAATCGTTCCGCATAAAATATACATCATATCCCCCAAAGCATCAGCAATTTCAACAATATCATTATTATTAGCTGCTTCTAGATATTCTTCATTTTCTTCTTTCATCAGATTAAAACGAAGTAAATGTTTTGCTTCCCCAAGATTAGCGTGGGGTGCTTCTTTATGACCAATGGCAAAAGCAGTATGAAACTCCTTTACTGACTTGATTTGTTTTTGCATAATTCCAATAAGTTAATTGAAAGAGCAAATTAGCAATAATTCCTAATCAATTACTTAAATTTGTAAAAAAAATTACCACTATGTTTAGTCAAGGTCAACTCATTTTTGGCGCATGTTTTGCCATCGCCTTCATATTTGCAATGATAATTGCTTACCGAAAAGATGCCAATTTGCATCGTGTTTTTTACAAGGGAAATTATAAGATTCTATTAGGATTCCTTCTTTTTATTGGGCTTTTATTCTTAATTAAAATTTATCTTAAGCATTAAAACTACTCGTCTTTCAAGATTGCTAAACTTATTATCATAAAGTAGGCTTCAATTCTAAGAAGTAGCCTTACTTTTTGAATAAAATTTCTAACTTTACGAAAGTTTATACACGAATTCTCATGCAAATCCTAAAATACCTTTTTCTTTTATTCCTATTAAGTATAGTGGCTAGTACTATTTTTGTAGCTACTCAAAAGGGCGAATTTCAATTAGAACGAAGTAAAGTCATTAATTCCCCAAAAGCAGCCGTTTTCAATTACGTGAACGATTATCAAAACTGGCCTGATTTTAATAGTTGGATGATTGAGAATGGTAACTTAACGATGAGTTATCCAACAATTACTTCTGGCAATGGCGCTTCGTGTTCTTGGACAGGAGCCGAAGGTACTGGAGATATTCAAACTTTACATACAAAAATCAACGAAAGTATTGCTCAAAAACTAAACAATAACGGAACAGAATCCGAGGTATTTTGGCATTTCAAAGATACTGTTGGCGGTACCAAAGTAACTTGGAAAACCAAAGGAAACTTGAGCTTTGAATTAAAAATGTGGGCTGCTTTACAAGGAGGTGTAGAACGAAATTTAGGTTCGATCTATGAAAAAAATCTAAAAAATCTAGACAAAATTTTGGATTATGAAATGAATACTTACTCCGTAAAAGTGGCAGGTGAAGTCAATAAAACAGCCACTCCATACTTGAGTCAAACCTTTAGCAGTAAAGTAACCAACATCAATAAAAACAGTAAGATTGTGTTTTCCAAAATAACAGATTATTGTACTGAAAATGGTATTGAAATCTACGGTAAGCCCTTTATTATTTATCATTTTTATGATGCCAAAAAAGAAACAGCGAAACTTTCATTCTGCATTCCTATAAAAAATGAAATTGTACCAACCTCTGAAAGCGGATTTAAGGCAGGTAAACTCGATTCATTTCCAGCCGTCAAAACAATTCTTAAAGGAGATTACACCCACCTTCAAAAAGCATTAGACCAAACGAATACTTATTTTAACACTAAAATAATTCCTAGAGATACTAAATTTTCTCACCTTGAAGTGTATACCATAGGAAGAAATGAAACAAGACAACCTTCTAAATGGATAACTTACATTTACAGCCCCGTACAACCTAAAGTGATTCCTGTTCCAACCATTCGTCCCATAACTCCTAAGAAAAAACCCGTTACAACACCAATTGAAGAGGAAATTCCAGCAGAATTCTAATAAAAAGCATTCGGATTAAACCTTTTTACAAAATGCTATTCTAACCCTAAAAAAGTGTAAAACTTGCAAGAAGAACAAGCATTTATCCAGCAATTACTAGATCCGAAAACGCAAAATAAAGCGTTCGAATTATTATTGAAGGAATATCAAAGGCCATTGTATCATCATATTCGAAACATTGTTTTGAATCATGACGATGCTGACGATGTTTTGCAAAACACATTTATTAAAGTTTTTCGTTATTTAAAAGATTTTAAAGGAGATAGCAAACTTTTTTCATGGATGTATCGCATAGCTACTAATGAGGCCTTAACTTTTTTGAGTCAAAAAGCGAAAAAAAATAATCTTTCTTCGCAAGAATTACAAGAAAAGACAATTGAAAACCTTCAAGCAGACACTTATTTTGAAGGGGATGAAATCCAGTTGAAATTGTATAAAGCCATAGCGCTTTTACCAGAAAAACAGCAACTTATTTTTAAAATGAAATATTTTGAAGACTTAAAATATGAGGAAATTTCAGAAATTTTAGGAACTTCAGTAGGAGGATTAAAGGCCTCGTATCATCATGCTACAAAAAAAATTGAAGCCTTTGTAACCGAAAATTAAACCTTTTGACACAGTAATAGTCTAAACACATTATGAAAGAATTTAAGTTAGATAACGAACCCAAAATACGTACTGGTTTTAGTGTACCTGAAAACTATTTTGAAAATTTTTCAGCAAAGCTTCTTCAGGAACTCCCCAAAGAAGAACCTAGAGTAATTTCATTATATCAAAAAAGAAAAAAAATACTTTTTGCCGTTGCAGCTGTTCTAGTTCTAGCGTTGAGTTTACCTATTTACAATAGTTTTTTTACAACCACTCAGGAACCTGACAGTACTAGTATGGAGAACTACTTAGCCTATCAACCCAATATTACGCAATATGATTTGATAAGTGAACTCGAAGCCGATGATTTAGTTTCTCTAAACGAAACATCATCAGCCGACAAAACGGTAATTGAAGAACATTTACTCAAAGGAGGTAATGTAGAACAACTTATTTTAGAATAATACCATCGTCACAACAAAACAAAACACTCATGACAATTAAAAGACTTTTTCCGTATTTATTTTTACTGCTATCAGTAACGATCTATGGTCAAAATGAACGATTAAAAGAAAAGAAAGACCAAATAAAAGCTATGAAAGTAGCCTTTTTAACTAGCGAACTCAACTTAACTTCTGATGAAGCAGCAAAATTTTGGCCCGTTTACAATACCTATGATGACAAACAATTTGAATTAAGACATCAAAAAATGAAAACGTATGCCAAGAAACTAAACGAAGGCTCTTTAGACAATATGAGTGACAAAGAAGCTCTGGCTTTTTTAAATCAAATGGAAAGTACGGATGAAGAGCTATACTCCATTAGAAAAAAGTTCAATTCCGCATTAAGAAATATATTACCTCCAACAAAAATTCTAAAACTTAGAAAATCAGAAGTAGATTTCGATAGAAAATTACTTCAACAATACCGCAATAGAAACTAAAAAATAATTTGAATTTAGTTGTAAGCCTTATACATTTCTATGGAATTTATAAGGCTTTATTTTTTTAAAGAGAGGCGAATCATTTTATTTTTGCCCGCGGCAATGGCGGTGGCATCATCTATAAAACGCAAGGTATACAAAGACACATCTGAACTGATTAACTTCCAAGTTGCACCTCCATCGGATGAATAATGAATCCCTGTAGCACCAACGGTTACCAAACCATTTCCTTTGCTATTGGGAACAAATTGCACACAGGAAATGTAACCGGGACCACTATTTTCGGCTACTAATTGCCAGGTTTTCCCGCCATCTTTGGTAATAGCTTTATTGCCAAAATTTTGATTAGGCAATTCGTAATTTCCTCCAGCAATACAACCAATCGATTGATCATAAAAGGCAGCACTAAAAATTCCAGTCATTTGTTGCCCTTGAATAATTGGAGTTTCTGTAACAGTCCATGATTTTCCTTTATCAGCAGAATGAAAAATTCTAGCTTTTTTTCCCCCAGAAACAACCCAAGTATGCGTTCCTTGAATCACAATATTGGTATTACTTGCAGCAAAAGCACCTTCTCCTTCATAGTTTTTATAAAAAACACTATTGGCTATGGGTTGCCAAGTTTTTCCGCTGTCTCTAGTGATTATAATACTAAAATAATTATCAATCGGGTCGCCCAAGGCTATTCCTTCTTTAGCGTTCCAAAACTGTAAACTATCAAAAAAAACATTCTCGTTTGCATTCTGATAGACCAACTCTGTATTCAGGTTTTTTTTATCAACCCTAAACAACAAAGCTGGACTAGCAATGGTCAAAGCAAAAAAATGGTTAGGCGTAATCGCACTGCTTCTACATTCAAACTTCAAGCTGTCCTTTGACAATTTATGAATAACCTTTTCTCTTTTTTTTACATCATAAAAACCATATCGATTTTGGTCGGCTGCAAACCAAATTTTGTCTTTATCAATAGTCAAGGAACGGATACTAATTTTATCTTCAAATAAGGTATCAATTTCAATTTTTTGAAAAAAAGAATCTATTTTTGCACTTTTCTGAGCATTACCGAGGTAGCCCCATAACACACTAAAGAACAAGATAATTGTAATTTTATTAAGCATTTTGATGTATTTTATTCAAGCTAAAATACAATTATATTTAAACATCGTTAGATTATTAAAACATTTCTTGGCACAGTAATTGGATTATTGGTTTCAGAACTTAAAAACTAACTGCCATGAAAACAAAATTACTTTTATTTGCACTCTTTACTACACTAGTAACTGGCAATTCAAATGCTCAAAATAGAACCACCATTTATGCAAAGAATGGAGAAATTAGTGATAATTTAGACTTGAAAGCAGTGGCTTCTGTTTTTGGAGAAGCTTCGAACTTACAAGATTTTGAGCGAAGATTAAATGATCCCAGACGCCAACTTTCTAACTTAGATTTGAATTATGACAACCAAGTAGACTATTTACGCGTGATTGAATCTGTAGAAAACAGAACGCATGTTATTGTGATTCAGGCTGTACTCGGGAGAGATTTATTTCAAGACGTAGCAACAATTGATGTAGAAAGAGATCGCTACAATAATATAAGCGTTCAAGTAGTGGGCGATGTGTTTATGTACGGTCCAAATTACATCTACGAACCTGTTTATTACCGAACCCCTGCTATTTATGCTTCTTTTTGGATAGGAAATTATCGTCCATACTACTCCCGTTGGAATTGGAATTATTATCCTTCTTATTACTATGCATGGAATCCATTTCCAGTGTATCGCTACAGATACAACATCAATAACTGTATCAATATACACAATTCCTATCACTATGTTTCGTACAGAAATAGCAACAGAGCATCTGAAATTTATGCCTCAAGACGTCACAATGCTTATGAAAAAAATTATCCAAATTATTCGTTTTCAAGAAGAAATAGTGAAGTAGTTAATCGTTATGAATTAGATCGAAGAAATGATAGCAGAAACGCTGACAGTGACAACAGAAACATAAATCGTTACGAAACAAGGAATAACAGAAATAATACCATAACAAGTGTTGAAGCTTCCAGAAGATATACCGATAATCGTTTAAATATTTCTTCAACAAGCCGCAATGATTACAGAGAAAATTCCTCTCGAGCAGACACTCCAGTAAGTGTAGAAGCAAC
Source organism: Flavobacterium succinicans (assembly GCF_001662485.1). GTDB lineage: Bacteria > Bacteroidota > Bacteroidia > Flavobacteriales > Flavobacteriaceae > Flavobacterium > Flavobacterium succinicans_A. Next base: position 61,360 of record NZ_JMTM01000035.1, read on the forward strand.
CAGAAACTATTATGATAACAATAGAACAAATAGAAACAGTAGTACTAATTCCAGTGCAGCTCCAAGTAGAAATTCAAATTATTCAAACGATTCTAATTCGAGAACATACACCCCTGAAAGAACAGAGGAAAGAGCACCACAGATCATAGAAAACAGAAGGACTGATTCCAATAATAGTAACACAAGAGGAGAAAACCCATCAAAAAACAGAAGCGAAAACAGAGGAGGAAATAGAAGAATCTAATTAAAAAAAAACTAAAACATGTTACAAATTTTTCACAACAATCGCTGCGGCAAATCTAGAAACTGTCTTGCACTACTTGAATCTACAGGAAAAGAATTCGAGATTGTTTCTTATTTAACCACTCCACCAACAGCAGAAGCATTAAAAATCATACTCCAAAAATTAAATTTGTCACCCATCGAACTAATTCGTCAGAAGGAAAAAATTTGGATTGAAAAGTATAAGGGACAAAATTTTACTAACGAAGAGCTTATTACTATCATGGTTAATCATCCCATACTAATCGAGAGACCTATTTTAATTACTGATGAAAAAGCAATTATTGCCCGTGAGGAAAACAAAGTAATTGACTTTCTTAAATAAGAGTATATTTTTTTTAACATTTTTTTATCATTTCGCAATGAAACCTATTCTTACTTTTTAAGTCTAAAGGGGGTAAACAAAAATTAAACAATGAAAAAACTTACTGTTACCATTACCCTATTCTTACTTTGCTTTGGCTTATTAGGCTACGCACAACCAGGCAAAGCCAAACTAAAAGTTACCGGAAAAGTAATTGAAAAAATTTCCAAACAACCACTAGAGTATGCCACTATTACACTTAAAAACACCGCCAATCCGAAAATGATTGCAGGTGGAGTAACTAATAATAAAGGTGAGTTTACCATAGATGTAAGCTCAGGAACATACGATATCATTGTTGAATTCATCTCTTTCAAATCAACTACCATTAAAGAAAAGAACATAACAGAGAACCTTTCGTTAGGCGTTATCGGACTTACTGAAGATGCCGCACAATTGAATGAAGTGGTCGTTCGAGCAGAAAAAACAACGGTAGAAATTAAATTAGATAAAAAAGTATACAACGTAGGTTCTGATTTAATGGTTAAAGGTGGAACGGTAAGCGATGTTTTAGACAACATCCCATCAGTTGCCGTTGATGCTGAAGGAAATGTAAGTTTAAGAGGAAATGACAATGTAAGAATCCTTATTGATGGTAGACCTTCAAACGCTATTAATATTACCGAAGCATTACGATTAATTCCTGCGGACGCCATTGAAAAAGTAGAGGTTGTAACCAATCCTTCTGCTAGATACGATGCTGAAGGTGGTGGTGGTTTATTGAACATCATTTTAAAGAAAGGAAAAAACCAAGGCTTTAACGGAACAGTTATTGCCAATACCGGTTATCCAGACAATCACGGTTTGAGCGGAACTTTGAATTACAAAACAGAAAAGTTTAACTTGTTTACTACTCAAGGTTACAGTAACCGAAATAATCCTGGAAATGCCTTAAATAATTCAAAATACCTGAATAAGGATGGTTCAGCCAAAAATTATGTCTATGAAAATCGTGAAAACGACCGATTTAGCAATGCTTACAATGGAACGGCAGGAATAGAATGGTTTATCGACAAATCTACTTCCTGGAGCAATAGCATCAACTACAGAAAGAGCAATGGAGACAACACTGATAATGTATTTCAAAATTATTACGATGCCAACTTTGTTTATGATTATACCCGCAATCGAATAAACAAAGAAAAAAGTGATAGTGAAAACTTAGAATTTGCTTCAAATTTCATCAAAAATTTCAAAAAAGAAGGACATAAATTGAGTTTTGATGTATCGATCTCTAGTAATGATGACAAAAACACGGCAGTAATAACAGATACTAATTCAGGTAATACTAATTTAGGGTTAGACAACACGATCAATAATCAAAATCAAAAAAGGAATTTATTTGTGGTTGATTATGTATTGCCTTTAGGAAAAGGACAACAGTTTGAAGCAGGTTATCGTGGAGATTTTACCAATTTAACTACAGATTATCGAGTAGAAACAGGCGGAGTTGTAAATCCTAATTTTACTAATACCTTAGAATACAAAGAAAAAATCAACGCCCTATATTCTCAATACGGCATCAAAGCAAAGAAGCTTTCAATGCTTTTTGGTTTACGTTTTGAAGATTCCAATATTGATATCAATCAACTAGCGACTAATGATTTCAATACGAAAAAATACAACAACTTTTTTCCAAGTGCCTTTTTTACTTATGAATTATCAGACAAGAGCAGTACTTCTCTAAGCTATAGCAGAAGAATTCAAAGGCCTAGAGGAAGAATGTTGAATCCTTTTAGTAATCTTTCAAGTAACATCAATATTTTTGTTGGAAATCCAGATTTAGATCCCTCCTTTACAGATGCTATTGATTGGGGCTACATCAAAAGATGGGACAAAATTACGCTTAACACTTCCCTTTACGTGAATAAAACTTCAGATGTCTTTCAATTTACCCGAAGAGAATCAGGAAAGTTTGTAAATGGTGTTCCATTAATTATTAGCTCTCCAATTAACATAGGAGAAGAATACCGTGCAGGATTTGAGTTTACGTTAAACTATTCTCCTTACAAATGGTGGAAGCTAAATAGTAATTTTAACTTCTTTTCGGTACAAACAAGAGGTGATTTTTCTTATACCGACTTCAACGGAAACAACGTAGTTCAGAATTTTGATAATGATGCTACTTCTTGGTCCACACGATTGACCTCAAAAATTACCTTACCTGCAAAAATTGATTGGCAAACCAACATGTCCTATAACGGACCACAAGCCAACGCACAAGGAAAGAGATTAGGCGTGTTTGGAATGAATTTAGCGTTCAGCAAAGACGTTTTAAAGGACAAAGGAACTGTTGCATTCAACATAAGTGATGTTTTCAATTCAAGAAAAATGATTTCAGAAACCTATTTACCAGAAATTGTCAGTTCATACTCAGAAATGCAATGGAGAGAAAGACAGTTTACGCTTTCCTTTACTTATCGTTTCAATAAAACAAAAAACGAAAGAGAAAAACCTAAGAAAAACATGAACGAAGGCGAAATGGAATTCCAAGGTTAAAAAGAGAGACTCGTGCAAACGAGTCTTTTTTTATCCAACAAAAAAAGACAAGCACAAAAAAAAGGACTCTTTTGGAGTCCTTTTTTTATAGAGATAATTAGATTATCCTAATTCTTCTTGCTTCTGTTTTGCTTTTTTCTCTTTGTATGCTTCCCAAGATGCTCCACCTACCCAATAGGAAATGAAACCAACTAAGAAAAACATTAACCAAAACCCCATAGTAAGGATGGTTAAGAAAAGTAAGAAGCCTAAGTACTGTGAAAATTCAAACATGTTTTCCGGAATTTTGAATGTTGCGACAAATATAGTGGGAATATTTTTTTTAAACCAATTAAATCGATAAAAAGTCCTTTTTATTTTTGCTCACATAACAACAAAACGTTCTAAAGTATTTTAAATAAATCAGATGCAGTTACCTTCTTTCTATTTTCCATCAACGTAATCTTGTAAATACTGGAATCTTTCAGTTAATTTACCATCCTGAGTCATTTGGGCACGAGCTAAAATTTCGTCAGCATCAGTATTAAAAAAAGCAGGAACCACATGCTTGGTAAACATTTCACCAAAACCTTCGCTAGCATCTTTTGGCAATTCGCAAGGCAAATTATCAACAGCCATGACCACAATGGCTGCTGGGTGAAAAACATCAACTTCCTTGTTTTCGATAGGTAAATAACCATATAAGGGTTCTGCAATAGTCGATGCTCTCAGAGTACAAGCTATGGGACCATTGACATCACAAGAAACATCAGCCACAATTTTTATTTTACAATCACTTGCTTGAAGCATCTTTTGTGATAAAATTTCGGGAGCTGCATTCGCATGAAAATGTCCCGAAATATAAATATCAGCTGCTTTGCTGAAACGTTCAAAATCCGATTCGTAGTCGTGAGGATTTTTATAAAAATCGAGTGTATCCAACTTTTTACCATCGATTCTTTTGTTGTAATCTAAAACATCAATTTGAGTAAAAACCGGCTGCGTAAATGTTTTGGTCAAAAAATGATCTACCGAAACCTCTTTAATTTTCATAGCGGTCAAAATTTCTTTTACCCCACTTCCTACTTTTCCTGTTCCTGTAACCACAATTTTTATAGGTGGAATAATTTGTCTTTTAAGTTGTTGTACCAAAGCATCTTTTCCATTTAAAGCCTCTGCTTTGGGCATTTTGAACAATTCAAACTTAATTCCAAAAGCTCTTATTGCGTTGTAAGCACCCACTATTCCTGCATAACGTCCAAAACCAATTAATCGCTTATTTGCAGCGTCAACAATAGTTTCGTGATCATATAAATCGATATGCTTTTCTAGAACAGCTTGCAACAATTTTCTATTGTACGACTGTTTTTTGATAGTATGCGAAAAAAAGAAGTATTTTTTATTTGGAATCAAAGCTTCAACAGGAACCTCTTTTACCCCAAACAAAACTTCACAATCGGATAAATCTTCCGTAACTTCAATACCGAGTTCTCGATATTGCTCATCAGTGAAAACTCGAATATCAGATGGTTCCACCTTAAACGTGACTGCTGGAAATTGCTCTTGAATGGTTTTGATTTCATTGGGAGAAAAAACAACTCTTCTGTCTGGTGGGTTTTTTCTTTCTTTGATAATTCCAAACTTCATTTTTACAGTATTTAAATTACATTAATATTTAACTTTATTCAATTATATTGTTACAAATATAACAATTTAAACCAAAAACATCTACTTTTAGCACAGTATTATCAAAACATAGAAACATTAATTATTGAACTCCAATACACTATATTTACTACCTGTTTTCAATAACTTAAAAGGAGTAATATTTTGAAAAAAACTAGAAACAAAAAGCATTTGATTCTATATATTTGTTCTCACAATTTACACTCAATGACTCTTATAAAAAAAGCAAATATAGCACAATTACTTGTCCTTTCTTTGGCAATTAGTTCCTGTGCAAAAGAAATAAAAAAGGTAGAATTAACCGACGCTCAATTACCTAAAAATGTACTTCCCTTCGTAAAACCTGCTAGTAAAGATAGTACCCAATTACCTGCTGACTATATAGCCGCAAAAAAAGTAAAAATTGATGCATTTTATCAAAAAAACTGGCTCAACAATTCGATGAACGGTAGTTTTCTAGTGGCTCAAAATGGTCAAATTATTTACGAAAAATACCATGGACTAGCTAATTTTAGAGATAAAGACTCCATTACAAGCGAAACCCCATTGCATATAGCTTCTGTAAGTAAAGTACTAACTGCTACAGTGATTTTAAAATTAGTCAACGCCAAACGCATTGATTTAGATCAAAAAGTTACTACGCTTTTGGATCGTTTTCCTTATCCAGAAGTTACCGTTAGAACGTTGTTAAATCACCGAAGTGGCATACGCAACTATTCTTATTTTACAGACAGAAAAACCAATATTTGGGACCGTCACAAAACACTAACCAATCAAGACCTTTTGGATTTGATGGCTACAAAAAACATTGATCTGGAATTCAAAACTGATAGTCGTTTTGCTTATTGCAATACCAATTATGCGATGCTTGCGCTAATTATCGAAAAAGTAACCAAGCTTTCGTATATAGAAGCGATGGACAAAATGTTGTTTCAACCTTTAGGCATGACACATTCCTTTGTTTGTGACATTAAAAAAGATAAAAAAAGAATCGTTCCTTCCTATAAAGCAAATAAGGTAGAAATTGGTGTCGATTTTTTGGATGGCGTATACGGCGACAAGAATATTTATTCCACACCTAGAGATTTGTTAAAATTTGATTTGGCCAGAAATGCTAAAAACTTTTTAGAACCCGAATTATGGGCACAAGTTTTTAAGCCCTACAGCAATGAACGAAAAGGAACTAAAAACTACGGTCTTGGAATAAGAATGATCAATTGGGATACAGGTCAAAACTTTTATTTTCATAATGGCTGGTGGCACGGGAACACCTCTTCGTATATTACCCTACCTAAGGAGAAAGTGGTTATTATTGCTTTATCAAACAAAATGACAAAAAACACCTATGCTGTTAGAAAACTGGCAAAACTATTCGGAGATTACCCTTTTAAATTGGAAGATGAGGAATAAAAACCTCATTTTTCAAGGCTACTTCTTCAGCGTTCAAAAGACGATATTTTTGACTCACTTAAAAAATTGGGCGATACCTTTGAAAAAATACTAAAAAAAACCGTTTCCTTTTGAAGTTGGAAACGGTTTTAAATTATTCTAAAGATAAAGTGACTTGTCCATCATCTTCTAATTGAATAGAAGCATCATCAACGGTATCTTCTATATTTTCTGTAGGTTCAGGCAGAACCTCTTCTGGCTCTTCATAAGGCAAAGGATCTAATAAATTCACTTGTTTTAACTTATCGGTTGTCAATTGGTTTCCTAAAGCTTTAAAGCCTTTTACCGCAATAAAACTCTCGATATCTACAACTTGATTTTCTTTTTGAACACCTTTCACTTTAGCAAAAATCAATTCGGCTACTGGACGATAATCAGTAGCAACAATTTCTAGTTTTGAATTCGGATGATCGGTAATAAACGATTCTTCTTTATGCTCCACCTCTACTAAAAAACGCTTGATAAAATACCGTTCTTTTTCGCCGTCAAAATAAATCGCAGAAATCGGTTTTTTAGGATTCCATTTTTCTAAAACTATCATATCCTCATCAAAATGAGTAGACAATTCAGGTATAATAACCTTGAGTTTTCCAGCTTGAGAAATAACTAATAATTTGTCGCTTGGTCTAAATTCACCCAACAACTCGCCTCTTCCATCCACATTCAATCGCTGCACGGTATCGTCAAACCAAACTTTTCTTGGCAATAAAGTAGAAATACCTTTCTCTTTTAATTCAATTTTCTTGATTGGATATTTGGTGACCAAATTTCCTTTAGAAGCTCTTCCTTTGATGGCTAATTTGGCGAAGTCAATATCAAATTTGAGTTTTTTGATACTACCTACTTGACGCAGAATAATATTAATTACTTCGGCTTCACCATTTGGATTGCATGAAAAATATAGGATCTGTGAACCAGGTGTTTCATTGGTCAAATCATACGCTTTATCTCTGGTAACACCCGAAACATTGAATCGCTTAATGTAAGACGGACCCGATTTTCCATCACGATAAATCATATTGTAAATCGTGCGTTTATCACCTTTATCGAAAATAGCAACGTGAATAATGTCTTTACCCACAAAGGTTTTAGCATCGACTTTGGTAATCATCATCGTTCCATTACGAAGAAAAACAATCACATCGTCAATATCCGAACAATCCACCACATATTCGTCTTTCTTAAGGCTAGTTCCCACGAAACCTTCCTCGCGATTGACGTATAATTTGGTATTACGCAAAACCACTTTGGTCGCTTCGATATCATCAAAAATGCGGAGTTCGGTTTGGCGTTCTTTTCCTTTACCGTATTTTTCTTTAAGTTTAGCAAAATAAGCTATCGCAAAATCGATGATGTGATCCAAATGATGTTGCACTTCCTTCATTTCGTCCTCTAATTTCGCAATGAAATCATCGGCTTTATCTGAGTCAAAACGCGTGATACGAATCATTGGGATTTGCGTTAGTTTTTGCAAATCATCATCGTTTATTTCCCTTACAAAGGAGGCTTTGAAAGGCTCGAAACGATCATACATATACTTGTACAAAGATTCTCTATCAGAGTACAATTTGAAGTCAATGTACATTTCTTCACGAATGAAGATTTTCTCCAAAGTAGAGAAATGCCATTTATTTTTTAACTCTTCTAATTGAATTTCGAGTTCTTGACGCAATAAATCTACGGTACGGTCTGTCGAAATTTTTAACATATCCGAAACCCCAATAAAAAGCGGTTTGTTGTCTTCAATGACACAACCTAATGGCGCTACAGACGTTTCGCAAGCGGTAAAAGCGAACAAAGCATCGATGGTTTTATCTGGAGAAACACCCGGGAAAAGATGGATTAAAATCTCAACCTCGGCAGCAGTATTGTCTTCGATTTTCTTGATTTTGATTTTCCCTTTTTCATTGGCTTTCAAAATACTATCAATCAAACTAGAGGTATTGGTCGAAAACGGAATTTGGGTAATCACCAAAGTGTTTTTGTCCAACTGACTGATCTTGGCACGCACACGCACACGTCCGCCACGCATACCATCGTTGTAATTCGATACATCCGCAATCCCAGCAGTTTGAAAATCTGGATATAAAGTAAAGGGTTTCCCTTTCAGAATTTTTATAGAAGCATCGATTAACTCATTGAAGTTATGAGGCAACACTTTGGTAGAAAGCCCCACCGCGATTCCCTCTGCTCCTTGTGCCAAAAGCAACGGAAACTTCACGGGAAGATTATTCGGTTCTGCACGACGACCGTCATACGACACGCCCCAATCTGTAATTTTAGGCGAATACAATACCTCTAAAGCAAATTTAGACAAACGCGCCTCGATGTAACGAGAAGCAGCTGCGCCATCACCTGTTAAAATATTACCCCAGTTTCCTTGGCAGTCAATCAATAAATCTTTTTGACCAATTTGCACCATAGCATCGGCAATACTCTGATCCCCGTGAGGATGGTATTGCATAGTGTGTCCTACCACATTTGCTACTTTGTTATAACGACCGTCGTCTAATTCTTTTAACGAATGCATAATACGACGTTGCACCGGCTTGAATCCGTCTTCTATTGCGGGTACGGCACGTTCTAAGATCACATACGAAGCGTAATCCAAAAACCAATCTTTGTACATTCCTGTAACTTTGGTAATGGTATCGTGCTCGTCTGCATTATTTTCGTAAAAATGGTGCATCCCACTTGAAGTCGAAATGTCATCGAAACCCTCTTGATCATTAGCATCAAAACTGGCGTCGTTGTTTTCGTCTTCGTTAGGAAGGATGTTATCTTCTTCTTCGTCTTTCATTTATGATATTTTTAATCGCTATTTTGAAAAGATTTTACATCGTTTTTAATTAAGTCTTTAAGTTCATCTTCCGTTGGAAGTTGCAATTTATATTTGCTAACAAAAACTTCTTGTGATAATCCACCCGTAGCATAATGAACCAAAGCAGCATCTCTTTGACTGCATAATATAATACCTATAGGAGGATTATCATTTTCTGCCATTTCATTTTCTTTGAAATAATTCAAATAAAGATTCATTTGTCCGGCATCTGAATGGTCAAACTCTCCGATTTTCAAATCAATTAATATATGGCATTTTAATATTCGATGATAAAAAACCAAATCAATTCTGTAATGCTTGTTATTGAATGAAATTCTTTTTTGTATCGCTTCAAAACAAAATCCACGTCCCAATTCTATCAGAAATTGTTGCAAATGATTGATAATACTTTGTTCTAAATCATTTTCTGAATAAGTCGCTATTTCAGGAATATTCAAGAATTCTAAAATATAGGGACTTTTTACAATATCAGAAAAAGCACTAAAATGATCATTTTTGACTTTATCTAAAAGTAATTCTTTATTGGTACTCAAACCAATTCGCTCGAAAAGCATTGAATTAATTTCTCGTTGAAGTTGTCTAACCGTCCAATTGTTTTTTATGGTCTGAATTTCATAAAAACTCCGTTGCAAGGCATTTTCTATTTTAATAAACTCCAGAATATGTGTAAAACTTATTTTGCTAATGAATAAACTAGGATTCTCATCTGCAATAGATTTTACTTTTTCTCTAATTTTAGGTTGTTCAATTACTGATTGACGAATTGCTTTATCTTCTAAATTGAATTCTCCAATCAGTGATTGGATAATTACAAAATCTTTATTTTCAACATTTTGAAATTGTTCAGTGACTAATTGAATAATTGAGGGATAAGTCAAAAAGAAGTTTTTAAAACTATGCAACATCATAAAGGACATACCCTTTATGTTTTTCTCTTTTAATTTTTTTGCTAAATTCTTATATATTTTTTCACCATATTCAGCCCTTTCTTTTCCCTTTTGTTCAATTTGAAACAAATACATACCAATCAACCAATTACGCAATGTATACGCATAATTGACCTGACGATTTGCGTAATCGCTAAAATAAGAATGAATATTCTCTATTTGAATTGATATATTTTCAATGTCTTCCATTAAACAGAAACAAAATTTTACTATTGGAACTTTATCTGGTTAGAGTCGTTTGTCACAACTAAAAAGTTAAAATGAAGTTCACTAAAAAGCATACTTTTCTTTGCAAATATGTTCTTCTGTGGTCACCCAATTTCCGTTTTTGTCTTTCACTTTTTTGGTAACAATTTCACATTCTTTATGATCATTACTTTTGATAATAAAAAATGTCCCACCAAAACCTAGTACAAAAGCTAAAACAATGATTACTAACGTTTTTTTATTCATTTTTTATTACTTTTCAATTCAAATTCATAAGCCCTTTACGCTTTACAAACTCTGTTTCTTCTTGATGATCTTCAAAGGTTACAAAAAGTTTTATTCCAAATTTTCGAAATAGTTCAGCCATATCAGCATAACAATATTTTTGAAATCCTTCCAAATTTTTTGAACTTCTCGAGCCAATACAACTTATACAAAACTCATTGTAACCAACAATTCTATTTTTTTTATCTCTAAACAATATCATATGCCTAGGATCATAACAAGCAGCTTCAATCTCTTTCGGAACACAGGTGTCACTTATCAATAGATTTAAAAGTTCTTTCTCTTGACTTTTATTTAAAACCACTCTCTCTTGTATCATTGTACTATCAAAAGTAAGTTTATAATTATCAACTAATAGTTTATATGAGGGCCGCTCACCCTTATATTTTATAGTATCCCAAAGAACTCTATTATAATAAGAAACCAATTCAATTTTAGAAAAATTCTTTATTGGAAAATCTCTCTTGCTAATTATTTTACTAATTGATTTTTCAATCGGAATTCCTTCGGATTCTATTGGTTGTTGTGCATTTTCATTTTTGCAAGAAACCAATAGTAAAATAGCCATCAAAAATATTACTTTCCGCATAAACTAAATTTTTCGCTTTAAAACAATACTATTCTTTCTCAATCACATCCAAATCTACCTTCAAGTTTTTGATGATAAAATCTTGTCGGTCTGGGGTGTTTTTGCCCATATAAAAGGACAATAATTGCTCGATAGAGGTGTTTTTATCCATCATAATAGGATCCAATCGGATGGTTTCTCCAATGAAATTTTTGAACTCATCTGGCGAAATTTCCCCGAGTCCTTTAAATCGAGTGATTTCGGGTTTGGGTTTTAATTTTTCAATGGCGTCTCTGCGCTCTTCATCAGAGTAGCAATAAATGGTTTCTTTCTTATTTCGAACCCTAAAAAGCGGTGTTTGCAAAATATACAAATGCCCTTCTTTGATTAATTCAGGGAAAAATTGCAAGAAAAAGGTAATTAACAATAAACGAATGTGCATTCCATCGACATCGGCATCGGTGGCGATTACAATATTGTTGTAGCGCAAGTCACCCATATCTTCTTCGATATTCAAGGCCGCTTGCAACAAATTGAATTCTTCATTTTCATACACAATCTTCTTACTCATTCCGTAAGAATTCAAAGGCTTTCCACGCAAACTAAAAACCGCTTGTGTATTCACATCACGCGATTTGGTAATCGACCCCGAAGCGGAATCTCCCTCGGTGATAAACAACGTACTTTCTAAATATCTTGGGTTTTTGATGTCTGGCAAATGCACGCGACAGTCTCTCAATTTCTTGTTGTGCAAACTCGCTTTTTTAGCACGGTCTTTGGCTAATTTTCGAATGCCTGATAACTCTTTTCGCTCTCGCTCGGCTTGTAGAATTTTTCGTAGCAACAAATCAGCTGTTTCTGGATTTTTATGTAAAAAATTGTCTAATTTATTTTTCACAAAGTCATTCACAAACGTTCTCACCGATGCCATTCCAGGCTCAGAGCCCATATCCGTAGAACCTAATTTGGTTTTGGTTTGGGATTCAAAAACAGGTTCCATCACCTTGATACTAACCGCACTCACAATGGATTTACGAATATCCGAAGGGTCGAAGGTTTTGTTGTAAAATTCACGAATGGTTTTGACCACCGCTTCTCTAAAAGCGACTAAATGGGTTCCCCCTTGCGTCGTATTTTGACCGTTTACAAAAGAATGGTATTCCTCGCTGTATTGCGATTTACTATGGGTCATTGCAATCTCAATATCCTCCCCTTTGAGATGAATAATGGGATACACCATATCTTCCTCTGCAATATTTTCATCTAATAAATCTTTCAATCCATTTTCAGAAAAATATTTTTCGCCGTTATAAATTATCGTTAATCCAGTATTTAGGTAACAATAGTTTTTAAGCATTTTGACTATATACTCATTTCTGAATTTATAGTTTTTGAAGATGGCTTCATCTGGGGTAAACGTAACTTTGGTTCCTTTACGCTTGGTGGTTTCGATAATATCTTCTTCCAAAACCAAATTTCCCGCGGAAAATTCAGCTGCTTTTTGCTTCTCATCACGAACCGATTCTACTCTAAAATAATTAGACAAAGCATTCACCGCCTTGGTTCCTACTCCATTCAATCCAACGGATTTCTTAAATGCCAAGGAGTCATATTTTCCTCCTGTATTCATTTTAGAAACTACGTCGATTACCTTTCCTAAAGGAATCCCTCGACCATAATCGCGAACCGCAACCGTTTTGTCTTTTATGGTCACTTCGATCGATTTTCCAGCGCCCATGACAAATTCGTCAATACAGTTGTCTAATACTTCTTTTAAAAGAATATAAATACCGTCATCCGGCGAAGAACCGTCACCAAGCTTTCCGATATACATTCCAGGACGCATCCGGATGTGTTCTTTCCAATCGAGAGAACGTATATTGTCTTCATTATAAATATTTTGCTCAACCATAAACCAATTTTGGATTTTTACGCAATATAGCATATATCTGCAAAAAATGAAAGGTGATACTCTTTAATTTATATTTTAAAAAAAGGATAAAAAAACATATTCAAAACGAGTTACTTCAGTACTAAAAAAGAGCTAGCACTACATTTTGCCAGCAAACAAAAGAATCTACAAGGTATTTCATCTTGGGGAAAATCTTGAATACGGAAACCCAAATCTTAAAAAAAATTCATACTTTTGAAGCTCAAAAAAAACAACGATATGGCGACAGTAACATTAGGTGGAAACCCAATTCACACTTCAGGCGATCTTCCTCAAGTAGGAAGCAAATTAATAGATTTTAAACTAGTTAAAAACGATTTATCAGTAGCAACATTGGCTGATTTTGCTGGTAAAAAATTGGTTTTAAATATTTTTCCAAGTATAGACACTGGAACTTGTGCTACATCCGTTAGAAAATTCAACGAAAGTGCTAGTTCTTTAGAGAATACTACTGTTTTGTGTATTTCAAGAGATTTACCATTTGCTCAAAAACGTTTTTGTGGTGCCGAAGGTTTGGAAAATGTAGTGAATTTATCCGATTTTCAAGAAGGTAGTTTTGGTAAAACCAATGGTTTAGAAATTACTGACGGTCCTTTAGCTGGATTACACTCTAGAGTAATACTAGTTACTGATGAAAACGGCGTTATCACTCACACAGAACAAGTAGCAGAAATCGCTAACGAACCTAATTACGAAGCAGCATTAGCGGCACTATAATTTATTTATGGAATTTCAAAAAGACAATTCTTTTGTAACTGGAAGATTAAAGAGCGTAACTTATGCATTTAAAGGAGCTGTTAAATTAATTAGTACGGAACACAGTATAATGGTTCAGTTTTCTATTGGAATACTCATTAGCATTTTAGGCTTTACAATGAATATTTCTGCTACAGAATGGTTGTTTCAAACCTTTGCTATTGGCTTAGTTATGAGCGTCGAAGGACTGAATACCGCTGTAGAAAAAATAGCCGACTTTATTCATCCGAATTACAGTCAACGAATAGGTTTTATCAAAGACATTGCTGCGGGATCTGTTTTCTTTGCTGCAATTACTGCTATCATTATAGGTTTAATCATTTACGTTCCAAAATTCATATAGGCTTACTTCAAAAAAAGAATGGCAAAAACAAGAAAAAAAAACACCCCTGATTCTCCTTCTGACTCAGCTAATCCTAAGCTACAATTTTGGAAGGTATCTAAACAAAACAAACTCATCATTGGTAGTTTGCTGCTACTATTTTCTATCGGATTGTTAATCGCTTTTGTTTCTTATTTTCTTCATGGACAAGAAGATCAAAGTGCGGTAAACGCCATGACCGATAGAAACGAAGTGGTGCAAAATTGGTTAGGGAAAATTGGTGTTTTTCTTGCAGATGCTTTACTATATAAAGGATTCGGAATCGCTTCCTTTTTATTCGTTCGCTTATTTTTCTTAACAGGTCTATTTTTATTTTTAGATCTGAGACTGAAAAGACTCAAAAATATTTGGTTTTGGGACTTATTTTTGATTGTAATTCTCTCCGTTTTATTTGGATTTTTTGCAACATCTGTACCTGAATTAGGAGGGACAGTGGGCTATGAACTCAATTTACTATGTCAAGATTACATCGGAAAAACAGGTACTTTATTAGTGCTGATTTTTGGTGTTTTGATTTACTTAATTTTCAAATTAAAAGTTTCGCCAGAAAAAATCCAAAGTTTGTTTCACTCGACTAAGGAAGAAATTAAAGACGAAATAGCGAACAATCCTTTTTCGAAAGAAACTTCAAACGCTTATAATCTAGAAGAATTTGCCATTGAAGAGGAAGAAGATATAGAAGATACCATTCATCTGAAAACCTCAGGCTCACAGTTTGAAATCAATAAAGAAGCCTTGAAACCGACTATTAGTAGTGCTTCAGAAATCAATTTGGAACCTCAATTGAAGCCACAACCCTTAGTTACTCCAGTTCGAAATGAAGTAATCGCTACCAACGATGAAGCTTTTGTAATAGAAAAAGCAGCAGAAGAAGATATTATTGAAGAAAATCTTGCTTCTCGTTTGGTTTCTGATTTTGGGCTATTTGATCCAACGTTGGATTTATCGCATTATAAATACCCAACGATTGATTTATTAAAAGAATATTCTACAGGAGGAATTACCATAAATCAAGAAGAATTAGAAGAAAACAAAAATAGAATTGTTGACACTTTACGCAATTACAAAATTGAAATTGCTCAAATTAAAGCAACAGTTGGTCCATCGGTAACCTTATATGAAATTGTTCCAGAAGCAGGTATCAGAATTTCAAAAATAAAGAGTTTAGAAGACGATATTGCTTTGTCATTATCCGCTCTCGGAATTCGTATCATTGCACCAATTCCAGGAAAAGGAACCATTGGTATCGAGGTTCCAAACAAGAATCCTACTATGGTTTCTATGAAAAGCGTTATTGGCTCGGCTAAATTTCAAGAAGCCGAAATGGAATTACCAATTGCTTTAGGAAAAACCATTTCTAATGAAACTTTTGTAGTTGATTTGGCAAAAATGCCTCACTTATTGATGGCAGGTGCTACAGGACAAGGAAAATCAGTAGGATTAAATGCCGTGTTGACTTCTCTTTTGTACAAAAAACATCCAGCCGAAGTGAAATTCGTTTTGGTCGATCCTAAAAAAGTAGAACTTACTCTTTTTAATAAAATAGAAAGACATTATTTAGCCAAATTACCCGATACCGAAGATGCCATTATTACCGATAATGCAAAAGTTGTCGCTACCTTAAACTCACTTTGCGTTGAAATGGACAATCGTTATTCGTTATTGAAAGATGCAATGGTGCGTAACATTAAAGAGTATAACGAGAAGTTCAAATCTAGAAAGTTAAATCCAGAATTAGGACATCGTTTTTTACCTTACATCGTATTGGTAGTAGACGAGTTTGCCGACTTAATTATGACCGCAGGTAAAGAAGTAGAAGTTCCTATTGCTCGTTTGGCTCAATTGGCTCGTGCTATCGGAATCCATTTGATTATTGCTACTCAAAGACCTTCGGTGAATGTAATTACAGGTTTGATTAAAGCCAACTTCCCAGCTCGTATCGCTTTTAGAGTAACTTCAAAAATTGACTCTAGAACCATTCTGGATACACAAGGAGCAGATCAGCTAATTGGTAGAGGGGATTTATTATATACCAATGGTAACGATGTGGTTCGTGTACAATGTGCCTTTATCGACACTCCAGAAGTAGAAAAAATAACCGAATTTATAGGTGCTCAAAAAGCCTATGCCACTGCTTATTTACTTCCAGAGTTTGTGGGTGAAGAAAGTGGCATTAATCTTGATATAGATGTTTCTGAAAGAGACCCCTTATTTAGAGAAGCCGCCGAAATTATTGTGAATGCACAACAAGGTTCCGCTTCTTTACTACAACGCAAACTCAAGCTCGGATACAACAGAGCCGGACGACTAATCGATCAATTAGAAGCTGCTGGAATTGTAGGCGCGTTTGAAGGAAGCAAAGCCCGTAGCGTTAATATACAAGATATGAGTTCTCTTGATCAATTTTTCAATAACGAACTAAACAATTAAATCATGTTCCCTAGTATTCAAAACTCCCTTGTTCATTCAAATAACAAGTTTCAATCTATTTCGTCGTTCTTTACTGCAATCGCCTTATTTTTTGTTGTTTTTTCATCATCAGCCCAAGACAAAAAAGCAAAAGCCCTATTAGAACAAGTCACTAGCAAAGTAAAAAGCTACAACAACATTACCATTGACTTTAAGTACAGCTTGCAAAATGCTAAAGAAAACATCAATCAAGACAGCAAAGGAAATGTAGTCCTAAAAGGAAACATGTATGTACTCAATTTTATGGGAGTTACGAAACTTTTTGACGGCAAGAAAACCTACACTATCGTTCCTGAAGATGAAGAAATCACGATTTCTAAACTGAATGAAAATGACGATAACGCCATTACCCCTTCAAAAATGTTGACTTTTTTCAACTCGGGTTACAAATACACCATGGACATTGTTCAAGATGTTAGAGGTCGAAAAATACAATATGTAAAACTGGTTCCTACAAATGCAAAAGACCAAAGAAAGGAAATCCTACTAGGAATTGACATTCGAACTAAGCATATTTACAACTTAATCGAATTTGGAAAAAAAGGAACGAAAACAACACTTACGGTTAATTCTTTTAAAACTAATCAGCCATTATCAAAAAATCAATTTACCTTTGTGCCGAGTAAATACCCCAATTACTACATCAATAAATTAGATTAAACATAGGTGAAGATACTTGACAAATATTTATTAAAATCGTTTCTGATTACATTTACTACGGTTTTTGTTATCCTTTTTTTCATCTTTATTCTCCAAACGGTTTGGCTTTTTATAACAGAATTAGCTGGAAAGGATTTGGATTTTATAATGATAATTAAATTCTTACTGTTTGCCATGCCAAGGATTATTCCTTTGGTTTTACCACTTTCCGTTTTATTAGCCTCAATCATGACTTTTGGAAGTTTTTCCGAAAATTATGAATTGGCAGCCATGAAATCATCTGGAATCTCATTGCAACGCTGCCTTCGTACTTTGGTAATTTTCATCTGTTTCTTGAGTATTGTGGCGTTTATGTTTGCCAATAACGTAATTCCCTATGCCGAGTATAAATTTATGAGTTTCAGAAGAAACATTGCTCAAGTAAAGCCCGCTTTAGCTATAGCAGAAGGACAATTCAACACGGTTGGAATTTACAACATCAAAGTGAACAAGAAAACTGGAGAGAAAGGTAATTTTTTGACCGGGGTTACCATTCATAAAAAATCATTAATGGGCGACGGTAACAAAACCGTAATCAAAGCTAAAACTGGCGAATTGATTAGCGACGAATCTTCGAATTTATTGCAATTGGTATTAAAAGATGGCTATTATTATGAAGATGTGACACCAAATAAATATGAAGATCGAGAAAAAATGCCTTTTGTAAAAAGTTCATTTAAGAGAGACATCATCAACATTGATTTGTCTAAGTTAAACACAGCCGCTGTTGAAGAAGACGACGATGATGACAATAAAGGAATGCTTGACGTATCGGAACTAAGCTATACCATCGATTCCTTAGCAAAAAGTAAGGCTACAGAGACCAAATCTTTTTCTGAAAACATCAATCAGAGAGTCACTAATCCATTAACCTCTTCCACAACACCAACGAATGACACGGTAAAAAAAGCAAAAAAGATCAATCCCAGTGATCCACTAGCCATTTTTACAGATGACGAAAAAGCAACGGTTTACAAAAATGCTTTAGCCAATACACAAAGTACTATTTTAAGTATTGACGGTACTCTTTCTGATTTGAATTTAAAGCAAAAAAACATTAACAGCCATAAATTTGTCATTTATGAGAAATTTGTAATTGCCTACGCATGCTTCTTGATGTTCTTTATTGGTGCTCCATTAGGAGCTATTATACGAAAAGGAGGTATTGGACTCCCTATAGTATTTGCGGTTTTGATATTTATTACCTTCCATTTTATCAACACCTTCGGAAAAAGAGTTTCGCAAGAAGACGGCCTCACTCCTTTCATGGGAGCTTGGATAGCTTCTATACTATTGACTCCTTTGGCTATTTTGTTAACCTATAGAGCCATCAACGACATTGGTATCATCAATATGGATCGTATAGCAGAACCTTTTCAAAAATTGGTTAAAAAATTATTCCCTTCTAAAAATTAATTCTACACATGGTAGCAGATAAAATACAACTCAATACAATTGAGGAAGCAATTGAAGACATTCGTCAAGGCAAAGTAATTATTGTAGTAGACGATGAAGACCGAGAAAATGAAGGTGATTTTTTGGCTGCTGCCGAAAAAGTAACTCCAGAAATGATCAACTTTATGGCGACCCACGGAAGAGGACTAATTTGCGCACCACTTACCGAAAGTCGTTGCAAAGAACTAGGGCTTCACGTGATGGTGAGTAACAATACCGATCCAATGGAAACCGCTTTTACCGTTTCGGTAGACTTAAGAGGAAATGGTGTAACCACCGGAATTTCTGCTGCTGATAGAGCAAAAACCATTCTCTCTTTGGTAGATGCTAACACCAAACCACACGACCTAGCGCGACCAGGACATATTTTCCCGCTTATCGCTAAACAAGGCGGTGTTTTGAGAAGAACGGGACATACAGAAGCTGCGATTGATTTTGCGCGTTTAGCAGGCTTTAAATCTGCTGGAGTCATTGTAGAAATCATGAACGAAGACGGAACCATGGCTCGTTTGCCTCAATTGGTCAAAGTGGCTAAAAAATTCGATTTGAAATTGGTTTCAATAGAAGCATTAGTGGCTTACAGAATGCAACACGACAGCCTAATTGTTAAGAAAGAAGATTTCGACATTCAAACCCGTTTTGGTACCTTTAGATTACGTGCTTATCAACAAACGACCAACAAACAAGTCCATATTGCCTTGACCAAAGGTACATGGAATTTAGGAGAATCTATTTTAACAAGGATCAACTCTTCACAAGTAAATAATGATCTATTAGGCACATTGACCAACAATGCCGACAAACAGTTGGACGACATGTTTACTACCATTAACAAAGAAGGCAAAGGAGCGGTAATTTTCATCAATCAAGACATGCAAGCGATAAACTTGTTGAGCCGAATTGCTGAATTAAGAGAATTACAAGCCAACGGTGAACTCAAAGCGCCTAAAATAAAAATTGATAGTAAAGATTTTGGTATTGGAGCACAAATTCTTCACGACCTTGATATTTCAAAAATACGTTTAGTAACCAATTCTGCTCACGAAAAACGTGTTGGAATGATTGGTTACGGTCTTGAAATTACGGAATACGTAAACTATTAAGTTTTTTGATATTTTTTTTTATTTTTTTTCTTCTCCTAAAACATAGATAATGAAATGATTAAAAAAAAGCTCAAAAAAAAGGTGCAATTTTTATAAAAATTCATTTGCAAAACCAAAAAAGAGTCTTATATTTGCACTCGCAATCACGAAATGATAGCGACTTACTGGAGAAATGGCAGAGCGGTCGAATGCGGCAGTCTTGAAAACTGTTGACTGTAACAGGTCCGGGGGTTCGAATCCCTCTTTCTCCGCCAGTAGAAATACAAACGGTACTAAAACCCACTAAATTCAACAATTTAGTGGGTTTTTTCTTTTAGGGCTGTATCAAATTATTCATTAAATCTCAAAGTTTAGGTGTCTTTTAAGGTGTCACTAAAAAAATAAATTTTAAGTGACACCTCGCAACGAAAGCACCGATACTACAAGGTGTTCAACAACATATTCAAAAAATGTACATCTTGTGTGTAGTTATTAAATCGAATAAATTTAATACTAACTTTAAGGTCACCAACAATGAACACATCAGTATCAATTCTCTTCTACATCAAGAGAGCAAAAGCCAACAATTTAGGGGTTTGTCCTATCTACACTAGAGTTACTGTCAATACCAAACGTTTTGAGTTTAGCACCAACAAATATATCAATCCTGATAAATGGTCCTCAGAAGGCAGCAAAGTAAAAGGTTCCACAGAAGAAGCTAGAACAATCAATAGTCATCTTGATTACTTAAAAAGTCAAGTTTTAGAAGCTGAGAAGAAACTTTTCAAAAAAGACATCAGTTTAAATTCAGAAAATCTAAAGAATGAATTGTTTGGTCTATCAGAAACCAAGCGTATGCTTGTTCCCATCTTCCAAGACCACAACAACAAAATAAAGGAATTAGTTGGAAAAGAATACGCTCCAGGAACATTAGAACGCTACACTACTTCACTCAAGCATACTATTGAGTTTATGCAATGGAAATACAACGTTTCAGATATCGATATTACAAAGATTGATCATGCCTTTATAACCGATTACGAGTTTTGGTTGAGAAGTGTTAGAAACTGTGCTAATAACACAGCAGTTAAGTACCTTAAAAACTTCAATAAAATAATTAAGCTTTGTTTGGCCAATGACTGGCTAGATAAAAACCCATTTGCAAACTATAAGTCAAAAGTCAAAGAAGTTGATCGAGTTTATTTAACAGAAAATGAAATTCAAAGCATAATTGAAAAAAATTTCAAAACAGAAAGACTATCTCTGGTTCGCGATATCTTCCTTTTCAGTTGCTTTACTGGTTTGGCATACATTGATGTCAAAAACCTAACAAAATCCCATATAAGCTTCGGTATTGATGGCGAGAAATGGATATTCACTCACAGACAAAAAACAGAAAGTGCTTCCAAAATCCCAATCCTTCCAGTTACACAAATGATAATCGATAAATATGAAAATCATCCACAATGTAACAACGAGGATAAACTACTACCTATTCTATCAAACCAAAAAATGAACGCTTATTTAAAAGAAATAGCTGGAGTTTGTGAAATTGAAAAAGAACTTACATTTCACATTGCTAGACATACTTTTGCAACAACAGTAACACTTACTAATGGAGTTCCTATCGAAAGCGTAAGTAAAATGTTAGGTCATAAAAACTTGAGAACTACTCAACATTATGCTAAAGTGCTGGACAGAAAAGTGAGTGAAGATATGAAAATATTAAAAAATAAATTTGTGGGAAATATAAAGGCACCTAAAAAAAATGTAATATAAGAATTTGTTTTAAAAATATTTTTATCTTTGTATTCGTGAAACTTTTAAATTACATATTATCAATCTATCTAATTGCACTATCATGCTTGCCTTGTGCAGATATGGAAGTAAGTAGTGCAGCACACAAAGCTGTTGAGATTTCAGATAATCATGATGAAAAATCTCATAATCACGATAAAGAAAATGATTTATGTTCGCCTTTTTGCAACTGCAACTGTTGTGGCTCACAAATAGTGAGTTATTTTAAGATTACTACTTTTAGTTTTACACCAATTACAAAGAGTATAAAAACGCAATTACCGTCCTATACCTCTATAGTTACTTCTAATTTCTACGGAAGTATTTGGCAACCACCGCAAATAGCATAATGAAGCCCGAGTAATTTCGGGTTAGAAACTTGTGAACTTTTCACAAATAATAGCAAAAGAAATTTTGCTAATCTTCTAATTCATTATACTATTTTCAATGTTAGACAAAATAATACAGTTCAGTATCAAGAACAAGTTTATAATACTATTATTTACTTTAGTTCTAGTAGCTTGGGGAAGCTATTCTATCAAACAATTACCTCTCGATGCGTTACCCGATGTAACCAATAATCAAGTACAAATAATTACTACTGCTCCAACTTTAGCCAGTCAAGAAGTAGAGCAATTAATAACTTACCCTCTAGAACAATCAGTAAAAACCATTCCAAAAGTAATCGAGTTACGAAGTATTTCTCGTTTCGGGCTTTCAGTAGTAACCGTTGTTTTCAAAGACGATGTAGATATTTTTTGGGCAAGAGAACAAATATTCCAACGGCTTCAAGAAGCAAAAGAAAATATCCCTGCCTATGCTGGTACTCCAGGTTTAGCACCAATTTCAACAGGTTTAGGCGAGATTTATCAGTATGATGTCTATGCCAAAAAAGGATATGAAGACAAATACGATGCAATCAAATTAAGAACTATTCAAGATTGGATTATCATACCGCAATTACAAGGTATAGAAGGTGTTGCCGAAGTCAGCACTTGGGGTGGAAAACTAAAACAATATGAAATCGCAGTCAATCCAAACACATTAAACAGTTTGGGTGTAACCATTACCGAAATCTTCGAAGCTTTAGAAAAAAACAATCAAAATACAGGTGGTGCTTATATCGAAAAAGACCAATACGCTTACTTCATTCGTGGGGTTGGTATGGCTACAGGCATTAAAGATTTAGAAAATGTAGTAGTCAAAAACAGAAATGGCGCACCGGTTTTAGTTCGTGATGTCGCTACTGTTCGAGAAGGAATTGCATTGCGTTATGGAGCATCAACCAAAGACGGAAAAGGCGAAATTGTTTGCGGTTTAGCACTAATGTTAAAAGGCGAAAACTCAAGTGCGGTGGTTGATAGGGTTAAAGAAAAAATGGCACAAATCAATAAAACCTTACCCGAAGGAGTGGTTGCAGAAGCATTCATTGACAGAGGTAAACTTGTAGATAACGCTATAGGAACAGTTACTAAAAACCTTTTGGAAGGTGCATTAATAGTGATTTTTGTACTGATATTATTTCTAGGAAATCTTCGTGCCGGATTAATTGTAGCATCGGTAATTCCATTATCAATGCTTTTTGCAGTAATCTTAATGAACCATTTTGGAGTAAGCGGAAACCTAATGAGTTTAGGAGCAATCGATTTTGGTATTATTGTCGATGGTGCAGTAATTATTGTTGAAGCCACGATGCACCATTTACAAAAACTCAAAAGGCAAAAGAACTTAACCCAGTCCGAAATGGATAGCGAAGTATATAAATCGGCTTCAAAAATTCGTAATAGTGCAGCATTCGGAGAAATCATAATCTTAATCGTTTACTTGCCAATCCTTGCATTAGTAGGAACAGAAGGAAAAATGTTCAAACCAATGGCAATGACAGTAGGTTTTGCGGTTATTGGAGCGTTTATACTTTCTTTGACTTATGTACCAATGATGAGTGCGATGTTCTTATCAAAAAACACCGAACACAAAACTAATTTTAGTGATAAAATGATGGCGTGGTTTGAAAAAATCTACACACCATTTTTAGACCGAGCATTACGATTTAAAAAAGCAGTTCTAGGCATTTCGTTAGCAATGTTTGTCTTTGCCATAGTTGTTTTTCAAAATATGGGCGGAGAGTTCATTCCAACTATCGAAGAAGGTGATTTAGCAATCAATGCGACCATTATGACCGGAAGTTCGCTATCCCAAATGGTAGAAACAACAACCAAATACGAAAAAATCTTAAAAGCAAAATTTCCTGAAATCAAAACTATTGTTACAAAAATTGGAAGTGGAGAAATCCCAACCGACCCAATGCCAATAGAGAGTGGCGATTTGATTATTGTTTTAAAAGATAAAGACGAATGGACATCTGCTGATAATTGGGAGGATTTAGCCAACTTAATGAAAGAAGAAATGGAAGCCATTCCTGGTGCAAACATCGAAATTTCGCAACCCATTCAAATGCGTTTCAACGAATTAATGACAGGAAGCCGAAGCGATATTGCCATTAAAATTTTTGGCGATGATTTAGAAGTTTTAGATACAAAAGCCAAAGAATTGATTTCTAAAATAAATAGTATTGAAGGTATTGGTGATTTAAAAGCCGATAAAGTAACAGGACTTCCTCAAATCACAGTCAAATACGATTATAATAAAATTGCTTTGTATGGTTTAAATATTGCCGACATCAATCAAATTATACGTTCTTCTTTTGCAGGCGAAAGCGCAGGTAAAATTTACGAAGAAAGCAAGCGTTTTGATGTAGTCGTTCGTTTAAACAAAGACAATCGTAGTGACATTACAGATGTTAGCAATTTGTTTATTCCATTACCAAATGGGCAACAAGTACCACTTTCTCAAGTAGCCTCTATTAATTACGAACAAGGTCCGGTTCAAGTTTCTCGTGAAAACGGAAAACGTCGAATTACAATAGGTTTAAATGTTCGTGGTCGAGATGTAAAAAGCGTGGTCGAAGAAATCCAACAAAAATTAGATAAAAGCTTCAAACTTCCGGCTGGTTATTATGTAACTTATGGTGGTCAATTTGAAAACTTGGTTGAAGCTAATAAACGCCTTTCTGTTGCGTTACCAATCGCATTAGGATTAATTATGGTGTTGTTGTTTTTTACATTCAACAGTATGAAACAAGCGGCGTTAATTTTTACAGCCATTCCATTATCAGCAATCGGTGGTGTTTTTGCACTATGGTTGAGAGGAATGCCATTTAGTATTTCGGCTGGTATTGGATTTATTGCTTTGTTTGGAATAGCAGTACTAAACGGAATTGTACTAATCTCCTATTTCAACCAACTGAAATCAGAAGGGATAACCGACCCATTACAACGCGTTTTAATAGGCACAAAAACCAGACTTAGACCAGTATTAATGACTGCTGCGGTAGCTTCATTAGGATTTTTGCCTATGGCATTATCAACTAGTGGCGGAGCTGAAGTGCAAAAACCATTAGCAACAGTAGTTATTGGCGGATTAGTTTCTGCAACATTACTAACCTTAATCGTTTTACCAATTTTGTATTTACTTTTTGAAAAAGGAATTAAAAGAAGAAAAAAAATGTCAAATCCAATTGTAACAATACTCGTTTTATTGATTAGCTCGTTTTCATTTGCTCAAAACAGCCAAACAATTACTTTAGAAAAAGCCATTGAAAAAGCAAAGGCAAATAACATCGATTTAAAAATTGCTGATAAAGAAATTGAAAAGCAAACCGTTCTCAAGAAAACGGCTTTTCAAGTAGATCCTTTGCAAGTGCAATACCAAGGCGGACAATTCAATAGTGTTGATTATGACCACAACGTTTCTATTCAACAATACTTTCCTATTGGTAAAATCACAAAAGCCAATCGCCAACTGCAAGAGGAATTAGCCAAATTGGCTGAAAAACGAAAAGCATTAACAGAATATGAAATTGAAAAAGCGGTAACATTAGCCTACTATCAATATTTATATGGAGTTTCTATTCAAAAGTTAAATAATGAGTTGTTCGAGATTTATGCTAAATTCCTAAAAAATGCAGAGCTTCGTTTTCAAACCGGAGAAAGTGGCAACATTGAAGTCATAAGTGCCAAAGCCAAATCGAAAGAAATCGAAACCCAAAAAGCACAGTTAGAATATGACTTGGTGGTTTATCAAAAGCAATTGCAATATTTCATTCAAACAGATGAAAATATAGTGCCTGATGTCAATTCACCTATGCAATATGCTAATCCAACAGATTTAAATAATACTAAAGTAGAAGGATTAGTAAACGATTATTACACACAGCAAATTTCAGTTTATCAAAAAGAAGCCAATACATTTAAAGCCATGCGAACGCCAAAATTAGGTCTAGGTTATTTTGGTCAAACAATCGATACCAAATCCTATTTTCAAGGTTTTACAGCAGGTTTACAAATTCCATTATTTGGTGGTGCAAATACCGCAAAAGCCAAAGCATCACAAATAAGTGTATCGCAATCACAGTTAGAATTAGATAAAAGCAAACTGACCTTAAAATTGCAAAAAGAGGAATTACAGAACGAGTTCGAAAAACAGAAAAAAGCGCTTGTTTATTACCAAAACGAAGGATTGCAATATGCCGAGCAAATTATTACAACGGCTCAGAAAAGTTATGCCAATGGCGATATGAGTTACTGGTCGTACATCAGTTTTTTAAACCAAGCCATTGACATCAAAAAACAAAATGCCGAAGCAGTGAATTCTTATAATCAAAGCGCAATCCAATTGCAATTTCCATCTTTCAACAACAATTAATATTCCATTATATGAAAAATATTTTTTTAAAACCAAATTATAATCGAAGTTCATACTTCAACCTCTTTATTCTATTTTCTATTCTCTTTACTCTAAATTCTTGTGGAGAAAAGAAAACCGAAGAAACCCACGAAGAAGAAAAATCAGAAACCGAAGTTGCCTTGACAGAAGGGCAATTTAAAACTATTGGTATCGAAACAGGCGGTATCGAAATGAAAAACCTAAATACGGTAATCAAAGCCAATGGTTATACAGCAGTTCCACCACAAAACATGGCTAATATTTCAACCTTAATTGGTGGTGTTGTTAAAGATATTTATGTGTTAGAAGGCACATTTGTTTCAAAAGGCAAAATATTGGCAACCATCCAAAACCTTGAAGTTACAGAAATGCAGGAAGATTATAATTCTGCTATTGCAAACATCGAATACCTGCAATTAGAATACAATCGTCAGAAAACATTGAGCGATGAGAATGTAAATCCTCGTAAAACATTTCAGGAAGTAAAATCAAAATTAGCAGTAGAGAGAGCCAGAGCGCAAGCGGCAAAAAACAAACTACAAGCATTAAATGTTAGTTTAACCGGAAACACTTCGCTAATTCCTATTGTTTCGCCAATAAGCGGCTATGTGGGTAAAATTAGCATAACAAAAGGAGCATTTGCAGAAACAGGCGTAACACTTTTTGAAGTGGTCGATAATAGCCAAATGCACTTAGACTTAAATGTGTTTGAAAAAGATTTAGGCAAAATTTCCGTAGGTCAAGAAGTCGATTTTGTATTAACCAATCAGTCCAACAAATCAATACGAGGGAAAATATTTGGCATCAATAAATCATTTTCCAACGAAAGCAAAACAGTTGCGGTTCATGCCAAAATCAATCCAAGCGATGCCAAAGATTTAATTTCCGGAATGTATGTAGCTGCCAATATCAATATCACCAATCAAACCGTTCAGGCACTTCCAAAAGATGCAATTGTTAGAAATGGCGATAAATATTACATTTACATTCAAGAAGAGCACCAACAAGAAGCTCCAAAAGTAAAAGAAGAAGAGCATCAACATAAAGAAGGAGAAGAACATTCAGAACACGCTGAAGGCAAAGAAGAAGGACACAATGAAGTGCACTTCAAAGCAATCGAAGTGGTTCCTGGAACTACTGATTTAGGTTACACCGAAATAAAATTAGTCGAAGAAATTCCTGCCGATGCGAAAATTGTTATAAAAGGTGCTTTTTACTTACTAGCAACTTCAAAAGGTGGCGGAGAACACGAACATTAAAAATAAATTATTAATCATTAAATAAAATCAAATGAAAAATTCAATTTTAAAATCAATCTTTTTTTTAACACTATTATTTTTTACAAGCAATACTGCTTCTGCACAAAAAGCCAATCAAAAAGCTGTAATCAAAACTTTTTTACATTGTGATCATTGTAAAGAATGTGAAACTTGTGGTTTAAAATTCAAAACTGAAATGCTCAAAATTAAAGGTTTAAAAATGTATGAGCTTGACGATAAAGCAATGACATTTACAGTGTATTATAATGCAAAGAAAACAACCTTACAGACCATTAAAGAAGGTATTTCTAAATTAGGATACGATGCAGATGAAGTAAAAGCCGATCCAAAAGCGTATGAAAATTTAGATGGATGTTGTAAAGCGTAATCCAAATGGAAAACAAAAAATCACATTGGGAAAATGTTTTTGCAACCAAAAATCCTAATGAAGTAAGTTGGACACAAAAATATCCAAAAACTTCAATGGAGTATTTAAAAAATGTAAACCTATCAAAAACTGCCAATATAATTGATATTGGCGGTGGCGATAGCAATTTTGTGGATGCCTTATTAGAAAAAGGATATCAAAATATTTGGGTATTGGACATCTCTGAATTTGCTTTAGAAAGAGCCAAAAAACGTTTAGGAGATAAAGCCGATTTAATACATTGGATTGTTTCTGATATCACAGAATTTAATCCCGAAGTCAAGTTTGATTTTTGGCACGACAGGGCTGTTTTTCATTTTCTAACAGGAGAAGAAAGTATAAGGAAATATGTTACAATCGTTAGTAATGCTATAGCTCAAAATGGAAATTTTCTATTAGGTACTTTTTCAGAAAATGGTCCTTTAAAATGTAGTGGATTGGAAATAAAACAATATTCAGAAAATTCGATGAAACAAACTTTTATAGAAAATTTTGAAGCAATAAAATGTTTTACAGAAAACCATACCACACCATTTGATACCATCCAGAACTTTCAATTTTGTGGATTTAAAAAAAATAGAAATGGAACATAAACATAAATACGATGCTAAAGGCAATCAGCTTTGTTGCACTCTCGAAGAAAAAATAAATAAAAAAACCGAAAATCATTCTGATGATGACGGACAAGACCACGAGCATTCTAGTGTAGAAAAATCTACGTTTCAAATGTTTTTGCCAGCAATCATAAGTTTTATTTTATTATTGATTGCCATAGGTTTTGATAATTATTTTAAACAATCATGGTTTACAGGTTATGTTAGAATAGGATGGTATATTCTAGCATACATTCCAGTGGGATTTCCAGTAGTCAAAGAAGCGTTTGAAAGCATTCGCAAAGGCGAGATATTTTCAGAATTTCTTTTAATGAGTATTGCAACTATTGGAGCGTTTGCTATAGGCGAATTTCCTGAAGGTGTTGCCGTAATGTTATTTTATGCCATTGGCGAAATATTCCAATCATTGGCGGTTCAAAGAGCAAAAGCTAACATCAAAACGTTACTTGACCAAAGACCAGACGAAGTAACTATTCTCGAAAACAATGTTGCCAAAACTATCAAAGCATCAACCGCTAAAATTGGAGATATTATCCAACTAAAAGCAGGAGAAAAATTAGGATTAGATGGAGAATTACTTTCAGATACTGCTGCATTTAATACTGCTGCACTAACGGGAGAAAGTAAGCCAGACACCAAAGCAAAAGGAGAAACTGTTTTAGCAGGAATGATAAACATACATTCGGTTTGTCAAGTAAAAGTAACGGTTGCTTATACAGATAGTAAACTGTCAAAAATTCTCGAAATGGTGCAAGATGCTACAGCCAAAAAAGCACCAACAGAATTATTTATCAGAAAGTTTGCCAAAATATATACACCAATTGTAGTTGTTTTAGCCATTGCAATATGTGTTGTACCGATGTTATTTGTAGAAAATTACCAGTTTAGAGATTGGTTGTATCGAGCTTTAGTTTTCTTAGTTATTTCGTGTCCTTGTGCATTAGTTATAAGTATTCCTTTAGGTTATTTTGGTGGAATTGGAGCAGCTTCTAAAAACGGAATCCTTTTCAAAGGAAGTAATTTTCTTGATGTAATGTCCACTATTCAAAACGTGGTAATGGACAAAACAGGAACAATGACCGAAGGCGTCTTCAAAGTGCAGGAAGTTGTTTTTAATACTGATTTTAACAAAGATGATTTGTTACAATTGGTAAATGCTTTAGAAAGTCAAAGTACACATCCTGTTGCAACTGCCATTCATCAATACGTTGGAAAAATTGATAGTAATATCAAATTAGAAAATGTAGAAGAAATTTCCGGACATGGTTTAAAAGCTGAAGTTAACGGAAAAGAATTGTTAGTTGGTAATTTCAAACTAATGGATAAATTCTCAATTGCTTATGATATTGATCCAAAAAGTATTGTTTACACATTAATTGCAGTAGCTTACGATAAAAATTTCGTTGGTTATCTTACAATAGCTGATAGCATAAAAGAAGACGCACAAATCACAATCGACAAACTAAAAGCATTAGGTATAAAAACCACAATGTTAAGTGGAGATAAAGACAATGTAGTTCAATTTGTAGCACAAAAACTCGGAATTACAAATGCCTTTGGCGATTTATTGCCCGAAGATAAAGTAAACAAAGTCAAAGAAATCATCGCCAAAAATGAAACAGTTTGTTTTGTTGGCGATGGCGTAAACGATGCGCCAGTAGTCGCATTAAGCAACGTAGGTATTGCAATGGGCGGTTTAGGAAGCGATGCCACCATCGAAACTGCCGATGTAGTTATTCAAGACGATATGCCTTCAAAAATTCCAATGGCAATAAACATTGGTAAGCAAACCAAAAAAATTGTTTGGCAAAATATTACGTTGGCTTTTGTAGTAAAAGCAATTGTTTTAATACTCGGTGCAGGAGGTTTAGCCACAATGTGGGAAGCTGTTTTTGCCGATGTAGGTGTGGCACTTTTAGCTATTTTAAATGCAGTCAGAATTCAGAAAATGAGATTTTAACATCAATTTTAACAAAAAGCAATAATTTTTATTTAATTTTGTACTGTTTTAATAGAGATATGAAAAAATACCACTTTATACTATTAGTCTTATTAGGCATATTTCTTATGCCTGGTAGTGCTATAGCTTGTGGTAAAGGTTCAGAAAAAAGTTCTTGCAAAAAAGAAATTTCATCCAATCAGAAAGAAAAAAAGAGTTGTTGCGATAGTGATAGTTCAAAGGGCAAAGACAACAAAGGTTGTAAAGGAAATTGCGGTCATTCAAAATGTGGATGTTCTTCAACGTGTCCAACTTCCTCAGTAAGCTTTGTATCTGAAATTAGTTTTAAAAATTACAAGTATAGTTATTCTTCAATCGAGAAGACTAAATTTTCATACACAATACCATCAATCTCAGATGGTTTTCATTCTATTTGGCTCATTCCTAAAATAAGCTAAATCCATTTTTGACAGCCATAAGTGTGTCAAATTCATAGCGTTGTGCTATCCAATTCAACAGTTTTAGTATTGTTTTTTATACCAATATTGGTATTGCAATAACATTCTTTCGCAACTGTTATTTATCCAAATTTATTTTTATCAACCAATCAAGGTAGTTTACTTTGATTACAATTTTATTTAAAATGAAAAATTCATTTATGAAAATAATGATAGCAATTTGTGTATTGTTATCAACTACAAGTAATGCACAAATAAAAAATGCCAAAACCGAGACGGTTAAGATTTATGGCAATTGCGGCATGTGCGAAACCAAAATCGAAAAAGTAGGAAACATCAAAAAAATAGCCAATGTAGATTGGAATCAGGAAACCCAAATGGCAACATTAACGTATGATGCAACCAAAACCAATCAAGATGAAATACTAAAAAGAATTGCATTAGTTGGTTATGATAGTGACAAATTTCTTGCTCCAGATGAGGTGTACAATAATCTTCACGGATGTTGCCAATATGACCGTGTAGCAAAAGTTCCTGTAAAAGAAGCAACAACAGCGATTGCTAGCAACGGAGACCATTCCAATCATAGTAATCATTCTGAAACAACTACTTCAAGAGTTCAAAATGACAATCAATTAAAAGCGGTTTTTGATAATTATTTTTTAGTAAAAGATGCATTAATCACTTCTAATGGGAATAGCACGGCATCAGCTTCAAAAGAATTGGTAACGGCCATCAATAATGTCAAAATGGACAAGCTTGATATGGATGTTCACATGGTGTGGATGAAAGTTGTAAATACGATACAGAAAGATGCAGAAAATATCGCTAATACAAAAGATGTAAAAATCCAACGCGATCATTTTACATCATTATCTAAAGAAATTTATACATTAATCAAGATTTCTAAATATGAAAATCCGGTGTACTATCAATTCTGTCCAATGTTCAATGACGGCAAAGGTGCTAATTGGTTAAGTAAAGAAAATGCTGTAAAAAATCCTTATTATGGTTCAATGATGTTGAACTGTGGTAAAACAGTAGAAACAATTAAATAAACAAAATGAAAAAAATTGTAATGCTACTTTTTTTAATTGGTATTTTCTCAACTACTAAAGCTCAAATAAAAATAGGAGAAGCTATACCATCAATTACATTAAAAAGTAATACCAGTAATGAGGTTAATATCACATCCTTTAAAGGCAAATATGTACTTATCGATTTTTGGGCATCTTGGTGTGCGCCGTGTAGATTAGGCAACAAGAAGTTAGTAAAACTTCACAACGAAGCTAATGCAAATAAAATTGAAATAATAGGAATATCAATCGATACAGACATAAGTAAGTGGCTTAAAGCTGTTGAAAAAGATAAAATCAAATTTACACAGTTAATAGATCCTGAAGGTTTTGATGCCAATACAGCAATAAAATTTGGTGTTGATGAATTACCATCAAAATACCTATTTAATCCCCAAGGTATTCTAATAGCAAAAAATCCCTCAGAAGAAGAAATAATTAAATTAATAAAAGAATAAAATGAAAACAATATATATTCTGATTACATCAATGGTTTTGATGTTTTCACTTAATAGTAATGCCCAAATAGTAAAAGCCGAAATTAGAGCCACTGGTTTAACCTGTTCTATGTGTTCAAATGCTATAAATAAACAGCTAAAAACAGTGCCCGAAGTGGTTAACGTTGAAATCGATTTAAACTCCAATACCTTTACAGTAACGCTAAAAGAAGGAAACGAATTAAGCCCTAAAATATTTAAAGAAAAAGTAGAAAAAGCAGGTTTTTTTATCGGTTCATTAGTAGTTACCGCAAAATCAAATACCATAACTCAAAGTTCATACATAATGGTTAATGATAAAAAAAGTAATGCTTCTGAAATACAGTTTCAAGTGGTTGATAAAGGATATGTAACCGAGAAAGAATTTAAAAAATTATCAAAGTCCTATAAGAATATTGATACGTATGCTTCGAATAATGAAGATGATTTTCACATTAAAATGATAAACTAATGAGAAAGGTAATTTTATTTTTTGCAGCCATCAGTTGCCAAACTATTTTTAGTCAAGAATTATTTGTAGTAACAGATCCTGCAAGTAATGTTCCTGCTAATTCATTAGCCGTAAATGTGATGCAATCTGCTTTTAAAGAAAAATTTGAGCCAGGTTACAACTATCATTTAATGCCCGAGGTAACTTATGGTATAAATAAAAATTTAATGGTTCGTGGTTCCGCTTTTATCAGCACAAGAACTAATGCATTGTATGCAGAAGGTGGTGGTTTTATGGCTAAGTACAGGTTTTATTCTACAGATGATTTAAACAGTCACTTTCGCTTAGCAACTTATGGAAGATTTAGCTTCAATCGTGCTGATATTCATCAAGAGCAAATTGAAATAGTAGGACACAATACTGGTTTTGAAACCGGGATAATCGCAACAAAGTTGGTCAAAAAGGTAGCCATAAGTTCATCGCTTAGTTTTGAAAAAGCATTGGATAACAAACCAAAATATCCTTTTCCGGATACTATTGGTGATAATGCAACGAACTATACTTTGTCTTTTGGAAAATTGATGTACCCTAAAAAATATACGAGTTTCAAGCAAACCAACATCAATTTAATGGTTGAATTTGTAGGTCAAACCATCAACGAAAATGGTAAATCCTACTTAGACGTTGTGCCGGCTGTACAATTCATTTTTAACAGTCAAGCACGATTAGATCTTGCCTACCGTCAAGAGTTAGTAAGTTCAATGATACGTTCTGCTCCAAATGGGTTTTACTTCAATTTATATTACACTTTTTTCAATTTAAAAAAACAATAAAAATCTAAATAATAACATGTCATGAAAGCACTTATTCTATCAGCTATTATAGCTATCACTTTAGTTTCTTGTAATCAAAAAAACAAAGAGACAGAAAACAAGACCACAGAAACTTCAACAAATTCAAATGAAATATATGCGTGTTCCATGCACCCAGAGATTACAGGAAAAAAAGGAGAAGAATGTTCCAAATGTGGTATGGAATTAACAGAACCAGTTGCCCAAGTTGAGCCAATCCATGAAGAAAATGAAAAAACTCAAGAACTCAAAGACACCACAAAACTACCAACTAATGACGTTAAAGAAAAAGTAATTGAAACAAAAACTCCTTTTTCAATTAATGCAATAGTTGCAAACTATTTAAAAATAAAAAATGCACTAACAAAAGACGATGCCAAAGCCGCTGCTATTGCAGGTAAATCATTATTCAACGATTTTAATACAATCAACTCAAATAGTTTAACTACTACTCAAAAAAAAGAGTATTTAGATATTGCAGACGATGCAAAAGAACATGCAAAACACATTAGTGATAATGCTGGGAAAATCGACCATCAAAGAGAACATTTTGTTACGCTAAGTAAGGATATTAATGATTTGATTAAAATGTTTGGAACAAAGCAAAAATTGTATCAAGATTTTTGTCCAATGGCAAATGATGGCAAAGGAGCTATTTGGATTAGTGAAACAAAAGAAATTAAAAATCCATTTTATGGCTCTCAAATGTTGACTTGTGGTAGTTTGAAAAAAACGTTATAAAATGACACGAAAATTAAAAAAGATTGCATTAGTATTCTTTTTAATGTTTGTAGCTATTCAATTCTACCAACCAAAACAAAATGTAAGTAGTTCATTCGATATTGGAAAAAACTTTGCTAATAATTATAAAGTACCTCCAAAAATTCTTAATTCATTGCAAAAAGCTTGTTATGACTGCCATAGTAATACTACTAAGTATTTATGGTACGATTACATTCAACCAGCAAGATTATTTGTAGAAAGCCACATTAAAAATGGAAAAGAAGAACTGAATTTTAATGAATTTGCGACTTATTCAAATAGAAAACAACAAAGTAAACTAGAAGCAATAAGTAGAGAAATAAAATCGGGTACTATGCCATTAAGTTCATACACACAATTACATCAGGATGCTATTCTTGATGAAACCCAAAAGCAAGAAATAATCAGTTGGATTGAACAGACAATCAATAAAGAATAGTAAGCATGAAACTTTATATTAAAAATATGGTTTGTAGTCGTTGCAAAATGGTGGTTAAGTCCGAGTTAGAAAAGCTTGGACTAAAACTTTTATCTATTAATTTGGGTGAAGTCGAAATTATGGAACCCTTTTCTGATGTTCAAAAAAATGAAATTAGTAAAATATTGAAAGTATTTGGCTTTGAACTGATTGATGATAAGAAAAGTAAAACGATTGATAAGATTAAAACAGTAATCATTGATTTGGTTCAAAACAAGAATAATGATTTGAAAATTAATTTATCCAACTACCTTTCACAAGAACTGCATCAAGACTATAATACCCTGAGTAATCTCTTTTCAGAAGTTGAAAACACTACTATTGAGAAGTATTTCATCAATCAGAAAATTGAAAAAGTAAAAGAGTTAATTATGTACGATGAACTCTCATTAAGTGAAATTGCGTATTCTTTAAATTACAGCACGGTTTCACATTTGAGCAATCAATTCAAAAAAGTAACTGGCTTTTCGCCAACCTACTTTAAGAATATCAAAACCATTAAAAGAAAGCAAATAGAAGATTTATAAATTTTGCATATCAAACCCAAAATTATGCAAATGCAAAAATCGGTTATGATAGAAATTTGTATTAAAATAATATAGAAGATGATACATACTTACAACATTACCGGAATGACTTGCGATGGTTGTCGAACCAAAGTCGAAAAAACATTGAATGCTATTGATGGCGTTGAAGCTAAAGTTTCATTAAAGCCACCCATAGCAACTATAACTATGGAAAAGCACATTCCAACAACACAATTGCAAGAAGCATTAACTGCTGTTGGAAAATACACCATAGAAATGAGCAGCGCTAAAACCAAGGAGAACACTTTAACGAAAGATGTTGCTGAAAAATCATGTTGCTCCATGAATTCCCACAATCATAAAAAAGAAACTGTTGTCCAAACCAATGCGCCAGGAAAGTATTATTGTCCAATGCATTGCGAAGGCGAAAAAGTTTACGACAAAGCAGGTGACTGTCCTGTGTGTGGCATGGATTTAGTCAAAGCACCTGAACTAACTGCAAACAAGACATTATATACGTGTCCTATGCACCCCGAAGTTATTCAAGAAACTCCGGGTTCATGTCCTATTTGCGGAATGGATTTAGTGCCCATGAATCCTACTGATTCCGAAGACCAAAAAACCTATGAGGATTTAGTTAAGAAAATGAAAATAGCCGTTGTTTTTACGATTCCCATTTTCGCTATCGCAATGATAGAAATGGCACATAACAATCCTTTATTTAAAATAATGGATGCTCCTAAATGGAATTGGGTACAATTACTGCTTTCGCTACCTGTTGTTTTTTATGCCTGTTGGATATTCTTTGTCCGAGCATGGAAATCTATCATTACTTGGAATTTAAATATGTTTACACTTATTGGAATTGGAACAGGAGTAGCTTTTTTATTTAGCTTAGTCGGAATGTTTTTTCCCGACATTTTTCCTAGCGAATTCAAAACCGAATACGGTACAGTATTACTCTATTTTGAAGCAACAACGGTTATTCTAACTTTAGTTTTGTTAGGACAACTATTAGAAGCCAGAGCACACAGTCAAACCAGCGGAGCAATCAAAGAATTATTAAAACTAGCCCCAACCGAAGCCACTTTGGTTATTGATGGTAGCGATAAAGTAATTTCAATCCACGATATTAAAAAAGGTGATTTACTTCGAGTTAAGCCTGGTGACAAAATTCCAGTTGACGGAAAAATAACCGATGGAGAAAGTAGTATTGATGAAGCAATGATTACAGGAGAACCAATACCCGTTGATAAAAAGAAAGACGATAATGTAATTGCAGGAACAATCAATGGTAATAAATCTTTTATTATGGTTGCAGAAAAAGTGGGTTCAGAAACTTTGCTTTCACAAATCGTGCAAATGGTTAATGACGCTTCTCGTTCGAGAGCGCCAATTCAGAAATTAGCAGACAGTATTTCCAAATACTTCGTGCCCATTGTAGTCATCATTTCTGTTATAACCTTTTTCATTTGGGCAAAATTTGGTCCCGAACCGGCATTAGTATATGGTTTTATAAATGCCATCGCAGTATTAATCATCGCGTGTCCTTGTGCATTAGGATTGGCAACGCCTATGTCAGTAATGGTAGGTGTTGGTAAAGGCGCACAATCAGGGGTTTTGATAAAAAATGCAGAAGCTTTAGAAAACATGAATAAGGTTAATGTTTTAATTACAGATAAAACAGGAACAATAACCGAAGGAAAACCATCGGTCGAAAAAATTTATGCGACCAATAACAATGATAACGATTTATTGCAAAGCATAGCTTCATTAAACCAATATAGTGAGCATCCATTAGCACAAGCCGTAGTCAATTATGGCAAAACAAAATCCATTTCATTAATCGAAGTAAAAGATTTTGAAGCCATTGCCGGAAAAGGAGTTACAGGAACAGTAACCAATAAAAAAGTAGCATTAGGTAATAAAAAACTAATGGAACAAGTAAAAGCTAGTATTTCTGACGATATAGAAAACAAAATCATTACCGAACAAAAACTAGGAAAAACCGTTTCATATATTGCAGTAGAAGGTATTGCTGTTGGATTTGTATCCATTACTGATGCCATAAAAACGTCAAGTGCCGCTGCAATAAAAGAACTGATGCAACAAGGAGTTGAAGTAATTATGATGACAGGCGATAATATCAATACAGCCAAAGCAGTTGCAGAAGAATTGAACCTGTCTTCCTATAAAGCAGGATGTTTACCCGAAGACAAATTAAACGAAATCAAAAAATTACAAGCAGAAGGCAAAATTGTGGCCATGGCTGGCGATGGTATCAACGATGCACCGGCATTAGCACAAGCCAATATCGGAATAGCTATGGGAACAGGAACAGATGTCGCCATTGAAAGTGCCAAAATAACTTTAGTCAAAGGCGATTTACAAGGCATTGTAAAAGCCAAGAACTTAAGCCATGCTGTTATGAAAAACATCAAGCAAAATTTATTTTTTGCCTTTTTCTATAACGTATTGGGTGTTCCAATCGCAGCTGGTGTTCTATATCCATTTTTCGGTATATTATTATCCCCAATGATTGCGGCTTTAGCCATGTCATTTAGTTCTGTATCAGTAATTGTAAATGCATTGAGATTACGAAATTTAAAACTTTAAATAATAACAAAAACAACAAAATGAAATTAATTAATAATGTAGATAAATTAGGCACTCTGGGGCTTTTTTTCACAGCACTGTTTTCGCCTTGCTGTTTTCCTCTTTTTGCATTTGCAGCATCAGCTCTTGGACTTGGAAGCTTTGAATTATTTGGAGGATGGACGATGTGGATTTTTCAAGCGATGGTTTTAATTTCCATTGTTGGCTTAATCATTTCCTATCGTAAACATCGTTGCCTGTATCCTTTATTAATAGCAATCCCGAGTGGAATAACAATATTATTTGCCTATTATTTTAGCAAATCAGAAAATGCAGTTTATTTAATTTATGCTGGTATGCTTGGGCTTTTCATAGCTACGATAGTAAATTATTATCGAAACAAATTACACGGAAATTGTGATACTTGCACTATCTACAATGGAAAATCAGTAGAATTAAAATCTACATTAACATGTCCAAATTGTGGGTATAGTAAAGACGAAATAATGCCAACCGATGCTTGTCAGTTTTTTTATGAGTGTGAAAAATGCAAAACAGTTTTAAGACCTAAACAAGGCGATTGTTGCGTTTATTGTAGTTACGGAACTGTAAAGTGTCCACCAATACAAGCCGGAGATAATTGCTGTTAGAAATCACAAAATCAATATAACATAAAGTATAAAAATACAGTAACCAATAATTCAAAACAATGAAAAAAATATTCCTATTTCCCCTAATTATTTTACAATCAGTATTTATTTCTGCACAAAACAAAGTCCAGATAAGAATTACTTCTGCCAGTCCGGCAGCTTCATTTGAGCAAGAAGTAGGTAGTGCAAAAATCAAAATAACGTACAGCAGACCGTTGGTCAGAGGGCGTAAAATATTTGGTGAGTTAGTACCTTTTGATAAGCTTTGGCGAACTGGCGCAAGTGATTGTACCGTCATAACCACTTCCGAAGATATTTCTTTTGGTAACAATGTATTAAAAGCAGGAAGCTATTCAATATTCTCAATTCCTTCAATAAATGAGTGGACTATAATTGTTAACTCAGATACTACCTTGCATGGAGAAACGGGCTATGATGAAAAAAAAGATATAATGCGTTTCAAAGTCCCTTTAGAAAAAAGCCCCAATTTTTATGAAACTTTTACTATTGAATTAAATGATATCAATAGCAAAGGCGAAGCATTCCTAAAAATACTTTGGGAAAATACAATGGTTAAAATACCGGTAAAGAGCAAGGAGGACGATACAATAGTGGCATTGATAGATCAACATATAATTAAGGGTAAAACTCAGGATGCCAATTTATTATTTCAGGCAGCTAATTATTATTACAGTACTAATAGAGATTATAAACAAGCAATTATATGGCTTTTGGAAGCAGAAAAAATAAATCCTCAAAATTTCTATTATCCTAATCTAAGACAAAAATTAGCTTCTGAAAACAAAGATTACACTATTGCAATTGAAGCTGCAAAGCGAGCCATTTCAATTGCTGATAAGGAGAAAATGAAAAAAACTATTGATAGTTTGAACAATAAAATTTCAGATTGGGAAATCTTGTTAAAAAAATAATAGTGTAAAATTAAAATAATACAATTACTATAATGGATATACAAAACATTCTTTCAAAAAAACTGTTACCAATCGTAATCTTCGTTTTGGCAACACAAACGCTGTTTTCGCAAAACATAGTTCGTTACGATTTATATGTTCGTGATACCATCGTAAACTATTCTGGAAAAGAAAAAAGAGCAATTGCAGTAAATGGTCAAATTCCTATGCCAACATTAACATTTACAGAAGGTGATATTGCTGAAATTTATGTACATAACGAATTAAAAGAAAGCACTTCATTGCATTGGCACGGACTATTTTTACCTAATAAAGAAGATGGTGTCCCAAACCTTACACAAATGCCAATAGAACCGGGAACTACTCACAAATATTCGTTTCCAATAATTCAAAGCGGAACTCATTGGTACCACAGTCATTCAGGATTACAGGAACAAATTGGTATGTATGGTATGTTCATTATGAACAAAAAACAAAATGACAAAACATTCCGAAAAGGTATAGATGATTTACCAACTGTGCCTATTATTTTAAGTGAATGGACCGATTTAAAACCCGAGAACGTTCACAGAATGTTACACAATGCAACCGATTGGTTTGCAATTAAAAAAGGAACAACACAAAGTTATGCTGAAGCCATAAAACAAGGTCATTTCAAAACAAAAATAGCCAATGAATGGAAACGAATGAATGCTATGGATGTGAGCGATGTATATTATGATAAGTTTCTGATTAATGGTAAAAATGAAAGTCAGTTATCACAGTTTAAAAGTGGAGATAAAGTTCGTTTGCGTGTGGCAAATGGTGGAGCTTCATCATACTTTTGGTTAACTTATGCTGGAGGAAAAATAACAGTTGTAGCTAGTGATGGTAACGATGTAGAACCTGTTGAAGTAGATAGATTATTGATAGCAGTATCCGAGACTTATGACATTATAGTTACAATTCCTGCAAGTAATACTTCTTATGAATTTTTAGCAACTCCAGAAGACCGCACAAAATCTACTTCATTATACATTGGAAATGGCATCAAACAATTGATTGCTCCGTTGCCAAAATTAAAATATTTTGAGGGAATGAAAATGATGAACGGAATGATGAAAATGAATGGGGATTTAGATGATATGGGAATGAGTATGTCCTTAAATCAAATGGATATGAATGTAGTAATGTACCCAGAAATAACTGGTGCAGTAAGCGCAAAACATAAGGGTACTATGAGCGATATGGAAACGAGTACCGATCATTCCAATCACAATCAAAATCAGTACAATGCCAATGCGTTATCTACAATTACAACACTCAATTATGCCATGTTGAAAGCGACCGATAAAACAACTTTACCCAAAGATGCCCCAGTAAAAGAACTTCGTTTTGAACTAACAGGTAACATGAACCGATATGTTTGGAGTTTAGACAATAAAGTAGTTTCTGAAACAGATAAAATCCTAATAAAAAAAGGAGAAAACATTAGAATTACACTTTACAATGGTTCCATGATGCGTCATCCAATGCACTTACATGGACATGATTTCAGAATATTAAATGGTCAAGAGGAATATGCACCATTAAAAAATGTAATGGACTTAATGCCTATGGAAACCAACATAATTGAATTCAATGCCAATGTTGAAGGAGATTGGTTTTTTCATTGTCATATTTTGTATCACATGATGGCAGGAATGGGAAGAGTATTCACCTATGAAAACCAAACGCCAAATCCGCTAATTCCAAATCCAAAAGTAGCACAAAGAAAATTATTTGCCGATGATAGAGCTTTTCATTTCATGGCAGAAAATGATTTTGCTACTAATGGAAATGATGGTATGGCAATGATCCAAA
The DNA here is from genome assembly GCF_001662485.1 of Flavobacterium succinicans. GTDB lineage: Bacteria > Bacteroidota > Bacteroidia > Flavobacteriales > Flavobacteriaceae > Flavobacterium > Flavobacterium succinicans_A. Next base: position 103,181 of record NZ_JMTM01000035.1, read on the forward strand.
ATACACGTTGGAGTTTAGGTGCAGAATGGCGACTAGGATACAATGATATGCATGGTTATGAAGCCGAATTTCATTTAGGCAGATACATAGGAAAAATGCAGTGGTTGATGCCTTTTATTGGTTTCGATTGGCGTTACAGGAATATGGATGGAATGATAGAAAAAAACATTTTTGGACAAGAAAATACCAAAGATAAAAGAGCCGTTCTAAGTGCCGGGGTTAATTACACATTACCAATGTTAGTAATTGCTCAAGCAGAAGTATTTCAGGATGGAAACATAAGATTACAGTTAATGAGAGAGGATATTCCAATTTCAAAACGCTTAAGAATGGGGTTTATGGTAAACACCGATACAGAATTTATGCTAGATGCACGTTACATTTTAAAAAGAAATATAAGTTTAAGAACACATTACGATAGTGATATGGGATTTGGGTTAGGTATTAGTTTAAATTATTAAAAAAGTTTCAATCAAAAATTAATACCAAAGAAATTGAGCCCAAAAATCAACCAATTATTAACAGATTTAAACGAACAGTTAAATTTTACTGATTTAGAAATAGACGACCCAATAAAGCGTTGTGAAAGTGCTATAGATATTATTTTGAAATCACTCCAAAAATTAAAAGTATTATTTGAAAAAGAGAAAAATAAATCAAGTCAACAAGAAATAGAGTTCTTTAAAAATGTAAAGCCCAAATTTACGTCAAAACTAATTTATTATAACGTTATATTCAAAATTGAAACGAAGAAACCGCATGGTGGTGAAAGAATTATCAAAAAATACCTTAATAACGAATTAGATAAACTTAAAAGATATTTTGATGGTAACTTAGACTTCTACAGATATTACAGAACAGGAAGCAGCTATTTAGATCACAAATATTTTTTACGAGGAAAAATCGATGTAAAATTAGCTTTAGATAGTTTTTATTTTGAAGCAGATCATACATTTTCAACCTCTCACGATTTTAAAGTAGCAAAGATTTTAGCGCACGATTTAATCCAAGTTTATCTCGAAGATAAATTGTTGATGATGGAAAATAAAGACACAAAGGAAAAATCACAAGTCAACCCGAAGGTAAAGCAAACTTGGACAGGTTCTAAAGTCGCATTAATAGAGCTTTTGTATGCTTTGCATACCGAAGGTGTGTTTAATAATGGAGCATCCGATTTGAAAGATATTGCGGAGTATTTTGAAAACATATTCAACATCGATTTAGGTCAGTATCACAGGGCTTTCCTTGAAATTAGAATGCGAAAATCTGACCAAACCAAATTCCTAAACGCATTAAAAGAAAAATTAGTAAAACGGATGGAAAACACAGACGACTTACTTTAAGACCAATAAATACAACACTTTGTATAAAAATCAATCACAACTTGTGATTGACTTGTGATTTAAAACTATTCAAAAACTACAAATTTGTGCCATAACAATCTAAAACATACGTTATGGCAATCGAAGTTATTACACGCGAAGACTTAAACGAATTCAGAAGTCTTCTTTTGAACGATTTAAAAGAAATCATTCAATCCAAACCGCAACAAACAAAACAGTGGCTCAAATCCAATGAAGTCCGTAAACTGTTAAACATTTCTCCAGGTACTTTGCAAAATCTCCGCATCAACGGAACACTCACCTACACCAAAATAGGTGGCATAATGTATTATGACAATTCAGATATTGATAAGTTATTAAATGGAAATAAGGTAAATGCTTTACCTACTCTGTTCAAATAATTTTAGCAATTATGAATTATATCAAACACTTAACTGGTTTCTTCGAAAAAGTAGCCATTGATAAAACGCTAAATCCAACACACGTAAGTTTATACATTGCATTGTTTCAATTTTGGAATTGCAATCGTTTCAAAAATCCAATCAGTATTAATCGCGATGAGGTAATGCGAATAAGTAAAATAAGTTCCAAAGCAACCTATCATAAATGTCTGAAGAACTTGCATAGTTTGGGTTATATCAATTACGAACCATCATACAATCCATTCAAAGGAAGTCATGTCATTTTATTCAACTTTTCAGAAGATTTAAAACCGCTGCCAAAATCCGAAAGAAAACCAAAAAATGAACCACTTATTGAACTTGTTTCTGAACAAGCTTTGAACAAGTCTTGTACTAGTAGTGAAACAGGTACTGAACAAGCAGTAGTACCTTCTATAAACTATATAAACAATACAAACATTTTAAACGATAAAAACGTTTCAAACTTGGAAAAGCACTCAAAAATTTTTGTAGAAATAAATAATTTGGATTTAAAAAACGATGATGAAGAAAAAGAAAAAAGTTCCGCAAAAAAAGAAAAAGAAGAAAAGTCACAGCCAACAATCGAAGAAGTCAAAATCTATTTCCAAGAAAATAACTTTCCGGAACAAGAAGCTCAAAAATTCTTCAACTATTTCAAAAGTGTCGGTTGGTTAGTCGGAGGTAAAACACCAATGGTCGATTGGCAAGCAGCAGCACAAAATTGGATGATTAACGCACCAAAATTTATTTCAAATGCAGAACAACCAAACAGAGCAAAACAACTCAACACAACAACCGACAAAGACTATTCAGAGCCATTATAGCTATGATGAGGTCATTACTTGGTTAGAAAATAAAGGAGTTGAACTATATGGCAATCATTTCAAAATCATTGAAACCGATTATCCAATTGTGTACAAACTAATCGCGTATTTCTTAAAAGACGAACCAACATGTTTTCAATATGGAATAAACCTCAACAAAGGAATTCTACTAACCGGACCAATCGGCTGCGGTAAAACATCATTGATGAATTTAATGAAATACCTAACAGCAACAGAACATAAGTTTTTCGTAAAACCATGTCGCGATATCAGCTTTGAATTCATCCAGGACGGCTACCAAATAATCCACAAATACAGCAATGGCAAACTATACCAATCAGAACCAAGAACCTATTGCTTTGACGATTTAGGAACAGAAAACAACTTAAAATATTTTGGTAACGAATGCAATGTCATGGCAGAAATTCTATTGAGCAGATATGATCTATTCATTTCAAAAAAACTATTTACTCACATAACCACCAACCTATCAGCCACAGAAATTGAAAAACATTACGGCAATCGAGTTCGCTCACGATTACGAGAGATGGTAAATTTAATAGCATTTGAAAAATCAGCTCAAGACAAGAGATAAAATCCGTATAAATCCGCGTTGCGAAGCATCTGTTTCATCCGCGTTCCAATAACAAGAAACAATATGAACACAATAACCAACTTCTGGAACTACTTCCAACAAAACAACTTCGTTTTCCTTCTTCTAAACGAAATACCAAAAGACCAACTAAAAATCCATTTCGACAAACTAATCGAGATACTACATCAATACAACAAAAACCTAGACCTCATCATTAAAAACAAAAAAAACGGTGCAGAATTAATCATCACCGCAAACGGAAATCCTTACCTATTCAAAGAAGTAGAACTACTAGTTCATCATGCTCCAGTTGTAGAGCGTTGGAAAATAACAGCGTTCCTTCAACCAGAGATGAATATTGAAAAATACGAAAACGGCACCGACAAACCATTAGAATATTACGGCATAACTTTACGAATAAGCGAAATGTATTTCATCCCATTAGAAAACCCAAACAAACCAACCGATTTAGGAATAAAAGTGTTACTCAAAAACTATATTGTCCACAAAGACAACCCAAGACTTCGAGAAGCAGTTTACGTCCATATCGAACATCTAATTGGTGAAAAAGCATTTGCTAATGATATTGCATTTATTGAGATTGGACAATTGGAAGGAGATAGTGAAAGCCAAATTGAATTATATAATTTAAAATCATACATTGAGATTGAAATGACAAATTAGTTCTATAATTAAATTATCAAAAATTAAGCTATTTGAAAGAGTGAAACTAATTTCATATCAAAGTAGATTGAATTATGAAAATTGAGTAATTTATTATTAACTTTTTTGTTATATTTTTGTGGAATTGTTTTCATTTGAAACTTTAAAATTTATTCATTAGAATAGATGTAATCATATTTAATTTATGAAAAAACATACCACAAAATTAACATCTAAAAGTATTGAAGGTAGTGGATTACCATCAGATTATAAGAAAGCTATAGCTGAATATATTTGGAATGGTTTTGATGCTGGAGCATCTACAATAAATATTGATTTTTCAGCAAACTCCATTGGAACACTTGAAAGTTTTTCAATTTCTGATAATGGTTCAGGAATTAGTTTCGATAATATATCAGATACTTTTGGAAATTTTATGGTTTCATTGAAAGCGAACTCGTTTTCAGAAACAGGATTTGTAAAAGGAAAAAAAGGAAAGGGAAGATATTCTTTTTCAACTTTTTGTAATAAAGCAACTTGGAGTACAATTTTTAAAACAAAAGAGGATAAATTTTTAGAATACAATATTCAAATCAAAAAAGAGAGTAGTCAAGATTTTGAAACATTTGATAGAGTAATTTCAAAAGAACAAAAGACAGGTACTAAAGTGATTTTTGAGGGCTTTACTGAAATTTATGGAGATTTATTAGATAATGAAGAATTTGAAAAGTTTTTAGCAAATGAGTTTGGCTGGTTTCTATACTTAAATAAAGAGAGAGATTTTAAAATACTTCTTAATAATAATCCTTTAGATTATTTTTCTGTAATAGATGATACCGATGAAAAAAATATTCCAATTGGAGATTATAATTTTAAGGTTAGTTATATAAGATGGAAGGAGAAAATAGGTGATAAATATTATTATTACTTTTTAAATGACGAGAAAAAGCAAGTTTTTAGAAAACACACTTCATTTAACAATAAAGCTGTAGATTTTCATCATTCTCTATATATTGAAGCAACCTATTTTGACAACTTCAATGCCACAAAAGAAGATAATCCAACATTTGACTTTTCTGGTAAAAACCAAACAGATATTACATTTAGAAACCTTGTAGAGTTACTAAATGAATTTGTTTCTGAAAAAGAAAAATTATTCATTAGAAATTCAAAAGCTAATGAGTTAATTGAAAGTTACAACAAAAACAAAGTATTTCCAGTTTTCAAAAACAATTCATATGATCATTTAAGAAAAATTGATTTAGAAAATGTAATCAAAGAGTTATATAGTGTTCAACCAAAAATTTTTCAAAGTCTAACTACAACTCAAAGCAAAACAATTGTTGGGTTTTTAAATTTACTACTTGATACTGATCAAAGAGAAAGTGTTTTGACTATTGTTGAAAATGTTGTAAAACTTACAGATGACGAAAGAGAGGAACTAGCCAGAACTTTAAAGAGAACAAATTTATCCCATATAAATACACTAATAAAGTTACTAGAGAATAGATTTAATGTTGTTGAAATCTTAAAAGCATTAATCTTCGATTTGGAAAAATTCACAAATGAAAGAGAGCATATTCAAAAAGTTATAGAAGACAATTATTGGTTATTTGGTGAGCAATTTCATTTAGTTTCTGCTGACAAGAATTTTGAAATCTTATTAAATAATTATTTTGCACACCTCGAAATTGATAATAAAAAACCAGAAACAATAGATAATAAAGAGAAGCTTAAAAGGCCTGATATTTTTATTAGTAGAAAATCAGACATTCCAGATGCTACAAATAATGATTTAACCATTGAAGAAAATATTATTGTTGAATTAAAACGACCTTCTGTAGTAATTGGTTCTGAACAATTTCAACAAGTTGAAAGATATTTAAGGTTTATTATAGAGGAAGAACGTTTTAATAGTTTAAGAAGAAATTGGAAATTTATTTTAGTTGGTAAAAAAGTTGATGATTATATTATTGATTTATATGAAAACCAAAAAAATAAAGGACAAAAATATCTAGTCCAATCAATTAGAAATTACGAAATATATGCAATGACTTGGGATGATTTATTTATGCTGTTCAAAATAAAACACAAACACTTAATTGATAAATTAGAATTCAAATCTGCCGTAATTGAAAACTTAGAAGCAAAAGGAGTAAATTTAAATAAAGATGCTTCAGATGAATTAACAAGAATTACTACTAACAGTCAATTAAATTAAAACTATAATTAGCTCATAGAACTTCTAATGAATAACAAATATGATTTTTATATAGATGAAAGTTGTCATTTAGAACATGACAATATTCCGGTAATGTGTATCGGATACATCAAAGTACCTATGAATGAGTACGCTGAATTACAAAAAGAATTCAATCAAATCCTTACGAAATACAATCAAAAATCAGAATTGAAATGGAATAAATTTTCAAATGCAAGAACTGAATTATACAAAGAGCTAGTCGATTATTTTTTTAGATCATCATTACAGTTTCGATGTGTTTTAGTAAAATATAAGGAGCGTTTAAATCATATAGATTTTAACCAAGGTTCTCATGATAATTTCTACTATAAAATGACCTATTATTTATTGCATCCAAACAATAGTAATGGCGATGAATACAGAGTTTTTATTGATATTCAAAATACTCGTGGTAGAGAAAAACTAAAAAAGATTAATGAAGTTTTTAATACCGAATATAAAGGCAATAGTCCATTCAAGCAATTTCAACATTTACATTCTCACGATAATAATTTCTTTCAACTTGCCGATTTCTTTATTGGAGCAATAACATATAAAACAAGAGTAGTAATGAATAATATTGTAAATCCAACTCAAAACAGAATGGATTTCATTAAATATTTAGAAACTAAATCTGGTTTTAATCTCGAAGAAGGAACAGAACCTTGGGAAACAAAGTTCAATATTTTTGATCACCAACCTAAAATAAAACTATAATGGATTTATTAGACTTGGACGATCACATATCTAATTTAGGAATTGACCCATCAGCAGAACATTTAGAAGAATTATTTCAATTATTCAAAGCCGATTTTATTGATAATGTTTTTTATTTTGATGGCTGTAAAGTAAAGATTGATATAGCAAACTCAAAAGAAGAAGGATTTGAAGCTTATCCTCATACTTTTGTAAAAATCATTACAAGAGGAGATAAAGGCAAAAGAAGCTTTGATAAAAAAAGAGCTAATAAAATTCATTGGATAAGACCAATATTAGAAAATAAAGATACTGAAGATGTGACTTGCTTTCAATTTTTGGAAGCTGATGGTAAAATCAGAGATTATTTTTGGTTTAAAGAAGGAAACTTTTTAGTTGTAATGGAAAAAATAACTCCTGACTATATGATTATTTCTTGTTTTCATATTGATGATGCTAGAAATCAAAAGTACTATGAAGATAAGTATGCTAAGAGGATAAAATAAAAAAGCCACAGGCTACGGTGCTGTGGCGTACGTTTTCACGAACCAGGTCCTTTTCCCTAGGGAAATGACTTTGCAAATATACAACTCTTGTACCAAAAAACAAATTTTATATCAAAAAACGTATTAATAGCCAACTTCATATAATGTTTTCTTAAGAATGATTTACAAAAAATATACCACAAAAAGGAAATTACTTTAACTAACTCATTATCTCATTCAGCTGCACAAAAATCGCTCCTAGTCCAAGTATTCCTAGCATCAATTCTTTGTTTGCTTCATTTCGCTAATTTCGTTAAACAATATAGTAATTTAAAATAAATAAAAATGAGTAGAATTTTAGGTCTTGATTTAGGTACAAACTCAATTGGTTGGGCAATGATTGATAATGAAACTGTAAGCTTATTAAACTCCGGAATGAGGGTTTTCAAAACTTCTCCAAAACAGAAAGTGATAAGAAAGAGGAACAATCAAAAGGCAATTATTTCATTAAACACAATATCTATTATAACATTAATTTTAGTTATTTTAAATTTTGAAAATTGGCAATTTTGGTTGAATGCTACACTAACTTCTATTATCACTAAAATCACAATATCAAATCAATAAATCTAACAATGGAATTTAGAAATCCTCATTACATAGTTCCTCCAGGTTCTGCTAAACAAATTTTGTCCCATCCATTTTTAAGAAGAGGAGTTACAGAGTTAGCTATTTTTCAAGAACACAGATATGCTTTTTTTTATTGGTTAAAATGGACTAGAGAGAATACAGATTGTAAACCACCGTGCTTAGTAAGTTTAGATTGGCATCAAGATTTGTGTTATCCTTGTGAAACCGAAAAAAAGTGGTTATCAGAACTTGATCAATCAAATGATGGTAAAGTAGCTTTATTTAGTTGGGCTAAATTAGCAGGAAATAATGATGGTCACATTTTATCTGCTGCATATCTTAATATTATTGGAGATATTTATGTTCACTGCCGACAAGGTACTTTTGAAAGTAATTGGGAAGATGAAGAATTTATTGATATAAATGGTAACAAACATACAATTAAAAAGTTTAAAACACATAAAGAGCTAGAAGATTGCTTGTTAGCTTCTAATGAAACCAAAGTATATTTCGACATAGATTTAGACTTTTTCACCTTGAATAATCCTTATAATGGAAAAGGTAAAAAATTCACATACATGGAAAAAGAAGAAATGCAAAATATACTTTCAATTAGTAATCCTTTAACACAATGGATATTTGAAAGATTATGTGGCTTCACAATAGCAACTGAACCGAAACATTGTGGTGGTCTTTTGAAGTCTAATAAACTTTTAGATATTATAAACAAAATATATTTCCAACCAAGTATCTTTTCAGAAAATTGCGATTGGAAACATAAAAGAGAAAAGTAAAAGAGAAAATTTAGTTTTCAATTGCCACTCCTTCCCAACGCTCCAAAAAAAATTACTGTCATGGTTTTTGTCCCAACGCTCATCAAGCACTTTGCCTAATGACAGGAAAATTATGCTTTAATTGAAAAATCGTGCACGCCATTAGGCAAAGAGCTTGCCCAACGCACAAAACAAAAACACGTACGCTTCGCAACTCATGCCAGTAATTTTTTTTCCCAAAGCTTCTTTACATAATGTGGCATTATAGTGCATAAAGAACTATCCTGCTACTAATCAAAATCTCGGATGCACTATAATAACATTATGTAAAAAAGCCGCTCTCCCAACGCGCTTGCCAGTGGCTCCAGGACAACATTTTTTTGCAGCTCCCATCGCATCACCCAGCTACAAAAAACACCGTCCTTCGCCACTGTCTTTAACAACGTTCGCCATTTCATAGGAAGCATTACGTTTTTCATTGCTTTTAAGAACGTTTACGGTAACTGTTTTATCAACTTTGTGGTTAAATAGGAAGTATTTGCATTGCTTTTGTAAGTAATAAAATGGCTTTTAATTTTATTAAATTTGCCTAGGGTAAAAGCCATTTTATTACCCACAAAACCAAAATTCCCAGTAAGAGTATTATTTTTTATTTGCCAGAAACCCCACAGTTATTGCTCCAGCGAAAAAGCTGATGCCATACCATTTTTTAAGATAATCTGCTGCATACTGAACACTGTGACTGTCAACTGAATTTCAGGCATCAGCTTTTTCACTAAAGCAATCAGAAACATCCCAATAAGCAAATAAAAAATGATACCCTTACTTGCGCTACTGCCACATCGCACTCGGTAGTATGATGCATTGTTTTTTGAAGATGCTTCACATTTTCATAAGACATTTTTCTGCTAACTGAACACTGAGACTGCCAACTGACTTTCAGGCATCCTCAAAAATCAAAACCAAAAGAAAGAGTATCAAATTCTTTGGCCGGATAAATAGCTTGTGTATTTTATGATTTGGTTTATTCATCCATCCAAAGAATTTGATACCCTTTCCGAAGACGTCTATCTTTCAAATCAACACTCATTCCTTCAGATAAAATCCGATTAAACAAGAACATTTGATTTGAATATTCAAAATAAAAAATAAAAAAAAGAGAGCAAAGATAAGTTCCAGGTATTCAAAAAAGCAAGTTCAAGCCCTTCGGGTTTCAGAAAAAATCTCCACCCAAACAGTTTCAAAACATATTTCACTTCTGATTAGACGATGCCGATTTCAATCACGTATCGGGTAGTATTTTTTCTGAAAAACTTGCTTTTTTGAAACCTTCCACTTGGACGTATGGCTTTCTTTTTTTCTTTTTTTTCTTTTGAAATGAATATTCTTCGCTTCCAATTTAAAATAACTTTTGGCGAAAAAAATTTTAATGGGCGGAGCGTAGCGAGGCACATCTGCATTCATCAGAAACTCAACAGGAAATTAGAAGAAAACCTAATTTTTAAATCCGAAGCCATGATGAATTTTATCGTTAAAACCCACAAGAAGGACACAATTTACAACAAACCGCACTTTTTTGTTTTAAACAAAGGAATGAATAGCGGAAAACCACAAAATGAGCCATTCACAAATAGCTTTGTAGTAATCTTTGATAGTGAAGCTGACAGTGAAAATATTTTCTGGATTGCTTATAGCTTGTGGAAATCCAAATTTTGGTATCAGCATTTAGTTGGCTCTGTGATTTCGTTTTTGCGTCTTCCTGATTTCAAAAGAGAGTTTTTTCCAAAATCTAAGCTTTTAATGGAAGAGTTCGAAGAACATTTGAAGCATGTTGCAGCTTTAAAACTTCTTGAACTAAAAGAAAAACAATTCAACGAAAACATCAATTTAATCAACGATATGCGTAGAGTTATCGTGCATCGTTACAGTAATAGATAATTTATTTTTTAATCTTTAAAATCAATTCTATGAGTGTATTTTTATTATTTCAAACGGATAGTTGGAAGTCAAAAGCATCAAGAGTTTTCTTTGGAGCTTTTGATAGCAGAACAAAAGCATTAGATTATGCAAAATACAACGATTTGTATTGGTATAATTCAGAAGTTGTAGTGGTTGAGGTCGTTCTCAATCAATTTGGAGAAGTTTAAAATCAAAAAAGCCAGGTCTTACGACTTGGCTTTCAGCATCAATAAATATTCATTAAATTTGTGAAAAAAGTAATGATAACAAGAGGTATTATAATTGGTAAAATAGTTGATGATTTTTCTAGCCTGAAGTATCAAATTGAAACTAGAAATAGACTAGGACAATTTGATTTGACAAAGTTTTGCGAAGACTTTATAAGGGAAGTATTGAATATTTGTTTTGATTTGAATTTAAAAAATTTAAATAAAACTAGGAGTAATTTTCCCGGCTTAGATTTAGGCGATAAAAAAAACAAAAAGGCTTATCAAATAACATCCCAAAAAACTTCTGCGAAAATAAATGAGACTATAGTAAAGATAATCAGCAATGATGAAGAAAATTATGATCATTTTTATGTTTTTATAGTTGGAGAAAAGCAAACATCTTACACAATTCATGTTGACAATGCACAAAAAATTAATTTTACTCAAGAAGGAAATGTTTTTGATATTGATGATATACTTCAAAGAATAGTTGTCCTTGACATACAAAAATTAGAAAGCCTTTATACACTATTCGTTAGAGAATTTAGGCAAGTAAAAATAGAATTAGAACCTTTAGATGAAAATGGTAATTTTGAAAGTTCATACTTTAATTATTTAGAAAAAAAACCTTCTTCACCACCATTAAATGCAGTTAAATTCTTAGAATGTAATATTGAAGATGCTGGTTATAAAGATGCTTTCCAAGATGTATTGAACATATATGAAAATCTATCTTATGTACCAAGAGTAACAAGAGAGCTTATCGCTATCATTGTTGATAAAGGTGTAAAAAAAGATGCCAATTTTAATGATAATGGTAAAATAAAAATATTGCCTCAGTCACTTGAAAAGTTTTTAAATTTAAGTGAAAGAGAGGTTTTAATTGAAATAAATATATTAGAAAACGCGAAATTAGTGGAGTTAGATGAAGATGAAGTTGGAGAAAGACCTCAATATTTTATTAAAATTAAAGATGAAATGCTTAACCATTTGTTATATTGGTTCATAGATAAAGGAATTTCTATAAGAACTGTTTTCAATACAATGGATTTTACAATATTAGATGAATAAAAAAAGCCAGGTCTTGCGACTTGGCTTTCATTTTGTTTAACCCAAAGGTCACCACAACTAGGGCTAAACTTATTTTTTGTGCTTCTTATTTATGCTTTTAAGCAGTAACGAAATCGTAAAACTGACCACAGCTCCAACAGTAGCTAAGATAACCGTTTTGGCAATATCATCAGAGGAAAGATTAGGTACAATACTTAAAAATGTGCCTCCAGCAGTTCCCATCAATGTGGGGTTATTTGCTGTCATCAGTTGTAGTAAGCTGACTTGCAGCTGACAAAACTCCTCCGGCTACTGCAACATAACCACCAATGGTAGTTATAATGGCAGGTAACGCGATTGGAGCTGCTAAAATAGTTCCACCAACGGCAGCTAATGCCAACCCAACAGTTCGAAGCACTTTGAAAAATTTTGGCGTGGGAGCTTTTGCTCTATCAATGATTTTTTTCATAATCTATTTTTAAGATTGGATAATTAATTCAACACTTTCTTTATTGTCCAAAGCTTTGTAAACAAAGACTTTTAGCTTCGTAAAAGCTTTTCTCGACATCAAACCTAAACCAGGTCCAGAAAGTTTAGTAACAGGAGCAATACAGCCGTGCAATTCTTTTTGAGCATTATTAGCAGGATGAAAAAGAATAAACTTTCTATTCGGCACATTCACCAATTCCAAATGCCATTTGTATTTTGCACTGTATCGCTTTCTAATAAAATATTTCCCTTCCGGAACACAGGAAACCTTCGTTTCGTTCATCTTCCACGGCAATTCGATTGTATTGCAAATCAATTTGCCTTCGCATTCGAGTTTACCATTCGTTCCTTCAGGGAAATAAGTTCTAGTTAACCAAATAACCATTACACACCGCTATCAACTTTCGCTACAGACAATGGGTTAAAAGCACCATTTTTCAATGGATACATTTGCCCATTAATCTCTTGATAGAACTCAACACCTAAAGCCAAAAACAATGGCTTAGTTGAGTTAGCAGTAACTGCATTCACTTGGTTAATTGGAGCAGTAGCAGTTCCATCCCAAGGCAAAATTGCCGTTTCAGAAGTAGCAACCACATACGTTTCAGCTTCAAAATCAATTTCAGCTCCACCAGAAATGATTTTGTAGTGAGTAGTTCCACTTGGAGCAGCAATCATATTCGCAGGAATAAATGATGCCAAATCCACAGTAATTTCACCAGCCACACGGTCAATAGTTGCCACAAACGGAGCAAACAAAGTTGTACCAAGCTTACCACGAATATTGAATTCAAAACCAAATAATAATTCAGCTTCACCATCAATCACGTTACGCAAACCACGTTCACTTACTGTATCCGCTTGGATAACTTTAACCATCGCTTGCGTTAAGCGACTAACCATTCTACCATCGGCAGAATTGATTAAAAGCGGACGTAAAGCCGTTCTCAAAATCTTTCCTGCTTTACCAGCTCTACCAAACTCGGAACCATTCTCACGAGTTCTTTGAAACGCAGGATCACTTGCAATTCTACTAGCGTCAATTCCGCCTTTTTCTCTTGCCAAGTGTCCATCTTGCGTTTTGTAAAAAGTAATATCTCCGATAGTACCTTTTAGTTTAATTATGCCTTTCTGTCTAGCCATAACTTCAAAATTTAGTTAAACATTCATCTAAAATCTCCTTCATTCTATCCATCAGTTGCAACCACATTTTGAATGATTAAAACAAAGTTTACAAAGCATTTCACTAAAGAAAAAGCCACAAGTGTACCATATGTCTAAAATCGACACAAGTGTCTTAAATGAACATAAAAAGCCAATAAATAAGTATCAAAAATTATAACTAAATTGCAAAAGATTTTCTGCACGTCAGAAGTATAGCATAGCTATATCAAAGGTATAGATAAAGTATGAAATTGAATAATCAGAGGGTATGCATCTATCCGAAGGACATACAACGAATAACAGGCAAGAGTTATCGTCAAAGTACTAGATTGATGCAAAAGATAAAAAAAGACCTCAACAAGCTCGAAAATGAGTTCCTAACGATTGAAGAGTTCTGTACATATAGCGGCATAAAATATGAACAAGTAACTCACTTGATTTTTGGTTAAAATTGAAGAAATACAAAAACAAATTTTAATCAAGAAAGGTACCAATAAACACTTAAATAACTAGTTCAATTTTTAGTCTTGATACTTTAATATTCAAATATTTATCCTTATATTTGACTACTTTGAATTTAGAATAATAGTAACCTTATAAAAGAGGTGTCAGTCGAGGTGTCACTTAAATTTAATGCTTTGCGAAGTATTGATTTTATTGGTAACTTTTGTAGCAGACAAATCCCTCTTTCTCCGCAAAAAGCACCTCAACGAGGTGCTTTTTACATTTTAACACTTTGCTCTATTTTTTAAAAATTCAAAAGTTAGTTGTGGAAATTTAGCGTCCTAGCCGTGCCTAACAATACAAAATCCGATCAATACACCTTTAGTATCCCTACCTTTTTATATTGTTTTGTTGATAACAAATGGTGAGTTTACGGTTTTCCGCATAGTACTTTCAAATGCATTTTTGTATTATTGCGTAAAACATTTCTTCACTCCATTGGCTACCAACAAAAACGCACAAATTCGCTACAATACCCTAGACAAATGCTTTAGAAATTCCGGTAAACGATTTGCTATTGAGGATTTAGTTAAAGCCTGCAATGAGGCCATATACGAGTTTACAGGAAAAGAAGATGGCATCAAAAAAAGACAACTCTATGATGATATCAGTTTCATGGAAAGTACACAAGGATGGTCCATTGCATTAGAAAAAACAAAAGACGGAAGAAAAGTCTACTATCGTTACGAAGACCCCACCTTCTCTATTTCTAACCAACTCCTAAACGAAACCGAAGCCAATCAACTGAAAGAAGCTTTACTCACCCTAAGTCGATTCAAAGGAATGCCCCAATTCGATTGGATAGATGAACTAGGCACACGATTAGACGCCGAATTCAAATTGAATAAAAACTCAGAAAAAGTAATGAGCTTCGAAGAAAACGAGTACCTAGAAGGCAAACCCTTTATTTCTGAATTATACAATGCGATTATTTACAAAAAAGTAGTAGCGATTGAATACAAAAATTTCAAAAATGATGCCAGCGTAACCTATGAAATTAGTCCGTATCATCTAAAACAATACAACAAACGTTGGTTTTTATTTGGCAAGTCACCCAACTATGAAACCCTAACCAATATAGCTCTAGACAGAATTCTTTCTATTAAAGAGACGGATAAGGATTATGAAAACGGCACTACTGATTTTAATGACTATTTCGAGGATATTGTGGGCGTAACTATTCCAGATACACCTATCGAAACCATAAAAATCAAAATAGCAGAAAGTTTGGTTCCTTATATCAAAACCAAACCCTTGCATCCAACGCAAGCCTATAAGTTTGAAGACGGTATGCACCGAATTGTAATCAAAGTAATTCCAAATTATGAATTAGAGTCGTTGCTACTTTCCCATGGTGAAAACTTACAAGTGTTAGCGCCACTTTCGTTTGTAGAAAAATTGAAAACTAGAATTGAGAAAATGAAAAATAATTATTAGTGCAGCTGGAATGCATACATGGGATTTAATTTTGATTTGTAATTAAAAAACATTTTAAAATGAAATCTAAAAAAGAACATTTAGCTAATTTTCACCTTGCCGGAGCAACCTATTATGATTTGGTTTTATGCTTTCAAGAACTAAAAATCGGAAGTATAGTAGAGGCAAGATTAGAACCAGAAAACAAATTTGACAATAGAGCCATTGCTTTATATTATGAAGACAAAAAATTGGGATTTATCCCCAAAAGCGAAAACAGAATATTCTACAAACTTTTGCATTTAAACTATGCTATATTTGAATGTAGAATACAACAAATAGACCCAACACAACATCCCGAACATCAAATAAAAATAGTAGCTCATTTAATAGAAAACACAACCCCATGATCACAGGCGACTTAAAATCTCAAATAGACAAAATCTGGAACGACTTCTGGACCGGAGGAATCTCCAACCCATTAACGGTAATCGAACAGTTTACCTACCTCATCTTCCTGAAACAACTGGACGATAAGCAAACGCTTATTGAAAAAAGAGCCAATATGCTAGGGGTTACCACCGACAAGCCTATTTACACGCCAGAACAGAGAGAATTGCGTTGGAGTAGTTTCAGAGATAAAGATTCCGAAGTAATGTTTGAATTATTCACACGCCCACAACGTCATTTGAATGACCTTACCGTGTTTGACTTTATGAAAACCCTGGGCAAAGACGGCGGTGCCTTTACCGAATACATCAAAGGCGCCACCTTTATGATCCCAACGGCGAAATTGCTTGACCGTGTAGTACAGCAAATTGACAAATTACCACTAGACAATCGCGATACCAAAGGCGATTTATACGAATACATGTTGGGCAAAATTGCCGAAGCCGGAACCAACGGACAATTCCGTACCCCGCGCCACATTATCCGTATGATGGTCGAAATGACCCAACCCAAAAAAGACGACACCATTTGTGATCCTTCTTGTGGAACGGCTGGTTTCTTGGTCGCTGCTTCGCAATTCATTCACGAGAAACACGAAGACTGGTTTATAGAAGAACAATTTCGCGAACATTACAATAAAAACATGTTCAACGGAATAGAAATCGATCCGTCGATGATGCGTATTTCGGCCATGAACTTACAACTGCACGGTATGGAAAGCCCAACGCTTATTGGAAATTCTGCGTTGAGCGAAAGCAACAGCATCAGCAGTCAGTACTCCTTAATCTTGGCCAATCCACCGTTTAAAGGCGCTTTGGATTATGATGAAGTAGAAAGCAGTCTATTAAACGTAACCAAAACCAAAAAAACCGAATTACTATTCTTAACTTTAATTTTGAGAATGCTAAAACTAGGCGGACGCGCTGCCGTGATTGTGCCCGATGGCGTATTATTCGGAAGCAGTGGCGCACACAAAAGCATTCGCAAAGAACTAGTCGAAAACCAACAATTGCAAGCCGTAATTTCGATGCCAAGTGGTGTTTTCAAACCCTATGCAGGAGTAAGCACCGCCATTTTATTCTTTACCAAAACCAACTCGGGCGGCACCGACAATGTTTGGTTCTACGACATGCAAGCCGATGGATTTAGCCTAGACGACAAACGCAACGCCCAACTCTCAGAAGAAGTATTTGAACAATGCTTTGCCAACCCAGAAAGTGTATTAGAAGAGTTCAAAGGCAAATGCGATATTCCGAACATTTTGTTAGATTGGCAAACCGTCAACGGACAACCGAAAACCGACAACTTTAAAGACCGCACCCAAAAATCTTTCCTTATCCCAAAAGCCGATATTGTAGCCAATGATTACGACCTCAGCATAAACCGTTACAAGGAAATTGTTTATGACGAAGTGGTCTATGAAAAACCCGAAACACTTATTGCTGATATTAAAGCAATTGACAAAAAACGTTTGGAAGCGATGAATGAATTAGAAAAAATGTTGGAATAATAAATTTTGCACGCATTGTAAAATTGAAAATAAATAAGCAATATGCACTTACAAAAACAATTTTTAGAAATAACCACGCTTATTGCCAATGCCAAACAAAAAGCGTATCAGGCAGTCAATAGGGAATTAGTATCCCTGTATTGGAATATTGGCGAATATGTCAGCCAACAAGTAGAAGCCAAAGCATGGGGAAAATCAGTAGTAAGTGAATTGTCAAAATTCATACAGGAAACAGAACCTAATATTACAGGTTTTTCTCCTCAAAATATTTGGAGAATGAAGCAGTTTTACGAAACTTACAACAATCTCCCAAAACTCTCACCACTAGTGAGAGAAATTACCTGGACCAATAATTTACTCCTTTTACCTTGCAAATCTATTGAAGAAAAAGCGTTTGAAAGTACTGGTGAATATAGAAAAAATGTTATCTAAAAAATTATGAGTTATAGCGCTTTTGTAAATTGTACTTGTTTCCAAAAAGGAAAAACCACTCCTCCACCCCATCAAGAATATGTTCAGTTTGCTGATGATGGTTTAAATATTAATTTGCCTAATGAACTTTTGGATGATAATGAAGATTTGTACTTTGAAATGTATTCCGAATTTGATAAATGGAGATCTACTGCTTGCCCGCATGAAGATATGGAATATTGCTACGAAAATTTGAGCAATATAAGCGGAATGGCGGCCTTTAGAAGTTTTATTCATCAAAAAGACAACTTTCCAGTTTTAAAAAAAATTCTACCAAACAGCAATGGTGGCTGCATGCCTGCTATCATGGCTAAAGAACTTTTAACAGAATTAGAAATTTTGGAGAATCAAAATGAAGTTGAAAATAAAATTTATTTGATTCAAAAAAACAATAATAATATAAAAGCGATTTGTAATGAAGACGATTTTACAATTTTTGCTTTTTTTGATAAAGTCTATAAGTATGGCTTGGATGCCAATGGTTTTTTTATGCTGAGAACCGATATAGAAAATAACGAAGAGGTACATTACGAAGTTTTTCGCTCAAAATATTTTAGCATAAGAAAATCTAATTTAAGCGGTGATATTGTTGTAGTTGACGAAAAAACGGCTCGTCGGTATAGAAGTGGAATGGTACTAACAAATCCTGGAGAAAATTCAGAGCAAGTATATTATATCGTAGAAAAAAGACAAGTAGAAACTAATAATTATTATCAATACCTAATAGAACCCTTAAAAAAACTAGCACAAGCTAGCTTAGAAACAGGCAACCCCATACATTGGTGCTGATTTGTGAATTATCTATTATATACATTTGTAATCAATATGAAATATGAAAAAAGTCAAATTTAAAACATCTTCGGTTTTGAAAAGAAATCAAAAATTAAAGCGGGTGATGGTTTTAAATTAGGAGAAGGAAAATATCCTCTTTACACGACAAGCGATACATTATCAAAAACGTTAAATAAATTTCTATTTGAGGATGAAAGCTTGATTTTTGACAATGTTGGATTTAGAAAAAATGTTGGCATAAAACAGCAGAGAGGAAGGGATTCGAAGTCAAAAATTATGTGACCACGGCAGGGTTCGAACCATAAACCCTAAAATTACGTTGTGACCTCGACTGGAATCAAACCAATACCCCTTCAAAATAGAGCTGTAATCGCAGAAGGATTCGAACCTTAGACCGACCGCCTGCTTAGAAGGCAGGTGCCCTAAAAAATTGCTCTCAACGAGCGATTGAACTAATAATTAATGCGAAGATATAAAATATAGAAGTAATGGAGAAAGTTGAATTAAAAAATTTAATTGAAAAACCAATTTCAGGTGAATGGGGTTCAGAAGGTACAACAATACCAGTCATTAGAACAACAAATTTTTCTAATGAAGGAAGATTAAATTTAAAGGATATTGTGCTTCGAAATATTGATTCGAAAAAAGTTGAAAATAAAAAACTACAAAAAGGTGACATTATTATTGAAAAATCCGGTGGAAGTCCAACACAACCAGTTGGAAGAGTTGTATATTTTGATTTAGAAGGCACTTATTTATGTAACAATTTCACTTCTATTTTAAGACCAAAAAAAGATAAAGTATCTCCTAAATATTTATTATACCAACTATTTACAAGTCACTTATTTGGATTTACAAATAATTACCAAAATAAAACAACTGGCATTATAAATCTTAAATTAGAAAGATATGTAAATGAACTAGAAATCCCCCTCCCCTCATTACCCACCCAACAAAAAATAGCCGAAATTCTCGACACCGCAGACCAATTGCGCCAATACAACAAGCAACTGATTGAAAAATATGATGCCTTGACACAAAGTTTGTTTTTGGATATGTTTGGGGATCCGGTACATAATTCAAAAAAATGGCAAGAAGTAAAATTTTCGGATGTTGGAAAATTAGATAGAGGTAAATCAAAACATCGTCCAAGAAATGCACCTGAATTATTAAATGGCCCTTATCCGTTAATTCAAACAGGTGATATTGCTAATTCTGGCGGATACATCAACAATTATAAATCAACCTATTCCGAATTTGGCTTGAAACAAAGCAAACTTTGGACAAAAGGAACTCTTTGTATAACAATTGCAGCGAATATTGCTAAAACTGGAATATTAACTTTTGATGCATGTTTTCCTGATAGTGTAGTTGGTTTTATTCCTAATGAAAAAACAAACAATATTTATGTTCAAAATTGGATGTCTTTTTTACAAGCAATGATTGAAGAAAAAGCACCAATGGCAGCACAAAAAAATATAAATCTTGCTATTTTGAAAGATTTGGAATTTATGATGCCTCCAATCGAACTCCAAACCCAATTCGCAGAACGCGTACAAATGATAGAAGCCCAAAAACAACAAGCCCAAGAGGCCTTGGCCAAAAGCGAGGACTTGTTTCAGAGTTTGTTGCAACGGGCGTTTAACGGCACGCTTTGTCCATAAGGCGCTTTTTGTCATTTCGACGAAGGAGAAATCACACTAGAAAGTCACACAATACAAGTAATGCGTGGGATTGCTCCTTCGTCGGAATGGCAAATTGGAGGAAAAGACAAAAGCAATAATGACGTAATGAACATCACCAGTTTAAATAGCAAGTGTGATTTCTCCTTCGTGGAAATGGCAAATTGGAGGAACGGCACCCTTTGTCCATAAGGCGCTTTTTGTCATTTCGACGAAGGAGAAATCACACTAGAAAGTCACACAATACAAGTAATGCCTGTGATTGCTCCTTCGTCGGAATGGCAAATTGAAGGAAATGACAAATTGGAGGAAACGACAAACTGGATGAAAGGACAAAACAATAATAAAAAATAGTATGCTAAACCCGCAATTAGGTTACCATTCGTATTACGTTTACATCATAACGAACAAATATCGTTCAACCTATTACATTGGCATGACCAATAATTTAAAGCTAAGGCTACAGCAACATAAAGACAATATTGAAACAAATAATAAAACATTTGCATCGAAATACACTATTGAATTTCTAGTCTATTATGAAAAATTCGTTTGGGTTCAAGAAGCAATTGCAAAAGAAAAAGAATTAAAAAAATGGAGAAGAGATAAAAAACTTGCCTTAATTCGAGATTTTAATCCACAATTTGAATTCTTAAATCATCATTTTGACTAACCGTTGCCTTTTCAACGAAGGAAAAATACTTCACAAAGTAAGTATTGGTAAAAAATAATATACTATTTTAGTCGCATCAATAAAAATCCATGCAGAGCAACTTTACCTTTCTTCAACCCGAATTCCCAGAAATCTACCGAGAGATTGCAGAGGCCGAAAAACACACTTTTACAGCGCCACGTTATGCGGCCTTGTTGTGTAGGAGTACACTAGAAAAAACCTTGTTTTGGTTGTACAAAAACGATGAAGATTTAGAGTTGCCTTATGACACCAAATTAGGTGCCCTACTCCACCACGAAAGTTTCAAAAACATCCTTAAACCAAGTATGTTGATGGAATTGGATGTCGTGCGCTTAAACGGAAACAATGCGGCTCATGGTAAAACAGTCAAAGCGCTAGAAGCTTTGCAATCTTTAAAAAATAGCTTTCGCTTTTTGACTTTTTTAAGCAAATATTACAGCGAAAACAATCCCGATATTCCTGAGTTTGACGAAAGAGTAATTCCCTACGGAGATACCAATGACAAAAATGCCAAACAACTTCAGGCCTTGGCCGAAAAACTCGAACAAGAACGTGCCGAAGCTCAAAAAGCAGTAAAAGAACAAGAAAAACTTGCCGAAGAAAATGAAGCATTACGCAAACAAGTAAACGAACAACTGCAACTAATTGCGGAACGAAAAGAAGTACGTTTTCAGGAAATTGCTGTTGAACAAGCTATTCCAGAACTCACATCGGAACACCAAACACGCCTAACCCTAATCGATTTATTATTAAGGGAAGCCGGTTGGGATACGTTACGAAAAGGTCGCGAAATAGAATTCGAAGTAAGCGGAATGCCCTTAAGCACCAATCCTTCCGGAAAAGGTTTTGTGGATTATGTTTTGTGGGGCGATAACGGTTTGCCTTTGGCGGTTGTAGAAGCCAAAAGCACCATTCATTCGGCCTCCAAAGGAAAGCACCAAGCCACTTTATATGCAGATTGTTTAGAAAAAAGCACAGGACAACGTCCTATTATTTTTTACAGCAACGGGTTTGAAACCCACATTTGGGACGATACTTTTTATACTGACCGTAAGATCCAAGGTTTTTATACCAAAGAAGAATTACAGGTGCTCATTGAAAGACGCTTTGCACGCAAGGATCTTAGAGAATTTCGGGTAAATACCGCTATTGCAGGAAGGTATTATCAATTGGAAGCCATCAAACGAGTGGCGGAACATTTGGTAACCACCCATCAAAACAAGCTCAAAGGAACCAGCAGAAAAGCCCTATTAGTCATGGCAACCGGTAGCGGAAAAACAAGAACTGCTGCGGCAATGGTAGACCTGTTTACCAAATGCAACTGGGCCAAAAGAATCTTGTTTTTGGCCGACAGAAATGCGTTGGTCACCCAAGCTAAGAATGCTTTCAAAGAACATTTGCCGCACTTGTCAAGTATTGACTTAACCGAAGAAAAAGAAGACCATGGCACTAGAGTCGTTTTCTCAACTTATCCCACCATTTTAAACAAAATCGACAGTCTCAAAAACGAAGACGAACGTTTTTATGGTGTGGGTCATTTTGATGTAATTATCATTGATGAAGCGCACCGTTCTGTGTATCAAAAATACCAATCAATTTTCAATTATTTCGATGCCATTCTAATTGGATTGACAGCGACTCCCAAAAAAGAAATCGATAAAAACACCTATGGCCTATTCGAAATTGAAGATGATAATCCAACCTACGCCTATGAATTGAACAAAGCGGTGGCAGATAATTATTTAAAACCACCCAAAGCGTTCAAAATTCCGCTGAAATTCCCAAGGGAAGGCATTGTGTATGAGGATTTATCAGAGAAAGATAAAGTCCGTTTCAAAGAACTATTCGGTGTGCAATTTGGCGATGAAAACCAAGTTAGCAATGTGGACAAAAGCAAGATCAATACCTGGTTGTTCAATACAGATACTGTCGATAAAGTACTAGACTATTTGATGACCAACGGTCAGAAAATTGCGGGAGGCGATAAACTCGGCAAGACGATTCTTTTTGCAAAAAACCACCAACACGCTGTTTTTATAGAGGATCGCTTTAATAAAAACTATCCGCAATACGGAGGCAATTTCCTAAGAGTAATTGATAATTACGAAGCCAAAGCACAAGACTTATTGGAGAAATTTTGTTTTGACAAAGGCGATGAAAAAGAGCCACAAATAGCCGTTTCTGTAGATATGATGGATACCGGTGTAGATGCACCAAGAGTATTGAATTTAGTGTTTTTCAAAGAAGTCAAATCCTATTCAAAATACTGGCAAATGATTGGTCGAGGTACCCGTTTGTGTCCCAATATTTTTGCCCCGGGAAAAGACAAAGAATATTTCTTACTCTTTGATTTCTGTGGCAATTTTGAATATTTTGGAGACCATCCAGATGGAGAAACCCAAAAAAACACCCTTTCATTAGCACAACAAACCTTCCATACAAAACTGGAAATTGTGATGGCAGTTCGTCAATTGCAAGACCCCACGGAGGAACAAGAACACATTCAAATTCAATTTACGGATGATTTGCATCAATTGGTAACTCATTTAGAAGAGAACCGTTTTGAGGTGCGCAAACATTGGCGTTATGTTTTAGAATATAAAAATAGAGCGAGATGGAATAATTTGTTGCAGGGTGATGTACTCAACATACAAAGCAATTTATCCCATTTAGTCAATTACAGTCAAGACCAAGATGAATTTGCCAAACGATTTGATTTACTTGTTTATAAATTGCAACTGGCATTGATTACTGGCAATAAAGCACAAGTAAGGTACATTTCCAATGTGCACGACATTGTGAACATGCTTTTTACCAAACGAAATATCCCTGCCGTACAAGCCAAAATTGAAACGATCAAACAACTTCAAAATGAACAATTTTGGAGTACCGTTCATGTGCAACAATTGGAAGAAATCCGTTTAGAACTTCGGGATTTAGTCCATTTCTTAAAAGATGAGAAGAAACTTGATCCAGTGTATACTTCATTCACAGATGAACTCGATGTAGCGATGGTGCAAGAAGTCGATCTTTTGGCAACCTACACTTCACTTCAAAGTTACAAAGACCGCGTAGAAGCCTTTATCAGAAAGAACAAATCCCACTTGGTGATTGATAAATTGTATAAAAACTTACCGATTACAGCAAACGAATTGGAAGTATTGGAACAATTTCTATTGCAAGAAGCTTTGGAAAGCAAAGACCGTTTTATCAAAGAGTATGGCGAACAACCGTTGGGTAAATTTGTTAGAAACATCATTGGTCTGGACATCGAAGTAGCCAATCAATTGTTTGCCGACTTTATTTCTAAAGGCAATTTGAAGGCCAATCAAATTATGTTCATCCAAAAAATAATCCAATACCTCAACCAAAAAGGAGTAATTGAAAAACAATTACTTACACAAGCGCCATTTAACGAACAGCATGACCAAGGTGTTTTTGGCATTTTCCCAGAAGAAGATCAATTAATTAAAGTAATTCAAGTCATCCATCAGGTGAATGAAAATGCTATGTTTGCTTAATTTCTTTTTCCTTTCAATTGCCTCCAGCTTTAGCTGGAGTTTTGTGGATTGATTTCATAGGCTTTAGCCAAATAAAAGTAGCTAATTTTGACTAAAGCCTTTAAAAATTTCAATTTTACCCCCTCAACTATAGTTGGATGCAATTAATGTCCAAAAAAACACCTGATAGTTACACTATTTTAAGTAAATAGAACACTATATAGCGGTAACGGCATAAAAAATAAACTTCAGTAATCATTCCGACTTGTTTGTCACGAATTTTACTTGTTACAAAAAAAAATACAATTCAATACGATTTTTCAACAACTCAACATTAACTGATTTTTAATAATCTTATCCATCTTATAAATTTGTGAAATCTTAATTTATAAAAGATGAAAAAACACTTTATACTATTATTGATTTCAGCAATTTCTTTTGCTCAAAACAATAAGCAAAACATCCGTGGAATTGTTATTGATAAACTCACTCAAACACCTTTAATAGGTGCTACAGTTCAAATTATCAACTCCGAAAAACAAACCGTCACAGATGAAAAAGGGAACTATATTTTAACTGAAATCACACCAAATCGATATGAAATTAAGGTTTCGTTTGTGGGATATAAAGAAGTAACAATTCCTAATATAATAGTAACTTCAGGTAAAGAAGTGGTTCTAGATATTACTATGGAAGATGAATATAAAAAACTAGATGAAGTAGTGATTACTTCTAAAAACAATGCTAGCACAGTAAATAAATTAGCTTCTGTAAGTGCAAGGACATTTTCTACAGAAGAAGTAAACAGATATGCTGGCGGACGAAGTGACGCAGCTCGTTTAGTATCGAATTTTGCTGGAGTAAGTGCCACAAATGATAATAGAAATGATATTGTAATTAGAGGAAATTCACCCATTGGTGTACTTTGGAGAATTGATGGTATGAGTGTTACCAACCCAAATCATTTTGCAACAGCTGGAACAACTGGTGGAGCTGTGAGTGCAATTAACACAAATTTCTTAAAAAATTCAGACTTTTTCACTTCTGCTTTTCCTGCTGAATATGGAAATGCTACTGCAGGTGTTTTTGATTTAGGTTTTAGAAATGGAAACAATAAAAAAAGAGAAACAACAATTCAACTGGGTGTTATAACTGGTGCCGAAATTACTACCGAAGGTCCAATTAGTAAAGAAAAAGGTTCTTCTTACTTGGTAGGTTATCGATATACATTAGCCAGTTTAGCACAAGCCGTTGGAGTAAACATTGGTACAACTGCAACTCCTTCTTTTCAAGATTTGTCGTTTAAAATTAATGGTAGCACTTCGTCAATAGGCAAATTTTCGGCTTTTGGAATTTTGGCTACTTCATCAATAAGTTTGGATAATGGAGGTGGTTTATTTGGTGGGAATGGTTCTGTAGATTTAGGAAGTAAAATAGGAATTTTTGGAGTAAATCATTTCAAACAAATTAATACCAATTCTAATATTAGCACCACTATTGGATTAAATTATTCGGAATCAGAACAAGACAATTCAGATACTAATAAAATGACAAATGTTTCTATTCTAACAGAAGAAATTAATTTTAAAAATTCTGGTATTGTAATAGCTACAAATTATAGTTCTAAATTAAATTCTAATTTATTCTTAAAAGCTGGATTACAAAACGAATTTATTGGAACTGACCAATTTTATAGATATAGAAAGAACGAAATGGAACCTTGGACAAAGCAATTAGACGGAAATAATAATACAAGTTTAAGTCAAGGTTATGCACATTTAAAATATAGATTTGGCGAAAAAACAACTTTAAATGCAGGTTTACATTCACAGTATTTTCATTTAAATAGTTCATTTGCCATAGAACCAAGATTGGGTTTTATTTACAATATAAATAATAAAAGTAGTCTAAATTTCGGATACGGATTACATGCGCAAAACCAACCTATTGCCACCTATTTTGTTCAAAATACTGATGCAAGTGGAGTCATTACTCAAACTAATAAAAATTTAGACTTTACAAAAAGCCATCATTTCGTTATGGGATACAACATCAATCCATTTAAAGATTGGCGCTTAAAAGCCGAAGTGTATTATCAATATTTATATGATGTTCCTGTCAATAATTTTTCAAGTGATTATTCTATTTTGAATACCGGAGCTAGTTTTAAATTAGATTTAGAAGATAATTTAGTAAACTCTGGAACAGGTAAAAATTATGGTGTAGAACTAACTATTGAAAAATTCTTTAGTAATGGATATTATGGATTATTTACTTCATCAATATACGATTCTAAATATACAGCAAGTGATGATATAGAAAGAAACACAGCTTTTAATGGAAAATATGTGTTTAATATTTTAGGTGGTAAAGAATGGAAAGTAGGTAAAGAAAATAGAAATGCGTTTTCAGTAGATGTAAAATTTACCAATGCAGGCGGAAGAGCATACACACCAATTGATTTAGCAAGTTCGCAGGCAGCTGGTAATGAAGTGTTATCTTCTAATGTATATTCCGATTTTTATAAGAATTACTATCGTTTAGATATCAAAGCAGGATTTGTGATCAATAGCAAAAATAAAAAACTATCTCAAACTATTTCGCTTGATATTCAAAATGTTACCAATCATAATAATGTATTTTCTCAGTCTTATGATAGACAAAGAAATACAATAAATTATACCTATCAATTAGGACTTTTCCCCAACTTATTATATAAAATTCAGTTTTAAGAAATAATTAAAATATTGAAAGTAATTATTTTACAATTCAATACGATTTTTCAACAACTCAACAGTAACTGCTTATTAATAAAGTTATTAACTTTATACATTTGAAAAAACTTAATATGAATAAGCTATGAAAAAATTTAAAACAAGTATTTTGGTTTGTCTAGGAATTACTATCTTCCAAACTAGTTGTAGTAGTTCTGACAGTTCTTCCGATGATTCTTCTAACACTTTAGAAGTACCGGCTGTTTATAAAAAAATATACGGGGCGACCAGTATCACCAGTGATGGAACCTATATTTATATTAAAACTAAAAACCTTCCGGATCACAAAAGCCCTTATTATGCAACAACAAACGCATTGTACGAAGCCTACACTGGAACTACCTTTGGAGGAAATACTTTTGCTAAAAATCCAAATTCAATTGTTGAACAAACGGCTACAATGAAAATTCCTTTGAATCCTACGGTTGCTTCTACTCATGCTGCAACGCCTTTGGGAGCAATGGGAATTGCTTTAAACGGAGTTGCCTTGTTTAATCAATATGCAGGACCGAACAATCAAGCTTTGACAAGCGAAATTGCTTCTTTCGACAAATATTACGGACATCCACAACAGCAAGGGGTGTATCATTATCATGTGGAACCATTGTATTTAACAACCGTAAAATCTACTAAATCAGGATTGATGGGATTTTTATTGGATGGATTTCCTGTTTATGGACCAAAAGAGGAAAGTGGAACTACGGTCACTAATGCCATTTTAGATGTATATCACGGTCATACTCATGCAACGGTTGATTATCCAAACGGAATTTATCATTACCATTTTACAGACGAAGCACCCTATTTAAATGGAAACGGCTTTTATGGAACACCAGGAACGATTACTCAGTAAATGAAATTTATTCTTCAGGTTTTTTTATTGCTTTTTGTTTGTTCCTGCTCAAATAATGAGTCAAAGGTTCCCAAAAGATATGTATTAAAATCATCAAATGAAATTAGCATACTAAATGATGTGGTTTACTTTAATAAGGATAAATTTTCGGGCTATCTATTTGACGTTTATCCGAATAAAGACACGATTTCTGTTGAAGGTTTTGTTGATGGAAAACTAGAGGGTAATTGCAAAAAATGGTATCCCAATAAGCAACTTTTAGAAGAACGCTTTTATTCTAAAGGGAGAAAAAATGGAAAGCAAATTGCTTATTGGTTAAACGGAAAGAAACGATTTGAGTTCATGGCAGTCAATGATGCTTATGAAGGCGAATTAAGAGAATGGGCATTTGATGGAAAATTGAGTCATTTGGGACATTTCAAAAACGGACAAGAAGAAGGTGCTCAAAAATTATGGTATGATACTGGCAAAATTAGAGCCAATTATGTAATTATAAATGGAAAAAGATATGGATTATTGGGAACAAAAAATTGCAAAAATGTATCGGATAGTATTTTTAGTGTTAAGTAGTGTTGTCCTATTAAGTTGTTCAAAGAAAAATGACGTAGCCATTCATTTACCTTATTACAACGAGCCCACTTTTTCGCCTCTTTTTATTACTGATACTTCTGAAATAACACATACAATTGCTGATTTTAAATTTTTAAACCAAGATAGCGTTTTCATTTCTCAAAAAGATATTGAAGGCAAAATTCACATTGCTAATTTTATTTTTACAACCTGTGGCAGCATTTGTCCCATAATGACCACTAACCTTAAAATCGTAAATGATAGCTTAAAAAATCATTCTGATATCGTTTTACTTTCTTATTCTGTAACGCCTTGGATTGACTCGCCAACTGTTCTAAAAAATTATAAGAAACAAAAACAAATTGCAAACCCCAATTGGCATTTTTTGACAGGTGCTAAAAATGATATTTATCGTTTAGCACGTAAATCATATTTTGCCGAAGAAGATATTGGCTTCAGCAAAGACAGTTCCGAATTTTTGCATACCGAACACTTTATTTTGGTCGATAAAACCAAAAGAATAAGAGGAATATACAATGGTACGTTGGCATTAGAAATGCAGCAAATGCTCGAAGATATTAAGTCTTTAGAAAAAGAATAAACCAAAAAGATATGAAATTAGCATCCCTTATTTGGTTTACAAAGCATTCGTAATGCCTACTATCGTAGTTACTTCGGGTGTAAAAGGTATTGTAGCTATTGCCATGGAATAAGCGTTTTTAAAAATAGATGATTTACAAATGCCGGCGGGAGCGCATATACACGGATTGATGTAACCAGTTCTCAAGCTTCTGGCACGGAAGTCTTGTCATCGGATGCCTATTCTGATTTTTATAAAAATTATTATCGCTTAGATAGTAAAGGAGGTCTTGTCATCAACAGTAAAAACAAAAAACTATCCCAAACCATATCCCTTGACATTCAAAACATTACAAACCACAACAATGTGTTTTTACAATCTTATGATAGACAAAAAAATACGTTACGATACACGTATCAATTAGGTCTTTTTCCTAATTTATTGTACAAAATTCAGTTTTAAATCAAAGGAAAACAAAATAGAAAATTAGTAGTAATTAAATTTTAATGAATTATGAGATTAGTTAATGTAATAACCGTTTGTCTAAGTATTTTATTTACCAATATTTGTTTGGCTCAACCTCAATCCGACAGCAAAGGACCTAAACCTCCTACCCTAGAACAACGATTAAAAATGGTTACGGAAAAAATATGCCTACCGCTCAAACTAGACAAAAACCAAACAAAAAAAGTGGGTGATGTATTCAAAGATTTTTTTTCTGAAATGGATAAGTCAATTGATTTAAAAACGAATCCACCTCGTATGCCCGAAAAATCAAAAGTAGAAGCACTAGCAAAAATAAGGGACAATAAAGTAAAAAAAATAATTCCCGAAAATTTATTCGACAAATACCTCGAACTCGAAAAAACAATTCGTCCGCCTCGAGAAGGAAATCCTCATATGAACTAAAATAAATTAAAAAACTATTCGTACTAGGTACCTATCATAAAATACGTATTCTAACTTAATTCTTTGTTCTTTAAATAGTATTGAATAAAGTTTTTACAAAGAGATTATGATCGCTGAAATAACCATTAAAAAAAATTAAAATGAATGTAAAAAAATTTCAAATAAACCATTTTACAGTGTGTTTATTTATCATAACAACTTTTTTAAGTTGTAGTAAAAGCAATGAAGAAGATCAAATTACTGATACCAATTCAATAGTAGTAAATGTAGATCCTACAAATTTTCTAACTGCGGGGTTATCTGAACCCATTAGCATCGTTTCTAGAACACTATCCAACGGATCAACTGCTGATTGCTATAAAATTGTATCCAAAAACACCCCAACTGACCATGCGCAAGGGCCTTGGTGTCCCTCAAATATTAGCGATGATAAAAGCAAAGGTGGAATTTGGTTAGAAGGTGGTAACGTATACGATGTGGATGGCGCATTTATCCAAAACTTAGCCACTTTTTACAAAAATACTACTTGGCAAATGTACAATACTACCACAGGGGCTATTACCAAAACACTAACTCAAGAAGATTGTCAAGCAGCTGCAAATCCAAATGTGGGAGTTGCCTATAAAAACTATTGCGTTGAATGTTTACCGTCGTATGTTTCTACTTTAACAAAAACAATTTATATCCCTGTAAAACCAATAAAATTAACTTCACCAATCAGTTTTGGAGCAGGACCTGGCTCAACTGGTCCATCAATTAGAGGAATTGCATTCAATGGGGTAATTTTTGATGCTCCGGCTCCAGTAAATGCAATTTTAGGTGCTTATACCCTAGCTCCATTTGATGATGCTGGAGGACACATCAATATGGCTGCAGGGTATCACTATCATGCTGCAACAGGTATGACAACAAAAAAATTACAAGCCGATGGTCATGCTGCTATGATAGGTTACGCATTAGACGGTTTTGGAATGTACGAAAGATTAAGTGCTTCAGGAGCAGAATACACGGATTTAGATGCAAGTCGCGGGCATTCAGATGCTACGCGAGGTTATCATTACCATGTAGATAAAGCAGGAGCAAATAATTTTATTAATAGTTTAGCTGGCGCTTACGCAAATTAAAATACTTTTAAAATGATGAAATTCACTCATTTATTGATCGTGTTTTTTTTTATAAATGTTGCTTATGCACATCAACCAGATTTCTCTAATTTGATGATGTATGAGAAAAATGGTAAAAAAATAGTAGTCTTAAAAAGTTCCCTCACCGCATTTGAAGGTGAGGTGGACTTTTATTTTAAAAAAGGAGCCTACAAAACTCCCGAAGAATTCATCAAACTAGTTATCAAACATTTCAAAAATAATTGCCAAATAATTATTAATAATGAAACCGTAGATCTTACAAATCTAAGCGTTATTCTTGGCCATGAAACTACCTTGTTTGCAGAATTGAAGTATAAACCAACAGATATTAAATCTTTATACATTAAAAACACTTTTTTTAAAAACACCCCTAACAATCAATGTGAATTTATTTTATTATGTAAAAATTTACCGCAATATCAGTGTGTTTTAAACAATTTTAACAACCAAGAAGTTAAGCTAATTCTAACTAATAACAAATGGTTAATGGATACAACAATTGACCATTCATTTGCTGCTACTATTAAATCATTTTTTCAATTTATTGTAGAGGGATTCAAGCATGTGTTACCTTTGGGGTTCGATCATATTCTATTTATTTTGGCTTTATTTTTTTTGAATTCAAATTTAAAATCAAGTATCATTCAAGCCAGTATGTTCACACTAGCACATTCAATAACCTTGATTTTAACTGGTATTGGATGGATTAATCCAAACCTAAACAGTGTCGAGCCACTAATTGCCTTTTCGATTTTTATAATGGCGCTACAAAACATTTTTTACCCCAAAATAAATCATTCACGATTGCTATTGATTTTTTTATTCGGCTTGTTGCATGGTCTTGGATTTGCAAATGCCTTTTTGAATTTACAACTACCTGAAAAGTCTACAATAAGTGCTTTGCTGGCCTTTAATATTGGAATAGAGTTGGCACAAGTCTTTATAATACTTGCCGTATTTTTTTTATTTACAAAATGGTTCATTACTAAAATTTGGTATCAAAAATATTTTACAAAAATAGTTTCCATTGTAATTGGACTAATCGCGCTTATCTATACGTATCAAAGAACTATTTTAATGTTAAATACATAGCAGACTAATTGATTTCTTTACAAATTATATTTATAAATTATATTTTTAATGAAAAATTCACAAATTGAAATCATCAACAAATTAGGAATTACAATTGCAATTACCCTTTTTTTCAAAATCATTTTTTTTCGATTGGATGATTTTTTTGATTGGGACTTAGTATTTATAGCCGCAATTGTACTAATTATTTGGCA
This sequence comes from Flavobacterium succinicans, assembly GCF_001662485.1. Lineage (GTDB taxonomy): Bacteria > Bacteroidota > Bacteroidia > Flavobacteriales > Flavobacteriaceae > Flavobacterium > Flavobacterium succinicans_A. Next base: position 135,861 of record NZ_JMTM01000035.1, read on the forward strand.
AGGCAACGAAATTATAGACAAATCACTCAACAAGAGCAACCCCTGGATTCTTAATGCTAGAAAAAGGTTGATTATTCAGAGTGTATTTACTGTGGTATATACCTCAATCACCCTATTTGCTTTGATGTATATATTGCATCAATTACGATTTGGAGATGGTCGGGTTATCAATCGTAAAATGATAGAAATTTTTCCTCCAGCAATTCTATTTACTCTTGCTCTTTTGGCCATTAAGATTGGTATTGAATTTTTCAATGCTTTAAAAAACAGCTTATTTGAAGTCGAAAAATATAAAACCGAAAGCATCAACGCTCAATTGCAAAATTTAAAAAGCCAACTTAATCCTCATTTTCTATTCAATAATTTGAGTGTTTTAACTTCATTAGTGTACAAAAATCAAGACAAAGCTGCCTTTTTTATCAATGAATTAGCCAAAGTCTATCGCTATGTCTTGGATACAAAAAATGCCGAATTAGTGCCTTTACAAGAAGAATTAGCGTTTTTAAATCATTATATTTATTTGCAAAAAATACGATTTGAAGACAGTATTTTGTTTGAATTTAATATTGAGGAGCATAAAAAAAATGATTTCTTATTACCAATGTGTTTGCAAATGTTGGTTGAAAATACGATTCAGCACAACGAAACCTCTCAAGCCAATCCGTTGAAAGTTTTAATTTATACGCATCACAATACATTAATCATCGAAAATCCAATTTTGCCTAGAAGCAACGTTACAGATAGTACCAAAACGGGCTTAAAAAATATAGAACAACGCTATTCCTTTTTCACCGATGAAAAAGTTGTCGTCCATAACAACGGATTACTATTTAAAGTAATTTTACCATTAATTCAAAAGAAATGAAAGTTGTAATTATAGAAGACGAAAAGTTGTCGGCGGAACATTTAAACGTTCTTTTACAAAAAATTGATTCCTCAATTATTGTTATAAAGTATTTTGATACCATTACGGCTTCCGTCACTGCTTTTAAAGAAGGGTTAGATGCTGATTTAATCTTCATGGATATTCATTTGGCAGATGGCAATAGTTTTGAAATTTTTAATCAAATAAAACTCGAAATTCCTATTATTTTCACCACTGCTTTTGATAATTATGCTATTCAGGCCTTCAAACAAAACAGCATTGATTATTTATTGAAACCCATTGCTCTACAAGAGTTGCAATTTGCAATGGAGAAGTTCAAAAAACAGCAACAATTAGAAAATAAAGACATTATTTCGAGCATTGCCAAAGCTTATCAGCTAGTAAACAAAGAGTATAAAACTCGTTTTTTAGTCAAATCTGGTCAAACTATCGATACCATAAAGACAGAAGACATTCATCATTTTGAAACCAGAGAAAGTTTGTCCTTTTTGGTAACCAATAAGGGTACGCAACATTTAATCGATTACACCTTAGACCAACTCGAAACACTTTTGCAACCCAAAAATTTCTTTCGAATCAACAGAAAAATAATTTTACATATACAATCTATTGAAAAAGTGAATACTTATTTCAATAGTCGGCTGTCCATTTCAACGAAATTTTTAGATACCGATGCCAAAATTGTAAGCAGGGAAAGGGTTAATGATTTTAAAAAATGGTTGGATAATTAAAATTCATACAAAAAAAGGTTTGTAATCCTGAAAACTTATGATATTTCGAAGCAAACCCAAGTACCTCAATAAAAGCAAGACCCCATTACATTTTTTGAAGATGCAATACTTTTGTATTTGAATGTAAACATTGAAGAACCAATTGGAGCGTATCTTGAACTGCTCTAATACTACCAACTCGTGAAAAAGTTCTCGGCTTTGAAAAAAAAGATGCACTGGATATCAACAAATCAACAACAAACGAAATTCATCTTCATTTTCTATGGGTGCTCTGTGAATACATGGCAAGACTTGCTGCTTGGGATGATCTACGGCTAAACGCCAAAGATGACCTTTTCCTAAATTAATGGGTTGAGCATTGGGTTTGGCTTGATAATGCAAATCAAAATAATTTTCTTTCAAAAAATCTTCAAATTCCTCAGATGGACCTTGATGCAACGCTTCAAGTTTTTTTCTGATTTCTGGAATTAGAATTTTTTGTTCCGCTTGTTCATTTGGAATAATATCGCTGGCCACTCCGTGATAGGTGCATAAAAAAGTATCTGTTGCAATGGGAGAACGATCTACATGATAGGAATACACGTCTGTGGAGATGAAATCAAATTCATCATCACGGTCATAGCATTTCAACAAATTAAGTGAAGGAGAAGCCCCAAAATCAGTCAATAATCGTAAATCGTTTAAGATAATTTCTCTTGCCTTATGCCCCTCTTCTGACAACTGAAGTGCTAATAAATCCTCAGGGAAAATTTCTGTTATATTCTCTTTCAGTTGCAGTTGACTTACAATCGCTGTAAAATCGCCTTCCAAATTTCGGTGCCAACACAAGGCATTCATTGCTCCTTTAAAATCCGTTTCTACTAAATCCGTAAAAGACGAAACCTTACCAACTTGCTTGTTTTCAGAAAATATATTGCTCATAGTCGTAAATAAAAAAAGGGAGTGAATGAATGAGAGGCAAAATTTCTAAATTCGTGGATTAGCCTACCCATTAACACTTCCTATTATGCAATCCCCCCCTAAAACTAGCCAAAAAAACCGAGCAAATCGCTCGGTCTATTTTTTATGCACTATTTTATTATTATACATTAAATCTAAAATGCATTACATCGCCATCTTTTACTACATATTCTTTTCCTTCAACTCTAAATTTTCCTGCTTCTTTACATTTTGCTTCTGATCCGTATTGCACAAAATCTTCATAAGCAATTACCTCGGCACGAATAAAACCTTTTTCAAAATCGGTATGAATAACTCCAGCTGCTTGTGGAGCAGTTGCACCAATATTAATGGTCCATGCACGTACTTCTTTAACACCCGCAGTAAAATAGGTTTGTTGTTTTAATAATTTATATGCCGCACGAATTAAAACAGAGGCTCCAGGTTCTTGTAATCCCATATCTTCAAGAAAAACTTGACGTTCTTCGTAGCTTTCTAGCTCAGTTATATCAGCCTCTGCTCCTACCGAAAGTACAATTACCTCTGCTTCTTCATCTTTTACTAACTCGCGAACTTGATCTACATATTTATTCCCATTTACAGCCGAACTTTCATCTACATTACAAACATATAAAACCGGTTTTGCTGTAATCAATTGAAAACTTTCCATCAAAACTTCTTCATCGTTACTTTGAGGAAAAATAGTTCTTGCGGATTTGGCCTGCAAAAGCGCTTCTCTTATTCGATCCAATAAAGCTTTCTCGGTTTGTGCTTCTTTATTTCCAGTTTTTGCCGCACGATTTACTTTTTCCAAACGTTTTTCAACATTCTCTAAGTCTTTTAACTGCAATTCAATATCGATAGTTTCTTTATCACGAATAGGATTTACATTACCATCAACGTGAACAATATTATCATTATCAAAACAACGTAAAACATGAATAATAGCATTACACTCTCTAATGTTCCCTAAAAATTGATTCCCTAATCCTTCTCCCTTACTTGCACCTTTTACCAAACCAGCAATATCTACAATATCTACCGTAGCCATTTGCACACGTTCTGGCTTTACTAATTGTTCCAATTTTTCAATTCTAGGATCAGGTACATTCACCACGCCAATATTTGGCTCGATAGTACAAAAAGGAAAGTTTGCACTCTGCGCTTTGGCATTTGACAAACAATTGAACAACGTTGATTTTCCAACATTCGGTAAGCCTACAATTCCTGCTTTCATAATTTATGTTTTTCCGAGAATTTAAAAACAATCCTCTTTTTAGCTATTATATTTTTTAAAAGTTTGCAAATATAAGATTTATAATATCCTTGTTGAAGAAGATTCTAACATTTATTGAAAGTTAACAAAAAAACCAAAAATATCAACATTTTTAATTTTGTTGTTAAATTTTATTATATTTAACCAAAATTAAACCAAACAATAACCAAAAACTTATTAATTTATGAAAAAACTAAGCTTATTATTTTTTCTTTTATGCTCCTTTATTATGGTAGCTCAAAAAGAAGTATCCGGTATGGTAAAAGATAATCAAGGAAATCCACTCCCAGGAGTAAATGTAATCGAAAAAGGAACCTCGAATGGTACTTCTACCGATATGGATGGGAAGTACAAAATCCGAATCAACGAAGATTCTGCCTTAATTTTTAGTTACGTAGGATACAACACGGTAACTAAAACAACTTCTGGTACAGTACTAAACATCACTTTATCAGAAGAAGGTGGACAAAACCTACAAGAAGTAATAGTAACTGGAACTAGAACGGCTCCAAGAAGTAACACCACCTCAGCGCTTCCAATTGATGTCTTATCCTCTAAAGATTTAGTATCTACTGGTCAAGCCACTTTCGACAAAGCCTTACAGTATAAAATCCCATCATTTAACACCGTACAAACTCCTGTAAACGATGCGACTTCCTTACTTGACCCTTATGAAATTAGAAATATGGGACCAAGTAGAACATTAATTTTAATTAATGGAAAACGTAAAAACTTAAGTTCATTAGTATACGTTCAAACTTCTCCAGGACGTGGAGAAACAGGAGCGGATATTTCAGCAATTCCTACTGATGCAATCGAAAGAGTGGAGATTTTACGTGATGGAGCATCTGCTCAATACGGATCTGATGCAATTGCAGGGGTAATGAACATTATTTTAAAGAAAAACAGCAATACTGGATCAGCTACCTTAAGAAGTGGTATAACTTCTGAAGGTGATGGAGAAATGCTAGGCATAAGCATTAACAATGGTACCACAGTAGGTGACAAAGGCTTTTTAAATTACACCCTTGATTTCTCAAAAGTAAAGCTTGCTAATCGCCCAGGAACAGTTGATGCAGCAGGAGAAGCAGGAGACTTTGGAGCAAGCCTATCTGATGTTCAATCTTTTTTAGCAAAATACCCTGATGCTGGAAACATAAACGGTTCACCAGAAACACTTGCAGCAAAATTTTTAGTAAATGGAGGAAAAGACTTGAGCGAAAACACACAGATGTACTACAATGCAGCCTATGTTTACAAAAAAGTAAATTCATTCGCCAATTACAGAACTCCGTATTGGAGAACTTTAGACCCTACAAATCCTTATCTAGCCGACTTTTTTGGTGATGGAACAGCAGCTTCTTACAAAGGATATGTACCAACTTTTGTTGGAGACTTGAACGATTACAATGCAACTCTTGGATTCAAAAACCAAACCAATGGTTGGAATACTGACGGAAGTATTACTGTTGGTGGAAATAGCCAAATCTATACCGTAGAAAACTCTCAAAACAGATCTGACTTGAAGGATGCTAATGGAAATAATATATACAAAGAAAACTCTCCAATCTCATTCAAACCTGGAGGCACTAAATTCAACCACATCGTGGGCAACATTGATGTATCAAAAAATCTATCTGACAAAGTAAGTATTGGTTTTGGATCAGAGTTCAGAACAGAAACTTTTGAAGTTGTAGAAGGAGACAAAGCATCATGGGAAGGTCTTGGAGCTGATTCATTTGCTGGTAATCGTCCTGAAAATTCTGGAAAATGGAACCGTTATAACTTGGGTTTTTATGCTGATATCGCTTATGATGTGACCGAAGACTTTTTGCTAAATGGTACGTTACGCCATGAAGAATACAGTGATTTTGGCGGCGCAACAATTTGGAAATTAAGTACAAGATACAAATTCTTGGATGACAAAATCACTTTAAGAGGATCAGTATCTACTGGATTTAGAGCACCAACTTTACACCAAATTTATACTCAAAAAGCACAATATTCATTTGTAGCTGGTCAAGGAATTCAATTGAGCGGTATTATCAATAATGTTTCACCACAAGCCCGTATCTTAGGAATTCCTTCTTTAAAAGCAGAAAACTCAACAAATGTCACTATTGGGATTGGTGCTAAACCAACTAAAAACTTCAACTTCACCATTGACTACTACAACATTAAAGTAGAAGATAGAATTGTTTTAGGAGACAGACAAGACACTCAATTTGGAAATGTAGCTTGGTTTTCTAACTCCTTCGATTCAAGAACCTCAGGATTAGATGTAGTAGCCAATTACAATAATTTAGAAATAGGCACAGGAAAATTAGGCTTCAATTTATCTGGAAATATCACTTTACAAAATGAAAGAATTTCTGACGTAAGAAAAGGAGATAGTTTCGGTCCAATTTTAGACGCTTTAACATTTACTTCAAGACCTAACACAAAATGGATCTTAGGTGCAAACTATGAAATTGGAAAATTTGGCTTTTCTCTAAACAATACTTATTTTGGAAAAACCACTTTCAAACAAGACGGTATGAGCAATGATTTGAGAACAGAATTTACTCCAAAAATTGTTACCGATTTAGGAATCAATTTCAATGCTACAGACAAATTGACTTTGGCTTTAAATGTAAATAATTTATTGAATGTTTTACCAGAATGGAAGTTTAAGGCAGAAAATGCCGCAGGACAAGCCATTTTAAATGATCCTGCTAAAACTAAAACACAATACAATTTAATTACTTTTAATGGTCGTTATTCTCAAATGACGTATGATGGATACCATTTTAGCCAATTAGGAACTATGTTTAATTTATCATTGAATTACAAGTTCTAGTTAATTGTATAGTACAGATTAAAAAGGGTTGTCATTTCGACAGCCCTTTTCTTTTTAAAAATCATTATATTTATAATTCAAAACAAATAATATGGCAGACTTATACAATGATAAAATGGCTAGCATTTATGACGCCATGTATCAAACATTTATAAACTATACCGAAGAGTATGATTTTTACAGAAGCCTTTTAGAAAAAAACCATAGCCAATCTGTTCTGGAAATAGGAAGCGGAACTGGCAATCTGGCCAAATTTTTTTCGCAAAATAGCTTTAACTATATCGGTTTGGATGTGAGCGAAGATATGATCGCAATTGCACAAAAAAGAACTCCAAAAAGTACTTTTATTCATGGAGACATGAGAGAGTTTACCTTAGAAAACCCCGTTGATTCTATCCTTATCACGGGGCGTTCTACTAGTTATTTGATATCCAATGAAGATGTATATTATTGCTTTGAATCTATTCATCAAAATCTAAATGATGAAGGAATATTTGTTTTTGACTTTATTGATGCAAATCGGTACATTCCCTATACCGAAAACCACAAAAACATACTCCATGAAGCCGATTGTGATGGAATTATTCATTACCGAGATAGCAATTGGAAGCTTACCACCTCAGATAATTTTTTAATGGAATGGACTGCGACCTATTATACGCTTCTCAATAATGAAAAAGACGTAATTGCAGAAGATTTTTCTACGGTTAGAGTGTTTACTCTAAATGAAATGCAACTTTTTCTTTACATGAAAGGGTTCGAAATCCTTGAAATCATCGACAGAAAAACCTACGCTTACGACACTTATGTAATTGTAGCAAAAAAGAAAAAAATCTAAACTTTTTGAGACAAAAGAAATTACATGTTTTTTTCAATAATTGAAATAATACGCAACTCTTCATCTGTAGCCGTCAAGCCGGAAAAATCCCAATAGTTGGTCAAAATACTATTCCCTTTATTAATCAGGGTTTTCTCTTTAAAAACCTGAGGCTCACGATAGGTATAGTTTTGATTACTAAAATTAGTTGTAACTAGATAATTACTAACCTGAATGTTTTTAGTTCCTTTTTTATAAACTTTTTCAAAACCAATCTCTTCTTTAGAACTTACCAAAAAATAATTAGCATCCTCTACTCTATATGTAGTCTTAAAATTTGACATATAAATATTTTTAGCACCAGTTTTTGTAGTATTTTCAGTCTTTGCCAAACTAAGTTCAGATAATTTAGAACTCACTTCGATGATCAAATTTTTCTGTTTGTCATAAATAATCTTAAATTCATCCAGCAAGCCTTTAGAATTATCCAAAGGGGTAGCAGTCAAAATATAATAGGTATCATTCTCAGAATAGGCACGGACCAAGAAATAGTAACTATCTTTAGCCTTGGGATCTAAAATTGGCGTTAAATACTTGAAAGTATAATAGTTTTCCATAATATTATTCAAGTTGTACCCCAATAAATCAGCACTTACCTCCTCTTCTACTACTCCAAAAGAACGATTTTGCTCTACCAGAATTGTTGAATTTAACTTTTTTTGATCGCCTACGATCTGAAAGTTCAGCAAACCATCTGTATAATAAGAATAAACACCGTTGAGTTTGAAAAACTCGCGACAAAACACCTTCAAACGTGCAGGTACATTGAATTTTTTTATAGAATTGGCTACCAAAGACTTTAATATTTTTTGAGGATGCTGACGAGTAACTACCAATTCGTCTAGTTTATTTAAGCTACTTTTTAGATAAACAACATTACCACTTTGCTTAAGCATAGCCGGACGAACTGTAATGCCTACATAAGAAGGATGAGAAAACTGAATATTTGAATTTCCGTTTACCATAAAACTAACTTCCCCTTCCTTATTACTCATTAGGATTTGATTGGTTTTCGCAACCAAAACGGTAACATCTTCTATAGGAAGTTGCGTGTCCATATCTTTAACTATCAAAGCTCTTTCTACTTTCTGCGCTAAAACCGAAGTACTAGCCATTACTAAAAAGAATAAAAGTATTCTCTTCATGTGAAGTGATTTTGTTACTTATTTAATTTAAAACTTTACTGGTTGTTATAAAAATATAAAATTAGTTGATGAAAAAAAGCAAAAAAAGTAAAATATATTACTAAAACAAGCCTGAAAACAACCAATGCATTGATCGTCAGGTAAATAAAAACACAAAACAGACACCAACAAAAAAACAAAACAAAAAGACCCGAGTTTTACTCGGGTCTATAGATAATAAAAAACTATTTTTTCTATTCGTTATGCAAAAACGATTGTCTGTTCAACAAAGTTTCTTCAGATTCTACATGGTTATCATCTGGAATACAACAATCAACAGGACAAACAGCCGCACATTGAGGTTCGTCATGAAAACCCTTACATTCTGTACATTTCCCAGGAACAATATAATACACCTCGTCAGAAATTGGAGTCTGAGCTGCCTCGGCATCAATTTCGGTACCATCAGGTAAAATTACTTTTCCTTTTAATTTGGTACCATCTTTATAACGCCAATCATCCGCACCTTCATAAATTGCTGTATTTGGACATTCTGGTTCGCAAGCTCCGCAGTTGATACATTCGTCTGTAATAATAATTGCCATCTTTGACTAAATTTTTAATTAAAATTTAAAGTAGTTGTCTTTGTTTTCGATTTTCACAATAAAAAAACAACTGTTGTCTTTAGCTTCTAAAAAGCTTATTTTTGTGCAAAATTACAATCAAAAGATTTCATACACAAGCAATATGACATTAGAAACAAAAAAAAGTAAATTTGTTGAATTGGGTAAATTCTTAAGTCAATTTTCTTCTTTAGAAAATCCAATCAAAAATGAAGTACAAGGCAACGATCTCTTTTTTGACGAATGTCTTACTTTAATTGCTCTTTCTCAGTCTCATAACGGCTGGTATACCCCAGAACAAGTTTGTTTTGCCTTTCAATCTTGGTCTAAAGCCTTAACCAAAGAAAAATTGGACCAATGGCTTTCTAAGTATGATTTTTCAGCAGTACAACCCAAAACAATTGCACTAATCCTTGCTGGAAATATTCCTTTGGTAGGGTTTCATGATTTTCTATCGGTACTGATTTCTGGTCATAGTGTGCAAGTAAAAACCTCATCGAATGACCAACATTTACTGCCATTTCTTGCTAAATATTTACTACACATTGCACCTGAATTCAAAGAAAAAATCACTTTTGTCGAAGGGAAATTAGAAAATTTTGATGCCGTTATCGCAACAGGAAGCAACAACACGGCTCGTTATTTTGAATATTATTTCAAAGACAAACCTTCGGTAATTAGAAAAAACAGAAACTCAGTAGCGATAATAACCGGGAAGGAAACTAGCGAACAATTGGAAGCTTTAGGAGAAGACATCTTTCGCTATTTTGGTTTAGGTTGTCGAAATGTTTCAAAACTTTTTGTTCCCAAAGACTATTCTTTTGTTCCTTTTTTTGAAGCCATCTTCAAATACAAAGATGTAATTGATTATGAAAAATATGCCAACAATTACGATTACAATAAAGCCGTTTTCTTGATGAGCAATTTTAAGCTGCTTGACAATGGCTTTTTGACCATCAAAGAAGATCATGGTTATGGTTCTCCAATATCTAGTGTTTTCTACGAATACTACGAAAACGTTGGAGATGTATTGCAGCGCTTAAAAGATGAAAATGAGCACATTCAATGTATAGTTTCTGATTATTTAACCCCAAACAGCATTTCTTTTGGAAGCACTCAAAGTCCTGAATTATGGGATTATGCAGATAATGTAGATACAATTTCATTTTTACTAACAATAAAGTAGAAAATTGTATAATTATTTCGAATAATTCAGCTTGTTTTCGAGTATGATTGTCGAAATTTGCATTTTTAATTTTTCGGATACTTACAAACCATGAAAAAACACAACTACAGCGCAGGACCCAGTATTTTAACTCAAGAAGTTTTTGAAAAATCGGCTCAAGCCATTTTAGATTTCAATAACTCAGGATTATCAATTTTAGAAATTTCGCACCGCAGTAAGGATTTTGTTGCTGTAATGGAAGAAGCCAGAGCACTTGCTTTAGACTTATTAGGTTTGACAGGCAAAGGCTACCAAGCTTTATTCTTGGCTGGAGGAGCTAGTTTAGAGTTTATTATGGCGCCTTACAACTTGATGAAAGAAGGAGGCAAAGCTGCCTATTTAGACTCTGGAACTTGGGCGAGTGCTGCCATTAAAGAAGCAAAAACTTTTGGAGAAACTGTAATCGTGGCTTCCTCTAAAGAACAAAATTACAATCATATTCCAAAAGGATATACGGTGCCTGAAGATGCAGATTATTTTCACTGTACGAGCAACAATACCATTTTTGGAACCCAAATGAAAGAATTTCCAAAATTGAATATTCCAGTTGTATGTGATATGAGTTCGGATATTTTTTCGCGTGTTTTAGATTTTACTCAATTTGATATCATTTATGCAGGGGCTCAGAAAAATATGGGACCAGCAGGAACAACTTTAGTAGTGATTAAAGAAGAAATTTTGGGCAAAAACGGTCGCGTGATTCCAAGTATGTTGGATTACGCTAAACATATCAAAGCAGAGAGTATGTACAATACTCCACCTGTTTTCCCAGTATATACTTCGCTATTGACTTTACAATGGTTGAAAAACTTGGGAGGTGTAGCTGCCATCGAAAAAATCAATAATGAAAAAGCTGCTTTATTATACAATGAAATCGACAGAAATCCATTGTTTAGAGGAACTGCTGCTGTAGAAGACCGTTCGATTATGAACGTAACTTTCTTATTGAACGACGAAGCACATAAAGATACTTTTGACGCGATGTGGAAAGCCGCTAACATTTCAGGACTTCCAGGACACCGTTCAGTAGGAGGCTATAGAGCGTCTATCTATAATGCGATGCCAATAGAAAGCGTTCAAGTTTTGGTTGATGTTATGAAAGCTTTGGAAGCAGCGGTTTAATCGCTTACACCAAATTTTCTTGAAAGCACAACTCCCCTAGCCCCGATAGTAGTGGATATCCTTTTCTATTTTTTCTTTAAAAATAGAAAAGATTACTTCACTAAACTTTTATTTACATAGGAGTTCAGTGAATTTCATTTGTAACGGATAGCGGGATTAGCTCCTAAAAAAATAAAAGTACAGAATAGTTGATTCTTTGGTACAAACAAGGAATTAGAGAAACAAAATAAAAACAAAATGAAAGTATTAGCCAATGACGGAATTTCAAAAAGTGGAATTCTAGCTTTAGAAAAAGGTGGTTTTGAAGTAATCACTACAAAAGTGGCGCAAGAACAAGTGGCCAATTTTATTAATGAAAACAACGTGAGCGTTATCTTGGTAAGAAGTGCTACCAAAGTGCGCAAAGACATTATCGATGCTTGTCCAGGTATCAAAATTATTGGTCGTGGCGGTGTTGGTATGGATAATATTGATGTGGACTATGCAAAAAGTAAAGGGATTCACGTAATCAATACGCCTGCTTCTTCCTCAGAATCAGTGGCGGAATTGGTTTTTGGCCATTTATTTACTGGGGTTCGTTTTTTACACGATTCTAACAGAAATATGCCTCTTGAAGGCGATACCAATTTTGAAGGTTTGAAAAAAGCCTACGCTAATGGTACTGAACTAAGAGGGAAAACGTTAGGAATTGTAGGTATTGGACGTATTGGTCAAGCTACTGCAAAAATGGCTTTAGGATTAGGCATGAAAGTTATTGCTGCCGATAGCTTTATCCCTCAAGTTGATGTAAAAGTGGAATTTTTTGATGGACAATCTATAACAACTACCATTGTTTCTCAATCTTTGGAATCGTTGTTTCAAGAAGCAGACTTTATTACTTTGCACGTACCAGCTCAAAACGGGTATATCATTGGCGAAGAACAATTGGCTACCATGAAAAACGGTGTAGGAATTGTAAACTGCGCTCGCGGTGGTGTAATTGATGAAGTTGCCTTAGTGAAAGCTTTAGACAGCGGAAAAGTAGCTTTTGCAGGTTTAGATGTTTTTGAAAGCGAGCCAAAACCAGAAATGACGATTTTGATGCATTCTAAAATCTCGTTGACACCTCATATTGGTGCAGCTACAGGAGAAGCTCAAGACAGAATTGGAACAGAATTAGCCTCTCAAATTATTGCTTTGTTAGGATAAGTAAAAGTCTTCACTATATCAAAAGGGTAATTTATTAACAGTAGTTATAAATTACCCTTTTTTATTTAAATTTGAGAATACTTTAAATCTAAAATCCTATGTTTGAGCAATTAACACAATTAGTTCAACAATTTGGTCAAGAATCCATTGTAAAAAACAATGCTATTCCAAACGAACAAAACGAAGCCGTGATGCAAGAAGCAGGCAGCTCCATTCTATCTAGTTTACAACAAATGGCTTCTGGAGGAGGTGTTGAGCAATTGGCAGGTTTGTTGCAAGGCAATACTGCTCAGAACAGCTCAAACCCCGCTGTGCAACAAATCACACAACAACTGACCGGAAGTTTGAGTGAAAAATTCGGAATAAGTGAAGAAGCAGCTTCTAGTGTTGCTGGAGATATGATTCCAAAAATACTAGGAGGATTGATCGGCAAAGCCAATGATCCAAACGATAGTTTTCAAATTTCGGATATCATTGGAGCAATTGCTGGCAATAGTGCTCAAGCAGGAGGAATTATGGATACCATCTCTAAATACGGAACGCAATTTGGCTTGGATCAAAATGCGGATGGAAAAGTAGATATTAGTGACGCCATGAATCTAGCAAAAGGCAGTGGTGGAATTGGAGGAATACTAGGTAAATTATTTGGTAAATAAAAAGCAAAAAAACATAGAGAAAAGCGTCATTTCCTTAAAAGAGATGACGTTTTTTTATGATAGAATTTACATTTTTCGGGCTTAGATTTTGTAAATTTCACTTTCAATAGTTAAGCCATGAAAAAGATAGCTTTTATAATCGTGCTTATTGCAATACTTGGCGCTTGTGCTACTCCAAAGAATAGTCTAGCTTCAATTCCTGCAACCAATCCAGTTAAAGGAGACACAATAAGAATTGCTAACGATTCTCTGGAATATGAAGTAATCATTATTGACCCAGGGTTTAACACTTGGTTGAATTCTATTGCGCTTCCTAGAGGTTATTATTCTCAATCTTATTTAGAAAATAAAAATAGATTCTATATTACAGAATGGAACAATAGAGCACAACAACCGTTACGATTTGATCCTAATTTATATGAAATGACAATAAATTATGACCCACAAATCAATTATGGATACGAAGTCAATTATCTTATTTATAATTACATGATTTATTTTCAAAATCGGTACAAGCAAAGATTATTTGGCAATGTCCCAATACGTTAATCTTAGTATATTTGTAGCATTGAAACTTAAGAATGAAAAAATTAAAAGAACGTTGGGGTATAGAAAGTAACATTCAGTTTACCATAATTTTTATTGTTTTTGCAATCACTGGTACAACATCAGCATGGTTATCCAAACCGTTTTGTGTTTGGCTTGGTCTTACCAAAGCCGATTTGGGATTTTGGTTCACTCCTATTCGACTGCTACTTATTTTTCCAATTTATCAAGTGCTTTTGGTTTTCATTGGATTTTTATTTGGACAATTTCGATTTTTTTGGGCTTTCGAAAAAAAAATGCTCCGAAATATGGGACTCGGTTTTCTATTTAAAACATAAAAAAAAGCTTCCTTTGTGAAGCTTTTTTTTGTTGGTATTAATTAAGAGTTTTCTGTTTCTTGATGAGATAAGTATATATCCAAGTCAAAGTAAACGTGGGAATAACATCCGAGAAAGGAAAAGCTTCTTCTATAAATGTAATCGCTCCCGCTACTTTTCCAACTCTTCCTTTATACATCCAAGTCATCAAAAAACCCGCTAAAGGTGCCCAAATCACATCTGAAAATTCACCAATCATTGGTATAGAAAAAGAAATCATTCCGATAGCATCAAACAAGATACTCAAGAATAAATGTCTTCTTTTTTGAGAAGCTTCGGTGCTACTTTCTGCTTGGTTTGTCATTTTTAAATTTTTGAAAAAGTCCAAACAAAAATAGTGCCTTTTATTCTTGTTTGATCATATTGAAGAAATCATTTCTATTTTCTTTTTCATTAAAAATCCCTCCATATTGAATCGTAGAAGTAAAACTAGTTTCGTCTTTAATTCCACGGCTAGAAACGCACAAATGTTTGGCTTCCATAACAATGATAACATTATCCGTCTCCAAAACAGTTTTTAATTCATTAAAAATTTGCATAATCAAGCGCTCTTGAACTTGGGGACGCCGAGAATAATAATCAACAATTCGATTCAATTTAGACAAACCAATCACTTTTCCGCTAGAAACATACCCTATGTGTGCTTTACCTACAATTGGTAAAAAATGATGCTCACACGTAGAGTTAAAATTAATATTGGCCTCAACCAACATTTTATCGTATTGGTAGCTATTTTCGAAAACGGAAATTTTAG
Source organism: Flavobacterium succinicans (assembly GCF_001662485.1). GTDB lineage: Bacteria > Bacteroidota > Bacteroidia > Flavobacteriales > Flavobacteriaceae > Flavobacterium > Flavobacterium succinicans_A. Next base: position 151,024 of record NZ_JMTM01000035.1, read on the forward strand.
GTTTGTTTTTAGGATCCAAACCACTAAAAATTTCTTGAATATACATCTTTGCCACACGATAAGGAGTTCCGCTCAAGCTATCATCTGTCATATCCAATCCCATTTCTTCCATAATGGCATGAAAATGATGCTCAATTCGCTGCATTTTTTCGCTATCTGATTTTAGAAATGCATCTACTCTTAGCGGAGTTTCAGCATTTGTTGCTTGGTGATTATCGCCTAAAATTTCAATTAATTCTCTATCTAATACTGTGTTCATCTTTTAGGTGTGTTTATTTTAATAATGTAGAAAACGATTCAGAAAGTGTATTCATTTTTGGAGTAATTACGTAATGGCAATACGACTTTTCCTTATTGAGTTGATAATAATTTTGGTGGTACGCTTCAGCTGGATAAAATTTAGTAAAAGGAGAAAGTTGAGTAACGATGGGTGAATTGTACACTTTTGCTTCATCTAATTGACGAATATAGGCATCCGAAAGTGTCTTTTGATTTTCAGAATGATAAAAAATTTCACTACGGTATTGGGTCCCCACATCAGCACCTTGTCGATTCAATGTTGTGGGATTGTGTGTGGCAAAAAAAACCTCTAAAAGCGTACCAAAAGAAATCATATCCTCATTGAAAGTAATCTGTATCGCTTCTGCATGACCCGTCCTTCCTGTACAAATTTGTTCATACGTTGGGTTTTCTATCGTACCTCCAATATAACCTGATACTACTGCCTCTACTCCTTTGAGCTGTAAAAAAACAGCCTCGGTGCACCAAAAACAGCCTCCAGCAAAAGTTGCATGATTCATATCTAATAATTATTTGTTTTTTGTTTAACAAATGTAATGATTAATTAAACAAAAAAGATCATTTAACTAAATATTAATAAATGTTGGTATAAAGAAATATTATAATAGTTGAGTGGCAAATAAAATCTTTGTTTCTTTGTAAAAATAGATTGTAATGATACAGGCGAAAAACATACATAAATTCTACGATCAACTTGAGGTATTAAAAGGAGTAGATTTACATATCACTAAAGGAGAAATTGTGTCAATCGTTGGTGCTTCTGGAGCAGGAAAAACCACTTTACTTCAAATTTTGGGTACCTTGGATAGACCTACAAAAACAGAAAACGCCAGTTTATTAATCAACGGCGAAGATGTTTTAAAAATGAATGACAAAGCCTTGTCTCGTTTCAGAAATTTAAACCTTGGGTTCATTTTTCAATTTCATCAGTTATTACCAGAATTTACCGCATTAGAAAACGTATGTATTCCTGCTTTCATTGCAGGTAAAAACAAATTAGAAACAGAACTTGAAGCTAAAAAAATATTAGATTTTTTGGGCTTATCACATCGTTTCAATCACAAACCTAATGAACTTTCGGGTGGTGAACAGCAACGTGTAGCCGTAGCTAGAGCATTAATCAATAAACCCGACATCCTATTTGCTGATGAACCTTCGGGAAATTTAGATACAGTTTCTGCCGAAAATCTGCATCAACTTTTTTTTAAACTAAGAGACGAGTTGGGACAAACCTTTGTAATTGTTACACACAATGAAGATTTGGCTAACATGGCCGATAGAAAATTAGTCATGGTGGATGGACAAATTAGTGGTAAATAGCCCAAATAAATCGTAGTTAAATTTTCCAACATGACTGAGGCCGAACTCAAAGATTTTCTAGACCAAAAAGTACTACAATACAACACCCTAGATTTCATAGAAAGTGATCCGGTTCAAATTCCGCATTTATTTACTCTAAAAGAAGATATCGAAATTGCTGGTTTCTTGAGTGCCACTATTGCTTGGGGAAACCGAAAAATGATCATCAAAAACAGTCGTAAAATGATGGATTTGATGGGCAATTCACCTTATGATTTTGTAGTATCACACAACGAAAGTCAATTAGAGGCTTTAGATTCATTTGTTCATAGAACTTTTAACGGTCAAGATTTTCGAGCATTTATCAAAGGATTACAGCATGTATATAGCCATCACGGTGGATTAGAAGCCGTTTTTTCTAAACACCAAGAAGAAAATAACCTTCAAAAAAGCATTCATGAGTTTAAAAAAATATTTTTCGAAATAAATCAACCCCAAAGAAGTCAAAAACACATTTCGGATCCGTTAAATAATTCAGCAGCCAAAAGAATCAACATGTACCTGCGATGGATGTGTCGACAAGACAACAAAGGCGTAGATTTGGGCATCTGGAAAAATATCTCTCCTTCAAAATTATCCTGTCCCTTAGATGTGCATTCAGGCAATGTAGCTCGTAAATTAGGGCTTTTGACAAGAAAACAAAACGATGCGAAAGCAGTAAATGAATTAGACACCCAACTCCGAATTCTTGACCCAATCGATCCTGTAAAATATGATTTTGCGTTGTTTGGATTAGGCGTTTTTGAAGGATTTTAATTTTTTAATACACTAACCAACAGATACTTGTATTTTATTTCATATATTTGAGACAAGAAAAATCTTTTCTTATGAAAGAATTCTTGTCCAATATAACTTCTAATGCACTACCGTTACTCGCAATTACTGCAATTGTTTTGGTCATGACTTTGACATTATTTAACGTAATTTACAAAAGAAATCTTCAAAAAAACCAACAAAAGACACTCCCAATTATCAAACATTTCTTAATAGATGTTGTCAAAAACCAAGAACAAAAAGAACTTATTCGATTAAATATAAAGCAATTAAAAAAGAAAATACCCATTAAAGCAAATTGGTGCAAAGAAATGTTGATCGATGAAATGATTTTTATAAAAAAGAATTTAAGTCCAGAAGAAGCACAAACTATAACACTCATCTATCGAACCCTAAAACTATACAAATACTCCACCAGACTCATCAATACTAATAAAATATATAAAAAATGTCTTGGTTTTTATCATTACCAAACCATGCATTATTCTAAGGGAATCAAGAAAATTATGCCTTATTTAAAAAGCAAAAACCAACAACTCAAATATAACGCAAGTGTAGCCTATCTTTCACTAACTAATATCTCAACAGGAAATACCCTTTACCAAAGAAAAAAAACAATAATTAGAAATAAAGAAAAAATAGAAAACTTGTTTTATATCCAAAAATATCCCTACAACAGCAATATTGATTTTTGGTTGAAGGCAAAAAAAACATCAATTTTGTTGTTAGGATTAAAAATTGCCGCTCATGAAAGCAATGGAAATGATACCGATGCCATTATTCATTTACTTTCGTTCAAAAATAATAGTGTAAAAAATGAATCGCTGATCACCATAAGAAAACTTCATTTACAAGAAGCAGAAACAGAAATCTTATCCGTCTTACATCAATTTAGCCCGCAACTTCAAGAGCAGAGTTTACAAACCCTAAAAGTTATTGGCACTACAAAAACAATAGAATATATTCAAAAAAGAATGTCATTTTTTGACAACATCGAACTAAAAAATAGCGCAATTGATTGCTTAGAAACGTTAGTCACTAAAGAACAAAATGAAGCATCACAATTCTATTACCAAGCAGTAGCCCACTAAGGAACCCTTCGAGAAAATAGTATTTACAGCTTATATTAGTATCTTTGCCAAAAAAATAATGCAAATGAGCACTTTCGAGCAATTCAACCTTCCTAAATCTTTACAAAAAGCAATTGATGAAATAGGATTTACCTCTCCTACTCCCATACAAGAAAAAACTTTTTCAGTAATTATGTCAGGACGAGATATGATGGGAATTGCACAAACCGGAACTGGTAAAACTTTTGCTTACCTAATTCCATTATTAAAACTGTATAAATTCACCAACACCAATACACCAAAAATCGTCATCCTTGTTCCTACCCGAGAATTGGTTGTTCAAGTAGTGGATGAAGTCGAAAAATTAACCAACTATATGTCGGTTAAAACCCTTGGAATTTATGGAGGCGTCAACATCAATACCCAAAAGAAAGCGGTTTATGAAGGTGTAGATATTTTGGTAGGAACTCCAGGTAGAACTATGGATTTAGCTTTGGACGCAGTGGTTCGCTTTGACGAAACTCAAAAATTAGTCATCGACGAATTCGACGAAATGCTCAACTTGGGTTTTCGAACACAATTAACCGCTTTACTGGCCATGATGAAAACCAAGCGTCAGAATATTTTATTCTCGGCCACCATGACCGATGAAGTGGATGCGGTACTGAATGACTACTTTGATTTCCCAGAAGAAGTAACCCTTGCAGCCTCAGGAACGCCTTTAGAAAATATTGAACAAATCACCTACAACGTTCCCAATTTTAATACTAAAATCAATCTTTTGCAACATTTGTTAGAAAAGAATGAAGACATGAGTAGAGTTTTGGTTTTTGTGAACAACAAAAAAATATCTGACATGCTTTTCAATCGAATTGATGAAGTGTTCGAAGGTCAATTTGGAATTATCCACTCCAATAAATCTCAAAATTATCGATTGAGTACGATGGCAGCATTTCAAGAAGGAAACTTGAGAGGATTAATCACTACCGATATTATGGCAAGAGGTTTGGACATTTCGAATATTACTCATGTCATCAACTTCGAAATGCCGGAAATGCCAGAATTATACATGCACCGAATTGGTAGAACTGGTAGAGCCGATGCTACCGGAACCGCGATTAGTTTTATCACACCTCGTGAAGAAGAAGCAAAAATTGAAGTCGAAGTCTTAATGAACATGGAATTGCCAATTGCCATTTTCCCAAAAGAAGTTGAGATTTCTACCAAATTGATAGAACCCGAAAAAGACCGCCAACCCGTTAAGTTTTTAATGAAAAAGGTGAAATTAGAGGGAGATGGTGCTTTTCATGAAAAAAGCAAAAAGAACAAAAAAATCAATCTAGGAGGGCCATCCAAAACCAAGAAAAAAACACATGGTTCTGTTAACCGAAACATGCTCAAAACAAGAGACAAAAAACGTAAAGATTCCAACAAATAAGAACAAAAAAAAATAAGCCGCGAATTACCAATTTTATTAATTTGTGAATTCGTGGCTTATTTTTTTATGGATTCCCTTAGATTACAAACGCTTTTCAAAAAGCAAATAAACGGGTTCACAAACCGAAATTCTTTTTTCAGTATCTGTCAAACTGCCTGTGTTTTTATCTCTTCTAAAAACCACTACCTGATTAGAAGACTGATTTGCAACTAATAACAAATTCCCAGTAGGATCTATCACAAAACTTCTAGGGCCTTTCCCTAAAGTGCTTACCGCTTCTTTGAATTCTAATTTTCCGTTTTTCAATACTTTAAAAATTGAAAGGGTATTAGCCCCTGCTCTATTTGTTGCATACAAAAATTTACCATCAGGGGATAACGCTATGGCTGCTGAACCAAAGTCACCTTTGTAATCACTTGCCATTACCGAGGTATCTTCAACCAAAGTCAGCTCTCCCTTTGCAAAACTATACGTCAACAAACCACCATCTAGTTCATTCAAAACATAAACATATTTTCCGTCTTTGTCAAACGTTAAATGACGTGGTCCTCCGCCAGGCTTAACACTCACACTACTTTTGAAAGTCAAAATATCCTTGCTAGCATCAGCATTGTAGCTGTAAACATAAACTTTATCAGTACCCAAATCAACAGCCAAAACATATTTATGATCTGGCGAAAACGCCACCATATGCATGTGCGAAGCTTCCTGACGTTCTTTATTCGGACCACTCCCAGAAAGTTGTACCACTTGCTTGGCATCGGTCAAACTACCGTCAGCATTTTTAAAAAAAACAGTAATATTTCCCCCAGAATAATTGGCCGTAATCACATTTTTATCATCCGTGATAATATGACATGGATCAGCCCCTTTAGTCGCTTGCTTATTTAGCACAATCATTTTTCCCGCTTTTCCATCATAACTAAATGAAGTTACCGTACTTGTTGCCCCAGCTTCATTCACCGCATAAAGATGTTTATTATCCGAAGAAAGCGCCAAATAACTAGGATTTTGAATGTTAACCGTAGTTCCGTGCAACAAAGAATTTCCAGAGTTTACATCAAATTTATAGTTATAAATCCCCTTACTCTCACATTTGTTGGTATAAGTACCTACCAATAAGTGGTAAAGATCCTGCTGAGCATGAACTGTTGTGAAAAAAGAAACAAAAAGTAGCGCTAAAATCTTGTTTTTCATGAATAAATATTTAGATGATTTTTATTAGTCCTGCGAAAATACTCATTATTTCAATACCCCAAAACAAATAACCCCTTTTTGAAAAAACCAAACATCAACTAACAATCATAGGTACAAATTCGTATTTTTGAACCATCGAGCCGTGTTCTTTAATTATATTTAGGAGCCGCAACAAAAAGAGTTCTTGCCTGCATCGTCCCGCTCTCCGTTATATCTTTTTTTTACAGCCATCAGGTTTTTTCAAACCTGCCAGCTATAAAAAAAAGGATGCCACTGCGATCGGGGCTAGAGAGTAGCAAATGGCTTTTTCAGGAAACACCAAAAAAAGAAAAAACAAATCAAATCATAAAGTAAACCAATCATAGAATGCACTTCAAACACCCCGAAATTCTATACTTTTTATTCTTTTTACTACTACCCCTTTTGGTACATTTATTCCAATTAAGAAAATTCAAAACAGAATACTTTACCAATGTCCGTTTTTTAAAAAAACTGACCATCGAGTCCCGAAAAAGCTCCAAAATCAAAAAAAGACTATTATTAGCCACACGTTTGTTGCTACTTACTGGTTTAATTATTGCTTTTGCACAACCTTTTTTCGAAGCCAAAGACCACAAAAATGCCAACAACGAATTGTACATTATTCTCGACAATTCCTTCAGTATGCAAGCCAAAGGCAATCGCGGCGAACTGCTCAAAAGAGCCGTACAAGAACTGCTAGAAGAAACACCCGAAAACAGTACCTTTTCGCTTTTAACCAACGATCAAGCTTTTTGGAACACCGATATTAAATCCATTCAAAGAGAACTGCAAAATCTAAATTATTCCGCTACACCTTTTGAAATAGACGCCCAATTAGCCAAAATAAACACCCGCAAATCTCCCTTCAAAAAAGACATTGTAATCCTATCAGATGCTGTTGGAGTACAACAAAAATCAGCACAAAAAACGGGTGCACAAGAAATGATCTATTTCATAAAACCTGAAGCCGAACAAAAAAACAACGCCGCAATCGATAGTGTCTTTATTAGTCAAACACTCGATAATTTTTATGAGATAACGGTATCCATCAAAGGTTTTGGAGATGATTTTGAACCTATGCCAATTGCGCTTTACAATCAAAATAAACTGATTGCAAAAACAATGGTAAAGCTAGATACAAAAAAGAAAACCGTAAATTTTACCATCCCAAAACAAGAGTTTCATGGTTATGCCACGATAAACGACAAAAGGTTGACTTATGATAATGACTATTATTTTAGCATCACCAAAAACGAAAAAATCAACATTTTAAGTATTGGCGAAAGCACAAAAAGCAGCTTTTTATCTCGAATTTTCACAAAAGATGAATTCAATTACAGCAATTCTGAATTGCGCGCATTGGATTACAACACTATCGAAAAACAGGCGACCATCCTACTCAACGAAATTCCAGAAATCCCACAAGCCTTGCAAACGACCTTACAAGCTTTTGTCAACAAAGGCGGGAATTTAGTTATTATTCCATCAGAAAACACTTCAATAACAACAACCAATTCCTTTCTAAAAAACCTAGGAAATATTCAGTTTATAGCTCCTGAAAACAACGCCAAACAAATCACTAAAATCAATTTTGAACATCCCCTCTTTAGTGGCGTTTTCGAAAGTAAAATCACTAACTTTCAATATCCAAAAGTCGAGAAATCATTGATAATCAAAAGTGCTTATCCAAGCATTCTTTCATACGAAGATCAAACTGCTTTTCTGACTTCCATACCAAAATCTGTTGGAGCAGTTTTCGTTTTCTCGGCCCCTCTTACTACAAAAAACAGCAACTTTCAACAATCACCTCTTATTGTTCCTGTGTTTTACAAAATGGGAGTACATAATAAAAACGCTTTGCTCTATGCCGCAACTATTGGCAACAATTCTCCTTTTTGGGTCAATACTACATTAACCAAAGAAGCTGTGCTAACTGTAAAAGGAAAAGAAGAACAGTTCATTCCCATCCAACAAATGCTCGACAATAAAGTAAAACTAACTTTTGCAGATCTTCCGAAAAAATCAGGAAATTATACCATTTTTAATAAAGAAAAAAGCATCGAAAACCTCTCTTTCAATTACGCACGAACCGAAAGCGATTTGAGTCAGGTCAATACAAATTTGGCCTCGAATTTCGAAACTATTGAGAGCATTAAAAACGTTTTCAATACATTACAAACCAACAGAACAGATCAACAACTTTGGAAATGGTTTCTTATCTTTGCCCTTGCATTTTTGCTTGCAGAAATGGCCATCATCCGATTTGTAAAATAACAAAGTTTAAAAAAACTTATCTTCTACACCCATGAAAATTCTCCTTAGAGCAGCTACAATCATCGATTCTAAAAGTCCTTTTCACAACAAAAACATGGATATTTTAATCCATGACGGAACCATCAAAAAAATAGGAGTTGGACTCCCAACAGATGACGCCCAAGAAATCCAATTGCCACAATTACACGTTTCTTCGGGATGGTTTGACAGCAGCGTTTCCTTTGGAGAACCTGGTTTTGAAGATAGAGAAACCATTAGTAACGGACTAAATGTTGCCGCAAAAAGTGGATTCACTGCCATTGCGTTACAACCTAATTCTTATCCAATTATTGATAATCAAGGGCAAATTAACTTTGTGCTAAACAAAGCAAAAGATGCCTTAACGCAACTCTATCCAATTGGAGCACTGACAGTAGGTAGCGAAGGTAAAGACATGGCAGAGCTTTTTGATATGAAAAAAGCAGGCGCAATTGCCTTTGGCGACTACACTAAAAGTTTGGACAATGCTAACTTATTAAAAATCGCTTTACAATATGTGCAAGATTTTGATGGACTCGTAATCGCTTTTGCGCAAGACGAAAAAATTAAAGGAAACGGTGTGGCCAACGAAGGCTTAGCATCAACAAGATTAGGATTAAAAGGTATTCCTGCGCTAGCGGAAGAATTACAAATAGCTAGAAACTTATTTTTATTAGAATACACAGGAGGTAAATTACACATTCCAACCGTTTCTACTCAAAAATCAGTTGCGTTACTAAAAGAGGCGAAAGCCAAAGGTTTACAAGTAAGCTGTAGCGTGAGTGTACACCACCTTGTTCTAAACGAAGACCAACTCGATGGTTTTGATACTCGATATAAAGTAACACCACCACTAAGAAGCGAATCGGACAGAAAAGCGTTACTAGAAGCAGTTCTTGACGGAACTATTGATATGATTACAACTGATCACAATCCAATTGACATTGAACACAAGAAAATGGAATTTGACGGGGCTAAAAACGGTACTATTGGACTAGAAAGTGCTTTTGGAGCTTTATCTACTGTTTTACCAACAACGGTAATCATCGAAAAATTAACCGCTGGAAAAACAACTTTTGGAATTCCGACTCACTCCATCAACGAAGGAGAACCAGCCAATTTGACTCTTTTTACTACCGAAGGGGAAAGTATTTTCACCAAAGAAAGCATACTATCAAAATCTAAAAACTCCGCTTTTCTTGGGCAAAAATTACAAGGAAAAGTGTATGGTTGTATCAATCAGAATCAAATGATTTTGAACCAATAATTATTCTAAATCACCACAATAATGAACACATCAGACAACGGAAAAAATATCGCCATTGTAAGTTACATTACTATTATTGGCGCCATTATCGCCATTTTTATGAACTCCGAAAAGAAAGATTCTTTTGCCGCTTTCCATATTCGTCAAGCGCTAGGCATTTTTGTTTCTTTCTTTTTAATTGGCTATTTCATTGGCTATTTTGATAGCTGGATGATATCGTCTGCCTTTTATGTTTTTTATTTTATCCTTTGGATTTATGGCTTTGTAGCAGCATTGCAAGGTGAAGCCAAACTTATACCGATTTTGGGAGAACAATTTCAAAAGATTTTTAAAAACATAGAATAACATACTTCAAATACATTTCATGAATTTATCCTTAGAATACAAAATAAGAGAACCTAAAGTTGTTTTAGCAGAAAATCCAGTATTGATTTTACTACACGGTTACGGTAGTAATGAAGCAGATTTATTCTCTTTTGCACCAGAATTGCCCGACCATTACTATATCATTTCTGCTCGAGCACCTTATGATTTACAATACGGAAGTTATGCGTGGTATGCGATTAATTTTGATGCCGATCAAAACAAATTTTCGGATAATGATCAAGCGCGAGAATCTCGTGATCGCATTGCAGCATTTATCGACGAGCTAGCACAAAATTATCCTATCAACAAAGAAGAAGTAACACTCATTGGTTTTAGCCAAGGAGCCATTCTGAGTTATGCTGTGGCACTTTCATATCCCGAAAAGATAAAACAAATAGTAGCAATGAGCGGCTATTTGAATCCTGATATCATTGCTGAAGATTATTTAAAAAACAACCTACATTCGTTGCGTATTTTTGCCTCTCATGGTACAGTAGATCAAGTGATACCTGTAGAATGGGCTAGAAAAACAACTCCATTTATGGAAAAATTAGGCATTCCTATCACTTATAAAGAATATCCGATCGGGCATGGTGTCTCGCCACAAAATTTTTATGACTTCAAAAATTGGTTGAAATAAACGAATAGCCTAACTTTCAAGTACCAAAAAAAGCGGCTTTAACACAACATTTAAAGCCGCTTTTTCATTATCGTTTCTACAAAAGGGACTCCCAAATAATCAATTTCTAGTTCTTCTACTATCTGCCAGCCAAATTTTAGGTAAAAATCAAGTCCAACTGGCGAGGAGGCCAAATAAATTTCAGGATGCCCGATTTGTTGTGCTTCGTTTTCGATATACCTCAACAACTTCGATCCAATTCCTTTATTAACATAAGCAACATGAGTGTAGAAACCTACAATATAATCCTGATCTAAAGCAATTGTTCCCACTATTACAGAACCTAGTTTAGCACAAAACATTTGCTGCTTTTGGATTTTTTGTCGAATAGTCTCTATTGAATAATAACTCTTGAATATACTCCATTGTGCATCAGAATAATGTGATCTTAAATAAAGTGAAGCATTATTTATAATCAAATCACTTATTTCAACAGTGTCATTCAAGGATACTCTTTCAATCGTGGCAGTTATATTCATCTATTAGGAGTATAGCAATTATTTTTGATACAATAGCGACTGATTGACTTCAAATGAAATACTTTCATCAGTATTAACGAAGTATTTTATAAGGACTTCTCCCCAATATTCGCCATCGCTAAAATCAGCAATAATCCATCGGTGATTCAAAATTCTGACTTTATTGATTACAAATTTATTAGGACCAATTGGGTCTTGTCCTGTATAAGGATTTCCTTTTGGATTATTATTGAAATCTAATAATTTTTCGGTGACAACAGGAATTAATTTTTCTATTAAAATCGTTTTATCTGGGTTGGTCGCTTCAAAATAATTTTGCGCATTTTCATTTTTTGCCAATGAAAAGTAATTGGCATCATCTAATTTCAGTTCCACTTTTTTTATACTATCTCTAAGTTTTGTGGTGACTTTAGTAAATTTTTCTTGCTCGAATTTTACTTCTTTACTCAAAAACATATACGTATAGATATTGAACAAAACAGCCAATATAAAACCATAAAGGAGGAGTGATTTTTTCATTTTTTAAATAAAATATTAAAGGGTAATAGTTAAATTATCGTAGGCCAAAAAGACATTTTCTGGCAATTGTTTTTGTACCTCTTCATGAAAACCCAATAAATGACTAATATGCGTCAGATATGTTTTTTTAGGTTTAACCAAAGCAATAAAATCGAGTGCTTCTTGGAGGTTAAAATGTGTGTTGTGTGGATCTATACGCAAAGCATTCAAGACCAAAACGTCTAGATTTTTCAATTTTTCTACTTCTTCTGGCGCTACCGTTTTCACATCTGTCAAATACGCAAAATTATCAATTCTATATCCAAAAACCTGCAAATCACCATGCAAGGCATTAATTGGAGTGACAGTTTTATCCGCCAAAACAAAAGGTACATTATTAATCACCTCAATCGTTTTTACCGAAGGAGCGCCTGGGTATCTGTTTTCGGTTTCGAAAACATAATCAAAACGTTTTTTTAAATTTTCGATTACTCGTTCATGCGCATAGATCGGCATTTCGCCTTGTCTGAAATTAAACGGACGAATATCGTCTAAACCAGCCGTATGATCCGAATGCTCATGTGTGAATAAAATCCCGTCTACTTTTTGACAATCCGATGCCAACATTTGCTGTCTAAAGTCGGGGCCGCAATCGATAACGTAGGAATGATCTTCCCATGATATCCACAAAGAAACCCGAAGCCTTTTATCCTTATAATCAGTGCTTTTACAAACAGGATGGGTGCTCCCAATGATTGGAATTCCTTGAGAAGTGCCAGTGCCTAAAAAATAGATGTTCAAAAGAGTGTTATTTTTTTACAAAAATAGAATTATTTATGATTCATTTCGAAATCGAATTAATTAACTTTGCCACCAAACACCACTATTTAGATTCGAAATGGATACAAAAAAAATCAAACTTAAGGGAGACAAAGTCATTGAACAAATTCCATCCATAAAGGATAAAGCCCTTCGAATAAATCTCAACGAAAATATTTACGGAACATTTGCTGAAATTGGTGCAGGACAAGAAACGGTAAGACATTTTTTTAGAGCAGGCGGTTCTTCAGGAACCATTGCAAAAGCAATGTCGGCTTATGATAAAGATTTTAGTGATGCTGTATACGGAATCGAAGAAGATGGACGATATGTAACTGAAAGTCGTCTCAAAAAGATGTTGACTTTTGAAGGAGAGTTGATTGAAGAACGTTTGAGTAGAGTAAAACATCCCAACAAATTATTCTTTAGTTATGCTAATACTGTGGCGACTATTGATTTTGCAAAGCAATTCAAAGGTCACGGCTGGGTAGGTATTCGATATCAATTGGATCCCTCAGAGGCATATAACGAAATCATTATCCACATTCGTTTTAAAGAAACCGATTCGCGTTTACAACAAGAAACTTTAGGTATTCTTGGGGTAAATTTAATTTATGGCGCTTTTTATAAATATAACGACCCTAAGAAATTATTACGCTATTTGTACGATCACCTAGATAAAGATCAATTAGAGATTGACACCATTAACTTTTCGGGACCACGATTTGCTGAAGTTGACAACCGATTAATGAGTTTACAATTGGTAAAAAACGGAATGACCGATGCGGTGATGTTCAATCCAGAAGGAAAAAACATCTTACCAGCAGCCATTTTATACAAAAAGAACATTCTAGCTTTTAGAGGTAGCTTCCGTCCGGTTACCAAAGTAAATATGGACATGTATGAAACCTCTATAAAAATGTTCTTAGAAGAAAACAAAGTAGAGAAAGAAAATACCCAAGTTATTTTTGAAATTACCTTATCAAATTTGCGTTCCGACGGTGAAATTGACGAGAGAGATTTCATGGACAGAGCCGAATTATTATGTTCTTTGGGACAAACTGTAATGATTTCTAATTTCCAAGAATATTACAAAGTCGTAGAATATTTTGCCAATTACACCAAAGCTCGAATGGGATTAGCCCTAGGAGTAAACAACTTGATTGACATCTTCGACGAGAAATATTACCGCCATTTGAGTGGAGGTATTCTAGAAGCTTTTGGTAAATTATTTTACCGAGATATGAAAGTTTTCTTGTATCCGATGCTTGGTGAAGAAAAAGAAATAATTAATTCAGAAAATCTTAAAGTACATCCAAGAATGAAAGAATTGTATAAATTCTTTAAATTCAACGGAAAAGTAGTAGATATCACAGACTACGACCCAACCATCTTAGAAGTGTTCTCTAGAGAAGTACTTAAAATGATTAGTCAAGGAAAACCTGGTTGGGAACCTATGTTACCTTCTGGTGTGGCAGAAATCATCAAAAAACAACGCTTATTTGGATATGATCCCGAAAAAGTATTACAAGCATAAGAAACAATAAAAGCCAAGTTTTCGGACTTGGCTTTTGTATTATTTTATTGAATAGATAATTACTTCAAAATCTGTGAAGCGTGTACTTTTGTTTTTACATCGGTGATTACTTCCTCGATGATTCCTTTTTCATCGATAACAAAAGTGGTTCGGTGAATGCCATCGTATTCTTTTCCCATAAACTTTTTGGGCCCCCATACGCCAAAAGCCTGAATAACAGATTTATCTTCGTCTGCCAATAATGGAAATGGAAATTCGTATTTGTCTCTGAATTTGGTTTGTGCTTTGGCGCTATCAGCACTAACACCTAACAAAGCATAGTTTTGTGCTTCAAATCGAGCGTAATTGTCTCTTAAATCACAAGCCTCGGCAGTGCAACCTGGCGTACTGGCTTTTGGATAGAAAAAAACGACTAGTTTCTTTCCGGCATAATCTGCTAATTGGTGTGTTTTTCCGTCTTGATCGATTCCTGTAAATGATGGAGCTTGATCTCCTTTTTGTAATGTGGTCATATTTTGATGTTAATGATTTAAAGTTTAAGGTTTAAAGTTTAAGGTTTAAAGTTTAAGGTTTAAAGTTTAAGGTTGTTGTTTATGGTTTCTACTTTCTGCCATCTGTCTTCTGATTTTTGGTGTATGGTTTATGGTGTTTTAGTTATTCGTAATCGTTAGAGGAACGCGTTATGCCCCAGATGGTAGTGGAAAGCCCGGACTGAAAAACTGTTGTTTTTTCTTGATAAAAAAGAGCGACCAACGGAAGCTCCTTTTTTATCTTAGAAAAATACAGTTTCGAAGGAGGACTTGCAACGTACAGCTGGATTAGGCACATTATAAAAAATAGGCTATTTTTACCTTTTATAAAAGTAGTAAAATGACCAAACAGGAGCGCGTAACATTTGTTATAAATACGTTAAAAGAATTATACCCAACGATTCCGATTCCCTTAGATCACAAGGATCCGTACACTTTATTGGTTGCTGTTTTGCTCTCGGCGCAATGCACAGATGTTCGGGTGAACCAAATTACACCGCTGCTGTTTGCTAAAGCAGATAATCCGTATGATATGGTGAAATTATCGGTAGAAGAGATTCAGGACATCATTCGACCTTGTGGTTTATCGCCTATGAAATCGAAGGGAATTTATGGTTTGTCTGAGATTTTAATTGAAAAATATAACGGTGAGGTGCCACAGAGTTTTGAAGCGCTAGAGGAATTGCCAGCTGTAGGGCACAAAACGGCTAGTGTGGTGATGTCGCAAGCTTTTGGCGTACCTGCATTTCCGGTAGACACGCACATTCACCGCTTGATGTACCGATGGAATCTGAGCAATGGAAAGAATGTAGTTCAGACCGAGAAGGATGCCAAGCGCTTGTTTCCTGAGGCGCTTTGGAATGACTTGCATCTGCAAATTATTTGGTATGGCAGAGAATATTCGCCTGCGAGAGGTTGGGATTTGGAGAAAGATAGTATTACCAAAACCATTGGTCGAAAATCTGTTATTGAAGCTTATTATAAAGGAAAGTAAAGTTTGTCATTACATGTAAGGCAAAAAAAGCCCAAAATCCAGCTTGATTTTGGGCTTATTCTTTTAGTGAAATACTAAAATTGTCTAATGCAATGCCTAATTGGCTATAATTTCAAAACTATTGGTCTTTGTTTTTAAGACAGCTAAGGCTTTGGAATAATTTAAAAGAAAAGAAACTACTTCTTTTTTGGGTTTTAATTCTTTTGAAAATGCATTTTTTTTAGAGTAAATTTTGGCCATGTAATTTAAATATAGTTAATGATAAGCTTGATATCATAAGACAACGGCAAAATTTACTGTTTAGTGTCAATTCGTTAAAATAATTTGATGTTTGTCGATAACTTTTCTCAAATTAAGCAACGCATAACGCATTCTTCCCAACGCTGTATTGATACTAACTCCTGTAATTTCAGAGATTTCTTTAAAACTCATATCTTGATACATACGCATCATCAACACTTCTTTTTGATCATCGGGTAATTCGTGGATGATGCGACGAAGGTCGATTTCGACTTGAGCGGCAATCAATTGGTTTTCGACAGTCAAAGAATCATCTGACATTATTGAGAAAATTGAAAATTCTTCAGTTTCTCTATAAAGTGGCATTTTTTTGTTTTTTCTAAAATGGTCAATAATTAGATTGTGCGCAATGCGCATCACCCATGGCAAAAATTTACCTTCTTCATTATAAGAAGTAGATTTTAACGTTCGGATTACTTTGATGAATGTATCTTGAAAAATATCATTCGCTACATCGCGATCTGGAATTTTGGAATATATGAATCCAAAAATTTTGGATTCATGGCGTTTGATTAATAGTTCTAGTGCTTTTTCGTTACCAGAAACATACTCTTGAACTAAATACGCGTCGGTGAATTGATTATTAGCCATAGTCTTACCTTTTAGTTTAGTTTTAAATTTGGGGAAATTCTCTAAAAAGTAGTTTTAAACTATAGGCTTTATTGGTTTTGGTTAGTTAATGAACAAATTTAACAAATAATTATCTTAATAAACAAATAAAAAATACAAAAATTAAGAATTATCATTAAATAAATATAAGAAAAAAGCCTGAAATCTTAATAAAAAGATCAGGCTTCCCTCATTCTTCGTTCTTAGATATCACTGTTTTTGGAGTAAAAGTTATTCGTTTAAAAAAATATTTATTGATATACTTTGATATAATCAATATAAAAATAGTCTGGTAGAGCCGCATCGTCTACAATTTGTCCGCCAAAATTACCACCAATCGCCAAATTGGCTAAGAAATAAAACGGTTGATTGTATGGCCAAGTGTTTTCGTTTTTTTCTTTAGGTTGAAAAGTGTAAGTCAATTGATTGTCTACATAAAAAGAAATCTTGTCCTTATCCCAATCGATGGCGTACAAATGATAACCTTTTTCTATATCGGGAACAGTTGTTTTCTTGGTGTTTATGGTGTTTCCGTGACTGTCTTGTGTGTGCAATGAATTGAATAAAACATGTGGTTCGCGGCCTATATACTCTAAAATATCAATTTCTCCACATTTTGGCCATCCTACTTCTTTGAAATTAGAACCTAACATCCAGAAGGCAGGCCACAAACCATTAGCTACAGGTAACTTGGCTCTGATCTCAAATCGCCCGTATTGGAATTCTTTTTTGTTTTTGGTATTGATTCGAGTTGAAGTATATTTACCATCTTCTTTTTTGGCTTTGATGACCAAATTTCCCTTCTCTAAAAAGTGATTCGAATCCGTATACAATTGTCGTTCGTTATTTCCCCAACCGCAATTCGGACAGCCGTCGCCAACTTCTATATTCCAAACTTTTGGGTCTAGCGTCTTTCCGCTAAAGTTCTCCTCCCAAACTAATTTTCGTTGCTTTTGTTGAGCAAAACTGCAACTTACCACTCCTACTATTAGGACTATATACTTTTTCATCCCTGAAAATTTAATTTTTACTTACTGACTCTCAAAAGAGAACTTTTATTACTTTGAAGCGTTGATTTAAACTTGTATTTCAATTTTTTCAGGTATCCTCTCAGGAGAGTATACGTTCGAAGTAAAAAAAACACCATTAAAAATTGATTCATCTTGCAGCAGTAATGAAAACAAAATACAAGTTAAACCAACTACTATTATTATTTAATTATTAAATTGAAAATCTGCTTGTACCGTTTGAGCTGAACTTCCGCCAACAAATACTTTAAAATCGCCAGCTTCAGCTTCCCATTTCGAATTGGCTGTATAGAATTCAATTGTTTTTTCATCAATGGTAAAAACTACTTTTTTAGATTCATTGGGCTGTAATTCTATCATTTCGAATCCTTTCAATTCTAAAACTGGTCGAGTTACACTAGCAAATAAATCCCTAATATACATTTGAACTACTTCTTTTCCAGCAACTTTTCCAGAATTGGTAACTGTAATTGAAACTTCAATTTTACCATTTGTTTTAAATGAAGAAGATGACAACTTCAAATCTGAATAGTCAAATTTGGTATAACTCAATCCGTAGCCAAACGGATAAAGAGGCGTGTGTTTTTCATCGATATAATGCGACCAAAAAACACTTTCTGGTTCGTTTGCGGCTGGTCTTCCTGTATTTTTATGATTATAATAAATAGGAACTTGGGCTACATTTCTAGGAAAGGTCATGGGTAATTTTCCACTTGGATTGTAATCGCCATACAAAACTTGAGCGATTGCGTTTCCGCTTTGTGTTCCTAATTGCCAAGCCTCAACAATTGCTGGAATATGTTCGTCAGCCCAAGGCAAAGCCAACGGACGACCATTATTTAGCACTAAAACAATCTTTGGATTTACGGCATGAACCGCCTCAAGCAATTCTTGTTGCACACCAGGTAAACCAATGTCAGTTCTACTACGCCCTTCTCCAGATTGCAATCCATGTTCTCCAAGCACCATTATCACAACATCGGCATTTTTGGCTACTCTAATTGCTTCCTCAAAACCACTTTTATCTGTAGTATTGATTTTGGTTTCAAAAACAAATTTAGGTTCTCCCAAAGCTACATCAGCGCCTTTGGCATAGGTCAATTGATTGTCTTTGTAGGCTTGTAATCCCTCTAAAACAGAAACAGCAGTATTGTCATCGGCTGCAAGTCGCCAACTACCCAATGGACTTGTTTTATCAGCCGCGAGTGCTCCGATTAACGCTATTTTTTGTCCTGATTTCTTAAGTGGCAAAATCTCATCTTTGTTCTTTAATAATACAATTGATTTTTTGGCCATTTCTAAAACCTGCTGATGAAATTCTGGTTTACCAACAGTAGCTTTTTCATATTCCTCGTTGCAATATTTATAAGGATTATCAAATAATCCTAAAACATATTTGGTTCTCAAAATACGTTTTACAGCTTCATCGATGGTACTTTCTTTTACTTTTCCTTCGCGAACAAGTTGTACCAAATGCTCTACATAAGCACTAGATTCCATATCCATATCCGATCCTGCATTGATAGCCAATTCGGCAGCATGTTTTAAATCTTTTGCGTAGCCATGCACTTGCATTTCCATAATTGATCCCCAATCAGACACCACAAAACCTTGAAATCCCCAATCACCCTTTAGAATTTTTCTTTGCAAATAAGTATTACCCGTTGCAGGAATTCCATCCAATTCGTTGAAAGAGTTCATAAAGGTTCTCACACCAGCATCGACTGCGGCCTTGAAAGGAGGAAAAACGATATTTTGTAAAGTAGACTCACCAATATCTACCGTGTTATAGTCTCTGCCTGCTTCGGAAAAACCGTAGCCTGCAAAATGTTTAGCACAAGCTAAAATGTTTTTATTAGTACTTAAATCACCTTGAAAACCAAGCACTCTAGCCTTTGCGATCAAGCTTCCCAAATAGGTATCTTCGCCAGCACCTTCCATTACTCTACCCCAACGTGCATCTCGAGATATATCTACCATTGGTGCAAACGTCCAATTGATTCCCACTGCTCCAGCCTCTTCAGCAGCCATAGCTGCCGATTGCTGAATGGCTTGTAAGTCCCAACTTGCCGATTCGGCCAACGGAATTGGACTAATGGTCTTATAGCCGTGAATTACGTCAAAACCAAATAGCAAAGGAATACCCAATCGGGTTTGTTCTACGGCAATTTTTTGTAGCGTTCGAACATCCTTTGCTCCTTTTACATTGAGCATCGAACCTACTAAACCTTTCTTTAAATCTTCGTATTTCTTAGCGGCTTGTCCTTCTTTTGGTGAAGGACCAGTAACATCCCAAAAACCATTGTATTGGTTTAACTGTCCAACTTTTTCCTCCAAAGTCATTTTCTTCAATAAAGAAGTAACTTTTTTATCCAAGCTAACTGCGGTGTAAACAGGTTTAGTTTGGGCAGTCATAGAACCGAGATGCAAACCTGCAATAAGTAATGCCATTACAAGTTGTTTTTTGTTTGCTAGTATCATAAGCGCGCTGTTAAAAAAATAGAAGATTGATAATGCATCAATCTTCTATTGGAATTAATTTTTTAATTATTGGTATACTCTAATGTAATCCACTTCCATAGTTGCTTGCGTGAAAGCAGGATCAATTGTTCCTCCAAAAGTTCCGCCCATGGCAACATTTAGTATTAAGAAAAAGTCTTTATTGAAAGGAACAGAATTACTATTTGCAAATGAATGAAATAATTTATCATCTACATAAAACTTTATCGAAGTTGCTGTCCAAATTGTTTTATACACATGAAATTCTGTTGTAGCATTGGCAATTGTTGTAGTATTTGTGTTCGCATTACCTCCAGAATTACCTGGGAAATGTAAAGAACCATGAATCACATTTGGAGAATTTCCTCTATGTTCCATAAAATCGATTTCTCCACAAGCTGGCCAAGTGTTTGTTTTGTAATCTGCTCCTAAAGACCATACTGCAGGCCAAGTTCCTGCACCTGCTGGCAATTTAGCTTTGAATTCAATTTTACCATACTTAAAGGCATACTTATCCTCGGATTTCAAACGGGCTGATGTGTAACTAGAACCTTCTTTTTTAGCTGTGATTTTAAGCACACCTCCTTGTACAACAGCATTTGTCGCACTATTAGTATAGGTTTGAGCTTCATTATTACCCCAGCCGCCAGCACCTAAATCATACCCCCATTTGGTTGCGTCTGGAGCTCCATCTGCGTTGAACTCATCGGAGAATACTAATTTAGTAAAATCGTCTGTAGGTGCTTGACTAGGCTTAGTAGTTGTAAAAGTTTGGTACCAGGCCAAATCAGTATTGTTGGCTTGTACAAAACGAACGGTCATTCTATTATCTGTTATAGAAAGAATTTCGTACTGTGTAGTTCCTACATAATACCCCATGAATCCCCCATCAGAAAAATTCAAAACCGTGCCAGTTATTTTTGAAGCAACATTTGGGTTTTTGGAAATCACAGAAGTAGATGGTGCCAATGAAACAATCTTAGTTCCAGCGGTATTAAATGGTAAACATTGGTCATCTCCACCATTGGTTCCACCACCTACACTTTTGTATGAGTTTTGAAAAAAAGTGTTCCCTTTATTATCCTGTTTGAACTCAATTTTACCATTAACCAAAGCAAAAGTATATTCTCCGTCATAGAAACAAGTAGACGCCTTTTCAAAAGCAGCAGCTTGATACCACTTTGGATAATAATTTTCATCGTTATTAGTACTATTTGGACCAACTCCTAAATGAGCTACTTCATTTGCTGCTATATACCATTTTTTTCCAGCAGCTGTTCCTCCTGTTAGGAAGTTAGTAGATTTTAGGTCATTGAAATTACTGAATACTTTAACTTCTACTACAGTTGAAGAACTAACGCCTCCCTTACCATTAGCGATAACGGTAACATTGTAAGTATTCACTCCAACTGCTGCGAAACCATGTTCCGTAACACCCGAAGGAGATACTTCTGAAAGTCCATCACCAAAAACAAATTTATAGCTGATGGCATTATCGGCTTTTGCCGTAAATTTCACTTTACCTGATCCATCTCCATTAGGAGCCTGTACAGTCTTACCAACGATATCAAACGTTACGACTAAGTTGGTAGGCGTATCCAAAGAGCCGAACTCTACATTATCGTTTTGACAATTGACCATCATAAGGAGGAAAAAAGTCGCTGTTATATATTTTAATATATTTTTCATTTTTTGAATAATTTTAGTTGGATTGTTTGATGTCGTCAAGGTAATACGTAGCTCCCGCACCAGCTACACCAAAATCAGGAAATAAAGCTATTAGATTATAGGTCTTTGAAGCGTCATATTTTCCTGCCAAATCGAAAGTTAACACTTCCCAAGCATTAGCAACTGTAGTAGTTGCAGGAACTTCGAAATTAATTCCTGAATTGGATTTGTCTTCCATTTTGAAAAGAATTTGTGCTCCTACTTTAGGTGACCAAACGGTAATTTTCATTTTTGTTCCTTTTGAGAAATCAATTTTTGTATCTAAAAGTAGTGTTGCACCTGCCCAGGTTTGTGCACCAGATGGTTTTTCCATTTTTAGCACTTTGCTCGAAACATTGCTACCAGAAGGATTTGGATTTGCGATTACAGTCGCTTTATCTTCCATTCCGCCAAAACCAGTCCATGCGTAAGTTAATGAAGTCGATTCAAAATCAATCGGAAATTGTAATAATGCTGATGGCGATTTATAGAAATAAATATTGTCTATAAACACTGAGCCTTTAGCCCATGGCGTTCCAACAAATTTCAATTGAAAAATATCGGCTACTGTCAATCCCTGACTAGTAAAGGCTGAAATTGGAATATCAATACTTGTCCATTGATTGGCTACAAGATCTTTAACCACTGGTTTTTCTCCATTGGTTTTACTGATCAATGAGGTTTCAATTTTAGCCAAATCTGCTGTCCATACATCCATGTGAATGAATTCCATTCCTGATACGTTGATCGATGTTCCATCAGCTAGAGCAATTCCTTGGTAACTCAAATTGATATAATTTAGCATTTTATCGCCATTCAAATCAAATTCAGCCCAACTACTACCCTGACCTGCTTGCCCCCAATCTGGGAAGAAATTAGTTCCAGCCACGTTAGTATATTTTGATCCGTAAAGCGAAATCACATCAGAGGCTTGTCTGCTTGGTGGTGTAGGTGCCGAGGCATTGGGTCTATTTACAACTGTGACTTTAAAATCTGTTGAATATTCTGTAGTTTTTACAGCTGCACTTTTAGAAACCACACGAATTTTATAAACTCCCGCAGCTTGATAGGTATACGAAATCGATTCTCCGTTATTCACCGAAATTGGATCTGGTTTTCCAGCTTCTCCAAAATATACGTCATAAAACAATGCGAAATCGGCAGTTGCTTTTACTGTAACTTTTTTAGAAACCGTCAAATCATTTTCTATAGTAACCACAAGATTTTCTGGTGCTCTAAAGGCCACTACTACTTTTTGGATCACTTCTGTTCTTTTCCCATCTATGGTTGTACCAACAATTTTGGCATCATAAACTCCTTCTTTATAAACATGATCTACAGTACCCCCTGGAGAAACGTATCCTGGAGTAGTTGTCCCATCACCATAAAAAATTTCATAACGAGTAACCCCTTCTCCTTTTGGCAAGAAAGTAACTTTTCCAGTATTATCTTGTGTAACTGTTGTTAAAGCAGCTATATTACTAGGAGCAGCGACACTACTCACATCTATAAGGTCATTTTCGTTAGAGCAGCTTACTCCTAAAATAAGCGCTAACATGCTTAGTATATATACTATTTTTTTCATCGTTTTTATGTTTTAGTATCCAGGGTTTTGTTGCCAATTTCCGTTTGAAAATTGAATTTCTTCAATAGGTAAAGGGAATAATTCGTTTTTATTAGCAGTAAAACCTGGAATTTTCCCAGCTGCTTTACCCGTTCTAACTAGGTCGAAGAAACGGTGTCCTTCTCCCAAAAGTTCCACTCTTCGCTCTGCCAAAATAAAATCTGTCAAAGCAGCTCCAGAAGCAGAAATATCATGATTGGTATCGCCAAAAGCACGACGACGCACTTGATTCAGATACAATCTTGCTTTAGTATCATCAATTCCGCCACGACTATTGGCTTCGGCAGCCATTAAAAGTACATCGGCGTAACGAATGGCTCTGTAGTTGTTAGGATTCGTCAAATTCAAATCTCCAGCTGCATTGGCACTTCTTTTTCTTGGTAAATATTTTCTGTTGAAATATCCTGTGTGTTCGTTTCCTTTACCAAAAGTAGCGCTCGTGCTAGCTGCCCATGCCTCAATGTCTAGAATAGCTACATCTTTTCTACGGTCACCAATTTCGAAAGCACTAGCCGCTTCTTTAGTAGGTACATTAAAACTAAATCCAGAAGAAAAAACACTACCTGAATAGTTTCTAATGCCATTAAAACCAACGGCTACATTTCCTTCGCTACATTGTAAACATCCAAATCCAGCGCCTTCAACATCTGTATATTGTACTTCAAAAACAGATTCGGCGTTGTTTTCACCAGCTTCTTCAAAGATGGAGTTATAATCCGTAACCAATGAATACGTATTAGAGGTAATCACACTTTCTAAAGTACTCGCTGCTTGAGTGAATTTGTTTTGATACAGATACGCTTTTCCAAGTAAGGCTAAAGCTGCTCCTTTGGTAGCACGACCTTTTTGAGAAGGAACTGCGGCCAAATTAGCCGAAGCATAAATCAAATCCGCTTCAATAGAAGCATACACTTC
This sequence comes from Flavobacterium succinicans, assembly GCF_001662485.1. Classification (GTDB taxonomy): domain Bacteria; phylum Bacteroidota; class Bacteroidia; order Flavobacteriales; family Flavobacteriaceae; genus Flavobacterium; species Flavobacterium succinicans_A. The sequence goes on from NZ_JMTM01000035.1 coordinate 175,326, forward strand.
TTGAATGCTGGCTCTTTTGATGGTTTTTTCATCACCAATTTTGAAACGAGCATCCCCTTTCATCGGGATACCGCCAAACCATTTTACCAATTCGAATTGATAGTAAGCACGTAAAAAACGAGCTTCGGCAATAACCTGATTTTTACCTGAAAAATCCGTTTTGTCTTTGAATTCCAAAATATAATTGGCTCTTTGAACACCTGCAAACATCCAATTCCATAAATCACGTAAATTGCTATTTACAGGCGTATGAATCATATCATCTACTTGTTGGAAACCTATCACATCGGTTGGACTTTCTCCGCCAGCTAGCGTATTATCCGAGGCGATTTCACCCAATAAAACATTAACATAAGATGATTGTAACAAATCATAAGCGGCTACTAGCGCTTTATCATAATCATCTTTAGAGTTAAAATAATTTTCCGAGTCTATAGAATAAGCAGGCGAACGATCTACAAAATCATCCGAGCATGAGGTAACTGTAAGTGTAGTTACAAATACAGTTGCTATCGTTAAAAAAAGATACTTTTTCATTGTAATTGCAATTAAAAATTAATGTTTAGTCCAAACAAATAGGTTCTTGGAACAGGATAAAATCCATAATCAATTCCACCTCCAATTGGCGCTCCATTCGACGCTCCTGGATCGTATCCTTTGTATTTAGTGAAGGTGTACAAATTGTTTACACCGGTATAAATTCTGAATTTTGAAATTCCAATTTTTTCAGAAACGGTTGGACTTAAAGTGTATCCTAATTGAACATTTTGAATTCGGATATAAGAAGCATCTTCTACAAAATAATCCGAGAATACACTATTTGAAGTAGCGCCTGTAGTTACTCTTGGGGTTGCGTTGGTAGAACCTTCGCCTGTCCATCGATCTAAAACATAATTTAAGCGGTTGGCATCGGACAAGGTTCTTTCATAATTACGAACCATATCATTCCCCACCGAAGCAAAGGTGTAAATAGCAAAATCTAAATTCTTATAATTCATTTGCATATTGAAACCCATTGTAGCTGTTGGAATTGGATCGCCAATATTAGTTCTATCATTGGCATTTATAATGCCGTCGCCATTGGTATCAACATATCGAATATCGCCTGGGGCCGCATTAGCTCCTAAAGCAATTTGAGAAGGGTGCGCATCGACTTCGGCTTGGTTTTGAAAAATTCCATCTGTTTTGTAACCAAAGAAATATCCAATTGGTTTCCCTACTTCCATTCTTGATGGCGCAGGTTGTCCTACCCCGAAAGATCCACCTTCAATAAATCCAGTTCCATTATCAACAGCCAAAACTTTGTTTTTCAAAAACGTCACATTATACCCTAAACTCAATGAAAAATCATTATCAAAAGTATTTTTATAGTCTATCGAAAATTCAACTCCTGAATTGCGAACGGTACCTGCGTTCAAGGTTGGCGCACCAGCTCCTGGAGCTGCAATGCCATTAATACCCGAAACAGGGATGTTTGGTATTAATAAGTCTTTACGAGTATCGATGAAATAATCTGTCACTATAGATACTTTGTTGTTGAACAATTTCAGATCTAAACCAACATCAAATTTTCTAGCTTCTTCCCATTTCAAATCAGGATTTGGGGTTTGTCCCACTGCCGTTCCGTTTACCAATGCGCCGTTAAACACATAAGTTGCTTCGCCACCTAATAGGCCAACATACCCATTGTTTGGAATTTGGTCATTACCCAAAGTACCATAACTTGCTCTTAGCTTCATAAAATTAAGCGTCTTGGATTCTCCATAAAAAGGTTCATCTGAAACAATCCAACCGGCTGTGAATGAAGGAAAATATCCTACTCGGTTGTTGGGTCCAAATTTTGTTGAAGCATCACGTCGTAACATGGCCGATAGTAAGTATCTTCCTTTAAAATCGTATTGCAATCTTCCAAAGTAAGACAGCCTTCTTTCGTCATAAACATAAGAACTGTTAGTTTTAGCATCTAATGTACCAGTGGTCAATGAGATGTCGGCAAAGTCCCAAGAATTATTTGGCACGTCATAACCTGTGGCATAAAGTCCATTGCCCCATTCTTTGAAAATGGTGTTTCCAATAGTGCCCACAAAACTGTGGTTTTCTCCAATTTTTTTGGTGTAAGTTCCAAAAATATCGAAAGAGTAATTGTTGTCATTCACCGTTCCTTGAGTAACAGAGCTGCGTTGTACATCAAAAACTTTTCCTCCATAATTTACTTGTTTGGCGAAAATTTTGGATTCACTATTAGAAGTATTAAAACCAATGGTACTTGAAAGCACAAAACCATCAAACAGTTTATAATCTAATCCGAAATTACCGTTCAATTTCTTATAATTATAATCGTTATAAGTATTGTCTATTTGAGCTAGTGGGTTAATGATTTCAGTCCCTAAACCAGTTGTACTTGGTACTAAAGTATAGTTACCATTTGTATCATACGGATTTAGAGTAGCTGGAGCATTCAAAGCATTAAACAAGACAGAACCCAATCCGTTTTCATTTAATGTTTTTCTATTAAAATAAGTATAGATAACATTGGTTTTTAATTTCAATTTATCACTCAAATCCGCACCTAAAGACACTCTTGCCGTGTTTCTTAAAAATCCCGATTTATCAGTGCCAACAATCCCTTCTTGATCCAAATGCGAACCACTTACAGCATAAGTTACTTTATCAGATCCACCTGAAATTGAAATATCATGATTAATGATAGGAACTCCAGTGCTGAATACTTCTTTCTGCCAATTGGTTCCTTTCCCTAAACCTGAAACATTTGGATAAGGAATAGTTTGACCGCCATTAGCATAACTTTCGTTCAATAACAAAGCATATTCTGTAGCATTTAACGTAGGCAAAGTTCTTGTAGTTTCTTGAAAACCTACATAAGTGTTGAAATTTATTTTTGTTTTGGCGTTCTTTTTTCCTGATTTAGTAGTGATCAAAATCACGCCATTAGCACCAATGGTTCCGTAGATAGCCGCTTGTGCATCTTTCAAAACAGTGATCGTTTCGATATCATTAGGATTGAGCAGTCCTAATTCTCCAACATAACCATCAATAATAGTGGTAGGTCTATTTTCACCATTAGTGGCAATTCCACGAATTCGGATGTCTAAAGCTGCACCCGGTGAACCCGACTGAGTCGTAACATTTACACCAGAAACTGTTCCTTGAAGTGCTTGTTCTACTTTTACTGGCTTGATAACATCCAAAGCTTTGGCATCTAGAACCGAAACAGCTCCCGTTACCTCCCTTTTCTTTTGGCTACCGTAACCAATCACCACTACTTCTTTTAAAGCACTGGATTCTTCTTCCATTTTTATGGTTAGATTTTGATTCCCTTTAACTGTGAGCTGAGTATCTTTATACCCTACATAACTAAAGAGCAGCACAGCATTTTCAGCTACTTTGGCTAATTTAAAGCCGCCATCAAAGTCGGTCGACACAGATTGCGAACCATTTTTTACCCTCACGTTTACTCCCGGAAGTGAGGTTCCGGTTTTGGCATCGATTACCTTTCCAATGATTTCATTCGTTTGTGCATACCCTAAAGAGGCCAGCAAAATGAATGCAATTAATACTAGTTTAGATTTCATAACATTTTGGTTTTGTATTGAATTCTAAAATTACTGTAACTACAACGTGATAGTTTAAAAAGAACCTCTACAAAAAATATACAATTCAAAAAAAGTTTTATTTATTTAAACAAACCCTAAAAAAACAGCATAATTATTACGAAAATAGCACAGCCAAAACCGTTTAACAAAAACAAAAAAAACCACAACAATTACAAATGTTGTGGTAATGTATAGGAGATTAATGATTATTTTGAAAAAACTATACGGTAAGAATATATTCTACCAAGCCTTGTTCATGTGTTAAATCCATTTTTTTGCGTAATCGATATCTTTTTATCTCTACACTTCTTACCGAAATATTCAGCAAGGGGGCAATTTCTTTAGACGAAAGATTCATTCTTAAATAGGCACATAACCTCAAATCATTTGGAGTTAATGACGGGTGTATTTGTTTTACGCGTTTGAGAAAATCTTTATCAACACTATCAAATGCTTCGCGGAAAACTTTCCAAGAATCCTCTTCGGTAATATTTTTATTGATCGTTGATATCACTGATTTTATATTTGAAGTATCACTCGGAGCGGTTTTCTTTAAATCTTCTTTGATAAAAGCCAACAACTCGTTTTTACTATTCAAACTCATAGTCGAAACAGCCAATTCTCGGCTCTTAGAATCAACATCTTGTGACAATTGCTCGTTTCGTAATCGCATTAATTCTTGTTCGTTTTCGAGCTCTTTGATCTCAAGCAAAAGGTTATTCTCTTCGATGAGCTTGGCTTCCTGTTTTTCATAATAATTCTGATACGCCTTGTGAATATAAAATACCAAAACAACAAATAATATGAGATAAACGAATACAGCCAAATTGGTCAGATACCAAGGCTTTAAAACCGTAAAAGAATAACTTGCTGTATTTTCTAACAAGGAATTAGAAAATTTTGCTCTTACCTTAAACACATAATTTCCTGGAGGTAAATTTTTGAAATTAATGGCCGATTTTGAACTCCATGTACTCCACTTTTCTTGAAAGCCTTCCAATAAAAACTGATATTCAGCATTGATATACTTATTGTATTCGGGCACGGTAAAATTAAATGCGATGTTGTTTTGTTCATAATTGAATTTTCCATCCTCTGGAATTGCGTAATTATATGAACCCTCATTCAATCGATTCACGGCAATATTAGTAATGGCTACTTTGTAATTTTTAAAACTCAAATCATTCAAATTCAAGGTATAATAACCATCTGCCGTACCAATAAGAAAAACAGCATTAGACAACTGCGTACAATTCTCATACCCCAACATCGAATTCGTCAATGAAGCTGGAATTGGAATGACATTATCCTTCAACTGATTGCTCAATTTACTCAAAGACAAATAATGGATATAGTTCTTGGTAAACAACCACAATCTATTGGAATTGTCAACAATCATTTGTCCTGAAGTATATTCTTCTTTGCTAAAAATAGTGCTCAAAAACGGATCTTTGATAAATTTCTTGGTTGAAGGATTTAACTTGAAAATTCCTTCTTTATAAGCATAATAAATGGCGCCATTGAATTGAGTCAAACTAGCGTTTTTTCCTTTTTGGGGAGAAGTGTAGGTATAAAAAGGAGCTGTTTTTGTCAACTCTTTATTTAATTGCAATCGAAAAACACCTTTGTATTCATGGCTTATATACACTTCAAGTTGTTTTGTGATTTCAAAACTTTTAGCCGAATAATCAAATCCAGCTATTTTGTTTTTAAAAACCCATTGATTATTTACCTTTTGCAAAACAGAAATTCCGTAATAATTTCCTTGTATAAGTAGATCTTTTCTGTTAGGAACTGGGCAAAACTTCCAAGTTCCAGAACTTTTAAAAATAGGTATCGCGATTGCACCTTGAACTAAAAAACTTCCAGAATCATGACCACAGAAGAGTTCTCCATTCCATTCAAACAAAGACCATACTTGCCCTTTCGTTCCGTTTATAAATTTAAAATCCTCATTCGAGTCATATTTTTTATAAAAAAGGCCTTGATTCGTGCCCACATAAAGCTTTCCATCAATAAGTTTTGTGGCGTAAATAGTTCCCAAAACCCCTGAATTATCTGTAAAACTCTTAATGGGAGATTGCAAATTGATGCAATTGATGCCATTGTCTAAACCAATCCATAAATTTTTATCAAAATCTTCAAACAAGGACAAAACAGTATTATTGCTCAATCCTTTGCTTTGATAAATATGATGTTTAAGCTTTCCATGCGTATCGATAATAAAAACACCATTAGAAACGGTACCTACTGCAAAACTCCCATTGGATAATTGCTGACTGTTGTAAATAGTATTCGCAATTAACTGGTCATCTACTTCTGTTATAAATCGAGAAACTTTATTTTGAATCAAAGTATAAAAACCATTCCATTGCGTTTGTATCAAAAGTCCTTGATCGATAGCAAATACATTGATGATTTTATTGTTTTTGAGTATCGGATCATTAGAAACCAAACTTTCTTTTCCGCTTACGATCTCAAATAATCCATTCGAAACCGTTTGATAGTAAATTGCATTGGGCGTTCGATAGGATTTCAAAATGCCACTTTTAGGCGCAATAACTTTAAACGAATCTTTTTTGGAATCATAAATGAAAATCTTGTTCAACGACTGAAAAATAATCCATTGATCATAATTCAGTATATTCCAAAACTGCTCATCGTCCTGAATTTTGCTTTTAATTTTTTTGCTTAATGAAGTATATTGTAATTGTCCATTTTTTTGGCGTACCCAATACCCAAACTCCATGTAACAGCCCGTGTAAATTCGCTGTCCAATCACTTTTACCGAACGAATTATCGTTTCGTTGGGCGAAGGATATAAATCCCATTTGGAGCCATCAAAAGTGAGTAAACCTTCGTTATTGGCAAAATACAAATATTGATTTTGATCCTGAGAGATCATCCAATTTTGGTTACCAGCTCCGTAAGTATTGGGAGCATATTTTACAATTGGTGGAAGTTCTTGAGCTAAAAAATTGAAAACTGAAAATAAAGCTACGAGTAAAAAAGTTTTTTGTAATCGCATGAGTTGAATGTTTATGTAAAACTATAACTTAATATTATAAATTCTAAATAAATCAGCAGAAACAAAAGGAATTAGCAACAAAAAACAATTAAAAACAAGGATTTTACAAGACCAAGTAGACAAAAATTGTGATTCGTTTAACCTTCACAAACAGGGCAAAATTGATTACTTTTGTGCAAATTCATTTTATTATGTCGATTGACCTTTCTACATTAGACCCCAAACAAAATATAATAATCAAAGGCGCACAGGTTCACAATCTAAAAAACGTGGATGTTGTCATTCCTAGAAACAAATTGGTAGTAATTACCGGACTTTCGGGCTCTGGAAAATCAAGTTTGGCTTTTGATACCCTTTATGCCGAGGGGCAACGTCGCTATGTAGAAAGCTTGTCATCCTATGCACGGCAATTCTTAGGCCGTTTGGATAAACCAAAAGTAGAATATATCAAAGGTATTGCTCCAGCCATTGCCATCGAACAAAAAGTAAACACGACCAATGCGCGCTCTACAGTGGGTACTTCAACAGAAATCTATGATTACATCAAGTTATTGTATGCGCGAATTGGACGTACCTACTCTCCTGTTTCTGGCCAAGAAGTAAAGAAAAATACCGTAACCGATGTGGTCAATGTTGTAAAAACCTTAGCTTTGGATAGCAAATGGCTGCTTTTGGCACCTCTTCATGTAGAAGAAGGTCGAAAACTACAAGATAAATTAAAAATACTACAGCAACAAGGTTTTGCAAGAGTACTTGTCGATCACGAAATGCTTCGTTTAGATGATTTTATTGCTTCTATTTTGGACAAAAAAGACAAAGAGATAGAAAAACTGACTATCGAACTCATCATTGATCGTATTGTGGTTAAAACCGAAGAAGAATTCTACAATCGTTTGGCCGATGCCGTTCAAACCGCTTTTTATGAAGGAAAAGGAACCTGTTTTCTACAAGAACTTAACGAAAAAAATAGATTTAGCTTCTCGAATAATTTTGAGTTAGATGGTATTGCATTTCTAGAACCCAACGTTCATTTATTTAGCTTCAATAATCCTTATGGAGCTTGTCCGGCTTGTGAAGGCTACGGAAACATTATTGGTATCGATCCAGAACTCGTAGTTCCGAACACGACGCTTTCGGTATTTGAAAATGCCATCTATCCTTGGCGTGGCGAAAGCATGAGTTGGTTTAGAGATGAACTAGTCAATGCTGCCTACAAATTTGATTTTCCGATTCACAAACCCTATTTTCAGTTAACTGATGAACAAAAGGAACTCATTTGGACAGGAAATCAATACTTTCAAGGACTGCATGATTTCTTTAAAGAGTTAGAAGAAAAAAATTACAAAATACAAAATCGCGTGTTGCTCTCGCGTTATCGTGGTAAAACCAAATGTCCGAGTTGCAAAGGAAAACGCCTTCGTCCAGAAGCATCCTATGTCAAAATAAACCACAAGACTGTATCTGATCTTGTAGACTTACCAATTAAGAATCTAGTAGATTTCTTCAAAAAAATTGAATTGGATGAATATGAAAAACAAATCGCTAAGCGTTTATTGATTGAAATAAATAATCGACTATCCTTTTTGACAGAAGTAGGATTGGATTATTTGACCTTAAACCGAAATTCAGCCACTTTATCGGGTGGAGAATCACAACGCATTAACTTAGCCACTTCACTCGGAAGTAGTTTGGTAGGATCGATGTATATTTTGGATGAACCGAGTATTGGTTTGCACCCAAAAGACACCGAACGCTTAATCAATGTCTTACTTTCGTTACGAAATTTAGGCAATACCGTAATTGTGGTCGAGCATGACGAAGATATCATGAAAGCCGCTGACATGATTATTGACATTGGTCCAGAAGCCGGTACTTTGGGCGGAAATTTGGTCGCACAAGGGACTTTCGAAGAAATCCTAAAAGCGGATTCCTTGACCGCAAATTATTTGAGTGGCACCAAAACTATTGCAACTCCTAAAAAAAGACGTCCCTATAAAAATTACATCGAAATCATTGGCGCTAGAGAAAACAATTTACAAAATATCGATGTTGTTTTTCCTTTGGATATACTTACGGTTATTACTGGCGTTTCTGGTAGCGGAAAAAGTACTTTAATCAAGAAAATACTATTTCCAGCCATGCAAAAAAAACTGGAAAACGTAGGTGAAAAAGCAGGACAATTTACTGAAATGAAAGGCTCTTTTTCGCATATCAAACATATTGAATATGTAGATCAAAATCCGATAGGAAGAAGTTCCCGTTCGAATCCTGTAACCTACATCAAAGCCTATGATGACATCAGAGATTTGTTTGCCAAAGAAAAACTATCCAAAGTAAGAGGCTATCAAGCCAAACATTTTTCGTTTAATGTGGACGGCGGCCGATGCGAAACCTGTAAAGGAGAAGGGACTATCAATGTTGAGATGGTTTTCATGGCCGATGTGCAATTGCCTTGTGAAACCTGCAATGGAAAACGCTTTAAAAAAGAAATTCTAGAAGTTACCTTTGAAGAAAAGAACATTCACGACATCCTCACTATGACCATTGATGATGCTATTGCATTTTTTACAAAACATAAACAAAATAAAATTATTCAAAAATTACAGCCTTTGCAAGACGTTGGTTTGGGATATGTGCAGTTAGGACAATCATCGTCAACGCTTTCTGGTGGCGAAGCGCAGCGTATTAAACTGGCTTCGTTTTTAGTGAAAGGAGTAACTAAAGAAAAAGCATTATTTGTATTTGATGAACCTACCACAGGACTTCATTTTCATGATATTAAAAAATTACTCGCTTCATTTGACGCTTTGATTGAAAAAGGACATTCTATACTTGTTATAGAACACAATCTTGATTTGATAAAATGTGCCGATTGGATTATTGATTTAGGACCTGAGGGAGGAGAAAATGGAGGTAAACTCTTAGCTGTTGGAACACCAGAAGAAGTAGTCAAAAATAAAAATTCAGTTACGGCCAAATACCTTAAAGAAAAACTGAACTAGTCTAAACAAAATGGTATTCTAGAAAAATAGCCCCGAAAACTGTATTAAACTACATGAATTCGCGGCTATTTTTTTTTAAGAAAGTGATGTCTTGCAACTACCCCATATAACAATTTTCTTGAAAAACGTTTCCGTCTTCATCAAGACCAACAACGATTTTCTTTGCTTTTGAAATATGGCTCAAATAAAGCCATACAATAGACCAAGCGCCTAATGTTACACAAGATAATTTAAAATTTAATTTGTGATTGACTCTTTTGGGTTTTTTGGATAAAACTGCAAAAGGTAAAGCATCATTTCGTTCCTCTAAAATAAATCCCTCTTCTAATTTAGAGTTGATGGATTTTGTAAAAATGGTTAAATCTTCTTGGTTTAAAGATTGGTTATATTTCATGCTATTTTAGTTTTTAAAGATTAAAATCCAATACATACATTAGATATTAATTTTTTACAAATTTACCTTAGTTAAATAGCATGTACAATACCCACTTTTAGTGATATTTCATATAAAAAAATAACACACACTTAAAGTACTAATAATCAGAATTTTAAAAAAAAATTTAACGTTAAAAAACTAGATAAAAGGCACTAAAAATCGATAAAAAGCTAAATAAATTTAGCAAAAAAAAAGCTAATTTTAAGCTATTTCTGAATAATCTCATAATTACCTACTTAAAAAAAACAACTACCTGAAAATCAGACAACAAATAAGCTCAAAAATCTTGCTGTAATTAGCTTACCAAAAGATTACCGAAAACAAGGACATAATCTAAATGTCTGCTTCATTAAAACACTTTTGAATGTTTTGATGAAATGAAGGTTAGCGATTTTTTGTTTTTACGTCTTTGGTAAAAGCTTTACGGAATATTTGTATAGACTTCGCTATTCGATTTTTTTTAAATGAAAACAAAAAAGCAACAATGCTTCCCTTTAGCCCCGACAGCAGCGGCATCCTTTGCTTTTTTTCTTTAAAAAGCAAAGATATAGCGGATGGCGGGACGATGTGACCAAAAATGCTTTGGATTGCTGCTCCGAAAAATAATTTTCTATGAGCAATAATTCTTTAGCTTAAAAACAGCACACTCTATACGCGAGTATCTATATTTCAATGGTGTATCTATTACTTTTTTAGTTTTAATTTAATAAAAAGCGTATCGATAGCCTGATTGATTTCGGGAGAAATAACCATTTTGTAGTTGATATAAACATAAATTATGGTGAGCAACATCGATTTTAACGTGATCCCAATTAAAGGATGAAATGGAAATTGCCAAAAGTAAAAAAGAAGCAAAAGAACGAATGTAATTCCTATAGAAACCATGGTTTGTTTACTAAATGGATAGAGATGCATACGTTTTACTACAAAAAGAAGCTTGGCAACACTATATACTGTGATGGACAAAAGTGTCGCAAAGGCAGAACCGATTATTCCATATAAAGGGATAAAAATCCAATTGAGTAAAAAGGTTAATAACGCTAACATTACCCCCAAAAACAAGACCATACGATAGTACTTTGAATTGAAAATAATGGCATTGTTATTCCCTAAAATTAAATCGAAATATTTAGAGAGTCCAATCATAAAAACGACCATAATTCCGCCAGCGTATTCCTTTGGCAACAATTCATACAACTGATTGATGTTTACAAAGATGCACAACATTACGAATCCACCAACCATTTGCAAATTGATAGAGGTTTTTTTGTACAAAATATTCAAATCGTCGTATTTGTTTTCATGCATTAATTTGGCCGTAATAGGGTACACTATTTGGTGCATGGCGCGACTGGGCACAGAAATCACCAAAGCAATATATGTGGCTACCGAGTAAAAGGCAATATTCCCGATATCCATATACTGATTCAGCATGATTTTGTCTCCATCTAATAAAAGATTAGCGACACTCCCAGATAAAATGATATAAAATGAGTATTCAACAATCCCTTTTACATTCTCTGGAATAGCAATTTGAAAAACAGGTTTTTTAATTCGGAAAGCATAAAACATGGTGACCAAAAAAGCTACAAAATAGATTCCAGCGGTAAGATAAATAAATTGCACCGCAGTTATCCACTTGAAGTACATAGCTAAAAGAGAGAACAAAGAAAATAGTCGCAAACCCACTTCTTTGATAAAATTACCAAAAACTGAATGCATGTGTACTCTTGCCCAAGCATAGAATATTTCGAAATAAGCCATACATAATCCGATGAAAGGGATCAACCAAATGTAGTTTTGAACAATAGGATTTTTCTTAGTAACAAAAAACAAAATTTCATCATAAAAAAACAGACCAATCAAAAGCATTGGAATACTCAATAGCAAGGGAAACAAAACGGTAAAAGACAAAAACTGATTTCTTTCCTCCTCAGTTTTGCACTGCGAATAAAACTTTACTAAGGTATTTTGCATTCCAATGGCGAATAAGGGCATTAATACATTAGCACAAGACAAAATGTAATTGGACAATCCGTAGAACGTTTTACCTAAAATTGGTGGAAATAAAAACAGGGTACTTATTCCTCCAATTCCAAAACCGATATAAGTAATTATAGTATTCTTTAGTGATTGATTTAAAACTATGCCCATTATTCGAAGGTAGAATTTAGAAGTTAGAGGTTTGAAGTTACTTTTTTGAGGTTAAAAGTTAGAAGTTAAAAGAGTAGCTAATTCTTTGGTTAAACTCTTTCTGGAATATTTTTGCAAACCTACGGGATTTGATTGTAATTTTCCTTCCAAAAATTGTTGATGGTAGGCTAAAATGGTAGCTTTCAATTGCTGTTTTTTATCATATTCAAAAAACACTCCTGTATTCGTACTAGTGATAATCTCAGCAAAATCAGAGTCCTTGGGTCCAATAGCAAGAATTGGCCTTCCAGAAACCATATATTCGAAAAGTTTCCCCGGAATGATGCTTTTGGTATCTTCAGAATCAATTTCGATTAACAATAAAACTTGTGATTTACGTTGATGCGCTACCGCTGTATCGTGCGATACATAGCCCAAATTATTCAAATAGTCATTGAGTCCAAATCGGCTAATCGTATCAAGCACTTCCTGACTCACGGCGCCCATCAATTTAATCTCAAGCTGATTTTTAAATTCGGGGATTTCGGCAAGTAAGTCTACTAAACTCTCCCAAAGAATCAATGGGTTGCGTTCGGATAAAAACGAACCAATATGTGCCAAAGTGAATTTGGTATCTAACGTCTGTGGCGCAACATTTTCTGTGTCATACCCATTCGTAATAACTTCAATGGGTTTTGAAGTGATGGCTTGAAACTCCGTTTTAGTCGTTTTGCTAGTTACAATAATCGTGTCAGCAGCATTGAGTACTTGACGTTCTAATTTTTTATGCTTTTTGGCAGCATAACTAGACAACCGTAAGGCTTTGTGATAGCCAATAGTCGTCCAAGGGTCACGAAAATCGGCAAACCATTTGACGTTTACTTTTTTTTGCAACTCTAGACCAATCAAGTGCAAACTGTGCGGTGGACCAGAAGTAACGATAGTGTCAATATTATTTTCAGCAATGTATTTTTCTAAATAAGCAACAGAAGGTTTCACCCAAAAAACACGGGCATCTGGAATGAACAAATTGCCACGTATCCACAATAAAAACGCTTCCAAAAAGGATTGTTTTTTTTGATTAGGAATAATTCCTGAACTTATTTTTTTGGTTTTATTTTTAGAAAAAAAGGAAGCCAATTGATAGGGTTCAAAAATGCTTTTTTTCAAAACAATGGCTTGCTGCGACACTTCTTTTTCTAAATGAGCATCGACTATAGGATAGGTTGGATTTTCTGGAATATAAACAATCGGTTGAATCTCAAAATCGGGTAAATATTTGACAAACTTCAACCAACGTTGCACACCAGGTCCACCGGCTGGCGGCCAATAATAAGTGATAATTAAGAGTTTTTTGATATCTTTCTTCAAGTTATTTGTTATTCAATTTATTTAATTCCTCAATATCCAATTGATCCTTTAATCGATTGGTCGCTTTTTTTGCCAGTATCAAACTATCATAATCAATGAAATACACAGGAACTTCGTTTAAATAAACAATTGTAGCATTTTGAAGTAGTTCATCAAAATTTGCATTTTCCAATCCCTTAATTGATGTCATTACATCCAAACGCAAATCATACGAAATTGTAAAATCTGTATATCCTGCTACAAATTGCATTGTTTCAATTTGAGGAAAGTCTCCTATTCCAATTTGTTTAAAAGCGGCTCTTAGGTTGATTCTGTTTTCAGTAGTATCTTCTAATAGAATATCAATATCACCAGTGTTTCTTGTATAGCCATAAATATTTACAGCAAGACCTCCAATAGTTAGATAACGAACATTTTTTTCGTTGAATATTGTCCAAATATTTACAATTTCTGGAAGCATTATTTTTTCTGTATCACTCTTGGTGCGTGTTTTAAAGCATATGAAAGTTCAACTAATGACATAAATCGTTCCAATCGCTCCAAATATATTTTTTGCAATTCAACCTTTTTTGCATCAATTTTAGCATTAGTTTTCATCTCTCTCTTTATTCGACTTTCTTGATTTTTTTTCGCTCAACATAAATCCCTCCTACCAAAAGCAATAGCATTGCAATAGAACTCACCAAAGCAATAGTACTTCCCGTTTGTACTACTTCTGGCTCGAATTTGAATTCTACTTTATATTTTCCAGCTGGAATTTCAATAGCTCTCAAAACATAATCTACTCTGTAAATTGGCGTTTCTTTACCATCAACGTAGGCTTTCCAACCTTTAGCATAATACATTTCAGAAAACACGGCTAAACCAGCATTAGCATTAGTTGAAGTATACGTTAAGTGATTTGGTTTGTAGGCATCCAAAGTAATTACCGCTGAAGCATCTTTTACAAAACTTTTATTTGAAATAGTAAACTCTTTTGTATTGACAATTGCCACATTTTTAGAATCAAATTTATCTAACGCTTTCATCTCCTCATCGGCAGAAGAAACTGCTTTTATTTGACTTACAAACCAAGCATTGCCATTCGCATTCGGATTAACGGTTGGAAATTCTTTGCCTTCTTTATCGGTTTGAATGATGTATTTTACATTTAAAAAATCTAAAACCTCAATATTATTTTTAGCGATTTGGTAATCGAATAACTGCTGAATTCTTCTAGGCTTAGCCGCGTGATAACCTCCCAAAGATTTATGAAAATAGGAAGCTCTTGCACTCGATAAATTTCCACTTACCTCAAAAACTCTGTAGTTCGATACATCTTTTAAAATCTGAATATCAGCAGGAGTTTCTTGAAATGGAGCTGCCACTTCTCGACCATTCATAAAATCTTTTCCTGAAACATATTTTTTATCCACGAAGAAAAGATCAAAAATCATCAAAACACCAACAATAATTATAGCGGTATTTTGTGCCAATCTTTTTTGAGTATAAAACCACAATACAGCTGCAATTAACACTATAAAAAAGGTAGAACGCAACAAATCCGCAGTGTATAAACTCATACGATCTGCTTTTAGCGCGTCTACAAATCCAGGACCATAGTTTTGCAAATACAATCCATCGCTGCTACCTGCATAACTCCACGCGCCTTTGCTCACAAAAAGAATGAGCATAACTCCCAAACCAAACAATGCTGTATGCAAAATTCCTTTAGTTTGTTGTGGTTTTTCCAAAGTAAAAAAGGCTTGTAATCCCATAATAGCCAAAACAGGGAAACACAATTCGAGGATGACCTGAATAGACGAAACGGCTCTAAACTTATCATACATCGGAATGTAATCAATGAAGAAATCTGTCAATAAAGAAAAGTTTTTTCCCCAAGATAGGACTAACGCAAACATAGCACCTCCAAAGAAGACGTATTTTATTTTTCTTTTATCAATAAATAGTGCTAAAATTGCCAAAAAGAAAACCACTACTCCAATATACGCTGGTGCAGCCACAATTGGTTGATCTCCCCAATACGTTGGTAATCCATTAGTAAAATCGGCCGCTTGATCTTCAGGGACACCTTGACCCACCATAAATTCATACATAGCGCTGTCTTTTCCAAGGGCTTCACTATTGGAACCACCAAAAATTCTTGGAGCAATCAAATTGAAACTCTCCATGATGCCATAGCTATATTCCGTAATATAATCACGAGATAAAGCTATATCTTCTGTTTTCTTTGATCCATCTGGATTGAACGTCAATTCACTTTTCCCTCGAGTACTAAAAGCAGCATATTCTGAAGTAGCTAGTAAATTGGTCGCATTTGCCCCAATCGCCAAAATTCCTGCAATAGCTAATATTCCAAAGCTTTTGGCTAAATCTTTGTATTGTTTTTCTTTGATGGCTTGATACGAATAATACCCCACCAAAATCAATAATAACAACAACAAATAATAGGTCATTTGAAAGTGATTCGCATTAATTTCTAATGCTGTAGCAAATAAAGTAACCAAACCACCTAGAATATATTTACGCTGAAAAACAAGTATAAAACCTGCAATTACCATTGGCATATATCCAATAGCGTGGGCTTTGGCATTGTGCCCCACTCCCAAAATAATAATCAAATAAGTAGAAAACCCAAAGGCAATCGCACCAAAAAAGGCTTTTAACGGATCGATTTTCAAGACCAACAAAAGACCATAGAATCCTAAAAAGTATAAGAATAAATAATCGGCTGGTCGAGGTAAGAATCGGATAGCATCATCTAAAGCGCCAATGTAATCATGAGGGTATTTTGCCCCTAATTGATAGGTAGGCATTCCTCCAAAAGCAGCATTTGTCCAATAAGGTTCTTGATGTTCGATGGCTCTAAAGTCGTTTTGCTCTTTGGCCATCCCAGTAAACTGAGCAATATCGGACTGGAAAATTTGTTTTCCTTGTAGAACAGGATAAAAATAAATTAAAGAAATAACTACAAAACCTAGAATAGCTAATGCGTGCGGATAGAATTTATTTATAACTTTCAATGGATTCAGATTTGAATTAGATTAAAAAATGGGCTTCAGTGCACAAATTTAATCTATTTCTTCGTAATCCACATATTCTCCCACTTTTTTGGTTTCTTTTGGGTTTTTGGATCGAGCCGTATCAACAATAATCTCGTCTTGATTGCTGTATCTTCTATTATTTTGCGCATACTGCTGTTGGGCATATTGTTGCTGCTGCTGAAAATTTTCACCAGCTTTTTCTACCGCTTTTTTAACTAAAATTGGCAAAAAAAGTTTAGCCAAAAATTTAAAAACATAGTAAAACATAATCATGTACAACAATGTTCTTACAAATCCACTAAATGAGGCTAGTTGCATATCTAAAAATTTTTTCAAAATTAGTAAATCAAATGATCAAATTTAAAATACTAATCTTAAATAAATAATAAAATATAGTACTTTTGATTGCGTTAGTATTTTAAATCAAAAGAATATAACTATGCTCCCATTCAAAAAAATTGCTTTAATCGCTTTATTTTTAATTCCTTTTGCTCACTATGGGCAATTTACCGATCAAATTAATTCCAACCGCCCTGGAGAAACCATGTCTGCTTATGGTGTTGGTAAACACATTATCCAGATTGAAAGTGGTATTTATGGCATAACTTCCCACCACAATTTATTGAATTATGATGTGAATGGTTTTGGTCTTGACGCTACGATTCGTTGGGGTGCCTTTTTGGAAAGATTAGAAGTCATTGCAGATATTCAATACCAAAATGATCAACTCGACACTAATATTAGTTCAACCAACAGAGCCAATTTTAGGCAGACCAATTTGGGAGCCAAATATTTAATTTATGACCCCTTTAAAAATTACGAGAAAAAAGTCAATTTTTACAGTTGGAAAGCCAATCAACGTTTTAATTGGCGACAATTAGTTCCTGCAGTTTCGGTATTCGCTGGATCCAATTTTGTTTTTTCTGGAAACCCTTATGCTTTTTCTCTAGAATCAAGTATTTCTCCAAAAGTCATGCTGATTACGCAAAACCATTTAGGTGATGGCCGTTGGGTTTTTGTTACCAACATCATCGCTGATTATATAGGAACAGACTATCCAAGTTATGGCTATGTAGTAACTTTAACCCGCGGTTTCAGTAAAAAATGGTCGGGTTTTATTGAAAACCAAGGTTTCAACAGTGATTTTTATAGCGATATGATCGCTCGTGGTGGAGCGGCTTATTTAGTAAACAACAACCTACAAATTGACGCTTCAATAAGTACGAATTTCAAAAACACTCCAACCATATTATATGGCGGATTTGGAGTCTCTTGGCGCTATGATGGTTTTTACAAAAATACCATTTCAAGAATGAAAAATGGAAACATTAAGAAAAAAGCAATCGATAATCAAGAACAAGAGAGAAGAAGAAAATCTAATTTCGATTAACAAATAAGCCCATAATTGGGCTTTTTTTATGGATAAAAGTTGGCTATATTCGCACCTACACTTTACACTTTATAATCCATGATTACGATTCACGAAGCCAAAAGCAAAAAAGAAATCACCGAATTCATAAAATTCCCTTTTTCTCTCTATAAAGACAACAAGTATTGGGTACCTCCATTGATTGCAGATGAATTGGAAACTTTTGACAAAACCAAAAATCCCGCCTTTGAAAATGCCGAAGCCTATTTTTTTGTCGCCAAAAAAAACCAAGAAGTTGTTGGAAGAATCGCTGCTATTATCAATTGGGATGAAGTTAATAATCAAGAGAAAAAAAAGGTTCGTTTTGGTTGGTTTGATGTTATTGACGATATAACAGTAACCCAAGCACTACTTGAAAAAGTGTATGAATTGGGGCGCAAAAACAACCTAGAATACGTAGAAGGTCCGATGGGTTTTTCAAATTTAGACAAAGTGGGCGTGCTAACCGAAGGTTTCGAAGAAATTGGCACGATGATTACTTGGTACAATCACCCATATTATGCGCAACACTTTGAGCAACTAGGCTATGTAACCGAAAAAGAATATGTAGAAAATAAATTTCCTTTTTCGAATGTAAGACCCGAAACTTTTGAGAAAGCAGAGGAATTGATTAGAAAACGATACCAATTAAAAGCCATCAATTTCACCAAAACCAAAGACGTCCTTCCGTATGTGGACAAAATGTTTGATTTATTCAATGAATCGTATGCCAAACTTTCCTCGTTTGTAGCAATTACGGACATTCAGAAGGAGTATTTCAAAAATAAATACATCAACTTCATCAATCCAGAATACATCAAATATGTAGAAGACAAAGACGGAAATCTTGTCGCTTTTGCCATCGTGATGCCAAGTTTTTCAAAAGCGCTACAAAAAGCAAAAGGCAAATTATTTCCTTTTGGTTTCCTTCATTTATTACAAGCAAGAAAAAACTGTAAAGACGTTCTTTTTTACTTAATTGGCGTGCATCCCGACTACCAAAATAAAGGTGTTACTGCGGTAATTTTTAAAGAATACCATAAAACTTTCACCGAAAAAGGCATTCAAAATTGTATCCGTACTCCCGAATTAGCAGACAATCTCGCTATCCAATTGCTATGGAAAAACTTCAATCCTACCATTCACTGCCGAAGAAAAACGTTTAGAAAAGAACTTCTTTAAGAAAAGAGTTGTCAGTTTTCAGTCCTCAGTGGTCAGTTTTAAACCTCAGTAAAACAAAAAAAATCCATTCGCCAAAAACGAATGGATTTTCTATATAAGTGAAAACCTTAAAAAATTAAGCTTCCATATCTACTGTAGTGCGTGCTGCAATTTCTTTATACGTTCCGTTAACTAGTTTCTCACGAATGGCTTCGAAAGCCGCCAAAGTTTCTGCAATATCTTCTAAAGTATGAGAAGCCGTTGGAATCATACGCAACAAAATAATACCTTTCGGGATTACTGGATAAACAACAATCGACAAGAAAATACCGTAGTTTTCTCTCAAGTCGTTCACCATCACCATCGCTTCTGGAATACTTCCCTCTAAGTAAACAGGAGTAATACAAGTATTAGTATCACCAATATTGAATCCTCTTTCTTTTAATCCGTTTTGTAACGCATTAACATTTTCCCACAATTTATCTTTAATCGCAGAAGATTCACGCAACAATTGCAAACGCTTCAAAGAACCAAGAGTTTGTATCATTGGCAATGCTTTAGCAAACATTTGAGAACGCAAATTGTATTTCAAATAATCAATAATGTCTTTATCAGCTGCTACGAAAGCACCAATATTCGCCATAGATTTTGCAAACGTAGAAAAATAAACATCAATTCCGTCTTGACAACCTTGCTCTTCACCTGCTCCAGCACCTGTTTTTCCAAGCGTTCCAAAACCGTGTGCATCATCCACCAATAAACGGAAATTGTATTTCTCTTTCAAGGCTACAATTTCTTTCAATTTACCTTGTTGTCCACGCATTCCAAACACACCTTCGGTAATGAACAAAATTCCTCCACCTGTTTCTGTCGCCATTTTAGTAGCACGTTGCAGGTTTTTCTCCATACTCTCTAAATCATTGTGCTTGTAAGTAAAACGTTTACCCATATGCAAACGCACCCCATCAATAATACAAGCGTGAGAATCTACGTCATACACAATGATATCGTTTTTAGTTACCAAAGCATCAATAATAGACACCATTCCTTGGTAACCAAAATTCAACAAATAAGCCGACTCTTTCATCACAAAAGCAGCCAATTCTTGCTCTAATTGCTCGTGATATTTCGTGTGTCCGCTCATCATACGTGCACCCATTGGGTAAGCAGCACCAAACTGAATGGCTGCATCCGTATCTGCCTGACGCACTTCTGGATGATTGGCCAAACCTAAATAGTCGTTCAAACTCCAGTTCAATATATTTTTTCCTTGAAATTGCATTCTTGGTCCCAATTCTCCTTCTAGTTTTGGAAAAACAAAATAACCTTCTGCCTGAGAAGCCCATTTTCCTAAAGGACCTTTATTGTTTTGGATTCTTTCGAATAAATCTTTTACCATAATATAATGACTTAGTACTACATTTTTATTAAGGCGCAAAATTAAATATTTAAAATTTATAATTACTCCCAAAATCCTTTTATTTTACTTAAAAAAATGGTCTTTTTAGACAATTCTTTTTAGCCACAAAATCCTGCTCTTCATTACAAGCTCTTGTGACTCAACCGATTTTCACTAAAGCACTAGCAGGAGCTAATAGCTACCCTATCCTTCGGAGAGGGGCTGGGGTGAGGACGAAGCTCTGCTAGTACAAGTAAAACATTCAGTTGAACTACAAGAGGCTTTTCATTTCGATCAGGTCTAGGCAAAGTGCTAACCATAAAGTTTGTATCTTTGAACACCAAAGCTTTAAAAATGTCAAACAACACCAAAGAGTTAAAACTAGCTGTCCTAATTGACGCCGACAACGTTCCGTATAGCAACATCAAAGGGATGATGGAAGAAATCACTAAATACGGCACTCCTACCACCAAACGCATCTATGCCGATTGGACAAAACCCAATGCTAATGGATGGAAGTCTGTTTTATTAGAACACGCCATTACGCCCATTCAACAATATAGCTACACCATAGGTAAAAATTCTTCCGACTCCGCTTTGATTATCGATGCGATGGATTTGTTGTACTCAGACAAAGTAGATGGATTTTGTATCGTTTCTAGCGACAGCGATTTTACCCGACTTGCCATTCGGTTGCGAGAATCAGGTATGAAAGTCATTGGAATAGGTGAAAAGAAAACCCCAAACGCCTTTATTGTGGCCTGTGATCGTTTCGTATTTATAGAAGTTTTAGAAGGTGCTACCAAAAAGAAAAAACCAAAAGCCACCACCACTACAACTCCATCGGATACCAAAAAAGTAGTAGAAAAAGAAACGGCTATCAAAATAGACAACCCAACTATTGACCTTATCGAAGATGCCATAGATGCCATAAGCGACGATGATGGCTGGGCATTTTTGGGCGATGTGGGAAATCTAATCGTCAAAAACAAACCCGAATTCGACCCAAGAAGTTACGGCTTTAGTAAACTCACCCCTATGCTCAAATCCCTAACCGAAATTTTAGAAATTGACGAAAGAGATTCGGATAAAAAAGGCATTAAACACGTCTATGTAAGACTTCGTTATTAAATCATTTAAAATGTTAACCAAAATGAAAATAGTATTCGCCACCAATAACGAAAACAAGATAAAAGAAATCCAAAGCATGCTTCCAGAAAACATCACGATTGTGAGTCTTGAAAGCATAGGTTGTTTTGAGGAAATTCCAGAAACTGCGGCTACTATCGAAGGAAATGCTATTATGAAAGCGAATTACATAACCGAAAAATATGGTTATGATTGCTTTGCTGATGATACTGGACTTGAAATCGAAGCGTTAAACAACGAACCAGGCGTTTTTTCTGCCCGTTATGCTGGAGAACAACGTTCCGCTGAGGACAATATGAATAAGGTACTGCATCTTTTAAACAACGAAAGCAACAGAAACGCACAATTCAAAACCGTAATTTGTTTGAATCTTAACGGCAAACAATATTTATTCACTGGCATAGCCAAAGGAACTATTATTTCAGAAAAAAAAGGCGAAGGCGGCTTTGGCTACGACCCTATTTTTCAACCTGAAAATTATAATGAGACTTTTGCGGAACTTTCACTTGAAACTAAAAACAAAATCAGCCATCGCGGTATCGCCACACAATCATTACTTGCATTTCTTAATACAACTCATTAACAATCAAAAATGTATCATTTTTTATAGCAATTTTCATCATTTCTCGACATAATTTCACTTCAAAAAGGCTATTAAAAAAATAAAAATAAAAAATAAAAAAGCTAACTTTCTGAAAATCAAATCACAATAAATCATTAAAACTTAAAATAGCATTAGTTAATCTGAGATATTAACAGTAATTTTGCACCCTATTTTAAAAATACATAATGAACAAATTTGAACAATTAGGATTGAATGAATCGTTACTGAAGGCGATTTTAGATCTAGGATTTGAAAATCCGTCAGAGGTACAGGAAAAGGCGATTCCCCTATTATTGGAAAAAGACACAGATATGGTTGCGTTGGCTCAAACAGGGACAGGGAAAACGGCAGCTTTCGGTTTTCCGCTAATCCAAAAAATTGATGCCGACAACAGAAATACACAAGCATTAGTTTTATCGCCTACACGCGAACTTTGCCTACAAATCACCAACGAGTTAAAAAACTACGCAAAATACGAAAAAGGTATTCACGTAGTAGCTATTTATGGTGGAGCTAGTATTACAGAGCAAGCTAGAGAAATTAAAAGAGGAGCACAAATTATTGTAGCTACTCCAGGAAGAATGCAAGACATGATCAATAGAGGCTTGGTAAACATCAAAAACATTGATTATTGCGTACTTGATGAAGCAGACGAAATGTTAAACATGGGATTCTACGAAGACATTTGCTCTATTTTATCAGATACTCCAGACGAAAAAAGCACATGGTTGTTCTCTGCAACTATGCCGGCGGAGGTAGCAAGAATTGCAAAACAATTCATGAGCAGTCCCGTAGAAATTACAGTGGGAACTAAAAACTCAGGATCTGCAACAGTATCACACGAATTTTACTTGGTAAACGCTAGAGATCGTTACGAAGCGTTGAAACGTTTAGCCGATGCTAATCCAGACATTTTCTCAGTAGTATTTTGTCGTACCAAAAGAGATACGCAACAAGTAGCTGAAAAATTAATCGAAGACGGATACAGCGCTGCTGCATTACACGGAGATTTATCGCAAGCACAACGTGATGGGGTAATGAAATCGTTTAGAGGAAGACAAATCCAAATGCTAGTAGCTACCGATGTAGCCGCACGTGGAATTGACGTAGACAACGTAACTCACGTTGTAAACTACCAACTTCCTGATGAAATCGAAACCTATAACCACCGTTCTGGACGTACTGGTCGTGCTGGTAAATTAGGAACTTCAATTGTAATCGTTACTAAAAGTGAATTGCGCAAAATCTCTTCTATTGAAAGAATCATCAAACAAAAATTTGAAGAAAAAACAATCCCATCTGGAATTGAAATCTGCGAAATTCAATTATTACACTTAGCTAATAAAATCAAAGAAACAGAAGTAGATCACGAAATTGACAACTACCTTCCAGCAATCAATGATGTTTTAGAAGGTTTAAGCAAAGAAGAATTAATCAAGAAAATGGTATCGGTAGAATTTAACCGTTTCATCAACTACTACAAAAAGAACAGGGACTTATCTAGCCAATCATCTGGTTCGGATCGACGTGAACGCGACGATAGAGATGGTGCTTCTAGAGGAAACAATAGTGGTGCTACTCGTTACTTTGTAAACATCGGTTCAAGAGATAATTTTGACTGGATGACTTTGAAGGATTTCTTAAAAGAGACTTTAGACTTAGGTCGTGATGACGTATTCAAAGTAGATGTAAAAGAAGGATTTTCTTTCTTTAATACAGACGCTGAACATACTGATAAAGTAATGGACATTTTAAACAATGTACAATTAGAAGGACGTCGTATCAATGTAGAGATTTCTAAAAATGATGGTGGCGGAAGACGCGACCACAACGGAAGAAGCTCTGGAGGTTTTGGAGGTAGAAGTGCTGCTCCAAGAAGAGAAGGTAATTTTGCTCCAAGAAGAGAAGGTGGATTCCGCAGCGACAGAAACTCAGCTCCAAGAGAGGGAGGATTCAGAAGCGAAAGAGGAAGCGCTCCAAGAAGAGAAGGTGGTTCAACAGAAAGAGCTCCAAGACGTTCTGAAAGCTTTGGCGATAGCCCAAGACCAAGAAGACCAAGAAGAGACTAACATTCCTTTGTTAATTTTCTTATAATAATACTAAGAAACTACAAAATATTTAATTGCGATTTACTACTTTTAAAGCTTTAAATTCGTATATGAGATATTTTGTAGTTTTCTTTTTTATCCTACTTTCAGTTAGCAGTTTCGCACAAGAAACCAACCCTACTTTAAAAGTTTCTGGAACTATCGTAAATGATAGTAATGACCAACCTTTATCATACGCTAACATCATCAATGTCAACAAAGTAAAAGGAACTACAACCGACACCAAAGGCAACTTTGAAATTGAGGTTTCACAAAGCGATACTTTACACGTCTCATTATTAGGTTTTCAATCGATTAAAGTACGAGTTACAAACGACTGGTTAAAAAACAGAACAACAGTAATTAAGCTTACAGAAAAAGCGATAGCGCTAGAAGAAGTCATTATCCGCCCATTTCATTTAACGGGTTACTTGGAAGTTGACTCTAAATTAATTCCTATAAAAGAAAACTTCAGATATAGTATATCGGGATTAACTGCTGGATATGAAGGCGGGCAATATTCTCCTGATGCTTTCGGAAAAGTATTGGGATCGATTTTTAATCCCGCAGATATGTTGTATAATTTTTTTGGAAAAAAACCCAAAGAGTTACGACGTTTAAAGGATTTAAAGAAAGACGATACGGTACGCAAAGCATTAGAATCTAAGTACGATAGAGAGATGATAGCCACCTTATTAGGAATAGACAAAAATGAAATTCCAGACATCTTAAAACGATGCAATTATTCAGACGCCTTTATCCAAACAGCCAATGATTTACAAATTATGGATGCCATAAGTGGTTGCTATGAAGAATATAAGATTTTGAAGAAAAAATAACTACTCTTCTTTACTTTTTCGGATTTTTTTGATGCGTTTGATTGCCTTTTTAACAGCATCTTTTACGGCAATTTCGCTAAATGGTTTGACCACAAAATCAGCAGGATTATACGCTGAAGCCTTAAAAAAATACCCAGGATAAGCTGTAGCAAAAATAATTTGAAAATCGATAGTTTCAAATTGATCTAAAACTTCAAAAATTTGTTTTTCACGCATAGTAATATCCATAAAAACAATATCGGGTTTCTTAGCTACAATCTCTGAAAAGGCGGTCTCCAAAGTTTTCGCAAAACCAACAATCTCAAGTTTTGAGCAATGCGTTGAGATAATTTTTTTCAAAATCTCAATGTTGATCATTTCGTCATCAACAAGTACAACAGAATATACGCTCATAAAATGGTTAGGAATAAATGGTGGTATTTTTATGCTAAATAGTTTTTAAATATAATTAAAAACAACAACAAAAAAGCGTGACGGCATTACATTTATCAAGAATTTATTGTTAATAAATCACAATAAAGTCATAAAACCAGAAAAATGCTATTTACAAGAAATATAATTTTGTAATCTAAAATCTTGTACTACTTTTACACATTGAAAAAACATTGTAATTGTTGTGAAAAAAATTGGCGTATATCTTCTAACCATCACCTTACTATTTCCTATCTTGGGAAATTTAGTGATATATACTCAATTTAAAGCCAACCAAGACCAAATCATCAAAACCATTTGTATTCAACGAAAATTAGTTACCAATACTTGTAATGGACGTTGTGAATTACAAAAAAGCCTAAAACAATTTGATGAGAATGAGAAAAAAATGGAAAACATTCTGAAAGAAAAAGCAGATTTTGTTTACCTCATTCATTCAACACCTACATCATTTGCAAGTAACACTCCGATAACTTCAACAACCAAGTTGAACGTTTTTCATACGTCTGGAAAAACCATTTCCAAAACAAATTCAACTTTCAGACCTCCCTCCTTTTTACTATAATTTTATTCAACATTCATTTCAATCTCAATTGAAATGCATCGCCTTGTATGAAAATACAACCTCTCGCAATGATTGCCACTGAAAGATTTCGTGCGTTTTAATTCGAAAATGCGCTATAATCATTTCAAAAAAGAACATATATCAAGTTCTTTTTCAATACAATCATGCAAAAAAACAAATGAATATCATAATAGTAAAAAACCAACTCATGAAAAAATATATTTTAAAAGCAGCCTTAGCTTTAGCAGCAATAATTACAATAACAGCTTGTTCTAACGATAATGACGAAGCAATCACAGGAACAGGAGCTTTAACACTAGAATTTGATAACGCTTTCAAAGCCAATGACCTTATTCTAACTTCACAAGCGAATACAACAGCCAACAACGAAGTCTTGAAAATCAGCACAGTAAAATACATCGTTAGTAACATTGTGTTGACCAAAGAAGACGGAACAACGTTCACTTACCCAAAAAGCGAAAGCTACTTCATTATAGACGAAGCTACTCCAGCTAGTTTAGAAGCTCAATTAAAAAACATTCCAGCTGGTAACTACACCAAAGTAAAATTCGGAATTGGAGTAGACAAAGCACAATGGGAACTTGGTGCCACAGGACAAGGCGATTTCTTAGCCAAAGCACAAGCAGCAAAAATGATGTGGAGCTGGACTGCAGGATACAAATTCTTAGCTTTCGAAGGTACTTTTACTTCAAGTACAGTAACAACTCCTACTTCGTTTATGATTCACACAGGACAAACAGGAACCGATTACAACTATACTGAAATCACTTTGGATTTAGCTACCAAAGCATTAGTTAGAACCAACATTACCCCTCAAGTACACATCATCACAGATATCTCTAAAGTGGTAGACGGAACCAACACCATCAAATTGACAGACAACAATATGGGTGGTATGGGTGCTATGATTATGAGTGGTTCAAAATTAGCCTTAATAACCACAAATGTTAACCAAATGTTCAAAGTAGATCACGTTCATAACGACTAATCCACTTCACAAAAAGCGATTGAAAGTTGCCATCAATTAAGAATAAGAGCGAATCATCAGGCATTTTTGTCAACAAGATTCCCGCCATCATTCCAAAACTTGTGAGCTGAACACCAGCTCACAAGGTTTTTCCCTTCTGTCGGGGCTAGAAGACCAACATTTAGGATATTTTGGAAACATTCAAAAGGAAACTGCTTTCAATCGTTTTTTCACCAAAATCGCTAACCCAAGTTATCGCGATTCCCTTTTTAATAACAAAATGTACACATACAAATGAAAACAAAATACCTATTGTTGTTCATTTTTTCTATTCTTTTGAGTTGTTCCAACGACAACGACGAAGACTATCAAAATGTACCCATCGACTTCAAAGTCCCCTCCAACTTTCCTCCAGTTGCCTATAATTTTGCCAATAATCCATTGACAGAAAAAGGATTCGAATTAGGAAAAAAATTATTCTATGACGGACGATTGGCTTCAGACGGAACCGTTTCTTGTGGTTTTTGTCACGAACAAGAAACAGCTTTTACGCATCACGGACACACCGTAAGTCACGGAGTAGACGGTGCTGTAGGCACTCGAAATACGCCTTCCATTCAAAATTTAGCCTATCAAACGACCTTTATGTTTGATGGCGCTACCAATCATTTGGACTTACAACCCATCATTCCTTTTACCAGTCCAATAGAAATGAATGGCGATTTCAACAAAGCGCTTGCGATGATGAAAAATGACCCTGAATACCGAAAGTTATTCAAATCCGCTTTCACTGACGGATTAATTAATTCCGAAAATATGCTAAAAGCCTTGGGACAATTTATGGTAATGATTACCTCAAGCAATTCAAAATTTGATAAATTCAGAAGAAATGAAGGAGGCATCACACTAAGCACAACCGAAAAAGAAGGTTATACTGTTTTTAATGCCAAATGTGCCTCTTGTCACGCTACAGATTTAATGACCGACCATTCTTTTAGAAACAATGGCTTACCCGTAAATCCAGCAGTAAACGATGTGGGACGTTACCGAGTGACAGAACTAGCCGCCGATTTATACAAATTCAAAGTGCCAAGTTTAAGAAACATCGAAAAGACAGCACCTTATATGCACGACGGACGCTTTGGAACACTAGAAGCCGTTTTAGATCATTATGCCAATGGTGTAGAAAACTCAACAACTTTGGATCCTATTTTAAAACAAAATGGAAAAATAGGTATCGTACTTTCTGTTCAAGAAAAAGAACAACTTATTGCCTTCTTGAAAACACTAACCGATTACGAATACCTCACCGATAAACGATTCTCGGAATTTTAAAAGTTAGCAAAAATTGTCAATAAACACAAAAACAACCCATCAAGAATGAAAAAAATATTCCTATTACTTCTTATTTTATGCCATCAAATAGGATTTAGTACAACGACAGAAGACCCAATTTCGGGATTTACCTTTCAAAAGATGCTTATAGAAAGCTATGACGATTTTTGTGATGCTTGTGGTTGTTCTGCAAGTGGTGGAAGTATGGGATTCAGTTCCATGCTGAACTCTAATTTTGTGGGGATTCGGTATTTTTATCAAAGTTATTCTAGCCAAGACGGAATATTTGCTAATTCGCCTTGGGTAGACGAACACTTTAATACCCTTCAAATTTGGAGTAAAATTCCCGTTACAGAACAATTACAACTTTCGCTATTAGTTCCTTACCAGTTTCACAACAGAGAAAGAACCACTGGCAACGAATCCATCAAAGGTTTGGGCGACATCACCCTGATGGGATTATATACTATCTATAAAACTCACAAAGACAGCACTCTTTTGATTCATAAATTACAGCTTGGAGGTGGTGTAAAAATGCCTACTGGGAAGTTTAACGAAACCAACAATGCTGGAAATATCAACCAAAGTTTTCAAGTAGGAACTGGGAGTTGGGATTTTTTATTAGCTACAGAATACATCCTCAAAAAAGGGAAATTAGGATTGCATACTATGGCCAATTATACCGTAAAAACAGAAAACAAAAAGCAATACCAATTTGGAAATCAGTTCAATTATGGCAGCACGCTTTTTTATTTATTTGATACTTCCGCTGTTCAATTTGTACCTCAATTAGGAATTGCAGGAGAAGTTTATGCTACCAATAAACAGTATGGGTTGAATTTACCTAATACTGCTGGAGATGTTTTGTTTAGCAAACTTGGTGTAGAACTAGGAAAAGACAATTTTTCTCTTGGAATTAATACTATGCTACCTATCAATCAACACTTAGCCAATAGTAAAATGGAAGCTAATTATCGTTGGAGTATTAATTTGAATTATAGTTTATAACCACACGATTTTGAAAAAATTTCTTGTAATTAGTTTATCATTTATTCTTATGCTCCCACTTATGGAGCACGCTATTCTATTTACACTATTCAAAATCAATCAAAATGAAATTTCAAAAACGATTTGTGTTCAAAGACAACTCATTAACAACACGTGTAACGGTCGTTGTGAGCTACAAAAAAGTTTAAAAAAACTAAATGACAATGAAAAAGATTTTGATAACCGCTTAAAAGAGAATACCCATATCGTTTATGTAAAATCGCTCTTAGAGACCAATTACACTCTAAACGTTTTCATTTTTTTGACCAAGAAAAAGTTTTACAGCACTGTTCAAAAACCCATTTCAATAGTTTTATATCATTTTCGACCACCATCTGCTACGCTTCTACTTTAGTAAATGTTTTTAAACAAAAAAAATCAACTTAAGATTAGAATTTCAGATAAACCAAATGAAAAAATATATTACAGCCTTATTACTAGTAGGGCAAATCGCTATTGCGCAAAATAAAACCGAAAAAGATAGTACCAAAACCCAAGATTTAGAAACCGTTTTTGTTACCGCCAACCGTACCGCTACCCAAAGAAAACAAACCCCAACGGCCATCAGCAAACTGAACGCCAAAACTATAGACGAAGCTAAAGCCGTTGCTGTATTTGAAGTAATCAACAAAATACCTGGCGTGTTGATGGTCAATTTAGGGAATGAGCAACATTCTATGGCTATTCGCCAACCTATGACTACAAATGCCTATTATTTATACCTTGAAGACGGATTACCTATTCGTCCAATGGGAATTTTTAATCACAATGCATTACTAGAAATCAACCAATTCAACCTTCAAAACATTGAGGTAGTCAAAGGGCCTGTTTCTTCATTGTATGGACCTGAAGCCGTTGGCGGTGCCATCAATTTAATTTCAAAAAAACCAACAGTAGACCCAGAATTCAAATTCGGAATCCAAGCCGACCAATGGGGCTACCACCGTATTCAGGCTATGGCAAGTGCGACTGTTGGCAAAGTTGGTTTTCAAATAGCTGGAATTTCAAGTTTGCAAAAAAATGGCTGGATGGCTTTCTCTGATTACAATAAAGACAATCTGAATGCCCGTATCGACTTCAACATCAGTCCAAAAACTCGATTAATCGGTACAATGATGTGGGGTAAATATTATTCGGATATGAGTGGAAGTGTAAACGAAGATGCATTTTACAACAGAACCTACAAAAGCACCACCGATTTCACTTATAGAAAATCCGATGCCTTACGAACTAAATTGGCGCTTGAACACGACTGGAATAGCAACTCAAGTAGTGCCTTGACAGTTTATTTTAGAGATAACAAATTAGGACAAAATCCTTCCTACTCTATTCGTTGGACCACTGGAAAAACTACAGCAACAGGCGAAATCAACTCTAACAATTTCAAAAGTTATGGCGCCATTGCACAACACACCCAAGAACTATCCTTTTGGGATACCAAAATTGTCGCAGGTGTACTTTATGACTATTCCCCAGTAACCTATTGGGCGTATAGAACCGACTTAAAAGCCAACTTAAACCCAGGTGGATTAACAGTAAACAATTACGAACAAATCGCAGAAAGACCAGACATCAAATTAGTGGACTATACAGCTGACATTTACAACTCTGCCGAATATGCTCAAATTAGTTTTAGTCCTATTGAACAATTGGTTCTTACTGGAGGCTTACGTTATGACAATATGAAAGTTGATTATGACAATGCTCTCGATAAATCCATCGGAACCAAAATATACGACAAAGTAACCTTCAAAGCTGGAGCCAACTTCAATCCATCTACTTACTTTGGATTTTATGCTAATTATGCACAAGGATTTGCACCTCCAGGAATCACATCTATTTTTAGAGCCAAACCAGGAACAGGTGGAACCACAGGTAAACCCGCTGAATTTTACTACAATCTTGAGCCAGCTACTTTCGACAACTACGAAGCTGGTGGTTGGATAAATGTTCTAAAAAACAAGTTGTATTTTGATTATGCCATCTACTATATGGATGGTAAAAATGAACTGTTAAGTATCCGCCAACCAGACAATTCAACCGATTTTCAATCTGCAGGAGAAACAAGACATAAAGGAGTTGAATTTGGTTTCAGCTACAAACCTTCTGAGCAATTGAACATTCGATTTGGTGGAACTGTTGCTGAGCACACCTTTATCAACTTCAAAGTATCGGATAGACCAACCGATGCATTGAAAAACTTAGATGGTAAAGAAATGCCTCAAGCTCCAAGATGGTCAGGAAACGCAGAAATCAGCTATTACCCAAATTGGTTACCTAATTTTAGAACAGCTCTAGAATGGCAATCCGTAGGAAGCTATTACCAAGACCAAATCAACACGGTAAAATATGCAGGTTACGATATTTTCAATTTTAGATTGGGCTATCACTATAAATCCCTTGAATTTTTTGGAAACATAATGAATTTGACCGATAAATTATACGCCTTTAATGTGTCGCGCGCCAATCTAAGCACCTCACAACCATCGTATACTGCCGCCGCACCTAGAACCTTCTTAATAGGATTACAATATAATTTTTCATTAAAAAAATAATTAGGAGCTAATCCCGTCATCCGCTGTATCTTTTGGGGCGAACCCCGCCCCAAAAGGATGCCGCTACTACCGGGGCTAAAAAAAACAAACAATGAGCACAACCCACAACAACGAGAAAACATCCAAGAAAAAGGATTCGAAATTCATCAAAAAAGTAAAGCAAAAAATATACGCTTGGCACAGATACATTGGGATTATTACGATTGTGCCCGTTATTTTTTGGACACTGTCAGGGATAATGCATCCTTTTATGGCGCATTTTTTCAAACCGACTATTGCCAATGAACAAATCGAAAAAGTAACCATCGACTCGTCAAAAATCAACTATTCCCTTAAAGAAGTATTGCTAAAAAACCAAATCAGCAGCTTCAAAAATTTCAGAATAGTATCTTTTGACAAGGCTACTTATTATCAAGTGAAAACCGAAAAAGATTCACTTTTCTACTTTGATACAGCAACCTCAAAAAAACTAGAAAACGGAGACCAACACTACGCACACTGGCTTTCGCGTTACTTTTTAGAAGACCAAGAAAGTACTATCGCCAAAACGGAAGTGGTAACTGAATTCAATTCTCAGTACAAATACATCAATCGCTATTTACCAGTTTATAAAATCACGTACAATCGTCCAGATGCTATGGAGATTTATGTAGAAACCGCTTCGAGCAA
Source organism: Flavobacterium succinicans (assembly GCF_001662485.1). Taxonomy (GTDB): domain Bacteria; phylum Bacteroidota; class Bacteroidia; order Flavobacteriales; family Flavobacteriaceae; genus Flavobacterium; species Flavobacterium succinicans_A. The sequence goes on from NZ_JMTM01000035.1 coordinate 208,192, forward strand.
ACTAGCCACCTATAACCCAAAATCAAGACAAGCTTTCATTTGGTTTTTTGACACGTTTCATAATTGGGCGTTCATAGATTGGATTAGCAACAACAGCATCCGTATAGTAGTAATGTTCATTTTCCTTGGCATTATCTTCTTCTCGGCCATAAGCGGGATTGTGATTTATGGCTTATTTTGGAAACAATTCAAAAAAACAGACCGTCTAGCGCCCAAAAAAGGAATTAGAGCCTATCACCGTCAAATCGGAATTTGGTTTTCGTTTTTTACCTTAACCTTTGCTTTTAGTGGGGCTTATCACGCTACAACCAAATGGGAACCTTATGTTTTAGACAAAATGGTGTATGAACCCCTTTTTAAAACCAATGAGTTACCAACCGCTAATACAGCCTTAGCTTTAGATTGGAAAAAATTGGAAAACACCAGTTTGATTCGTTATAATGACAGCATTTATTACCGTTGCGAATTACAATCCAATAACAAAAGCACTACCGAAAAACCAAAATGGGGCAACAAAAAAGCACAACCCGTTAGCGAAATTGTGTACATCAACAGTGTTACCAACAAAGTACGTCCCAATTTAGATATAGATTACGCTACTTTTTTGGCTAATTATTTTGATGACAACACTCAGAAAGCCGCTTGCTGTGAAATGGACAACACGTCTACCGAACCTAACTGCGCGATAAAAGAAGCTAAACTATTAGAAGCCAAACAGCTTACAGAATTCAATAGCAGAGAATATGGTTTTGTCAACAAACGTTTGCCAGTAATCAAGTTAGCGTATGACACGCCAAATAAAAAAACCTATTTTATAGAAACAGCCACCTCAAGATTAGCAGCTCTAGTCGAAACATCGGACAAAATAGAAGGCTATTCGTTTGCTATTTTTCATAAATTCTTGTTTATGGATTGGGCAGGAAAAAGTGTTAGAGACTTGTCTACCGTTCTAGCCGCTTTGATTATTTTAGTTGTTAGCATTTTAGGTTTAGTTTTGTTTTTGAAAAAGAAGTAGAATTTCTCTCTTTTGATACAACATTTAATCAAAAAATCATTCTCCCAATTGCATCTTGTGATTGGGAGTTTTTTTTTAAAAGTTGTAATGGAAGCAAATTAACCTACCTTTACTAGATTCACTAAAGAAAGTAATCATGGCAAAAAGTCTAAATGCTAAAAAAACAGCAAAAAAAGAACCGCTAAAAACAGCGAAAGAAAAGAAAGAAGAAAAACGAGATAAAAAAAATAGTCCCAAAAGGGACTAAACTAGTATTCAGTTATCAGTTATAGTGTTCAGCAATTCACTGAACACTATAAAACTGAATAATTTTTATGTTACTATTTCACAGGAATAGTTGCTAAAATCTCTAGGAAGAATTTCCAGAATTTTTGAGAAGAACTAATACTTGCTCTTTCGTCTGGAGAATGGGCTCCGTGAATCGTTGGTCCAAAAGAAATCATATCCATATCTGGATAATTGGTACCTAAAATTCCACACTCTAATCCTGCGTGACAAGCCACTACATTAGGTTTAGCATTATTTTGTTTTTCATAAATACCAACCAACACATCCAAAATTTCAGATTTTGGATTAGGCGTCCATCCCGGATAAGCTCCAGAAAACTCTACTTCGCAGCCCATCAATTCAAAGGCAGAGCGCAACGCATTCGCCAAATCCATTTTAGAAGACTCTACAGAAGAACGGGTCAAACATTGCACGGTCAACTGTCCTTCGCCTACCATTACTTTTGCAATATTGTTAGACGTTTCTACCAAATTGTCAAAATCAGCACTCATACGATACACTCCGTTGTGAGCCGTATACATCGAACGCACAAAATAAAACTGCGCTATAGAAGGCATTACTTTGGCAGGAACTTCAGTCAATTTTTCAAAAACAATTTCTAAGTTAGGCTCAGTCGTTTTGAACTCCGCTTTAATCTCGTTTACGATTTGTTGCATATCAAAAACAAAAGCTTCATCGTATACCGCGGCAATAATCACTTTGGCAACGCTCTCTCTTGGAATCGCATTACGCAAACTTCCTCCAGCAATTGACGCAATTTGTAATCCGAAGTTATCAAATCCGTCAAACAATAAACGGTTCATTATTTTATTGGCATTCCCCAAACCTTTGTGAATATCCATACCTGAATGGCCACCTTGCAAGCCTTTAACAGTAATACTGTAGCCCACAGAACCTTCTGGAGTATCTTCTTCGTCGTATTCGGCTGTTGCGGTTACATCGATACCACCCGCGCATCCAATGTCGATTTCGTCATCTTCCTCGGTGTCTAAATTCAATAATATTTGACCTTGCAAAATACCGCCTTGTAAGTTCAGCGCCCCTGTCATTCCTGTTTCTTCATCAATCGTAAACAAGGCTTCAATGGCAGGATGTGGAATATCAGTACTTTCTAAAACAGCCATAATTGCCGCTACGCCCAAACCGTTGTCAGCTCCCAATGTCGTTCCTTTAGCACGTACCCAGTCACCATCAACATACATATCGATTCCTTGCGTTTCGAAATCAAAAACGGTATCGTTGTTTTTTTGGTGCACCATATCCAAATGGCCTTGCAAGACGATAGGTTTACGGTTTTCCATTCCTGGAGTAGCCGGTTTGCGAATGATTACATTTCGGATGTCGTCTTCAAAGGTTTCTAACCCCAAACGATTCCCAAAATCTTTCATAAATTGGATTACTTGCTCTTCTTTTTTAGAAGGACGTGGTACAGCATTCAAATCAGCAAATTGATTCCAAAGTGCTTTAGGCTCTAAATTTCTTATTTCTTGACTCATTGTTTTGTCTTATTTTTAAAAATAACAGTGTAGAATAATAATTCTTCAAAGTTACAAAGTTTACCAACTACTTATTTAGGTAATGTAATAGTATTTATATTTACATTAAAAAAAATTGAAAAGAAAATACCTTTTACCGTTATTCCTCGTATTTCAAATAGTACTACTTAAAATCATTCATTTTTTTCCAGAATTTATCGAACGTTGGTACAGCAATGGCCTTTATGTATTCATCTCAAATAGTTTACGAATCTGTTTAGGGAAACTTCCTTTTTCGTTGGGCGATGTTTTGTATGCTTTGCTAATTATTTGGGCGATTCGTTGGTTTTGGTTGCTCAAAAAAAATAAAACCATACAAAGTGTAACACCAAGACAAAAATGGAAAGAAGTCTCACTTTCTATTTTAAGTTTTTTATCTGTAGTTTATTTTCTCTTTCATTTGCTTTGGGGACTCAATTACTACAGAGAACCGCTATATGAAAAAATGAAAATTGAAAGAGAGTATTCGGATGCGGATTTAGCATTTTTTACTCAAAAGCTAATTGCCAAAACCAATGCGATTCAATTGGGACTAATGAAAGACAAAAATCGTAAAGTAGTTGTTCCTTATTCCAAATCGCAATTATTTGAAATGAATACGAATGGCTACCAAAACTTGGCCCGTGAACATTCGATGTTTCGATACAGCCATTTGAGTATTAAGAAATCACTTTTTAGTATTCCGCTGACGTATATGGGATTTGGTGGCTATTTGAATCCGTTTACCAATGAAGCGCAAGTGAATGGTTTGGGCCCTTTGTACAGTTTTCCTATGACTGCGAATCACGAAATGGCGCATCAAATAGGTTTTGCTAGTGAAAGTGAGTGCAATTTTATTGGTTTTTTGGCTTCGATAAAAAATAAAGATGCTTACATTCAATATTCTGGTTACAGTTTGGCTTTGCGCTATTGTTTGCGAAATTGGCAAGCACGTGATGAAAAAAAAGTGGCGCTCTTTTTAAAAACAATTCATCCTGGAGTACTAGCCAACTTTAAGGAAAGTGAAACCTTTTGGCAACAATACGACACTTTTATCGACAAAGGATTTCATATTTTTTACGACAACTTACTAAAAATGAACCAACAAAAAGATGGAATGGAAGGCTATAGTAAATATGTGGATTTGATGGTGAATTATTTTAAGCAGCATTCGTTGTAAGTCCTATTTCTTCTGAAAACAGAACGTGTAAAATAGCCCCGATTGCAGTGAAAATCCTTTGTGGGCTGGGGTTCAGCCGACAAAGATTGTAACGGAAAGCGGGACGAATCGTCTTGGTATTCCCAAAAGTTGTGCTCCTTAAAAAAAATAGTTTTATTTGTAACAAAAATCAGTTTTGAACCACTAATGTCTATATGTCCGATACTTTAGAACAATCCTTTGTCTCGCAATTGCAAGCGAACCAGAATATCATCCACAAGATTTGTAGGTTGTATACTTCTGGTGAGGACGCGCACAAGGATTTGTTTCAAGAAATCACCATTCAGTTATGGAAAGCTTTTCCCAAGTTTAGAGGCGACAGTAAGTTCTCTACTTGGGCCTACCGAGTCGCGCTAAATACAGCCATAACTTTGTATCGCAAAGACAAACGCTCGGTGGCCACAACTGAATTTGAAGGCAGACAACATTATACTCCTGAGGTCGAATATGATTATGAAGAGGAAGAACAATTAAAGTTAATGTACCAAGCGGTGTACCAATTGAACGATATTGAAAAGGCCTTAATTTTTATGTATTTAGAAGACAAAGATTACACCGAAATATCCGAAACATTAGGGATTAGCGAGGTCAATGCAAGAGTGAAAATGAATAGAATTAAAGGAAAATTAAAAAAAATACTAAATCCATTAGCCTAATGAAAGAACTGGATTTGTTAAAAAAAGATTGGCAAAAGAACGAAGCTTCTTTTGAACAGGTGACCGAAAAGGACATTTACCAAATGATTCATAAAAGATCTTCCTCTATAGTGATGTGGATTTTGATATTGAGTGTTTTGGAGTTAACCTTTTGGACGCTATTAAACACTAGTATTGACATTGATGATTATTTCAAAAAAATGAGACATGAGGAATTTACTTTGTATTACAATATTTATGATTATTTCAATTACGTAGTTTGGTTTGTATTTATTTATTTGTTCTATAAAAATTACAAAAACATATCAACGACAGCATCAACCAAAAAATTAATGCTTGACATTATTAAAACTCGAAAAACTGTCAACTATTATATATACTATAATTTAAGTCAAATAGTTTTAGCATTTTTTGTAGCTTTTTACATTGCTTTCAAGTTTAATCCAGAGACGATTGCCTTAACCGAAAAAATAGGCAGTAATATGTCGGCAATGATATTTACTTTCTTAATTCTAATGCTTTTTGTGGGATTAATTTTGGGGGTTATTTGGTTATTTTACCGTATCATTTACGGTAGATTACTCAAACGTTTATTGGACAATTACAAAGAACTAAAGAAAATAGATTTATAAAAAAAGCGGTCAAAATTTTGACCGCTTTTTTTATATTAATATTCCCATTTTCGCATTTTGTCGAGTTCCTTTTGAGTTTCCAATTCTTCGGCAGGAATAACTTTCAAAAAGGAAGGATGCTGCTCGATGGCGTATTCTACTTTTTCTACTATCTCGTCAATAGTTTCGTTTTCATAGTCAATCTCTAAAGGTTCCTTGATGATAAATGATTGCAGAATACCTTTCTTTTTTAATCGTAAGCCTTTTTTATCAAAAGAACGTCTAAAGCCATCAATTACAATCGGAACCACAATAGGCTTGTGTTCTTTGATGATATGCGCGGTTCCTTTACGAACGGGTTTAAATGATTTTGTAGTACCTTGAGGAAATGTAATTACCCAACCATCTGCCAAAGCAATCTTTATATTCTCGGTATCATTAGGATTTACTTCTCTTTTTTCAGTAACATCTTTTCCTTTGGAACGCCAAGTTCTTTCTACAGTTATTGCACCAACATAGGCCATTATTCTTGGGAGTAAGCCTGCACGCATCGTTTCTTTGGCGGCAACATAGTATATATTCATTTTGGGTTGCCACAAATAACACACGTTTTTGATGGTATCATCTCTTCCGCTTAAACTCGCATTAAATACATGAAACATGGCTACAACATCGGCAAAATAAGTTTGATGATTGGAGATAAAAAGTACGTTCGTATCTGGTAAATTTCGAATGATCTCTGAACCTTCTATTTGTAATTCGTTAAAACCACGATACCTTCTATGGGTAACTACACCAAAAATTCGGATTAACCATTTCTTTATAAAAAGGATATGACCAAAAGGATTTCTCTTAAATAATCCCATAAAAATTCTTTTTTGAAATTGGAGTGCAAAGATACGACATATTTTCTTAACGATTAGAAAACACTAAACTTGCAATAAATTTACAATAAATCAAGAAAAAAAATATTTATTTAAGATTTTCTAAGCACTAAATGCAATACCTCTTTCAACTCACTTAGCATCATAGCGGTAGCTCCCCAAACAACATGTTGGTTGATTTTGAATGCCGGTATCGCAATATTTGTAGCATAAGATGTTGTTAGCTTAGTTTCATGTAAAAGCGCATCACTCAAAAAATCAGACAAAGGTAACTCGATAATACTAGCTACCTCTTTCGGATCTAAAGTGAATTGTAAAGATGCTTTGGCAATACCTAAATAGGGATGCACTAAAAAATTACTAGGCGGAATATACAAAGGAGAAAAAGGTCTGATTATTTTTATTTGCTCACGCGAAATTCCAATCTCTTCTTCGGATTCTCTCAAAGCTGTAGTTTCGTATTCTAGATCTTCTTTTTCAAACTTCCCTCCAGGAAATGCAATTTGAGCCGAATGAACGCCTTCATAAGAATTTCTTTCAATCAATACCAAATGCGTTTGCTCTTCTTTCGGATACAACAACATCAAAACTGCTGCTTTACGAGGATTTTTATCTGCATAACCAAAGGATTTTAACGATTCTATTCGTTCTTTTGGCGCCATTTTTATATGGGAGGCAAAAGCAGGAAGCGGAGCCTCAAGTAGTTGAGGGATATATTGCTGAAAATCTTGAAAATTCATAGGTAAAACTTATTTTTGCAAGCATTCCAATAAATATACTATAGTTTTGTTTGGAATACAAACCAAACTTTCTAAATTCAATTCAGATGTACAGTAAAGCAGAAAATCAACGGTTAAAACACGATTTTTGGGTGGCCTTCGCCGAAAAATACCCAAGAAAATGGGTGTTGTATGATACAAAAATTAAAGATTTCTCTTTTAAATTTTTTGCCGATAACAAAAAAGCTCAAGTACTCATTGATATCGAACACCGAAATGATGACTTACGTTCTCAATATTTCGAAAAAATTGAAGCTTTGAAAGGTATTTTGGAAGATGAATTCATCAAAGATTTGGTTTTTGAAAAAAATTTTACTTTAGAAAATGGCAAAACCATTAGCCGCATTTGGGTTGAAAAAAATGGATACAGTATGAGTAATCGCAACCATTGGGAGTACATTTTTGATTTTTTCTTCGAGAAAATGAATGCTTTAGAACTTTTCTATCTCGAATATGATGAATTTATAAAGAATATCGATAAAGAATAATCATTTTAAATTGTTGGATTTAATCGCAATAAAAAACAAACTCCATCATTTAATGTAAAACATCCTACTTGTTTTCAAGATTAAAAAACCTACCATTGACATAGAAGAACAGCAATTAATAAAGCCCTTATCTTCAATTATTTTAGTCATTTTCTAGACGTATTTTGCAGTAAGCAGAATAAACATTAACAATCATTTAAGCCTGTTCTTTACCTAAGCTCACTAGAGAATTGTACTTTTGTACCATGAAATTTTTAGGTAAAATAGTTCTTTTTTCAGTGTTTTTGTTTTGTCTTGCAAAAGGCGAAAACAAAAGCCAAAGTGTTGCTATTACAGCAACACAAGAAGAATCTAATTTACTTCAACAACTTTCCAACACCTCTTTTTTTATTCAGCCTACAACGGTTGATTTTACGGTAGTAAGCCAGCGCTTTTATACGCCAAGTTTTGCTTTATGCTCGGTTGTTTATTTTACGCTAAGCCTTGCCACTACTGAAGAAGTAGCTGCTAAAGCTTTTTCTTCTAAAAGTATAAATAGAGTACCTAACGTATCTTTTTTACTTTTTCCTGTCCATTATTTTTGGTGATTGAATGAACTAATTGCATTCGGATACGCTTTGTATCTTACGTACTGATTTTCAAAAAATGAATCTCAGTGCTTCACTATTCATTCACTTAAAACAAAAAAACATGGATACCGCAGTAACAATCATCGGTTTATTTCTAACCATTTTAATAGCAATCCCTTTGTACTTCGTATTTAGAGGAAATCGCATCAAACAAAAACAAATTAATGCTATACAAGCCCTTCACAATCCCGAAAACAAATTCGATTTTGAAGAAACGGATCAGCAAAACAAAAAGGTTTTTTCGATAGACAAAAAGCATAAAGCCTTTCTTTTTATTGATTTTAACTCCAAAGACACTTTCTATAAATTCTTCGATTTAAACCAAATCGTAGGCTGTCACATGCTTTACACAACAGATAAAGAAACTAATTCAACTGTAAAAATTGAATTTGAATTGCTGTACAAACATCTCAATCAAAAAGAAGTTTTTACCGTTTATGATGCGAAATTTGACCCTATGAATCAAGTCTGCCTTTTTGAAGATGAAAAATTAGCCAAAAACTGGAGACAGAAGATTAGTTCTTTGTTGGATTAAATAACATAATGCATACATAATTAACAACTGAGGAAAGATATATTTTACTCTTTTCTCAGTTTTTTATATTTTTTATGATAAATATCATTTCCTTAAGAAGCAATTACAAATATTTTTGTAGTCTAAATTTAAGTTAATTATGAAAAAAAATCTAATTCAAAAATACAACGTGCCTGGTCCTAGATATACTAGTTACCCAACCGTACCGTATTGGAATGAGTTGCTTTTTTCTAAAGACTTATGGGTAGAAACACTAAAACACTCATTTAAAGAAAGTAATACAACCGAGGGTATTAGTTTATACATTCATTTGCCTTTTTGTGAAAGTCTTTGCACCTTTTGCGGATGCAACAAAAGAATTACAAAAAATCACCAAGTTGAGCACCCCTATATCGAAGCTTTATTAAACGAATGGAGCTTGTATTGTGAACTACTTGAAGAAAAACCAATCATCAAAGAGATTCATTTGGGAGGAGGCACGCCCACTTTCTTTTCTTCGGAACATTTAGAAAAGTTAATCCACGGAATTTTCAGTAAAGCCCATAAAGCTCCTAACTATGAATTTAGTTTTGAAGGACACCCGAACAATACTACAAAATCACAACTTCAATCGCTGTATGACTTAGGTTTTCGCAGAGTGAGTTTTGGTGTTCAAGATTATTCTGAAAGAGTTCAAAACGCAATACACAGAGTTCAGCCTTTTCATAATGTGGCCAAAGTAACATTTTGGGCCAAAGAAATTGGCTACACCTCAATTGGACATGACATTATTTTTGGTCTTCCATTTCAAAAACTCGAAGATGTTGTTGATACGATAGAGAAGACAAAATCGTTGCATCCCGATCGTTTGGCATTTTATAGCTATGCGCATGTGCCATGGATCAAAGGAAATGGCCAAAGAGGTTTTAATGATGCCGACATACCAAAGGACGAAGAAAAACGTCAATTATATGAAGTAGGCAAACAATTATTGAGCAAAAATGGCTACCACGAGATTGGAATGGATCATTTTGCCCTAGAAGAAGACAGTCTTTTTGAATCATTCAAAAACAAAACCCTTCATCGTAATTTTATGGGCTACAGCTCCTCGAAAACGCAACTAATGATTGGTTTGGGCGTATCTTCAATAAGTGATAGTTGGTATAGTTTTGCACAAAATGTAAAAACTATAGAAGAATACTACGAATGGTTACAAAAAGGAGAATTACCTGTATACCGTGGCCATATTTTAACTCCAGAAGACTTAATTATAAGACAGCATATTCTTAATTTAATGTGTCAATTTGAAACCTCTTGGAAAGATCAAAACCTATATTTCGAAGAACTGCCTGAGGTTATTGCGCAACTAGAAGAAATGCAAAAAGACGGCTTAATTACCATTAAGAATCAGAAAATTACAGTTTTGGAAGCAGGAAAACCTTTTGTTCGTAATATTTGCATGGCTTTCGATTTGTTGCTAAAAAGAAAAGCACCTGAAACGGCGCTTTTTTCTATGACTGTATAAACTTTTTTTAATGACAATTGGGATTTTGTTGCACAAATAAGCTTGTTGTATTGGGCGAAATATATGGAATTCCCAATCCTAATCCTCTTAGAATAAACAATACACCAATAACGACAGCAACATAGGGTATGATTTTTTGAATTTTATTACGAACAGCCAACGTCAAGAAAGAGTTGATATATACTACTGTGCTCATCAGAGGAATCGTCCCAATACCAAATAAAATCATATAAAGTACTCCCATTTCAGGACTTTGCATAGCAATAGCACCAAACAAAGCGACATAAACCATACCGCAGGGAAGAAATCCATTAAACAAACCAATTGTAAATAATGACTTGTACGTTTTTTGCTTGAATTGACTTCCTAGTTTTTGCTTCAAACTAGAAATTAATCGATAAATGGGTTTCGAAAAATTGTACTTTGCAAAAATATTTTCTGGGATTAAAACCACTACAATCATTACAATACCGATAACAATAGAAAGCTTTTGCTGAATTCCAGCCATAAAAAAACCTTTGCCTAATAATCCAAAAAGTAGTCCCATACTTCCGTAAGCCGTGAGTCTTCCAAAATGATAGGTCAAAATCTGAGTTACCTTCTTAGCCTGATTCGTGCGATCTACTGGCAAAAGCATTGCGATAGGGCCACACATTCCAACACAGTGAAAACTACTTATCAATCCGAATAAAAAAGCGGTATATAACATTTGGAGATGACTTTAAATGCTTAGTACTTACTTGATGTAAATCGTTTCTTTGGTCAAATAGGCTTTGCCTTCATACTGCCATTCCATATTGATATCCCAACTTCCTCCAACAAGATTCGTTTTTGGGATATGCAAAACTGGTTCTGTCAAGGCTAATTTTACTTGAAAATCCAATTTTTTATTTGACGGACGATACAAAGCTACATTACCAGTAATCTTTTTTGGATCAAAGTTCGCTGGAAAAGTAATCGTAATTTCATTTTCCAATTGCGATACTAGAGGCTTATTAGGCAAATCTTGCGCATTTTGAACTCTTTGCATTTCTTCTTGATAATGAATATCGTGTTTATAATATTCCTCAACCACTAAGTCATTATCGTATTTAGAATCTGATTGTACTTTTACAACAAAGTAAAGGATAAAAGTCATAAACAAAGCAAAAGCAATTACAATGTATGTTCCCCAATTTAACTTTAATTTCATCTTTTATAATTTAATTATTAAAAAACAGTATTAATCGAAACTACGTGGTCCTAAAAAATTAGTAGCTGTAGTTTGAATTAATTCATCTCCTTCGTACACTTCTATTTCAACTTTGGTCTTATCGCTTTCTAGCAAATATTTATTGATTTCGATAAAAAGGGTTCCGCTACTCATACCTTGTCTTGGCACCACTAGATTTTGTTTTCCTACCACATTCAATGTTCCTTTAATGTCTTTTAACTTAAAGTGAACATCTTTAATCTCATTATTGGACTTATTGATGATTTTGAAGGTGTACACATTACTGATGTTATTCCCTTTGTGTTGAAACAATTGTCCAGGCAAACGCAAAATAGACGTTTCTATTTCTGCACGTAAAAATAACAATCCAGAGAGAATTCCAATTAAAATAAACAGCACAGCACTATAGCCTTTCATTCGAGTAGTAAACTTGAACTTTTCGTTTTTCTCAATTTCATCTTCTGAAGCGTAACGAATTAATCCTTTTGGCAAACCAACACTTTCCATAATCGTATCACACTCGTCAATACAAGCCGTACAATTGATACACTCTAATTGAGTTCCATTTCTAATATCAATTCCTGTAGGACACACATGAACACATTGCTTACAATCAATACAATCTCCTTTTCCCGTTGTCGCTCTGTTTTCTTGTTTATTAAATTTTGCGCGTCCATTTTCTTTTTCTCCACGCACAAAATCGTAGGCAACATTTATTGATTTATTATCTAACAAAACACCTTGTAAGCGACCATACGGACAAGCAATAATACAAACTTGTTCTCTAAACCAAGCGAAGACAAAATAAAAAACTCCTGTAAAAATTAATAGTGAAATTAATGTGCTCCAATGTCCTTTAGGCCCATCTTCAATCATTTTGAATAAAACATCGCTCCCAATTAAATAAGCTAAAAATACATTAGCAATAAAGAAAGAAATCAAAAGAAAGATAAACCATTTTGCAGCTTTCTTGCTTATTTTATCAGCATTCCATTCTTGCTTATCCAATCGGATTTGAGCGCCGCGATCACCTTCAATCCAATATTCAATTCTTCTAAAGACCATTTCTAAGAAGATGGTTTGAGGACAAATCCATCCACAAAAAATACGCCCAAAAATCACAGTAAATAGTATCACAAATACTACTCCCACTATCATGAACAAAACAAAAAGATAGAAATCTTGCGGCCAAAATGGAAAGCTAAAAATATTAAAACGACGTTCTAAAACATTGAACATCATAAACTGATTGCCATTAATTTTTATGAATGGATTGGCAACAAGAATGATCAACAAAAAATAACTCAACCATTTGCGATAGTTGTAAAATTTCCCAGAAGGTTTTTTGGGAAAAATGTACTTTCTATTGCCTTCTTCATCGATAGTGGCAATACTATCACGAAAAGATTCATCAGGTAAAACTGCCATGGCTTTTGTTTTTATAAGACTTTTTAAAACGACTGTGTCAAAGTAAAACACTTTGACACAGACTATACAACTACTGAAATTACATTATTTAACTTGAGTACTATCTTTAGCTACTGCTACTGGAGCTGCTGCGCCATCTGCTTTTGGAGCGGCATCATCTACCCAAATTTCTCCTTCTGGAGCCTTAGGGTCTTTAGGATTGCTCCCTTTTAAAGATAAAATATAACTTGCAACTTTTTGCATTTCTTTTGGTTTCAAAGTTCCTTTCCAAGAAATCATTCCTTTTCCGTCACGACCACCATTCATAATGGTATGAAAAACATTTTTGATTCCACCACCCAAAATCCAACGATCATCGGTTAAGTTTGGACCAATTTGACCACCAGCATCTGCACGGTGACAAGCAGCGCAATTGGTTGTGAATATTTCTTTTCCAATGGCTAATTCGGCTGGGTCAGTCAACAAAGTAACCGTTTTCTCATCCATCAAATCCGGAGCTGTTTTCATATATTCAGCCACTTCAATTTTGGCTTGAGCGATTTCATTTTTCAATTCTGTTTCCTGATCTGGAGCACCTAATATTTCATAACGAATTAAATATACAGCGGCAAAAACGATACAAGTATAGAATAAATACACCCACCATGGTGGTAAACTATTATCTAACTCACGAATTCCATCATAATCGTGATCCAAAAGCAGCTCTCCTTCTTTTTCAATTGGAGCTGACTTAGTTAATTTTTTCATTAAATTTTTATACCAATCACTTTCTCCTAAACTTACAGAAGAAGCTTCTTCTAGTTTGGCTTTTTGCTCATCAGTTAATAAGCTATAAGTAATAGCATCAATAGCGCTTACCGTTATCTCGATGGCAATCAATAAGAAAAGAAAGACAAACAAGAATACAGAAACCATTGGGAATTTAATAAATGCAGGACGATCCCCTGAGTCGATAAAATACTCCATCGCACCAAAAACGGCGAAGAAAATAAGGGGAACCCTAACGTATACTGGAATTAATTTTTTCATTTTTTTACACTTTAAAATTATACAGAAGGATTGTCTTCTAATGGAATATTACTCATTTCTTGAATGGTTTCTTTTTGATACGAAAACACCCAAAAAGCTAATCCTACAAAGAAGAAAAAGAAAATCAACAATGAAAGTATTGGATAGATTTCAATCCCTGCAATCGTCTCCATATTGTGTTTAATTTGTTCAAACATCGTCTTTCTTATTTATTATCTTTTACCTTAATATCAGTACCTAAACGTTGCATATAAGCAATTAAAGCCACAATCTCTCTTTCGTTCATAGGAACAAATTTTTCTCCTCTTGCTTCTGCTTTCTTTTTACTTTCTTCGTAACTTTTCACGAAGTCAGGATCATTTTTCAAGCTCTCTTCAATTTTGATAGCTTGTGCTCTCAGGTCTTTTTGTCCGTTGGCAATTTGTGCCTCTGTATACGGAACACCAAGAGTAACCATTGCTTTCATTTTCTTTTCAGTCATAGAAACATCCATCGGCTTGTTATCAAACAACCATTTGTAACTTGGCATAATAGAACCTGCTGAAATACTTTGTGGACTCCAGAAATGGTTAAAGTGCCAGTTATCATTGTATTTTTGACCTACACGTTGCAAATCTGGACCAGTTCGTTTTGACCCCCAAAGGAACGGATGATCGTATACAAACTCCCCTGCTTTGGCCTGAGGACCGTAACGTTCTACCTCACTTCTGAATGGTCTAACGGATTGAGAGTGACAGCTAACACAACCTTCACGGATGTACAAATCACGTCCTTCTAATTCAAGAGGAGAATAAGGTTTTACACTTGAAATAGTTGGAATATTTGATTTAACCATAATGGTAGGAACAATTTGAATAATACCTCCAATTAATATAGCTATTGTAGCTAAAATTGCCATTTGTATTGGCCTTCTTTCTAACCAAGTATGGTATTTTTCCCCTTTAAAACGTTTATTGCTTACTTCTTGTAATGCAGGGGCTTCTGCCAATTCATCTTCAATAGCATTGCTGTTACGAACGGTTTGTACAATGTTATACACTAATACCAACATTCCTGTTAAATACAATGTACCACCAACAGCTCTCATCCAATACATTGGCATGATTTGAGTTACTGTTTCTAAGAAATTTCCATAAGTTAATGTTCCATCAGGATTAAACTGTTTCCACATGGATGCTTGTAAGAAACCTGCAACATACATTGGCAAAGCATAAAGAATAATCCCTAAAGTACCAATCCAAAAGTGGAAATTCGCCAATTTAGTAGAGTACAACGTTCCTTTTGACATTCTTGGGATTAACCAATAAATAATACCAAAAGCCATAAATCCGTTCCAAGCCAAGGCTCCTACGTGTACGTGTGCAATAATCCAATCCGTATAGTGTGCAATAGCGTTAACATTTTTCAGTGACAACATTGGCCCTTCAAAAGTTGCCATACCATAACCCGTCATTGCTACAACGAAGAATTTCAAAACAGGCTCAACTCTAACTTTGTCCCAAACTCCTCTCAAAGTTAACAATCCATTAATCATACCTCCCCAAGATGGAGCAATCAACATTACTGAGAAAACTACTCCTAAATTTTGTGCCCAAGTAGGCAATGCAGAATACAATAAGTGGTGTGGTCCAGCCCAAATGTATAAGAAAATCAGAGACCAAAAGTGAATAATTGACAAACGATAAGAATAAACAGGACGATTGGCTACTTTAGGCACAAAATAGTACATTAATCCTAAGAACGGTGTCGTTAAGAAAAACGCTACTGCATTGTGACCATACCACCATTGTACTAAAGCATCTTGAACACCAGCATAAACTGAGTAACTTTTCATTGCCGAAATTGGCAATTCTAAACTATTGAAAATATGTAAAACAGCAACCGTAATAAAAGTAGCTAGATAGAACCAAATTGCTACATACAAGTGACGCTCTCTTCTTTTGAGCATTGTTCCAATCATATTGATACCAAAAACAACCCAAATCAAAGCAATTGCAATATCTATTGGCCATTCCAACTCAGCATATTCCTTAGATGAAGTATAACCTAATGGCAATGAGACTGCTGCGGCAACAATAATTAACTGCCAGCCCCAAAAATTAAGATTACTCAAGAAATCACTAAACATTCTTGCTTTTAATAATCGCTGTAAGGAATAATATACCCCAGCAAACATTGCGTTTCCTACAAAGGCAAAAATAACAGCATTCGTGTGTAAAGGTCTCAATCTACCAAAACTTAACCAGGAAATCCCCTCAGTTACGTTTGGAAACAGAAACATCAATGCCAAAATAAGGCCCACAAGCATTCCCACAACACCAAAAACGATGGTTGCGTAAATGAACTTCTTTACAATTTTGTTGTCGTAATAAAATTGTTGCATTTCCATAATTAAATTAGTTTTCTTTTGTTATTGTTGATTTTTGATTTTTTTTGGCTAACTCATCATCAAAGAGCATTCGCACAGAAGGTGTATAATCGTCATCGTATTGTCCGGTTCTTACTGCAATAACAAAAGCAACAAAAAAGCCTATTGCGACAAAAATACTGATGGAAATTAAAAGATAAATGACACTCATATTATTAAGAATTATATAGACAAAAATACATTTAAGAAAAATTTCAAAATATGACTTTTATCATATTTAATCTTGTTTTGTTAAAATTATGCAAAAAATTACTATTACTAATACAATCTATTTGTTTTTTTTCGAGAATAATAGTTACTCATGATCGTTACAAAACTTACTATCGTAATGGTACTCAACGGCATAATGATTGCCGCAACCAGCGGTAAAAGGTTTCCTGTAATAGCAAAAGCAAGACCAACTACATTATACAATAAAGATAATGCAAAGCTCATTTTTATTGTTTTTATAGCGTCTTTGGAAAGGTTCAAAAAGTAGTTTAATTTGAAAAACTCCGATGCATCAAGAATAGCGTCACAGGCTGGTGAAAACACATTTACATTCTCAGAAATTGAAATTCCAACATTACTTTTTGCCAAAGCTCCAGCATCATTCAGACCATCACCTACCATCATCACGTTTTTGCCTTGTTCTTGCAATTGTTTGATAAAAGCTAATTTTTGATCAGGTTTTTGATTAAAAACCAACTCCACACCATTGGGAAGCAATTTTTCTAAAGTAGGTCTTTCGCCTTCATTATCTCCCGATAAAATTTTTATTTCAAACTTTTTATTCAATACTTGAAATAAATCTTCTAAACCTGTTCGATATTCATTATTAAAAACATACTGACCATAATACACCTCATCAATTTTGATATGAACTGCGGTTTGTTGCATCCCTTCCTCTTGTACTTTCCCTACAAAAGAAGCAGAACCAATTTGAATTTGTTTATCTAAAATCTTAGCTTGAATTCCTTTTCCTGGTATTTCATCAAAAAGGATAACTTTTTCTCTTTTGGTTTCAGGTAAAAAGTCATAGAGCATCCTACTCAAGGGATGATTTGAAGCCCTCAAAACACTCTTTATCAATGCTATTTCTTCAATACCCAACTCAATACCTTGATAGCTAATATTCGATTTTTTATTGGTCGTTATAGTCCCCGTTTTATCAAAAACTAAAGTATCTACTTTGGCCAATTGCTCTATCACCAAAGCATTTTTGAGATAAAACTTTTGTTTTCCCATAATTCGCAACACATTCCCCATAGTAAATGGAGCGGTCAAAGCCAAGGCACAAGGACATGCTACAATCAAAACAGCCGTAAAAACATTAAAAGCCGTATTTGCATCAAAAAATATCCAATATCCAAAACCAGCAAAAGCAATCAATAAAAGAATCGGGGTAAAATAACGCGAAATCGTATCGGTAATGGTTTTGTGTTTTTGCTCTACTTTTTTCTGAAAAACGTCGTTGCTCCACAGTTGTGTCAAATAACTTTGAGAAACAGAATGCAATACTTCCATTTCGATTACTTTTCCGATTTGCTTTCCTCCTGCAAAGATTTTATCGCCTGATTTTTTTACAATAGGAATCGCTTCGCCTGTAACAAAACTATAATCAATCTCTGCATTTTCACTAATTAAAATGCCGTCAACAGGAATAAGTTCTTGATTTCGAATCAATAATCGATCGCCTTTTTGAATATCAAAAACAGGAATACTTTCTTCGGTAGCATCAGAATTAATTCGGGTAATAGCGATAGGGAAATAGGATTTAAAGTCTCTTTCAAAACTCAAGAAACTATAGGTTTTTATCTGAAACATTTTTCCCAAAAGCATGAAAAAAATCAGCCCACATAAACTGTCAAAAAATCCAGAACCGTAATCCATGATAATATCAAAGGTACTTCTGATAAACATGACCACTATCCCAAGCGCGATTGGAATATCGATGTTCAACATTTTGGAACGAATGCTTTTATAAGCCGACACATAATAACCACTTGCCGAATAGAAAAAACTAGGTAAAGAAAGGGCAAAAATCAACCAACGAAAAAAACCGCGATATTGATCCAACCAATATTCTTCTACTTCAAAATATTCAGGAAAAGAGAGCAACATAATATTTCCAAAACAAAAGAAGGCTACCCCTAACTTATAAGTCAAACTCCTATCTATTTTTTCTTTTCCAGACTCATAATTCTCCAGACTTATATAGGGCTCATACCCAATAGAACTCAATAAATAAACAATATCTTTTACCGAAACCAAGGTTGGATTGTAATTAATTCTAACCTTTTTTTCTGGAAAATTGACCTGAGAAGTATTGATTCCTGACTGCAATCGTTGTAGATTTTCTAAAATCCAAATACAAGAACTGCAATGAATATGTGGAATATTTAAAGTAATGATTTCGGTGTTTTCTTCTTGAAAATCTAGAAGCTTGGCAACAATGGTTGGATTATCTAAAAAATCGTATTTCCCTGCAATATCAAGCGGCGTGGCTCCAGGCGATTGTTCAAAATCATAATAGCAAGAAAGGTCATTCGTACTAAATATTTCATAAACCGTTTTACAACCGTTACAGCAAAAAACTTTAGCATCGAAATGAATAACTTCAGCCTTTTCAATGTCTAAGCCGCAGTGAAAACAATTTTCTTTTCCCATATAGTATTGTCCCAATTAAAGTGCTGCAAAGATTGCAAATTGATTAACCTAAAAATATGACTTTTGTCATAAATTTACTTATTTTTGCCAAAAATTATTCCATCCGCAAATGAGCAAATGTGAACAATGTATTGTACGTGAATTTAGTTCTTTAAAAGCACTAAACAAAGAAGAATTATTAAAGATTGCTAATTGCAAAACT
Source organism: Flavobacterium succinicans (assembly GCF_001662485.1). Lineage (GTDB taxonomy): Bacteria > Bacteroidota > Bacteroidia > Flavobacteriales > Flavobacteriaceae > Flavobacterium > Flavobacterium succinicans_A. The sequence goes on from NZ_JMTM01000035.1 coordinate 227,263, forward strand.
TCTTACACCATAAAAAAAGGGGAACCTGTTTTTGAAGAAGGCGAAACCATAAACGGTGTATATTGCATTAAGGAAGGTTTTTGTAAACTATCCAAACTAAGTACAAACGGAAAAGATCAAATTGTGAAATTGGTAAAGGCTGGAGAGCTTTTAGGTCAGCGTTCTATGGTTAGCGATGAGCCTGCCAATCTTTCAGCAGTTGCTCTTGAAGACATGGAAGTTTGTTTCATCCCAAAATCCGAAATCTTGAATTTCTTCAATGAAAACAATCAATTCTCATTAGGAATGATGAAAAGTATTTGTGGTGACTTGAAAGAATCTGATTTACATGTAGTTTCAATGGCACAAAAGACAGTCAAAAATAGATTAGCAGAAACCTTGCTTTATCTACAAGAGACTTTTGGAAAAAATGCTGACAATACTTTGAAAATACAACTTTCTAGAGAAGAATTAGCCGGTATGATTGGTACAGCCACCGAAAGTTGTATTCGTATTTTATCAGAATTCAACAAAAGCGGTCTAGTGGAATTAGTAGGTAAAAAAATCGCGATTAAAGATTTGAATAAATTAAAAAAAGTAGCCGAATAAGATTTTTTTGTTTTCGTTACTTATTCAAAAGACTTTTACAGTTTCAGAAATAGTTTTATAAAAAAAACTTGAAATCTTTTGTATCCAATCCTAAAACAAGCTAAGACTCGAAACAATCGGTCATTGATTTCTTTAAAGTTTTTTGGCCTCGTTCCAAAAAACATCCATTTCTGCCAAAGTCATATCCATCAGTGGTTTTCCTAACTCACCTGCTTTGCTTTCTAAGTATTGAAAACGCTTGATAAACTTTTTATTGGTTCGTTCCAAAGCATCTTCGGGATTGATGTTTAAAAAACGGGCGTAGTTAATCATTGAAAATAAAACATCCCCAAACTCCGATTCCATATTATCTTGATTGCCTGCCGCTACTTCTTCTTGAAGTTCTTGTAATTCCTCTTGTACTTTGTCCCAAACTTGATGGGGTTCTTCCCAATCAAAACCCACTCCTTTTACTTTATCCTGAATTCGACTAGCTTTAACCAAAGCGGGTAAACTTCTTGGAACACCTTCCAAAACCGATTTTTTTCCTTCCTTCAACTTGAGTTTTTCCCAATTTTGCTTTACCTCATCTTCATTTTCCACAACAGTATCGCTATAAATGTGAGGGTGACGATGAATGAGTTTTTCGCAAATTTCATTACATACATCGGCAATATCAAAATCCTTTGTTTCGCTTCCGATTTTGGCGTAAAAAACCAAGTGCAGCAGCAAATCACCAAGTTCTTTCTTAACTTCATTCAAATCATTATCCAAAATTGCATCACCTAACTCATAAGTTTCTTCTATAGTTAAATGGCGTAAAGATTGCATGGTTTGTTTTTTGTCCCACGGGCATTTTTCTCGCAATTCGTCCATTATGGTCAATAATCGATCGAAGGCTTCTAATTGTTTGGCTCTAGCATTCATGGCAATGGTTTTTGGTAAAAATAAAAAAATCCTGTCAAGAAAACGACTCAACAGGATTTTATATTGATGTACTAGCTACTACTCTTTTTTAGCTTTTGCTTTTTTTGGTTTTGCTTCGGCAACAACTTCTTCAGTCACTGATTCTTCTTTTCCAATGGCTGGTGGCGCATCATCTGTAACCAATCCTCTTTCTTGTAACATATTGTACCAGTTCAAGATTTTTTTAATATCAGATGCGTATACTCTTTCTTCATCATATTCAGGAAGCACTTCTCTAAAATAGGCATTCAAAGTAGCATTGTCTTCTTTATGAGAAATAGCTTTTCCGTTGTTTTCTTTTTTAGCAATATTAGACATTACTTCTGCTAATGGCTTTTCAGCATCGTAGGTATAAACAGAAATTTCAGTTAACAAACTCACATTGCTTTTTAGACTTACCGTTACTTTTTTTCCATCCAACAAAGATTCGGCAACAAAACCTGTTCTAGTTTGAACTTTTAATGCATATAAACCTGGTTTTCCTGAAATCGCTAAAATTTTTTCTAAATTCATTTTTTTATTTTTTATAGTTCTTTGTTAATAGTTTTGAATCAAATAGCAAATACACACAAAACTACTCCTTAATTTATCTTCCTTTTTTGGCAAAAAATTTCATTCGATAGTCTTGAAACGTTTTCCCTTCTGTAATGTTTTTGAGTTTCTTTTGGATTAATCGTTTTTTTAGAGAAGAAATTTTATCGGTAAACAGTATGCCTTCAATATGATCGTACTCATGTTGAATTACTCTGGCAATTAAACCGTCAAAAACTTCAGTTTTCATTACAAAATCTTCTTCGCAGTATTGTATCGTAACAATCGGTTTTCTATAAACATCTTCACGAACATCCGGAATGCTCAAACAACCTTCGTTAAAAGCCCATTCTTCGCCTTCTTCTTTGATAATTTTAGCATTAATGAATGTTTTTTTGAAGCCTTTTAATTGTTTTTGAGCCGTACTTTCTAAGTCATCGTCGTCGCTAAATGGGGTGGTATCGACTACAAACAAACGCAATGGCAAACCCACTTGCTCTGCAGCCAAACCTACTCCTGAAGCATTATACATGGTTTCATACATGTTTGCAATTACTTCTTTCAAGTTGGGATAATCGGGAGTTACTTCTTCTCCAACTTTTCGTAAAACTGGATCACCGTACCCTATAATTGGTAAAATCATTGTTGTTGTAATTTAGTTTATGCCACAAAAGGTTTTTTTCCTTTTTATTGGTTGGCAAAAATAGTAAAATTTCAACAATGCCGAATTCCTTATAGCGAATAAGTTTCGTTTTTCCTGAATAAACCAAATTCTACGCACAATTATTTACATTAGAAGCCTACAATTCATACCTTTGATTTGAAACAAGTACCATGATTGACGAGATACGAAAATTTGCCGATAGCACACATTTTACCAATGCTTTGAAAGTTACCATAGCTACAGTAACTCCAGTATTACTTTTTGCCTATTTGGGACATTTTGATGTGGGCTTCACTATTGCTCTAGGCGCTTTTTTTACCTATCCTAGCGATATTCCCAGCAGCCTAAAGCATAAAATTAACGGTTTGATTGTGGCCGCAATCCTTGTCGCTTTTGTTAATTTATTGGTGAATCTTGCTTATCCGTACGGGATTATTTTTTATCCGCTATTTGGTCTGCTCCTATTTTTGTTTTCAATGATTTCGGTGTACGGTCAAAGAGCTACGGCGGTTTCTTTTTCGTGTTTATTATCAATTTGTTTGGCGTTTGCTCATTTACATTCGGGTTGGGAAATGCTCCAGTATTGTGGGTTAATGTTGGCCGGAGGATTGTTTTATCTTTTGATCTCGTTACTTTTTTACTACCTAAACCCTTATCGATTCATTGAACTACAATTGGCTTCATGCATTGATTTAACTGCCAAATATTTGAAATTAAGAGCCGATTTATGGAAAATTGATGCTGATAAAAAAACAATTACCGAAAAACAACTGGCCTTACAAGTTGAAATTAACACCAACCACGAGAACATTCGAAAAGTACTTATTGGCAATCAATCACTTTCTTCGGATTCAGCTCAAAATCGAAAACTCTTGATTGTATTTGTTAATCTGGTTGAAATATTAGAACTCGCATTGGCGACCGCTTTCGATCATAAAACACTGCATCAAAAATTTGACACACATCCAGAACTTATAAGAAGTTATGCTACAATTGCTACTAATTTGAAAAAGACCTTAAAGCAATTGAGCAAAAATATTGAGAGCAGAACTACGTATCGTTCCAAACATTCGTTAGTCGAAGATTTGAAAAAATTTGAAGCAACTATTTTAGCCTACGAGAAAGCATTAGGCAATAATGAAGCAAAAGAAGGTGTAATTATGCTGACTACCATGTTGCATTATGCCGAAAGTCAGGTTGAAAAAATTAAAATTATAGAACGTGCATTTAATTTAAAGATAAAAGAGGTAGATGTGGTTACAAATCAAAAAGAGTTAGAAAAATTCCTAACGCCACAATACTATCCTTTATCTACCTTTATCAATAATTTAAGTTTCTCTTCTACTCTTTTTAGGCACTCACTCCGTCTATCGATTGCGCTACTCTTCGGATTTTTGATTGGTACCTTTTTGCCTTTTCAAAATGTGTATTGGATTTTACTTACCATCATCGTTATTATGCGACCTGGTTATGGGTTAACTAAAGAGCGTTCCTTTGAGCGAACTTTTGGGACTTTCCTCGGCGGCTTCATTGCTTTTGGTTGTATTTATTTTATAGACAATAATGTTGTATTGAGTTTGATGGCCATTTTATGTGTGCTTTTGGGTATGTCTTTTACTAACATTAGCTACAAAACCAGTGCCACATTTGTCACTATGTATGTCGTTTTTTTATATAGCATTCTTTCCCCAGATTTTGACAATGTTATTCAATTTAGAATTATTGATACCATGGTCGGAGCATTTTTAGCGTATACTTTTAATCATTTTGTTTGGCCATCGTGGGAATTTATAAATACGCCTAATCATATTGAAAAAGCAATTTATGCTAATAAAAAATACCTGACTGAAATTGCACTTTTTTATAACAAAAAAGGAAATGTTACCACAGTTTATAAAGTAGCCCGAAAAAATGCCTTTATAGAAATAGGCAATCTAATGGCTTCGTTTCAACGCATGAGCCAAGAACCTAAATCAAAACAGAAAAAGATTGACCAAGTGTATAAATTAGCAGTTTTGAATCACACGTTACTATCCTCCATTGCATCAATGGGAACGTACATTCAATCTCACAAAACAACGGCTGCTTCTGATGCGTTCAATCGTGTAATGGCTACCGTCTTACAAAACTTAGATGAAGCCTTACTCCTTTTGAATCCAAATTATAATGCTGAAATTAACCCTATTTCAACTTCTGAAAAAGCAAAAGGTTTTACTGAACTTATGGCAATCCGTATGAAGGAATTAACAGAAAAAAGTACTTTGGACACTACAACCAACAAAGTACAAATGCAAGAAGCACAACTCATAATCGAGCAGTTAATTTGGTTGATTAATCTCTCTGAAAATATCTTAAAAAACACCAAATTATTAATAGAAAAAGAATAAAAAAAACCCCAAATTTCTAAATGAAATATGGGGCTAAATGAACAAAATTAATCCTTTACAAATTTAAAACTTCAGCGGTATTTGCTCTCACCTCTGCTAATAACGCTGGATTTTCATTCAAAGCTTGTCCGTAAGAAGGTATCATTTTTTTGACTTTTTCTTTCCATTCAGAAGATTGCATCTCTTTTTCAAAGCATTTTCCAACCAAATCTACCATAATCGAAACTGCTGTAGAAGCACCTGGAGAAGCACCTAAAAGAACGGCCAAACTACCATCGGCAGTAGTAATCATCTCCGTTCCAAATTCTAATTTACCAATTAATTCTTCGTCTCTTTTTATAACTTGAACGCGTTGGCCTGCGCGTTCTAGCTTCCAATCTTTCGCTTTTGCATTTGGTACATATTCTCTCAAAGCATTCATTCTATCTTTTGGAGATTGACGAACTTGTTCAATTAAATATTTCGTAAGTGGAATGTTTTTATATCCCGCCACCAACATAGGTATGATGTTATTTGGTTTTATAGACAATGGCAAATCAGAATAAGAGCCATTTTTTAAGAATCGAGTCGAGAAACCTGCAAAAGGACCAAAAAGCAATGCCTTTTCTCCATCAATCATACGAGAATCAACATGAGGTACGGACATTGGTGGTGCTCCCACACTTGCTTTCCCGTATACCTTTGCTTCATGTTGCGCAATCACGTCTGGATTTGTACATTTTAACCACTGTCCACTCACTGGAAAACCGCCATATCCTTTGCCTTCTGGAACATCAGCTTTTTCTAATAAAGGTAGCGAACCTCCTCCAGCTCCAATAAAGACAAACTTTGTATAGGCCTTTACTTTTTGTCCCGATTCTAAATCAGCAATTTTTATACGCCATGATTTATCCTCACGTTGTTTCAACTTCTTTACTTCATGACCAAAATGAATCGTAACTCCATCTAAAGAAGTTAAGTAGGCTAACATCATTCTTGTTAAAGTACCAAAGTTAACATCAGTTCCTATTTTCATTGAAGTTGCAGCGACCTTCTCTCCTTCTTTTCTACCATTCATAACCAATGGCATCCATTCCTTTAATTCTGAAGGATCGGTACTAAATTTCATGTCCGCAAAAAGAGGATTAGCTTGCAAAACATTAAATCTGTTTTTCAGGAAAGCAACATTTTCATCTCCCCAAACAAAACTAATATGCGGTATACTTTTAATGAATTCTTTTGCTGAGGCCAGTTTACCTTCGTTTACAAGATAGGACCAAAACTGCCTTGAAACCTCAAACTGTTCTGCAATACTTATGGCTTTAGCAGGATTAATAGTACCATCAGGGCTTTCGGGAGTGTAATTTAATTCACAAAAAGCTGAGTGTCCTGTTCCTGCATTATTCCATGCGTCTGAGCTTTCTAATGCAGCAGCATCTAAACGTTCGAATATTTCAATCTTAAGATCAGGCTGCAATTCTTTAAGCAATAACCCTAAAGTGGCACTCATAATTCCAGCACCAATTAACACTACATCACTATTAATTCTTATGGTTGTATCTGACATTGTTGGTTGTGTTTTTTAAAAGTGCAAAAATAGTTCATAAAAACACAATAAAAAAAACAAAATTGTAAAGAGATAGTTTACAAATCCAACAATAGAAATAAAGTATGTTATAAGTTATACTAGAGCAAAAAAAATCATTTTCTATTGAGATAATCTTGTAGCATAATTGTTGCCGATATTTCGTCAATAAGTGCTTTGTTTTGGCGTTGCTTTTTGTTTAACCCGCTATCAATCATGGTCTGAAATGCCATTTTTGAAGTAAATCTTTCGTCAACTCGAATAACTTTCATTTCAGGAAAATGATTAGTAAAATGCGTTACAAACCCTTTGATTATCGAGGCACTTTGCGAAGGCTCGCCGTTCATTTGTTTGGGTTCACCAATCAAAACTGCTTCGACTTTTTCTTTGGAAAAATACGTTTTCAGGAAATCAATGGCAGTAGCAGAAGGTATAGTGGTTAATCCCGAAGCAATGATTTGTAGTTCATCGGTAACTGCTATTCCGGTGCGCTTTTGTCCGTAATCTATGGCTATAATTCTTGGCATTGGTAACTTTTTTGTGGACAAATATACGCAAAGAAATGCATTGAATTGTAGATAAAAACCGCTCCAATATCTTGAAGCGGTTTGTGTATATTGAAATTTAAAAAACTAAATTAATTCCCAAAAAATCGTCTAAAGAAACCTCTTTCATCTTCGACTTCTACTGGCGTTTCGGATTTTTGCGCCTTTTCATATTCAGTAAACAAATCATTAATATATTCTACATAAGAGCGATTTTTTTCTTCTAAAAAACCTACTAAATACTTTTCACTATATTCTACTCCACTCGCATTTTCAATTTGCAACAATTTTTTATACAATGGCTCAATATGATTTGAGATGATTTCCTGAGGAACAGCTCTTCTTCTTCCAAAATAATTGGTAATCTCTCCATTTTCATTTTTGGTAGATTCAAAATCGGTAACTACCCAATAATATCTTCCTGATTTTGCTAAATTTTTTACGACAGCATGAAAATTCACTCCTTGTTTTAGATTTTCCCACAAGACTTTGAATAGTACTTTTGGCATATCTGGGTGTCTGATAATACTATGGGGCTGTCCCATTAATTCATAATCCTCATAGCCACAAACATCTACAAAAACATCATTTGCATACTCAATGATTCCTCGATGATCTGTTTTACTCATAATGACTTGAGACTTGTCCCATGCCACCTCTTTGTCAATAATTACTGGTTGTTTAAATAATTCGTTGGTTTCCATTTGTGTTAAATTAAGTTGGTTTTGATTGCTTTTTTACTGAAAATACTTCCATAAAAAATCCAAAATTATTGATAACAAAATGTTCAAAAAATGATTTTTATCAGCTATTCATTTCTTTATTGCCTTAGAAGAAAAAAAGGGCATGGATAGATTCACTTCCTTTAATAAACAACACTCTCCATAAGATAATAAATGAGTACTATTAAATAAACTAAAGTTTGATTTAAAAAAAATCGATTTATCTTTGCCAAAAATATTTTTAACATGAAAACATTACAAACTATTATAGAAAAAGCCTGGGAAAACAGAGCTTTGTTACAAGAAACCGTTACAACCGACGCTATTAGAGCTGTAATTGAGTTGTTAGATGCTGGAAAACTTCGCGTTGCTGAACCTGTAGGCGATGGATGGCAAGTAAACGAATGGGTAAAAAAAGCCGTGGTGATGTACTTCCCTATTCAAAAAATGGAAACCTGGGATTCGGGTATTTTTGAGTACCATGATAAAATGCTCTTAAAAAGAGGCTATGCCGAAAAAGGAATTCGTGTAGTTCCTAATGCGGTAGCTCGTTATGGAGCTTATATTTCTAGTGGTGTGATTTTGATGCCAAGTTATGTAAACATTGGAGCTTATGTAGACGAAGGAACAATGGTCGATACTTGGGCTACTGTTGGAAGTTGTGCTCAAATTGGTAAAAATGTTCACCTTAGTGGTGGTGTAGGAATTGGTGGTGTTTTGGAACCTTTACAAGCGGCTCCAGTAATTATTGAAGATGGTGCATTTATTGGCTCTCGTTGTATCGTGGTTGAAGGTGTTCACGTAGGAAAAGAAGCGGTTCTTGGTGCTAACGTTTGCTTGACTGCCTCAACAAAAATTATCGATGTAACTGGTGATGAACCTGTGGAAATGAAAGGCTTTGTTCCAGCTCGTTCTGTGGTAATTCCAGGAAGTTATACTAAAAAATTTGCTGCTGGTGAATTTCAAGTTCCATGTGCATTGATCATTGGAACTCGTAAACCTTCGACCGACTTAAAAACTTCATTAAATAATGCGCTTCGTGAATATGATGTAGCGGTATAATTAAAGAACAACAAAACTGCGATACCTTTGTATTGCTCATTATTTCAATAAATGAAAATAGGATTTGAAGCAAAGCGTGTTTTTCATAACAAAACAGGATTAGGAAATTATAGCAGGGATTTAATTCGAATCCTTGCTGATTTTTTCCCAGAAAATGATTTTTTATTGTACAATCCTAAACCCAATAACGAGATACTATTTAAGAATACAAACGCAAATGTGTTTGAAAAACGACCTGCAACTTCTTTCTATCAAAAGTTTTATAATTTATGGCGACAAATAGGGATTGTGAAAGACCTAAAGAAAGATGGAATTGAATTATTTCATGGAATATCTGGAGAGATACCATGGGGACTGAGGCAAAACAACATAAAAAGCGTGGTTACTATTCATGATTTAATTTTTGTTCGATATCCCGAATTGTATTCTTTTTTTGACCGTAAAATTCATTGCTACAAGTTTAAAAAAGCAGCAAAAGATGCCGATCTTATCATAGCAATAAGTGAACAAACAAAAAGAGATATTGAACTTTTTTTAAAAATTCCTTCTGAAAAAATACAAGTAGTCTACCAAGGTTGCCAAAATGTTTTTAAGAAGGAGTATTCAGAAACAGAAAAGGAAATGGTGCGTCAAAAATTCAACCTCCCTAATGAGTTTATTCTCAACGTAGGGACACTTGAAGAACGAAAAAATGCATTAACATTAGTAAAAGCTATAAAAGACATTGACACTAAGTTAGTTTTGGTGGGAAAAAAAACTACTTACACCCAACAAATACGTCAATACATAAAAGAAAATGGTCTTGAAGGAAAAGTCATTTTTTTGAAAGGATTAAGTAGCGAAGAATTAGCTATAACTTACCAACTTGCAACCGTTTTTGTTTATCCCTCCATTTTTGAAGGTTTTGGTATTCCAATCATTGAAGCTTTATTTTCAAAAACACCTGTAATCACTACAAATTCTGGTGTTTTCCCTGAAGCTGGAGGGCCAAATTCTATGTACATTGACCCTATGAATGAACAAGAAATAAAATCCAAAATTGAATTTTTACTACAAAATGAAGTGGTTCGTAATGACATGGCTCAAAAAGGATTAGAATATGCCGCTAAGTTTAAGGATGATGTCATTGCAAAACAAATAATGGATTGCTATACTTCCTTAATTTGATCTAAATCATACAACTTAGCATATTTCAAAAAACTACCAAAAGCTGCGAACATACTCCAAACAAATCCTTGATAGCCGTTTAAAAAATTACACTGCAAAAAATAAACTCTAAAAAATTCAAATGGAAATTTGATCACTGCCTTAAACAGTGAGCCTTTTTTTCCTTTTTCAGCTAACAACTCACCACTCAATAATGAATATTTTACTTGTTTCTGAATAGCGGTAGAAACATCAAAAACAGTATAATGCAGCATTTCATTTTTCAAGTGCCCTATATTGCCTTGAATTTTTATGACTTCGTGAACTTTATCCGCTGTAAATCCTCCCTTTGTTTTATCAAATAAACGTAGTATTGGTTTTTTATTTTCACTTCCAAATTTGAAAATTTTATTCAAAAAAACATGCGTTCTTGGAATTAAATATCCAGAGTATCCCTTGGAAAAATCTAAGGATTGTATTTCATTTATTAATTCATCTGACAACACTTCATCAGCATCGAGAGATAAAACCCAATCATTTTGGGTTTGATGTAATGCAAATTGTTTTTGTTTACCAAAATCCTCGAATTGATTAAAGACAACTCTTGCTCCAAATTTTTCACAAATCATCACAGTTTCATCAGAACTTCCAGAATCTACTACCACAATTTCGTTTGCCCAATGCAATTTCTCTAGACATTGTCCAATTATTTTTGCTTCATTGTATGCTATGATAAAAACAGATATTTTCATTATTTAATAGTAGCTATAAATTGCTTAAAAGTTCCAAAAGGGTATTTTTTTGATTTTAAAAACAAAATAAAATCATCCAATCTATTTACTAAACTTTGCCCACTATTTCTAACAACATAGCCAGGAAAATTAAATTTTTCTGGTTGGTTTAGATCGGTAAATTCCCAAGGATGTAAATAGATATTCAAATAGTTATCTTTTTTATAAGTCCAGTGCGCTAATAGTTTATAAATCCACATTGGTAAATTATGAAACGATAACCAAAATAGAGGGAATCGAAAAACAGGACTTACTGATGCCGGAATTTGCAAAACACTATCTTGGTAAAAAAAAGTACGAGGCTTGTTAAAATTATTATAACGCCCAGGCAAATAGGTTGGATTTATAGAAGAATTATATACATACCCAGCTTTTTTTACTTCTTTTTCATCAACAGGATACATACGAGGCATACGAAAACCGATGACTTCAGTACCTGTTAATTCTTCTAATTTGTCTTTGGATTCTTTAAGATGTTGTATTTCAAAATCAGTGTGAAAATAATTATGTGAGGCGATTTCGTGACCTGAAGCAATAATTCTTTCAATTACTTTTGGGGCATTTATGGCAAAGGTAGCGGTTGAAAAAAAGGTAGCTTTTACTTGGTGTTTTTCCAGTACATCAAGTATCGTATTGGTACCTTTTATAGATATTGCTATTTGTTCTTCAAAAGAAATATTTCTATTGTACTCAAAAGGCATATCAAACTCTTCGATATCAAAACTTAATAAAACCATTACTTATAATTTGTTTCTTTAATTAAATAATTAGGGCGATTTTTAGATTGTATAAAAAGCTTACCTACATAGATCCCTATAATTCCCATTACAATCAAATTTAGTCCTCCAAAGAAAACGACTGTGCTAATCAATGAAGCCCAACCCGAAATAACATGACCATAAACCAAACTATAAATCACATATCCTATATAAAGCATAAATGCTAAAAAAGAAACTCCTAAACCAAGGTAAATTGCAATATACAAAGGACGTATACTGAAGGATGTGATGCCTTGAATGGCAAATCGCATCATTTTTTTGATGGTATATTTGCTTTCGCCTGAGAATCGCTCTTCAGGCTTGTAATCGATACCAAATTGTTTAAAACCTAACCAATTCACTAATCCCCTTATAAACAGCTCGTTTTCAGAGAAATCAGAAAAAACTTTTACCACTTTCTCATCCATTAACCTAAAATCCGCAGTGCCAGGTTCAAATTGCATATCAGAAAGATAATTCATTAACCTATAAAATGCTTTGGATGATTTTTTCTTAAAGAAAGTTAGTTTCTTATCCTCTTGTCTTCTTGTGTACACTACATCATAGCCTTCTTCCCACTTCTTTAACAATTCAGGAATAAGTTCTGGAGGATGCTGCATGTCACCATCCATAGTAATAACCGCATTAGCTTTTGCTACATCGACACCCGCTTTTAAAGCATTTTGGTGTCCAAAATTTCGTGACAACTCGATAAAAAACAATCTGGCATCTTTTGCTGCCAATTGCTTTAGTCTTTCTAGCGTTTTATCACTACTACCATCATCTACAAAAATCAGATCATACTCATAATTCAAAGTAGAAAAAACAGCATGCAGGGCAGTTACAATTACTTCAATATTTCCTTCTTCATTGTGAGAAGGAATCACAACTGCTATTTTTTTAGGAGTATACATTATTTCAGTTCAATTAAATTTGCATTTACGTCTTTCAAAGTCATCATTTCATAAACAATTTTTAACCAAACTAGCACACAAGGCAATGCTTTAAGAGCATAAGGTTCTATAAAATTATTTTGTAAATACTTAGGCATCAAATCTGTTGGAGATAAACTTGTTACTACTATTGCAAATATAAACAAAACCCAGTTTGCGATAGAAATTGGGCTTTCCTGAATCACAAACCAAATCGCTACTCCTAAAAAAGCAATAATATAAGTAGGTGATTCTGATCCGGAACTAAAAATCACTGTGAAAATTAAAACAGAAGCTAATAATAATAATTTAAATTTTTCGTTGCTATATAATTTAAATCGTAAATAAGGTAATCCAAATAACAGTATCCCAACCGCTAAAAAAGGAAGATTTGATAAATTAGGCATTTGCAATACTCTTCTAAATATACCCATTACCGAAATATCTTGCATGGAGTTTAGAGAGGTATTCTCTGCATTTTTTACGATTAATCGCTCAAACCATTCTTGATAACTGTTTAAAATAAACTCTGGCGAGGAAATAAACATAGGTAAAACAAACAAGATCACTGACCAGATAACTAGCGAGCCTAGGAATTTTGGCTTATTCTTTGAAAAAAAGAAAAAAGCAAGACCAACCACACCATACAACTTAATAAAAGTCCCTAAAACAATACAAAAAGCTGCCCAAAAATCTTTCCCTGTAACAATACAGACATAGGAAAAAATGATTATTGCAGTCATTACAGGATTGAACTGAAAACCTAAATTGGCGGTCACAAACTCATTGACACCGATCCAAAGTATAAGATTTATTTTATTGGATTGCAGCGGTAATTTTGATATAGCCCATACTAAAAGCGCAGCATTAAAAACATTCCAAAAAATTACTCCCAACCAATCAGGCATAAGGGCAAATGGTGCTATAAACAAACTAAAAACAGGACCATAATGATTATGATCAAAATATTCGGTTGGATATTCTTTATAGAGGGATGTTTGCTGTATTGTATGCCAAAAAACATTCTTAAAAATCAAATAATTATTCAATCTATGAAAACTGAATTGCTTAATGGCCGAAATTATTGCAATGACTATCCAAATAATAGCAATGTATTTTTTATTCGTAAAAAAAGAACTTTTAAAAATCTTTATCATTAAAATTTTAACTTTTGCTTTATCCTTTGTCGTTTTTTATATTTCTCTTGAAATCGAGAAGTATAGTACCACATTTTTTCAAAAACTTCTTCTTTTGATTTACCATACCACTTAGCATATTCCTCACTAATCACTTCAACTTGATCTTGTCGGGCTGTGATTCTACGCAAATTTTTCATACGGGTTTCAAAGTCCATGTTATCATGAAACTTCATTCGGTTTAAATCAACTAGATAAAAGTTAAATTGGCCACTCGCTATTTTTTTAATTAGTGTATTTCCAGGGGAATGATCCAAAAATTCAATTCCTTTTTCATGGAGATTAAAAGTGAATTTTGCAAATTGCCTTAAAATATTTTCGCGTTCAAAATAATTTGAAATTTCAACAATCTCCCTGTAAGTCAAATCAACATTTAGATGTTCGCTCACATAATAACTATCTTTTAATCCAAAAAGAGAAAAGTTTTCAAAAAAAGCAATTGGTTGTGGAGTTCCTATCCCTTTTTCTAATAAAATTCTAGCATATTCAAAAGATCGCTTAGCCTTTGACTTTCTAAAATACTTATAAGCCACTTTATTAAATACATTCGGAATTTTAAATGATTTTATGTTAATCGTTTTACCATTTAAATCAAATAATTTGATCTTGTTTCGATCTCCATTTCCAAAAAGTTCACCTGTAGAACTAAATTTTTTGACTTTGTCAAGTATTGACTCAGTACTATTTTCAAAAATTGGATTTATTTTAAAATTCATCAGATTTTTTTTTAAAAGCAACAAAAATACACATAGAATTTAGGACTTAAAGTTAAGATTCATTCTTCACCTACTTTCATTTATGGCATGATTACTTTATCGTTTTTTTCAATAAGTATTTCAACCATTGCAGAAAATTTTCATAATTAATATACCATTTTGATACACCCAGTCTTTTTTCTTTTTCAATAATCTCTTTGATTTGAGGAATACTTTTATTGGGGAAAAAATTCAGTTTCTTGGATTTTTTAGGATTCAGATAATAAAAATCCTTGAAATCGTTATAATTATTTTCATCTACAGCTAGCCATTTGCTCAGAAATCCTTTATCTATTTCTTGATTATGTCCCCAATTATCGAGTTTGAAACGCAATTCTTCCTCTGTTCTTGCCAAGGATTCGTGTAAAACAATACTATCCGTATAAATTTTACGTCCTTTAATTCTTCGTCCGCCTTTGTAATTAGGGAAATTAGTAGCAAAAATAGCGTTCATGGGCTTATCTACATACAAAATACCATTAGCGGTATATTTATATAGCATTACCCAAAAAGCACATACTTGTATCGGATTCTTTTCTGGATGTATTAAAAATGAATCATAACGTCTCAGATTTGCAACAAATTTTTTAAAATCAACGAAATATTCATCACAATCTACCTGAACAATCCAATTCCCGATACCCATTTTTTCGGCAAGCATTTTTCTTTCTCTGATTTCACATTGCATTGTAGTTAATTCAGGAACATAAAAATCATCTTCATAAATGACTACTTTATTATCAACATCAAAAGCCTTAATCCACTCAAAAAAGGAATCATCAATGCTAAAACTTCCGCCATTCCAGGTATTTCTATTTTTATCAATAGCGATAAAAATTTGATCAGACTCAATGTATACTGTAGGAAGTGAGGTTTTTAACAATTCATAATCATACGAAACTAAGTAGCCCGTCTGTATTTTCCCCGCCATATTTACCAATTTAAAAATGGCGCAATTTAGGAATAATTATCTAATTTTGTGCCATGAAAAAAGAATATGATTATCTAATAGTAGGCTCAGGTCTCTTTGGCAGCGTGTTTGCTCATGAAGCTTATAAAGCTGGAAAAAAATGCTTGGTTATTGACAAGAGAAATCATTTAGGGGGTAACGTTTACTGTGAAAAGATTGGAGACATTAACGTTCATAAATATGGAGCTCATATCTTTCATACGAATGATAAAAATTTATGGAACTATGTCAATCAATTTGTAGAATTCAATAATTATATCAATGCACCACTAGCCTTTACCAAAGGAAAACTGTACAACCTACCCTTCAATATGAATACTTTTTATCAATTGTGGGGCACCAAAACTCCAGCTGAAGCTCAAGCAAAAATTGATGACCAAATCAAAACCTATGGCGTACAAGAACCTAAAAATCTAGAAGAACAAGCTTTGTCATTGATTGGAAAAGACATTTATGAAAACTTCATAAAGGAATATACCGAAAAACAATGGGGACGAAAAGCATCAGAACTACCGGCTTTCATCATTAAAAGACTACCTGTTCGATTTACTTTTGACAATAACTATTTTAACGACAAATATCAAGGGATTCCGATTGGTGGGTATAACAAATTGATTGATGGCCTACTGAAAGGGATTGAATGCAAAACCGATGTTGATTATTTTAAGGAAAAAGAATATTACGACAACCTAGCCTCTAAAATTGTTTATACTGGAAAAATAGATGAGTATTTTGATTTTCGATTAGGAGTTTTGGAATACCGATCCTTACGTTTTGAAAATGAGACTTTAGATCTTAAAAATTTTCAAGGCAATGCCGTTGTAAATTATAATGATGCTAGTTATGATTATACTCGTATTATAGAACACAAACATTTTGAATTTGGTAATCAGTCTCAAACGGTAATTACAAAAGAATATCCCCAGGAATGGGATCGTAAAAACGAGCCTTTTTACCCAATTAATGACCATCACAATCAATCCCTATTTGAGGAATATAAAAGACTTTCTCTTCAAGAAAAAAATGTTATATTCGGAGGAAGGTTAGCTGAATACAGGTATTATGACATGCATCAAGTAATTGCGTCCGCTTTACATAAATCCAAAATAGAACTTCAGAATGACTAAAATATTTATTGTTACACACGAAAAAAGCCCAATATTAGCAAATGATATTCTCGTACCTATTCAGGTTGGAAACAGGGCTAATATAGAAACTAACATTCTAAGGGATGACACTTTTGATACAATCTCTAAAAAAAACAATACTTTTTGCGAATTGACTGCAGCCTATTGGATTTGGAAAAATTATAATGATGCAGACATTGTGGGGATTTGCCATTATAGGAGATATTTCAACTTCTTTAATCCAATTTACAACCTAAAGCCTTCTGCTCAAAAAAAAATAAGTGTTTCGAAATTTAAGCAGACTAAAGCATTTAAAAGTTCATCCAGTATTTTAGATAAAAAAATTACTTCTATACTCAGTACTCATGATATCATATTAGTTAGGCCTTATGAGTTCAAAAAAGGCTCCTTAAGTCAAAATTACTGTGATGAGCATAGGCATGAGGACTGGGAGTTGACAAAAAAAATAATTAAAGAGAAATATCCACAGTATACTGAAAGTATCAAATTGTTTTTAGACGAAGGAACCAAATTTCATATTGGCAATATGCTAATTTGCACAAAGAAATTATTTGATGATTATCATGAATGGCTATTTTCTATCCTTTTCGAACTTGAATCTAAAGTCACCATACCAGACGATCCATATCAAGCTAGGCTATTTGGATTTATATCCGAAAGACTAATTAACTTATATGTATACCACAATAGTCTAAAAATAAAAGGCATCCCATCTTATAAAATTATTGATCTTTAACTTTCTGTATTTTTTCAAGGGTGAAGTATCGAAATAATTCAAAAACCAATCAACAAAAAAAAAGGCTTAGAATCAAAATTTCTTAAGCCTTTGTTTAGTAAAAATTGAAAAAAAAATTTAACTATTCAATAGGTAAAACTAAAGTTGAAGTTATTGCCTCTAATACTTCAAAAGCAGTTTCTGCCATTTTATTGCCTTTGGTATCCAATAATGGATTAACTTCTACGACTTCAATACATACTACTTTTTTGGTTTTGATAATTTGATCTATTATAGCGATTATCTCGTACTGATCAAATCCTCTTGATACCGGAGTTCCAGTCCCAAAGGATATCAAATCACAATCCATAGCATCTACATCAAAAGAAATATAAAGCACTTCGCAATGTGACAAATGCACTAAAGCCTCTGCAACACACTTTTCTAATCCTCTATAACGTACTTCGTCTACTTTATAATTACGAATAGACAAACGTAGCATTTGCTGATCTTCAGCTTCTTCGGTATCACGAACCCCGAAATAAACCAAATTCTCTGGCTTTATTTTTGGTCCTTTATAACCAATTTGCTTCATTTCTTCCCAATACTTTTGAGTAGCTAAATCCACAGCATTTGTTTTGGCTTCTAAATTATCATTAGCCAATGCGGCAGCCAAAGGCATACCATGAATATTTCCTGAGGGTGAAGTATAAGGTGAATGCAAATCTGCATGCGCATCAATCCAAATTACTCCCACATTCTGTTCCGGAAATGCCGCTTTTATTCCGCTAATAGTTCCTAAAGCCGAGGAATGATCTCCAGAAAGTACGATGGGGAAATAATCTTTTACATTTTTCTGAACTGCATTACTGACACGAACACATTGTTCTACCACATGTTCAATTCGCTTGGCAACAGTACTCCTATTTTTATCGTAAATCGATTCATTATGCGTTTTGATATCCTCAAAAGGAAACTGATTAAAGTAATCACTTCCTTGATTGATTGCTGCAATTTCTATAGCATCGATACCCATATCTGAACCACGTGTACCAGCTCCAATATCGGATCTGTTTTTAATTAATTTAATAGGCTTCATACATCCTTCTAGATAAAGTCATTTAACGCTTTTTCAATAATCGCTAAACATTCTTGAATTTGTCCTTCAGTAATTACTAATGGTGGAGCAAAACGAATTTTATTACCGTGAGTTGGTTTGGCCAACAAACCATAATCTCTAAATCGCAAACAAATATCCCAAGCCAAATCAGAATTTTCATCGCTATTAATCACTATTGCATTTAGCAATCCTTTTCCTCTAACCAAAGTTATCAAAGGATTTTTGGCAGCAATATCATTCAATCCTTGTCTTAAAATTTTTCCTAAACGATCTGCATTAGCAGCCAAATTTTCATCTTTTATTACCTCCAAAGCTGCGATAGCCACAGCAGCTGCAACAGGATTACCACCAAAAGTAGAACCATGTTGCCCAGGTTTGATCACATTCATAATCTCATTATTGGCTAAAACTGCCGAAACTGGATATACTCCACCTGAAATAGCTTTCCCAAGAATCAGAATATCTGGTTTTACTTCTGGTGTCTTTTCACAACCTTTTTCACAAGAACAATTTCCGCAAGTAGCTAATAAACGGCCTGTACGAGCGATTCCTGTTTGTACCTCATCGGCAATAAAAAGTGCATTATGTGCTTCACAAAGCGCTTTAGCTTTGGCCAAATATCCTTCGGATGGAACATACACTCCAGCTTCACCTTGAATAGGTTCAACTAAAAAACCAGCAATATTAGAAGTTGATTGCAATGCTTTTTCTAATGCTTCGATATCATCATACGGAATTCTGATAAAACCTTCGGTGAATGGACCAAAACTTTTACGTGCTCCTTCATCATTAGAAAAAGAAATAATGGTTGTGGTTCTACCGTGGAAATTATTTTCGCAAACAATTACTTGTGCTTGATTTTCTGGAATACCTTTCACTTCATATGCCCATTTACGGCATAATTTTAAAGCAGTTTCTACCGCTTCTGCCCCAGTATTCATTGGTAATACTTTATCGAAGCCGAAATAATCTGTAATATATTCTTCGAATACGCCTAATTTATCATTATGAAAAGCACGAGAAGTTAAGGTCAATTTTTGGGCTTGTTCTACCATGGCGCCAACAATTTTTGGATGACAGTGTCCTTGATTCACGGCTGAATAAGCCGAAAGAAAATCAAAGTATTTTTTCCCATCAACATCCCAAACATAAACCCCTTCCCCTCGTTCTAAAACTACAGGTAACGGATGATAATTATGGGCACCGTATTGGTCTTCTTTTGCAATCAAAACTTCGGATTTTGAAGAGAGAATTTGTTCTGAATGTATCATTTTATTGCATTTAATTTATACTTTAAAAACAAAAGTAGCATAATTAAATCAAAAAATATTTAAAAAAGTAAATTTTGACTCTATTTTTTATTCAAAAAAATATTTTTTAGCTTTATTTGTATCTTTTCAAGTCATTTTGTTATTTTTAAAACCGAATCAAAGCTTTAATTTTGAAATGAAATAAAAATAATTACTTTTATAAATGAAATAAAAAGTGATTTTAACTTAAAAATACATTTAAAAATGGAAGTATTAGACGAATTTGACATCAACATTATTAAGGAATTGGAGAAAGATGGCAGAATGGCTTTTTCTGCTATTGCCACTAGTCTCAAAATTTCGAATACCATGGTGCATCAACGAATCAACCGATTAATTGACCAAGGTGTAATTACTGGAATTAAACCTGTAATTAACGAGAAAAAAATTGGCTATGATTGGGGTGCTTTTACTGGTATCACTTTAAATAAAGATGCCGATTCAAAAAGAGTAATTGACGAATTGAAAGAAATTCCAGAAATAACCGAATGCTATTTCATCACAGGGTCATACACCTTATATATCAAAATGATTGCAAAAGATCATGAGCACATGAGAAAGCTACTCTACGAAAAAATAGATAACATTCCCGGTATTGCCAAAACCGATTCTATTATCGAATTAGGCTGTGCTTTTAAAAGAAATGTCACTTTTTAAACCACTAAATATGTTCCCCGATTTTCTAACCAACCACCAATCCAATACAATTTCTAACTTGTTCTGTATAGTATTGACTACAATGTAAAGATGACACACATTCTATTCAAAAAAAATCATGAGTAAACCATTACTAACTGTTAAAACAAGTCCTATTATGCCGTTTTCAAAAACTACTATATCAAAATTTTCCGTTTTTGTGATTCTTTTTTTAACCATTAGCTGTGTGACGCATGCTCAAAAAAACAAAGGAAAATTATTCATCATTGGTGGCGGAAAACGCTCTGATGTATTGATGAATCAGATGCTAAAAGTAGCTGATTTAAAAACCAAAGATTTTATTGTAGTACTTCCAATGTCGAGTGAAGAACCTGATAGTGCCTATATTTATTTCAAAAAACAGTTAAGTAAACTTACTCCTCACCCTATCGTGATGCTCAATTTTGACAAAACTACAGGTCAAAATAAAGTCCTTACGGATTCGTTACAAAAAGCCAAACTCATATTCATCAGCGGTGGCGACCAAACCCGATTTATGGGAGTCGTTCGCGGAACTCCTATTTATGATGCCATTCACAAAGCGCATCAAAACGGAAGCACAATTGCTGGAACCAGTGCTGGCGCAGCAGTTATGTGTGAAAATATGATTACGGGGAACCAAAAATTAGAAACAAAATACACCGAGACCTTTGACAATATCCGTTATGATAATCTTGAAATCAATTCTGGTTTGGGATTAGTTAAAAACGTCATTATTGACCAGCATTTTCTAAAAAGAAGTCGTTACAATCGCTTACTGACAGGCCTAGTCGATTTTCCAAATCACATTGGAATTGGCATTGACGAAAGTACCGCGATTGTCGTGAGAGATAAAAACATAGAAATCGTGGGCGAAAGCGAAGTCATCGTGGTCAAAAATCCTAAAGAAATCAAGAAAGCACCCAAGAATCATCTCGTTAGCATCAAATCTTTAGAAATGAGCGTTTTGATTGAAGGCCAAAAATTTAATATCCAATAAAATGAAGACACAACACTATTATTGGGCGATTGTTTGGATGCTAGTATTGAATCCATTTTCTTCGATTTGGGCACAACAATTAACGGCTTCGGAAGTAAAACGAATGGAGCAACAAGCCAAACAAGTCACTATCATCAGAGACAATTGGGGCATTGCTCACGTCTACGGAAAGACTGATGCTGATGCTGTTTTTGGGATGTTGTACGCGCAATGCGAAGACGACTTTAAACGTGTCGAAATGAACTATATTGATAAGTTAGGACGCTTGGCCGAAGTAAAAGGCGCTAGCGTTTTGTACAACGATTTAGAAACCCGTTTACTTATTGACGCTGAAGAAGCCAAAGCCGATTACAAAAAAGCGGCACCTTGGCTCAAAAAATTAATGAACAGTTATGCCGATGCCATCAACTATTACTTGTACAAACATCCTGAGATAAAACCATTATTACTGACGCGTTTTGAACCTTGGTTTCCTTTGCTTTGGACCGACGGCAGTATTGGCGCGATTAGCACCGCCGATTTAAGCACGGGCGAACTGAAAGCTTTTTACTCTGGCAACAACGACAAAGTTGCTTACATTGAAAGAGACGTAAATGTACAAACAGGCTCTAATGGATTTGCTATTGCACCTTCAAAATCGGTAACGGGCAATGCACTTTTGTACATCAATCCACACACAACTTTTTATTTCAGACCCGAAATCCAAATCAGTAGCCAAGAAGGATTAAATGCATACGGAGCCGTGACTTGGGGACAATTTTTTATTTACCAAGGTTTTAATGAAAACTGTGGCTGGATGCATACGTCTTCGAATGTAGATGTAGCCGATATGTATGCAGAAAAAATAGTTGAGCAAAAAGGTAAACTATTTTATGAATACGATGGAAAATTATTGCCAGTAAAAGAAAAAAACATCGTTCTAAAGTATTTGGATAAAGAACAAATGGCCTCCAAAACCATCAAAACGTATTTTACGATTCATGGTCCAATTATGGCTAAACGAGACGGAAAATGGATTAGTTTGAAATCCAAAAACCGCAATATGGAAAGTTTGGTGCAAAGTTGGGTGAGAACCAAATCAAAGGATTTCAAGGATTACCAAAAAGCGATGGCTTTAAAAGCCAATACGTCTAACAATACTGTGTACGCCGACAACAAAGGCAACATTGCCTACTGGCACGGGAACTTTATTCCGGTGCGCGACAAAAGTCTCAATTGGGCAAAAGTAGTCGATGGAACCACCTCCAAAACCCAATGGAAAGGTTTGCATCCTGTATCCGAAACCGTGCATTTGTACAATCCAAGTAACGGTTGGTTACAAAATTGCAACTCTACGCCCTATTCTGTAGCAGGCAATAATAGCCCAAAAGAATCCAACTATTTGCCTTATATGGCACCTGATGGCGAAAATTTTAGAGGAATCAATGCCGTTCGTATTTTCAGTCAAAACAAAAAATACACGCTAGACGATTTAATTAAGGATGGTTACGACACCAAACTTTCGGCTTTTGAAGTGTTACTTCCAGCTTTGATTGCTAATTTTCAAAAAGACGCGCAAACTCAAGAACCCAAATTCAAAGATTTGGAAGCTCCTATTCAAGTGTTGAAAAATTGGAATTATTACTCCAATGTAAATTCTGTAGCGACTACCTTGGCCAATGAATGGGCTTTCAAATTGAATCCAATTTTACAAAAAGTCTACATTGACGAAGGTGAAAAAGACCAAGTAGAGAATATGACCGAATTTGCCAAAACTGCTGGCATTGATGATATGCTACCACAATTGCGAGAAGTTATACAAGAACTGCGAACTAAATTTGGGAAATGGGAAATTCCGTGGGGCGACATCAACCGTTTTCAACGTCCTTCTGGAGACATAGACTTAACGTATGACGACAACCAAGAAAGTTTAGCAATGGGTACCGCTTCTGTATTGTGGGGAAGCTTGCCTGCTTTCAAAAGTTCGTACCAAAACAACAGCAAAAAACGCTATGGTTACAACGGCAACAGCTTTATTTGTGCAGTTGAATTTGGTACAAAGATAAAAGCCAAGTCTTTATTGGCAGGAGGAAATTCAGGAGACCCTAACTCGAAACACTTTTTTGACCAAGCCAAAATGTATCAAAACGCTCAATTCAAAGACGTTTTATTTTACAAAGAAGACGTCCAAAAAAATGCTGAGAAAACCTATCATCCTGGTGAGTAACATGATTTTGTACAATTTTCGCTTAAACGCTTCCTTTGAAAACAAGTAACTAATTATAGTAAAAAAACAATCAATATTCTGTTTTACAAAGAAATACACTATTATTTTTTAATTATAATTATAGATATTTGCTAATAATGACAAGTAGTAATATATCATCTATTACATACTTTACGCGTTATATTCCGTAAGTATGCTATCTAGAAAATACATAAATTAAATCAACAAAACACAATGATTAAAAAAGTCCTACTATTATCGGTACTTATAGGAATTTCATGTACCGCACAAAACAAAACCAAAGCAGCTCCCATACAAAAATACCTGGCTACCATTACCCAAGCCGACCTCAAAAAACACCTGACTATCGTAGCTTCCGACGAAATGGAAGGACGCGACACAGGAACCGAAGGTCAAAAAAAAGCCGGTCGCTATCTCATCGAACAATACAAAAAAAACGGCATTTCCTTTCCCGATGGCGCCACCGACTATTACCAAAAAGTACCCGCCGAGTTCATGAACACCCGTTACGGATCAAAACTCAATGACTCCGAAAACATTTGGGCTTTCATTAAAGGAACTGAAAAACCAGACGAAATTTTGGTTATTTCTGCCCATTACGACCATGTAGGCGTTGAAAATGGTGACGTATACAACGGCGCCGACGACGATGGCTCAGGAACCGTGGCACTTTTAGAAATCGCACAAGCCTTTCAACTGGCAAAAAAACAAGGTCACGGGCCAAAACGTTCCATCTTAATTTTGCATGTAACAGGTGAAGAACACGGCTTGCACGGTTCTCGTTTTTATGCCAAAAACCCATTATTTCCTTTAAAAAACACCATTGCCGACATCAATATTGATATGATTGGACGTCGCGATTTTGACCATCCCAAAACCAACAATTACGTTTATGTCATTGGTGCCGATCGATTGTCGAGTCAACTGCACGACATCACTGTGGCCGCCAACGAAAAATACACCAAATTGGATTTGGATTTCAAATACAACGACAAGAAGGACCCCAATCATTTTTATGAGCGTTCCGACCATTACAACTTCGCTAAAAATGGCATCCCATCGGTGTTTTTGTTCAATGGCGTACACGAAGACTACCATAAAAAAACCGATGAAGTCAGCAAAATCGAGTTTGATGCCCTAGCCAAAAGAACCCAATTGGCCTTTGCTATGGCTTGGGAATTGGCCAACAGACCCGAACGCCCCATAGTAGACAAACCTTTACAATAGTTGCCTTCTAAGGAGCAGAGAAAATAGGCTTCTTTGCCAGCATAGGTCCCGCCATCCGCTGTATCTTTGCTTTTCTAAAGAAAAAAAGCAAAGGATGCCGCTGCTGTCGGGGCTAAAAGGAAATATTTTTGATGATTTGAGAGATATAAATATTTAAATACTTAAACTAGGTAACAATATTATAAACACCCTAAAAACAAAAGCTTTAACGGACAAGCTGAACACCGTTTTACAAAGTAGGCAAAACAAATATTTTAAAAAATGAAAAAGATATCATTAGTAGTATTTACCCTTTTTGCTTTTCAAACACTAATTTTTGCTCAAGCAAAAAAAACAAAAAAAACAAAAAAAATTGAAACAGAGACAATAACTGACTCCCTAAAATGGAGGAAAGAACACTATGTTGTCAATCGAGATTCTGCTTATGCAGATCCTAGATTAGGACTTAAAAAGCTAATGGGAGGAAACAAGCGATTTATTGAAGGAAAAAGCATTAGACCTCGACAAGATGCTCAAACGATTAAGAAATTAGAATTTGGTCAAGCACCTTTTGCAACTATCGTCGGCTGTTCTGATAGTAGAGTACCTAACGAAATGGTTTTTGATCAAGGCTTAGGTGATTTGTTTATCATAAGAACAGCAGGCCAAGTATCAGCTGCAGCGTCATACGGAAGTATGGAATTTGCAACATTAAAACTAAAAACAAAGCTGATTGTAGTTTTAGGTCATACAGAATGTGGTGCCGTGGCAGCTGCTGTTCAAAGACAAGAAAACGTACCCGGTCATATCGTTACTTTAATCAATGAAATAAAACCCGCAGCAGCGAAAAGTTCTCATTTGTATGGTGACCCTGTAAATAATGCAGTTCGTCAAAATGTAATTGACCAAGTGAACTCATTACGCGATTTAGAGCCTATTTTACACAAAAAATATGTAGATGGAGAAATATTAATTGTTGGCGCAGTGTATGACGTTCACACTGGGAAAGTTGAATTTTTACAAGAGACACTTTTAAATCTGCCACAACCAAAAGCCAAGTAATTGATGAAAAGACATTTTTTTTACGCTGTATTTATACTGTTTGTCATAAATACAGCGTATTCTCAAAACACAAGAATATCCAACCATAACAGTATTGGTTGGTATAACTTTTTTGGTACATTCAAAGTGAACAAAAAATGGAGCATCCATACAGAATACCAATGGCGTAGAGAAAACACAGTAACTGAATGGCAACAAAGCCTTTTGCGTTTAGGTGTAAATTATCAGTTAAATCCAAAAATTCAATTAAGGGCAGGATACGCTTGGATAGAAACTTTTCCTTATGGTGAAATTCCAATAAACGGAATGGGTAAAGATTTTACGGAACATCGTGCCTTTGAAATGGTGACCATAACAGATAAAATTTCTATCGTTGATGTATCTCACCGCTTTATGCTTGAACAGCGTTGGATAGGGCGATACTCAAACGCCACTTTGACAACAGAAGATGAATTTCCATTTTTAAATCGTTTAAGATATATGTTTCGTTGCCAAATTCCACTAAAAGGCACAGAAATTAAAGACAAAACCCCTTACGTTGCAGTATATGATGAAATATTTGTGGGCTTTGGCAAAAATGTAAATGAAAATATTTTTGACCAAAATAGGTTAGGTATTCTTTTGGGCTATCGATTTAATTCTACAGTACGCATGGAAGCAGGCTACCTAAATCAAATTGTGCAGTTAGGCAGAGAAGTAAATAGCAGAAACGTATTTCAATACAATAACGGACTTATTATAAACGCAAACTTTAACATAGACCTGAGTAAAAAAAACCAAAAGTAAACAGCTCTTAATTGAGTCTTCGGCTGTAAGAATTTATGA
The DNA here is from genome assembly GCF_001662485.1 of Flavobacterium succinicans. Lineage (GTDB taxonomy): Bacteria > Bacteroidota > Bacteroidia > Flavobacteriales > Flavobacteriaceae > Flavobacterium > Flavobacterium succinicans_A. Next base: position 254,107 of record NZ_JMTM01000035.1, read on the forward strand.
TCCGCTGTATCTTTGCTTTTTTTACAGCAAAAAAGCAAAGGATACCGCTGCTGTCGGGGCTAAAAGGAAACATTTTTGATGATTTGTAAGAAAAAATTATATTTTTGAACAATCATAAAGCAAGTCTACTACGTTCGGTGTGGATAGACTAAAATTGACAATCACTTGTATAACAACATCAGCAAGAATGACAATTACTCAAAAAAAAACATTTAAAATCATAGCGCTCCTATTGCTCGCCTTTACTTTTCAATTTTCAAAAGCCCAAATAACCCTTACCAATAATGTTGGGACAACACTAATTAAGACGGATATGTATTCTTGTCTTGAAGAAGAAACTTGGGGTAAAGTATTTAAGTTATCTGATTTTGGCATTGCTCCCAATGAACAATTTGTTATCAAATCAGGCCAGATAGGAATTGCTCAATCAGATATTGGTTCACAATTATATTTTTCAGTATACATTGTTGATGAAAGATTTCCTGCCATATATAATTCCAACTGGGATAAGCCGATATTAGGGTCAACGGGCGGTAAAGCTACCAAAGCCATAAATGGAAATCCAGAAATAATGCATTTTGATTTTGAGCAACCAATCATTGTGCCTGCTGGTATTCAAAAAATTTTGGTAGTAGTCGATAAAACAAGAGATTATAATACAATTGCTAAAGTTTTTGTAGCTGGCACAACAGAGGACAAAGGAGTGTCATGGTATAAAGGTTGTAATGATAACCAACGTTTAGTGCCAACGACGGATTTAAATATCCCTGTACCCAATGCGAATTTTTATATAACTGTAAAAGGCGATGTTTTTAATTCAAAAAGTCAGGGATCTGTTACCCGATTATCACACAATGTATGCGACGATTTGGTAAAAACAGATATGTATGCTTGTTCTCAGCAAAATTTTTATTGGGCTAGAGATTTTGACTTAAAAGATTTTGGCATATCACCCAAAGAAGAATTCACAATTACTTCTGCGCAGGTTGCCGTAAATGGAACTGCATGGGGAGCTAATGCCAAATTTAATATTTACAAAATCGACGCTAATTTTCCAACATCTTTTTCTGAAACTAATCTAATTGGAAGTAGTCAAGTTACTGACCTTCCTCGAGTTATCGGCAGGGAATCTCAGATAATGCAAATGGACTTTACTACACCTGTAAAGATACCTGCAGGTATTGAAAAAATATTAGTTGAAGTAGAAGTTGGAGGTGGATCATTAGGTGTTTTCATAGCTGGATCTACACAAGACAATGGCACTTCATGGTTTAAAGGTTGTAATCGCTCACCTAATATTGGATACAATCAATATTTCTCTACAGCCGATGATGGAATTACAAATGCCAATTTCTACATCAATGTAACTGGAAATGTAAAAAACATTTCGAATCATTTCGAAATGAATTTCACGAATATCTGCTCTGAATTTCTAAAAGAGTTTAGCATTGATGATGAGTCAAAAATAGCTTCAATTGTCTGGAATTTTGGAGATCCAGCTTCAGGAATACAAAATACTTCTACAGATTTATCTCCTTTTCACGATTTTTCAATAGATGGAAAATATACAGTTACTGCCATCGTTACTGGAAAAGATGGTACAGTAGAAATTTTAACCGAAATAATTGATGTAAAAGAACCACCAAAAGCATACGGAATCAACAATATATATGCCTGTGAAAATGAAGCCGCTACAGGCATTTCAAAATCTTTTGATGTTTCTATGATCACACAACAAGTTTTAAGTGGGCAAACGGATAAAGTCGTTACATTCATAGATGGAAAGGGAAATAAATACACATCATTACCAAATCCTTTTACCAATAGCATAAAAGATAAAGAGACAATAACGGTAAGAGTAAGTCATAAGGATAATCTATGCTGTTACTCTGAAACTACTTTTGATTTAATTGTGAACCCATTACCAAAATTATCAGCTTTTTCTAATCTAATTGTATGTGATAACGACACTGATGGTTTTGGACAATTTAATTTAAAGCCTATAGAAAATTTAATTATTGGAAGTGCTACAGATATAAAAGTAGAATTTTATCATGAAAACGGACAAAAAATTGTAGCTCCATTAACTGCAATTCCAAATTTAATCATCAATGAAGAAGAAATAAAAGTAAAGGCCATAAATACAAATACAAATTGTTATAATGAATCAAGTTTTAAATTAATAGTAAGTGTTTTACCAAAAGCAAATTCATTACAAGAAATTATAGGTTGTGATGATAATAATGATGGTATTTCGGAATATTTTGACACTTCAAATATAGCGTCCAACGTTTTAGGAAATCAAACAGGAATGGAGGTGAGTTACTACGACATTTATGGAAATCAACTTCCAAGTCCTTTACCAAATCCATTTACTAACACTGTAGCGAACAAGGAAAAGATCACAGTAAGAGTTATTAACCCCCAAACAAAATGTTATACCGAAACATTTTTAAACTTAGTAACATCAACTAAACCACTCATTAATCAACCAAAAACATTGTACGCTTGCGATGAGGGAAACGGGTTTTCGTACTTTGATACTTCAGCCATTGAAAGTCAATTGATAGCAAACAAAACAGGTTACCGTATATCCTATACAGACGAAAATGGAAATAAATTACCAAGTCCTTTACCTATAAAATATCAAAATACGGTTGCTTGGTCTCAAACTATTAATGTGCGAGTTGAGAATGAATCTAATCCATTATGCTTTTGTGAAACTAGTTGTAAACTAGTTGTAAATAGGTTGCCCAAAATTGATTTAGAAAAAGAATATTTTTTATGTGATTTAGAACCTTCATTAAAAATAGCAACGGACTTTACTTTCGATTCTTGGGAATGGACAAATGAGGATAATTCAATTATTTCAAATTCTTTTCAAGCAAATTTAGTAGCTGCCGGACAATATCGACTTAAAGTTTCTAAAATAAATAATGGAATATCTTGTGAAAATTCATTTTCATTCACTCTAGTTCGCTCAACTTTGCCTAAAATTGTCGAAGTTAAAATTCAAGATATTTCACAAAACAATTATATTGAAATTAAAACCTCTGGTGATGGTGATTTTGAGTATTCTATTGATGGATTTAATTTCCAAAACAACAACACTTTTAATAACATTTCAGGAGGAGTCTATGAGGTTCAAGTTAGAGATAAAAAAGGTTGTGGTTTTGATAAAAGAGAAATAGTACTGATAGATTATCCTAAATTTTTCACTCCTAATAATGACGGATATAATGATTATTGGCACATCCTAGGGATAGAAAAATTTCCTGAATCAATTACAAACATCTACGATCGATATGGAAAACTTCTGAAAAGATTAACATTTAAAGATTCTGGTTGGGACGGAACTTTAAATGGGGAAAAATTATTTGCTACAGATTATTGGTTTACTGTCGAACTAGGTAATGGAAGAAATTTTAAAGGCCATTTTTCACTTAAAAGATAATTTAAATTGTCTTAACTCAATAGATAGATTTACTAATTTGAAGTGATCACTATGGCGAATCCGAAAATAAGCCTTAATATAGTCATAAACTGCGTGGTACAACAAGATATGCTTAGCAGTAATTTCAAAAGAACAAAATGACTACAGAACAAGTAATAGAATTTACAAAATTGCTAAGCAAAATAGTTTTTTTGGTAATAACTTGTTTATTATCATTTGTGTATGGTACAGCTTTGTCTATGAAAATTGAACATCCAAACTTTAAAAATTTACCAGTAAGTGATTTTTTTATTTTTGGTACTATACTAATTATTATGATTTTTATTAATCTTAAAGTCTTTGGGATTTTGAAACCACGCTCCGTAACGACTACCTAATTCGTCGCTCAAGCAGCAAACATCCCTATTGTTGTAGCCTATACCATAGCTTAAGTGTTCATTTTCTAAAACCAGAACTATCAATTAAAAATATGTCCAAATTAAAAGCCATCAGAGAAACTCAAAACCTCACCCAAGAAGAATTAGCTCAAAAATCAGGTGTTTCGGTAAGAACGATTCAGCGCATCGAAACGGGAAAAGAACCCAAAGGATATACTCTTAAAGTTTTAGCTCAAGTATTAGCAATTGAAGCTAATGAATTGCTTACTGAAAAACCAGCAAAAGAAAATTTAGCAGATGTCGAAGAAATCGAGAAAAACCAAGAAACCGATTTAATCAATTTTACCAAGCTAAAATTAATCAATCTTTCTTCCATTCCGTTTATCATTATTCCACCTTTTAATATTATCCTTCCGTTGTTGCTAATGTTCACAATGAAACAAAAAAACAGCCTAGCAAAGCAACTTATTTCCGTACAAATACTTTGGACTATAGTAGCACCTATCATTTTTATGCTGGGCATTTTTTTGAAACTAGGCAACCAATTCACAATCTTGCTTATGGCGCTAATTGCAATCTCAAATGTGATAATTGTCCTTAGGAACGCTGTAGCCTTAGACAAAGAAAAAAAACTTTTTTTTAAGCTGAATTTCAGCATACTATAAAAACTGACGGGTAGTTGTCAGGTTATTGTCAGGATTGTTTTTACGATTTTAAAACGCAAAGCACATAGCTTTGTTTCTGGAATTAAAATCGCAAAACAAAAATAATTATGACAAAAAAAATTATCATTAGCTTTATCATTGTTCTGTTTTTTGGAACAAAAAGCCAAGCGCAAGTCGAGAAAAACTCAGCATTATACCAAACTATTCTTTCAAAAGACAGTCTGTTGTTTGAGGTAGGTTTTAATCATTGCAACATCACTCAGTTTGAAAACCTGTTGAGTGATACGTTTGAATTCTTTCACGACAAAGACAGTATTTCCTATAAAAAAGAGTTTCTATACAAGTTTAAAAATGGCTTGTGTAAATCCCCTACAACGTACCAATCAAGACGCGAATTAAATACAGAAAGCACCGAAATTTTTCCTCTTTATAAGAACCAAGTACTATATGGAGCCATTCAAACAGGAAATCATAAATTCTATGAAACGATTTTAGGTCATAAAGAAACCTTAGCTGGTTCAGCAAAATTTACACACGTTTGGCTTTTAGAAAATGGTGTTTGGAAATTAGCCAAAAGTTTAAGTTATGACCACCAAGACAACAATAATAATTCTAACTATCAATCTTCCATTTTTGACAACGATACTAAAATAGAAAAGTGGTTACAAGAAAACAAAGTGCCTACTTTAGGAATTGGTGTTATTAAAGATGGAAAATTGCAACAAGTAAAAGTATTTGGAACCATAAAAAAAGGCATAACGGCTCCATACAACACTATATTTAACGTCGCTTCACTAACCAAACCCATAACGGCTATGGTAGCTTTAAAATTAGTGAATTTAGGCAAATGGGATTTGGATGAACCTATTTCTAAATATTGGATTGACCCTGATGTTTCAAAAGATAAAAATTGCAAAATACTTACAACAAGACATATTTTGAGCCATCAAACTGGATTTACCAATTGGCGTGGCAATAACAAAGACGGAAAACTTCATTTTGAATTTGAACCAGGAACAAAGTATCAATATTCGGGAGAAGGTTTTGAATATTTGAGAAAAGCGTTAGAAAGAAAATTCCATAAATCACTAAACGAATTAGCAAGTGAATTGATTTTTAAACCATTACAAATGACAGACACCAACTATTTTTGGAACAACAAAACAGATATTTCACGATTTGCAATAGGTTATGACACTAAAGGAATGGCTTACGAAATAGAAAAAAATGAAGTAGCCAACGGTGCTGACAATTTATTGACAACCGTTGAAGATTATGGAAAATTCTTGACAAGTGTTATGAATAGCGATGGTTTAAGTGATGACCTATTTAACGAGATGGTTAAAAATCAAGTCGAAACCAAAAATGGAAAACATTTTGGACTTGGTTTTGAAATATATGATCTTGGAAATGGAGAATATGCTTTATCCCACGGTGGTTCTGACAAAGGCTGTCAAACGATAGTCTTTATTCTTCCAAAGACAAAGCAAGGGTTACTTATTTTTACCAACGTAGATGATGGCTATAAAGTTTATGAAAAAATAGTAAAACATTATCTAGGAGTGTATGGAAACAAAATATTTGAAATAGAAACAAAAAAAGAATAAAATAACAATTGAATGTTACAAAATTAAAAAGATTGTGAGAGGAAAGAGATTATGAAGTAAGAAAGCAGTTTTATTGCAACAAAAAAAGCCTTGAATTCCTTCAAGGCTTTTTATTTTGGGTGGCTGACCGGGTTCGAACCGGCGACCCGCGGCACCACAAACCGCTACTCTAACCAGCTGAGCTACAACCACCATTTTGCTTAGCGGTTGCAAATATAGAACAATTGTTTGCTTCTGCAAAGATTTTTTCAAAAAAAATACTAGAAATTTACATCAAATCACTTAAGCTATTGACAGCCAAATACCTTTCGGTAGTAAATCCTTCGGCGTGTTCGAGTCCGGTTAAACGTCCTAAATCTCGGGAACGATAATTCAAGCTTTCCAAAAAGTTTTTACTCGAAATGGGCGATTCGGGTTCTTTGGAATTAGGGTCGTAAAACTGAGAACTATAGGCCAAAATAGCCGCTGTTTTTTGCTCCACGTAACCTGTAATATCGACTACGAAATCTGGCACAAGGTTTTTCCATTGCATATAATGGTATACTACTTTGGGACGCCACGCTTTTTGCTCTTCGTCATCTAAACTTGTGGAAATTCGCATTAATCCCGATAAAAAACAAGCATCCGAAACCAGTTGGCTCCCTTTGGGATGGTCGATATGGCGGTCATCAACGGCGTTACACAACACGATTTCGGGTTGGTATTTGCGAATCATTTTTATGACTTCGAGTTGGTGTGCTTCGTCATTTACAAAAAAGCCATCTCGAAACGCTAGATTCTTTCGCACTGAAACGCCTAAAATTGCCGCTGCTGCTGCGGCTTCTTTGTCTCTAATTTCGGCTGAACCACGTGTGCCCAACTCCCCTCTTGTCAAATCTACGATGCCTACTTTTTTTCCTAAAGCGACTTCTTTTAAAATAGTGCCTGCGCAACCCAACTCTACGTCGTCTGGATGGGCACCAAAAGCTAATATATCTAGTTTCATATATTTAAAAATTTAAACAGCTATGACTGTTGTTGACTTTGTATGATTAAAATTTTCTCTTTTACCCAAATAACGACTCACAAAACGGAACCCAAAAAATCACTTTGTTGCTCTCTAGCCCCGATGGCAGTGGCATCCTTTGCCTTTTTTCTTTAAAAAGGCAAAGATATAACGGACAGCGGGACTATTGCTGGCCAAGAAGCCTTTTGTTGCTGCTCCTCACCAAGCTACTGTTCCATTTTGTCTAAGACTCTTTTCATCGTCATCGATTTGTTGACACTTTCCTCCCATTCTTTCTCTGGAATACTTTCTAAAGTAATGCCGCAACCCATATATAAATAAGCTTTTGCTGTGTCGGATTTGTCTTCACTTTGCTTAATTTGCATACAACGCAAATTTACAAATAAATGAGATTTTGGTTTATTCAAATAATCTCCTTTTACATTTAGCTCACCCAAAAAACCAGTATAATAACTACGGTCATAGCCTTCATTAGCCAAAATAAAATCTTTAGCTTGCTGCTTGGGTAATCCGCAAACGGCGGGCGTTGGATGCAAAACCGAGACCACTTCTTTTAAACTCGAACTTCGTTTCAGCACGCCTTCGATATCTGTGTTGATATGTAGCAACTTTCCTGCTTGAACTGTGTAAGGACTCGAAAGTACAATCTCAGCAGTATGGTTTTTAAGACTATCTAAAATAGAATCTGTAACATATTGTTGCTCTTTTTGTTCTTTATTTCCCCAAACTGCTGTTCTTTTTTTGGGGTCAAAGATTTGCGTTCCAGCCAAAGCAGTGGTGTAAAACTTAGATTTGTTTGCTTTCAACAATCGTTCAGGTGTAGCCCCCATCCAAAGCCCTATTTTGGGATGAAACCAACAATACGTAAAAGCAGTAGGATACAAAGCAATTAATTTTTCGAAAGTTGTCACAACATCAAAATTGGAGACATTGACTTCTTCTTGTCGAGACAAAACTACTTTATCAAAAACTCCTTTTTTAATCGTTTCGACTCCTTTTTCAATTAGTGCTAAAAAATGATTTTTCGCCTCCTGATTTTCATCTGAAGAAGTAACTTTTGTTTCTTCAAATTCAACGGTTGGCACAATCGTTTCCCATTTAACAGACTCCTTGAGTGGAATCAAAATCATCTGATTCCCATTGAAAGGTGAAAAAACAAATCCACTTTCTTTAAAATCATCTACGAAAAACAAGTGGTCATTTTTTTGAAAAAAGCCTATTAACTTACTCTTATTAGGTTTGTGATAGATAACGAAAGGTAAGTTTAAGGCAATTTGCTGCTGTACTTTTATAAAAAAATCAATCATAACCGCTATTTTATGGTTCGTAAATAATTAAGGCTTTTTTTGCAAAACCATATTGGTCAATTTGCATAAGGAAATCAAATTTCCGGCTTCGTCGGTGATTTTTATTTCCCATAAATGTACGGTTTTGCCTTTATGAATAATTTTGGCTGTGCCGAAAACTACTCCTTCGCGTATGCTTTTTAGATGATTGGCCGAGATTTCAATCCCGCGAACTTCTTGTTCCTTAGGATTGATAAAAAAGTGAGAAGCCGCACTCCCAACACTCTCTGCCAAAGCCACAGAAGCACCGCCGTGCAACAATCCCATAGGCTGATGTACTGCTGAATTGACTGGCATTTTGGCCACCAAAAAACCTTCGCCAGCATCAATGTATTCTATATTTAAGGTCTCCATCAACGTATTCTTCGAAAAGGCATTGCAAAATTGGAGCATTTTTTCTTTGTCTATTTCCATTGTCAATATATTTCCCGTAAAAATAAGCGAACTAATTGGTCAGTACAAACCAATCACTGTTTTTTAGTATAATTCACTAAATTTAAAGGCAACAGCCATCACCATCAAATTTGTAGGATTTGCGATGGCATATTCTAATTAATCGTTATTTTTACAAAAAAAAATAAGAAATGCGCTCCATTGCTACCGTTTTTATTCTTGGAATTATACTGCTTCTGGCTTCTTGCCGAGCTGATTTTGATACGGTGGCTAGTACTGGCGACTTGAAATTTTCTAAGGATACGGTGTATTTGGACACGGTTTTTACCAACATTGGTTCGAGTACGTACCAACTAAAAGTCTATAATAAAAGTAAAAACGACATCAATATTCCAATCATTCAATTCGAAAAAGGACTCAATTCTAAATACCGAATGACTGTAGACGGACAGCAAGGAACTGCAGGTAAAATTTTCAAAGACATTACTTTGTTGGCCAAAGACAGCTTGTATATTTTCATCGAAACCACAGCAAGTATAGCTGATGCCAACCCTACTGATTTTTTGTACACCGATAAAATTCAATTTGATAGTGGTGCCAATTTGCAAACGGTTGAATTGGTTACGCTAATTCAAGATGCTATTTTTCTTTATCCACAGCGATTCGCGGATGGCACGACTGAGACGCTACCAATTGGCAATGAAAAAATAGAAGGTTTTTATTTGGACGAAAATGATGTAATCAACGGTAATGAGTTGCATTTTACCAAAACAAAACCTTATGTTATTTATGGTTATGCCGCAGTTCCTTCGGGAAAAACAGCTGTTTTTGATGCGGGTGCTCGAGTGCATTTTCACGCCAATTCTGGATTGATTGTTGCCAATCAAGGAAGTATTCAAATCAACGGAACTACCTCAACCACCAATGCTTTAGAAAATGAAGTCATTTTTGAAGGCAATCGCTTAGAGCCCGGATTTTCTGATGTTGCAGGGCAATGGGGCGCGTTATGGCTAACCAACGGAAGCACCAATAACCGCATCAACCATTTGACTATAAAAAATGCAACCATCGGACTTTTGATTCAAAATAACGATGGAACTACAGTACAACTAAAAAATACTCAGATATATAATTCTAGCAACTACGGCATTCTGGCTCAAACAGGCAAAATCGTAGGTGAAAATCTAGTCATAAACAATTCGGGTATAGCGAGTTTGGCTTGTTTATATGGTGGAGCGTATCATTTTACGCATTCGACCTTTAACAATAATTGGAATAGCTCCAAACAAGTTGCAGTTTTGGTCAGCAACTTTATCACAGGCGCCGTTCCTGAGTCTAAAGATTTGACGCAAGCCACTTTTAATAACTGTATCATTTATGGTTCTTATGCTAATGAAATGCTGTTGAATAAAAAAACTACTTCGGTTTTCAATTATCAATTCAATCATTGTTTGTTGAAATTCAACAATAGCAATAACTCATTTACCACTGATCCTTTGTACCAATTTGAAACGGATGCTACACATTACAGCGGGATAATTTTAAACAAAGACCCTAAGTTTTTCAAAGCAAATCAGAACCTACTCAACATTGACAATACTTCGGCGGCTTTTGCCAAAGGGAATACTGATTTTTTAATTCCATTGGACATTTTAGGAACAAGTAGAACCTTACCTCCTGATTTGGGCGCTTATCAAAATAAAGCATTTCCGAAAACCAATTAAAAAGACTTGCTTTTGGCATTTGTACTTAGTATTTTTTAAACTAAATTTGCAGCGCAATACAACAAACCCTACAACAATGATTCATTTCTTTGAAAACCAAAGTAACACTGTTTTTGCCGTACAAACGCAGAACGCATTGAGCGAAGACGAAATGTCGGCTCAAGACATCTCAAAACTCAATTGGCTATTTGCTGATGCCACTAAAATAGAAAAATCCGTTTTGTCGGATTTTTTTGTTGGACCACGTGCCACTATGATTACGCCTTGGAGTACCAATGCGGTAGAAATTACTCAAAATATGGGGATTTCTGGTATCATCAGAATCGAGGAATTTCAACGTGTTACCGAAGATTTTTCGGATTTTGACCCTATGCTTTCGCAAAAATTTAGCGAACTCAACCAAGATATTTTTACTATCAATATCCAACCGGAACCTATTTTGGAAATCGATGATATTGAAGCTTATAATCAATCGGAAGGTTTGGCATTAAGTCCAGAAGAAGTGGAGTATCTTTCTAATTTGGCCACTAAATTAGGTAGAAAATTAACCGACTCTGAGATTTTTGCGTTCTCGCAAGCGAATTCAGAGCACTGTCGCCACAAAATTTTCAACGGAACTTTTGTAATTGATGGCGAAGAAAAACCGACTTCTCTTTTCAAATTAATTAAAAAAACGTCAGAAACGAATCCAAACGATATTGTTTCTGCCTATAAAGATAATGTGGCTTTTGTAAAAGGACCAAAAGTGACACAATTTGCACCAAAAAGTGCCGACAAACCTGATTTTTACGAAGAAAAAGAATTTGACGCCGTACTTTCCTTAAAAGCCGAAACCCACAACTTCCCTACAACTGTCGAGCCGTTCAACGGAGCGGCAACAGGTTCTGGTGGAGAAATTCGCGACCGTTTGGCAGGAGGACAAGGTTCATTACCATTGGCCGGAACAGCGGTTTATATGACTGCGTATTCTCGATTAAACGATGAACATTCATGGGAAAAAGGAATGGCAGAAAGACCTTGGTTGTACCAAACACCAATGGATATTTTGATTAAAGCTTCGAATGGAGCGTCTGATTTTGGAAACAAATTTGGACAACCGTTAATTACAGGTTCTGTTTTGACCTTCGAACACGAAGAAAACAACCGTAAAATTGGCTATGACAAAGTTATCATGCAAGCAGGTGGAATTGGTTACGGAAAATTAGACCAAGCGATTAAAAAGAAACCTACCGCTGGCGATAAAATCGTTATTTTAGGTGGAGAAAACTATAGAATTGGAATGGGTGGTGCTGCGGTTTCTTCAGCTGATACGGGTGCTTTTGGATCTGGAATTGAGTTGAACGCCGTGCAACGTTCTAATCCAGAAATGCAAAAACGTGCCGCGAATGCCATTCGTGGACTAGTGGAAAGCGACCACAACCCTATCGTATCAATTCACGACCACGGAGCGGGTGGACACCTCAACTGTCTTTCGGAATTGGTGGAAGAAACTGGTGGATTGATTGACTTGGATAAACTTCCTGTTGGTGACCCAACGCTTTCTGCTAAAGAAATTATTGGTAACGAATCGCAAGAGCGTATGGGATTAGTGATTGGTGAAAAAGATATCGATACCTTACAACGTATTGCCGATAGAGAACGTTCTCCAATGTACCAAGTAGGTGACGTGACGAACAACCATCGTTTCACTTTTGAATCCAAAACTACAGGAGTAAAACCTATGGATTATGCTTTGGAAGATTTCTTTGGAAGTTCTCCAAAAACGATAATGACAGACAAAAAAGTAGCTGTAAATTATACGGAACTAAATTATGCTACTGAAAATATCCCGAACTATCTTAATCAAGTACTGCAATTAGAATCCGTTGCATGTAAAGACTGGTTAACGAATAAAGTAGACCGTTGTGTGGGAGGTCGCGTGGCCAAACAACAATGTGCTGGTCCGTTGCAATTACCTTTAAACAATGTTGGAGTAATGGCCTTGGATTTCAAAGGAAAAGAAGGAATTGCAACCACTGTTGGCCACTCGCCAGTAGCCTCGTTAATTGACCCTGTAGCGGGAACAAGAACAGCTATTGCAGAAGCACTTTCTAATATTGTTTGGGCTCCGCTAAAAGACGGTTTACAATCAGTTTCTTTATCGGCCAACTGGATGTGGGCTTGTAAGAACGAAGGTGAAGATGCTCGTTTGTACGAAGCAGTTCAAGCGTGTTCTGATTTTGCTATCGAATTAGGGATCAACATCCCAACAGGGAAAGATTCGCTTTCTATGAAACAAAAATATCCTAACGACGAAGTAATAGCACCAGGAACAGTGATTATTTCGGCAGCAGGAAATTGTACCAATATCACCAAAGTTGTAGAACCTGTTTTACAACGCAACGGAGGCAACATTTACTACTTGAACTTATCTCAAGATAGCTTCAAATTGGGAGGTTCATCTTTTGCACAAATTTTGAACAAAGTAGGAACTGATGTGCCAAGCATTACCGATGCAGCCTATTTTAAAACAGCTTTCAATACCCTACAAGACGCTATCAAAAACCGCCAAATCAAAGCAGGTCACGACGTAGGTAGCGGTGGTTTGATTACTACTTTGTTAGAACTATGTTTCAGCCCCCTAACCCCCGAAGGGGGAACTAGCAACTATGCTGAAACAGGAATGAAACTAAATTTTGACGAATTAATCAACAAATGGGGTAATAAAAAAGATTATGTAGAAGTATTATTCTCAGAAAATATTGGGATTGTCGTACAACCTGCAAATAATATTGAATTTGAAACTTTGTTAGAAGAACAAAAAATAGAATTCTTTAATTTAGGAACAGTTAACACAACCGGTAAATTGGAATTTGGCGATTGGAGTTTGGATATTCCTAGTTTAAGAGATACTTGGTTTAAAACATCGTATTTGTTAGACGCCAAACAATCTCGCAACGGTATGGCTGAAGCGCGTTTTGCCAATTACAAAAACCAACCGTTAGACTATCAATTCCCAGCGCATTTTACTGGTAAAGCAGCTGTCACTTCGAGCGCAGTCGGTGTCACTTCGAGCGCAGTCGAGAAGCCAAAAGCAGCTATTATCCGTGAAAAAGGAAGTAATTCCGAGCGTGAAATGGCAAACGCTATGTACTTGGCTGGTTTTGATGTGAAAGATGTACACATGACCGATTTAATTTCTGGTCGTGAGACGCTGGAAGACATTCAGTTTATTGGTGCCGTGGGTGGTTTCTCTAACTCGGATGTTTTAGGCTCTGCCAAAGGTTGGGCGGGAGCTTTCTTGTACAACGAAAAAGCCAATACCGCTTTGAAAAACTTCTTCAAACGCGAAGACACTTTATCAGTGGGAATTTGCAACGGTTGTCAGTTATGGATGGAATTAGAATTAATCAATCCAGAACACAAAGTACACGGAAAAATGCACCACAATACTTCGAACAAACACGAGAGTATTTTTACCTCGGTAAAAGTGCAAAAAAATAACTCGGTGATGCTTTCTAGCTTAGAAGGCGCTACTCTTGGGGTTTGGGTGTCACACGGTGAAGGAAAATTCCATTTACCTGAACAAGAAGCGAATTATAACATCGTTGCAAAATATGGTTACGAAGGCTATCCTTCTAACCCAAATGGTTCGGATTACAACACGGCTATGCTATGTGATACGACTGGTCGTCACTTGGTGATGATGCCGCATATTGAGCGTTCTATTTTCCCTTGGAACTGGGCACATTACCCAGACAATGGACGAAAAGATGAAGTTTCGCCTTGGCTAGAAGCTTTTGTGAACGCAAGAAAATGGATTGAAAAAAAGTAATGTTTATAATGAATTAATTTGATAAAGCTCATTCTTATTGAATGGGCTTTTTTTTGTCAAAAGTTGAAATGATAATGACAACAAAAAAGAAACCATAACTCCTCATAGCCCCGATGGCAGTGGCATCCTTTGCCGACGGGGTTCGGCGGCAAAGATAAAACGGACAGCGGGTTCAATGAAAACAGGAATGCACTTTGTTGCTGCTCCCTAAAAAAATAATAAAATCGGTACCTAAAACTATGCATGCCGCGTGAGATGTTAAAAAGTATTCTTACAGCTAAGAAGGGTGTTTGAGAAACAAATCTTAATTTTTAAAAAATAATTAGAAAATTTTATACTTTATAGATTTTTTTTCATAAAATTGAATTCTTAATTTTAGAAAAATGAATACTTCTTCAAAATGCTTAAATTGTGATCACGAAATGAACCATAATTATTGTAGTAATTGTGGTCAAAAAACAGCTATCCATAGAATTACGTTTAAACATTTTATAAGCCATGATGTTTTGCACGGACTATTTCATTTAGAAAAAGGAATGCTTTATACGGCAAAAGAAGTATTGACCCGACCTGGAAAAGCAGCTTTAGACTATATTGAAGGAAAGAGAATTAGATATTACAATGTATTTTATTTTATTCTAATTCTTATTGGTTTGAATTTATTTTTAAATGGTTATTATGATAAATTTTACGAATATTATATATCAAAATTTCCAGAACATTTAAATATTGTTCAAACTAAACTTGATAAATTCATCCACGAAAATGCTAAAATCATAATTTTTTCTGTAGTACCTATTTTAGCCTTAAATGGTGCTATACTTTTTAGAAAACGAAAATTAAACTTAAGTGAACATTTTATCATTGCGGCTTTTACTTTTTTAGGAATACTTTTAATTGTCACTGCAAATAACATATTGTCTTTTTTTGATTTTGTAAAGCATTTAGATTTTATTTCTGATTTTTCTGGGTTTATTACAACTATTGCTATTTTTACCTTAACAACCATAAGCTATTATCAAACATTTAAAGAGTATTACAAAAAAGGATCATTTATCATCAGAATCTTTTTGTTTGCTACTTTATTAATCATAGAGTTAGTGATTTTTTCGATTTTACTTATTGGCTATACAACCAATTGGTTGTTTTCGGATTTCACTTACCAGTTTTAAGTATACCGATACAAAAAAAACAACGCATTCAGTTTTTTAATGATTTTATGAAATCGATTTCGCTGAATAACACCCAATTAGTATTCAGAGCAATATTTAGTTTTTAAAAACCTAAAAACATAAGCATTTTTTATTTAATTTGCGACAAATTCAATTCATTTATAATGGTAAACATCACACGCCTTTTTGATTTTCCTTACTATCAATTAGAAAAATTCAACTCAATTCCCGATGCTTTGGTAACCAAGCAAAATGGAGTTTGGATCAAAACTTCAACCGAAGATTATATTGCAAAATCGAATACCATTTCTAGGGCTTTGATTAGATTGGGCATTCAAAAAAACGACAAAATTGCCATTATATCCTCGAATAACAGAACCGAATGGCACATCATGGATATTGGTGTACTCCAAACCGGAGCTCAAACGGTGCCGATTTACCCAACAATTGGCGAGGAAGATTACGAATACATTCTGAACCATTCTGGCTCTTTATATTGCTTTGTTTCAGATGTAGAAGTATACAACAAAGTAAAAAATATTCAAGCTAATGTTCCTTCTTTGAAAGGGGTATATTCTTTTAATGAAATTGAAGGTTGCGAGAACTGGTATTCACTTTTAACCCTTGGCGCAGATGCCAGTAATCAAGATGTAGTAAACGATCGCAAAAATAATGTGGGCACCCAAGATTTAGCCACCATAATTTACACCTCTGGAACCACTGGGAAACCAAAAGGAGTAATGCTTTCGCACCAAAATATTGTTTCTAATGTATTGAACAGTGCGCCTAGAATTCCGTTTGAACCCGGAAAAAATACAGCGTTAAGCTTCTTGCCTATTTGCCATATTTTTGAACGTATGATTTTGTACTTGTACCAATATTATGGTGTTTCAGTTTATTTTGGAGAATCAATTGAAAAAATTAGCGATAATATCAAAGAAGTACGTCCAAACGTGATTACAGCGGTTCCGCGTTTGTTAGAAAAAGTATACGATAAAATTTATGCTAAAGGAGCCGAATTAACTGGCATCAAAAAAGCCTTATTCTTCTGGGCTATCGATTTAGGATTACGGTACGAGCCTTATGGAGCAAACGGATTTTGGTATGAATTTCAATTAAAAATAGCCCGAAAACTAATTTTCAGCAAATGGAAAGAAGGTCTGGGTGGCAAACTTGATTTAATGGTTTCAGGAAGTGCTGCTTTGCAACCACGTTTATCAAGAGTGTTTGCCGCAGCAGAAATTCCTGTGATGGAAGGTTATGGTCTAACTGAAACTTCGCCCGTAATTTCTGTAAATGATGTGAGAAATAAAGGCTTCAAAGTAGGAACGGTAGGAAAACTAATCAACGGTGTAGAAGTAAAAATTGCTGAAGATGGTGAGATTCTTTGCAAAGGTCCAAACGTAATGATGGGCTACTACAAAGATGAAGAAAAAACAAATGAAGCTTTGGCTAATGGCTATTTCCATACTGGAGACATTGGCAACATCGATGCTGAAGGTTTCTTGAAAATTACCGACCGTAAAAAAGAAATGTTCAAAACCTCTGGTGGAAAATACATTGCTCCACAATTGATTGAAAACACCATGAAACAATCCCGTTTTATTGAACAAATTATGGTGATTGGCGATGGCGAAAAAATGCCTGCCGCTTTTATTCAGCCAAGTTTTGAATTCATCAAAGAATGGGAAAAACTACACGGTATTGAAGTGGGCAAAACCAACCAAGAAATCATTTCTAATCCAAAAGTAATTGCACGTATTCAGGAAGAAGTAGATCACTTGAACGCTAAATTTGGAAATTGGGAAAAAATCAAACGTTTTGAGCTAACACCAGACGTTTGGTCTATTGATGGTGGGCAACTTACTCCTACCCTAAAACTAAAACGTAAAATTGTACTAGAAATGTACCGTGATTTATACGATAAAATTTATGGTCAATCATAAATAGATGATTTTAAAAAAAACTAAAAGTCTTGAATTTAAAATTCAGGACTTTTTTTTGTGGGTGATTTTAGGAAAATTTCTGGATACAATTCATAAACTCCAATCGCTTTTGACCATTTCTCAATTCATTTTTCTTTTTGTTAGCAAAATTATAATGTATTGGGAAAAAAAATAGTTTTACAACCACATAAACTCCTGAAATAGAAAGGAGTTTTTTTATTTTTACAAAAAAAATAAAAAAATAATATGCATGCATAGTATTTTTTATATATATTTGAAATCGATATAGTAAACTATGAAAGACAAAACAATTGATTATGTTTTAAGAGCAACATGGCAAGCCGTTTCCAGAATGTATAACGAAGAAGCCGCGAAATATGATGCAACGATGGCAACAGGATTTGCCTTATTGAGTATTGATAAAGAAGAAGGAACACCATCGACTGCGTTAGGACCAAGAATGGGAATGGAAGCTACTAGTTTAACCAGAACCTTGAAAACTATGGAAGAAAAGGGGTTAATCTTTAGAAAGAAAAATCCAGACGACGGCAGAGGGGTTTTACTATATCTAACGCCTTTTGGAAAGGAAAAAAGAGAGCTTTCAAAAAATACAGTGCTAAAGTTTAATGAAACAGTTAAACAACATGTTTCGGAAGAAAAATTAGCGCACTTTATGGAGGTCGCCGAAATCATCAACGAATTGATCCTTGAGAAAAGCATTTTCACTTCACCAGAAAATGAAGCCGATGAAAATACAATGATGATGAGTAAAAATACCAAGCAGTAACTTACGGCTTGAAAAGCGACACAACAATCAAAAAATAAAATAAAAAAAATAAATAGTAACTAAGTATGAAACGCACAATTAAAAAAGTCGCAGTAATCGGGTCTGGAATTATGGGTTCTGGAATTGCTTGCCATTTTGCCAACATTGGTGTTGAAGTCTTGCTTTTGGATATTGTTCCAAGAGAATTGACGGATGCAGAAGCCAAAAAAGGATTAACTCTCGAGAGTAAAATCGTGAGAAACCGATTGGTAAATGATAGTTTAGCTACCGCTTTAAAATCAAAACCCTCTCCTATTTACAATCAAAAATTCGCTAACCGTATTAGTACTGGAAACACTACTGATGATATGGCCAAAATTGCAGGAGTTGATTGGATTATCGAGGTGGTTGTAGAGCGTTTAGACATCAAGAAATTGGTTTTCGAACAAATTGAAAAATTCAGAAAACCAGGTACTTTGGTAACCTCAAACACTTCTGGTATTCCGATTCACTTTATGAGTGAAGGTCGTAGCGAAGATTTCCAAAAGCACTTCTGTGGTACTCACTTTTTTAACCCTGCGCGTTACTTAAAATTATTCGAAATCATTCCTGGCCCACAAACTTCTACTGAAGTATTGGATTTCTTAACAGGATATGGCGAAAAATTCTTAGGAAAAACTTCGGTTGTAGCCAAAGATACTCCAGCTTTTATCGGAAACAGAATTGGAATCTACGGAATCCAAAGTTTGTTTCACTTGGTAAAAGAATTGGGATTAACTATTGAAGAAGTGGATAAATTGACAGGACCAGTTATTGGTCGTCCAAAATCGGCTACCTTCAGAACGGTAGACGTTGTGGGATTGGACACCTTGGTTCACGTTGCCAACGGAATCTACGAAAACTGTCCAACCGATGAGCAACACGAATTGTTCAAGCTACCAGATTTCGTCAACAAAATGATGGAAAACAAATGGTTGGGAAGCAAAACAGGTCAAGGTTTCTACAAAAAAGAAGGCAAAGAAATTTTATCTTTAGACTTAGACACTTTAGAATATCGTGCTGCAAAAAGAGCTTCTTTTGCTACTTTGGAATTGACAAAAACAATTGACAAACCCATCAATAGATTTAAAGTTTTAGTAAAAGGAAAAGACAAAGCGGGTGAATTCTACAGAAAAAGTTTTGCTGGAATGTTTGCTTATGTTTCGAATAGAATTCCTGAAATCTCAGACGAATTATACAAAATTGACGACGCTATGAAAGCTGGTTTTGGATGGGAAAATGGGCCATTCGAAATTTGGGATGCCATAGGTGTTGAAAAAGGAATTGAAATCATGAAAGCTGAAGGTTTAGCGCCTGCTGCATGGGTTACCGAAATGATAGCTGCTGGAAACACAAGTTTTTATACTGTAAAAGAAGGCGCTACTTATTTCTACAATGTTCCAACCAAATCACAAACTAAAGTGCCTGGTCAGGATGCATTCATCATCTTGAACAACATTCGCGAAACCAAAAAAGTATGGAGCAACAGTGGCGCCATTATTCAAGATTTGGGAGATGGTATCTTAAACCTAGAATTCCAATCTAAAATGAATACTATTGGTGGTGATGTATTGCAAGGCATCAACAAAGCAATCGATCTAGCCGAAAAAGAATACCAAGGTTTGGTTATTGGAAATCAAGCAGCAAACTTTTCTGTTGGAGCCAATATTGGAATGATTTTCATGATGGCTGTAGAGCAAGAATATGACGAATTGAACATGGCGATCAAAATGTTCCAAGATACTATGATGCGTGTACGTTACTCCGGAATTCCAGTAGTAGTAGCTCCTCATGGAATGACATTAGGTGGTGGTTGCGAAATGAGTTTACATGCTGACAAAGTTGTAGCTGCAGCTGAATCTTACATTGGATTAGTAGAATTTGGTGTAGGTGTAATTCCAGGTGGTGGTGGATCAAAAGAAATGGCGTTGAGAGCGTCTGATTTGTTCCGTAAAAACGACGTAGAATTGAACGTACTTCAAGAGTATTTCTTAACAGTGGCTATGGCCAAAGTATCTACATCTGCTTATGAAGCTTTTGACTTAGGTATTTTACAACATGGTAAAGACATAGTGGTAGTCAACAAAGATCGTCAGATTGCTGAGGCTAAAAAACATGCTTTATTGATCTCCGAAGCTGGTTACACTCAACCAATCCGCAGAAAAGATGTAAAAGTATTAGGAAAACAAGCCTTAGGAATGTTCTTAGTAGGAACTGACCAAATGCAAGCTGGTAAATACATCTCTGAACACGACAAGAAGATTGCCAACAAACTGGCTTATGTAATGGCTGGTGGAGACTTATCTGAAGCGACCTTAGTATCTGAACAATACTTATTGGATATTGAAAGAGAAGCTTTCTTATCACTTTGTACAGAAAGAAAGACATTGGAGAGAATTCAATTCATGTTAACTAAAGGAAAACCGTTGAGAAACTAGATTGAAGTACAAAGAATTAAGTATTAAGTATTAAGTATCAAGACCTAGAAACATGCATCAATTTGAAAAGTTAAAGATTTGGCAAAAAGCAATGGATATAGCTGTAGATGTTTACAAAGTCACTTCAGAATTACCCTCTGATGAGAAATTTAACTTAACACCTCAAATTAAAAAATGTGCCGTTTCTATTCCATCAAATATTGCTGAGGGCTCAGGAAGAAACTCAAATAATGAGTTTGTGCATTTTCTTGGTATTACAAATGGTTCTACTTATGAATTAATCACTCAATTAATGATTTCAAAACGCTTAGAATTAGTTGAAGAAGTAAAAATTACTCCAATCATCCATAATTTAGTTGAAGTGAGTAATATGAATTTTGCCCTTCAAAAATCTCTAAAAACTAATAACAAATAACGATTGGAAAATCTTAATACTTAATTCTCCAATCTTAATACTTTATAACAATGAAAACAGCATATATAGTAAAAGCTTATCGTACAGCCGTAGGAAAAGCACCAAAGGGAGTTTTTAGATTCAAACGCCCTGATGAATTAGCAGCAGAAACCATTCAATATATGATGAATGAGTTGCCTGATTTTGACAAAACTCGTATTGATGACGTAATGGTTGGAAATGCCATGCCAGAAGCTGAGCAAGGTCTAAATGTCGGGCGTTTAATCTCTTTAATGGGATTAAAAGTAGACGATGTTCCTGGAGTTACCGTAAACAGATATTGTGCTTCAGGTTTAGAAACTATCGGAATGGCAACTGCCAAAATCCAGTCTGGAATGGCGCATTGCATCATTGCAGGTGGAGCAGAAAGTATGAGTTATATTCCAATGGGAGGTTACAAACCAACTCCAGATTACAAAGTGGCTGCAGCTGGTCACGAAGATTACTACTGGGGAATGGGATTGACTTCTGAAGCGGTGGCTAAACAATTCAACATTTCTCGCGCAGATCAAGATGAGTTTGCTTTTCAATCACACAATAAAGCCTTAAAAGCCCAAGCAGAAGGAAAATTTGACAACCAAATTGTACCTATTACAGTTGAGCAAACTTTTATCAATGAAAATGGTAAAAAAGATACCAAATCGTATGTAGTCACTAAAGATGAAGGGCCTAGAGCTGGTACTTCATTGGAAGCCTTGGCAGGTCTACGTCCTGTTTTTGCTGCCGATGGAAGTGTAACTGCTGGTAACTCTTCTCAAATGAGTGATGGAGCTGCTTTCGTTTTGGTAATGAGCGAAGAAATGGTGAAAGAATTAAACATTCAGCCGATTGCTCGTTTGGTAAACTTTGCTTCTGCAGGTGTAGAACCAAGAATTATGGGAATTGGTCCGGTAAAAGCGATTCCAAAAGCCTTAAAACAAGCCGGATTGACACTAAATGACATCGATTTGATTGAGTTAAATGAGGCTTTTGCTTCTCAAGCTTTAGCAGTAACTAGAGAATTGAACTTAAATCCTGACATCATCAACGTAAACGGTGGAGCTATCGCTTTAGGTCACCCTCTAGGTTGTACAGGTGCTAAACTTTCGGTTCAATTATTCGACGAAATGAAACGAAGAGGCAACAAATACGGAATTGTTTCTATGTGCGTAGGTACAGGACAAGGAAGTGCGGGTATTTTTGAGTTGGTATAAAAGACCCCCTAGCCCCCAAAGGGGGAACTCCAAAAACAATTCAAAAAATAAAGTTCTTTAAAAAAGTATAATCACATCTTTAACTTTATCAAGGTTAAAGAATTTAAAAACCTACTGACCCCTAGTAGGAATTCCCCCTTTCGGGGGATTAGGGGGCTACTATGAGCAATAAAACAAGAGGTGGTCAATTCATCGTAAAAGAAACAAAATGTGAAGATATTTTCACACCAGAAGATTTTAATGAAGAGCAGTTAATGATGCGTGACTCTGTAAAAGAGTTCGTAGACAAAGAATTATGGGCGCACAAAGATCGTTTTGAGAAAAAAGATTACGCTTACACTGAAGAAACTATGCGTAAAGCTGGTGATTTAGGATTCTTAAGTGTTGCGGTTCCCGAAGCTTATGGCGGAATGGGAATGGGATTTGTAAACACGGTCTTGGTATGTGATTATATCTCTGGAGCTACTGGATCATTTTCAACTGCATTTGGAGCACACACAGGAATTGGAACTATGCCAATTACTTTGTATGGAACAGAAGAACAAAAATTAAAATACGTTCCAAAATTGGCTTCAGGTGAGTGGTTTGGTGCGTATTGTTTGACGGAACCAGGAGCTGGATCGGATGCAAACTCAGGAAAAACAAAAGCAGTTTTATCTGAAGATGGAAAATATTATTCTATCACAGGACAAAAAATGTGGATTTCAAACGCAGGATTTTGTTCGCTTTTCATTGTTTTCGCTAGAATTGGCGATGACAAAAACATTACAGGTTTCATCGTAGAAAACGATCCAGCTAACGGAATTTCTATGAATGAAGAAGAGCATAAATTAGGAATTCGTGCTTCTTCTACTCGTCAGGTATTCTTTAACGAAACCAAAGTTCCTGTAGAAAACATGTTGTCTGAAAGAGGAAATGGATTCAAAATTGCAATGAACGCCTTGAACGTAGGACGTATCAAATTAGCAGCGGCTTGTTTGGATGCACAAAGAAGAGTGATTTCTGGTGCAGTAAACTATTCTAATGAAAGAATTCAATTCAACACTCCTATTGCTCAATTTGGGGCTATCCGTTCTAAATTAGCTGAAATGGCTACTTCATGCTATGCTGGAGAAAGTGCTTCCTACCGTGCTGCTAAAGATATCGAAGACAGAATCACAGAACGCGAAGCTGCTGGTTCTTCACACCAAGAAGCAGAATTAAAAGGGGTTGAAGAATATGCTATCGAGTGTTCTATCTTGAAAGTAGCCGTTTCTGAAGACGTTCAAAACTGTTCTGATGAAGGGATTCAAATTTTTGGTGGAATGGGATTCTCTGAAGACACTCCTATGGAAAGCGCTTGGAGAGATGCTCGTATCGCTCGTATCTATGAAGGTACTAACGAAATCAACCGTATGTTATCAGTAGGTATGTTGGTTAAAAAAGCCATGAAAGGTCACGTAGATTTGTTAGGGCCAGCTTCTGAAGTACAAGCGGAATTAATGGGAATTCCTTCTTTCGAAACACCTGATTATTCTGAATTATTTGCTGAAGAAAAAGAAATGATTGGCAAATTGAAGAAAGCATTCTTAATGGTTGCTGGTGGAGCAGTTCAAAAATACGGTCCAGACTTAGACGGTCACCAACAATTACTAATGGCTGCTGCAGATATCCTTATCGAAATTTATATGGCTGAAAGTACCATTTTGAGAACAGAAAAATTAGCTAAGACAAAAGGTGAAGCTGCTGTAAAAGGACAAATTGCTATGGCGCAGTTATACTTGTATAAAGCAGTAGATATCATTACTCAAAAAGGAAAAGAAGGAATCGTATCTTTTGCCGAAGGCGATGAGCAACGCATGATGTTAATGGGACTTCGTCGTTATACTAAATATACTAACATGCCGAATGTGGTAGGTTTAAGAGAAATTATTGCCTCGCAACTAGTAGCTGAAAACGCATACTGTTTCTAAGATTTTTTTAGTTTTTATTTGTTTAAAAAAGTCGGCTTGTGTGGTACAAGTCGGCTTTTTTATTTTTAGAAAAAAAACCGAAAATTCGCAAATTACTATTTACCAAGAATGGCAAACAATCTGCAAATTTGCGGTACTTTTTCTAACCTTTTTTCTTAGATAATGTTCGATAGGAAAGATAAAAACTAATCAAAGTCAGGCATGAAGCCAAGAAAAAAGGAGCGCCAGGCACATGAAATACACTATCTTTTGCAGTAGCGAAAGCAAACAGATTGGTCATTAACAAAGGGCCAAAAACGCCACACAAACTCATTAAACTGGTAAGTGCGCCTTGCAATTCACCCTGTTCATTAGCGGGTACTTGGCTCGAAATAACACCTTGTATACTTGGCCCAGCAATTCCGCCCAAACAATATGGAATCAAAAAAGCAAACATCATCCAGCTTTCTGAAGCCAATCCAAAAAGTAATAATCCAAGGGCTGAAAAAGACATCCCTAAGTAAATGGATTTGACTTCTCCCAAACGAGGAATAATCTTCCGAATCAAAAATCCTTGTACAAAAGCGACTAATACTCCGACTACGGCAAGAGAATACCCAACGATTTCTGGTGTCCAATTGAATTTATAAATAGTGTAAAAAGACCAATTAGATTGTACTGCATGTGAAGCAATAAAAGTGAGTACCAATGAAATTACCAATCCTGAAACTACAGGATACTTTTTCAAATTCTGCAAAGAGCTAATTGGATTAGCGCGCTTCCAATCAAAAGCTCTACGATTAGCTTTGGATAAGGATTCTGGCAAAACAAAAAAACCATACATCACATTCAATAAAGTAAGACCCGCAGCAATCAAAAAAGGAACATTCGTCCCCCATTTACTACTTATTCCTCCAATTACAGGTCCAATAATAAAACCCAAACCAAAAGCGGCTCCGATTAGTCCAAAATTCTGTGCTCTTTTTTCGGGTGAACTAATATCTGCAATGTAAGCAGTAGCCGTACTAAAACTCGCTCCCATGATTCCCGCAATAATTCTGCCCACAAAAAGCCAAGCAATAGTTGGCGCAAAAGCATGAAAAACATAGTCCAACCCTAGGCCAAAAAGGGACAACAATAATATAGGTCGTCGCCCAAAACGATCACTAAGTCCTCCTAAAATCGGCGAAAAAATAAATTGCATCATAGCAAATGAAAACAACAACCAACCTCCATATTTTGAGGCTTCATTGATTCCGAGTCCCGTAAGATTTTCAATCAATTTTGGAACAATAGGAATAATTATCCCCAAACCAATAACATCGACTAAAACGGTAATAAAAATAAACAGTAAGGCATTATTGGTTGATGTCTTCATATAAAAGCAATAGAATTAAGAAAATAAAAATAGCATTTAAAAACCAGCACGCATGCTATTCATGTTTTTAAAATTTCGCGTAATAAAATCAAAGACCGCCGTCATTATACCCCCCATAGATTTTGCATTTTTAAAGTTCAAATCGTGGGTATAGTTATACAGTTCCAATTTAAGTGTATTCAAATGTTCAACTGGCGCTAAGGTCTCCGCAGACATAATTTGTACCAATCGTTTTATTCTGTTTTCCGAAGAATGTACTCTTTTGGCCATAGCTGAACGCTCTTCATTTTTGTATTGCTCAATAGAACTTTCTTGTAATTTCTCTTTTACCAACATAACCATGGGATAATTTTCTTTAAAAAACTGAGGACGATACACTTTAAAATTTCCTTCATAACACTGCTGATCAAAATCTATAGCGCGAATTTTATAGACTACTTGATCAAAATCATGTGTGGGCACAATTACATAATTATAAGCGCGCATGTCGCCCAAAAGCCGAATCATACATCTTTCATTAAACTTTACAAACTCTTTTGCAATTTGAGCTTTGGCGGTTTCGGTGCAATCTTTCAAAATTGTTTTCATAAAAACATCTCCTGGAATTCCCATAATATGTTCTTCGATCAAAGTATCGTTATACACCAAAAAATTGATTTTATCAGGCGATAAAATATGTTCAAATTCTAAACCATATACCCTAGAAGCATCTGCTTTTTTGATATAAAAATGTGTATAATTGTCGTTGAGAATGTTTCGTACTTTTACCCGAAAGGGTTTTGAATTACCAAAAGTGCAATAATCTATCGAATCGACATTGAGGAATTTGATGATATTCAAATTTCCATCAGAATGTAAAAGAGAATAGATTTTCATTAAAGTCAAATCGATTTCTTTGCGTTCAAACTCGTTATAGTATACCCGAATCCATAAAGTATCGTTATTATTTTTATCGTAGACGTTTATAGAACCTGAAAAACGCAACAAATCATCATAAAAAATAGGGACTTTAGAAATGCGTTCAAATCGTTCTAAGTATTCCATCAAAGGTTTATTGATGGGATATGTGGGTTTTTTAAAAACCATTAATGGCTCACTCATAAATCTGTCTTTTATACAAATTTACGGTATTTTCTATTTTATAAGTAACAAATATCAAATTGGTTCGTCCTACAAGAAACTAAAAATTAATACCATTGGAAACCATTCTAACCATCAAAAACCTCAACAAACGCTATGGAAGAATTCAGGCGTTAAAAAACGTTTCTTTTGAAATCAAAAAAGGGAATGTTTACGGCATTTTAGGCCCTAACGGAAGCGGAAAATCAACAACTTTGGGTATCACCCTCAATGTGGTAAACGCTACCTCTGGAGAATACCAGTGGTTCGACGGTGCTCTCGAAACACACGAAGCACTAAAAAAAGTTGGCGCAATCATCGAACGACCTAACTTCTACCCGTACATGACTGCCTACGAAAATCTCAAATTAGTCTGCAAGATAAAAAACATCAGTTATGCTAAAATAGAAGAAAAACTAGAACTAGTAGGCCTTATCGAGAGAAAAGATAGCAAATTCAGCACCTTTTCTTTGGGAATGAAACAACGTTTAGCGATTGCATCAGCCCTGCTCAACGATCCCGAAATTTTAATTCTAGACGAACCCACTAATGGTCTAGACCCACAAGGAATCCATCAAATTCGCGATATAATTAAGAAAGTGGCCAGTTTAGGCACCACTATTTTATTGGCTTCGCATCTTTTGGACGAAGTCGAAAAAGTATGTTCGCATGTGATAGTTTTGAGAAAAGGAGAAATTTTGTATGCTGGTTTAGTAGACGGAATGGCTGCTAACGAAGGCTTTTTCGAACTTGAAGCGGATGATAATGCAAAACTTAAAACAGTCCTTGCTTCACATCCATCAGTGGATAAAATTGTAGCAGATGAAAACAAAGTATTGGTGTATCTAAAAAGTGAATTGAAAGCATCGGATTTGAATAGGTATTTATTCGAACATGGTATTACGCTAAACCATTTGGTCAAACGAAAAAACAGTTTGGAAGAGCAATTCTTAGCATTAACCAAAAAATAGTTTTTTTTTCTCTTAACCTTCTCAAAAAATAAATCATGAAACGATTACTTTCTATAGAACTTCAAAAAATCTGGCTCAATAAAGCTAGTAGAGTACTAACATTAACTTATTTCATATTACTTTCTTTCATTGCCTTAATTGCATCCATCAAATTTGATTTGGGTGTTTTCCAATTTCATCTGGCCGAAATGGGGATTTTCAACTTTCCTTTTATTTGGCATTTTAATACCTATATCGCGGCCATTCTAAAATTCTTTTTGGCGATTGTCATTGTATCGATGATGGCCAATGAGTACAGTTATGGTACGCTGAAACAAAACCTCATCGACGGCATGAGTAAAAAAGAACTGGTGCTTTCTAAATTTTTGACCGTAGTCGCTTTTGCTTTAGCTTCTACTGTATTCGTTTTTGTAATGAGTTTAATTCTGGGATTGTGTTTTTCTTCCTACACTGAGGTAAGCATTATATTTTCGGATTTGGAGTATCTTTTGGCCTTTTTTGTAAAACTAACAGGTTTCTTTTCTTTGTGTTTGTTCTTAGGAATTTTGGTTAAACGTTCTGCTTTTGCTTTGGGATTTTTATTGGTTTTATCTATAGCCGAAGGAATAATTAAAGGTATTTTAACTTTCAAAATCTTTCCTGATAGCCCAATTGCGGGATATATTACCCAATTTTTCCCCTTAGAAGCCATGTCTAATTTGATAACAGAGCCTTTCTCTAGGTTATCGTTAGTGAAAACTATTGGTAACCAAATTGGAGTAGAAAACACCAAAGAGTATGGAGTAGCAATTTCCACCATTCTGATTGTTTTGGCATGGACAGTTATCCTTAATTTCTTGTCTTATAAAATATTAAAAAAGCGCGATTTATAGTATATTTGCTGTACTATGAAAACAAATTCCTTTCTTTTTTTACTAGTTGTTTTTTGTTTTTTTCAAGAAGCAAAGGCGCAATACATCAAAGTAGATGATACATTTAACACCCTGTATTTGGTTGAAAAAGTATTGGTCAACAGTTCTTGTGCCCAAGTTTCTAATTTTAAAGAAACGGGCGACACCTTTACAACTGGTAAAAAAAGTTTAGGTTTTTTTGATTTTAATGGCAGTGCCTTTCCTTTTAAACAGGGGATCTTTTTGAGTACATGGAGTAGCAACAACACTCCTGGCCCTTACGTTGACAATCAAAGAGGCGGTGGCTCTAAAAACTGGGGAGGAGATGCTGATTTAGATGCAGCTCTTGGCATTTCGAGTATTAATGCATCTGTCATAGAATTTGACTTTGTTCCTCTGACAGATTATGTGAGCTTTAATTACTTTTTTGCTTCCAATGAATACCAATCATACTTTCCTTGTCAGTACTCCGATGGGTTTGCTTTTTTAATCAAAGAAAAAGGAAGCGCTACTCCTTACAAAAATTTAGCTGTTTTGCCAGGAACCACAATTCCTGTAGCTTCAACTAGTGTACATCCGTTGATAAATCCAGTCCCCACTAGCAATAATGTTATCCCAGGATGTCCTGCCCAAAACGAAATCTATTTTGGAGGATACAATCAGTTCAATAGTCCAATTAATTATGCTGGACAAACCAAAGTATTGACGGCCGAAACCAAAGTTACTGCTGGTAAAACCTATCACATAAAATTAGTGGTTGCTGATGACAGAGAAGAAGTTTTTGACTCGGCAGTTTTTATTGAAGCTGGAAGTTTTAACGCCAAAATCGATTTGGGTCCAGATCGCTTATTGGCTACTAAGAATCCTATATGTTTTGGAGAGCAACTGCTTTTGAATACTAATTTACTCGCAACCAATTCATTTGAATGGTTCAAAAATGGAGTAAAAATTCCAGGAGCCAACCAACCTACCTACCAAGTTAGTTCGGCAGGAACTTACAGAGTAGACGTAGCGTTTTCTCCAACTTGTATTATTTCTGAAGAAATTAAAATAGAGTTTACCACAGATTTGACACTAAACAGCAGTACGCTAGTACAATGTGACATTGATGCGGATGGTTTAACCACTTTTGATTTGAGCACTACCGATGCCAACATAAAAAGTAATGATGCAAACATTACAAAAACTTCTTGGTACAGCAACCTCACAGACGCTCAAAATTCTACCAATGCTATACCTAATTTAACTTCCTTCAACAATACGAGTCCAAATCAAGTGCTTTATATCAAGGCAAGTTCAACCTACGAATGTTCTAAAATTGCGACTGTTACATTGAGTACAGCTACCACCGTTGTCCCGAGTCCGAATCCGATTGCTGTTTGTGACGAAGATGGTACGCAAGATGGATTGTATAAGTTTGATTTGACAACACTTGTAACCCCAAAGCTTTTGAATGGTTTGCCTGCTGGCTTAGTGGCAAAATATTACCTTTCGTTTTCTGAGGCTTTGGCTGAAAAGAACAAAATAGGCCCTGTGTTTACCAATACCCAGGCTTTGCAACAAACCATTTATGGTCGAATTAAAAATGGTCAAGATTGCTATGGTATAACACCAATTACGTTGGTGGTCAACATTTTTAACCCTATAAATTTTGAAGAAGAATCTTCTTTTTTATGCACTGGAAGAAGTTTAAATTTGAGTGTAGATTCGGGATTTTCTAGTTATTTGTGGAATACTGGTGCTACCACTGCTGCAATTACCGTGCAACAAGTAGGGACTTATACAGTAGCTGTCACTAACGATAAGGGATGTAAAAAAATAAAAACTTTTATAGTAAAAGCCTCTGAAAAAGCACTATATGAGGGGGCAGAAGTAAATGATTTTGCTGGGAATAAAAACACAATTACTATAAAATATAGCGGAAAAGGCGACTATGAATTTTCGTTAGATGGTACAAGTTATCAAGACAATCCTCTTTTTGCCAATGTAGCTCCCGGGAGTTACACCATTGTAATTCGAGATAAAAATGGCTGCGGCATAACTGTTAGTGATTTGATTTATGTATTGGATTATCCTCGTTTCTTTACCCCTAACGGTGATGGTTATAACGATACGTGGAAAATCAATAATTGGAGTGCGCTTCCGCCGTCTAGAATTGTGATTTTTGACCGATATGGAAAACTTCTTAAGGAAATAAACAATTCAAGTGATTCTTGGAACGGTACTTTTTCGGGCAGCCCTTTGCCTTCGGATGATTATTGGTTTCAACTTATCATTCCTAATGGCAAGATCATTAAAGGTCATTTTAGTTTAAAGCGGTAATTTCTTTTATTTTATCATTTTTGCTTTTCTTGCAACAAAACAGAAAAAAAACAACAAGAGTTTACATAAAAAATTGAGAATAATTCTTTATATCACTCTTTTTTAATCCACTTATTAAACCTATTTTTGGTTTTAAAATCTAAAAAACGAATGCGTTTGTTGTAACCAAGCAATCGATTTTTTGGTTTTTAGCCCCGGTAGTAGCGGCATCCTTTTCCTTTTTTCTTTAAAAAGGAAAAGATACAGCGGATAACGGGACGATGTTACCTGATCAAGCCTATTGTTACTGCTCCTAAAAAAGCCATTTTACAATTTGGTGAACCATAAATCATGCTTTTAACTACCCTATGAAAAACCTTTTTTCCTTTTTTTTACTCCTTTTTGTTGTGGCTTCTCAAGCTCAGTTTAGTAAAACGCATTACCTACCTCCTATTACGGCCCAATCGGGTATAGTGGAAGATCATTATATTTATATTTCTACTCCAAACACTAAAAATGTTCCGTTTAAAATCATTGAAAATGGCGGCAACGTAATTACGGGTGTGGTGAATAATGTAACCCCTTTTCGTTATTTTATTGGAACGGGGGATTTTACGCAATTGTTTACTCCAAAAAACACCATTGGGATTGTTAAAAATAAAGGATATATAATTGAAGCTGAGGATTTGGTGTATGCCAATATTCGCGTGAATGCAGCAAGAAGTGGTTTTGGAGGTTATAATCATGCTGGTGGGCTAGTTTCGAAAGGGAATAGTGCATTGGGAAAAACATTTCGCTTAGGAGCGATGTTGAATCCACTTTTTGACACAACATTATTGAATTTTGCCTCAATTTTAGCTACTGAAAATGGGACAAAAGTTACCATTTCTAATCTACCTATCGGAACTATTTTGACCGATGGAATTGTGACAAATGGTCCAATAACTGTGACACTTAACAAAAATGAAAGTTACGTACTCGCACTAGAGAATAATAATTCAGGCGGAACACCTTCTAACAGCTCAAAAATGATTGGTGCTTTAATTGAATCTGACAAAGCAATCGCAGTAAATGCTGGATCTATTTGCGGAAGTAATAGCACTGTTCTTGGTGTAGGAGGGAATCCAATTGGAAGGGATTTAGGTTTTGATCAAATTGTTCCTCTAGAACGTACAGGAACAGAATATATTTTTGGTAAGGGCTTTGGAACAGATGAATTGGAGCGCGTACTTCTTGTTGCTCATTTTGATGCAACAAGTGTTTTTTTGAATGGTAATCCTACTCCTTATACCACCTTGAATAAAGGAGAATATATAGCGATTGACGGATCACAGTTCAGTAACGGTAGTTTGTACATTAAAACTTCTGAAAAAGTATTTGCTTATCAAAGTATTGGTGGAACAAACTCACCTGCTAATCAAAACATGTTTTTTGTCCCACCGTTGAATTGTTCGACACCGAATGTGGTGGATAACATTCCTAACATTCAAGAAATAGGAAGTACTTTTTATGATGGTGGATTGAATATTATTACTGAAACTGGGGCGACCGTTTTAATTAATAACAGTCCAATTGGAAGCAGTCCTCAAACTATCACTGGAAATCCAAACTTTGTAAAATACACTGTTTCTGGACTAAACGGAAACATAGCTGTAAAATCAACCAAACAAGTGTATGTTTCTTATTTTGCTACAAATGGAGCAGCAACCTATGGTGGTTACTATTCTGGTTTTGATTTAAAACCAGAGATTGTATCGGATAAAATTGCTGTTGGAACCTCATCTTGTATTCCTAATGTTGTTTTAAAAATTAGTAGTTTATCGGCTTATGATACGTTTCAATGGTACAAAGATGATGTAGCTATTCCGTTGGCTACTACCAACACCTACACCCCTACTACTCCTGGTTATTATCAAGTTAGAGGAAGTATTTCGGGTTGTTTGAGTGATGTCTTTTCGGATAAAATCCCTGTTAGCGATTGTGCCAAAGACGATGACAATGATGGTACCAACAACAACATTGATATTGACTGGGACAATGACGGCATCTTAAACAATACCGAAAGCAATACTACGTTGCTTAACCAAAGTACACCTTTAGCATCAAGTGATTATGATGGAACTATTACAGGCCCAGGAACGATTTCTGGTTATCCTTTTTATGGATTTGTTTCTGAAGTACCTGCTGTTAAAAACACTCCAAATAACTATACTTTGACTTTCAAAAAACCTGAAACCATTACTTTTCAATACATAATTGATGGCACTTCTCAAACTACACCTGTTGGAGATTTAGCCAATGGGGATGGAGATTTCGTAGTTAGTGCGCCAACGAATCAGACGTTGACTATTACCAACCCATTCGATGATGTCTTAATTGATACGAATTTTGATGGAATTTACGAAAGTGGTGTAAAAGAATTTACCTCTTTTGAAATTCGTTTTCGATTTAAAAGCACTACACCTATTCCCCAAGGTGGTGCACGCTTCAAAATTCAAGGATACAAAATTACAGCCTTAACATTTAAACATTACAATCTTTCGGAAACAACCAGCAATCGTGCTGCATTTATGCTAGGCCAAAATATTGAAACGGACTCTGATGCAGATGGTATTGCGAACGCCTTGGATTTAGATAGTGACAATGATGGAATTCCTGATAGTATTGAAGCACAAGGAAAAGGATTCAAATCATTCTCTGGTGTAGACACCAATAAAGACGGTTTGGATGATGCCTTTGAACCTGGATTACAACCCATTAATTTTGATACTGATGCAACTATTAGTTTCACTGGTTATGACTACTTAGACCTTGATAGCGACAATGATGGTATTTTTGACCTTGTTGAAGCTGGTCATAATGCCACTGATGCCAACAAAGATGGCAAAGTAGACGGGAATGTCGGTTTGAATGGTTTATTAGACAATTTAGAAACGGCTCTAGATAGCGGAAAATTGAAATACACTATTGCAGATTCGGATGCAGATGGCAACTCTAACTATTTTGAATTAGATAGTGATAATGATGGTTGTAAAGACGTCATCGAGGCAGGTTTCCTAGATGGTGACGCCGATGGATTTTTAGGAAACAGTCCCGTTACGGTAAATGACAAAGGAGTTGTTACATCGGGCATAGGATACACAACGATACCAAATGCTAATTACACTCTTGGAGCGCCCATAACTATAACTACACAGCCTAGCAACAAATCACAATGTCTACTACAAAGTACTACTTTTGAAGTGGTCTCCAATGCAGACAGTTTTCAATGGGAATTGAGTACTGATGGCACAAGTTGGACTACCCTAACGAATAACACAAACTATACTGGCGTTACATCCAAAACATTACAAATCAATGCCATTGCTGCCAATATGAATAATTACAGCTATCGTGTTCAATTAAACAGAGTAGGAAATTCTTGTGGCTTAACTTCTACAGCGTCAACATTAACCACATTAGCGCTCCCAACCGTCGCCACAAGTATCACTTTGAAACAATGCGATGATAACATTGATGGCATTTCTGACTTTAATTTGACGGAAAAAAATAGCTTTATCAGTACCAATTATCTTAATGAAACTTTTACCTATTTCAAAACTGCTGCCGGAGCTGCAACCAAGGATCTGGCAACAAAAATTGCCGATCCAACCAAATATACCAGTGGAATCGGAAGCGTTTGGGCAAGAGTAGAAAACACCAATGGCTGCTTTAGTACGACGGAGATAAAATTAATTGTTTCGGCTACACAAATTCCAATAACTTTTAAACGAAATTTTACAGTATGCGATGACTATGTAGATGCCGCAAACGACGACAAAGACGGAATCGCTACCTTTAATTTTAGTACTGTTACTACTGCTATTCAAGCCTTGTTACCTTCCCCTTCTACCGCTTACACTATAAAGTATTACCCAAATTTAGCCGACGCACTAGCCGAAACTAACGAAATCACAAATAGTACTTCCTATAGAAACACGATTGCAAATCAACACCCAATTTTTGTGCGTGTCGATTCAACCCTTGACAATGCCTGTTTTGGTTTAGGAAACTATGTAACATTAACCGTTGAAAAATTACCAGTAGCAAATCCAATTTCAGATTATAAAGAATGCGATGAGATTAGCAATGATGGTATTTTTACATTCAATACGGCAACCTTACAATCTGATTTATTAAAAGGACAAACGAACGTTGCGGTTACCTATTTTGATGAAAATAATAATCCGTTGCCAAGTCCGTTTCCAGCTAATTTTTCGACTAAATCACAAACCATAAAAGCCCGAGTAACGAACACCATTACCAATACAAACGACGGCGTTCCTTGTTATGACGAAACCACCATCAAATTTATCGTAGACATCCATCCTGTAGCCAATACAGTAACCATTTCTCCAGCTTGTGATGACGCTAATCCTAGTGACACGGATGGTTTAAATACTTTTGACACTAGTACTATAGAAAGCCAATTATTAAATGGGCAAACGGGAATGGTGGTTCGCTATTTTGATGCCAACAACACTCCTTTACCAAGTCCGTTGCCTAATCCGTTTACCACCGCTACGCAAAATGTTAGAGCAACGGTTGAAAACCCAAAAAACACGACTTGCATAGAAGAAACCTTACTCTCTTTTGTTGTAAATCCATTGCCAAATATTAATTTGAATACAAATGGATCAGAGGATCAATTGGTTTGTACCAATTTGCCAACCTTCACGGTCCAACTCAATGGAGGAATTAATGATGGAAGTCCTACAACTAATTACACCTACGTTTGGAAAAAAGACGGAACTGTACTAACAGGACAAAAAAATTACACTTTAAATGTTAATAGCGAAGGGCTCTATACTGTTGATGTTGTTACTCCACAAGGATGTAGCAGAACTAGAACCATAAAAGTGACCGCCTCTGATATTGCAAAAATTGAATCAGTAGAAGTAGTTGATTTAACGGATGTAAACAAAGTTACAATCAATGTTAGCGGTCAAGGAGATTATGAATACAGCTTAGATGATGCGACAGGCCCTTTTATTTCTTCGAATGTATTTGAAAATATTCCTTCCGGTATTCACACCATTTATGTAAATGATAAAAATGGATGTGGAATTGTAAGTAAAGAAGTAGCCGTAGTTGGAGCTCCGAAATATTTCACCCCAAACGGAGACGGATACAATGATTACTGGAATGTTAAAGGAACCAATACTGCCGCCAACTCAAAATCTGTGATTCGTATTTTTGACCGATACGGTAAATTACTAAAACAAATTTTCCCTAACAGTAATGGTTGGGACGGAACCTTCAATGGCCAGCCCTTACCTTCGGATGACTATTGGTACACGGTTGTACTGGAAGATGGTCGAGAAATCAAAGGGCATTTTGCTTTGAAACGATAAATCATCTATTTTTTTCAACTTTTTTTTTCAAACTACCATCGTTTGCGTAACTGGATTTCCTAAAATAAAAGTTAAGATCAGATTTAATTTATTTCAATAAATGTAAATTTAGGGATATTGTATTTTCATGATAGAAATTCTATAGAGAATACAAAAAAAATATTTCTAAATAAAAACGATTGCAATGAAAAAATTAGCGCTCTTCTTAATTCTCATTTCTACAACAATTTACGCACAAATCAATAGAATAGAACCTGCAAATTGGTGGGTAGGAATGAAACTCAATCAAATCACTTTATTGGTCTACGGAAACAATATTCAAGATTTAGAACCTACTATAAAATACGATGGGGTTCATGTTGTAAAAATAGAAAAAGTTGAAAATCCAAACTATCTGTTTGTGACGATAAACATAGCTCCCGACACAAAAATCGGTAAAGCTAAAATTGACTTCAAGAAAAATGGAAAAACCATCATTACTAAAGATTTTCCTTTATTAGCAAGAGAAAACAACAGCGCCAACAGGGAAAGTTTTTCTAACAAAGATGCTATACTGTTAATCATGCCTGATCGTTTTGCAAATGGCAATCCAAAAAATGATAACCTGCCCGGTAGTTTAGAAAAAGCCAATCGTAATGACGAAAATGGAAGACACGGAGGCGATATTCAAGGCATAATCAATAATCTAGATTATATTCAATCCCTAGGTTACACTCAAATTTGGAACACACCATTGGTAGAAAATAACATGCAAAAATATTCCT
This sequence comes from Flavobacterium succinicans, assembly GCF_001662485.1. Lineage (GTDB taxonomy): Bacteria > Bacteroidota > Bacteroidia > Flavobacteriales > Flavobacteriaceae > Flavobacterium > Flavobacterium succinicans_A. The sequence continues at coordinate 291,248 of NZ_JMTM01000035.1, forward strand.
ATCATGGTTATGCCGCAACCGATTTTTACAAAATTGATCCTCGCTATGGAACCAATGAAGATTTTAAAAGATTAGTTCAAGAAGCCAAAAAAAGAAATATCGGTTTAATTTGGGATGTAGTATTGAACCATTGTGGATTGGAATATTACTTCATCAAGGATATGCCAATGAAAGATTGGGTTAATTTCCCAGATACTAGAACAAGAACGAATCATTTAAAATCTACACTTTTGGATCCTTATGCTACCAAACAAGACAAAAAAGGCTATACCGATGGGTGGTTCGATACCACTATGCCTGATCTAAACCAAAGAAATCCTTTGATGGCAAGTTATTTGACTCAAAACACCATTTGGTGGATAGAATATGCTGGTTTATCTGGCTTTAGAGAAGATACTTTTTCCTATGCCGATAAAGACTTTTTGGCCTATTGGACCAAAACTATCTTAGAAGAATACCCCAACTTTAATATTGTGGGAGAAGAAATGACGCATGTTACCGAAATCGCTGCGTATTGGCAAAAAAACAAAAAAAATATTGACGGATACCAATGCTATTTACCCTCACTTATGGACTTTGCCTTAACCGATAATTTAGTAAAAGCATTGAACAATAAAAATGATTGGGAATCGACATGGAAAGAAGTATACAAAAGCATGGGTCAAGATTACCAATTTCCAAATCCAAATAATTTATTGATATTTCCAGACAATCACGATATGGATCGAATTTATTCAAGGTTGAATAAAAATTTAGACCACTGGAAATTGGCGATGACCTTATATGCCACCATGCGTGGGATTCCACAAATTTATTATGGTACAGAATTACTATTTACTCATGAAAAAATGGGCAATGATGGACAACGTAGAGGTGATTTTTATGGCGGATGGGAAGGTGATACCAAAAACGCTATTACAAGAAAAGGGTTGACAAATGAGGAACTAGAAGCACAAAAATTCTTTACCCATCTTTTCAATTGGAGAAAAACAGCTACTGCCATTCATGATGGAAAATTCACCCATTATGTTCCAGAAAAAAATGAAGCCTATGTTTATTTTAGATATACTGACAAGCAAAAAATCATGGTGATTTTGAATAAAAACGATAAAAAAATCACCTTAGATATGAAAACCTATCAAGATATAATTCCTTCTAATTTCAGTGCAAAAGAAGCACTAAGCGGAAAAGAAATAAATGTGAATGGAATGCTAGAAGTTGCTCCAAAATCGGCTTTGATTTTAGAAATTAAATAATGTAAAACGAGTTGTTAATTGAATTCAGATTTAGCTGGAGACAGTTTTTATCTTATAAAAAGCGAACTCAATTATCAAACCTTTGATTTCCTGCAAGGTTTTCAAAACCTTGTAGGTATATCTAAACACCAACAATTCCTACGAGGTCAAAAAAAGACCTTGCTCAGAATTGAGAAAAACACTAAACACAAACAAATGAAATTCAACCTAATTTTACTATTTTCTATCCTTTTTATCCAACACTCGTTGGCACAAGTAAAAGTAAGTTCGGGCAAAGTACAGCGTTTTGAAAATTTCAAATCAAAACTGATTGATACCCGAAATATTGATGTTTGGTTGCCTAACGGTTATTCTGAGAAAGAAAAATATGCCGTTTTGTATATGCATGACGGGCAAGCTTTATACGATGCCCAAAGTACTTGGAACAAACAAGCATGGGAAATAGATGAAGTGGCTGGAAAATTAATTGCCGAGGGAAAAACACAAAAATTTATTGTCGTAGGTATTTGGAACAACGGGCCAAAACGCCACCCCGAATATTTTCCTCAAAAGCCTTTTGAAAGTTTGACACAAATTCAAAGAGACACAGTCACCGCTCAATTACAAAAAGCAGGTAGAACCAAGGACATTTTTAAACCGTATTCTGATTTGTACCTTCAGTTTTTGGTTACCGAATTAAAGCCATTTATTGATAAAAATTTCTCGACGAAGCCTAATCAAAAGAACACATTTATAGCGGGTTCCAGCATGGGAGGACTCATTTCGATGTATGCGATTTGTGAATATCCAAAAATTTTTGGTGGTGCCGCTTGTTTATCTACACATTGGCCAGGTACTTTTTCTTTAGAAAATAATCCCATTCCAAATGCCTTTGTAGAGTACCTCAAAAAGAAACTTCCCAATCCCAAAAACCATAAAATCTATTTTGATTATGGCGACCAAACCTTGGATGCCATGTACAAGCCTTTACAAGAAAAAGTAGATGTTGTGATGAAAGCCAAAGGTTTTACCAACAAAAACTGGGAAACCAAATTCTTCCCCGGAGAAAACCATTCGGAAGTAGCTTGGGCGAAGCGATTGGATATACCTTTACTGTTTTTATTAAATTAGTGAATTTTACTTCTAATTTTCAAATAATAAAAATCCCAAACTCCATATATTTTGGAATTTGGGATTTACTATTTTTGAGATTTAGAAAAATTTAGACTTTAAATCTTTTTCTATCTGTTTCAGTTAAATAGATTTTTCTCAAACGAATCGATTTTGGTGTACACTCTACATATTCATCTTTTTGAATGTACTCTAAAGCTTCTTCCAATGAAAAGATAATTGGAGGAATAATTCTAGCTTTTTCATCATTTCCTGAAGAACGTACATTAGATTGTTTTTTCTCTTTCGTTACGTTTACACACATATCATCTCCACGAGAGTTTTCTCCAATAACTTGTCCTTCGTAGATTTCAGCATTTGGCTCAACGAAAAATTTACCACGATCTTGCAATTTATCGATAGAATAAGGAATAGCTTTTCCTTTTTCCATAGAGATCAAAGACCCTTTGTTACGTCCAGCAATTTCACCTTTGTAAGGCTCATAACCGATAAAACGGTGTGCCATAATAGCCTCACCAGCAGTAGCAGTAAGCAATTGATTACGCAATCCAATAATTCCACGAGATGGAATATTAAATTTAATAATCATACGCTCTCCTTTTGTTTCCATAGAAAGCATTTCACCTTTACGCAAAGTAACAAATTCAACAGCTCTTCCAGAAAGATTTTCTGGTAAGTCGATAGTTAACTCTTCAATTGGTTCACATTTTTTACCATCAATTTCTTTGATAATTACTTGTGGTTGACCAATTTGCAATTCGTAACCTTCTCTTCTCATGGTTTCAATAAGAACAGATAAGTGCAATACACCACGACCAAAAACCATAAACTTATCAGCTGAATCAGTTTCACCCAATTTCATTGCTAAGTTTTTCTCTAATTCTTTGGTTAAACGCTCTCTAATATGACGAGAAGTTACAAATTTACCTTCTTTACCAAAGAATGGTGAGTCGTTAATGGTAAACAACATACTCATTGTAGGTTCATCAATTGCAATAGAAGCTAATCCTTCAGGATTTTCAAAATCAGAGATAGTATCACCAATTTCAAAACCTTCAACACCAACAATTGCACAAATATCTCCAGCAATTACTTGTTCTACTTTTTTACGTCCAAGACCTTCAAAAGTATGTAATTCTTTAATTTTAGATTTAGATATAGAACCATCTCTTTTTACTAAAGAAATTGGCATCCCTTCTTTCAAAACACCTCTTTCCAAACGACCAATAGCGATACGTCCTGTAAAAGCAGAAAAATCAAGAGAAGTAATCAACATTTGTGGCGTTCCTTCAGACACTTTTGGTGCAGGAACATTCTCAATTACCATATCCAACAAAGGCTCGATGTTTTCTGTTTGATTTTTCCAATCATCAGACATCCAGTTGTTTTTTGCAGAACCGTATACTGTTGGAAAATCCAATTGCCATTCTTGTGCACCCAATTCAAACATCAAGTCAAAAACTTTTTCGTGAACTTCTTCTGGTGTACAGTTTTCTTTATCAACTTTATTGATAACTACACATGGTTTTAATCCCAAATCGATTGCTTTTTGCAAAACGAAACGAGTTTGAGGCATTGGTCCCTCAAAAGCATCTACTAGTAAACAAACACCGTCTGCCATGTTCAATACACGTTCTACTTCTCCACCAAAATCAGCGTGACCAGGAGTATCAATAATATTAATTTTAGTTCCTTTATACTGTACCGATACGTTTTTTGATGTAATAGTAATCCCTCTTTCACGCTCTAAGTCGTTATTATCTAGAATTAAATCACCTGTGTTTTCGTTGTCACGAAATAATTGACAGTGATACATAATTTTATCAACCAAAGTGGTTTTACCGTGATCGACGTGGGCAATAATTGCAATGTTTCTAATAGATTCCATCTGTGATTTTTTGTGGGTGCAAATGTACACTTTATTTTCATATAAAAAACATTCCTAGACCGTTTACTAAAACAATGAATAGCAAGTAGTTCAATATTCATGATTTTTATAAAATTAAGTTTTGCAACAAAAATTTAAAATTCTAACAAATAAATTATTTATATTTGAGTAATGAAAAGTAAAACCAACCAAATAATTAGTATTTTCATTCTTTTCTCCATATTTATGGCTATTGTTTGGTATAAATTTTCAAACAAAATCCATTTTGAAAACCCTCTCTTCAACAATTTAATCAAAGACATAATTTTTATCTTATTTGTAGGATTATTATTTAGATACATTTTATCCAAAAACGACAATCGCAACATTAGAATTTTAGATAAAATAAGAACAAATACAAATGAAATAAAAGAATCAAATGAAAAGTACGACATTGTCTCGAAGGCTACTAGTGATACTATTTGGGATTGGAAAATACAAGAAGACTCAATCACTTGGAACAAAGGAATAGCATCTATTTTTGGGTATACCGAAGATCAAGTAGGCAATACGTCTGCATGGTGGTTTGACAAAATTCACCCCGAAGACAGCATAAAAATGTCTGTAAAATTATATTCTTTCATTGAACAAAAGTCTGAAAAATGGCAAGACCAATATCGCTTTAGATGCTCCGACAATACTTATAAATATGTACTTGACCGAGGTTTTCTTTTAAAAGACAAAGAGGGTAGAGCTTTACGGATGATTGGAGCCATTCAAGACATTACAAAACAAAAACAAGAAGAACAAAACCTGAAATTATTAGAAACTGTAGTTACCCAAACAAAAGATGCAGTAGTAATCACCAAATCCGATTCAGAAAGTGCTTTGTTCCCAAATATCATTTATGTAAATGACGCTTTTCGCCTCATGACAGGACATAAATCAGAAAACATTCTTTTAAAACCTTTCAATCCTTTCAACACTGACAATCTTGATCACAATGAATATGAAAAATTCTGCTCAGCACTTGCCGAAAAAAGGGAATGTCAAATCGAAACTCTAACTAGAAAAAAAAACAAAGAAGAATATTGGGTTCGTTTTTCAATGATTCCCATTTACAATGCAGACAAAGAACTTTCACATTGGATTTCAATTCAGAAAGATGTTACAGCTGAAAGAAAGCAAGAAAAGGAAAAAGAACAGCTCATACGCGAATTGACGCAAAACAACAAAGACCTAAAACAATTTTCTTACATCACTTCCCATAATTTAAGAGCACCATTATCAAATTTAATAGGCCTCCTGAATTTAATTGAAGACATAACAATTACTGATAGCGAATTGTTAGAAATAATAAATGGATTCAATAAATCTACCCATCTTTTAAACGAAACCATCAATGATTTGGTCAAAATTATTGTAATAAAAGATCAAATTTCTATACAAAAAGAAAATGTTTCTATTTGTGAAGTTTTGGAACATGTTTTTAATCAACTTCAATTTCAAATTGAACAATCCGAACCCGTATTAAAAGTAAATATTGACCCAATTGAAACCATCTATACTAATAAAGCATATCTTGAAAGTATTTTAATGAACTTGTTAACCAATTCCATTAAATATAAATCCGAATCTAATAGATTAAAAATTACAATTTCAACGAAAAAAATCAACAATAAAACGGTATTAAAATTCAAAGATAATGGCATTGGAATTGATTTAAAACGAAACTCCGACCATGTCTTTGGTTTATATCAAAGATTCCATGATTACCCAGACAGCAAAGGTTTGGGACTCTACTTAGTCAAATCGCAAATAGAATCATTAGGCGGAAACATAAGTATAGAAAGTGAAGTAAACAAAGGTACTCAATTCACATTAACCTTTTAAAGAAAAGCAAAATGTACAACACCATTTTTTGTATTGATGACGACCCAATATCATTGATGATTAGCAAAAAAATCATCTCAAAAACTGCCTTTGCAAAGGAAGTCATTACCGCTTTAAATGGCGAAGAAGCCCTACGAATGTATGATACCGCTAAAAAAAACACCTCAACAAATCTTAATTCAATACCTGAATTAATCTTTTTAGATCTAAACATGCCTGTTATGGGAGGATGGAAATTTCTTGAACTTTTCACCAGCGAGCATTACTTAGAGTTCAACAAGGCTAAAGTAATTATACTTTCGTCAACTATTGACCCACAAGACCTAGCAAAAGCAAAGACGTTTAGTGTGGTTGCTGATTTTCTTCCAAAACCGATCACCGTAGGAATGCTAGATTATTTGAAAGAAAAATTTAAATAACAAAAAGCATAAAAAAAACTCCTTAAAGGAGTTTTTTTTTATTAGTATGCTATATAAAATATCGTATTACAATTTAGCAACATGTTTAGTTAACTTAGATTTCAAGTTAGAAGCTTTATTATCATGGATAATATTTTTCTTAGCTAACTTATCAATCATAGAAATAACAGCAGACAATTTAGCTGTAGCATCAGCTTTATCCGTAGCAATTCTTAATGCCTTAATAGCATTACGAGTAGTTTTGTGTTGGTATCTATTTAACACTCTTTTCTTTTCGTTACTTCTGATTCTCTTTAGAGCTGACTTATGATTTGCCATTGTATTATTTTTTTATCTTTATTATTTTTCTGTAGTCCGTAAGGGAATCGAACCCCTGTTACCAAGATGAAATCTTGGCGTCCTAACCCCTAGACGAACGGACCATTATTCTTCTAAGTTCGGGAATCAATTCAATAAAAATTCGTAGTCCGTGGGGGAATCGAACCCCCCTTACCAGGATGAAAACCTGGCGTCCTAACCGATAGACGAACGGACCCTGCTTCTGTATTGCGGATGCAAAAATACAACTATTTTTGAGAAGCACAATAGCTGATGCAAAAAAAATTAATTTTTTTTAATATGCCTTTGCAAATAGCACTCTTCCAACCGAAGAATTCCCAGTAAACACGCAGCTTCCCGCCTCCTCTACTCTATCCAAAGGAATACATCTTATAGTTGCTTTTGTCAACTCTTTTATCTTTTCTTCAGTAGCCGCAGTACCATCCCAATGGGCTGAAACGAACCCTCCTTTTCCTTCCAAAACAGACTTAAATTCCTCAAAATTATTTACTTCCGTAACATGACTCTCTCTATAAGATAACGCATTATTAAATAAATCCGTTTGAATTTGAGAAAGTAAAGTAGCAATATAATTTTCAATTCCATCTGCAGCAATGACCTCTTTAGACAAATTATCTCGTCGAGCTACTTCAAAAGTTCCATTTTCTAAATCTTTTGGACCAACTGCAATTCGAACAGGAACACCTTTTAATTCCCACTCTGCAAATTTAAATCCTGGTTTCTGTGTGGTTCTATCATCATACTTAACACTAATATTAAGTTTGCGTAGCGCAGCTGAAACAATAGCAACAGCAGCAGAAATAGCTTGCAATTGTTCATCTGACTTATATATAGGCACAATCACCACTTGTATGGGTGCTAAATTTGGAGGCAAAACCAATCCTTTGTCATCAGAATGCGTCATTACTAGCGCACCCATCAATCGAGTCGAAACTCCCCAAGAAGTTCCCCAAACATATTCTTGCTTTCCTTCGGCATTAGCAAACTTAACATCAAAAGCTTTAGCAAAATTCTGACCTAAGAAATGAGATGTCCCAGCTTGTAATGCCTTTCCATCTTGCATTAAAGCCTCTATACAATACGTTTCTTCGGCTCCTGCAAATCGTTCTGTTTCAGTTTTCAATCCTTTGATTACTGGAATCGCCATGAAGTTCTGAACAAAATCAGCATAAACATTCATCATTTTTTCAGATTCTTCTATAGCTTCTTTTCTTGTAGCATGAGCGGTATGACCTTCTTGCCACAAAAACTCAGCGGTTCTCAAAAACAAACGTGTTCTCATCTCCCATCTTACTACATTTGCCCACTGATTAATTAATAAAGGTAAATCTCTATAAGACTGAACCCATCCTTTATAGGTTGACCAGATAATCGCTTCACTTGTTGGACGCACAATTAGTTCCTCCTCTAATTTAGCATTTGGATCAACCATTAATTTTCCGGGCTTGTCAGGATCGTTTTTTAATCTATAATGGGTCACAATAGCACATTCTTTTGCAAACCCTTCAGCATTTTTCTCTTCTGCCTCAAACATGCTTTTGGGCACAAACAATGGGAAATAAGCATTTTGATGTCCTGTTTCTTTGAACATACGATCCAATTCTGCTTGCATTTTTTCCCAGATAGCATATCCGTACGGTTTAATTACCATACAGCCTCTAACCCCTGAATTCTCGGCTAAATCAGCTTTTACAACTAGCTCATTATACCATTTAGAATAATCTTCTTCTCTTGTAGTAAGGTTCTTGCTCATATCAAATAGTTTGGCACAAATTTTGTTTTATTTTTTTTAACGTATTAGTTAGGCAAAACTAACTATTTTTGTATTGTTCAACAATAAAAATTCCTATAGATATGAAAACTACCGTTTTTCCCTCAAAAAATATTATCCAATTTACCTTTGTTGGACTTCTAAGTTTAGTAATTGTTTCGTGTGGTTCTTATCAAAATAGCTCCTACTACGAATCAGATGGTGTATATGGTTCTAATTCCTCTAGAGTAGTTTATAACGAATCACAAAACACTGCAGGTAATCAATATCAAGAATACTTTAATTCGCTACAAAACACCAATTCATCGGCAGACATTTTTACTGATGTAGAAAGTTATAACAACTATGTAGACGTTACTGATAGTATTCAAGCTCCAAACACTGGCTATGCTAGTTGGGGAAGCAATCCACAAAGTACTACCATATATATAAACAACAACGGTTGGAACAATTGGTATGGCCCTGGATGGGGATGGGGAATGAACAACTGGTATGGCGGATGGGGCTGGAATAACCCTTGGGGATGGAATGCCGGCTGGGGATGGAATACTGGTTGGGGATGGAATATTGGCTGGGGTTATCCTGGCGGTGGCTGGTGGGGTTACCCTGGAGGACATTGGGATTACCCAAGTTATAGATACAACAATTACGCCTACAACTCTAGTAGAAGAGGCTCAGGTTACTCTAACGGAAACTATATCAATAGAACTTATAACAGCCGAAACAGTCAAAACATTACCAATTTCAACAGAAGAAGTAGTACTGACCTTAGACGAAATTCAAATTATGATTACAGCTCTAACAATTCTGTAAATAGAAGAAATTCGAATTCCGATTACAGCTCTAGCAATTCTTTCAATAGAAGAAACAATAGTTCTGATTACAGTTCTAACAGTTCTTTTACCAGAAGAAATAGCAGCTCTAACTCAAACAACTCTTCATACAACCCGATGAGAACAAGTAGAGAAAGCAGTAATTACAACACAAACTCTAATTCCTCTTCAACATCAAGAAATAATAGTTACACCCCTACTCGTTCTTATTCTCCAAGCTCTTCAAGCGGCAGCATGCGTTCTTCTGGAGGTGGAGGTGGAGGCGGTGGATCAAGATCTTCTAGCGGAGGCGGAAGAGGCGGAAGAGGATAAAATCTTCTTTTTAACAACTATTCAATCAAAATAACTCAATCAATATGAAGAAACCCTTTATACTACTAGCTTTTGCTTTTATGTTTACATCGGCAAATGCTCAAGAAATATCTGACGCCTTACGTTATTCTATAGAAAACCTAAATGGAACTGCAAGATACAGGGCAATGAGTGGCGCTTTTGGAGCACTAGGAGGTGACTTATCGTCTATCAATGTAAATCCTGCGGGTTCTGCGGTGTTTAACAACAACCAATTAGGATTAACCATCAGCAATTATGACACTAAAAACAATTCAAATTATTTCGGCACCCAGACTAGTGATAGCGAGAATTCTTTTGATTTGAATCAAGCAGGAGGTGTTTTTGTTTTTAAAAACCATGATAAAAATGCCAAATGGACTAAAATAGCCTTTGCGGTTAACTATGAAAACACCAACAATTTTGATAATGCAAAATTTTCTGCGGGTGTAAATCCAACCAACTCAATTGCGAATTATTTTTTGAGTTTTGCTAATGGAATCCCTTTAAATGTGTTAGAAAATGGTAATTACTCAGCATTAAATAACGCAGAACAACAAGCTTTTTTGGGCTATCAAGGATATATCATCAACCCGGTTTCGAATTCTACAAATAATACTGCCTATACTTCAAATGTTCGCGAAGGAGGCAATTACTTTCAAGAGAACGGTATTTATTCTAATGGGTACAACGGAAAGTTATCTTTTAACTTTTCGTCTTCCTACAAGGACAAACTTTATATAGGTATTAACCTTAACTCGCATTTTTCTAATTTTACGCAATCTTCTAGGTTTTACGAAGACAACGATAACACCTTAACAAACGTGGATCGCATTAACAGAATGCGTTTTAGTAATGATTTATACACCAACGGAACAGGATTTTCTTTTCAAATTGGCGCTATTGCAAAAATTACAGATGGATTAAGACTAGGTGCGGCATATGAATCACCAACTTGGATGAATTTGAGTGACGAATTGACACAACGACTGAGCTCCGTTAGAAGCAACCTTTCTGGAGAATTACCTGCCGATGTAATTGATCCGCGCATCACTAATTATTATGCTCCTTATCGATTACAGACTCCTAGTAAATTTACTGGAAGCGCGGCTTATGTGTTTGGCAAAAAGGGATTGATAAGTATCGATTACTCTGTAAAAGATTATTCAAATGTAAAATTTAGACCTACAAGCGATGATTATTTTAGAGGATTGAATGCTGAAATGAATACAACTCTTGATTATTCAGGTGAATTACGAATTGGAGCTGAATACAAAATAAAAGCGTTGAGCTTGAGAGGTGGCTACCGTATGGAACAAAGTCCTTATAAAAACAAAACTACCATTGGCGATTTGACTGGCTATTCTGGAGGTTTGGGATACAATTTTGGAGCAACACGAGTAGACCTTGCCTATTCTTATGCCAAACGAAATTACCAACAAGGTTTTTTTAGCACGGGACTTACGAATGCTGCGAGTATAGATGCTATCAATAACAATGTATCGCTCACGGTGTTGTTTGAATTATAAAAAGATATAAAGATAGAAGCCAAGTTCGGCTTCTTTTTTTTTGCTCTTGCATTATCGAGTCTTCTTTTAAATGCTGGCAAAAAAGCCCTATCTTCCTTATAGCCCCGGTAGGAGCGGCATCCTTTGCCTTTTTTCTTTCAAAAGGCAAAGATATAGCGGATAACGGGTCTTTGCCCTCAAGAAAGCCTCCTTCTTTCTGCTTCTAAAACATTACAAAAATCTATCTAAAATCCGACACATAATGGGATAACAACCCTAATTAATGCTTTTTCTGAAGAAAAAAAACGTAATTTTGCCAATTCCTAGAAGAAGGGGAATTTATATTATGAGAACAAAGTCAACAAAAAAGAATAAAATTAATGTCATCACTTTAGGGTGTTCTAAAAATGTTTATGATAGCGAAGTCTTGATGGGACAACTTCGTGCCAGCGGAAAAGAAGTTACTCACGAAGCAAAAGCGGAAGACGAAGGAAATATCATAGTAATTAACACTTGTGGTTTTATTGATAACGCTAAAGCAGAATCGGTAAACATGATTTTGGAATATGCGGATAAGAAAGAAAAAGGTTTGGTTGACAAAGTTTTCGTAACAGGTTGCCTTTCTGAAAGATACCGTCCGGATTTAGAAAAAGAAATCCCGAATATAGATCAGTATTTTGGAACCACTGAATTGCCGGGTTTATTGAAGGCTTTGGGAGCGGATTACAAACATGAATTATTGGGCGAGCGTTTGACAACAACTCCTAAAAACTATGCTTATTTGAAAATTTCGGAAGGTTGTGACCGACCTTGTAGTTTTTGTGCAATTCCGTTAATGAGAGGAAAAAATGTTTCTCAAACCATTGAAAAATTGGTTAAAGAAGCAGAAGGATTAGCCAAAGATGGTGTAAAAGAATTGATTTTGATTGCGCAAGACTTGACGTATTATGGTCTTGATTTATATAAAAAACGTGCACTTGGCGATTTGCTAGAAGCACTAGTAAAAGTGGAAGGTATTGAATGGATTCGTTTGCATTATGCATTTCCAACTGGATTCCCGATGGATGTATTGGAAATCATGAAACGTGAACCAAAAATTTGTAACTATATTGATATTCCGTTACAACATATTTCAGACAGCATACTGAAATCTATGCGTCGAGGAACAACTCAAGCAAAAACTACGCAATTGTTGAAAGATTTTAGAGCAGCTGTTCCAGGGATTACAATTCGCACAACTTTAATCGTAGGATATCCCGGAGAAACTCAAGAGGACTTTGACACGTTAAAAGATTTTGTTCAAGAAATGAAATTTGACAGAATGGGTTGTTTTGCTTATTCACACGAAGAAAACACACACGCTTATTTACTAGAAGACAATGTTCCTGATGATGTAAAACAAGCTCGTGTAAACGAATTAATGGACCTACAATCACAAATTTCATGGGATTTGAACCAAGAAAAAGTAGGCAAAACCTTTAAATGCATTATTGATCGCAAAGAAGGAGCACACTTTATTGGGAGAACCGAATTTGATAGCCCAGATGTTGACAATGAAGTTTTAATCGATGCATCAAAACATTATGTAAAAACTGGTGAATTTGTCATGATCAAAATTACAGAAGCTACGGAATTTGACTTATACGGAGAACCCGTTTAATTAGTATATTTGAATTTATAAATCAATCGCAATGCAAAAGATTCAATTTTTATTTTTTTTAGGATGCACCTTGTTTTTTACTCAAACTAATTGGGCACAATTCAATAATGGATATGGCAACAATGGAAGAATGAGTCAAATGAACCAAATGGGGCCTGGACCAACACAAAGCGCACCAAAACCGCCCTCTAATGAAGAGACGGCTAGCAGAGTAATGGAAAATCTTAAAACAGAAATGAATTTGGATGCTTTGCAAGAGATTGCTATTAAAAACATTTTGATCCAAAGTCTAAATGCACAAGGCGTAATTCTAAAAAAAGAAGGCTCTAACGAAAGTAAAAGCGAGGATATTAAAGTAATCTCTGAAAATACCGACCAAAAAATACTAGAGTTATTAAATCCAGATCAAAAAGATACTTACAAAAAAATTATTGCAGGAGGATTCAAAAAGAAGAAAAAGAAATAAAAGAAGCCACACTTGCTATAACAACTAACCAACTTACAAATGTACAAACAACTTTTACTTAGTATTGCTTTGGGCTTACTTATAAGTTCATGTGGAACTAATCCTTACAAGGAAAGTAATAAAGTATACGAGCAGCAACTTAAAGTTTTACAGCAAAAACTAGCAGAAAAAGAAGCTATTGCTCTAAAAAAAGTAGAGACTACCACCACTTCTTTGGACACGCTTTACACAAAACAAATCAATACCCTAAAGGATTCTATCTCTAAATTTAACCCAACTGCGTTAGAAAATGTAACTACTGAATGGATTGGAACAGTAAACTTTAATCTAAGAAAACCAAATTTTGTAATTATACATCACACCGCACAAGATTCATTAAGACAAACATTGAAAACTTTCACATTAGCTAGTACAAAAGTTAGTGCGCATTATGTAATCGCAGAAGATGGAAAAGTGGTACAAATGCTAAATGATTACTTAAGAGGATGGCATGCAGGCAATGGAACTTGGGGAAGAAATAGCGACATCAACTCTGCTTCTATTGGGATTGAACTTGACAACAATGGATTTGAACCCTTTTCAGAACCACAGATTAATAGTTTATTGGCTCTATTAACAAAATTGAAGAAAGACTATAACATCCCTACACAAAATTTCATAGGTCATTCTGACATTGCTCCAACCAGAAAAGTAGATCCTAGCGCTTTATTTCCGTGGCAATTATTAGCAGAAAAAGGGTTCGGAATTTGGCCAGATGCGCTATTAGAAACCGCCCCTACAGATTTTAATGCTGAAATGGCGTTGCGAATAATTGGGTATGATACCAAAAACTTGAGTGCCGCTATCAAAGCGTTTAAATTGCATTATATCAAAACAGAAATCGACTCGGTTATAGATCAAAAAACATTAAATGTTATCTATGCGATTTATAAAAAACAGTAACATGTTATCTTAATAAAAAAAGGGCTTTTGAATATGAAAAGCCCTTTTCTTTATTACTTAAAACTTAAACCAAGCATAAGGTTCATGTTCAAAATCTAATGCTCTTGGTAAACCATCCCCAGGTATAACTTTTAGTTCTGGCAATATTGATGGATTAGACGGGTAAGTTTTTCCATTAAACTTCACAACACGGTATTTACTTCCGCTGTAAATAAATAAATCCTTCCATCCGTTGGTTTTATTCGTATCAATTACAACTGGATTACCCGATACCGAAAATTGCGTAATTATATTTCCTTGATCATTCAACAGCAGTTGAGTACAACCTCCAGTACCACAAAAATAACCTCCAGTTAATCCGACTAGAATCTCTTTTTTTCCATCTTCGTTTAAATCATATTCAAAGAAAATAAACTTTTTACTATTGTCATCGATAAAATTCTTTGCTAAGTCATCTTTGTATAATTTTTTCAAAATTAAACGAATCAAATCGGCGGTTTTACTACTTGACGAATGTATACCGTAGCTGCCTGCTGGGATGGTATCTGTTAGATCAGGATCTACCACAGCTTCGGTTTTTAAAGAATCTACTATAACAGTGGTTGATTCACCTGGTTTTACTTCTTTCTTACAAGAAGATAATACCCAAAAAACAAAAAGGGCAAGTGTTACAATTACTTTTTTCATTTCATTTTAATATTAAAATAGTTACTAATACTCTAATTACGGATGAATAATTTTTCTTTAACAAAAGGACGCATTTGGTAACGAAAAAATTATTCTTTATCTAGATTTTCATCATTAGAATTAGAAACATTGGAACGAATATGTAGATCTTGTTGCGGAAATGGGATTTCGATTCCATTGACTTTAAAGGCAACATCTATTGCTATAATCAAATCATTTTTTACATCATTTCCAAAATTAAAATGAGGCACCCAATATTTTATGGCAAAGTCAATAGAACTATCATTAAACTTAGTTACCCAAACCATGGGTGCAGGATTTTTCAATACTAGCTCGTGCTGCATTAAAATGTCAATCAAAATTGTTTTTACCTCCTTTAAATCTGAACCGTAAGCTACGCCAAGATCAATCTCAAATCTACGACGATTGCTTCCCATAGTCCAATTCACCAAATGTTGACTTAATAAATCTCCATTCGGAATAATAACATCAGCACCATCCCAAGTAGTAATTACACTGCTACGAATTCCAATTGATTTCATTTTTCCTGTCTGCCCTCCGACCTCGACAATATCATCTAAATTAATGGGTTTTTCGAAAGCAATGATTAATCCGCTTACCAAATTGTTAATTACATTTTGTAAACCAAAACCAATACCTACACTTAAAGCACTAATCATTAACGCAATTTTATCCATTGGGATACCTACCGAAATAAAAGCGATTAAAACACCAATGGTGATTATGGCGATGCGTATCAACAATAACCAACTTCCTAAACCTGATTTTGGCTTTCCATTATTTGTTCCTTTACTATCGGTAGTTAAAAAAGAAACTATTTTGGCACTTAATCCTGACATGAATAAAATAAAGAAAAACAAGAATATGGCATTGAATGAGAATTTGAATTCCCCAAATTGTTTTTCTTCATAAAAAGCCTCAGAAATTGGTTCTATAAAACTTTGAAAACTGTAGGAATTCCTGCTTATTAACACATACCATGCTATCGCAAATAAAACGTAAATAAAAGTGGGGACTTTAAATTTCTTTTCTTTTTCTTCTGAAAAAAGGGATTCCTCTTCAGATTGTGATAAGTATTTTGAAAAATTTAAAATATCTAAACTTAAACCAAATGCCCAAATTAATTGATACGCTATTAAAATGGTAAAATATCCATTGGTCATCAAAATTTTGGCCAAATTATAACAATTTGCAATTGACAAAATCATAGCGCATAATTCAAAAATCACAAAGACGAGCAGTGCAATTACAAAACTTTTTTCGTGAATCTCTTTCTCTTTATCCTTTCTATTCCAAAAAACATAAACCCCTAAAGCAAAACCAATAACGCTTAGAAGCAAAACAAATCGAGACTCTGATACTGAAAATAGTAGTAATAAATTATCTTGAAAGGCTAAATTATTACAAACAAAAAATGCCATCCAAATGAAGAACCAATAGTTACTTACGGATTTGTACAAAATGCGAGTTAAAGCTAACCCTCCAATAATCCACAAAAATGCACTAAACACAAATGGCGGCGAAGGCAAGAAAAATTGAAAAATTGAAATCATTATTAGTATAGAAGCTGCCAAAGGGTAATTCAAAACATGGCCCGGGTATTTTAAATTTTCATACATATTTGCCTTCTTATATTTACTTCTAACCACTCTTAAATAAAGCGTGAGGCCGATGATAAAGAGAAACAACAAGGATAAAATCCCTGTTTGATTAGCAAAATAAAACACAAACAATAAATATCCTTTTATAAAGGAATGCAAAAAATTCTCCGCTAATGTCAAGCCTATTTCTTTTTGATCAGCAACATCTGGTGATATTGAATTTACTTTTTTACTTAGCTTTTTCCTTACATTATTTACGACAGCTAAGTCTGATTCAAGACTAAATTTGAACATTTTTCCATTAACTTCTAACTTTTGAATGCTATCAATGGCATTTTTCAAGTTGGCATTGGCGCTATTTAAATCTTTAGCCATTAATACCATTCGTTGGTAATAATTTTTTTTTGCAGATTCTTGAACAGGAATTTGATAAAAAATCTTATCGGTTGCCAAGGAATCTATTCTTCGCTGTATACCACTCAACGACTTGTTATTTGATGAAATTCTGTCTAATTGATAATCGGTTCTTTTTAGTAGTTCTTTCAATAAAAGTGAAGTAGTCGTTAAATCCCTAACGGTTTGCATCTTGCTTACATTCTTAACTATGCCTTTTACTGATTTATCTTTCCATTCTACTAACAGTGCTAATTCTTTAGTAAAACCTTTATAATCAATACCTTCTTTCAAAATAGTATTAGCTCTTTGAATTTCTTCATTAATTAAATTAAAACTTGAATTTTGTCTATTGGTCAACACATTAAATGCGTAGTTTGTTTTATTTTCCTTCAAACTTGCCGCGTTCAATTGCTGCATTAGACTATCTAATCGTTTACTTTCATTTGTTTTTGCATCCTTTTTTATCCCTTCTTTGGATTGACCATAAGAGATAAAAGTCATGGCAAAAAAGAGTACACTAACGCATCTTTTAAAATTTAAAACGAAAACATTTTGGCGCACTCTTTTTGGACTGGTTTTCATAAAAAATGGAATAATAATGAAATAAAAAAACTGGTTTTGAAGCCATTGTTCAAACAAAAATCACAAAACTCATTATAAAAATAGTTAAAAAAACAGAAGTAAAATTAATTATTCTGTATAACCCTTTGAATTTCTGAAACTAATCATTCGTTAATAAAATTCAAAAAGAATAAGAAATTAAAACAGATTGATTTAATTTTACTAGCTAATTCAGTGTTTCTACATGGAGCAAGATTTGAAGAAATACTACTATTTTTAGCAAAAAAAAAAAAAAAAAAAAATGACGCTCACCCTCAACAATATATTTACCAAAGCATTACCAGCCGACAGTCTACTAGACAATGCTCCAAGACAAGTATATCAAGCATGCTTTTCTTTTGTTTCACCCAAAATACCTTCAAATCCTTTCTTAATTCACGTGGGCATTGATGTAGCAAAGCAAATTGGATTAGAACCAGAAGATTTAAAGGACGATGATTTCTTAGCCGTTTTTTCAGGAACAAAAACATATCCCAATACGCAACCTTTTGCCATGTGTTATGCAGGACATCAATTTGGGAATTGGGCAGGACAATTAGGAGATGGAAGAGCCATTAATTTGATGGAAGTAACTCACGAAGGGAAAAATTTTACGCTACAATTAAAAGGTGCTGGGCCAACGCCCTATTCACGAACTGCAGATGGATTGGCCGTTTTACGTTCTTCTATTAGGGAATACTTATGTGCAGAGGCGATGCATCATTTAGGAGTGCCCACTACCCGATCCCTTTCATTGGTTTTAACTGGAGACGAAGTACTGAGAGACATTATGTACAATGGGAATCCAGCTTACGAAAAAGGCGCTATAGTTTGTAGAGTAGCACCAAGTTTTATTCGATTTGGAAATTTTGAAATCTTTGCTGCCAGACAAGATCATAATAATCTGAAACTACTGGCTGATTTTACCATTCAACATTATTTTCCATCTATTAAAGAAACAGGAAAAGAAAAATACATTCAATTTTTTGAAGCAGTTTCTAAAAGCACACTAGAGATGATTCTTCACTGGCAAAGAGTGGGTTTTGTCCATGGCGTTATGAACACAGATAACATGTCAATTCACGGTATTACCATTGACTATGGCCCTTATGGTTGGCTAGAAGACTACAACCCAACTTGGACACCAAACACAACAGACAATCAACACAAAAGATATCGATTCGAAAATCAACCTCAAATTAGTTTGTGGAATTTGTATCAACTCGCCAATGCCTTATATCCATTAATCGAAGAAACGCAACCTCTGGAAGCTATTTTGGATGCCTACACCAAACAGTATGACTCAAAATATCTCCAAATGATGCAATCAAAATTGGGATTACAAATACAACCTACTGAAGATCGCAACTTAATTCAAGAACTTATTGATTTGCTACAAGAAATAGAGACCGATATGACTATTTTCTTTAGAAACTTAAGTTCAGTGCTTAAAAATGACACTCCAGCAACTGCTTTAACAAAAATTGAATTTGCCTTTTACAACACCAATGATTGTAATGAAAGCATAACTTTAAAATGGCATAATTGGTTCACTAAATATATCGAAAGACTTCAATTAGAAATCGTATCTGATGCGGAAAGAAGTATTGCTATGAATCAAGTAAATCCAAAATATGTCCTTCGCAATTATATGGCGCAATTATGTATTGATGCCGCAGAGAAAGGAGACTATAGCCTACTCAACGAATTGTATGAACTTTTACAAAACCCTTACAAAGAACAACCCGAACATGAAAAATGGTTCGCCAAACGCCCCGATTGGGCAAGAGTTAAAATAGGATGTTCAATGTTGAGTTGTAGTTCTTAAAAAGTTTCAAAACATGAACACTTTTTGAACCAATAGATAAAATTCATCTAGAATCCATTTCTGAACAAAGAAAAAAAACGCTTTTTTATACGCTATCAAAAATCAAATGGATAGTTTTGCATTTTATGGAACAAAGTCAAAATCATTAAAATAAAATGCAGATGAATCAAGAGATTATCAATGCTTTTGAAGTAATAAAAAACGGCGGCATCATTCTTTATCCAACAGACACCGTTTGGGGCATAGGCTGCGACGCAACAAATCCTGAAGCCGTCGCTAAAATATACCAACTCAAACAAAGAACCGAAAGCAAAAGTATGATTTGCCTTATGAACGGAGAAAAAATGCTATATAATGTATTCAAGGAAATCCCAGAAGTAGCCTGGCAAATTCTAGATTTATCCGAAAAGCCAACAACTTTAATATTAGATAATCCAAGAAATGTAGCTCCTAATTTAATTTCTGAAGACAAATCATTAGGTATTCGACTGATAAAAGAACCTTTTTGCTTTAAGCTTTTAGAACGAATGAAGAAACCATTAGTATCCACTTCAGCGAATATTTCTGGACAACCCACCCCATTATCTTTCAAAGAAATTAGTCCAGAAATTATAAAAGGCGTAGACTATATTGTAAATTTGCAGCAGGAAAAAATTGCAGGAAAACCTTCTACGATTATTAAATTGACGAATGATTCTCAGGTTAAAATCATTAGAAAATAATTTTTTTTTTGCCGCAGATTCGCAGATTTTAGAGAAAGAAGAAATTAATATGATTTTATAATTTATGGCTCAATATTTATTTGAAAAAGAGACCTATAAAATAATAGGAATTTTATTTGACGTACATAAAAATCTAGGAAAAGGTTTTTCTGAAATCGTGTATAAAGACGCATTAGAATATGAATTTAATATAGCTAACATACCTTTTGAAAGAGAAAAGGAATATGTAGTAAATTATAAAAACACCATTTTAAAACACAAATTCTATGCTGATTTTGTAGTTTTTGACAGTATTATTCTTGAAATAAAATCTTGTGAATCTTTTAATAACAGTCATATTTCACAATGTTTAAATTATTTAAAAGTGTCGAAAACTAAATTAGCGCTTTTAGTAAATTTTAATAAAACATCTTTAGAACACAAACGAATAGTACTATCAGAAAATTAGCTGAAAATCATAATTTTTAAAATAAAATCAGCGAATCTGCGGCAAAAAATCGTGGTAAAAACAAGATATGAATTATAAATCAGCACTTAATAACACAATATTCGAAGTAATATCGAAAGCTTCCCAAGAACTAAACATAGAAAGCTATGTAATTGGTGGGTTTGTTAGGGATTTACTTTTAAAAAGAGGCTCCAAAAAAGATATCGATGTGGTGGCTGTAGGCAGTGGCATCGAATTGGCGCTCAAAGTTTCAGAACTTTTACCTAAAAAACCAAAGGTGCAAGTGTTCAAAACTTATGGAACCGCTATGCTTCGTTTTGAAGATACAGATATCGAATTTGTTGGTGCCAGAAAAGAATCCTACACCCACGATAGCCGAAATCCAATCGTAGAAAATGGAACCTTACAAGATGATCAAAACCGCCGTGATTTTACCATCAATGCCTTGGCTTTATCTTTGAATCCGTCTAACTATGGAGAACTTTTAGATCCATTTGCTGGTATTTCTGATTTAGAATCTAAAACGATAAAAACGCCGCTTGACCCAGATATTACCTTTTCGGATGATCCATTGAGAATGTTGAGAGGCATTCGTTTTGCTACGCAATTAGGTTTTGATATTCATCCAGAATCTTTAGCTTCAATTACCAAAAATGCAGAACGAATAAAAATCATTTCGGGAGAACGCATTGTTGAAGAGTTAAACAAAATTCTCTTGACAGAAAAACCTTCTTTGGGCTTTTTATTACTTTACAAAACGGGATTATTAGAACTGATTCTACCTGAATTAACAGCCTTGAATCAAGTAGAAGAAATAGAAGGGCATACCCATAAAAACAACTTTTATCATTCTTTGGAAGTAGTCGATAATATTTGCCCGAATACAGACGATGTTTGGTTGCGTTGGGCAGCTTTATTGCACGATATCGGAAAAGCACCAACGAAACGCTTCAACAAAAAACAAGGATGGACGTTTCACGGTCACGAGTTTTTGGGCGGTAAAATGGTTAAAAAAATCTTCGAAAGATTGCATATGCCTTTGAATCACAAAATGAAATTTGTACAAAAAATGGTCGTAATGAGTTCGAGACCAATTGTCTTGGCGCAAGACACTGTTACCGACTCAGCAGTACGCCGTTTGGTTTTTGATGCAGGAGAAGATGTAGAAAATTTAATGACCCTTTGTGAAGCCGATATCACCACTAAAAACCCAAACAAGTTCAAAAAATACCATAGTAATTTTGAAATTGTTCGCAAAAAAATTGTTGAAGTTGAAGCGCGCGACCACGTCCGCAATTTTCAACCTCCAATCAGTGGTGAGGAAATAATGGAGCTCTTCAATTTAAAACCATCCAGAGAGATTGGCATCCTAAAAGAAGCCGTAAAAGAAGCTATTCTAGAAGGAGAAATACAAAATGAGTACCAAGCAGCTTATGAATTTATCTTAAAAAAAGGAGCCAAATTAGGCCTAAAGATTAACGATTGTTAGCCCTTTTTTTCGTTGCCAAACCCATAAATTTGCAATTAAATAATTGATTTTTATCACTAAAAAAATGACTAAATCTAATAAACCTGTTATCATTTGGCTGCTTTCTGGTTGCCTACTCTTATTTTTAATGGTTGTGGTTGGCGGAATTACCCGTTTAACTAATTCTGGACTCTCAATGACCGACTGGCATTTGATTACCGATACCTTCCCTCCTATGACCGAAGAAAAATGGAGTCAAGCTTTTGAAGAATACAAAAAGTTTCCTGAGTATCAAAAAATCAATATTCATAATGATTTTACCTTATCTGATTATAAATTCATTTACTTCTGGGAATGGTTTCACCGTTTTATTGGTCGAATCATCGGTATGGTATTTTTAATCCCTTTCTTTTATTTTTTAGCTAAAAAAAGATTAGACAAATCGACCATCAAAAAATGTATTGTTCTTTTGTGTATGGGAGGATTTCAAGGCTTTTTGGGTTGGTTTATGGTAAAAAGTGGATTAATCGACAATCCGGATGTGAGTCATTTTAGACTGGCGTTGCACCTTACTTTTGCTTTCATCACCTTTGCCTATACCCTTTGGGTGGCTTTGGATTTGATTTACCCCAACAAAGACAACTTTTATCCTCAGTTGAGAACTATTGCTCGATTTGCCTTGGTGTTTTTGATTATTCAAATTATATACGGTGGTTTTGTTGCAGGACTCAACGCTGGATTAATTCACAACCATTGGCCACTAATGAGCGATGGGCAATTCATTCACGACAGTGTATTTATCGAAAAAAACAGTTTTATCCTCAATTTGATTGAAGGAAAAAGCGGCGTACAATTCGTGCATCGTACAACCGCTTATCTTGTTGTAGCGTTAATGGTTTTGTTGTATTTCAAAAGCAAAAAGTACACTTTGTCAATTGCGCAACAAAACGGACTCAATGCGCTAGTAGTACTTGTGTTTGTACAATTTGCACTAGGCGTTTTGACTTTGTTGTACAGCGTACCGCTATGGTTAGGATTGGCACACCAAATCACGGCTTTCTTTTTATTGACAGCTATGACTTATACGCTACACCGTTTCACTAAATAAGATAAAGAGATGGTCTAATACACCATCTCTTCTCTTTCAAACGTTGGTAAAACGATGTGATTTATGTTTTGCTCCATCCATTGGTTCTCTAACAAATCTGCCCACGCATTCATATATTTTACCGTATCTGACATCACATTTCTATTGAAAGAAGCCACACCAGCTTTGGCTAAAATCTCGGGATTGGACAAGTTTTCGAGTTGTCTCAAATCTGATTGGGTAAAACCAAATTCAATCATTCTACCGATAATTAAATCCATAGGATAACCACTCGTTGGGCAATAATCTATAACTTGTTCCGACCAATCACCGCGTTTTTGCAAGGCAAATTGTTGAATTTCTGCTCTGGTAAACGAAGTTATATTTTGTGCCAAATGCCCACAATTACAACTTCCCATATGCCCCCATTCATAACGACCGCTACTTGCAATTTGTTTCGCTGTTTCTCTAAGGGCTTGAATTACTTTTAAATTTGGTGCCGCCATAATACAATAAATTTGGTTTTTTAATACCATAAAAGTACTAAAACTCGAAACGCGCTTTTTTTACTTTAACACAAAGTAAACTATTGTTTAGGCAACTATTCCCCTTAAATAGAGCTACTTTTGCGCCTAGACTATATTGTCATTCTACTTTTACAGCTTATAATGTCAAAACTTGCAACACAAGATAAGTTCTTCGACCTCTCAGATTATGGTCGCCCATTTGGTAAATTTCTGGCGCAACAACTAAAAGAAACTCGATTTACCCCAATTCACGTAACGCTACTTTTTGGCCTTTCTGGCTTGATTGCCATTTTTTGCATACTCACCAATCATTACTTTTTGGCCGCCTTTTTCATTGTATTAAAATCTGGAATTGACGCTGCTGATGGTGAATTAGCAAGACTAAAAAACAAACCTTCATACGTTGGTAGATACCTCGATAGTGTCTTTGATATCGTCTTAAATTTTATGATTTTTATGGCCATTTGTTGGGTCTCAAAAACGACATTTTGGTATGCGTTTGCAGCTTTTTTCGGCATCCAATTACAAGGAACTTTATACAATTATTACTACGTAATTTTGAGACATAAATCGGTTGGAGGAGATAGTACCAGTAAAATTTTTGAGTACAAAACCCCCAAAGCTTTGCCTGGAGAAACACAAAAATCGGTGACTCTTTTGTTCCGAATTTATACAATCGTTTATGGGCTTTTTGACAAAATAATTCACGCGCTAGACCAAGAGGCATACAAAGTAAAAACGTTTCCGAATTGGTTTATGAGCTTGTTATCCATTTATGGTTTAGGCTTTCAATTGCTAATTATTGCCGTGATGTTACCGTTGCATCTTATTGAATACATAGCACCATTTTTTATTGCCTACACACTGATGATTTTTGTGCTTATCGCTATCAGAAAACGGTTTATTAGTGAATAAAAGCGCAATAGATAAATCCTATACCAAACACGTAAATAACTAATAACCAGTATTTTTAACAAGCTTTATCTAAACTAAAAAATAAAGTCATTTTTTAACCAATCCAGTTTTTGAAATCCGCTACTTTTTCTCTACTTACTATCACCTCTTCTGCTTTATAAGTAGGTAAAATAATCTTTAAACGAGAGTTACTGTACACCACTATTTCCTTTATGGCCTTTAATGGAATGATAAATTTTCGACTGATTCTATAAAAAGCAGCAGGGTCTAATTCTTGTTCCAAAACCTCTAAAGTGGTTTCCAGAAGATAATCTCTGTTGTCGAAAGTATGCAAATAGGTTCCTTTATTTTCGCTGTAAAAACATTCAATTTCATCAACTGAAATCACCTTCAAATGTTGCCCAATTTTTAACGTAAATCGCTTTTTGTAATTTTTCTCAAACGGGTTCGTCAGCATCCTTTTGATAGCTTCAAAATCTAAAGCAAGCGAAGGATTTTCAGGCGCCTTTTCTGGCACTCTTGATTTGTATTTATTCACTGCTATTTCCAAGTCATCTTCATCGATGGGTTTGAGTAAATAATCAATACTATTAAGTTTAAAAGCACGCAAAGCATATTCGTCATAAGCAGTGGTAAAAATGATAGCACTCTTAATTTCGACCGCTTCAAAAATGGCAAAAGACAAGCCATCGGATAATTGAATATCCAAAAAAATTAGGTCAGGATGTGGATGGTTCGAAAACCATTCGATAGCCTCTTCTACCGAGTGCAGCAGTACGGTTACATTGATTTGTAGTTTTTCGAGTTTACGTTGCAACAAACGCGCTGCAGGTTTTTCGTCTTCGATGATTATAGTTGTCATTATTTGAGGTTAGAGGTTAGAAGTTAGAGGTTAGAAGTTAGAGGTTAGAGGTTAGAGGTTAGAGGTTAGAGGTTAGAGGTTAGAGGTTAGAAGTTAGAGGTTAGAAGTTAGAGGTTAGAAGTTAGAGGTTAGAAGTTAGAAGGCAGAAAGCAGAACATAGAAAACAGATTAAACTTTAAACTATAAACTTTAAACTTTTAAACCTTAAACCTTAAACTTTAAAACTGAAATCACTTCCACTGTTGTTGTTTTTCATCTTCTTCTTTTAAAAATTCCTCCATTTTTCTTTTCTCCCAATCTTTGCCTAAAAACAAATCTTTCCCAAAAACAGAAGCTCCGTGTGCTATCAATCCAATGCCCCAAAAGAAAGCGGTATTGAGTGTTTGCCAACTCCAAAAATTGTTATCTAACGAATCCAAATGCCTCGCTCTCAAAGCGATTAATCCGATATTGACTAAAACATAGACTATTAGATGCACATAAAATCCTTTTATTTTCTGCACTCTTTTAAATGCGATTTCGTAACGCTCTTCTTGAGTTCTGTCTAAAAATGAATCGTATTGGTTTTGCTTAATTTCCATTTTATTTTCTATTTAATCTTACTTTTTTATTTCCAATCGTTTCTGGATTGTTTTTCTTTTTCCATAAACTCTTTAATTTTTTGCTCTTCCCATGCTGCGCCGAAAAATGGCATCCAATTAAACACTTTCATCGCGTGAAAGAACACGCCTACACCCCAACCTAGTAAAGGCCAAAAGAACCATAAATATCCTGGAGAGGTTAGTAAATTGATTACTGCTAAAAATATATTCACTACAATGTAAGAGGTCAAATTTCCGTAAAATCCTTTTAAATCCTCTACTCTTTTCTTGGCTTGATAATATCTGTCTTCTTCTTGAAAATTCGTTTCCATAATTATTTCCAGATTTGTTTTTCGTTATTCTTTTCAATCATTTTTTTAATTTGCTTTTCCTCCCAAGATTTACCCAAAATAACTTCGGTAAAAAATAATTGAACCGCTTGAATAGCAAAAAAGGTCGTCCAAATCGCCATCACAAAACCGTTGATATACCGAATGGGAAAAAAGTTCAAAGGTGCGCCATAATACGTTTTCAAAACATAGATTACTACGCCTAGCATAAAAAATACCATATGAAAATAAAAATCTTTCAACTTTTTTACTCTTTCTTTGGCCATTTGAACCAAAGCTTCTTGTTCTTGATTAGTATCTATTCGTTCCATCGTTATTTCCATTTTTGTTGTTCGTCTTCTTTTCTTAAAATCTCTTGAATTTTTCGTTCTTCCCAGCTAGAGCTGTAACCAAAAACTTTGAAACCGTGCATAATCAAACCAAATCCCCAGCCTCCTGCGGAGAACCAAAACCAATGAAATTGTGGGACAAAAGTAAGATTCACATAAATTAAAATAGGGATCACTACACAATACGAAATCAGGTTGCCATAAAATCCTTTTAATTCCTCTACTCTCTTTTTTGCGCGGTAGTACGCATTATTTTCTCTGTAATTTAAGGTCGTTTCCATAACAGTTATTTGTTGGGTTAAAATGGGTATTTTAACGGTAAAAGTTTGTTCGTTTTGTTCAATCAGTACTTTTCGTTTGGTAATGATTGCGTATCGATTGATGATGTTTTGTAATCCAACGCCTTGGCGGTCTTGTAATACTTCTTTCTTTTGATAATCATTCTGAATCACCAAATAATCATTTTCAATATAAATTCGGATATGCAAAGGTCTTTGCTCGCTTACCACATTGTGTTTTACGGTATTTTCTAGTAATAATTGCAGCGAGAGCGGCACTACTTTGGCGTCTGGGTTTTGAACTTCGGCAGTCACTTCATAAAACAAGCTGTTCTCAAAGCGCATTTTCAGCAGTTTCATATAGGTAGTTGCAAAACTCAATTCCTCGGCTACAGAAACCAATTCTTTATCTTTTTGTTCCAACACATAGCGGTAAATTTTAGATAAAGAAGTGGTGAAACGTTGCGCATTATCTGGATTTTCCTCAATCAGCGAGCTTAACACATTCAAACTATTGAAAAGAAAATGTGGGTCGATTTGATTTTTTAAGGTTTCGAATTTGGCCGAAGCCGTTCCTGCAATGATCTTTTGTTCGAATACTTCTTTTTTAGAAGCTTGTTTCCAATTGAGCATAAAACTACGTGCGTGCATAAAGGTCGAAACTCCCAAGGAAAGAATGATATAAAACATATGCACCCAAACCATTCGGTTGTTGAAAAACTCAGCAACCTCTAGTTTTTGAAACACTACGAAAGTCAAATAATCGATTCCTAAAACTACAGGAACGGTGTACAAAATGGTGCAAAAAATTCCAAAATACACTCTCAAATTGGTTTGCTCTAACCAATTCCATCTGCGGTCCAAAATATCATTGATGAGTCCGTTTCCAAAACCAATTCCGTAAGAATATAGAGCACTAACTAAAAAAGTGGTGAGTAGACTTTGAGGACTGAAATCCCCTTGCAACAACGAAAAAACAAGCGTAAATACTAGTGTAATCTTCAAACAATCTATAAAGCCTTTTTTGATTCCTTCTAGTGTACTGTATTTCTGTTTTTCCATTGTTTTGGGTTTTGGGTTTTGGGTTTTGGGTTTTGGGTTTTGGGTTTTGGGTTTTGGGTTTTCAACCCTTCAGAGTTAAAACTCTGAAAGGGTTACTGCTATTTTTTACAATTTTTTTGAGCTTCTTGAGCGCGATCTAATCCCCATTTTGGTGAGAAAGCTGTTTCTGGTTTAAAAGTAGCAAAAAGTCCGATAGCTTTATCAATTTGTGCACACATAGGTGTTGTATCTGTTCCCCAAAACTTGGCTCCACCAATTTCAAACTCGGCTTTACAGAATACCACTCTTGGATTTTCTGGAGCAATGGCCTGTGCTTTACCGTAGAGTTCCATTACTTTTCCAGACAACTTTTGTCCATTGGTCATTGGGTCATAGGCAATCCAAGCGGTGTGAATCATAGCTTGCATTACTAATAATTCGGGATTATTTTCGTTTTTGATTAATTCTACATCCAAAGCGTTTTGTGCTTTGGTTAGTAAAGCTGTTACTTCGTCTTTGCCTTTGGTTCTAAAAGCGGTTGTAGTATTTACCAAAGCCACATAATAGTTAGGCAACCAGTTGTTTTTTTCGACTGCTGCAATTCTTTCGAATAAAGCGGCAGCTTCGGTATTTTTTCCTTCTCCCCACAACTGGAATGCTTTTCCCATTCCTTGTTCGTATTGTCCTTGGGCAGCTAATAAACTGCAAATAAATAAAGCGGCGGCGGTTAAAACTTTGATCATAATTTCTATTTTTTAGTTGTTAATTTCTTTTAAATGGTTGTTGTTATTTTGATGATGTAAAAGTATTGCTGATGTGCTACTTTTGAAATTGATTCTGACTGAACTGTCGTTTTTTGAGGATGAATTGTAAACCGGTTATACTTTCAATACGATGTGCTTGTTTTGTGTGGCTTGGAACTTAGCGTCTTTGTATTTTGGAGGGCCCATAAACCCTTTGGCATCGTTTGAAGCGGCATAAGCTTCTTTTGGAATTCCCATAAAGTTGGTGTCTAATTTTCCGTTGCTGTTTTCATCGTGAAAAACGCTTATCGCATACTCGCCAGCAGGAAGGTTTTCAAAAGTGACCGTTGCTTTTGCGTTTTTGATTAAAGCGACATTGCCTTTGTAGACTTTTTTTAGAAAATGATTTTCGGAATTGTACAATCCGATTAGGACTTGACCTTTGTTGTTTTTTAGACCAACGATGTCTACTTTGATAGCGACTTGAGCGGTTGCCATTGTACTTATGGCTAAGAACAGGATAAGAACTGATGTTTTCATAGTTTATTTTTTAAAGGTTGTTTATTATGCTGATGTAAAAGTAGTTTGGACCAATCGAAACTAAAATTGATTGTAACTGAACTGTTGTTTTTGGTGGATGAATTGTAAAAACACTTTTCTTTCCAAAAACACCTTATCTTGCCTCTTAGCCCCGGGAGGAGCGGCATCCTTTGCTGACGGGGTTCGGCAGCAAAGATATAGCGGATCACGGGACGATGCCTGCTGGAAATGCCCTATGCTTACTGCTCCTAATTCGGTTTATAAATTCTTTAACTGGTTGTCGTTTTTGTTGTCGCTGATGGTCCAAAAGAAACCTACAAAAAAGAAACTATCGGCCGTTGGTATGATGGCTCTGCGGTTGTAAACGCCCGCTGAATCTGGAGTATTGGCGTACTCGTAACCAAAGACATTTTGAGTTTGCAAAATATTGGACACGGAGAAATACAGGATTTTTTGTTGCGACACTAAATACGCCCAATTGAAACTCAAATTATTGAAAGCTTTGGTTTTTCCGTTCATAAATTGGGTCTCGTTTGGATTGTTGTACGGACGACCTGTGGCGAAAGAATGGGTGAAACCAATTTGTGATTTCCAGTCGGTGATGAAGTATTTTGTCACCAACGACGCTGTATGGTCCGCCACAAAATTTGGCGTAACTTGTTTAGGGAAATTGCGATAATCGCGCTCCGTATCGATGTAAGAATAGGAAATCCAATACTCTAAATTCTTAATCGAGCTGCCGTCTCTCCAGAACAAATCAAGTCCTTTGGCGTAGCCAGAACCGTTGTTGTTGTACACTGAATTAAACATTGGCGTTGTTGTATTGAATTTTACCAAATTGCTGTAGTCTTTGTAATAAGCCTCGGCTCTAAAGGTTTGACGGTCGTTGTTGTATTGAAAGTTTAAGATGTAATGCGAGGCTTTTTCGCTTTCGAATTGGTGCATTTTGGAATACTTGATAAAATCGACACTTGGCGCCTGAGTGAAATCGCCATAAGCGAAAGAAAACTGGCTGGTTTTATTCAGTTTGTAAGCCAAGGAAACACGAGGAGCAACGGCGGTTTCGTCCAACAAATCGTTGTATGAAGCACGAACCCCTACTTTGGCAGCAAAGTTTTTGGTGAATAAAATATCGCCTTCGGCAAAAGCTGCTGCAATGGAAGAATTGTATCCGCTAGTGCCTCCAAATCCAGAATTTGGCGTAAAATCTTCGTTGAAACGAGTAATGAAATAATCCGTTCCGAAAGCTAATTTAACGTGTTGCGAAATGCTTTTACGGAGTTTGAATTTAAGGTGTGAGGCGTTTTCGTCATTGTTTAGCTTGTCCAAATCCAATCCCAATTTGTTTTTGGAATAACCATAACTCAATCCCGTTGTCACTTGCCAATTGTTGCCAAAACCACCTTTGTAGGAAGTATTTAAGTAAAAGTTGTTATTGTTCAAATCGACTCTGACTTTGTTAGGCGAATTAACGCTTTCTTGATTCAAATCGAATTTGGAGGAATCAAAAGCTGCATACAATTTTAAGATTCCGTTATTGAAGTTGTAACGATACACGGTTTCGCCAGATAGCGATTGAAAAGGATTGTTCCATTCGATATTTTGAGGCACCACTTTTTGATAGGGCGCCAAGTTGATGTAAGCAGCATTGACACTCAAAGAGCTTTTTTTCCATTTTTGTGTATTTCCAACGCCCAAACCTACAGTCATTAAGGCGATTTCGGTTTTGTTTTGGTCGGGTTCGTCTTGGGTATTCAATAATAACACACTTGACAAAGCCTCGCCATACTCGGCAGAATAACCTCCAGTAGAAAAAGAGATACCGCTGAACAAAAACGGAGAAAAGCGTCCGCGAGTAGGCAAATTATTTGTGCTAGCGCCATAAGGCTGCGCCACTCGGATACCATCGACAAAAGTTTGTGTTTCATTGGCCTCACCTCCACGAACGAACAAACGACCGTCTTCACCCACGTTTTGAGTACCTGGTAAAGTTTGTAGCGCAGCAATAATATTTCCAGCAGAACCCGCTGTGGTGACAATATCCAAAGGTTTCAATACCGAAACACGAGCTTTGTCTCCCGACTCTAAAGTTCCAGCCGTAATCACCACCGCATCTAAGGTGTTGACATTCTCTTTGAGGGTTATGGTTTTGCTTTTGTAATTCGAAACATCTATTGAAATGGTAGCTGTTTCGTGTATCAAAGAGCTTATGATTAGGGTCGCATTTCCTTTGACTGTGGTTTCGAATGAGAAAAGCCCTTTCTCATCGCTTGTGGCGCCATCATAAGTGCCTTCGATATAAATATTGGCGCTAACTACGGGCTTACCTTTTGGGTCAATAACTTTTCCTGAAATAGTATTTTGAGCAAGAGTAACACTACTCATCAAAACCAATAGGGTTGCTAAAAAGAATTTGTGTGCGATTTTTTTGATACTTGTTTTCATTATACTGTTTGTTTTTTGATGAAGCAAATATCTTTCGGGATTATGGATTCTCTAAAAAGTTATGACCGAATTGTAGAAAAACGAGGCTGAATTGTAATTCAAATTGAATAAAAAATTCTCAACAAAAAATTAAAAAAGACAAATAATAATGATTATAAATCTTAACCAAAACAAAACAACCCTAATAATTCAATGAAAAAAAGTTAATATAAATACTAATATATAATTAAATTACTTAATTTTTAAAAAAGTAATAATAATACCAAATAGTAAAAAAAACCTTGGAAAATCAACCTTAATTTATTTATGTTTGTGCCAAAATTGGTAACTATGCACATAAGTAAAAACAAACATACTAATAAAAATAGCAGCATTGCCTTGCTATTTCTATTTGTATTTTTTCATTTTTTACTATATTCCGCATTTAGTGCCATTCCTGTTTTTTCTTCTTCAAAATTAGAAAAAGAAAATCTTGTTCAAATCTCGACAAAAAGTGATCATTCAAAATACTCAAAAATCACTTTTCCCTCCTCGGATATGGAAGAGGATTTTGAATATAATGAGATTGAAATAGATCCTTTTCTTAACGCTAGTACTGGATTAATTGCTTTGAATTCTTTGAATAAAAAGATTATAGCAATTCATTCTAAATTTTTAAATAATTATTTCTACAAAAAAAGCAGTTTATTTCTACTGTTTTGTAATTTAAAATACCATTTGGGTTAATACAATCATTGAAAATTATTTTCGATTATTTGTTTATTAACCTAATAAAATACATCAACTACTTTATTAAAACAGCAATAGCCTTACACAAAAGACTAACTGATAATCTGTTATTTAATTCCGTATTGTAAGTATTTTAGAAATATTTTAAAAAAAATGAAATCAACTTCCATCGTTTTTGATGAACATGAAGTACTTCATAGTCTAAAGCATTATTTACCCGCTCAAAACCCACTAAAGGATTTTGTACACCACAATACACTTCATGCTTTTCAGGGAAAAACATTCTTTGAAGCCTTAGAAGAATCCTCCAAAATTTTTGGCTACAAAACGTATCTCCCTTTGTCTAGTTTTAGAGAGCGATATGCCAAAAAAGAGATCAACAATGCAATTCTTGAACAAGTCATTCGTTCAAAAAAAGGAGAAAAACAGCTTTCGACATGGAAACATAATCTTCTTGAAAAAAACTATGACGAATCTATTTACCCTAGAATTGGTAGTTTGCGAGCAACCTGGAAGAAAGAATACGCCATTAATCTAGAAAAATCTACTTATAGCATTTTATTCAAGGTTCTTTGTGGCTACTTAGATCAAGGAATCGCAATCACTACTTTTCCGGTTTTAGGAACTAGCTTTTTAGAATCTATAAAAGAACTAGATAAAAACAGTTCGATTGGAATTCTTAGAACCAAACGCGCTAAAAATATGCTCCAAAATGGAGCCTCTATCGAGGAGCTGCTTCATATTATTGTTGGAGATCCAAAATATTACAAACATTATTTATTCGATCAACAATTTGGTCATCCGGGTTGGAGCGGAATAGTTGCAACGATTGAAAGCAATCCCGCATCTTTATTAGACAAACGCACCATTTCTTTAAAAGAGTTAATTCAGTTTGAATTACTGCTTGAAATAGATAGTTTGGATCAAAAATTTAATTCCATTTGGTCTCCTTTGAGTTTCAAAATCAGTCAGGAACCAGCTCCAATTTTTGATACCATAAAAAAATCAGAACTTTTCGAAACCTTATCGCTTTGGCAAGAGGCATTCGAATGGACATTTTATGATCAAGTTTTATCAGGAATCAAAACTGTTGAAAAAGAAACAGCAACTACAACACCTTCATTTCAAGGTTTATTCTGCATGGATGATCGTGAATGTTCTTTCAGAAGACATGTTGAGCATTTAGATAATTCAGCAATAACCTTTGGTACTCCTGCATTTTTTAATTTTGAGTTCTTTTATCAGCCTGTAAATGGGCAGTTTTTTACCAAACTTTGCCCTGCGCCAATGCAGCCAAAATACTTGATAAAAGAAGCACAAAGAAAGAAAAAACAAGCTAGAG
The DNA here is from genome assembly GCF_001662485.1 of Flavobacterium succinicans. Classification (GTDB taxonomy): domain Bacteria; phylum Bacteroidota; class Bacteroidia; order Flavobacteriales; family Flavobacteriaceae; genus Flavobacterium; species Flavobacterium succinicans_A. Next base: position 325,182 of record NZ_JMTM01000035.1, read on the forward strand.
ATTTACACTACCATAAACATTCGCATTCTTTAGTTTTTGGCTGGATTATCAGTCAAACTCTTGGTTTTTCAGCGGCTTTGAAATTGTTTTTGAACATTTGGAAACCAACGTTAACCCCTGCTACAAGTGCCTCGTTTAAGCATCTAAATAAAAAATCAAAACTAATTATAGAACATGATGCCAAATTTGAAAACATAGATGGGCTACAAGTAGGCTTTACTGTTGAGGAAATGGCAAATCGTGTTGAGGGTTTACTAAAAAGTATTGGATTTGTATCCAATTTTGCTCCAATAGTTTATATCGTAGGTCATGGAGCGACTAGTGTAAATAATACGCATTATGCCGGTTATGATTGTGGGGCTTGTTGCGGAAGACCAAGTTCTGTAAATGCAAAAGTGGCTTCTTTTGCCGCTAATCATCCTGAAGTTCGTGAAATCCTAAAAAAACGTGGTATCATTATTCCTGATACAACACAATTTTTACCTGCATTGCACGACACAACAAGGGATGAAATCGCTTTTTATGATGAAGAAACGCTAACCGCTAGCAACAAAGAATTACATCAACAAAACGAGATTACTTTTGCGAAAGCTTTGGCTAGAAATGCAAAAGAACGTTCTCGCCGATTTGACACTATAGATTCTACACAAAGTCTAGAAAAAGTACATGAAAAAATTAAAAGACGTTCCGTTTCTCTTTTCGAACCTAGACCTGAATTAAATCATGCGACCAATGCGATGTGCATAGTAGGTCGTAGAAGTTTGTCTAAGCACTTGTTTCTAGACAGACGTTCGTTTATGAATTCTTACGACTATCAAGTGGATCCTACGGGGGATTATCTTGCTGGAATTCTTGGAGCTGTTGCCCCAGTTGGTGGTGGAATCAACTTAGAATATTACTTCTCTAAAGTAGATAACCAAAAGTTAGGTGCTGGAAGTAAGCTTCCTCACAATGTCATGGGATTAATTGGTGTTTCCAATGGGATCGATGGAGATTTGCGTTCGGGTTTACCAAGTCAAATGATAGAAGTACATGACCCTATTCGTTTATTAATTATTGTAGAACATTTTCCAGAAATAGCCAAATATGCTATTACTAAAAATCCTGCAACTTATGAATGGTTCAAAAACCAATGGGTAAAATTGATTGTAGTTCATCCTGAAAATCAAGAACTCTTTCATTTCATTGACGAAACCTTTGAGTCCTACTCCCCTATTCAGCAAGAGAACGCAAGCATTCATGACGAGTTAGCATTGGCAGAAGTTTCACAAGAAAACCTTCCAATCTATATTCTAAAATAACAATATCCCCTATGAACGAGATACTTCAATACTTTATATTACTTCCATTTATTGGATTCGTAATCAGCTTACTTATTCCAGAAAGAAAAGAATCCAGTATTTCCTGGCTGGCTTTTGGTATCGTTTTTACGCAACTTACAGGTATTGCTATTTTTACCATCATTTGGATTATAAATGGAAGCGAAACTTTAAACTTAGATGAGTTAACAATCGTAAAAACGAACAATTATACTTTTTTTATTGATTTTTACTTTGATAAAATTTCGGCTGTTTATTTGTTAATTGGCGCGTTATTAACGGCTATGATTTCTACTTACAGTAGGTATTATTTACACAGAGAAAAAGGTTATAAGCGTTTCTTTAATACCGTTCTTTTTTTCTTTTTTGGATACAATTTAGCCATTCTCTCGGGCAATTTTGAAACGCTATTCATTGGTTGGGAAATCATTGGAATTTCTTCTTTTTTGCTTATTGCTTTTTACAGAGAACGTTATTTACCTGTGAAAAATGCTTTCAAAGTGTATTCACTTTATCGCATTGGAGATGTTGGATTGATATTAGCCATGTGGGCTAGTCATCACTTATTTCATGAAAACATAACGTTTATTGAATTAAACAATTATGCATTAGTCCATCATCATTTAGCGAGTCATACTTTTATTGGTTTCTTTATCGCTTTCAGTTTAGCATGCGCTGCAGCTGTAAAGTCAGCTCAAATCCCATTTTCGAGCTGGTTACCTAGAGCTATGGAAGGACCAACACCCTCGAGTGCTATTTTTTATGGTTCGTTATCTGTACATTTAGGTATTTTCTTAATGCTCAGAACCTATCCTTTCTGGGAACACCAAATCATTGTAAGAGTCGCCATTGGTATCATGGGATTGACCACTAGTGTAATCGCATCCATGATTGGTAAAGTACAATCGAATGTGAAAAGTCAAATCGCTTACAGCTCTATTTCGCAGATTGGATTAATTTTCATCGAAATTGCTTTAGGATTAGACAATCTAGCTTTACTACATTTTACTGGAAATGCATTATTGCGTACTTATCAATTACTGGTATCTCCATCAGTAGTAAGTTACTTAATTCGTGATCAGTTTTATAATTTCGTTCCTATGCAAGAGAAAACCAACCCTTGGCTTTCAAAACGTGTACGTAATTCTTTATACGTGCTTAGTTTAAATGAATTTAATGTAGAAAATATTCAAAGTGCTTTTTTATGGAGACCTTTGCGTGCTTTGGGGAAATCATTAGATTTTCTAAATTTAAATAGCGTCTATCTTATCTTCTTACCGCTTTATTCAGTAGGAGCATTACTATATATTTTCCAAGAGAGTATCCCACCTGAAGTAATAAATAGCATTCCGAACTTATTTGCTTTTTTTGGTTTTGTCTTTGTATTAAAATCATTTTCAGAGCGTAAGTCCCCATTTTTGGCTTGGACGTTAATTGTTTTGAGTCATTATTGGATTGCTATGGCTATTCTTTTCAACGAAAAAGTAACGGCAAGCGAACTCATTATGTACCTAGCAGGAATTACCATTTCTGGAATCATAGGTTATGTCTCTTTATTACAACTCAAGAAATTAGAAAAACGCATCTTGATTAACCAATACTTGGGCCATGCTTATGATCACCCAATATTTGCGCTGTTCTTTTTGATTGCTGCACTAGGCGTTACTGGATTTCCAATCACTTCTACTTTTATAGGTGAAGATCTCTTATTTAGTCATATTGAAAGCAATCAATACCTATTAGCATTTCTTATTTCTTCTTGTTTTGTAGTTTCTGGAATTGCTGGTATACGCATTTATGCTAGACTATTCTTGGGCCCTCACGTAAAGACCAATCACGAATTACCATATAAATCAGCTTAGCCTAATTTTAACCAACTTAATTATCAAAAGAATGTCATTAAAAAATAAACTAAATATACCTGCTGATGGACTTGCAGGATTAAAAGAAAACTTCAAAACAGACGCCATTTCAGGTTTCATTGTATTTTTATTAGCATTACCGCTAAGTTTAGGTATTGCCAAAGCCTCTGAATTCCCTCCTATCATGGGACTTTTAACTGCCATAATTGGAGGGTTAGTAGTTAGTTTGATGATGGGCTCAAAATTGACCATCAAAGGACCAGCTGCTGGACTTATTGTAATTGTTGCTGGTGCTGTGGCTGAATTTGGTCAAGGAGACCCAGTCTTAGGCTGGAAACTTGCACTAGGCGCTATGGCTGTTGCTGGCGTAATTCAAATCCTTTTTGGTATTTTAAAACTAGGTAAACTAGCCGATTTCTTCCCGCTTTCCGCTATACACGGGATGCTTGCCGCTATTGGTATTATCATTATAGCCAAACAATTCCCTGTCTTGCTTAATGACGATCCAAGTTTAGCCAAAGGAAAAGGCCCTTTAGAATTGATTGCCAACATTCCAAATTTTATCATGAATTTGGATCCAAAAGCAACATTAATTGGAATTGTAAGTTTAACCATAATGTTAGGGTGGCCATTTATCAAAAACAAAACAATCAAAATGATTCCTGCTCCTTTGGTGGTATTGCTTTTTGCTATTCCATGTGAATTGTTTATGCATTTCAAAGAAACTGAACCTGCTTATGCCCTAGTAAAAATTGGAAGTTTAGTAGACAACCTTCATGTTAATGTAAGCTTCGATGGTTTTACTCAAACGGGTTTATTTATCAAGTATGTAATCATGTTTGCGTTAGTTGGTACCATTGAATCTTTACTTACTGTAAAAGCAATTGATTTGATGGATCCTTTCAAACGAAAATCAAATATGAATCAAGATTTGATTGCTGTAGGGGTTGGAAATACCATTGCAGCTATTTTTGGTGGTTTACCAATGATTTCTGAAGTAGCTCGTTCTTCTTCCAACGTAAACAATGGAGCAAAAACTCGTTGGGCCAACTTTTTCCATGGTTTCTTTATCTTGATTTTTGTGCTTTTGGCAGCTCCTATTTTAGAGTTGATTCCAAATGCAGCATTAGCTGCAATGTTGATTACTGTAGGAATCAAATTAACGCATCCAAGAGAGTTTATCCATACCTTAAACATTGGAAAAGAACAATTGGCTATTTTCTTAATTACTATTTTCTTTACTCTTCATGAAGATTTACTAGTAGGTATTGCAGCAGGGATTTTATTAAAAATCTTCTTCCACTTAATTCATGGTGCTCCAATTAGTTCTTTATTCAAAGCTACTGCATTGGTTTCATCAAATGGGAATGAGTATCTAGTCGAGGTAGAAAAGTCGGCTATTTTTAGTAACTTTTTGGGAATTAAAAGTAGATTAGATGCACTACCATCAGCCATGAATGTAACCATCGATTTTACAAAAACAAAACTAGTAGATCACTCGGTTATGGAAAACCTTCATCATTTTGAAAACGAATATGTTGCCAAAGGTGGAAAAGTAACCATAATTGGTTTAGATAATCATATCACTTTCTCTGATCACAAATTGTCTTCAAGAATGAAAGGTCAAAAATAATTGTATTAAGTCGTTTGATTTTAGTTAGGGTTGCGATTGTACTTCCCGCAAGAAAATTCTTGTGGGAGTACTAGTCGCGTTCCTATATTCAAGTTACATCTTCACTTTATAAAACAAAATGAAAAAAAAAATAATATTTCCAATACTATTACTCTTCCTTTTCTTGATCTTTACAAAAGCTTCTGCCCAAGTAAAATCGCAGAATAATGACATTTGGTTCCATTATTTTGGAAAAAACATGATTACCAAAAAGACCTCAGTTTCGTTTGAAGCCGTAATGCGCTATGCTAATGGTTTTAGCGAAAAACAACAATGGTTTGTTCGTCCATCTGTAGATTACCAGTTTACCAAGAGATTCATGGGAAGCCTTGGTTACTCGCACTATAACACCTATTCTTATGGTGATCCTGCGATGAACAAAATTAGCATTCCCGAAAATCATGTTTGGATACAAGGTACTTACACCATTGTTTCTGGGGATTTTAAATTTGTCAATCGTTTACGAGATGAATTTAGATATGTTGGCGTTGCGGTTGGACAAAAAGACCCCGCAACAGACCAAACAGAATATTCTATAGACCATTATGATTACAGAAACCGACTTCGTTATCTTTTCTTAGCCAACTATAATTTGACCAAAAAAGACGGCAAAGTAAAACTCTTTACTTTTGTTGGTGATGAAGTTTTTATGAATATTGGCAGTAATGCTGGGGCAACCTTTTTAAATCAAAATAGAATTATTGGCGGTTTTGGCTACAATATCAATACGCATCATCAAATTCAGTTATCCTATATTCATCAACATATTTGGAATTATAAGAATACGATTCAAGAAGATAATCCAACCTTGAGAATATCTTACATTACTAATTTTAACTTATAATGGCTGTTATTTAAATTCGTTCTTTTTTTTCATCAACTAAAAAGTTGATACCTTTGAACCAATAACTTTTAAACAATAACCATGAAATCTTTAAAATTCTTAGCTGTTTTGTTCTTCTTTTTAGTCGTTTCCAATTTGTCTGCACAAACTACTTTTGAAAAATGGCCTGCTATCAAAACCTTTCACGGGGTAATGTCACAAACTTTTCATCCTGCAGAAGAAGGTGATTTGAATCCAATTAAAACGCGTTCTGAAGAAATGGTTCAAAAAGCTGATGCATTGTCAAAAGAAGCGATCCCAGCCGAATTCAAAACACCAGCAATCTTAGCTTCCATCAAAAAATTACAAGAAGGTGCCAAAGGCTTGGACAAACTAGTAAAAGCCAAAGGTTCAGACGAAGCTACCCTAAAATCATTGACTGCCTTGCACGATGTATTCCATGAAATTGTAGGTTTGTGCTCTGAAGAGAAACACTAAAACTTCAATTTTAATCATAGTAAAAGCTGTCTGTTATGGACAGCTTTTTTTGTTTGCGCAGCTTTTGAAAATAAAATCTTTTCAACAAAATAAGATTGCAAAATGGTTTTCCAAAATTAAGTTTTACCTTTGGCGTTTCAACAAAAACAAAAATTATGGTTTATAAATTTAGAGTTATTCTAGATGCCGAAGAAGACATTTTTAGAGACATAGCAATACGTTCTGACGATACTTTAGAAGATTTACACAACGCTATTTTTAATGCATTTGGCTTTGATGGTATGGAGGTAGCTTCCTTTTATACCTGTGATGAAACTTGGAATCAAGAAGATGAAATTCCTTTGTTTGATACGGGTGATGTTCCTGGCGAACAACGCACCATGAGCGATTACGCTTTATCTGATATCCTTGATGAAGCCAATACCAAAATCATCTATGTGTACGATTTCATCAACATGTGGACGTTCTTGGTTGAATTAGCCGCTATAGAAGAACCAGTTGCTGGTGGTACCTATCCAGAAACCTTATTCTCTCACGGTATTATGCCTGCAGAAGCCGGTGAAAAAAACTTTGAAGCCGATATGAATGACGACATCTACGGCGAATTCGAAGACGATCTTGACGAAGACGACCTAGATATGTTTAGCGGTGACGATAGCTTCGAAGACTACGGTTTCGAGGAGAATTGGAACTAAGAGCTTAATAGTGGTATAGAAGTTTAATGTTGTTTAAAATTGTTTAAAGGTTTAAGATTGTTAAAAGCTAAAACTACCTAGTATGGCTACTATAAAAAGATTTGAAGATTTAGAAATTTGGCAAGACGCTAGAAGACTTTCAAAAGAAATCATTTTTATAGCTAAAAATACCGATTTAAACAAAGATTTTAAATTTAATGCTCAAATAAAAGACTCCTCGGGATCTGTTATGGATAACATTGCCGAAGGATTTGAAAGAAATGGGAACATAGAATTTCGTCAATTTCTGTCAATAGCAAAAGGATCTGCCGGAGAGACTCGCTCTCAATTGTATAGAATATTTGACAATGATTATATTAATGAAGAAAAATTAAACTATTTAGTCATTGAATATGAAAAATTGAGTGTTAAAATCCATAATTTCATCACATACCTAAACAAAAAAGACTTTAAAGGAACAAAATTCATAGGCGAACATGCCCAGAACCAAAATAAACTTTAAACTATTAAACCCCTTTAAACGTTAAACAATTTTAAACCTTTAAACAACTTTAAACACTTAAACAACATTAAACAATTTCAAACTTTTAAACAACTTTAAACCTTCATACTTCCTTAATGATCAACTTATTCAACACCCACATCGAAACGCTTTCCATACATCGTGTTGGAAACAAGAGTCGTAATGAAGCGATCTTCTTATCAGAACAACCTTTTAACCTCAACGATGAAATTGTTCCGTTGATTAAAGAATTCTTCTTAAAACCTTTTAGAGAAAAAGAAGAAAATTACTTTCAATTTGCACACGAAGTAGATTTGGATTACAACGACATGTTCAAATTTGCCACTCAAATTTTTGATAATCCAAACAATCTTCACGAAGTTTCTAAACAAATTACCCAACACTTGTTCGAGCAATCCAATCATCCGCACATCAAGAATGGCGAGGTGTATGTGGCGCACTTGACGAATGTTTCGATAGACAATAACATAGTAGATGCGATTGGTGTTTTTAAAAGCGAAATCCAATCCGACTTTTTACAATTTGAGGAAAAAGAAACGCACTTGGAGATGATTCTACAACACGGCGTGAGCTTGAACAAACTCGACAAAGGTTGTTTGATTTTCAACCACAAAAAAGAAGAAGGCTACAAAATATTAACCGTAGACAGCAACCGTTATGATGCGCGCTACTGGTTGGAGCATTTCTTGTCTGTAGATGCTTTTGAGGACGAAAACTTCATCACCAAAAAGTATTTGAAATTTTGTCAAAACTTTGCCAAAGATGTTGTTTTTCCTGCCGAAGACAAAAAAGAAGAAGTGATGTTCATGAACCGCTCGGTGAATTATTTTGCTAAAAATGACCAATTTGAAGAATCGAATTTCTTGAACGAGGTTATTGATAATCCCGATTTGATTCCTGAATTCAAAAACTATAAAGTTGACAAAGGAGAAAAATATAGCATCGAAGATGTGACCTCCTTCCCTATTGCCAATGCTGCCGTTTCAGACGCTAGAAAATCCATCAAAAACGTGATTAATCTGGATACGCATATCCAAATCAAAATGGATTTTATCAATCCAGAAAGTGCCGAAAAATTTGTAGAAAAAGGCTGGGACGAAGAAAAACAAATGTATTACTACTTAGTATATTTCAACAAAGAAGAGAAAAACTAGATTTTTTTCAGACTTCAAAAGTACTATCCTCAATTGCCCCGTGCAGTTGAGGATTTTTTTTGAGCCATAGCACACAAAGATTGCGTAAATTTGCATTCTTAAGCCTAAGCAAATGAAAAGCATTACACTCAAAGAAAGTCCTTTCAAAACGCTCATTTCGTTTCATAAACTCATCGAATCTTTAGAAGAAATTGCACAATCCGATGTGGATTACCGTTCCAACTATGCCAAAGCCTTACTAAAAGAAATCGAAGCTTTTCCTCAATTTAGAGACGGAATCGAGGATTTAAGCCTAATACAAGACAACGAAGCCTTAGTACGCAATTTACTCGCCGACTTGTTTCCTACCGCTTTAACCCACAACGAAATCAAAGCGGTGGCCATTCCTTTTCAAAATCTGACCTTCAATTATACTGAACGTTTCAAAAAAATACTCCAGCACCAAGGATTTACGCCCGAATTCTCGATAAGAGATGTAGACGATGACCAATTGTATATTATGAATTGCGCCTTGATTCTGAATGAATTCTACGGTCAAAAAATCAATTTCAACCAACCTTTGTTTTTTGATATCCAAGACCAAAACGGTATTATGAATCATTATCGCATTTTGTACAATGCCGATTTTGTCGAAATCATTCCTACCGAGAAATCCTTGACTTTAACCCAAGAAGAAGTACACGAATTGCTCGACAATTATGACAACATCGACCTTTGGAAAGCCAAATTCCCTAAAGAAAGCTGGATTCTCAAAGGCTTTGGAATTGTGTCTTTGTATGATGCCACGACCGAAAGCGCCATTTCGAATTTAAAAAGTAACCTTTTGAAGTCCGAAATCGAAAAGGCTGAATATGTTGATGAATTTGAAACCATTTTCCGTTCCGTGTTTCGAATTCCTGAGCTTAGAGTGGGATTCATTTTGTACAATCAAGAAGAAAACACCTTTGTCAAACCTCCTTATTCTGATGAGACCTTGTCGAGCTATTTGCTTTTTAACGAGCAAGAATTGAGTTGTTCCGACTCGCTATTTAGCTGTTGTTTCGAAGAAGCCATCGCAGAAAAAAAATCGCTTATCATTGCTGATGTAGACCAATATTTACTGCAAACAGAAAATAAGGTCTTGTGCGAACATTTGCTTTCGCAAGGCATCAAAAGTGCCGTGTTTTCGCCTGTCATCAAAAACAATGTGTTGCTGGGTGTAATTGAACTCGTGGCACCAACGGCTAGAGTGCTCAACAGCCTCAATGCCGAAAAACTCGATTTGATTATTCCTTATTTAGTCGACACTATAGAACGTCACAATACCGATATTTTGCATCAGGTCGAAGCAGTGATTCAACGTGAGTATACCGCCATTCATCCTAGCGTGTATTGGAAATTCCGTAAAGAAGCTTATAAATACATTCAAACCAACAGCTTCAACAAAGAGTACATTTTCAAGGAAATTGTCTTCAAAGAAGTCTTTCCGCTTTATGGTCAAATCGACATCAAAGGCTCCTCCGTTCACCGTAACGAGGTCGTCAAAGAAGATTTGAAAAACCAATTAAAAACGTTGTTGGATATTTTTTCGAACCAAAAATCCAATCAGCATTTGTTGTTGCTCGAGCAACGCCAATTCGAATTGCAGTCGTTCTACAACGAACTCGACGCACCGCTCAAAGCCGACTCAGAGCAGCTGATTCAGAATTACATCGAAAACGAAATTCACCCCATTTTGAGAAACACCAAAATGGATTTTGATACCGAAAAAGTAGAAAATAGTTACTTTGCGAGTTTGGACCCAAAAACGGGATTGTTTTACCACGCCCGCAAAAAGTTCGATAACGCCATGTCGATTATCAACAAAAAACTGGCTGCTGTCCTCGACAAAAAACAAGTCGAAGCACAGCAAATTTACCCGCATTACTACGAACGCTTCAAAACCGACGGCGTAGAACACAACCTGTACATTGGCACCAGCATTGCGCCCACCCGAAGTTTCGATATGATGTATTTGCACAATTTGCGCCTTTGGCAATTGCAAACCCTTTGCGAAATGGAGTTGGAACACCACCAGCTCAAAGCCACTTTGCCGTATGAGCTCGACGTCACCTCGCTGATTTTGGTGTTTAGTTCCCCGCTTTCGATTCGTTTTCGCATGGACGAAAAACGTTTTGATGTAGACGGCACCTACAATGCCCGTTACGAAGTGGTCAAAAAACGCATCGACAAAGCCAACATCAAAGGCACCCAAGAGCGCATCACCCAAAAAGAAAAAATTACCATAGTGTACTCGCACAACAACGAAGAGCAAGAATACCTCAAATACATCAAGTACCTACAATTCAAGAACATCCTTGAGCCCACCGTAGAGCAATTCGAAATCGAGGATTTACAAGGCGTTTCGGGTTTGCGCGCCCTACGTGTCAAGGTCAAAAACACCACCGAGAGCGACACTCCCACCAAAACCTATTCCTACCAAGAGCTCCTCGACGAAATCAAGTAATTTAGGCAACATACCCATCCCATTTTTATATTTTGGGCATGTCCCCCGCCAGACGTTTGGATTTTTACCACAACCAAAGGTCAAGCGGGCCCGGGCTGTACGCTATATCTCTTGGGGCGAACCCCGCCCCAAGAGGATGCCGCTCCCATCCCTCATGCGAAGGTAGAAGGACGAAATTAGAAGTTAGAAGTTGAAAAAAAACAAATAAAAAGAAGCAAAACAGAAGGCTATATTTCAGAAAATATTTATATTTTTTGAAGGAAAAAGGATATATTTGGGTAAAATTAAATTAAAATAAACCTTTGATTGTAAAATTATTTTAGTTTTATCTAATAAAGTTTGTGTTAGCAATAAACTCTAATTATGTGACATAATTTATGACAACATCGGTTAAATTTCTCATCAAATTTGGAAGCGAAGGAAATATTAAAAATCTCTTTGAAAAAGGAGAAATTTTTATGAATACAATCCAAACTTTCAAAAATCTTGACAAAAAAGACATTGGGGATAAATATGAAGGTAGTGCAAAAATTTTAAATCCAACAGAAAGTAAATTGACATTTAAATTTCCAAATAATCCAATAACTGTAAACCCCATTAAAATGCAACTTTGGCAAAATCCAAATGAACATATTGGAAATATTTATTCAACTTATGCAGTTTCAGACCAACTAGTGAAACACAAAAGAACCCATAGAATTGACCCGAGAATGCAAATTTTTGGTTCTCACTGTGTAATAATTAAAGATGTAAAAGGATTTTTAGAAGGAATTTTCAATAAACTCGAAGAACAAAATATTAGTTATTCGCATAACTTAGTAACATATTATGATTATAGTAAACTTAATCATAAAATAACTCTATTTGCTAAATCTCATTTATTGAGTTATCAAAAAGAACATAGAATTGTAGCAAAAACAGAGACGGATTTACCTTTAAAGTTTGAAATTGGCTCAATTGAAAATTATTCTGAAATTTACACTACAAAAGATTTTATTAAAGGAGCTGTTGTGCAGAGAATATAATTATTGTACTCAACATAAAACAATCGATTTATGCATATGCCTTAATGGAAAATTTGTTTGTATTTGAAAGTTTCGGCATATCCGAAAATTAAAGCTAATTTAATCTCAAGCCGCGTGTAATGTATGAACGTTATAAGCTAGTTAATCACCAATACACTTCCCAACTAACAAAAAAAAATGAAAAAAGATATTATATTTCGTCAAAATCCAAACATAGATTTTTTATTCGGGTATTTTGGAGACTTAGATGTTCCAACAAAACAGGATACATATCAGCCAATCGATGTTGTTGGAGTAGATGAAAACGGTGTTGAAAATCTACTTCGCAATTTTTACGTTAAAAGGCCAAACTCTAATTCTGTAAATGCTTTCAAAGAATACTTACACTCAATAGCAAAGCAGAAATTTAATGACGACAACATAATAAAAATGCCGCATAACGTTCAAGTTCACTTATCAATTTCAGTGCGAGAAGAACGGTACCATGAAGTTGACGTTGACAATTTAGCAAAAACTGTACTTGATTCCTTAAAAACTATTGCTTTTGATGACGATTGCCAAGTTTCTTCTTTGATAGTTCAAAAACATGTTCATCCGATGAAAACAAGTGGGATTATGATAGCTATAACTAAAATAACTGATAAACGAAAAGGATTGCAATTTGAAAAAATGGGAAACCTAACCAGCTCATAATAACTACTACAGATTTGGATAATAGCCCGCTCCCCAAAGTCTAACAAATTCATCACACGCACTCTGCGAATGTCTCCGACTTCGCAGTATTGTAGTTTCAGATTTTTTTGAGTACTTTAACCTAACAAAATAGCACCTTAACTAGTAAAAAATGATTGGAATAGCCATCCTTTTTATAATTTTCGGCTTCTTAATTAAATACGGAAAAATGTATTTTTTAATTGCGGGCTATAACACTATGTCAAAAGAAGAAAAAGAAAAGATTGACATCAAAGGAATTGCCACTTTATTTAGAAATGTGCTGTTTGGAATGGCTTTAACAATTATAGCTGGGTATTTCGTTGCAAAAAGCTTTGAAAATTCAACTATTGAAAGCATTGCGTTTTTTGCTGCAATTGTAATCGGTGTACCTTATTTATTGATGGCCTCAAATTCAAAAAAGTATAAAATTCGTTCCTAAAGATTAGCTATTTCGGTACTCCCGCTCTGCAAATGTCTCCCTATAGTTTAAAAACAGACCATTATGAATAGACTTATTATATTTTTTTTGACTTTTTCTCTATGCTCTATTACTTGTAATGCACAGAAAGTATCTATACCAAAAATGGAGAAAGTCTTTCTTGACCAAACCGATAAATCAAAAAGTTGTTACACAATAATTTATCCGCCAAAACTTCCATGGAGAGGATATATTTTTCTAATGCCGGGTTTTGGTGAGACAGCAGAAAACGTATTACAACAAACTGACTTACCCAAGCAATTAGCATTAAACGGCATTCTAACAATTATTCCCACCTTCCAAGACGGAGTTTTATCTTTTGGTGTAGACCGCTTAAGCCAACAAACTTTTGACAAAATTATTAAGGATGTAACCTCTAAACATAAACTTATTGACCAAAAATATTTTGTTGGTGGATTTTCAATCGGTGGTAGTTGTGCCATTAAATATGCTGAAAACGCAGCAATTAAACCAACAGCCATTTTTGCCATTGACCCACCACTCGACTTTGAGAGATTTTACAATTCCGCAAAAAGAGATATCCGCCTTTCAAAAGACAACGAAGCCAATCAAGAGAATGTGTATATGATAGACAGACTTGAAAAAGAAACTGGCGGGAGTCCAACAACAGCCCTCAACGAGTATTACACTATTTCGCCTTACTCCTTTTCAGACACAACTCAAACGGCAATTAAACAATTGATAAAAATGCCTTTGAGAATTTACACAGAACCTGACATAAATTGGTGGTTGAAAGAACGAGGTTTGGACTTTACGAATATGAATGCAGCAGAATGTTCCGCTATGATAAATGAACTAAATAGACTTGGAAATCAAAGTGCAGCATTAATAACAACACAAAATAAAGGCTATAGAAAACCTAACAATAAAAGACATCCACATTCTTGGAGTATTGTGGATAATGAGAAATTAATAAAATGGTTGCTACAACAAAAATAACCCACTTAGCAAATAGCTCCGCCTTCTCTATATTTCAATTTCGTTTGGCAATCCGTGCAAGTATCAAAATCTTCGAATTTGTTTCGCTATAGATTGTTGAATACCGTTGTCTTTTAAACTATTACCTTTATAAATTACGAATGCCTACACGCAAAAAGTCGGAATATTTTTATTAGTTTTGCCTCTCACAAAAACTTTATAAAATGAAAAATATCCTTTTTCCCCTTGTAACTATAGCCTCTGTATTGTTTTTCTCTTGCAGTAAAAGCGATGATGAAACTATAGTCCCAACAACAGCAGCTATTTCCGGCTCGGTCATTCTTTACGATGAAGCAACAACGCTATTGGACAAATCGAATATGAATGTAAAGGTTGTTGGAACGACTCCTTTGATTCAAACTACTACAAACGCTGAAGGAAAGTTTGTACTACCGGAAGTGCCTTTTGGTACCTACACCTTAGAATACTCAAAATCGGGATTTGGAACTTTTAAAAAAATTGGAGTGGTACACGGAACCAACGGGCAAGCTACAGTTATTAGTCCTATTCCCTCTTTAGGGCAGCAATCTACTACAACAGTAACGGATGTATCAGCCGCTGTTTCGAACAATCAAGTAAAGTTATTGATTACCACAAACCCAGCAGGAAATACAGGCAACCGTCGCTATGTGCGATACTTTTTATCTACCAATGCTCAAGTAAGTGCCACCAATTACACCTATTTTTCGGCTGTTTTTGTATCACAAATTAACCCTTTTGAAAAAACCATCACTCAAAGCGAATTACTTTCAGCAGGCTTTACATCGGGTCAACAAGTTTATGTGAGAGCCTACGGGGATTCGTTTTGGGACAATGCCTATGATGACTCCACTAATGGCAAAAGAATATTTCCAAATCTAAATGGTACTACTGTAACCGCCACTTCATTTGTGGTTCCGTAAACTTGAAAATTCTGAAAATATTACTCCCCCGACAGTTTAAAAGCGATCACAAAAGCGATTACCGAAGCCACAATCCCAAACATAAACAGATTATAAGCCACACGAAGCAAGCGATATTTACGCTCCAAGACAATGCCCAAAAAGTATAAATCTTTGATCATCGTGTTGTAAATATAATCACGGTCTTTGATCATTTCGTTCATCGCCCATTGGTATTCGTCGAGGGGCATTTTGTAAAAGTTACCAAAAAACAAGAGGTTTACTTTTTGCTCTTCGATGTCTTGTCGGGAGAAAAAGCCTTTGGTTACTTTGGGACGCGTCGAAAGAATCGCAAAAATAATCGTCGTTACACTAGAGACAATCATAAAGAAAGTCGGCATCATTAAATGCGCGTATTTGGGATTGTCTAACTTCGGAATAATCGTAGACAACGCAATAGAAATGATAATAGCATTTACGGATAACAAGATATTCGCTTTGCTATCAGCGATGCCACTCAATCGGGTGTGATTGCCCAAGGTAACTCTAAAAACCGTATCAATGCCACGATCGGGTTTGTCGGGCTTGTCTTCTTTGGGCGTATTGGCTTTCTTTTTCTCCTTTTTGCCTTTTTTATCTTCTTTGGTGTTAATTATTTTTTGCAAAGCGATACAGTTTTTATCTTTTAAGGGTTGCCAGTTCGTCTTGGCATAATCGGTATAAAATTGGTGAATGTTGACCATAAAATCAAAATTAACCAAAGCCCATTCTTTGTCAGAATAAGTTACCTTTTCGGTTGTCTCCCATTCCTTACGGAGTTTTTCACAGCTGAACAAATAATCAGAACCAAACAGATGAAAATAATCGGCATCTTTTATAACCTTTTCTGAAAGTGTTTTCGGAACATAATGTTTTTCAGTAGCTTTGATAAACCCACATACTTTATCAATAAAATCAGAAGTTGCGCCATTTTCCTTTAAAAAAACTGTGGCAAAATTACAACTACAAACTTCATGATTTTTACAGCTGGTAATAAAACCTGTATCATGAAACCAAGCGGCAATAAGTAGGGCCTCACGCTCTTCACCTTCTACTTTTTCTTCTTGACACAAAGTAGTAACTGCGGCTACCACGCCTTGGGTATGCGTTAAATTGTGATAGGTATATTCGCTAGAAAGTTTATCTTTGAGCAAAGAAGTGACAAAATCTTGAGCTTTAGCAATCAGGATCATAAACAAATTTTTATACGACTAAATTATGGAATTGTTTTGGGATTATCGTTTTAAAGCAATTAAAACTGGAATTACCCTTCTTATCTTTATACTATTACTTCAATCCTGTGCCATACATCAGGCACAATTTGGAAAAGAGGCAGCAAAAACAAGGACTCCTAACGGCATTGATACCACAAAAATTGCCCACACTTTTTATTTAATTGGCGATGCTGGCAATGGCGACTTACCTCTACCGCAACAAACCCTTGAGCTGCTGAATCAAAAGCTAGCTTCGGCACACAAAAATAGCACTTTATTGTTTTTGGGAGATAATATTTATCCCAAAGGAATGCCCAGCGACAAAGAACCTGAAGCAAAGGCCTTGGCCGAAACCAAATTGAATACACAACTCGCTTTGGCTAAAAACTTCAAAGGACAAACAAAATTCATTCCTGGAAATCACGATTGGTACAGCGGCATCAAGGGATTAGAACGTCAAGCGCAATACATCACCACGAAATTAAATGATAAAAAAAGCTTTCTTCCACAAAAAAACTGCGCTATCGAAAGTGTAAAAATCAACAGCAACCTGACAATGATTGTGGTGGATAGCCAATGGTTCCTTGAAGATTGGAATCAGCATCCTACCTTCAATGAGTCTTGTGACATCAAAACTAGAGAAGCTTTTTTCGAAGAACTTGAAGACCTTTTAAACAAAAACAGAGATAAAAAAGTGATTTTGGCTATGCACCATCCTTTGCAAACAAATGGGTCGCACGGCGGGCAATTTTCGCTAGAAAAACAACTTTTCCCTTTGGAACAAAAAATTCCGTTGCCTGTAATTGGGTCAGTTATCAATTTACTACGCAAAACATCAGGAATAAGTCCGCAAGACATTCAAAACAAACAATACACCATCCTGACCAAACGTATCAAAACGCTATTACAAGCCCACAATAATGTGGTGGTGGTTTCGGGGCACGATCATAATTTACAGTACATTGACCACGACAACATCAAACAAATCATCAGTGGTGCTGGCTCAAAATCTGAAGCCGCAAGAGCCATTTTTCCAAATGATTTCTCCTATGGTGGCAATGGTTATGTTACACTTTTCGTTTATAAAGATGGTCGCGTCACAGCTTCTTTTTTTGGAAATGAAAAAGGAAAAGAACAACTTTTATTCGAAACTACGCTGTTCGATTCGGATGAAAAAAGTGCTACTATAGCGCCAAAAGATTTCCCAAAAACAACCACTGCTTCGATTTACACACCAAAACAAACCCAAAAAAACGGATTTTATAAATTCTTGTTTGGTACCCATTACAGAAAAGTATACAGCACCAAAATTACCGTTCCTACAGTTACACTAGACACGTTGTATGGCGGCTTACGTCCCAAAAGAGCCGGTGGCGGACATCAATCCAATTCACTGCAATTGATAGACAAAGACGGAAAAGAATACGTAATGCGCGCTCTGAAAAAAAGTGCTACTCGTTTTTTGCAAGCCGTAGCCTTCAAAGATCAATACGTGGTTACTGATTTTGAAGACACCTATGCCGAAGATTTTTTGTTTGATTTTTACACCACATCACATCCTTATACACCTTTTGCCGTGGGTAACCTTGCGGACAAAATTGGCGTCTACCATACCAATCCAAAATTGTTTTACATTCCAAAACAGAAGGCTTTGAAAGAATTCAATGCCAATTTTGGCAATGAGCTATATATGGTAGAAGAAAGACCAAGTGACAGCCAAGCCGACAATGAGCTGTTTGACAATCCCGATAAAATCATTGCTACCGATGAGTTGCTCCACAATTTACACAAAGACGAAAAATACCAAGTCGATGAAAAAGCCTATATCAGAGCGCGATTGTTTGATATGCTCATCGGAGATTGGGACCGTCATAGCGATCAATGGCGCTGGAGTGCCTTCAAAGCCGGGAAAAATATTATTTACAAACCCATTCCAAAAGACCGAGACCAAGCCTTTAGTATGTACGATGGAGCGTTGCTTTCCTTATTAATGAATATGCCTGCGTTGCGCCATATGCAAACCTTCAACTCGTCTATTCGCAATGTAAAATGGCTCAATAGAGAGCCTTATCCATTGGATTTGGCTTTATTGAGAACTGCTACAAAGGAAGATTGGATTGAACAAGCCCAATACATTCAAAACCATTTGTCTGACCGAGAAATAGAAGAAGGTTTTGCATCAATTCCAAATGAAGTAAAAGGAAAAACTATCAACGACATCATTAAAAAATTAAAAGTCCGAATGCGAGACTTACCGAATTATGCCAAAGCGTATTATGAAGTGCTTCAAAAAACGGTGGTGATTGTCGGTACCAACAAAAAAGAACAATTTTCCATTTCGTTTCCTTCAAAAAATGAAGTTGAAGTGGTAGTCTCTCGTCTCAAGAAAGATGGTCCCGAATGGTGGTACACCAAACGATTTGATGCTAAAACCACCAAAACAATTTGGATTTATGGCTTGGATGATGATGACGTTTTTGAAGTAAATGGAAAAAACAAGTCTGGAATTTTATTACGTCTTTTGGGTGGACAAAATAACGATAGTTACACCGTAACGCACGGCAAAAACATTATGGTTTATGATTTTAAATCGAAACCTAATACCTATAATTTGGATGGAAAAACCAAAAAAGTAATCACAGATGATTATGACACCCAATATTACAATTATGAAAAGCCCAAATACAATGCGATTTCAGGGCTTCCGTTTGGTGGATACAATCCAGATGATGGCGTAAAATTGGGGTTGATTACCAGCTATACGGTGAATCGTTTTAAACAAAATCCTTTTACCCAAAAACACATCCTAAAAGCCAATTATTTTTTTGCGACAAGCGGTTTCGAACTTTTGTACAACGCTCATTTTCCAAAGGCTTTGGGTAGTTGGGATTTGGATGTCGCTTCTAAGTATACGAGCCCTAATTTTACCATCAATTTCTTTGGTTATGGTAACGAAACCATCAACAACGACGAAACGTTTGGAATGGATTATAACCGTGTGCGTCTAAGAACATTATCCATAACTCCCTCTCTAAAAAAAATAGGAAGAATGGGCAGTGAATGGAACTTTGCAACAATTATAGAACGCATTACCGTTGAAGAAAGCACAAACCGTTTTATCAATACGCCGGGTGTAGTTAATCCAGAGGTTTTTGAAAGACAAAAATTTGCAGGTGCCAGTGCCTCCTATTCCTATGAAAACTACGATTTGCCTGCTTTTCCAAGTATGGGATTTGGTTTTTCGATAAAAGGAACTTGGAAAATGAATTTAGAAGAGCTCAACCGAAACTTTACCGCTTTGGAAACCAAAATTAACCTCAACCATCGCCTTGATAAAAAAGGAAAACTAGTTCTTGCGACGATTCTAAAATCAAAAATACTCTTTAATGACCATTACGAATTCTATCAAGGTGCCACATTAGGTGGAGATTATGACCTTAGAGGTTTTAGAAATGAACGCTTTTTAGGAAAACGTTCCTTCTACCAAAGCAGTGATATTCGTTGGCAATTAGGGAAAATCAAAAAAAGCTTGTTACCACTATCGTATGGTCTTCTTGGCGGATTCGATTATGGCCGTGTTTGGCTCCCCAATGAAAGTTCCAATAAATGGCATCAAGCCTTTGGTGGTGGCCTTTGGCTAAACGGATTGAATGTGTTAACCGCTAGAATTACTTATTTTAAAGGTAGAGACGAAGAGGCACGACTTTCTATTGGCTTAGGGTTTGGATTTTAATTGACTTAACGAAGTCAAATACATACTTGATCTACCTTTTTTCTCGGCTTCATCAGCTATTAGTATTTGATTATCATCAATAAATGCAATGGATTCTTTTTGTGAAAAATGCCCTAAACTATAAAGGGTTTTCTTTACATTCAGTTCATTACCTCCTTTAAAACCTGATAACAAAAATACTTTATCATGGCAAAGCAGGACTACTTTGCTTTCATCAGGACTTAGTGCCGCGCCTGTAATTTGGCAACGGTTGAAAGTGTCGCACGTTTTAATTTTTCCAATTAATTGCGCTTGCTGCACTCCAGCCGCATTTCGGATTTTATAGACTAACGAGGTACCATCAAAATGTTTGCTTCGGTTTTTAGTAAACAAATAAAAATAGCCTTGTAATTCAATAAATGCTTCGGTATCGAAAAGTCGCTCTGTATTTTTGGGTGGAAATTCTTTTTGTTCTGGAAACGAAAACGAAATTTTATAATCGGCTTTTGCTGAAGAAGCATCAAGCTGAGAAGCTCCAATCTTGTAAATGCACAAATCACGACGGGTGTTGCGATTGTTTCCAAAATCGCCAATATACACATTGCCTTGCGCATCTTTGGTCAGCTCTTCCCAATCAACATTGGTGGCATTTGCGATAGTGCAAGTCTTTTTGATAACACCCGAATTCGCATCTAAACCAAGGAGTACATTTTTATTACCGCTGTCCTCTAATGCCCAAATCAATTTAGTTTGAGGCATGTAGACCATTCCTGAAATTTCCTTTATTTTTTTAGGCAATTCGAATTGTAAAGTCAAAACACTGCTGTCTTTTTGACAAGCTAAACATACAATTCCTATTAAAACAATAATTCCCTTTTTCATCATTGAAAGTCTTTAAATAAGGGGGCAAGATAAGAAAGAATACAAAAAAGATTGGTGTTTTTTTTAAGTATTCGTTGGATCTTGATACTTTCTCATTATTAATACGTAAGCACTTATTTAAATAATTTAATTTGCTAAAAATCTAATCCAAAAGGGTATTTCACTATTATTTTGAGGAGAAATAATTCATTTTTCATTCAGGAAATACCCCTCGTTCGAAGGCACAAGATTTTTTATGTCGAAAAAAAAGTTAAAAAAAACCTAAAACAAAAGACGTAATACCAAAAAATTAAAAACTATATTTAACATTCTTGAACAGACCCCAAAGCAAAATGAGTAAAAAAGAAGTTCCCGATAAAGAATTAAGTACTACCCCCTTCGTGATCTACCTAGTCAGCAAAAAAGTAATTAAAAAACAATCAATAGCCATAAAACACACATTAACTGTTATTTAACCAAAGAAAATTGTGTGCTTTTCTCATTTTTGATAACTTTACACTGTGAAAAAATCAAAAAACATAGTATTTTTATTCTTTTTATTTTCATATTCTTTATTATGGACCTTAGACTGCTATTTAGAAGTAAATTCATCTAAAAAAATAGAATGGACCGTAAAAACTGAAAATCAAAAGGAATTAGACTCCGAATTTTATTGGGTGTGCAAAACTGAGCCTTGGTCAAAAACCAAAAAAGAATACTTCGTGAACCGAAGACCAAAAGTAATTATGGATACTTTTTATACTACAGCTATTTACTTGCAAAAATATTGTCCGCCTCCTGAATGCTAGTTTTTTTTTCGGCATACTTTTAAATTATAACAACAAGAAAAAAATTAGTCCTATGAAAACCTTTATTACTTTATTATTTTTAGCAATTTCAACCCCATTTTTCGCTCAATCGCATGTTTTAGTAAAACATAATGGTGAAAAAATGAATGTGAATTACATCAAAACCAACAACAATTTACTGTATTTCAACACAGGAAAAGATCAGGTAGAGCAATCGATAAGCACTTTTGCTGTAGCGGAATTGATCAACACTATTACCAATGATAGAGCAAAAATTTCAGATAAAATTGTAGTAAGCGGTGAGCATGATTACAACAAAGTAATTCTTATTACACCAGATGCAACAACAGGCTTATCTACTATTGCCAACAACTCCAAATTCATTAACCGAGTAAAAGGTCAAACGCCAGGAGCCGTTCAGCAACAAAATATTATGGCTTTGAAAAGAAAAGCTGCTAAAGAAGGTATTCCTTTCGTTTCTATTGCACCAATCAATAGAGCGGAGTCAACCGCTAAGATGTATACTTATTAGGTAACGTATTTTAGTAAATAAAAGAAGCCGTTTCAAGGAATGAAACGGCTTCTTCACTTTCTAAAACCAATAAATTAGCTTTTAGCAGTTGCTGCAACTACATTTCCTTTAATAGTTAAAACTTTTGGAGTAGCTTCTGCATTAGAGGTTACCGTTACTGTTTTGGTGAAAGCCCCCACTGCTGCTGCATTGTAAGTAGCTGTAACCGTTCCTGATTTTCCTGAAGCGATTGGAGTTTTAGTATAATTGGTAGCTGTACAACCACAAGAACCTTGAACATTAGTCAAAATCACTGGTGTTTTTCCTGTGTTTTTAAATTCAAAAACAATAGGTTTTGGCGTACCTTGAGGGATAGAACCCACATCAATAGTTTCTGATTTCCAAACCAAAACACTAGCATAATTTGCTACTTTGGTTACTACTGTTTTAACTGGAGTAATAGTAGAGAAAGACATTAATCCAAAAGCTACTGCCAATAAAGAGATTTTTAACATTTTCATAATTCCTATTTTTAATTGTTTATTATTTCATTTTTTTTTACAAAACAAATATAATGACTCTTTTTGGCATTGCTGTTAAACGAATTCAAATGATTGTTAACGACTTGTTAATACCTTAAAAACAACTTATTTTTACTTAATATTACATCCTAAAAAACATCATTTCTTGAAAATAAACCGCCTTAATAGCATCATTATCATAGGATTAATTGCCATTATTGGTATTTTATTGGCACAACTCCTATGGACCAAAGAAGCTTTTCGAATTGAAGAAAAAAAATTCAGTCAAAAAGCTCATATTGCGTTATATGAAGTGGCTAAAAATTTATACAAAGGCAACAATCAGGAAATTCCTGTGCAAAATCCAGTGCAAAAAATCTCTAATGATTATTACATTGTCAATGTGGAGAATGATTTTGATGCCTCAATTTTGGAATTTTACCTCAAATCGGTGTTCAAAAAATTGGGCATAACAACAGATTTCGAATATGCCATTTATAATTGTCAGAGTGACGAAATGGTGTATGGCAATTATGTTTCGATAGACGAAAAAAACACTTCTAAACATTCCATTCATTTTCCCAAACACAAAAACTTGGTCTATTATTTTGCCATTCGATTTCCCAACGAAACGAGCTTTTTATTCAGTTCCCTTAAGTTTTGGTTTGTGCTTTCATTGGCTTTGGTATTGATTCTTTTGATTTATGTGTACTCGATTTATACGCTTTTGCAACAAAAAAAATATTCCGATTTGCAACGTGATTTCATCAACAATATGACGCATGAATTCAAAACGCCACTTTCGTCCATATTAATTGCTTCGAATTATTTGAGTAAACAAAAACCAATTACTGCTGACAAAAAGTTGGAAAAATATGCTCACATCATTGTCGAGCAAAGCAACAAATTGAACCAGCACATTGAGAAAATTTTAACGGTTGCCAAATCAGATGCGACGCCGTTACAACTCCAAAAAACTACATTTGAATTCCTTCCGATCATCAAAGAAATCATTGAAAACTGTCAACTCAAACATCCTTTGGTGGTGTTTCATTTAGACAATCAAAGCACCAAAACCAAGTTATTCGGCGATGCTTTTCATTTTTCAAACCTTGTTTATAATTTAATTGACAATGCGATAAAGTATTGCGAAAAAACACCCGAAATTACCCTTTGTTTTAGCGATACCAAACAGCATTTACAAATCGAATGTATTGATAACGGAATTGGCATTGAACCTAAAAAAATTCCTTTTATTTTTGATAAATTCTACCGAATTCCATCCAAAAAAAGCAATGAAATCAATGGTTTTGGACTAGGATTATATTATGTAAAAAAGATTTGCGATTTGCATCATTGGAAAATTAATGCCCACAATAACGAGACTTTTGGAACCACCATAACTTTAGTATTGCCGATAAAAAATGAATAAGCCAAAAATTTTATATGTCGAAGATGATGCCACTTTGGCTTTTTTGACCAAAGACAATTTAGAACAAAATCAGTACGATGTTTATCATTGCGAAGATGGCGAAATAGCGCTAGAACGCTTTCATGAAATAGCCTTTGACCTCTGCATTCTCGACATTATGCTGCCCAAAAAAGATGGTTTTGAATTGGCCGAAGCCATACGAAAAGTCGACACTCATATTCCCATCATTTTCCTTTCGGCCAAAACACTCAAAGAAGATCGCATCAAAGGGTTGCGTTTGGGTGCGGATGACTATTTGGTAAAACCCTTTAGCATTGAAGAATTATTGCTCAAGATTGAAATTTTCTTAAAGCGCTCTCAAAAAAAGGAAAAACTCGAGACTGCTCAGTATCAAATTGGAAAATACACCTTCGACACCAAAAACTATTTGCTTTGGAACGCCTCAGAAAAAATAAAACTAACCCAAAGAGAATCCGAGTTATTGAAACTATTTCTCGACAATAAAAATGTAGTCCTGAAACGAGAACAAATCCTAACCGCACTTTGGGGCAATGACGATTATTTCATGGGTCGTAGTTTGGACGTATTCATTTCTCGATTGCGCAAAATTTTGGTTCATGAGCCAGGAATTTCCATTGAAAACCTTCACGGCATTGGGTTTCGTTTTTTTGAAGAATAATTTATTTTATTAACTGAATTATTCAGAAATTTGATACTCAAACATAAATAAAAACCAATGATTTCAATTTGCAAAAGATATTTCTTGTTGGTACTTACCATTGGCCTCTTGATTTTTTCAAAAACAGTCTATGCACAAACGAATAATTCTATTGAAATTTCACCATTTACCAAGCTTCAAAAAGGACTAGCATTTGTTGGTTTAACTGGCGGTGCCAATACTAGAAGCAGTCAAAACGAAAATTTTCTTATTACAAATGTCATTGATAAACAAAAAGATGGTTTCAACATTCAAGCTAATGGTGGATATTTTTTGAGTAAATCATTTGCCATTGGAACCGCTTTGCGCTATGACTGGGCCAAACTCAATCAGATTTTAGAAGATAGCGATGGAATCCAAACCTTTGTCAAAGAAGCGAAAAGCAGTCTTGGAGGGAACGTTTTTATAAAAAATTATATTCCCATTACAGCCAACGGTAGGTTTAATCTATTTAACATTGTTAGCTTAGGAATGAATAAAGAAAACAAAGTCACTGAAAAGACGAGCAATGATATTTTAACTCGTTATTATTCTGTTACCAACAATTACAACCTGGGAATCAACCCTGGCATTCAAGTATTTATCATCAAAGGTTTTGCAACTGAAGTAGGAGTAAATTTAGCCGGACTTTCTCATACATACAAAAGAACCACCATAAACGAAGTAGAACATACCGTAATCAAAAGCAATGATTTAGATTTAAAACTAAACATTTTATCGTTAAACATTAGCTTTTTCTATTTTTTCAAATCCTAGCAATATGAGAACAAAACTTTTATTCTTAACCCTTATTTCTGTCGTTTTGTCCAACTGTGTCTCAGAAGATTATTTTGGAAATTCAGATCAAAAAAAAATATTGAGTTTTATTTTGACAAACCAAGTAGGCAATACTATTATAGAAGAATCTACGGGAACTATCAGTATAAATGTTGCCGCTACTGCAAATATCAAGCAACTAAAACCTAAAGAAATTGTGCTCTCTACCTTTGCTGCAATTAGTCCATCGAGCGAGGAACTATTAGATTTTACCAATCCCGTAAAATACACTGTTACAGCTGAAGATGGGTCAACAAAAATCTATACCGTAACCGTAAAACAAGAAGGAAGTGAACCACAACTAGAAAATAGTTCTTTTGATGATTGGTATATGACTCCCAAAAACTACTACGAACCCGGAAAAGACGCCAACTCTATTTGGTCAAGTGGAAATGCTGGAGCTACTACTCTAGGGAACGCAAATGTTACTCCTTTTACCATCAACGGAACGAATATCGCAGCTAAATTGGTGACCCAAGATATGGGAAGTTTAGCAGGATTCGTCAGTCAACGAATGGCGGCAGGCTCTATGTTTACCGGTAAATTTGAATTAGATGTATCAAATCCAATTAATTCTGCAAAATTTGGAATCCCCTTTGCCGCTAGACCTAAAAATTTCTCTGTAGAATATGCCTACAGTCCAGGTACTCCCTATTTGGATAGAAAAGGACAAACTTTAACCACCAAAGATGCCTGCGATATCTATGTTTTATTAGAAAATAGAAACGGTACTGAAGTAAAAAGAGTAGCTACAGCTTGGTTTCGTTCCGAGGAAAAAGTAATTAATGCCTTTAAAACCATCACCATTCCATTGACTTACGGCGAATTAAATAGCTCTTTTCCAGCCTATCAAAAACCTAAAAACGGTTTGTATGCAAATGCAAATGAAGCGGTTACTCATATTTCGGTAGTTTTTTCTTCAAGTTTTAATGGCGATCAGCTAGAAGGAGGCACAAATAGCACCTTATTGGTCAACAATTTCAAATTGATCTATTAGTAAAAAATCCAAAGCTTGCGAAAAGTAGCTTTGGATTTTTTTTATAAATAAACGCTCACAATTGTAATCGCTCAAACAAACTATTACAACGGAATATTGCCGTGTTTTCTGTCTGGTCTATGGACAGTTTTTCCTTCAAGCATACTAAAGGCTTTCAACAACTTTCGACGGGTATCTTCTGGAAGAATAACCTCATCTATAAATCCGCGTTGTGCTGCGGTATACGGATTGGCGAATAATTCAGCATATTCAGCTTCTTTTTCTAATAGTTTTGCTTCGTGGTCTTCGGCTTCGCTAATTTCTTTTTTGAAGATAATTTCAGAGGCTCCTTTGGCTCCCATTACCGCAATTTCTGCCGTAGGCCAAGCAAAATTCATATCGGCACCAATGTGTTTGGAGTTCATTACATCATAAGCACCACCATAAGCTTTTCTAGTAATCACCGTCACTCTTGGCACGGTCGCCTCGCTAAAAGCATATAATAATTTGGCACCGTGCACAATGATTCCGTTCCATTCTTGATCGGTTCCTGGCAAGAAACCGGGAACATCTTCCAACACCAACAACGGAATATTGAAACTGTCGCAAAAACGAACAAATCTCGCAGCTTTGATGGAACTTTTTACATCCAAACACCCTGCTAAAAACATTGGATTGTTGGCTACAATTCCGATACTTCTTCCTCCCAAACGGGCAAAACCAACAATAATATTTTCGGCATACTCTTTATGAATTTCATAAAAAGAATCGGCATCAATAATTCCTCTAATCACCTCGTGCATATCATAGGGTTTGTTGGCACTGTCTGGAATAATCGTAGCCAATTCCATTCGTACTTCATCACCCAAAACATAAGGTACTTTTGGAGTCGTTTCTTTATTATTTTGTGGCAAATAGCTCAAAAGATTTTTGATACTGTTCAACAAAGCCACTCCGTTGGGAGCTGTTAAATGTGCCACTCCCGACTTAGAAGCGTGTGTTACGGCTCCACCTAAAGCTTCTGAAGTTACTTCTTCGTTGGTTACCGTTTTCACTACATTGGGTCCCGTAACAAACATATAACTGTTGTTTTCTACCATCATCGTAAAATCGGTCATCGCAGGGGAATACACCGCACCACCCGCACAAGGTCCCATAATTGCCGAAATCTGAGGTATCACCCCAGAAGATTGTACATTGCGATAAAAGATATCAGCGTAACCTCCCAAAGAACGAACACCTTCTTGAATTCGGGCGCCTCCTGAGTCGTTTAATCCAATCATTGGCGCACCCACTTTGAGTGCCATATCCATTACTTTGCAAATTTTCTCGGCGTGCGTTTCGGACAATGAACCACCAAAAACGGTAAAATCTTGGGCAAAAACATAGACCAATCTGCCATTAATAGTTCCGTAACCTGTAACTACCCCATCTCCATAAATCAGGTCCTTCTCCATACCAAAATCGGTAGTTCTGTGGGTAACCAACATCCCAATTTCTTCAAAAGAACCTTCGTCCAACAAATACATCACTCGCTCTCTTGCGGTTAGTTTCTTACTGGCGTGATGTTTATCAATTCGGGCTTGACCACCGCCCAATTGGGCTAGTGCTATTTTTTCGTTTAATACTTTTATTTTAGATTCCATACTTTTCTGTTGTTATTAAAATGTACCAAGCACCTATTTAATTAGGCAAACGAAGCACTTTTTGGTCCTGTAAATACTGTTGCAACGCCAATTTTGCTGCAATCAATGCTTCTTTTTGGGTTTGCTCTTTTAAAATTTCAGGGTTGTAATATTTTTTCACAAAATTGGTGTCAAAATCTCCCGAACGAAACGCCTCGTGCTGCATTACAAAAGCACCAAAAGGTAATGTGGTTTGCACGCCTTCCACTTTATAATCAGCAATAGCTTGTTCCATACGCTGAATAGCCTCTTCACGTGTAGCTCCGTAAGTAATTAATTTAGCCAACATCGGGTCATAATAAATAGGTACATCCATTCCTTGAGCATATCCGTTATCCACTCGGACACCTTCGCCTTCTGGCAATTGGTACACTTCTAAATTACCTACACTCGGTAAAAAACCATTCAAAGTATCTTCGGCATACACCCGTAATTCTACAGCGTGACCGTGAATTTTCAAATCTTCTTGTTGCAATGTAAGCGCTTCGCCTCTCGCCACACGAATTTGCATTTCGACCAAATCGACTCCAGCAATAATTTCAGTAACAGGATGCTCCACTTGCAAACGCGTATTCATTTCTAAGAAATAAAAGTTAAGTTGTTCATCCACCAAAAACTCCACGGTTCCTGCTCCCAAGTAATCACAAGATTTGGCTACCAATACCGCGGCTTCTCCCATTTTTTTGCGAATTTCGGGAGTGATAACCGCAGAGGGTGCTTCCTCCACTACTTTTTGATGACGACGTTGAATACTACATTCTCTTTCAAACAAGTACAATACATTGCCGTGACTATCCGCCATCACTTGAATTTCGATATGTCTTGACGACGCCACATATTTTTCAATAAAAACCGCTCCATCACCAAAAGCAGCCACTGCCTCGCTAATAGCACGGTTCATTTGTGCTTCAAAATCGGCTTCATTATCCACCACACGCATCCCTTTTCCGCCACCTCCAGCAGAAGCTTTGATTAAAATAGGAAAACCAATTGCTTTTGCAGTACGCTTAGCCTCTTCAATATCGGTAATCGCGTGGTCCACTCCAGGAACCATTGGAATATCGTATTGTAGAACGGCTTCTTTGGCGGCCAATTTACTACCCATTATATGAATGGCTTTGGATTTTGGGCCAATGAATATGATGTTGTTTTTTTCGGCTTCTTCTGCAAACTCAGCATTTTCACTCAAGAAACCATACCCTGGATGAATCGCATCTGCTTGTACCGCTTTGGCCACTTCTATAATTTTATTTCCTAACAAATAGGATTGATTGGATGGTGCTTCACCTATACAAACCGCTTCGTCTGCAAAGGCAACGTGAGGTGCATTTCGGTCTACAGTAGAATACACCGCCACTGTTTTGATTCCCATTTTTCGAGCAGTTTTCATCACACGAATGGCGATTTCTCCTCTATTGGCTACTAGTATTTTTTTCATTTTTTTTCTATTCAAATTCTACCAACAATTGTCCTTTATCTACTGCATCACCAACAGCTACAGCAATCGATTTGATTACTCCATTTCGTGGCGACTGAAAACTGTTTTCCATTTTCATCGCTCCCAAAATGAGTAAATTATCGTTTTCTTGAACGGTTTGTCCCACGCTGACATTGATTTCTAAAATCAAACCAGGCATAGGTGCTTTGATGGCATTGACTTTCTGAACGGTACCTATATCAAACCCCATATCCTTAATCAAAAGATCCAAAGCGTCTGCAATGGCAACAGTATACACCGAGTTATTCACTTCAATAATGTATTCCTTCTTATGAAAATCAGCAGCTACAATCTGAGCTTGATACCGCTTGTTTTTACTTAAAATATGAAATTGATTGTCAGTTGTCGCAACCGCATCCAGCGCATTGGCTGAGGCTGCGTCGCATTCGAAATGAAAAGTATCATTTACTTTTAGTTGATAACTACTACTCATGTTTACGTTTTTAGTACTGGTAAATGTAATCAAAGAAAACGTTTTCGTAAACAAGCCATCTAAGATTTATACAAAAAATAATAAGTAGTAAACCGTTTTAAAGAAATCACAGTATTTCATTTTCTTACGATAGATTTCGAAAGAAAACTGTAAAGAAATTATAAAATCAACAATCCAAAGGACTGCATCGTTTGCATTGGTTTTGAGTACCAAAACAACTCAAAATCGGACAGATGTTTTTCAAAATCAGTTTTAAGTTCTTGATAGGAATACACTTTGGATTGAGAAACCACAATTTTATCTAAAATGTCAACCAACCATTCACCTTCTGCTTTATTAGTTTGAATAGTAAAACTTTCTTTCTTATCATGAAAGGTCAATTTAGCAAGTTCCCAAGAATTGCCTTTTTTGGATTTAGTAAAATATTCTACAGTCGGTTTTCCTCCCAACCAAACTACTTTAGCTGTTGGTTTGGTGGTGAAATTTTCTTCTTCTTTAAGTGCATTAAAAATAAAATCAGGGTGAATTTTGGTTTTTGGAATTTTGAAATCGAACCATTCTTGCAGCTCAAAGTCGAAACAAATACCGTGCATAAAATTGAACAAGGATTTCTTCAGTCCGAAACTAAATTTTTCGTGGTCAATACCTGTTTTGTCAGTATAATTAATGTCATTGATGGCAAAAATATCCTTCCCCGACCCCTCCGAAGGAGGGGAGATTGGAACAACACCAAATTTCTCTGGGTACAATCCCACTGGGCTATGGGCCGTCATAGCAAACTGGTGCCAAAATCCGGATTGCAACACTCCCGCTTCAAACAATTGACGCACCATTTCGAGACTGTCTATCGTTTCTTGAACCGTTTGGGTTGGGTAACCGTACATCAAATACGCATGTACCATAATACCTGATTCCGTAAAATTGCGAGTCACTTTGGCTACTTGCTCAACCGTTACTCCTTTATCAATTAGTCGTAACAAACGATCAGAAGCTACTTCCAATCCACCCGAAACCGCTATACAACCCGAAGCTTTTAACAATCGACATAAATCGGCCGAAAAACTTTTCTCAAAACGGATATTCGTCCACCAAGTAACCGATAATTTTCGGCGTAAAATTTCGAGCGCTAAAGCTCGCATTAAAGCTGGTGGTGCTGCTTCGTCAACAAAATGAAAGCCATTCTGACCCGTTTGTGTCATCATTTCTTCCATTCGGTCGCACAACAAATTGGCAGCTATGGGTTCGTAGATTTTGATGTAATCTAAAGAGATGTCACAAAAAGTACATTTGCCCCAATAACAGCCGTGCGCCATCGTTAACTTGTTCCAACGACCATCGCTCCACATTCGATGCATCGGATTCACCACTTCGATTACTGAAATGTATTGATCCAACAGCAAATCCGTATAATCTGGAGTACCAACTTGAGATTGTTTGTAATCAGGTCTTGAAGCATTGTTTTTATAAACGACTTTTCCTTCTTCTAGAATAAAAGTTCGTTTGAATTCTTTGGTATTTGGATTTTGAATATTAGAAATTAGTAATTCAACCGGAAGTTCCCCGTCATCTATAGTAATAAAATCGAAAAACTCAAACACTCGAGCGTCCGAAAGCGAACGCAACTCGGTATTGGGAAAACCACCGCCCATCGCAATTTTGATATTCGGATAGTGCTTTTTCACCCATTGTGCCGAACGAAAAGCGCTGTACAAATTCCCAGGAAAAGGCACAGAAATCAGCATTAATTCTGGTTGAATTCTGGCTATTTTTTCTTCTAAAATAGACAATAAAATACCATCAATGTAAGTAGGTTCTTTTTGCAAAGCATCGTACAATTCGTCAAACGAATTGGCGCTTCGCCCCAAACGCTCGGCATAGCGACTAAAACCAAAATTTTCATCGACACATTCGACTATAAAATCCGAAATATCTTCAAGGTACAAAGTTGCCAAATGTTTGGCTTTATCTTGTGTTCCCATCGTACCAAAAGCCCAATCCAATTCCTCCAATTGCGCAAAACGAGACGCTTCAGGCAAATAATCTTCTTGACAAATTTGCAAAGCCAACGTTGGGTTTTTGCCTTGCAAAAAAGCAATTACAGGATCTATGGTTTTGATATATTCGTCTTGAAGGATAATTATACGTTTCGAATTATCCGAAATAATTTGCTCAGAAACTTTAAACTTTAAACCTTGAACTTTAAACAAATTTTCAAGTCCTTCTTTCGAAAACAATTTCAAAATCACCTCAATCCCCAAATCCGCTTGTTCTGAAGGTACTTCAAGGGTATTCAAAAAACCTTTGATATAGGCGGTCGCTGGATACGGGGTATTCAGTTGCGTAAACGGTGGCGTGATGAGAAAGATTTTTGGTTTCAAAGCGGTATTGTTTTGATGCAAAAGTAAGGGATATTTAATAACTTTAGAATTCTAATAAAAGTAATAAACACAAAAAGCCCAATAAATTGGACTTCTTACTTATACTGTAAATTCTATTACTTCACTTGAATCAAAATCCATTTGGAAATTTCTTCTAATGCAATTGGAGAGAATGTTTGTTCAATGGTTTCATATTCGTTCATTAAACCTGTTTTGCATTCTTGAAACAAATGATTCAAATTTGGTACTACTTTAGTTGTTACATTTTTATTCCCGCCTTTAGCCAATGCTTTCTTAATAGCATCGATATTTACATCGGAGGGAACTTGAAAATCTTTATCACCGTTGAGTGCTAGAACTGGGCATTCTACTTTTTGTAAGACAGTTTCAGGATCAAATTTTAGAAAAGAAACAAACCAAGGACTTGTGATTTGTGATGTTATTTCACTTATTTGTCCCTCATTCAATTTGTCTCCAAATTGAACTTTGAAATAACTATTTATTTTAGATTTAAGACTAGAATCATTTTCTGTAGAAATCAAAACCATTTCATAAGCTCCCTTGAAAATTTCTTGAGCCTTTTGAATTTCTTTTTCAGGAACTCCCATTTGGCGTTCTATCTTTTCTTTTTGCAAAAGCAATAATTTATCACCGCGAATTCCAGTTCCTGCCAACAATACAATGAAGTTAATATCCTTTGAATTCGCCGCAACAATTGGCGCAATCAAACCACCTTCGCTGTGGCCGATTAATCCGATTTTGCTTTTAAGGATTTCTTTTCTGGTTTTCAAATAATCGACTCCTGCCTTAACATCTTTAGCAAAACTCATAGTGGTTGCCGATTTAAAATCACCTGTTGATTTGGCAACTCCCCTATCATCAAATCGCAATACTGCAATTCCTTTTTTGGTTAGATAATCAGCTAACACTAGAAAGGGTTTATGTCCCAACAACTCTTCATCTCTGTTTTGAGGACCACTTCCTGTAATCAAAATTACAGCGGGAAAGTGACCTTCTTTTTGAGGCAAACTTAAGGTCCCAGCCAAAATATTTTTATCCATTTTATTTTCAAACACTACTTCCTCTGTATAATACGGAAAAGGTTTTTGTGGTTCTTGAGGTCTTATTACTGCTTTTTTTTCAATGCTATCTCTTGACATATTCAACGCTAAAGATTGACCTGCTTGCGAAAAATTACCCACAATTATATGCTCCTTATTTAATTTTCCTTCATAACTAATAGCAGCTGCTGGTATTTGCAACTTCAAAACAGCATTTTCAAAACTGGTTGTCGTTACTGGAATACCTTTTGCACCTTGATCGGGACTGTCCATTGTGGAACTATAACCGTTTTCGGTTTTAGTGATATTAAAAACTACTCTTAACTGTCCTCCGGGAATTTTTAAAACTCCATTCCATTGACCGGTAATTTCTTGTCCGAACATTGTAAAAGAAGCTAGAATTACAATAATAAAAAATACGGTTTTCTTCATTTTAGTTGACTTTATTTTAAAATTAATATTAAATAGTTAAAAAATGGAACTCAATTATTTTTGCTTTTTCTTCTTTTGAATAATGTCATAAAGGCAACATTTTCCTCTTTAGCCTCGATTGAAATGGAAAGCGGGACGATGCTTGCAAAAAAAACTAATCGTTCTGCTCCAAACAATTAATGGAACTTAAGCAAGAAATACTTACTCTTTTTACTATATTTCCTTAAACTTAATATAGGAATATACTATTGGGACAACGGTAATAATTCCTGTAACTGTTAAGATAAGATACGCTATAAAATCTTCTGGAATAAAAAAACAAAAAATAGTAATCACTGCTCCACCTATTACCCATAATTTTCCTGCCATTTGATGGGTTAGCTTCCAAACTTCTTCGCTCTCTAACGTCCAAGGAGTTCTAATCCCCACAAAATAATTCTGTTTAATGACTTTAAAATAATTTCCTAAAGCCATAAACAGAAAACCAATTAAAGAAACAATGATGACAGGACTAGACATAGATTGATTTTTTGCACTGAACAAAATAAATAAAGCTAGTACTGATGTGAAGAAAACTAATATTAATCTAAGGCTTTTGTATTTATTCCCCATAGTATCGATCTTGTTTTTGGGGTCAATTTTAGGAACCAACAACATAATTCCATAAGTTAAAACGGGCAATGCAAAAAGAAGTCCTATTAAAGAATACCTACTGCCCCAATCATCAATTTCTCCGTTTAAATTCCAATGAATGGGTACTTTTTCTGGCAAGGAATTCCATATAAAAGCCAAATAAATAAAGGGAATTAACACTATAAGTATTGAAAACCATTCTTTTTGTAACGTATTTTTCATGATTGAGTTTATTTTTTAAAGGTTAAAATCCATTGTAGAACATCATCCATTATGGTGGTGTTGATTGAATAAATTACAAACTGACCCGATTTTTGAGAAGTAATTAAATCGGCTTGCTTCAATAAATCTAGATGATGCGAGATACTGGGTTTACTGATATTAAAATGATCCGCAATTTCTCCAGCAGTTCTGTCCTTTTCTTTCAAAAGATCCAGAATTTCGCGCCTAGTGGCATCATTAAGGGCTTTAAAAATAACGTTCATCAATTTATGATTATATATTTAGACAAATATCTAAATATTATTTTAAAAGTATACCAAAAACTTACATTATTTTTTAAAATTAAAACTGATGACTCTTTCTAGAAATCATAAAAAGAGAACCTAAACTCAACAAAGCAGCCCCCGTCAAATAATACCCCACATACGAAATGTCGTAATCCGTAGCCAACCAAATGGCAATCATAGGAGCAAAAGCGGCACCAAATATTCCAGCTAAATTAAAGGTTAAGGAAGCTCCTGAATAGCGGACTTGTGTTGGAAACAACTCAGACAAAAAGGTACCTAAAGGACCATAGGTAAATCCCATTAATGCCATTCCGATACAAACGAAAACAGTTACTAGTACAGCACTTCCCGAACTAAGAAAAAATTGGAAGAAAAAACCAAAAACAGCTATGGCAACAGTAGCCAAAACCAGCATTTTTCTACGACCAATAGCATCTGCAACCACTGCTGAAACAGGAATAAACAGCGCAAAAAAGAGCACGGAAAACAACTGAATTAACAAACCCTCTCTTTTGGTAAAACCCAAATCAGAGGTTGCCCAACTTAACGTAAATACCGTCATTAAATAAAAAACCAAAAAAGTAGTCACTGCCGCCAAAGTTCCAAAAATCAATTGATTCTTGTAAGAGGTAAGCAAGGTAAGAAACGGAATTTTTACTTCTGCTTCTACTTTTTTAGCCTGCTCAAAAGAAGGTGTTTCAGAAATTTTAGTTCGAATATAAAAACCAACCACTACCAAAAGCGAACTGGCTATAAAGGGAATTCGCCAACCATAATCCATAAAATCTTCGTTGGTCATACTATCCGTTAAAAGCAAAAAAGTCCCTCCTGAAAGCAACAATCCTATCGGAGCACCTAACTGTGGGAACATGCCATACCAAGCTCTTTTATTGGGTGGCGCATTCTCGATGGCTAGTAAAACAGCGCCACCCCATTCCCCTCCAAGACCAACGCCTTGTCCAAAACGACACAACATCAACAACAAAGGTGCAGCAATACCAATACTAGCATAACTCGGCAGAAAACCAATGGCAACAGTAGAAATTCCCATCGTCAGTAATG
Organism: Flavobacterium succinicans; assembly: GCF_001662485.1. Lineage (GTDB taxonomy): Bacteria > Bacteroidota > Bacteroidia > Flavobacteriales > Flavobacteriaceae > Flavobacterium > Flavobacterium succinicans_A. The sequence continues at coordinate 361,610 of NZ_JMTM01000035.1, forward strand.
CGGCTACCAAGGTAAATTTACGACCTATTTTATCTCCAAAATGACCAAAAAAAGCCGAACCCAGGGGACGCGATAAAAAAGCAATGGAAAACGTAGCTAGTGACTGCAACGTAGCCATAGTAGCATCGGTACTCGGAAAAAAAAGCTGTGGAAAAACCAATACCGCAGCATTGGCATAAATATAAAAATCAAAAAACTCAATGGTCGTTCCTATCAAACTGCCGAAAAGGACATGTTGCAATGAATTTTTTCCTTTAGAAGGAGTATCTGTGGTCATTTGTGGTGGTTTTAGTTAGTGGTTTAGAATTACAATAATAAGTTAAAATGTAACTCATTCAAAAAGTCATGTCTATTTTTTCTCATTTTTTGGTAATTTAGCCCTAAATCTTTTAATTATGCCATCCGACTGTATCAGCTTTCAAAATTCCGGGTATTTTTCCTCACTAATCAATGATTATTTAGACCAAAAACCAAACGTACAGCCTTTGTATCATCGATTCCCAACTCTTGAAAATTTTGGTCCTCAAATAGATGAAAAGAAAGCCAACTTCGAAGACAATAAAAGAGTCGTTTTAGTTGCTGCTTTAGAAGCACAACATGCCAAAATCAATGCTTCATCGGCAACTTTAAACAACATTAAACTTTTAAATCATTCCAATACGTATACCATTACAACAGGTCATCAACTGAATTTATTCAGCGGACCTTTGTATTTTCTATATAAAATCATTTCGACCATCAATCTGACTAAGGAATTACAACAACAATATCCTGAACAAAATTTTGTCCCTGTCTATTGGATGGCTACCGAAGACCATGATTTTGAAGAAATCAATTACTTTACTTTTAAAGGAAAAAAATTCTGTTGGAACAGAGAAAGTACTGGACCAGTAGGGCGCTTATCTACAGAAGGTCTCGAAGATTTTTTATCGATTTTTGCACTAGAGTTAGGGAACAGTACCAATGCCGAAACGTTAAAAAAACTATTTCAAGAAGCCTATTTGAAGCATACCAATCTGGCTGACGCGACTAGATATTTGGCCAATACTCTTTTTGGTCATTTTGGATTAGTTATTTTGGATGCTGATGACGCCCATTTAAAAAGACAATTTATTCCATTCATAAAAGAAGAATTACTCAAACAAACTGCTTTTTCAAAAGTGAATGAAACTATTGAGCAATTTGGTAACTATACCGTTCAAGTCAATCCTCGTGAAATCAATTTGTTTTTTATAGAAGACAACTTGAGAGAGCGTATTATTTTTGAAGACGGATTGTACAAAATAAACAATACAAAAATTCAGTTTTCAGAACAAGAACTACTCGCTGAACTGGAACTTCATCCCGAAAAATTCAGTCCCAATGTAGTGATGCGTCCTTTATATCAAGAAATTATTCTCCCTAATCTAGCCTATATTGGTGGTGGTGGAGAAATAGCCTATTGGCTAGAATTGAAATCATTTTTTGATGCGGTAAAGGTGACTTTCCCCATACTTATTGTGCGTAACTCCGTAGTTTTGGCTACTGAAAAACAGCTGAAAAAAGCAGATGCCTTAGCCTTGACTTGGAACGATTTATTCCAAAAACAAGTGCAATTAATCAACAACAAAACCAAACAATTGTCGGAATTTGCCATCGATTTGAGCAATTTGAAACAGCAATTACAACAACAGTTTAAAACCTTAAATGAACTGACTTCCAAAACCGACCGTTCTTTTGAAGGTGCCGTAAAAGCGCAAGAAGTAAAACAAACCAAAGGGCTAGAACAACTTGAAAAACGATTGCTAAAAGCACAAAAACGAAAATTAGCTGATAGTTTGAGCCGAATCACAGCGCTTCAAAATGAACTTTTTCCCAACCAAAGTTTGCAAGAACGTCAAGCTAATTTTTCAGAATTCTATTTAGAAAATGGAGAGCAACTTATTCCTAAATTAATCAAAGAAATAAAAGCTTTATCCACAAATTTTACTATTATTACCTTTTAAAACTTATTATTATTTTTTTATGAGCAAGGACCGACTGATTTCATTGGATGTATTTCGAGGATTAACTATTTTATTAATGACCGTTGTCAATAATCCTGGAAGTTGGTCCACGATTTATGCTCCCTTACGGCACGCTGAATGGCACGGCTGTACCCCAACCGATTTGGTATTTCCATTTTTTGTTTTCATTATGGGAACCGCCATTGCTTTTGCCATGCCAACTAAAACCTACGACAGCTCAACCTTCAACAAAATCTTTGTTCGTTCGTTGCGTATGATAAACCTAGGCTTGTTCTTTAACTTTTTCGGTAAAATTCAGTTTTTAGACCTTGAAGGAACGCCATTACTGATCATTCGCCTACTTATAACTGCCATTGTTGGTTATGCTTTAATGGGGAATTTCAATCAAAAAACCAAAACCTATTTGGCCATTGGCTGTTTTATCCTTTTTATGTTCCTTGCTTATAGCGGGATTCCAGCTTATGAAAACGTGCGGCTTCCTGGCGTTTTGCAGCGTATCGGAATTATATATTTCATCGCTTCGCTTTTGTATTTAAAAACCACTCCCAAAATCCAACTCATCGTTAGCAGTGTTTTATTACTGGGCTATTGGGCGCTAATGACATTAGTTCCTGCGCCAGGCTTTGCAGTTACCAATCTCGAAAAAGAAACCAATTTAGCTACTTGGGTGGACCAAATGTTGTTATCAGGACATGTTTGGGAAGCTACCAAAACTTGGGACCCTGAAGGAATTTTAAGTACTATCCCTGCTATAGTAACGGGTTTATTAGGCCTTCAAATTGGACAATTACTCAATATGGATATCTCCAAAAAAGAAAAAGCACAAAAAATGCTTAGCATTGGAGCAGTATTGCTGTTCTCGGGTTGGCTTTGGAATTTTGTTTTCCCAATCAATAAAGCCTTGTGGACCAGTTCCTATGTACTTTATACCGCTGGATTAGCTACGCTTATCTTGACGATTTTATATTATTGCATTGATCTACTTAACTTCAAAAAAGGAATCACGTTATTTTTAGTTTGGGGAGTAAATCCTATGATTGTTTTCTTTTTGTCACAAATCATTCCTCAAGCTTTGGTAATGATTTCGGTTCAAAATCCAAAAGATACCACTCCAATCGACTTTTGGACCTACAGTTATGAATTTGGAGTTTTGCCTTATTTCGAAAATCCTATGAATGCTTCACTGGCCTTTGCTTTGCTTTATGTAGGTTTTTGGAGTCTTTTATTGTGGTATTTCTATCAAAAGAAACTGTTTTTTAAAGTATAATCACACTATTTTATCGCATAATCAAAAAATTGACTCAAAAATGACAATTTCACAAATTGTATTTGCAAAAAAAGTCTACTTTTGCACCAAATTTAAAAACACAAAAAATGGCTACAAATAGAACTTTTACAATGATTAAGCCTGATGCTGTAGAAAACGGACACATCGGAAACATCTTAGCAATGATTACAAATGCAGGTTTCAAAATTGTTTCTTTGAAATTAACGCAATTAACTGTTGCTGACGCACAAGCATTTTATGCAGTACACTCAGCTAGACCTTTCTTTGGAGAATTAGTAGAATTCATGACTCGTGGCCCTATTGTTGCTGCCATTTTAGAAAAAGAAAATGCAGTGGAAGATTTCAGAACTTTAATTGGAGCCACTAATCCAGCTGAAGCTGCAGAAGGAACTATCCGTAAAGCTTACGCAACTTCTATTGGAGAAAATGCAGTTCACGGTTCTGATAGCGATGAAAATGCTGCTATCGAAGGTGCTTTCCACTTTGCTGGAAGAGAGCAATTCTAATTAGTAATCAGTGATCCGTTTTTAGTGGGCAGTAAAATGCACTAAAAATAGTTATCTCATAAAAAAATCCCGCTTCAATAGAAACGGGATTTTTTATTTAAAAATATTACTCCATTCTTCTTTAATATTATAGTCTTTAACCCCAAAATTGATTAATCTTTCAATAAGTATTTGTTTTAATTCACCATAATTAGAATGATAGAATTCAGAAATACAGACAACTCTTTTTCCTTTTCGAAGAATAAAAAGGTTTTCAGAAACACCAAGTTTTCCAGACTCAAACAATGTTATAAACCCATCCAGACCATTAAAGCCATATGTTTCTGATTTGCCAATCCCAAAATAACGATTAACGACTATACTTTCTTCATCAATTCGTATTCGATGTGCTCTAGTTCTACATACTGTAAACCAAAAAACCACAATAAACAACAAAAATAAAACAGGAAGAGTCATAGTTGCTACTGGAGAAGTAAAACTAAAATAAACAACTAAAACCGGTAAAACCGTTAAATAAGTTGCTAGGAAAATTGGCAGAAATTTAAACTTTGATTTTATACTTTTACTTATCACTTTAAAGACTTTAAATTACAGCAATTCTACCTCAACACCACGTCCCTAACCACATCCCGACGCAATTCCTCATTAATCATCGCAATTATTTTCGATTTACCGTGGCTCAATTCTTCCCGTAAAACAGAAGAAGACAATTCAACATACAAAATTGATCCTTTCAAAATCACATTTTTGGTATAATGATTCACACCGTTTCCCATCAAATTTTTCCAAGCCTCACGTACATCAATCTGGTTAAGACCCGTTTGCAATTTATTAACCTCAATAATATGCTTCAAAACATCTCCTACCGTATTCTGATCATTTAGTCGTTTTGCCATTGTCAATAATTTTTATTGGACCTGTTTTTTTATAGTGATACTCTTTTTGCTCTGCATTTCTCAAGACCAATTCCTTTGCGTCAATCTTTACCAATTCCTCTGACCACTGCGCGAAATCAGTCTTGAAATCAAGAAAAATTTGATCATTTTTTTGTCGAACACGAATCGTTTCTACCAAATCATTCGCTTGAAACGTACCATCCAATTGCGGCATTACTTTCTTTCTAAATCCGGTATCGCCTTTTATTTCAAAATAATCAAAACTATCATTGCTCGGGTATTCTTTATCTTCACCTTCTTCAAAAACCACTTTCTCAATCTCCCAATACCCATTCAACAAAGTCACCGATTCCTTCTCAACTTTAGGCTGACACCCTAAAAAAACCAAACAAAGGGTTACTACTACAACTACTTTTTTCATAGAATATATTTAATTTTTATATGGAGCCATTTCCTGCTGTCCACTATATCTTGTCGTCCCGAACCCCGGGACCACAAGGATGCCGTTCCCATCAGGGCTAGCGTTTACGTGCAAAACCAGACGGGATTCCAAGACCACAAAGTACGAAGAAAACAAATTAGGAAACAAAAAATAGAAGGGTTTCGTTAAACTATTTTTCACTATTTTAGTCCAATCCCAAGGCCAAAATAAAAATCATGAAAAAATACTTAACCTCCTTAGTTGTCTTGCTAACTTTCGTCAATTGTAGTACAGAAAAAGCCGATACACCCACCACCAATCCAACTACGAATATGTATTTCCCACCTGTAACGGGAACGGTTTGGGAAACCAAAACCATCGAGGGTTTAGGTTGGAAACCCACAGCTGTACAGCCTTTATTAGATTATTTAACTCAAAAAAAAACCAAAGGTTTTATTATCTTAGTCGACGGAAAAATAGTGCTCGAAAAGTATTTTAATGGCCATAACGCCAATACACCTTGGTATTGGGCAAGTGCGGGAAAAACACTCACTACTGCAATTACAGGCATTGCGCAACAAGAAGGCATAGTAAACATTAATGCTAAAGTGTCTGATTACTTAGGAATAGGATGGACGAGTCTTCCCATCGCCAAAGAAAACCTAATCACTAACAAACACCTCCTTACCATGACTTCGGGCATAGAAGACCTTGCCAATGGCGACGCCGTCGATCCTGCAAGCTTGCAATACAAAGCCGATGCTGGCACGAGATGGGCTTATCATAACGTATATGTAAAACTCCAAGATGTTATAGCAAAAGCCACAAAGCAAACTTGGTCAGGATACTTCAACGCCAAACTCAGAGATAAAATTGGAATGGAAGGATCATGGATTCAGATGGACAACAATAGTGTGTATTGGAGCACCACCCGAAGCATGGCACGCTTTGGTTTATTAATGCTAAACAAAGGAAAATGGGAAAATAACACCATCCTAAACGAAGCATTTGTATCCGAAGCCACTAGCACATCTCAAAATCTTAATCTTTCTTATGGGTACTTATGGTGGCTCAACGGTAAAGAAAGTTACCGCCTACCGCAAACTCAATTAGTATTCAAGGGGAGTTTAGTGCCTAGCGGCCCAATAGATATGTATATGGCTTTGGGGAAAAACGATCAAAAAATCTATGTAATTCCGAGTAAAAACATGGTAGTAGTACGAATGGGAGAAGCTGCAGACAACGCCAACTTAGCATTATCTGACTTTGACGAAGTCCTTTGGAGTAAAATAAAAGCCTTGTATTTATAATTACTTGCTACTAATCTTTTTATAAAGACCTATTAAAAAAAGAACTACACCAGTTCCAAGAAAGAAACCATATGCAAAATCCATTTTGCCGCGAACTAAATTGGCTAAAACAAAACAAATCAAGCTAACAAAATAAAGATATAGCGGACTTATATTTTTCATTGACGATTTATTTAAAAAAAGAATCTACAAATTCATACTTATTAAAGACTTGTAAATCTTCAATTCCCTCGCCAACTCCAATATACTTAACAGGAATCTGGAATTGATCTGAAATACCAATAACAACACCACCTTTAGCAGTTCCGTCTAATTTCGTAACCGCAAGAGAAGTAACTTCGGTAGCGGCTGTAAATTGTTTGGCTTGCTCAAAAGCATTTTGACCCGTAGAACCATCTAGTACCAAAAGTACATCATGAGGCGCATCAGTAACCACTTTTTGCATGACACGCTTCACTTTTGATAACTCATTCATCAAATTAATTTTATTATGCAAACGTCCAGCTGTATCTATAATTACAACATCCGCATTTTGAGCCACTGCCGATTGCAAGGTATCAAAAGCCACAGAAGCTGGGTCACTTCCCATTTCCTGACGCACTATAGGCACCCCAACACGATCTGCCCATATTTGCAATTGATCAATAGCGGCTGCACGAAAGGTATCGGCAGCTCCAAGCACAACATTGTATCCTGATTTTTTAAATTGGTAGGCCAATTTACCAATAGTAGTCGTTTTCCCCACACCATTTACCCCTACCACCATCAATACATAAGGTTTAGTATTCACTGGAATAACAAACTCTGTCGCTTCACCATTATTAGTCTCAGATAACAAACCTGCAATTTCTTCTTGAAGAATTCCATTTAACTCATCAACACCCAAATATTTATCTGTTGCAACACGATTTTCAATACGTGTAATAATTTTTAATGTAGTAGCGACCCCAACATCTGAAGCTACTAATATTTCCTCCAAATTATCTAAAACATCATCATCTACCTTTGACTTTCCAGCCACAGCTTTGGTCAATTTAGTAAAAAAGTTAACTTTTGTTTTCTCAAGACCTTTATCTAAAGTCTGTTTCTTTTCGGAAGAAAATATACGTTTAAAAAAACTCATTTTTTGTTAGGTTAAGTATGTCATCAAAGGAAAAATTCCTTACATTATTTGAAAGGGTAAATATAAAAAATAAAAAAGCTACTTCCGAAAGAAAGTAGCTTTTATATAAAATGTATGTAAATTATTTCTTTTTCAAGAATTCATCAACTGCTTCAGGAGCCATAATAGATTCAACGAATGTATATGCACCAGTTTTTGGAGATTTTACCATTTTAATGGCTTTTGATAATCTTTTAGAAGCGGTTTGTAACGATGCTACGGTTTTCTTTGCCATGATTCAAATGTTATTTGAAATTTTTATAAATAAAAATCTCTAATTATTATTTAATTTCTTTGTGAACAGTTACACGTTTCAAGATTGGATTAAATTTTTTAATCTCTAATCTATCTGGAGTATTTTTTTTGTTCTTTGTTGTTATGTATCTTGAAGTTCCTGCAACACCTGAAGTTTTGTGCTCAGTACATTCTAAAATTACTTGGATTCTATTACCTTTCTTTGCCATCTTGCTATATATTTATTTAGGAAAAAGATTATTTTATAAATCCTTCTGATTGCGCTTTTTTCAATACAGCAGCAATTCCATTTTTATTAATTGTTTTTATCGTAGATGCTGCTACTCTAAGAGTAATCCATCTATCTTCTTCTGGAAGATAAAAACGCTTTTTAACTAAGTTTACGGAAAACTTTCTCTTAGTTTTATTCATAGCGTGAGAAACGTTATTTCCTACCATCGCTCTTTTACCTGTAAGGTCACAAACTCTTGACATTATGCTTATCTTTTATCGTTATTCAAAATCAGGGTGCAAAGAAAAGAAAAATAAACGGATGAAACAAAAAATTATAACACATTTTTTAAAATTTCTTTTTGCAACATTTCCAAACTCTTACCAACGGCTCTATCTATTACTTTTTCTCGCGGTTGACCGAAATTAAACTCTTCCACTATCACGCCATCAGGGGTTGCCAAAGCAATAAATACGATACCAACAGCTGCATCTGAATCACCTTTTGACGGTCCCGCATTGCCTGTTGTAGCGATAGCATAATCCGTTTCAAAGATTTTTTGACAATTTATTGCCATTTCTTTTGCCACTTCTGCACTAACAACACTATGTGCTTCTATAGTCGATAATGAGACTTCTAACAACTTCGTTTTCATCTCGGTAGCATAAACTACTACACTCCCTTTGTAATAATTAGAAGCTCCTGAAACACCAGAGATTACTTGCGCTATTTTACCTCCCGTACAACTTTCAGCCGTAGCTATTGTCTTATTTTTTTGAGTTAGTAATCGACCTATTACAACTTCTAAAGTCTCCTCTTCATCTAATCCAACAACAATATCTCCAATAAGCAAACATAAAGAAGTCAATCGACGCTCCAATTCTGTTTCCAAAAATTGCCTGTCCGTACCTTTTGCAGTCAACCTCAAACGCACTCTACCTGGAGCAGGCAAATAAGCCAACTTAATATAACTCGGCAAATCATTTTCCCAATCTTCAATACGTTCGGCTACTACACTTTCACCTTGACCATAAGTAAGAACGGTTTTATGAATAATAAAAGGACGCTTGTATTCTTTAACTATCTTTGGAACCACTTGATGATCTATTAGATATTTCATTTCATAAGGCACTCCTGGCAAAGAAACAAAAACCGTTTGCCCTTTTTGAATCCACATTCCAGGAGCCGTTCCAACTTCATTAGGCAAAACAACGCATTTTGAGGGAACCAAAGCCTGATCTTTATTCATTTGAGAGGCTTCCCGCTGCAACGCTTTTTCAATTAAAGCAATCACATGAGCCTCTACCTCAACATTGCGTATGAGTGTATCCTCAAAATAATCACAGATAGTTTTTTTGGTAATATCATCTTTGGTAGGGCCCAAACCGCCTGTAATAACAACAACATCAACAGTATCTTGCATTAAAGCAAAAGTGTCTAAAATAGCTTGTTTATCATCGCTTATAGACAACATTTCCTTGACCTCAATTCCTATTCTATCCAAGGCTTTGGCAATATAACCTGAATTGGTATCGATAATTTGACCAATAAGAATTTCGTCACCGATAGTAATTATGGCTGCTTTCATTTTAAAAAAATTGAAATGGATGAATGATTTTAAAAAAAGTCAACTACAAGTCAAAATCTTTTTTGATTTCTTTTACCGCGTCCTTCACACGCTGCTTGATACTTTTAAAAGTCTCGATAATATCTTTTTTTCTTCCTTCTTTTTTAGTCCAAGCTTCTACCTGAAGAATCTCTTCAAAAGCCACATTTAAACCAATTAAATCCAAGGTGGGCTTGATTTTGTGCGCATATGCATACGTTTTTTTATGATCTTTTTCGTTGATTCCTTCTTTGATTTTTTTCAAATCCTGAGGGACTTCGGTAACAAATAAGATCAAAATTTGCTGAACAAATTCTGGATCATTATCGGAAAGTGCATACACTTTGGAGAGGTTGTATTTTAAAGCCATTATTTTACTTGTATTCTAAATAATTGTTGTCCTTCTAAAAATCCTTCTAAAACATCATTGGGTTGCACAGCAGCAACTCCAGCCGGTGTTCCAGTAAAAATGATATCCCCTATTTTCAACGTAAAAAACTGCGAAACATAAGCAATCAACTCATCGACAGCCCATAACATATGACTAGAACAGCCTTTTTGAACCGTTTGCCCGTTATTAGTTAACTCAAATGTAAGATTTTCAAGTGAACTAAACTGCGTTTTAGGTAAAAATTCTCCAATCACTGCCGAACCATCAAAAGCCTTTGATTTTTCCCAAGGCAGCCCTTTTTGTTTTAGTTTTTCCTGTAAATCTCTTGCCGTAAAATCGATTCCAACACTAATTTCGTCATAATATTTATGTGCAAACTTAGGTTCGATGTATTTTCCAACTTTACTAATTTTCACAATCAACTCAATTTCGTGATGAATATCCTCCGAAAATTCTGGAATCACAAACGGATGTTGCTTTAACAAAATAGCCGAATCAGGCTTCATAAAAACCACTGGCTCTGTGGGACGTTCGTTTTTTAGCTCTTCAATATGGTTGGCATAATTCCTGCCTATGCAAATTATTTTCATAACTTAAGTGAACAGTAAATAGTAAAAAGTAATTAGCAAACACATACTATTCACTAATTACTTTTCACTAATCACTTTATTTAGTATTTAACTTTCTTAATTTAATAGCAGTAAGCACTTTTTTGGTATACAAAGGAAAATCAGCATTTTGAATCCAGCTAAAATAACCAGGCTCCGACTCTAACACCTTTTCAACCTTAACACCTTTATGCTTCCCAAAAGTAAAAATCTCTTCGTTGTCTTTGTCAAACGCAATCATACCAGCAAAATCGGCTATTTTTTTACGAGTCGTAAACTCAGACAACACTTTCATGTCATTTTCCAACTCAGGATAGCAATCCAGTTGTGCTTTTAAAATTTCGTAAGTGGCCATTGTATCTGCTTCGGCTGAATGCGCATTTTCAAGGGAATTTCCAGTGTAAAATTTCAAAGCCGCTGCTAAGGTTCTTTCTTCCATTTTATGAAAAATAGTCTGCACATCTACAGAAACTCTATTCTTCATATCAAAATCAACTCCAACTCTTAACAGTTCCTCAGCCAATAAAGGAATATCAAAACGATCCGAATTGAATCCAGCCAAATCAGCATCTTTCATCATATTGTAAACTTGAGAGGCCAATTCTTTAAAGGTTGGCTCATTGGCTACTTTTTCATTAGTAATCCCATGCACCGCAGTTGTCTCGGCAGGAATTGGAATCGTTGGATTAACCAACCATGTTTTACTTTCTTTGTTTCCGTTGGGGAAAACTTTAAAAATTGAGATCTCTACAATGCGATCTTTCCCAATATCAACACCTGTTGTTTCAAGATCGAAAAAACAAATGGGTCTATTTAATTTCAGTTCCATTTTATCCTATTAATTACAATTGCAAATATACTTTTTTAAGCAGGACTAAAAAGACTTACCACTAATAAAACATCACAAACAGAATGAAATCCAAATCTTTACAAAAAGAAAAATAAAAAAAACCGACATAAAATACATTATGTCGGTTTTTGATTGTTAGTTTTTTATTAAAAATCCCTATTCGGATCAAATGCTTCTAAATACTCTGCTACTCGTTTCACAAAACTTCCTCCCAATGCTCCATCTACTACACGATGATCGTACGAATGAGACAAGAACATTTTTTGACGAATTCCAATAAAATCACCCTCTGGAGTTTCGATTACCGCTGGCACTTTTCTAATGGCTCCCAAAGCTAAAATACCTACTTGTGGCTGATTGATAATTGGTGTTCCGAAAACAGAACCAAAAGTCCCCACATTAGTAACTGTGTAAGTTCCTCCTTGCGTATCGTCTGGCTTTAATTTACCTGCTTTTGCACGATTTCCTAAATCATTTACTGCTTTCGCCATTCCTACCAAATTCAATTGATCGGCATTTTTGATAACAGGAACAATTAAATTTCCGTTTGGCAGAGCGGCTGCCATACCCAAATTGATATTTTTCTTTTTGATAATAAAATCACCATCAACCGAAATATTCATCCCTGGAAAATCTTTCAAAGCCTTTGCAACAGCTTCCATAAATATAGGTGTAAAAGTCAATTTCTCACCTTCTCTCTTTTCGAAAGCGGTTTTTACTCGATCTCTCCATTTTACAATATTTGTTACATCAACCTCAATAAATGACTGTACGTGAGCCGATGTCTGAACAGAAGCCACCATATAACCCGAAATCAGCTTACGCATTCTGTCCATTTCTACAATTTCGTCTCCACCATTAACAGAAACAGGAGTTGCTTTTGCCACTACCGGAGTAGCCACTGGAGCTATCGTATCCACCATTAATGATGGAGCTGCGGTAACTTTAGGTTGATTTCCTCTGTTTTTAATATATTCTAAAATATCTGCTTTGGTAATTCTTCCTTCTTTTCCTGTGCCAGAAATTGTCTGAAGTTCTGCAATAGAAATACCTTCTTCTTTTGCGATATTTTTTACCAAAGGAGACAAAAACTTATCCGATTCCGTAAAATCTACTGGAGCAAGCACCGTTTCTTTGGCTACTTCTATAGCTTTTTCGATGGCTACCACTTCTTCTGGAATTGCATTAGCAACAACAGATTCTGTAACTGCACCACCTTCGGTTTCAATAATAGCGATGGTTTGACCCACCTGAACCAAATCATTAATTTGAAACAATTGTTCTACTAATACCCCCGAAACTTCACTAGGCACTTCACTATCCACTTTGTCTGTAGCAATTTCTAATACTGCCTCATCCGCTTCAATTGTTTCCCCTACTTGTTTCAACCAATTGGTAATGGTTGCTTCTGCAACACTTTCTCCCATTTTTGGAAGTTTTAATTCAAATCTTGCCATATCAGTAACCTAAACGGTGTTTTTTATTTTCTGTTTGCGAAATTAACAAATAAATCGAATGTAAATTACATTTTATATAAATTATTCGGAATTTTCAAAACCGTACCTCTTTCGTTATTATTATCACTTCCTATTAAAAAATTAGAACTTTTAGGAAGAATCTTAAAAGCAAATCCTCTATTCTTTAGTGATTCCAAAAAAGAGATGCATTCTCGAAAAGAAATATAATTATTATCCAGAAGTATTTCGACTCCCTTTTCCTTTATAAAAGAAGACGAATTTACCATTTTTTCTCCTTTAAAAGCACGAAAAGCCACTTTTTTTCCCAAAGCTAACTGCAATTCCTGCGCAACTTTTTCATCATCAGAAAAAAGACAATACGCACTGAATTCTTTTTTATGTTTTGGTTTTCCTTGAAACATTTTCAAAATGGAAAACAAAAAAATCCCCAACTCCATAAAAATTTCAAAGAAAAAGGAAACTCTAAAATGCTTTTGATAAAAAAAACGCATGGCTTCTTGAAAGCGTTTCATATAAGTACCATCTTTTATCGTGCTTTCTCCTTTATAATGAAGTACAGTAGTATTGTGAAAATAAAAATTATCTTTTCCTTTTTGCAACACTTGATACGACAAGTCAACATCATCAGAATACATAAAGCAATTCTCATCAAAACCACCCACTTCTAGGTATAATTCTCGGGGGAGAAACATAAAAGCTCCCACTAGAATATCTACTTTGCCCGTTTGATCTGGATGTACATGTTGTGCATAATATTTTGTAAAAATGGAAACACTTGGAAACCAGCGATACAAACCCATAATTTTTGTAAAAGCCACCCAAGGTGTAGGAACACCGCGCTTACTTTCGGGTAAAAAGTTCCCTGAGCCATCAATTAATTTTACTCCAACAATTCCAAGATTTTTTTGTGCTTCGGCGAAAGCCAATACCTTTAAAAAAGTATCTTCGGCCACGACTGTATCTGGATTCAAAATACAAAGATATTCTCCCTTGGCGGCGGCAACTCCAATGTTATTGCCAATTGAAAAACCTAGATTTTCGCTATTTTGAATGAGTTTGACTTCTGGAAAGCGAGTTTGCATCATGGTGCAACTATCATCAGAAGAAGCATTATCGACAACAATAATTTCGCCTTCAATGTTTTCTAGCGCTTTTTGAACGCTAAGTACACATTGTTCCAAGAAATAGCGAACGTTGTAGTTGAGAATGATAACAGATAATTGCATGATGCAAATATAATGAGATAATACTCTCTCAAAAGCACAAGTGATTATTCTTACTATTAAAAAATTATTACAAATGTATTTCCTTATTTTTACCATTCATTAGAATGAATGTCCATGAAATTCTTGTTGTACTTACTTTGTTGTTTTTCGATAGTTTACCCTCAACCCTATAAGAGTAATGATGCTATTGCAATAAAAAACAAAAAATGTGAATTTCCCAAAACCAAAATAAAACCTTTGCTTTCTTCTCCACTATCGGATTCTTTAAAAGAAACTTCGGGTTTAGTGTTTTTTGAGGGTTTGTTTTGGACACACAATGACGACCATGACACGACGCTTTACGGTTTGGACGATTCAGGAAAAATTAAAAGAAAAATAAAACTAAACGGAGTAATCAATCATGATTGGGAAGAAATCACACAAGATAGTTCCTACCTATATATAGGAGATTTTGGCAACAATTATTCGGGGAATCGAAAAGATTTGAGCATTTTAAAAATTGAAAAAAGATCCTTTTTGCAAAAACAACCTCATATTGAAACGATCACTTTTTCGTATAGCAATCAAAGCAATTTTAGTCCGCAAAAACCCAACAAAACAGAATTTGATTGCGAAGCTTTTGTAGTAACAAAAGACAGCCTTTATTTGTTTACTAAAGAATGGAAAACGGCTACTACAAGCCTTTATGCTTTGCCCAACAAAACAGGCCATCAAGTGGCACAACTACAAGCTTCTTGGGATTGCAAAGGCTTGATTACAGGCGCAACTTATTTGGAGACTGAGAAAAAAATTATGCTTTGTGGATACACCAAAAGAGGAAGTCCGTTTTTATATCTTTTGCATGACTTTGAGGGAAATCACTTTTTATCGGGTTGCAAAAAAAGGATTAATCTAAAAATGCGATTTCATCAAATTGAAGGAATTGCTACGATTGATGGCAACACCTTTTATTTGACCAATGAAGCTTTGGTTAGAAAACCTTTTTTGAAGATTCGGCAACAATGGCATGTGGTGGAACTGAAAGACAATAATGGAAAATAACACTAATAACAACTGCAATTTAGCACTACACTTTTTAAGTCACATCGAGCAGTTTATACTGAGCGAAGTCGAAGTACAGTCGAGAGGTACTAATGGTTCTCGACTGCGCTCGAACTGACAAATCGAACTAATTTATAAAAACCAATGTTACTCCTTAACCCCGATGGGAACGGCATCCTCCTGACTGGTGAACGAACCAGACAGGAGATATAGTGGACAGCGGGACCCAATGTTTGCTGAAAATGCCTTTTGCATCTGTTCCTAAAAAACAACCCTTACACTTTGAGAAATAATTCGCAAATGGCTATAGAATAGTTTACTTTTGCAAAAAAACAAGCACTGTGAATTACTTATCTGTCGAAAATATCTCTAAGTCTTTTGGAGAACGCACTCTTTTTGAAAACCTTTCGTTTGGGATTAATAAAGACCAAAAAATTGCCTTTATTGCCAAAAATGGGTCTGGAAAAACCTGCATCATGAAAATCATCAATGGCGAGGACGAACCCGATACAGGACAAGTGGTGATTCGTAAAGACATTAAAATGGCGTTTTTGTCGCAAGATCATAATTTGCAAGACGAATTGACGATTGAGGAAAGTATTTTCGCTTCGGATAATGAAATTTTGAAAGTGATTGAACGCTACGAAAAAGCATTGGAAAATCCCGAAGACGAAGAAGCCTACCAAAAAGCGTTTGACCAAATGGATCAATACAATGCTTGGGATTTTGAAACGCAGTTTAAGCAAATTTTGTTCAAACTAAAGCTAGAAGACTTCAAACTGAAGGTTAAAAATTTGTCAGGTGGACAAAAGAAAAGACTTTCTTTGGCTATCATTTTGATCAATCGTCCTGACTTGTTGATTTTGGATGAGCCTACCAACCACTTGGATTTAGAAATGATTGAATGGCTGGAAAGTTATTTTGCTAAAGAAAATATTACCTTGTTTATGGTGACGCACGACCGTTTCTTTTTGGAGCGCGTGTGTAACGAAATCATAGAATTAGACAACGGAAAATTATACCAATACAAAGGCAACTATTCTTATTATTTAGAGAAAAAAGAAGAGCGTATTGCCTCTGAAAACGCTAGTGTGGACAAAGCCCAAAACTTGTTTGTAAAAGAATTGGAATGGATGCGCAGGCAACCTAAAGCTCGTACAACCAAGTCGAAATCGCGTCAAGACGATTTTTACATCATTAAGGAAAAAGCCCAAAGCAGACGACGAGAAAACAAAGTCGAGCTCGAAATCAACATGGAACGCATGGGCAGCAAAATCATTGAATTGCACAAAATCTCTAAGAAATTTAAGGATCATGTGATTTTGGATAATTTTAGTTTTGATTTTCAAAGAGGGGAACGCATCGGGATTATTGGAAAAAACGGGACGGGAAAATCTACTTTTTTGAATGTACTAACCGGAACTTTACCTTTGGATAGCGGAAAAGTAATCGTGGGCGACACCATAAAAATTGGCTATTACACCCAATCTGGAATCAACCCAAAACCCAATCAAAGGGTTATAGATATTATTAAGGAATACGGAGAATACATTCCGCTAAGCAAAGGGAGAATTATTTCGGCTTCGCAATTGTTAGAACGCTTTCTATTTGATGCCAAAAAACAATATGATTTTGTAGAAAAATTGAGCGGTGGCGAATTGAAACGTTTGTATTTGTGTACCGTTTTGATTCAGAATCCTAATTTTTTAATTCTGGATGAACCTACCAACGATTTGGATATTGTGACCTTGAATGTTTTGGAAAGTTTTCTTTTGGATTACCCTGGTTGTTTGATGGTGGTATCGCACGATCGTTATTTTATGGATAAGATTGTCGATAATTTATTTGTGTTTAGAGGACAAGGCGAAATTGAAAACTTCCCTGGTAATTATTCGGATTTTAGAGCCTATGAGGACAGCGCTGATGTGGCACAAAAAGAAGAAAATAAAGCCGATAAAAAAGATTGGAAACAAAACAATCCAACTGGGAATCTAACGTTTAACGAGCAAAAAGAATTTCAAAAAATAGAACGTGAAATCAAAGATTTAGAACTAGAAAAAGCAAAAATAGAACAGCTTTTTGCCGATGGCCTAGTCGTTGAAATCGAAAAGAAAGCCAAAGAATTAGAAAACATTATCAAAAAAATTGAGACCAAAGAAGAGCGTTGGTTTGAACTTTCGGCCAAATTAGAAGGGTAATTTTTTTAAAGTTTTCTTAAAGATTCTTACTTAAAATAATGAATGCTTATTTTAGCCATTATTAAAAATTACAGTAAAAATGAAAAAATTAGTATCAGCATTTATGCTTTTAACCTTATTTGTATCTTGCAGTTTAGACAAAAATGAAGTGGTTGACTATACCGCACAAAACGAACAAGAAATCAAAGATTATCTCACTAAAAACAATTTAACAGCCAAAAGAACAAATTCGGGTTTATATTATATCATCAATGAAGAAGGCACCGGAGAACATCCTACAGCCACTTCAAATGTAACGGTGATTTACAAAGGGTATTTTACTAATGGAACTGTGTTTGATCAAAGTAAACCCGAAGGATTTACTGTTGGACTTAATCAAGTAATCAAAGGATGGACAGAAGGAATTCCATATTTTAAAAAGGGAGGTAGCGGCGTTCTTTTGGTTCCGGCGCATCTTGGTTACGGAAGTTTTAATTATGGCCCAATTCCGGGAGGCTCGGTTTTATTATTCGACATAAAATTGGTTTCGATAAACTAATTTTGAAACTAAAAAAACATAGTAAAGTCACAACTAGAATTATTTTGTTGTGACTTTTTTTTGTGCTTTGATGTAAAATCTTCTTTTTTGTGTTTTTCTTTGCAGCAATAGTTGAATGGATCTTTTCAAAACCTTCAGCTATTAAAATCTTTTGACACTATATGCTTTTTCAAATAAAATCTTATTTACATTTCCTTTGGAATTCCAAGAATGAACACGGTGTACATTCGCCTTTTGTTTTTTCTTTAGTCACAAAATGTTTTTATGACAAAAAAAACAAACCCGAATATACCTTAATAAAAGACTACCGAAAAGCACTATTAGAAAACAAAAACACTATCGATGTTACTGATTTTGGTGCAGGATCAAGAGTTTTCAAATCCAACAAAAGACAGATTTCAAGAATTGCACAAACGGCAGGAATTTCATCAAAACGAGCCGAATTATTATTCCGAATTACGCGCTATTTTCAGCCAAAATCAATTTTAGAAATCGGTACTTCCTTGGGATTGGCGACTTCTGCTCTAGCTTTAGGCAATCCAAAGGCCAAGCTAACGACTCTAGAGGGCTGTCCCGAAACTTCAAAAATAGCCAAAGAGCAATTTCAACAATTCAACTTTAACGCAATTGAATCAATTACTAGTCAATTCGAATCATTCTTGAATACTGATAATCTCTATTTAAAAAACTATGACCTCATTTACTTTGACGGCAATCATTCAAAAGAAGCAACTTTGGCTTACTTTGAACAATTATTACCAACCATAAACAATGAAACCGTTTGGATTTTTGATGATATTCATTGGTCAAATGATATGGAAGAGGCTTGGGAACAAATAAAAAAACACCCAAAAGTTCGAGTAACTATCGACACCTTTCAGTGGGGATTAGTTTTTTTTAGAGAAGAGCAAGCCAAAGAACATTTTACAATTCGCTTATAAAAACATTAAAATTACGATAAAGTTGTAACGGAAATCAAATTCAGTCAACTAATGAAAATCTATTTCGTATTTTTAAAACGAATTTAAAACAACATTAATCTTTATTCAATAGTCGATGGCAGAATCACTAATTAAAATAACCAATATTAAGCGAAATTTTTCATTGGGTAACGAAACCGTTTATGTACTAAAAGGAATTGATTTAGAAATAAAAAAAGGGGAATATGTTGCATTAATGGGGCCTTCGGGATCAGGAAAATCAACATTGATGAATCTTTTAGGTTGTTTAGACACACCTACTTCTGGCAATTACATTCTTAACGGGAAAGATGTTAGTAAAATGAAAGATGATGAATTGGCCGAAATTAGAAACAAAGAAATTGGCTTCGTTTTTCAAACTTTTAACCTTTTGCCAAGAACAACCGCACTAGATAATGTCGCTTTACCAATGATTTATGCTGGCTACTCTAAATCAGAACGTGTAGCAAGAGCCACTGAGGTACTTCAACAAGTAAATCTAGCCGATAGAATGGACCACCAACCTAACCAACTTTCGGGAGGTCAGCGTCAGCGTGTTGCTATTGCAAGAGCCCTTGTCAACAAACCTTCTATTATCCTAGCTGATGAGCCTACTGGAAACTTAGATAGTAAGACCTCCGTAGAAATCATGAAACTATTCGGTGACATTCACGCACAAGGAAATACCGTTATCTTGGTGACGCACGAGGAAGATATTGCTGCTTATGCGCACCGCGTAATTCGTTTACGAGATGGATTGATCGAAACAGATACTACAAAATAATTTACTTTAACCAAGACTATAAATATGTTTAAAAAACCAATTTTATCTTTATTATTTTTATGCTCAGTTGCGACTACAATTGCGCAGGAACAAATCGAATGGAAAGAAGCTTCAAGCAATGGCTATACTTACAAGTATGTCACTAACGATGCTACAAAAGCCCGTTTCTATACTTTAAAAAACGGCTTAACTGTAATCTTAAGTCCTACTAAAAAAGACCCTCGTATTCAGGCTTACATCGCCATCAAAGCTGGAAGCAAAACCGATCCCTCTACCAATACCGGATTAGCACATTACTTAGAGCACATGCTTTTTAAAGGAACCGATAAATACGGAACCTTGGATTGGGCTAAAGAAAAAGTAGAATTAGATAAAATTGACGCTCTGTATGAGCAATTCAACCAATCAAAAGACAGCATCGAAAGAAAAGAAATCTATAAGAAAATCGATCAAACTTCAGGAGTTGCCAGTAAATATGCTATTGCCAATGAGTACGACAAAATGATGTCTGCTATGGGCGCACAAGGAACGAATGCCTTTACTTCTTTTGAGCAAACGGTATATACTGATGATGTTCCAAGTAGTTCTTTGGACAAATATTTGGCCGTACAAGCGGAACGTTTTAGAAATCCAATTCTAAGAATTTTTCATACCGAGCTAGAAGCGGTTTATGAAGAAAAAAACAGAACACTAGACAATGATGGTCGTAAAGTTTCGGAAGCTTTATTTTCCAACTTATTCAAAAAACACAATTATGGTTTACAAACCACTATTGGAACAGTTGAGCATTTAAAAAATCCATCCTTAATAGAAATCAGAAAGTATTTTAACAAATACTACGTACCTAACAATATGGGTGTTATCTTGTCTGGTGATTTCAATCCAGATGAGGTAATTGCAAAAATAGACAAGGCTTTTGGGTATATGCAACCAAAAGCAATTGAAAAATACACTTTTGAACCAGAAGCTCCTATAACAGCGCCAATAGCGATTGAAGTTGTTGGCCCAGATGCGGAAAGTTTTGCCATCGGTTACCGTCTTCCTGGTAACAAAGATAAAGATGCTTTATTAGCGAATTTAGTTGGACAAGTACTTACTAATGGCAAAGCCGGTTTATTGGATTTAAATTTAGTTAAGAAACAAAAAATGCTTCGCGCGAGTGCCTTTACCTATAGCTTAATTGATTATAGTGTTCTTTATTTATCTGCAGCACCTACTACTGGCCAAACCTTGGAAGAAGCAAAAGCATTAGTCTTAGCTGAGATTGAAAATTTAAAGAAAGGAAACTTTGACGACGATTTAATTCCATCAATCATAAATAATATTAAAAAAAATAAAATCTACGAAACAGAAAAATACGGCGATCGTGCAAGTAATTTAATGAGCAACTTTACTTCAGAATTAGACTGGAAAAATCAAGTGGCTTACGTAAACGATTTATCTAAAATAAAAAAAGAAGACATCGTAGCTTTTGCTAATAAATATCTTGGAGATAATTATGTAGTGGTTTACAAAAGAAAAGGAGAAAACAAAAACAAGGTCAAAATTGAAAAACCACAAATTACTCCTGTTGAAACCAATGCGGACAAACAATCTGACTTCTTAAAACAAGTGAACGCTATTCCAAGCATTGCTTCAACACCCGTATTTTTGGATTACAACAAAGACATTCAGAAATCTAAAATTGAAAAAGCAGAAGTACTTTATGTTCAAAACAAAGACAACTCTATTTTTAGATTAAAATACCGCTACAAAATTGGTACACTAAACGACTTAAAACAAGGATTAGCTAGTCAATACATCCAATTTTTAGGCACGGATACAATGTCAGCCGAACAAATTTCAAAAGCATTTTATAAAATAGCTTGTAGCTTTAACATCAACACTAGCGAAGAATATACTACCGTAAGCATTGAAGGTTTACAAGAAAATTTTGAAAAAGCGGTTCAATTGTACGAAGAAGTTATTGAAAAGGCTAAGGCAGATGAAAATGCTTTAAAAGCTTTAAAAGCTAGAATTGCAAAATCCAGAAAAGATTTCAAATCAAATAAAAATGCTATTTTACAAGGACTAACAAGCTACGCTACTTATGGACCTGTAAACAAATTCAATAACATTCTAACTACCGGTGAATTAGAGTCATTAACAACAGAAGACTTAATGAGTCGTTTGAAAAACTTAAATAATTACGAACAAACCATTATTTATTATGGACCAGCACCATTAACTACTTTTGTAAATCAATTAAAAGCCCTACACAAAGTTCCAGCAACTTTTACTGCAACACCAGCAGCCAAAGTTTTCAAGCCATCGGTACAAACTCAAAACCAAGTGTTTTTTACCAATTATGATATGGTACAAGCTGAAACGCGTTGGGTAAGAAATACGGAAACCTATGATGCCAATAAAAATGCAATTATTAATGTATTCAATAACTATTTCGGTGGCGGTATGGGATCAGTGGTTTTTCAAACTATTAGAGAAAGTAAAGCCTTAGCTTATAGCACCTATGGATATTATGTAGAGCCTCAAAAGAAAGAAGACAACTATCTTGTTTTAAATTATGTCGGAAGTCAAGCGGACAAATTCAAAGAGGCTACAACAGCGATGAATGAACTTTTGAACAACTTACCTGAATTAAGCGAAAATTTAAATTTAGCCAAAGGTCAAGTTAAAAAAGACATTCAAACCGAAAGAATTACGCAAGACAATATTATCTTTAATTACCTAGCAGCAAAACAACTAGGATTAAAAGAGGATATCAGAAAAAAGACATTCTCAACTGTAGATCAAATTTCTATGAATGACCTAAAAACTTTTCACAATAACTTCATAGCCAATAAACCTTACAGTTATGCCATTGTGGCTTCTGAAAATAAGATTGATATGAATGAAATGAAAAAACTAGGAGAAATAAAGAGAGTATCTTTGGAAGAAATTTTCGGATTCTAATTTTTTTTATCATCCAAAAAAAAGACTGCTTTGGCGGTCTTTTTTTATATTTACAGCGGTCAAAACCATTGAAGACAATTAAATCAAGAACTTACCTTAATGAAAGTATATACTAAAACTGGTGACTCAGGAACTACATCCCTATTTGGAGGAACTCGAGTGCCAAAAGATCATGCACGCATTGAAAGTTATGGCACTGTAGACGAACTGAATTCCTACATCGGCTTGATTCGCGACCAAGAAATGGACAACCATTACAAAAACACACTCATAGAAGTGCAGGATCGCTTATTTACTATTGGAGCCATTCTTGCCACTCCACCAGAAAAAGAGGTACTAAAAAACGGTGAATTGCGTCTGAAAAACTTAGGCATTACTGATCAAGATATTGAATTCCTTGAAATAGAAATTGACACAATGGAAGCTTTATTGCCTCCAATGACGCATTTTGTACTTCCAGGCGGACATACCACAGTGTCATATTGTCATATTGCTCGTTGTGTATGTCGACGTGCAGAGCGATTAGCCGTACATTTAAGCCACAATGAACCGGTTGCTCCCATTGCCATTCAGTACTTAAACCGACTTTCTGACTATCTTTTTGTATTGGCACGAAAGTTGACTTTAGACCTTAACGCTGAGGAAGTAAAATGGATTCCTAGAAAGTAATTTTTTTCCTAAAAAAAACGTTCTTAACTTTACGCAAAAATAAATTACATTTTACTTGTTTTATTCCGTAAAAAATTTATTTTTGCACAAATTAAATCGACAAAATATGTATTGGACATTAGAATTAGCATCTTATTTAAGTGATGCACCATGGCCTGCTAACAAAGACGAACTTATTGACTACGCTATTAGAGCTGGTGCTCCATTAGAAGTAGTAGAAAACCTTCAATCTATTGAAGATGAAGGCGAGATATATGAATCAATGGAAGAAATTTGGCCAGACTATCCTACGGACGAAGATTACCTTTGGAACGAGGATGAGTATTAAAAGTAACCCAAGAAAAAGTCTCAAAAAAGAGGCTTTTTTTTTGTTATAAATAACACAAAATATAAAACAGAAATACAACTAAATCATGAGTTTCATAAACAGCATATTAAAAGTATTTGTAGGCGATAAGTCTCAAAAAGACGTTAAAGCTTTACAACCTTATTTAAATAAAATCAAAAGTTTTGAAAGTACTTTACAGGGACTTTCACACGACGAATTGAGAGCCAAAACTGCTTTCTTCAAAGAAAAAATTAAAGAAGCAAGAGCCGAAAAAGACGCCAAAATTGCTTCTTTGAAAGAAGAAGTAGAAACCATCTCAGATATCGACAAAAGAGAAGATATCTATATCGCTATTGATGCTTTAGAAAAAGAAGCTTATGATATTTCTGAAAAAACTTTAATGGATATTCTTCCTGAAGCCTTTGCAGTCGTTAAAGAAACAGCAAGAAGATTCAAAGAAAACACAACAATTAGCGTTACTGCTACTCCAAAAGACAGAGAATTATCAGCTACTAAAAGCTATATCAACATTGTTGGCGATACGGCTAATTGGGCTAATTCATGGAATGCCGCTGGTAAAGAAATCACTTGGGACATGATTCACTATGACGTACAGTTGATTGGTGGAATGGTGTTGCATCAAGGAAAAATTTCTGAGATGCAAACAGGTGAAGGAAAAACGTTAGTAGCTACCCTTCCATTATACTTAAATGCACTTACTGGAAACGGAGTACACTTAGTAACCGTAAATGATTACTTGGCCAAACGTGATAGCACTTGGAAAGCACCTTTATTCGAATTTCATGGTTTGACTGTTGATTGTATCGACAACCACCAACCGAATTCCGAAGGCAGAAAAAAAGCCTACGATGCAGACATTACATACGGAACCAACAACGAATTTGGTTTTGATTACCTAAGAGATAATATGGCGCATTCGCCAGAAGATTTAGTGCAACGCAAACACAATTACGCCATAGTCGATGAGGTCGATTCTGTTTTGATTGATGACGCTAGAACTCCATTGATTATTTCTGGTCCAGTTCCTCAAGGAGACCGTCATGAATTCATGGAATTGAAACCAAAAATCGAAAACTTAGTTAGTTTACAACGTCAATTGGCGAATGGCTTTTTGGCAGAAGCTAAAAAGCTAATCAAAGAAGGAAACACCAAAGATGGTGGTTTCAATTTATTGAGAGCTTACAGAAGTTTACCAAAAAACAAAGCATTGATTAAATTTTTGAGTGAAGAAGGTATCAAACAATTGCTTCAAAAAACCGAAAACCAATACATGCAAGACAACAATCGTGAAATGCATGTTGTAGATGAAGCTTTATACTTTGTTATAGAAGAAAAAAACAATCAAGTAGAATTGACAGATAATGGAATTAAATTCCTTTCTGGTGATACAGATGCAGACTTTTTCGTTCTTCCAGACATTGGAACTGAAATTGCTGCTATCGAAAAGCAAAATTTAGACAAAGATGCTGAAGCGGAAGCTAAAGAAAGATTGTTCCAAGATTTTGGAGTAAAAAGCGAGCGTATTCATACGTTAACGCAATTATTAAAAGCCTATACTCTTTTTGAAAAAGACGTTGAGTATGTAATCATGGACAATAAAATCCTTATTGTTGATGAGCAAACAGGACGTATCATGGACGGACGTCGTTATTCTGACGGATTACACCAAGCCATTGAAGCCAAAGAAAATGTAAAAATTGAAGCAGCCACTCAAACTTTTGCAACTGTTACTTTGCAAAACTACTTTAGAATGTACAACAAACTAGGTGGTATGACAGGAACTGCAGTAACAGAAGCTGGCGAGTTATGGCAAATCTACAAACTAGACGTAGTTGAAATTCCTACCAATAGAGGAATGGCTAGAATTGACAAAGACGATTTGATTTACAAAACAACTCGTGAAAAATTCAATGCCGTAATCGAAGATGTTACCGAATTATCTAAAGCAGGAAGACCAGTATTAATTGGAACAACATCAGTAGAGATTTCAGAATTATTGAGTAGAATGCTTAAAATGCGTGGTGTAACGCACAACGTATTGAATGCGAAAATGCACAAACAAGAGGCTCAAATTGTTGAGGAAGCAGGTAAACCAGGTGTGGTAACTATCGCTACCAACATGGCGGGTCGTGGAACGGATATCAAACTGACACCAGAAGTAAAAGCAGCTGGTGGATTGGCCATTATCGGTACAGAACGTCACGATTCTCGTCGTGTGGACCGTCAGTTACGTGGTCGTGCAGGTCGTCAAGGAGACCCAGGAAGTTCTCAATTCTATGTTTCTTTAGAGGATAATTTAATGCGTTTGTTTGGTTCTGAAAGAGTAGCCAAAGTAATGGATAGAATGGGCTTACAAGAAGGTGAAGTGATTCAACATTCTATGATGACCAAATCTATTGAACGTGCACAGAAAAAAGTAGAAGAAAACAACTTTGGAGTTCGTAAACGTTTATTAGAATATGATGATGTTATGAATGCACAACGTGAAGTAGTGTACAAACGTCGTCGTCACGCTTTACATGGAGAGCGTCTAAAACTAGACATCGCCAATATGTTGTATGATACTTGCGAATTGATTGTTACCAACAATAAATTAAGCAACGATTTCAAAAATTTCGAATTTGAATTGATTCGTTATTTCTCAATTACATCACCAGTTAGCGAAAGTGATTTTGCCAAACTGAATGAAATGGAATTAACTGGAAAAGTATACAAAGCTACTTTGGATTTTTACACCGAAAAAACAGCAAGAAGTGCTAGAGAAGCTTTCCCTATTATCAAAAGTGTATATGAGGACCCAAACAACCAATTCGAGCGTATTGTAGTTCCTTTCTCAGATGGCATCAAATCATTGAATGTGGTTACCGATTTGAAAAAAGCTTACGATACTGAAGGAGCGCAATTAGTCGCTGATTTTGAGAAAAACATCACTTTAGCGATTGTAGACGAAGCTTGGAAAAAACATTTACGTAAAATGGACGAATTGAAACAATCAGTTCAATTGGCAGTTCACGAACAAAAAGACCCATTGCTTATTTACAAATTAGAAGCCTTCAACTTATTCCGTTCTATGTTAGATAATGTGAACAAAGAAGTAATTTCATTCTTGTTCAAAGGTGACTTACCAGCACAAGAAAATCAAAGAATTCAAGAAGCTAAAGAAGTAGCTCGTCCAAAAGACGATTACCAATTGAATAAAGACGAAATCGAGAACAGCGAAAGTATCAATCGCGAGGCAGGACAAACACAAGCCCGTCAAGTGACTGAAACTATTGTTCGCGACCAGCCTAAAATTAATCGTAATGACAATGTAACTATTCAAGAAATAGCTACTGGCAAAACAGAAACGATGAAATACAAAAAAGCTGAAAGCTTATTGGCAGCTGGAACTTGGGTTTTAGTAAGCTAAATCCAATTTTATATAACAAAACAAAGGCTACCCAAAAGGTAGCCTTTGTTGTTTACAATCTCTTATATTATTGGTTTTTAGTACATTTTTAAAAAAATCACTAAAAGTGGGTATTTTTTTGATTCTTTTACTTCCCTACATTTACTATCTATCCATCTTAACCTAAAATAAATTATGGAAAAAAGTATTAAAAAGTATCGCTATCACTATCTATTGAAAGCCAAATTGTTCGTTCTTACCCTATTTTTGTCATTAAGTAGCTGCGAATACGACACTGATCTGCATATAAGTCAAGCTAATACAACTAATCCGTTGCCTTTTGAAACTAAGGCTATGGCACTAAAAGATGTTCCAGAGGTCGATAACTATATTAAATCAATCATTGGTGATATTTCGCAAAAAGGAAAGACTAATAAATCAAATACAATTACACTCGATGCCACATTTGAAGTGGAAAAAATAGTAGAAACAATTGACACCCTCAACAATAAAAACTACAACCTTCGCTTTACTTTCAAAGACACTCCAGAACATATTACTTACAATCTTATAGTCAATTTTTTGCCTAATGGCGAAAAACATGCCTTTGTGGAGAAACATACTTGTAATCCTGAGTATTATTTAGCATACAGGAACAGTAAATATGATATCAAAAATTTCAAGGGTAAAGTTGAACTGTTTTATTACACCTCCTTTTTTGGTCAACCAAAAACAGATAGTAACGCTAAAACAAGTAAAGATCCTTGCCTACCTCAATATTATCCGAACGGAGACCCAATACCGTCAGTAAGTTCATTTGTAGATGGGAGTAATCCCGATAGTTCCTCTGGTGGCTCTTCACCCTCGGGAGGATTTAGTTCCTCATATGGGAGTGCTGCCTGGTCAGCTACTAGTGGGTATGGTTTATCTGTACAGGTTATAGGTGACTCATCAAGCAACTCCACTGGATCAGGTACTGGAACGGGAACAGGTACAGGTACGGGTGTTGGGACAGCAATAGGGGGTTTTATAACGACTACTGGCACAGCTATAGGCGATGCTTTAAACCAAGTTTGGCTATGGATCAGAAGTTTTGTTTGTAACTCTTGCAGTCCTACTCAAAAAACAACTGCAGACCCATGCCCTACTATCGTCCCTGCGGGCTTTGCTACATTTATTTCGGAGCCTGAGCGACTTGCAATTATAAGGTCACAACTACCATTAACCTTAGAACAATGGCAGTTTTTGCATGGTCAAGAAAGATTTATGCAATCCATCATTAGTTATCTTTCAAAAATACAATCTGACAATACGGAAGCTAAAAACTTTTTATCTTGGACTATCAGTTATCGTATGAAGAACCCTTCGGATATCTTATCCAATACCGTAATAAATCTATTAGATACTAATAAAGCTAGTCTTGAAAATATTAAAGAATTACTTGACCTAGCTAATTTTGAAGATAGTTATGCTGAAGATCATAAAAGCTTGGAAGCAAAAGCTGCATTAAATATAGTTTTACGATTGCTCCAAACAGACAATATTTTTAACATTGACACCCCTGCCGTTGACACCTTACTACAAAATGAATTAGTAAAAATCAACCCTGGATTTGGGACAGCTGGTTTTATGATCAGATACAATACATTGGTGTTACAGGAAATGGCCATTATTATAACTAGTGAGTATCCTCCAGGTCATGTTTTTACTGCTTGGGACTATACAAAAATATATTTTAAAGCAAGTTCTGAAGCCTTACATCTCGCTATGGATATTATGGGGATGGCACCAGGAATTGGCCCCATTTTTGACGTTACCCATGCCGCTTGGTATGCTTTTAGTGGTGATTATAAAAATAGCGCGCTAAGTATAACCGCTGTGGTACCCTTTGCTGGCGATTGGACCACTGTGGCAAGAATCGCTAAAAAAGTGTATAAAATAAACAATGGTGCTAATAGAGTTATCTTAAAAACCTATAAATTAGCCAATGGAACTATTAAATTTAGCAATCGTAGTCAATTAAGAAAAGTATTAGGTATAACAAGCTTAGCCATACATGCACATCACATTATTCCTTATGGATTAGCAAATCATAAATTAGTACAACTTGCAGCCAAGTACAGCGCAAAAGGCAAAAGCGCATGGCACATTAATGACATCCCAAATGGTATAGATATGATCGCTGACTTCCATTTGAATGGTCACAAAAAATATTCAGAAAAAATTTTCGCAAGATTGGAGAAATTACTTGAGAGATCACAGGGAAATATAGAAATAGCCTATGATCTCTTAACAGAATACACTACTACGATTAAAAAGACAATTGAAACAAACCGTAACCTTTCATTAGGTGAAATAGCCGATCTAATTCCTTAAAAATAACGAAAATGAAATATTATAGACTTAGACATTCTCTCGAAAAAAAAGAATTAGGACATTATACCCAGATACAAAAAACCACATGGGACGGCAGACCCTATGATGATGGTGCCTTTGGCACTCAAGGATTGTTTAATC
>NZ_JMTM01000036.1 GCF_001662485.1 Flavobacterium succinicans
TAGTTGTACCTTCATCAGAAATGTTAACTCGCCTACTTCGGGCGGAACAGCAGTGGTTTCAGGCTATAGCTGTTCAGGAACATCAACAGGAACCATGACTGTAGGTCAGGTCGTTTCTGGAGTAACGCAAATCATTACTGCAAATGTTACAACTGTAGGAACGTATAATATTTCTATACCTGCCAACAACGGTATTTCTTGGACAGGTTCGAATACTTTTACAGTCACAGGTAATAATCAACCTATCATTTTAACCGCTAGTGGTACGCCAACTTCGGCAGGAACTACCACATTTGCGTTACCAACAACACCTACTTGCAGCTTTACACGATCTGTAGGGCAAGCTTTTACTTCAACGGTTTGTAGTACCGTGATAGGATCATTTCCAGCTACCACAACTATTGGTAGTAGCGCTGTAACCATTACAAAAACAACAAGTACAGACTCTGGCTCAATTGCATCTGTCTCAAATTGCGGCGTGTCTGCTACTGGAAATATTATTGGGATTGGTTTAGGACAGAGCGCCACTTTTGCTTTTAGCGTACCGCTTAAAAACGTTCAGGTATTTGGTGTGAATAATGAGAGTTCCGAAGGTAATGAAGGATATACCGTAACAGCATCTTTGGCGGGTGTGTCCGTACCCATTCAGCTGGTACCTTCAGCCGGGACATGTCAGGCTAGTTTTACGTCTACTCAAACGGGAAATACAGCCAGTATTAACAATACAGGTTTAACATCAAGTTCAGGCTTGGTATTTAACATAAGCTCCAATAGTGAGTATGATGCTGTAACGATAACACGTTCATCAGCTACTGCTGGTGGAAATCTTTTTGGATTTATGCTATGTAATGCTACAGCCGTTCCAAATATAACCTCAGGAGGTTCAGCAGTGGTATCGTCCTATGACTGTTCAGGTGCAATTAATGGAACCCTTATACAAGGTAGAAACACAGCTTTTTTCGAGCCCGTTACACTGACCATTACCGCATTGGTAGCTACTACAGGTACCTATAATCTTACTACTACAGCCAATGGGGTTACTTTTTCCGGATCGGGTACTGTTGCTGCTGGTCCTAATGTGCCTATTGTGCTAACTGCCACAGGAACTCCAGTAGCTGCTGGGAACCATACCTTTACCTTAAATACTACCCCTAGTTGCAGTTTTAATAGAACTACTTATGAAAGTTATCCTACCACAAACTGTAACGTAACTCATAGTTCTGGTAACTACCAAACCAGTAATCCGACAGTATTTGTGAATGTAACGAAAGCTTCGCCAAATGCTACTGGTCCTTTTAATACATCATCCTTCCAAAATTGTTTTCTTAACACAACCAATTACCCTGGCGGAAGTGCTTCTACACTTTCAGGGTCACAAGCGGCTACATACACCTTCGATAAAATCCTAAATAATGTGCAAATTTATACCACATATAACAATAATTTAGGTTTACCGGCAGCTCAAGTAACTGAAGGATTGAGGGTTTCGGCTACACTCGGGGGTAATGCAGTACCGGTGGTGTTATCACCTTTACTTTCTGATTGTACTCCAGAAGATTTTGTATCTACAATTGGGAATGATGCCACTTATGTAAACAAAGTCGTTAATATTACGGGAGGTATGCTAAATGTCATTAGCACTACCGGATATGATACTTTGATTGTACAACGTTGGAACGGTGTTGCTGCAGATGCAAATCTACATGGCTTACGTTTTTGTAACGCCACAGCCACAGTTAATTCCACATCTGGCGGAACGGCAGTGATATCGTCCTTTACTTGCCCAGGGAGTTCTGTTGGTACGTTAATACCTGGTGTAGCTGCCTCTGGTGTTACACAAATCATTAGCGCTAATGTGGATGCTGCGGGTTCTTATGCGCTCTCTACCAACACAGTAAACGGGGTTACATTTACGGGTTCGGATACTTTTAGCAGTACGGGCAATAGTCAGTCTATTACGTTAACAGCAACGGGTATACCTTTAGCTTCGGGTACTTTTACGTATACGCTAAATGCTTGTTCATTTACTATAACTGTAGATTGTCCAAAAATACAAACAGGGCATTTTATTGACAATGCAATTGGAGATAATAAAGCTTTTACATTTACCACACTTGCCAAGGGTAAAGTAATTTGGTTTGCTAATGAAAATGTTTGGTCTAGTACTAATGATATTAGTTCATACATTGCTGCAGCTTCTAATTTTAATGGTACATATATAACAAACAATAGTTTTATTTCACCAACTGTTCCTGTAAATGTTTATCAAAATCTTTCAACTATTGGCGAAGCCAATGTTTTAGCTGCTGGCACACAAACCATAAATATTGTACGTAATGGTGGAAATAATATGTTAAATAATAAACTAGAGTATCTGTTTATACCTGAGCCTACTGGTTGTAGTGAAGGATTAACCTCAGGAATGTTCAACGCAAAATCAGAACAAGGAAATAATATAAATAATACGCCTGCGGTAAATAATCATAGATATACAATTTCGTGTCCTTCTGCGGGGAAACTGATATTAATTCCTTCTTTGAATTTATTTACGACTATAAATGGAAATAATTTATCATACGACATTAAAGTTGACGGGACTATAGTAGAGAATGTGTTGCAACGAAATTCAAATCCAAATAATGTATGGCAAGAGCTTTCCGGATTAGCAGTAGCAAGTGTGCCATCAGGAAGTGTAAATGTAGATTTGGTTCCGCTACCAGGCTTTAGTGGCGTTACTGTCCCTTCTATGCAGTGGATACATGTACCCTCAACGTCTAATGTTACTACCGGTACTTCTTCTGCTACGCTTGTCAATAATTCGCCAGCTACAAACAGTCATAGATTTACACTGACAGCACCTGCTGCGGGTAAATATATTTTATTGGGTCAAGCCGGTTTATTGCATAATTCATCAACTACTGGAATTGAGTATCAAGTTAAAAATGGTGCTACTACGCTAGAAACTGTGACATTGTCAGGTGGTCATTTTAATTCTTTACGTAATACTTTAACCTATGCAACAGAGCTTAGTGTGGCAGCAGCTGGAGCAGTCAATATAGATTATGTGCCAACAGTAGGTAAGTTTCAATCGATGACAGATGTTAAATTATTGTGGATATTTATCCCTAATTAACGATTGTGTAATGGATGCCGCTTATTTTAAAAATGAGCGGTTATCTTACCTCTTCTGTGTAGTGCTGATATAGATGCCGTAGGAAACGGCAATGAGCCTGATTTACTTACTGTACCTATAGCTTTATAATTGTTACTAAGGTGTTGTGCACCGTGTCTTAGTCGTAAAAAAACAACAAAAGTGGCATAGGCTACAAAGCAATGATGGATACAACATCTTAAAAGTAGAGCGTAAGTGATTGGGTTATAAAAACGCAACAACCACTACTGCTACATAGTGGGATAAGAGCTGAAAAGCAATTGTTAAGGACTTGTTTTTTTGTGCAAGGATAAAGTAATACATCACATAGCGAATAATGTTACATAATAATAATAATATGAAGAAAATAGTTACATGCTTAGTCTTAATCATCTGTTCGGTTGGCTTTGCGCAAGTAGGTATAGGTACGAATAATCCAAATCCAAGTGCTGCTTTAGACATTACTGCCACTAATAAGGCGTTATTATTGCCTCGAGTGGCTAATACGGCTGCTATTGTAGCACCAGTAGAAGGCATGATGATTTATGATCTTTCCTCTAAATGTTTTAAAGCATTCGAAAAAGGGGTTTGGACCAACTGTCTGAGCAATGGTTCCAACAT
>NZ_JMTM01000037.1 GCF_001662485.1 Flavobacterium succinicans
ATTCAAATCAATTAACATAACTCCAGCTAAAGCTAGAGCCAATTGAAAGCAAGACAAGCTGAGTAGTTACATTTTTTTATTAACGATAACGTTATTGTTGTATTTTTTTAACAAAAACACTACTAAACTAGCAATCCAAGCGGTGCTTAGATGAAATAGATTCTTTAAATTTGTAAGCAATGAAAAAACCAACATTATGAAAAAAATAATCGCTCTTTTTATTGCTTTCGCTAGTTTTTCATGCACTCAAGCACAAAAAACAGCCTTTTCGCCAGTAGCTTTGAATGAAAAACTATTAGCAACCAATGACAGTCAAATTGCTTTTAAAGATGTTTTAAAAAAACATAAAGGCAAAACAGTAGTAATTGAGGTTTGGGCTTCTTGGTGTGGCGATTGTGTAAAAGCAATGCCCAAGGTAAAAGAAGTACAAGCCAATCATCCCAATGTAGATTATGTATTTATCTCCATGGATAAAACTGCCGATAAATGGAAAGCAGGTATTGAGAAACACGAAATCAAAGGCGATCATTATATGGCCAATGACCAAATGAAAGGTGTTTTTGGAAAAGCCATCGACTTGGATTGGATTCCGCGCTACATCATCATTGATAAAAAAGGAAAAATCGTGCGTTACCGAGCAATAGAAACCGATTTTGCTGCGATTGATGAAACACTAAAAAGTTTAAAATAAAATAATACAACCTATAAATACACAAAAATGAGAAAGAAGATAGTGGCAGGAAACTGGAAAATGCATAAAAATGCAGCACAAACTCAAGAATTATTGACCGATTTATTAGCAAAAATACCTACCCAAACAACGGCAGAAGTAATAGTAGCACCAACTTTTGTAAACTTAGCTGCAGCTGTTACCAAATTAGAAGGAAGCGCAGTTGCCGTAGCAGCACAAAACCTTCACCAAGCCGAAAGCGGTGCTTTTACAGGTGAAATTTCTGC
This sequence comes from Flavobacterium succinicans, assembly GCF_001662485.1. Classification (GTDB taxonomy): domain Bacteria; phylum Bacteroidota; class Bacteroidia; order Flavobacteriales; family Flavobacteriaceae; genus Flavobacterium; species Flavobacterium succinicans_A. The sequence continues at coordinate 958 of NZ_JMTM01000037.1, forward strand.
TGATATGATTAAAAGCGTAGGCGTAAACCACGTCATCTTAGGACATTCTGAGCGTAGAGCCATTTTTCATGAATCGGATGCTTTGATTGCTTCTAAAGTAAATACCGCATTAGAACATGACATGACCGTAATTTTCTGTTTCGGTGAAGAGTTGAAAGACCGTCAATCTGGAAATCATTTCAATATTGTTGAAAACCAATTAAAAGACGGTTTATTCCACATTACTGCTTCGGATTGGGAAAAAGTAGTTTTGGCTTACGAGCCCGTATGGGCTATCGGAACGGGAGAAACTGCTTCACCAGAGCAAGCACAAGAAATGCACGAATTCATCAGAGAAACCGTTCGCGAAGCCTTTGGAAGCGCTATCGCCGAAGACCTTACCATCTTATACGGTGGAAGTGTAAAACCAGACAACGCTAAAGAAATTTTCTCTAAACCAGATGTAGACGGAGGTCTAATTGGTGGAGCTGCCTTGAACGCTACGGATTTTGTAGCCATCATTACTGCTATATAATCAAATTCATAGATTAGTAAAAACTACAAGGTTCAATCTAATTCTATTCCTACAACCTGACTCACACTCGAGTCAGGTTTTTTTTATGCTTTAGCAAAAGAAAAGGTAAGCTACTGAACGAATAGGAAAGTGAATTTTTCCAAAAAAAAGAATATATTTGAAAGAATAAACAATACTACAGCTATACTTTGTTAAGAAATAAATAACCCTTTGGGTGAAATTCAAAAAAAAAACAAAAAAACTAACTTTTACTTTTGAATATGAAAAAAACAATTTGGGCTATTCTTGCCACTACCCTATTCGTACAAACCAATTGGTCTCAAAAAGCTATCGAAATCCTAAAGAAAGAAGCGAACACGAGCATTGAAAAAGAAAGGGCTACTTACAAGAAAACAGCTTTGAATATCTGGGATTATGCCGAATTAGGATACAAAGAAACGAATAGTTCTAACTTGCTCGCTCAACAACTAAAAGACAATGATTTCATCGTTACTACTAATGTAGCAGGCATTCCTACGGCTTTTGTGGCTACGTATGGTTCGGGTTATCCCGTGATTGGAATATTAGCAGAGTACGATGCCCTTCCTGGATTATCACAAGATACCTCACCTACCAAAACATTGATTCCGAATAAAAATAATGGCCATGGATGTGGACATCATTTATTCGGAACTGGATCAGTTGCTGCTGGTATTGCTATTAAAAATCTAATGAAAGAAGGCAAGTTAAAAGGAACCATTAAAGTCTTTGGCTGTCCTGCAGAAGAAGGCGGAAGCGGAAAAGTATACATGGTGAGAGAAGGACTTTTCAATAATGTAGATGTTGTTTTGCATTGGCATCCTTCGGATAATAATTCGGTAACCTACACTAGTGCTTTGGCTAACAAATCGGCCAAGTTTCGATTTTATGGAATTTCATCGCATGCCGCTGCTTCTCCAGAACAAGGACGTTCCGCATTGGATGCAGTCGAAGCTATGGATTACATGGTCAATATGATGCGGGAACATATTCCGCAAGAAACAAGAATTCATTATGTTATAACCAATGGAGGGAAAGCCCCAAACGTAGTTCCTGAATTTGCCGAAGTATATTATTATGTGAGAAATCCAGAGAAAACTATTGCTGTTAATGTTTTTGATCGTGTGGCCAAAGCAGCTGAAGGTGCAGCTATGGGAACTGGAACCCGTACCGAATATGAAATCATCGGAGGGACTCACGATTTGCTTATCAATAAAACATTGGCCGATGCAATGCAAAGCAATTTAGAAAAAGTTGGTGGCGTACAGTATACAGCAGAAGAAATGGCTTTTGCAACTAAAATTCAAAGCAGTTTTATTGACAAAAAACCGCCTATCGCGAACGCTTCCAAAGTTAATCCGATGCATATCGAGAAAAATTTAGGTTCAACCGATGTAGGCGATGTAAGTTACACTGTTCCGACTGTTGGCATCGAAACCGCGACTTGGATTCCAGGAACCGGAGCACACAGTTGGCAAGCCGTAGCTTGTGGCGGAACCGATATAGGTATCAAAGGGATGCTTGTAGCTGCCAAAACGCTTTCGTATATGGCCATCGACTTGTTTACGAATCCAACTTTAGTCCAAAAAGTCAAAGAAGAATTCAAATCTAGCAAAGGCGACTATCAGTACAAACCTTTACTTGGTGACCGCAAGCCTGCCTTGAATTATAGAGATTAATCTAATTCTTTTCTAAATATTTTTTTTGCATGTAAACTTTGACTATTCCATTGATAAAAAGACTAATTCTGCTATTGACAGATCTGCATGTTATTCAAAAGGTCTATTCAGTAATAGCAAGTCAGCTTTAAACAATTAAACCAAATAAAAAAGCCCTTTCCAAAAAGCGAAAAGGGCTCAATCGCAAGTTTATAAATTTAATTATTCATGAGCGGGATTTTGGGTACACGGACAATTGCTAATGCCTTGTAAAAAGTCAAATCCTAAAGTAACCATATGGGTTCCTGAGTTGTATCCAGAAAATTCATTTAAGGTAAGTTGGTAGGAATACA
>NZ_JMTM01000038.1 GCF_001662485.1 Flavobacterium succinicans
AAAGTTCATTGACATATTGAGATAAGAAATAATAAAAAGTAGAAAGAACATGATAGTATCAAGAAGATAGTATCAAGTATTAAGAGTAATCTTGATACTTAGTACTTAAATCTTAATACTACGTAAGTACAATAAGCAAAATAAGGGCGTATGGGGGATGCCTAGGCTCTCAGAGGCGAAGAAGGACGTGATAAGCTGCGAAAAGCTACGGGGATTGGCACACACGAATTGATCCGTAGATATCCGAATGGGGCAACCCACTATGTTGAAGACATAGTACACCGATAGGTGGGCAAACCCGCTGAACTGAAACATCTAAGTAGGCGGAGGAGAAGAAAACAAAAGTGATTCCGTAAGTAGTGGCGAGCGAACGCGGATTAGCCCAAACCAACCATGTTACGGCATGATTGGGGTTGTAGGACCACGACATTTCTTGCATAAAGAATTAGAATCTACTGGAAAGTAGAGCCATAGAGAGTGATAGCCTCGTATAAGTAATGAATGTAAAGGATAGTGGTATCCTGAGTAGGGCGGGGCACGTGAAACCCTGTCTGAATTTGGCGGGACCATCCGCTAAGGCTAAATACTCCTGAGAGACCGATAGTGAACCAGTACCGTGAGGGAAAGGTGAAAAGAACCGTGAATAACGGAGTGAAATAGATCCTGAAACCATACGCTTACAAGCGGTCGGAGCCCTTTCGTGGGGTGACGGCGTGCCTTTTGCATAATGAGCCTACGAGTTAACGTTGCTGGCAAGGATAAGTGCTTAAGGCATGGATCCGTAGCGAAAGCGAGTCTGAATAGGGCGCTTTAGTCAGTAGTGTTAGACGCGAAACCGTGTGATCTACCCATGGGCAGGATGAAGCGCTGGTAACACAGTGTGGAGGTCCGAACCGGTTGACGTTGAAAAGTCTTCGGATGACCTGTGGGTAGGGGTGAAAGGCCAATCAAACTCGGAAATAGCTCGTACTCCCCGAAATGCATTTAGGTGCAGCGTTATTTTAGTTATATAGAGGTAGAGCTACTGATTGGATGCGGGGGCTTCACCGCCTACCAATTCCTGACAAACTCCGAATGCTATATAATGATTGATAACAGTGAGGGCTTGGGTGCTAAGGTCCAAGTCCGAGAGGGAAAGAACCCAGACCATCAGCTAAGGTCCCCAAATATATGTTAAGTTGAAAGAACGAGGTTTGTCTGCCCAGACAGCTAGGATGTTGGCTTGGAAGCAGCCATTCATTTAAAGAGTGCGTAACAGCTCACTAGTCGAGCGGACGAGCATGGATAATAATCGGGCATAAACATATTACCGAAGCTATGGATTTACAAGCAATTGTAAGTGGTAGGGGAGCATTCTAACAGGGTTGAAGGTGTATCGTAAGGTATGCTGGACTGGTTAGAAAAGAAAATGTAGGCATAAGTAACGATAATGCGGGCGAGAAACCCGCACACCGAAAGACTAAGGTTTCCACAGCTATGCTAATCAGCTGTGGGTTAGTCGGGACCTAAGGCGAACCCGAAAGGGACAGTCGATGGCCAACGGGTTAATATTCCCGTACTACTGATTACTGTGATGGGGTGACGGAGTGATGAAAGCGCCGCGAACTGACGGAATAGTTCGTTGAAGTACCTACCTATAAGCTGCGCAGGCAAATCCACGCGGCTTGGGGAAATACGATAGTACTCGGAGACTTCGGTCAAAGAGATAGTGCGCCTAAGGGCTTCCAAGAAAAACCTCTAAACTTCAGGTAATTAGTACCCGTACCGTAAACCGACACAGGTAGTCGAGGAGAGAATCCTAAGGTGCTCGAGAGATTCATGGCTAAGGAATTAGGCAAAATAGACCCGTAACTTCGGGAGAAGGGTCGCCCTGAGTAATCAGGGCCGCAGTGAAGAGGTCCAGGCGACTGTTTATCAAAAACACAGGGCTCTGCAAAATCGTAAGATGAAGTATAGGGCCTGACACCTGCCCGGTGCTGGAAGGTTAAGAGGAGATGTTATCTTCGGAGAAGCATTGAATTGAAGCCCCAGTAAACGGCGGCCGTAACTATAACGGTCCTAAGGTAGCGAAATTCCTTGTCGGGTAAGTTCCGACCTGCACGAATGGTGTAACGATCTGGACACTGTCTCAGCCATGAGCTCGGTGAAATTGTAGTAACGGTGAAGATGCCGTTTACCCGCAGTGGGACGAAAAGACCCTGTGCACCTTTACTATAGCTTAGTATTGACCTTGGATAAATGATGTGTAGGATAGGTTGGAGACTGTGAAGTGGCGTCGCTAGGCGTTGTGGAGTCATTGTTGAAATACAACCCTTTGTTTATCTGAGGCCTAACCCCGTATTGCGGGGGACATTGCTTGGTGGGTAGTTTGACTGGGGTGGTCGCCTCCAAAAGAGTAACGGAGGCTTCTAAAGGTTCCCTCAGTACGCTTGGTAACCGTGCGTAGAGTGCAATGGCATAAGGGAGCTTGACTGAGAGACATACAGGTCGATCAGGTACGAAAGTAGAGCATAGTGATCCGGTGGTTCCGCATGGAAGGGCCATCGCTCAAAGGATAAAAGGTACGCCGGGGATAACAGGCTGATCTCCCCCAAGAGCTCATATCGACGGGGGGGTTTGGCACCTCGATGTCGGCTCGTCACATCCTGGGGCTGGAGAAGGTCCCAAGGGTTGGGCTGTTCGCCCATTAAAGTGGCACGCGAGCTGGGTTCAGAACGTCGTGAGACAGTTCGGTCTCTATCTACTGTGGGCGTTAGAAATTTGAGTGGATCTGATTCTAGTACGAGAGGACCGAATTGGACAAACCTCTAGTGTATCTGTTGTCCCGCCAGGGGCACCGCAGAGTAGCTACGTTTGGAAGGGATAAGCGCTGAAAGCATATAAGCGCGAAACCCACCACAAGATGAGATTTCTTTTAAGGGTCGTGGGAGATGACCACGTTGATAGGCTATAGATGTAAAGGCAGTAATGTCATAGTCGAGTAGTACTAATAACCCGTAAGCTTATGTACA
>NZ_JMTM01000039.1 GCF_001662485.1 Flavobacterium succinicans
TCAGAAAAATAGCGCTAATTTAGTCCCAAACCGCCTGTAGCGCGGGAACGTTAGTGGCTATAAAACAGAAAAAACGCAGAAAAAACGAATTATGGAATACAAAAGAAATCTAAAATATATTACACCTACAATTGTGGTATTTTCAATTTCAATTGTTTATTTCTTAATAATGTTAGTCGTGAATTATAACGAAAAAGAAGAATTTATAATTAATAAATCTATTTCTGACTCCAGCTTTATATTCTTATTATTTTCTTCATTTACTGTTCCAGGATTTATTTTGCATTATCGATACGAAATGCTAAATAGAAACAGAAAAATAACTTTCAAGCAAAATTTTTTAGAAATAACAACAGAAACTGAAATTGAAAACATTCCATATTCAGACGTTATAGAAGTGGAAAATCATACTGTTGCGTGGCAAGTTCGAAATCCTTGGAGCGATTATAACTATGTCAAATTAAACTTGAAAAACGGAGAAAAAATATATTACAATTGTTTAACAGAAAAGATAAATTCAGAAAATAATTTACTAAAAAGTGACAGAATAAAAAAGTTTAAAATCGAAGATATATATCCGTGGTATTAATTTACAGCCACTAACAGCCACTACAACGGATTTGGGCATTGGGCTTAATGGAAAGTTGGTTTTGTATTTGGGATGATTTGGCAAATCCGAAAAATGGTCTTAATTTAACCCCAAACCCGCTGTAGTGCCAGAACGTTATGAGTAAGCTATTTCACGAAGAACTCTAAGAATGAAAATAACTTTTGTTCATCGCTAAATTCAAAGAAATCTATAACGTGAAATAAATTATCATCGTCAATTTCCGTAACGCTTAATCTCAAAGCATCTTCTATTGTTTCGCTATTATAGTGCATTTCTGAAAGAATTAGTTTCATTTCATCATCAACATTTAATTGATATTTATTTAAAACTAAAATTTTAGAATGACCATGGATAACTACTTTGTCAAACCATTTGAAATCGTGTTTTTCTTGTACTTTTTGAATTAATGTTTTCATAGTTGTAAATATTTAGCCTACTCATAACATCTAGTACAAAACACTAGGGTATTTCGGCTTTTGTTGTTAATTGTTTGTATTTGTTGTCATTGTTTTGCGGTGGAAGTCAATACGCTTTCTACTCCCTAGCGTCCTGTACTAGAGGAACGTTGGCAGACAGTTGACCAAAAAAACGGAAATTAATAGGAATTAAATCTTACTTAACATTTAGTTGCAAATTTTGAATTGAATTATGAAAAAATTAAAATTTGGACATTACTATTTAATATTTTTTGTGGCATTTTTGGTTTTTATACAATTAAGACATTTATATATACAAAATGAAATTAATAAAGACGGAAAATATATCGTGGTGAAATTTATATCTCGAATTGAAAAGCGAAAAACAATTGATTTTAATTTTTCATTTTATTTAAATGGCAAATTAGATACAACTAACGCTTCAGGAATAACTCGTGATATTTTGACGTCGAAAGCAAAAGAAAAAATCATAGATAGTTTAAAAGTAAATTCATATTACTTTGCAAAATGGAATCAAAAACATCCTGAAATATTAATAGTCAATCCTGAAAAACAAGTTACGGATTCTATGCTAATTAAACAATTTGGATTTTGAGAATAATTGTCTAAAATGAAAACTAGAAAATTAAAATTAGAACGTAAATAAATACAAAAAATAAAAAAGTGTAAGGTAAGAAATTTATAAAAATGAATATTCGAAAAAAAACAACCGATCTGCCAACACACGCTACAACGGATTTGGGCAATTGGCTTAATGGAAAGTTGGTTTTGTATTTGGGATAATTTTGCAAATCCGAAGAATGGGCTTAATTTAGTCCCAAACCCGCTGTAGCGCGGGAACGTTAGCGGTTACCTTAGAAAAGAAGAATGCGAAAACACAACAAGAAAATTTATTATTCAGCAGGATTAATTAGCATAATATTGCTTCCTGTTTTCTGTCTTATATATTTGAAAAGTATTGATGCATTCACTAATTATGGCTCTATAGATTTATATCGTTGGAATGGAAAAGATTTTAAAAAAGAAACTACTCAATTTTTAAATTCAAAGAAATTCAAGATTGTAAATCTAACAGGAAATATAGATTCAGATAGAGCAAAATTAAATATTGCCCAAAAAGATATAAAGAAAATAATTTCTACTAAAGATTCGATAAAAGGAATAAAATTTCATTTTGAAAAAAAATCAGAATATTGGTCTTTCATTCGAGTCATAGAGATTTTACAAATTGAGAAAGCTAAAGTTTATTTGCCATATAAAAATGACATTTGGTTTGCTAATCCAAGAACACCAAAACCAAACAAAAATTCTAAACAAATAAAATCATTTGTTTGCGGTACTCAATACACAATTTATGTTGACGAAACTGAATCAAATATTAAATGGCAAGAAATCATTGTAGTACTGAAAAAATATTACTTACCAATAATTGCATACATACTAATGATATTTTTCACTTTTAAACGAATTATGCACGAAAGAAAAGGCAACCGCTAACACACGCTACAAGCAATTTGGGTATTAGGCTTAATTTGAAATTGGTTTTGT
>NZ_JMTM01000040.1 GCF_001662485.1 Flavobacterium succinicans
CGCATCTTGTTGACCATAACTCACCACAGTTAGTAACATTATAATGAAAGTGATACTTTTTGTTTTCATTCTTTATTTTTTTTAGCCTGAGTTTTGGGACTCAGGCTATTTTTTTTTAGTTTATTTTGATAAGTATAGGTAACCTGCTTTTTGGTTAACCACTCCGCTGATCGGTTTTTTGTATTTGATTACATAGTAGTAGGTTCCATCAGGTAAGGCATCGGTTTTGTTTACCGTTACTCTTCCTTCGGATAGTCCAACAAAAACTTTTGAGGTATTATCATAACCATTTACTTCAAAAACCAATACACCCCAACGGTTGTAAATCTCAACGCTGTTATCTGGATAGTTTTCTATTCGTTCGATAAAAAATACTTCGTTTGTCCCGTCGTTATTCGGAGAAAAAGCATTGTGTACCAAAATATCACAAGAAGCAGCACTATCATCAAAATCACAAGGGTCTTTCACCACAATAGTGACACTTGCCGTAGCGCAATTGTTTACATTGACAACATCACAAATTGTATAGTTTAATACGTAGGTTCCAATTGGGACGCCCGCCGGAATTACTATTTTACCTTGGGCATCTACTGTTATGCCTGCTAACCCATTGGTATCTATAATGCTAATTCTTACCTGTGGTAGAGTAACTACCCCATTATTTATCTTGTCATTAGCCAAAACATCCAAAATAACTCCTTTGGAAGCATCTATAGGTTTAGAAGTATAATCATCATTAATGGCAAGTATAACTGGAGCAGCAACTGTGATGGTAACTGTGGCTTGATCGCATACTTTTGGAGTGTTAATAGTACATATTTCATACACAAGTGTATATATACCTGCAGGCGTACCTGGTTTTACATCAACCGAGCCATCAGGGTTTAAAATTAATTTACCTGTAGCTTCTGGAGTGATAACGCTTATGCTTACATTATTTATTGTAGCATTAGCAGCATCAACAAAATCATTAGTTAAAATATTTAAAACATTTTTTACTCCGCTAAATCCATCAATACCGCTAACAGCATCATTAGCAGCAACAATAAGTGTTTGTGGTGCAGGATCTGCTACTACAATTGTTTGAATAAAATCTAAACTGATGTTGCCACATTCATCTTTGAAATTCCATTTTCGTACTCTTGAATAACCACAAGTAGTACCACCATTTGTACTATCACTTACTAAAGTAATTATTGGATTTGCTGAGCAATTATCCGTTGCGGAAGGCACTAAAGCCAATGCATTTGATAATCCTTGAGAATCTGAACATTTTAGAGTTCTATCTAAACTTCCTGCCATTTCGTTCACAACTGGCTTAGTGGCATCCTGAACTGTAATTGCTTGTGTGTATTTACTAACATTTCCACATTGATCGGTGGCTATCCATGTTCTTGCTAAACTATAATTATTAACACAACTACCAGCTGTTTTTACCTCTGTATAACTAACTGTAGCTGTTCCGCAATTGTCTGTAGCCGTTAACACTGGTGCTGTTGGAACCGCGCTACATTCTACCGTTACATCTACTGGCAATGTTTCTACGAATGTTGGTTTCGTTGTATCTTGAACCGTTATGGTTTGCGTATGACTTATTTTTAATCCACAAGCATCAGTAGCGGTCCAAGTTCTTGCTAAACTATAATTATTAACACAACTACCAGCTGTTTTTACCTCTGTATAACTAACTGTAGCTGTTCCGCAATTGTCTGTAGCAGTTAACACTGGTGCTGTTGGAACCGCGCTACATTCTACCGTTACATCTACTGGCAATGTTTCTACGAATGTTGGTTTCGTTGAATCTTGAACCGTTATGGTTTGCGTATGACTTGTTTTTAATCCACAAGCATCAGTAGCGGTCCATGTTCTTGCTAAACTATAATTATTAACACAACTACCAGCTGTTTTTACCTCTGTATAACTAACTGTAGCTGTTCCGCAATTGTCTGTAGCCGTTAACACTGGTGCTGTTGGAACCGCGCTACATTCTACCGTTACATCTACTGGCAATGTTTCTACGAATGTTGGTTTCGTTGTATCTTGAACTGTTATGGTTTGGACTAAATTCGTTACATTTCCAGCACAATCCGTTAAAGAATAAGTTCTTGAAACTATATAAGGATTACCTTGGCATCCTGTCCCCCCATTATTGGTATCTGCTACAGTTACGATCACTGAACCTAAACAATTATCTGCCTCATCCGTAATTTCATTAATATTTGCAGTAGGAATATCTGCAATGCATTGCAATGTTAAATCAGCTGGAGCAGTTCCTGTTGGAGAAATGGTATCATCAATTATGTACGTATACACCCAATCGTGCGTATTGCCTTCACAGTCTGTGAAAGTATAGGTATAGCTTACATCTCCTTCACATGTTGGCGTTGTAGAAACTACTGGAGCACTCGGCGTTAAGGTATTGCCACAATTATCCGTTACTGTTGGAACCGTTGGAGTTACAATGTCTGCTTGACAAGCTACTGTTGAAGCTCCATTAGCTGGCATAGTGAAATCGGCTCTTTCGATAGTGTACGTATACAC
>NZ_JMTM01000041.1 GCF_001662485.1 Flavobacterium succinicans
TTGTGGAGAATATCGGAGTCGAACCGATGACCTCCTGCGTGCAAGGCAGGCGCTCTAGCCAGCTGAGCTAATCCCCCATTTTTTAGTTGTCAGTTAACAGTTCTCCGTCAACAGTACTTAAAACGGTTACTCAACCTCTAAAATTTCCTAATCAAGTTAAATAGTAGTCCCGGGCAGACTCGAACTGCCGACCCCTACATTATCAGTGTAGTACTCTAACCAGCTGAGCTACGAGACTCTGTTTTTACTTAATTCTTTATTCAATTTCTTTAAATTAACAGCAAGAGTAATATAATCGGTGTCATAGCACCCATAAAATCTTCTTCTTTTTCCCTAGCGTGCTTGCGCTAACACTAAGGCTCTAGAAAGGAGGTGTTCCAGCCGCACCTTCCGGTACGGCTACCTTGTTACGACTTAGCCCTAGTTACCAGTTTTACCCTAGGCAGCTCCTTGCGGTCACCGACTTCAGGCACCCCCAGCTTCCATGGCTTGACGGGCGGTGTGTACAAGGCCCGGGAACGTATTCACCGGATCATGGCTGATATCCGATTACTAGCGATTCCAGCTTCACGGAGTCGAGTTGCAGACTCCGATCCGAACTGTGACCGGCTTTGTAGATTCGCTCCTGGTCACCCAGTGGCTGCTCTCTGTACCGGCCATTGTAGCACGTGTGTAGCCCAAGGCGTAAGGGCCGTGATGATTTGACGTCATCCCCACCTTCCTCACAGTTTGCACTGGCAGTCTCGTTAGAGTTCCCGACATGACTCGATGGCAACTAACAACAGGGGTTGCGCTCGTTATAGGACTTAACCTGACACCTCACGGCACGAGCTGACGACAACCATGCAGCACCTTGTAAATTGTCTTGCGAAAAGTCTGTTTCCAAACCGGTCAATCTACATTTAAGCCTTGGTAAGGTTCCTCGCGTATCATCGAATTAAACCACATGCTCCACCGCTTGTGCGGGCCCCCGTCAATTCCTTTGAGTTTCATTCTTGCGAACGTACTCCCCAGGTGGGATACTTATCACTTTCGCTTAGCCACTGAACTTGCGCCCAACAGCTAGTATCCATCGTTTACGGCGTGGACTACCAGGGTATCTAATCCTGTTCGCTACCCACGCTTTCGTCCATCAGCGTCAATCCATTAGTAGTAACCTGCCTTCGCAATTGGTATTCCATGTAATCTCTAAGCATTTCACCGCTACACTACATATTCTAGTTACTTCCTAATAATTCAAGTCTAGCAGTATCAATGGCCGTTCCACCGTTGAGCGATGGGCTTTCACCACTGACTTACTAAACCGCCTACGGACCCTTTAAACCCAATGATTCCGGATAACGCTTGGATCCTCCGTATTACCGCGGCTGCTGGCACGGAGTTAGCCGATCCTTATTCTTACAGTACCGTCAAGCTCCCTCACGAGGGAGTGTTTCTTCCTGTACAAAAGCAGTTTACAATCCATAGGACCGTCATCCTGCACGCGGCATGGCTGGATCAGGCTTGCGCCCATTGTCCAATATTCCTCACTGCTGCCTCCCGTAGGAGTCTGGTCCGTGTCTCAGTACCAGTGTGGGGGATCTCCCTCTCAGGACCCCTACCCATCGTAGCCTTGGTAAGCCGTTACCTTACCAACTAGCTAATGGGACGCATGCTCATCTTTTGCCGTTGTGACTTTAATAGTGGTTTCATGCGAAACTGCTATACTATGAGGTATTAATCCAAATTTCTCTGGGCTATCCCTCTGCAAAAGGTAGATTGCATACGCGTTACGCACCCGTGCGCCGGTCTCAAAGGAGCAAGCTCCTTCTACCCCTCGACTTGCATGTGTTAAGCCTGCCGCTAGCGTTCATCCTGAGCCAGGATCAAACTCTTCATCGTATATTGTTTAAGCTGAATGTTGTTCAGCTTCTTTTTATTATTCGAATCCAATTCTATCGGTGTTTATTCTAATCTCTCGATTATCTTACTCTTTTTTTTCTTTGTCTTATCTCTCGATAAGACGGCTGTCAATTCAATATGTCTAGGAACGTATTCTTCTTGTTTTATGCGCTTTTCGTTGTTGCGATTAGCGGGTGCAAAAGTAGAAATTCTTTTTTTAACTGGCAAGAAAATTTGAAACTTTTTTTTGAGAATTTTTACTCTCATTCATCTCATTTTCTCTTATCAATCTCTCAAGGAACTTACCGTTTTTGCGGGGTGCAAAGGTAAACAACGTTTTTATTTCTCACAAGCTTTTTTTGATTTTTTTTTAGAAAATCGCTTTTCTTTAATCTTAATCGCTTGCCAGTATTTAAAAGAACGTCGCCGTTGTTGCGGGTGCAAAAGTAGACCCTTTTTTCGTTTAAACAATAGCTTTTTTAAACTTTTTTTGATTTATTTTTTAATTATGCAATAAAATGCTGATAGTCACAATTTAACACAAACTTTACAAAAACAAAATAATACCTAAAACCAAAAATAAGCTAATGGTAATAGCAAAATACGCTATTCATACTCTATTCATAC
>NZ_JMTM01000042.1 GCF_001662485.1 Flavobacterium succinicans
CCGATATAGCCGATGTTGTTATTAAGGTAACCGCTCAAAACGATGCGCCAATTGCGATTGACTACACTAATGCAGTTTTGACCGCGTCCGCAGGCTCAACAACGATTAAGTCATTGCAAGCAACAGACAGTGATGGAATAATTGTAAATTATACAATAGTAAGCTTGCCAAGAAATGGGGTTTTAGCTTTGGCAGGAATTCCAGTAGTTCCTAATCAAGTCTTAACTCCGTTAGAAGCTAATGGATTAACCTATGACCCAAGCGGTGCTTTTTCAGGAAATGATACATTCCTGTTTTCTGCAACTGATGATAAAGGAGCTTTAGCAATTGCACCAGCAACTATTACAATTCCAGTAATTAATGAGGTAATTGCTTCGAATGATGGGATACATTTAATCAACAATGTAACAGGGAAAACTATTGATAGTGTATTAATGAATGATGTGTTAAACGGAATTGTATTAACTCCAACAACATATGATCTTGTTAGCTTAACGCCAATCAATGTACCAACTGGGTTTACTTTTAACAAAGACGGCTCGGTCGATGTAAAAGCAGGTACCCCAGCAGGCAAATATACTTTAGTCTACGAAATATGTACTAAAAATGCACCAATGGTTTGTGCTCAAGCCACAGTGACGGTGACGGTAACTTGCAATACAACAAAAATTTCTGGTGTTGTAAAAGATGTGCTGAATAATAAACCATTAGCAAATGTTCCTGTGACTTTAATTCCAGATAAAAAAACTACAGGTTCCGTATTATTGATGCTGACAAAGGCTGATGGTTCTTACAGTTTTACAGGGTTTACACCTGGAGATTATATAATACAAGTACAGGATGTTAATTTAAATAGTTCTCAAAACTTATATAATGTAGGGCCTAGTATTCAATTTTTGAATATTCAAAGTTGTAATTATGAAGTTGTAAATTTTGATTATGACAAAACAGATTTACCTGTTTTAGGAAATTTTGTTTGGTACGACATCAATAGTAATGGCTTGCAAGATGAATGGTTTGATGCGAATAATGACGGACTAGTGACCCAAAATTTACCTGATGCTAATGGATATATTGATTACAGTAAATGGGAATGGATCGATTATAATGGAGATGGTAGCTATCAAGGTAAAATAAATGAAGGCGAAATCAATGCGGCAGGACTTGGAAATGGTACGACCAATGTACCCAATGTTTATATTACAGGACCAAATGGCTTTTCAAGACAAGTAACCATGAGCATTCAAGGGTATTGGAGAACCAGAGCGCCACAAGGAAACTGGGGTGATTACCAAGTGAACTTAGTGATGGAATCTAATTTAGAAACTGCAGCACAAGCAAAAGTAGCGACCGGTTTGATTAAAAACCTATCATCGCCTCTAAATAGATTTATTACGAAAAAAAATGATGCCACTCAAGGTTTTGTGGTTTGTGGAGTCACCAATAATAGTACCAGAAATACTCAGTTATCAGCAACAAATCCGATTGATTACAAATTAGATTTTGGAATTCAATGTAAATTATTTGCGACAATGGTTGCCAATAATGATTCAGTAGGAGCGATTGTGAGTTCAACTTCGATAACTCCTAAGGTAAAAAATGTACTGGCCAACGACACTTTTAATGGTAAACCAGTTGTATTAGCCGATGTAAATTTGACAGTTGTAAACACCAGTCCAAATTTGCGTTTAAATCCTGATGGATCAGTAGATGTTTTAGCGAATACACCAGCAGGAACCTATATATTAACGTATCAAATATGTGAGAAAAATAATCCATCAAATTGTCAAACAGCTACAGAAACCATCACAGTTGTTGCTCCAGTTATACTTGCCATTAATGATGATTATACTTCTAAACCTATAGATGCATCCAAAGGAGTTATTTTAGATATTTTAGGTAATGATAAGATTAACAACGGAACAGTAAGTCCTTCTCAAGTAACCATTACTATCTTGGATACCAATGGGTTAGCAGGTATAACAGTAGATGCCCAAGGTAAAATAGTAATTCCGGCGGGCGTCCCAATTGGAA
>NZ_JMTM01000043.1 GCF_001662485.1 Flavobacterium succinicans
TTCCTGTTACAACTGGTGCCGTAGTATCATTAATGTTGATGGTTTGGGTGGCTGTGGTCGCATTATTACAAGCATCTGTAATGGTATAGGTTCTCGTAAAAGTGATTGGACATCCACTAGCCGTTCCATCCGAGCTGGTAACGGTTAAATTTGCATTGGTTGTACAGTTGTCTGCAATGGTCAATCCTGCAGCTTCTAATTCAGCAACAGTAGTCATAGCTACAGGCTTGTCTGAAATAGAACAACCAGAAACACTACTAGCAGTTAAGGTTCCTGTTACAACGGGTGCCGTAATATCATTAATGTTAAAGGTTTGTGTGGCTGTAGTCGCATTGCTACAGGCATCCGTAATGGTATAGGTTCTTGTAAAAGTGATTGGACAAGTTCCACTTGCCGTTTCATCTGAACTGGTTACTACTAAATTGGCATCGGTTGTACAATTGTCTGCAATAGTTAATCCTGCGGCTTCTAATTCAGAAACCGTAGTCATAGCTACTGGCTTGTCTGAAAGTGAACAACCAGAAACGCTACTAGCTGTTAATGTTCCTGTTACAACAGGTGCTGTAGTATCATTAATGTTGATAGTTTGAGTACAAATAGTTTGTTTTAAGATGGTATTCTCCCCTGAGTCTCTAACATCATTATTATTTGGATCAGCATATTCGGTAATTGTATAGGTTCGAATCACATTTGCATTACAACTTGCTGGATCAGCATCATTGGAAGCTGTAATTTCTACAACTCCACATCCAACAACATCAACAATACCATTGCCATTGCCTAATGCTTGAAATTCTGCAATGGTAAAGGATGTTTGTGAAGGCAAGTCTGCATAACACTGCACAGAAGTCGATGGAAATGTTGGACAGGTAATATTAAACGTACCATTTAAAACATTTGAAACATCGGTCAAAATTCCTGAACATCCGGCATTACCATTTGAGGCTTTTACCTTTAAAATTTGTCCAGCAGTCAATGTAATGGTGCTAGGAATAGCTATTGTTAAATTACCTCCATTGCCATTTGCAATAAGCGAAGGCGAAAAAGAAGTTCCGCTAGAATTCACTATTTCATAGGAAAATCCACTTTGTGTATTCGAAATGGTAATACTTGGTGCAGTACCATCACATAAATTAATATCCGTAACAGGCAAGGTCAAATCTACATCAGGGGTCACGGTAACCGTAACGTCTGATTGATAAGTTATTGGATTTGGACAACCAAAGGTAGGCTTTAAAACATAACTAGCCGTATAGGTCGTGGTGGCTGAAGGTGTAAGCGTTACAGGCATTCCTGTACCAACTACAACACCATTATTATCTCTCCAAGTAATATCGTATAAGTTACTGATAGCCGTAATAACCGCAATGGTTGACGGACTACTTGGGCATACTGTTGGATTGGAAACTTGTGCTGTAGGCGCTGTATTTGTATTACTAATAGTGACATTACTATTAACGGTATAACAAGGATTTTTAACTTCAACTACATAATTTCCTAAAGCTAAGCTTGTAAAAGTATAATTAGTTGTGGGACTAGTAACCGTAAATGGCCCTTGCACCGCTGTCGATAGATTTGATGCAGCATAAAGTGTAAATGTCATTGGATACACAATCGTTCCAGAGGAAACTTGCGCATTAATCATCCCTGAATTTGAGATATTTACATCACAAACAGCAGTTGAAGTACTTACACCAATATCAGTATAGGGTTCTATAGTAATGGCTTTGGTATAGGTTTGAGCCGCACTCGAAGCAAAAGCAGCTGAATACCCATTAAAGTTATCTACTGGTGTTACATTTTCGAAACTAATAATGTAATTTCCTGAATTCAAGTTAATAAACGAACCTGACAAGGTATTAGAAGTGGAAGTAGCCACTAACGAACCTAATCCCCCCGATCCATTATCTCTATACAACCTAACAGTGTAAGGAGATGGTT
>NZ_JMTM01000044.1 GCF_001662485.1 Flavobacterium succinicans
ACCCCCTCAAAAGTTGTGAATAACTTTATGATGCTTTACATAGGAGTAGCTGTTAGGCGTTCGTTTTTTTTTACTCAATATTTTGAACTTCTCCATTTTCGTAAAGTTTATGAATCACTTTCTGCAACTCTTGCCATTTCATATCTTTTACTTCATTTCTGTATTTTTCTGTTGATTCCATATAAGATAATAAAAACCAAGCGTCTATATGGCCGAATTCTGGTGCATTACTTAAAACAACTTCTACACTTTTCTGATGGTTATTGTGAAATCCACATTCGCCACCGTGAAAAACATAGTTCCAATTTTCCGATAGCTTTCCTACTCTTGGAATTTTTTCATTACTTCTTGATATTAATTTTTCATAGTCTTCTGACTTGCTTATATCAAGTGAATATTTTTTTCCGAGTTCAAACATCAATTTTTTACCGTCTATTCTATAATCAAAAATAGCTTGCTTGATGATATTCAAATCAATTTTGCTTTTATTATGAAACAAGCTTTTTAGCCAATTTTCCATTTTTAGAAATATTTGTTTTGTTTGGCAAAATGACGCCTAACGTTCCCGCGCTACACGCAGTTTGGGACTAAATTAAACCCATTATTCGGATTTGCCAAATATTTCCAAATACAAACCAATTTTCCCATTAAGCCAAATCCCCAAATTGCTTGTAGCGTGTGTTAGCTGCTGGCACTATTCTTTATCTTCTGATAGAGTAAAATTTAATTTAAAGTCATCTGTCAATCTAACTTTTTTCAGAGAATTCATGTCGAAGTGTCCAAATCCCCAATTTCCTTTGTTTTTTTCTTTTTGCGTCACAAAATGAAAGTTTAGTGGTAAAATTGTTTTTTCATTGTTTAATAGTTTTTCATCAGAAGAATTGAAAGGGAGAAAAATCTGAAGTCTGTGAAAACCAAATGCAAGTATGAATGTAAACTCAGGAGAATTAATCTCACTGTTTTTTCTTTTAGAAAGTATTGCGATTGGCTGAATAAGTGGCGGACGACTTTCATTGTGTATTAAAAGTAATGGGGTTAAATTATCGTCATATTTTTTTTCTGCTTCCCCAATCCAATCAAATGTTTTTTTGAATTTAAAAACTTCTTCTTTTTTTAACATTGATAAGGCGAATTTCACTAAAGCTTTGTATACATATAATGGAGTGAATGTTTGTGTTTCAGCTTTAATATGTAAAGTACCATTTTCAAGTTTCATAAAATCTGTATCGCCTTCGACTTTCGTAATAACTTTGTTGCCATCATATACTTGGTTAGTGAATTTTCCATCATTACTCTTAAATTTGGGATACTTTTTTTTTCCTTTAATAGGAACAAATGAATTTTTTATACCACTGAAAGCACTCAAGTTTGTTTCATATAAACCAAACTTTCTATTACACCCATCGCACTCATTGAAAGAAAATAGAGTTTTGTTTCCCATAAATTCCGGAAGAAAATGTGCTTTCGATTTGAAAGTAGGGTTTGTCAAAGTGCAATATCGACAAATATGAAATTCATCTTTCGGAGAAATATAGTCCACTGACGAGCTTATTATCTCGTATATTTCATAAAATTTTTCTGGACTTGCGTCGTATATTATCTCTCTTTCTTTCATAAAAATATTCTAAGAAAATCGATGCGTGATGGGCGCTTGCAGCTAACGTCTTGGCACTACAGCGGGTTTGGGACTAAATTAAGCCCTATTTTCGGAT
>NZ_JMTM01000045.1 GCF_001662485.1 Flavobacterium succinicans
ATTATGCAGGCTTAGAAAATGATTTAGAGGTTGTGATGTTGGATTTATTTTAGATTGTTGATGCACTGTGTGGGCACGGATTACTTCGTCAGTTCACTTCGTTCGTGTGCAAATCCGCGCTATCTTCCGTAGAGCTATATCCGCGCGATCGAGTTGGTTTAGTTTGTGGGGCATAACAAACAAAAATAGTATTTTTTTCTAGAAGCACTACTTCTTTGCGCACCACACGAGTCGTCCCGCTGTACGTTATATCTTGCTGGGCGAACCCCGCCCAGCAAGGATGCCACTTCCATCGGGGCTAAGTGAGAACGTTTTGTTTTCATAACAAATAACAGATCATGTAAAACCAAAAAACTACAAAATACCCCAACGGTTACTTTGTAGTTTTTTATGATGATTTGAAACGCATATCATTCTAAAGATATTTACTTTATAAGTCGGGATTTGACACATTTACGGTTTTTAAGAACTTAAAAAAAAACGCAAAAGTCATGAGACTTTGCGGAGCGGGGAAAGTCAGAGACATTTGCTCAGTAGCATTTTATATGAACACTGCGTAGAGCGGGGGTAAAAAAAAATTAAGCTAAATCTTCTTTTATGTAAGGTTTCTGTATTAAATATTTTTCATCCCATTCATACAAAGGTTTTGTCTTTTCTAATGTTTTTAAGATTTTGAGATATTTATCGTAATCTTTTTTCAAAAACTTGTCTTTAGGAGATTCCTTGAGTTCCTGAGCAAATATCTCTAACATTTCTTCTACTAAATCATTGTATCCTGGGTGAGAACATAGTTTCCAAATAATTACTTTTTTATAAAAGCCATCTCCCGAAAATAAATCAGCAATAAAACCATTATCTTTTGTTTCTAAAAAAGGCAAAAAATCGCGTATGTCCTGCCAATATTTAAAAAATGGAATTGCTTCTTGTTCTATGTATTGTTGTATAAGTTGACAAGCTTTATCTATGCCAGCTTCAGTATCTAAACTTACAGGCAATTGACTCAAAATGCTTTCTCCTATTTTATGGTTAAAGAGATGTTTATTGATATTTATGTTAATAGTTGAATTTCCCTGACCAATTTTATATTTGGAATCTAAAATTATTTCAATTTCACTAAACTCAATACCAGCAAGTATATTCTTTAATAATTGAATTTCAATATTACCTAAATATATGCTGTTAGCTTTATTTTCAAAAACAGATATTGCTTCAATATATTTTTCTTCTAATAGTAAAATACTAAAACTAGTAGGTAAAATTTCTTTATATTTCTTATCTAAATATTCTTTTATCATTTTTATTTAAAAATTTTAATTGTTTGTGTGATTGTTTTCCCATCTCCATTACTAATAGATTTATAAATATCAGTTTTATATATTCTAATTTTATCACCTGTTTTTAATAGTTCCTCATAATCCCGATAGCGCGGATTTGCAATCCGTGCCCACAACGATGAGTCGCAAACTTAATCCTTGTCCGTGCCCACAACGATGAGCCGCAAACTTAATCCCGATAGCGCGGATTTGCAATCCGTGCCCACAACGATGAGTCGCAAACATAATCCATGCCCACAAGGCAAATCTACTTAAAACAAAGAAATACAAGCTACATTTTTGTTTGTT
>NZ_JMTM01000046.1 GCF_001662485.1 Flavobacterium succinicans
CATTGTATTTCTGGACACATAATACCGCTATTGCACCAAGTGGTTCGGATTATGTGTATACCGCCGATGATTATGCAAGTTATACCTTAACTGGTGGAACAGGAACAAGTGGAAATTTTGTAGATGCCAATGGTAATGGAGTTATGGATCCAAATGAAGAAGTGGTTTTCAATAAGCCATTGGGTAAGATTGCTGCCGGTCAATCCTTTTTTGTAGAATCGAAAGCCATACCTACTGCTACTCAATTTGTTTTTAATAACAATATGCGTGTGGCGGGCAACAATTCGCAGTTTTTTAAACAAGTAACCAATACCAAAAAAACAAACACTATCGAGAAAAACCGTATTTGGTTGAACTTAACCAATAGCGGTGGAGCGTTTAAGCAATTGCTAGTGGGTTACATTACTGGAGCCACGAACGATTGGGATAATTTATATGATGGACTGACTTTTGATGGGCAAGAGTTTGTGGATTTTTACAGTGTCAACCAAGGAAAAAATCTGACCGTTCAAGGGCGTGCTTTGCCTTTTTCTGAAAAAGATGAAGTGCCTTTGGGGTACCGTAGTACTATTGCAGGAACTTTCAATATTGGTATCGACAACAGAGACGGCGCTTTGGCAGGTCAAGCCATTTGGTTGGAAGACAAAAAGACCAATACCATGCATGATTTAACCAAAGGTAAATATACTTTTATAGCAATAGACGGAGTAGAGAACGACCGCTTTGTGTTGAAATATACCAACAAAACTTTAGGCACCGATGATAATGAACTGACGGATAAAGCTTTAATTGTAAGTGTTAAAAACAAAAAAATCACCGTTACGTCCTCGGCAGAAGCGATAACACAAGTACAGGTTTTTGATTTGTTAGGAAGAAAAGTGTACGATAAGTCGAAAATTAACACCCAAGAATGGACCATTTCGAATTTATCTTTGAATGAACAAGCTTTAATTGTAAAAACTACTTTGGCCAACGGAGCCATTAGCAATAAGAAGATTATTTACTAAAAAAATAGCTGTTAAATTGTAAACCCTTTCATAGTCAAGTACTTTGAAAGGGTTTTTTCTTACTTATACCCTTTTTTTGGGTTATTTTTATTTTGCTTTATTGTTGCTACTTTTAAATCATAAATCAATGTAAGTCAAGTAGTTGTGTAATTTTTTTAAATACTTGTCTATGTTTAAAAACTTAATATTTTTATAAATCCCATTTGGTTTTGAGTTGTTATCCATAATTTTGCAGCCTTTTAAAATAATGAAGATTACGGTTTTAATTTTTTAACTTGATATTGATTTTCAAAAGATTAAAAAAGTAGATAAATAAAATTTAAGAAAAGGTTACATGTTTGAATTAGGATTTTTTGCAAAGATAAATGAAGTATGTTATAGGAATTTATGGTTTGTTTTACTGTTACTACCATTTTTTGGACTAGGTCAAGCCTTATCGGGCAATTACATTATTGGTGCTTCACAGCCTGCCCCCTTTAATACGATTACCAATGCTATAGCTAGAATTAACAGCTCTGGTGTTTCGGGGCCGGTTACTTTTTTGTTAGACGATGCTACTTATGCAGCTTCAGAGTCTTTTCCCATTGTTATCAATGCTTTTGCAGGTGCTAGTGCTGTTAATACGTTAACCATAAAACCTAATACAGGTAAAACAGTTTTGATTCGAGCTAACAATTCTGGTGCAACACAAGTAACAAGTGTTATTGATTTGAATGGTGCGGATTATGTTGTTTTTGATGGGAATAATGGATCGGTAAACAAAGCAATGACGGTTTATAATAACTCAACAGTACACACTTCTCCAAAAACTGTTTTTTGGTTACGAAATACGGCTTCGTTCAATCAAGTTAAAAATCTTAACATACAACAGAATTTTTCAGCTGTAAGTGATTTTTCTTTAGGTCTTTATGCAGGAGGCTCTTCAATTAGCACAACTAGTGATGCTAATAATCCCAATACAACAGTGAATAATGTAAATTTTATTGATGTGAAGCATTTGTTGTATGTTAATGGAACAGATGAAACGGGAAATGCTAACTGGACTGTTCTTAACTCTTCAAATTCTGCGACAAGTGTTTTCAATAAACCCTTTACAGGTGTAGTTTTAACTAAAACTTCAAATTTTACTATCGGGAATAACATCTTGTCTAATTTATCTGAGACTAATCTTGCCTATGGTGATTTTCCTTTTGCAGGAGGAATTGCGGTTACCGCGAACAATGGGATCATTTCAAATAATCAAATAAATAATGTGATTAGCACTGTTGCTGAAACGGCTTTTGGAATTTATATTATCGGGAATAATATTACCTTAGCCAATAATGTTGTTTCAAATGTCGCCTCGATTGGAGGCGGAGGAACATCTACACAAAATGGTTTTGGAATCATAGTAGCAGGAGGAGATAATGCCAAGATATATCATAATAGCGTTCGTTTGGGAGTGAATCAAGCTTCAGGGATATCCGCAGCCATTTATGTGGAAACAAGTTGTAATGCATTAGATATACGGAATAATATTTTTGTAAACGCTCAAACAAGTGGAAGTACCAGAGTTGCTTTCTATTCAGCAGGAATGGATACTAGTAAGTTTCTGAATTTAGATTATAATAACTATGTTTCTAGGCAACATATTGGTTCTTGGGGTGATTATTATACTCCTTCAAATTTAAAAGCAACCCTAGCGAATTGGAAATCTGCTACATCCAAAGAAGCTAATGCTCAAAATATAACTCCAGATTTTGTATCAAATACAACTTTACGATTGGAGCAAACTTTGAATAATGAATCACTACAAGGTATTGCATTGGCAGCTGTTGTCACAGATATTGATGGGGAGAATCGTGTAAAGCCTTATATGGGAGCAGATGAATTTACTTGCACATTGCCACCTACGACTTCATTTGGTACCACACAGAGTATCTGTTATAATCGTGAGGTAGCTAGTCCAAATATTGGAGGCGTTACTTTTTCATCAGTTCCTTTTAATCGATATGTAACGCTCAATGTTATTCAGGGTTTACAATATAGAATAGCAACTAGTTCTAATGCTATTGGTTTAATAAAAAAAATAGCCCTTTATAATAATGCTATTCCAACGGTTTTGTTAAACAGTTTCTCAGCATCTAGTACTTCTACCAGTGCCTCTTTGGATTGGACAGCTTCGTTTACAGGTGTTTTGAGGATTGAATTTACACCCACAATTTGCCAAAGTAGTGCCAATACTGATACTTTAACGGCAACATTTATCGGTGGTAATAATACTATTGACAATCCTAATGCAGCAGGAACCAATTCATGGGTAGGGCATGTGTATGATTTTTCAAATGCTGTAGGAGTACCCCCATCAGATGCTAATGCTTTTGCTAATTATTTAGGGAATTTTACACAAGCAAATACGGTTTCAGGTACTACAAGGTCATTTGTTCAAGGTTATGGAGGTACTGATACTTGTTTTCCATTTACGGCTGGGGGTACCTTACAAACTGTTCGTACAGATACTTTTGCAGTTCGATATAAAATGCAAACTACATCAGCGATCTATCCAGCAGGATGTTATTTCGTGAATGTTAGAGGAGACGATGGAGTTCGATTATATATAGATGGAGTTCTAGTCTTTAATGCATGGGAGCAACAAGGGCCGAGTAATTTTAAGAATGTTTTGGTTTCTTTGACAGGAAATAGCTTATTAGAGTTTGATTTTTATGAAAAGGGTGGAGAAAACGTATCTGATTTTACTATTTTTCCAGTTGATGCTGCAACGTTAAGCACTATAAATACGATCACTCCTGCGGGGACGACTATTAGATGTGTCAATACAAACACTCTTTTAACTGGATCTGATGTAGCAACGCAGGATAATAGCAATAATAAAATACCACCAGTAAGCTTTCAATGGCAATCCTCAACAGACAATGTTAATTGGACAGATATTGCTAGCGCAACAGGTAGAGATTATACCGTTCCTGGTACTAATCCGGTGGCAGCTACTCAAATTTATTATAGAAGAAACTTAAAGGGTACTACCGTGAATTCTTCTGGCTGTGTGTATAGCTCCAATGTTGTGACCATAATTACCGGCACAACTGGTACCCCAATAGCGCCAACATATACTCCAGGGACAGAAGTTACTTGTTCTAGTTTTAGGGCAAATTGGAATACTGTATCTTCGGCGACAACTTATAGATTGGATGTTTCAACTGGAAGTGGTTTTACCTCATTTGTTTCAGGATACAGTAATTTAAATGTTGGATTTGTCACTTCATTTAATGTTACAGGCTTAGGTATTGGCACCTATTATTATCGAGTAAGAGCCGTTGGATGTAATGGAAGTACAAGTGCAAATGTCAATACGCCTCTAGGTTATCAAACGG
The DNA here is from genome assembly GCF_001662485.1 of Flavobacterium succinicans. Taxonomy (GTDB): domain Bacteria; phylum Bacteroidota; class Bacteroidia; order Flavobacteriales; family Flavobacteriaceae; genus Flavobacterium; species Flavobacterium succinicans_A. Next base: position 4,379 of record NZ_JMTM01000046.1, read on the forward strand.
TTGTTCTTGATAGTCCTGGTACTCCAGCAGTTGGCACCATAACAAATGTTACTTGTTCATCAGCAGGTAGTGTTGTGTTGAATAATTTGCCTTCAGGGTCTTGGACAATCAATCAAATAGGTACATCTACTGCAACGTATTCAGGTTCTGGAACGAGTTATACGGTTACAGGATTGACCGCAGGTAATTATACGTTTACTGTAACAAGAGGATGCACTTCATCGCCAACAATAAATGTTCCTATTATAAATTCTTCAAGTACTACATGGAATGGTTCTTCTTGGAGTAATGGTATCCCAGATGCCACAAAAAATGCTATAGTCTCAACAGTAGTACCCAATTCTCCTTTTATTTCGAATTTAACGGCTTGTGCATTGACTATAAGTTCCGGGGTTATCGCAACAGTTCCCACTGGAGTTACTTTGACCATCACGAATGCCGTTACGACCAACGGGCAGTTAATTTTCGAAAACAACGCCAGCTTAGTCCAAATTACTAATGCCATGAATACCGGAGCTATAGAATACCGTCGTAAATCATCCCCGATGAAAAATTTTGATTTTACGTATTGGGCTTCGCCAGTAAGTGGGCAAACGGCAAAATTGTTGTCACCAAATACTTTATGGGATAAGTATTTTAGGTTTAATGGTTCGGCTAATGATTGGGTTTTTGATGACGGCGAAATGAAACCTGGAGTTGGATTCATTATCCGCACGCCCAAACCTGGGATTTATGGGGCACCTTATCCAGAAACAGTTGTCATGCCTTATAAGCAGCCGGTAGCTTTCAAGGGGGTTCCAAACAATGGGAATTATTCTTTTATTGCGGGTGCTAATCAAATGCACTTACTTGGGAATCCTTACCCATCAGCAATTGATGCGGATAAGTTTATTGTTGATAATGTTAATATTATTAATGGAGCATTGTATTTTTGGACGCACAATACAGCAATCGCACAGAGTGGGTCTGACTATGTTTATACCGCTGATGATTATGCGAGTTATACCTTAACTGGTGGAACCGGAACTGGAGTTGGAAATTTTGTAGATGCCAATGGTAATGGAGTTATGGATCCAAATGAAGAAATGGTTTCCAATAAACCATTGGGTAAGATTGCTGCCGGTCAATCTTTTTTTGTAGAATCGAAAGCCATACCTACTGCTACTCAATTTGTTTTTAATAACAATATGCGTGTGGCGGGTAACAATTCGCAGTTTTTTAAACAAGTAACCAATACCAAAAAAACAAACACTATCGAGAAAAACCGTATTTGGTTGAACTTAACCAATAGCGGTGGAGCGTTTAAGCAATTGCTAGTGGGTTATATTACGGGAGCCACGAACGATTGGGATAATTTATATGATGGACTAACTTTTGATGGGCAAGAGTTTGTGGATTTTTACAGTGTTAACCATGGAAAAAATCTGACCGTTCAAGGGCGTGCTTTGCCCTTTTCTGAAAAAGATGAAGTGCCTTTGGGGTACCGCAGTACTATTGCAGGAACTTTCAATATTAGTATCGACAACAGAGATGGCGCTTTGGCAGGTCAAGCCATTTGGTTGGAAGACAAAAAGACCAGTACCATGCATGATTTAACCAAAGGTAAATATACTTTTATAGCAATAGATGGAGTAGAGAACGACCGCTTTGTGTTGAAATACACCAACAAAACTTTAGGAACAGATGATAATGAACTGGCGGATAAAGTTTTAATTGTAAGTGTTAAAAATAAAAAAATCACCGTTACGTCCTCGGCAGAAGCGATAACGCAAGTACAGGTTTTTGATTTGTTAGGAAGAAAAGTGTACGATAAGTCGAAAATTAACACCCAAGAATGGACCATTTCGAATTTGTCTTTGAGTAATCAAATCTTGATTGTAAAAACTACTTTGCCCAACGGCGCCATCAGCAATAAGAAGATTATTTATTAAAAAAATAACTGTTTAATTGTAAACCCTTTCAGAGTACTTGACTTTGAAAGGGTTTTTTACTTTGAATGCGTTTAGTTTTAACATAAAATATTTTTCTTAAATATCACTAAATCTTGGTATTGTCTATTTGAATGTGACTTAATATTTTTATTACAATAAATACTGTTAATTTATAAAAATACTAGTAGTACTCTAATTTTAATTTTATGCCTTTGAAAATAAAGAATACGTTGCTCTTGTTTTTAGTTCTTAGTTTTGGTTCTATTCCAGTTTTTGGTCAACAAGGAAAAGTTGATCCTACCTTTAACACCTACGACGATGGTCTTTTGGGGGATGGTTTTGATGATACCGTAAGAACTTTAGTCGTTCAACCCGATGGTAAGTTGATTGTTGGTGGTGAGTTTCTAAATTTTAATGGGATTGCAACACCTTATTTATGCCGGTTAATGCCTGATGGATCCAAGGATGTGTCTTTTACTTTAGGTACAGGTTTTAATAATAAAATTTATGCTTGTTTACTTCAGCCTGATGGTAAAATCGTGGTAGCTGGATCTTTTACCCAATTCAATGGTGCAACAGTGGGACGTTTAGTCCGCTTGAATTCAGATGGAACTCGTGATGCTTCATTTTCGTCTTCGCTTGGTGCCACCAATAATATCATATACGATATGGCGTTACATCCCGATGGGAGTGTTTTTTTGGTGGGAAGTTTTACGAATTTTAATGGCACTACTACCAATAGAATGGTGAAAGTTTTAGGAAATGGAACAGTCGATATTACTTTTGCGATTGGAACAGGAGCTTCGGGTTTGATTGAAAAAGTTAAAATTCAATCCGATGGAAAAATTATTATTGGAGGAGATTTTGATCTATTCAACGGTGTTAGTGTTGGTAAAATTGCTCGATTGAATGCCGATGGTAGTTTGGATACTAGTTTTACGAGTGGGCTTGGCTTTAACAATAACGTCAATGCTATAGGCATTCAAACGGATGGTAAAATTGTTTTGGGAGGTTCTTTTACCTCGTATAATGGAAATGTAGCCAATCGAATTTTACGATTAAATACAAATGGAGCCATAGATAGCTCTTTTGCTTCTGGCATAGGATTTAGTTCGGGTGCAGTTGAGACTATTTTGATTAATTCTAGTGGAGATCTTTTGATAGGAGGTTCTTTTTTCGGAACCTATAACGGAACGCCAGTAAATAGAGTACAACTCTTCCGTCCTGATGGGGTGATCAATACGGCATTTGATATTGGTAATGGCCCAGCTTCCGCCAGTGTTTTTGCCTTAGGAAATTTAATGGATACTTCTTGGTTTATCGGAGGTTCGTTCTCCATTTTTGATGATCAAAATCAAGGCAAATTAGCCAAGATTGATACGCAAGGCGCTTTGGATATTGGATATTTAACATCGGGAGTGGGGCTGAACAACAGTGTTTCAAAACTACTGCCACTATCAGACAAAAGTGTAATAGTTGTTGGAAATTTTACACAATTTAATGGCGGAGTCGCTCCTAGAATCGCGAAACTCAACGAAGCAGGCGAAATGGATCTCACATTTAACGGTTTGAGTCAGGGCGCTAATGCTACTATTCGAAATGCAGCGGTACAATCCGATGGAAAAATAATCATTGTTGGTAATTTTACTTCGTTTAATGGAACCGCAGTTAATCGAATTACGCGATTATTAGCTAATGGAAGTGTTGATGCTTCGTTCAATATTGGATTAGGGTGCAACGGACAAGTATATGGAGTAGCGATTCAGTCCGATGGAAAAATTATCATCGTGGGTAATTTTTCTACTTACAATGGAATTCCTGCTGTAAAAATTGCTCGTTTATTACCCGATGGTACTTTAGACGCTGGTTTTATTACAGGTTCAGGTGCCGAAGACGGAATTATAGAAACTATTGCATTGCAGTCCGATGGTAAAATACTATTAGGAGGTCACTTTACGATAGTTAACGGAATTTCATCTCGTAGAATCATCCGATTGAATGCCAATGGAAGCAGGGATACTAGTTTTTCGACTGGAACAGGATTTGATGCAGCGGTTTATAGCTTAGCGGTTCAACCCGATGACAAAATTGTAGTCGGAGGTTCTTTTGCTACTTTTAATGGTAATACAAGACGAAGAATTGTTCGCCTAAATCCTGATGGTAGTTTAGATACTAGTTTCAGTATAGGATCAGGATTCAGTAACGGAACCGTTCGAGATATTTTGGTACAACCCAATGGTAGAATGCTACTTGGAGGGACATTTTCTGGAACTTATAATGGAGGGGCAGTCAAAAGGATGCTGCGCTTACAAGCGAATGGCACGGTTGACGGAAGTTTTTTGGTCAATTTGAATGGTACACTTTCTACCATGGCTTTAACTTCAGATGAAAAAGTGTTGATTGGTGGCACCTTCAATTCAGTTTCTGGAATTACCAAACATCGAATTGCTAGACTTATCTTGTGTATAGACCAAACCAAAAGAATGGCTGGAGTTTGGACCAATGGTGAGCCAACTCCAGGGAAAGAATTGCTTTTTGAGGATCATTTTACCATTGTCAACACTACCTATGCTTGCAATTGTTCGATTGCGTCAGGTTTTGAAGTAAAAGTCAATGCTGGAATTACATTAGCCTTAAGATACCAATATGACGGGACCGGACTTTTGATATTAGAAAATGAGGCAAGTTTGCATCAATTAGATGATCAGAGTAGCAATTCTGGAATATTGCAATTGAAAAGAAATACAACACCTATTCGGAAAATGGATTATACCTATTGGTCGAGTCCTGTGCAAAATCAGAAACTAATCGATGTCTCACCATTGACACTTTCTGATAAATTTTTCTCTTTTGATGGGGCAACTAACGACTGGAAAAACGAATTGCCTTCTGCTGTAATGACCATCGGAAGAGGCTATATTATTAGAGGGCCTCAAGATTTTTCTACCACGATACCTTCAGTTTATCAAGCTGTTTTTATAGGAATTCCCAATAATGGGGTATATCGTTTTCCGGTGGGAAGTGATCAATATAATTTGTTAGGAAATCCATATCCTTCAGCTATTGATGCTGATTTGTTTATGACTGATGAGAATAATGCAAGGATTATTTATGGTGCTTTGTATTTTTGGACTCATAATACGCCTATTCAACAAAGTGGTTCAAATTATATTTATGTGGCTGATGATTACGCAACTTATAACCGTACAGGAGGTACAGGTGCGGTAAAAGATGCCGCCGTATCAGGAGGTCCAATTCCATCGGGTAAGATTGCATCTGGTCAATCCTTTTTTGTGGGGACAATGTCAAGTATTCCAATTAATAGTAAGTTTGAATTTAAAAATAGTATGCGAGTAATTGATCAAAACACTCAATTTTTCAAACAAGCAACGGTCAAAAAAACAGCAGCTATCGAAAAAAACCGCATTTGGTTGAACATGACCAATAGTGGTGGCGCCTTCAAACAATTGTTAGTAGGCTATATTACAGGCGCAACCAATGATTGGGATAATTTGTATGACGGACCAAGTTTTGATGGGCATGAATTTGTGGATTTTTATAGCATCAACCAAGGGAAAAACCTGAGCATTCAAGGACGCGCCTTGCCCTTTGAAGCGACAGATATGGTGCCTTTGGGGTACCGCAGTACTATTGCAGGAACTTTCAATATTAGTATCGACAACAGAGACGGGGCTTTGGCGAGACAAGAGATTTGGTTGGAGGATAAAAAAAACAACACCCTTCATGAGTTGACCAAAGGGAAGTACACCTTTACCGCCATAAATGGGGTGGAAAATGACCGATTTATATTGAGGTATACTAATAAAACATTAGACACCCATGATAATGAATTAGTGAATAAGGCATTAGTTATAAGTGTGAAAAATAGAAAAATCAATCTTACCTCCTCGAAAGAAGCGATAGTACAAGTACAGGTGTTCGATTTGTTAGGCCGGAAAGTTTACGATAAATCGAAAATTAATGCAAAAGAATGGTCGATTTCGACTTTGCCTTCAAGTGAACAAACTTTCATTGTAAAAAGTACGTTAGCCAACGGAGCCATTAGTAACAAAAAGTTAATTTATTAAAAAAAAACAGATCTTTTCTTCAAAATCTTTTACCACAAAGAAACACGAAGAAGTCACCAAACTGCACAAAGTAGTACTATTGAACATTGTGCCTTTGCGAAAATCTTTGGGAACTTAGGGGTTAAATGTTTAATTTTTCTGGGTGTCTTTTATGGCTTTTTCATTTTTATAATCAATCCATGCTTGCCCTTTGATTTTTCGCATGGCAGTATCAAAATAGCGCATGATAAATACATTGTAAACGGCTTTGGACAAATTAGAAATTCTTCTTGGAAAAGCTCGTAAACTCATAGAAAAACCTGGAGTAAGATACTTCATGTAGTGCCAGTAGCCTTCAGGCATATAAAGCATTTCTCCGTGATTTAATGTAGTGATGAGTCCTTGCGCTTTTTTTAAGGCTGGGAATTTTTCAAAATCTGGATTATCAAAATCAATATCTTCTCTTGCGATTAAAGCATGAGGCACTTTATATAAAAATGGGGTTTGATCGGGGGCAAATAGCATGCATTGTTTTTTACCATGAAAATGGAAATGTAGAATATTGGAATAGTCAATATCATAATGCATAAAAACTTTAGAGTTTTCGCCTCCAAAAAACAACATAGGTAATTGTTTGACCAAGCGAAGTCCAATATTAGGCCATTTAAAATCATTTTGAAGTATGGGTACTTCTTTCATTAATTCGTATAAAAAAATACGATAATTTGTGGGTTTTGATTGCAAAAGATCAATGTATTCGGTCATTTTCATGCTAGCGTGAGCCGCATTGAATCCATCTTTATGCGATACTGGGCGATCATCGTATAAGGGAACGATTTTGTCACCTGCGATCGTTTTTATATAATTGAGATTCCACTTTTCGTAGGCAGGCCAATCTTGGGTCAATTTTTGGATAACTACGGGCTTTTGTTTTTTAATATATTGATTATAAAAATCCTCTTTCGAAATGGTTTCAACACGTTCAATTTCAGTAAGATTCAGTTTCATAGATGGAAATTAAAAATTAAAAAAAAAGCTCTTAGTTTTTAGGCTAAGAGCAAAGTTAATAAAGCTTTAATTTATGGTAAAATATTTTCACTTATTCTTAAGAGAAGCTTCTATGTTTTTTTCGATAGTGTGACCAGGTCTAGACCATTTTGGTTTTTCACCAAGAGCAGTAAATTGTGAGTTTTCTGCTTCAACGGTTTCGGGCTGCATGATTTTTATGAATGGTTTTTGTGGAGTTAACCCAAGCATTTCAAACATTTTCATATCTTCATTTACATCAGGATTTGGGGTGGTTAGCAATTTGTCTCCTGCAAAGATAGAATTGGCTCCCGCAAAGAAACACAAAGCTTGTCCTTCTCTACTCATGTTCATTCTACCGGCAGACAAACGCACTTGAGTTTCTGGCATTACAATTCTAGTGGTGGCTACCATTCGAATCATTTCCCAAATTTCAACTGGTTTTTCTTCTTCTAAAGGGGTTCCTTCAACGGCAACAAGCGCATTAATTGGCACAGATTCCGGTTGTGGATTCAAGGTAGAAAGTGCTACCAACATTCCAGCTCTGTCTTCGATGCTTTCTCCCATTCCAATAATTCCACCACTACAAACGGTAACATTTGTTTTGCGAACATTTTCTATAGTTTGTAAACGGTCTTCAAAACCACGAGTTGAAATGACTTCTTTGTAATATTCTTCTGAGGTGTCTAAATTGTGATTGTACGCATATAAACCAGCTTCCGCTAAACGTTTGGCTTGATTTTCTGTAAGCATCCCTAAAGTGCAACATACTTCCATGTCTAATTTATTGATGGTACGAACCATTTCCAATACTTGATCAAATTCTGGTCCGTCTTTTACATTTCGCCAAGCCGCTCCCATGCAAACTCTTGAGGAACCTCCAGATTTAGCTCTCAACGCTTGTGCTTTCACTTGACTTACAGACATCAAATCATTGCCTTCTATTTCGGTGTGGTATCTTGCGGCTTGCGGGCAATACCCACAATCTTCAGGACATCCACCGGTTTTTATAGATAACAAAGTCGAAACTTGAACCACATTTGGATCGTGATTGGTTCTATGAATAGAAGCTGCTTCATAAAGCAAATCCATTAAGGGTTTATTATATATGGCAATGATTTCTTCTTTGGTCCAATTGTGTTTTGTACTGCTCATAGGTGCATTTTTAGTGCGACAAAAGTAATCAAATTGTTTTGAAGTAGCAATTTGAGTACACTAAAAGCATTTTTTATTTGACCGACTAGGAATCGGTTACCATACGGTTATTCCAATATAATAGTAGGAGCATTGTTACCACTACAGAAGAAGCAATTCCTTCAAACAACAAGCAAATGCTGTATGTCATAACGGATGGGTTGCCTCCAAAAAGGAAGGTTTTGGATAATGATTGTACGTATTCGTCTCCGCCTTGGAGATAACTATAAATAATTAATCCGATGATGCTCAAAAAAACGCCAATTATTGAAGTCTTCATAGCTGATTTTGCATTGTTGGCAAGTAAGACCTCTCCATCATGAACATTCATCATTATGCTGCGATTTACTCCGTATAAAACAAAAAATGTGTTGAATAAACGCAAGTAAAATACATCTGACAAACCGATACTATTCATGACCAAAAAATAGATAGCTATCCCAACAAATATGAGAAAGCCGTTTTGAAATTCTCTTGAAAGTTTCATAATTTAGTTTTTTAAGGGTTATTTATGGTGTTGAAAATGAACTAATTACCACTAAAATTACTAAAAAAATGAATTGAAAATTTATTTTACGTAAGATTAACTTTTACTGTGCAAATTATAAGCCGCTATAAAGTCTCTTGAATTGCTTTCGTCTTGTGCTAATTGGGCTTTCAGAAAGTCAATATTCTGAAATTTATGTTCCCAACGCAAGCGGTGTAGGATAGAAATTTTAAGTTCTTGGTGGTATACATCTTTGTCAAAATCTAAGAAATGAACTTCTATACTTTGTTTTTCTCCACCTACAGTAGGATTAAAACCAATATTCATCATGCCATAAACAGTTTGGTTATCGATGAGGCTTTTTACTACATATACTCCGTTTTTTGGTATCAGTTTAAAATCTTCAGCAATGTCAATGTTGGCAGTAGGGAATCCAATGGTTCTTCCTAATTGTTTTCCTCTAATTACTTTTCCGGAAATGGGATATGGATAGCCCAAATAGGTGTTGGCTAAAGTTATTTCGCCTTCCATAATGGCATTTCTTATTTTGGTAGAGCTTACCGAAATAGCGTTGATTTCTTGGGCTGTAATTTGTTCTACCTCAAATCCATAGGATTTGCCGTACATTATTAAGTCATTAATATCGGCGGTTCTGTTTCTTCCAAAGCGGTGGTCGTAACCAATAATTATTTTTTGAATATTAAAGCGATGCACCAAAATATCTCGAACAAATTCTTCGGCAGTTAATTTAGAAAAAGTAGTGTCAAAAGGATGTATGACTAAATTTTCTATTCCCAATTGCTCTAATAATTCAATTTTTTCAGCAATCGTATTGAGTAATTTTATATCCGATTTTTCTTGAAGCACCATTCTTGGGTGTGGAAAAAAAGTAAGGACTACACTTTCATAAGCTCCGTTCAAGGTGCTTTGAGTTACTTTATTTAATATGGTTTTGTGTCCAAAATGTACCCCGTCAAAAGTACCTAAAGTTAGTATCGTTTTTTTAGTAGCAACAAATTCGCTTATGGAGTGAAAAATCTTCAAAATGACTAATTTAAAAGTTGCAAATTTATACTATCTATTTTAAAAGAAACAAGATCTAAAGTATCATTTTCAAAATATCCATAGCAGATTTTAGATTAAGTCATTAGTGGGATACTATTTCCTGTCTTCTATTGCAAGAACCCGTAAAGTTTACAGCATTGAATTTCTTGTTTTTTGTCTCAATGGTGCTGAAAAATACTTGAGTATGACTTATGTTTTGTTATTTTTGTTTATTTTTTTTGAAATAAAATATAACAATTTTTTCTTTTTTAGAAAAAAACCGTGAGGCCATCAAGATAAATGTAGTAACTTTAAGTTCTCAAAATCACCATTTAATGAAAAAAAAGATACTTTTTTTAGTTTTATTTTGCGTTGCTGTTTTTGCACAAGCCCAAAATAGAGTGTTTTGGAAGCCTATTTCGAAAGCTTCAATTGCTAGTCGAAGTCTTTCTCAACAAGAGGAAAGAGAAAATGAAGGGCTGTACGAGTTAAATGCTCAGTTTTTTAAATCTACTTTAGCTTCGGTTAAAGTGAAAACCTATGATCAAGCGACAGAGGAAATAAGTTTGCCGAATATTTTTGGAAAAATAGAACGTTTTTTAGTCTGGGAATCTTCTAATTTTGATCCGATTTTACAGGCGCAATTTCCCAATATTCAATCATTTAGTGGAAAAGGTATTACGGATCCCAATGCAACAGTTTATTTTAGTGTTTCAGACTACGGAATTCAAACTATGGTTTTGCGTAATAATGGTCAACCAGTTGAGTTTATGGAACCCATAAAAGGAGAAACTCATAAGTATGTGTTGTATCAATCTGATAAAAAGGCCAAAGGAGAATTGCCTTTTAGTTGTACTACAGAAGAAAAAGTTTTGGCTTCTACCTTAATGTCTAAGTCAACGATTACTATGGCGAGTGATCGTGTTTTTCGTACGATGCGTTTGGCCTTGTCTTGTACTGGTGAATATACGGCTTATCACAAAGGAACTGTTCAAGGCGCTTTGGCTGCTATGAATGCTACCATGACAAGAGTCAATGGGGTTTTTAATAGGGATTTGGCTTTAAAATTGGTTATCATTGCCGATAATAGTAAGGTTATTTATACGAATGCATCAACCGATCCTTATACAGCAGTTACTGGAGGAAAAGCGCCAACTGTATGGAATCAAGAACTACAAACAACTTTAACGAATGTTATTGGTGAATCAAATTATGACATTGGTCATTTATTCGGAGCTTCAGGAGGTGGTGGAGATGCAGGTTGTATTGGTTGTGTGTGTGATTCTGGTAAAGGTAGTGCCTTTACTTCCCCTTCAAATAATAAACCTGAAGGAGATACATTTGATATTGATTTTGTGGCGCATGAATTTGGCCATCAGTTAGGTGCAACCCATACTTTTTCGCATGATATTGAAGATACCGGAACGAATGTAGAGCCTGGAAGTGGTTCGACCATCATGGGATATGCTGGAATTACCGATTATGATATTCAATCCAATTCTGATGATTATTTTGCTTTTGCGAGTATTAATCAAATTCAAGAAAATCTAGCTACCAAAACATGTCCTGTTCCAACAGCTATAACTACTGCAATATTTGGGGTAAATGCTGGGCCTGATTATACCATTCCTAAAAGCACTCCATTTGTGTTGAAGGGAACTACTAGCGGAACTACCACAAGTGCTTTTACTTATGTTTGGGAACAAAATGATACGGCGATTACTACATCTAGGGCAAATAGTTTAGCCATTGCAGATAAGGCAGATGGTCCTTTGTTTCGTTCTTTTCAACCAACAGCTTCATTGAGTCGCTATTTTCCTTCTTATGAAAAAGTTTTAATCAATAAATTTATCAGTTCTTGGGAGTCATTAAGCAGCATTGGTAGGACAATGAGTTTTGTTTTTACCGCACGAGATAATGCTGCTTTGGGTTCGGGACAAACCGCTTCTGATCAAATGTTGGTAAACGTGAGTAACACAGCAGGTCCTTTTGAGGTGACTTCTCAAGCTACTGCGGATTTGAGCTGGATTCAAGGGGCTACTCAAGCCATTACTTGGAATGTAAATGGCGCCAATGCTTTGCCTGGGGCATCCAATGTAAATATCAAATTGTCTACGGATGATGGACTCACTTTTCCAATCACTTTGATTTCTAATACACCCAATGACGGGTCGCAGTCGATTGTTGTGCCTGAAGTAAGTGCTTTAAAGTGTAGGGTTTTGGTAGAGCCTACAAATTCTATTTTTTATTCAATAAATCCAATTTCTTTTGCTATTGGCTATACTACTGTTTCGGCTTGTAATACATATCCTTTTGCAACTCCAGTTACTATTCCAGATGGGGTAAACACTTATACCACAAGGCAAATTGAAGTCCCAGCTGATTTAGGAATAATTACTAATGTTGAGGTTGAGGTTGCGCTTTCTCATTCTTTCATGTCCGATGTAGAGTTAGAAATTGTAAGTCCCCAAAATACTACGGTTCGATTGTTGCAAAGGGTTTGTGGCGATTCTAAAACCCCATTAATATTAAAAATTGTTGATAGTGGAGAAGCTCTAGATTGTGCCAATAGCGCTTTGCAAATAATCAAGCCTAATGATGTATTAAGTGGTTTTAATGGTCAAAATTCTGCGGGGACATGGCTTTTACGAGTGAGAGATGCTTATAAAAACGATGGTGGTACTATTACTTCGGCTTCGGTGAGAATTTGTACTCTAAAGGCGACCTTGAGTACTAAATCGTTAGGTATTGCTGATCTCAAATTATTTCCTAATCCTTCTAACGGTAGTTTTAAAGTTGAATTTCTTAGTGTTTCTAATTTGCCTGTCGAGGTCTCAGTAGTGGATTTGTTAGGGCGAAAAGTATATCAAAAACAATATGGAAAAACGACCAACTTTAGTGAGACCATCGATTTAAAGAAGATAATGGCAGGAGTATATATCGTAACTGTCGAAGATGGTGATAGAAAAGAAGTGAAGAAAATAGTCATTCAATAATGGCGTGGTAGGTTTTAAAATAAAAAAAGGGAAACAAATTAATCATGTTTCCCTTTTTTTATTTTCCGTTGAAGCTATTCATCGTATTGTTGAGTCCGGCGGTGCCGAATGATTTGATAATTTCTGTGCTTATTTCTAATCGTTCCGGAAGTGCTGCTTTTTCTTGTTCGTCCCATTCGCCTAAGACATAATCTACTTGTTGACCTTTTTTGAATTGGTCACTTATGCCAAAACGAAAGCGCGTATAATTTTGTGTATTTAGGATAAGGTTGATGTTTTTTAATCCGTTGTGGCCGCCATCGCTTCCTTTGCCTTTGATGCGTATTGTTCCAAAGGAAAGATTGAGGTCGTCTGTAATGACCAGGATGTTTTCAAGCGGAATGTTTTCTTGGTCCATCCAGTATTTTACTGCTTTTCCGCTCAAGTTCATATAGGTGTTGGGTTTTAAAAGCAAGAACGTTCGGCCTTTGAACTTGTATTCGGCTAAAGCTCCAAGCTTTACCGTTTGAAAATCTAGACTTTCTTTTTTAGCCAAAAAATCCAGCACTTTGAAACCGATGTTGTGACGGGTATTGACATATTCGGCGCCAATGTTGCCTAATCCTACTATTAAAAACTTTTTACTCACTTTCTTAATTTTGTTTTTGGTGTCCGTGAACCGCTAGTTTCATTTTACTTTGTATTCCTGCTTTTTCGTGATGAAAACAAAATTTGGTTCCTTTTATAATGCTGCAAAAATAGTGTATTTAGTGCAGAAGTTAAATTGAAAGTCTATAATTGTTATGGAAAGGAGTCGTGTAGCATAGCCCTGATGGGAGCGGCATCCTTTGCTGACGGGGTTCGGCAGTAAAGATATAGCGGACAGCAGGAGGATTCGTGATTAATAGAAGTGATGTGTGCTTCTAATTAAAATTATGAATTATAGAACCTGAAACAAGTTCAGATTAAAAAAAAAGCGCCAGTTGAGTAACTGACGCTTTGATATAATGATTGAAAAAAAATTATTTTTTCTTTCCTTTTGCAGGAGCTTTTGCTGCTTTTGCTGCTTCTTGAGCTGCTTTCATAGCCGCACGAGAGATCTTCACTTGACAAATTACTGTGTTGTCTGGGTGCATGATTTTGAAGTTTGGTGTAGGTACTTTAGTAACGTACAATTTGTTACCCATTTCAAGTGGAGTAATGTCAGCTTCAACAAAATCAGGAAGATTTTTTGGTAATGCTTTTACTTTTAATTTACGGTTGTTCATACGTAAATCACCACCAGCCATAACACCTTTAGAGTTACCAATAACTTTTACAGGTACTTCCATTGTAATTTCTTTATCCTCGTGGATTTGGAAAAAGTCAATGTGTAAAATTTTGTCAGATACTGGGTGTACTTGGATGTCTTGTAACACAGCATTGAAAGATTTACCGTTTCCAAGTTCAATCACAACTGTGTGTGCGTTTGGAGTGTAAACCAAGTTTTTGAAAGCTTTTTCTTCTGCTGAGAAATGCACCGCTTGATTTCCTCCGTATAACACGCAAGGAACCGCTCCAGCATTACGTAAGGCTTTAGTTGACACTTTGCCCACGCTTTCTCTTTCTGATCCTTTAATTGTAATCGATTTCATTGTAAATATTTATATAGTTATTAATTAAACTCTTCTTTTGTAGTGATTAGTAATTGGTTATTAGTGATTAGCCTTGTTTTTTTTGCTAATGACTAATGACTAAGTGCTATTCACTAATGCTACATTATAAATTTCCCACTAATGGAATTGTTGTGGTGTACCATGTGCATTACTTCTGCAAAAAGTGGTGCACAACTCAATACTTTTATTTTATTAGATTCTTTTCTTAATGGAATAGAATCCGAAACGATTAACTCGCTTAATTTTGAATTTTCTATTTTTTCGTAAGCGCTACCAGACAAAATTGCGTGTGTACAAATGGCTCTTACGCTCAATGCACCTTTTTCAATCATCAAATCGGCTGCTTTTGCTAATGTTCCTCCAGTATCGATCATATCGTCTACTAAGATTACATTTCTTCCTTTAACTTCACCAATCAATTCCATGGTATCAATTACGTTAGCCATTTTTCTTTGTTTGTAACAAATAACAACGTCTGATTCTAGGAATTTAGAATACGCATAAGCTCTTTTTGAACCTCCCATGTCTGGTGAGGCGATAGTCAAGTTTTCTAATCCTAGGCTTTTTACATAAGGCAAAAAGATTGTAGAAGCGAATAAATGATCTACCGGTTTTTCAAAGAAACCTTGAATTTGATCCGCGTGCAAATCCATGGTCATGATTCGGGTTGCCCCTGCAGCATCTAATAAATTAGCTACTAATTTGGCTCCAATTGGAACTCTTGGTTTGTCTTTTCGGTCTTGTCTTGCCCAACCAAAATAAGGAATTACTGCTGTAATGTGTCTTGCTGAAGCTCTTTTGGCTGCATCAATCATCATTAATAATTCCATCAAATTGTCTGCCGTTGGGAATGTAGAACAAACGATAAAAACACGTAATCCTCTAATTGATTCTTCGTAGGAAGGTTGAAATTCTCCGTCGCTGTATTTAGCTAAGGTAACTTTTCCTAAAGGAATTCCGTAATTTTTTGCAATTTGCTCTGCAAGATATACACTTTGTGAACACGCAAAAATTTTAGCTTCTGGTTCTAGGTGTGACATGTAATTTGTTGTTTTATTCCGCTGCGCTTACAATGGTGCTTTAATAATCAATTAAAGCGTTCTCGCTGTATTTGCCTCGGGAGTAGTTAGTTAGTGTGTGTCGTTTTAACGAGGTGCAAATTTATAAAATTTATTCAACACTGAAAGGAAAAAATTAAGTATTTTTTGTTGAAGATTTAATTTTATTTTTTACATTTGCACCGTGTTAAAGAAAAAGATACTTAGCTACCACTAAATATCTCTTTATTGCGAGAAATAACTGTTGTTATTTCAGTCTGCTAAGCCCGGATGGCGGAATTGGTAGACGCGCTGGTCTCAAACACCTGTGGGAAACCGTGCCGGTTCGACTCCGGCTCCGGGTACTTAAAAACCTCCTAATCGATTGATTAGGAGGTTTTTTTATTTTTTCTGAGGACTAAATGGGATCAAGTTCAAAAGTTGGGGATCAAGCAAAAAGATTGGATAATCTGAATAAGAAGACCTCATATTATGTTCAAAAGTTTGGGGCTTATCCGTTTTTTTTCTTTTTTTAATGGATAGTTGGTTTTCTATTATAGATTGACATTAATCTTATCTCCCTCTTTAATCAATGTATTGATTATTATTTTTTGACCATCAGATATTGTGATCTTAAGCTTTTTATCTATTCTTTCAACGGTGATATCAAAATCTCGTTCGAATGCATGAATATGTAGGAGTTTCATAAAGGGCCAAGATTTTGGAAGACGTGGAGTGAAGTTGAAACTTTGAAAACCTGTAGGTCGGATGCCAAACAATCCTTCGGTAAAAATTCTACAATATAATCCGCTCTCTGCCGAAAGATGTCGTTGATCACCTTCAGGGTAAGCTTCTACAGGATATGGAACATGCTCACCCAATAATCGGCGATTAGAATAGTAATGTAAAAAATCTAGTGCTTTGTCCGTTTCTCCTGCAGCCAAAACTCCCCTTAATGCATATAAAGTTGATCGATCCCAAAATATTTTATCTCCAGCAAGGCTCGCAAGACCATCTTTCGTCCATAATCTTGGAGAAAATAAAGCGGCAATAGTGCCTTCTTTTCTATCATAAATATCCATGGCAAGTGGAGTACATATCCATGCTCTAAGAATATCATTCTCTTTGTAATATTTATAGGTTGCGAATCCTTCTACATTAGATCCGAAATATTTTTCAATTGCTATTTTTAGTTTCTTAGCCTCAGCTTTGTATTTTTTAAGTTGAGTTTCAGGTTTGCTCAAGGCTTTTCCGAGATATATAGCTGAATTAAGTGCATCATAGTATAATGAAGATGTATTGAGATTAGCTGTTCCGGCGGGAAGACGCCCTTCTAATTCATCAGAATCGGAAGTTACAACACCCTCGGCGTTCATTTTTTTATGACAATATTCTAAACACCATTCAATTAATGGCCATAATTGTTTAGCTTCCTCTTTGTTTCCTTTGGATAGTGCAAAGCGTGAAGCGCCATATGCGATCATAGCGGCATCACCACGGTCACCAGCTCCATCCCATATATCTGTTCCTTCGGCAATGATAGAGCTAGGAATGGGCTTGTATTCTTTATTTATATATTTTGCAAATTGAGCATACGCATTTGATGAAGCTTTGTTTCCATAGTCATATCCAAGATAAGGAAAAAAAGGTCCGATGTATTCGGCTTGGTCATTGGCCCAAATTGCCGCATAATAAGATTCACCTCCTGGTCCATGCATGGGTCCTCCTTTGGTTTCGAAAATGCTTTCTGAGGCTCGTAATTTGGCAAAGTTAAATTCTGTATTTAATACTGGATCGGGTGTTTCTAAAACCAATTTATTTGAAAGTTCACGGACTAATGCAAGGCGTTTGTTTTTTTCAATCTCTACATTTACTTTCGGCGGCTGTTCATTTGCTTTAGCTCCAGCGTAAAAAACAGAAAAAGAAATGACTTCATTTGATTTAAGATTAAAATTGCCGTTATTATAAAGATCTACATACAAGTTGTAACTGCCTTCTGTTCCTTTTGTAGGATCGGAGGTATAAACCATATTAGATTTTGGGATTTCTATGGCGCAGGTTTTTTTCGATATGTTTTTTATAGAATAAATTTCGCAATAGCCCGCCAAGGTTGTTGATGGAAAAAATTGTCGGGTTAGTTCAAGTGTATTGCCGGCTATACTCTTAACTAGCAATGTGCCATTAAGCGTTAATGCAATTACTTTTTCGGACGTAATTGGTTTGTAATTTACGGTTACCAAATCGAAAGCATCTTGAGAAAATTGTCGTGTAAGACTTGCGTGGGTGTTATTAGGGATTGTTCTAAGCATAGGCCAAACTAAGCTACGCGTAGCATGAAAAGAACCATCGGCTGCAACACCGTACCGCAGGACACAGGAAATTTTTTCCCCACTCATTTCTATATGATCGTCATGAGGGATGGAGTTATTGTTGATTTGCCAAGAAATTGAACCGTCTTGTTCGATTTGCCATCGACGGTCTTCTTGCGCAAAAGATTGATTCATTATGAAACAAAAAGTAACCATGGCAAGTAAAAAATAGTTTCGTTTTGTCTTGAGAGATTGGTTCATTAATTTATTTTGTTAGTGTGTTTTTATTAATTATAAGGTGTTTGCTTGATTTGTTGTTTTAGCCAAGACAAAGATTTTTTTTTTTATTATTTAATCCAAGTTTTTCCATGCCAATGCTTAGTTATAAAAGTTAAGGCATTTAGTTTTAATCTACTTTAAAATCATAGTTGATCATTGAATAGTACCCTTCTTTGCGTTATGTTTTACTTGTGTATTATGGCAAATTTTAATAAACAAACCCACACAATTTATATGGTGGGTTTGAGTAATCATCAGTTTATAAAGTTAGTTCTTTATTACCAATGAGAGTTTGGGGTAAAATGATTTTATTAATTATAACCTGGATTTTGAACAAGACCAGTTCTGTTTATTTCGTCTCTTGGAATAGGTAATAAATAGTGTTCAGGTTTAAAAATTCTGTCCTGAACTTTTTTATAAGTGTATGTTCTTGTTCCGTTACTACTTTTAGTAATAATCACTCCCATCAAAGGTTTGTTCTCAGTTATTTGGGCGATTTTCCAACGACGAACATCGTAATATCGGTGCCCTTCTAAGCATAATTCTACTTGTCTTTCATTGCGGATTTTATTTTCTAAAGATGTGCCGGTTAGTCCTGCTAATGGTGTTGTTATTCCTGCACGTCTTCTGATTAAATTTAAGTACTGAATAGCGGTGCTTTCGTTACCAATTTTGAATTGTGCTTCAGCATAATTAAGGTAAATTTCGCCTAAACGAGAAATAATCCAAGCTTTGTTTGTTTGTGTTTCCGTATTATAGTTATAGGTAGTATCGCAATATTTGCGAAAAGCATAACGTGTTTCACTATTGTTCCAAGTGTCCCATCCTTGGGGAGAATCGAGACCTCCTTCGTAAAATTCTGCTTTGTTTGAATGGCCAGCATCATAACGATCTTGAAAAAATTCTGGTTTGCCATAAGCACGACCATCGTAAACAATATTTTTGTAAAAACGAGGGTCTCTGTTTGAGTAAGGGTTTTGAGGGTCATACCCTGATGTAGGGTCTGTAATATCTTTACCGTCAGCGGTTCCAAATGCGTCTATTAAGCCTTGGCTTGGTGCAAAAGAAGCCCAGCCATGAAATCCACTTGGTGACAAGAAGGTTTCTACTCCATTATAAGCACTCCATTGTGGGTCTTTACTAGATAAACGAGAGGAAATAATTTCTGAATTATTAGTTGTAAAAATATCTGGATAGTTTTTGTCATATAATTGATAAATATTTAAATCAATTACAGCTTTTGCAGCATCTGATGCTTTTTTCCATTTGTTGATGTCATTAGACGTATTCCATTGTGGGCTGGCAGCATAAAGTAGTGCTCTTGATTTTATAGCAAGTGCTGCCCCTTTTGTGATTCTACCAAGGCTAGAAGTTGTTAATGGTAATAGAGCAGTAGCTTTGTCTAGTTCTGTAGCTATAAAATCGATTGATTGGTCGTATGTACTACGGTCAACTTTAAAATTACTATTTAAGTTAAAGGGTTCGGTAATTATTGGAACTCCACCATAGTCGCATGTCAATTTAAAATAGGCGTAAGCTCTTAAAAAAAGTACTTCTCCTTTTAATCGATTTCTCCAAGCTTCATCTCCAGGGACATTATCAATTTTGGATAGAAAAATATTGCAATTTTGAATAATAGAATAGGTAGGTTTCCAAATGTCAAAATCATAAGCATTGTCAGCAGTGAGAGCTCCAGCATTAATTGTCGATGAATTATAGTCATCAAATTTATTATACGCTTCATCACAAGAAGCTGATAAAGCCCAACTGCGATTTGTTCTATCGTTCCAATTGTGCTGTGTTGTTGGTAACACATTATAAAGATTATTCGCAAAGGCTTCTGCTAGTTTTAAATCATTCCATACTGTTACATCTGTGTATGAATCTAATGGAACCTTGTCTAAGGGGTCTTCATTACAAGAGATGAGAGTTGTAATTGCTATAAAAACAAAAGCAACAATGAATGCCTTATTTTTTGTATTTATTAGCTTATTGGGTTTAAAATTTTTCATAATATATTGTTGTTTTGTTGCTTTATTATAATTCAATACTTAGGCCTATTCTAAAAATACGGGTTTGAGGGTAATTCACTCCTGTTCTATTATTGGTTTCAGGATCTATATTATATTTTTTCATATTGTCAATAGAAAACAAATTTGTTCCACCAGCATAAAATCTAGTATGTGATATTCCGTATTTTGCAAGAATTTTTTCTGGTAAAACGTAAGATATTTCTAAAGATTTTAAGCGAAAGAAAGAAGCGTCTCTGAGCCAAAAATCGGCATCAATATTATTTCTTGTATCTGTATCATTGAATGCTACCGGATAGGGAGCATTAGGATTGTCTGCTGTGTATCTTCCGTTGTATAACCAGGTTGGGGGCGCAACAATAGATCCTTGTGCTTGCGGGAGTATCATTTGTTTGGCTTTTGATTGCCCTGTCCATAGTACATCTATTGATACTCTTTTGTATTCAGCTCTCATAGGGATTCCGTAGGCTATTTTTGGCGTAGCTGATTGTGGAATTCTAACTTTATCGTTTGAGGTGATGTTACCGTCATTATCCGTATCTTTTACCCAAATATCACCTGGTTTTGCACCTTGAAGATGAGGTGAGTTGTCCACTTCGTCTTGTGAGCGATAAATTCCGTTGGTTTGGTAAACTAACCATGAATCAATTGCTTTTCCAGTTGATTTTTGCCATTCTGGAATATTTGCTGCCTCATCACGAAAGAGTACTTCACTTTGTGCATAAGTGAGATTGAAGCCAATACTGTATTTGAATTCAGATTTTGTTTCAGCATAGTTGATAGACCAATCAAAACCTCTGTTAACAGTTTTCCCAATATTTTCTTTTGGAAGAGCTAAACCTGTGTACAAGGGAACAGATGCATTTCTTGCTGTTAAAATATCAGATCTTTTGTTGTTGAAAAAGTCAAAAGTGGCCGTCAATCGGTTGTTTAAAAACCCAAAGTCTAATCCGATGTTTTTAGAATCTTGTACTTCCCAAGTAATGTTTGGATTTGGCGAAGCTGAAAGATAGATACCATTGTTTAAGGTGTAATCTGATCCAAAATAGGTGTAAAGTTGTTGATTGCTAACCATTTGGTATCTTGTTAGGAATAAGTATTGGTTTGATTGACCGTTACTTCTCATGTCGTCATTCCCCATTTTTCCCCAAGAAGCTCTTATTTTAAGTTGTTCAATTGCTTTTATATTGTTTTTAAAAAAAGGTTCCTCGGATATTTTCCAACCAGCAGATATTGCTGGAAACAAGCCCCAACGGGTAGAAGATGGGAAATTAAAGGACCCATTATAGCGGGAACTAACTTCAGCAAAATATTTATTATTGTAGTTATAGGCTACTCTTCCTAGGTAACTTTCTCTTCCGTCTTGATATGCGCTACCTGTTGCATTTTGACCTTTTGTGCTTCCAGTGAAAATTTGATCGAGTTGATCGCTCAATAAGTCTCTTCTATAGGCATACGTTTCTGTTTTGTTTGTTGTAGTCTGTTCGTATCCCACAAAAGCATTAAATCCGTGTTTGTCAAATTTACGATCGTATGCTAATTTGATGAAATAAGTATTCTGATTAACAATTATCTCATCTTGCATAACACTTGTAATGTTAGTGCTGTTTTTTACGTTGATGTAGCTGTCATTTGTTTTGTCGTAAGAATAGGCATCCCATGGTTTAGTAAATCTTTTTTCACTACGAACATTGTAATCAAATGCGGCATATCCATTTAAGGATAAACCTTCGGTTATTTTTGGTAATTTTAGGTCAAATCCTATTTTGGGATTCACAACAAGATCCATAATTTTATCATAGCCTGCTGCCGATGATGACATTAAAATTGGATTTTTTCCGTTTGCGATTCCTGAAGATGGATAACCATTTTTCCAGTATGCTGGTATAAAAGGGTACATACTAACGGTTTCATGCATTATACTTCCAATGCCTATTGCGGGATAGGTTCTGTCTTCTTTTCGAGTTGCAATATCTAAGTTTACTTTCAAGTTGGATGATATGTTTACGTCGATATTTGATCTTAAATTGAACTGTCTGTATCTTTCATCGCTTTCTCTAAGATTACTTTCTTGGTTTAGATATTGTCCAGAAAAGAAATACTTAACTTGTTCGGTACCTCCGTTTACCGAAAGAGAAATATTAGATTGAGGAGCATCTTTTCTATAGGTTTGTTTTAGCCAATTTGTACTTGTGTAATTCGGATCATTGCCAGCTTTATATTTGTCTATCTCTGATTGTGCATAAGGAAGTGTCGTCCCTCTGTTCGCATTGAGTTCGTTATAGTAAGTCATGTATTGCCAAGCGTTAACTCTTTCGTCCATTCTTGTTAATTGTTGGATGCTATGTGATCCTTCAAATTTGATGGTTGGCGCACTAATTTTTCCTCTTTTAGTGGTAATCAAGATTACTCCATTTGCAGAACGAACCCCATAAATTGCTGCCGACGCATCTTTTAAAATGGTAACTGATTCTATATCATCGGGATTTATCCTATTTAAATCTCGGTCAGGGATGCCATCTACAACTACAAGCGGGCTAGTACCTCCGCCAAAAGAATTGAAACCTCTAATTAATAAACTTGAACTATCGTCACCGGGTCTTCCAGAACGATTATTGGCAATTACGCCTGACACTCGTCCAGCTATACCGTTTGAAACGTTTGCCGAGGCATTTTGGGTTAAGATTGCCCCTTTTACCGTTCCAATTGCGCCTGTTGATGCAGCTTTTTTCTGTGTACCATATCCTACAACAACGACCTCGTTTAAGGTTTGGTTTTGTTCCTGCAACTCAATATTTGTCGCTTCAGAAGCAGGAATTTCTCTAGATAAATAGCCCGTAAATGATACAATTAGAATGCTATTTGCATCAGGTGTTTCAATGGTAAAATTACCATCTAAGTCAGTTCTGGCAGAAATTTTTGTTCCCTTCACATGGATATTAGCACCGGGAAGTGGCTCTCCTTTTCCGTTTGTTATTTTACCTTTAATGGGTGTTTGTTGTAAAGATGAAAAATTTGCTTCTTTAGTTTTTATCCACTCGAAAAAAAATGAATTTGTGCTTATGGTATTATTTGCCAAAGTTGGAGTATTATTTAACCTCAAGATGAAGTTGCTGCCATTTGTTTCTGTTGCTGCCGAAACTTGTAATGTCATGGCTAGCAGGATTCCAGATGTTAGCTTGGTAACTTTCCTGATTTCAGAAGTAAGCCGTTCGTTTTTTGGCTTGTTTTTAATTAAAAATTTCATGATTCAATAATGGTTTTGGTTAGTAATGTACTCCTAATGTGTTCTATTTATCTTTTCGGCATTCGTTTAGAGGAAGAATTAAAAATGCATTTAGCAGTTGTAAATCGTATCGGAGAAAAGACAAATGTGAGTTCCAAAAGTATAAACCTTTTGTTTTTATACACACTAGTACCTACCAGTTTATTTGTGATATGTTTAAAAAAACAATAACATTTAAGAGAATATAGTATTAAAAACGGATAATATATGAATAAAAATTACTTAAGAAGAAACTTTACTAGAACGTGTTTCTTTTATTTTTTTGTACTGTAACAGTCAAGTTTTTATGTTTAAAAAGAGAATCAAAAGGGTTTTTTTACTATTCCTCTTACAAGGGTTTTATGCGGATTAAAAAATGTTTAAATTACAGTTGAATATAGACATTGTTCTATTTTTTAAATTTTTTTGGATTGATATTTATGATCAATAATCTGTCTTAAAATCTTGAATAGAAATTTACAAGTGGGTATATTTTTTTATTTATGAAAAATCAACTTTTACTAAATAGTTTCAAGTGGATAATATAGTACCAAAAAGTATTATTTTTTAAACAAGTTTATGAGTAGAAATATTTTGTTTTTGAAAGCATACCAGTGAGAGAATTATAGTAAGAAGTTAGAACTAAGTTTTGCTTGCTTACTTTTGCTTTGTCCTTTACTATTGGTTTGGGAATATTACAAGTTAATACTAGTACCCGTTGGGTGAAATTCAAAAAAACAATTTCACCCAACGGGTTAATAGTACAAAAAAAACACACCTCTTGGATGTGTTATTGTACAAATGGCTATTTTGTTGGTGAGCTATAGTCCATTCGAAAACAGTTTGAATTTTATACTATAATGAATTTCTAAGGATTAAGGTGCATTTGTTTTCTATTTGCCCTTTTTTACCTTTTAAAACCATCTCGGCTAGAATCCTACCCATAGCCTCAAAATCGGTAGAAATTGTGGTGATGCCGTTTCCAACTATTTTTTTTAGAGCCGTTTCATTGTATGAGATAATTCCAAAATCTTCGCTCAA
Organism: Flavobacterium succinicans; assembly: GCF_001662485.1. Classification (GTDB taxonomy): domain Bacteria; phylum Bacteroidota; class Bacteroidia; order Flavobacteriales; family Flavobacteriaceae; genus Flavobacterium; species Flavobacterium succinicans_A. Next base: position 28,719 of record NZ_JMTM01000046.1, read on the forward strand.
TTTTAAGTTTTGTAGTTTAGATTTTTCAATAACATCAACCAGATCTCTATCATTTGGAATTATATAGGTTTCCCCAGTATTAATATCTCTCCCTTTAAACTGTGGAATAATTTCGTACTCAAAAGAATAATCAGCGCAAAAATTTTCAAAACCTTTTTTCATTCCTTCGGGTTCTCTGAAGCCAGGAAATATTAAAATTAGTTTTTTATACTTGTTTAAATGAGATTTTCCTTTTTGTAAGGCATCGTAAATATCTTTTTGGTGATTTTGAAATACGGCGGGGAAGGATTCTAATGCTAAGTTGGTTTGATCCAATATAAATACTTCATTCACCGGTAGGGTTTTTATGATTTCTGCTGTATTAGGCAAATTGGTTGGCATTATGATATACTTTGTATAATTACCATTGCTTTCAGTGATTAACTTGCGAAACATTTGGTAGTTAAAATGATGAAAAAAAATATCGACCTGAACGTTTTTTCCAATACTTTCCATAAATGAATTGTAGATGTCTTCTTTAAAGATATTTAACTCATCAAATAATAAAAAAATCCTTTGTTTTATAGTAACCTCAAGGCTTTTTACATAATAGCCTTTTCCTGGGATGGCATAAATAATACCTCTTTTTTTTAGCTCTTCATAGGCCTGTAAAACGGTATCTCGTGATAAGGTAAAGGCAATACAAATTTTATTTATCGAAGGTAATTTCTCGTCTTTTTTTAATTTTTTTTCTTCGATTGCCTTTTCAATAGAATAAACAATCTGTCTGTATTTAGGTATTCCTAGGTTGTTTTGAATGGAAATTATGTTCATAAAAATATTTTTTTTGCAAGATATAAAAAAACTAGTAGGTACCGGTATGTGACAATATCTTAATGTTCTATTTTTGAATTTCATTTTTCGTAATAAGCAATAAAAAAATATTCAGAACAGTATTATGGGGTCTTCTGCAAAATTATTTGGAATCATGTCTGATGGCATTGCCATAGATACTTTTGAATTGATCAATAAAAATGGAATGTGTTTAAGCGTAATCAATTATGGAGCAACGATTACCTCATTAAAAATACCAATAGGGAAAAATAAAAGTGTTGATGTTGTTTTAGGATTTGACAATCTTAAGGCCTATTTGGAGTCTTTTAATTTAAAAAGCGCCCCTTACTTAGGAGCAACAGTTGGTCAATATGCGGGTCGAATCAACAACGGAATTTTTGAATTGAATGGTAAACTATTTCATTTGAATAAAAATAACAATAATCATTCACTTCACGGAGGCAATTTAGGCTTTAGTAATGCAGTTTGGGCTATTAAAAATAGAAGTCATGGAGAAAATCCCTCGATAACTTTAAGGTTCAACTGCCAAAACAATTATGAAAATTATCCAGGAGATTTAACAGTAGAACTAACCTATACATTGTCTGAGGAGAATGAGTTAGTTATTGAATATAATGCTACATCCACTGAAGATACCATTGTGAACTTAACCCATCATAGTTATTTTAATTTGAACGGACATCATTCGGATGTTTCCAATCAGGAACTATATATTAATTCTAATCAAATTTTGGAAGCAACAAATGAGAATATTCCAACTGGGAATTATTTAAATTTAACTAATTCTACTTATGATTTTTCTTCCTTCAAAGAATGTCCTACCCAAATCGACACAACATTTGTTTTAAACAAAGAACAAGAATTGGCGGCTTGCTTAATTAGCCCAAAAAACAAGCTAAAAATGGCTGTTTATACAGATCAACCAGCGGTACATGTTTATGTTGGGGGAAACTGCGAAGCAATAAAAGGAAAAGAGAATGTGCTTTATCATTCTTTAAGTGGAATTTGTTTTGAAACCCAAAATTTTCCTGATGCTCCTAATCATAAACATTTTCCGAGTGCTGTCCTCAAAAAGAATGAGAGTTACAAACACAAAACCATCTATAAATTTGAAATTCTTTAAATACAAGTAACTACATACATTATCGCTATACAATTTCAATGAAAAAAATAATACTATTAGTAGCCCTTACAACATTTTTTTGTAATGCTAATGCTCAGGATCGCCAAATTCAGATTGAAACTCAAAGTACAGCTTTGATTCTAAAGGCAGGTAAGAACGGTTTGCTTTATCAATCCTATTTAGGTACAAAACTAAATGGTAATTCGGGATATATCCTACTTTCTAAGGAAAGTACGAAATCATTTGTAGTAAATGACGGGAATCCATTGGTCAATTTAAGACATCAAGCCTATCCAACATTTGGAACAGACAATTTATTTGAGTCGGCGATTCGAATGACACATAATGACGGGAATCCATCACTAGAATTAGTGTATGTAAGCCATCGTACAGCAAAAATAGATGGCAATACTACTGAAACCATTATTCAACTACAAGATTTGGCATATCCCGTAGAAGTAACACTACATTATAAAGCCTATTTTAATGAAAACGTAATTGAACAATGGACCGAAATTAAGCATCACGAAAAGAAACCAGTGATGCTATATAACTATGCTTCTTCAATGTTGCATTTTGATGCAGATCATTATTGGTTAACTCAATTTCATGGAGATTGGGCCAAAGAAGTTCGTATGCAGGAAAGTAAATTGACCAGTGGTACAAAAGTAATCGACTCAAAATTAGGAGTTCGTAATAATATGTACCAAACACCAGTTTTTTTCTTGGCTTTGAATTCTAAAGCCGACGAAAATTCGGGAGAGCTTGTGGCAGGAACAATTGCTTGGTCTGGAAACTTTAAGCTTTCTTTCGAATTAGATCATAAGAATGCACTCCGAGTAACTTCTGGAATCAATCCATTTGCTTCAGAATACAGTCTTCAGCCTGAAAAAACATTCATTACGCCATCATTTATTTATATTTTTTCCAATAAAGGAAAAGGGCAGGCGAGTCGCAACTTACATGCATGGGCTAGAAAGTATGGAATAAAAGATGGAGAAAAACCTCGATTAACTCTACTAAATAATTGGGAAACCACTTTTTTTAATTTTGATGAAAAGAAATTGTCAGACATGTTTGTGGATTCAAAAACGCTTGGTGTTGATATGTTCTTATTGGATGACGGTTGGTTTGGAAACAAATACCCTCGAAGTGGCGACAAATCTGGTCTTGGTGATTGGCAAGCCACCAAAACAAAACTACCAAATGGTCTCGGTTTCTTGATGAAAGAAGCAGAGAAAACAGGAGTCAAATTTGGAATTTGGATAGAACCTGAGATGGTAAATCCTAAAAGTGAATTATATGAAAAACATCCAGATTGGATATTGAAATTACCCAATAGACCAGAAAATTATTATCGCACCCAATTGGTTTTGGATTTATGCAATCCGAAAGTGCAAGATTTTGTATTCAAAACTGTAGATGACATTATGCAAACTAATTCAGGTGTAGCTTTTTTTAAATGGGATTGCAACCGAATGATGACCAATGCATATTCTACTTATCTAAAAAATCAACAATCGCATTTATTTATTGAATATACCAACGGGCTCTATAAAGTTTTAGAACGAATTAAAACAAAATACCCCAATCTACCTATGATGCTTTGCTCAGGTGGTGGTGGAAGAACGGATTATGCATTCCTCAAATATTTTACCGAGTTTTGGGCCAGCGACAATACCGATCCATTTAATCGAGTATTCATACAATGGGGGTATTCACAGTTTTTTCCAGCCTTTTCGATTTGCAATCACGTAACATCTTGGGGAAATCAATCCATTAAATTCAAAACCGATGTTGCCATGATGGGTAAACTCGGATTTGATATTAATGTGAGGGAACTTAAAGAAAAAGAATTAGTATACGCCAAGGAAGCTGTTGTCAACTATAAACGTTTGAGCCCAGTAATTTGGTATGGCAATTTGTATCGACTTATTTCTCCTTACGACGAAAGCCGTGCTGTATTGATGTATGTTAACGAGGCGAAAAGTAAAGCTGTTTTATTCTCTTATACACTTCATCCGCTTTATGATCCGCAATACAATTCTGTTCGTTTTCAAGGTTTAGATCCAAATAAAACCTACAAAGTGGAAGAAATAAATGTAATGCCTGACGGGAAAAAATATCTCGAAGAATCGGGAGAATCCTTTACTGGAGATTTTCTAATGAATGTTGGTTTGAGCGTTTCTTCATCAAAGGTAGAATCGAGTGTAGTTCTTGAAATTACTGAAATATAAAGAATCACCGAAATCTATTTTTTTCTTAATACTAGCTAATCATTAATATACCAAAACATCATTTCTCAAAGGAAAGAAAATAAAGAAAGTTTTGCTTGAGCTTTTGATTAAATTAAAATAAATGAAGGACGCATTAATACAAAAAACGACGGCTTTTTTTCAGGAAACATTTGGTAAGGTACCCGAAAAAATAGTGCTTTCTCCAGGAAGAATTAATATTATTGGAGAGCATATCGATTACAACGATGGTTTTGTCTTACCTGCTGCTATAGATAAGATTATTTGCTTTGCTTTCGAAAAAAGTAATACCACTACTTCTCGAATCGTGGCTATCGATTTGAATCAAGAATTTGAAATCGATTTGTCGAAATCGATTCAACTCAGTTCAACCGTTTGGCACAATTACATTTTAGGGGTTTTGAAGCAGCTACAAGACAATGGATTTGATTTTAGTGGAGTCAATTGTGTATTTAGTAGCAACATTCCGGTAGGCTCTGGATTGTCGTCTTCGGCTGCTTTAGAATGTGGTTTCCTTTTCGGAATGCAATCACTTTTCAATCTAGACATTAGCCAACAAAATCGCGCATTGATGAGCCAAAAGGCAGAACATTGGGTGGGAATCAATTGTGGTATTATGGACCAATTTGCTAGTGTGCATGGATTAGAAAATAAGGTCATTAAACTGGATTGCAATACCTTGGAATTTGAGTACCACAATGCTGATTTTAAAGACTATGCTTTGGTGTTATTTGACAGCAACGTGAAGCATTCCTTGTTTACGTCGGCGTATAACAAAAGGAGGGAACAATGTGAGGAAGGTTTAGCGGTTATCAAAGCTAGTTTTCCTGAAATCAAAAGTTTCAGAAATTGTTCCGAAGCACAACTGTTGACTTTGAAAGACAAAATGGATGCTGTTGTTTTTACACGCGTGCATTATGTAGTAAAAGAAATTGCTCGTGTGTCTAAAGCCTGCGAAGCTTTGGATGCTGGAAATATGGAGCTTTTGGGGCAATTGCTTTTTGAAACACACGATGGTTTGTCTAGAGAATACGAAGTGAGCTGCCCCGAGTTGGATTATTTGGTCGAATTGGCCTTAGCCGATGATGTCGTAATAGGTTCCCGATTGATGGGCGGTGGTTTTGGTGGCTGCACCATCAACTTGATTAAAAAAGGAAAAGAAGAAGCCGTTAAACAAAAATTTGCTCAATTGTACCAAGAAAAATGGAACATTGAGTTAAAAACCTACGATGTTAAAATCGGAAACGGTACATCCTTATATAAGCCTTCATAACTAATAAAAAACTTAACGCTGATTCTACAGATTTGCACAAATTTTTAAGCACAAAATTAATCTGTGATAATTCGTGAAATCTGTGTCAAAAAACATAAAATGAATAGCATGAAAAATTTTGATATCAACGAAGACCCACATAGACGTTTTAATCCCTTAATCAACGAATGGGTTTTGGTTTCTCCCCACCGTGCAAAACGCCCTTGGCAGGGACAAAACGAAGTTGTTACTTCTGAAACATTACCAGAATGCGACTCAGAATGTTACTTGTGTGCTGGTAATGTTCGAGCTAACGGAATGGTTAATCCTAAATATGAAGATTGTTTTGTCTTTGAAAATGATTTTGCTGCGCTGAAACAAGAACCCATTGCTTTTGAAGAAAACAATGCGCCTACTTTTTTTAAAGCAAAACCAGAACGAGGTATTTCAAAAGTCGTGTGTTTTTCACCAAAACACAATTTGACCCTACCTGAGATGAGTGTCAAGGCTATTGAAAACATTATTCATACTTGGCAAATGGAGTATACGTCTTTAGGTAAAATAGAGTATATTAATCATGTTCAGATTTTTGAAAATAAGGGGAGTATCATGGGGTGCAGTAATCCGCATCCGCACGGGCAAATTTGGGCACAATCGTCTTTGCCTACTTCAGTAGAAAAAACACAGCATAATCTAAAGGCCTACTATGATTTACAAGGAAGAAATCTTATCCAAGATTATTTACAAGAAGAATTAAAATTAAACGAAAGAATAGTCTTAGAGAATGACCATTTTGTGGCTTTGGTTCCTTTTTGGGCTGTTTGGCCTTTTGAGACTTTGATTGTCAGTAAACGCCATATCCTTAAAATAACGGATTTTTCTTCCTCCGAAACCTATGCATTTGCTACAATGCTTAAGCAATTAACTATTAAATACGATAACCTTTTTGAAACTTCATTTCCTTATTCTTCGGGGATTCATCAGGCGCCTACAGATGGTCAAAAACATCCAGAATGGCATTTTCATATGCATTTTTATCCGCCGTTGCTCCGCTCAGCTTCGGTAAAGAAATTTATGGTAGGTTACGAAATGTTGGGCGAGTCACAGCGTGATATTACTCCAGAGAAAAGTGCTGAGGTTTTGAGAGGATTGTCAGTAGTTCATTATAAAAACAAATAAGATGCAAATAGTAGTCACAGGAGGTTTAGGTTTTATAGGTTCGCATACGGTGGTTGAACTACAAAATGAAGGCTATGAGGTAATCGTGATTGATAATTTATCGAATTCGTCTATTGATGTTTTGGGCGGAATTGAAAGAATCACAGGAAAACAGCCAATTTTTGAACAGATTGATTTAAGAGAAAAAGCGGCAGTACAAGCTTTTTTTGCCAAATATACTGAGGTTACAGGAGTGATTCATTTCGCTGCCTCCAAGGCGGTGGGCGAGAGTGTTCAAAATCCTTTATTGTATTACGAGAACAACATTGCTTCTTTGGTTTATCTTTTGCAAGAATTGCAAAAAAAGCCAGAAGCTCATTTCATTTTTAGTTCCTCTTGCACGGTTTATGGTCAAGCCGAAGTGATGCCTATTGCAGAAACTACGCCGATTCAAGCTGCGATGTCTCCTTATGGGAATACCAAACAAATAGGGGAAGAAATCATTGCCGATGTGACCAAAGTAAGTGGACTCAATGCTATTTTGCTGCGTTATTTTAACCCAATTGGCGCGCATCCTTCTACCGAAATTGGAGAGTTACCAATTGGAGTTCCTCAAAATTTAGTCCCTTTTATTACACAAACCGGAATGGGTTTACGCAAAGAGCTGTCCGTCTATGGCAATGATTATCCTACTGTTGACGGTACTTGTGTGCGAGATTACATCCACGTAGTAGATTTGGCCAAGGCGCATGTAGTGGCTTTGCAACGCTTGTTGGATAAGAAAAATGAAACTTCTTTAGAGGTCTTCAATTTAGGAACGGGTAAAGGAAGTTCTGTACTCGAAGTGATTACAGCTTTTGAAAATGTGAGCAAACAAAAGCTACCGTATACCATCGTACCAAGACGAGAAGGCGATGTCACCGAAGCCTATGCTAATACAGAAAAGGCCAATAAAATACTAGGCTGGAAAACAGCAGCAACCCTAGAAGAAGCTATCGAAAGCGCTTGGAAATGGGAACAGAATAGTAGAAAATAATCTTTTACAACTGCCAAAATTAAAATAATAACCAAATAAAAATTACCCAATGAATGCATTACAACTATATGATTATCTCGTTTTTCTATTCTATTTTTTGATTGTTGCTGGCTATGGCTACTATGTTTACAAACGTAAGCAGGTTCAGTCAGTATCAGCATCGCACGATTATTTTTTAGCAGAAGGCTCTCTTACCTGGTGGGCAATTGGTACTTCTTTAATTGCTTCTAATATTTCTTCGGAACAATTCATTGCTATGTCTGGTAATGGTTTCAAAATGGGTTTAGCCATTGCTACTTATGAATGGATGGCTGCTTTGACCTTGATTATTGTTGCAGTTTTCTTTATTCCTGTGTATCTCAAGAATAAAATTTATACGATGCCCCAATTTTTGAGTCAACGTTATAATGGTAATGTGGCCATGATTATGGCTGTTTTTTGGTTGTTGTTGTATGTGATTGTGAATTTAACATCTATTTTATATCTAGGAGCTTTGGCTATTAATGGAATCTCAGGTATTCAATTGGATTTGTGTATGTATGGTTTGGCTTTTTTCGCAATCGTTATTGCTTTAGGAGGAATGAAAGTTATTGGGTATACCGATGTTATTCAAGTAGTTTTTTTGATTTTTGGAGGATTAGTAACTACTTATTTAGCTTTGAATAAAGTTGCAGAACTCAACGGACAAACCGGTATGGTCGAAGGTTTTAATTATATGTTCAACCAATCTGGAGATCACTTTCATATGATATTTGATCGTAATAATCCCAATTATCCTAGCTTACCAGGTTTAACCGTCCTTTTGGGAGGAATGTGGATTGTAAATTTGAATTATTGGGGTTGTAACCAATATATTACCCAACGTGCTTTGGGGGCAGATTTGCAAACCGCTCGAAGCGGAATTTTATTTGCGGGTTTCTTAAAATTATTGATGCCTATTATCGTAGTGCTTCCTGGTATAGCAGCTTATGTTATTCACATGAAAGGCGGATTACAAACCGAGATGCTCGATGCGGACGGTATTTTGAATCCAGACAAATCATATCCTGTATTGTTGAATTTATTGCCTGTAGGTCTTAAGGGATTGTCCTTTGCGGCTTTGACTGCTGCTGTTGTTGCATCATTGGCAGGAAAAGTAAATAGTATTGCTACCATTTTTACCTTAGATATTTTTAAGAAAAAAATAAACACGGAGGCTTCTGAAAAGCAATTGGTTCGTGTGGGGAAAATCACGGTTGTTGTAGCGATGCTTGTAGCCGCAGTAATCGCTCCCTTTTTAGGTATTGATAAAAAAGGAGGCTTTGAGTTCATTCAAGAATACACAGGTTTTGTGAGTCCGGGTATTTTTGCCATGTTTATCTTAGGTTTCTTTTGGAAAAAAACAAGTTCTAATGCAGCTTTGTTTGCAACGATTGGCGGTTTTGTATTGTCTGTTGTATTCAAATTTTTACCTCAGTTGGTCAATTTAGGATTTTTAAGTGACTACGGTTTCGCTACTTTGGTGGAACAAAAAGACAAAACCATGGCATTTGAAATTCCATTCATAGATAGAATGGGATTTGTGTTTATACTGTGTGTTTTATTAATGGTTGTAATTAGTTTGTGGGACGAAAAACGAGGTATCGTGTCTAAAGGGTTAGAAGTTGACACTAAAATGTTTAAAGTCTCTAATAGTTTTGCAGTTGGTACGCTTATAATTGTTGGTTTATTAGTGGCGCTGTATACTATTTTCTGGTAAAAATAAATGTAGTTAGTTTTTTAAAAAGGTGAAGCCATATGTACGGTTTCACCTTTTTTATTTGGTAACAGCATTACATTGTAATTTTTAAAATGGGTTTGTAGCCTATACTTTTTTAATCACATAAGTTACCATACCCCAAATGATCAATTGGTTTTCTTCGGTAACTAGAATGGGTTTATAGCTGGGATTTTCGGGCAGCAAATACATACAATCCTTCTCGACTTGAATGCGTTTTACGGTAAATTCGCCGTCAATGCAACAAATTGCAATTTTATTGTTTTTGGGTTCCAAACTTCGGTCAACGACCAATACATCTTTGTCATTGATACCAGCATCAATCATAGAATTGCCTTTGACTTTAATGTAAAATGTAGCCAATGGATTTTCGCTCAATTCTTTGTTCAAATCAATGTTGGTTTCCATAAAATCTGCCGCCGGCGAAGGAAATCCTGCCGAAACGCCCTCATTGATATACGGTATTCGAAGTTCACTTTCGAAGTCTGGACGGAAGAAAGTGAGCTTTTGTTCTTTGTTTACAGACATTGTATTTCGAGTATTTCTTTAAACTTTGTGGTGTATTTTGGTGACAAATGATTTTGATTCATGTTCCAGGTCAGACTCAAATTTTGGGTAGCCAATTTGACCTTGGTCATTCCAATTTTACGATTCAGTTGGTCGATGGTTTGCATCAGAGCCAAATGTTTTGGGTTTTCTTCTTCGAATAAATGCAGTTGTTTTTTGTTTTCGTCAATCAGTTCGGTGACAATTACTCCCGCTTTTTTGAACTTAATGCCTTCGTTACCTCGGTGCAATTCTTTCAGCAATGCGATGGCCGCGTTTGAAATTGTTAGTGTAGAATTGCTTGCGTAGGGTAATGTTATGGCTTTGTTGAAATAGTATTTTGAGGCGTTGACCGAGTGCTTGTCAATGACCAACATTACGATAATGCTATGGCAACAGGAATGTTGTTTGCGTAATTTTTCGGCACAAACTGCGGCAAAAGTTGCGATACGTTCTCTAAGTAAATCAAATTCCGCGATTTGTTTTGGAAAGCTTCTAGTAGTGGCAATGCTCTTTTTTTGAAGCACAACAGGTTCTAAATCTAATACGGATTTGCCTTCTAATTCCTGTTTTAATCTAAGGCCAATAACGCCCATTTCTTTCTTAATCCAAGCTTCGTGTTGCGGTTGTATAAAATCCAATGCGGTTTGTATGTTGCGCAGTTTGGCTTTTTTGGTGGTACGATACCCAATGCCCCAAACGTCTTCAATTTTGGTCCATTTTAGGGCTTTGATGCGTTTTTCTTCGGAGTCAATAACATAGGCGCCTTGGGTGCGATCTTGAAATTTTTTAGCAATTTTATTAGCGACTTTAGAGAGTGCTTTGGTTTTGGCAAAGCCAATGCTGACCGGAATTCCCACCCATTTTTGTACTCGGGTTTTCATCTGAAGGCCGTAGCTGTGGTAGTCCTCAATCGAAAGGCCATCAAAATTCAGGAAGGCTTCGTCTATACTGTAAATTTCTATATTCGGTGTGAACTGATTCAATATGTTCATCACTCGATTACTCAAATCACCGTACAAAGGATAATTGGAGGAAAAGACAGCGACCTCTTTCTCTTTAATTAGGTCTTTAATTTGGAAGGCAGGTGCACCCATAGGAATGCCAACCGCTTTGGCTTCATTACTTCTAGAAATCACACAACCATCGTTGTTGGATAATATCGCAACCGGTTTTCCGTTGAATTTCGGCTGAAAAACACGTTCACAAGAAGCATAGAAATTATTACAATCGACTAAAGCATACATAGCACAAATTTACAGCATTCGAACTGCCGTAAGTAGCTAACGATAGTTAATTTTTTGTAGCTGTTGATAAGTTACAACCACTCCTTTTAGGGGTGAAAATTATCCAACCAATTGGGGTCGCTCATTTGTTTTTGAATCCTTTCGATGTCGCCAAATGTAGTCACCAAAGCGTCGTTGTTGTTGCTGTCGACCAAATCTTTCTTATAAGCGCCGCCTTTTTGAATGATGTATTCGGCCATTTGTTGACCAATGACTTGCATCAAATCAAAACGATTAATATCGGCCATATCAATTGAGTTCAAGATGGAATGATCTACATCGTGCAACCATTTTGAAGGATATTTTTTGGGGTCTAATCCGTCGGTATTCGGTATTTTTTTGATAGAGAGAGGGTCTAATGAAATTTGGAATCGGCGAAAATCAATAATTTTATTAATCATCGGAGAGCGTAAGGTGTTTACTTGCATAGCGCTAGAATCTTGACCCATTTGTGTCATCAGCCATTCCAACCAAAATTTAATATCCAAACCTTTAATTTTGAGCGTAGCATCGGGTTGTACAAATTGTCTGGAGATTCCGGTACCAAAACTGAAAATGCATAATTTGGTGATATCATAAGCGGAATCTTCTTCTTTTCCTTTGGGAAAGCTATAGGAAATAGCTTCCATAAATCCAGCAAGTACAGGATTGTTGTAGGTAGTCGTTCCACCATCTACAAAACGTTCAAGTGGATTGAAATAAGTAGGAGCACTCATCGTGGCTTCGAGTACGGCACGGAGTAATACGTCTTTGTAGGTGCCATAAAAGCTACCGTCTTTTTGTTTGAAACAACTAAAAAAAGTTTCTTCTGAAGCGGTCATATCGTGCGCCGTAATCATCAAATCAATATCGGTTTTGGCACAACTTTCGGCTAATGTAGTGTTTTGAATTTCTTTAAAAAGTAACTTTCGGTAATTGCCTTTTAGGTATTTTGGCGGATTTACAAAACGGTCGCCCAAGGGTTTTTTGTCAAATACTTCTTCGATTAGTGTACTGTATTTCTCTTCTATCATCGTAGCGGTATAGCCAGAAGCTATGAGTCCCGAGATGATGCCTCCGGTAGAAGTTCCTGAAACCATATCAAACAATTCAAAACAAGGAATGCCAGCGGTTGCTTCTAATTTTTTAAGCAGTTGAAGGGTTAAAATTCCTCTCATCCCGCCACCATCTAAGCATAAAATGACTCTTTTGTTGGGGTTGATATTGAGTTTTTCAAAAGCCTTTTTTCTAGAGGCCGACATTTTGGATCCGTTTTGTTTTGCCATAATGGTTGATTTGGTTAATAGATAGGATTAGAGCGATATAAAAACACTCAAAAAATATTTTTTATATTTCATTTCCAATAATTTGATCCATGACCCAGTTGGTATGTGTGGCTGTTGTTCCGGTTGATGGATGTTGCGAGTGACCTAACAAGTGATCTCTCATTTGTTGCACGTGATACAATTGAATGTTTTCTGGGTGTGCTATTTCATGTGCTGTTGTGCCTTCTGTTGTTGTGAGTAGAATAGGTTCGTTTTCAAAAACCGAAAAAACAATTTTGCCCTCGCTTCCAAAAATTTCTACTTTGTCTTCCCGTTCTAAGGTGCCAAAATTCCAACAACCACTTCCAGTGATTCCTGATTCGTGCAGCCAACAAGCGGTTGCGGCATCTTTTGCGGTGTATAATCCTTGTTGGTTGAGACTAATTCCCGAAACATTAGTTATGGTTCCAAAATAGTGCACAAACAAATCCAATCCGTGACTGGCCAAATCATCAAAATAGCCTCCTGTAGCAATTTTACTATCGGTTCTCCAATTGTAATCTCCAGAAAGGTCTTGTGCTGAGGTAGGTTTGCTCAAATGCCAATGAAGGTGCCTAATCGTGCCAATTTTATTTGTGTTAATCCATTCTCTTATTTGCTCAAATCTTGGCAAAGTTCGTCTGTAATAGGCAACAAATAGAGGAATGTTTTTAGAGGCAAATGCTTCGGTGATAGTGACACAATCTTTATAGTTGGGTGCCAATGGTTTTTCTATGCAACAGGGTTTTCCGGCTTCGGCTACTTTTAGACCATAATATTTGTGAACATCTGGTGGCGTTGCAATATAAACCGCATCTATTTCAGGGTCGTTGATTAGGGCATCAGCATCGGTGTAGTATTTGGCTATGCCGTGTCTTTTGGCATAATCAGCCGCTTTTTCTTCATCACGACGCATCACGGCTCCGATGGTAAATCCTTCTATTTTTTGATAGGCGGGACTACTTTTGATTTCGGTTACATTACCGCAACCAATGATTCCCCAGCGGATTGTTTTATCTTTTATATCCATTATCTTTTAATTACATCCGTCTATGCCACAACAAGAGTTATCTGCTTCTGTGTTGATGCTGGTATTTTCTACTTCTTCCCAAATTTGTTTCAAGGCATTCAGAAAAGTTTCTGGATATTGCGCTCCAGAAATGGCATATTTATTATTCAAAACAAAAAAGGGAACTCCTTGTACGCCTATAGCTTGTGCTTCTTGTTGGTCTTTTCTAACGGCATCACCGAACTTATCTGAGGAGAGGACTGAGTTGATACTTTCTTCTTCCAATCCAACTTCTTTGCCTAAAGCAGTTAGTACGGCAATGTTGTTGATGTCCAATCCGTCGGTAAGATAGGCTTTGAATAACAACTCTTTTAACGAATCGGCGACTTCTTTTTCTTTGGCCAAATGCAATAAACGATGTGCATTATAGGAATTTGCCATTTTAGCTTTTTCAAAGTGAAAATCCAGACCAGCGTTTTTAGCATTCTGTGTCATATCATCGAGCATTTGTTGTGCCCAATCGGTATCTTTTCTGTATTTTTCTGCTAAATGTTCAACCAAACTATCTTCTTTCGTGGCAACGAAGTTAGCGTCTAATTGAAAACTTTTCCACTCGATAGTTACGGCATTTTTAAATTCGAATTGTGCAATGGCTGATTCTAGTCTTCGTTTTCCGATGTAGCAAAACGGACACATAATATCAGACCAAATTTGTATGTTTATTATTGATGACATTTTATTTTATTTAGTGATACAAAAATAACTGATTTCAAAGCAAAGCTTCGTTTTTAAATCTAGAATCTGCATTAGATTTCGTAGCGAAACTGAATTATTCAATAAAAGCAAGAGCTCACGGACTATTTTTGAAGATGTAATACTTTTGTATTTTGAATTTAAAAATGGGAGTAAGTTCTTGGTTTTGAAGAAGAATTTAGTTGTAGTAGATTTCTAATGCGGAATCTAGGTTAAACTATTTATTATAAAAAAAACCGTCTCAAAAGTACATTGGAGACGGTTGCAATTTATATTGAATTGGGTTTTAAATCAAATCCATTACTAGGGAAGGGAAAAGTCCTAACGCTATGTTCAATAACAATGAAAGAATGGCCACAGCATAAATCAAGAATGGTTTTCCAGTTCTAGTTTCGTTTGGCTCTTTGCTGTACATCGCCAAAATTAATTTGAAGTAATACCCCACACTTATGATAGAGTTGATTACGGCAACAATTACGACAACTAAGTAACCAGCATCAATTGTTTGGTTGAATAAAGCCAATTTAGCGAAGAAACCAGAAAAAATAGGAATTCCTGCCATAGACAATAATGAACCTGTTAAAACAGCTGCCAATAGCGGATTGGTTTTACCTAAACCTTGGAAATTGGTAATGTCTTCGTTGTTTTGGTTTTTGCATACGTAAAATAGCACGCTAAAAGCACCAATACCAGCCAAAGAATAAGCAGTAGCATAGTACAATAAACTTCCAGCAGAAGTTCCTACACTTAACAAAGTCATAATCATAAAACCAGCGTGTGATATACCTGAAAAGGCCAACATACGTTTTACATTGCTTTGTTTTAAAGCCATTATGTTACCTACTGTCATTGAAGCAATAGAAATAATAACAATCACCAATTGGAAGTTATAATTTAAATCGGCATTCAAAGCCGTTAGTAATTTGAAAAATGTAGCCATTGCCACAACTTTTGCCAACGTACTCATCGTCGCGGTAGTCATTGATGGAGAACCTTCATAAACATCTGGTGCCCAAAAATGGAATGGTACAGCTGCAATTTTAAATAACATACCAATGCTCAATAAAATGATACCAATTGGGAACCATATAGGTAATTCAGCAGATTGAGACATTTGACTTATTTCTGAAACATCAAAGCTTCCCATAGCGCCGTAAACAAGGCAAATACCAAAAAGAATAATTCCAGAAGCAAAAGAACCCATCAAAAAGTATTTCATACCAGCTTCATTACTTTTCAAGTTCATACGATTACTTGCAGCAAGAATGTATAATGAAATAGATAAAACTTCAATGCCTAAGAAGAACATAGCTAAGTTTCCAAAAGAAACCATAGCAACAGCCCCTGATAATAAGAATATTTTTATGGCAATAAAATCAGATAATTTTGACTGATGATTTTCGTAAAAATTATGGCTTAATGCCACTAGAAATATGGTAAGCACAATAAATAAACTCGAAAAAGTAACAGAGAAATTATTGACCGAAATCATATTGTTGTAATAAGAAGCAGGTGCATTGTAATCGGCAACGGTTAAGCCAAGTACACCTAATAATCCAATGATGGTTACAGGAATAATTGCTTTTCTGAAATCAAGAATTTCAAATAAAAGGCATAAAACACCTAATCCTATTATAGCTATTAATGTATTCATTTTTGATTTTTTGATTCAGGATTTTTGATTTAGGATTTAAATGTAACACTTAATTCACCATCTCAAAAGCCCTATTTTTTACTGTTATTTTTTTCTTTTATTGTTTTTATGGCAGCTGAAAAAATTGATACTAATTCATTTGCTTCTTTTATTAGTGAATCTAATACTGTTTTATCACAAGGTACTTCTAAACCCTTTATAAATTCTAACCAAAACAAACTTTCATCTGCTTCTTCATCTACAATTTTTAGTTTGTTTAAAAAATCAGCATCTGATTTTCCTCTACAAACAGCTCTATAATTTGCTGCAACTGATGATGATGATTTAAAAAGTTGAAAAGAGACTACATCATTTGCTTTTGTTTTCTCAAGAGTCATTAAAAATTTAAAAACATCCAAAGCAAATTGTTTGGTTCTATTTTTAAGTTCCTCTTTTGTCATTTTTAAAAAATCCTAATTCCTAATTATTAAATTCCTAAATCTTATTGATTTGATTTAAAATTTCTTCTAGACTTGGTGTGATTAAGTCTGTAATTGGTTTTGGATACAATCCAAAAAAGAACAGTACAGCAACTATACTTAGTAACGTTATGGTTTCGCTTAATGAAAGAGGATAAAACGTTTTGGTATTTGTTTCACCAAGCATAACATATTGGAACATTTTAAGCATATAATAAGCTCCAAAAATAATGGTTGTACCACCCAAGATGGCAAACCAAATGTTGATTTGAGATAAGCTATACAAAACTGTAAATTCCCCAACAAAGTTGAAAGTAGTTGGTAAAGCAACAGAGGCCAAAACTAAAATTAAAAACAAAGAGGTAAATTTTGGTGCTAATGCACGAATGCCTCCCATTTCTGAAATGGCTCTTGTTTCATATCTTCTGTAAATGATTTCAGTAGCAAAGAAAAGACCTACCACTACAAATCCGTGAGCAATCATTTGCAAAACAGCACCTCTAAATCCATCGATGGTTAAAGTGTAAGCTCCAGCAGCGATTAACCCAACGTGAGCTAAGGAAGAATAAGCCAATAATTTTTTTAAATCCTTTTGTCTTAGCGCTACAATTGAGCCATAAACAACACCAGCAATACCGATAGCGATAAAAATTGGCATATATTCTTTAGCTGCAATTCTAGATAGAGGCAATTGCCAACGCAGAACGCTGTATAATCCCATTTTTAGCATAATACCTGAAAGTAACATGGTACCAACAGTTGGTGCTTTTTGGTACACATTAGCTTGCCAAGTATGAAAAGGAATTAATGGTATTTTGATAGCATAAGCTCCGAAGAAAGCTAGGAAAATCCATTTTTGTTCAGAAGCAGTTAAGTTTAATTTATATAAATCTTCTAGTAAAAAGCTTCCCGCTTGTTGGTACATATAAACAAAGGCAACCAACATAAACAAGGAACCTGCAAGGGTATAGATAAAGAATTTAACTACTGCTTTTTTGCGTTCCTCAGCATCACCATTACCCCATACTAAAGCAATAAAGTAAATAGGTAATAAAGCTAATTCCCAAAAGATGTAGTACAATAGTCCGTCTGAAGCTAAAAACGTACCTACCATTGCAAAAGCCATAAACAAAACTAAGGCATAAAATGACTTGGCATTTTTTAGGTCATTTCCAAAAGAAGAATAAATAATTATAGGAGTTAATGCTGTAGTTAATAATAGCATTGCTAATGATAATCCATCTGCCTTTAGAGCAAAAACCACTTTAGGTTGATTAATCCAGTTCGCTATTAAACTAATGTTTTCACCTGCATTATACTGATTCAAAAGCACAATAGAGGCTCCAAATGTACCTAGTCCAAACAACAAGGCTACCTTTGAAGCGAGTTTGTCACCAGCCAAATAAGTGACTAAAGCGCCAATTAAAAGTAATAGTAATATAAGAGATACGTTCATAGTATGTGTGTATTATTGTGCTAAAAATAAAAAGGAAATAATCGCGCAAAGCCCCAAAACAAAAGCGAAAAGATATAAACCTACACTTCCATTTTGTACTTTTCTTCCATAAAATCCTAATTCGTTAGTTACTTTTCCAAGACCAAAAACAAAGCTAGAGATACCTGTTTCAACATAATCTCTAAAGAAGTGAGACAAAGCATTAGTTGTTTTTACAAAAAGCGTATCATACAACTCATCAACATAATATTTGTTGTATACGACTTTTGTAAATCCAGTGATTTCAGCATCCGCTGGCGGTACTGTATCATTTTTGATGTATTTGAAGTAAGCAATTGCAATACCTACAATTCCTCCAATCACTGCAATAGCCATTAATGCATATTCTGTTGTACCTAAATGATGTTCAGCAGTTGCTAATTTAGGTAGTATCGGAATTAAATAATGGTTCAACCAGCTATTTCCAGGTAAGCTTATCAATCCACCAAAAGTGGCCAAAATGGCTAAAATAATCAAAGGCACAGTAATCAAGGCTGGACTTTCGTGTAAGTGATGTTTTTGTTCTTCGGTTCCTCTAAACTCCTTGAAGAAAGTTAAGAAAAGCAAACGGAACATATAAAAAGCAGTCATAATAGACGCCACAGAACCAATTACCCATAAAGGAATGTTGTGGTGAAAAGCAGTTAACAAAATCTCATCTTTAGAGAAAAATCCTGAAAACAAAGGAACACCTGAAATTGCTAGAGAAGACACCAACATAGTGATGAAAGTTACTGGCATAACTTTACGTAAACCACCCATATTGCGCATGTCTTGTTCCCCGTGTAAAGCATGAATTACAGAACCAGAACCTAAGAACAAACAAGCTTTGAAAAAAGCATGAGTGATAACATGGAAAACGGCTACTTCATAAGCACCTAATCCCAAAGCCAAGAACATTAATCCCAATTGAGAAACGGTAGAATACGCCAATACTTTTTTGATATCATTTTGTGCTAATCCAATAGTTGCTGCTACAAGAGAAGTTATAGCACCCACAATTGCAATGATGTTTTGAACGTCTGGAGCTAAATCAAAGATAAAATTCAAACGAGTAATCATAAAGATACCCGCAGTTACCATTGTTGCAGCGTGAATCAAAGCTGAAACTGGTGTTGGTCCAGCCATCGCATCAGGTAACCAAGTGTACAACGGAATTTGTGCCGATTTACCACAAGCTCCAATAAATAGAGCAAAAGCAGCTACTGCAACAGCGTATAAGTTAAGTTCTGAAGCACCAGAAATAATAGTTTTTAAAGAAGTGTAATCTAAAGTATTGAATTGTCTTCCTAAAATAAAGATTCCAATCAATAACCCTAAGTCACCAATTCTGTTCATAATGAAAGCTTTTTTGGCAGCATCATTGTAGTCTTGATTTTTATACCAAAAACCAATAAGTAAGTAGGAGCAAAGTCCAACGCCTTCCCATCCGATGAATAAAACCAATAAGTTACTTCCAATAACAAGAGTAATCATGAAAAACACAAACAGATTCAAATAGGCAAAAAACTTGTGCATATTTTCATCATCGTGCATATAACTAATAGAATATAAATGTATCAACGAACCAATACCTGTTACAAAAAGCAACCATAATACTGAAAGTTGGTCAATTAAAAAACCTAAATCAATTTTAAATGTTCCTATCTGAATCCAATCAAATAATGAAATTTGTATTGCTTCTTTTGAAGCTGAGAGACCGCCAAAAAAGTAGCAAGCTCCAATGAAAGACACAAATACTGAAAGTGTTCCAAGAGCTCCCGAAACTGTTTTTCCTAAATTTTTTCCAAAAAACACATTGATTAAAAAGCCTACTAAAGGAGCTAGAACTAAGACTAATGCTATGTTGGTATTCATTTCCATTTATCCTTTTAAGTTTTTTAAATTATCGATACTAATCGACCCTAGATTTCTAAAAATAGAAACTAAAATCGCAAGTCCAACAGCTACTTCTGCTGCCGCTACCGCCATTGAGAAAAACACAAAAACTTGTCCTTGCGCATCTTGGTGATATGTGGAGAAAGCTACAAAAAGTAAATTCACGGCATTCAACATAATCTCAATCGACATGAAAACAATGATGGCATTTCGTCTGTATAAAACTCCAAAGATGCCGATACAAAAAAGTATGACACTCAAAAAGATGTAGTTTTCGATACCAATCTGGTTTAAAATATTATTCATCTTACTTTTCTAATTTTTCTTTTTTAGACAATAGAACCGTTCCTATCATAGCTGTCAATAATAAAATAGAGGCGAATTCAAACGGAACCATATATTCGTTTAATAGAATTTTACCCAAAACATTGATGGATTGGTAATCTTCACCAGTAGCTACATATTCTCCAACGATTGGTTTTGAATTGGTAAAAATGGCAATCAATACCAAGCATACTAAACAAAACGAAACAATTGCACCTAAACGTGTAATTCTTGGTTTATGTACTTCATCTTCCTTATTCAAATTCATTAACATGATTGTAAATAAGAACAAAATCATTATCGCACCAGAGTAAACAATGATATGAACTATGGCTAAAAATTGAGCATTCAATAATAAATAATGACCTGCAATCGAGAAGAAACAAATCACTAAGTAAATAGCACTATGTATTGGATTACGGCTAAAAACCGTTAGAAAGGCACTGGCCAATGTAATAAAGCCTAACAGGCAAAAAACGAGGAGTACTGTAGACATTAGTTAGCGTTTTGAAGTTGAGTATTTTTAATCGCCATTTCTAAAGGCATTACCAATTTATCTTTTCCAAAAATAAAGTCTTCTCTATCGTAATTAGCAGGAACTAACTCTTTTGAAATAGTTAAATAAATAGCATCTTTAGGAC
Source organism: Flavobacterium succinicans (assembly GCF_001662485.1). Taxonomy (GTDB): domain Bacteria; phylum Bacteroidota; class Bacteroidia; order Flavobacteriales; family Flavobacteriaceae; genus Flavobacterium; species Flavobacterium succinicans_A. The sequence goes on from NZ_JMTM01000046.1 coordinate 49,460, forward strand.
AAGCCTCTTCGCACAAACCACAGAAAATACAACGCAACATATTGATTTCGTAGATTTCGGCATATTTTTCTTCGCGATACAAGTGTTTTTCATCTGCCTTACGCTCTGCTGCTTTCATCGTAATGGCTTCAGCAGGACATGATAACGCACATAATCCACACGCAGTACAGTTTTCTCTGCCTTGTTCATCTCTTTTCAACATGTGCTGTCCTCTGTAAACTGGACTCATAGTACGCACTTGCTCTGGGTAATGAATTGTGGCTTTCTTTTTAAAGAAGTGTTGGATTGTAATGATTAAACCCTTTACAATCGCCACAAGATACATACGCTCCAAAAAGGTCATCTCCTTATTGGAAACCATCTTTTTTCTACCCGATAATGATATAGTTTCTATTGACATTTTTTCTTTTTATTTAAAGCTAATCCTGCTATCCGCTATATCTTTTGTTTTTTAAAGAAAAAAACAAAAGGATGCCGCTACTATCAGGGCTAGGGCTCTTCGTAATTAAATTAGAATCCTAAATAAGCAGCAATATCTGCTCTCAAAATAACAATTCCAGTTATGATAATATTGATAATCGAAAGTGGAATCAAAATTCTCCAACCTAAGTGCATCAATTGGTCGTATCTAAATCTAGGGATTGTCCATCTTACCCACATGTAGAAAAAGATGAATCCGAATATTTTTGCAAATAAAACAACTATTCCGATAATATTACCAATATTCACGCCCCAGTTTTCAACAGCATACGCCATTCCTGGATAATTGTAGCCACCAAAGAACAAAATAGACAATATAGTCGATGAGATAAACATATTAGCATATTCAGCAAACAAGTAGAATCCCATTTTCATAGATGAATATTCCGTATGGTAACCACCAATCAATTCACTTTCACATTCTGGTAAGTCAAATGGTGTACGGTTACTTTCTGCAAAAGCACAAATCAAAAAGATTAAGAACGATAAGGGTTGATAAAATACATTCCAATTCATTCCTGCTTGTTGAGCCGAAATTTCTCTTAAACTCAAAGTTCCTGTCATCATCAATAAAGCAATCATGGATAATCCCATAGCCACCTCGTATGATACCATTTGAGAAGCCGCACGAACAGCACCCATCAATGAGAATTTATTATTAGAAGCCCATCCACCAATCATGATTCCGTATACCCCAATTGAAACTACTCCAAAAAAGTATAAAAGGCCAATATTAATATCAGTAGCTTGTAGTAAAATGTCTTTTCCAAAAAGATGCAAACGGTCGCCCCAAGGAATAACAGCACTTGTCATTAAAGCAGTTCCCATGGCAATACCAGGACCTACAAAAAACAAAAAGCGGTTTGGCGTATTAGGCTCAAATTCTTCTTTAGCAAAAAGTTTCAAACCATCTGCCAAAGGTTGAAATAAACCACCCCATCCAGCTCTGTTTGGACCTACACGGTCTTGTAAAAATGCTGCAACTTTACGTTCTGCCCATGTAGAATACATAGCCACAAGCATAGTAATTGCAAATACAACTACGATTACAACACTTTTTTCTATTATAAAAGTACTATCCATTTTTGTTCGAATCTATTAAGTTGCCATCAATTTTTTCATTGTAATCAATCTCAGCCATACTGATTTTTTTACGGTCTTGAGCTCTACCTAACAAGATATTTTCTTCTGTATTGATGATTACTTTTTCTGTTTTGGTGTAATTGTTTTGGTTGATAACAGAATCTTTTTCAAAAACTCTTGGTCCTTCAATTACCCAATCATTTACATCTTTCTTATCAAAACGACAAGTGTTACAAATGAACTCTTCTACTTCGTGGTATATATCTTTTCTTCCTGTCACACGTTGAATTTCTCCACCAAACATCCAAACGGTTGTTTTTCCACAACATCCAGGAGTTGTACATTCTCTATGTGCATTATAAGGTTTATTAAACCAAACTCTCGATTTGAAACGGAAGGTTTTGTCAGTTAACGCTCCAACAGGGCACACATCAATCATGTTTCCTGAGAATTCATTGTCAATCGCTTTAGAAATACAAGTAGAGATATTAGCATGGTCTCCTCTGTCTAATACACCGTGTACGCGATTGTCTGTTAGTTGGTCGGCAACTTGTACACATCTTTGGCACAAAATGCAACGATTCATATGTAGTTGAATATTTGGACCAATATTTTCAGGTTCAAATGTTCTTTTTTCTTCAATATAACGAGTTTGAGATTTTCCGTGTTCAAAGCTTAAGTTCTGTAAATCACATTCTCCTGCTTGGTCACATATTGGGCAATCTAATGGGTGGTTGATGAGTAAAAACTCCGTTACCGCTTTTCTTGCTTCTGTAACTCTTTCAGAAGATTTGCTGTTTACTTCCATTCCGTCCATACAGCCTGTTACACAAGAGGCCATTAATTTTGGCATTGGCCTTGGGTCAGCTTCACTTCCTTTGGATACTTCAACTAAACAACAACGGCATTTACCACCGCTCCCTTTTAATTTCGAATAATAACACATCGCTGGCGGAACTACATCTCCACCAATCATACGAGCGGCTTGAAGGATCGTTGTTCCTGGTTCTACTTCTATGGACTGACCGTCTATTGTTACTTTCATTTTTTTTGGTCTTAATGTCAAAAAAATACTTTTTTGATTTTTTAACTTTTAACTATAAGGTTACTTTACCAACTAAGTGCTTAACCTGTTCGAATGGTTCGGCAACAAAATGATCTCTGTTTTTTATTTTTTCTGGGAAACGAATATGGTATTCAAATTCGTCTCTAAAATGACGAATAGCCGCAGCTACAGGCCAAGAAGCAGCATCACCTAATGGACAAATAGTATTTCCTTCGATTTTGCTCTGAATACTCAACAACAAATCAATGTCTTCTTCGCGTCCGTGCCCGTTTTCGATACGGTGCAATACTTTTTCTAACCAACCAGTTCCTTCACGGCAAGGTGTACATTGTCCACAACTTTCATGGTGATAGAAACGAGAGAAATTCCAAGTATTTCTAACAATACAACTAGTGTCATTATACACGATGAATCCACCAGAACCTAACATAGATCCTGTAGCAAAACCACCATCACTCAATGACTCATAAGTCATCAATCGGTCTTCACCTGCAGCGGTTTTGTAAATTAAGTTAGCTGGCAAAATTGGCACAGAACTTCCTCCTGGCACAAATGCTTTCAAAGGACGGTCAGAACTCATTCCTCCTAAATACTCATCAGAATTCATGAATTCGTATACGCTTAATCCTAGTTCGATTTCGTAAACCCCAGGATTTTTGATATGTCCAGAAGCGGAGATTAATTTGGTTCCTGTAGATCTTCCAATACCTATTTTGGCATAATCAGCACCAGAATTGTTAATAATCCACGGCACGGCTGAAATAGTTTCCACATTGTTCACAACGGTTGGATTAGCCCAAAGACCAGAAACCGCAGGGAAAGGTGGTTTGATACGTGGATTACCACGTTTTCCTTCTAAAGATTCTATAAGTGCTGTTTCTTCACCACAGATATAGGCTCCACCACCAATTTGTACATACAGGTCTAAATCATAGCCTGTTCCTAGTATATTTTTACCCAACCATCCAGCAGCTTTAGCTTCAGCAATGGCGCGTTCTAAGATTTTGTAAACCCACATGTATTCACCACGAATGTAGATGTAGGATAAATTAGCGCCTAGTGCATAACTAGAGGTAATCATTCCTTCAATTAATAAGTGAGGAATATATTCCATCAAGAAACGATCTTTGAAGGTTCCTGGCTCAGATTCGTCTGCATTACAAACTAAATGGCGTGGTTTTCCTGATTTTTTATCAATAAAACTCCACTTCATACCCGCTGGGAATCCTGCTCCACCACGACCTCTTAAACCAGACGTTTTTACTTCCTCTACAACTTCATCAGGAGTTAAGGTTTTTAAAGCTTTTTCAACAGAAGTATAGCCACCATTTGCACGATAGACTTCGTAGGTTTTTATTCCTGGAATATTGATTTTGTCTAATAATATTTTTTGTGACATCTTATTTATCGTGTAATATTATTTTATTATCTCGGCAATCCGTAATGATTTGATCGATTTTCTCTTCAGTCAAATGTTCTTTGTAGAAATCACCTAACTGCATCATTGGCGCATATCCACAAGCTCCTAAGCATTCCACTCCTCTTACTTCGAACAAGCCATCTGCTGTAGGTTCTCCTACTTTAACTCCAAGTTTCTCACAAGTGTAGTCCATTAAATTTTCTATACCATTCAAGCAACAAGGCGAAGTTTGGCAAAATTCGAACATGTATTTTCCAATTGGTCTTTGGTTGAACATGGTGTAAAAAGAAACCACTTCATAGACTTCAATTGGTTTAATCGACAGAATTTCTGCAACTTTATCCATCAAAGCCACGCTTAACCAATTGTCATGTGCATCTTGAACTTCGTGTAAAACAGGTAGTAATGCCGATTTTTGTTTGCCTTCAGGATAATGGCTGATCAATTCATTGATGCGTTCCATCAAGGCTTCGGTCATGTTTATTGCTTGTTCGTACTGTTTTCTTTCCATTTTTAATTTTAGATATTAAATTTTAAATTTTAGATATTTCAATCTTTAATCTAAAATCTGCATTCTGCAATCTTACTTTTTATGCGTCTAATTCTCCGGCGATTACATTTAAACTTGATAATATTACAATCGCGTCTGATAACATCGAGCCTTTGATCATTTCTGGATAGGCTTGATAATAAATGAAACAAGGTCTGCGGAAATGCAAACGATAAGGTGTTCTACTACCGTCTGAAACTAAATAAAATCCAATTTCACCATTAGCGCCTTCCACTGGGTGGTAGACTTCTCCAACAGGTACTGGCACTTCACCCATAACAATCTTGAAATGATAAATTAAAGATTCCATTGTGGTGTATACATCTTCTTTTGGAGGCAAGTAGTATTCAGGAACATCAGCGTGGTATTCATTACCAGCTGGCATTTTAGCTAAGGCTTGTTTGATGATGCTTAAACTTTCCCAAACTTCGGCATTACGTACACAAAAACGGTCATACGTATCACCTGATTTTCCTACGGGTACAATAAAGTCAAAGTCTTCGTAAGAAGAATAAGGTTGTGCCACACGAACATCATAATCTACACCTGCAGCACGTAAATTTGGACCAGTAAATCCATAAGCTAAAGCATTTTCGGCAGTAATAGCGCCTACATTTACGGTTCTATCAATAAAGATTCTGTTTCTTTCGAATAAGTTTTCAAATTCTTTCCAAGCAACTGGAAATTCTTCTAAGAAGACATCTAATTTACGGAAAGCTTCTGGTGACCAATCTCTTTCGAAACCGCCAATTCTTCCCATATTGGTAGTTAAACGTGCACCACAAATTTCTTCGTAGATTTCGTATATTTTTTCACGGAATTGAAATACATACAAGAAACCTGTATAGGCTCCGGTGTCAACTCCTAAAATCGAGTTACAAATTAAGTGGTCGGCAATACGTGCCAATTCCATTACAATAACTCTTAAGTATTGTGCTCTTTTGGGTACTTCAACGCCTAATAATTTTTCTAATGTCATCCACCATCCTAAATTGTTGATAGGTGATGAGCAATAGTTCATACGGTCTGTAAGTGGCGTAATTTGATAAAACGGACGATTTTCGGCTATTTTTTCGAATGCTCTATGGATGTATCCGATGGTAGGTTCAGCTTCTAATATTTTTTCTCCATCCATCAATAAGATGTTTTGAAAAATACCGTGAGTAGCTGGGTGGGTAGGGCCTAAATTCAGAATCGAAAGTTCACTTCCGTCTTCATTATGACGCTCTTTGATTATTTTAGCATAGCGATGCTCTGGTGGTAATAATAGTTCTGACATTTATCTAATGTGAAAAATTATAAGTTCTTTTTTTTAGCAATTCGAAGGTGTTCTTCCAAAGAATCGGTCATCTTTATCTGTTCTTCCGCTGTCTTCCATTGGGAATTCTTTTCGCATAGGAAAAGAAATCATTTCATCCATGTTCAAAATTCGTTTCAATTGAGGGTGACCAATGAAGTTGATTCCAAAGAAATCATAGGTTTCACGTTCCATCCAATTGGCACAAAGAAATATGTTAGCGATTGATTTTACTTCTGGTTGTGCACCGTTCAAAAAAGTTTTGATTCGGATACGTTTGTTTTCATACCAATTGTGCATATGATAAACTACAGCAAATTGTCTTTCTTCTTCATTGTCTGGATAATGAACTCCGCATAAATCGGTTAAGAAGTGAAAACGTAATTGTGGGTCATTTTTTAAGAAAAGAATCACAGCAGTGATTACATCAGCGGAAACTTCAAATGAAAAAATGTCTCTATCTTGATTGAATTGAAAAACAGCAGTGCCAAAATTGGCTACTAATTTTTCTTGTATTTCGGTTGTTTCTATTGCCATCTTTTATTTGATATTATAAGAAGCTAATAATTCTTGATATTCTGGTGAACTTCGTCTTCTAACCGATTCGTTTTTTACAAGTTCTTGTAATTGCATTACGCCATCAACAATTTGTTCTGGTCTTGGAGGACATCCTGGAACGTAAACATCAACAGGTATTATTTTGTCAATTCCTTGAAGTACAGAGTAGGTGTCAAAGATTCCGCCAGAAGAGGCGCAAGCGCCAACCGCAATAACCCATCTTGGTTCAGACATTTGTTCGTATACTTGACGTAAAATTGGACCCATTTTTTTTGAAATAGTTCCCATAACCATCAACATATCTGCTTGTCTTGGAGAGAAACTTACTCTTTCAGAACCAAAACGTGCTAAGTCGTAATGAGAAGCCATGGTTGCCATAAATTCGATACCGCAGCAAGAAGTGGCAAAAGGTAATGGCCATAAAGAATTGGCTCTTGCTAGTCCTACAACATCGTTTAGTTTAGTTGCAAAAAAACCTTCACCAACAACTCCTTCTGGAGGAGCAACCATATTTGTGTTAGAATCTGTCATAATTGATATAGTGTTCAATTTCTATTGTCTGTAATTTATTCCCACTCAAGGGCTTTTTTCTTGATTATATAGAAAAAACCAACTAGTAACAAAAGCATAAAAATAATCATTTTTATCATACCTTCGATACCTAACTCCCTGAAATTGATTGCCCAAGGATATAAAAAGATTACCTCAACATCAAACAAAACGAAAAGGATGGCTACTAAAAAGTATTTTACAGAAAAAGGAATTCTTGCATTACCCACAGATTCAATACCACACTCGAAGTTTTTGTCCTTGTTGGCAGAATTTCTTTTTGGTCCTAATTTACCAGAAATAATGATGATTGCAGTTACAAATCCTACGGCTAGAAGTAATTGCATAAGGATCGGAACGAAGTTGATTTGTTCGGTTTGCATAGTTGTTTTTTTTCTTGCTTAAACAAGCCACAAAGATAGGTTGCAAGGAATTAAAACACAAGTGAAATGCTTTTTTTCAGTTATAAAGGTTTGTTAATGTGTTCTAATTTTTAATGGTTATAAATAAAAAAAATGATTTTTTAAATTTTTTTGAAATAGAACAAAAAAAAGCGCTTCGAAATAAATCGAAACGCTTTACTTTTTTGCAAAAAAATACTGTGATATTTTTAAGCTTAAATTACTGTTACCATAGCGGCAACTTTACCTTTTCTTCCTTCTTCTTCTTCATAACTTACTCGGTCTCCTTCGCGTAATTCTTCCGCTTTGATTCCTGATGCATGAACAAAAATGTCTTTTCCTGTTTCTTCGTCTGTGATGAATCCGTAACCTTTAGATTCATTGAAAAATTTAACTGTACCTGTACGCATTGTAATAATAATAATAATTTATAATGCGACAAATGTAATCTTTAATATAATACAAAAATGATAACCGTCATATTTTTTTTTCAAAAATATTGATATACAGTCTATTCAGCTATTATTTTGAATTTAATTGAATGTGTAATTCGTTTAATTGAGAATCATCAATTGTCGATGGCGCGTCGATCATTACGTCTCTACCAGAATTGTTTTTTGGGAAAGCAATAAAATCGCGAATAGTTTCTTGTCCTCCCAAAATAGCTACCAATCGATCCAATCCAAAGGCCAAACCACCGTGAGGAGGAGCTCCAAATTGAAACGCATCCATTAAGAATCCAAACTGTGCCTTGGCTTCTTCTTCAGTGAAACCTAAGTACTTAAACATTAATTGTTGTGTGGCTTTATCGTGAATACGGATAGATCCTCCACCAATTTCATTTCCATTCAAAACCATATCGTAAGCATTGGCTCTTACTTTTCCTGGATTGGTTTCAAGCAAATGTAAGTCTTCTGGTTTTGGCGAGGTAAATGGGTGATGCATGGCGTGATAACGTCCGCTTTCTTCATCAAATTCTAATAAGGGGAAATCAACTACCCATAGTGGTGCAAATTCTGCTGGATTTCTTAATCCTAAGCGTGTAGCTAATTCCATTCGTAATGCTGAAAGTTGTGCTCTTGTTTTATCGGCAGGACCAGAAAGGACAAAAATCATATCACCAGCTTTAGCACCCGTAGTTTTTGCCCAATTGCTTAAATCGTCTTGATCGTAGAATTTATCTACCGATGATTTGTAAGTCCCGTCTTCGTTACATTTTACATAGACCATTCCGCTTGCGCCAACTTGAGGACGTTTTGCCCAATCAATTAAAGCGTCAATTTCTTTACGAGTATAGTTTCCTGCACCTGGAACAGCAATACCTACTACTAATTCTGCCGAATTGAAAACAGGGAATTCTTTGTGTTGTGCAAAAGCATTCAATTCGCCAAACTCCATTCCAAAACGAATGTCTGGTTTGTCGTTTCCGTAGGTTTTCATGGCATGTTCGTATGTCATTCTTGGGAATTTCTCAACTTCGATGCCTTTTAATTCTTTTAGTAAATGACGTGTAAGTCCTTCAAATACATTTAAAATGTCTTCTTGTTCTACAAATGCCATTTCACAATCGATTTGTGTAAACTCAGGCTGTCTGTCGGCACGCAAATCTTCGTCACGGAAACATTTTACAATCTGAAAATATTTATCCATTCCACCTACCATCAATAATTGCTTGAAGGTTTGTGGAGATTGAGGTAAAGCATAAAATTGTCCTTCATTCATTCGAGAAGGAACTACGAAATCTCTTGCGCCTTCTGGAGTAGATTTGATTAAATATGGAGTTTCTACTTCGCAAAAATCTAAATCTGAAAGGTATTTGCGTACTTCCATCGCTACTTTGTGACGGAAAAGTAAACTGTTTTTTACTGGATTTCTTCGAATGTCTAAGTAACGGTATTTCATTCGAATGTCTTCGCCACCATCCGTTTCATCTTCAATAGTAAATGGAGGGGTTAAAGCTGCATTCAGAATAGTTAATTCTGTTACTAAAATTTCGATGTCACCTGTTGGGATATTCTTGTTTTTGGCTTCACGTTCAATTACAGTTCCTTTGACCTGAATTACAAATTCTCTTCCTAAGGTTTTGGCTAATTCAAAAACAGATTTTTCGGTACGACTTTCGTCAAAAATTAATTGTGTAATTCCATAACGGTCTCTTAGGTCCACCCAATTCATGAATCCTTTATCACGAGATTTTTGAACCCATCCCGCTAGCGTTACTTCTTGATTACTATGTGAGGCGTTCAATTCGCCACAATTATGACTTCTATACATGTTCCAAATTTTAGACTGCAAAAGTAAACACAAAAATTAAATTAACGCCAAAACTTTGCAACATCCTTTTCATTTTTAAAAATATGTTAATTTTTTATTTTACTTGTTTTTTTACTCCTATGTTTGGTATGCATTAACACAAAAAATAACTTTATGAAAAAACTATGTATTGTGGCTCTTTTGGCTTTGGGAATACACGGAAGTCAGGCACAAAAAAAAGAAGCTTTTACCCTTCAAGCCGAAATTGCAAATCGAAACAGTGATACGATTCGAATTTTAAATAGAAACAACGGAAAAGAACTTTTAAAAATTGGGGTTGATAAGAAAGGCCTTTTCAAAGGAAGTGCTCCAGTTGAAAAAGGTTTCTATATGTTATTTGATGGCAAAGAATACACACAATTGTATTTGAAGAATAATTTCAACTTGAAATTAAAAATGGATGCCAAACAATTTGATGAATCCATTGTCTACACCGGAGTGGGAGCAGTTGAAAATAATTTCTTGGCGCAAAATACTGTTACAGAATCTAAATTTGATTACAATGCTCTTTTAGCAGCCAACGAAGTTGATTTTGCAAAACGTATCGAAGAGAAAAAAGCGGCTGATTTGGCTAGTTTAGAAGGTAAAAAATTAGATCCCGAGTTTGTTGCGTTACAAAAGCAAAGTATCGATATGAATTTGGCTTCTTTAAAACAATACCATCAGCAAATAGTTGAGAGTAATAAACTGAATGGTTCACCTTCTCCAACTTTTGAATATGACAATTATAAAGGTGGAAAAACGAAGCTGGAAGACTTTAGAGGTAAATATGTTTATATTGATGTTTGGGCAACTTGGTGTGGTCCTTGTCGTCAAGAAATACCCTTTTTGAAAAAAGCAGAGGAAAAATACCATGACAAGAATATCGTTTTTGTTAGTATTTCTATTGATAAAGTAAAAGATTTAGAAAAATGGAAAACGATGGTCAAAGAAAAAGAGCTAGGAGGCGTTCAAGTTTTTGCAGACAATGATTGGAATTCTAAGTTTGTGCAAGACTATAAAATTACGGGTATTCCAAGGTTTATTTTGGTGGATCCAAATGGAAATATTGTAAAAGCTGATGCGCCGCGACCATCTTCTGAGGAGTTAACCGCATTATTGGATACAATTTTAAAATAGTTTTTGGATAGTAAAAAACAATAAAATCAGGCATTTATGTCTGATTTTTTTTATATTTTAAATTTCCAATGTTAAGCTTTTGTCTAATGTTATGAAATTGTTACCAAAAAGTTTTTTTAATGTAAAGTATTTTATACTTTTGAGAAAGTAAAATATAAATCATTAAAAACTAACGATATGAAAAAATTTTTAATCACACTAGCATTGGTGTTCTCAGGAATGATATATGCGCAAGACGCTAAGCCAGTTTTGGAGCCTTTTGGAAAAAAAGTAAAAGCTACTTATTTCTATGATAATGGACAAGTACAACAAGAAGGCTTTTTCGAAAATGGTAAGTTAGAAGGGTACTGGGTTTCTTATAATGAAGATGGAACCAAAAAAGCTTCTGGATTTTACAAAGAAGGTGTAAAAGTAGGGAAATGGTTTTTTTGGAAAGATGTAAACTTAAGCGAAGTAGATTATTCCAATAATGCTATCGCAGCAGTAAAAACTTGGAAACAAGAAGCAATCGCGGTTAAGAATTAATTCTCTTTTTAGTTAATTTAAAAAAGGGCGTCTAAAAAAAATTAGACGCCCTTTTTTGTTAAACAAATTAAGAACTAAAAACAAACTGAATTATTGCTACCTTACAAAAGGTATCTGTAGATAAATAGGATTTGAAAGTATACCTGCAAAGTCTTTAGTCAGCCTTTGCAGGTTTTTTTATTATTAGATTAGAATAATACCTAACAAGTACAGAATGAATTCTTACAGATTAGGTAGTAAATGGAATTCAAGTTACGAGGTTATAGCGTATGTTTTGGATTGATACCATCTTCGCTCAATTCTTTGTGTACATACTCTTCGGTCATTAAAGCATTATAATCCGTTTTTTCTTCTTTACTAAACTTGTGGATGATTTTCTCCATGATTTCATAAATCACTGGAACAATAATCAAAGTCAAGAACAACGAACTGATTAATCCACCAATAATTACCCAGGCTAAACCATTTTTCCATTCCGCACCGGCACCAGAAGCTAAGGCAATTGGAAACATACCAAAAACCATCGCAATGGTAGTCATCAAGATAGGACGTAAGCGAGCATGGTTGGCTTGAATTAATGCCGTACGAATGGTTTCGCCAGCAGCTCTTCTTTGGTTGGTATAATCGACAAGCATAATGGCATTTTTACAAACCAAACCAATCAACATGATAATCCCCAAAATGGTAAATATATTCAATGAATTGTTTGTCAAAGCTAAGGCTAGCATGGCTCCAATAAACGAAAGCGGAATAGCAAACAGTACCACAAATGGATGTACAAAACTGTCATACAGCCCTACCATAACCAGGTAAACCAAAATAATAGCAGCCAATAAAGCAACTCCTAAAGTTCCAAAACCTTCACTTTGATTTTCTTGATCACCACCCCAAATGTAATTTACCCCAACAGGTTTTTCTAATTTATCTAATCTTTCTTGCCATTGAGTAACGATAGTTCCTGAAGGAACCCCTACGTTTTGTCCTTGAACGGTTACTGAAGCTGTTTTATCTCTACGCTCTAATTGACTTGGTCCAGAACCTTCTGTAATGGTAGCGAATTGTGACAATTTTATTTGTTGACCAGCGCTATTTACAAAGATTAGGTTACTTACATCGGTAATGTCTTTTCTATCGAAAGCATTATACTTGATGTTGATGTCATATTCATATTCTCCAGCTCTAAATTTACCATCGGTATTACCGCTGTACGCGGTTTGCATGGTTAACCCTACCGTTTGTAGTGTCAAGCCTAAAGCCGCCATTTTATCACGATCTACTTTAACGTTGACTTCGGGATTTCCATCTTCAACTGTTAATTTGATTTCGGTAGTTCCTGGGATTTTTCTTAACTCAGCTTCGGCCAGTTTAGCAAATTTCATGGCACTTTCTACATTCGACCCTGTAACAATAAGGCCAAGTTTTGCATCTTCAGCAGTTCCTAAAATCCCTACAGGTACCGTTTTTACTTTTGAACCCACCAAGACTTTTTCTAATTGTCGTTTGATTTTTGCAGCATAAACTGAGGCGTCGTCTTTTCGATCTTTTTGATCAATCATTTTTACGTCAATCTCAGCTTTGTAGGCAGTAGCTTGAGAAGCTCCCATACCTTCAGAGGTTTGTCCAACAGTTGTAATTTGAGATTTTACATATTCTTGATTTTTTAAATAAGCCTCAGCTTTTTGCGTCATAAAGTTGGTTTGTTCTAGTGAAGCATCTTTTGGCATTTCTATTTGTACCAAAAACTCTCCACTATCAGATGAAGCAAAAAATTCACCACCAATAAAACCACCACCTAATAATCCAATGGTAGAGGCAAAAAATAGAACTAAAACGACTCCAATGGTTTTGATGTAATTATTCAAACACCACTCTAGAATTCCAGTAACCCAATTCGTGAATCTGGTAAGCATGCTTTCGAAAGCTAAAATCGTTTTTCCGAAAAGGTTATTTCCTTGAATATGTTCTAATTTTCCAAATCTTGAAGACAACCAAGGAATGATTGTAAACGAAGCCAAAAGGGATAACAAAGTAGAGATAACTACTGTCATACAGAATTGCGTAATAATATTAGATACCAAACCAGTACTCATAGCGATAGGTAAAAATACTACTACAATAACTAATGTAATTGAGGTTACTGTTCCTCCAATTTCTGCGGTTCCATCGTAGGCTGCACGAACACGGTTTTTCCCCATTTCCATGTGCCTATAAATATTTTCGAGAACCACGATGGCATCATCGACCAGAATACCCACAACAAGAGATAAACCTAATAAACTCATTAAGTTTAGTGTATAGCCTAATAGATAAATTCCAATAAAAGTAGCAATTAAAGAAGCCGGAATAGAAACCATTACGATCAATGAGTTTCTTACACTGTGCAAGAAGAACAACATTACCAAGGCTACTAAAATTACCGCAATCAATAAATCGTGAATTACAGAATCTGCAGCTTCTAATGTGAATACCGTACTATCTTTGGCGATTTCTAATTTTAATGCATTGGTTTTGTATTCGCTTTCTAACTTTTGTATAGTTTTTACTAGTAATTCACTTACCGCTACAGCATTTGCATCGGATTGTTTTACAATTTGAAGTACGATCGCACTTTTTTGATCAACACGAGCTACTTTTTCGGCAATTTTTTGAGTGTCTTGTACATCAGCAATATCTTTTAAACGAATTTGAATTCCGTTTTGTGATGAGATGACTAGATTTCTTAATTCCTCAACATTTTTGTATTTACCTGCTAAACGAATTAATATCTTTTGTTCACGCGTTTGGATGTTTCCAGTAGGGAAATCTAAGTTGGATGTTAAAATCATTTGTTGTACTTGCGGTACAGACAAATTGTATCCTTGCATTTTTACTGCGTCAAGATTTACTTGTATTTCACGTTCTTGGCCACCAATAATGTTTACTTGTGCTACGCCTTCTACACGCGATAAAACAGGTGCGATTTTTTTATCAATCAAATCATAAAATTCGGCTTCGTCCATTTTTCCATTGGCACCAATAGTCATAATTGGTAAATCACTCAAAGAGAATTTTGTTAAAGATGGTGGATCAGCATCTTTTGGTAAATCACTTAAAACGGCATTGATTTTTCGTTGGGCATCATTCATCGAAATGTCTACATCAGCATTTGAGGTTAGTGTGATGGAAACAATAGAAAGGCTTTCATACGACTTGGAATCAATTTTCTTGATATTTTCGAGTGAAGCAATAGCGTCTTCAACTTTTTTGGTCACGGTGTTTTCTACTTCACTCGGAGAAGCTCCAGGATAGACTGTAGAAACGGTGATTACGTTGGTTTCAAATTTCGGAATCAATTCGTAGCCTAATTGGCTGTAACTGAATAGTCCACCAAGAATTAGGATTGTAAACAATACAATCACTAACGACGGACGTTTTATGGATATTTCTGCTAATTTCATAGTAAGTGGTTCTTGATCGTTCCAATCAATTATTTAATAATTTCTACTGAATTACCGTCTTGTAAATTAATCTGACCCGTTGTAATTACTGTTTCTCCATTGGTCAAACCCTTTAAGATTTCTACTTTGTCACCTAAAATTCTTCCAGCAGTTACGGTTTTTAGTTTTGCCAATCCGTTTTCGACTACAAATATTTGATTACTGCTTACACTGCCAACAAAGGCGTTTCTTGGTACAATAGTCATAGTTTGTTTTTGTTGTGCCGATTTAAATAAAGCAGTTCCGTACATACCCGCTTTGATATCGTTATTGGCATTGTTTGCAATTTCAATTTCAACTGGGAAATTTAAATTACTGTCTGCTTTTGCTGCAATAAATGTGATTTTGCCGCTAAATTCTTTGTCAGGATATACGCTGGTTGTTACACCAATAGTATTACCTACTTTTAGGCTGGCTACTTGTCCTTCGCTAACGGTGACTTTTAATTTTAATTTGCTAACGTTTACAATGTCATACAAAGCTGTTGCTGGCATGGCCGAAAGCATAGAACCTGGTTCGATGTACTTTTTATTGATGATGCCGTTGATTGGTGATTTTATTCGGGTATCGCCTACATAGATTTTGGCCTGCTTATAGTTGGCCTCTGCGTTAGATAATCCTAGTTTGGCTTGATCTAATTGTTGCTTAGTTACCCCGCCTGTTTTGAAAGCATTCTCAAAACGGTTGTAATCAGATTTCGCATTCATGTAGGCTGCTTCTGCAGCTTGTGCATTTACATTGATAACATCTCCTCTTACTATAGCTAAAGTTTGTCCAACACTTACGCGATCTCCTTCTTTGGCTAAAACTTTAATTACCTTTCCGGAGTGCTCTGCTGAAAAGGTCAATTCTTGAGTGGGCTCAAAATTTCCATTGGCTACAAAATCCAAATTCACTTCTTCTATTTTTACTTGAGCCACTTTAACAGAAATGCTAGCGTTTTTCTCAGCAACTATGGCAATTTTTTCAGCATTTGACTCTTTGTTTTTCATTAAGATATAGCCTATTAAGCCTAATGCTCCTAAGATGATTATGATGGTTACTATATTTTTTTTCATAGGTTTAGTTATTTATTAATGATTTTAGTTCTCCTTTTGATTTTACTAGTTTTATTTCTGCTAATTTGTAATCTAAAATAGCTGCGGTATAGTTGTTTTGTGCTTCTGTAGCTGCGTTTTCAGCATCTAATAAATCCGTTAACGATGCTAATCCTTGTAGGTAATTATTGTTGGTGTTTTTCAAGATTTCACTAGATAGGAGCATATTTTCTTTTTGATTGGTAATGGTAATAATGCTATTTGTAATTTGAGTAGTAGCATTTTTATAATCTAAATCCAAAGCTAATTTTGTGTCCTTAATATCTTCTTGTACAGATCTTAACTCTACATCTGCTTGTCTTACTCTAGCACGGGTACCAAATCCAGTAAAGATGGGTACTCTTACGTTTAATGATATTGAGGAGAAATCAGACCAGTATATCCCATCTGCAGGTTTTTTGAACCAAGGCATTTGTGGGCCCTGACCAATAAAATTATAGTTAGCTGCCAATGACAAAGTAGGATAGTAGTTTGCCATAGCTGCTTTTTTCTGATAATTTAATAACTCTTCTTGTTTTTTTAACAACAAAAATTCAGTTCTAGAACTTGGATTAGGCGCTTCAGTAAGGGCTAATGGAGTGATTTGAAATTCTGAATTTGGTAATTCTATTTGTGTTTCAATAGGCATACCAATATAGAATTTTAAGGCATTTTCTTGTAATTGTAACAAGTTGACTACTTGTAATTTGGTGGTAGCAACATTGGTTACTTTCACATTCATACGATCCAAATCAATTTTTTTTGCTAAACCGTTTTCAAATTGCCCTTTTACAATATCGCGTACCTTTTCGGTTATCTTAAAAGTACTTTCTAAGAGCGATAATTTTTCGCGCAAAACATAAATTTGGTAGTAGTTGTTGGCTACCCTTTCAATGACTTGTTCTTCGGTTAATTGATCGTTAATTTGATAAAACTCTCTAGTTGATTTTGCTGCTTTCAAGCCAGTAAAAACGGTTTGATCGAACAATGCTTGGGATAAACTAACGCCCCCTACTGAATTCCATTTTTGTCCAAAAACGGCTTGAATGGTCGTGCCAGGTTGTCCAAAAGAAGCGCCATCTATAACATTAGTTTGTAAAATGGGATTGTAAGTCAAACTTCCATTGGCCGAAATTTGCGGCAATGCTCTCGAGCGAACTTCTTGAATTTGGTACTCGCTGTTTTCTACTTTTAATTTTGCTTTTTTTGCGTCTGCTTTATTTTCAAGTGCATAAATCAAAGCATCTTTAAGGGTTAGTTTTTTTACTTCTTGCGCCTGAAGATTTACTACAAGCAGTAGGATAGTAAGTAAGGAAAATTGATATTTCATAAGAGTGATTTTTTGGATTGGGTAGATTTAAATGTCTTTTTTGTTTGATGAAAGATTTCAGTTAGTATTTTGAATGATATTGTGATTTTGTAAGTGTTTTTCCAGTTCGATAATTCCTGCTAAGGTTGCCATTGCTCTTGTATGGTATTCTAAGGCATCCAATTCTAATTGCTGGGCTTCTTTTTCTGAAACGGTATTGCCATTTATATCAAAAATTAAAGTGTAATAAAATTTCACATAGGTTTCAATTGGCAAATCGCTGCGGTAGAGCCCTTCCTGAATGCCTTTCTCTATGTTTTGTTTGAAAACCGTATTGCAATCATTAACTTCTCTGTTAACCAACTTGTTGTAAATTTCTGGGTAATGTTTTTTTAATTGGTACATGGGCGAAGTATCACCAGCATTGAACATTTCTTTAAACATTTTTCTTATTTCGAAATTCTCTTGAATGGCATTGTAATTTTTTTGTACGATGGCGTCAATACTTTGATGCACTTCTTTATGCATAATCTCGGTGCTTTCCTCAATCAATACTTCTTTGTTGCAGAAATATTTATAAATAGTTTTTTTAGAAATACACATTTCTCCGGCTATATCATCCATGGTGATGCTCTTGAACCCTAGTTTCAAAAACAACTCACTTGCTTTGGCCATAATTTTTTCTTTCATAAGTAGTATAAATTTTTTCTAAAATTTACTGTTATCATTTATCTAAAGGTGATTTAGGGCAAAAATCTTCTGTATTAGGTAAGAAATAGATAATTAATTTAAATTACAAATTCAAGATTAGCAACCAATTTTATATCTTGTCCAATCGAAACACCGCTTTGATGATGATTGGTATGGTAAGAAAGGTCAAAATCACTGCGTTTAATTTTTGCTGTTACTTCAAGAGAAGCTTTTTGAAGGCCATCATAGTTATTGATGCCCATAAATTCGGTATCCAATTCTAAGGTTTTGGTCACATTTTTGATGGTCAAATCTCCTTTTAAAAAGTTAATATTTTTATTTATTTTTTGAAAAGAAGTCGACTTAAATCGAATCATTGGATGTTTCTCAACATCAAAAAAATCATTTAATTTTGTATGTGAATCGATGTGCTCAATTTTGTTGTAGTTGTTATTTACATCCAATGAAAATTCTACAGAGGCATCTTCTATATCATCATTGGCCATGACTACATAGCCGCTAAAGGAATTTGTGTTTCCGCCCAAATACGCAATTACTGAATGTCTTGCTTCTATTAAAACATCAGATTGATCTGAGTTGATCACCCATTTTGAGTTCATAAAGGTTTGGTTTAATTTGTTTTTGGAAATTTTTGTTTTTTGGTATTTTGTCAAAAGGTTAACATTTTGACGAGGCAAATATAGAAAGGAAACGTTAAGCACCAAAAAAGTTTCCAGTGTTTTTTTGATTTTTACTGAATTTAACAATCTAAAACGTTTTCGATAATCAAAATTTAACAATTGTTACACAGGAATTTAATGAATGGGAGGCTTTTTTGTAGTGATTTTATGCTCTCGAGTTGTATCTTTGAGCCTTTCCTAATCGAATTTTAATTAGTTATGCATTCAGTTTCAGCTTATCAGGAGTATTTTATCGCTTATTTAGAAAAGCAAGTAATTCATAAAGAACCTCGAAATCTTTATGAACCTATTCAATATATTTTATCGTTGGGCGGAAAACGAATGCGACCTGTGTTGACATTAATGAGTGCCGAAGTTTTTGATGCCAATTATCAAAAAGCACTTCCAGCAGCTATGGCGGTTGAGGTTTTTCATAATTTTTCTTTAGTTCATGATGATATTATGGATGCGGCTCCTTTGCGTAGAGGCAATGTGACGGTGCATGAAAAATGGGATATCAATACCGGAATTTTATCTGGCGATGCAATGCTGATTTTGGCCTACCAATATTTTGAAAAATATGAGCCAAAGACGTTTCGAAAACTAGCCAAATTATTCAGTAAAACGGCTCTCGAAGTTTGTGAAGGACAACAATGGGATGTTGATTTCGAAACGAGAACCGATGTTACGATTCCTGAATACCTGAAAATGATCGAATTTAAAACTGCCGTTTTAGTAGCTGCAGCGATGAAAATGGGTGCAATTATAGCCAAAACATCTAAGTCGAACGCCAAGTTGATTTATGATTTTGGATTGAATTTAGGCATTGCCTTTCAGTTACAAGACGATTTTTTGGATGCCTTTGGTGATCCTGCTACTTTTGGAAAGCAAGTTGGAGGCGATATTATTGAGAATAAAAAGACCTTTTTGTTTTTGAAAGCAATGGAATTTTCAACTCAAACCCAAAAATCTCGTTTGTTGCATTTGTTTTCAGAAAACCTTGAAAATTCGGAGGCCAAAATCGAAGAAGTAAAACAGATTTTTATGGAGAGCGGCGCTTCATTGGCTACCCAAGAAGCGATAAAGGACTATACACACCAAGCTTTTGATACCTTAGATAAAATGAATATTGATGCCGATAAAAAAGCTTTATTAAAAACTTTTGGCGAAAACCTCATGGGTAGAAAAGTATAAAAAAATAATCCTTTTAATGATATTCTTGAGGTAATTTGCCTTTTCAATCTTTAATTTTGAGCCAACTTATGTATATAGCGCCCTTAAATACAGATCATTTACTTTCGGAGGCAGAAAAAGAAAATTTGTATCTAAAATTGGTGGCTCAAATCAATAAAGATTTTAATTTAGCCAATGAAGGTGTTGATTTTCCTGTAAATGTGTCGCCTAATCAACTCAAAATTGAATTGCAAGAAAAAGTATATCGACTCATTCAATATAAGTTTGCCGAATATCTAAATTTGCTCTATATTATTGATGTGCCAGAAAACGAGATTAAACAACTCGATGGTTCTGATATTATAACATTATCAGGTCAAGTTTCTTTTTTGATTCTAAAAAGAGAATGGCAAAAGGTATGGTTTAGAAATTATTATCGTTGAGTTTAAGGGTGAAATTTCTCCTCAAAAACTACCTTTTTTCATTTCTCAATTCCTTTCAACAAAGAAAAACTTAGATTCTTTGTTGCCCAGTATTAAGTTTCTTAAAAATAAACCCTTACAAAAGGCATAAAGGCTTCGCTATAAATACTCTTGTTGTTGTCGTGTAATACGTCATAACGAACCCCAAAAGTAACGTTGTTGTTTCTATAACCCGCACCAAGGTATAAGGCTGTATTCCAAAAATTATCCGAGGCTGAGTTGCCATTGATAGTTCTATAATCGGTATTGAATCGCAATTGCTCTAATTCTGCTGATAGTTGTATTTCAGGAATGGGATTTACTAATCCGATCAAGCTTCCGCCATAAGTGTAGGTTTCATAGCTGTTTTTGACTTTTATATATCCAAATTGCAAACTTGCTCCTAAGGCCACATATTGGTTTAGGTTATAAATAGCACTTGGCGAAACAGATATGTCAGTAAAACCTGATCCAAAGTTAAGTCCGAGCCCTCCTCCAAATTGTATGTTTTTGCTAAAAGTATTCGAATTGGACTGTTGCGCATACATCGATTTCGTAAATGCAAATAAAACGAAAACCAAAATGGCTTTGAAAGCCGTAAAAAAAATATTTTTTTTCATGATATTAGGTTTATTTTAACAAAAATAGCCGTAAAAGTAAACAAAAAAATGAATTAGTTATAACTGTTTATTGTACTTTTGTCGGACTATTTTAAAAATACATTCAAATAATATTATGGATAGGTTTTCATTTTTAAACGCAGCACATACCGAATTTTTTGCACAATTATACGATCAGTATTTAGAGAATCCAGATAGCGTAGAGCCAAGTTGGAGAAGTTTCTTTCAAGGTTTCGACTTTGGAATGACTACTTATAATGAAGAACAAGCCTTAGTGCAAAGTGTTCCTACAGTTGTTCAGGCTTCAGGGGATTCTTGTTCGGCTTCTAATGCTGAAGTTTCGGAGAAATTACAAAAAGAATTTAAAGTTATTAAGTTGATCGAAGGCTATCGTACTAGAGGGCATTTGTTTACCAAAACAAATCCGGTGCGTGATAGACGTCATTATGACCCAACTTTGGATGTTGAGACTTTTGGACTGTCTTCTGCTGATCTGAATACGGTTTTTGATGCCGCCAAAGTAATTGGTGTAGCGCCTTGTACACTGCGTGAAATTATCGGACATTTAGACAGGATTTATTGTCAACACATCGGTATCGAGTACGTGTATATTCGTAAGCCAGAAATTGTGGAATGGATTCGTCAAAAATTAAGAGTTAATGACAATCAACCTAACTTCTCTGCCGACGAAAAGAAATTGATCCTAGGGAAATTAAATCAAGCGGTTTCTTTCGAAAACTTTTTGCATACTAAATATGTAGGTCAAAAACGTTTCTCATTAGAAGGAGGTGAATCTGTTATTCCTGCTTTAGATGCTTTGATTGAAAAAGCAGCAGACAAAGGCGTAGAACAGTTCGTGATGGGAATGGCACACCGTGGCCGTTTGAATGTATTAGCCAATATTTTTGGAAAATCTACGCAAGATATCTTTAGCGAATTTGATGGTAAAGATTACGATCAAGAGTATTTTGATGGTGATGTGAAATACCATTTAGGCTTAACTGCTGATAAGGTAACTCGTTCAGGAAAGAAAATCAATATCAACTTAGCTCCTAATCCATCTCACTTAGAAACAGTTGGAGCAGTTATCGAAGGGATCACAAGAGCGAAACAAGATAAATATTATGCTGATGATTTTTCGAAAGTATTACCTATCGCTGTGCATGGTGATGCCGCTATCGCAGGACAAGGTATCTTGTATGAAATCGTTCAGATGGCGCAATTAGATGGTTACAAAACAGGAGGAACTATTCATATTGTAATTAATAATCAAGTAGGATTTACGACCAATTATTTAGATGCTCGTTCTTCTACTTATTGTACCGATATCGCCAAAGTAACTCTTTCCCCAGTTTTACATGTAAATGCTGATGATGCTGAAGCGGTAGTTCATGCCATGTCTTTTGCTTTAGACTTTAGAATGGAATTTGGACGCGACGTGTTCATCGACTTATTAGGATATAGAAAATATGGTCACAACGAAGGGGATGAGCCAAGGTTTACACAACCAGTTTTATATAAAATTATTGCTAAGCATCAAAATCCAAGAGATATTTATGCTTTAAAATTATTGTCAGAAGGCGTGATTGATGCTACTTATGTAAATCAATTAGAAAAAGAGTACAAAGCCGTTTTAGAAACCAATTTGGAAGAATCTCGTAAAAAAGATTTGACCATCATTACACCATTTATGCAAAATGAGTGGGCTGGTTTTGAACAGGTTTCTGATGATGTTATGTTGAAAAAAGTAGACACAACTGTTGCAAAAGACACCTTAGATTCTATCATTGGGACGGTTTCTAGTTTGCCATCGGATAAAAAGTTCATCAACAAAATCACAAAAATTGTTACCGATAGAAAAACTGGCTATGATAACAACACTATAGATTGGGGTACCGCCGAAACGCTAGCTTATGGTACATTATTAACCGAAGGTTTTGATGTTAGGATCTCTGGTCAAGACGTAGAGCGTGGTACTTTTTCACACCGTCACGCTGTGGTGAAAGTTGAAGATTCAGAAGAAGAAGTGGTATTATTAAATCATATCGAGAACAAAAAAGGGAATTTCCATGTGTTCAACTCTTTCCTTTCGGAATACGGAGTACTAGGATTTGATTATGGATACGCTTTGGCTAATCCTAAATCATTAACGATTTGGGAAGCACAATTTGGAGATTTCTCTAATGGTGCACAAATTATGATTGACCAATATATTTCTTGTGGAGAAGATAAATGGAACAACCAAAATGGAATTGTAATGTTATTGCCTCACGGTTACGAAGGGCAAGGAGCAGAGCACTCTTCTGCTAGAATGGAGCGTTATTTGCAATTGTGTGCGCGTCATAATATGTATGTAGCCGATTGTACTACACCAGCCAACTTCTTCCATTTATTGAGAAGACAAATGAAAACGAATTTCCGTAAACCATTAATTGTTTTTTCTCCAAAAAGTTTACTTCGTGACCCAAGATGTGTGTCTCCAATAGAAGAATTCACTAATGGCGGTTTCCAAGAAACTATTGATGATGCTACAGTAAACAAAGCTGAGGTGAAAACCTTGGTATTCTGTACGGGTAAATTCTACTATGACATTACTGCTGAAAGAGCTAATAATGGTAGAAACGATGTGGCAGTAGTCCGTATCGAACAATTATTTCCATTACCAATTGAGCAGTTAGAAGCGATTATTGCTCAATATCCAAATGTGGATGATTATGTTTGGGCACAAGAAGAACCTAAAAACATGGGGGCTTACACGTACATGTTAGCTAATTTTGATTTGGTAAAATGGAGATTAGCTTCGCTTAAGGCTTATGCAGCGCCAGCATCAGGAAGTTATACTCGTGCTAAACGTCGCCACGCCGATGCGATTAGAATGGTATTTGATAAAAAATTATTTAGATAAGAAAATTTGTTTCAGGTTTGAAGTTTCAAGTATGGTGTTTTCCAGCTTTAAACTTTAAACTTTTTAAACTTTAAACAAAAAATTGTATGATTTTAGAAATGAAAGTCCCATCACCAGGGGAATCCATCAAAGAAGTAGAAATAGCCACTTGGTTGGTAAAAGATGGTGATTATGTAGAAAAAGATCAAGCGATTGCTGAAGTAGATTCAGATAAAGCTACCTTAGAGTTGCCAGCAGAAGCAAGCGGTGTAATTACCCTAAAAGCCGAAGAAGGCGATGCAGTAGCAGTAGGTGCTATTGTTTGTTTAATTGATACTGGAGCAGCAAAACCATCAGGTGCAGCAGCTGTGGCAGCACCAGCGCCAGTAGCTGAGGCTCCAAAAGCTGAGGTAAAAGTTGAAGCGCCAAAAGCAGCTCCAGCAGCTCCAAGTTATGCAGCAGGCACTCCATCGCCAGCAGCTAGAAAAATATTAGATGAGAAAAATATAGCTCCAGAAACCATTGTTGGAACTGGAAAAGCAGGAAGAATCACTAAAGAAGACGCCGTTAATGCAGTACCATCTATGGGAACTCCAACAGGAGGTTCACGTGGTGTAGAGCGTACCAAATTATCTATGTTGCGTCGTAAAGTATCTGAGCGATTAGTAGCTGCCAAAAACGATACGGCAATGTTGACTACTTTCAACGAAGTAAACATGACGCCTATCAACAACTTGCGTAACGAGTACAAAGATGCCTTCAAAGCAAAACACGGTGGGGTAAGTTTAGGCTATATGTCTTTCTTTACCAAAGCGGTAACTAGAGCGTTGCAATTGTATCCGGACGTAAACTCTATGATGGATGGCGATTACAAAGTAGCCTACGATTTCTGTGATATTTCCATCGCAGTTTCTGGACCAAAAGGGTTAATGGTGCCAGTAGTTCGTAATGCAGAAAACTTGACGTTCCGTGGAGTTGAAGCCGAAATCAAACGTTTGGCCTTGAGAGCACGTGACGGACAAATCACTGTAGATGATATGACAGGAGGAACTTTTACAATCACAAACGGTGGTGTTTTTGGTTCAATGTTGTCAACTCCAATTATCAACCCTCCACAGTCAGGAATCTTAGGAATGCACAATATTATTGAGCGTCCAATTGCTGTAAATGGTAAAGTAGAAATTCACCCAATGATGTACGTAGCCCTTTCTTATGACCACCGAATCATCGACGGACGCGAGTCAGTTGGTTTTTTGGTAGCAGTGAAAGAAGCACTAGAAAATCCAGTGGAATTGCTTTGCGATAACAATCCTAAAAAAGCATTTGAGTTGTAGTCCATACAATTTTAAATACACAAAATCCCAAATTCCAATATTGGTTTTTGGGATTTTTTTATGGAAAAAAGTCACAGAATGAGTTGTTTTAGGAGCAGAAAGATGGGGCTTTTTCAGGAAGCAAAGTCCCGCTCTTCGTTATAATCTTTTGGGGCTGAACCCCAGCTCCAAAAGGATTTCCACTACAATCGGGGCTAGTGAGGGACAAGGGGCAAATTTCAAGGGTCAAAAAGCTCAGTTGCACGCTTCTTAATGTGTTTTTTTTTGTTTGTAGATTTTTGATTGGAAAAAGTTTATGTATTTGTGTTTTTTATTGAGATTTTTATTTTTTATTACTTAATAAATTATGATTTAATTAAAAATGAAAATAATTTTTTGACTATTTACCATAACATTACCACAACATTATTGATTTTGATATAGTTGGCTTCTTTTTTTATTTGATACAATCTAAAGGGTAAGTCCCAGTTATAGTAGTGTTTTTGGTTATTTCTACTGGTCAAATTTCTTTACACTGTTGTATAGTTTTTAGATAGGTATTGTTTTAAATTTCAACATAATAACATTCATAAATTTGAGGATAATAAATACCTCAACATTATGAAGAATTTTACTTTATTTATTTTTCTGTTGTATTTTTCAACAGGATTTTCACAAAATGCACCAGTCACCTTTGAGAACGGAGAATTCGGTTCGACGTGGGCATTTACTACTTTTGAAAACGGAACCGGCGCAGGATATTCCAAAGTCTCTAATCCTTTTCCTGGTGGAATCAATAACTCAGCGACCGTAGGGAAATTTGTGGCTGGAGCAAGTCCGGCTGCCGCTCCTTATGCTGGATTTGAAACAGCCCATGCCTCAGGTGCAAATGGTATTGGAACTTTTACTTTGAGCGCTTCTAATAGCATTGTCAAAATAATGGTATACAAATCGGTAATTAGTGATGTGGGTATCAAATTTGCAATTGCTAATGGCGGTGCCCAACAAGAAATTAAAGTGCCTAATACTAAGATCAATGAGTGGGAAGAATTAACTTTTGACTTTTCTGGAAAAATAGGACTATTTGAGACTATTAACATCGATCAAATTATTATTTTTTTAGATTTTAATACTAGAACGGCTGAAACTACTAGTTATTTTGACAACATAACTTTTTCAGCTAAACCTGCGGCAACTGCACCAACAATAGCTGCAACTACACCAACTGTAGCTGCTGGAGATGTTATTTCATTGTTTAGCAATGCTTACACAAACGTTCCTGTGGATAATTGGAGAGCAGATTGGGGTCAATCTGGAAATGTAGTATCTGATATTCAAATCGCTGGAAATGATACTAAAAAATATACAGACTTAAGTTATTTTGGAGTCATCACAGAAACTAAAAAAATTGATGCTTCAGCAATGCTTAATTTTCATATTGATGTTTGGAGTCCGAATGTAACCACTTTTAAAATCAAAATAGTCGATTTTGGAGCTGATGGTGCTTATCAAGGCGGTGACGATAAGGAGTTCGAAATTACGCGTACTTTGACTTTAAATAGTTGGAACAGTATAGAAATTCCTCTTTCTCAATTTACAGGATTGACAACAAAAGCCAATATTGCGCAATTTGTTTTCTCGGGATCTGCAGGAACCATATTTATAGATAATGTGTATTTTAATAAGGTGGCTACAATTACTCCACCAACAGCAGCTCCGAATGCTCCTGTTACTTTTGAAACGGGAGAATATGGTTCTACTTGGACGTTGACTTCTTTTGATAATCCATCGGGTGCATCAACAGCTTCTTTGTTGGCTACAAATCCTAATAAGACAGGAATTAATACTTCAAATACAGCCGTTAAATTTACTGCATTGGTAGCGGGCGCTTGGTATACCGGTTTTGAAACTGCTCATGCTTCTGGTACGAATGGAATTGGAACATTTACATTGAATGAATCCAACAGTACTATAAAAATGATGGTGTACAAAGATGTGATTAGTAAGGTAGGTATTAAATTTGCACGCCCCGATGGTGGTTCTACTGGTGAAATCACGGTTTCTAATACTAAAATAAACGAATGGGAAGAGTTGACTTTCAACTTTGCAGGAAAAATTGGGGAAGGGGCTTCAACGGGTATAGATCAAATTATTATATTTCCTGATTTTATTCCCGAAGGAACAACAAGAACAGCAGATCATGTTTGTTATATAGATAATATTACTTTTTCTGCTAAAACTACGACTCCTGTAGTTGTAACTGCACCAACTGTAGCGGCACCCATTCCTCCAACACGAGTAGCTTCAGATGTAAAGTCTATATTTAGTGATGCTTATGCTGTATATAAAGCAGGTGACTGGTGTAAATGTTGGGGTCAATCCACAGATGTTACCGATGAAGCTATTGTTGGGAATGCTACAAGAAAATTAAGCAATTTCAACTACCAAGGGGTCACATTACCAGGTACTGAAGTTTTTGATCTTTCGGATATGACGACAATGCACGTAGATTTATGGTCTTCTACTGCAACATCAGTTAAAATTAATCTTATCAATCAAGGTCCTGTAGAATCAGGCGTGACATTGACAATTGCAGCTGGATGGAATAGTTTTGACATGGCTTTAAACGCTACCAATTTTCCTGGGATAAACTTAAGTACAGTGTTTCAAATGAGTTTGTCTTCGCTTCCAACAGGGACAACAGTGTATCTGGACAACTTTTATTTTTATAAATCAAGTGCTGTGGTTGTGCCAACTGCACCAACTGTAGCGGCAACTACTCCAACTATAGCAGCTGGGGATGTAATTTCATTATTTAGCAATGCTTATACAAACGTTCCTGTTACCTCTTGGAGAACGGACTGGTCAGTAGGTAGTACTTTGACAGATCTTCAAATTGCTGGAAATGATATTAAAAAATATACTAATTTGAATTATTTTGGGGTAGATATAACGGGTACAATAGACGTTGCAGCAATGTTGTATTTTCATATTGATGTTTGGACACCTGATCTAACAGCATTCAAGGTTAAATTAGTTGATTTTGGAGCAAATGGTGTGTACCAAGGAGGCGATGACGTGGAGTTTGAAGTGACGCGTACACCAACATTATCAGGTTGGAACCGTTATGATATTCCTTTGTCAGAATTTACAGGTTTAACTACCAAGGGACATATTGCTCAATTGGTGTTATCTGGAGCGCCAGCAGGAACCGTTTATATTGACAATGTTTATTTCAGTAAAACGGCTTCTACTTTAGGAGTTACTAATTTTGAAATGTCAAAAGTTGTCATGTATCCAAATCCAGTTACTAATAACGTGACAATTGAATCCAATGGTTCGATTGATACAGTGAGTATTTATACTCTTTTAGGTCAGGAAGTTTTAGTTAAAAGTCCAAAAACTAATTCCACAACCCTTCAAACAAATGAGCTTCAAAAAGGAGTTTATATTGTTAAAGCAGTAGTGGACGGAAAAGTGACTTGTGCTAAGATGATAAAGAATTAATTTTTTTTACAATCGTAATAGAGAGCGTGTCGGGAATCGATACGCTCTTTTTTTATTTCAACAAATACAAATAATGATTGTAATAATCTATAATCGCTTTTCCTTTCATCAAGATATCAGCACCTATAATTCCATGTACAGGTTTTGCTTTGTGTTGCAACAAAGCTTCATTCACGTGTGACAAATCAAAAATTACAATATCAAAACTGCTGTCTTTCCAAGAACCTAGTTGCAATTGATTTTTTGTGGCAATTTGTGTAAACATTCCAGTAGCGCCGGCTCCAGAGGCTTTGGTTTTGGATTTTTTGGCTTTTAGTACAAACCAATCAATACTCTCAAATCCTACGCAGCTGTTTGAAGCGCCTGTGTCTAAAATAAAATTTCCAGAAACACCATTTATTTTTGCTTTTATCAGAAGATGCTGTGTTTTAGTAATCTTAAATTTTACTTTTTTGTAGTTTTCTTTTTTAAGGATATCTTGTAGGTTTTTCATTTGTGCAATATCTATTTCTGTGTTTTTTTTCTGTTTTACAAAGATACATCGAGTTACTGAAGGAATTGTGCGAATCTGGAGCGCATTTGTATCAAAAAAAGGTAGCCACTAAGTAGTGTTAAATGGAACTAATATGATAAATCTAAAAAACGAATACCCTGACGAATCTGTTTTTCTGTCCGAAACTCTTTAAATTGTATTTTTTCAACAATTATTATTCTTGTAATTTTGCATCCTTAAACTTTACACTTGAAAACAACTATTACAATTACCGATACGCATACCCATTTATATTCCGAAGAATTTGATCAAGACCGTGGCGAAATGATCCAACGTGCTATCAATGCTGGTGTTTCTCGTTTTTTTATTCCAGCTATCGACTCGACTTGTACGCAGGCGATGTATGATTTGGAGCAAGATTTTCCTGAAAATGTTTTTTTGATGATGGGCTTGCATCCTACTTATGTGAAAGACAATTACGAAGCCGAGTTAGCGCACGTAGCTTCCGAACTAACTAAGCGAAAGTTCTACGCCATTGGCGAAATAGGTATTGATTTGTATTGGGACAAAACGCATCTTAAGGAGCAACAAATTGCTTTTAGACAACAGATTCAATGGGCAAAGCAGTACAAATTACCGATTGTGATTCACTGTCGTGAGGCTTTTGATGAAATTTTCGAAATTCTAGAAGAAGAGAAAAGCCCTGAATTATTTGGGATTTTTCATTGTTTTTCGGGAACCTATGAGCAAGCGCTACAGGCGATTTCTTACAATATGTTGTTGGGAATAGGAGGTGTAGTAACTTTTAAGAATGGAAAAATTGACCAGTTCCTAGACCGCATTGATTTGCAACACATCGTTCTCGAAACCGATTCGCCTTATTTGGCTCCGATTCCCTTTCGTGGCAAGAGAAACGAGAGCAGTTATGTGGTGAATGTCGTAGCAAAGTTGGCTATAATTTACAATAAAAGTGTTGCAGAAATAGCCCAAATTACAACTGAGAATTCCAAACGGGTATTTGGGATTTAAGCCTAAAAGTACCTTAAGTTTCCGTTTTTTTTTGTTCTTTTGTTCCCATTAAAAATGAAAATCAAAATGCAAAAATTTGACTCCATTCGGCCATTTTATGATTCCGAAGTAAACGATGCGCTATCCGATGTGATTCAGCATCCGATGATGAAGGCATTAATGAATTTTTCTGCTCCAGATGTCCCTGATGAAGTATGGAAAAGCCAACTGATGAAAACGCATTCTATTCGTGATTTTCAATGTAATTTTATTTATCAATCCGCACGCAAAATTTTAGAAAAAAGCTCCGAAGGATTAACGACTTCTGGCTTTGAACATTTAGAAAAAAACACGTCTTATTTGTTTATTTCTAACCACCGAGACATTTTATTAGACACCACTTTGCTCAATGCTACTTTGTTCGAACACGGATTAGTCATGACAGCATCGGCTATTGGAGATAATCTCGTTAAGAAATCTTTTCTGAAAATATTAGCGAAACTCAATCGAAATTTCTTAGTGCTTCGAGGACTATCTCCTAGAGAAATGTTGCAAAGCTCTAAGTTACTTTCAGAATATATAGGGCAGCTGTTGATGCATGAAAATCGTTCGGTTTGGATTGCACAACGTGAAGGTAGAACCAAAGACGGCAATGATGCTACGAATCCTGGGGTGCTAAAAATGTTAGGCATGGCTTCGGATGAGAAAAAAGTTATGGATTATTTTAAGAAAATTAAAATTGTACCCGTTTCTATTTCGTATGAATACGATCCGACCGATGTACTCAAGATGCCGCAATTAATGGCTGAGGCCAATAACGAGATTTACATTAAAGAGAAAAATGAAGATTTTCAAAACATTTTGAGTGGTGTTTTGGGACAAAAAAAGCGTATTCATATTCATGTGGGTAAAGTTATCGATTCAGAAATTGATGCGATTGTTGCCGATGAGGAAAACGCCAATAAACAAGTTTTAGCCTTGGCGCAAACCATAGACGATGCGGTTTTGACCAACTATAAATTATGGCCGACAAATTTTATTGCCTATGATCTATTGCACAAAACCAATCAATATGCACACAAGTACACCGAAAATGAAAAATCCTTGTTCGAGCGCCGTTTAGAATTGCGAATCGATCATGATAACCCAAAGCTTTTAGAAGGTTTTTTGGCGATGTATGCGAATCCTGTAGTTAATAAATTAAAATACACTGATGCGCTCTAGTACCAAAATACTTTTGATTTATACCGGAGGTACCATTGGTATGCAAAAAGATTTTGAAACGGGTGCGTTAAAGGCTTTCAATTTTAGCAAGCTTTTGCAGCGCGTTCCTGAGTTGAAGTTATTGGATTGTGCCATTGAAACAATTTCTTTTGAAAATCCTATCGATTCCTCAAACATAAGTCCAGAAAGCTGGGTGGCTATTGCTGAAGTGATTGAGCAAAATTATACTGCTTTTGATGGTTTTGTTGTTTTACATGGCTCAGATACGATGTCCTATTCAGCCTCGGCCTTGAGTTTTATGTTGGAAAATTTAGGAAAACCAGTGATTTTTACTGGTTCTCAACTTCCTATAGGTGATTTAAGAACCGATGCTAAAGAAAATCTGATTACAGCCATACAAATTGCCTCCTTACAAGAAAATGGAAAACCAGTAATTACAGAAGTTGGTTTGTATTTTGAATACAAATTATACCGTGGTAATCGTACAACCAAAATAAGTGCAGAACATTTTAATGCTTTTACTTCACCTAATTATCCTTTTTTAATTGAATCAGGAGTACATTTAAAGGTCAATAAAGACTTGCTGTTGCCGTTGGATGCGAACAAACCTTTTCGTGTACATAAGCTATTTGATGCCCATGTGATGATTTTGAAAATGTTTCCAGGGATCAATCAAAAAGTATTGGAAACGCTAGTAAATATTCCTGATCTAAAGGGCATCGTTCTAGAGACTTATGGTTCTGGAAATGCACCTACCGAGGAATGGTTTATTGAGTTACTACAACAAGCCATTATTTCAGGTATACATATTGTAAACGTTACGCAATGTTCTGGCGGAAGTGTTAATATGGGGAAATACGAAACGAGTTCAGAGCTGAAAAAGATTGGCGTTATTTCTGGAAAAGACTGTACCACAGAGGCTGCCATTACTAAATTAATGCATCTTTTAGGGCAGAACATTCCAACTTCTGATTTTAAAAATAGCTTCGAAAATGCAATCCGAGGGGAAATGGGATAATAATTACTTTTTCCTTTTCTAACTCAATTTTTTTTATGTTATTTGCAATCCCAATTAGAGAGGTGTCCGAGTGGTTGAAGGAGCTAGCCTGGAAAGCTAGTATATGGGTAACTGTATCGAGGGTTCGAATCCCTTCCTCTCTGCTGATTCATTCACAAATCCAAATAAAACCCTTTAAATCCTATGATTTAAAGGGTTTTTTAATTAGTATTCTTTCCAATTTTTATCTTCAAGATTTATACTAGCTTCTATTCTAAAACGTTGTGTTTGTTGAGGTATTGATGTGGTATTGTGTTTTTGTAAGTTTTTTTCAATTCTCTACGTTTCTGCTGAATGTACATTTGGAAGACGAGAGGTAGTGAATGTTTCAATGCTTTAAGTTTTTCCTGCGAGTTACGGAATGTTCTATTACTTTAAACAGCTTTTTAAAATCGTAACGGGATGCTGGACTTCTCTTCCTGTTCCATCCAAAATCTGATGGCGACAACTTGTGCCTGCCGCAGAAATAATAGTATTTGTATCAGTTGCCCTGATTTTTGGAAACAAAGTATCTTCTCCCATTTGCATACTAATTTCATAATGTTCTTTTTCGTATCCAAAAGAACCTGCCATTCCGCAACAACCAGAATTATAGATGGTAACGGTATTGTTTTTGGGCAGATTCAACATTACAAAAGTTGCCTCAACTGCACTCAATGCTTTTTGATGACAATGACCGTGAATTTTAATTGATTTGGCTTGATCTGAAAAATGTTCGGCTCGTATGGCGCCTTTCTCGATTTCTCGTTTGAAGAACTCCTCAATGGTAAATACATGCTTGGCTAATTGCTCTGCACCAGCTTTGTCCTCTGCAAGTCGAAGGTACTCGTCTCTAAACGTTAAGATAGCCGAGGGTTCGATGCCAATTAAGGGCGTTTCTGCCGAAACAATGTCTTTGAAAATTGCTACGTTGCGTGTCGCGATAGCTTTGGCTTGTTCCAAAAATCCCTTCGAAATAAAAGCTCTACCACTTTCTTGATGATCAATTATTACGACTTGGTAGCCTAATTGGGTCAATAATTCATAAGTGTCAACGCCTACGCCAACATCGTAAAAATTAGTGAATTCATCGCAGAATAGATAGACTTGTCCATTTGGATACAAAGGAGTTGCTTTGTCTTTACGATTTTTCTTTACCCAATTTCGAAAGGTTGTGGGGGCTAAATGTGGTACTACGCGTTGAGGGGCAATTCCCATGGTTTTTTTTACCAAAGCTAAATTAGAAACCCAATTGGTAAATGTAGGGGTTAAACTTCCTAAGGTATTCAATTTAGCATTGTAGGCAAAAATCTTATTTCGCTTCGAAAAACCGTTAGCCTTTTGGTATTGGTACAAAAACTCTGCTTTGAGTGAAGCAATGTCAACGTTACTCGGGCATTCACTTGCACAAGCTTTGCAACTTACGCACAAATCAAAAACCTGGTACAGCTCATCGTGATCAAACTTGTTGTCTTTTTCTGAATTTGTTAAAAATTGTCGTAAACTATTGGCACGAGCCCTTGTGGTATCTTTTTCATTTCGAGTAGCGCGATAGCTCGGACATAAAGTGCCTCCAGCTGAAGGTAATTTTCTACAATCACCTGAGCCGTTACATTTTTCTGCTAAACGTAAAATCCCCATACTATCAGAGAAATCCTGAATGGTTTGAATTGTAGGTTCTTCTCTGCCTGATACGACCCTGAGATTTTCATCCATTTTTGGAGTATCCGTGATGCGACCTTTGTTGAAAATAGAGTTGGGGTCAAATGCTTTTTTGATACGTTTTAGTAATTCATAATTGTTTTCGCCAATCATATAGGGTAAAAACTCGCCTCGAACAATGCCGTCTCCATGTTCACCGCTAAGCGAACCTCTATATTTTTTTACCAAAACGGCAACTTCGGTCGCAATGGTTCTAAATAATTGTAAATCTTCTTTCTTTTTTAAATTCAGTATTGGGCGTAAATGCAATTCACCTGCCCCTGCGTGAGCATAATAGATAGCCTCTTGTCCGTACTTTTTCATCATTGCGGCAAATTCTGCAATGTAATTTGGCAAATCGCTCAATTCTACCGCAGTATCTTCTATTGAATCAGCAGCTTTATCATCGCCAACAATGCTTCCCAAAAGACCTAAACCAGCTTTTCGTAAGGCATTAATTTTGTCAATTTCTTTGCCATATAATTTAGGTAAGGCATAGCCAAAGTTATTTTGTTTTAAGTCAGCGATTAAAGCTTCGGCTTGACGTTCAGCGTCTTCGATAGTATCGGCCGCGACTTCTAGCATGATAATAGCTTTGGGTTCTCCTTGAATAAAGAAACGATTTTTTGCTTGTTCCCTGTTGGTTTTGGTACAGTTTAAGATAGTGTCATCCATCATTTCGCATGTGTACAAATGATGTTTCATGGCAATCATTACGGCCTCTAGACTTTCTTGAATACTGTGAAAATGAGCCGCCACCATAATATTGTATGCGGGCGGCAAATCATCTACTTTGAGCGTTATTTCTGTGGTAAAGGCTAAAGTTCCTTCGCTTCCACAAAGCAAGGTGCCTAGATTTATTGTGGGTTCAGCACCAGAAAACAGATCGGATTTTAACAACAAATCCACGGCATAACCTGTATTTCTTCTGTGGATTTCTGGTTTTGGAAATTCTTTTATAATTTCATTTTGCGTTTCAGTATTCGACAGCTCTTCATACAGCGTTCTGTAAATATGATGTTCTAAAGTAGTTCCTTTTGTTTTTTCAATAAATGCCTCTGATGTCAGTGATTTAAAAACCGTAGCCGAACCATCACTCAGAATGGTTTGAAGTGCTACAATTTTATCTCTTGTTACTCCATAGCGTATTGAGGTAGTTCCAGAAGAATTATTGCCAACCATTCCACCAATCATGCACCGATTGGAGGTCGAAGTAGTGGGGCTAAAAAATAAACCATATGGCTTCAAAAACAAATTAAGCTCGTCGCGAATCACACCGGGCTGAACGGTAACGGTTTTATTTTCTTGATCCAAAGAAACAATTTGGGTGAAATATTTTGAAACATCTACAATAATGCCACTACCCACGGTTTGTCCAGCTAATGATGTGCCAGCTGTTCTTGGGGTTAATGGAATTTGGTGTTGATTAGCAAAATGTACAAGGGTTTGAATATCGGCTACTGTTTTAGGTTGTGCTACGGCCAGTGGTTTAATTTGGTACACCGAAGCGTCAGTTGCATAAATAACTCTATGCAATTCATCATAAAAAAGATCGCCTTCAAGTGCTTTGGATAATTGTTCTAAGGGGAGTATTTGTGACATGGTAGGGGGTAATTGCTGAACTTTCAACCTTGGTTTACAAAATAAAAATTCTAGCGCTTTAGATTGAAAAAATATTCAATTTAGAAAGCGCTAGAGGGAATAAAAAAAACTAAAACCAACTAACAATTTTTTTAATAATGGTAGCGTTTAAAAGCTTCCATTGCTGCATAACTTGCTAAGCCTAAAGCTTTGAATTTTTCTGCTGTGTCTTTATTGCGTTCTTCAACGCGAACCCAAAACTCACGGGAATCATCTCCTTGAAACATAACGCCATCCTTTTGTGATTGATGATAAAAAATGGCGGTTCGTTTCTTTAATACTTGATTGGGACTCATTGGAACTGCCATTTCAATTTCATGTATTTCCCACTCATGCCATGCGCCACGGTATAACCACACCCAACAATCGTTCATAAAAGGTTGGTGTTTTATTTGCTCTATGGCCATAAATAAAGAATCCAAACATACTTTATGGGTGCCATGTGGGTCTGCTAAATCTCCTGCTGCAAAAATTTGGTGCGGCTGAATTTCTTCAATTTTAGTAATCATCAGATCAATGTCTGTTTGTGATAAGGGACTTTTTTTAATCGTGCCCGTTTCGTAAAATGGAAGATTTAAAAAATGAACTTGGTGGTCGGGTAACCCCAAAAAACGAGTAGCGCCTAAGGATTCTTTTTGACGGATTTGCCCTTTTAAATTTCGGAGTTCAATAATATCCGCATTGGCATTATTTTTTTGATTAACGAATTCAATTATTTTTGAATATGTTTCATTTTCAGGATTAAAAACGCGTCCTATTTCGGCAAATTTTAAAGCTTCATCATTGGAAACTGCAATGTTTCCTGAGGTTTGATAGACGATATGAACTTCATGCCCTTGCTCGACTAATCGATCAAATGTGCCTCCCATAGAAATCACATCATCATCTGGGTGTGGGCTAAAAATAATAACTCTTTTTTTCTCAGGAGTCGAGCGCTCAGGTCGTTTTTGAAAGTCGGAATTGGGTTTTCCACCAGGCCAACCCGTTATAGCGTGTTGTAACTTGTTAAACATTTTGATGTTCAAATCATACGCAGTGCCTTCAATGGCTAGCAAACTTTCCATCCCATGTTCAAAATAATCCTTGTCTGTAAGGTGCAAAATGGATTTTTGAGTTTGTTCACAAAGCCAAACAATGGCTTTACTAATTAATTCTGGATTCCATTCGCAACTATCAACGATCCAAGGCGTATTCACTCGCGTCAATAAAGAGGCGGCTTCTTTATCTAAAATAAAAGTAACATTTGGATGATGTTGCAAATAGGTAGCTGGTTTTTTAGTCGTGATCCATCCTTCAATAGTTTCTTGAATAACTTTTGCTTTGTTATGTCCCCAAGCTAATAATACAATTCTTTTGGCTTCCAAAACGGTTGCGATACCCATGGTTACTGCTTTTTTGGGTACATTTTCTAATCCTAAAAAAGAACTTGCGGCGTCAGATCGAGTAAGATGATCTAAAGTGACCATGCGTGTAGAAGAATTTTGATGTGAACCCGGTTCGTTAAAACCAATATGAGCCGTTCTACCTATTCCTAATAATTGGAAATCTAAGCCTCCTAAACGCTTTATCTTTTCTTCATATTGAGCACATTCAATAAGGCTTTCTTCTATAGTGCAATCTCCGTTTGGAATATTGATGTTTTCTGGTAAAATGTCAATATGTTTGAATAAATGTTCGTTCATGAAATAATGATAACTTTGAATGTCATCATGTTTCATAGGGAAATATTCGTCTAAATTAAATGTAATAACATTCTTAAAACTTAGATTTTCTGACTTATGTAAACGAATTAATTCCTCATATACCTTAATAGGGGAAGAGCCAGTGGCTAGTCCTACTACACAAAAAGAGTTGGTTTTTTGTTTTGCTTTAATCAAAGCCGCAATTTCATTAGCTACAGCAATAGAGCCAGAGATAGAATTTTCAAAAATTACATTGTGTATTTTTTCTAATCGAGAGGATTCATATTTTCCGGGTTTTTCGTAAGATATATTGTGTTGTGCGGTCATATAGTTTTGAGATTATAATAAATTATTATCGCAAATATATGAAAACGAAAAAACGAAATGCTTTTTTATGCAATAATTTAACAAAATAAAATTAAAAAACGCAAGAAAACGCAAAAATTAAATCAAATGAGCTCCAGAAGTAGTATATTCCTTTAGTTTTTGGTCTTTTGGTGAAAGATCGGTAATGATGCTATGTAGTTGATTTAATTCGCAAACTGCGTGAGGCATTTTAGTATCTAATTTACTTGAATCAACCATAGCTACCACTTTATCAGAAACTTGAATCATTGCTTTTTTTACAATCGAAACTTCATATCCTTTTTCGGTTAAACCAGATTTAACATTAATACTACTCACGCCCATAAAACAAATGTCGGCTTTAATGTTTGATAATACTTGTACTACATCCATACCAATGGTGAC
Source organism: Flavobacterium succinicans (assembly GCF_001662485.1). Classification (GTDB taxonomy): domain Bacteria; phylum Bacteroidota; class Bacteroidia; order Flavobacteriales; family Flavobacteriaceae; genus Flavobacterium; species Flavobacterium succinicans_A. Next base: position 87,545 of record NZ_JMTM01000046.1, read on the forward strand.
CATCGCGTTTTTTTGCAGTTTGCCCCCGATAAAAATTAAATCTATATTAGGATGCTGAGATAATTGCATGGCAATCGACAGGCTATAAGTGTAAATAGTTGCCTTTAATTCAGATGGAATTAGTTTTGAAAAGGCCAAATTGGTTGTTCCTCCACTCATTATAATAACTTGACCATCAGATAAAAGAGAAAGTGCTTTTGTGCCAAGGGCTATTTTTTTATCCTCGTTTAAGATTTGAATATCAAAAATATTGGTTGATTTTTCTTCTTCTAGAAAAGCACCTCCATAAACCTTAACAAGTTTTCCTTTATTGTGTAGTTCGTTTAAATCTCTTCTAACAGTATCTTCGGATATTTGTAGTTCTTTGGCTAAATCAATGGTGTTTATTTTTAATTCCTCATGAATTTTTTTCAGTATATACGTATGTCTTTCGGCTTTTAGCATGTTTGTAGTTATTTGTAATTGAAACAAAGATACAACAAGATGCATTATTATACTAATTACTGAAATATAACTACCCTTATACAATATAAAGACAACTTAAATAGGGAGTAAACTGTAATTAATTGCGTTATTGTGCATTATTTAACTATTTTTATTAAAAAAAACGCATAAAATGGTGTGTGTTTTAAAATTATATTTATATTAGCGACTTAATCATAAAAAAACAAATTATGAAAATGAAAAAAACCAAATTAATTCCATTTTTAATGTTGTTGTTTGTGCAATTTGCACTCGCTCAAAACAAAACAGTAAGTGGAATTGTTAAAAGCAAAACAGATGGGCTTCCTTTGCCCGGAGTATCTGTAATTATAAAAGGAACAACTAAAAGTAGTGTTACTGATTTTGACGGAAGTTATAGCATAAGCGCTTCTGAAAAGGACGTTCTTACTTTTAGTTCTGTTGGATTTACATCTCAATCCGTAAATGTAGGCGACAAAAATTCATTCAATATTGTTCTTGTTGAAGAGGTGAGAACATTAAATGAAGTAGTTGTTCTTGGTTCAACAGTTCGCGTTACCAGAAAAGAATTAGGAAACGCTGTAACAACCATAAAATCCGAAGGATTAAATAAGGCAAAGCCTGTAGATTTATCCTCGGCCATTCAGGGAAAAATTGCTGGAGCGCAAGTTTCTCAGAATTCTGGAGATCCTGCTGGAGGATTCACTATCAAACTACGAGGAACTTCCTCTATATTGGGTTCGTCTGATCCATTGTATGTTATTGACGGAGTAGTATTAAACAATGCTACAACCAATGTTACTAATTTAAATGTAAGTAAAGGAAATTCAAATTTACAAATTGGACAAAACAGATCTTCAGACATCAATCCTAATGATATTGAAAGTATTGAAATCCTTAGTGGTGGCGCAGCAGCTGCAATTTATGGATCTCGTGCTGCCAATGGTGTTGTTTTAATTTCTACCAAAAAAGGAAAATCTGGTGAACCAACATTTAATTTTTCAACAAGTATAACATCTAATTCATTGCGTAAAAAAGTGTATGTGAATAAATCTGACAAGCAATTTGTTAATAGTTCAGCAGCTTTATTTCCAATACAAAATCAACCAGCTAGTGCAACTACTGTAAGTGTAGCTGGCCGAAATCTTGAAACCAGAACAATATCAGGTATTCAGCGCTATGATTACCAAGATGATATTTTTACTACTGGTATAGGAAATGACACTTATTTCTCTATGCGAGGCGGTGATGATAAGACGAAGTATTTTACCTCTGTGGGGTATTTGAAAAACGAAGGGATTATCAAAAACACCGATTTTACCCGTATTGGGGCAAAATTGAGATTGCAACATGAATTTAATGATAAACTATCGGCATCTGTTGGGTTAAATTATATTAACTCTAGTTCTAATGAAAAACCAGATGGGAATGTTTTCTGGAGTCCAATCAACTCAGTTACCATTACCAATAACATATATGATTTGAATAAAAGAGATTCAAATGGTAACTTGATGGCAGTAGATCCAGTTAGGGTAAATCCGCTATCTGTAATTGAAACGTTTGACATCACCCAAAAAACAGATCGTATGATTGCTGACTTGCAATTGAACTACAAACCTTTCAAAAATTTCAATGCTGATTTTATTTTTGGATTGGATAATTACAATCAACGTGGTAATGTTTTTATACCAAGATACCCTTATGCAGGAGTAAATACGGCCTATTATAATGATGGTTATGTTTCTGAAGCGACCAATAGAGTAGTGCAATTAAATAATGATTTGAATTTACGTTATGTTTGGGATATTAACTCAAATCTAAAATTAACGTCTTATGCGGGGTACAATATCCAAACGTACAGAGATAATTTATTTGCCTTAGAAGGAAGAGATTTAAAACCTTTTGTTGAAACAATTAATGCCTTTAATACTTTGGTTCCGGGTTCTCCACTTGCTAGTAAATCGAGTTACAATCTTTGGGGGTTTTATTTGCAAGAAACAATTGCATTTAAGAACAAATTGTTTGTGACCGTGGCAGCAAGAAATGATGCCTCTACTATTTTTGCCAAAGATAATCGTTCTCAATTTTTTCCAAAAGTAAGCGCAAGTTACGTTTTGTCTGACGAAAAATTCATGAAAGATTCATTTGTAAGCTCTGCTCGATTGAGAGCATCTTGGGGAGAATCAGGAAGTTTAACAGCAATTACTCCTTATGCACGTTTTACCAATTATGCATCAGGAACATTAATTGGAAATTCTGCCTTTACTTTAGAAGGACTAAAACAAGGGAATTTAGATTTAAAACCAGAAAGAAGTTCTACTTACGAAGTTGGTGCTGATTTTGGTTTCTTAAAAGATAGAATCAATTTGTCATTCAATTATTACAATGCCGATATCAAAGATTTATTATTACCAGTTCAATTAGCGCCTTCCTCAGGAGCAACGAATACCATACAGAATGTAGGTTTAATGAACAATAAAGGAATTGAAATAGGATTACGCTATGATGTCATTAAAAAAGAAGGATTAAATTTAGATGTATTTGTAAATTATAGCCGAAACAGAAACAAAGTGACAGATCTTCCTCAGCAACGTTTTCAGTTAGATAATAATCCTGCGGGAGCTCCAGTATTTGCAGAAAAGGATCAGCCAATAGGAATTTATTATGGAACTTATTATGCCAGAAATGCAGATGGTAGTTTATTGTTAAATCCAGCGGGATACCCACAAACCGAAAGAGGAGATGCAGCAACAGGAACACCTTCGAGAGATGCAAACGGACAACCAACGGGATCTGTGTTAAGCAAAAAAATTGGAGATCCAAACCCGGATTATATCATTGCTTTTGGGGCTAATTTTAACTACAAAAAATTCGGAATGTCTGTTTTGTTTGACGGAGTTCAAGGGGTTGATGTTTTTGATGCGGATTACAGAACGCGTCAAGGTGTTGGTAATGGAGAGCTTGTTGCCAAAGAATTAAACGGAGAATTACCAAGAGGGTACATTTGGTCAATTTACAATATTGAAGAGTTTAGAGTAGTTGATGGTAGTTATTTGAAATTAAGAGAAGTTTCTATGAGCTATGATTTTGGTAAATTAAATAGTTTCTTTACTAATATGACTGTAACTGCTAGTGGTAGAAACTTGTATTCATGGGATAAATTTCCAAGTTTTGATCCAGAAACCAATTCAGGTGGACAGTCTTCTGTAGCGAAATATAATTTTGGTACGGTGCCAATTCCAAGAACTTATTCTTTGGCGGTGAAATTTCAATTTTAATAAATAAAACGAATATGAAAAAAATACTTTTATCAATCGTAGTGGCAGGCGCATTTTTAGTGTCTTGCAACGATGAATTTCTCGACCCAACAAAGCCTTCTCAAGAAGAGGTTTTGTCAACTAGATCAGGATTAATTGGCGCAACAAATGGGTTACAACAATTATGGTCAAATGGAAGAGCAAGTGTTCTTTATACCTCAATAACAGCAAATGGTTTGACTACAAGAGAATTAAGAGTAGTTAATGCTGGTAATGTTGACGAAGGTTTTCTTGAAGCTGGTGGAACTTCTTTGACCGCAAACAATGCAGTGGCCAAAAACCTTTGGGCTTATGGTATGGTAATCAATTCTGAGGCCCAAAAAATATTGGATAACATCAATGTTTTGACCGTTGAAAATGAAAAAGCAAGTGTATTTACTCACGCTTCTATTTTCAAAGCGATGGCGTTAGGAACCCTGATTCAATTTTATGAAAAAGTGCCTACTGAAACCAGTAAAAGCGCTGATTTCAAATCAAGAGCGGATGTGTTAGCCAAAGTTATAAGTACCTTAAAAGCGACCGAACCTTATTTAAATACAGCAAACGGTTTTACTGGATTGGTTCCAGGAATTAGTTATAAAAATACGGTTAATGCATTATTGGCACGTTATTATTTAATGCTTGGAGATAATGACAACGCCTTGGCGTATGCAAACTTGGTTAATGTAACCGTAAAATCAGAGTTTAGATTTGACGCCTTAACAAACAATCCTATCGCCTTTAACTCTATTGCTACAAATAATAACTACCAGCCTAGAGACAGAAACTTAGGATTGCCCTCTGCGCTTACACCGGCTTCAGCAGATGCGAGAATCAATTTTTATGTAACAGCAGATAACAAAGCTTTAGGTTTTTTTGATACAAGTTTGAAATCAATTCCTCTTTACCTTCCTGGTGAAATTACCTTGATAAAAGCTGAGGTTCTAGCCCGTAAAAACGATTTGACAGGAGCAGTAACTGAGCTAAACAAAGTGTTGACCAAAACAGCTAGTAGCGATGCTTTTGGCGTTGGGGCTAACTTACCTGCTTATGCAGGAACGTTGGATCAGGCAAGTATTTTAACCGAAATTTACAAAAATCGCTGTATTGAATTATACATGTCAGGTTTGAGATTAGAGGACAGCAGACGTTTTAATCGCCCTGCTACAGAAAGAAACAGAAATTGGTATCCTTATCCAGATTCTGAAAGGTTCAATAATCCTAATACCCCTGCTGACCCCGCAAATTAACTATTATATTAAAAACGAGGAAGGTATACATTTATCTTCCTTGTTTTTTTAAACTCATTGTAACTATTCAGCCTGTTCTGATTTAAAGAAAAGGCAAATAAAATTGCACTAATTTTCGCGAAAAAAGGAGTACTTTACTACCATAAAAGTTTGTATTCATTCGTGTTAAATTTTGTTAGATAGAATAGCTACAACTGACTTTAATTTTATTCATCTAAATTCAATCAAATGAAAAAAGATAAGCCAGATACAGAAAAAGAATCTCATTATTCCAATTTGGATCAAATGTCCACCGAAGAAATTCTTAAAGGAATTAATGCAGAGGATAAAAAAGTTGCTAATGTCGTTGAAAAACAAATTCCTAAAATTGAACCCTTAATTGATGCAATTGTTCAACAACTTAAATTAGGAGGTCGTTTGTTTTACATTGGAGCTGGTACCTCTGGAAGAATTGGGGTTTTAGACGCTTCGGAATGCCCGCCTACTTTCGGGGTTTCGGACAACGTAGTGATTGGCATTATTGCTGGTGGAGAAACCGCTATACGAAAAGCCGTTGAAAATGCCGAAGACGATGCAAATCAAGCTTGGGAAGATTTAAAAAAGCACGCAATTTCAAGTGCCGATGTAGTAATTGGAATAGCTGCTTCCGGAAATACACCTTATGTGATTGGTGGACTTAAAAAAGCTAGAGAAAACAATTGTATTACAGGAAGTATTTCATGCAATAGTGATTGTTTAATTTCCAAAGAAGCGGATTATCCCATTGAACTAGTAGTAGGACCTGAATTCTTGACCGGTAGTACCCGAATGAAAGCAGGAACGTCTCAAAAATTAGTGCTCAACATGATTTCTACTGCTGTAATGATCCAACTTGGTAAAGTAAAAGGAAATAAAATGGTAGATATGCAATTGTCGAACGAAAAACTAGTGAATAGAGGCATCAAAATGATTATGGACGAATTAGCTATCGACGAACAAAAAGCGGTTGATTTGCTTAAAAAATACAAAAGTGTACGCGCTGTACTTACTAAGATGAAATAAGACATCCTTTTTGCCCTTTAACCTTTAAAAAAATACAATGACTCCAAGTATAATACTACTTTTAATTTTTACCTATTTCGGAATTTTATTCTTTATTTCGTATACTGTAAGCAAAAATGACAGCGGCAACGATGTCTTTTTTACCGCCAATAAAAATTCCAAATGGTACTTGGTAGCCTTTGGGATGATAGGAACTGCGCTTTCTGGAGTTACTTTTATTTCGGTACCTGGTGAAGTAGGTTCGCCTAATGGGGAGCAATTCAAATATTTCCAGTTTATAATTGGAAATGCGATTGGTTTTATAATTGTGGCCAAATTGCTTTTGCCTCTTTATTATCGCATGAATCTTACTTCGATTTACAGTTATATCGAACAGCGCATGGGGTTTTACAGTTATCGAACGGCGGCTTCCATATTTTTGATAAGTCGAACCATTTCCTCAGCCTTTAGATTGTATCTTGTGGTAATCGTATTGCAACGCTATGTTTTTGATTATTATTCAATTCCGTTTGCTGTTACGGTGCTAATTTCGTTGCTTTTAATTTTTTCTTACACCTACAAAGGAGGATTAAAAACAATTATCATTACCGATACTTTACAAACGTTCTTCTTGGTCGCTTCGGTTTTTATGACCATATATTTTATCTGCAATAGTTTGGATTTGAGTATGGTTGGCGCATTTGAAGAAGTAAAGAACAGTAACTACTCCAAAGTATTTTTCTTTGATGATTTTATGGGAAGTAAATTCCATTTTGTTAAACAAATTTTAGGAGGAATGTTTGTCACTATCGCCATGGTAGGTTTGGACCAAGATTTAATGCAAAAAAACCTAAGTTGTAAAAACATTGGCGAAGCTCAAAAAAACATGTTCAGTTTTACCACGATTTTCGTAATCATTAACATATTTTTCTTGAGCGTAGGCGCTTTGCTTTATATTTTTGCGGCTAAAAATAATATTCAAATTCCATTGGATTTGGCTACTAATAAACCGCGAACGGATTTGCTTTTTCCTGAAATTGCGCTACATCATTTAGCTACTATTCCAGCAATTGTATTCTTATTAGGATTGATTGCTGCTACTTTTGCCACAACCGATTCAGCATTAACAGCACTTACCACCTCTTTTTGTGTAGATTTCTTAGGCATGGATAAGGTTGAAAACAGTCAGAAAAAGAATTTGGTTAGAACAAGACATCTCGTTCATTTTGGTTTTTCTGCCCTTATTTTTTTAGTGATTTTAGTTTTTAATGCAATCAATGATAGCTCTGTAGTTGGAATGATTTTTAAGGTCGCATCCTATACCTACGGACCACTTTTAGGATTGTACGCTTTTGGATTGTTTATGAAATCCAAAAAAGTAAACGACAAGTTAGTACCTTTTGTTTGCGTACTTTCTCCCGCATTAACCTTACTTATTAATGAGAATTCAGTAACTCTTTTTGGGGGTTATGTGTTTGATAATGAATTAATTATTTTAAATACTGTAATCACATTTATTGGTTTGTGGTTGACCAGCAAAAACGTTGCTGAAGAATATAATTTTTAAATTCCTACATGATGAATAAGAATATCAAGTCCCTATATGAATTGGCACAAAAACCAACACGAACCATTATCGGGTTAATGTCGGGAACTTCGTTAGACGGATTAGATATTGCGCTTTGCAACATTTCGGGATCAGGAAAAAAGACCGTTGTTTCTCTTGAACAGTTTACAACGGTTCCCTATTCTGAAGCGATTAAAGCTGAAATCCGAAAAGTATTTGCCAAAAAAAACATCGATTTTCAACATTTAGCTTTGTTAAACGAATGGATTGGAAATTTACACGCGGATCTCATTTTGGATTGCCTAAAGAAATGGAATTGTACTCCTACTGAAGTTGATTTGATTGCTTCGCATGGGCAAACAGTAATGCATGCTCCCAAAATACTGCACCAGCAAGCGCAATTTCCAAACGCTACTTTACAAATTGGCGACGGTGATCATATTGCGGTGCGAACCGGGATTACTACCGTTTCAGATTTTAGACAAAAACATCTTGCGGCTGGTGGAGAAGGAGCTCCTTTGGCTATATATGGCGATTATTTTCTCTTTGGAAGTGAGACAGAAAACCGAATCATGTTGAATTTAGGCGGTATTGGGAATTTTACCTTTTTACCAAAAAATCAAAATCCTGAAGGCGTTTTTGTCACCGATACAGGTACAGGAAACACCTTGATAGATGCGTTTGTACAACGAAATTTTCCTAAAAAAAGTTTCGATAAGGATGCCGAAATAGCTCGTAAAGGAACGGTACATCCTGATTTGTTACAAGCATTAAAAAACAATCCTTTTTTTGAAGCCCCTTTTCCAAAATCAACAGGGCCAGAGCTTTTTAATTTAGAGTATGTTCAAAAAGCGATTACTGAAAGCCAAACAGAACAGCTTTCAATCGAAGATGTATTGGCAACACTTACTCGCTTTAGTGCCGAAACTGCTGCCGAAGCAATAGTATTTGCCATCCAACAAACTGGTACAACGACTGCTGATTTTACCGTTTATGTTTCTGGGGGAGGAATGCACAATCCGCTTTTGATGGATTATTTAAAAGAACTAGTGCCTTGTTCGTTTAAGAATACAAATGAAATTGGCATTTCTGGCGATGCGAAGGAAGCCATTCTTTTTGCAGTATTGGCTAATGAAACCGTGGCTGGAGGAGGCACTGATTTTGGCACGAACAACGGAATTCCATCGGTAACAATGGGCAAAATATCTTTTCCGGATTAAAACAGTTCAAAATTTATATGACAGGTTATGCAAAATAAACGGCTTATTTCTTTAGACCTACTTCGTGGAATTACAATTTTGACAATGGTATTGGTCAATAATCCTGGAGATTGGGACAATGTCTATCCTGCGTTACTTCATGCAGAGTGGAATGGTTGTAAACTTGCTGATTTTGTTTTTCCATTCTTCATTTTTATTTTAGGAATAGCAATTCCATTGGCGAACCCTAACAAAGAAAAATCAGTTAAAAATGGTACTAAATACTTAATTCGTTCTTTAAGAATCATTTGCTTAGGCTTGTTCCTAAACTTCTTTAATACCATTACAATCTTCAATTTAGAAGGAACTAGTTTGGTTGTTTTCAGAATACTATTAACCCTGATTATTGGTTTTGCCTTAATGGGAAATTATAATTTCAGAACAAAAAAATATACAACCATCCTGCTGTTTTGTTGCTTTATGGTTTTGGCATTTGGAACTGCTCAATTCCAAGAAGTTCGTCTCCTTGGTGTACTACAGCGTATCGGTATTGTGTATTTCTTAGCGTCTTTAACCTATACATTTTTTACAACAAAAGTTCAAATAGGCATAGTGCTAAGTCTTTTATTAGGATATTGGGCGATGATGAGTCTCATTCCTGTTCCAGGTGTTGGGGTTGCAAATTTTGAAATTGGAACCAATTTAGCAGCATGGGTTGATGAAGTTATTTTAAAAGAGCATGTGTATGCAGGAACAAAACCATGGGATCCTGAGGGGATTCTTTCTACTTTACCTGCCATAGCGCAAGGAATTATGGGGGCTTTGATTGGTCAATTACTTTTAAATACTTCAAATGCTATCCAACGGATGAAAAATCTATTGGTCATTGGATCGGTCTTAGTTTTTCTAGGCGTTATCATGGCGGTTTATTTCCCAATTAACAAATCCATTTGGACTAGTTCTTATGTTTTGTATACTTCTGGAATAGCAATTTTACTATTTAACGGATTGTATTACCTAGCCGATTTTAAAAATCTTCAAAAAATGTTTTCTCCATTAGTAATTTGGGGGGTTAATCCAATGATCGTTTTTTTTCTGTCGGGGATAATTCCGAGAACTTTAGCGATGATTCAAATAGAAAGCATAGAAAATAAATCTGTTACCATTGGTGTCCAAAAATATTGCTATACTACTTTTTTAGAACCGCTATTCAATACTCCTATGAATGCTTCTTTAGCGCATGCGTTGGTGTTTATTGTTTTTTTGCATGGCATTCTGTATTTTCTATACAAGAACAATAGGATAATTAAAGTGTAATCGATGTAATGCGCACTTCAAATCAAGGGGATGAACAACAAATAAACGATACTTGTAGGCCATAATTTCAAATAACGCAAACGGTAACCGAATGTAATAGTGTTGATTATTTGAACAAAAAGAACTTTTGGTAAACCAATAAAAGGGGATGATTTTGCATCGCATTCATTTTCAATCCAAAGTAGTATATTTGTTCTTCGGCAAAGCCAAAGATTCATGTTGGTCTTCATTTTAATTCCTTAGGTATGCGTGTTTTTATCTTTCTTTTTATTTTTTTTTCTAGAAGTCTGGCTTTTGCTCAAGATTTTACTAATAATGAAGAAAAACCCAAAACCAAAATCGATTCTTTGTATAGAGAAGATCAGTTTTATATTGGGCTTACCTACAATAGTTTCATCAGCACTCCCAATGACTATTCAAAAGACAAAATATCTATTGGTTTTACAGGAGGGGTCTTAAGAGATATGCCGATAAATAAAAACAGAACGTATGCTATAGCCGTAGGACTTGGAGCGACCTATAATAATTACAATAATAATTTCGGAGTATTTGGCACCAACCAGCAACCCAATTATGCTATTTTAGAAGGTGGAACCTATAGCAAAAATAGGTTTACTACCCTTACCGCCGATTTGCCTATCGAATTCAGGTGGCGTTCTTCAACTTATGAAAGCACTAAGTTTTGGCGTATTCATGCAGGTTTCAAGTTGAGTTATTTAGTCTACGATCGTAGTGTATACACTGATGATATTGAAAACGTTACAATTAAGAGTAATGCTGATTTAAACAAGTTAGGCTATGGAGTATATTTGGCTTCCGGATACAATACCTTCAATGTTTATATTCAATATGGGTTGAATTCTTTATTTCAAACTGGGCAGGTAGGTACTGAAAAAGTGCAATTACGAAGTTTAAATATTGGATTGCTTTTCTATATTTTATAACCAAACTACCATAAGCAATAGCTGTGGTATAGCACCAGAGAAAAATCCAATAATTAATTCCTTTGGGGTATGTGCTTTCATCACTAATCTTGAAGAAGCGATAATGCCATTCATAAAAATTAAAAAAGGAACAAGTAGCGGAAAATGATTAGGATGATGTAAATGCAATCCTATGACAAATACCGTCAATGAACTAAAAGCAAGCATATGAATACTCGCTTTTATTTTTGCAAAAAGCAACAAAAGCGCTATTAAAGTACTCAATAAGGCGGCTAAGAAGAAGAAATGCAATTCAAAATAACGATCTATCGTGATGCTTCTTTTTACCAATAGAATGAATAAAAAACTTTGCAAGACTAAAGGAATTTTACGTTGGTCCAAATCGTAAGCCATCACCGAATCTATCTTTTTGAGTGCTTTGAGTAAAAAATAGATAAGAATAGGAACCACAATAGTCAAAATAGTAATTTGCAGTAAAACAAATCCTTTTTCTTTTAGTTGAAATAGTGTTTCGTTATAATAGAAATAAAACAACGTCGCCATCAGCGGAATAAAGACCGGATGGAATAGGTACGAAAAGAAAGGAAGTATTTTTTTCAAAGCATTTGGGTTTTCATTTACAAATATATCTAAAATAGCTTTTTGCTTCTTTTTTTTAACGTAGCAAGAAATATGAGAGAACTTCGTTAAATAAAATTAAAACCACGGTTCGGATTAGTTGTGTTTTACTAATTTTACTTTCAAACCCAATGCCTGATGAATCTTACAATTGCTACGATTTCAAAACATATAAATGCCTCGTTCGAAGGTGATGCTTCCTTACTTATTGATGCTATTTCTATCGATAGCCGTTCCTTGCAAAACGGACCACATACTTTGTTTTTTGCTTTAATTGGTCCCAATAACGATGCGCATTTGTATATCAATGATTTGATTCAACAAGGCGTTACTCATTTCGTAGTGCAATACATTCCTGAGCATTGTGAAGGAAAAGCACAGTTCTTGGTGGTACAAAACACCTTAACAGCCTTGCAAGAATTGGCGAGTTATCATCGTAGTTTGTTTCATTTTCCAGTAATAGGAGTTACGGGTAGCAACGGGAAAACTATTGTAAAAGAATGGCTCAATTTCTTGCTAAGCCCCGATTATTCTATCATTCGTAGTCCCAAAAGTTACAATTCACAAGTAGGCGTTCCTTTGTCTGTGTTGGCGATTGCTAAGCAACACAATTTCGGAATTTTCGAAGCTGGAATTTCTACAGTAAATGAGATGGGACATTTAGAAAAAATCATTCAGCCCACGCTTGGGATTTTGACAAATATTGGTTCGGCTCACGACGAAGGATTTTCTTCTATTGGTGAAAAAATTAAAGAAAAATTACAGCTTTTTAAGCACTGTGATTTATTGATTTATAATAAAAATAAAACCATCGATGCATTTTTGAAACCGACATTGAAAACCTTTTCTTGGAGTTTTAAAGATGCCACTGCCGATGTTTTTATTCAAAAATCAAGTATTTTAGATAAAACCAAACTGCATATTCAATTAGAATCGTATGCTTTTGATATCATCATTCCTTTTCAAGATGATGCTTCTATCGAGAATGCGATTCATTGTTTAATGGTTCTCTTGCATTTGGGATATGATAGGGTGACTATCGAACACCGAATGTATTTGTTGTATCCTGTCGAAATGCGTCTAAAGGTTAAAGACGGTATCAATAGCACCACAATTATTGACGATAGTTATAGCTCTGATTTTCAGTCTTTAAAAATTGCATTGGATTTCTTAGAAAGTCAAAAACAGTACAAGAAAAAAACAGTAATCTTATCGGATATTTTTCAGAGTGGATTGTCGAACGAAGAATTGTATTCCAAAGTATCGCAGCTTGTTATTTCTAACAAAATTAACCGCGTGATTGGCATCGGTACGACCATAACCGCTTTTAAACACAAATTTGTCAATTGCATTACGTATCCTACTACTGCCGATTTTTTAGCACAGTTGGATAATGCTACTTTTGGCAATGAAACGATTTTAATCAAAGGCGCACGTAGTTTTCATTTCGAAGATATTGTTGTGGCGCTCGAGGAGAAAACACACGAAACGGTTTTAGAAATCAACCTCAATGCCATTAGTCACAATCTTAATTTCTTCCGTTCTAAGTTACAACCGTCTACCAAAATGATGGTGATGGTCAAAGCATTTGGATACGGAAATGGAGGTTTTGAAATTGCCAAATTATTAGAACACCACCAAGTAGATTATTTAGGCGTGGCTTTCGCCGATGAGGGAATTGCCTTGAAAACAGCAGGAATTCATCTGCCCATTATGGTATTGAATCCCGAGTCGACAAGTTTTTCAGCGATAATACAACATCAATTAGAACCCGAAATTTATAGTTTAAAAGGCTTGCATTCCTTTTTGAAAATAGCCGAACAAAAGAAACTAAAGCATTTTCCGATTCATATCAAAATTGATACGGGTATGCATCGTTTGGGCTTTGAAAAAGATACTGTCGAGGAATTAATCGCGATACTCAAAGACACTACTTTGGTGCGAGTAAAAAGTATATTGTCGCATTTGGCTACCAGTGATGATTTGAATCATCAAGCTTTTGTTGAATCTCAAATTGAGCTGTTCGAAAATTTATCCAGCCGATTGATGGCGGAATTGAATATTCAGCCCATTCGTCATATTTTGAATACTTCGGGGATTAGTAATTTTCCCAAATCGCAATACGATATGGTACGTTTAGGTATTGGTTTGTATGGAGTTTCTAATGATGCTGAAGAACAAAAAGAATTAGAAAATGTGAGTACGCTTAAATCCGTTATATCCCAAATCCGAACTATTCCTGCTGGAGATTCTGTAGGCTACGGTCGTCGTTTTATGGCTGAGAAATCTACCAAAGTAGCTACAATTCCCATTGGTTATGCCGATGGAATCGCACGGCTTTGGGGAAATGGGGTAGGATATGTGATGATTCATCATCAAAAAGCTACCATTATTGGAAGCGTTTGTATGGATATGCTGATGGTAGATGTAACGGCTATTGATTGTCAAGAAGGCGATGCGGTAATCATTTTTGGCGAAAGCCCAACCGTAATCGAAATGGCCGAAAAGCTACATACAATTCCGTATGAAATCTTGACTAGTATTTCCCAACGCGTTAAAAGGGTGTTTTACAGGGAATAAATTTTAGAGTTTTGGAAATTTTTAAATATCTTTATCTTCTAATCAAATAACTAAAATTATAAATATGGGAATGATTTCAGAATTTAAGGATTTTATTGCTAAAGGCAACGCAATGGATTTAGCAGTAGGAGTTATCATTGGTGGTGCTTTTGGTGCTATTGTGAACTCATTGGTAGCAGATGTTATCACGCCAGCTTTATTAAACCCAGCATTAAAAGCAGCTCAAGTAGAAAATTTAGCGGATCTAAAAACCGATGGAGGTATTTTATACGGTAAATTTTTAGCTGCGGTAATCAGTTTCTTGGTGATTGCTTTTGTGATTTTTTTGATGGTAAAAGCGATTAACAGTATGAAGAAAAAAGAAGAAGCGCCTGCCCCTGCAGCTCCAGCTGGACCAACTCAAGAAGAATTATTGACTCAAATTAGAGATTTATTAAAGAAATAATACCGCTACACTAGTGTCTAACTTAACCGTCTCTTTTCCCAAAACGAGGCGGTTTTTTTTGTGGCTCAAAAGTAAAAAACAATTAAATTGTTTAAAATGTAACAATTTGTTAAAAATTGTGAACCGTGTTGTTTTCTTTATTAGATTACGTACTTTTGTGGCTCAATAATAAGACACTATAAATTTATATACAATGAGAATAGCAGTTGTAGGTGCTACCGGAATGGTAGGCGAAATCATGTTGAAAGTATTAGCAGAACGTAATTTTCCAGTTACAGAGTTAATTCCTGTTGCTTCAGAAAAATCAGTGGGAAAAGAAATAGAATTCAACGGAAAAAAATATAAAGTGGTAGGATTGCAAACCGCAGTAGATTTAAAAGCAGATATTGCTTTGTTTTCTGCTGGTGGAGGAACTTCTTTGGAATGGGCTCCAAAATTTGCAGCTGCAGGAACTACCGTAATTGATAATTCTTCGGCTTGGAGAATGGACCCAACCAAAAAATTAGTGGTTCCAGAAATCAATGCTAGTCAATTGACTAAAGAAGACAAAATCATTGCGAATCCAAACTGTTCAACTATCCAAATGGTATTGGCTTTGGCACCTTTGCATCAAAAATACAACATCAAACGTGTAATTGTTTCAACGTATCAGTCCATTACAGGTACGGGTGTAAAAGCAGTACAACAATTCGAAAATGAAGTAGCAGGAATTGAAGGCGAAATGGTGTACAAATACAAAATCAATCGCAATTGTATCCCTCAATGTGATAGTTTCGAAGACAACGGGTACACCAAAGAAGAAATGAAATTGGTAAACGAAACCAAAAAAATCTTAAGCGATGATTCTATTAAAGTAACTGCTACTGCTGTTCGTGTACCGGTAGTTGGCGGTCATAGCGAAGCGGTGAATGTTGAGTTCACAAATGATTTTGATGTGGCTGAAGTACGCAGTATTTTACATCATACAGATGGCATTGTTGTGCAAGACAATTTGGATACGTTCACCTATCCAATGCCTCGTTATGCTGAAGGAAAAAATGAAGTTTTTGTAGGTAGAATTCGTCGTGACGAAAGCCAAGCCAACACTTTGAATATGTGGATTGTTGCTGATAACTTGAGAAAAGGAGCTGCAACGAACACGATTCAAATTGCAGAATACTTAATCGCAGCGAACTTAGTTTAAAACACTATAACCCGCAACACAACCTAAACCGCTTCACTTGGAGGCGGTTTTTTTTATGCTTTTTTTACTTTCAAAAGCAGCGCAACCCCAATGAAATGTTGTACTTTTAAACTTTAAATTTTAATTGAAGATGATGAAAAAGCTTAAAGTAATTGCTTTCGATGCCGATGATACGCTTTGGGGGAACGAAATGTATTTTGATGAAACCGAAAAAAAATTCTGCGGTTTGATGGAAGATTATCTTTCGCATCAAGGCATTTCTTCTGAATTGTTTCAAATAGAAATTGCCAATTTAAAGTTGTATGGCTACGGCATCAAAGGCTATATTTTATCGATGATTGAGGCTGCTATGAAAATTTCGAACAATACGATTTCCATTGAAGCGATTGAAAAAATTGTACAATACGGAAAAGATTTACTAGAAAAATCGGTTGATTTGCTAGAGGGCGTAACCGAAACCTTAGAAGCTTTGAGTGGAAAATATAAATTGGTTGTAGCGACCAAAGGAGATTTATTAGACCAAAGACGAAAATTACACAATTCGGGTTTGGGGCCTTATTTTCATCATATTGAAGTAATGTCAGACAAACAAGAAACCGATTATTTGGATTTGATTAAACGCTTGGAGATACAACCCGATGAGTTTTATATGATTGGTAATTCTCTAAAATCGGATGTTTTGCCGGTGCTTTCTATTGGTGGTTTTGCTGCACACATTCCGTTTCACACGACTTGGGCACACGAGAAAATAGACCACAAAGTAGAGCATCCTAACTTTACGACTTTGCAACAATTAACCGATATAATTCCACTTTTAACCTAATGAAGCAGCCGTTTGACCTTGAAAATTGGAACAGAAAAGAGCATTTTCATTTTTTTAGACAAATGAGTGAACCTTTTTTTGGTGTTACAGTGGCTATAGATTGCACTAAGGCATACGAAAAAGCCAAATCCATTTCATCTTCTTTCTTTATTTATTATTTGCACAAAACCTTACAAGCGGTCAATGCGATTGAAAATTTTAGATACCGAATTGATAACGAAACCATTGTGGTTTACGATAGAATTGATGGTTCTGCGACTATTGGTCGTCCCGATGGAACTTTTGGATTTTCATTAATTGAATTTCATCCCGATTTTTCTGTTTTTGAAAAAAATGCGCTGGAAGAAATCGAACGCATTCAAAACACAACGGGCTTGTTTACTCGTTCTTTTGATTCGGATAATTTAATCCATTTTTCGGCTTTGCCTTGGTTGGATTTTACTTCCTTGTCTCATGCTCGTAGCTTTACTTTTCCTGATAGTTGTCCTAAGATTTCTTTTGGAAAAATGGTTGTTGAAAAGGATGGAAGTAAACGAATGAATATGTCGGTGCACGTACATCACGGTTTAATGGATGGCTTGCATGTGGGACAATTTGTAGATTATTTTCAGCAAATTATGAACGAGTAAGTAGCGAATTTTTGGTATGCTCTTTGCGGAAGAAATTGTACTATTTTTAATATAAATCATTATGAAGCAAGTATGGGTTCTTTTATTTCTAGGAAGTACTTTTTTGACTTTTGGTCAAATTAGATTAGCTTCTCATCCTTTAGAATTAAAAAAAGCAAAAGAGTACCATCAAATCATCAACACCTCTGATAGGCAAAATGATAATGTCTTTGTCTTTGCTACCGACAAAGAAAAAACAACGATTCTAAAGTACAGTCCTTTCTTGTTTTTCAAAGACAGTATGGTGACCAAAAGACCCGATATTGGTTACAAATTGATGGCGGGGTATTCCTTTGGAGCTGATGAAAATCCTACGCTATATTGGTCCGATTCTAATTTTAAAAGCATAATTGCAGTTCATTATGATATGGTGGGAAAGACCACATCAACTAACTATTTTCAGTTGCCCTTACAACGTGAAACGTTACTACACGCCTTTAATGAAAACAATAATTTTTATGTACTTACAAAAAAAAATGATGCAGAAGCTTTAGTCCTATATATTTTTAAGGATGGTAAAAAATCACAGTACCTTCTTGATTTTACTGGTTTTGAGTTTTTAAATAGTAAAAAAGAACCCATCAATTTGTCTCTAATTTTAGCAGTTTTGCCTTTAGAAAAAATAGAAACCCGTGCCTATAATCCGTTGTTCAAAGCTACTAGTAAATCAAAATTTTATGTTCGTGAAAATGATATACTCTTCACGTTCGATCATAATTTAAATGAAACGCAACTGTTTCAATTGGATTTTAAAACACTAAAACTCATTGAGCGTAACATTCCACAATTTCCGTTGAAACGCCTTAATGGATTGTCGAATTCTTATTATCACGAAAACAAAATCTATCAGCTTACGGCTAATGATGAAGAACTCCATTTTGGTTACAAAGATTTTGAAACCGATACTGTGATCAAAGAATATACGGTAACAAAAAATGACACGATCACTTTCAAAAACTCCCCTTTGTTCGCTCAAGTTATGAACCAACGACCAAAAGCAATCAAAGCTACTGCCAAGTTTTTGAAACAATTATCATCATCTGATTTGGGAGTTACGGTGTATAAAACACCCAAAAACTTGTTGCTAACCATAGGCGGAAATCAAGAAGTTGAGCAAGTATCTACAGGGTTTGCACCTAATGGGGGTGACTTCGTAACCAACTCTTATTTTATTCCGTTGAATGTTTATTTTGAAAGTGTTTTGGATAAAAAAGGGAATCATTTCCACTCAAAACCAGAGCCTTTGGCCACCGATTTTATAAGTCAATTTTCATATGAAAATCCTCAAGCCGTTTTGCAAAGCACTTTCAGGCATAAGAATTATTATATTAATGGGTATTATGATACCAAGTTAAAGCAATTTGTGATGCAGAAATTTTATGATGGTTTTTAATTTTTTGTCGTTACAATTGTGATCTAATTGTTATCTTAGTATTTCCCGAAAGCTGTTTTTATAATTGTCATTAACTTAAAAAAGAAAATCATGTTGTCTAAAAATATTGAAGTCGCATTGAACAATCAAATTCGAATAGAAGCAGAGTCTTCACAGATTTATTTGTCAATGGCTTGTTGGGCTGAAGTGAATGGACTCGAGGGCATTGCACAGTTTATGTATGCCCAGTCTGATGAAGAACGTGCTCATATGTTAAAGCTGATTAAATACGTTAACGAACGCGGCGGACATGCCCAAATCACCGATTTGAAAGCGCCAAAATCATCTTATGATACGTTTCAAAATATGTTTGAAGAATTGTATAAACATGAGATTTTTGTATCTAATTCAATTAATGAATTGGTGCACATTACTTTTTCTGAAAAAGATTACGCAACACACAATTTCTTGCAATGGTATGTAGCTGAGCAAATTGAGGAAGAAGCTACCGCAAAATCAATTTTAGATAAGATCAATTTAATTGGTGACGATAAAGGTGGCTTGTATTTATTTGATCGCGATATTCAGCAAGTTGCTGTTGCCAGTGCTGCCGCAGCTGCTGCAACCAAGTAAAACTTCTTTAAGACTTTTAACCTGAATATGTTATTCGGGTTTTTTTATACTTTTTTATGTTAAAGTTTATTTAGAATAGATAAAAACAACATATCTTTGTCTGCGAAATTTACACTCAAAATTATGAGTAAGAAAGACAAAGAAAAGGACAAAAAGAAAGGCAAAAAAGAAAAGAAAGACCAAAAGAAGAAAGCGCTTTTGGCCAAAATCAAAGTTGCCGAAAACTGCAAGTCAAAGTGTTGCGGGAAATACGAGAAAGGCGAAAACAAACGTTGTGGCCGTTGTCCTATGTTTGATTTGATCAACAAAGTAGCTTAATTTTTTTTCTCCCCCTTTATTTATACTGACATAATATTAAACCCAAAAGGCATTCAGAACACTCAAGCTTTTCTCAGCCTTCTATGTCCTTAAATGCCTTCTATGGTTTTGAAAAAACCTGCTGCTTATAGAAAATTCAAATGGCTTATATGTTTTAAAGTATTTCTTCCTGATTAAGATAAATGTTCTCTAATAGTTGCTTGATTTCATCCGTATTTCCGAGTGCAAAAATTAACCACAAAGTTCACAAAGCAAGCGCAAGGTTCGCAAAATAATAAATCATATAAGGACATTTAAGTTCTATTGAAAATCCGTTTCATCCGTTTTATCCGCGACATCCGTGGCCAAAATTTAACCGCTAAGTTCACAAAGCATAAAGTATTAAACCAAAAAGGCATTCAGAACACTCAAACTTTTACAAAGCCTTTTATGTCCTTAAATACCTTCTATGGTTTTGAAAAATTCTGCTGCTTATAGAAAACTCAAATGGCTTATATGTTTTAAAGTATTTCTTCCTGATTAAGATAAATGTTTTCTAATAGTTCAACAATTTCATCCGCATAGTGTTGCGTTCGTTTTTCTCCAAATCCTTTAATCCATTGAAAATCGGAAATGGTTTTGGGATGTTGCACCGCTATTTGAATCAGATGGCTGTTGTGACAAATTATAAATGGTTTCACACCATTCGT
Organism: Flavobacterium succinicans; assembly: GCF_001662485.1. Classification (GTDB taxonomy): domain Bacteria; phylum Bacteroidota; class Bacteroidia; order Flavobacteriales; family Flavobacteriaceae; genus Flavobacterium; species Flavobacterium succinicans_A. The sequence continues at coordinate 107,929 of NZ_JMTM01000046.1, forward strand.
TTTGGCTTTTTCGTTGCGCCATTTCTTCAAATGTTGAAACCTATCGACTTGGTCTTGGGTCAAGTCGGTGAGCGATTCTTTCTCACGGGGCGCAAGATTGATTTTCTCTTTATAATGCAACAAAACCGACCAATAACTAGCATCGGATTCTATGAAATGGGTATCGGACTGAACCAATTCTACCGAGGCTATAAAATCATTAAGCTGTTGCTGGTCTTGCGCCAAATGAGGAGCATCTACCCGAACGGAAAATACTTGTACATTCATAGCCTCGGATTTTATTTACCAATCAAAAGGATTTCATTCACTATCACTTCAGTGATGTAGCGTTTTTCCCCGTTCTTGTCTTCGTAACTGCGATGAGTGAGTTTGCCTTCGATGGCTACTTCCTTGCCTTTGGTCACGTATTTCTCGATGATGTCGGCTGTTTTTCCCCAGGCAGTTACTTTGTGCCATTCGGTTTGTTCTACTTTGTCACCTTTGTCGTTGCGGTAAGTGTCGTTGGTAGCGATAGTAAGGCTGGCTAGTTTTTTACCTCCGTCGAAGGTTTTGATTTCTGGTTCGTTTCCTACGTGACCGATTAATTGTACTCTGTTTTTCATTGCATTCATGGCGTGTAAATTTAAAAGTTAGGCATATAATTAAAAAGTTCGTGTCGGATGAGCCACAAGGTCGTTGTTTCATTTCGACAGGGCAAAGATGCGGTGCCGATTGATAATTAGTCGGTTGCATCCCATTTACTTTCGGTTGTAATTGTTTGTAACCGTTTGTAAATGGAAATTTTTGAGTATATTTGAGAGTAAATTTGCCAATTAGCATTAACTATCTCGTTGAATAAATTAAATATGACACAATACGAACAATTTTTAACTCCTGAAAATTTTAAGCTTGCTTTTGTAAGACTCAAAACTTCATCTAGAAATTTATACAAAACTATTTATTATGAAGATTTACGAATTTTTGGTTTATATCTTGATGAAAATATTGAATCAACGATTAATCAAGTCAAAAACGAAATTTACAAACCAGAAAAAAGTCATAAAATATTTATTCCAAAGAAAGATAATTTGGTTAGACCATTATCTATTTTAACTTTTATAGATTTACTAATTTATCAAGCGATGACTAACGTCATTGCAGATAACTCTTATGATGTTATTGCTCCATATTACGATAATCTAATTTTTGGAAATATAGTTAATCCTTCAACAGCTAATGTTTTAGATAGAGAATTTTTCTTTAAATCTTGGAAAAGAAAATGGAAAAGGTTTAATGAAGTTTCTAAAGAAAATTTTGAAAATGGATATAAATATTTAAGTGAATTTGATATTGCGTCTTTCTTTGATACAATTGACCACAATATACTATGTGAAATTTTAGCTAATACTTTTAAAATTGAAGCAAATATTCTTGAATTACTTTCAAAATGTTTAGAAACTTGGACAGCAGATTCAAATCATAAAACTTTTAAAAGCAAACACGGTATCCCTCAAGGTCCAATTAGTTCACCATTTTTAGCTGATTTATATTTATTCTATGTTGATACTGAAATTAAAAAATTAAACAAAAAATATGATTTTAAATATTCAAGATATGTTGATGACATCAGAATTTTTACTAAAGAAAAATTAGTTTCTCAAAAAATTATTGCATCGTTAGACTTAATATCTAGAGATTTAGGTTTAATTCCTCAAGGAAGTAAAATTTTAATTAAAGAAATTATCGACATTGATAGTGAATTAAAAATTCAAAATAGCAAATTTTCTGAAATAACAAAAGAATATAAAAAAGAGAATGAAGGAAAACCAGCCGGTACTTTAAAATCTAAAACACATAAAAATCTTAAAGAAAGATTTATTAATTGTTTTGATGAAAATTCGAAAGAGGTTTATTTAGATAAAACTGTAATTGGTTTTTCTTTATATAAACTAAATAAAGACGAAGAAGTAAAAAAGAAAATCTTAGAAAAAAGTAATATTTTGTTAACTCATTTCGAAGCAATTCTATATTATTTTAAAAGACATTTTAATGAAGATACAGATGTTTTAAACTTTCTAAAAGCAATACTAAATGATGATGATATTTTGTTTCATCATTTAGTTGCATTAATATTTAAAAATTTTCCAGAATTACCTTTTGATGAGAAAGTATATCATCGTTATACTTTTGAAAAACATAGACATTGGCTAGTAAACTTTTATATGATTTCTTGGCTATATAGCAATGACAAAAAAGAATTGATATTGACTGATGTAAATAATGAAAATTATTTCATTCAACGTGAGTTAAATAATTATAAATATATTTCATCTGCTGACAAAACTTATAGAAAAATATTTTCAACAAAATTATTAGATAATTCAAATTCCTTATTGGCTCTTCAAGGCTTAAATCTTCTATTCCACGACCCAGTTTTATTTAAAGGTTTTAAAACAACTTCTGACCAAAATAATTATGTAAAATATCTATTTACTAAACAGCCTTCGGACATTATAATTCATACACTAAAATATGAATGGAAAATTAACGATCCTGACACTTTTTTTAATAGAAGTATTTGGACAGATGAATTAGAATACGAGGAATTAAAAATTTCATTTTTATTATTTATAAAATCATATAAAATAGATCCGTCTAAAGCACTATTAAATTTAAATGTCTTTAACAATTTAGTGTTCAATAAATTTTGCGACAAACTTGGTTTTACAAAGCCTTCTCCTGAATATGGAGTTAATTTGAATAGTAATATTATTGAAAAAAAATTACCTCATTGTAACAGATATTGGACAGAAATAAATGAAAAACGAAATCAAAAAACAGAAGCACATCCATTTGACAAATATGGTAATATTCGATTAAGAATCACAAATAAAGAATTTGAAGAGTTGTATCAAAAACAAATATTGACAATAGAAGAGCTTTGTAACTTTAGAGAGTATTAAGATTAATAAATACATCTTTAACAACTTATCTTAGGATTAAACTTAATGAAAAGATGATTTTTATATTTTAATAACCTAGAGCCAATTTTTCCCATAAACCACCATATCAAAAAAAACAAAGCATTGTAAAATATTTTAAGTAATGACTTTTTGAAGTAGTCTAATCCATAAACTCCGTGCTATAAAAAACCAATTCACTAACCCCCTAAAACCCCACACCCTATGCAAACCAAAATCAAAAAAGTAGAATTGCGCAATTTGGCGTTTGAGGATTATAAGCAACTCAAGAACTCGATGGTGGAATCCTATCCCGAAATGGCCGATTCCTATTGGCGTTCCGAGGACATTGAGCGCTTATTGGCCATTTTTCCCGAGGGACAGTTGGTGATTTTGGCCGATGGAAAAGTGGTGGGTTCGGCCTTGTCGTTGATTGTAGACGAAAAGTTGGTCGACAAACGCCATAATTATTTGGAGGTCGTAGGCAATTATTCGTTTTCGACCCACAATCCGTTTGGGGAGATTTTGTATGGCATCGATGTGTTTATTCATCCCAATTATCGCGGCTTGCGTTTGGGACGCCGTTTGTATGACGCTCGCAAAGAATTGTGCGAACAACTCAACCTCAAATCCATTGTTTTTGCGGGACGAATTCCCAATTATGGGCAGTATGCCGATAAAATGTCGCCCAAAAAATACATCGACAAAATCAAAAGCAAACAACTACATGACCCTGTATTGTCGTTTCAGTTGAGCAACGATTTTCACGTGTTGCGCGTCATCAAAAATTATTTAGTAGGCGACGAAGATTCGAAGGAATTTGCCGTTTTGCTCGAGTGGAATAACATTTATTATGACGAAAGTCCCAAGCTCATCAACACCGAAAAATCGGTGATTAGGTTAGGGCTTATTCAGTGGCAAATGCGCTCGCTCTCCAATCTCGACGCCTTGTTTGAACAATCCGAATTTTTTATCGATGTGGTTTCGGGTTATGGTTGCGATTTTGCGTTGTTCCCAGAACTGTTCACCGCGCCTTTGATGGCCGATTACAATCACCTCACCGAGGCCGAAGCCATTCGCGAATTGGCCAAATATTCAGACCCAATTCGCAAGCGTTTTCAGGAGTTTGCCATTTCGTACAACATCAATATCATCACGGGAAGTATGCCATATTTAGAAGGCGGAAATTTGTATAATGTTGGTTTCTTGTGCAAGCGCGACGGGACTTCAGAAATGTATGCCAAAATTCACGTTACGCCCAACGAGGTACAACATTGGGGAATGAAAGGCGGTTCAGAAATCAAAACCTTTGATACCGATTGCGGAAAAATAGGCGTAATGATTTGCTACGATGTCGAATTCCCAGAGCTCTCCCGATTAATGGCCGATGAAGGGATGAATATCTTGTTTGTACCCTTCCTGACTGATACGCAAAACGCCTACACCAGAGTCAAACATTGTTCCCAAGCCCGAGCCATCGAAAACGAGTGTTTTGTTGCCATAGCGGGATGTGTGGGCAATTTGCCCAAGGTCAACAATATGGATATTCAGTACGCGCAATCGGCGGTGTTTACGCCTTCGGATTTTGCGTTTCCGAGCAATGGCATCAAAGCCGAAGCCACGCCCAATACCGAGATGACACTGATTGTCGACGTCGATTTGGATTTGCTCAAAGAGCTGCACGAACACGGCAGCGTGCGCATCCTCAAAGACCGAAGAACCGATTTATACGAAATAAAAAAGATAAAAAACGGAGAGAAATAGTGAAGGGGATTATTTAGGAACAGGCACAAAAGGTATTTCAGGAAACATCGTCCCGCTATCCGCTATATCTTTTTTCCACCCGAAAGGTGAAAAAAAGGATGCCGCTCCTATCGGGGTTAGAGAGTAACAAGGGGATTTTTTGGAATGAGCATTTTGATTGTATAATAAGACCTACAAGGTTTTGAAAACCTTGCAGGTCGAGTAGTGCTAGAACAAGTTTATTGCTGGTTTTCCTTCAAGTTTTTTTCAAACCTTGAAGGTATGTTTAGAATTGCAGATTACCATGAGACCTACAAGGTTTTGAAAAACTCGCAGGTCGAGTAGTGCTAGAACAAGTTTTTGTCACTGGATTTCCTGCAAGGTCTTTTTCAAACCTTGTAGGTATGATTAGTAGCAAGAAACGATTGATGAGTGATTATGAATAATCAATTGCGTCTCGCTTTAGCGAGATGATATGATTGTAAATTATAGATAGGCTTTAGCCAAAATGTATAATAATTTTGGCTAAAGCCCAATACAAAACGATATGTAAAGAATGGGCTAAAGCCCATTCCTATTCAAATTTCGCAAAAAATGTGTAATAGAACTTTGGTTTTTAGGTGTAGAAACGCAGATTACAATAAGACCTACAAGGTTTTGAAAACCTCGCAGGTCGAGTAGTGCTAGAACAAGTTTTTGTCACTGGATTTCCTGCAAGGTCTTTTTCAAACCTTGTAGGTATAAATTAAGAAACCAAAACAAACACAAATCCCCTGTTCCCTCTTTAGCCCTGATGGGAGGGAATATCCTTTTTTGACCCGATTTTTTTCGGAGCAAAAAAGATAGGAAGGACAGCAGGAACTAATGATAACCAATAAAGCCTTTTGCTGGGCTCAAAATAGATAGAGTGATAACCTAAATCGTAAACTAATGAAAGCTTGCCTAGAATGTGGTGAAAAAATTGTAGGTCGCGAGGATAAGAAATTTTGTAGCGATAGCTGCCGAAATGCCTACAACAATAAAATAAATAAGGATAGTACTAATTATATGCGGAATATTAACAATAAGTTGCGCAAAAATTACCGAATTTTGTCAGAATTGAATGTAGAAGGTAAAACGAAAACGACTCGAGCCAAGTTGATGAGCAAGGGTTTTGACTTTGAATTTTTCACTTCGATTTTGAATACCAAAACAGGAAATACCTACTATTTCTTGTACGACCAAGGTTATATGATTTTAGAGAATGACTATTATATGCTAGTCAAAAAAGATATTTAAATACCACATCCCCATTGCTATGAAAAAATACGCCTCTTTACTTTCGGTTTTTGTGCTGTTGCTCGTTTTGGCAGCAGGTTACTTTCTGCAAATGCCGCAAACCATAGAATATGAAGAACAAAATCTAGCCAATTTTTCGACCAAGCGGGCTTTCAAAATGGTGGAAAAGATGACGAAGGAACCGCATTATGTAGGTTCTGCCAACCACGAGGTGGTCGCACAAATGTTAGTACAAGAATTGAAAACGATGGGTATTGCTACTCAAGTGCAAGAAGGCTACACGATGAGCGATTGGGGAAATTTGGTACAGTCTAAAAATATTATTGGTCGCATTAAGGGAACGAATTCAAAAAAAGCGTTGTTGTTGCTCTCGCATTACGATAGCGCGCCGCATTCATTTTCACACGGAGCAAGTGATGATGCCTCTGGAGTAGCTACTATTATTGAAGGCGTTCGTGCTTTTTTGCAATCCAAAAAACAGCATAAAAACGACATCATTATTGTTTTTTCGGATGCCGAAGAATTGGGACTAAACGGAGCTGCTTTGTTCGTGACCCAGCATCCTTGGGCTAAAGAGGTGGGATTGGCACTCAATTTTGAAGCGCGTGGCTCATCGGGACCGAGTTATATGTTGATGGAAACCAACAAGGGGAATGCTGGTTTGGTGAACGAATTTTCAAAAGCTGGGGTGACGTATCCTGTTTCGAATTCGTTGATGTACAGTATTTACAAAATGTTGCCTAACGACACGGACTTGACCGTTTTTAGAGAAAAAGGAAACATTCAGGGATTGAATTTTGCGTTTATCGACGATCATTATAATTACCACACTCAGCAGGATGACGCTCAACATTTGGCCAAAAACACTTTGGCGCATCAAGGCCGTTACTTAATGCCTTTGCTAACGTATTTTTCGAATGCCAATTTAGATGCGGTAAAAGCTACCGAAGATGAGGTGTATTTTACGATTCCGTTTACGTTTATCAGTTATCCGTTTTCTTGGGTATTGCCGATGACGATTATTGCGGGAGTGTTTTTTGTGTTTTTCCTTTTCATTGGCAAAGCCAAACGCATTTTTACTTTTAGAGAATTGTTCAAAGGACTGATTCCGCTTTTGGGTGCCTTGGGTATCGCGGGCGGATTGACGTATTTTGGATGGAAAGGATTGCTTTGGGCATATCCGCAATATAACGATTTACTCAACGGATTTACTTACAATGGTCACGATTATATAGCGGCTTTTGTACTGTTGAGTTTGTCGATTTGTTTCTTGATGTACCATTGGTTCTCCGCCAAAAAAGTGACGATGAACCATTATGTAATGGTTTTGTTGGTTTGGATGGTCATTAATGGATTTATTGCTAATTCTCTAACAGGTGCTGGATTTTTGATTATCCCAGTTTATTTTGGACTGATTGCTTTTGGTGCTTTTGTCTTAACGCAACGCTCGAATTGGGTATTAAATTTAATCTGTGGGATTCCAGCAGTTTTACTTTTGGCGCCATTTATTCAAATGTTCCCCGTTGGGTTGGGATTAAAAATTCTTTTTGGTAGCGCTATCCTAACGGTACTCACTTTCGGATTATTGTTGCCTGTTTTTGGCGCGTTCAATCGCAAAGGAAGTTGGGCTTTAGGACTGTTTGTGTTATCGTTGTTGTTTTTTGCTAAAGGCCATTACAATTCGGGTTATGAAGCAGGAGAGGCAAAATCCAATAGTTTGGTGTACTTGTACAATGCAGATACCAACCAAGCGTTTTGGGTAACGTATGATGTAAATCTTGATGATTGGACCAAAACCTATTTGGGTGCCAATCCAAAGAGTGCAAGACCGCTTAACGATATGCCGTTGTTTAGCAAATACAATTCGGGTTTTACTTATGCCGAAACAACGGATGTAGTGGGTGTAAAGAAACCTTTAGTTGTATTTACAAAAGATAGTCTTGTAGGCAATTTGCGACATATTCAAATTAAAATTATACCGAATCGTAAAGTCAATCGCTATGATATTTTTGCCAATGAAGCGATGACGTTTTATGATTTTAGAGCCAATGGTGCTAGAAATTTAGGCGATACCAGTTCGACCTTAGAACGAAAAGGCAAGAAAATAGTGAGTTATTATGTGGTTAACAATGCTCCTTTGGTACTTGATTTTAGTATCAATGCTTCAGCCGTAATTGATATGGAATTGCTTGAATCTTCTTTTGATTTATTGCAAAATCCATTATTCAACATCAAACCAAGAGACAATTGGATGATGCCAACGCCCTTTGTACTCAACGATGCTGTAGTCATTCGTAAAAAAATTAGAAAAGGGCAACAGATTATTCCCAAGGAATTAGTGGTTCCTGTTACGGATTCATTGACCGTGGCAAAAGATAGTTTAAAAACTAAGCTGCGATAAGATTTTGAAGTTATCTTTTTAGTGATTATTCAGGTTTTTTTGGACATTAATTGCCTCCAACTTTAGTTGGAGGGGTGAAATTTGAAAGTTTTAAAGGCTTTAGCCAAAATTAGCTCCTTTTATTTGGCTATAACGAATGCAATAAATCCCAAAACTCCAATTAATGCTGGAGCAATCGAAAGCAAGACAAGCTGAATAGTTATCTTTTTAAAATTCTTTCGAGCTTTATTTGCTCTAAACTACATTCTATGACACAAATTAGTATTCTTGGTTGCGGTTGGCTCGGTTTGCCTTTGGCGAAAGCCTTAATAAGCAATGATTTTTTGGTGAAAGGCTCCACAACTTCTTCTTCAAAACTAGCTCATTTAGAAAAGCTAGGCATCTTTCCGTTTTTGATGGAATTGCAACCTAATGCCATTGCTGGCGATATCACTACGTTTCTAAAGGGAAGCGAAATATTGATTATTGATATTCCGCCCAAATTAAGAAGTAACAACAGCGAGGATTTTGTGGGTAAAATGCAAACCTTGATTCCGTTTATCGAACAATCTGAGGTTCAAAATGTATTGTTTGTAAGTTCTACCTCAGTCTACGGAGAAGATAATGATGTGGTTACCGAAACCACGCCTTTGAATCCCGATAGCGAAGGTGGTCGCCAATTGGTAATCGTAGAGCAACTTTTGCAAAGCAATCCTCATTTTCAAACCACCATTCTTCGTTTTGGTGGACTCGTAGGATCTGATCGAAATCCAATACGGATGTTATCGGGCAAAGAAAATCTACCCAATGCCAAGGCGCCTATTAATTTCATTCACCAAACGGATTGTATCAGCATCATTCAAAAAATTATAGCATTGGATTGTTGGAACGAAACCTTCAATGCGGTATCGCCTTATCATCCTACCAGGGCTGAGTATTATACTAAGAAAGCGCTCGAATGGCAGTTGGTAGCACCAACTTTTGACTCAACTTCTTCGGGAACCGGAAAAAGGATTAGTAGTGATAAACTACAAACGATTTTAAAGTATACTTTTGTAGAAACTCCATAATCTTTTGAGAACAAAAATTAAAAATACCGTTACGGCTCCATTTACTACCTTGGGATTGCCTATGTTGGCCTTGGCTTGGGTAAGTATTGCTTGGGGCACGACTTGGTTGGCGTCTAAAGAAGGCGTAAAGCATATGCCTGCACTTGAGTTGGCTGCCATCCGTCAGTTTTTGGGTGGTGCTTTGTATGTGGGCTTCTTTTTGATTAAAAAAACACCGTGGCCCAAAGGCAAACAATGGAAATCCATCTTGATTTTGAGTATGCTTAATTTTGCGCTGAGCAATGGTCTAAGTACGTGGGGCGTGAAATTTATTCCCAGTGGGTTAGGAGCGATTATTGGCGCAATGGTGCCCATTTGGATTGCGATGATTAGCTTTTTCAATGGAGAACGCATTACCCGATTGGCTGTTTTTGGTATCACCATTGCTTTTGCAGGAGTATGCGTTATTTTCTACGAACATTTGGCTGATTTTATTCGACCGGATTTTCAGTTCGGAATTGTCTTGTCTGTGGCTGCTACCATTACTTGGGCTTTTGGTACCTTGTACACCAAGAAAAAAGCTGCGAGTTTTAATCCCTATTTTAGTCTAGGATTACAAATGTTGATTTCTAGCGTATGCCTTTTTGCTTTCACAGGAGCTACAGGCACTAATATTCCGCTGACGCAAATTCCTGCCGCTTCTTGGTGGGCAATTGCCTATTTGGTGGGTATTGGTTCGGTGTTGACATTCATTGCTTTCATTTATGCCTTGCAGCATTTACCTACCGAATTGAGTAGTGTCTATGCCTATATCAATCCGATTGTGGCGGTACTTTTAGGGGCATTTTTGTTTGACGAAATCCTCACAGCTGCCATCATTATTGGCGGAACGGTCACTTTAACGGGCTTGTACATCATTAATTTTGCTATGCAACGCCAACGAAAACGAATACTAATCAAAAACTAAAATAATATGAAGTTCAATGCATTTATTTTAATCCCGACGTTGCTCGGCTTGACTTTAGTACAAGCACAGCAAAAAAACACGGGTATTTTGCCTAACGAAAATTTGATTACCGAGAACATTGCTTCCATTCCCAAAGAGTTAGCCGTTCAGGTAAAAAAATACTCCGAGGCTCGTGGTGCTTCTTTGGCAGAAATTCATCCCGTAAAAAACGATATTATCATCACGACTCGTTTTGGTTCTACAGCACAATTGCATCGTGTGGTGCAACCTTTGGGCGCGAGAACGCAAATCACTTTTTTCGACGAACCTGTTAGTGGCGTGAGCTACGAACCTACCAAAGGCGATTATTTGATTTATTCCAAAGACGTGGGCGGTAATGAGTTTGGGCAATTGTACCAATTAGACCTTAAAACGCTACAATCGACTTTACTGACTGATGGCGGCCGTTCACAAAACGGAGGCATTACTTGGAGAGCCGATGGGAAAGGGTTTTATTTCTCCTCGACCAAACGCAACGGCGGTGATCGTGATATTTATTATATGGATCCCAAAAATCCTTCAGCAGCCAAAATGGTGCTGCAAGTAAAAGGAGGCGGTTGGGGTATTTTGGATCTTTCCAAAGACAATTCACAACTTTTGATTGGCGAATATATTTCTGCCAATGAATCTCATATTTGGTCTTTGGATATCGCTTCTGGCAAATTATCCGAAGTAACCGATAGAGCAACCAAAGGCGTGATTCAAACCAGTGCCAAATTTGGAAATTCGACCAACGAAATTTGGTTTTTGACCGATAAAGACAATGAGTTTGAGCGTTTGGCTATTTTGGATGTAAAGACCAAAAAAGTCAACTATCTAACGTCTAAAATCAATTGGAATGTAGAAAACTTTTCTTTTTCTGAAGACAAAAAACAACTGGTGTTTATCACCAACGAAGCGGGTCGCAACAAAATGTATTTGATGAATACCAAAGACCAATCCTATAGCGAAGTCAAAAATATTCCAACCGGATTGATTGGCGGAGCGGAGTTTACCAAGGACAACCAAAGTTTGTTTTTCACCCAATCAACAGCTCAAACGGCTTCGGATGTGTACCGCCTTTCGCTAAAAAATGGCAAAATCGAGCAATGGACCGCGAGCGAATTGGGCGAAATGCAAGCTTCTGATATGGCATTGCCAAAATTTATCGAATGGAAAAGTTTTGATGGCTTGGGCATTTCAGGATTTTATTACCCAGCCGCTTCAAAATTCACAGGAAAAAGACCGGTGCTGATTCAGATTCACGGTGGACCAGAGGCACAATCGCAAGCATCTTTCTTGGGCGCAAGCAATTTTTACACCAACGAAATGGGCGTTGCGATGATTTTCCCGAACGTGCGAGGTTCTGCGGGTTTTGGTAAAACCTATTTGGCCAAAGACAACGGGATGTTACGCGAAGATTCCGTAAAAGACATTGGCGCGCTATTGGATTGGATTGCCCAACAACCCGAACTCGACAAAGACCGCATTATGATTATGGGCGGAAGTTATGGCGGTTATATGACTTTGGCCACGGCCTTTCACTATGCCGACAAAATCCGATGCTCGGTAGATATTGTGGGGATTTCCAACTTCAATACCTTCCTCAAAAACACCGAGGAATACCGTCGCGACCTGCGAAGAGTAGAATATGGCGATGAACGCATCCCCGAAATGGCCGCTTTTTTTGATAAAATGGCGCCTTTAAACAATACCGATAAAATCAAAAAACCGTTATTCATCATTCAGGGCACCAACGACCCTCGCGTTCCCGTGACCGAAGCCCTTCAAATGCGTGACAAACTTAAAGCACAAGGCAATACGGTTTGGTACCTCGAGGCCAAAGACGAAGGTCACGGCTTCAAGAAAAAAGCCAACGTCGATTACCAGCGACTGGCCGTCATCCGATTTATGCAAGAGTACCTTTTAAAATAATCCAACAAAACCCATTCCTAGTGAGTGGGTTTTTTATTAGGAGAAGGTAACGGTAAATGTAATAGTATGATAAGGAGCACCCGTGACCTGCCCACCACACGAGTCGTCCCACTGTCCGCTATATCTTGCTCGGCGAACCCCGCCAAGCAAGGATGCCGCTCCCATCGGGGCTAGGCTAGAACGTTTTGTTTTTCATTAGCCAAGCACTGCTAATTAAAATCGTGTTTTTTAAATGATTTTCCAGTTGTTTTCCTGCAAGGTCTTCAAAACCTTATAGGTATGTTCTTTGAATCCAAAAACCTACAAGGTCAAAAAAAGACCTTGCAGGAACATTGTTAAAAAGTATGAAATTGGATTTTGTAATGTGATTAGTATTTCACTTTGTGAAGACATTAGATTTTGCAATCTGTTTGTATTGAAAATTTTAATGATTTACCAAAAGTTTCAATGTAGTAACATTAGCCTTGGTAGTTCTTACTTTAACAAAATAAATTCCAGAAGTTAAACTACTAGTGTCAATATTAATTTCCGAGTTTACAGGTTCTTGAACACTAGTTTTTACTACCTTTCCTGCATTATCAATGATTTGATAACTAAGGATAGTGTCTGAGGTTAATGATTGTAGGTTAACCGTTTTATCTGCTGGATTAGGATATACGACTATTTCTTTGTTTTTAATAGTTTCATAGTTTTCTTTATCAGCAATACTTAACGTTGAAAAATCAAAGTTAGTAACATATAATTCATTGCCGCTTTTTGCTGTTCTAGCTCTAAAATATAGTTTATTGGACGTTGCCCCTAATTCTTCTATACCTTCATATTCTTCAAATTGATTACCGTTTACTACATTTACTTCTACACTGGCAGGAGTTGCCATTGTATCATTAATAACCCATATCTTTTTTAGCGATTTTCCCTCTAAATACAATAAATTATTTTTATATAATGTAAGATTTTTATAATAATTATAATCCATTGGTCCGGAACTTGCTATTTTTTCTGTAACAATTCCATTGGTTCTCCAAACTTCTTTTCCATATGAATAATAATCTTTTGCAATAGTGAAATAAACATAATTTCCACATGTAATCAGTTCATATACATTATATTCAGGATTGGTTGGATGGTTAGCCGCATCAAATAATAGAACTGTTCCACTCAGAGTGCCATCAGTTTTATATACAGCACTACGAAAGCTATCAGGGTTTTTAGCTACAAAATAAACTTCATCATTTAAAATGGTAGTTATCCTAATATCGCTATTAAAATGATCACCAAAACTTTTTAAATGTTTTGTTCCTTCACTGGTTCCATCAGATATCCAAACGTCGTGTGGTCCGTATGTTGTTCCAGAAGTTTCAGCTACTATGAATAACTTATTTTTTACCTTTTTTAAAATGCTTGTGTCATGTAAATACATAACTTTTGTAGTGCCTACATTTGTACCATCTGTTTTCCATAAATTATTACCTTCTGCATCTTGAGCAATAAAATAGATCACATTATTAAATAAAACAAAGTTATGAGGGTGACTGCTTCCTGCGCTAAAAATGTCTTTAATTAAATACGTACCTTCTTCAGTTCCATCGCTTCTCCATAACTCAGTTCCATGTGAATCTCTAGCAGAAAAGTACAGTATGTTATTTATTATGGTAAAATTTTGCTTTATACCTTCATTATACATGCTACTTCCTGAACCAGGGAAAATGTCTTTGACCATTTTAGTTCCAGATATTGTACCATCACTCTTCCAAAGTTCATATCCGTTTGCACTATTAACCGCACTAAAATACATAGTTCCATTCATCACCTTAATTTCAGAAATATCATCTATGCAATTGTTGTATGGACTTATGTCTTTTAACAACGTAGTTCCTTTAATTGTTCCGTCACTTTTATATAATTGATTTCCATACCCTTTATCCCCAGCTCTAATTATCAAAGTTCCATTTACATCCGTAAATCTTGCAGGGTTACTACTGTTCGAGTAGTTTAAATCCGTAAATAAAGAAGTGCCATTGGGCGTGCCATTAGTAATCCAAAGTTCATTTCCATTTCTTTCATTTTGCCCTGTAAAAAAAGTGCCGAAAGGAGTAGTAACAAAACTTTCTTCTATACCTGAAATATTACTTTTAGTAACATTAGGCAATACAATAGTCCCTTGTTCAGTTCCATCACTGCTCCATAACTTGTCACCAATATAAAATAGAAGTTTATTATTTACTTTGTCGAAATGAATCGTATTGATTGAAATCGAATAACTTCCTGGACTTATATCTTTTAGCATAGAGGTACCAGAAGCAGTTCCATCCGTTTTCCAAAGTTCAAATCCATTAATACCATCATTAGCAATAAAAAAAACTTGATTATTAAAAACAGTGCATTTAGAATCGTAGGGGAGACTGTTTAAAGACGTATTGTTAATATTCTTTATAATTGAAGTTCCACTTTCTGTTCCATCACTTTTCCAAATTTCAAAGCCATTGATGCCATCATTAGCTTCAAAGACTATCATATCATTTATTACCGCTCCACTCAATCCATAGTTGCTTGAATTAAATCCTGCTGCAATATTTTTAACCATTACTGTTCCAGCTTCGGTACCATCACTTTTCCATAACTCAAAACCATTTGTTCCGTCATTGGCAAAGAAATAAAAATGGTTTTTCAACGTCAAAAAATGATTTGGATAATTGAAGCTTGAATTGAAGCGATTAATGTTTTTTACCATTGTTGTTCCAACTAAAGTCCCATCACTCTTCCATAATTCCACTCCATTAATGCCATCATCTGCTGTAAAATAAAGAATTCCGTTAAAGACAAACAATTCTTGAGGTGTGCTATCACCTGTAGAATTGATATTTTTAACCATAAATGTTCCGCTTTCGGAACCATCACTTCTCCACAACTCAAATCCATTAACCCCATCATTAGCTGTAAAAAATAAAATTCCGTTATTGTTTGTAAAATTAAAGAGCCTGCTATACTCACTTTTATTAGCAGGGTCTATATCCTTAACCATTTTAGTCCCAGATTCGGTCTTATCACTTTTCCATAACTCCACACCGTTAACGCCGTTATTTGCAGTAAAATAAAGTATGCCATTCACTTCCAATAAATTTGATGGATTTGATGAATTTCCTCCTGGGTATATGTCTTTTACTAGAAATGTAGAAGCAGATTTACCTTCAGAGTACCATAATTCTCTACCAAATGGTTTATTATAGCCATCTGTCGCTGTGAAAAAAAATCCGGTTTGATAAGAAGTCAGCTTTTGTGGATCGCTATCTTCATGAAAATTAATTTCGAGGAGAGAAGCATCAATTGTTTGAGCAAAAGAAAAATTGATGAAAAAAAGAAAGAAAAAAAGTAAAATAGGTTTTGACATTGTTTTGGTTTGTTAATTTAAGGTAATGTTACTAGCTAAACTTGTATCAAATTCTTCTGATTTTGAGCTATCAATTAAATATTTTTTGAAAAGTAAATCTAATAAAAGTCATTCATTTTTTCGCATAAATACCTTACAAAATTTAATAATTTATAAATTAAAGTGTTCATACTTTGAGTAAAAATAAAAATGATTGCAAAAAGATGAATCATTTGAATATCTGTGGATGCTTATTCCTCTAATAATGACCAATTTATTACATCTCATCGTGTAACGAAATAGTAATTCTGTACTCAAACAGAGTAACTAAATTTTAAATAAAAAAAAATGATTTTAACAACCACCAACTCTGTAGAAGATTATAAAATAATTGATTACAAGGGTATTGTCTCAGGAACTGCTGTAAATGTCCAAAAAATGACTATGACTTTTAATATGCAAAAATATTACGATGGAGTAAGTCAGAGTATTGCAGAGGTTAAAGAGCAAGCCTTGGAACAACTCAGACAAAATGCTGAAAAAATATACGCGAATGCTGTTGTAGGGATACTTGTGGATATTGAAGTAAAAAGTAGTGAGTACTTAATTGCTGCTACTGTAACTGGCACTGCTGTAAGTATTGTTAAGCGATAGTATAGTAGTTTGTCTAAGCTGCTATTTCAATTGATATAGTAACATAGTATTTATACAGGACGAACGGAACATTTGTTATGTAGTTCGATTTGTTTTACCCCAACAAAAAACCCATCAGCTTTAGCTGATGGGTTTTGGTATTATTAGATCAGAAAATCTTACCAGATTTTTACTCTTTTCTCAGGAGCGATATACATCCCGTCATTCGGTTGAATGTTGAAGGCATCGTAGAATGCATCAACGTTTTGTAAAGGCACATAGGCTCTGTACATACCTGGCGAATGCGGATCGGTTTTTACTTGCGATTTCAGGGCTTCGTCTCTCATTTTAGAACGCCAGATGGTCGACCAAGAAATGAAGAAACGTTGTTCTGGTGTATACCCGTCAATCAATCTTGGGTTGCCGTTTTCTTTTAAGTACAATTGCAAGCCATCGTAAGCAGCATTCACACCACCTAAATCTCCAATGTTTTCACCTAAAGTAAATTTACCATCTACAAACGTTCCTGGAAGCGGTTGCAAAGCGCTGTATTGAGCAGCTAAAGCACCCGTCAAAGCACCAAATTTTTTCAAATCTTCTGGTGTCCACCAGTCTACTAAATTACCGTCGGCATTGTAACGTGCTCCTGAATCATCAAATCCGTGAGAGATTTCGTGACCAATAACCCCTCCGATTCCACCATAATTTACGGCTTCGTCGGCTTGGTAATTGTAAAATGGTGGTTGCAAAATAGCGGCAGGGAATACAATTTCGTTGTTCGATGGATTGTAGTACGCATTCACCGTTTGTGGTGCCATACCCCAACGGTCTTTGTCTACGGGTTTGGTCAATTCAGCCAAATTTTCTTTATTACGCCAAATAGCTATATTTTTTACGTTCTCGAAAAACGTTCCTCCTTCTGCTGGACTTTTGATGGTCAAAGCGGAGTAGTCTTTCCATTTGTCAGGATAACCAATTTTAACTCTTAGTTTGTTTAATTTGGCAATCGCACTTACTTTCGTTTCAGCAGACATCCAAGGTAAGTTGTTGATGCGGTTTTCGTAAGCACGGAAAATGTTTTTAATCATTTTTGCTGCCTTTTCTTTAGCTTCGGCAGGGAATTTTTTCTCTACGTATAATTTTCCTAAGGCTTCACCCACCGAACCGGTTACGGTTTGTAAAGCTCTTTCTTCAAAAGGTCTTTGTTTTACAGCACCTGTTAAGGTTTTGCCATAAAATTCAAAGTTAGCTTTTTCAATTTCTGTCGATAATTGGCCAGAAGCTCTGTTCAATAAAGACCAACGCATATAGGCTTTCCAGTCGTCTACTTTGTTTTCTTTAAAAAGCGTTTCTAATGCCGTCATATATTTTGGTTGCGACACGATAATCGTTTGATTCGTAGGCAAACCAATTTTAGTAAAATACGTAGTCCAATCGATAGATGGCGTTAGTTTTTGTATTTCCGCAACGGTCATTGGGTTGTATGATTTACGACGGTCTCTTCTTTCTACACGGTCAAAACGAGGCTTAGACATTTCGATTTCTAAAGCTAAAATTTTCTCCGCATTGGCTTTCGCTTGTTCAGGTTTGTCGCCTAAATATTGCAACATTTTAGCCACGTGAAGTACGTATTTTTCTCTTTTTTCTTTAGAATCCTTTTCGTCACTTACATAATAATCACGGTCTGGTAAGCCTACGCCTCCAGGTCCTAAATTAATTACATTGACATTACTGTTTTTAGCATCGGTTCCTACACCAGCGCCAAAGAAACCAATGCCTCCTGTGGGTTCCATTTCGATTAATAAAGCTTGTAAATCTTTTACGTTTTTCACCGCGTTGATTTTTTTCAAATAAGGTTTTAGGGGAGCAATACCTAATTTGTTACGGCTTACGGTATCCAACATGGTTTTGTACAAATTGATGGCTTTACCTTGGTCGGTGTTGGATTTGTACGCTGGGTTGTTGGCGGCTTCTTTTAGAATCGCCAAAGCGTCAGTATCGGTGCGTTGACGCAACTCGTCAAAACTTCCCCAACGGGTTTTGTCGCTTGGGATTTCGGTAGTGTTCAACCAGGTTCCGTTTACATAGCGGAAAAAATCATCGCTTGGTTTGATGGTTTTATCCATGTATTGGATGTTGATTCCGGGCTCTTTGGTGGCCGAAGCGGTTTGTGCTTGACACCAGCCAAAACTTAGTACGGCAGGCAAAGCCAAAAATAAGCTTGTGGATTGTTTTGGATTCATATTACAATTTGAATTAGTTACGGGTATAGGTCTTTTAAAATAAGGCAATGTTACATAAAAAGATATGTTTTTTGCAAAAATAAATGCATTATTAAGGGAATTCTGTATAAGTTATTGATTTTTTGGTGATTTTATAAAAGTATTGATAAAAAGTGAGATTTCTACCATTGCACTTATGGCTACTGTCTAATAACTATTTTTTTTTGCGTGAGGGGTGGAGTGGAGCTCTTTTTTTATCCCGTTTTTTCGCGGGATAAAAAAAAGCGGGAACGGAGACCCGACCCTTTGCCTCGTTTTTCTACGAGGCGAAGGGGCACGCCCAAATTATTTTGAAAAGCGTAGTGAAAGGCAGACCGTTGTTTTGTAATTTTGCGCGAAATTCAAATGTTGTCTTTCTATTTTATTTTAAAAACCTACAAATGAAAGCTTTCTTTTATAAGTATCGTATATTTTTTGGTGTTTTATTGGTGTTTTCGGCGATTACTATTGGCTTGTTTTACAATGCGTTGAAACCTGAAAAGACCTTGCCTATTTACAATCCTGCCGATGTGAATCCTGAATTGGTGGACAGTACGGTGCAATATGTGAGTAAGGCGCATACGATTGCTGATTTTTCGTTTGTGAATCAAAACGGGAAAACGATTACCCAAAAGGATTATGAAGGGAAAGTGTATGTGGCCGATTTTTTCTTTACGACTTGTGGTTCTATTTGCCCCAAAATGACCAAGAACTTGGCCGAAGTGCAAGCGGCTATCAAAAATAATCCCAAAGTGATGCTGTTGTCGCACACCGTTTTTCCAGAGACCGATAGTGTGCCAGTTTTAAAAGAATATGCGCTAAAACACGGCGTGATAGACAGCAAATGGAACTTGGTTACTGGCGATAAAAAGGAAATTTATACAATGGCTCGAAAATCGTATTTGGCAGTTAAGTTGGGAAAACCTGAAGAGTTGTACGATATGGTACACACCGAAAATTTTGTGTTGGTGGACCAAAAAAGACGCGTTCGTGGTTTTTATGATGGAACCAAAAAAGAGGATATGGCGCGATTGATAGAAGATATTACTTTTTTGTGCGCTAATTAGTTTGGTAAAAAGGGAACACGAATTTCACTAATTTTCACTAATTCAGTTTTGTTTTTTTGCTCTGCCTTTTCAAGTCAAAAATAGTTACGAGTTGTATTATTTATGGAACTTCATTTCTACTTTGATAGTTTTTTTGATACGCTTCGTGAATTCGTGGCTACTTCTTTTACAATTGTGATAATTATCATTTGAATTTCTATTATAATATGTATTTTTGCAATCTTAATTCAATCTAAATAAGGTTTGTCAACAACGATACATTCACTCAAAAAAGGAGAAAAAGCCATTATCAAAGACTTTGATATTGATGCCATTCCATTAAAATTGCTCGAAATGGGCTGTTTACCAGGTAATGAAGTAGAGTTGCTGCAAATCGCTCCCTTCGGAGATCCTTTGTACTTGAATATTAACGGATCGCATGTAGCCATTCGAGTAGCAACGGCTCAGGAAATAGAAGTGGAACGAATCCAATAAAGATCATGACCAGCAATCACAACATCAATGTCGCTTTGATAGGGAACCCGAATGTGGGGAAAACCTCTGTTTTTAATCAATTAACGGGGCTGAACCAGCAAGTCGGGAATTATCCTGGAATTACGGTAGAAAAAAAGGTGGGTTTTTGTAAGTTGCCTTATAATTTCAAAGCCAATATTCTGGATTTACCGGGTACGTATAGTTTGAATGCCAGCTCGATTGATGAAAATGTGGTGATTGAATTATTACTTAACAAAAATGACAAACTCTATCCCGATGTAGCTATTGTGGTTACCGATGTGGAGAATTTAAAGCGTAATTTACTGCTTTTTACCCAAATCAAAGACCTTGAAATTCCCACGATTTTGGTTATCAATATGGCGGATCGAATGGAATACAAGGGGATTAGTTTGGATATTCCTTATCTGGAAGAAAAACTGAAAACCAAAATTGCTTTGGTGAGTTCTAGAAAAGGATTTGGAATAGAAGAATTGAAAAATTTAATCGTTTCATACAAATCCATTTCTAATGAACCGTGTATGAATGCTTCGGTTATAGACACGGAATATTTTGAAAATCTTCGCAAAGCGTTTCCGAATCAATTGTTGTATAAGTTGTGGTTGGTGATTACGCAAGATGTGAATTTTTTGAATTTAGAACGCAAAGAAATCCAGAGTTCTTTTACCAAATCGCATTCGGATTTGAAACGATTGCAGCAAAAAGAAACCATTAAGCGCTACCAATTCATCAATGATGTGTTGAAAGTAGGAATGACCATCGATCAATCTATTGCTAAAGATTTTAGAGCACAATTGGATCGTGTGTTGACGCATAAATTCTGGGGCTATGTGATTTTCTTCTGTATCCTTTTTGGTATTTTTCAATCCATTTTTGTGTGGTCCGAAGTCCCAATGGATTTTATTGATAGCTCATTTGCTAGTTTGAGCGCTTGGTCTGCCGAAGTCTTGCCTGCTGGGGTTTTGACCAATTTGATTTCGCAGGGAATTATTCCCGGAATTGGCGGTATTTTAATCTTTATCCCTCAAATTGCCTTTTTATTTTTGTTCATTTCGATACTAGAAGAAAGTGGCTATATGAGTCGTGTGGTGTTTTTGATGGATAAAATTATGAGTAAGTTTGGGTTGTCGGGTAAAAGTGTCGTGCCTTTGGTTTCGGGAACGGCTTGTGCTATTCCGGCGATTATGGCGACTCGTAATATCGAAAATTGGAAAGAACGCCTAATAACCATTTTAGTGACTCCGTTTACGACTTGTTCGGCGCGTTTGCCAGTCTACGCCATCATTATTGGGTTGGTGATTCCAGATCAAAGGATTTTGGGGATTTTCAACTTGCAAGGATTAACCCTAATGTTATTGTATTTGTTGGGATTTGGAATGGCCATTTTTTCGGCTTATGTTTTGAATAAAATATTGAAGATTAAAGGGAAGTCTTATTTCATTGTCGAAATGCCTAACTATAAATTGCCGTTGTTTAAAAACGTAGGTATCAACGTGATCGAAAAAACCAAAGCCTTCGTGTTTGGCGCTGGTAAAATCATTTTGGCGATTTCGATTATTTTATGGTTTATGGCTTCCTATGGTCCCGGTGAAAACTTCAGTAATGCTGAGCAAATTGTAGTAAGCAAACACGCCGATAAACCGCTTTCAGCAACCGAGTTAGAGAACGAAGTCGCTTCACAAAAATTGGAGAATTCCTATATCGGAATCATGGGTAAATCGATTGAACCCGTTTTGACACCTTTAGGTTACGATTGGAAAATAGGAATAGCCATTATCAGTTCATTTGCAGCTCGAGAAGTTTTTGTAGGTACCTTGGCAACCATTTACAGCGTTGGCGACACCGACAATGAAGATACCATCAAGAATAAAATGCAATCCGAAATCAATCCTTTGACAGGCGAAAAAGTCTTCAATTTTGCCTCTGGGATTTCTTTACTACTATTTTATGCTTTTGCGATGCAATGTGCTAGTACACTAGCGGTCACTCGAAAGGAGACCAACAGTTGGAGATGGCCGCTTGGTCAACTTATTTTCATGAGTGCTTTTGCTTATACGGTGGCTTTAGTAACCTATCAATTATTGAGTTAAAGTAGCGGAACAAATGTTAAAAGTAATTTTTAATTTGTCTAAATAAGAATCCGAACTTACATTTGTAGTCTAGAATTAATCTAAATAAAAATGAAATTATTCTTTTCTGCGCTTGTACTAGTGACAAGCAGTTTGGCTTTCGGACAACAAGACACTAATGATGTTGCCTTAAACGATACTGTAAAAAAGCTATATCCCGTAACCGTTTATTACAAGAAACAACCTGTAGAGCGTTTGAAAGAAGTGCAAGGCAATAGTTTGTTTTCTGGAAAGAAAAACGAAGTGATTTCATTATTAAATACCAACGGAAATGTGGTGACCAACAACGCAAGAGAGATTTTTGCGAAAGTGCCAGGTGTTTCGATTTGGGAAAATGAGGGTTCTGGAATACAAATCAATGTGGGGGTTCGTGGGTTAAGTCCTAACAGAAGTTGGGAATTGAATACACGTCAGAATGGGTATGATATTTCATCGGATGTATTTGGCTATCCAGAAGCGTATTACAATCCGCCATTGGAAGCGGTAGCCAATATTCAATTGGTTCGCGGTGGCGCTTCACTACAATTTGGATCACAGTTTGGCGGAATGCTCAACTACGAATTGAAACGCGAAAACGAAAAGGCTTTCTCTTTCGAAACTCAAAACACAGTAGGGAGTTACGGCTTGTTTAGTTCCTATAACGCCATTGGTGGCACCACAAAAAAAATAGACTATTACGTATATAATCATTCCAGGAATGGGGACGGTTGGAGAGAAAACGGGCGCTATGCGGTGCGCAATACTCATGCTTATTTTGCGTACAAGTTCAACAAAAAAACCAAACTTTCTGCTGAATATACCAATATGGATTATGATATGCAACAAGCGGGAGGGCTGACGGACGCACAGTTTGAAGCTAATCCGCAACAGTCTCTTCGCAGTCGTAACTGGTTTGGTACGCCTTGGAATGTAGGCGCTTTGATTTTGGATACCCAATTCAGTGACCGTTTGACTTTTAATGCGAAACTTTTTGGATTAATCGGAGAACGTAATTCAGTAGGTTTTCTAGCAGCTCCAAATGTTGAAGACGCAATTAATCCCGCAACAAATGCTTATGCTAATCGTCAGGTGGACCGTGATTTCTACAAAAACTTTGGTTTAGAAACCAGAAGTATTTTCAAATATACATTAGGTCAGGAAGAACAAAAATTAGCCTTCGGTGTTCGTTTGTACCAAGCCAATATGAACCGTGTGCAACAAGGAAGAGGCACAACGGGTTCCGATTTTGATTTGAGTATTGAAGGTCGTTACAATCGCGATTTAGATTTTACTACAGATAATTTTGCCGCTTTTGCCGAAAATCAGTTCAAAATTACCCCAAGATTAAGTGTGACTCCTGGTGTGCGTTTCGAATCGATTCGATCTACTAGTGAGGGAAGAATTAATATTACTAATGGAAATGATGTTATAGCGACTCCGCAAGACATTTCCCGAAATGTAGCTTTGTTTGGTTTAGGGGTAGAATACAAATGGGAAAGAACCAATTTTTACGGTAATTTTTCGCAAGCCTTTCGCCCAGTTTTATTCTCTGATTTGACACCTTCTGCAACCACCGATGTGATTGATCCTAATTTGAAAGATGCAAAAGGATATAATTTGGACTTAGGCTATCGTGGTTCGCTTTTTGGTTTTGTTAATTTCGATGTGTCTTATTTTTATTTATTATATCAAAACCGAGTGGGAAGCATTCGTCAATATACCAATAACGATCCAACGCAAAGCACTTATTTGTTCAGAACCAATTTAGGAGAGACCATTCACAAAGGATTTGAAGGATTTGTAAATGTGAATGTGACCAAAGCGTTTCAGGTAAATGAAGCCATTGGTGATATTAATTTCTTTGCGACTATGTCTTTTATTGATGCAACTTATTCTGATTTTAGACTGACTCAAGTATCGGGAACGGCTCCAAATATTGTGATTACACAAAGCAATTTGGCTGGAAAACAAGTGGAAAACGCGCCGCGCTACATCCATAATTTTGGAATTAGTTGGGATTTCAAAAATATATCTGCCACGTTTCAAAATCGTAGAACCAGTAAGATTTATACCGATGCCAACAACACCGAAACGCCAACAGCAAACGGTGTAACTGGGGCATTAGCAGGATTTAGCGTCTATGATTTCTCTATGAAATATGACTTTTTAGGAAATTACAATATCAAGTCGGGAATTAATAATCTTACGAATGTTAGTTATGCTACACGTCGTGCTGGAGGTTATCCTGGACCTGGCGTATTGCCTAATGATGGACGTACTTTTTACATTAGTATTGGTGCCAAATTTTAAATAAAGCCTACCTTTAATTCTTTAAAGTGAATCTACTATGTTGGTACAAGAAATCATCGCTTTTTCCTTATTGGCTATTGCCATTGGTTTCCTCATTCGAAAGTTTTTCTGGAAAAAGAAGTCCAAAAAAAACTGTGGAGACGGGAATTGTGGGTGTGGTTAAATCCCTATATTTGTATGTCATTTGTTCAAAACAATTCTCAGTATTGTATTCAAATGACTTGAAGGGCAGTCTTATAAGTAAGATTCTGATGAAAGTTTCTCTAAATGATGTCAACTATCACAATTAAACAATCTACAAATGAAAAATATTTCAGGTGTTGAATTTAAAAGAGATGTTTCTGGTAAAGCAAAATCGGTAACGATAGATTTACAAAAACACGGAGAAGCCTTGCAGTTTTTTTTAGAGCAAGTAGGCGCTTTATCCGAAGAAGAAAATTTTGAAAAAAAATGGTCTGAGGGCATTTCAGGAGAGGAATTGGTAAAACGTGTTCACACCCATTTACGCACCTTGCCTTGGAAAAAAGAATAGTCTATACTCCATCATTTGAAAACTATTTGATTGATTTAATTACGATTCTATTTTTTGAAGAGTATTTCAGTTATATAGAAAATGCAGAAAAATATGTAATTGCGCTTCGAGATGAAATCGAAAAATATATTGATGTAAGGCAACACTACAAAACGCCTAAATTTTTGAGTCAATATGGGAGCTACTTTATAGTAGTTTCGCTAAATAACAAAACTTCTTGGTATGTCTTTTTTGACCAAAGAGACCAGCGTTATTTGGTTCAGTATATCACTAATAATCATATGGAAGAAGCTAATTCACTTACGCTAAGTTAAATCCGCTTCACGTACAAGTTTCCTGCAATTTTTGACGAAACGGTAAGTGGTGTATCGTTGATGATCAAATGTAAAGAGGCATCAAAATTTTCTCTCCCCAATACTTTGATAACGGCTCCTAGAGCAATTTTTTGTTTGTTCAAGTATTGTAAAAAATCGGCGGAGGAATCTTTTACTCCCACACAAATAGCAGTTTCGCTTTCAGCCAATTCCGAGAGCAATAGTTTTTCGGTTTTAGCAATTTTCCCTTGTGCGTCTGGAATGGGATCGCCGTGTGGATCTTCGGTGGGGTTGCCCAAAAAATCATCGAGTTTGTTGATGAGTTGTTCGGATTTGATATGTTCTAATTGTTCGGCAATGTCGTGTACTTCGTCCCAAGTAAAAGCCAATTTTTCAACCAAAAAAACTTCCCACAAACGGTGTTTGCGTACAATCATTTTGGCAGCGTGCCTTCCTTTATCGGTCAAGGAAACGCCTTGGTATTTGATGTAATTGATTAATGCTTTATCAGCCAATTTCTTGAGCATATCGGTTACCGAAGAAGCTTTGGTTTCCATCATTTCGGCAATGGCGTTCGTAGGCACTTCGGCTTCAAGCTGCACCGTCAAATGATAAATGGCTTTTAGGTAATTTTCTTCGGAGTGGGTCATCATATGAAATGGAATTTTTAACCTCTTTCAGCTTTTAAAGCCAGAATGAGGTATTTTATTTTTTAGCATTATTAATCAATACTAATGGAATGGAAATCTTGTGGCGCAAATGATCGATTGTGGTTCCTAATAGTAAATCTTTAAATCCAGTATGGCCATGCGTACCCATAATAAGTAAATCGAATTTACCTTTATTAACCAATTTTGGAAGTACTTTGTTGGGCTTCCCAAAACCAAGTAGGGTTTTGACATGGAAACCTTTTTCTTGAAACATTTCCTTGTATTCTAATAACAATTTTTCGTCGATCGTAGTTTCGTGATCGTCGGTTTGTTTGCCGTACATCATAGCGCCAACAGTTTCTACCACATGAATCAGCGTATATTTAGCCTCTTTTCCACCCATATTAAAGGCGTAGTTAATGGCAGTTTCATCGGCAAAAGAAAAATCGACAGCAATAGCAATTTTTTGAGGGAGATGTGCCTCGGTAGCATTGAATTGCAAGGCCATATTATGTGGTGAATGATTTTGTATGGTATATTTTGTCTTAGCTAAGAATGGTTTTATAACAATATAAAGTAGTAAAATTAAGAATCCGATAGCAAGAGGAACTACAGTTACCCATAACACGATTGGGTTTTGAGACTCCGTTAACCAACATTGAATCTCATCAAAAACCAATTTGGCATTGAGCGACACAATAATCAAAGCGATGGTCCAAGCGGCTATTTTCGTTAGTGTATTGATATGAAAACCATTCATTTTGTTTTTATCGCTTACAAAATGGATCAATGGAATAATGGCAAAACCCAATTGTAAACTCAAAATCACTTGACTGAAAATAAGTAGTTTTCCCGTGACACTTTCGCCATAAATCAAGATTACAATAACTGCTGGAACTATCGCTATTATTCTGGTAATAATACGACGTACCCAAGGCTGAATGCGTAAATTCAAATAGCCCTCCATTACAATTTGACCTGCTAAAGTCCCCGTGATTGTTGAACTCTGTCCAGCAGCAATCAAAGCCACGGCAAATAAGATAGAAGCCCACTTGGTGCCTAAAATTGGGGCTAAAAATTTGTGTGCATCTTGAATTTCGGCTACTTCAAATAGTCCGTTTTTGTAGAAGGTGGCGGCAGCCAAAATCAAAATTGCGGCATTCACAAAAAAAGCCAAATTTAGGGCAATCGTAGAATCAATTAGGTTATATTTTAGGGCTTGACGGATGCCTTTGGGACTGCGATCAAATTTTCGGGTTTGCACCAAAGACGAATGCAAGTACAAATTGTGGGGCATTACCGTGGCTCCAATAATTCCAATGGCAATATAAAGCGCAGCTTCATTTGGAATGGAGGGAATCAATCCTAAGACCACTTTGTCTAGTTCTGGTTGGGCAAAAAACATTTCGAATACGAACGAAAATCCTATTATGGCTACCAAAACTATGATAAAAGCTTCCATTTTTCGGATGCCTTTGTTGATTAAGAAGAGGAGTAAAAAAGTATCCAAAACCGTAATCAAAACGCCTTCAATTAACGGAATGTCAAACAGTAAATTAATCCCAATTGCCATTCCGAGTACTTCGGCCAAATCACAAGCAGCAATGGCAATTTCGGCCAAAAAATATAAAATGTAATTCACAAAAGGCGAATAGGTTTCGCGTGAGGCTTGTGCCAAATCGCGTTGGGTGACAATCCCTAAACGCGCACTCAAACTTTGCAATAGCAACGCCATAAGATTACTCATCAGCAATACCCATAATAGGGAATAGCCAAATTGACTTCCACCCGCAATATCAGTAGCCCAGTTGCCAGGATCCATGTAGCCTACACTTACGAGATAGGCTGGGCCTAGAAAAGCCAAGATTTTTCTAAACGTTGATTTTTTATTTTGTGTAGTCACCGATTGGTTGACTTCTTCTAAGGAATGACTCAATTGTATAGTGTTTTAAAACCCAAATATATACAAAAAAGTTCACTTTAAATATTTTTTTAGACTTGTCTAAATAATTAGAGGTTTATTGGCAATTGGGACAAATTCCTGTTACGGTGAAATTAGTTTCTTTCACCACATAGGCTGAAGGAATTTCAAATTGAGGGACTACAGCATCCAAACAGCTCACCGATTGGCATTTTTCACAATGAAAGTGCACGTGGTTATGCTGATGCGGATGGTTGTCATGAGTGTGGGTATGATGGCAACTAGCATATTTTACAGTGCCTTCAGGAGTAGCGATTTTATGAATACTGTCTTCGTTTACTAAACGATCCAAAACGCGATAAATAGTGACGCGATCACAAAGACCGTTCAGCTGATGCTGAATTTCAATATGCGATAGCGCTACTTTTGATTCGGATAAAAGAGAAGCAATGGCTGTTTTGGCCGCTGTGTTACGGGTAGTTTTCATAAAAAAATAAATAACGCAACATTGTTGCAATAAATAAAAAAGAGGCTATCTTTGCCAATCACAAAAATACAAAAAAATGAAGAAGCAAACTTTGATTGTTCAAGACGTTTTGGGAATTTCGAGTGCTAGTATCTGTTTGGTACATTGTATTGTTTTTCCATTGCTTTCGGTATTGCCGTTGGGAATTGCGCATAACCCTTGGATTGATGTTTTCTTTTTTGGCATAGCGGCTGTTTTGATTTTTTCTATCCTGAAAGGGGAAGCACCATTCTATATCATATTAACCCTACTGTTTTCCTTGTTCTTGGTATTTAATGGGATGCTTTTAGATTTTGCGTTGCATGAAGAAACCTATTTGGTTCCCATTGGAGGGCTTGGAATAATCGTTGGTCATCTGTTGCATTACTTTTATCATCAAAAAAAATGATTTTAGTGGATTCTTTGTCTTTCAAGCTGTATTTTTGTCGTTTATTTAATTAATGGCATCACACATGAATACACCCTATCGTTTTTCAAAGGAAGAAAATACTTTATTGGAGCACTACAGTAAAAAGAAAACTGTAACGGCTGTTTTTTATCATTTATGGGTTAATGGTGTACAACCAGAAAAGCAATTTATTTTTATTGATACAGTAGAACTTCATTTTGAAGACCAAAGTGTACTTTTTTTTAAAATAAATGAAGAAGATACTGGATTCATTATTTTGGAAGAGTATGATTTTGAAAAGGAGCAAGCTGCATTAGCTGCTCAATTTGACGGCGCCCTTTCTCTAAAACGAGTTAATGTTTCTTCTGCTCCATTGTGGGTAGAAAACATTAAAACTCCTTTGTTGAAGATGCAATCTCAGATTGATGAGAAATATACAGTTGGTAATTTTGTTACCATTGACTTTGAGGCTGGTGCTATCGAAATCAATTACGAGCAAGAAACGGGTATTGGAGTAATCGTATACGAAGAATTATAAAGACCATTCTTTTTTTAACAAAAGCTTCTTGTAAAAGAGGCTTTTTTTATGCCTAATAAATAAAGCGCAACAATATTGCATTAGAAGATTTTATTTTTATATTTGCAACATAATTGCAATAATGATAAAAATGAAAAAACTTCCGGTTACGGTATTATCAGGTTTTCTGGGTGCAGGTAAAACCACTTTGCTTAACCACATTTTGCATAACAAAGACGGACTGAAAGTCGCTGTAATTGTCAATGACATGAGTGAGGTCAATGTAGATGCCCGTTTAATCAAAGACGAAATGACGCTTTCTCGAACAGAAGAAAAACTCGTCGAAATGAGCAACGGATGCATTTGTTGCACGCTTCGTGAGGATTTGATGCTCGAAGTAGAAAAATTAGCCAAAGAAAATCGTTTTGATTATTTGTTAATCGAAAGTACAGGAATTAGTGAACCCATTCCGGTGGCGCAGACATTTACGTTTGTGAATGAGGATGAAAATATTGATTTGTCTCGTTTCAGTTATATTGATACTATGGTAACTGTGGTTGATGCGTTTAACTTTTTCAAAGACTTTGGCTCTGCCCAAACCTTAGAAGATATCAAAGCCACTAATATTGAAAATGATACACGAACAATCGTGAATTTACTGGTAGATCAAGTCGAATTTGCGAATGTGATTGTGTTGAATAAAACCGATTTGGTTACCCAAAAACAACTCGAAATTTTGAAAGCCTCCATTCAAAAGTTGAATCCTGTGGCAAGAATCATAACATCGACTATGGGGAAAATTGCACCCCATGAAATTCTGCATACCGGTTTGTTCAATTTTGAAGAAGCCGAAACATCAGCGGGTTGGATGCAAGAATTAGAAGGCATTCACACGCCAGAGACCGAGGAATACGGGATTTCGTCTTTCGTTTTTAGAGACCCACGACCTTTTCATCCCTATCGTTTTTGGGAATGGATGACCAATCGTTTTCCGCAAAGCATCATTCGAAGTAAAGGATTGTTTTGGATGGCTTCGCGACCCGATCAAGCCATCAATTGGAGTCAAGCGGGTGGTTCTCTTAAAGCCGAAGGTGCGGGAGTTTGGTGGGCGAGTATGCCTTTGAGCGAGCGCATGACGTTTTCAAATTTTGTCGAATTTCAAGAGGTTATTGAAGAACGATGGACTCGAGCCTATGGAGACCGTTTGAATGAATTGGTTTTTATTGGAATAGGTCTGAACGAAACTGAAATTCGTCAAGAATTAGACAGTTGTTTGTGTACTCCCGATGAACTTAGAGACTTGCAAGATGGTTTTTTCTCTAGCAAAGACCCTTTTCCCATTCCAAGAACCACGACCAGTAATTCGCCTACAGCTATTTTAACGAAAATCTGAATTAAATGAATACGAATACAAAACGTTTTTTGAGACAAGCATTTGCTTTTTTAAGTAGTGTTCTTTTGGTAGGCTGTACTACTGATGATCCAATTGTACCCGTAAATGAAGTTGAATTTATAACAACAGTACGCTTAGTTTTTACTCCTGAAAATGGCGGAAAGAATGTGGTTTTAGAATTCAAAGATTTAGATGGAGAAGGGGCTAACGCACCAATTGTAACCGTGAGCAGTGCTTTTGAAAAGGCAAAAACCTATAATGGAGTAATAACATTTAAAAATGAGTTGGTCAATCCCGCCATAGACATAACGCGCGAGATTGTGCAAGAAGCGCTTGAGCACCAAATGTTTTATCAAACCACCGGCAATTTGAATCCGTTGACTTATGCAACTACTCAATCAAATTTTGATACAAAAGGAAAGCCGCTGGGTCTGCAATCTGTTTTTAAAACAACAGGGTCAGCAACTGGTGTACTTCGGGTTACACTGAAACATGGTCCCAATAAGAGTGCTCCCAATGTAGCCAATGGCGATATAACCAATGCTGGAGGAGCCACAGACGCTCAAGTCGATTTTAATATAACCGTCGAATAATCAACCTTAATCTATTTTAAATAATCAATTGTAATGAAAAAAATTAATGTATTTCGCTTTTTATTTGTTGTAGCCTTGTCCTTTTTTGCTCAATCTTGTTCAGATGACGATAGTTCTGAAACAGTAGATGAAACCTTAACAGAATACAAACATTTGCGTATTCTAGTTTCTGATGAAACGAGCAAAGCTTTGACTTTGGTCAATCCTTTTTTGAATACTACTACTTCTTTTGAAGCTAAATTTCCTAAGTCGGCATTGTACACAACCGAGTCGGGTCGTTTTGCGGGTATCATTCACAGAGAAAATGACCTGACAGAAACCTTTGATACTGGTCTTGAGTTTCATGGCGATCATGTTGATGTCAAAGGAACTCCAAAGTTTGGAGCCTTAACGGGAGTTGCTTCAAAACCGACCCATTTCAAAAGTAATTATGGCGAAATCTTAACTTTTAATGATGGAGATGGCACATTGGCCGTAGGTAGTGAATCAGAAATTCATACTAACGGCGCCAAAATGAAAATTATTAATACAGGTTTAAAAGCACATCATGGGGCTATGGCCGTTTTCTCTAATGGAAGCTACGCTATCACTGAGAAAGACAATTCTATTCCAGGAGTGTTGCCAGAACGTGTTAAAGTTATAGATAAAACAGGAAAAGAACTTTTTGCATCAAGCATTGCTACTAAAGGAATTCATGGAAATGCGTCAGATGGTGATTATGCTGTTTTTGGTTCTGCAAGTGGGATTCTTGTAGTAGATAGTAAAGGGCAACAATTTCTTGTTCCTCATCCTGATGGTTTTGGAACAGCTTGGTTTGGAACAATTTTAGAAACGGCAACCAAAGGAAATTTTGTAGGCTACACAGCTGCAAAAGGAGCTTATATCATCAATGTATTGAATAAAACAGTAAAGCCTATTTTTGAGAGTACAGATATTATGCAGTGTAAAGTGAGCTACGATACTAAGAAGCTTGGCATCTTGTTGCATTCGGGTAATTTCATTGCTTATGATCTTGCAACTCTTGCGGTTGCTACTTCTGAGAGAAATCTAATTGCAGCTACTGACAAAGCTTCTACTCAAAAACCTCAAATGGAGTTTACACAACGCTTCATTTACATCACAGCGCCTGCTACAGGCGAATTGCAAATTTTTAGCACAAAAAATAGTGCAACCACCAAAAAAATAAAAGTTTCCAATACTCCTTATCGCCTATCTATTGTTGGTTTTGAAAATAGTGGCGATCATTAAAATCATAATTTATTCTTTGTTGTAAATCCTGAATGTTTGGTTAATTTTTGGGTAAGCAGACGGCTCAATTTTATTGAGCCGTTTTTTTTTAAGTTATTATAAAATTATTTTTTAGCTTTGTCTAAAATATTATTTACTCTAATGAAATTATTATATAGCTATTTGTTTTTCTTTTCGTTAACTGTTGCTTTGGCACAAGAAAAAGCCACCCTGCGGGGACAAGTCATCTCCGAAAAGCAACCCGTACCGCAAGTTCAGGTAGAAATTATAGGCACTACTTTTGAAACTCAAACCGATAGTTTGGGCTTTTTTGAAATTCCTCAATTGCCGCTACAACGCTACACGCTTCGCGTTGCTGCTATCGGAATCAAAACACATACGCAGTCCATCAGCGGTGCGGATTTTAAGCATTTACTAAAAATAAATGTAGTGACGAACGAGCAACTGCTCGACGAAGTTGTGGTTTCGGGTACAATGAAAGCCGTTCGCCGTTTGGAAAATCCAGTGCCAGTAGAAATTATTTCGACTACTTTTTTGAAACAAAATCCCACCGCTTCTGTTTTTGAAGGCTTGCAAAACGTCAACGGTTTACGTCCACAAAACAATTGTAATGTTTGCAACACCGGCGATATTCGGATCAATGGGTTGGACGGCCCTTACACGATGGTCACTATCGATGGAATGCCCATAGTGAGTGCTTTGGGAACAGTGTATGGTTTGTCTGGAATTCCGAATGCGATGATTGACAAAATCGAAATCATCAAAGGCGCCGCTTCGAGTTTGTATGGGAGCGAGGCAGTAGGAGGATTGATTAATATCATTACCAAAAAACCACAAAACGCTCCTCAATTTACTGCTGACTTGATGACTACTTCTTGGCTGGAAAACAGTCTCAATTTGGGTTATCGTACCAATATTGGCAAAAATACCAATGCCCTTTTTGGGCTCAGTACGTTTTATAACGACAATACTGTCGATAACAACGGTGATAATTTTACGGATATTGCTTTGCAGAAAAGAGTTTCCTTTTTTAGCCGCTGGCATTTTGAACGCCGTTCCAAAAAAGAAATGAGCCTCGTCGCCCGTTATTTGTATGAAGACCGTTGGGGTGGCGAAATGCAGTGGAATTCCAGCTTTCGCGGAGGCGATCAAGTCTATGCAGAAAGTATTTACACTTCGCGCTACGAAATCTTAGGGAAGTACCAATTGCCTTTGGAGGAGAAAATGAGCTTACAATTCTCGATGGTGGGCCACGACCAAAATTCGGTGTATGGTACTTCCGTTTTTTTGGCGAACCAAAAAATTGCGTTTGGGCAATACCTTTGGGACAAAGAGCTCAAAAATCATTCGCTTTTGTTCGGAGCGGCGGCGCGCTTTACTTGGTATAACGACAACACGCCCGCCACGGCCACTTCCTCCCAAACCGCTATTTACAGTGGATTTATCCAAGACGATATCAAACTTTCTAAGCAAACGGGCTTGCTGTTGGGCGCGCGTTACGATTATCACCCAGCACACGGCTCGATTGTCACGCCTCGTCTAGCCTTGAAATGGAAACCCACCGCCACCGATATTTTACGACTCAATTTAGGAACGGGATTCCGAGTGGTGAATTTGTTTACCGAAGACCATCAAGCGCTTTCGGGAGCTCGGGAAGTCGTACTCAAAGGCAATCTAGACCCCGAAACTTCGTATACCGCCAACCTGAATTACCTCAAAAAATTCGATACCAACACAGCGGGCGTGCTCACCCTCGAAGCTTCGACTTGGTACACCCATTTCAAAAACCGCATCATTGCCGACTATGATACGAATCCCAACCAAATTATTTATGCCAATCTCGATGGTTTTTCTAGAATTTTCGGCAGTAGTATTTCCTTGGATTGGGTCAGTCCGTTTGGGGTGAAAGGGACTTTGGGCGGTAGTTATTTCCATCCGTTGACCGAGCAAGAAGGCCGTCGTTTTGTACCTCTGTTTACCGAAAAAGCAAGTCTGACTTGGGCCTTGAGCTACGAAATCCCCAATTGGTTCCTGAGTTTGGATTATACAGGGAGTTATACTGGCAGTATGCGTTTGCCCTTGTTGTCGCCACTCGATCCGCGTCGAGAGTATTCCTTGCCGTACAGTATTCAAAACATCCAAATCACCTACAAGAAATTCCACAACGTGGAGTTGTTTGGCGGGGTCAAAAATCTCCTGAATTGGACACCCAATCGAGGAAATCCTTTTTTGATTGCGCGTGCCAATGACCCTTTCGACAAACAAGTCACCTTCGATAGTAATGGCATCGCTCAACCCACTCCCGACAATCCCTATGCGCTGACCTTCGACCCGACCTACGCCTACGGATCCAATCAAGGCATCCGTGCTTTTGTGGGTTTGCGATGGCATTTGGATTAATGTTTAGGAGCTAATCCTGCTGTCCACTATATCTGTGGCTCTGAACCCCAGAGCCACAGGATGCCGTTCCCATCAGGGCTAGGAACGTTAGCACGAGGAAATCCCAATTTTTAAATTCCAAATCCCAAAAAGCGTCACCTTGAGCGCAGTCGAAGGACAAATTCCAATGATTGCGGGTACTTCTCCCCTCTAGAGAGGGGATGGGGGTGTGTTTTTTAAATTCCAATCATGTGACTTTGAAATTAAGCGTCTCATACTTCCAAAACAACAAACAGAATTGAAGTTTTTGTAGTGAAAATTGTATATATTTGAGGGAATAAAGTCTGATTTTTGTAAGAACTATTAACTAGTTACCTGAAATGCAGAAACAAACAATTAAAACCCAACCTATTTTATGAAAAAGACATCTTTATTATTTTTATTATTGATATCAAACCTATCGAGTTTTGCACAAAATAAAATTGAAGCAGAAAAATTAGTGGCTGAAGGAGTTCCATATCACGATAAAGGAGATTATTCAGGAGCAATTAATAAGTATAATAAAGCATTAGAACTAGATAAAGACAATTTATTAGCTTTATCTGAAAAAGCATTTTCACTAATTTCATTGGAAAAATATGATGATGCAATTGAGATATGCAAACTAGCCATTAAAGCGCACCCTGGAGAAGATGTTAAAAACGTATATGTGAGCTATGGAAATGCTTTAGATCATTTAAAAAAAACAGATGAATCTTTGGAAGTTTATAGCGAAGGAATAAAGTTATTTCCTAATTATTATCAGTTACATTTTAACAAAGGAATTACTTATTCAAGTATTAAGAAATATGATGATGCCATTAATTGTTTTAAAAATTCTATTTCGATTAATCCTAAGCACGCAGGTTCGTTAAATGCAATAGGAATTCTTGAAATGGAGCAAAATAGAATTCCTTCAATTTTAGCTTTTTCAAGATTTTTTATTATTGAGCCTCAGACGGCAAGATCAAAAAAGAATTTTCAATATATGCGAAAATTGCTTATGCAAGGTGTAACAGAAACAACAAAGCAATCTGTTTCGATTAATATAGATTCAAATATGCTTAACGATTCTACCGATACAGGAAAAAAGAAGGAAAATAATTTCTCAATGACAGATTTAATTTTGTCAATGGACGCTTCTCAAGATTTCGATAAAAAAAATAATAATAAAACTGACGTTGAGAAATTTATTCGAAAATTTGAAACTATTTGTTCTTCATTAGAAGAATCTAAAAAGGATAATTTTGGTTTCTATTGGGAATTTCTTGCACCTTATTTCATCGAAATGAAAAATAAAAAATTAATTGAACCATTTGCATACATTGTTTTTGTTGATTCAAGTAGCGAAGATGTTTCAAAATGGTACAAAAAAAATCAAGATGAACTTGATAGATTTTATGATTGGTCTAAAAATTATAATTGGAAAAAACAGTAAATATGCACTTCAGCTAATAGCCATAAAATGGTTTTAGACAAAAGGCTTAATGAAAAGGTGCTTTTGTATTTAGTAGTCCATCGCTCATAGAAATATAAATCTTACTTTAGCCCCAAACCGGATGAAATGAAAAAAACATACTTAAATATTCTTGTCCTTTTCTCAATTACTTTTTTGAGTTGTGAAAAGAAAGATGCAGTAGTCTCAAGTAATTTTATTCATAAATGGCATTCATTGGACGGACAATTAACCATCAATTCCAACAATACATTTGAATACAGTCGAAACAATTGTATTTCGAAATCTATTTCAAAAGGGAAATGGAAAATTACCAATGACACTTTAGTATTGAATAGTTTTCAGCCCAAAGGATGTTATTTTATAGAAAGCTTTGTCGTAAAACCTCCAAAAGATACAACCTCAAGTATAGTCTCTAATTATAGTGTGAGAATAAAAAATTGTAAGCCAAATACAGGTTATGTAATTCTAAAAAACGAGAAATTTTACATTACAGATTCATTACTTATTTCAAAAACATCGCCATACATTTATGATAAAAAACTTAGTGAAGGTTACAATTTTAAAAGAAGAAGTTATAAATAACAGAACAGCTAAGCCATAACAACAACAATAATAATAATGATAACTAATTTAGCTTTCTCCAAAGTATACTAAGAAAAGTTAGTTTTGTATTCTAAACGAAGTGCTTAATTATAAGTTTTCTAAACTTTTAGAAAACTTCTTCAGGATTAAAAAAATAAATATCAACAATGAAATTACACTACAACACCCAAGATGAAACCCTAGTCATTCAAGATGGATTGAAAAATCACCATTTTTTACTGAAACTTTTGATGATTTTGAATTTACTTAACGCGGTTCTGAATGTCTCGACTTTTAGTATAAGCAATGTAGGGTTTATGCAATTGGTTTGGCTTTTTCTGGGATTGGTATCGGTAGTGGTGTTGTATAATTTGACGGTAGAGAATACCACTTTAGAAAAAATTCCTGTTAGTGCAATCAAAGGGCTAAAGGAATATTCCTTTTTTGGAAAAAAACGCTTGGCCATTGTACTCAATAATGGAAAAAAACGCGATTTGGTTGAGGTGAAAACACCACAAGAATTTAAAGAAGCGCGCAAAATAATGAAGCAAGTTGGGCTTAAGGATTTATAAATCTAGTTCAATTCCTGTTTTTTGTATTTCAAATAATTCAATAGGAATGGGCTTTAGCCCATTTGCTAATGTTAGTTCAGTTTGAGGCTTTAGCCAAAATCTATGGTAGTTTTGGCTAAAGCCTCTACATCTTCATAATTGTATCCTCTCGCTTTAGCGAGAGGCAATTGATTTTAGTGCAATCAATTAATAAGCATTATTTATTGATGCGATATAATTTCATATCCGATTTGTAGGTTTAGGCTACTTTCAAAATACCTATAAGGTCTGGAAAAAGACCTTGCAGAAAAACATCGTAAATCATTACAAGTTTATGACATCCTTCTTCACGAAAAAAGGATGTACTATCGGATTTCCTGCAAGGTTTCTTTTAACCTTGTAGGTGTGCTCTGTTAAAATACCTACAAGGTCAGGAAAAAGACCTTGCAGGAAAACATCTTAAATCATTACAAGTTTATGACATTCCTGTTTACGAAAAAAGGATGTATTATCGGATTTCCTGCAAGGTTTCCTTTAACCTTGTAGGTATGCTCTGTTAAAACACCTACAAGGTCTGGAAAAAGACCTTGCAGGTTAAGGAATCTATTTTTTTGGAAAAATTCAATAGGAATGGGCTTTAGCTCATTCTTTACAATGAGTTTCACATTAGGCTTTAGCCAAAATCTATTGTAGTTTTGGCTAAAACCTCTGCATTTTATTCTTATATCCACTCGCTGAAGCGAGATACAATGTATTGTTTTGAAATTAGCAGACCATCATTTTTTCTTTCTTTATGTTCTGAAAACGGAACGTTCTCGTCTAGCCCTGATGGGAGCGGCATCCTTGCTTGACGGGGTTCGGCAAGCAAGATATAGTGGACAGCAGGACGACTCATCTGGTGAGCACGTTGATGGTGCTCCTCGAACTAATGCAAAAAAGTATTCTTTTTTTGGGGATAAAAGTTATTTTTACGGTTAAAAAGAGCGAGGTATGATTTTAAAAACAGCAAGTCTGGCGGATATTCCGGTGATTTGGGATATTTTGCAAGCGGCGATTGCCCAACGCAAAGAAGACGGTAGCACACAGTGGCAAGACGGTTATCCGAATTTGGAAACGGTGACCGATGATTTTGTTAAAGGATATGCACACGTATTGGTCGAAAATGAGGTGGTGGTAGCCTATGCGGCCATCATTTTTGGCGAGGAACCGACCTATAACAACCTGCAAGGGGAGTGGTTGAGCCATTCGGATTATGTGGTGGTGCATCGTGTGGCTACGGCACCTGAGTACAAAGGAAAGGGAATTGCCACGCTTTTATTTGAGAAAATTGAGGAGTTGAGTAAAGCCAAAGGGGTGTTTAGCATTAAAGTAGATACCAACTTTGATAACTTTCCGATGTTGAAAATTCTCGAAAAATTGGGTTATACTTATTGTGGTGAGATTGTGGTTCGCGGTGCGCCACGAAAGGCTTTTGAGAAGTTGTTGAAATAGGATGAAATTATATGTGAAAAGTCCAGCAATTGTTTGTGGTTGCTGGACTTTTTGGTTTTAATTGTAAATCATTTTATAGTTGATTTCCTCGGGGGCTAACAAACGAGCCCGATGACTAAAATCGACTAGAATTTTGAGTTCCTCCAATTCGTGGCGATTCAGCAAAATGATGAAGTTGTTTTGCAAGGTTGGAATGGGAATTTTCTTTTCATAGATAGAATTTTCGTATTCCTTTTCCCAGTATGCACTGTCTATGGAGTTGAGGTACACCCTAAATCTATCAAATTCCACCGCATCAAAGTTGAAGGTCAAATTGTTAAACGAAAGATTGTACAGCGAACTATGCGTACAATAAAATAACAGTCCGTTATTGGTTCTATTTAAAATGTTTAGGGTGCACATCGTTTTTGGTTTTAGCGAATTACAAATGCGTTAATGATTTTGGCTACTTCTTCTTGTGTAGCATCGGGTTTTAAATCGAATAGGATGCTGAATAATGATTTTTTATCCACTTTTTTCTCCAAGTTTAGGTCTTTGTTTTGGCCGTAAATTTTTGTCCATTCGTTGCGTACTTTTGCCCAAAGGTCTTTGTTTTTTGCCCACCATTTTTGTGCCAATTGGCATTTTTCATCAGGTACTTTGGTGTAAATATCCATTCCTTTTTCTTGTGCCAAAAGCACATCCGAACCTCCTTCTGTACGAATCAATTTGTCGTTGTCTTGTTCGTGAATCCATCCTTTTGGAGTGATTTCGTGTATGTTTCTTCTTTTCAAAACATTGTAATCATTGCGTTTTGTATGTTCTCTTCTAGGCAAAGGCGCATCGGTTGTATTTTTCCAAGACGTCACGCCATCTACCGTAGCCCAAGAAGCAGAGCCTTCGTATCTTGGACTGTCGTCTACTTGGTATACTTTCTGTGTCCATTGGCCTTTTACGGTTTTGGGGTCAAGTTTTTTATACTTCCAAGTAAGGTCTTTGTGAAACTGCAACAAATCGGTGTTTTCGTAGAGCCAGTCTTGTCGCCAGTGTTTTACAATGTCTTCTTCTTTGTTGCCTGTAATGAGTAGGTGTTGCAAAACCAATTTGTTGGGCGTGTTTTCTACCAATTCTACCCATTCTAAAGCTGTTTCGTGTTTGGTTTTTGAGGGTTTGTAACTAGCGCTATCTTTTGGATAGTCAAAGGTTTCGGTAAAATTGAATTGTACTTCATAACAACCACACATCGCTTGTATGGCCTTGATGTCTTCTTTTTTCTTGGCATTTTGTCCAAAACTTAGGGTCGTACTTAGTGCAAGTGTGCCTAAGATAAGCATTGATTTTGTTTTCATTTTTTAATTAGTAAGGGTTAAAATTATGCGGACAAAAATACTATATTAATTTAGAATAAATAAAAATAAAGTATATATTTGCCGAAAATAATTAAGATTAATTCTAAATAATGAAAAAGAGTATAGCGGTTATTATCTTGTCATTGCCAGTGTTTACAGGCTATTCCCAGCAAAAGGTGCAAGATTCGCTTCGGGTTAATCCACTACAAGAAATAGTGGTGACCGGACAAATAGAACCCCAGTCTTTGCGAAAATCGGTTTTCAATGTTCGGGTGATTTCGAGTCAGGACATCAAGAATTTAGCGGCGAATAACTTGGCCGATGTCTTGAATCAATATTTGAACATTACCGTAAGGCCTAGTAGTTCTGATGGGCGTTCTACCGTTTCTTTATTTGGTTTAGACGGACAATACTTCAAAATATTGGTCGACAATATTCCATTAATCGGAGAGGCGGGTTTGGGGAATAACGCCGATTTGTCTCAGATTAATTTAGACGACATCGAACAAATCGAAATCATTGAAGGCTCTATGGGCGTGACGCACGGTGCCAATGCCGTAAGCGGTGTGCTCAACATTATTACCAAAAAAGGGTCGCGCTACAAATGGAGTTTGCGTGCCACGACTCAAGAAGAATCGGTACACAACGAATTCTCTCTTTTTGACAAAGGACGACATATACAGGCTTTGGCACTTTCTTATGCACCCAACGAAAGATGGTTTTTTAATGCATCGTTGAATCGGAATGATTTTCAGGGTTTTTTGGATGGTAAAAAAGGGAAGGATTATTTCGAAAATGATGCCACACGCGGCTATCGCTGGTTGCCCAAAGAACAATGGAATGCTACCACGATGTTGGGTTACCAAAAGAACGCTTTTCGAATGTTTTATAAATTCCAATGGCTCAACGAGCGTGTTGATTTTTACAACAGCACGGTGCAGTCGGGCTATTCACCAACGCTTGGTTCTTACCGCTATGCTATGGACAAAAGGTATTGGACGCAACGATTTTTCCACAATTGGAATGCTTCTGGAAAACTAGAAAGCGGAATGAGTTATACTGTTTCGCTTTCGCATCAAAAACAACAACGCGACACCGAAAACTTTAGGTACTATCTATTCACACAGCAAGAAAATGAATCCGTGAGACAAAAAGACCAAGCTATGGAAGTGTTGTATAGCACTGGAACGCTTAGTAATTTTTTCAAAAGCAAGAAAATAGATGTGCAATTGGGTTATGAAGTGGTGAGTAATTTGGGCTATTCTTTGGTGCAAGAGGGCAACAATCTTTTTGTCCCGATAGCGAAACGCTTGAACAATTACGATTGGTTTATGAGTTCCGAAATCAAAGCGACGCCTTCTTTTTCTATTCGTCCCGGAGTTCGATAT
This sequence comes from Flavobacterium succinicans, assembly GCF_001662485.1. GTDB lineage: Bacteria > Bacteroidota > Bacteroidia > Flavobacteriales > Flavobacteriaceae > Flavobacterium > Flavobacterium succinicans_A. The sequence continues at coordinate 149,775 of NZ_JMTM01000046.1, forward strand.
TCTATTCAATCGCAATTTGATAACCAATATGCAACTTCCTTGGGCTTGCGTTATTTGTTACCAAAAGGAATAGAACTGCGTACTTCTTTAGGGCAATCTTTTAGAACGCCAACATTCGAAGAATTGTACACCAAACAAATTTTTGATGGACATCATTTTACGGGCAATGAAAATTTGATTCCAGAAACCAGTTGGTCTTACGAAATGAGTGCAAAGAAAACGGCATTTTTGGATTCGGGGCTACAAGTGGCGCATACGTTTACCGCCAATTATCTCAAAGTCAACGACCGTATCGATATGGCACTGGCGCGCTTCAATACCGAGACGGGTAATCCCGAATACGAGTACATCAACATCAGTCGTTATCAAATGTGGAATGTTGCGACCACGAATCAGTTCAAGGGCAAGAATTGGTTGTTCAATTTGGGGGCTTCTTTGGTAGGCGTTTCCCAAAGAATCGACAATCAAGTTTTTGTGTCAGATGATCGGTTTTTGTTCACCTTCAATGCCAATACCAGTGTATCGTATACTGTACCCAAATGGAAAACGATTGTTTCGGCCTACTACAAATACAGCGGAAAAACCCAGCAATTCATAGAAAGTAGTGCTGCGTTTGTGATTTCCGAAATAGACGACAGCCATTGGTTGGACGCGACCATTCAGAAGAATTTTTTCAGCAATACACTCGAAACTACTATAGGCGCGAGAAACTTGTTCGACATCAAAAATATCAATCAAACTAGAACCGGAGAAGGCGCAGGACACGCCACGTCCAACCAAGTAATGCTGGCTTACGGACGTTCCTTTTTTGTAAAACTGACCTATAACCTTAATCTTTAATATAAATCAAATTGTAATGAAAAAAACCTTTTTAATTTTAGCCTTAGCCTTAGCTACCTTAAGCTCTTGTTCCAACGATGACGAGGGAAACAAACCAGAAATTCCTTCCTTAGGAGCGATTTTGCAACCTGCAGTGGGTGGGCCAAATCAGCCGAATCAAGTCTATGTAGATTTGAGTACCAGCAAAACCGATGCGATTCCGAGAGGGTCTTGGGATTTCGGATTTTCAACAGGTGCAGAATACCGAGTAATCCTCAACGGTGCTCTAAAAATGGCCGTGAAAAAACTAGAAACAGCTGATATTACCTTGCCTCAAACGGCTGATGCTGCCGTGGCAGTTGGCGGGGGAACAACTTTGGCCAGCAATGGTTTTGTCGATAATCCAACGGGAGTTTTGGAAGGAGCGGGAGCAGGAGTTGGAACGGCCATCGCCGCGGTGGCTGCCAACGATGCTGAGAACAAAGTCTACTTGCTCAATCTAGGTTTTGCGGTTTCGACGGCCACGGCAGGCGTTGGCTCGGTGAGTCTTGATGGCGAAGCGAGAGGCTGGAAAAAAATCAGAATTCTACGCAACGGAAACGGCTACAAAATCCAATATGCGGACTTGAGTGCCACTACTTTTACAGAAAAAACAATTGCCAAAGACAGCAATTTCAATTTTGCATTTTTCAGTTTGGCCGAAGGCAAAACAGTAACGGTTGAGCCACAAAAAACCAAGTGGGATTTGAATTTTACGCCTTTCACCAATTATTTGCCAACAGGAACCGCTGATGTAACCTATGGCTATTCCGATTTTATTGTGACGAACAGATTGGGCGGCACTCAAGTCTACCAAGTTTTGGTTGCCGATGGTGGTAGCTATGCTGATTTTACCTTGTCAAAAGTAGTCGAAGATAAATTGACAACCTCCAAAACCGACCAAAGAATGATAGGCTCCAACTGGAGAAGCGGAGGCGGACCAACTACCTTGCCGAGCGTGAGAACCGACCGTTTTTATGTGGTCAAAGATGCCGCTTCCAACTACTACAAAGTGCGCTTCCTCGCGATGAGCAACGAAGCGGGACTAAGAGGAAATCCTACGTTCGAGTATGCCAAATTACAGTAAACACAAGCTATAAGTGTCTAAAATTGTAGTTAAGTTTTTTTATTTTGTTGTTGTTAGTCAAAAGGTTGCTTCGGCGGCCTTTTGTGTTTTGGGATAGCGTCTCCTAAAGTGATGGTATTGATTTTTTAGGAGCTAATCCTGCTGTCCGTTATAATCTCCGCCTCGCGTGGCTTTTTGGGCTAGGCCGCAAAGGAGCTTCTTTTAGTCGCTCTTTCCGCCCTGCCCAAAATAGCCACCCGAGCCAGAGGATTTCCACTCCCATCAGGGCTAGGAACGTTAGAACGAGAAAATACCCATAGAAGGTCACCCTGAGCGCAGTCGAAGGGCAAAATTCCAAATTTTTGGGTGCACTGCTCCCCTCTTGAAATCGAAGATTCAACGACTCCGATAAATAAATAAAATAGGGAGTTATAGGGGCTGGTGGTGTGTTTTTGTCGAATTCTATCCCAAAATTGGGGAGACCATTCAAACCAAAAACAACAAACGATATACTAGTAAAAGGTTTGTAGTGAAAATTGTATATATTTGAGAAAACTAAAGTCTGACTCTTGTAAGACCTATCTGCTAGTTACAGGCAAGTGTACAAAATAGTACGTCCAAACGACACCCAAAAAACAATTAAATCAAATTTACTAATTTTTAAAAGCAAAATAAATACTGTTTTTAGCTGTATCCATTTAAAAATTGCCTTTATTTTTCCTATCATTACAAGATAAACACTACCTTTGTGTAAAATTTAGCAAAAAGTACGATTATTATGCTTTTACAATTTTCAATCAAAAATTTTAGAACCTTTAAAGATAAAGCAACTCTAAGTTTAATTGCCTCAAATTACGACAAAGACACACGAGAGGTCGAAAACGTCTTTGAAGATAAAAAATTCAACTATAGACTGCTCAAAAGTGCTGTCATCTATGGTGCAAACGCTAGTGGAAAAAGTAAACTTTTGGAAGCAGTTGCCTTTATGAGACATTTTGTAATTAATAGTTCAAAAGAAAGTCAAAAAGGCGAAAGTATTGAAGTTGAACCTTTCCGCTTAAGCAAAGAAACGGAAAATGAACCATCTGAATTTGAAATAATTTTTCTTTTTAAAGGAGAACTATTTCGTTATGGCTTTGAAGCAACTGAAGAAAAAATTATTTCTGAATGGTTATATCATAAACCCAAAACAAAAGAAATTGAATTATTTTATCGTGACGGAAATCACTTTGATACTCACGAAAGGAATTTTGCAAAAGGTACAACGGTAGCAAAAGAAGGTTTAGTAAGAGATAACGCTCTTTTAGTTTCCGTTGCTGCTCAGTTCAATGAAAAAACGGCAATTACAGTTACTGATTGGTTTAAGAGACTTAAATTTTTATCAGGTCTAAATGAGTCAGGTTACCAAGGATTTACGCTAAGTAAAACAGAAAATCCAACACAAAAAATCAAAATTCTTGAACTGTTAAAAGCGGCTGATTTTGGGATACAAGATATCAAACTCCAAAAATTGGATATTGAAAAATTACCTAAAGGAATGCCAAAAGAAATTAGAGATAAAATTCTAAAAGAAGTAAAAGAAGAAAACGCAGAATTTATTGCTGATGTATTAACAACACATACAAAATACGACTTGAACAAACAAGTGGTTGATAAAGTAAACTTTTCTCTTGACGATGATGAATCTTCAGGAACAAGAAAGTTTTTTGCTTTAACTGGACCTATTTTAGATGTTGTTCAAAATGGCTACATCTTAGTTGTTGATGAACTTGATTCAAAGTTACATCCTAATTTAGTGTGTAAAATTGTCTCTTTATTTAACTCAAAAGAATTCAATACAAAAAATGCTCAATTAATTTTCAACTCTCACGATACTAATTTATTAAGTTCGGGTTTATTTAGACGAGACCAGATTTGGTTTACAAATAAAGACAAATATGGTGAGGCAAAACTATATTCTTTGGCTAACTTTAAATCTGATGAAGTTAAGAAAAATGAGCCTTTTGAAGATAATTACATAAGAGGAAAATATGGTGCTATTCCATATTTAGGCTTTTTTGATAACTTAAATTTTAATATGTCGCAATATGAAAATGAAAAACAAAAAAGCTGAACAAATTGCGGCTAAACAAAAACATAAAGAACAACTAATAGCTAAAAGACGAACTGAACCAAATTTAGAGAGACCCGATGCTGAATTAATTGAGAAACCCTCGATATTGATTGTCTGTGAAGGCGAAAATACAGAGCCTTCATATTTCAATCAATTCAGACTTTCTTCTGCTACTGTAAAGTCTGTGGGAGAAGGATATAACACAACTTCTTTAGTAAATAGAGCCATACAATTATCAAACGAAAAACAATACGACCAAGTTTGGTGTGTATTTGACAAAGATGACTTTGATGAAAATGATTTTAACAACGCAATTCAAATAGCAGAAGCTCAAAATTTTAAAGTAGCATATTCCAATCAATCTTTTGAATATTGGTTAATTCTTCATTTTGACGACCATCAAGGAGGGGGAATGCACAGAAAAGATTACAACGATAAAATAAATGAATTACTTAAACCTTTTGGCGTAACTTATGAAGGAAATGGCAATAAAAAAGTCAACGAACATTTTTTTGAGTTATTAGACGGATTTGATAAAAAGACAAAAAAGAAAAGAATTGATTTAGCTATCACAAGAGCTACTAGAAACTTTAACCAATTTGACCATAAAAATCCAGCGAAAGAAGAATCGTCAACAACAGTATTTAAGTTGGCAGAAGAATTATTGAGATACTTGTAAGATAAAAACACCTGCCTGAAACCGCCGTTTGGCAATATGGCGGGATTAGGCTTAATTTAAAAATGGTTTTGTATTTGAAAAATTGTCATTAACCGAAAGTTTAGGCTTTCTTAATCCGCCACATCGCTAAGCGGCCAACCGTTATACCTCAATTTAAAGAACCGATAAAAAGAATCTTATATATGAAAATATCAGAAGGTAAAAAGAAAGACTTAATTTTAGAATATATCATTGAAAGAGAACGAGGAAGTCAACCGCAAGGTGTTTCATCAGAAGAAATTCAAAACGATGTACTTCCAGAATGTTCTATTGAGGATATTACTATTTTGTTGAAAGAAATAGAAATGCATAATCCTGAATTAGTTAAATTCTATTTTGGAATAACTACTACATATTCTACTAAAATTATGTTTGCTAAACCGTTCTTAAAGAAAGGAGGTTTTGAAAAAATTGAAAATGAAGAGAAAATCAAAAACAGAAAAGACACTTTTGACTTTAAGGTTTCTAAATTTAAATACTACACTTTTTGGTGGTTTTTTACTTTTGCACTAATTGGTTTTGGATTAAGTATTTATAATTTTGCAAATAGCCTCAGAAGTGAAAAAAGTACAAAAGTTAAAGACACAAAAAAGGAACAAATGGGATTGGTAACAAACAATACCCAAACTTACATTTTAAACCAAAGAAAACCTGATTCTTTTCATACTCCAAAGGTGTTGAATAGTGCAAAAGTATCAAGTGGGGAATCGAAACCGAAAATTGGAATAATTAAAAAACCGAAGGGATAAAGGTAAATCAACGAATGAAGACAATTGGTTGGCTAGAAAGTTGGTTTTATTTGTAAGTTTTGCCAAATTTGATGTCAGGGCTTGATGTAGCCCCAAATACACTTTGGAACTACTACAATTACATCATTTAAACAAAACAGAAAACAAACAAAATATGAAAGTGCCTTTTTATCTTTTTTTAGCTATTACTTTACATTCTTTCGCTCAAGTAAAAGTAATCAACGGTGAAATAAAGGATATAGAAAATAAAGCTGCCTTACACTACGCGAATATTGGAATTGCCAATAAAAATACGGGAACGGTATCAAATTCTGAGGGGAAATTTTCTTTAAAAATGGATGAAAGTGTCAATGAAAATGATGTAGTCACTTTTTCTTATGTTGGTTATCAATCAAAAACAGTAGCCGTATCACAACTTACTCTTCCGAATAACATTATTGAATTAACGCCTTTGAAGAATCAATTAGATGAAGTGGTGGTCAAATTTGTAAAACCAAAGCCTAAAGTATTGGGAAGAAATTCGAAAGGTCTTGGACTAATGCATACTAATTTTTATACCTATTACGAAAAAGATGTTGACGACCGATTGAGTAAAGAAGTTGGAATGAAGTTTACACTAAAGAAAGATTGCAAAATAAATGATTTGAATTTTAACATCACTTCAAATGAATTCAGCTCCCTAAAATTTAGGTTGAATTTTTATAAAATTGAAAATGGATTGCCATCAAATCGTATTGTAGAAAAAGATATCGTTTTTGAAATCAAAGATGAGTTTAAAGGTTGGTTTAAGGTAGACTTGAAACCGTATGAAATATATTTGGATAAAGAAACAGCAGATGTAGCAGTTACCATTCAATGGGTGGAAAGCAAAAAGGCAAATGAGAAAAGCAAATACTTTGGCATTTCAACAGCAAAGTCAATAACTGAAACCAGTTTTTACAGAGAAAAAGCAATGGATAGTTGGAGTAAAAGTGGACAAAGTATGAGTTTTTACCTCAATGCAATGTGTAGGTAAAAAAAGAACGCAAAACAGTAGTTTCTAAAAAAAAGGCTGGTTTTGGTACATCTATAACAAGGCTTACTTTAGTTCTAAACCGTTGAGGTACCAGAACCTTGGCAGCAAGCGATACGCAGCACTAAAATTAGAAATGTAACACATTCTGAAAATAAGCGTCTTTCATTAAAAATATATTATGAAGCCAAAAAATAGTTGCTTACTCGGATTGTCTTTTTTTGTTATAAGTTATATACTATTTTCTCAAGGGTCTAGATTAGAATACTTTCAAAAACCAGTAGATTTTGCACATTGGTTTAACTTAATTGGAGCAGTATTGCTGATTTCTTTTAACAAAGTTTTTCCAAAGAATAATCTCAATACGGTAGCGTCTTTTGTAACCACTTTAGGAGTTATTGCTCATATAGGTCTCTGTACAATTGACTTCATAATGTGGAGTTTTGGAAATAACGAAATGGCTAAAACAGCATTAAGCAATCAAATAAGTAATACGCCATCAATTTTATATCCTTTTGTTATTATTGGTCCGTCATTGCTTTTTGTGGGATTGGCTGCTCACGCATTGAATTTCATAAAAACGCACACTTTAAGTTCGTTAATGGTAATTATAGGAGCTCCATTAGTCGGTTTTTCATTTTTTATATTAAAAAACGGCAATTTAATGCTTTTAAGCTGTGCTGTTTTTGCTTTAGGCTTAGTTTTACTTCTTAACGCAAATGAAAACAGAAAAATAATAAGCGAATAAGTGCCAGTTATCAGCAACAAAAACGAATTTTGGCAATAGGCTTAAATTGAAATTGTTTTTTTTGACAAACTCGAAAATAGGGCTTACTTTAGTGCCAAATCCACTGAGGTTCAAGAACGTTGTGCGTCATTTTGACGAAACGTGGAAAAAGAAAAAAAATAATTATGATTAAATATAACAAAATCAAAGCTAACTATTTAATGCTTGTTTTATCATTTTTATTTAATTCGTGTATTGGACAAATTACAGAATCAATACCAGTTAACATTACAAGAATTCATAAAGATAGTATTAGTCTAAAGGCAGAAATGCAACCTGAATATAGAAATAGTGTACATGATAAAGATTACCAAGGAAACCAAATAAGTGGTGTTATTCGAACTGTTTTTCAAGACAGCAAAGGAAATTTTTGGTTTGGCACACAAAATGGTCTTTGTCGTTATGATAAGAATGGACTTGTTTATTTTGTACTTAAAGATTCTACTGGACAAAAAGTAGTAGTTTATGCTATTCTTGAAGATAAAATTGGAAATATCTGGATAGGTTATGATCGTGGCATTGCAAAATTTGATGGGAACTATTTTACCATGTATTATGAAAATGGAACCAAGAGAATTGGTGGTCTTTGGAGTATGACAATGGATAAAAAAGGAATACTTTGGGTAGGAACTACTCAAGGTGTTTATAGCTTTGATGGAGAGAAATTTTCTCCGTTTGAAATTCCTGAAGGAAAGATAAATCCCGATGTGGGAATTAGTACAACCAAAATGATTCATTCCATTATAGAAGACAGTAAAGGTAAAATGTGGTTTGCAACCAACGGAGGTGTATATATTTATGATGGAACTACGTTAACCAACATTTCTGAAAAAGAAGGGCTCAAATCTAATTTTGTGGGTCAAATAATTGAAAGTAAAGAGGGCTACTTTTGGATTTCGACTTCCAAAGGGTTGTGTAAATACAATGGAGAGACTGTTATAAATGTAACTGAAAATCTTTTTAACCAAAATGATATTGGTATTGGTTGCATTTTTGAAGATAAAAACGGTACACTTTGGTTTAATGCCAACAAACGTGATATTTATAGTTACAGCAACAAAGTATTCACTAAAATTGAAAGTAAAGAAGGTGAATTTAAACCTTTCCCATTTACTATTTATCAAGATAAACAAGAACGCATTTGGTTTGTGGGTCTTAAAGGTGCTTATCGCTTAGAGAACAATACTTTTATAAATGTAAACAGAAATGGGCCTTGGTAAAATTGAAAACGAACGCACAACAGCTATAGCAGTTGCACAACTCTCTTCAAAAAGTAAAATTTCAAGATAACTTAAAAAACAACCTCGTTTAAGAATATTTAAGCGAGGTTTATTTTTAGTTGAAGTCTTCAAAATGGAAAGTTCTTAAACGCAAGCCATAGTATTTGCAACGCGGTTCATTAAAACAGTACTATTGTGTAACTGATGTTGTTTTTTTTCTGTTCTGAAAACCAAACGTTCTCGCTTAGCCCCGATGGGAGCGGCATCCTTGCTAGGCGGGGTTCGCCTAGCAAGATATAGCGTACAGCGGGACGACTCGTGTGGGAAAGTCGGTGTGGCTGCTCCTAAAAATTCAAACAATCATTAGAGTTTGTAAGGTCGATAAAATAGCCGTTGGGCGCTTGCTGTGAATTGCGGTTATTTTCCTTATTTTTGGCGTATGACTTCAGAGGCTACGGTTCAATACGATTATATTTTTACTGGGGCGGGCTTGGCGGCTTTGATGACGGCGTACAAAATGGTGTCGTCTCCTGCTTTCCAAGACCAAACCCTTTTGTTACTCGACGAAGATGCCAAAAAGGCGAATGATCGTACTTGGTGTTTTTGGAGTACTTCGCCCAGTATTTGGGATGGCGCTGTGGCGAAACATTGGGACGTGGCTTGGTTTGCTTCGGAAGCGTACAGTCGGGATTTGCCTTTGCAGCCGTATCGCTATCAAATGATTCGCGGCATTGATTTTTACCAGCAAGTGTTCGCTTTGTTGCAGCAACATCCGAGGGTGACTTTTGTGCAGGAAAAAGTAACCGACATAGAAGAAACCGAACAGCAAATTTTTGTAAAAACTACGGAAGCGGTTTATTTCGGAAAGCGCGTGTTGAACAGTATTTACAATCCTACTTTGGTGGCGCATCAAAACGAATATCCTGTGCTGCAACAGCATTTTGTGGGGTGGTTTGTGCAAACGAAAGAGCCCGTTTTTACGGCTGAAAAACCGACGTTTATGGATTTTTCGGTGGCGCAAAAAGGGAATACGCGTTTTATGTATGTGTTGCCGACTTCGGCTACCGAGGCTTTGGTGGAATATACGCTTTTTTCGGCCAACCTCTTGCCCAAAGCCGAATATGAAACCGCCATCAAAGACTACTTACAGCAACTCGGTGTGACGAGTTATACCATACAAGAAAAAGAGCAGGGGAGCATTCCAATGACTTGTTATCCGTTTTGGAAAGCGAATACCAAGAATGTCCTGAACATCGGCACGGCTGGAGGTTGGACCAAAGCGAGTACGGGCTATACTTTTAGGAATTCGGACAAAAAATCGGATGCGTTAGTACGCTTTTTGCAACTCGATTTGCCTTTTACCTCCTTGGGAAAAAGAACTAAATTTTGGTGGTACGATTTGTTGTTGTTGGATATTCTGGACCGCACGAACGAATTGGGAAGTGTCATTTTTTCAAAGCTGTTCCAAAAAGGAAAACCCGATTTGATTTTTAAATTTTTGGATGAAGAGACTTCTTTTTTCGAGGACCTACAAGTAATCTGGAAATGCCCAAAAGTGCCTTTTCTTAAGGCGTTGGTGAGGGTGGTGTTTCGATTGAAATAGTTTTTTTAACCGCAAAGCGCGCAAAGGTTTACGCAAGGGACGCAAAGTTTTAATCTGTGTAAATCTGTGAAATCTGTGTCTTTTTACCGCAAAGGCGCAAAGTTTTATCTGTGAAATTTGTGTAATCTGTGTCATTTAACTGCAAAGAACGAAAGGGTTTAATTCGTGAAATTCGTGTTTTTTAGCGCTATGACGCAAGCTTTTAATTTTAATTTGTGTCAATTCTTGAAATTCGTGTTTCTTTCTTTACATTTGCAACAGATGACAAACAAAGCTTTCATATCGAGGATCTTTTTGCTGATTTTGTTGGCGACGATGGTTTTTCAAACCAAGCACAGTTATGCCCATTTGATAGAGCAGCTAGAAGCTCCAATTTGTCATCACGAAAACACGACTTCAAAAAAACAAATCACACACGCGCACCATTATGCGCAACCTTGTTCGGTTTGTGCTTATTCTGTTAACAGTTTCTTACCGCCTTCTTCCTTTTTTTGGGAAAATAGCGAGGCTGTAACCTATAGTAAAACGACTAAGTTTTATCTATCTTCAACCTTTACTTTCTATTCAGGAAGTTTATTTGCGTTACGGGCACCGCCTGTAGTATAGCTTTTTTAGGAAGTGAACGGACCTTTTGGTAGTCTATAATTTGTGATTAAAGCACATTTTGTAGTCAATTCAATAGCGTTTATCTCACTTCAAAACGTCATTTTCGAGACTAGAGAATGGCGATAATCCTATTTTAATTTTTTTTGAATATCAAAATGCGAGCAAAAAGCTATAGTGTTTTCGTGTTCTTTTGGTTTACGGCTTTGGTTTTTTCACAAAACAAACTAAGCGGTACCATTACTACTGAAACGAAAAAAAACCTTGAAGGTTGTCACGTACACATTGGAAATAAAACGGTAAACACCAACAAAAATGGGTTTTACGAAATCAAAGACGTGCCTTCTGGTACGTTGAAGGTTTCGCTGTCCTTTGTGGGTTATCAAACTATTGACACGGTGATTACATTGACATCTGATAGGGAATTGAATTTTGTTATGAAGCAAAATACAGAGGCTTTGTATGAAGTTTTGGTGAAACAAAAAAACACGACACCCAATCAGTCGGTGCTGGAACAAAAAGTAAAAGCAGCCACGATTGAGAAGTTTAGTAATCAGTCCTTGGGCGATGTTTTGCAAGAAGTAGCAGGAGTTTCAGGTTTAAAGACAGGAAGCACCGTGGTGAAACCTATTGTAAATGGTATGTTCGGAAGCCGAGTGCCAATCATTAATAACAATGTCCGGATGCAAGACCAAGAATGGGGAACAGAACACGCTCCCAATTTTGACATCAATGCTGCGGGAAAAATAACAGTGATTAAAGGCGCTTCAGGCTTACAATACGGTGGCGACGCTGTGGGAGGTTTGGTAATTTTAGAACCGATTCAAGTCCGAAAAGACACCTTGTTTGGAAGAACGATGCTCAATTTGGCTTCCAACGGAAGAGGTGGGTCGGTCACTACAAGTTTACACAAAGGGAATGACCTAGGTTGGAGTTGGAACGTACTCGGCACCTTCAAATATATGGGAGATCGTGAAGCACCCGATTATGTTTTGTCGAATACAGGCAACCGTGAATCAAATTTTACGGGCGATGTAAAGTATACTGGAAAACACTATTTCCTGTCAGGATTTTATAGTTATTACAATGCCACTATTGGAATTTTGAGCGCTTCGCATACGGGAAGTATCAATGATTTGTATAACTCAATCAATAACCAAAAACCTTCGGTAATCAATGATTTTACCTATACTATCGACAATCCAAAACAAGAGGTGCAACACCATTTGGCAAAGTTGAATTATCAGTACTATTTTGATGAAACGGCTTCTCTTTCTTCGCAATATTCTTTTCAATTCAATAAACGATTGGAATTTGATGTAAGAAGAGGTTCCTTTAATAATCTAGCGGCTTTGGATTTGGAATTGTCTACACACAATTTGAATGTAGATTTCAAGAAAACCTACCACGATTGGCATTTGAAATCAGGAATAAATGCAGGTTTCCAAAATAACTTTGCCAGTCCTGCCACGGGTATTCGTCCGTTGATTCCAAATTATGAGAAGCTAGATGCTGGAATTTACGGAATTGCGAGTGTTTCTTTATCAGACGGTTTGGTTTTAGATGGTGGTTTGCGCTATGACTTTTCAAAAGTAGATGCCAAAAAGTTTTATTTCAAAAGTAGATGGACCGAAAGAGGTTATGATGTTCTTTTTCCACAATTTGTGGTAAGAGAGGTGGGAGACCAAATTTTGGCGCACCCTAATTTTACCTTCCATAACCTATCGGCTAGTCTTGGTTTTAGAAAAACGTTTGACAAGCAATGGGATTGGTATACCAATATTAGTTTGGCGACCCGTAACCCAAATCCATCGGAATTTTTCAGTGATGGATTGCATCACTCTACAGGAATCATTGAATTGGGGGATTTGGCGTTAAAGAAAGAGCAATCACTAAAATTGTCCACTACATTGCAAAAAGCTTGGACAGCTTTTTCATTCGAAATCAATCCCTACATCCATACGGTACAAAACTATATGTTCCTTCGTCCTGTTGGTGCCGAAACGACTATTCGTGGTGCCTTTCCCGTTTGGGAATACCAACAAACCAAAGCGCTTTTAGGTGGTGTTGATGTACAAACCAATTGGACTATTTCTTCGCAATGGCAACATCGTTTTACAATGGCTTACATCAAAGGGAATGATCTAGACAATGACGAGCCGTTGATCGATATGCCTCCTTTTCATTTTACCAATACCATCGAATTCAAGAAAAAAGAATGGCATGAGTTATTGTTGGAGTTAAAGAGTGAGGTTGTGATGAGACAACAGTCGTTTCCCAACAACAATTTCGACATTAACTTAGTGGATAGCGACGGGAATCTATCGCCAGCTTTATTAGATATCAGCACGCCGCCAGCGGGGTATCATTTGCTTCATTTTTACAGTGAAATGAAATTCCATACGTTTTACAAAACCACGACTACACTTGGGTTTTCTGTTCAAAATATATTCAATACAAATTATAGGGATTATCTCAACCGCCAACGCTTCTTCGCAGATGAAGTAGGGCGCAATTTTCAAATACAAATCAAATTTAATTACTAATTACAACTTAATTTAAATCCAATGAAAAATTCAAAAATTTTAGCTTTAGCCTTACTTACGGTACTTTCTTTTTCTTCTTGTAACAATGATGATCCGGAAGTAGTAAATGAAGAAGAAGTAATCACTACGGTTACCACAACACTTACTGCAGGGAGCTCTGTTATTACGCTAACCTCAAGAGATTTAGATGGTGATGGCCCTAATGCACCAGTAGTGACCGCTTCAGGAGATTTAAAAATCAATACTACCTATAACGGGGCGACTACTTTCTTAAACGAAACTGTTAAACCTGCTGACGATATTACGGCTGAGGTAAAAGAAGAAGGGGATGACCACCAATTGTTTTATCAAGCGCCAGCAGCTGTTGGAACTTTCACTTACGGAGATACTGATAAAAACGGAAAACCAATTGGTTTGGTTTTTACTTTGAAAACAGGTACAGCGGCTACTACAGGTAATATTACCGTAGTTTTAAGACACCTACCAGCTAAAAGTGCTTCAGGTGTGGCTACAGGAGACATCACTAATGCTGGTGGAGCCACAGATGCTTCAGTTACTTTTCCAGTTAAGGTAGTGAACTAGTCATTTGTCCATATAGAATGCTAAAAAGCGTTGCTTCTTGCAGCGCTTTTTTTTAAGGGTTTGAAGGTTAGATACTGAGAATCCATTGTTTTCAATACTTTTTAAAAATAAAAAAACACATAAATTTAAAAGACATAAAATACGTTTTCGGAGTCCTAAACTTTTGCTAAAAGAGTAGCTTTTTTCTTCTGAATGATTTAAATTTGAAATATAACTCAAAAACATTGTAACGATGAAAGTACAAATCAACACCGACAAAAATATCGAAGGGCACGAAAGAGTAGAAGCTTACTTTTCTGGTGAATTAGAAAAATCATTGGCTCGATTCGAAGATAAAATTACTAGAGTAGAAGTGCATTTTGGTGATGAAAACAGTAATAAATCTGGTGTAGACGACAAACGTTGTTTAATTGAAGTTCGTGTGGCCAACAGTCATCCTCTCGCGGTTACAGAACACGCCAGTAGCATCGAAAAAGCATTTCATGGGGCATTAGACAAAATCAAACGTTCGCTAACGTCTACTATCGAAAAGCAAAAAGCACATTAAAATAATTTTAGCTTTGAGCTAATTCTAAATAAAAGGGCAATGTCATCAAACATTGCCCTTTTTTATGCAAAAAAAATAGATTTTAGAACGTAAATGATGCGCCCAATTGAATGACTTGGTTTTTAGAATCACTGTCTTTGATCACTTCTTTAAAACTGCCAATATATCTTCCGTTGATCGCTAATCCGAAAGGTAAATTTAATGACATGCCAAACGCCCATGCACTATCAAAAGTTTTGAAATCTGGATTTTGAGAACCGTTAATTTTGTCACTGACTTTAAAACCAAATTGTGGACCTGTTTCAAAACTAACAATTTTTAGTGCATACAACTTAGCCAAAATGGGCACTTGTACATAGTTTAAATCAAAATCAGAAGTGCTGGTAGTAAAACCTTGTTTGGAGAATTGAATCTCTGGTTGAATATAAAGTAATTTGGGAACTATAGACATTTCTTTGTAAACGCCAAGATAATAGCCGTTGTTGCTTTTTATTTTACCAAAATTTCCGTCGCTAGCCGAAGAAAAATTAGCTCCTGCACGAACACCAAAACCTTGTGCAAATGAACTTTGCGATAGAGAAAATACAAGGAAAGCAAATAAAAGAGTGGGGATTGTTTTCATAATTTGATGGATTTGTTTCACATTTCAAAAATATATTAAAAAGAGTGACCAAGCGCGATTCTTATTGTTTTTTTAACTTTCAAACTATGGTAGTAAACAAAACTTGCTATAAAGTAGTTATTTTTGTTATTCAATTAACCTAAACACAATCTATGAAAACCACACTTTCTATGGGGCTCCTTTTGGTAGCTGGACTTTTTTCCACTATGGCTCATGCTCAGCGTTCTGAAGAACAAAAAATTTCCACTACTCTCGATGCTTGGCACAAAGCAGCTGCGCAAGCTCAATTTGATGCTTATTTTGGATTAATGACCCATGATGCCATCTTTATTGGTACCGACGCGAAGGAGAATTGGAACAAAACCGCTTTTCAAGCTTTTGCAAAGCCTTATTTCGATAAAGGAAAAGCATGGAATTTTACCGCAATCGAGCGTCATATTTTTTTGGACGCCACAGGCAAATTGGCTTGGTTTGATGAGTTGTTGAGTACACAAATGAAAATTTGTAGAGGGTCAGGTGTACTAGAAAAAATAGGAAAGGATTGGAAAATCAAACATTATGTGCTTTCTATGACGATTCCAAATGAAAACGTAGACGAAGTAGTAAAAATCAAAACACCTATAGAAGATGGAGTGATGAAGCAACTAACCGCCAAAGAATAAAACGTTTTGTCAGCGTATTAGCATTTAAAAAAGTTAGCCACTACCCGAGCGATAGCGAATAGGCGAAGCAATAGCACAATTTGTCACTAATTGCTATCGAAATTGATATTGAATGACACGAATACCATCAACTATAATAATTCGTGTCATTAAAACACATTGTAATTCTTGATTTATTAGTGAATTCGTGGCGGAAATTTTATAAGTGTAGGTCCTTGTTTTTTGTGAACTAAAGCGAGCCTTCAAATTTAATTGCTTATTTTTGCACGAAATAGCAAAAAATACCGTGGGAAGTAAAAATAAATTAAAAAGGTTCAAAGAAAACGAAACATTCGATAATGTGTTTCAACCAACAAGAGAAGAAGTGGTAGGGGAGTTGTTTCCTCTAAAGGGAAAATGGAATGCTGAATTTTTCAAGAATGACAACCCTTTGGTTTTGGAATTGGGTTGTGGAAAAGGTGAATACTCGGTGGGTTTAGCAGAGCGCTATCCTAATAAGAACTTTATTGGTATTGATATTAAAGGTGCGCGCTTTTGGAGAGGAGCCAAAACGGCTGTAGAAACAGGCTTGCACAATGTAGCTTTCGTAAGAACCCAAATCGAGTTGATCAATCATATTTTTGCCGAAAATGAGGTTGGCGAAATTTGGATTACTTTTCCAGATCCACAAATCAAATACAAGAGAACGAAGCATCGTATGACGAACTCAGAGTTCTTGCAATTGTATAAAAAAATCTTGAAAAAAGAAGGTATCGTGAATCTAAAAACCGATTCGGAATTCATGCACGGTTACACTTTAGGCCTTTTGCATGGCGAAGGACATGAGGTGCTGTATGCGAATCATAATGTCTATAAAAACGAAGGAAGTCCAGAGGAGGTTACGGCTTTTCAAACGTTTTATGAAAAACAATATTTAGCCATCAATAAAGCGATTACTTTTATTCGTTTTAAAATAAAATCATAAACTAGATTTTTAATTAAATCTAGTTTTTCCTTTCATGCTATGCAGATATTAGGTCTCTTTTTTCTCGGTTTTATTAGCGCTTTTGTTGGTATTTCGCCACCAGGGTTGATTAATATGACTGCGGTAAAAGTGAACCTAAAAGAAGGAAAACGAGTAGCGATGTGGTTTGTCTCTGGAGCGGTTGTTGTCATCTTTTTTCAAACATTTTTAGCACTTTTATTTGCAAGGGTGCTTGATAAAAGTCCATCACTTATATTGCTTTTAAGAGAAATAGGATGTGTAATTTTTGCCATTCTCACCATTTATTTTCTTTTTATCGCGAAAAAGCCTAAACGAAAAGCAGAAAAGATTAAAAAGTACAGTAAAAGTTCGCGTTTCTTTTTGGGAATGTTACTTTCTGCCTTGAATTTTTTTCCTATTCCCTATTATGTTTTGTTAGGAATTACCTTTGCATCCTATCAATTATTTACCTTTGATTTGCTTTCTATTTTTATCTTTGTTTTGGGAGTAGTATCAGGTGCTTTTTTAGTGTTTTATGGGTATGTGGCTTTTTTTAATAAAATTGAATCCAAAGCCGATTTCTTTATTCAAAATATGAATCGCATCATAGGAACCATCACGGGTTTGGTAACGCTGGTTACTTTTTGGAACATCATGAAGCATTATGGTTTGTTATCTCTTTGAATAAAAAATGGAAGAAACCAATTTTTTTGAGCGTGTTTATGCTGTGGTAAGGCAAATTCCTTATGGCAAAGTTACTTCCTTCGGAGCCATTGCCAAAGCTTTAGGAACTGC
This sequence comes from Flavobacterium succinicans, assembly GCF_001662485.1. Taxonomy (GTDB): domain Bacteria; phylum Bacteroidota; class Bacteroidia; order Flavobacteriales; family Flavobacteriaceae; genus Flavobacterium; species Flavobacterium succinicans_A. The sequence goes on from NZ_JMTM01000046.1 coordinate 167,222, forward strand.
GCGTTCTGCTCGAATGGTGGGTTGGGCCATGAATGCCTCGCATCATGTAGAAGATGTTCCAGCACATCGTGTAGTGAATAGAAAAGGGCTATTAACAGGTAAACACCACTTTGATGGAACGAATTTAATGCAACAATTGTTAGAAAGTGAAGGTGTTGTAGTTAAAGACAATCAAATTGTGGACTTCGAAGCTCATTTTTGGGAGCCCGAAGTGAGAAAGTAAAAGAAACATTTTTATACTAAGAGGCAAATTTTAAATTGAGTTTTGTTTTCTTCACATTCAAAGGATAAATAACCACCGTGAGCTTCAATGATACTTTTGGATAAGGTAAGTCCAATTCCTGCTCCTTTTTTTCGTGTAGTAAAGAAAGGAAGGAAAATTTTATCTTGAATCTCTGCTTCAATTCCGCTACCATTATCTGTAATTATTACATACAATCGTTGCTCAAACCTCTCTACATTTATACTTATTTCTTTATTCTCTTTGTTTTCTAACGCATACATGCAATTGGTTAGTAAGTTGATAAAAACTTGTTCTATTTGGTTTTTGTCAATTAGTATCCAAAGGGTTTGATGTAGCGTGTTGTTTACGGTTATGTTCTCTTTTTTGAATAAAGGAAGCATGATTTGTAACGCATCGTTAATTAGTTTTGAGAGCTCCGTTTTTTCCTTTTTAGGTGTCGGCAACATGGCTAGTATTCTATAACTCTCAACGAATTCCTGAAGATGATTGCTCCGATTATGCATTGTGATTACACTCTGTTTGATATCTTCTAAATCCTCGTTGGATAAACTATCTTGCTGAATGAGTTCATTTAAGTTTTGAGAAAGGGAACGTATGGGAGTGAGTGAATTTAAGAGCTCGTGCGAAATGACTTTCATTAGGTTGATCCAAGCTTCTTTCTCTTTCTTATCGACTACTTTTTGTATGCTATCTAGTAAAATGACATAGTATTCTTTGTTTAGCGTTTTGGTTACAGAAGTTTGAATGACAAAAGTTTGGGTTTCTTTTTTGTCAACTTGTATTTGTATCGGACTTTTCATTTCCTTAAATTCTTGGGCTTCGATAAACTCACATAGTGAAGGTAATAGCGTTGCAAGATAGTGCCATTTGGTAACTTTAGGCACCTGAAAGTGCTTGGAAAAATAGTTGTTCATCAAGAAAACGTTCCAATCGTTTTCGCTTTTTTCTAAGATAAGGATGCCACTTTCTATGTTGTTCAAAATGCTGCTATATACTATGTCTTTGGAGAAGGTATCGTTCTCTTTGTTTTTTAGTTTTTCATATAATTTGTAGATAGCATTAGGGTTGGTGTTGGCGGATACTTTGGAGAAATCTGAGGTGAAATCGTTATTCAGCATTAATGAAATGATTCTGTCATAAAATTGCATAGCATTTTTAAGAAAAAAATACAGTTCCATCAGGAGTAAAAAACTGAGAAGAGAGGACAAAAAACAAGAATAAACTAAGTTTTTTGAATAAAGAAAAAAACTCAGAACTACTCCACAAAAAAGAACGAGTAGTCGTAAGAATAAATAGTGATGTGTTTTTTGTGTTTTGAACATTTACGAATTATTAATATTATATTTTTCCATTCTTCGATATAAAGCGGCTCTTGATAAACCTAATTCTTCTGCTGATTTACTTATATTACATTCGTTTTTGGTTAATACTTTTTCGATGGTTATCTTTTCAATTTCCGATAAGTGTAAATCTTCCTGATTTTCTTCATAACGAGTAATCATTTCAAGATCCAAATCTGAGACTTTGATGATGTCATTTTCACAAAGAATAATGGCGCGCTCAATTCGGTTTTCCATTTCACGAATGTTTCCATGCCAAGCGTGTTCTTTGATTTGATGAAGGGATTTTTCGTCGAAAGTGATGTTTCCTTTTTCGTATTTAAGAATCATTTTGTTTAGCAAAAATTCAGCTAACGGAATTTTATCTTCAAGGCGTTCACGTAAAGCAGGGAGTTTGATTTCCATAGTATTAATACGATAGTATAAATCTTCCCGAAACTGTTTGGTAAGCACTTCTTGTTTTAAATCTAAATTAGTAGCCGTAATAATTCGAACATCGAGTGCTCTTGGTTTTGACTCTCCAAGTCGGGTGACGGTTTTGGTTTGAATGACTTGCAATAATTTTGCTTGTAAATGACTGGGAACATTGCCAATTTCATCTAGAAAGAGGGTTCCGTTTTGTGCTTTTTCAAACCGACCCGCGGTATCGATTTTGGCATCTGTAAAAGCCCCTTTGGCATAACCAAAAAGTTCACTTTCGAATAAATTATCATTGAGTGAACCTAAATCAACATGAACAAAGGCATTGTTCCTTCTATCGGATTGTTGATGAATGTACTGTGCTAAAACAAATTTTCCTGTGCCGTTTTCGCCAAGAATTAAAACATTAGCTTCTGTTTTTGCTACTTTTTCGGCCAAGGAATAGGCTTTTTTAATAAGCGTTGAATGGCCAATAAAAAAGGGATTATTGGTCACGTCACTTACTAATTTCTTTTTGTTTTTTCGAGTTTCAATGCGTGAGGTTTCAACGGCTTGTTTTACAGTTTGTACTAATTTTTCATTTTCCCATGGCTTCAAAACATAATCAAAAGCACCCGATTTTAAGCCCTCAACAGCGGTCTCGACCTTGCCAAACGCGGTCATTAGAATTACAATAGTATGAGGTGAAATTTTTTTTATCTCCTTTAAAAAATAGATTCCTTCACGACCATCTTCAAAACCAATACGATAATTCATGTCTAGAAGCACCACTTCTATTTCATTTTCGGCAAGTAGTTTTAGAATGTTTTTTGGGTTATTGGCCGTGTAAATGGTTTCGAAATGTTTTTTCAAAAGCATATTTGCAGCGAAAAGTATGTCTTCTTGGTCATCGATAACCAAAATTCGGGCAGTTGTTTTTTTCATTTTAAGCTACTATTAGCATTTTTGACGGTTAAAAACGCTACTGTTTCAAAGTTTTTAGTTCCAATTTTATAAAAATTGATATGGTGCAAGTGTTCATTTCCGACCGAACACTGTTCGTTAATGAACACCACTTGTTTTTGAGTTTTTTCAAAAACCACTACAATCAACGCTTTGACTATTTTTAAAAATATGGCACGAAATTGTTGATGTACCAGACAAATAAAATTATAATGGACACAATCATCACTCGTAAAAATAACAAAAAAAAGTATCTAACCCTTGCAGTAATTGGAATTGTAATTTTGAGTTATGTCGCTTTTTCAATAATCAATAAAAAAAGAAGTCTGAATGTAAAAAAACAAGAGATAACGATTAAGACTGTGACACAAGATTTTTTTGAAGATTTTTTGGTTTTTCAAGCTCGGGTGGAGCCTATGAATTCTATGTTGGTAAACATAGTAGAAGGAGGTTCGGTTCAAGAAATATTTGTGAGTAATGGAGATAATGTTACAAAGGGACAAGCTTTAGCCCGATTATATAATCCCAATACGGAACTGAATTATATGCAGCAAGAAACGGCAATTATAGAACAAATCAATAATTTGAACAAAGCCAAATTAGATTTGAGAAATCAAGAATTAAATTTCGCCAAAGATTTGGTGGCCATAAGTCATGATTTTCAAGATGCAAAAAACTTGTACGATTTGAATAAAAAGTTGTTTGAACAAGATATTTTATCCCAAAACGAATGGGAAAAAACACAAGAGAATTATCGTTTTCAAAAAGAGCGGATCAGTATTATAAAGCAAAGTATGACCAAAGAGAAACAAGCCAATCAAATACAGATCGTGCACCTTAATCAGTCCATTGGAATTATGGAAAAAAGCCTTGCTGTTTTGCGGTCCAACAAGAAAAACTTTTTAATAATTGCGCCAGTTTCAGGGCGGTTGTCTTCGTTTGAACCTGTTTTGGGACAAACCTATCAGCAAGGGCAAACATTAGCCAAAATCGATGTTATGAAAGGCTATAAACTGATGGCGCAAGTAGATGAGTTCTATCTTCCGAAAATTAATCAAGGGCAAAAGGGGAAAGTAGATTTTAACGGTAAAGAGGTTGAAGTTGTCATTAATAAAGTGATACCAGAAATAAAAAATGGACAATTTTTGGTGGAACTGAATTTTGCCCAAGCGGAGAAAATGGATTTGCGTCAGGGATTGAGTTTTGGCGTGCGATTAACGCTATCTGAAAAGACAAAATCTATAGTACTTTCGAAAGGAAGTTTTAACCAAGAAACCGCAGGAAAGTGGATATTTGTTGTCAACGGCAATAAAGCAGAGCGAAGAAAAATTACCATGGGTAGAGAAAATCCTTTGTATTTTGAAATTCTAAAAGGGCTTCAGCCTGGAGAGCAAGTAATTACATCATCCTATAAGGATTATCTTGAAGCTGAAATATTAAACATAGAATAATACTAGTCAATAAAAATAAATAAATCAATAATCAAAAACACTATGATACACATTACCAATCTTTCGAAAATATTCCGAACAGAAGAATTAGAAACCAAAGCGTTGAGCGACATTTCAATGACAATCAATCAGGGCGAATTTGTCAGCATAATGGGAGCCTCTGGGAGCGGCAAATCAACATTATTGAATATTGTAGGGCTTTTGGATAGTGCCTCAAGTGGTAGTTATGAGTTGCTTAATCAACAAATGATAGGGCTAAAAGAACAAGAAAAATCTAAAGTGAGAAAACAGAACATTGGTTTCATTTTTCAAAACTTTAATTTGATTGATGAACTAACCGTTTTTGATAATATCGAATTGCCATTGATTTACAATAATGTTTCGGCAGCTGAAAGAAAGAAAAAAGTAGCCGCGATTGCTGAGCGATTAAACATTTCACATCGCTTAAAGCATTATCCTCAACAACTTTCTGGAGGGCAGCAACAAAGAGTGGCTGTTGCACGTGCGCTAATTAATGATCCAAAAATTATTTTGGCAGATGAACCAACAGGAAATTTAGATAGTAAAAATGGTAACGAAGTAATGGAGTTGCTTACTGATTTGCACGCACAGGGAGCAACAATAGTAATGGTAACCCATTCGGATTACGATGCTTCTTTTTCGCAAAGAACAATTTTAATGAAAGACGGAATGGTGCTTTCTGAAAAAGAAAATCACAAAAATGTAGCTGTCTTTACTTCCTAAAATCATCAATCATCAATCAAAAAACGAATACATCATGCTAAAAAATTGGACAAACATATTTTTATACCATATCAAAAACAACAAGCTTTTTACCGCTTTAAATGTTTTGGGATTGAGTATTGGCATTGCAGGATTGATTTTTGCGATTCTCTATTGGAACGATGAACACAGTTATAACGATTGGAATCCTAATAAGGAAAGTGTTTTTCTAGTGGTTAATGTTCTTGGAGATGATGTTGTTTGGGCAAACTCGCCAGGGCCAGTTGGTGCTAGTTTGCAAAAAAACACCACCGAAATCGCCTCACATTGCTATATGAATTTAGGTTATTATGAAGAACGTGTTCAGTACAAAAACAAAAAGCAAAAATTTGTAATTACTGATGCGCAAAATAACTTCTTTGATTTTTTCCCATTTGAGTTTATAAAAGGAAATCCAAAGAATTGTCTTTCTAAAACTAGTGTTGCTATTTCAGATGCGGTTGCCAAAAAACTATTTGGAAATGAAGACCCAATGAATAAAACCATTGATTATTCGGGCAGAAAATTAGCAGTTAAAGGCATTTATATAGCAAATAGAAAATCAGCAATTGCACCCGAAATGGTAACCAATTTAATTGATGGTAAGTTAAATCCGGAAAATAATCCTTGGGGGAATTTTAATTTTGGACTTTTTGTAAAGCTTAAGAATGTCAATGCAAAACAAAAAATTGAAGCGGTAATTGAAAAATTGCATTATGAAAATAATTTACTTCGATGGGCAAAAGATGAAGGATTAACACCTGAAGAATATTTGAAAAAATATGATGAGAAACCTATGAAAATAGTTTTAGAATCCCTTAAAGATTCTCGACTTCATTCAATTACAAATGATTACCCAGAAGCTAAAGGAAATTATCAGTTTTTGATGATTATGATGGGGTTATCCCTTTTAATTTTAGTGCTTTCCATTGTAAATTATATAAATCTCGCTACCGCAAATGCCATAAAACGGGCAAAAGAAGTAGGCGTTAGAAAAATTATTGGTGCTTCAAAATCAAATATTATCAAGCAATTTATTTTTGAAACAGTATTGATTACTTCGTTTTCGATTTTGCTTGCTTTAGTAATTGTTGAACTATCGTTGCCGTATTACAATGAATTTCTAGGAAAAAAATTAGTCATTTTTGGAAGCCAATTTTACTTACAATTGGTCTTAATTTTCATCATTACCATTGTAGTCGCCGGAATTTTCCCCGCCGTATACGTGTCTAATTTTGAAACTTTAAAAGTGTTGAAAGGTAATTTTGGTCGAAGTAAAAGTGGCATTTGGTTGCGCAACGGAATGTTGGTCTTTCAATTTGCAATCGCTACTTTTTTTATTGTTGGTTTTTATATCGTTTTTCAACAAATAAAATATATTTCTAATAAAGATTTAGGATTTAAAGGAGATCAAGTACTTTCCATAAATTACAGAAATAAATACGACTGGAAAGAAAAAGGGTACGAGAAAAAAATATACGATAGATACAATATGGTCAAAGCCGAAATTTCAAAGATTAAAGGGGTTGAGCAAGTGGCTACAGGTGCTTTTTCATTTGGAAATGGCTCGGGAAGTTCTTCAAGTTTTCAATATAAAAATGCCAATATCCAAAGCCAAAACATGGGTGTTGACTTTGGTATGTTAGAAATGATGCAAATCAAAATCAAAGAAGGAAGAAGTTTGTCCGAAAAATTTGCTTCTGATACTATTAATTCAATGTTGATAAATGAAGTGTCTATGAAAATGATGGGTGAAAAAAATCCAATAGGGAAAGAAATAGATTGGAATGGCACAAAACTAAAAATAGTAGGTGTTGTAAAAGATTTCCACTTATTTGGCCCACAAGCTGAAATCCCTCCAATGGTGTTTTTTCATTTTAAAACTATTAACTGGATGTTACAAAATACTAACAAGATTCACGTAAAAGTTAAGAAAGAAAACATGGATCAAACCATTGACGATATTGAAAAATTTTGGATTAAAAATGTTGATGCTGAGGATCCTTTTACTTATGATTTTGTTGATAAACAGTATGCTAGAACTTATGAAACCTACGTCAAACAAAAGAACTTGTTTTCATTACTCAACGTTATTGTCATTTTAATTGCGCTTTTCGGATTGTTTTCTTTGGCTTCTTTTTCAATTGAAAGACGTATGAAAGAAATTGCCATCCGAAAAACACTTGGAGCAGAAACCAATACTCTGTTAAAAGAATTGTCCAAACAATATGTTATTTATTGTGTTGTAGGGTTTTTACTGGCGCTATTTCCAGTGTATTACTTGCTCAATAGGTGGTTAGAAAATTTTGCTTTTAGAATTACTATCTCAGTGTTGCCTTTTCTATTAGGTTTTGTAATGCTATTAAGCTTAACATTAGTTGTAGTGCTCTCTAGGGCTTATCACGCCACTCGATTAGATGTGCTGAAATATTTGAAATATGAATAAAATAATTTTTTTATTAGTAGCGCTCTTTTTTTGCTGTTTGACTCTTTTGGGGCAAGAGCAGCGTTGGTCATTACAGCAATGTATAGAAGCGGGAAAGAAAACTTCCATCGCCATTAAAATTCAGCAGTTGGATATAAAGAAGGTACAAAAAGAACATAATTCAGTTGGGAATCAATTTTTACCTGCCATTTTTTTTACTGGAAATCAAAGTTATAATTTTGGTTCATCCATTAATCCTTCCACCAATGGAAGAGAAAGTTTAAATATTCAAAACGATAGTTTTAATTTGAACGCGCAAATGAGTTTGCTCGATTTTAAAGCTTTTGCGAATGCTCAAAAAAGTAAAATAGCTATTGAACTTTCTAAAGAAACTTTAAAAGTTATTGAAAACGAATACCAACTTCAAATTTTGGAAAGCTTTTATCAAGCGCTTTTTACCCAAGAATTACTTAAAATTCAAGAGGAGCAATTCAAGAATGCTGAATTTAATCTGGAAAGAGTGAAAAAAGAGGTGGCTATTGGTGCCAAATCAAAAAGTGATTGGTACGATATGCAATTAAGTTTCGCTCAAGAAGAGAAAAGGATAGTAGAGACTAAACAATTGTTGGGGTTTCAAAAGAAGCAACTTTTTCAGTTAATTAATACAGAAAATAGTGCCATAGAAGCTGTTGTCTTGAGTGATATAATGCAAACAACTTTGAACCAAAAAATGACAATTGATAATAATCCAAAATTGCGGTATGCGAAGTTAAATTACAAAAGTAGTTTAGCGGACGCTAAATTGGAAAGAGCTAATAATTTACCTTCTTTGATTTCCTTTTATGGCTTTTCTACTTTTTATTTCAAAACACTTAATCAACTCAATGGTCAAACCATAGATTTTGCAAAACAAATTAAGGATAATAAAAATCAACAGCTTGGAATCCAGCTTAATGTTCCAGTGTTTAATGGTTTTCGTGCATCGAAAAGATTTTCTGCCATGAAAATTGAAGCCGAAAAAACAAAATTATTAATAGAACAAGAGACCTTAAAAGTTAAAAATCAAATTGAACTTGAGCATCAGAATAAACAAAATTACATCAAACTCTCAGCAAAGTTGCAAGAAATGAAAGGTTTTGCAGAAGCTTCTTTTCGATCATCGCAAGCCAAGTTTTCAAGCGGTATCATTGATGCAGTTGTTTTTTCGTCTGTAAAAAATCAATGGCTTGCCACGGCATATGATTTGTTAAAAAATCAGTTACTTGTAAAGTACGTTGATCAAAAAATTACACTGCTTAAAGGTGAAATGTATTAAAGTGAGTTTGCCTATTTTTCTATCAATATTTTCAATTCAATCCTAATTGATTCCATTATTTTACTATTATCTTTGCAATCAAGAATCAGTCTTATTAAAAGGTAGACATCGGATAAATTTTTAAACATGAAATTAGATAGAAAAGAAATATTAAAAGCATTAGAAACCATTTCTATTGCTGGAGAAGGAAAAAACATGGTGGAAAGCGGAGCTGTTGCAAACGTGGTTACTTTTGGTGATGAAGTAGTGGTAGATTTAGTATTACACACACCTGCAATGCATATTAAAAAACGTGCTGAAGACGATATTAAAAAAACAATTCTAGAAAAAGTTTCTGCCGAAGCAAAAATCAAAATTAACAGCAAAGTTGAGGTGCCTGATAAACCTGAAATTAAAGGGAAAGCTATTCCTGGTATCAAGAATATCATTGCAGTCGCTTCTGGTAAAGGAGGCGTAGGAAAATCTACTGTTACAGCTAATTTGGCTGTTTCTCTAGCCAAAATGGGATTCAGTGTTGGAGTTTTAGATGCTGATATCTACGGTCCATCAATGCCAATCATGTTTGATGTAGAAAATGAAAAGCCTATTTCTATCGAAGTAGATGGAAAATCAAAAATGAAACCGGTAGAAAGTTATGAAGTAAAAATGCTTTCAATAGGATTCTTTACATCTCCAAGTCAAGCGGTAATTTGGAGAGGGCCAATGGCTGCGAAAGCCTTGAATCAAATGATTTTTGATGCCAACTGGGGTGAATTGGATTTTATGCTAATCGATTTACCTCCGGGAACTGGTGATATTCACTTGTCTATTATGCAATCTTTGCCTGTGACAGGTGCTGTTGTAGTGAGTACACCACAAGCTGTAGCTTTGGCAGATGCAAGAAAAGGTGTAGCGATGTTCTTGTCTGAAGCAATCAATGTTCCAGTTCTGGGAATTATTGAAAACATGGCTTATTTTACACCACAAGAACTTCCTGAAAATAAATACTATATTTTTGGTAAAGAAGGCGCAAGAGATTTAGCTGCCGATTTAAAGGTTCCTTTCTTGGGAGAAGTGCCAATTGTACAATCTATTCGTGAAGCAGGCGATTATGGACGTCCAGCTGCATTGCAAACGGATTCTATTATTGGAAGTGTTTTCGAAACCATTACTCGAAATGTAGTACAAGAAACGGTAAATAGAAATGAGCATTTACCAGCTACCGAAGCCATAAAAATTACAACCATGGCGGGTTGTTCAGCAGTAAAAAAATAATAATTAAAGGTTCAGCCTTCAGGAGATTTTTTTGAAGGTTGAATTGTTAAACACTTCAATATGACAACAGAAGAATTAACCGAGAATGTAATTAAAGCATTGGATGAAATCAGACCATTTCTTAAATCAGATGGAGGTGATATAACGCTCATTTCTATCGAGGAAGACAAACATGTAAAGGTAAGACTCGAAGGAGCTTGTACCAGTTGTAGTGTGAATCAAATGACTTTGCGTGCAGGTGTGGAAACAACAATCAAAAAATTTGCACCTCAGATAGAAACAGTAGTGAATGTAGTGTAAGTTAAGCCGATGGGCTACTTTGAATTAAGTTCTTTGAGTAGAAATTTTTATGAAATGATTCGCTATTTTGATTTATTTTTTGGTTTTTTTGCTGATTTATCAAATAAATTGCATTAGTGTAAAATTGTTGTCATATTTAGGTTTTTTGTGTTGATTTTTTTTTATTTTGGTAAAAAATTATACAAAAAAATTCATTTTTGCATTCCGTGCTTCAATCAGGATGTAAATGCATTTGAATTACTAACTTTAAACCTAACCAATTATGAAAAAACAGTACTTTCTATTTATTTTACTATGGTCTTTAGGTACTAGCTTTGGACAAGAACTCATTCAAGAAGCCTCTGTGAAAAGAGCTTATGTGGGTAATGATGGGGAGTTTCAAGATGCTTCTTTTGCTACACCAATTAATGTATTTTCTAACAGACAGGGGTATTTAAAAATTATTGGAGCAGAATTTTTAACTAAGTTCAGTGGGGATAAAGCCAAATTAGAAGAATATACAGCTTATAATTCTGCGGAATTAAATTCTCAAACATTAGTGACTTCCAAAAATGAGAAAAATGGTTTGGTAACTACTACTTTTAAGGGAAAATTGGTGTATAAAACCATTGATGGGGTATATGCTCCAGATGTTTCGGTGGTATTTACCATCAATCAAGCGGATATCCTTCGTTTAAAAATCAGTAATAGTAAAAACAGTATAGAGTATATTTTAGATCTTCAGATCAAATAAAAAAAGGAATTTTAATAATGGATGTTTTAATAAAGATAAAAGATAGAGAAGGGGTTGTTCACGAATTGCAAGCGCCAACAGATATGGCTATGAACATTATGGAATTGTGTAAAGCCTATGAGTTGCCAGTTGAGGGAACTTGCGGTGGAATGGCCATGTGTGCTTCTTGCCAATGTTATGTGCTCAATGAGGTGGAATTACCACCCATGGGTGATGATGAAGAAGCCATGCTGTCTGAAGCTTTTTATGTGAAATCTAATAGCCGTTTAGGTTGTCAAATTCCAATAACGGAAAGTCTTGAAGGACTTGAGCTAGAATTGGCTCCAGAAAATTAAAAGTTCAGCCCTGTCGATACGATGGGGCTTTTATTTTTGAACAATTACATTTGCTTTTGGTGTTAATCTTTCAACAAATAAAGAATAGGCTTTTTCCGAAGGGTGTAGGCCGTCTGGGGCTACCAAATAGGTTTCTTTTAGTCCTTGTCTTGTAATATCAGTGATATTAATAAAGGTAATGCCATTAGCTTCGCAATAAGTTTTAGCAAATGTATTATAGCGGTCTAATTCAGTTGAAATTTTAGCTGCATTTCCTGTTTGTTGTCCAAAAGGAGTATAGGCATAATCGGGAATTGAAACCACGATAACATTGTCTTTTTTCCCTTTCGCTAAAGCGATGGCTGTTTGTGCCAATTGAGGAAACTCTCTTTCATAAATGATAAATTCCCTATTTTGATACTGGTTGTTGACACCAATAAGTAAGGTTACTAAGTTATGATCGGTAGTGGGTTGCTGTTCTTTAATCGCTTGGATTAGATTAGAAGTAGTCCAGCCTGTTTGTGCAATGATTTTTAGGTCTACGGATAAGCCAGGGATTGTTGCTTCAAGGTTTTTCTTTAGTTGCTCAGGGAAATGACACGTTGGACAAACACTTTGTCCAATGGTGTAACTATCTCCAAGTGCGATGTATGAAACTTTCTTACTTATTGGTTGTGATGGTTGTTGAGATGTTGGACTACTTTCAGGTTTTGGATTAACCGATGGGTTTTCGGTAGAACATTGGTTGAAAAAAAACACTACAACTGCCAAAAGGAAGAATTGTAGTGCTGTTTTTATATGTTTCGGAAAGTGTGCCATACCTGTTTTTTAAACGGTTTCCATCGTCAAACACAATTGTTCTTCGATACCGTTCCAAAGGCCTATTCTTTTTTCCAAGGCTAGGATCGAAATGGCTTCAACTTCTTCCCATTTTTTAGCATCATTTCCGCAAAGCTCGGTAATCATTTGCATCGCCATGGGTCCGTGTTCGTCTGCATCCAATTCGATGTGTCTTTCGAAATAGTAAATCAATTGTTTTAAATCCGTTTCTGGAAAGTTTTTTTGAAAGTTTTGCAAGATTTCTGTGAACATACTAGGGATTAAATCTTCTCTTCCGAAGGTAAATGCAGCAGCTATTTCATGTGCTTTGCCATGTTCAATTACCTGAAAAGTAAAATCCAAAAATGATTTGATATTCGGATGTAGTTGACTTTTTTTAATAGCCACAAAAATATTTTGTATGGATTGTACTTCTTCTAGGAATGTGGCAATTCCTGTTGTACTTGCGCCACAAGCCTGCATGGCTTCTAGGTACATTTCAAAATGGCTTAAATGTCTTCCGTCTAGGCTAAGGTCGGTTTCTTCGGCCAAAACAATTTCGTTAATCAAATAACGAGTTTCTGGGTTGGGAGAAGCAAACCAAGGTGTTGTCGTGCACGTTAGTTTGGCTTGCAAAGCTTTCAAAAGCGACATAAAATCCCATACTGCATATACATGAGTTTCTAGGAAACAATGCAAATTTTCTAAGGTACGTACTTTATGGTATAAAGTGTGGTTCAAAAGTTGTTCCTTTTGCGTCGCTATTCTTGAATTGATGTAGGTAATGTTCATTGGGATTTTTTTTTGTAAAAATAAAAAAGCTTCCTGTTACCAAGAAGCTTCTTTAATTGATTTTATAAATACTTTAATAGTTGTTTATATTATTTAAAAGCAGCAATTCCTGTGATGTCCATTCCTGTAATTAATAAATGAATATCGTGAGTGCCTTCATAGGTAATTACCGATTCTAAGTTCATCATATGACGCATGATAGAATATTCGCCTGTGATTCCCATTCCGCCTAACATTTGTCTGGCTTCGCGAGCAATATGAATCGCCATGTCAACATTATTTCTTTTAGCCATTGAGATTTGTGCCGAAGTCGCTCTGCCTTCATTTCTTAAGACGCCTAGTCTCCAAGTTAACAATTGCGCTTTGGTGATTTCAGTAATCATTTCGGCTAATTTTTTTTGTTGTAATTGAGTTCCTGCGATAGGTTTGTCAAATTGAATACGCTCTTTAGCATAACGCAAAGCGGTATCATAACAATCCATAGCCGCGCCAATAGCGCCCCAAGCAATTCCGTAACGAGCAGAATCTAGGCAACCCAGCGGTGCGCCTAATCCTGATTTGTTTGGCAACAAGTTTTCTTTTGGAACTTTTACATTATCAAAAATCAACTCTCCAGTAGCCGAAGCTCTCAAAGACCATTTGTTATGAGTTTCAGGAGTGGTGAATCCTTCCATGCCGCGTTCTACGATTAAACCGTGAATTCGTCCTTCTTCATTCTTTGCCCAAACTACAGCAATGTCTGCAAAAGGAGCGTTAGAAATCCACATTTTGGCACCATTTAATAAATAATGATCACCTTTGTCTTTGAAGTTGGTGGTCATTCCACCTGGGTTAGAGCCGTGGTCAGGTTCAGTCAATCCAAAACAGCCCATGAATTCTCCAGTGGCTAGTTTGGGTAAGTATTTCATGCGTTGTTCCTCGTTACCGTATTTCCAAATGGGATACATTACCAAAGATGACTGTACTGATGAAGTAGAGCGCACGCCAGAATCCCCGCGTTCAATTTCTTGCATAATGAGTCCGTAGGATATTTGATCCAATCCAGCACCACCATATTCTACAGGAATGTAAGGACCAAAACCACCAATTTCTCCCAAACCTTTGATGATTTGTTTTGGAAATTCTGCTTTTTGAGCATAGTCTTCTATGATAGGGGATACTTCTCTTTTTACCCAAGCTCTTGCGGCGTCTCGGACTAACTTGTGTTCTTCGGTTAATAAATCGTCAAGATTATAGTAATCAGGAGATTGAAATAAGTCTGGTTTCATGGTTCGAAAATTTTATGGCAACAAATCTACATAAAGAAATATAACAAAACTATATAAAAATGTTATATTTTTTTAAATTCATTTCAAATTTATAGCTTTTTGAATTGCAATATAAAATTACATTTTAATTTAGAATTGGAATAGTGAAAATGTAAAAAAATCATTACTTATCAGCTAATTAGCAGGTCGGTAACTACATCTTCAAATAAAAATCCTTAGTTAATTCAATATATTCAGGAGTATAGACGTGTCTTGCAGTTTCTATAACCAATTCGTCAATTGGTAAATCGGTAGTTTCATTTCGGCTAAAGGCCAGTAAGCTACGTTTGATTTCCGTAGTTGGTGTTCCTTTTACACGAGTGATTTTCAAAGGATACAATTCGAATTCGTTGGCCAAAGCCATAAAGTTTTCTTCTTCTTTGAAGGGAATAATGACTGCAAAAATTCCGTTTTCTGAGAGCAATAAATCTGCCGCTTCAAGTAATTGCTCAAAGGGCATAGCGTCTTGAAATCGGGCTAAGTCGCGTGATTCATTTTCAGTTTTGTAATCTTCGGAATAGAAAGGTGGGTTGGAGACAATCAAATCGTATTCGTCTTCGGGTTCTTCTATAAATTCGTCCAAACCGGCATGAAAACAGAACAAACGATCGTTCCAAGGTGAGTTTTCAAAATTGTCTGTTGCTTGTTCGTAAGCCGCTTCGTCTATTTCTAAAGCATCAATTTGCTGTGCTGCGCTTCTTTGTGCCAACATCAAAGCGATGATGCCAGTTCCAGTACCAATATCTAAAATGCTGAAAGGATGATTGTCAATAGGAGCCCAAGCGCCCAATAAAACACCATCGGTACCAATTTTCATAGCACAACGGTCTTGTTCAACAACGAATTGTTTAAATGTAAACATAAATTAAAATTCCAATTTTTTAAATTCCAAATTCCAAATTAGAGAAATCATTTTTCTAATTGATTTTGTTTTCAAAATTAGATTAAATATTCTAATTCCCATTACTAGATATTTCAATTGATTATATTTGAGTTTAGATTAAAATTTTATATTTTATGGAAAAACCATTTGATTTAGAAGAAAGAACTTTTTTGTTTGCAAAAGAATGTAGAATTTACATTCAGAAATTACCAAAAACAATTTCAAATATTGAAGATGGTAAACAATTAGTTAGATCTTCTGGCTCTGTTGGGGCTAATTATATTGAAGCTAACGAAAAACTAGGAGAAAAAGATTTGTCTTTTCGATTAAAAATAGCCAGAAAAGAAGCTAAAGAATCCAAATATTGGCTTCGATTATTACAAGAATTAAATCCAGAATTAAAATAAAATTCAGAAACTTTACTGTTTGAGGTGGAGGAATTAAGGAAAATTCTATCAGCGATAATAACGAAAATTACAAAATAGTCAAGTATTGTAATTTTTATTACACTTTTTCGGAATTTCCTTTTTGGATTGGAATTTGGAATTTAAAATTTTGGAATTTCTTTTAAAGGTACATCTCAATCAGTCCCTCAGGCAAATCCATGATGATTTTTTTGTTTTCTCGGTCTACTTTTACCAAGAAATGGTCAATCATTGGGATTAAGATTTCGGCGTCGCCCTTAAGTACTTCAAATAAAGGTTGTGCTGTAGTGTCGTTGATAGATTGAATTTCGCCAACAAATCCTAAACGTTGGTCTTCAATTTCAAATCCGATTACTTCGTGAAAATAGAATTTGTTTCCGCTCAATTTGGGCAACATTTTTAAAGGAAGGTATAAATCGCTTCCAATGAGTGCATCAGCTTGTTCTTCGGTAGTAATGTCCTCAAAACGGATGCGTAGAAAGTCGTTTTTGTGCAGGGAACTACTTTCAATAAAAAAAGGAACCAAGTGTTTGTTGTGATCAACAAACACTGATTCCAAGTTTTCGTATAACTCAGGTTCGTCTGTGTCTAGATAAGCTAGGACTTCCCCTTTGAAACTAAATTTTTTAGCGATTTTACCTAAATAGAAACAATCTTCTTTACGCATTGTCGCCTTGTAAAATTATGCTTCAGTTGTTTCGTTATTCTCTTCTGCAGCTGGAGCTTCTTCAGCTTCAACTTCAGCAACTTCTTCAGCAGGAGTTGCAGCAGCAATAGCAGCAGCCTCAGCTTCAGCTTGTGCAGCTAAACGTTTTGCGTTAACTTCTTGTTCTGCTTTCAAAGCTTTTGCTTTATCAGCAGCTTGAGCTTTAGTCAAACCTTCTTTTTTAGCAACAACTTTGTTTGCTTTTTCCTCTAACCAAGCGGCTAATTTAGCATCTGCTTGTTCTTGAGTCAAAGCACCTTTGCGAACACCTCCATCTAGGTGGTGTTTCAATAAAGCACCTTTGTAAGAAAGAATTGCTTTAGCAGTATCGGTTGGTTGAGCACCATTGTGCAACCATTTTACTGCACTATCCAAATTTAATTCGATAGTTGCTGGGTTAGTGTTTGGATTGTAAGTACCGATTTTTTCTAAGTATTTACCATCTCTTTTTGAGCGAGCATCTGCTGCTACAACCCAGTAAAAAGGTTTTTGTTTTTTACCGTGTCTTTGTAATCTAATTTTTACTGACATAATCTTGTGATTAAATTTTGAGGTACACGACCTCGATTAATTAAGGGTGCAAAGATACATTTTTTATTTAAAAAAACTAAAATGAACTTATATTATTAAGTGGTAGAATTTTAATCCCAAATTGCAAACTGTTTTTTGATGGTTTGAAGAGAAAAAAGAATAGATTTGTAATCCCTATTTGTTATTGGTGTCAAATGAAAAAAGTCTTATTGGTTGTTCTTCTGTCTTTGTTTATGAGCTCATGTTCTGATGATGTTGTTTTTAATAATCCTTCGGTTCAGGGATTGAAGAACAATGTTTTTTGGCGTGCTCTTCAGAGTAAAGCTACTTTGGCTAAAGATGGGACAATAGTGGTAGAAGCTGTTACTTTAAAGGAAACCTTGATGTTGCATCTCTCTTCCACTCAAGTAAATACTTATGTGTTGGATAATAATGCCAGTGATTACGTTTCGTTTACTTCACGTGAAACAACTCCTGTAACTGCTCTTACTACTCAGAATGGAAAGGGAACAGGTAAAATCACCATTACCGAATACGATGCATTAAAAAAAACGATTAGTGGAACTTTTACTTTTGTAATTCCTTATGCAACAAAGAATCCTCAAGAATCTAAAGAATTTTATTTTTCGCAAGGTGTTTTTTACAAAGTTCCAGTATCTCCATAAGTGAAGACTTTGACGAAATAGTCTAGTTATTAATTTGTTACAGGACTTATGAAAATGCTTTTTTTTCATAATTATTGCATAAATATTTTAATTGATAGTAGATTAGAATAAAATAAGACTACATTTGTTGCATTATTATAAATAAGTACTTATGAACATTTTTGTTGGAAGTCTTCCATTCAGTATTGAGGAAGCAGATTTAAGAGAGTCTTTCGAGGCGTACGGAGCAGTAGATTCAGTTAAAATTATTACTGATAAATTTACTGGTAGAAGTAAAGGGTTTGGTTTTGTTGAGATGCCAAACGACGCGGAAGCTCAAAAAGCAATTGACGAATTAAATGGTGCTACTGTTCAAGGTCGTGCAATTGTGGTAAACAAATCTGAGCCAAAACCAGAAGGCGAAAGAAGAAGTTTCAACAACAACCGTGGTGGAGATTCACGCGGAGGTTACGGAAACAACCGCGGTGGTGGTGACAGAGGAGGAAGATATTAATATTTTTTTCTAGTATAAAAAAAGGGAACAATTGAAAAATTGTTCCCTTTTTTGTTATTTACTTTTCTTTCGATTGAAAGCGATTTATAAATTGGCCACTAACCAATCTCCCACTTCGCTAGTTTTATAGGCTTTACTTCCTTTGGCAGCTAAGTCTTCGGTGACAATACCTTCTTCTAAAGATTTGTTGACTACGGCTCTTATAGCTTGCGCTTCTTCTTTTAATCCAAAGGCATCTTCAAACATCATTGCGGCAGATAAAATAGTAGCCAATGGGTTTGCGATGTTTAGTCCTGTTGCTTGTGGATACGAGCCGTGAATAGGTTCGTATAATGAAGTGTGTTCACCAACAGAAGCCGAAGGCATTAATCCCATTGAACCTGAAATAACAGAAGCTTCATCGGTTAAAATGTCTCCAAATAAATTTTCAGTAATCAATACATCGTAAGAGTTAGGCCATTGCACCAAACGCATAGCGACAGCATCTACAAATTCATAACTCACTTCTACTTCTGGATAGTCTTTGGCCATAGCTTGAACCGTTTCTCTCCAAAGGCGAGAAGTTTCTAAAACATTGGCTTTATCTACACAGCATAATTTCTTAGAACGCGTCATTGCTAATTCGAAACCTTTTTTAGCCAAACGTTGTACTTCGGCTCTGGTGTACACACAATTGTCAAAAGCAGTTTCGCCATCGTCTCTTCTTCCTTTTTCACCAAAATAAATTCCACCAGTAAGTTCTCTCAAGAAAACCAAATCTGTTCCTTCGATACGCTCTCTTTTTAAAGGTGAATTGTCAATCAATGACGGAAAAGTAAACGTTGGACGTACATTAGCAAACAATCCTAGTTTTTTACGCATTAATAATAACCCTTGCTCAGGACGAACGGGTGCACTTGGGTCATTGTCGTATTTTGGATGACCGATTGCGCCAAACAAAACCGCATCGGCTTTCATGCATATTTCGTGTGTTTCGTCTGGATAAGGCACGCCAACGGCATCAATAGCACAAGCACCTGTTAAGGCAGGTGTCCAAGTGATGTCGTGATTGAATTTTTTGGCAATAGCATCCGAAACTTTTACAGCTTCGTTGATGACTTCTGGTCCGATGCCGTCTCCGGCTAAAAGGGCAATATTTAATTTCATGAGTTGGAAATTGTGATAGTTATGTAATGAATCCAAAGGGTTAAGATTTGGAGTTTTATTTTTGTAATTTATACGGTTATAACATTAAGCATTTTTTGCGTAGCTACAATGGCTGCTACCGTTTGGTCGGAGTCTAATCCTCGTGTTTTGAATTCTTTTCCGTTTGCTGTCCAAGTGATAACAGTTTCACACAAAGCATCGGAGCTACTTCCTGGAGGTATTCTTACGGCATAGTCGATGAGCTTAGGTAAAGTCATTTTTTTGCTTTTGTAAATTTTGTTCAGGGCATTCATAAAAGCATCAAATTGTCCATCGCCTTGTGCGTTTTCTTCGATTATTTCTCCATCAATTTTAAGGCAAAGTGTGGTTGAAGGGCGCATTCCTTTAGCATGAACCAAAACATAGGATTGCACCACAACACGTTCTTGATAGGACTGACTATCTAAAACATCGGAAATGATGTAAGGCAAATCTTCTTTGGTGACCGTTTCTTTTTTGTCACCCAACTCGATAATGCGTTGTGTAACGAGTTTTAAATCTTCTGCATTGAGCTGTAGTCCAAGCTCTTGAAGGTTTTTTTCGATATTGGCTTTGCCGGATGTTTTTCCAAGCGCATATTTTCGTTTTCTTCCAAAACGCTCTGGCAATAAGTCGTTGAAATATAGATTGTTTTTGTTGTCTCCATCAGCATGAATACCCGCGGTTTGAGTAAAAACATTGTCTCCAACTATGGGTTTGTTCGCTGGAATTCTATATCCAGTAAAAGTTTCTACAAGTTTGCTAACCGAGTATAGAGATGTTTCTTTGACATTGATTTTTACTTGAGGTAAAAAATCATTGATAACGGCAACGGTACTCTCCAAAGGAGCATTTCCAGCACGTTCTCCCATTCCATTTACAGTAACGTGTAAACCGCTGATTCCTGCTTTTAAGGCTTCCATGACATTGGCAACACTAAGATCATAATCGTTATGCGCATGAAAATCGAAGTGAATGTCAGGGTACTTTTGTGTGATTTTAGAAATGAATTCAAAAGTATCCGAAGGAATTAAAACGCCCAGCGTATCCGGAAGTAAAATTCTTTTAACGGGTTGCTGCGTGATAAAGTCCAAATATTGAAATACGTACTCAGGCGAATTGCGCATCCCATTGCTCCAATCTTCTAGATAAACATTGGTAGCGATTCCGTTTTGATTCGCGAGTTCGATTGCTTGAGCAATTTCTTCAAAATGCTGTTCAGGTGTTTTTTTTAACTGGTGAGTTAAGTGATTCAAAGAACCTTTCGTTAAAAGATTTTGAACTTTGGCACCCGCTTTCTTCATCCATTCAATAGATATTCCGCCATCTACAAAAGACAAAACTTCTATTTTGTCAGTATAACCTTTTGTAGCCGCCCAATCCATAATGCCTTTTACACCTTGAAATTCTCCTTCACTCACGCGAGCCGAAGCAATTTCGATGCGATCAATATGCAATTCTTCTAAAAGTAATTGAGCAATGGTTAGTTTTTCAGCAGCCGAAAACGACACGCCCGAAGTTTGTTCTCCGTCACGCAAGGTCGTGTCCATTATTTCAATTTTTCTTTTTTCCATATTGCTATTGTATTCTTTATTAAAAGGCTATTGTATTTTTATTTTATTCCACTTTGATTTCGAATAAACTCAATGTTATTCCTTCATAATGTTTAGGCAAGCCTTCATAATCAGGAGTAATAATTCCGAGAAAATTAAAACCACATTTTTGATAATAGGTTATTAAAGAATCATTGTCTCCCCAAGTATCCATTCTCAAAAAGTCCAAGTGATTCTCTTTTGCAAAAGACAATCCCCACTCGATTATTTTCTCCACAAAATGCTGCCCTCTAAATTTAGGATGCGTTACTATTCGATGAAAATAAACGGCTTTGTCACTGTTTTTTTCTTTCCAAATGCTTTTGTCTTCAAATGTGATGGCAAATACGCAAGCAATTTCATTATCAATTACAACCTTCCATTGGCGGTTTTCCGAAATTTCTTTTTCGACTAAAGTTCTATCAAAACCTTGCCATTGTTTGTTGAATTTGGTTCTTTGATAGGCAATCGCCATATCATAAAATTCAAAAATGCTGTCTATGTCTTCAATTGTGCTGGGTTTGAAATTTGCCATGTCTTTATTTTATACCTCCAAACACAGAGAAATTACTGTTTTTATGTAAAACGTCTAAGTATGAAAAACCAACTTTTCGCAATACTTCCAATTGATACATCACGGAACGAGGTGTATCTTCTTTGGCAATATAATCGAACACATTTTCTTGATACGCTTTGCCTCCCACACCTTCCAAATAATCCGAATAGCGCTTCCACATCAATTGATCAATTGCAGGATGGTCGTGTTTGATCAAATCTGAAATCCAAAAACAACCTCCCTTTTTTAGGCTTTTATATATTTTAGAAAAAACAGTTTCCCATTCTTCATCAGATCTTAAATGATGCATTGCTGCTCCGGTTACCACAATATCAAAAGTATCTTCGGGTAATTGCATGCTCAGAAAATCAGTTTGAATAGCGGTAATTTTCCCTGTTGAAACGGTAGCAATTCTTTCTTTGGCTTTGTCCAACATCGGTTGGCTTAAATCAATCAAAGTAGCATCAAAATCTGGAATCAATTCTAATAATTTTAAAGAATAATTACCTGCTCCACAGCCTAAATCCAAAACTTGTTTGGCATCAGGACAACAAGCGTTTGCAGCTTGAGTTAGTAATTCTAAACTCAAAGTAGCATCAACTGTACTGATTTGGCCCGTTTCTAAATTGGAAAAACGGGCCACTTCATTGTCAAAACGCTGTTGTATTTCAGCTAATGTTGATTTCATTTTTATAATTTAAAAACTATTTTTTTTTTCCAAAATCATTTCATAATGCTCCACCACTGGAAATGGATTATAATAATGATGCAGCAATCTTTTCCATTCTAAATAAGCATCAGATGCTCTAAAGCCAACGGTATGATCTTCTAATTTCTCCCAATCTACCAATAGTAAGTATTTGTTTTCTTCCTCTATGCACTTTCTCAAACTATGGCTTTTATACCCTGGTATCGATGCTATAAATTGGCTGGCAATGGCAAAATCTCTTTCAAAATGATTTTCTTCTCCTTTTATTATCTGCAGCATAGCCATTTCTAAAATCATCACTATTTTTATTTGTAAACCCGACAGATTTAAAAAATGTGTCGGGTTTTTTTGGATAATTTGTATTTACTTGTTTAGTAAGGCAGCTTATCCGCAAAACCTGTAATTTCTTCTTTAATGTTTTGCAAGTAGTCAATATCATCAAAACCGTTGATCATGTTGTTCTTTTTGTAGCCATTGATGTCAAAGGATTCACTTTGACCTGTAGCCAATAAAGTAATCGTTTGTTCTGGCAAATTGATTTCTAGTTCTGTTTTTGGATTTGCTTCTATTGCTTTAAAAATAGTATCAGCAAATTCTGGACTTACTTGCACTGGTAAAACTCCAATGTTCAAGCAATTTCCTTTGAAAATATCAGCAAAGAAACTAGAAACTACCGCGCGGAATCCGTAATCGTAAACGGCCCAAGCAGCATGTTCTCTTGAAGAACCTGAACCAAAGTTCTTTCCTCCAATTAAGATTTTTCCGCTGTAGGTTGCGTCGTTCAACACGAAATCTGCTTTGGGAGTATCGTCTCCATTGTATCTCCAGTCTCTGAAAAGATTATCGCCGAAACCTTCACGTTTGGTGGCTTTTAAGAAACGAGCTGGGATAATTTGATCTGTGTCTACGTTTTCTATCGGTAGTGGCACTGCACTACTGGTAAGGATGGTAAATTTATCGTATGCCATTTTTTTTTGTGATTTAAAGTGCCCCCAACCCCCGAAGGGGGAGTTGTAGGAGGCTGTATTTATTGTTTTTTACCTATTTAGTTCCCCCTTCGGGGGTTAGGGGGATTACATCAATTCCCTCGGATCAGTCAATTTTCCTGTCACAGCAGCAGCAGCGGCCATTATTGGAGAGGCTAACATTGTTCTTGATCCAGGACCCTGACGGCCTTCAAAGTTTCGGTTAGAAGTACTTACGGCATATTTTCCAGCTGGAACTTTATCATCGTTCATTGCTAAACAAGCCGAACAACCAGGTTGACGCAACACAAAACCTGCTTCGGTTAAAATATCTAAAAGTCCTTCTTCTTTGATTTGTGCTTCAACAACATGTGAGCCTGGTACTAACCATGCCGTTACGTTATCCGCTTTTTTGCGACCTTTAACAATTTCTGTAAAAGCTCTAAAATCTTCAATACGACCGTTGGTACAACTTCCTAAGAAAACGTAATCGATTTGTTTTCCAATCATGACATCGTCTTCATGAAAGCCCATGTAGTTCAATGATTTTTTATAAGTTTCGGCACCGCCTTCCACTTGGTCAGCACTTGGAATATGTTTGGTAATACCAATTCCCATTCCAGGATTGGTTCCATAAGTAATCATGGGTTCAATATCAGCAGCATCAATAGTTAATTCTGCATCGAAAACTGCATCAGCATCCGTTTTCAATGTTTTCCAGTATTCAACTGCTTTCGTCCAAGCTTCTCCTTTTGGAGCAAACAAACGGCCTTCTAAAAAGTCAAATGTTTTTTGATCGGGAGCAATCATACCTCCACGAGCCCCCATTTCGATACTCAAGTTACAAACGGTCATACGGCCTTCCATTGACATTTCTTCAAAAACATTTCCGGCATATTCAACAAAATAGCCTGTTCCTCCAGAAGTTGTTAACTGTGAAATGATATATAAAGCTACATCTTTTGGACCCACACCTTTGCTCAAAGTTCCATTTACGTTGATACGCATTTTTTTGGGTTTCGGTTGCATAATGCATTGTGTAGAAAGTACCATTTCTACCTCCGAAGTTCCAATACCAAAGGCAATGGCACCAAAAGCACCGTGCGTAGAAGTGTGAGAATCACCACAAACTATAGTAGCACCTGGTAAAGTAATTCCGTTTTCAGGTCCTACCACGTGAACAATTCCATTTTTTTGGTGTCCCAAGCCCCAATGGGAAATGCCGTATTCTGCAGCGTTATCTTCTAAGGCTTTCAATTGATTAGCCGAAAGTGGATCTTCTACTGGTAAATGTTGGTTTATTGTTGGGGTATTGTGATCGGCAGTAGCAAAAGTACGTTCTGGATATAATACCTTAACGCCTCTAGCTTTTAAGCCTAAAAAAGCAACGGGACTAGTTACTTCGTGAATGAAATGACGGTCAATAAAGAACACGTCTGGGCCATCCTCAATTTTACGCACCACGTGCGAATCCCATACTTTGTCGAATAATGTAGTACTCATGGTAAACTATTTTTTTTATGTGTATTGGTCTTTTTTTATTGGGTAATTGTCCAAAAAGCAAAACTTGGAACGCAAAAGTAGCAAACGTATAAAAAGTGTCAATTTTGAAATTTCATTATATACGATACCCAAATTCTATTTCTACGGCAGATTAGAATTAAAAACTTTCTTTTTTAAGGAAAAAGTTGGATTGGTTTTACTATTCATTTGAAAAGAGCGAACATCTTTTTTTAAAATTAAAATCCTTTTTAGAAATGGTAATTTTGTTGTGTTATTTTTAAAACAAACCATTTTTTCAATGATTTCACTACGTTTTTTCTATCTAATTCTTGTTTTTTGATTAAAAATAGTCAACAAGTTGTTGTTTTTGCATCTAATGAAAATGCTGCTATTTAAAAGTAAAATTGATAAAATGAGTTCTTTAAAACGCTTTTTTTTTAATTGAAAACTACGACATCCAAAAATGAGATTTGCTGTTTTTTTAATGCAAATGGTTTAGATTTCTTTGACTTCGGTGCTAAAATTTTGACCTTGATTTAGATTGGAATAAAAAAACAAATTGCCTCTAGTTTCTTTAAAAAAAACCTAAATTTGAACTTCCGCCAATTTGTAGTGTACTGTTTTTTATACTCCATAAAACCAATGTTTTAAGGAGTTTCAAAATTGGATTTTGGAATTTTAATCTTTGTTATTTTAACTTATGTACTTAATATTCGATACCGAAACTACTGGATTACCCAAGCGTTGGGGCGCACCTTTATCTGATACAGATAACTGGCCAAGATGTATACAAATCGCTTGGCAGTTGCACGATGATATGGGGAATTTGGTGGAGCATCAAGATTATTTGGTGCAGCCAGAAGGGTTTAATATTCCTTATGATGCTGAGCGAATCCACGGAATTTCTACCGAATTGGCGCAAGCAGAGGGAATTCCGTTGGCGGAAGTATTAGAGAAGTTCAATATAGCTTTAGGGAAAGCCAAATTTATTGTTGGTCAAAATGTAGGTTTTGATGTCAATATTATGGGTTGCGAGTTCTATCGTTTGGGTGTTGCTTCGCCTATGGGTGAAATGCCAATTCTAGACACGTGTACTGAGGTTACGGCTTCGTTACTCAAATTGCCTGGAGGTCGAGGAGGTAAATTCAAATTACCAACGCTTACCGAGTTGCATCAGTATTTATTTGACCAACCTTTTGCAGAAGCCCACAACGCTACGGCCGACGTTGAGGCAACCACAAGATGTTTTTTAGAATTAATTAGAAAAGAAGTTTTTACCAAAGAAGAGTTGGAGGTAGAGCCTATTTATTTCAAGGAATTCCAAAGTAAAAATCCAGACCCTTTTCCGCTAATTGGATTAAAACACATTAATCTTAAGAAGGCTTCTGATGCGATTCGGGAACAACTTATAGCCTCGGGTGTTGTTACTGATGCACCAATTTTAACCGAAACAGAAAAGAAAGATTTTTCGGCAGCAGCTTTTGCTCATTTGCATAATCACACACAGTTTTCTGTCTTGCAATCCACCATAGCCATTGGTGGTTTGGTATCGGCTACGGCCAAAAATAATTTCCCAGCGGTTGCGATGACGGATACGGGTAATATGATGGGTGCTTTTCATTTTGTGAGTGCCGTTATGAATCACAACAAATCGGCATCGGCAAAAAATAAAGCATTGGTAGAAAGTGGAGAAGAACCTACTGAAACCGAGATAAAACCTATTGTTGGTTGTGAGTTTAATATCTGTGATAATCATTTGGATAAAACCAAGAAAGACAATGGTTATCAAGTAGTTTTATTGGCAAAGAATAAAAAAGGCTATCACAATCTGGCCAAAATGGCTTCTATAGCTTACACGGCTGGTTTTTATTATGTCCCAAGAATTGACCGCGCAGTAGTGGAGCAATACAAAGAAGACATTATGGTGTTGTCTGGAAATTTATACGGAGAAATTCCGAGTAAAATTCTGAATGTAGGGGAAAATCAAGCTGAGGAAGCTTTGCTTTGGTGGAAAGCACAATTTGGAGACGATTTGTATCTCGAAATTATGCGTCACAATCAAGAAGATGAAAACAGGGTAAATAAAACACTCATTGAATTTTCTCAGAGGCACAAAGTCAAACTCATCGCCACGAACAATACTTATTATTTAAATAAAGAAGATGCCAATGCGCACGATATTTTGTTGTGTGTAAAAGATGGCGAAAAACAAGCCACACCTATTGGTAGAGGACGAGGCTATCGTTATGGATTGCCCAATCAGGAATATTATTATAAGTCGGGTGAAGAGATGAAAAAACTCTTTGCCGATTTGCCTGATGCGATTATCAACATTCAAGAAATTGTAGATAAAGTTGAAATTTACTCCTTGTACCGTGACGTATTGTTGCCTAAATACGACATTCCACAAGAATTTGTGGTGGCAGAAGATGAAGCTGATGGCGGAGTAAGAGGTGAAAATGCCTATTTGCGACACCTTACAATGGAAGGAGCCAAGCGACGTTATGGCGAAATCACGGAGTCAATTCAAGAACGATTGGATTTTGAATTATTGACCATTTCCAATTCGGGTTATCCGGGTTATTTCTTGATTGTACAAGATTTTATCGCCGAAGCCAGAAAAATGGACGTTTCTGTTGGGCCTGGGCGTGGTTCGGCAGCGGGTTCGGCGGTAGCGTATTGTTTAGGAATTACCAATATTGACCCTATTAAATACGATTTGCTTTTTGAGCGTTTCCTAAATCCGGATCGTGTGTCGATGCCCGATATTGATATCGATTTTGATGACGAGGGTCGGGGTCGTGTAATGGATTATGTAATCAATAAATATGGTGCCAATCAAGTAGCGCAAATTATTACCTATGGTAAAATGGCAACGAAATCGGCTATTCGAGATACGGCTCGTGTTTTGGATTTACCTTTGTTTGAAGCAGATAGAATTGCGAAGCTAATTCCAGGGATGATGCCATCAAAATGGAATTTGGCGCGTTTTATTTCAGAAAAAGAAGAGGATGTAAAAAAAGCATTGCGTTCAGACGAGTTCGATGCTGTAAAAGAATTGATTTCTATTGCCAATGGCGGAGATTTGGCTGGAGAAACCATCCAACAAGCCAAGATATTGGAAGGTTCGATGCGAAATACCGGAATTCACGCTTGTGGGGTGATTATTACGCCATCAGATATTACCAATTACGTTCCAGTAACTACAGCCAAAGATTCGGATTTGTATGTTACCCAGTTCGACAACTCGGTGGCTGAAAGTGCAGGATTGTTGAAAATGGACTTCTTGGGGTTGAAGACCCTTACTTTGATTAAAGACACAGTTAAATTAGTAAAATACCGAACTGGAATTCAACTCGACCCCGATACTTTTCCTATTGATGATGTTAAAACCTATGAGCTGTTCCAAAGAGGAGAAACGGTAGGGATATTCCAATACGAGTCACCTGGTATGCAAAAGTATATGAAGGACTTGAAGCCTACTGTTTTTGGGGATTTGATTGCGATGAATGCCTTGTATCGTCCGGGACCATTAGAGTATATTCCGTCTTTCGTTCGAAGAAAAAATGGCGAAGAAGAAATCAAATACGATTTAGAGGCTTGTGCTGAATATTTGTCTGAAACCTACGGAATTACGGTATACCAAGAGCAGGTGATGCTTTTGTCTCAATCTTTGGCTGGTTTTACCAAAGGTGAGGCCGACGTTTTGCGTAAAGCAATGGGTAAAAAGCAAAAAGACGTTTTGGACAAAATGAAGCCGAAGTTTGTGGAGCAAGCAGCTGCCAAAGGTCATGATGCAACGGTTTTGGAGAAGATTTGGAAAGACTGGGAAGCTTTTGCGAGTTATGCGTTTAATAAATCCCACTCTACTTGTTATGCTTGGATTGCCTATCAAACGGCTTATTTGAAAGCGCATTATCCAGCAGAATATATGGCTGCGGTACTGTCAAATAATATGAATGATATCAAGCAAGTGTCGTTTTTCATGGAAGAGTGTAAGCGTATGGGATTGCAAGTTTTGGGTCCTGATGTTAATGAGTCTTTCTATAAATTTACTGTAAATGAAGATTACGCCGTTCGTTTTGGAATGGGAGCTATCAAAGGAGTAGGTTCTGGTGCTGTGGCTACGATTGTAGAAAACAGAAAAGACGGTAAATACAAATCCATTTTTGATTTGGCCAAACGTATCGATTTGAGAGCGGCCAATAAAAAGGCAATCGAGAATTTAGCTTTGGCAGGAGGATTCGATTCGTTTGAAGGCACTACAAGAGCGCAATATTTTCATGATGATGGCGATGGTATTACTTTTTATGAAAAAGCCATGCGTTATGGAGCGAAATATCAAGAGAATGAGAATTCCTCCCAAGTGAGTTTGTTTGGGGAAACTAGCGAAGTCCAAATCGCTGAACCCGTTGTGCCGCCTTGCGAGGATTGGAGCACGATGGAGAAATTAGCCAAAGAGAAAGAGGTTGTCGGTATCTATATTTCTGGTCATCCATTGGATGATTATAAATTTGAAATGAAATACTTCTGTAATGTTAGGCTAGAAGCACTCAAAAATTTAGAGCAACATGTTGGAAAGAACTTGACGTTTGCTGGTATCATTAATAATGTGCAACATCGCGTGGCGAAAAACGGAAAAGGCTGGGGGATGTTTACCCTAGAAGGTTATGATGAAAATTTTGAGTTTCGAATTTTCGGAGAAGAATACCTGAAGTTTCGTCATTTCTTCATTCAGAACAATTTTACTTACATCAAAATAATGGTTAAAGAAGGTTGGGTGAATCAAGAAACTGGCAAAAAAGCTGAACCAAGAATTCAGTTTGTTGAGGTAAAACAATTACAAGATGTGTTGGAGGCATATGCTAAAAAGCTTGTCTTGTTGCTGAATATTAGGGATATCGAACCTGAGTTTATCTATAAATTGAACGAATTGTTTCAGCAAAACAAAGGAGAACATACGGTTAATTTTGAAGTAATGGAGTTAGAACGAGTGCGTCGTATGGTAGAAAGGACAACTGCAATAGAGGAAATAGAAGATGCTGATTTTGTAGATACTAATGAAACAGATGAAGTAGAAAATCTCGAAAATCCTATAGTCAATTCTACAACCAAAGTAGAGGAAATAGAAGAAATTAAGGTCGTAACCAAATTGGCGATGCCAAGCCGAAAAGTGAAAATAAAAATTTCGAATGAGCTTTTGTTTGAGTTGGAAAAAATGCAAATTAACTTCAAATTGAATTAATTTTTGGTGTTAAAAAAATAGTATATTCCTGTTAATTTAACATTAATAAAAATGATTAATAATTAATTTCTTAAATTAAATATCAAGAAAACGTTTTCGGAGATACTGAGTTTGTTGGCAACTTTGCAATGTTGTAAATTATTATAAGTTTGCAGCGTTAAACAAAATCAATATTATGAAAAAGAATCTATTTTTATTAGGATTCGTTTTGATGGCCACTTCTATGATGGCGCAAACCGAAAAAAGCGAGAGTTGGTATTTTAAAATTGGCGGGTCTTATTTTATCCAAACTGCGGCTACTGAATTTCCAATTGTGTCAGGGCAATTGCCAAACAGAGATGTCTATGCAGCTAATGGAACTACTTTGATTTCAAGAGAGACTATTACAGGTTCTTTTGGGGAAGGTTTTCGTTATGGTGGAAATGTAGGATACCGTTTTACTACTCGTTTAGGGGTAGAAATGGGGATTAACTACTATAACAGTAAAGATAAAACGATGGTTGAAACTACAAACAGATTAGTGGCAGCCGGCCCTACTTTTGTTACGGGTAATGCTGTAGGTCAAATTAGTGCTTTGGATTTAGCGCCTGCACTAGTTTTGTTTTTAGGGGAGGTAAAAGGATTTGAGCCTTATTCTAAAGTTGGAGTTATTGTTCCGGTTCATGGTGATTTGACTATTGAAACTAATCGTACCTATACAAATCCACTTGGAGTAACTAAGACCTATGCTAAAGATGTAGTGAAGCCAAATCCTACGGTTGGTTTTATGGCTGCGGTAGGTACATCATATAAGTTAGGTAAAAAATTATCTGCTTTTGCTGAGGTAGAGTACCGTAACTTTACAGTTCATGGTAAAACTAAAGAAACAGAAGTGTATAAAGAAAATGGCGTTGACAAATTGGATACACCAACTGCCTTTAGAGCGGACGCTTCTTACTCTGCAAAACATGTGAATTATGTGGAAAAGTTAACTTCTTCTTCTAATAGTAAAGTAACTAATGCTGCTGGTTTTGATGCTACAAAAGCTACAGACGATATTAGTTCATACGTTGGAATTAGTGGTTTAGGGTTAACTTTAGGCTTGAAATACAGTTTGTAATCCTACTCAGGAATCTATTAAAAGGAAAAGAGTTGCTCAGAAATAGGGCAGCTCTTTTTTTTGGAAATAAGCACAAACAATGGAATGATAGCCAAAACTAATTTGTAGATGCTTTGGGATTGGTTTTTAATTCCTAAATTTGAGCCTTATTAAAAAAAATAGCAACCGATACCCAAATCATAGAGGAGGGTTCATTTAAACAAATAGAAAATGGCTTTAGCAATAACAGATGCTACTTTTGAAGAAGTAGTTTTAAAATCAGACAAACCGGTAATGGTTGATTTTTGGGCAGCGTGGTGTGGACCTTGTAGAATGGTTGGACCAATCATTGATGAATTAAGCAATGAATACGAAGGAAAAGTAGTGGTAGGAAAAGTAGATGTTGATGCTAATCAAGAATTTGCTGCAAAATACGGAGTTCGTAACATTCCAACAGTATTGGTTTTCCATAACGGAGAAGTAGTAGGTAAGCAAGTTGGTGTGGCTCCAAAACAAACCTATGCAGATAGTTTAGATGCTTTGTTGTAATCTAACGATTAAGATATAAATGAAGGTTTGGCGAAAGTCAAGCCTTTTTTTGTATCCAAAAAGAAGTGTGTATTGCTTCCAAAAGGGCGCTGTGTGTCTCTCTAGCCCTGATGGGAGTGGCATCCTGTGGCGCTGGGGTTCAGCGCGACAGATATAACGGACAGCAGGAGCATTGGTGGCAAAATAAGCCTTTGTTTCTGCTTCAAAAAATGAATTGAACGTTGATTTTTGATATATTTGAAAGATGAAGATGGAATCACAAATAGATAAAATAAGCCGATTTCAGCATTTGGAATTGCTGGCCAATCAGGTAGTAGAAGGCTTTATTTCGGGTATGCATAAAAGCCCGTTTCATGGTTTTTCGGCAGAGTTTTCGGAACATAAAGTGTATAATGCGGGAGAGAGTACCAAGCACATGGATTGGAAATTGTATGCTAAGACGGATCGGTTGTATACTAAACGGTACGAGGAAGAGACGAATATGCGTTGTCATATAATTATTGATAATTCGTCGTCTATGCATTATCCGAAACTAACAAGCGGCCAGTTGTTTTATGAAAATAAAATTGGCTTCTCGGTCTTAGCTTCAGCGGTTTTGATGAATATTTTGAAAAAGCAACGTGATGCGGTGGGCTTGAGTGTTTTTTCGGATCAATACGAATATTATGCTCCTGAGAAAGGAAGTGATCGCCATCATAGAATGTTGTTAAATACACTCGAAAATTTGCTCGAAAATCAAACGCCTAAGAAAACAACAGACACTGTTACGTATTTGCATCAAATAGCGGAGAAAATGCACCGTAGATCGATGATATTGCTTTTTACGGATATGTTCCAGTCGGATGAGGTAACTACGTCAGAGGAGAAGTTATTTGCGGCCTTGCAACATTTGAGGCATAATAAGCATAAAGTGGTTCTTTTCCATGTTATGGATTATAAAACAGAGTTGAATTTTGACTTCGATTCGGCTCCAAAAAGGTTCGTAGATTTAGAATCAGGAGAAGAAATTGCTGTTTTTGCCGATACTATTAAAGAATCTTACGAGAAAAAGATGCAAGAATACTTTGAAAAAGTAGCAATGACGTGTGCGCAGAACAAGATTAAGTATATTCCAGTGAGTGTAGGTGAAAATTTTGAAAAAATTTTAACCACCTATTTGATTGAAAAACAAAACTTTGGGTAATAATCGTTATTTTTATTGAAAATTTTTTTCAAAAACGCTTGGAAAACTAGAAATCTGTTGTATCTTTGCCACCGCAATAACGCAGAGGTTTGGTAGTTCAGTTGGTTAGAATACATGCCTGTCACGCATGGGGTCGCGGGTTCGAGTCCCGTCCAGACCGCAATATTGGGGAAAGCACTTCAGAAATGAAGTGCTTTTTTGCCCAAATACGGTACCTAAAATTAGTTGTGTTGTTTGCTACGACTTTGTAACTCGTAGCGCGGTTTAGTAGTTAGACCAATGAAAAGCTTTTCGCCTCGGCGAATGGCTTTTTTGATTTTAGGGCGTTTTGTGTTTTTCTAAATCTACTCCAAAATTCGGGATCAAGTTCAGAAGTTATGAATACTGATTCTGTTTTTTTTTTTTTTGAATTCTTTTTTTTAAAATATTTTTGAAATCAAAATTTGAATAGACATCTATTCAAACAAAAAAAAAGATTTTTATTTTTCTACTAACAAAAAAGTATTACATTTAACACTTCAACGATAAAACATTACACTTTATCTATTATTTGGAATATTTCACATAACTAAACCCGTTTTGAATTAAACTATTAATGAGTAATCTAGTAAGCCATTTTAAAAATTTAATCTCCAATGATTTGTTTTTGAGGATGTCTGTTTATTTAGATGAAAAAGATGCTTCGTTAAGAAAAGCTATCGAGACGAGTATTTGTACGGTGTTAGTTGGTGTGGAAAAAAGCATTGATTTTCAAGGTATTTTGTGTTCATTAGAAGAATTAGATGTGGTTGATGAGCAAGGAATGGATGGTTTACATTCAAATGGAATGTCGTTTTCGTCGGGGCAATTATTCTTGGACAAGCTTTTTTCGTCAAAAAAAGATAGAATTTATGAAATGATTTCAAATGAAGTTTGTGTAAAAAGTGAAACAGCTCGAGCGATTTTGAATTTAGTTGCAATGGTGATATTGGCTAATTTAAAAAAAGAGCCACCAAAAAATTTAAGGTCACTTTTGGAGTCCCAATCCCATACTTTGTATGGGTATCTGCCAAGAGGTGTAAAACTTATTTTGGGGATCCCAAATGTTGACTATGGGTCAATACATTTAAACGAAAAGGAACGTACTTTTTTTAGTTTTTCGTTTTTTCGTTCAAAAAGATAATAATTTTATCAATATAGGTTTCTGATTTGTAGTTAATTATAGTAACCATTGGAGGGATGTTGAGTGATTCAACATCCCTTTTGTTGTACATGGAATAAAGATTTATTGTAATGTTTGAATGAATTTTGATAATTCAATAATACTACTCTCATCATCAAAATCAATTCTGTTGTTTTTGAAATAGATATTTATTGCTTCTTTTTTATCAGGAAATAGCTCAAGTATTCCCTTTTTGTGTTTAGAAATTTGTGTTATTTTTTTATTGCTTAATTTCCAATAATATTCAGGTTTTAATTTTATGAATTTGGCAGGGGAGGTCTCCTGATAAGAACTCGTTGGCTCTTTTGCATTTTGAAGCTTTACTTGATTTTTTTTGTAAACTTCAATTTCTTTGGTTTCCAAAATTTGCGTCAAGTAGCCGAAAATTTCTACTTCATTTCTAATGTATCTTAATAACTTTATTTTGTTTGCTTTTCCTATGGGAGTTATAGTTAAGTAAGGATCAGACTTAGTTAAATTATAGTTTTTCAAATTGTCAAATTGAACTTCAATGATGTCATTTAAAATATTATATCGAATTAAAATTTTTTCTGGGACACCTGAAATTTCAGCAAGAACAAAATTATCATCAAGATAAGGTGAACCTTCAATTTTCTTCAAGTTCAAGTTATTATAGTCAGGATTTCGAAATAATGCTCCCGGGGAGGTTAGTTCTATTCTATGAACTTCAAATTGTGCAGTTGTGATACAATAAGTCAAGGTAGCTAGTGCAGTTAAAATCTTTTTTTTCATAACAAAACTATTTTTTTTCAATCCAATGATTAATTTTTGTCTCTAATAATGCCAAAGGCAAACAACCGGATTCTAATACTTTTTCGTGGTATTTTTTAATATCAAAAGCGCTGCCCAACTTGGTTTTTGCTTTTTCTCGAAGCTCCATAATTTTAAGTTGTCCCATTTTATAGGAGAGCGCTTGACCCGGAATGGCCATGTAACGTTCTATTTCAGGGATAATACTGGCTTCACTTTCGGCTTCGTTTCCTAGAGAATATTCGATGGCTTGTTCTCTGGTCCAGCCTTTGCTGTGTAATCCTGTATCGACCACCAAACGGATAGCACGATGCATTTCGTTGCTTAACATCCCGAAATACTGATAAGGGTCTTGGTATAATCCCAATTCTTTGCCTAAACTTTCGGTATATAAAGCCCAGCCTTCGCCATAAGCGCCAAACCAATTGAATTTTCTGAAATCAGGCAAATTTGCATTTTCTTGTTGTAATGAAACCTGGAAATGATGCCCAGGGATAGCTTCGTGTAAAAATAAATCTTCGTCGCCATACATGTTGTAGCTTTTAACGTCTGGAATGGGAACGTAAAAAATTCCTGGACGGCTACCATCGGCTGTACCTTGATTGTATTCGGCGCTAGCGGTTTTTTCACGAAATGCTTCGGTTCTTCTTACTTCAAATTTGGTTTTGGGTTGTAATGAGAATAACTGATTGACTTTCGGTTCAATTACCTTATGAATACGATTAAAATTGACAATCACTTGTTCAGGCTTAGTAAAAGGCATCAACTCTTTTTTGTTTCGCACTTCATCAAAAAAAGCCAATAAACTTCCTTTGAAACCTACTTGGGCTTTTACTTTTTCCATTTCACTTCGAATGCGGGCTACTTCTTTGAGTCCCAATTCATGAATGGCTTCTGGAGTGGTGGTCGTAGTGGTCCACTGCTTTGCGTAACTTGAGTATAATTGCTTGCCAAATGGCAGACTGCCAATTCCACTTGAATTTCTAGATGCGGGTAGGTATTCCGTTTTCAAGAAAGTACTCATTTTTTGATACTTCGGAATCAGTTTTGTGGTAATAACCGCGCTGTATTTGTTGGCAATGTCTTGTTTTGTTGCTGCTGAAATAGTTGTAGGCATCAGTTTCACCGCAGAATAAAATAGATTGTCCTCGACTTTGGCTGTTGGCATTTGTTCAAATTGTGGAATCATTTTTAGGGTTAAGGCTTTGGGAAGCACCGCACCTTCTTTGATTCCTTTTTTCATATATACCATAGCGGAGTCGATCCATTGGCTGTACAATTCCATTCTTTTTAAGAAGTTGGTGTAGTCTTTTTCGGTTTTAAAAGGTTGTGCGCCAGTGCCGCCAGCCATTTGTCCGATTGTTAAATGGGTGCCTTCAAACTGATTCATAGGCATTAAATTAGTAGGGTATTGTAGCATTTCCTTGCCCATAGCAATTTCCCAATTTATGATTTTATAGCTGTTAAGCTCTTCTTCAGAAAGGGTTGTTGTGTCTATCGTGCTTAATGCTGTTTCGTACTTTTCATAAAAAGCTTCTTGCTTTTTTCTGTACGAATCCGTCATTTCAAACTGTAGTTGGTCGTTGTATTCGTTTTGACCATTTTGTGTGGCGCCAAGCGGATTCAAGACATTTTTGTCGTCAAAGTAGCTCTTGGTTAGAGCGGTAAAATCGGTTGAGTTTGCTTCTTTTTTACAGCTAATTAAAAATACAGTTAGCGTAAAAGTTAAAAGGAATAGGTTTCTTTTCATTTTGATTAGTTTAGAACAACCGTAAAGCTACTTTATTTTTTTGTAAAAATTATCCGTGATAGACTCTCGAAGAGATAATTTTTTCATTTTTAACTTCCAAAACTTCAGCGACTAACAAATCGGTCTCGTTTTCTACCTTTCTTACATACTCCATAAATACTCGATCACCATTGGCGGTAAGCGAGGTTACTTTATAGTGCAAACTTGGTAGTCGTTCAAACGCTTCCTGCCACCAAGTTCTTAATGCCTCTTTTCCTGAGATTAGGCCTTGGGTTTCAGGTTGACGGATTTTTAGCTTTGGACTAAAATGAACCGCTTCATCGTCATAAAGGGATAGTAATTTTTCTAACTCTTTATTGTTAAAACATTCGAACCATTTGTAGGCAATTGAAATTAATTTTTCTGGAGTCATAAATTTTATAATTAAAAAATCCCATTGCAAATGAATTGTAATGGGATGGTTTAGTGTTTATTTTTGTTAAACGTTTTTTAAATTGATGATTTCTTGATCCGTCAACAATCGCCAATTGCCTCTTGGTAAATTCTTCTTGGTTAAGCCTGCAAACGAAACGCGATCGATGCGTAACACGTCATAACTGAATTGCTCGAAAATTGAACGCACAACTTTTACATTCGCGGAGCGCAATTTCAGACCTACTTCGCTTTTGGGTTCGTTTTCTATGTAGCTAACATCTTCTACAAAAACACGATGCCCATCAATAACCAAACCTTTGTTGATTTTTTCTAAATCTTCAAATTTCAAATTTTTGTCCAAAGAAACTTGATAGATTTTAGATGATTTCTGATTCGGTAAAGTGAATTTTCGAATCATATCGGTGTCATTGGTAAACAATAACAAGCCGGTAGTATTTTTGTCCATTCTACCAATTGGGCCAATTTTAGCCGTAGTAGAACCTTTCACCAATTCCAAAACATTACGGTATTCCTGACCTTCATCAAGTGCCGTGGTAAAGTTTTTAGGTTTGTTCAATAGGATGTACACTTTCTTCTCTGGAGTCAAAACTTTACCATCAAAGTTCACGACATCAGTTGGTTTTACTAAGTATCCCATTTCAGTTACGGGAACACCATTTACCTTTACATTACCAGATTGAATGTAAATATCCGCATCACGTCTCGAACAAACGCCCGAGTTCGAAATGTATTTATTCAAACGAATTTCGTCTTTTTCTTTAAGTCTTTTAGCTACTTGATTGGGTTTTTTAACCACTTTGTTTGCCTCTTCAATTTTGGCAGTTGGTTTTACTTTTTTAGGCCCTTGTGCCCTTTTTTGCATCGCAGGTTTTGGCTTATTCGAATTGGGTCTTGAACCTGCTGGCCTTGCTCCGCCTCGTTTGTTGTTGCCTTCCTTATTATTCATAATAATCTCTAATTTGAGGCAAAGATACTATTTATATCCTTGTGAAACGATTTTCGATAATTAGAAAACGATAACTAGCTAATTTATAGTA
This sequence comes from Flavobacterium succinicans, assembly GCF_001662485.1. Classification (GTDB taxonomy): domain Bacteria; phylum Bacteroidota; class Bacteroidia; order Flavobacteriales; family Flavobacteriaceae; genus Flavobacterium; species Flavobacterium succinicans_A. Next base: position 205,081 of record NZ_JMTM01000046.1, read on the forward strand.
GTTAAGTAGCATTTTTTAGTAAGGAGATTTGTTTTAGGAGCTGTTTCCTGCTGTCCACTATATCTTTACTGCCGAACCCCGGCAGTAAAGGATGCCGTTCCCATCAGGGCTAGGGAATCCTGCAATAAAGAACGTTTTGCTTCAAAAGAAATTACTGCTTCAATAACCAATTTTTACCATGCCAAAGCACACTTGGGTTAATCAAAACAATACAAAAAACGCCCGCTACAATCAAAAATTTTAAGATGTTGTGCAATCTAATGTAGTGCGTTTTGTGGTTGGATTGCCATAACAAAAGCAGAAAAAACAACAGTACAATCAAACAACTATAAAAGTAAATATCCATATAACCCACATCATACAACTCAATCAAAATATAAACAGGCACTAACGTTAAAACCGTTAATCCCGTACTGATTTTTTTGGACCAATTTTCTCCATAAAAAACAGGAATGGTGTGATAATTATTGGCCAAATCGCCTTTCAAATTTTCTAAATCTTTGATCAATTCTCGAATCAAAATCAGTAAAAACAAAAAAGAAGCGTGGGCAAAGATTACCTCAAAATGATCTTTGTGACTTTCCAAATCTTCAATCGATGTGGGTTTGTAGTAGTACAAAAGAATGGCAAAAAACGGCCAAACGGCCAGCAAAGCCGCTGATAAGTTTCCAACAAAGACGATTTTCTTTAACTTGTGCGAATACAGCCAAATCAGAAAAATGTAAAAGGAAAAAAACAAAAAAGCTCTCCACGAAATAAATAATGCCATCAATGCCACAATGAAATTCAAAGTAAAATACACCTGAAGTTTCGTTTTTTGACTCACCAAGCGATCCAGCATCGATTTGTTCGGACGGTTGATTAAATCTTTTTGGCTGTCGTAAAAGTTATTGATGATGTAGCCCGAGGCTATGGCAATCGCTGAAGCAAATACCAAAATAAAGATGTTAAAGTCCAATAAAATACTCAGCGCACGTTGCTCTGGCGCCATAATAAAAATAGCCGATAAATATTGGGCAATAATAATTATTGGAATGTTGTACCCTCGAATAACAGAGAACAAACTAACGATTTTCAATAACAATAGCTTCTGCTCTCGTTGAATCATGAATAGCGTCTAAGGATTTTAGAATTGGTACACTACTTCAAGTTTGTAGTCTTTTAACGCAACTTTTGCACGCTCCAAATCTTGAGTGAAACCCAAAATATAGCCGCCGCCGCCAGAACCACAAAGTTTTAAGTAATAGTCATTCGTTTCAATTCCTTTTTGCCAAATACCATGAAATTCTTCTGGAATCATTGGTTTGAAATGGCTTAAGACCACTTTAGATAATTTTTTGGTATTCGTAAATAAGGATTTGATGTCGCCACCCAGGAAATTTTCTACGCAAGCATCGGTATATTTTACAAATTGTGTTTTCAACATATTGCGGAAACCTTGATCTTTCAGACTTTCCATGAATATATTCACCATCGGAGCGGTTTCTCCCACGATGCCTGAATCTAATAAGAATACCGCGCCTTTGCCATCAAAACTTTGAGTCGGAATACCTGTGGCTTCAATATTATCTTTAGAATTGATTAAAATCGGAATGCTCAAATAGCTATTCAACGGGTCTAAGCCAGAACTTTTTCCATGGAAAAAACTTTCCATTTGAGAGAAAATGGTTTTTAAGGCTAATAATTTCTCACGCGTTAAGTTTTCTAAAACCGTGATTTTATGCTGTGCGTATTTGTCATAAATAGCCGCCACCAAAGCCCCACTACTGCCTACACCATAGCCTTGCGGAATACTCGAGTCAAAGTACATGCCTTCGTTTACGTCTTTTTGCAACGTGGCAATGTCAAATTGTACCAAATCAGGTTGCTCAGTTTGTAAGGACTCCAAATAGGTTACAAATCGTTTCAAATGGCCGTTCGACGCGATCGCTTCTTGCGAAGGATGGTCTTCTTTTTTAAGGGCACCGTTGTAAAAGTTATAGGGAATAGACAATCCTTTAGAGTCTTGAATAATTCCGTACTCTCCGAAAAGTAATATTTTTGAGTAAAATAAAGGTCCTTTCATAGGTGTAATGCTTATTTTATTTTTTTAATTTTTGTTGGGTCTTGTCTGGTGTCAAAAAATGACAAAAGACGTATTTCCTGATTGTTGAAACTATAGTATAGAGTGGTTTGTTTCGAAATCACACATTTTCTTATTTTTTTATTTGCTTCAGATTTGGGAAAAATTTCGGGGTCTTTTTGTATTAAAACTACAAAACTATCCAATGTAGCAACAAATTTTTCTTTCGTGATTAATGAGAATCTATATTCTAAATACTCAATTAATTCTTCCAATTGCAATTTAGAACGCCGAGAGAAAATTATTTTTCTCATTTTCGGTATTTTGACATTACTTCTTCATAAAGAAAATATTCTCCACGTTCAATTTCTCTTTCCGATTCTTCAATTTGATCTCTTTGTTCTTGTGTCAGTTCTTCCCAAAAATCTTTTTTCGAAGCATTGAAAATCTTTTTAATGGCGGCAACAATAGTTACATCTTGTGTTGCTTCCAATAATTTGATTAATTCCAGTTTTTCTAATTCAATATCCATAATAGTTTCATTAGAGATAGGTGTCAAAGATAGCAAAAAAGAGTTTACAAAGTTGCAGCACCGAACCCAATTTGGTCGCAAAGATATTGACCATTTTGGCAATAGCCAACTAATTCACTTTGAATAAATTGCAAAACGGATTCTTTCACGTTTTCTGGGTATAAAACGTGTACATTCGCCCCTGCATCTAAGGTGAAACAAACGGGTGTTTTAGTTTCGTTTCTGTATTTCCAAATGGCGTTGATGATTTGCAATGTGTTTGGTTTCATTAGAATAAAATACGGCATGGAAGTCATCATCATCGCATGTAAGGTCAACGCCTCGCTTTCTACAATTTTGATAAATGCTTCTAAATCTCCGTTTTCGAATATTGGAATTAATTGGTCGATATTTTCATGCGCTTGTTCAAAACGGCGTGCTGCAAAAGGATGATTGTGCATTAAATCATGTCCCACAGTACTCGATACTTGTTTTTCGCCTTTGTCAACCAACAAAATCGTGTCTTGATAATTCTCAAAAACCGAATGTACTTTTCCTGAAAAAGGTACACCAAAAAGGTTCGAACTTCCTTCAATATTGATTTGGTTTCCCCAAACTACCAAATTTCCTTTCACACTTCGGCAAGCACTTCCTGAACCTAAACGCGCCAGAAAAGAAGCTTTTTGATAAAAATAATCGTCGCTCATTTCAGGGTGTAAGGCTTTTTCAATGCTCATAAAATTCATAGCCAAAGCCGCCATCCCCGAAGCAGAAGAAGCAATTCCTGAACTGTGCGGAAACGTATTTTCGGTATTGATAGTAAAATGATAGTCTTTCAAAAAAGGCATAAATGGCGTGATGCGCTCCAAAAATTTCTGAATCTTTGGTTTAAATTCTTCTTTAGGCTGCCCTTCAAAAAGCAAGTCAAAAGAGTAATCACTTGGATTGGTTCCATTGATAGAAGTCGAAAGGTCTTTCTTTTCAAAAGCTACGCTAGTAATGGTTTTACAGTGATTTAGTGTAAAACTTATAGAGGGATTGGCTGGTATTTGATGGCCCAAATCGTCTCTTTTTCCCCAGTATTTTACTAAGGCTATATTACTTGGAGCACTCCACTCGAAAAAACCTTTGTCAATATTTTGGGTATATGCTTCAGTAGGTATAAAAGTATTCGTATCGGTCATGAAAGATGAAATTTTGGCAAAGATACTTTTTTTGGTAATTGGTTTATTTCTTTTGACGAACCTTTAGTTACTTTTGGCTATTTTTGAATCCATTTAAAAAACATAATGTAATGAATAAGATTACTCGAATCCTTACCGTAGTTGTTACTTGTTTGGCAATAGGCTATTTTTCTGGAATGGTGACGCGTCAGGCTATATTGGATTGGTATCCGACTTTGATAAAACCTTCTTTTAATCCACCAAATTGGGTTTTTGCTCCCGTTTGGAGTTTGTTGTATGTGATGATGGGTGTTGCCGCGGGTTTGGTTTGGGATAAAATCGAATGGAATCGACCGATTGTCAAAAAAGCTTTGACGCTTTTTGCGATTCAATTGGCGTTGAATGCCTTGTGGTCCTATTTGTTTTTTGGTTTGCATAATCCTTTTTTAGCGGGAATCGAGATTGTCTTATTGTGGTTGATGATTTATGAAACCTATCTTCAGTTTGCTAAAATCAATAAAATTGCAGGCTATTTATTGTTGCCTTATTTGGCATGGGTTAGTTTTGCTACCGTATTAAATATAAGTATTTGGTGGTTGAATAAATAATTTTTTAAGCACTTAATTAGATGAGAGTAATTACTTGGAATTGTAATATGGCTTTTAGAAAGAAAGCTCGTTTTATTGTTTCAAAATCTCCTGATATTTTAATTGTACCTGAATGCGAATCTCTTGAGAAATTAAAATTTGAGCATGAATTTGATCTTCCAAGTTCATTTTTGTGGTTTGGTGAAAATCAAAATAAAGGGCTTGGCGTTTTCTCTTTTGGAAAATATAAGTTAGAATTGCTAGACATGCATAATCCTGAAATTAAAACGGTTTTGCCAATTAAAGTTTCTGGAGGTGCAATTGATTTTGTTCTTTTGGCTATTTGGGCTAACAATCCTAAAGATAAAGATGGCGCGTATATAGAACAAGTATTTAAAGCTATCCATTTTTATGAAGAGCTTTTAAGCGAGGAAACTACAATATTAATGGGTGATTTCAATAGCAACACCATTTGGGATAAAAAAAACAGATTGAATAATCATTCAAACGTTGTGCAAAAATTATTTGACAAGAAAATAAAAAGTGTTTATCATTTTTTTAACGGATATGAACAAGGAAAAGAGCAACATCACACTTTGTATATGTATCGTCATTTAAACAAGCCTTATCATATCGATTATTGTTTTGCTTCAGTTGATTTTATTCAAAGACTTAAATCAGTAGAAATTGGTAATTATAATGATTGGATTTCTCTAAGTGATCACACTCCTCTTATTGTTGATTTTGATATTTAAGATTTAGAAATTCACCCCACCGCATTCGCTACAATAAACCCACTTGTCCAAGCATTTTGGAAATTAAATCCGCCTATAATCGAGAGGATAAAGGTGAGGATGTTTTCGTGTCAAATGGATTCCAAATTACCGATTTTTGTTTTCCTATTTCAGATAAAATAAATGTAAATTTGTAATTAATTGTATAAAAAATGGCAACAATAATCACCAACATAAAACAGCTGGATTTAAAAGCAAGCTATACGTATGCCGATTATTTGATGTGGCAGTTCAAAGAACGTGTCGAATTGATTAAAGGGAAGATCTTTAAAATGAGTCCTGCGCCGGGTAGTTTTCATCAAGAGGTTTCTTGGCAACTAAGTAGAGAAATTGATAAAGTTTTTCATAAAACATCCTGCAAAATGTTTGCTGCCCCCTTTGATGTTCGATTAATTAACTTTAAGGAAAGCACTGCTGATCATCAAATTACTACTGTGATTCAGCCTGATTTGTGTGTGATTTGCGATAGAAGTAAAATAGACGAGAAAGGCTGTATTGGTGCGCCAGATTTAATCATCGAAATTTTATTGCCGGGCAATTCTAAAAAAGAAATGGATATTAAGTACGATTTGTATGAAGAGAATGGCGTGCAAGAATATTGGATCGTTAACCCTTCTGAAAAAACAATTGCGATTTTTGTGTTGCAAAACGAGAAATATATCGGTATAAAACCTTTAATTCAAGATAGTAAATTACAAAGCCCAACTTTCCCAGATTTGAAATTTGCGGTTAAAAAGATTTTTAAAACCTAAAAAATTGTATCGCGGAAACCTTTTAAAATGATTTGTAGTTGTTGAAATTTTTTACCCCACCGCATTCGCTACAATAAACCCGCTAGTCCAAGCATTTTGAAAATTGAAACCACCTGTGATGGCGTCGATATTGACAATTTCTCCTGCAAAATAAAGGTTGGGATGGATTTTACTTTCCATTGTTTTAAAGTTGATTTCCTTTAAATCAATACCGCCAGCTGTAACGAATTCTTCTTTGAAAGTGCTTTTACCATTGATGAGGAAAACACCATTAGTGAGCTGTTGTGCCAAGTGTTGCAATTGGGTTTTGGACAAATCCGCCCATTTGGTTTCAGTGCTGATGCCAGCGGCGAGTACCAAACTTTCCCACAAACGATTGGTGAGTTCAAACGGTGATTTTTTGGCGACTGTTTTTTTAGCTTGTTCTTGTTTTAGCGTTTTCAAATGCGCGATGGCTTCTTCGGTATCGATGGTATTGAGCCAATTCACTAAAAGTGTAAATTGATAGTTTTTGTCGTGCAAAATGCGGGCACCCCAAGCGGATAGTTTCAAAATAGCGGGGCCACTCATTCCCCAATGGGTAATTAAAAGTGGTCCTGTGGCTTCGAGTTTGGTGTCCTTCACTCTTACGGTTACTTTTGCCGAAATGCCTGGCAATTCTTTGATTCGGGAGTCTTTGGTGTTAAAAGTGAATAAAGAGGGCACAGGTGGAATGATGGCGTGGCCAAATTCCTGTAGCATCTCCCAAATTTTTGGGTTGCTTCCCGTAGCTAAAATCAAATTTTCGGCTTGATAATTTTGATTTTGGGTATCAATTTTCCAGTAGTTGTCTTTTTTGAAAATAGATTGTACGCTCTGACCCGTGAGGACTTTAATACCCAACTGTTGGGTAGCTTTTAGAAAACAATCAATGATGGTTTGAGAAGAGTTCGAAACGGGAAACATTCGGCCATCGTCTTCAATTTTGAGGGCTACGCCGTGGCGTTCAAACCACTCGATAGTATCACCAGAGCAAAATTGATGGAAAGGCCCTCGCAATTCTTTTTCGCCTCTTGGGTAAAATTTTACGAGTTCGTTAGGTTCAAAACAAGCGTGAGTAACATTGCAACGACCGCCACCCGAAATGCGCACTTTGCCTAGCACTTCGGCGCCACGTTCTAAAATGGCTACTTTGGCTTTTGGATTTCTTTCTACAATGTTGATGGCAGTAAAAAAACCTGCAGCGCCACCTCCCACAATTAAACAGTCGTACATCATCGTAATCTTTCGGGAAAATTACAAAAAATTCCATCGACACCCAATGCGATTACTCTTTTAATGTCTTCAGGTTCGTTTACAGTGTACGTATTGATTTTAAATCCTTCTTGGTGAATGCGTTTTACATTTTCGGGCGTGAGGGTTTTGAACCAAGGATTGATGGATTGTGCCTTTAATTGATGCGCCATAGGGAGTGCGTCTAGCGGATTTTCTTCTGTTAAGACGTCAATGGCTATTTTGGAATCGAGTTTTCGATAGGTTTCTAATTCTTCCCAAAGGAAACTGGAGATGATGAAATCTTTTGTCGCCCAACCTTTTTTAATAAAAGCAGCAACAACTTTGTGTGTAGCTTCGGCGGTATTTTTGCCTTTTAATTCGATATTCAAAGGTACTTTTCGGTCGATGGTGGTGATGATTTCTTCTAGGGTAGGAATGTGATGTCCGCCTTTTACGATTACTTTTCGCAAAGCTTCGAAGGTGTAGTCTTCTATCGGACCTTTGGCATCGGTGAGGCTATCCAAAATATCGTCGTGAAACACCATAACTTCTCCTGTTTTGATGATAAACACATCAATTTCGATGCGGTCGACGCCCATCGCTACTGCTTTTTTAATCGCGGGAACGGTGTTTTGGGTTTCGTGTCCCATGGCGCCTCTGTGGCCAATGTTGAGTGGTTTGTGCATAGTGGTACAACTGGTTAATCCAATAAAAATAAGCCAAAGATAGGGTTGAAGTTTCATTTTTTTTCTTTTGGTCTAAAATAGGAAAAAGCAATTACTTCTTGGTTAAATATGAAGTTATCATTGTTTTATGTTTTTTATAAAATTATCCGCAAGGCTCGCAAAGATTTACGCAAGTGAACGCAAAGTATAAAAGTATTTCTTAGTGTTTCTTTGTTGTAAAGAGTAACCGCCAGGTTCGCAAAGATTTACGCAAGGAACGCAAAGTAAAAAGTATTTCTTCTTTTTTCTTTTTGAAAAAAAACCGCGAATTCACAAATTTCACTCCCTACTTGGAAATGAATTTGCGAATTTGCGGTCTTTAGAACTTTTATGAAATCTCTATTTTTTAGCTTCTAAAAGCACAAAAGTAAAATTAGAATTAATTGTTACTTTTCCATTGGTCACTTTTGCTTCTTGGTTAGAATAGGCATCGCGAAGAAGGGTTCCCTCTGCGAAAATGGTGCCAACGGGTATTTCTTTGGTTCCAAGATTCACATCTAAAGCAATGACCACTTGGTCGGTGAAGTTTCCATTTGAAAAATAACGACTGAAGGTATAAGGAGTAGCCGCAATTTGTTTGTGAACTCCAGCTCCGATTGCAGGATGGTTTTTTCTGAATTGTCCTAATTTTTGCCAATGCGCCAATGTTTTTTGGGTTTCGGGATTGGTTTTGATGGCTTTCCAGTTCATAAACGAGCGTAAAGTGGCATCGCCTTTTGCACCTTCGATAGCTAAGGAACGGGCAGATTCATCCCCATAATACACTTGCGAAATTCCGGGAGAAAGCAAAAGTTTAGTCCCACTTTCGATGGTTTTTTCTCTTTTGGCATCGAATGGACTGCTATCGTCGTGAGAAGATAAATAATTCAGCACGCTAAATCCTTGCAACTCATTGTTGAGTTTAGAAGAGTATTTTGAGAAAATGAATTCATAGTCTTTTTGAGCATCCCATTTGAACTCAAAATTGATCATATTGTTGAAGCCGTTTTGGAAATAATTGATTTTTTTGTCGCCAAAATCAAAATCTTGTCCGCCGCTTATTCCGTAATTATATACCTCGGCTATGGTGTAAAACGAGTTGTTATCTAGAACTTTGGACGGGTTGTTTTTCTTCCAAACCTCAAAGGCATAATTGCATTCTTTTTGGAAGGCTGCCCATACTTTTTCGTCGGTGTGTTTGACGGTATCGGCACGGTAGCCATCGATTCCAAATTCAACGATGTAATCTGTCAACCATTTGATGATGTAGTATTTTGGTGCTCTTGGATAGCCTGTTCTTTTGAAAAAAGCATCTAATGAAGCCATTTCTTTTTCGTAACGGCCTTCTTTTTTCCATTTTTCAATCAAGAAAGGAGGGAGGGCAACTTCTTTTTCACTTTCGGTTTTTACGTCGGGAAGATTGGCAACTAGGGTACAAGCTGTAGTTCCTTCGAAAGTTTTGTAATCACATTGAGGAGAAGTTCTAACCCACTCGCTAGGCCATACGGGATCATTGGCTGTTACGGGTCCGGTGTGGTTGATTACGCCATCTAACACAATACGGATTCCTTTAGCGTGAGCTTTGGTTACCAAATCAGCTAAGTCTTTTTTAGTGCCAAAATTTGGATCTAAAGCTGTCCAATCTTTCGCCCAATACCCGTGGAAGCCATAGCTTAAACCCGTTCCTTCGTCTACACCATCGTGAATCTGTTCTACAATTGGTGTTAACCAAATGGCATTGATTCCGAGTTTTTCGAAGTAACCTTCTTCTATTTTTTTTGTGATTCCTTTGATTGTTCCCCCTTCAAAACCACGTATTTTTCCCGTAGTTTTGGTCCGGTCAAAGTATATTTCTTTCTTATTGTTATCGTCGTTAAAACGGTCGGTTAGCAAGAAATACAAATTGGCACCTTCCCAAACAAATGGGGTGGTTTCTTTTTTAGGGGTTTCCTTTTTTTGTGCGTTAGTCATTCCAACTAATAAAGTAGAGAGTGCCAACGTTAGCGTTATCGTTTGTTTTTTCATATATGTAGAATTCATTTGTTAGTTGTCATATATGTTATGCTTCGCCAATTCGCTTCGTTCCGGTCACCTTTTTTTGATGGTGTTTGCAGAAGCAAACTTTTTGTTGTTGGCGCTTTCATTAGTGCTGAATTTGAATTAGTGTTGGTTTGTTTTTGGACACAGGAATTGAAACACTTATCGTGTTGGATTCTTTTGTGAATGGTGTTACTACTCCGTTTACTTTGATTTGGCTTGCAGTAGGAGCGTTGTGCAACACCAAATTGACTTTTTTGTCTTTTGAAGTGTAGTTTTTTCCAACTTGGGTTGCAACGGTTATAGTAGTCGCTTTATTTTTGGTAGCGGCTTTAAAAGATACTATTTCAAAATTATTTTTTTCAAAAGCATTGGCGGTCAATCCATCATCATTGTAAAGTTTTCCTTCGCTGTTTGGCGTTTTTTCGTCCATGAAATAATGTAAGTCAAAGGAATCTAAACTGTATTTTGAAGTGTTTTGAATGGTTTTTATCATCGGAATGAATGCACCACCGCGTACAAAAACCGGAATATGATCGGTGGCTGTAGCTACGTTAGCAGTGCTTCCACCTTCATATCTTGCATCAGAATAAAAGTCGAACCAAGTATTGTTTTTTGGAAAATAGATCTCTGCCGATTTTTTACCCGCTTCGGTGATTGGGTGTACCAAAAAGTCATTACCCCAAAGATAAGTATGCGAAACGGTTTGTAAAGTGGTATTTTGAGGTTCTTCAAAAAACAACGGACGCATTAAAGGCGCTCCTTTTTGATTATTTTCAAAGGCAATGGTGTAATTGTATGGTAACAATTGGTATCTCAATTCTACTTGTTTTTTAGCATTGGCTTTGGTTACAATGTCTTTAAAAATTGGTTCTGAGGGAACTTCTTGTTGGGCATGCGGCCTAAAAATGGGTTGAAAAACACCATATTGCAACCATCTTAGGTACAATTCATTGTCATAGTAATCACCGGCAAATCCGCCCAAATCCGAGTGCATGTAGCCTATCCCTTGTAATCCCATTTGTAAGGAGATTTCGGTTTGTGGTTGTAATCCGCCCCAAGTACGATTCACGTCACCGGTCCAGGGCATCATACCAAAACGTTGTGATCCTGAGTAGCCCGAACGCATTAAGATAAACGGACGTGTAGCTGAAAAGTCCTTTTTGTAGCCATCTGCAATCAATTCGGCCCAGTGGTGTCCGTAAATATTATGAACTTCGTCTGCTGTTCCGCCTTTTGTAATGGCTGCGGATGGAAATACTTCGGGTTCTCCTAGATCGCCCCAAAATCCGCCAACACCTTGTTGGATTAATCTTTTGTAAACATCCCAAAACCATTGTTTTCCGTCGGGATTGAAAATGTCTACAATTCCGGTATGACCAAAAAAGAAATCAAAAGTAAACGGTTTACCGTCTTTGTCGGTAGCCAAAACTTTTTTGGTAACGGTTTCGTCCCATTTGCTAGAGGTTTTAGTGATGAACGGCTCGGTAATCAAAACGGTTTTTACGCCTTTTTGATTTAAGTCATCGATCATTTTGGTTGGATTGGGGAAGTTGTCTTTGTCCCAATCTAAATTACCCATAGTTCCAGTAATTTCTTTTCCAAACCAATACAAATCCAAAATAATAGCATCTACGGGAATTCCGTCTTTGAGGTATTTATCGATCGTTTTATTGACTTCGTCTTGGCTGTGGTATCCAAATCGACTCGAAAAATTTCCTAAAGTCCAAAGCGCAGGCAAAGGTTGTTTTCCGGTTAAAGTTGTATAACTGTCGATTAAATCTACCCAAGAATTTCCCGCAATTACCTGATAGGTTTTGCGACCCGAAATGGTTTCATACGCCAAAGTGTTGTCTTTTTTACTGTCTAAATCCAAGTAACCAATTGGGGCATTGTCAAAATGTACCGCATAAATTTTGGAAGAAAGCACTAAAGGCATGGTGAAATTCATCAATTCAGAATGTGTTTCGTAGCCATAATGGGCTTTGTTGTACAATTGTAAACGGTGACCACGACGGTTCATGCCCAAAACACGTTCTCCTGTACCGTATAATATTTCGGTGTTATCTAAATTAAAATCAAGGACTTCATGGTTATCTTTTTTGAAATAGCCTGTTTTTTCCGAAATCAGTTCTTTGTTTTGATAAGAATAGGTGATTTTAAAAGGTGTTTTTTCAATAACGACCACAATTCCATTAGTTGCCATTTTAATGGAAGTTGGAGTTGTGGTAATTTTAAGGTTAACCTTTTGAGGTGTTGCTACTACAGCATGCGATTTTGGATTGGCTTTTTCTCCATTTGGAACAAACGAAGTGGAAATGATTTGGTCAGAATAGGGTTGAAAAGTGTACACACCATCTGATGTAGTAACTTCAAGAGATTGATTGGTTTTTTTGAAACTTTCAAACTTTCGATTGGCATTTTGGGCCAATGCTAGTGAGCTGAATAATAGGAATACGATTATTTTTCTCATTTTTTTTAAATTTTAAACCCTTCCAAAGATTACTTTGAAAGGGTTATTGTTATTAGCTGAATTGAATTAGTTGGGTTGAACCACCACTTCTTTTCCGTTGACAAATACCGTCAAAGCTTGGTCGCCTTCTAAGGAGAATTTAGTCTCGTTTTGAGTGACTTCTATTTTAAGTATTTGGTGTCTAAAGTTGATTTTAAAAGAATATCCTTCCCATTCTTTTGGGATTTTTGGAGCAAAATGTAAAGCGTTATCTTTTACTCTCATTCCTCCAAAACCTTCTACAATACTCATCCAAGTTCCTGCCATAGAGGTAATGTGGCAGCCTTCTTCTACTTCTTTGTTGTAGTCGTCTAAATCTAAACGAGAAGTTCTTAAGTAGAACGCATACGCCATATCCATTTTGTCTAGTTTGGCCGCTTGAATAGAGTGAACACAAGGAGAAAGAGAACTTTCGTGTACAGTGAAAGATTCATAGAATTCAAAATTCTTTTTCAACTCTTCGGTAGTAAAATGATCTTCGAAGAAATAGAATCCTTGAAGAACGTCTGCTTGCTTGATGTATGGCGAACGCAATACTCGGTCCCAAGACCATTTTTGATTGATAGGTCGTTGTGATTTGTCTAGGTCTTTTACGGGAACCAAATCTTTGTCTAAGAAACCATCTTGCTGCAAGTAAATCCCTAATTCTTCTGATTTTGGGAAATACATATTGCCTGCAACTTTTTTCCAATCTTGTAATTCGGCATCACCGAGACTTACTTTTTCGATGATACGTTTGTGATCTGATGGATACTCTGTGGCTACTTTTTGAATTTGCTCATAGGTATAGTCAATACACCATTTCGCAATATAATTGGTGTAGAAGTTATTATTGATGTTGTTCTCGTATTCGTTAGGTCCAGTTACTCCAAGGATAACGAATTGGTTTTTATCTTTAGAGAAAGAAGCTCTTTGGTGCCAAAAACGTGCAATTCCAATTAAAACTTCTAATCCTTTTTCTGGGATATACGAATAGTCTCCCGTATATCTGTAATAATTAAAAATGGCAAAAGCAATAGCGCCGTTTCGGTGAATTTCTTCATGCGTAATTTCCCATTCGTTGTGGCATTCTTCACCATTCATCGTTACCATTGGATACAAGGCTGCTCCGTTTTTGAAGCCTAAATTGTCTTTAGCATTTTCGATAGCTTTGTCCAATTGATTGTAACGATACGTCAATAAATTACGGGCGACTTCTTGGTCCTTGGTCGCCATGTAAAACGGAATACAGTAGGCTTCAGTATCCCAATACGTTGATCCGCCATATTTTTCTCCAGTAAAACCTTTTGGGCCAATGTTTAAGCGAGAATCTTTCCCTAAATAGGTTTGATTTAACTGGAAAATATTAAAACGAATACCTTGTTGTGCTTTTACATCTCCGGCAATGGTAATGTCTGACATCTCCCAGATTTTAGCCCAAGCGTCAATTTGTTCTTGTAAAGACGCTTCATAGCCTTTAGCTAAAGCGGTTTGAATCACTTTTTCGGCAGCCGCCAAGGTGTTATCGTGATTTAAAGAAACTGTATATCCTCCAATTTTTTGTATGGAAGACACTTCTCCTTTGGCTACCAAAGTATCATAAGTGTATTGTACTTTGTCGTTTGTAGATTCAATGGACGAAGCTGATATTTGAGAAGGAACGCCATTAATCAAAACGGTATTGTGCATAAAAGTAGTCACTTTAAAATGCGTTTTGAAAGTTTGAGCGGTTACAAAAGCGTCATGCGTAGCTTTTTTTACTTCTAGTGGTTCCCAAAATTTTTCTTCCCAATTGGCATCTTCATTGGTGATTCCAGCATCAATATACGGTTTGTAAACTATTTTTGCGTCCTTGTTTAGTGGAGTGATTTCATAGTTGATGAATCCTGCTTCGTCTAGGTTTAAACTTAAAAAACGACGGACATTGACAGCAATTTCAGTCCCGTTGGCCAAAGTCGCTTCGAAGGAACGGTGGTACCATCCTTCTTTCATGTTCAATTCTCTTTTGAAATTTTTAACTTGAGTACAAGTAAATAAATCAAAATTTTCACCATTAATTTCTATATCAATTCCAATCCAGTTGGGAGCGTTCAATACTTTGGCAAAGTATTTTGGGTATCCGTTTTTCCACCATCCCACTTTGGTTTTATCTGGATAGTAAATTCCAGCAATATAACTTCCTTGAAAAGTTGGTCCAGAGTAGCTTTCTTCAAAATTAGCTCTTTGTCCCATAGCGCCATTTCCTATACTGAAAAGACTTTCGGATGATTTTACTCTTTCGACATCAAATTCTTCTTCAATGATGGACCAATTGTCTGCTTTTATATAATCTTGGTTCATTTTATTTTAATTTATTTAATTTCTATTGTTGTTCTGTGGAGACTTGTTTTAAAGTCAAAAGAAATCTTTTATTTTTCTATTAATTCCTTTAAAAATTCAGTTCCCATAAAGGTAAAATCCTTAAAGTTATGGTGCGCTTCATGCAAAATACTATCATCGCCAATTCCGATACTCGTCATGTTGCCAATGTTAGCAGCTTGAATTCCCGCGACAGAATCTTCAAAAACAAAAGCATCCTTAGCGGCTACATTTAAAAGTTTGGCAGCTATCAAAAATACTTCGGGATCAGGTTTTGCGTTTGATACATCATTGCCATCTACAATGGCATCGAAATAAGGTAGGATACCTGTTTTTTCTAAAATAGGTCTTGCATTTTTACTAGCCGAACCCAATGCGATGAGTTGTTCGTTGTCTTTTAGGTAATTCAAAACGGAGTGTACGCCTGGAAGCAATTCGCTCTTGTCCATATCGACCAAATAAGATAAATAGTCTTCATTTTTTTGAACCAACCATTGCTCTTTTTGTTCCTGAGTGGCATGTACGTCGCCTAATTCTAAAATAATATCTAGCGATCGTACTCGGCTGACTCCTTTTAATAATTCATTATGTTCGTGTGTAAATTCGATGTTTAAGCTGTCAGCAATTTTCTTCCAAGCTAAATAATGGTATTTTGCAGTATCTACAATTACACCATCTAAATCGAAAATAAATCCTTTTTTCTTCTTCATTTTAAAAATATATTTTAGTGGCTCGTTGTTTTTTCTTTAATGAAAATAACACCCAAACCAGCAATCAACATTGAAGTTCCAGCAATAACAATGATAGCCATTGGGAAACCTCCAAAAAGGGCAATCAAAGTACTCCCTAATAATCCTGCGGCAATTTGTGGTAAAGTAATCGTGGCATTGAACAATCCCATATAAACTCCCATTTTGTCTGCGGGTAATGATCCAGAAAGCATCGCATAAGGCATAGCCAAAATAGCTGCCCAAGCCAATCCCACGCCAACCATAGAAAGTAGTAGTACGTTTTTGTCTTCTATTACAAACATAGAGATCAATCCTAAGCCTCCTAATAGTAAAGAGAAAGAGTAGGTTTTTTTGCGGCCAATAGATTTGGCAATAGAAGGCATTAGAAGTGAGTAAATAGCGGCTACTGCGCTGTAAAAGGCAAATAAAACGCCTGTCCAATCTCCAGCTTCATTAAATCCCACTGATTTGGCATCGAGAGCATCGGGCCCCCAGACTTGATTGGCAATAGCTCTTGTGGTGTAAACCCACATTAAGAACAATGCGAACCATGAAAAGAATTGTACGAATCCAAGTTGCCAAAAGATTTTTGGAGCAGTAGTGATTAATTTGAGGATGTTTGTTTTTTCCTTTTTAACCTCAGCGTCTAAATCAATTTTGTTGTAAAGCGCATGCTCTTTTGGGGCATATTCTTTAGTTTTGAACACGGTCCAAAGTACACTTATTAGTAAAATACCACCTCCAATGTAAAACGACCAAATTACAGAGTCGGCTACTTTTTCGCCTGGAGCAGGTACATTTGCAATTCCTGATTTGGCTAAAATCCATGGGAGCAACGAACCGAATACAGCACCAAAATTAATCAAAGCACTTTGTAGTGAATACCCTAGGTTGCGTTGGTCATCATTAACCATATCTCCCACCAAAGCTCTAAAAGGTTGCATGGTCACATTAAAAGAAGTGTCCATCAACAATAACATTAATCCCCCAAAAAACAAAGGAGGTAACAAATAAGCAAAATACTCAGCATTAGGCATAAAAAACATGGCCAACGCCGATACGATTGCTCCAAAAAAGATAAATGGGATTCTTCGTCCAAGTTTGGTCCAAGTTTTGTCGCTTGAAAGTCCAATGATAGGCTGAACAATTAGTCCGGCCAATGGGGCAGCTAACCAAAAATATCCAATACTGTGAACATCGGCCCCAAGAGCTTCTAATATTCTGCTGGTGTTTCCGTTTTGAAGCGAGTAGCCAATTTGTACGCCCAAAAAGCCAAAACTCAGATTCCAAATTTGCCAAAAACTTAATTTTGGTTTTTCCATATGATCTATTTTAAAGTTAAATACTACAAAAGTTTTCGTGTTTTTTTTAAGTCTAATGCTGTTTTTACGAACGAATTGCCTGCGCAAAATCCGTAAAAATGTATGAATGCATTGGTTGAGTCTTTCTTTTTATCGGTATTGCTTAATTTTTTTGAAAAGCAAGCCTAAAAATTTAAGAAGTTATAGATTCTAGTGGCTTAAAAAAAAGAGGTACCAGTAGAAAGCTTCACTTAAACCAAAGTATTCTTTCAGTTGTATTCATTTGGTAGCTTTCTTACTTGTTTAAAAGTGTGAAAGTTACAAAAAAATAAGTTTGTTTTGCTTTAGTTAAGCAAGGTTTGGTTGATTAGAAAATGTTCCCGAAGTGCATAGATTTAAAATAAATCCATATAAGGGGAAACGATAAAGAACAAAACTTTGCTTGATTTTCGAAGTAAAAGAAAAAGTTTTGACAAGCGTAAATATAGAAAATTATTTACTTGAGCATTGAATTGTCAAGTAAATAATTTGTACTCCAACGTTTTTTGTTGATAAATATTTCTTTAATCGGTAGATTCTCTTTCAATCAAATGGGTCTCTATGATTTCTGTTCTGTAGCTTTCGTCTTCCTCTTCGTGTTCTTCAGCTTCTAAACGCTGAATGAGCATTTCGGCGGCTTTTTTGCCCATTTTGGCACCACTTTGACTTACTGTTGTGATGGTTGGCGTTGAGTATTTAGAAATAATTCCATCGGTAAAAGCAATAATGGCTAAGTCTTTTGGGACAGTAAGCCCAATTTTATGAGCTGTTTTTAAAATGGTAACGGCAAAAAGTTCATTGACCGCAAATACTGCATCTATGGCTTTGTCTTCTAATAATTGGCTGATGGTAATTTCGCAAGTATCTACATCTTCAATTTTAATGATGAGCTGTTCGTCAAACGGGATGGCGTTGTCTAACAAAGCTTTGGTGTAACCATCCGTTCTTAGTTTGCCAACGCTTACATAATCTACGGTTGTGACGAGTGCAATTTTTTTTCTTCCTTGTTTAATGAGAAATTCAACGGCTTCATAGGCCGCTTTTTTATCGTCGATAATGACTTTGTCGCAATGTACTTCGTCTGTAATTCGATCAAACATCACTACTGGCATACCTTGATCAATGACTTCGGTGATGTGATGAAAATCTTTTTTGAATTGGGTTTCTTTAGATAGAGACATGATAAAACCATCCGTACTACCGTGGGCTAATAGTTCCATATTCATAACTTCTTTATCAAAAGAATCATCAGACAAACAAATGATCACACTATACCCTTTTTCGTTGGCAACTTGCTCAATACCATTAATCACCGTTGAGAAAAAATAGTGTACAATTTCGGGGATAATAATGCCAATGGTTTTGGTTCTTCTGTTTTTTAGACTTAAGGCAATATTGTTGGGTTTATAGTTGTAAAACTTGGCAAATGCTTGCACTTTCAAACGGGTTTCTTCTCCAATTTCTAAGCTGTTACGCAGTGATTTGGAGACTGTTGAAATAGAAACATCTAGTTCTTTTGCAATTTGTTTTAGGGTTACTTTCTTTTTCATTTCTAAGGTTTTATAAAATAGGGTATTCCATTTTAATCTAAATATTTTTTCATTTCTGACAAAATTCATTTAAAAATAGTAAATAAAATGCAAAGTTTTCAACACTACCACGTTTTCGTAATGGTATATGATTTTTGTCATGCTGTTGGTATTGATATTCTGCTAATTTTGAAATTCGAAGTAAAAGAAAAGCTAAACTTAAATTCAAAAATTAATTTAAACAAAAAGTATGAAAACAATTTATAAAAAGTTGTTATTTTTATTGTTACTCCTTCCTTTCAGTCTTCTGGCTCAGAATTCTGTAACGGGATCTGTTGTTGAAAAAGCAACAGGACAGCCCATACCAGGAGCCAATGTAAATATACAAGGAGCTGCAAATGGTGTTTCTACCGATTTTGATGGTAAATATAAATTATCCAATGTAAAAAAAGGAGATAAGATTGTATTTTCTTATGTAGGTTTTAGAAATGTTGTTTTAACCTATGATGGACAATTAGCATTAGATGCTTTATTAGAAGAAGATGCCAATGAGCTGAAAGAAGTTGTAATCCAAGTAGGTTACGGTTCTGTTAAGAAGAAAGATGCTACAGGATCTGTAGCTATACTAGGAGCAAAAGATTTCAATAAGGGCGCAATCGTTTCCGTAGATCAATTGCTTTCTGGAAAAGCTGCCGGTGTACGTATTACCAACAACGGTGGCCAACCAGATTCTGCACCAAACATCAGGATTCGTGGAGGTGCTTCTTTAAGTGCTTCTAATGATCCGTTAATTATCATTGATGGGGTGCCAATTAGTAATGAAAACCCTGCTGGAGTTAGCAATCCATTATCATTGGTGAACCCAAATGATGTAGAAAGCTTTTCTATTCTAAAAGATGCCTCTGCTACTGCTATTTATGGGGTACGTGCATCAAACGGGGTTATCATCATTACTACTAAAAAAGGTACTTCAGGAGCCCCTCAGTTCAATTATTCCTCAAACGTTTCCGTTGGGCAAGTGGGTAAGAAAATCAATGTAATGAATTCTAGCGATTTTGTTAAATTTATTCAAGAGTATCATCCAACAAGAACAAATGATTTAGGTATTGATGATCCATCGAATAATTTAGTAGATGATTTGTCAACACCTCAGATCGAGGGAAGAATTATAGCAGATACAGATTGGCAAAATCAAGTATATAGAACAGCTATTTCTACAGATCACAACTTTAGCGCAAGAGCCAATTTGTACAACAAAATTCCTTTTAGAGCCTCTGTAGGGTACAATAATACCCAAGGTTTGGTGAAAAACAATGATTTTGAAAGATATAGCTATTCTCTAAAAATGACGCCAAAATTTTTAGATGATAATTTAAAAATAGATTTCAATGCTAAGGGAACCATTACGACCAAAAATTCTGTGGATGATGGAGGTGCAATTGGAGGTGCTGTAGCAATGGATCCAACAAAACCAGTATATGATAGTAACAGTATTTTTGGTGGATTCTATCAAAATACACGTTTGAATAGTGGAAGAAACCAATTAGAAGGTGCTTCAAATCCATTGGCTTTGCTAGAACAAAGAACGAGACCTGAAAAAGCGATTCGTTTCTTAGGAAATATTGAGTTTGACTATAAATTACCTTTCTTAAAAGATTTAAGAGCGATTGTAAATTTAGGTTTAGACGCTTCTGAAGCAAGAATTAGAGAAGTGTACAGCAACAATGCGATTGCTACCTACCGATTCAATCAAGGGACAAATCCATTGACTAATTATGTGTTCAATCCTGGTGAAAATTACGTGGAAAATCAAACGTCAACTAACCAAACGATGGATGCTTATTTAGCCTACAACAAAAGTTTGACAGGATTTGTTACTAAATTAGACGTTCAAGGTGGTTATACTTACCAAAACTTTAAAATAGATGGTAATAAAGATATCTATCAATACAATGTAAATACTGGATTAAGAGAATTGCGTTACGACGTGAACAATCCAACCAACAGATATTATAACCCTCTAAACTTGCAAGCCTATTTTGCCAGAGCTAACGTAGATCTTTTAGACAAATATTTATTGACTGCTACATTTAGAGCTGACGGATCTTCTTTGTTTCAAAAAAATCAAAGATGGGGTTATTTCCCAGCAGTAGGTGCCGCTTGGAAAATTAAAGAAGAAACTTTTATTAAAGATTCTGAGTTTTTCCAAAACTTAAAATTGCGTTTAGGATGGGGTAAAACAGGACAACAAAACATTACAGGTTCTGTTGGTTATTTTCCATCTAGTCCATTTTTCGAAATAGGTGACCCAAATAGCCAGTACTTACCTGGATATCCAACGTATTCTGCAAAAGCATTTAATCCAAATGTTACTTGGGAAAAAACAGACAATTATAACATTGGATTGGATTTCGAATTGTTTAAAAGTGGTTTGCTTTCAGGAGCGGTTGACTTTTACAGAAGAAATACGAATGATTTGTTAGCGGTAGTTCCTGTTCCATCTGGACAAGGCTTAACCAGTACTTTTATTGATAACGTAGGTTCTATTAAAAGTAAAGGTTTTGAGGCTAATGTTGACGTGAAAGCGGTTCAAACAGAGGATTTCTCTTTCTCAATTGGTGGTAACATCGCTTATAACTATAGTGAAGTAACCAACTTAAAAGGAATAACACAAGTTCAGGCATCTGAAAGTGGATTGCCAACAGGAACAGGTTTGTTTTTGGCAAATCATGCGGTAGGACACCAACCTTATTCTGCTTGGGTTTTCCAACAAATTTATGATGAAAGCGGCAAACCAATTCCTGGTGCTTTTAGAGACTTAAACGGGGATAACAAAATTGATAACGACGATAGATATTACAAAGCATTACGACCAAACTGGACCTATGGTTTTACTACTAATTTCAATTATAAAAACTGGGATTTAGTGGCAAACTTTAGAGGACAAATTGGCGGGCAAGTGTACAATTCAAGATTGATTACCACAGGATTTACAGATCGAGCGATACAAGGTACTTCTAGTGCATTGAATAACGTGCTTAATTTCTATAATGGGGCTGCAGATCCTATGTACAAAAACTTTAATGGTAACGATACTTTTTCAGATCATTTGTTAGAAGATGCTACCTTCTTGCGTTTAGATAACATTACCTTAGGGTATAAGTTTAATAAATTCGTTAAGAGTTCTTCTTTAAGAATTTATGGATCTGTAAACAATGTGTTTGTATTGACGAAATACTCTGGACAAGACCCTGAGAATTTTAACGCAATTGATAATAACTTTTATCCAAGACCAAGAACCTATACTTTTGGTTTGAGCCTTGATTTTTAATTCATTTTAAAGAAATATGAAAAATTTAAAATTATATTTAGTAGGATTAGGATTAATACTATTATCCTTTAATAGTTGTTCTAATGATCTTGATACTAAGCCGAAAGTAGAACTAGACCTTGAGCAATTGTTGCAAAGAGATCCAAACGCAATCAAAGGATTGGTATCCAAAATTTACGGTGCTTTTGCTTTATCTGGACCAAAAGGACCAGGTAGTACAGATTTAGGAGCTGGTGATGATCCAGGAGAATCACCATTTTTGAGAGGAATTATTAATCTTCAAGAATTTACTGCCGATGGCATGAAAAATCGTTGGGGAGACAATGGATTAGACCAATTGACTACTACCTCAAACTGGGATGAAAACAATAAATTCTTTAAGTATTTATACAACCGTGTATATTTCGTGGTACCTCAATCAAACAATCTTTTGAATGTTTTGAATAGTGTAACTGTTCCAGATCAAGAATTGTACCGAAGCGAATTGCGTTTTTTACGCGCTTTGGCTTATTATTATATGATTGATTGTTTTGGAAAAGGAGTTATTGCTACAGAAAATGACCTAGGTAGCGGTGTGCCTATCAAAGAATCTTCTAGAATTGAAATGTTTGAATATGTTGAAAAAGAACTTTTGGCGATTGAATCCATAATTCCAAATCAAAATGAATACGGAAGAGCAAACAAATCCGCAGTAAGAATGCTTTTGGCTAAATTATACTTGAATGCTCAAGTATATACAGGAACACCAAAATACAATGAAGCTTTGGCTTATTCTAATAAAATTATCGCTGAAGGAGGGTTTTCGTTAGCACCAAATTTCAAAAGTTTGTTTTCAGCTGACAATGATAAAACAGCTGCGAAAAACGAAATAATCTATGCATTAATTGCCGATCCAATCGTGAGTCAAAGTTATGGTAATACCACGTATATCGTAAATGGTAATTTAAGTAGTGTTACTATGCCACTTACTACTTTTGGGGCTACTGATGGATGGCAAGGACACCGTGCTACAAAAGCTTGGTATGGTTTGTTTGGTAATTCTGCCACAGCTTTAGCCAACTCAACAGATGATAGAGCAAAATTATTCTGGACTACAGGACATAATTTTGAGATGACGGATTACAAACTTTGGGAAGATGGCTATCCAAGTGTAAAGTTTAGAAATACTAATTTTCAAGGAACCTCAGTTCCAACTTCATTCTCAAACACCGATTTTCCTCTCTTTAGATTGGCAGATGTTTACTTAATGTATGCCGAATGTGTACTAAGAGGTGCAACAGGTGGAAGTACAAATCAAGCGTTAGATTACGTAAACAAAGTTAGAAACCGCTCTAATGCTCCTTCTATTAACGCTAGCGATTTGACTTTAAATTTCATCCTTGACGAACGTGCGAGAGAATTAAATCTAGAAGGACATAGAAGAACGGATTTGATTCGTTTTGGAAAATTCACCGGAGGAACGTACTTATGGCCTTGGAAAGGGGGATCAAAAGATGGGATTGCTATTCCTGATTCTTACAAATTATTCCCAATTCCTTTAACCGCTCTTCAATCAAATCCTAATTTAACTCAAAACCCAGGCTATTAACATTAAACCAAAAAAAATGAAAAACATTTTAAAAACCACCATTTTTGCCTTTTTGCTACTAGCATTAGGCTCTTGTGAAAATGACATCGAAGCAGTTGCTACAACTCAATCGGGAGCAAAATTATTAACTCCAGCAACAGGAACTGAGTTAGTACTTCTGCAATCTAAAGAAAATGACGTCGCTACAACTTTAGTTTGGGATTATAGTGATTTCGGTGTTGAAACTGCAGCAACTTATACCGTAGAGATTGCTAAATCAGGCACTAATTTTGCAGCTCCTATAGCTGCGGGTACTACTACCGAGCGATTTTTATCTTGGACTGTAAAAGAACTAAATGGAGTTTTATCTGCTAACGGATTCAAGCCTTTTGTTCAATCTTCTGTCGATGTTAGAATTATGGCCAAATTAGGTACTGCTGCGAATGCTTTGAAACAGTATTCAAATGTGATTACTTTAAAAGTAACTGTTTATACAAGTGAATTACCTCAATTAGCTGTTCCTGGAAATCACCAAGGTTGGAAACCAACAACTGCTCCAAGAATTGCTTCTTCAGCTTATGGCAAAACGGACTATGAAGGTTTTGTTTGGTTAGATGGTGGACATAAATTTGTAGGTCCAGACGCTAATGGTGTTTATGACTGGGATAAAGGTCCAGATTACGGTGATGATGGTTCTAAGACAGGAAAATTAAAAGTTAAAGGGGATAATTTAAATGCTACAAATTCAGGGTATTATCTAATTAAAGCAGATACAGATAAGTTAACTTATTCTGAAACTTTTACTAATTGGGGAATTATTGGAGATGCAACTCCTGGATCTTGGGACAATAGTACACCAATGACTTACGATGCAACTGCAAAAGTTTTGAAAATTACAGTTAATTTAGTAGGCGGTAAAGAAATGAAGTTTAGAGCAAATAATGCTTGGGATATTAATTTTGGTGACGACGGTGCTGATGGTAAACTAGAGGCTGGTGGGGCTAATATTAAAGTAGCAGCTTCAGGGAACTATACTATTGTTTTGGATTTTAACAAACCAAGAGATTACAAATACACTATCACCAAAAACTAATTTTGTTTTTGTTATTAAAAAGGGTTGTCCTATAAGGCAACCCTTTTTTCATTACTCTTTAAAACTCAAAAAGAATGAGAAAAATTTTATTTTTAGGGTTACTTTTGCTAGGTAGTATTGCTTTTTCACAAAAACAAACCATAACCTACAGCATTACACCAAACACCTTTGAAGAAACTACTTCTATAACCATTTCTGTTAATGGGTCTAGTATCGATGAAGCTACTTGGGGAGTTACTGGTAACGCTTTGTATCTTTGGGCTTGGTCTTTTGATACCAATAAGATTAATATACAGGACAGTCCAACTAATGGTACGTGGGCCAATTCTAATGAAGCTAACAGATTAACTTATGTTAGTGGAGCTGATATTTATCAAATTACGCTTACGCCACAACAATTTTTTGCTCGCAACGGCATAGGTCGAATTGGTTTTTTAATCAAAGCCAAAGACGGAACAGGGGATAAGAAATCCCAAGATGTTTTGGCGGATGTTGGGTCTTTTCAAGTAACGTTAACTGCTCCAACACAAAACAGTACTACTATTCTACCTTCAGGAAGCAGCTTAAATATTACGGCAACGAATACCAATGGCAATGCGAATTACAATTTGAAATCCAATGGAGTTGCTATCAATACTGCTACAGCCACAACTAGTTATGCCTTTAATCATACCAATATTACTGGAAACCAAAACTATGAATTGGAAGTAACGCAAGGAACAACTACGATTGTGAAGAAGTTCACTGCTGTAGTTAGTCCAACAGTGGTTTCTGAAACTATTCCAGCAGGTTTAGTAGAAGGGATCAACTATAATCCAAACGATGCGACCAAAGCTACTTTGGTGTTAGATGCTCCTCTAAAAGATTTTGTATATGTGGCAGGTAGCTTCAATAATTGGCAACCTACGAATGCGTATGCGATGAAAAAAGATGCAACGGCTGGATCTACTAAATTCTGGTTAGAACTTACCGGACTTACTGCTGGAACGAATTATACCTATCAATATTGGGTGGGAAAAGAAAACCCACTTACTAATTCTCCAAAATTGGTTAAAACTGCCGATCCTTATTCTACTTTGGTTTTGTCACCTTATGATGATCCGGGAATTCCATCGGCTTCTTTTCCTAATATTCCATCCTATCCAGCGGGACAAGAGCGCGAGGTAACTTGGTTTAAAACCGGACAAACTGCATATCCTTGGAGTCAAGCGACGACTTCTTTCGTAAAACCTGCTAAAGAAAAATTGGTAGTGTATGAAGTGTTGGTGCGTGACTTTGATGCCAAAAGAAACTTTCAAGATCTAATTGATAAAATTGATTATTTCAAAAATTTAAAGGTCAATGCCATCCAATTAATGCCAGTAATGGAATTTGAAGGCAATGAAAGTTGGGGATACAATACTTCGTTTCACATGGCTTTGGATAAATTCTATGGGACACCAGAGAAATTAAAAGAGCTGATTGATTTGTATCATCAAAACGGAATAGCAGTAATACTAGACGTGGCTTTGAATCATGCTTTTGGAAGAAATCCCATGGTTCGCATGTGGATGAATGACCCTGATGGTGATGGTTTTGGTTCTCCAACTACAGAGAATCCTTACTTCAATACAGTGGCCAAACACAGCTATAGTGTAGGGGAAGATTTTAATCATCAACAACCTCGCACCAAGAATTATGTGAAACGCGTAATCAAACAATGGATTGAAGAATTTAAAATTGATGGTTTCCGTTGGGATTTGACCAAAGGATTTACTCAAAATTGCGAAGGTTCAGAAAGTTGTACTAATGCTTATCAGCAAGATCGTGTTGATGTTTTAAAAGAATATGCAGATTATTCATGGTCTTTGGATCCTACCCATTATGTGATTTTTGAACATTTAGGGACGGATGCTGAAGAAAAACAATGGGCAGATTATCGCATTAATGATCCCATTAGTAAAGGAATCATGACCTGGGGTAAAATGACGGACGAGTACAATGAATTGACGATGGGTTGGCCAAACAAGAATATTGCCAGAATGTCTAGTAGCAGCAGAGGTTTTGCAGGGCAACGTTTGATGGGGTATGCTGAAAGCCATGACGAAGAACGTTTGATGTACAAAAACCTTCAATTTGGCAATAGTGCTGGAAGTTATAATGTAAAAACATTGAGCACTGCCTTGTCAAGAATGTCGGCATTGGGTGCAGTTTCTCTTTTGGTTCCAGGACCAAAGATGATTTGGCATTTTGGAGAACTAGGCTGGGAATCATCTATTTTTACTTGTAATAATGGATCGGTAAACACCCCTTCGGATGCCACCAATGGCGATTGTAAATTAGACACCAAGCCACAACCTCAATGGACAGGAAATTGGTTAGGGAATTCTGATAGAAGTAAGATCTATAACGACTGGGCCAAAATGATTGCTTTAAAAATCAATGAGCCAGTGTTTTTAGGTAGTGTTACCATTTCAAGCACCAATAGTGTTACGCCAAATATTAAGATTACCAATGCTGCGCTTGCGAGTACAGAGCTTAAAGATGTCTTAATCTTGTCTAATTTTGACGTGGTTGCGCAAAATGTAGCCACAGGCTTCCCGTATACAGGAACATGGTATAATGTGATGGATAATACTACGTTAACTGTTACCGATGTGAATCAAACAATCACCTTGCAACCAGGAGAATATAAAATTTTAGGGAATAAACAAGCTACTTTAGCAATCGAAGATTTTGAAAAAGAAGCTACTATTAAATTGTATCCAAATCCTGCTTCCAATTATTTTAAGTTGAATGCAGAAACAACCAAAGTGGAAATTTATTCTTTATCTGGTCAAAAGGTGAAACAATTTGATAGTATTAAGTCTGTTGATCAACAATTTAGTATAGTGGATTTGAGTAAAGGATTTTATTTAGTAAAAGCTTACAATGCTAAAAATCAAACACAAGTCTTGAAGTTGATTAAAAGCTAAAAAACTATTTTAAGATGAGGGACACGCCATCATGAGGAGTGTACTATATTTATTTTAAGTGTTCTTTGTTTCTTTAAAATATAAAATCGGTTGTTTCATTAGTTATGAGACAACCGATTTTTTTTTTAAAATTAAAGTTTTCCATTTTTTATTTCATCCACAATTTCTGGATTTAATAAAGTGGTCGTGTCACCAAAATTAGAGAAATCCCCCTCAGCAATTTTACGGAGAATTCTACGCATAATTTTTCCAGAACGTGTTTTTGGTAATCCAGTTACAAATTGTATTTTATCTAATTTGGCTATTGGACCAATATGATCGGAGATGTATTGATTAATTTCTTTACTCAAATTGTCACGATCGCGATATTCTCCTGTTTCTTTTAAAATGACAAAGCCATACAACGCATTTCCTTTTATATCATGTGGAAAACCTACAATTGCTGATTCTGCAACAGCTGGATGTTCATTTATGGCATCCTCGATGGGAGCAGTTCCTAAATTATGTCCCGATACTATGACCACATCGTCCACACGGCCGGTGATTCTATAATAACCAACTTCATCCCTTAAAGCACCGTCTCCAGTGAAGTACTTTCCTGGAAATGCGGAAAAATAAGTTTCTTTATAGCGTTGATGATCCCCCCAAATGGTGCGTGCGATACCAGGCCACGGAAATTTGATACACAAACTTCCCGTTATTTGATTGTCTTCAATCTCATTTCTTTTATCGTCCATAAGAACGGGTTGTATGCCTGGTAAGGGGAGAGAAGCATAAGTTGGTTTTGTAGGGGTTACAAAGGCTAAAGGAGAGATCAAGATTCCTCCTGTTTCGGTTTGCCACCAAGTATCTACTACGGGGCAGCGTTTGCCTCCCACATGGTCATTGTACCAATGCCAAGCTTCTTCATTAATTGGTTCTCCAACAGAACCTATAACTTTAAGCGACGCCAAAGGAAATTTTTGTACATACTCAAGTTTCTCTTTTGCCAAGGCTCGAATGGCGGTTGGCGCAGTGTAAAAGTGCGTTACACGATGCTTTTCTATGGTTTCCCAAAAGCGACTAAAAGTTGGATAAGAAGGAATACCTTCAAACAAAACGGTTGTTGCTCCATTTAACAAGGGGCCATACAAAATATAAGAATGTCCCGTAATCCATCCTATATCGGCAGTACACCAAAACACATCGTTGTCTTGGTAATTGAATACATTTTTGAACGTATAGGCGGTATAAACCATGTAGCCAGCGGTTGTGTGTACCATCCCTTTTGGTTTTCCGGTAGAACCTGAAGTGTATAATATAAATAAGGGATCTTCAGCATCCATAATTTCAGCCACATTGTTATCCGAGGCTTCGTCTAGCAAAGGTTGTAGCCATAAGTCTCTTCCTTCTTGCATAGTAATTTGTGTGTTTGTTCTTTTGGCTACCAACACTTTGGTTACACAGGGGCATTTTTTTAAGGCTTCGTCAATAATTCCTTTCAAGTCAATGGTTTTGTTGCCACGATATCCTCCATCGGAAGTGATAACCATTTTGCATTCGCTATCATTGATTCTTGCGGCAACGGCTGAATCTGAAAAACCTGCGAACACAACAGAATGTATGGCGCCAATTCGGGCACAGGCTAAAACGGCAACCGCCAATTCAGGGATCATTGGAAGGTAAATGCATACGCGATCTCCTTTTTGTATTCCTTGATTTCTTAGGACATTGGCCATTTTGTTTACACGTTCAGAAAGCGCGTTATAACTAATATGCAAAGCTGATTCAGCTGGATCATTTGGTTCAAAAATGATAGCGGTACGTTCCCCGTTTTTGGCTAAATGTCGATCGATGCAATTTTTGGTAATATTTACTTTTGCATTTACAAACCATTTAATATCAGCTTGTGCCATATTAAAATCGATAACTTTTTCCCATTCTTGGTACCAGACAAAGTTTTCGGAAGCTATTTTGTCCCAAAACTTCTTAGGTTCACGTATCGATTTTTTGTAGTGTTTAAAGTATTCTTCTAATGTGTTGATTTTGAAATAGCTCATGGTAATATTTTTTTCTAAATTAATTCGTGTACTTGTTCAACTAATTTTTTGATTGAAAAAGGTTTTAAGACATAGCGATCTGCACCAAGGGACAAACCTTTTTCAATATCCTTTTCTTTATTTTTTGCAGTTAAAAAAATCACTTTGCAATGGCTTAATCGTGAATCTTTTTTTATTTGCTCTAAGGTATCATATCCATCTACCAAAGGCATCATCACGTCTAAAATGATAACATCCGGCAGCTGATCTTTCAAAATTTCTAGTGCTTCTTGTCCGTCTCTAGCAATAAAAACTTGAAAATTGTTTTTTTTAAAAGTATATTCTAACGTCATTAGAATATTGGGTTCATCGTCTACTAAGAGTATTTTTTTCATAAACTGATGGGTTCAGAGGTGTTATAGTTTGGTAATGTAAAAGTAAAAGTGACGCCTTCGAGAGTTGCATTAGACGCCCATATTTTTCCTTTGTGGTGCTCGATAATTTGTTTGCAAATGGCAAGTCCTAGTCCGCTTCCTATTGGCTTTTTTACATTTTGATTTCTGGATTGGTAAAACTTGTCAAAAATAGCTTCGTAGTCTTCTTCATTAATTTTTTTTCCATTATTGTGAATGCGCACCACAACAAACGATTGCTCCTCGCTAACCGAAATTGTTATTCTTCCATGAGGTTGCGCACAGAACTTTATGGCATTAGAAATTAAATTATGCACGACCTGAATGATGCGTTCTTCGTCATAAAACGCTCTGATGTTTGGGGATGGTGTGTCAAATTTGACGTTAATTTTTTTGTTTTGTATTAATTGTTGTAAGGACAATAACGTTTTATTGATGGTTTCGGTCAAATTGTTTTTTGATAAATAAATCTTTTGTTTTCCAGTTTCGAATTTTTCTAAATCCAAAATTTTATCAATCAAACGATTCAAACGGTCCGATTCTGAAATTATATTTTGAAGAAATTGTTGTCGCATTTCAGTTGGGATATCTTCATCGTCATGCAATATTTCACTCGCCGCTCGGATGGCCGTTATTGGTGTGCGCAATTCGTGGGTAACGGTATCTAAGAATTCATCTTTTTGAATGTCTTTGTTGCGCAGTTCTTGATTGGCTTGTTGGAGTTGCGCTGATGTTTTTTGAAGGGCATTAGTTGTCTCGCTGAGTTTTTTATTTACAATAATATTTTCTTGTGATTCTTCGAGAATCCTTAAAACTTCGGGCAAGGCTATTTTTTCTTCTTTGACTACGCTGGCAATAAGTATTTTAGAAGAAGCTGTTCCTATGTGACCCGTCAATAAATTTTCAGCAAATTTGATAAATCTAGCATCTGCTGTTACAATGTTTTGGTCAATATTATACTTGGAATGAAATAGAGAAAGCGCTCTTTTGGTTCTCACTTCACCTAAGAATCGCTCCAAAACTTTTTGAATATCGGCTACATAAGCCACTCCTTTCCATACAAAGGCGTTTTCTAGATTGCTACTATATTTTTCAATATCAACAAACATTTCGGCATAATTGCGTTCGCGATAATTGCCTTTAAAACTCACCGAAACGGCAAAGTAAATCATAAAGTTAAACAACATACTCCAAAATAAAGCGTGCGGAATGGGATCTAAATAATCCAATCCGAATAATTGAAAGGGTTTTAACAATTTAATTCCAAACAATCCGTCGGCAATAAACGTGCTATTTGTGTTGGATAAACCAATGGTATAAGGAATCAATAAGGTATAAATGCAAATAATAAACCCAACCAAAATTCCATAAACCGCTCCTAATTTAGAACCTCTCCTCCAAAATAATGCTCCGAAAAATGCGGGTGCTAATTGAGAAATTATTACAAAAGCAACTAATCCTATGGAAACTAATGTATAATTTAATCCAAAAAAACGATAAATAAAATAAGACAAAATAATCAAAGAAAAAATTCCAATTTTTCTGCTATTTATAATACTTTTTTTGCTGATTGCTTCGGCGATTTTGAGTTTTCCTAATAAATTGTATGGAATTAATATGTTGTTGGTAATCATTGTAGAAAGCCCGATAGAAGACACAATAATCATCGAAATTGCAGCAGAAAAACCTCCGAGAAACACCATAACTGTAAGCGTTTTTTCATCAAACAATTGCGGTATTAATAATGAATAGGCATCTGAATTTACATTTTTATTTTCAAACAAAATATTGCCTCCCCAAGCTATTGGATAAACAAATAGGTTGAAAATCAGCAGATATAATGGAAAAAGCCAAACTGCCGTATTGATATGATTTTCACGATTGTTTTCGATTACCGAAACTTGAAATTGTCTTGGTAAAAGAAATATTGCAAACATTGAAAGTACGCAAAGTAAAAACCAGTTAATGGCTTGAGATAGACCGCCTATGGTGTTTTTTTCTTTAAAGTGTTCTAACAAACTTGCTTTTTTGTAGATATCATCAAAGCCATCAAATACAAAAAAACTTACATACACTCCAATTATAACAAAGAATACCAATTTCAAAACGCTTTCCATTGCTACTGCTGTAATAATTCCTTTGCGTTTTTCGGAGGCATCTACATATTGGGTGCCATAATAGGATGCAAAAAGTGCCAGTGCTACCGCCACAAGAGTTGTGGTGTCATTAAAAATATAGTTGCTTAAGGGGGTTTTAGTTACAATATGAAAAGTTTCGGAAATTGCTTTGAGTTGTAAAGAAATATATGGGATAATTCCTGTTAGGCAAATTACGGTAACAAGTGCACCCAAAAAGCGGCTATTTCCGTAACGAAGCGAAATAAAATCGGCAATACTTGAAATTTTATTTACCCTAGAAATTCGAATTATTTTGCGAAGAATCAAAATCCATGATGGCGCAATTATTATTGGGCCAAGATATATAGGGAGATAACTTAATCCGCTATTTGCTGCAACTCCAATGCTTCCATAATACGTCCAAGCCGTACAATAAACCGCTAATGATAAGGAATAAACATAAGGATTATTTGTCCATTTGCTATTGCCTTTTTTTTCAGCCCAATGTGCAGTATAAAAAAGTACTGCCAAATATCCTAAAAGTACCGCTAAAAGAAATATACTATTCATTATATCGTTTTACAATTAGAAAAGTAATAAAGATGGAAAGCAACCAAATGGAGAAAAAGTAAATGTAAACCACAGGAAAACCAAGAAAATTTTGTGCAGAATCGAAAAGCAATACAATAGGAAGATTAAAGCCTATTAATAAGACTATAGAAACAATAACTAACTTTTGTTGATGTCTTTTTTTCATTTTTCTAATTCAAATCACTTTTTTAAGAAAACACACAGTCTTTTAAACTTCTTAAATTTTTAAATTTCTGAAAATGCTCAGAAGCCCTTAAAATACTAAGAGCTTCTGAGACAAATTAATAAAATTATTTAATCTTCGTATTCATTGGTAATGGCATACCAACCAAAAATTGTTAAACCTGCAAAAATCATAGGTAAAAGAATAAAGAATATGATGATTCCAAAAACTAAATCCTCTTGTTTGCCAGAAGATAATCTCTCTCCAAAAATGTCAAATGAATAATACGCTACTGCAACAGCAAGTGCAATCCAAACAATTCCTAAATATTTTTTTAATGCGTTCATAGTTTTATATTTTTAGTCGTGAAGAGTATTAATTTTTCTATCAATGTAAATCATTCCGATAACGAAACAAACTGCGGCTATTCCAATTGGATACCATAAACCTTCAAGGTAAAATTCTACATCACCAGCTTCTTTAGATTGCGTAACAAAATAGGTAGAAATTGCTGGAAGTAAACCTCCAAAGATACCATTTCCAACGTGATAAGGTAACGACATCGACGTATATCTAATTTTAACTGGGAACATTTCTACTAGGAATGCAGCAATTGGACCATAGACCATCGTAACAAAAATTACTTGTATGAAAACCATAAAGATTAAAAACCAACGATCACTACTGTTAATCATTTTGGTAACTTTTGTTTCAATTTTATCTTTTCCTTTGTCGTCAACCATTACTTTTCCTGCCTCAAAATGGATAGTTTTAATTTCTTCAACTGTAGTTCCATCGGTGTAAGCTTTTGTTGTTGTATAAATGGAATCCATTTTAGTAGCATCAACTTCTTTTATAGAAGGCACAACTTTAGTTTGAGCAACAATTTCTGTTTTCTTAGTCAAATCTGTTGAATTATACATTGCTCTATAAATTGGACGATATAATAAAATCGCTAACAACATTCCTGTCATCATAATTGATTTTCTACCCCATTTATCACTTAACCATCCAAATACAACAAAGAACGGAGTTCCTATAATTAATGCTACACCTAAAAGCATATCTACTTGAGAAGAATCAATACTTTGAACTGTTTTCAAGAAGTTCATTGCGTAAAATTGTCCAGTATACCAAACTACACCTTGTCCCATTGTAGCACCAAATAAGGCAAGAAGAACGAATTTTAAATTGAATTTATTTCCGAAACTTTCTTTTAATGGATTAGTAGAAGTTTTTCCTTCAGCTTTTGTTTTTGCGAAAGCTGGAGACTCGTGCATGTTTTTACGAATCAAATAAGAAACCAAAACCATTAAGATTGATACCCAAAATGGTACTCTCCAACCCCATTCGTCAAAAGCTTCTTTAGATAATAACCCTTTTGTAATTAATATTACCATTAATGAAATGAATAAACCCACAGTAGCTGTTGTTTGAATCCATGAAGTCCAATATCCTTTTTCTCCTGCTGGAGCATGCTCTGCTACATAAGTTGCCGCACCACCATATTCACCACCAAGCGCTAAGCCTTGGAGTAAACGTAGAATTAATACTAAAATCGGAGCTGCAAAACCAATTGTTTCATAACTCGGAATACATCCAATTACAAATGTTGCACCCCCCATTAACATTAACGTTACCATGAACGTATATTTTCTTCCAATTAAATCGCCTAATCGTCCGAAGAAAAGGGCTCCAAACGGACGTACAACGAAACCTGCTGCAAATGTTGCTAACGTTGACAAGAAAGCAGCTGTTGGATTATCTGTTGGAAAGAATTTGGTTGATAATACTACGGCCAAACTTCCGAAGATGTAGAAGTCGTACCATTCGATCATGGTACCCATGGAGGAAGCCGAAATGACTTTCCAGATTCCTGTTGTTGATTTTTTACTCATTTGGTTGTTGTTTTTTGGTTTATAAATAAATTTGTAATTGCACTATAAATTCTCCTTTGCTTTGTTCTTTTACGCCAGGCGCGCTAAAAACAGGTCGAGTAGAATATTGTGCGGTTATTTTGGAATGATGTCCATCAAGAAGAAAATTAGCACCAAAATCATATTGTGTACTAGATTTTTGCAGCGCATCAAAATCTTTATAGGTGATCGCTCCATAAGGTTGGATCCTAACTTTTGGTTTTTCATTTTTATTAGGCAATAAAAAACCAGCTTGGGTGTACCAAATTGATCCACTTCCAATAGTAGGTTGAGCATTTCCTGGGCCAGCAAGAGCTCTGTTGCCTGTAAAATTAGGGTCAGAAGCACCAATATTCATGATGCCGATGTTACGTAAATAATTGGGACCAAAATCATAATTATAGTAAACGCTGTAGGCGGTGATGGCCATTTTTTGTTCTTTTTTTCCAATGGGGAGATCCAAAAAGGCATCTGCAGCAAAAAGATTCATATCATGTTTTTGAATTTGATTGTTTACTGATGATTTTGTAGCATCAGGAGCTGTATAAAATCCAAGGCCAATATTGAAAACTTTTTTCGTGCCTACATAAGTACCTACTTTAAAAGGGAGCAAATTAGATTCTTGATCCAAAAATTGATATTCGAAATAACCTGCGGTAGACCATTTTGCATTGCCATTATTATCAACCGCAACCGCATTAGCAGCATTGTTTACATTTGTTGGGGTAACATTTGTTGCAAAGGGTTTGTTGTGACTTAAACGGTATTCAAATTTGCCGTATTTTCCTTTTGCAAAAAGTCCTACTTGACGCGCAAATTGATCGGAATTTTCAATCAGCGGCCAGTTAAATATGGGAGCATCAATAGTCAAGAAATTTAGTGTCGAAGCCATTGTTTCTCTTGAAAGCCCCATGTAATAATGCAATCCTCCTCCTAATGAAAGACTAAATTTCTTATCTTTTTGAGGTAATACTACTGCATACTCATTCCAAGCATCGTGAAAAAATAGTCCAGGTTTTTTACCTGCTCCATAAGCTCCAGTTCCAGTAGCTCCTGAGGCGCCACCGCTTGTGAAAGATTGATTATTGATTCCGAAATGTGTTACGATCATATAGCGAGGTGACAATTGGGAGTAAGCCAGAAAGCGTAACCTTCTGTTGCCAATATCACTGGTGCTTGTAGTCGCCTCATTGCCTACCGCGGTTCCTGGATTCATTTGCGAAGAGCGAAACCAAATTTGGTTCCATGCTATAAATCGCATGTATTTTGAACCGTTATCATTCAAGTTAAATTTCATACCGCTACCGTATTCACTTGAGCCTTGGGCTAGAGTGATAAAAGAAAAAAGGAGCGCTACTAACAGAGGAAAATTTTTTTTCATAAAATTAGTTTTGGTTGGTTTTTACAGTGCCAAATTCTAATTTAATTTCACAAAAAAAAATAATGCTATATTTTTTTGTAAATAGGTATAGTTAATCTTTAAAACGCTCCCATTTAATAAGCATAAATTTATCTCCAAGTTCGGTTATGATCATTCCTGCTCCTGTCAAAAGACTTTTGTTTTTGAGATATTCTATTAATTCAGAATGATTTAAAATGCGATAGGTAGGGTGGTAGTTAGCGTGCGATGGTTTTTTGATGTTAAAAGATTTTACCCAATTGCTGACAGTTACGTGTGAGACGCCCAAAATCCGTTCAATCTCACGATAACTCAAGCCTTCCAAATATAGTTGTAAAGCTTTAGTAACATAATAGTCGTCAATCTTTTTTCCTAATTTATTTACGGTAAAAAAATAATTGCATTTTTTACAAGAATACCTTTGTTTATTAGTAATGATGCCGCTTTTTATCAAATGATCACTTTGGCATTTTGGGCAACATAAAAGTTCCATATATACATATTTTGCATAAATATAGTAATTTTGCAACATTGTAAAAAAGTAATACTGAATTTTAATTTACTTTTTTTTGAACATACCTTATTTTTAATAGATAAAACGGATAAAATTCGTAATTTTTAACAAAAATTACTAAAGGCGAAAATCAAGACTAGAAAGTTTTTCAGCTCGAAAATATTTTTTTGATTTTGAAGTGTTTTGTGTTGCTCAGGTCTTACCACAAATTAGCTTTATGCTGCCAAACAATCCAAACGAAAACTCCTAAATGCATCACACACACAATAAATTTTAGAAAACTAGAAGCTAAAAAACCAATGAAAGAACCAGTAGCAGCTTTTAGCGCACGATTGTGGTCTTTGTTGTCGTAAATCATCTCGCCAATAAAAGCGCCAACAAAAGGACCAATAATGAACCCAAAAGGAATAGGAGTCAATAATCCAACCACTAAACCGATATTCGTTCCCCAAATTCCATACGAACTGCCTCCAAATTTTTTGGTTCCCTTGGCAGGAATGACATAATCTAAAATCGTTAAAAGAAGTGTAATTGCTAAACTGATGCCCAAAACCCAATAATTAACTGGTATAGCATCGGTACAATACAACAAAAACAAACCTACAAAACTCAGACTAGGACCAGGTAAAACAGGTAAAAAGCTGCCAAAAAGCCCTACAATAAGAAATACAAACCCGACGACCAAAAGCAGTATGTCCATAAATTAATTTTTAGTAATTTTGAAAGTATATTTGTAGTGTTTTATTACGATATAACTATGAAAAAAGACCTTTTTTCAACTTTTATAGGGTTTGGTTTATGCCTCTTTTTCTCTTTGCTTTGTCATGGACAATCGCAAAACGAGAAAACTCAAGATGACCTTTTAAAAGAAAGATTGTCAATTCAGTATAAAGCTAAAGTATTAAACTTTAACTTAAAAGAATTTGATGCTTTGTTTTTTGAATTTTTCACTAAGAAAGAAGATCCAAATATAGTGCTATCGAGAGAAGAATTTTATACCTATACGGTTCAAATTGCCTTGTTTTCAGACCGATTGAAAGCGCTGTATCCGGATCAAAAAGCAATTGCTGAAGAGAATAAAAGGAAATGGATGTCGGAGCGATACGAAGATTATCT
The DNA here is from genome assembly GCF_001662485.1 of Flavobacterium succinicans. GTDB lineage: Bacteria > Bacteroidota > Bacteroidia > Flavobacteriales > Flavobacteriaceae > Flavobacterium > Flavobacterium succinicans_A. The sequence continues at coordinate 242,586 of NZ_JMTM01000046.1, forward strand.
CCAATCCAAACCAAATAAAAAATAATAAGTGTATTTTTATCCCAAAATAAGTCCAACCCAAAAAACTCTGCTTTGAGTAAAAGTTATTGCTACATTTTGTTACTGGTGTTCGCCTCTTGCCAATACTTTGAGAAGCAAGTTCCCTCTGAAAAGGAATTGCTGCAAAAGGAATTGAAATCCATTAATTGGAAAGAAGTTGACGAATATCCCTCTTTGGTAGATTGTGAAGTCGTGACCGACAAGAAGCAACAACAACAATGCTTTTTTGAGCGATTGACACAGTTGATTCAAGAAAAATTGAGCGTAGACACCTTGGCGGCGTTGTATCCAGAGCTTGACACCATCGAAGTCAAAGTCACCGTTTTTCCCAATTCAACCCTGAAATTTGAACCCCAATTCACAAAAGATTCGGTGGCTTACGATACCATCAAAATCGATAGTATTCTTCGCGCTCGATTGGTCGGTTTTCCTAAAGTGAATCCCGCCATTAAACGAGGAATTCCTGTAAAAACACAATTCATCTTGCCGGTAATTTTAAAAGTAGAATAATTTTTTTCAGGAGCTAATCCAGCTGTCCACTATATCTGTCGCTCCGAACCCCGGAGCCACAGGATGCCGTTCCCATCTGGGCTAGGGTAGTCGAGTGTAACCAAACGATTATTTTTCAAATCGCCTCCCTTTCCATTCGTAAGAACCAAAAACAGCATACAAAGCCACACTAGTACTAAAAAACGGATAGAGTAAGCTACTACTTATCCAATAACGTATTTTGGAAGGACTCAAAAAACGATATGTTCTGTAAAGCAAAACCGAATCAACCATAAATTTCGCTAGCCAAAGTATTGCGATATAGGTGAACGAAATCCAGCCCAAAAATCCCAATACTAATCCCAAAATCAAACTAAGATTACCCGCAAAAACTACTAATCCTAATCCTATCCCAAACCGACTCTGATAGGAGCTAGTTTTAGAAGCCCAACGCACGCGCTGATGAAACAAGGCTTTCCAGCTATTCGTAGGTTGTGTTCGGACAATGGTGTCCTTCGATTTTAAATAATGTACTTTTTCTGGACATTGCGCTATGGCTTTTTGCAACAAGAAAACATCATCGCCACTGGCTATTTTGTCATTGCCTGCAAATCCATTCAATTTTTGAAAAAGAGATTTTGTATAAGCAAAATTGGCGCCATTGCACATAAAACCTTTGTTAATCCCAAAACTTCCAATGGTAGCGCCTTGTAAACTCGTCAAATCCAATTGCTGAAAATGATGCAAAAACGAAGGCTTGCAGTCATAAGTAACCGCCCCAGCAATCATTTCTACTTTATGATTTTGAATAAAAGCATCCATTGTTAGCAACCAATTTTCGGGAACAACACAATCGGCATCGGTGGTCACTATCCACTCGTTGTTGGCCAAAGGAACACCCGTCGTGATGGCGTCTTTTTTGGGTGAATTCGATTGTCGAATAGTGTTGATGATACTCACTGAGAACTGAGAACTGAGAACTGAAAACTTTTCTTCCGATGCATCATCAATCAATAGCACTTCAAATAAATCCGTCGGATACTTTAGTTTGGAAATACTTTCTAGTAAAATCGGTAAATTTTCTGCTTCATTGCGAAAAGGTACTAAAATAGAGAACGTGGTTTTTGGAGTCACCTCTTGTTTTTTATACAACGGCACTTGGGAACAACCGTAAATCAGCCAACTTATAGTCAACACATAAACGATTACTATGCCTAGTAAAACAAAAATCATTGTTTTTCTTTGAGATTAATGTTTCCCCCTTCGGAGACTAAGGGACTTTTAAATCTCAAAACAAAATAACTTCCAATAGCCACTGGCAATACTACATTTAAAAACCACATTAAAGTCGAAATGAAAACCACAATCCACTCGTTTACGCCCAAAATTCCAAAGAAAAAAACGGCCACACTTCCTTTTACCGCAAAATCCAAAAATTGAAAAGTTGGCAAAGACGAAGCTAGAAAATAGACCGAAGCAATCGCAGCCATCATCGTTAAATAGGGTAAATCCACATCAAAAGCCAAAAACAAAAAATAGTATTGATGCGAGAATACCAAGTAGCGACAAGTACCCAGCAGGATGTTTTTTTGATGAATCGCTTTTGGAATCTCATTGATTTTATGAAGTAGTTTTTCGATGGAGTAGCCTTTAATGTTGATTTTCTTTGAAAAAAATACAATCAATATGATTAACAAAAGTCCTCCAAAGAGCAATAGCACTGTTTTTGGTTTGATTATGGCGAAAATAGCATTGAAATACAACAAGCCTAAAATGCCAAAAACGATGCTCAATAGCATTTGTATTCCGTTGCAAATCAGATTCAAAAAGATGATTTTTTTGGTTGATTTTTTGTCAAAATACAAGGCTTTTCCAGCATATTCCCCCACGCCGTTTGGGGTAAACAAACCCGCAGTCAAAGCAGCCAGCACCTGTTTGGTGGATTCGCTTACCGAGATGGGATGCAGAAAATGGACTAAGTTTTGCCATTTCAGAATTTCGAAATAGCGATTCAACACACTAAACGAGAGGATAAAAAGAATGCCTCCAATAGATTGATTCTTGCGAAACAACACTATAAACTTCTCCCAATTGAGTTGGTCATTGTTGGCGAGTTGGTTGTAGATAAAATAAAACGCTCCCCCTACAATCAAAAGTTTGACTAGAAGTACAAGGAATTGTTTAGTTTTGTGTGGAATTGAAATCATAGACCCCCTAGCCCCCAAAGGGGGAATTGTTGTGTGAAAAATTATTTTGCAAAGAAACAACAAACTTTGTATTGGAAAAGGTAAACTTAAAACTAAAAAATTGTCAAACGAACGCATCATATTAGGCATCGACCCAGGAACTACCATTATGGGGTTTGGATTGATTCGGGTTATTAATAAAAAAATGGAATTCATTCAGCTCAATGAGTTGATTTTGTCCAAATACGACAACCATTACCAAAAGTTGAAAGTCATTTTCGAGCGCACCATTGAGTTGATTGAGACGCACCATCCTGACGAAATCGCGATTGAAGCGCCTTTCTTTGGTAAAAACGTACAATCGATGTTGAAATTAGGGCGCGCGCAAGGTGTGGCGATGGCTGCTGGACTTTCTAGAGACATTCCCATTACCGAATACGAACCTAAAAAAATAAAAATGGCCATCACCGGCAACGGAAACGCCAGCAAAGAACAAGTGGCCAAAATGCTACAACAACTTTTGGGACTAAAAGAACTTCCCAAAAACCTTGACAGTACCGATGGTTTGGCGGCTGCGGTTTGTCATTTTTTCAATTCTGGAAAAACAATCGGTGAGAAAAGGTACTCGGGGTGGGATGCTTTTGTGAAGGAAAACAGCCCCCTAACCTCCAAAGGGGGAAATAGCTTGTCTATAAACGCTCCGAAAAAGAAAAAATAATTATGGCTACTTCAAGTTATATTTCCAGTTTTGCCTCCTCCCTTTCGGGGAGGTCGGGAGGGGCTATTTATATTCACATTCCCTTTTGCAAACAAGCGTGTCACTATTGCGATTTTCATTTTTCGACTTCGATGAAGAAAAAAGAGGAGATGGTTTTGGCTTTGGCCAAAGAAATACAACTGCGCAAAAGTGAGTTTCAAGATGAGCTAATTGAAACCATTTATTTTGGAGGAGGAACGCCTTCGGTACTGACTACGGAGGAAATTGAATTCTTGATTGCCGAAGTGTACCGTCATTACAATGTGATTGAAAATCCAGAAATTACGCTTGAAGCCAATCCTGATGATTTGACCCGTGAGCGAATTGTGGAATTGTCCAAAAGTTCAATCAATAGACTCAGCATCGGAATTCAGTCGTTTTTTGAAGACGATTTGAAGATGATGAATCGCGCGCATAATTCGGAAGAAGCCCAAAAATGTTTGGAGCTTGCCACCCAATATTTCGATAACATTTCAATCGATTTGATTTATGGTATTCCTGGGATGAGTAATACGCAATGGCAACAAAACATTGAAACCGCTTTGCGTTTTGGTGTGCCTCATATTTCTAGCTACGCCTTGACTGTAGAACCTAAAACCGCTTTGAATGCACTCATTCAAAAGGGTAAAATTGATGCACCTAAAGACGAAGTAGCCGAAGCGCATTTCCAAATATTAGTCGAAACCCTCGAGAAAAATGGTTTTATTCATTATGAGTTGTCCAATTTTGGAAAAGAAAATTATTTTTCGAAGAACAATTCGGCGTATTGGTTGGGAAAAAAATACATCGGAATTGGTCCATCGGCGCACAGTTATGATGGGATTTCGAGAAGCTGGAATGTGGCGAATAATGCTTTGTATTTGAAGGCCATTCAACAAGATCAATTGCCCAACGAAAAAGAAATCTTATCTAAAGCCGACCGTTATAACGAATACATTATGACAGGATTGCGAACCATTTGGGGCGTTTCATTAGACAGAATTGAAAGGAAATTTGGGCAGCACTATTTAGATTATCTAATTAAACAGTCAGAGAAATTCATAAAGGATGAGTTACTTTCTATTGAAAACAACATTCTAAAACCTACTTCTAAAGGAAAATTCTTGACGGATGGAATTGCGTCAGACTTATTTTATATAAATTTGGAAGAGTAAATTAACCACAAAGGCACAAAGAAATCACTAAGTTCACTAAGCTTTGTGTTCTTTGTGACTTCTTAGTGAACTTAGTGTTTAAACGATGAAAGCCACAATAGAACTAATTGACCAAACTGTTACAATCGACCTATCAAAACCTATTGATATTTCGATTCCTTTGACCAATACCGACGAAAATCCTATTGCTTGGTATATCGAAAAACCTGTCATCGAACCAGTAGTTTTTGGGGATTGGGTAGGGAAAGTATCGGAAGGAAGTTCCTCGACCAATTTTAATAACATCTTTTTCAATCCGCACGGACACGGTACGCATACCGAATGTTTGGGACATATCACACGTGAATTTTACAGCGTAAATCAATGTTTGCAGCAGTTTTTCTTTCGAGCCGAATTGATTTCTGTGGTGCCAGAAATGCAAGGAGAAGATTTGGTCATTTCATTAAATAGCCTCTCGACTGCGCTCGAGGTGACATTACAATCGGGTATTTCTTTTGAAGCCATAGTAATTAGGACTTTGCCCAATTTCAAACTTAAAAAACACCTAAACTATTCGAATACCAATCCACCGTATCTGACGGAAGAAGCGGCACATTTTATTCGTGAAAACGGTATTCAACATTTATTAATCGATTTGCCGAGTGTAGACAAAGAGAAAGATGAGGGAAAATTAGTAGCGCACAAAGCGTTTTGGAATGTAAAAGATGTGAATAACCTGAATGCAGATGCAAGATTGAATTGCACCATCACCGAAATGATTTACGTGCCCGATGAAGTGCTAGATGGTACTTATGTGTTGAATTTGCAAATCGCTTCTTTTGAGAACGATGCTAGTCCGAGTAAACCTATTTTATATGAGTTAAGATTTTTGAATGAGAAATTCTGAGTCAAGATTTCTAACTTCTAAAATCCTAAATCATTAATCTAAAATCAAAAATTCAATGAATTTAGAAACATTTTACGAATACTGCTTGTCAAAAAAAGCAGTAACAGAGCATTTTCCGTTTGATGAAGATACTTTGGTTTTTAAAGTGGGAGGCAAAATGTTTGCCTTGTCTTCGTTAAAACAATGGGAAAAGCAGGAACCCTCGGTGAATCTCAAGTGTGATCCCGAGCGCGCTTTAGAATTGCGTGCCAATTACGACGCCATCAACGAAGGGTATCATATGAGCAAAATACACTGGAACACCGTTGCGATTAATCAAGATGTTCCAGATGCTATGCTCAAAGCATTAATCGACCATTCGTATGACTTGGTTTTGAAAAGTCTTACGAAAAAGATACAGGCCGAAATTGCTAATTCACCTATTGATTAGACGACAATATGTCCCCAGTTTTCTCCAGATTTAATGCGGAAAATTTGCATTTCGCTGACACCAAATTGCTTGGCAATCATTTTAATCCTGGTTTTTCTGTTGGGATTTTGCAGCATTTTTTTGATGCGCATCACTTTGGTCACCGTCAATTTTCTACCATCAGATTTGATGTTGTGTTCCAGCAAATTTTTTCTTGCTTGAATCACGTGTGGACTTTTTCGGTTGTGTTCCAAAAATTCTTCGCGTGTCGCCCATTTCAAGTTTCGAAGCGAGTCGTTATCACGCACATAATCTAAATGTAGCACGTGAACTTGGTCTTCGGACTGTTTTGGGATAAAATGCTCCGCAATAAGTTTGTAAAAAAAGAGATGTCGGTTGACTGGTTTTTCACCTGTATTGATTTTGTAGCGAAAAATACGGTAGCCATCTATCATGCTTCCTTTTAATTCGCGACCTTCTTCAATTCGGTCTTTAAAACTAATCAGCCTTCCTCGGCTGGTAATTGCATAGCGCAATTGCAAGGATTCGTGTACGTCGAATTCTTTAACTTGTTCGTTTGGATATAATCGAATCATATGTGGCTTAGATTGATTTAGAGCAAATATAGCTAAATAATTATGTGATTTTTAGAAATAAAAAAGAAGTATACTTTTTTTTTGAAAGTTTATTGTTCTTTCTCTAGTTTTTTTAAAATGGATTTCCATTTCTGGAGTTTGTTGATCATCAGTAAGAATCGAATGATTAACCAAAAAGCCAGTAAAGTAAAAAAGAGAATAATTGTGGTTGAAAAATAATTCACTAAACCGAAACCCAAACCTAAAAAAAACAAACAGAATAATGCAATGGAGAGTGTTGTTTTTTTATGTGTCAACCCGCTGCCAAGTAATAAGTGATGTAAATGCGATTTATCGGCTTTAAAGGGAGAATTTCCTTTTTTTATTCTTCCCATATACACTCTTAATGAATCGAAAACGGGAATTGAAAAAAACGCTAACAATAATAAAAATGGATAAAGGGGATTCCACTTTGGATTAAGGGTTTCATGTTGCAAAAAGTGAATGCCAAAAGTCACCAGTAAAAAACCCAAAGAAAGTGAACCTGAATCGCCCATAAATATCTTTGAACGCGAAAGATTATGATATAAGAATCCAATGGTAGACCCCATAAAAATAATAGACAATAGACTTAAGTTGTAGGTTCCAAAATACAGAGAAGTAAAGAATAAAGAGAGGAATCCTATCATGGACAAACTCCCTACTAGTCCATCAACTCCATCCATTAAGTTGAAAGCATTTACCACTCCAGTAATTACAACGATTGTCAAGAGATATTGTACCCAAGATGAAATGGAGTAGATTCCAAACAATCCGTATAAGGAAGTAATTCTAGTACCATCAAGGCAAATAAGTAGCGCCAAAAGCAATTGTATGGCTAATTTTAATTTAGCATTTAAATCTCTTTTGTCGTCTATTATTCCTACAATGAGTAGAATAAATGATGCTGAAAAAATGGTTAAGTAGGGACGAAATGAATTTTGATGAGCAGCGGCCAATATTACAATAAAGGAGGAAAAAAATACTGCAATGCCACCCACCAAAGGAATGGCAGTTTGATGCACTTTTCGGTGGTTGGGCTGGTCAACCAAATTAATTCTAATTGCCGTTTTTTTTAGAATCGGAGTAATCAATAAAGTAATCAATAATGACAACAGGGCATAGGATAATAATACAATAATAGTTTTCATGACTTATCGATTTTCGTAAAACAATTGTTGATTTTTTAAATGTCCCAGTTGTAATTCTTCTAAAAACGAACTATTTAATTTATGAACTTCAGGATGAACAGTAGCTTTAGATTTAATTGCAATTGCTTCTTTTAGTAGCAAATCATATTGTCTGGCAATTGTTTTCCAAGTGTACCTTCTGTCGGCTATACTTTTCATTTCAAGGCTAATTTCTTTGAGTTTACTTTCATAAATACTAACAAGATTACTTTCAAGTTCATCTTCAGAGTCAAAATAGATTGCTTTGTTCTCTGTGGTTGTTTTGTTGTAAGAGACTCTGTAGGCCAAAATAGGCAATTGTAAATACATGGCCTCTACTAAGGAAGGATTAGTCCCGCCAGCAGAATGGCCATGGATGTACAAATGCGCATTTCCTCGAATTAAATCGATTTCTCGTTGCTTGTAGATGGGGTCTAAAAGGGTGATATTTGGGTAGTGTTTGTAGGTCTTTTTTAAATTCTTACCGTAGTCACTATTGTTCCAGTTGCCTACGATAACTAGTTTCATTTTTTCTGTTTTTTTGAAAGCTTCTAGTACAATATGTACATTATTTTCAGGTTCAATACGACATACTTTTACGGCATATTTTTCTTTTAAAAAGGGATATTTGATACGATCTTCCACGTTTGGTTTTACTTTTAAAGTGTGATCTGCTCCATATTCTATAACTCTACTCAAAGTTTGGTAACGCAAAGCGGTATAGTTTTGAATGGATTCATTATCTGAGATATCAATATGAGAAAATCGAACCGCTACTCTTTCAGCCAACCATAAATAGAGTTTGGCCATTGGCGACCATTTATCTCTTTTCCATTCAATGCCATCAATAGAGATGATGATTTTTTTATTGGTAAACCAACGCACAAAAGGTAGTAAAAAAGCTCCTGCAACTCCCAAAATGAGCAAGACATCATTATTTCTTAAGGCATGAAGAATCGATAGGGTATCGTAAGGAATACTCTGAATTCCATTGGCTTCTAGTGGGAGGTATTTTAGTTTGGCTCCTTTATAGGTTTCAATTCGTTCTTTTTTGGAATATCTTTTTTTGGAACAATAGACCGTAAAGTCATAGTGTTCTCCTAAATGAGTTACAAGGTGAGCCGCCAAGGTTTCAAAGCCTCCATATTTTGCGGGTAAACCAACAGTGCCAATTATGGCTATTCTATTTTTTCTCATTGTAATTGATTTTTTAAAACTATGCCAAAAAACATGCTAAATTGTTTGAAGTACTATAAACAATAGGATTTGATGTTTTTTTATTGGGTTGAACTTCCAAATCTTGGAAAAAAAGGGCATTAATTGGAAAGTATTCTAGTGCTTTCATTTTCGAAATAATCTTCACAAAAAAAGCGACTATATTCTATAGCTTTACCACTCATTTTTTGGTAAAGCGCTGTATTTTGAAGCACTTCATTTAATTTCTTAGACAGCAAGGGTATATTTTTGCTATCAATTAAAAAGCCGTTTTTACCTTCTTTTACCAACTCTACTACGCCGCCCACTGGTGGTACAATAGTGGGTAATCCATAAGCCATAGCCTCCAAAATAGTCAAGCCAAATGTTTCTATCCATACCCTAGGATTAGACAAATTCAATACTATACTAGCTTCTTTGTAAAAACGATGGGTGTCTTTTTGAGTGGGATAAATGATTAAGTTTTCAGGGAGTACTTCCATTTTAAAATAGTTAATAATTTCATTTTCTGAAGCATTTACTACCAACTTAAAGGTGTATTTTTGATTTAAATGAGCCAATTGCAAAAATTCATTAACTCCTTTGTAGGCTTTGAGTGAGCAAATCATTAAAACAATTTTGTTGTCTTTTAGGCTAGGTTTGATGTTGTTGCACCGTTTCAAAAAGTCTTTTTCGAGTACGTTATAAATAACAGTCGTTTTGATTTTTAAAGGCTCTTGATTGGCTAAGAAATTAGAAACATACACTACTTCGCTGGCCGACCATTTTACAATTCCAAAAAGGAAAAGTTTTAAAATTTTTGGCTTCATACTGGTTTCATGTATGTGATACATAATCTTGCAACCTATTATTTTTCCAGCTATTGCAGCTCCAAATGGCAAAACAGTATTGATGTATAGAATGTCTGTTTTTTTTAATTTGAAAAGTAATTTTATAAGTAAAATTAGCTGGCTACTCATCAAAAAAAGGAATCTAAGTAATGGGTTTTTAGCAAAACGATACCAATAATGATGTGTAGTTACCTTTGGAATATCAGTTAAAAAACCTTGTTTTCCGCCACAAACGTATAGTTCGGTGTTGATGTTTTTTTTGGTCCAAACCTTAAGTAGTTGTTTAAGTACTTTTGGGCTACCGCTAAAATCGTTTAGTAAATGAACTGCAATTACTTTCATGATGTTAAAGTGTTATAAATCTTTTGTAAATAGTCACCTCTACTTTCCCAACTAAATTTATTTTCATAAAGTTTTCGTGCTTGATCGCTCATGGATTTGGTAAGATTAGGTATTTTGTATAACTTAAAAAGGGCTTGTTTCAAGTCGATTACGGTATCAGTATAGCTTTGTTCTGGAATTGTTATGCCTACAGTATCGGTAATGTATTGCCCTGGGCCTTCGTTGTCCAAACAAATAATAGGAAGTCCAAACGAAAGCGCTTCGGCAATGACCATTCCGGCTCCTTCATGGGAAGGAAAAAGGAAAACGGTTGCCTCTTGGTATTTTTGCATCAGTGATTGTCGATCCATCCATTCGATGATTTCTACAAATGGATCAGCTTCATTGTCCTTAATGATTTTTTCATATAATTCTTTTTCGGGACCTGTACCCACAAGGGTAAGCTTGCATAATTTTTGCTCTGCTAGGGGGAGTGATCGAATAAAACCAATAAATGAATTCAATGCCAAATCAAATCCCTTCAGGGCTACAAATCGACCAACACTCAAAACCTGAAAGTGATTGTTTTTTTCTTTGTTTTCTGTGCAAAAATCCTCTGAGGCTACCGATGGATAAACAGAATAATTATCCTTTTTTAATCGTAACATCATGGGAACATTGGAATTCATACACCAAATATGGGCACTATTCTGGATTGTTTTTTGCAAATCTGAAGAGTACTTCCAGCATATTTTTTTAACCGACCAGGTCAAATTATTGATTAAATGTTGTTTTTTGGAATACAACTTTAAGTATTGCCTCGGAATAGGCGGATGATGGCCAATAGGGCCCCAAACCATAGGTTTGTCTAATTTCCATAAAAAACTAGGCATCCAGTCATTATGAAAGTTGACGTTGTGCACTATATCATACGCAATTGTTTGTTTTTTTATAAAGGAAACAATGCCTCGCTGCCACATGTAGTAGTATAACAAAGCTCCTCTTCCGCCTTTTTTCCAGAATCGCATCCAATAGGGTAGATCAAAATATAAGAAAGTGATATTATCAAAAGCTGGATTTGTATTCTCGTTAAGGTACTTTTCGATGGCGGCTTGATTGTTTTCCCTTGTTATGGCAATCACTTTTTGATAGCGTGCTATTTGAAGAATAAAGTTCCATCCCATACCGTCTTCTGAACCTTTATAGGGGTTCACGGCGTAACAAGTTGCTAATATTGTTTTGTTAGACATGATTTCTTTTTTTTATTATTTTGGCAGGAACCCCACCAATGATACTATTGTCGGGAAATGATTTTGTAACTACACTTCCGGCGGCAATGATGCATCCGTTACCTATCGCTACACCATCCAGTACGGTGACTTTACTGCCAATCCAACAATTATTGCCAATTTTTATTCCTTTTCTGCTTACCCCCTGAAGCCGAATGGGCACTTCTAAATCATCAAATAAATGATTTTCTGGGTGGCAACTCCAGTATTGACCCACTATGCAATCGTCACCAATGGTCAACCCGCCAGCTCCACCCAAATAAGCAAATTCACCAATACCAACATTGTTTCCTATTGTGATATGATCCCCAATGTGGTTTAAGGAAGTAGATACGATCACTCGACTAAAAGCACCAATGCTTACATTATTACCTAGCAGAATACCCTTTTTGCTCAATGCCGAGAGGCTTACATGATTGCCCAATTTTAGGTATTTACCCCAATGTATCTTTGAGCAATTGAAGAACGACACGCCTTTACCAAGTAGCATTCCCTTTGGATTTCTCCATCTCAAAAGCACCATACTGCCTCGTATAAAGCATCCCAATTGGATCCAAAGGAACTGAAGCAAGGCGGCGGTATTTAAATTAGGATCAAAATGAAAATGAGGATTCCTACATTGAATTAGTTTTTCAAAAAGCGATTTCATTAGTGGGCCATGGTTATGGTTTGAAACACTTTGCTTAGGGTTACATCCAGATCTACATTGTTAATAGATTGATAAACATTCGATTTTCCTCTATTTTGAAGGCGGTCAAATAGCTGTTTGTAATCTGTTGTCAGTTCTTCTATTGTGTTTTTATTGAGTTCTTGTTTCCTCTTCAAAATGACTGTAGCATCGGCAAAAAGAAAAAAATTGTAATCAGGTTGCATCAAAAAGCGATAGCCAAAAGTGGTTAATTTTTTAGGTAAAACGATATTACTTCTTTTGCTATCATTGATAAAATCAAAATAGTAGCGATCGTAAACCACAACATAGCCGCGAATGATGTATTTGAAATAAATTACAAACTGACCAATGATATAGTCTAAATAGTAATAAGAAAATCGGATCAACGAAGAAATTGGATTGTTGTTTTTTCCTTGCCTAGGTAAGGTAGAAATGGCATCCAATTGGGCTTTTTCTTTTCCTTTTGTCCAAACACTCAATATGGGTAATATTGAGGGACGATGACGCAATATTACCACAGGCTTACGAAGTTGTTTTTGAATGCGATGGGCTATTTTCTCAATAACAGTCGACTTTCCAGCGCCATCCACACCACTAAATGTTATGATATACCCACTGTTATTAGTGAAGCTTTTTAAAGTATCTAGAACATAGAAAGCCATATTTTTAAGGTAATAAAACGATTGGTTTTTTGGATTTTTTTCAATGAATTGCTGCAGTCTAGATTGCTCGTTACCATTTTCATTGATACAAGAGGTAATGTGCAAGTCCAGAGCATTTTGCGATTTTTCTAGTAATGGCAAATAGTGGAAATAACGGCTTGGAACCTTGGCGTTATTCAATAAATAAAATAAAGCGGTAAATCTAGCCGAAACGATAGTAGGTGCATGCCTTACTCCGAAAGGTGATATTGGATTATTTTTATACACTTCTTGTGCATTCATGATTTCTAGATTTCTAACTTTTAGTTGCCAAAGCAAGTCAATAGCCAAGATACTTCCGTCTGTAAGTACCGCTTGTAGGGCATACATAAATGATTTTTTTTCGACAGAAACACGGTTCACCAAATGATGGTTTTTAAGGAATTGTAACAATTTTTTAGCTTCTTTTTTTTCGATTACGAGATCTATATCTGAGGCTTCGCTTAGTTTTTCTGGAGCATAATTTGGAAATTTTAGTGCGCCATAATCTCTGTTTTGAATACTGTCAAAGACATCCATGATTACTAATTCTCTTGGTGATTTTTCTTCTTCAAAGAAAACATTCAAAGCTTCATTCCAAACGGTAAGTAACCACTCAATTTGGGTATGCCATTCTGATTGTTCAGCATACACTTTTAGATAATGCATACAGTTGGTTATTAGATACCATTTAAGTTGGTTTTTAAACGTGTTTAAATCATGATTAAAAAGACAATTTCCTTTACTATCTATGCATTGTTCCTTAAGGTCTTTGTAAATCATGGGCCATTTTTTTCTATCGACCATAACACCTTGCTGAATGACAAAATGAAAGTAATCGAAGGCAAAAGGACGATCAGGTCGAGCCAATTCCCAATCATACAATGCAATCGTTGCATCTTGTTGATATTGATTCCAAGGCGTAAAATCACCTTGCGAAAAACCAAGGGTTACGGGTTGTTTGGTTACAGAATTTGATAGAAATTCTATTTTGCGAACTAAATTTTTCGGAATTCTAGCGTCTTCGATTTTTAAAAAATCAGTTTTTAATTCTTGAAACCAAATCCAATTCTTTACTTCGATGGTTTGTTTTCTGAGCATAGCCATTTCTTGTAAAACTTGTAAATGGGTATCGGTAATTTTGGTAACTCTTTTGCCATTTTCAGAGATGTCAGAGAGTTGAATAATGTTGTTGTTGACTTTTCTAATAAATGGTGTCGTAAATCCTCTTGATACACGTTGAACTTCTTTCAAAATTCTATACTCGTTCTTAATTAATTGTATTGCATTTTCTGTGCATGCAATTTTATAGAAGGTCTTGTTGGCATATAAAATAGCTTTATTATTTGGCCCAACAGTTCCTGTAAATAATGCCCAATCGCTTTTCAAATCAAAAAGAGGATTTTTATCAACAGTATAAAACCATCTTTTTTGTTTAAAAAGCAAACCTTGTAATTTTAGAACAAAAATGAGTTGGATTAGTTTTGCAAAAAGCCAAGAACTTTTACTACCTACATTGTAGAATTTTAAGAATAAAGGTTCATTATTATCGGAATTCCAAATCCATCTTGGCGAACCGTCACGGTTTGCGATGTACGATAATAGAATACTATGTTCGTATCCAGTTGTTTTTTTGGAAGATAAATCGTAGCCCGCTAAATTTAAAATAGTTTTCATGTTTATGATCTTTTCTAATACAGTTATTTGAAAAACTATGCCAAAACAAAAAAACCTTGATTTCACAAGGGTTTTGAGGGTTTTTGGTTTTGGTTGTTTCCATATTTTGGAAAAAAAGTCTCTTTTTTAAAAAGTCCAATCGGGCCTTCTTTTTTTGAGAAATAGTTTTTGAACTGAAGTAAGATGGGCATTGTTTTTAAAAGAAATAGAAAAAATTACCATTTGATAAAACAAGATGCCGTAATTGCTTTCGCCAAAAATGCCAAATTCGGTGAAGGAATTAATTATGATTGGAATCATAATCCCAATGAGCATCAGTCGCGTTTCTTTATTCTCGGTTTTAAATGCTAGAATGGTAAAAAATAGTTGAAATAGTGCAATGAGCAACCCTATAAATCCAAGATTCATTAAAACTTGCATGAAAGTATTATGGGTCATTTTTCCGGGATAAGTGTGTACACTTTGAAAAAATTCTTTGTAGTCAATTCGCATATAACCAAAACCCAGTAAAGGTTCACGCGGAAGTCCTTCCGTAATCAAAGCTTGCCAGAAAGGTAATCTACCAGTTAGAGTCAAGATTTCTTCTAAACGTTCTTTGTCACCGCCTTTGAGGATGATTTGCTGCACTGCAAAAGGCACTACCATTAATACGGCTCCCATAATGGCTAATTTGAGACCTTGTTTTTTGGTTTGGTTGATGTGGAAAAATACAATTAGCAGGACGCCAATTAATGAGGAACGAGATCCTGTCATGAATAAGGCATAAGCTATAATTAGAATTTTAAATATCGTCCAAGCTTTTTGTTTACGGTCGTAAAGATCAAAAATTAAAGAGGCGATACCTACTCCCGCAAGCATTCCTAATTCGTTCGGATTCATCATTACACCACCCAAACGTGCTTCTTCGCCACCATTGGTCAATCGAAAAAAAGTATCAGGATCGAACCACATTCCTATCACAAAAACAAGTTGTAGCACAAACACCGAGTTGCCCAATACATGATACAATCGGATTCGATGTCCTTCAAAAAAATAATCTAAAAGCTTGAAACTTTTGATAAAGAAATAGGCAAAAACTAAACTTTGAAACGTCATGAACCATTGCAATGCACTAAAACCTGGATTTGTACTCCACAGGAAAGATATAAAACCAAGTCCCATATATCCTAAATAGAATAAGGGCGAAAAAATGTTTTTATAACTCAAATTATTAACCGCTCCATATCGGACAATTTTGAAGTAAATTACAATAGATGCTAGCATTAGTCCCATGCGCCCCACTACTTTTATCGCTCTAGTAATGTTGACGTTTTCGCTCCAAGTAAAAAAACAAGCAATCATAAGTACCAAGACTACAAATAAAGCACAGTCTATTTTTTTTAAAAAAGGTTGGTGATTAGGACTCATTGTAGTTTGTATAATTGTTGATGAAATTGCTGTAAAAGTGTATTCCAATTGTAATTTTCTTGAATCATTCGGATGGCATTTTGCTGCAATTCTACAAATTTGCTTGGCGAAGTCCACCCAGCAACAACAGCATTCATCGCGGCTTCAAGTTGGTTGCTAGATTGTCGGTAAATGGTTTGACCCGCATTATATTTTGTGACTAAGGAGCCAATATTGGTAGCATCGGTAACGATACACGGTTTGCCAAAACTAGCCGCTTCGATTACCGATAATGGTAATCCCTCGTTGCGAGAAGGATGCACAAAAACATCCATGGCTTGCAACAATTGTTCTTTTTCTGAACCAAATTTACTTCCATAAAGAATCACAGCGTGGCTCAACTTCAAAGCATCGATTTTCTTTTCTAAGGCTGGTTTTTCTTTGCTATCACCTACAATCCAAAGTTGCGATTGAGGCATTTTTCTATGAAACTTTTTAAAAGCTAGGAGCAAGGTATCCAGTCCTTTAGTGTAAATATCCAATCGACCAATGAACCCCAAAACAAAATGATCTTCGTCTCTTTTTTTGAGTTCAATAGTTGATTTTAATTCAAAACCATAAGGTAATAAAATAGTTTTTCGAGTACGATAGAATTCTTGTAAACCGTTGCGTTCGCTTTTTCCAATGCAATGAATACTTGAAGCACGATTTAAAATTTTACGTTCAAAGAATTGGAAATAAATCTTTTTTAACCAAAAATTTTTGCGCATAGCTATGGTATTGTAAGCTCCGTGAGGCGTGATTACAAATTCAATTTTGTTATGGTAAAGAAATCGAGCCAAACGATAATATACTGGAATCCATCCGCCGTGTAAGTGAAAAATAGCTTTTCCTTTTTTATTCAATAAAGCTTCTTTGAGTTGAGATGAAAAGGCAAAAGGATTTTTTTGTTTTAGAAACAAACGTGTTTCGAAATTTCGTTCATTATAATTTACTGAAGTGTCTGAAGTGATGCCCCAAACTGCTACTTGCTCTCCAAACAAATGTTGCTGCGTTGCCAATTGGTGCACTACTTTGTTTACACCATTCATCCTTTCGGGATTGGCTTTGCCAAGAATAAGATGTATTATTTCCATAGTTGAAAATGGTTTTTTTTCAGTTGATTTTGCCAATACAAAATCATAATAATTTGATTCATAATCAGTCCGATCACAGCGCCAGTAAGTCCAGAATAGTCTAGCAGGAAATGAAAGGTCAACAAAGAAGAAACGAAGGAAAGTAAATATCCCAAAAAGAAGATTTTGTTGAGCACCAATATGCGAACAGCGATTCGGATAGGGTAACTCAAGAAAATAAAGAAATACAACACGGCAATAATTTTTACCACATAGCCATAACTTTGGTATTTTTCGCCACCCGCAAACACGATTATTGGAGTAGAAAATACAAAGAGAATGCTTAAAAGTACTCCAAATAAAACAGCTCCTTTGAGAGTAAGGTTTATCAAGTATTTCTTGGCTTGAGCAACATTTTCTAAATATAGTTTCGAAATTTTTGGAAGAAAATAATTTTCAATTGTTTGTAATCCAATATTGATCACGCCAAATAGAGTTTGCACCAATCGTAAGGCTCCCAAAGCCTCGATACCAATATAAATTCCAGAAACCAAAATAAAAAAATTACTTGAGGCCCATTGCAATAAAGCCACGGTCAATAACCACTTGCCTTGCTGGACATGATTGCTAAGAAAAAAACGCCACGAAACGGGTTTTTCATAGTTTTGATACAAGAACAATACACCAGGAAGACTAGAGACGAGATTTGCGATTCCAATGATGAAAAGCGCAGCATGTAAGTTTAGTTTGGGCATTATGAACAACGAAGAAAGTAATAACAGATACAGGAAGTCCATCCAAAGCACCCATTTTATTTTGGCTATGCCAAGGAATAGTTTTCTAAAAAAATCATTGATTAAGTAACCACATAAGAAACATAAAAAGGCATGGATAGGAACAGGATCTAGTAATGATTTGGGTAAAAAAAGGACTAACAGTTTTGCACTCAACATGAAAAACAGTAACAAAACCATTAGTCCAAGGAATAATGACACTTGATATTCCTTTTTTTGTATCACTTTTGCTACCGTTACTTGAAAGGGCTGAATGAGCAAAGCATTCGAAATGCTCATTGTCAAAAAAGTAAGTAACAAAAGGCTTGAAAACAATCCAAAGTTTGTTAGATCCATTTTTTGTGCCAATACTAGCGTAATTAGAAAACTACTGCCGCTACTGATGGCTTGGTCCACAAGAACCAAAAGCGTTGGATGCTGAATTATTTTTTGGATGGTCTTCATTTTAATTTTTGCGATATTTTTTCCACATTTTTTTGGCTTCAACAAACAAATTTGGATTGTATCCGGTTTTGTTTAAAACAAACCAAACGTTTGGCAATTGAAATTCTTCTTTTAAAAGATTTATGGTTGTGATTCTTTTCTCGGCCGTTTCTCGGCTGTCTAGGACGACTAAATTTTGTGTCGCCAAACTCATGAACAACAAAGCAAGTGGAGCATCTTTTAGGGCTTGATTATGAATTAGCACTAAGTCATAAGTGCTCATTTTTGCATTGATATCATTTTGAAAATGTTCTTGAGTGTATCGATGGTATTTATCATCTGAATAATCTACGTAATGAGTGGCTTCAAATTTGTTGTTGAGTTGACCTGTAGCATCAATAATTAAGGTTTTTCTTCCTTGATTTTGAAACGCTTTAATCAAATTTTCGGAATGAAAAAGATGCTGATTGGCATCGTCATAGGAACTAACCACCAGTATGCTTTTTGGAGGAATAATTCCTTTGATTTCTAATTGTAAAGCTTCTTTTAAAAAGTTGTTGTTTATCGATTCTGTAGTTTTTAAATAAGGAGTAGTAAGCGCAATGGGAATACTGCTACTTTTTTCGATAGTGATAGAATCATTTACTTTTGCTTTTAGAAAATGAACGATGTAAATTATAATTATTGAACCTAATAGACCTATAGCTGCTGCCACAATGATGATGATAATTCTAATTGGCGAAACTGGGTTTTTTGAAACTTCTCCGGCCGTGATAATTTTATGAAAAGCAATTTTGGCCGATTGGGCGATTTCGGCATCTATTCTTTTTTCATTCAAAAAGTTATAATTTTTCTCATAAAGATTAAATTCCCTACTCATTGAATTAAGTTGCTTTTCTTTTTCGGGTAAACCAATAAACACTTTTTCGGACTCTTTGATATCGTTTTTCAAATTGTTGTATTTGATTTGCAGATTTTTCTCAGTGTTTTTTATACTCTCTATTTGGTAATCAATAAGGTCTTTTAACTTTTCATCAATGATTTTTACTTTCTCATGGTTGGGAGTATAAGTTAAAAGTAGGTCCTTTTTTTCGGCTTGTAATTGCTTCATTTTTTTAACCAATTCTGTCGAAAGTAAATCCGTAAATGCCTCAAAGTTTAGGGAAAGCTCCAAATAATTATCTTTTCCTTTAGCGATGTATTGGTTCAAGTTCTTAATAGCATCTAAGCTCATTTTCAAATTGGTTTGCTCAATTTTTTGTTGAGCAATTTTACGCAAATCGGTTTCGGTTTCTTGTCGAATATTGATGATGTTATTTTGATCTCTGTAATTTTGAATATTATCTTCGGAAGCTTTGAGCTTTTGGTTAGACGTTTGGATTTCGCCTTTCAAAAAGTTAACGGTAGTATTTGCGGCTTTGTATTTACTTTCAATATAATCTTTTATGTACACTTCGGCCAGTTTGTTTACAAATAAAGCGGCTTTTAGTGGCACATTGCTTTTGAAATTGATTCGAATAACAGGAACATCTTTTTCTACGGGTACAATATCTAGATTGCTATTTATTTTATCTAATAGTTTTTGTTGGCTTAAGAATTCGAATTCATACTTATCGATGACTTTGATTTCTTTTTTTGTGGCAATATAGTCCTCGTTGATGCGCACTACTATTTTTCCTCCTTCTATGACAAGAGGTTTTCCAATTTGACCATTTATTCCTTCTTTTGATTCTGGATAAAAAAATAGAAACTCTTTTTTGGAAAGAAGTTGTAAACCATATCGTTTATCCAGTGCTTTCGAATCCTCAAAAGATCCATCTATGAGTATGGGAGAATTTTCGAAAAGTTCGGTTGAAAGCATTCCCCCTTTGCGATAAATTTCTTTGTTGAAAGGTAGTTTGCTTATGGTTTTTTCTATTAGAGCAGAAGATTTAAGAACTTCAATTTCGGCGGCAATTTTACTGGACGATAACAACGCATCCATATCTTTAAAAAGGTTCGAATTTGATAGACCTTCTTGAATGTCAGCAAGTTTTAGTCTAGCCGTACTTTCATACATGGGAGTTACATAGTTGAGGTATTTTTTGGCCGCCATAATGGAGAGTACAACACTCAAAATTATAATTGGCATTCCTCTAAACAACGGCTTTAGTAATCGTATATTTTCGTTCATGATAGCGCCGTTTAAAAAACTCCAAGTAAAATTGCTGCAGCAGTGATCGTTGTGGTAAATGGAATAATAGTAGCCACACGTTTGTCAAATTCTTTGTTCTTTTTTGAAGGAACAATTACGATATCGCTGGGATGCAATTGAATGTTCGTATTCAAAATATCCTCTGAGGAGGTTAAATTAAGATGGGTTACGCGAACATTTTGACCTTCTTGACGTAAAATTTTGATAGCTTTGAGATTAGCATAAAAATCAAATCCTCCGGTTTTACTTATCATTTCTAGAAGTGTTACGTTATCTCTGTCTACTTGAAACGTACTTGGATTACGTACTTCGCCTAGGATGGTTATTTCTTTGTTCAGTACTTTTACATCTACTATCGGATTTACCAACCATTGTTTCAATTGTGCTCTTAATTCTTCTTTTAATTCAGGGATGGTTTTGCCTACAACTACTGTTTTTCCAATTTTTGGAATTTCTATTGTGCCATTAGCATCTACTAAAAGCCATTTACCATACACTTCATTCGAATTGTAGATTCCGTAAGTAGAGCCTACACTTAAATCATCTTCTCCCCAAACAGAAAGCGTTATTTTGTCATTTTTTCGAATTCTGTATTCATAATTAGCGTCATAGGTAAATCCTGTTTTGTCTGTGTTTTCTTCTTTGGTTTCAAATACATTTTGGGTTTTACAACTTCCAAAGAGTAGGATCAGAAGGGTTAATTGTACTAGCGTTTTCATGTTGTGTGTCTTTTTTTTGTGTCATTTTTTGTGTCTAAAACATATTTAAAAATCGTTTGATTATTGTTTGATTAGATTTGCTTAATTCTGTTTTTACTTGACTAATTTTGTTTATGACACGTGTCATATTATCACAAACAACAGAGTCTTTAATTATATAATCAAACGCGCCATACTTTAAAGCATCGACCGCTGTTTTGACGTTTTCTTGTGCAGAAACCATTACTACATAAATGTTGGGATTGTAGCGCTTTATTTTCCTGAGTACCTCAAAACCAGTAAGATCTTCCATGTTGTGGTCCAGAAAAATGATATCAGGATTTTGATCAAGATTGTTCAAACAATCATTGCCATTACTGAAGTAAGTAATGTCCGTGTAGTTTAAATTAGCTAAATATTGTTCATACACGTTGGCACAAAAAATATCATCGTCTACAATAAAGAATTTGAATTGTGTTTGGTCTTCCATCTTATAATAATTTTTATAATAGGCATACCAATTTCAAGCCAAAAAACGCGAAGCCCAATGTTTTAAGGGATTTGCGTTTTTTTGTAGGCTTGTTTTTTCCAAATAATGGAAAAAAATCCAATGTTTTGTTGTTTACTCTTGAAGTTCGTTTTTTTGAAGTTGGCTAATAGCGAGGGCTAAAATGGGTTTGATCGCATGAAGTAATGCCGCTATTTCTTCCTTGTTGTTGGTTGTTTTTGCAATTTTTTCTAGTTGAATAATCTCGGGTAAAACTTTTGTGATGCCTAGACTCTCAATACTTGGCTTTATTTTATGAATCAAACGGCTTATTTCCTCATAGTTGTTTTCTTGAAATGCGATTTCTATATTTTGTAGTACTTGAGTAGTTTGTTCAATAAATATGTGTAGCATTTTTTGTACAAAGTCTAAATTTCCTCTACTCAAATTTCGTAAAATCGACAAGTTGTAAATAGTAGAGTCTGTTTTTTCTGCTTGTAATCTTGATTCGTTTTTAGGTCCGTTGACTGTGAGTTTTGCAATAGTTTCTATCAATGTAAATTCGTCGAATGGTTTTGTAACATAGTCGTCCATACCTGCGTTTTTACAGTTTTCGATTTCTGTTTTAAAGGCATTTGCTGTTAAGGCAATAATG
The DNA here is from genome assembly GCF_001662485.1 of Flavobacterium succinicans. GTDB lineage: Bacteria > Bacteroidota > Bacteroidia > Flavobacteriales > Flavobacteriaceae > Flavobacterium > Flavobacterium succinicans_A. Next base: position 264,723 of record NZ_JMTM01000046.1, read on the forward strand.
GGTGTGTTTAATTTGAATTCGTTTCGTATAATTTTTGTGGCTTCAATTCCATCCAATTCAGGCATTTGTATGTCCATCAAGATAATATCAAAGGTTTGATGTTTTAAAATCTCAAGTGCTTCGACGCCATTTTCAGCCTCGATTACAGAACAATTAAAATACTGCATTGCATTTTGAATAACCATGCGGTTCATTTTGTTATCTTCTACCAATAAAATTGATAATCCTGAAATGTTGACATTAAGCTCTTTGTTAATTTGTTTTACATTGTTTGGATCCCCTTTTTCTAAAGGAAGCGTAATATAGAAAGTAGTGCCTTTTCCTTTTTCACTTTCTATTTTTATGCTGCCATGCATCAGGTTTACTAATTCTTTGGTGATAGCCATTCCTAATCCTGTTCCTCCAAATTTTCGAGTAACGGCTTTGTCTTCTTGAGAGAATTTCTTGAAAATGGTTTCTATATAGTTCTGATCCATGCCTATTCCTGTATCAGTAACTTTGATTCGAATTTTTTGTATACTAGGTCGGTCAGTAATAAGTTCACATTTCAAATCTATTCTGCCTTTTGAAGTGAATTTTATTGAATTTCCGACAATATTAAAAAGAATTTGTTCAATACGTAACGAATCGGCTTTCAATACAGCACTGATTTTCGGGTCAATGGTAGCATTAAGTCTTAAATCTTTTTCCTTGGCTAGGGGATGTAATACTTTAATGACTTTGTCTATTGACTCTCCAAATAAGAAATCTTCTTTTTCTAATTCCATTTCTCCAGCTTCTATTTTTGAAATATCCAAGATATTGTTGAGTATGGCGAGTAAATGCCGAGAAGCAATCGTACTATTGTCTATGTATTTTTTTTGTAATTCGGTGAGTTCTTGCTTGCCTAATTCTCTCAAAAAACCAATAATGGCATTGAGTGGAGTTCGTATTTCATGGCTCATATTGGCCAAGAAAACTTCCTTAGCTTTGGAGGCTTCTTCTGCTTTAAGTTTTTGTTGGTTGAGTTCTATTTCAAGTTGTTTTTGTTCGGTTATATCGAGATGAATCCCAACAGATCCAACTAAATTTCCTTGGTCGTCATAATTTGGTGCTCCGCTTATTGCCCACCATTTGAGTTCGCCTCTTTTGTCCTTTACAGGCATCTGGTACACATCCGAAACCCCTTGTGTTCGCAATTCTTTTTTGTGTTGCATTCTGTCAAGATTCTCTCCAAACACAAAAATTTCGGATGGATTTTTTCCCATTAAATCTTCAATGTCAAAACCTGACATGGTAGCAAAACTTTGATTAGCAAATTGAATGATTTCCTGATTGTCTACTTCTATGATGCCCAAGTTCATGTTTGAAATAATATTTCGATACTTTTCTTCTTGGAATTTGAGTTTTTTTTCTGCTTTTTTTCTTTCGGAAATATCTTGAATGAAAGAACAAAAAAAGAGGCCTCCATTTTCTTTATATGGTATAATGGCAATTTCTATAGGGAATTCTTCACCTTGTCGGTTAACGGCAGGTAATTCAATGTTTTTATTTAAAGCTGGACCTTCGCCAGTTTCTAAATAATGTTTCATGCCATTGTCATGTCCTTGATGATGTTGTTTCGGAATAATAGTTTCGGTTAAGGTTTTGCCCATTACTTCCTCTTTTTTCCAACCAAAAATAACTTCTGCTTGGTTGTTCCAAAATGTTATTTTTCCTTTCTGATTGATATTGATTATGGCATTCAATGAAGCATTCATGATGTTTCGGTTGCGTTCTTCACTTTGTGCCAAAAGCATTTGGTCTTGAATACGTTGTGTTACATCAGTATATTTCCAAAGGTGACCTTTGTACTCTTCCTCAATGACAATAGGAATGTAGTCTCTTTCATAAAATAGGTTGTCTTTGGTTTCTAGTAATTCTCGAATCACCAATTTTTTTCTAGCAATGATCTCACTTATTCGATTAGCAAATTGTTCTTCATTTTTAAAAAGAAGTTGGGATCTCTTAATTAACTCTTTACAGTCAATTCCAACCATTTCGCTTGGCGAAAGGCTAATATTACGCATGTCGCAAAATAGTTGGTTGGTAAAGACAATTTTACGGTTCATATCTTCAACCAAGATGCCAGATTGTAGATTGGCTAAGAGCGTTTTTAGCAAAACTAAATTTTCTGAGAGTTGGTATTCGGCTTCTTTTCTTTTAGAAATATCTTGTAAGAAGGCGCAGAAAAACGTTTCGCCATTTTGAGTAATTGGTATGATGGATATTTCGGCCAAAAATTCATTTCCTGATCGATGGACTCCAATGAGTTCAACGTGCTTATTCAAAAACTCGTTGTGCCCCTCTGTTAAATATTGATAAATAGACTGCTCCCAAAGTGCTTTATTGCGTTCTGGAATCATAAATTCGGTAAATATTTTTCCCAAAACTTCTTCAGTAGTATAGCCAAATGTTGCCGTAGCTTGATCGTTCCAAAACGTTATTTCTCCTTTATCGTCAACAGTAACAATTGCGTTGAGAGAGGAGTTCATGACAATTCTGCTGCGTTCCTCACTCTGTTCTAACAAAATTTGATTTTCTATTCGCTGGGTTACATCGGTATACTTCCAGAGGTGACCTTTGTACTCATTGGCAATGTAGATTGGGATATAATCGCGTTCAAAAAATCGTCCTTCTACTGTTTCTAAAAGTTCATTTGTTACTACTTCTCGTTTTGACAAGATTTTATCTATTCCGTCACTAAAAGCGTCTGGATTTTTAAAGATGTTTTTAGATTGTTCGGCAGAGTTGGTGCAATCTATGCCTACCATTTGATCAGGAGTTACCGGAATCGAAAACATCTCACAAAACAATTGATTGGTAAAAAGAATTATCCTGTTTTCGTCTTCTACCAAAATCCCAGATCTTAGGTTGGCCAAAAGTGTTTTTAAGAGTTCAACGGTTCTCGAAAGGTTTTTTTCGCTATTCTTTCTGTTTTCTATTTGCTGATTTAAGTATTTGGAAATAAACAAAATATCATCTACGTCGTCATCTGCTTTGATGTTTTTGTAATCGTCTTCTAATGCCTCTAAAGTATCATACAAGTTGGATATAGATTGTTGCTTGAGCTCGTATTCTTTTATAAGATTTTGATGAATCTCGTTGTATTCTTTCTCGCTTTCTCTAAAAGAATGACTCATTAAATCGCGGTCTCTTTCGAATGCAGTATAAGAGTCGTTTATTGTATTCAAAAAAGCCATCACCAATGGGTTTTCCATGTAAACCAAAGGCAGGTGTTTGTTGATTTGTTTTTGTAAAAGTTTATGAAACTCAGCCATAAATCATAGTTCGTTTAAACAAGTGATAGTCATGGTTTGATTGTGCAATTCACATCCTGAAAAAGGACGCAGAGGCGAAATTTCTCCATAGGAATAAAATCCTGTTAACAAAGTAGTATTGTTAAAAATATCAGAAACGGCTTCTACTTCCTCGTCAATTCTATTGTTAAGGATGACTTTTCTTCCTACACAGCTAATTAGTATCGCTAATTTGGGCGAAATAGTATTCATTTTTAGACAATTAGTAGCCGCATCACTAGCTGCATCAATTAGTTTGTCAAAGTTAGCTTTCATAAAACGTACTTTGCTGCCAAGAGGGAGATCTCCTGCAAAAGTCATTGATTGCTTTTGTTCGTCGATGGACAATATGGTGCGTACAATAACATCTTCTGTTTCGTTCAATTTTATCGAGAGCGGAAACAATAAGGCAGATCCCGGTAATTCCTGCGCGTATTTTCCTAAGTAGCTTTTGTAAAGATCTAAAACGCTTTTATTGTCAATTTCGTAAAGAACGTTTTTGTCGGATTTAGTCACGGTGCGTTCCAATCCAAAACTTTCCCAACCTCCAATCGAACCGTGTGAAACCTGAAGTTTTTCTCCATAAAAACCTATCGCTACAATTTTGCCAGAAGTAGGTAGTTGATTCAATCCTACGTAAGTTTTTTCAAATTTAGATCCATCTCCAGCCAAGCCTCCTGTCACCAAAACACTATTTGCGGTTGCTTCATTAATGCCTTTTACAAGTTCGCTACCGTTAACTTTTCCACCATCCGAGAGGACAAAAATGAGTTTGAGCTTTGCTTTAGGGAGTTGGTCAACTAGTACTCTACCTGCTTCAAAACTGTTGGCATATTCCTCAATATTTACTTCTGAAGTGGCAATTTTAGTATCGTCAAACTGCATCGCAACAAGTGAAATGGTATTATCAAAAACTTCTTTTCCAAAAATCTCTCCAGCAGATGAAGCCATTGTCAATACAGCATTAGGGAATTTTTCCCGTATAGCATTGTAATTGAGTGTGTCTGAGACTAAAGCTCCAGTGCCAAAACCAATAACTAAATCAGCATCTTCTTCTAATAGTTGTTCTTCATTGACTGTTTTGGTAAATCTTTGATTTTCGTATAAAAAAGAGGTTACTTTCATTTTGATTATTTTTTTAATTCTTTGGTTTGTAAAAGGTTGTAAATAGTAGACTTTCCGATGTCAAGTTTTTTAGCTGTTTTGAGAACATCATTATTGTTCTTTTTCAAAAAGTAAAGAATAATTTCTTCGATGTATTGCTTTAATGTTTTTTCTTGTGAAAGAAGTAAATCGGTTGAATTGATGCTATTAAAACTTAAATCATCTTTAGAAATTTCATTCCCGTCGCACATTACACAAGCCAAATCAATAACCGATTTTAACTCTCGAATATTGCCAGGAAAGGCATATTTTAGGAGTTTATCTTTTGCTTCTTTGGATAAGGTAATTGCAGGCATTTTGTTTTCTTTTACAAACAAATCGATGAAATGTTTGGCGAGCAGCAAGGTGTCATTTTCTCTTTCTCTAAGCGGGGGAAGCTCTATTGGTAATCCGATTATCCTATAATAAAGATCTTCTCTAAAATTTCCTTTTTTTACTTCTTGAGCCAAATCTTTGTGGGTTGCTACAATGAGTCGCGCATTGAATTTTATTTTGGAAGTTCCACCAAGACGCACCACTTCTCTTTCTTGCAAAACGCGCAGGAGCTTGCTTTGAAGGTTTAAATCTAATTCGGCTATTTCGTCAAGAAAAATAGTACCACCATCGGCTTGTTCAAATTTTCCAATCTTTTTTTCATTAGCGCCGGTAAAAGCTCCTTTTTCATGGCCAAAAAATTCACTTTCGACCAATTCTCTTGGAATGGCAGCCATGTTTACAGCAATAAATGGCTTGTTTTTTCGATCAGAATTATAGTGAATGGCATTGGCTACAACCTCTTTTCCTGTTCCTGTTTCGCCAGTTATAGAAACATTGATGTTGTTGTTTAATGCTTTGTTTATTTTAGTAAAGACATTCTTGATCGTACTACTTTGTCCTATAATGGTTTTCTCGAAACTGAATTTTTGCTCTAATTTTTCTTTTAAAATTTCAACTTCTTGAACGAGACTCCGATTTTCTTTTATTTTTAAAATAGAATTCCAAAGCAAATCTTTAGTGTGGTTATTTTTTACGATATAGTCGGTGGCGCCAGATTTTAAAAAATCTACAGCTACTTCAATATCTTCTTGCCCACTAATAATAATGACAGGAATGGTATTGTTAATCTCTTTTATTCTTTTAAGCAATACATCACCAGATATATCAGGTAGACCAAAATCCAGACAAATAATAGCTGGTTTTTGGTGCAAATTATTGAGGCATTCTTTGCCAGACCCATACAATAAAACATTAAAATCAGGATTTAACTTTAGATGATATTTTAAAGTTTCTCCAAAGAAAGGGTCATCTTCTACAATGAAAATTTTTAATTCTTCCATGTTATTTTGAAGCTAATTCCTGTGTAAGTTAAAAAAAAATTAAATACATAGTATTTTTTTTGTAAGATTATTTTTTGACCTAAGGCATTGTTTTAAAAAAATCTTTCAACTACTTTTAGTATTTATTTATATTTTAGTGAAACATTGGTTGGTAGTAATAAAAGATGCTATTAAGGCATTACTTTTGTTAAGGTATTTTAAAACACAACTCAATAAACATAAATTAATTATTTTAGTAACATACTATTACAATGAAAGAACAAATCAAAAAGTTTTTGAACGAAGAACAAGATCCAAAAGCAATCGAGAAAGTTACGGCAAAGTTGAATGATATTCTGATGAAAAACGAAGAGGTAGGGTATATTGCCGTACAAAAGAAACCTGCTTTGACCGTTTTGCCAGATAGTATTGTCTTGACCAATAAGAGAATCATCATTTGCCAACCTAAAAACTTAGGACTTTCTATGCATTTTATAGATTATACTTGGGATGAAGTAGACGGTGCTTTTGTAAAAGAGAATATTTTAGGTTCAGAGTTTACTTTCTCTACCAAAACAGAGTTGCAAGTAACAATTGATTACATTCCAAAAATTCAAGCTCGCAAAATTTATACGTATGCTAAAGAACAATTGGATAGTATGAAAAATGGTGCGGCTATTTCTAATACCGAACCGGTTAATACTCCCGAAGCGGAAATAATCGAAGAAGTAGAAACAGAGGAAGTGACAAATTTTGCAGAGATTATACCCGCTACAATCAGTCATGAAGCAAGTATTGTCAGCGAATCTGAGCCTGGCGTAAGTAATGCAAGTTTGAATCAAGAAGAATTGTTTGCCAAATTGCAGAATTATAAAAAACTTTTAGATAATGGTTTGATTCTTCAAGGTGAGTATGATGCTTTTAAGAAAGAAATCTTGAGTCAGATGTAATTAATGTTGTATTATTCACATAAAAAAAACGTCTAATTGGACGTTTTTTTTATGGAAATCTATAGGTTTATAAAGTATTTTTTTGCTTTGCTACAAAAGTATTCGATTGCAATTCAAGCAAATCAGCGGCGTTCTTTCGTTGTAAGTCATACAACCGTTTGTCCTCGGCAATATCCGCATAGACTTTGTCATGCATGCTAGCGCTGGTTTGTACCAAAAGTGAACGTTGGTATTTATCTTGTTCGATTGTTGCTTTCAGTGCAGTTTCTAGGTCTTCTAGTTTATAATCATATTCGCCTTTGGGCGCCAATAATTTGGCAATAATTGGCGAAGTTTCTATGGCTAAGAAAAGTAACATGATAAAAAATGAAGGCAACCAAGGCAAACTATTCAAAGCATTGATTCTAGCCATTAGTCCATCAAAACCATCAATAATGGGTTGGGTTTGAGATACCTTTTTGTCTAAATCGGTTTGTAGTTTTTTGTTTTCTTTTTCAAGTACGGCAATTTTGGCCAGATTGTTTTTTTGTAAAGTATCCAATTCTTTTTTAGACAAATCGTGCTTGGCTATTTTTTCTTTAAAAACTGGACCTTTGCCTAATTTTTTGGTACCAGCCGTTCCTTCGGCTTCAGCAATATAAGTTGCATAAAGTGTATTGACTTCTTTTTCTTTTTTACTGATCTCAGTTTTCAAATTGCTAATCTCGGCTATGTTTTTATCCAAATCGGTTTTGAAATAAGCTGCGACTTCTTTTTTGTTTTTCAATGCCATGGCATTTTTCTCTTTCAAAAGTACGGTGTTGATTTCTTTTTCGAAGATTTTAATTTCTAAAGGTTTCGAAATAACAATCGCAATGATAATCGCTAATAGAATTCTAGGTGTTGCTTGCAAGAATTCAGCGGTAAAATTGTCTCTTTTTCTAATAGTGGAAACGATAAATCGATCCAGATTGAAGATTAGTAAACTCCAAACCAAACCAAAGGCAATTGCAGGGTAAACACTATCGAACACCGTAAAAAGAGCATAGGCACTAGCCAAAAATGCCATTACAGCAGTAAAAAATACGGTGGCTCCAATACCCACAAATTTGGTTTTTTCTCCTTGGGAACATCCTTCTAATAGGTTTTTGTCTGCCCCAGAGCATAAAATAAAAAAAGTTTGTAACATGATTGATTGATTTTTTTGATTGATACTTACAAATTTAACGCCAAAAAATCATTTTACTGATAAAATATTGATTCTATTTTAGTTATAATCAATGCTTTTTGCTTTCGCTATGCAGGTGTTATGCTTATGTTGTGACTATGTTATGGTGATGTTTCAGATTTGTTACGAATAGTAGACGATAGGCTAGATTCATAACAAATTAATAAAAAAGAAGTAAAAGACTGTTAAATTTAGTTAAGTAGTTTTGCCTTTTAACCATTAAATACTTATATGAAAACAAAGTTACTGTTGCTGCTATTTTTTACTTTTCTAATCTCTCATGCCCAAAAAGGGGTAATCTCGGGGAAAGTATTAGACACTGATGATCAATTACCACTTCCTGGGGCTTTAATCCAAATAGAAGGATTCAATAAATATGCTGTATCAGATTATACAGGGAATTATGAGTTTTTAAACTTAAATGCAGGAAAATATGTTCTGCATGTAAAATATATGGGGTATACGCTGAAAACTATGGATGTAGAAGTAGAAGGAGGAAAAAACGTGAGCGTTACTTTTAACTTAAAAGCTACGGGTACTGAATTAAATGAGGTAGTGGTTGGCGATCGATTAAAAGGGCAATCCAAAGCCTTGAACAAGCAAAAAACCAATCAAAATATTACCAATGTGATTTCTTCGGATCAAGTGGGTCGTTTCCCAGATGCCAATGTTGGAGATGCTTTAAAAAGAGTGCCAGGTATTACGATGCAAAATGATCAAGGAGAAGCTAGAAATATTATTATTAGAGGTTTAGCGCCTTCTTTAAACTCAGTTACGTTGAATGGAGATCGAATTCCTTCCGCCGAAGGGGACAATCGTAATGTACAAATGGATTTAATTCCAGCAGATATGATTTCGACCATTGAAGTAAACAAAACGCTTACCTCGGATATGGATGCCGATGCTATTGGAGGTTCCGTCAACTTAATCACTCGTGCTACACCAAATGCACCTAGAATATCGGCTACTCTTGCAGGTGGATATAGCCCTATTAGAGAAAAGGGGAATTATACAGCAGGTCTAATTTTAGGGAATCGTTTTTTAGATAAAAAATTAGGTGCAGTTTTAAGTGCCTCGTATAACAACAATAATTTTGGTTCTGATAATGTTGAAGGCGTTTGGGTGAAAGGAAAAAAAGACCAAGTTTATATGGAAGAATATGATGTTAGAAAATATGATGTACAACGTATTCGAAACTCCTTTTCGTTAGCTACGGATTATAAGTTTAACGAAAATAATTCTATTTATGTTAATGCGATGTACAACTTCAGAGATGATTTTGAAAATCGCTACCGTACGAGGTTTCGTGGAATTAAACCAACTTATGACGCAAATTATAACATCATTGGATACAAAGGTGATGTACGAAGACAAACAAAAGGTGGAATTGAGGCTAACAAAAACGCACGTTTAGAACGACAAATTGTTCAAAATTATGCCATAGGAGGGGAGCACCTTTTAAGTTCAAAACTTGACATGGATTGGGCTATTAATTACGCAAAGGCCAGTGAGGATAGACCAGGCGAACGTTACGTAGAATATCAAAATACCAAATTAGATATTAATCAAGATTTAGTGGATACTAGATTTCCATTACTTTCATCACTTGGAGCTAATGCTACTGATAAATTCAAATTTAGAACCCTTTCTGAAAACGATAATTATACAGAAGAATCAGAATTTGGAGCAAAGTTAAATTTCAGAGTACCATTCTCAGTAATTGAAGATCAAAAAGGAAGACTTCGCTTTGGTGCTAGAGCTAGAATAAAAGACAAAAAAAGAGAGAATACTTTTTTCGAATATACACCAATAACGGCGCTTGGTAATCTAAATGTAATTTCATCTAGTTTTTACGGTGGTGAGCAATTTCAACCAGGTTCACAATATATTCCTGGAACATTTGCTAGTAATTCCTTCTTAGGAGCTTTAGACTTGAATAATTCAGTATTGTTTACTAAAAAAGATATTCCTTCTGAATATTTGGCTTTGAATTATAAATCTAAAGAAAATATTTATGCTGGTTACATTCGTTGGGATCAGGATTTTACTTCCAATTTATCTATGATTGCTGGATTACGTGTTGAAAATACAGCTATTGATTATACAGCAAATTATGTAGAAGATGAAGAAAAAAAGCTTAAGGAAATCAATAATACCAATTCCTATACAAATGTATTGCCTAGTGTAGCGTTTAAATACAACGGTAAAAAGGATTGGGTATATAGAACAGCCTTTACTACTTCTTTAGCGAGACCTAATTATTATGATTTGTCACCATTTATAAGTGTTGTTCCAGCTGATGATTCAGAAATCCTTGCGGGTAATCCTAACTTAAAAGCTACGTATGCATACAATTTTGACCTAATGGCCGAAAAATATTATAAAAATGTAGGATTATTGTCAGGTGGCGTTTTTTATAAAAACTTGAATAACTTTATTTATACGTATAGAAATAATCAATATACTAATGCTGATTTTACTGCCGATTTCCCAGGACAGCCTAATCCAATTCCTGCTATTAATCCTGGGAATTGGGGATTAACACAACAAAGAAATGGCGAAAACGTAAGTGTTTATGGATTTGAAATTGCGATACAAAGGCAATTGGACTTCATTCCAGGAAAATTCTTTAAAGGCTTAGGCGTTTATTTGAATTATACTTTTACAGCTTCTGATGCTAAAGGAATTACGAATTCAAGTGGAGAGGAACGAAAAAATGTAAGTTTGCCAGGAACTGCTCCTCACATGTTTAATGGCTCTTTATCGTGGGAAAATAAAAGATTTTCTGCGCGGGTTTCACTTAATTATGCCGCGGATTATTTAGATGAATTAGGTGCCAATGAATTCGAAGATCGATATTATGATAAACAATTATTTGTAGATGCAAATGCCTCTTATAAAATAACTAAGCACTTAAGAATATTTGCAGAAGCAAATAACTTAACCAACCAACCTTTACGCTATTACCAAGGTATAGCTTCTCGCACAATGCAAATGGAATACTATCAAGCTAGATATAATTTTGGTTTGAAGTTTGATTTGTAATTGTTGTCTGTTTTTGTTGCGAAACAAACAGGATGTATTTCCTGTTTGTTTTTTTAATTTTACTCCATGAAGAATTTATTTATATGTTTTTTTGTCGCACAACTACTTTGTGCTCAAACTCCTTCCCAAAGAGAACCTTCAGGCTACACAGGAGGTTATTTGTCTCAATTACAACAAACCCATAAGAGCCTGAACTTTTTATTGATGGGAGATTTTGGTCGCTATGGACAGTTTTACCAAAAGGAAGTAGCTACCCAAATGGGAAAAGCAGCTGCTTCTCTCGATGCTAAATTTGTGATTACAGTGGGAGATAATTTTTATCCTAATGGTGTTCGCAGTACACAAGATTATTCGTGGATGGCTTCTTTTGAATCGGTTTATACGGATTACAATTTGCAGAACGATTGGTATGTTACTTTGGGGAATCATGATTATAGAGGTAGTTTAAAAGCGCAAATTGATTATTCGAACATAAGTAGACGTTGGCATCTGCCTTCAACCTATTACAAAAAAATGATTGATTTGGAAGATGGTAATAAACTCTTGCTTTTGGTTATGGATACTTCGCCATTTATAGACAGCTATTATAAAAAAGGGACAGATATGTACGATAATCTTATAGCTCAAGATACGACAGCACAAAAGAAATGGCTAATTAAGGAGTTGGAAACCAAAGATGCTGCTGTAAAATGGAAAATTGTCGTGGGACATCATCCCTTATATAGTGGAGGCAAAAGAAAAGACAGTCCAGAGACTAAGAGTTTTGAAAATAAATTTGCCACTATTTTTGATACTTATAAAGTTGATGCATATTTCTGTGGACATGAACATGATTTGCAAATTATTAAACCCAAAAATCGTTACACTACTCAGTTTTTGTCCGGTGCTGCCTGCGAAGTAAGACCTTCTGGAACTCGTGAAGGAACCTTGTTTTGGGCTGAAAAAGCAGGTTTCATGACTTTTTCTGTAACCAAAGACCAATTAGTGGCACAGGTTGTTGACGCTGAGGGTAATGTTATTTTTAAAACGAATATTGATAAAAAAAAGTAAAAAATGAATAAGTATAGTAGTTTGATAGTGGTTGCTGCTTTTGTAACATCTTGTTCCAGTTCATTAGCACCCTTGCGAAAAGATGGACTAAAACCAACAGTAGTAACCGAAACCGTTTTGCACGATACTGATGATCCAGCCATTTGGATTCATCCAACAAATCCTCAAGAAAGTCTTGTTATTGGTACAGATAAAGATACTGATGGTGGTTTGTATGTGTTCAATTTACAAGGCAAAATCATAAAAAAATCAGAAACCATCAAGAGACCTAATAATGTGGATATTGCCTATGGTTTACAAATTGATGGTGTATTGACTGATATTGCAGTAACAACAGAACGTGAAACGAATAAAATTCGCATTTTTAGCCTGCCCGACTTGAAGCCTTTGGATAACGGTGGTATTCCTGTTTTTGAAGGGGAAATGGAGAGAGATCCAATGGGAATTGCAATCTATACACGCCCATCAGATAAAGCGGTTTTTGCAATTGTAGGTAGAAAATCTGGACCTTCAGGTTCTTATTTATGGCAATATGAATTAAAAGGAACTTCGGATACTAAAGTTGAAGCTACTTTGGTGCGTAAGTTTGGAGCCTACAGCGGAAAAAAGGAAATCGAAGCCATTGCAGTAGATAATGAATTGGGAGCGGTTTATTATTGCGACGAGCAATTTGGAATTCGAAAATACAAAGCCGATCCTGCATTAAATGACAATCAAGAATTAGCGTTGTTTGGACAAAAAGATTTCAAATCCGATCATGAAGGAATGGCTATTTATAAAGCTTCTGCAATTACGGGATACATTTTGGTTTCTAATCAACAGGCCAATTCTTTTATGGTGTATCCAAGAGAAGGAAGTAATGGCAATCCGAATGAATATAAACTATTGGCAGAAATTCCAACTTCTACCATAGAATGCGATGGTGCCGATATTACGGCTATTAATCTCGGTAAACCTTTCGATAAAGGATTGTTTGTAGCCATGAGCAACGGAAAAACGTTTCACTTTTATGACTGGAAAATCATTCAAGAAGCTATCGATAAGCATAAAAAATAGCCAGCTGAGTTAACAATAAAAAAGAGCTGTTTCGCAAAGAACAGCTCTTTTTAGTTTTGGTTAGTTTATTTTGGTTTTGGTAATTTTTATGCTTTTGGAGCACCAGCCAAAATTTCTTCGTTAGCAAATTCTTCAAATTTCTCAAAGTTTGCTTTGAATTTTTGAGCTAGTTCAACTGCTTTTACGTCATATAATGCTTTGTCTTCCCAAGTATTTCTTGGATTTAAGATTTCAGCTGGAACATTTGGACATTCTTGTGGAATGGCAATTCCAAATACATCATGATTTATAAACGGAACCGCATCCAATTCTCCATTTAAGGCTGCGGTAATCATGGCACGAGTATATTTTAATTTCATTCGGCTGCCTGTTCCGTAAGCACCACCTGTCCAACCTGTGTTGATTAACCATACGGTAACATTGGCATCTTTCATTTTTTTGCTCAACATTTCAGCATATTTAGTAGGATGCAATGGCATGAAAGGTGCGCCAAAACATGCTGAGAAATTAGGCTGTGGTTCTGTTACACCAGCTTCTGTTCCTGCTACTTTTGCCGTATAACCAGATATAAAGTGATAAGCAGCTTGACCTGGAGTAAGTTTTGATATTGGAGGAATAATTCCAAAAGAATCAGCCGTTAAAAAGAAAATATTCTTTGGGTTTTTACCAATAGACCCTGGTTGAATATTATCGATATGGGTAATTGGGTAGCTTACTCGAGTGTTTTGTGTAATAGAAACATCATCAAAATCTACTTCGTTAGTACCTGATTTAAACACAACATTCTCTAAAATAGCTCCTCTAGTGATGGCTCTGAAAATATCTGGTTCATTTTCTTCTGACAAGTTGATTACTTTGGCATAACAACCTCCTTCAAAGTTGAAAACAGTGTTCTCGTTTGTCCAACCGTGTTCGTCATCCCCAATTAGTTTTCTTTCTGGATCAGCAGATAAAGTTGTTTTTCCTGTTCCTGAAAGACCAAAGAAGATAGCAGTATCTCCATTTTTTCCCACATTGGCACTACAGTGCATAGGTAACGTATTTTTGTAAACCGGTAAGATAAAATTCAAGGCAGAGAAAATTCCTTTTTTCATTTCTCCGGTATAACCAGTACCTCCAATTAGCGCAATTTTTTTAGTAAAATCTAAAATAGCAAAATTGCTCTGACGTGTACCGTCAACTGCTGGATTGGCTTCAAAACTTGGTGCACAAACCACAGTCCATTCTGGAGTAAAATTTTCTAATTCTTGTTCAGTTGGACGCAAAAACATATTATAGCAAAACAAGTTTGCCCAAGGTGTTTCGGTAACTACGCGTACATTCAATTTATAGTTTGAATCGGCACAAACATAAGCATCTCTTACAAAAACTTCTTTATTAGATAAGTGAGCTGTTACTTTTTTGTATAAAGCATCAAAAGCAGCTGGCTCGAATGGGATATTAACTTTTCCCCACCATACTTTGTCTTCTGTAATACTGTCTTTTACAATAAAACGATCTTGAGGCGAGCGACCTGTAAATGTCCCTGTAGTAATGGCTAAAGCTCCTGTAGAGTTCTCTATACCTTGACCTAAAGCAATGGTTAAATCTTGTAATTCATCTGGAGTTAATTGATACTGAATTTTGGCATTCTCAATTCCTAATTTTTCTAACGAAATCGTTTTCGTAAAAAGGGTGTTAGTGTCCATAAAATTGTATTTGGTTTTTATTTGTTTCGATGTAAAAGTGTATTTTAATTATTATGTAGCTGTTTATGGTGTCATATTTCCTTTTTATTCTTTTTTAAAAAGTCAAATAATAAAACAACCCAAGCTGAAATAAGAAGTACTCCTCCGATAGGAGTAATGAAGCCGATTTTCTTAAAATCAAAAGATGTTAAAGAATTAGTAGCTAAAAAATAGATGGAGCCTGAAAATAAAATGACTCCAGAAACTGTAAGATAATAAATGATTTTTTGTGATTTTTCAGATAGGGAAGTACTTAGACCAATGAATAAGAGGAATAATGCATGATACATTTGGTAGCGTACCCCCGTTTCGAAGGTAACGAGTTCTTCTGTTGAAAGTATTTTTTTTAAGGCGTGCGCACCAAAGGCTCCTAAAATGATAGCTATCATTCCTAAAAGGGCAGCAGTTGAAATTACTTTTTTGCTCATAGTTCCTATTTAGAATCTACTGCAAAAGTATTTATTACATTTCAAACAAAAAGGGTTATTTCTGTTTTATTTTTAAATTTTGATGTTTTAACACAATCTGTTTGTTATAAATACAACAAAATAGTATGTTTGTGTTAAATATTTACATTTTTATGAGAACAATACTCATTATAGGCGCTGGAAGATCAGCCTCATCGTTAATACAATATTTGCTAGCTAAGTCTGAAACAGAGCAATTGCATCTAATTATTGGGGATTTATCATTGGAATTGGCTCATAAAAAGACCAATAATCATCCTAATGCAACCCCAATAGCTTTAGATATATTTAATACACAACAACGACAAGATGCGATTCAAAAAGCCACTATCGTTATTTCAATGTTACCCGCCCATTTGCATATTGAAGTAGCGAAAGATTGTATTTTGTTCAATAAACATATGGTTACCGCTTCTTACATCAGTGAAGCTATGCAATCTTTGGATGCCGAAGCCAAGGCCAAAGGACTCATTTTTATGAACGAAATTGGTTTGGATCCTGGGGTTGATCACATGAGTGCTATGAAGGTTATTGATGAAATCAAAGAAAAAGGTGGAAAAATGCTGATGTTCGAATCATTTTGTGGTGGATTGGTCGCTCCAGAATCGGATACGAATATTTGGAATTATAAATTTACATGGGCACCAAGAAATGTGGTGTTAGCTGGTCAAGGTGGTGCGGCCAAATTCATTCAAGAAGGCGCCTACAAATACATACCCTATTGCAATTTGTTTCGCAGAACCGAATTTTTAGAAGTCGAAGGTTATGGTAGATTCGAAGCTTATTCTAATCGTGATTCTTTAAAATACAGATCGGTTTACGGTTTAGATGATGTGCTTACTTTATATAGAGGTACTATTCGCAGAGTAGGATTCTCTAAGGCTTGGAATATGTTTGTACAGTTAGGTATGACCGATGATAGTTACATAATGGAAGGCTCAGAAGAAATGACCTATCGACAGTTTGTGAATTCCTTTTTGCCATATCACCCCACCGATTCTGTTGAACTAAAAATGCGTCACATTCTCAAAATCGATCAAGATGATATTATGTGGGATAAATTAGTAGAGTTGGATTTGTTCAGCCGTATCAAGAAAGTAGGTTTGAAAGATGCGACACCTGCACAAATTTTAGAAAAGATACTTTCTGATAGTTGGACTTTACAACCTGAGGATAAAGATATGATTGTCATGTATCACAAATTTGGCTACGAATTAAATGGCGTAACTTCTCAAATCGACTCAAAAATGGTATGTATTGGCGATGACCAAATGTACACGGCTATGGCGAAAACAGTTGGACTTCCCGTAGCAATGGCCGCTTTATTGATTTTAAATGGTAAAATACAAACTAGCGGTGTACAACTTCCTATCCAAAAAGAAGTTTACGAACCCATCCTGAGAGAATTAGAATCATACGGCGTTGTTTTTCATGAACAAGCCATGCCTTATATGGGGTACAATCCTGATAAAATCTTCAATTAGTTTTCTTTTTTAATTTTAATTTTTTTTGAGTTTATTTGTTAACCGCTTCTCTAAACTTGTACTTGAAGAGAAGCGGTTTTTTTTATGAATTTAAGCTTTTGGGTTTATTGTAATAGGTAATGAATATTTGACTCTCACAGGTTCACTGTTGATTTTTCCAGGAATCCATTTTGGAGCACTTTTTACTACTCGTATCGCCTCATCAACAGTTCCGTAACCAACATTATCTCTTAAAGTTGTAATTTCGGTAAGAGACCCATCTGTTTCTATAATAAAACTAAGATAAATTTTGCCTTTGGCTTTTTGCTCTACTGCCTCTTTCGGTAGGGTAAAATGCATTGCAACGTACTTGTAAAAGGCTTCCATTCCATTCGGGAATATAGGGTCTTCGGTAATTTCATTGACTTGATACACTACATTTTCACCCTTTTTAGTTTTTTTGTTTTTTGGGTCAAAAGCATCTATGATTATTACGGCAGGTCCTCCTTTTTGTAATATTTGATCGAGTTCTTCCTTGGTTGGCATTGTCTTACTTCCTCCTAAAAAACTCGGCACCAGCTTTTTTTCTGCTTGGTTTAATTGAGTGTATTTTTTTTCGGCTACAATATCCCCCTTTTCATTTTTGATTTTAAAAACGGTGTTGTTGAAATAGTTTTGATACAGTGTGCCTGTTTCTTTTTTTTGTGATGGATTTTCTTGAGCGTTTGTAAAAGAATTTACGATTAATGCCAAAACTAGCATCGTGCTGCGAAACCATCTAGTGGGTTTCTTTTTTAATGGAAATTGTGATGTTTTCATGGTCTTTTTTTTGGTTAAATAATTTATTGTTTTATGAATTAGAACTCATAATAGTGATGGGTAAACTATATTGTACACGAACTGGCACGCCGTCTTTCTGAGCGGGAATCCATTTAGGGGAGAGTTTGATTACGCGAATGGCTTCTTCGCCGGTCCCATGTCCAATATCTCTCAAAACACTTGCATTAGTAATGCTTCCATCTTTTTCGATAATGAACATAACGTATACTTTGCCTTTCAAATTAGTAACAGTTGGAGTTTGAAAATTATTTCCCACGAATTGGTAGAACTTCTCCATGCCTCCAGGGAATTCGGGTTTTTCAGTTATACCTGCTACATTAAACACAACATCATTCGATACTGGTGGATTGTGTTCTTTTGTACTTTCTTGTAGCAAATTGATTAAAGTCTCAGTTTTTGGACCGGGATTTAAATTTGCTAGGTTTTTATTAGGGCTGACTAATGACTCTTCTTTTGTATTTGTTTTTGAATTTTTGGGTGATTTTTTCGTGTCACTAAGAACAATATCGATGCTTTTACCAGAAAACTTTTTATGCGCATTTTTTAAATGTTTGTCATAATAGGCCTCTGTGTAGAAACTATACTGAAAAGGCTGCGGAAATTTTTTGCTTCTAGCATTTTTATGAATAAAACTTCCTGTAAAATAAGCAATTTTATCTGGTGAGTAGACCTCTAAATGACTATTGCTGGTGTGCATACCGTCAATCCAGATGGCATATTTTTTACTGTTTTTGAAATCTTCAAATTCTGCCTTTGTAGGGATTTTTTTTGAGTATTTTTTAGGAGTATAGGATAAGTACCTATTTTTTTCTTCCAAAGTCAAATCTTCGTATTTTTTGGAGAAGGTGATGTTTCTTTTTTTATCAGTAACATTAACTAGTACACCTGCATAGTAGACATCTCTGTCGTTGCTTGATGCAACAGTATATTTGGTATTTATATTTGTTTTTGGTTGTATTTGTGCTACACTATCGATACAGAAATAGCAGAATAGTGCCGTAAAAATTGGTAATAGCGCCAGTTGCTTGCTAAGGATCATCTTTTTTGAAGAATTTCGACTCATCATAAGAAAGCGTTTTTTGGTGACTTGAAAATTCAAATTACTGGCTAGATACAAAGGCGGGTTACAACTTGCTTTGGATAACAATAGCGATTGATAAAATGGAATGTTTTGGTACGATTGCACCACTTTTTCATCGGCTAGGAATTCATGATTGAGTTGGATGGCTTTTTTGTACAAAATAAATAAAGGATTGAACCAAAAAACTGCTTTGATTAGTTCTACAAATAGAACATCTAGCGTGTGCTTTTGATTAACATGGGTCATTTCATGTGCAAACAATTCTATTTCAATTTTGCGTTCTTGGTATTCCGCTTCATTGATGAAAATGTAATTCATAAAAGTATGCGGTAACACGGGTTCTTGAAGTAATACTAAAGTCGCGTTTTGAAACGTGAGTGTTGTGTTATTCTTTTTTAATTGATAAAAAGTGATAATATTTCGAGTAAATCTAAATGTTAGAATTGCCGTTACTAAGACATAAATACCCCATAGTGTTTGTTCGAGATAATTGGTTTCTTCTGCAATTATCATAGTTCCTTCAGAAAAACGCATCGGAATTGGAGTGGTCACAGGAGTCGTAATTTCTTTAATAATTTCAATAGAAATAAAAGGTATAAGAAGTGAAAAAAGCAAACTAGTTAATAGGTAAAACCGATTAAAACGGTGCATTTTTTCCTTTTCCAGAAAAAGCTGATATACTACCAATAGGATAGTGGCAGCGATAGTTGAGGTTAGCAAGTACTGTGTCATGGTTTCTTTTTTTGGATTTCGTTATCGATGATTTTTTTTAGTTCCTCAAGTTCTCTTGCGGTTAGGTTTGTTTCTTTGGTAAAAAACGAAGCAAATTGAGACGCTGAATTATTAAAGAAATTACTAATTAATCCATTGACATGTTTTGAGAAATAATCGTTTTTGGCAATCAATGGGTAATATTCCCTAGAGTTGCCATATTCTTTGTAAGCTACAAACTGCTTGTCAATCATTCTTTTTAATAAGGTAGCAATCGTTGTTGTAGCAGGTTTTGGTTCAGGGTAGGCTTCGAGTAGGTCTTTCATAAAGGCTTTTTCGAGTTGCCACAAATGTTGCATGACTTGTTCTTCGGCGTTGGTTAGTTGTTGCATAGTTTATTGTTTTGTGTTTTTTATTTCTTTTTCTGAGATAAGTTCTCCCTTGTCGTACAATCGGGTGATGATTAAATCTTTTTTGGTGTCGAAATACTCCCATCGGCCGGAGTAAAACCAATGAATGTCTTTCCCTTTTTCAATCAACTGTGTAATTCCTTTGGCTTGAAGCGCTCCATTGGGGTGGTAAAAGCGCACTTTGCAATACTCTTTTTTATAAGTTTCTTTTTTGATGATTTTGCCATTGGCATAATATTTCCATTTTTTGATTGGCTCTCCTTCTTTGTATCTTCCAATAGATTTGTAGCGAATGGTGTCCAAAGTATATTTTTCGATCCATTTGCCGTGCATTTTTTTGTCTTTCTTTTGATTGATGTGTTGTACTTGGCAACTACATAAAAGGAACAGTACAAATAGAAAGATTGGTTTAATCATTGCTCTACAGAATAATACATTGTTCTACAAATGTAGAATAAAAAATAATGTGTGCAACAAAATGATTAACTTTTTTGCAATGAGTGGTTTAGAAACGGTTTTGCGTAAGGGGTAGAAGCGGCATCCTTTTTGGGGACGCGCTTTTTCGGCGTGGCCCCAAAAAGATATAGCGGATGACCCGACCCGCTTTTTCTGCGGGTTACGCCCAAAAAAAAATCCGCTCAATCAAGTAAGAAGGAGCGGATGTTTATGTAAAAAGAGTGTTTATTTGCTTAACTCTACAAAATATTTATAGAAAAGTGGAATAGTTTCGATTCCTTTGAGGTAATTGAAAATTCCAAAATGTTCGTTTGGTGAATGAATCGCATCGGAGTCTAAACCAAATCCCATCAGGATCGTTTTGCTTTTCAATTCTTTCTCAAACAAGGCTACAATTGGAATACTACCTCCAGAACGAACTGGAATGGCTGGAACGCCAAAAGTTTCCGTATAGGCTTTATTCGCGGCTTGATAACCAATGCTGTCGATAGGAGTTACATAACCTTGACCACCGTGATGAGGTTTAACCACTACGCTTACGCCGGCTGGAGCAATACTAATGAAATGTTTCGTGAACAAATCGGTAATCACTTCCCAATCTTGATTAGGCACTAAGCGCATCGAAATTTTCGCATAGGCTTTGCTGGCAATGACTGTTTTGGCTCCCTCTCCAGTATAACCTCCCCAGATTCCATTCACATCGAGTGTTGGTCGGATAGAATTACGCTCATTCGTGGTGTAGCCTTTTTCGCCATAGACATCATTAATGTCGAGTGCTTTTTTATAGTTTTCTAAGCTAAAAGGTGCTTTGCCCATTTCAGCTCTTTCTTCCAGAGATAATTCTTCGACATTGTCATAGAAACCTGGAATGGTGATATGATTGTTTTCGTCGTGAAGCGAAGCAATCATTTTAGATAAGATATTGATTGGGTTGGCAACTGCGCCACCGTATAACCCGGAATGTAAATCGCGGTTCGGACCAGTCACTTCTACTTCTACATAACTCAATCCACGTAATCCTGTGGTGATAGATGGTTGCTGATTAGAAATCATTCCTGTATCCGAAATTAAAATCACATCGTTTTTTAATTTCTCGGTATTGTTTTCTACAAATGTTTTTAGGTTTACGCTGCCTACTTCTTCTTCGCCCTCAATCATGAATTTTACATTACAAGGTAACGTATTGCTTTGAATCATATATTCAAAAGCTTTTACGTGCATGTACATTTGGCCTTTGTCATCGCAGGCACCACGAGCAAAAATAGCGCCATCTGGGTGAATAGCCGTAGGTTTGATTACGGGTTCGAAAGGAGGAGAAGTCCATAATTCAACAGGATCAGCGGGTTGCACGTCGTAGTGGCCGTACACCAAAACGGTTGGTAAACTAGGATCTATGATCTTTTCACCATAAACAATCGGATAACCTGCGGTTTCACAAATCTCAACAAAATCGCAACCTGCTTTTTCTAAACTGATTTTTACGGCTTCGGCAGTATCTAACACATCTTGCGAGAAAGCGGTGTCAGCACTTACGGAAGGAATTTTTAATAATTCTACTAATTCATTGATAAAGCGTTCTTTATGTTGCTGAACGTAACTATTTCTATTTTCCATTTGGATGTTTAATTTTAGCTTTTCAAAAGTACAAAAAATAGAATAGAAATTTTTTGTAAATATTACTTTGAAAATACGAACTTATGCTTATATTTGCACCCACAAACGCGGATATGGCGAAATTGGTAGACGTGCCAGACTTAGGATCTGGTGCCGCAAGGCGTGTAGGTTCGAGTCCTATTATCCGCACTTTAAAAAAAGCTTCTCATTACGAGAAGCTTTTTTTTTGTGCTATATTTTAATGAATTTAAATTTTTTTTGGAAAGGTATAAAAACAAAAAACCCGAATATTGCTATTCGGGTTTCGTGGTACCTCCAGGGATCGAACCAGGGACACATGGATTTTCAGTCCATTGCTCTACCATCTGAGCTAAGGTACCTTTACAATTTTAAGCGGTAGTGCTTGTTGATTGCGGGTGCAAATATAGAACCATTTTTAATTTATCCAAAACAATTTTTAAAAAAAATCTATTCGTACCTTCGCTTTTATTAAAGTAAAAGTATGGTTTTGACAGTCGACATTGGTAATACTCGCATTAAAGGTGCTGTATTTGAGCAGTATACTCTAATTGAATTTTTGGTTTTTGAAGTTGAAATGCTTCAAAAAAAAATTGAAATTATTTTAAAAAAATTTCCAAATCTTAAGTATTTGGTCGTTTCTTCGGTTGGAAATGTAGAAAGAGAGCTCTTTTTAGCTTTTGAATCTAGGTTGAAAGTTCATTTTGTATCCCATAAGGATGCTTTTCCGTTTATAAATAAATATGCAACGCCCACTACACTCGGAATAGATCGCATGGTTTTGGCGGCTGGAGCCACACTTCGGTTTCCGGGTCAAAATAGATTGGTAATAGATGCGGGAACTTGTGTAACTTACGATTGTATCGATGCGAATGATCATTATTTAGGAGGGGCTATTTCCCCTGGGATTCGATTGCGTTATCAATCGTTACATAATTATACGGCTAGATTGCCATTGTTGACTAGTTGTGAACCAGCATTTTTCATTGGTAATTCTACTGTAGATTCGATTCATTCGGGTGTTGTAAACGGGTTGGCTTATGAAATTGACGGTTTTATAGACGAGTTCAAAGCAAAGTATTCAAAATTTATAATAATTTTAACGGGGGGCGATGCAGATTTTTTGGCGATGCGATTAAAAAATACCATATTTGCCAATTCAAATTTCCTTTTAGAGAGTTTGAATCAAACATTTCAATATACAATCAACAATGATTAAAAAAATCTTTATAGCATCTTGTTTGCTTTTTTCATTAGTATCCTTGGCTCAACAAGGTACTTCTTCCCCTTACTCTTATTACGGAATTGGAGACATCAGATTTAGAGGAATGTTGGAGAATCGATCTATGGGAGGCGTGGCAGTTGAACAAGATAGTATTCATATAAATGTTGAAAATCCAGCAAGTTATGCTAGTTTAAAAAACACGACGCTAACTATGGGAGGTACTTATGGTACAAAAACACTTAAAGATGATGTGAATAATGCAACCGCTAAAAGAACCACATTGGATTATATGGCAGTTGCTATTCCGATTGGTAAAGCGGGTATAGGATTTGGATTGCTTCCTTATTCTTCAGTGGGGTACAAAATACAATCCATAAGTGCTGATGGTTCTAAAAATAACAAACGCTTAGAAGGAACTGGAGGCGTGAATAAAGTTTTTTTTGGTAGCGGTTATAAAGTGACCAAAAACTTTAGTCTTGGTGCTGATGTGCAATATAATTTTGGAAAAATTGAAACCGATAATTTAGAATACATTACCGATGTGCCAGTTGGAACAAGAGAAACTAATGTGGCGTATGTTTCTGGACTCAATTTTAACT
Organism: Flavobacterium succinicans; assembly: GCF_001662485.1. Classification (GTDB taxonomy): domain Bacteria; phylum Bacteroidota; class Bacteroidia; order Flavobacteriales; family Flavobacteriaceae; genus Flavobacterium; species Flavobacterium succinicans_A. Next base: position 288,418 of record NZ_JMTM01000046.1, read on the forward strand.
TAGGCGCTATGTATCAAGCAAAAATTACTCCGAAAGTAAATCTGTATTCTAGTGTGAATTATACTTTCAAAGGCAATTTAACTTCTGAAAATACTAGAACTATTTCTACAGTGGATTATGATGGAACTTATGATATTGATCCAGAAGGTTTTGATGAAGTTAATACTGCTAAAAAATTAGTATTACCAAGTAAGCTGACGTTAGGGTTAGGTTTTGGAGAATCTAGAAAATGGATGGTAGGAGCAGAAGTAGCTATGAGAGAAGCAGGGAACTTGGCAAACAATTACAACAATGTAACCGGTGTGACTTTCAATAAATACAGCCGCTACAGTTTAGGTGGATATTATATCCCTAATTACAATTCTTTTACTAGCTATGCAAAACGAATCGTGTATAGAGGTGGATTTCGTTTCGAAAAAACAGGTTTGATGGTTCAAAATCAAAATATTGTTGACAAATCAGTGACTATAGGTTTTGGTTTGCCGTCACTAGGATCGTATTCTAATTTTAATATTGGATTGGAGTATGGGATAAAAGGAACTACAGCTGCTGGCTTAATTCAAGAAAATTATTTCAATGCAAGTGTAAGTTTCTCTTTGAACGACAAATGGTTTGTTAAAAGAAAATTCTACTAGAAAGTAGTGTTTAATTCAATTCAATGGTTTTTTCCTTAAAACATTATTTTGCTGCTTTGCTGTTAACGACTCTACTTTGGAGTTTAGTTTCTTGTGAAAGTAATTTTAAAGAATTACAAAAAATAAATCTTTCCGAGTTTAATCCAACTGGTGAAGCTGATTCAATCAATGTAAAGTATACCGACTCGGGTAGAATTTCTGCTATTTTGATTAGTTCTAAGATGTTAGATTATTCGGTAGTAGATTTTCCTTTTACAGAATTTCCAAAAGGAATCGATGTAACCCTGTATGATGCTAAAGGAAAGCAAACCTTTGTAAGGTCTAATTATGCCATTTCTTATAAATCGACAGGTATAATTGATTTGCAAGGAAAAGTAAAAATTACGACACAAGATGGTCAGGTTTTGGAAACAGAGCAATTGTACTTTGATCAAAAAAACGAATGGTTTTATACCGAACGCCGTTTTACTTTTACCAGCCCAAAAGGGTCCTCTACTGGTCAAGGGATAGATTTTAGTAAAGACTTTAAAGTGATAAATTCTCAAAAAATCTCTGGCGAAGTTGAAGCCAATAAATAAAATCGATATATAATGAAATATTTAAAATTTACTTCTTACGCTTATTTGGCTTTTGCCTTGTTTTTTGTTTACGATGGCATAACCAAATGGAATGAGCCAACACAAGGTCCTTGGCTTAGTTTTGGAATAGCAGCAGTGGCTGTTTTTATGTTCTTCTTTAGAGCTAAATATTCTAAACGTTTCGAAGATCGCAATTCGAATCAATAGTTTTTTGTCTCAAAAAGGGTAGAGCAAACCATTGAAAATATTTTTTCTATAGAAGCGGTTTTAAAAACAAGACGGTGTTCGTTAAAATAACTGCAAACGCATTTTTTTTTTAAAACTTAAAAAAAACTTCTAAAATAAAACACTCCAATTGTTATTATTAACTAGATAATTGTATTTTCGCAAACTGAATATAAAAATTAACAACAATAGAAATGGCAGTTTTAGCAAAAATTAGACAACGTTCCGCTTTATTGATTGCAGCAATCGCAATTGCATTGTTTGCATTTATCATACAAGATCTTATTGGAAAAGGTGGCCTTGGTCAAAACACAAAAGATGTTGGAAGTATTAATGATAAAGATATTGCTTTTGAAGATTTCAGACTTAAAGTAAGTAATCTTGAAAAAAGCGGTCAAGGAATTACTCCAACGGATGCCGCTAACAGAGTTTGGGAACAAGAAGTTACATTGGCTTTGTTGACTTCTGAGTTCGAAAAATTAGGATTGCGTGTTGGTGAAAAACACATTATTGAAGTGTTAAAAGCAGATCAAAATATCGGTAAAAACCCAATGTTTTTGAACGCCGCTGGACTATTTGACTTAGCTAAATTTAAAGATTTTTTCAAGTCAAATCCAGAACAAGCACAATTTTTGAAAGACAGAGAGAAAGATGCTGAAATCAACGCTAAGTATCAAATTTACAACACACTTGTGAAATCAGGTCTTTACACTACAGACGCTGAAGGTAAGTATAAATACGAAGCAGAAGCTAATAAAGTAAACTTTGCTTATGTAGCTGGTTTATATTCTACTATTAAGGACAGTGATGTAAAAGTTACTGATGCTGAAATTACTGAGTACATGAGCAAGAACAAAAAGAAATTTAAGGCTGATGAGTCTCGTGAAATTTCTTATGTATTGATTGAAGATAAAGCCTCAGCTCAAGACGAAGCTGAAGTTAAAAATAAAATCACAAGCTTGTTGTCTGGAAGTGTTGTTTATAATCAAGCAACTGGAAAAAATGATACGGTTCCAGGGTTTAAAAATGCTAAAAATGCGATTGACTTTGTGAATGCAAATTCTGACGTTCCTTACGATTCTACCTATATTGCCAAAAAAGATTTACCTGCGGTAGATGCTGATCGTTTGTTTAGCTTGCCATCAGGTGCTGTTTATGGACCTTACAAGTTTGGTAACTACTACTGTTTGTCTAAATCTTTAGGTTTTAAATCAGGGGTAAATGCAAAAGCAAGTCATATTTTAATTAGCTACGAAGGAACTCAAGTACCTAATAAAAAAGAAGTAAGAACCAAAGAAGAGGCTAAAGCTAAAGCGGAGTCTATCTTGGCTCAAGTTACTGCAAATCCAGATAGCTTCTTGATGTTGGCTTTTACGGCTTCGGATGATTCATCGGCACAACAAGGAGGTGATTTGGGGTATTTTGGTCCAAATGCAATGGTAAAGCCGTTTAATGATTTTGTTTTCAATAACGGAATTGGAAAAATAGGATTAGTAGAAACTCCTTTTGGTTTTCACATTATCAAAATTACGGATAAACAAGACGGAATTCGTTTAGCTACAGTGGCACAACGTATCGAAGCTTCTGATGCAACCTCTGATAAATTGTTTGCTCAAGCGACACAATTTGAAATGGAAGCAGCAGAAAAAGATTTTGATAAGTTAGCCAAAGACATGAAATTAACAGTTGCTCCATTGGTTACAGCTAAAGCAATGGATGAGAATTTTGGTTCATTAGGAAATCAAAGAGCTATTGTTAGATGGGCTTTTGAAGAAGATTCAAAAGTGGGTTCCATCAAACGTTTTGAAGTAGCTAATGTAGGTCACGTGATTGCTAAAGTGAAAAGCATTGATAATTCAGGTTTAGTAGCTGTATCTTTGGCAAGACCTTATGTAGAGCCAATTCTTAAGAATAAGAAAAAAGCTGAAATGATTAAAGCTAAAATGACAGGAAGTTCATTAGAAGCTATCTCAAAAACAGTCGGTGCACCTATACAACAAGCCGCAGGTTTGACATTAGAAAATGCTGTACTTCCAGGTGGAGTTGGTCAAGAAGCTAAAGTGGTTGGTAATGCATTAGCTTTGGCTGCTAATAAAATGTCTGCTCCAATTGAAGGAAATACTGGGGTTTATGTAGTGAAAAATATAAGCACAGTAAAAGCGCCAACATTGAAAAGTCACGCAGCTTATGTAACTAAATTGAAAGCACAAAATAGTGGAGATAGTAACAGAGTGATTCCAGCGTTGAAAGCTTCTGCTACAATTGAAGACAATAGAAAACAATTTAGTTTCTAGACAAAAACTAGTTGTTATATTTTATAAAAAAAGCCAGATGCATTGATTTGTATCTGGCTTTTTTATTTGTAAAAAATTTTATTTTTTGATGATTGATTTTCTAAAATCCTATTTGAGTAATTTTAAGCCCCTAAAACCATCTCTTTGTAAGGAATGATTGTTGTGTAGCCTTTCTCGGCAAAATAATCTGTTGGGTCGTCAATAGAAATAGCCAAAACAAAATCACCACCCCAAGCGCCTAAGCTTTTTATTACGCCATCAAAATCTGGAAAAAGCGCTTCTTGTACGGTTAGTAATTCTAAAATGGTGCTCATTTTATTTTCGTGTAGTTGTAGTGCGTTAGCAAATGATTTGATGCTTTTAGCATTGGCTGCAGCATAGGTTAGTTTATTAATAGCAACAATATCCTCTTGTAAACTTTGATTTTTGTTGTTGTAGTAAGCTGCAATTGCTGCTTTACTACTTTGTTTTTGGTTCAGATATACAAAATACAAATTCGAGGCAAATTCTGGTTGAAACACCAAGGGTGTAACGATGGGTTTTTGATGTTCCAAGCGATAGAAAATAGGGGTATTATGTTGCGCACATGCAATATCATAACCGCTTCCACCGAAACTGTTGTTGAGCAATTCAAAAGCATCTATATTTAGCCATTGCGCCAAATTGTTAATCAAAGTAGATGAAGTTCCCAATCCCCATTTTTTTGGAAAAGTGAGTGTGGTTTCAATCTTATATCCAGTTGTTTTTTGAAAGGCATTGGGTTGTAGCAACTGTGCATGATGTAAAATAGTCAACAAAGTGTTTTTTACCGAGGAATCTGTGGTTTCTTTGTGAGTAATAATGGCTTCCAGCTCTAGTTCGTCTTCAAACCAAATGGTGCCATTGGCATCAAAACTTTTCCATGAGATAGTTGGTTTTTCCTGAGGAACAACTTGTAGGTTTTGCCCCATTTTGGTGGGAAGTGCTAAGGCATTGGCGCCATCCAAAACCAGGTATTCACCAGTAAGTAACAGTTTTCCGTTGCTGTAAAAAGTCTGCTTCATGCGTAAAATAAATTGTTGTTTTTTATTTTCTTAATTCTTCTATGTAGCTCACAACGGCACTGTGCGAAATAGTATGGTTTTTGAAATGTTTTTTGATGGCAAGACGTTCTTCTTCATTTACCATAAATTGATTTAAAATATTGTTTAAATGCATTTTCATGTGTCCTTCTTGAATGCCGGTGGTCGTTAAAGAACGCAGTGCTGCAAAATTTTGTGCAAGTCCAGCTACGGCTACTAATTGCATTAATTCTTGAGCGGAAGGCTTTTCTAGCATTTCAAGGCATAATTTTACCAACGGATGTAAGGAGGTTAATCCGCCTACCGTGCCTAACGCTAGTGGAATTTCTAACCAAAATTTAAATTGTCCGTTTTCTATTTCGGCATGAGATAAGCTACTGTATTGGCCATTTTTAGAAGCAAAGGCATGTATTCCAGCTTCTACTGCTCTAAAGTCATTTCCTGTTGCTAAAACTACTGCATCGATTCCGTTCATGATGCCTTTGTTGTGTGTAACGGCACGATAGGGTTCTACCTCGGCTATGCGAACGGCTTGCACAAATCGTTGGGCAAACACTTCTGGGTCTGGAATATGTTTTTCAGCTAAATCTTCTATGGGACAAGAAACTTCTGCTCGAACCAAACAATTTGGAACATAATTGGAAAGAATACTCATAATTACTTCGATTTCTTTTTCGTCAGAAGTAAACGCGTCAAAAGTTTGTGCTTGTTCTTTCAATGTTTTGGCAAATTGTTCTAAGCAAGAATTGATGAAATTTGCGCCCATACTGTCTTTTGTTTCGAAGGTAGCATGCAATTGATAGTAATTGGGAATCAATTCGGTTTTGTCTTTCAACTCGATATTTAAAATTCCGCCACCGCGTTGTCTCATGTTTTTGGTTAACGCATCGGTTTCAGAAAAGAAAGTAGTTTTTGTTTGGTTGAAAAAAACGGTCAATTTGTCTTTATCTCCAGTATATAAAAAATGAACTTGACCAATTTTTTCGGTGTTTATTATCGTGGTTTTAAATCCGCCTCTTGTGGCCCAAAATTTAGCCGATTTTGCTGCGGCTGCAACAACCGAACTTTCTTCGATGGCCATTGGAATAGTGCTGTATTTTCCATTGATTAAAAAATTTGGTGCAACACCAAGTGGAATATAAAAGTTGGTAATCGTATTTTCGATGAATTCGTCATGCAATTGTTGTAAAGTAGCATCAGAATTCCAGTATTTTTTTAATAAATCAATTGCTTCTGTAGGAGTAGAAAAATAGTGGTTGGCTATCCAATGTATTTTTTCTTCTTTGGATAATTTTGAAAATCCTGCAATGGTGTTGTTCATTTTCAGCTGATTATTGTTTCTGCAGGCAAATATACGGTTTTGCTTTTTTTTAAAACCATTACTTCTTGTAATCTTAGCTTTTGGGTTGGTATGTGAGATTGGTAAGTTTTAACACATTTCATGACCGATTATTGTAATTTTTTTATTAAAATTGACATCGTTTTACACATAACTTAATTTAGTGCTGTTTTTTGTTTTTATTCCATTATTGTAGCTATGACAAAAAACACACCTAATCCAGTTCGAGTTTTACTATAATTAGCAGTAGTGATTTCAAATAAAATCATGTTTTACTACGATAACATTTAAATTTTACTTTTATGAAATTAGGAAAATTGGCATTGTTTTTTTTTGTTGGCGTTTGTTCTGTTTTTGGACAACAAAAGGTAACCGTTGAATCGATCTTTACCGGTGCTTTTAGAACCAAAGGAATGGATGCTTTACAAGCCATGAAAAACACCAACCAATATACTGTTTTGAATGCAAATAGAGCAAGCGGAAGCGCACAAATTGACTGGTACGATTATGCTACATTAAAAAAAGTAGCCACTTTAATTGATACTAAAGACTTTCCTCAACTATCAAACGGAATTGATAGCTATAGCTTTAGCGACGACGAAAAACTAATGCTAATTGCCAATTCGACACAACCCATTTTTCGTCATTCCTTTACAGCTAATTATTTTTTATACAACATAACTTCTAAACAATTAGTCAAGTTATTTGATTTTCCAGTTCAAGAACCTACTTTTTCGCCAGATGGTAAAAAGATAGCTTATGCAAAAGACAATAACTTGTTTGTTTACGACATTGCCTCCAAATCGATAACCCCAATTACTACAGACGGAAAAAAGAACAGTATCATCAACGGAATTACCGACTGGGTGTACGAAGAAGAATTTGCTTTTGTAAAAGCGTTTGACTGGAGTGCGGATAGCAAAAAAATTGCTTTTATCCGTTTTGACGAATCAGAAGTTCCTGAATTCTCCATGTCTATTTTTCATAAAGACTTATACCCAAAAGTAGAGACTTTTAAATATCCCAAAGCAGGTGAAAAAAATGCAGTGGTCTCATTGCATATTTATGATGTCGCGTCTCAAGCTAAAAAAGACGTGAATTTAGGTAACTATTCTGATTTTTATATTGCAAGATTAAAATGGACAAACGAGGCCAACGTTTTGTCAGCTCAAGTATTGAATCGTCATCAAGACAACTTAGATTTGTTATTTATTGATGGAAATACAGCCACTGCCAAAGTTGTTGTAAACGAAAAAGACAAAGCGTATATCGATGTTACAGATAACTTGACCTTCCTAAAAGACAATAGTTTTATTTGGACAAGCGAAAGAGATGGGTTTAATCATATCTACTTATATGATAAAACAGGAAAATTAAAAAATCAAGTAACCAAAGGAAATTGGGAAGTGACCAATTATTATGGATTTGATGAAAAAAGCAATACCATATTTTATCAATCGGTAGAAAATGGTTCTATCAATCGAGATATTTATCGCATTGGTTTGGATGGTAAGAACAAACTGCGCTTGTCGTCTCAAACTGGAACCAGTGCAGCAACTTTTAGTCCAAATTTCCAATATTTTATTACTACATTTTCAAGCGCAACGCAGCCTCCAATTTATACTTTGAATGAAGCCAAAACAGGAAAGCAGCTGCAAATGATTGAAAACAATCAAACTTTGTCCAATAATTTGAAAAGCTTCAATTTGCCAACAAAAGAGTTTTCTGTTTTGAAAACAGAAAAAGGAATTGAACTCAATATGTGGATGATGAAACCTAAAGATTTTGACCCTAATAAAAAATATCCTGTTTTTATGTTCCAATATTCAGGACCTGGTTCACAACAAGTCAATAATGACTGGAACAATGCCGATGATTATTGGTTTGCCTCGCTTACGCAAAAAGGTTACATTGTGGCTTGTGTTGACGGAAGAGGAACTGGTTTTAAAGGCGCAGCATTCAAAAAAGTAACGCAAAAAGAATTAGGTAAGTACGAAGTTATCGATCAAATTGATGCGGCCAAAGTATTGGGTAGTTATTCGTTTGTAGACAAATCAAGAATAGGAATTTTTGGTTGGTCCTTTGGTGGATTTATGGCATCCAATTGTATTTTGAAAGGAAGCGATGTTTTCAAAATGGCAATTGCCGTGGCACCAGTAACCAATTGGCGTTTTTACGACAGTATTTATACCGAGCGATACATGCAAACGCCTCAAGAAAACCCTACAGGTTACGATGATAACTCACCCATCAACCATGTTCAAAAATTGAAAGGAAAATATTTATTGATTCACGGTTCGGCGGATGATAATGTGCATGTTCAAAATTCAATGCAAATGATGGAAGCCTTAATTCAAGCCAATAAGCAGTTTGATTCTCAAATTTATCCAGACAAAAACCACGGAATTTTTGGGGGCTATACCCGAATTCAACTTTATAATAAAATGACTAACTTTATCCTTGAAAATTTATAATAACTAACCTAAATCATTTAATTTAAACTAAAATAATATGGTAGAAACTCAAGAGAAAACAGCACATCCAAAAGGACTTTGGGTATTGTTTGGGACAGAAATGTGGGAACGATTCAATTTCTATGGAATGCGAACCCTATTGGTGCTGTTCCTAGTAAATTCATTATTAATGAAAGAAGAAGATGCTTCTTTAATATATGGTGGTTTTCTGGGATTGTGTTATTTAACACCGATGTTGGGAGGTTTTATTGCAGATCGTTTTTTTGGTAATAGAAACTGTATTCTTTTAGGTGGATTAATGATGGCGGTAGGGCAATTGTTATTGTTCTTTAGCGGAAGTATTTTTCCAACCAATTTATCATTGGCAACTACGTTAATGTATAGCGCATTGGGAATCATTGTTTTCGGAAACGGATTCTTTAAACCAAATATTTCAAGTATGGTGGGTAGTTTGTATCCAAAGCAAGAAAAAAGCAAATTGGATACTGCTTTTACTATTTTCTATATGGGAATTAATTTAGGGGCTTTTTTAGGTCAGTTTATTTGTCCTTATTTGGGCGATGTAAAAGATACTGGCGGAATCAGAGATATTCATGCTTTCAAATGGGGATTCTTGGCAGCAGCAGCAGCGATGTTCATTGGTACAATTTTGTTTTATTTCCTAAAAGATAAATATGTAGTTTCTCCTGAAGGAAAACCATTAGGTGGATTGCCTTCTAAAAATGAATCTTCTGATTATGAAGAAGGGGAAGCTCAAAGTGCTGTTTTTTCAACAAAAGCTTTAGCTCTTTCTGTAGTTGCTTTTGTAGGTTTGTTTCTCGCGTTTCATTTTTCTGTAGATGGAACCAATGTTGTAAAAACGATTATTTATCCAATTATTTATGCTGCGGGTATAACTTTAGCGGGATTGATTTTATCGGATAGTTCGTTGACCAAAATAGAACGCGACCGTATTTTGGTAATTTATATTATTTCTTTTTTCATCATCTTCTTCTGGGCAGCTTTTGAACAAGCAGGTTCTTCATTGACGTTCATTGCCGATTACCAAACGGATAGAAATTTCTTTGGCTTCCAAATGCCAGCTTCGATGGTGCAAATTTTCAATGGATTGTTCGTGGTGGCATTAGCAGTTCCATTTAGTATGTTATGGGATAAATTAAGAGCAAATGATAAAGAACCTATTTCTCCTGTAAAATTAGCCATTGGTTTGTTTTTGATTGCAGTTAGTTTTTATATGATTGCTACTCAAGTAAAAGATTTAGGAACTTCTGGATTGTTGGCGATTAAATGGTTAATTCTTTTGTATTTAATCAATACTTGTGCTGAGTTGTGTTTGTCTCCAATTGGACTTTCATTAGTTGGTAAATTGTCTCCAAAACGTTTTTCTTCATTGTTGTACGGCGTTTTCTTTTTGTCTAATGCTTCAGGATATGCTTTGGCTGGAACCTTAGGTTCTATTCTCCCTGCTACTGGGGATAAGTTTATTAAAGCTAAAGAGCTAGGAATCGATTTACAAGCAATTTTGGATAAAAAGATGGTTCCAACTCCAGAGCAATTGCAACTTTTAGAAACCAATCAAATTAGTCCAAATAATCCTGTTTTCGCAGGTTTTGAAATCCATAATTTATTTGAATTTTTTATGGTATTCGTTATTTCAACTGGTGTGGCTGCAATTATTCTATTCTTGTTGACGCCATTTTTGAAAAAAATGATGCACGGTATTCGTTAATTTATTTATACTCTTTTTAAACCTACAAGATTTCTTGTAGGTTTGTTTTTTTAATATAGTTGTTTATGTGGAAGAATCATCCTAAAGCTTTGCCTTATTTGTTTTTGTCTGAAATGTGGGAACGTTTCGGTTATTATTTAATGATTGGAATTTTTACGCTTTATCTGAAAGATGTAGAAACGGGTTTCTCGATGACCGAAAAAGAAGCTTCGGATTTGTACGGAACGTTTATCGCCTTGGTGTTCTTGACTCCCTTTATTGGTGGATTAATTGCGGACCGTTATTTGGGTTACAAAAAATCCATTATACTTGGTGGATTAATGATGGGAGTGGGGTACTTGATTATGGGAGTGCACAGCATTCCAATGTTGTACACTGCGATGACGTTAGTAATTGTAGGGAATGGTTTTTTTAAACCTAATATTTCTACTTTATTGGGTAACTTTTACAATGATGAGCAATTTAAAGATCGTAAAGACGAAGGGTACAACATTTTCTATATGGGAATCAATGTTGGGGCTTTCATTTGTAATTTCTTTGGTGCGGCACTAAAAATTCTCTTTGGCTGGCAAGAAGCTTTTATGGCTGCTGGTGTGGGGATGTTTATTGGTGTTTTGGTTTTTATGTTAGGTACCAAACATTATGGAGATAAAACCGAAAAGAAAGGAGTGCAAGAAGGCGATATGCCTTTTTATAAAATTGTTCTTTTTATTTTATTGCCTTCGTTGATTTTTGGAGTAATTGGTTGGTTGATCAAAGGAATTACTTCGGATACTAATCTTGACAGTTCCATTTTTGGTTCGGATAGTACCGATGCTTTTGTATTTGCTTGTATTCCTGTTGTTTTCTTTTACGGAAGTCTTTATTTTAAAGCTAAAGTGGAAGATAAACGTCCTATTGGGGCTTTGCTTTCAATTTTTGCAGTGGTGATTTTGTTTTGGGCGGTTTTTAAATTGAATGGTTCTGCTTTAAATAATTGGGGCGACAAATATACCGATAGAGAATTAACAGGTGTGGCACAACAAATTGGTTCAAAGTTGGTGCTTACTGACACGTTGACCTATAAAAAGGACTCCGTTGCCTTGTACGATGCCGCTTTTAGAATTCAGAAAGAAGACGGAAAAGTCATCAAAGTGGTGGATTATCCTTTGTATTTTAGAAATGTAGCCAAAGAAAAATTGCCTAAAGAAGACAGTAAGATCTATACTTGGTCGGCAAACTTGAGCCAATCGATTAATCCGGGTTGGGTCATTCTCTTGACGCCTTTGGTCGTGGCGTTTTTTACTTTTTTGCGTAGCAGAAAAAAAGAACCCTCAACACCTACCAAAATTGCTTTTGGTCTGTTGATCTCAGCTTTATCGGTTTTGGTTATGGTGGCTGCGGTTCACATTGGGAATAATGGATCAGAAAAAGTTTCCGTATGGTGGTTGGTGGCCAATTATGGAGTCATTACCATCGGTGAATTATTCTTAAGTCCGATGGGATTATCTGTGGTCTCAAAATTAAGTCCAAAAAACATTACTTCATTAATGATGGGTGGTTGGTTTTTGGCCACTTCAATTGGTAATAAATTAAGCGGCGTTTTGGCCAGTATGTGGGATTCTTATGAAAACAAAGCCAACTTTTTCTGGATTAATTTTAGTCTTTTAATTTTTGCAACATTACTGATGTTCGCTTTAGTAAAAGAATTGAATAAGGTGATGAAAGAAAAAGGAATTAATTAAATCAAGTAAATGGAATCAAATTTAACCTTAGAACAAATTCAGAATTTTAAAGGCAAATACCCAAAACAGTTGTGGTATTTGTTTTTTAGCGAAATGTGGGAGCGCTTTTGTTTTTATGGAATGCGCGGGATGTTGGTGGTTTTTATGGTGAGTCATTTAGGAATGAATGAGCGCGTAGCTAATTTGCAATACGGAGCGACTCAAGCTTGGGTATATGCGTTTACTTTTATCGGTGGCTTGTTTGCTGATAAGATTTTAGGTTTGCGAAAATCACTTTTTTGGGGTGGTATTCTAATGATTATTGGTAGTGTGATTTTGTCAATAGATCCTAAAAACTTTTTCTTCATTGGTCTCGGTTTTACCATTGTAGGAACTGGTTTTTTTAAGCCTAATATTTCATCAATGGTCGGGCAGTTGTACCCTGAAGGTGATCCAAGACGTGACGCTGGTTTTTCTTTCTTTTATATGGGGGTAAATCTAGGAGCTTTGATTGGTGGTTACATTTGTATCGCTGTTGCCGAAGGATCCATGTGGCAATCAATTGTTCCGGAACATTTGCGTTGGAATGTTGGTTTTGGTTTCGCAGCAATTGTAATGATTATTAGTTTGTTGACTTTTACTCAAACCCAAAAAAGTTTAGGCCCAATTGGTCTTTCTCCATTGAAAGAGATGATGGTCTCTAAACGCAAGCAACTAGAAATAGTAACTTATGTAGGATCATTACTTGTTATTCCTTTGATAATTGTGATGGTTGCCAATACACATTATACTGATTACTTTATGATTTGTATCGGACCCGCTTCTATTTTGTATTTGCTTTACGAAATGAAAAACTTCACTTTAGCGGAGAATAAAAAATTATTTGCAGCATTGATTTTCATTATTTTCTCCATTTTCTTTTGGGCTTTTTTCGAGCAAAGCGGAGGGTCTTTAAGTTTGTTTGCTGTAAACAATTTGAATAATACTATTGGAGGAGTTGTTTTGAGTCCTAACGGAGTGAACAATTCGGCGAATTCTTTTTTTGTGATTGGTTTTGCAGCTTTGGTGGGCTTGGTTTGGCTTTGGTTAGACAAAAGAAAGATTGAACCCAACACAGTGGTTAAGTTTGGTCTTGCCTTTTTATTCTTAGCTGGTGGCTTCTGGGTGTTCTATTATACGAAATTTTTTGCTGATGGTTTTGGACGAACTTCTTTAGGTATCTTTACTTTTGGATGGTTTGTAATCACTTTGGGTGAATTGTGTTTGTCACCTATCGGAATGTCTGCAATGACGAAGCTGTCACCTTCCAAAACACAAGCCGTAATTATGGGAATGTGGTTCTTGGCTAGTGCTTACGGTCAATATTTTGCTGGAATTTTAGGTGCGAATATTGCCGAAGCTTCGGAACAAGCAAGTAATTTGGAAAAATTAAATGTTTATGCGGATGGTTATTTACAATTGGCCATTTATGCTTTAATTGCTGGAGTCGTTTTGATTTTACTTTCACCATTGGTTAGAAAATTAATGCAAGAAGTAAAATAGCTGTCATTTATAGATTAGAATTTTATATACATTTGTCAAAATAAATTGCATCATATGAAATCGCCATTAAAAACAGGTTTGTTGCAAACAGACACTGATAAGAAAAAGGCGCTACCGAATATGACCGCTAACAAATAAATTTTACCTATATGAAAAAAATAGTATTTTTTCTTTTGTTAACCTTATGTGTAATCGAAGGACAAGCGCAAGAACTAAAATGGTTCACTAATGTAAACGAAGCCATTGCAGTAGGGAATAAAGAGAATAAACCTCTTTTGTTATTTTTTACAGGAAGTGACTGGTGTGGGTGGTGTATTCGTTTGCAAAAGGAAGTATTGCAAACGCCAGAATTTTCAAAATGGGCCAAAGAGAATGTGGTTTTAGTAGAGCTTGATTATCCTAGAAAACAATACCAAACTGCCGAGATTAGGAAGCAAAATGAGGAATTGCAACAAGCCTTCGGAGTTCAAGGTTATCCCACGATTCATTTTGCCAAAGGGGTTACAAAGAATGGTAAAACTAATTTTCAAGGCTTAGGAAGCACAGGCTATGTAGCTGGAGGACCATCTGCTTGGTTGGCTGTTGCCAATGGTTTTTTACCTCAAAAGAAAAAATAATTTTTAGATTTTTTACTCTTTGATCCTAAAATATCCCTTTTCACGAGTTGAGTGAAAAGGGATATTTTGTTTGATGCATGTTGTTTTCCATAAGGTTACCAATGATTTGTAATTAGAAGCATCTGCTACGACCATCTTTGGTCGATTATCTTTTATGATGCGCTCTAAATTTACTTTTGGGGAGGCAGTTAATAGTAAAATATCGGTTGCTTTATTTGGAAAATAGACACTGCTACTGTCTAAAATGAGAATGCGATTTCCGTTAAAATAAGCGAAATTTTCTAAAGGGCTTCTTTTCTCAATGCTACTGAAAGTTGCTGTTGCATAATTTTGTAAAACCGTATTTTTTTGGATTTCTTCATTTGTAAGGTCATTCGAAATGACTTCTAATTCTTTGCCTATTCGTTGACAAATAATTGTTTTTTTTGAAGTATTTAGCACAACCCACTCTTTACTATTGCCATAGTCTAGCTTGTTTTTTAGCACAACCAATTGAAGAATGATTATTGAAGAGAGAGTGCAAACGAGTCTAGTAAATGAGTTTTTCTTCCACCATAAAACCAACGCGATTAGTAATCCATAAGAGGCTAAAGTTAAATAAAACGTACTCGGAATATTCGTAAAAATGAAACTTTCAAATGAAGCAACCCAACCAATTATTGCATTCATGAAGGTAATGCCCCATTCTAATGGCTTGATACACCAAATGGGCATGGCTGTAAATGTCGCAATCATCATTACTATTACCCCAAGTAACATAATGACACTTAATAACGGAAGCACTAATAGATTGGTCACAAAAAACAAGCCTGGGAATTGATGGAAATAATAAATACTCAACGGTAATGTTCCTAGTTGTGCGGCAAAAGAAACCGTAATAATATCCCAGAAAAACTCTAGTATTTTATTTTTTGGCGTCCAATAGCTAGCCAGCAAAGGTTGGAGCCAAACGATAAAAAACAAAGCCGCATAGCTTAATTGAAACCCTACATCGAATAAAAAATAAGGTTGAAACAATAAAATCAAAAATATTGAGACCACCAAGGTGTGATAGATATTACTGCTTCTTCTTAAATACTGACCAATGGCTACAAACGAGAACATCGTAATAGATCGCACTACAGAAGGAGCAAGACCTGCTAAAATACCAAATAGCGCTAAGCTTACTAAAGAAAGGGATAACTTAAGAAACCGACCTTTTGAGGTATTGGGTATTGGACGCAATAGAAAATTGATGAGTAGTACAATAAATCCAATATGTAATCCCGAAACCGAAAGGATATGTACGGCACCAGCATATTGGTACTCTTTTGTAATGTTGGGATCAATATCCTGTTGTTGGCCTACTAGTAATGCCATCGCTACTGGCAATGCTTTTTTATCAAAGCCACTTTTCTCTAAATGAGTTACAATGATAGTCCTCAATTTTGAAGTATAATACCAAATGTCTTTTAAAAGTGTTTTATGATACGATATTGCTTCAGGATCTAGATCTACTTGCGCGTAAATTTGTTTGTTTCTTAAGTAGGTTGCATAATCAAATTGATTCGGGTTTTTTGGTTTTTCTGGGGGTATCAATTGAGCTTTAAATCGCAATTGGTGTCCAACTTCAAAGGCTTGAATGTTTTTGTTTTTAGCAATAGTCAGAATGATTTTGCCACTACTTTTTTTTGCATTGATACTTTGAAGTAACGCAAGGTATCGATTATTTTGAGGAGAACTTCTAAGTCTTTCTCTTACGGCAACCTGAATCCAATTGGCTTTTTGAAAAACTTCAGGATGGTTGGTGTAATTGTTTTTATGATTACTTTCGGTATGTGTGATTAGAACACCGATGCCAATCGCAAAACATAGTAATAAAGTAGCACCTTCAAAATATAGACCGCGGATATTTTTTTTTACTGCAAACCAATAAGCCGTAAGTAAATTTAATACTGCAATTACAACAAATGCGAGACTAAAAGGTAGAGAAAATGGTATATAATAAGCCGCAATAAGGCCTAGTATAAATCCAACCGTAATTTTAATAAGTGGAAATTGTAACACATTCATACTACTAAAATACAAATTTAGTAAGAAATAGTGTTTGTTTTATTTTTTTATGTCGGTTACAATTAATTTTGCAGTGGTACTACTTGCTCCTTTACCTCCTAATTTTTTTTCAAGTATAGTATAGTTTTCTTGCACCACTTTTCGATGCTCAGGATCTAGAATTTTTTGTAATTCTGTTTTTATGCGTTGGGTGGTACAATCGTCTTGAATCAACTCGGTGACTACTTCTTTGTCCATAATCAAGTTGACAAGTGAAATGTATTTTAAGGTAATGATTCTTTTGGCAATTTGGTACGAAATCCAATTTCCTTTGTAACAAACTACTTCAGGTACTTTGAACAATGCGGTTTCGAGGGTTGCTGTTCCAGAAGTCACAAGAGCTGCAGTAGCGTGTTGTAACAAATCATAGGTTTTGTTTGATAAAAATTTAATGTTATCCGAAGTAATGAACTGTTGGTAAAAAGAATACTCCTGACTTGGCGCTCCAGCGATTACAAATTGGTAATCTTTGAAATCTTCGGCTACACTAAGCATAACACTCAGCATTTTGGTGATTTCTTGTTTACGGCTTCCTGGTAATAAAGCAATAATTGGCAAATCGTTCAATTGATTCTCTTTTCTAAAAGCAGCATCATCAATTACGGGATGCGCTTGAATAGCATCAATAAGAGGATGGCCTACAAACGAAACTGGAAAATGATGTTTGTCTTCGTAAAAGGTTTTTTCAAACGGAAGAATCACATACATTTTATCAATATCTCGCTTGATTTCCTTAATTCGGCTTTCTTTCCAAGCCCAAATTTGTGGTGAAATATAATAGTGATTTTTGAATCCTAAGCTCCTTGACCATTTAGCAATTCTCAAATTGAAACCAGGATAATCAATAAATACGATAACATCCGGTTGAAATGCCAAAATATCGGTTTTGCATATTTTGATGTTGTTGAGAATGGTTTTTAAGTTCATAACCACTTCTGCAAACCCCATAAAGGCTAAATCGCGGTAGTGTTTTACTAGGGTGCCACCTACTTGTTGCATTAAGTCTCCGCCCCAAAAACGAATTTCGGCCGTTGGATCTTCTTGGAAAATAGATTTCATCAGGTTGGATCCATGCAAATCTCCTGAGGCTTCTCCTGCAATAATGTAGTATTTCATAATTAGATGATTCTAAGTTTTTTTCAGACCAATTTCGTTATATTTTTTTGCTTCAAAAAATGGAATCAAAAAATAAGAGGCAAAGGTAATAAAAACACTTTGCCTCTTGTTGGTTATAACGGATTCAAATAAACATTTTATGCTGGTTAAGATAAATTTAGTTCAAAGAATATCTAAAAAACAACATAGCACTAAACCAAGATTTAGCATCACCTCCTAATGCTTCTTTTACCCCTGCACCTGGAATTGTTTGCGCAAAATGTCCATGAAAATACCATTTTCTAGAATGAAAATATTTCCAAGTGAGATTAACTTCTTGTCCGTATTCTTTTTGTGGCATGTAACTTAATGCAGGATTTCCGCCTACATTGTTGTTGTTTGCCGCTTGAAAATAGAAATATTGAGGTACTAATTCCACTTTTTTACTAACCCTTAAACTAGCTTGAATTTTATGGGCAATCAAATTGCTGTTTTGTACAATTTTAAAATGATTGGCACCCAAAACCCAATCTTCACCATTTCCGCCAGTCAACAATGGATCCCATCTTTCGAAAGTTTTAGTAGTGGGATCGTCTCCAGAAAAATATGAAAAACGATACATGAAGGTTGGTGACGCTTTGGCTTTGGCAAAACTCCATCCTATTTCTCCATAGCCAGCAAAAGCAGACATTTTGAAATTAGAATTGGTTTCGTGAGCCAATTCGGTTTTAATTAAAAGCCCAGCCTTTCCTTGGGTCAAATTTTTAAAATAACGAATATTGTAGAGATTAAGGCCATTGCGTCTAAAAACATCACCCGTAGGTGTATAATAACCAAAATCTGATCTAGATACATTCAGATAGGTAAAACCAACTTTATGACCCAAATTAATTCCATATTCCGTATTGAAACCATTTATCACTGTTCGTGAGTCGATAATGGGTAATTCATCGGGATTGATTTGAAATACTTGCAACATTATATTGTTGTACTTAATGGTTGCTAATCCTAGATAATCTGCCGCCCATCTTGGATTGAGTTGTAATGCAGCTCTATTTCCACCATTCGAAGCGGTGTTTCGAATGATGAAACCGTTGCCAATCGTAAATTGTTGCCTTCCAACGGAAAAATTATAACTAAATAGATTGCCTTTTGAAAAAGATTTAGTACCAAAAAAACCAATATAAGCATCATCAAAAGCAGTATGTATTCTGGAAACATCTGTAAATAATTCCCTTCCAGCACTTCCGCTCATAATGACGCTAGCACCTCCATATAAATAAATATTGCGTTTATTCGACAATGTTGTGATTCCGTATATTCCTCCTGAAACCCAGCCTTCAAACCAACCTGTATACCCTTTTCCGGCTGGGCCGTCTACAAGTGGGTTTCCTTGTAGCATAGCATCATCTCTTCCGTACCAAGAGTTATTGTTAGAATACAACATTTCGGCCAAAGCAAATCTTGTAGTTAGTAAAGATTTATTATCCATATACAACAAGGGGAAATCTTTTCCTCCGGCTAAAACTCCGCTTTTTGAAGGTTTGTCTTTCAAAGTGTCGCTTAGTGTTACTTTCAAGGTGACGCTGATATCTCCTGTAAGTGATGGCCTAACTTCATAGTACGCATCAGCTACTTCGGGTAATTGTTTTACCTTGGCAGTATAAGCATCCAACAAAATGGTTCTTACTGTAGTTTGCGGATAAACAGGAAAAAGCAGGTCAATTTTTGCTTTTAAATTCTTTTGATTTAAATCGTCATCCAAAGGATTTTTGAATTCTATGACAACAGACTGAATGTTTTCGCCTTCCAAAAAATTACCACTTTCTTGAGCAAAAGTTACATTTACTCCTATAAAGAAGAATAGGAAAAGAATTCCAATTTTTTTCATCATTTACTTTTAGGTTAGTAAGCAGTCCATCCTCCGTCTGTTGCGTAGGTGCCTCCTGTTAGATTAGAAGCTTCATCTGATAATAAAAACAAAATTACCGAAGCTTGTTCCCATGGGGTTGACATTCTGTGTTTGCTGTCATTTTGCATTAGTAAACTTTCTGTTTTAGCACCTCCCATTCCTGTGATGCCTCTTTTTTTTACTTCTTTTACAAATTCAAAGGCTTTATCTGTCATTGGTGTTTTCGTAGCTGCCATGTTTACTGAGTTTACACGTATTCCATAAGGTGCATAATCAATAGCGGCGTTTTTAGTCAAACCGTTTACAGCATATTTACTCGCAACATAAGCTGGATTACCTGCTAAACCCGTTAACCCAGCAATAGAACCAACGGTTACTATTGATCCTCCTTTGCCTTCTTTAAGCAATTGTTTCAATACAGAACGCATCGATTTGAAAGTACCAGTAGCATTGACATCAAAAACGAAATCCCAATATTCGTCCGTAGCGGCATCAACTGCTGCAGGAAGCAAAGCGGTTTGTTTGTCATAATCTAATGGGTCACCAGAGTGAATTCCGTCCATTACTCCAGCATTCAAAACGGCTCCGTCTAATTTTCCGAATTTTTTTATAGTTTCACTGACCAATTTTTTACAATCTTCTGTACTTCGAATATCTGTTTTTACAAATAATACTTTTCCTCCATTGGCTTCAATCGTTTTGGCAGTCGCATTACCTTCTTTTTCTAACCAGTCTGCGATTACAACTAACGCCCCTTCTTTGGAAGCTCTAATGGCTGTTGCTCGCCCAATCCCTCTTGCTGCGCCAGTAATTATGACAACTTTTCCTTTTAGTCGATCTTTAGCAAAATAAGTAGAATCGATGGGCGTGATGTCATTCTTTTTGGGAGTAGATTGAGAGTAAACCAAAGAGATCGCAAAAAGGAAAGCGAGAACAAATCCTTTTTTTATTAATGATTTAGCCAAAATTAGAGTTTTCATATTTTTAATGTTTAAGTTGAACATAAATTATTATATAGTATAAAATTAAAGCAAATAATTCATTTCTCTTTTAATAGGAACAGAATAAAGTTTTTTTTTGGGAGTAAAATAAGAATACACTTATTTATTTTGGCGCTATGTCTGCATAAAAAATGCTGTTTTTTTGGCTACATACAAAACAAGGTGATTATCGTTAAAATGATAACGGAAAAAACTACTCCTCTAGCCATCAAGTCTTTATTCGTTTTTAATAAAATTCCAAATGCAATTAAATCCAATAAAGATCCAACGGTGATTAGTTTACCTAAATAGCCTTGTGATTTTAGTATTTGAACGCCTTCAATAAATTCATAGTCTGTGAAAAAAGTCATAAACAAAAATGAGCCTAGTAACGAAGCTGCTATTCCAACAAGGAAACCATATAATAAATCGATTTTATTCATTCCAATTCCAAGTGTTGAGTTGTTGAATGGTGTGGTGTGCCGTCAGATCAAACTGAACAGGAACTACAGAAACATAGCCGTTTTCTAAAGCCCATTCATCGGTATCTTCTCCTTTATCTTGGTTGACGAATTCGCCACTTAACCAATAGTATTCTTTTCCGAAAGGTGTTTTTCTTTTGTCGAATTTCTCTACCCATTGTGCTTTGGCTTGTCGACAAATTTTAATGCCTTTGATGTCATTTTCTTCTAGTTTCGGAAAATTGACATTCAAAACAACTCCTGCTGGAAGTCCTTTCTCTAGGGTTTCGAGGGCTATTTTTTTTACGAAAGACAAAATAGGAGAAAAATCAGCATCCCAATTATAATCCAAAAGCGAGAATCCAATGGCAGGAATACCCTCGATTCCAGCTTCAACGGCTGCACTCATGGTTCCAGAATAAATGACATTAATGGAGGAGTTGGATCCATGATTAATGCCTGAAACACATAAATCTGGTTTTTGTTTCAAGATTTCATTGGTGGCCATTTTTACACAATCTACTGGAGTCCCAGAACAGCTGTATTGTGTGATCGCATCGCCCTCTTTCGAAAGTTTATTCAAATACAAAGTGCTGTTGATGGTAATGGCGTGTCCCATCGCGCTCTGAGGTTTATCTGGAGCAACAACGATCACATTTCCAATTTGAGTCATTACACTGATTAAAGCTTGGATTCCAGGTGCGGAAATCCCGTCATCATTGGTAATTAATAGAAGTGGTTTTTTGGAAGGCATGGTTTTCATTTAAATTTTCACAAATATACTAGGGGTTCGTATTAAAAAGGAGCTAAGCCCTTTTTTTTGTTAACTTTTTTCATAAAAATTAAATCCTATCAACATTTTTATATCTTTAACAAAAATTTATAAAGAGCCAATGTTTCTTGGCTTTATCTTTACATAAATTACACATTTGATTGATGAATGCTATTATTACTTTTATGAGAAAAAATTTTAAAATTATACTTGCTACATTATGCTTGTCAGGAGTCTTGTTTGCTTTTACCATTAATGGTACAAAGAAGGACACTGTAGATCCTGAAAGAGATAGACTCTTGTTAGAGTTGTTGACTTTTGTAATTGAAAAAGGGCATTATGATCCGGCGGTTATGGATGACGAATTTTCAAAAGGGGTGTATAAAGATTATATTCAAGCCTTAGATCCCTCTAAACGCTTTTTCTTGCAATCAGATATCGATGAATTTGCTAAATACGAATTGGATTTAGATGACCAAATCAACAATAAGGAATTAACGTTTTTCGAGTTGACTTATTCTCGCTTGATGGTTCGTATGGAAGAAAGCAAGAAAGTCTACAAAGCATTATTGGCTACTCCGAATAATTTTTCTATCGATGAAAGTTTCGACACGGATTATGAAAAAATGCCTTATGCTAAAAACAATAAAGAATTGGTAGAAAGATGGCGTAAACAAATGAAATTGTCTGCCTTGTCTTCTATTACGGAGCGTTTGCGTTTGCAAGAAAGTAAAGGGAAAGCAGTTGAAGGTGCAGAAACAACTAAAACAGAAGAGTTAAGTTCTGATTTAGGAATGGATGCTAATTTAAAAGCAGATAAAAATACGAAAATAAAGACTTTTGCAGAATTAGAAGCAGAAAGTAGAGTGAATATTGGAAAGTCTTTAGACGAATCTTTTGGTTTTATTAAAGAATTGACCAGAGATGATTGGTTTACGGTGTATATCAATTCCATTATGACTCGCTTTGATCCGCATACAAGCTATTTTGCACCAGAAGAAAAAGAACGTTTTGACGTGAGCATGAGTGGGAAACTCGAAGGAATTGGCGCTCGTTTGCAAAAGAAAAATGATTTTACAGAAATCAGTGAATTGATTTCAGGCGGTCCTGCTTGGAGAGGTCGACAACTCGAGGCTGGAGATGTTATTTTGAAAGTAGGTCAAGCTAGTGCCGAACCTGTTGATGTGGTAGGAATGCGTTTGGATGATGTTGTTAAAAAGATTAAAGGTCCGAAAGGCACTATTGTTCGTTTAACAGTAAAAAAGGTGGATGGAACTATTAAAAACATTTCTATTGTTCGTGATATTGTTGAAATTGAAGAAACGTATGCTAAATCTAGTGTGGTGGAGAAAAACGGATTGCGTTATGGAGTGATTTATTTGCCAAAATTTTATATCGATTTTGAAAATCGTGACGGACGTGATGCGGGTAAAGATATTGCTATTGAGGTAGAACGTTTGAAGCAAGCTAAAGTAAACGGAATTGTTTTAGATGTAAGAGATGATGGAGGTGGCTCTTTGTCTACTGTAGTTGATATTGCTGGACTTTTTATTCAAGAGGGGCCAATTGTTCAAGTGAAATCTGCGGGCAAGAAAAAAGAAGTGCTTTACGATAGGGATCCAAAAATAGAATGGGATGGCCCATTGGTAATTATGGTGAATAGTTTTTCAGCTTCTGCATCAGAGATTTTAGCGGCTGCTATCCAAGATTACAAACGCGGAATTATTATTGGTAGCAAGCAAACCTACGGAAAAGGAACAGTTCAAAACGTGATTGATTTGAATCAATTTGTCCGTAATAGTTCTGTGGGTGATTTAGGAGCTTTAAAAACGACTACTCAAAAATTTTATAGAATCAATGGTGGGTCTACTCAGCGTGAAGGTGTTAGTAGTGATGTAGTAATGCCAGATCGTTATGCTTATCTAAAGATGGGCGAACGCGATGTTGATAATGCTATGCCATGGGACAAGATTGACGCTGCTCCTTTTACGCAATGGAAAAACACTGAAAATTTTGATAAAGCCATTGCCAAAAGTAAAGCTAGAATTGCTGAAAATCCTCAGTTTAAATTAATAGAAGAAAACGCTAAATGGATTGATAGTAAAAGCAACGAGAATACATACAGCTTAAATATTGATAAATTTAGAACCGCACAAAATAGCGTAGAAGAAAAGGCTAAAAAGTATAAGCCAATTTTTGAGTATAAAAATCAATTGAAGTTTTCTTCTTTACCTTATGAAATCGAAGAGTACAAAAAAGATCCAACATTAAAAGAAAAAAGAGAAAGATGGCACGAGAGCTTGTCTAAAGATATTTATGTTGAAGAAGCACTTAATGTCTTGGATGATTTGCAACCGAAGACTATCGTAAAATCAATGCCTTCAAAAGCCTTGAGTAGTAAATTGGTCAAATCCTAATCAGATTATTTTTTCGGAAAACGACTCAAAATAACTTATTTTGGGTCGTTTTTGTTTAATCTCTTAAGCATTAAAAAATGAGTAAGTATTTATTTTATTCCTTTTTATCCCATTTTTTTCTTTTGTAGAAGAACAAAATGGTAAAGTTGATGGGGTTAAATCTGATACCATTTCTATTGCATTATTTGCTTTTGATCAATTCAATACGGCTAAGATAGATTTTCTACCAAAGTCTACCACTAAAGCAATTGTAGATCATGATTTTTATATTTTATCCTATAATGAAAAGTACGAACAAGCGGGATGGGTAGCTTATGAATTAAAGAAAGAACAGGTTGTTAATGTCCACTTTAAACGTCCTTTTTTTATTCAAGATGATAAAGTAACTACAAATTCAGCCGATTGGCGCAATTATAAGAAATCAGGCTATGACAAAGGGCACTTATGTCCTGCAGCTGATAGAGGATTTAATAAAAAAGCCTATGAAGCTACATTTTTAACCTCAAATATTTCGCCTCAAGACCATAAATTCAATAGCGGAATATGGAATCGATTAGAAGAAAAAGTTAGATACTGGGCGGTAAAATATGATGGATTATTTATTGTTACAGCAGGGGTTTTAGCTCCAAATTTAAAAACTATTGGCAAAGAAAAAGTAGCAGTACCCAATTATTTTTACAAAATAGTTTTGGATGAAAATCAGGGTAAATACCGTTTAATTGCTTTTTTGATTCCAAATAATGCAAGCACTAAACCTCTATATGAATATGTGGTGTCTGTTGATCAATTAGAAAAATTAACGGGAATAGATTTTTTTCCAGAGCTGCCAGATACTATTGAAAATCAATTAGAAAAAAATGTAAGCTACAAAGAATGGAGTTTTAATTGACTTACCATTCATTTACTTTATTGGCATCCATCTTAATAAAAATAAACAGTAAAATGGTGAATCCCCAGAGCCCAGAACCTCCATAAGAAAAGAAAGGCAACGGAATACCAATTGTAGGGAAGACACCAGCTACCATTGCTATGTTTACAAAAAAGTGCAAGAATAGTATGGCAGCAACGGAATAGCCATAAACACGGCTAAATTTCGTTTTTTGTCTTTCAGCTAAATAAATGATGCGCAATAACAAAATGACAAACAAGGAAATAACTACACTTGCGCCCAAAAAGCCCCATTCTTCTCCAACTGTAGTAAAGATATAATCGGTATGTTGTTCTGGAACAAATCCTCCTTTAGTTTGAGTGCCTTCTAAAAATCCTTTTCCTAACCAACCTCCAGAACCAATGGCGATTTCAGATTGATTGGTGTTGTAGCCAAATCCTTTGTCGTCTACAGCTTTGCCCAATACGATATTAAAACGATCTCTGTGGTGTTGTTTGAATACATGGTCGAATACAAAACTTACTGAAAAAACAAATCCTGAAATTAAAGCTAAAATCAGAAAACTTCTGAGGATATTTCTATCGGCTAAACGTGATTTAAAATGTATGGCCAGCAGCACCAATGCGGCGAATAGAATTACAACATAGGTTTCTAGAACTAACGTTAATACAAAAAGAAGTATGATAGCAAACCCGGTCCCAACATACCATCCTGGCAAACCTTCGCGATAGAGGACTATGATAAAGATGCTGTAAACAAGTGCACTACCTGGGTCTGGCTGAGGTAAAATGAGCATTACAGGCAAAAATACTATCGCTAATGCTTGAATCTGTCTGTTAAATTCTTTAAGGTTGATCTGCGGGTCACTCAGATACTTTGCCAAGGCTAGAGCTGTTGCAGCTTTTGCAAACTCTGAGGGTTGTAGGGTGAAACTACCAATGGCATACCAGCATCTTTGTCCAGCAATTGTTTTTCCAAACGCAAATAAACCGAGTAATGATATTAGCGAAACTGCAAAAATAATAGACGCATATTTTTCATAGAACTTGCCGTCTACATAAAGCACTGTAAAGATTAACGGAATAGCAAATAGTATAAATATCAATTGTTTGTCTGAGGTGCCTTCTTCAGAGGATAGAGAAGAAGAGTAAATGTTTAGCCATCCTAAAACAACAAGTGCTATGTAAATTAGTACACAAATCCAGTCAATATTGCTAGTTATACTTTGGTTTTTCATTTTAGTACAAATGATTTAGTTTTTCTTAGTACTGTCCGTTTTTACTTCAGTCGTAAGTTTTGGATTTTGTTTCTTTAATTTGAGTTGTGCAATAGAATCTTTAATTCGTAACTCTCTTTTTACATCCTCATTCAATCCACCTAATTTTGCATATTGACCTTGCAAACTTGTGTTGAGTATTCTAGTTTCAAGATCCGTTCTTGTGATTTTTTTCTTTAAATATTTTTCAATCATCAAACTGGCAATCGGTCCTGCAATTGTAGCGCCAAAGCCTCCGTTTTCAATCATAATGGCAATAGCGATTTTTGGATTGTCTTTTGGTGCAAATGCCACAAAAATAGAGTGATCTTTTAATTGCGTCCTAACCCCATTAATTTTTGCAAAATTTTCTGCTGTACCCGTTTTTCCACAGATGTCAATGCCTTCTACTCTTAGACTAGCAGCGGTTCCCATATTATAAACGTCAAATAGACCGCTGATGATGGGTTTAAAGTGGCTTTTATCTACAGTAGTAACATGTTTCGTTGTGAATTTTTTATCAATAGTGGTGCCTGCAATTTTTTTAATGATGTGAGGCGTGTAATAATAGCCTTCATTAGCAACAGTTGCCATCATATTGGCTAATTGAATTGGAGTCATTAAAACTTCACCTTGTCCGATGGCATTTGATACAATAGCCGTACTTCTCCAGCCCCCGTTTGGATACATTTTTTTGTAGGTAGCTGATGTAGGGATTTTTCCTCTACGTCCTGTTGGTAAATCATATCCCATAAATTGACCTAGACCAAAACTTTTTACGTGGTTACTCCATACGTCAACAGCATAACTTGGTTTAGCATACTTATTAATAGTTCTCATGTAAGCCGTTCCAAAATAGGCATTACAAGATTCATAGATTCCTCTGTGTAATTGCAATAAACCTCCACGGCAGTGACAACGCATAAAACGGCCTCTTGCATAACTGAATCCGTGATGACAGGCTACGGTTGTGTTTTCATCAATAACCTGTTCTTGAAGCGCTACAAGTCCCGTCATGATTTTGAAAGGAGAACCTGGGGGATATTCAGCCAAAAGTCCTCGGTCATATAGCGGTTTTGCAATAGAATCACGATACAATTTGGTGTAGTTTTTTGAACGTTGTCTTCCTACTAGAATGCCAGGATCATAAGAGGGGGCTGTTATTAAAGCCAGAATTTCTCCAGTCTTAGGTTCAATGGCAACAATTCCACCTCTTTTATTGATCATCAATTCTTCGCCATACTTTTGAATTTCTGCATCTATTGTTAGCGTAATGTCTTTTCCAGGAACGGCTATTGTATCGTAACGTCCGTCTTTGTAAGGCCCGATTTCACGATTGTATTTGTCTTTCTGTGTATAGGTTACTCCTTTAATTCCCCTCAGAATTTCTTCATAGCTTTCTTCTACTCCTTGTTTGCCAATTAAATCACCACTTTTATAGTATGGGTTCTTTTTGATGATGTTGTCATTTACTTGGGTGATAAAACCAAAAATATTGGCACCAAAATTGGCTTGGTAATCTCGTAAGGATCTTTTTTGAAAATAGAAACCTTCAAAATTTCTTATTTTTTCCTGAAAAGCTGCAAATTCAACTTTGTTTAATTGTGATAAAAAGACCGAAGGAAGTCTTGGGCTGTATACTTTAGCCTTTTCGATGTTTTTAATAAAATCCTCTTTTTTTATATTTAGAAGTTGACAAAATTCTAAGGTGTCTAAATTTTTGATCTCTCTAGGAATTACCATGATATCATAGGAGGCTTGATTGGCAACCAATAGTTTTCCAAATCGGTCATAAATATAACCACGCTCAGGATAATCGTATTTTATCTTTATAGCATTGTTTTCGGACTTTAATTTAAAAGTGTCATCAATGATTTGAAGGTAAAATATTCGAATTACAAGCAGTGCAGCGCCAATAATAATTAAAGCAGGCAACAAGACTTTTCTCATCGTTTATTTGGCTTAATAAGGTATATAATGGTGATGGATAACAATAAGGTAAAAGCAGCGCTTAGTAAGGTTCTCAATACTACATCTAGGATAAAACTAAATTCAAATGCTTCTAATGTAAAAAGAATGATATGATGTAAAAGAATGGATATGAGCAAAAAAGAGAACCGTTCAGGGGTCAATACATCGTTCAGTTTTACCGTTTGGTATTCGTAGCTAAGACCAAAAGAGAATTTGAAAATATAAGGTCTATAGTAAGCCAAAATTAAACAAGCTGTGGCATGTACTCCACCCGAATTTGTAAACATATCCATAATCAAACCGAGCATAAAACTTGAGGCAAGCAATGTTGATTTATTTCCGTTTACAGGATACAATATAATATATAAAATATAAGGAAAGGGACTTATATAGCCATAGAAATTCATATTATTAAAAACAACGACTTGTATTGCTAATAATGCTATAAAACGGAAAAAATTTACAATCAATGTACTATTCATCCTTCTTTCTTTGGTTTTCTAATTTTGTAATTTCTTCTTTTCCTTTGCTTTTAAGAATATAAACATGACCCAAATTCGTCATGTCGTTAAATAGTTTTACTTCGAGAGTATAAAAATTAGTTTGATTATCCTTATCACGAAAAACTCTATGAATGGTACCGATGTTAATGTTTTCTGGGAAAATGACAGATTGACCTCCTGTAACAACTGTATCGCCCTTATGAATGGTAGCAAGTCTAGGCACATCGACCAATTGAACGAAACCTGTACTTTTTCCGTCCCAAATCAATGATCCAAAATGATTGGACTTTTTTATTTTGGCATTAATTCTTGACTTTTTGTTCAAAATACTAATTACAGTTGAGTAGTTTTCTGAAGTGTCATCCGTAATTCCTACGATTCCAAGACTATTGATTACAGCCATATCAGGTTTAATGCCTTGTTTGGCACCTGCGTCAAGGGTAAGGTAATTTTCGTAAACACTATAGGAGTTCTTGATTACCTTGGCAACTACAATATCCGAGGGTTTAACTCCTTTAATAGTGTCGAGTTTTGACATAAAAGCAGAATCTTTAACCTGAAAGAGTAGGCTCCTCAACATCGCGTTTTCTAGTGCTAAGTCTTCGTTTTCTTTTCTTAAGTTTAAGTATTCTTTGGTTTCATTTATTTCTTTATAAATGCTGCCACTTACTACATTAGCGGAGCTTATGACTTTGCTTCTGTGAAAGGAATGAAACTGAATAGTGAGTGTTAATGATATTCCCAAAAGCAGCAAAAACAGTATTCTATAACTGTTTCTAGTAATAAAATTAAATATTTGCTGCATTTTGTAATGGAATAATTAAGTGATAATTAGAGGATGGGTTATATTTAAGTTGACTTTTGTAAACGCTTATTTAATCAAGATACTTTTAAATTTAGTAATATTTTTTAAGGCCATACCGGTTCCTCGTACAACAGCTCTCAATGGATCTTCAGCAATATATACTGGTAAATCTGTTTTTTGAGAAATTCGTTTGTCAAGTCCTCTTAGCATAGAGCCTCCGCCAGCTAGATATATCCCTGTATTGTATATATCGGCTGCTAATTCTGGAGGTGTTTGCGAAAGGGTTTCCATCACAGCATCCTCTATTCTTTGTATCGATTTGTCTAATGCCTTCGCAATTTCACGATAAGAAACCTCTACTTGTTTTGGTTTACCAGTTAATAAATCACGTCCTTGAACAGACATATCTTCTGGCGGACTCTCTAAATCCTCTATAGCAGCTCCAATTTGGATTTTTATTTTTTCAGCGGTGCTTTCTCCAACAAAAAGGTTGTGTTGGGTGCGCATATAGTAAACGATGTCATTTGTGAATACATCCCCTGCTATTTTTACAGATTTGTCACAAACAATACCGCCCAAAGCAATTACAGCAATTTCAGTAGTACCTCCTCCAATATCTACAATCATGTTTCCTTTAGGTTGCATAATGTCAATACCGATACCGATTGCGGCTGCCATTGGTTCATGAATTAAGTAAACTTCTTTACCGTTTACCCGTTCACAAGATTCTTTTACGGCACGCATTTCAACTTCGGTAATCCCTGATGGAATGCAGATAACCATACGCAATGCTGGAGTAAACATTTTTTTATTTAGCGCAGGGATACTTTTGATGAACATACTGATCATTTTTTCAGAAGCATCAAAATCTGCAATTACACCATCTTTTAATGGTCTAATTGTTTTTATGTTTTCATGCGTTTTTCCTTGCATCATATTGGCTTCTTTGCCAACGGCAATGATTTTGCCTGATACTCTATCTCTAGCGACAATAGAAGGACTGTCAATAACTACTTTATCATTGTGAATGATTAAAGTGTTTGCGGTACCAAGGTCTATCGCGATATCCTCAGTCATGAAATCAAAAAATCCCATAGGTTTTTATGTATTGTAAAAATTATTAAACAAAGTTAAACAAATTAATGTTTAAAATGACGAGTTCCTGTAAATACCATTGCCAAATTGTTTTCGTTGCAATAGTTGATACTTAACTCATCTTTAATGGATCCTCCAGGCTGTATGACAGCGGTAATTCCTGCTTTTTTGGCTAATTCTACACAGTCAGGAAAAGGGAAGAAGGCGTCGCTTGCCATAGAAGCACCTTCTAAGCTAAATCCAAATGTTTTTGCTTTTTCTACAGCTTGCATCAAAGCATCAACTCTTGAGGTCTGGCCTGTTCCTGATGCAATAAGCGTACCGTTTTTAGCAAAAACAATCGTATTTGATTTGGTGTTTTTACACACTTTCGAAGCAAAAATCAGATCTTTAACTTCTTGCTCAGTTGGAGCGGTTATAGTTACCGTTTTTAAGTCTTCTGCTTTATCGGTAATAGTGTTTCGGTCTTGAACCAATAATCCATTTAAGCAAGTACGAACTTGTCTTTCTGGTAAGGCGACTTCGTTTTGAATTAAGATGATTCTATTTTTCTTTTCTTCTAAAATTGTCAAAGATTCTGGGTCATAAGCAGGTGCAATTACAACTTCGCAGAATAATTTGTTGATTTCTGTGGCTGTAGCAAGATCTATTTTGGTATTGGATATAAGAACACCGCCAAAAGCAGAGGTTGGATCGCAAGCTAATGCAGCGTTGTAGGCTTCGCTAATAGTGGTTCTAGTGGCTAGTCCACAAGCGTTATTGTGTTTCAAAATGGCAAAGGTAGGGCCATCGGTTTTGAACTCATTGATTAAGTTTACGGCAGCATCAACATCTAGTAAATTGTTATAAGATAATTCTTTTCCGTGAACTTTATCGAACATGGCTTCAAAATCTCCGAAGAAAAACCCTTTTTGATGTGGATTTTCGCCATAACGAAGGACTTGACCGTTAGCGATACTTTCTTTATAAATTGTTTCGTCGGTAGTAAAGTAGTTGAAAATGGCTCCGTCATAATGCGAAGACACGTGAAATGCTTTGGTCGCTAAGAGTTTTCTGTCTTCTAAGGTAGTGCTTCCATTTTGATTGGTAATCATTTCTAAAAACAAACCATACTGATCCATTGATGAAACAATCACGGTGTCTTTAAAATTCTTGGCACCAGCGCGAATTAATGAAATTCCACCAATGTCAATTTTTTCTATAATATCGGCTTCACTTGCGCCAGAAGCAACCGTTTTTTCAAAAGGATACAAATCAACAATTACTAAATCGATTTGAGGAATTTCATATTCCTTCATTTGTTGCACATCACTTTCGTTGTCTTGACGATTTAAAATGCCACCAAATACTTTTGGGTGCAAAGTTTTAACTCTACCTCCAAGAATAGATGGGTAAGAGGTTACGTCTTCTACAGGGATTACAGGAATGCCTAAGTTTTTAATGAATTCTTCGGTTCCTCCAGTAGAATAAAAAACAACGTTTTGTTCGTGTAATTTTCTAACAATTGGCTCTAATCCGTCTTTGGAAAACACTGAAATTAAGGCTGATTGTATTTTTTTAGTAGTGTTCATGTGTAGTAGTTTTTTTGAAAGTGCAAAAATAGTTAATTTTTATAAATAAATTCACAGGAAATGCTGTAACATTTTTATTTAAATTCGTACTTATGGAAGTATTATATTTATTAGGTTTTTGAATAAAATTTGATGAATTTTACTTAACACAATTTTTAAGTCTATGCTAGTTTATCTTCGATTGTTGAAAGAGAGTTTTAGCTTTGCAATGAATGCATTGTTGGCTAATAAATTAAGGACTTTGCTTTCCTTATTAGGGGTTACCATTGGTATTTTTTCAATAATAGCAGTTTTGGCAGCGGTCGATTCTTTGGATAGAAAAATATCCAAGGATTTGAGTAGTTTAGATAAAAACACCATTTATCTGATGAAGTTTTCTTTTGGCCCTTCAGAAATTCCGCAGTGGAAAAGAGAACAGTTTCCGAATGTGAAATATGATGAATACATTTATATAAAAGGTGCAATGACCGATACGGAGCAGATGGCGTATCAGATTTTTACCAAAAGAGAATCTATTAAGCATGAGTCAAAAACAGTTAGTGACGTAAATATTGTGCCAGTTTCTCATGAGTTTATTGATATTCAAGGGTTGGAATTTGAAAAAGGCCGTTTTTATAATGAGTCCGAGGCTAATTCTGGTGCTTCGGTGATTGTTTTAGGCGATGAGATCGCTTCGTCATTATTCGAAGGTAGCGATCCAATTGGCAAAACGGTACGCTTGTACGGGAAGCGTTTTACAGTGATTGGCGTGCTAAAGAAAAAAGGCTCGGGTATTTTTGATGAAGACGATACATCTGCTTTTATTCCTGTAAATTTTGTGCGTCAATTATTTGGAGATAATAATGATGGTTTGACGAACGTAATTATTTTAAAACCCGAAAAAGGTGTTGATATGGAGGCTTATAAAGGTGAAATCACGCAAAAACTCAGAGCTTTTCGTGGCTTAAAAGCAGGAGAAATTGACAATTTTTTCATTAATGTATTTTCAGGATTTACCGATTTTATCGATGGAATTATTGGACAAATGAATGTCGTTGGCTGGATAATTAGTGGTTTTTCTTTATTGGTTGGTGGTTTTGGAATAGCGAATATTATGTTTGTTTCGGTAAAGGAAAGAACCAATTTAATCGGCATTCAAAAATCTTTAGGGGCCAAAAACCGATTTATTTTGTTTCAGTTTTTGTTTGAGGCGGTAATTCTTTCTTTAATTGGTGGATTAATTGGATTATTCTTTGTTTGGGTTATAGCAATTGTGTTGACCAATGCGTTGGACTTCGAATTTGTTTTAGGCTTTGGTAATATTCTTTTAGGGACAAGTTTGGCCGCTTTTATTGGATTGCTTTCGGGTATTTTACCTGCTATTTCTGCTGCTAATTTAGATCCTGTTGAGGCCATTCGAACAGGGATGTAATTCGAAGTTTTAGCGATACAATTATATTTTAGTTTATAGTATAAAAAAAATCCCAAGGAATCCTTGGGATTTTGTATTTAAAAGTAAAAAGACTTATCGAATCTCGTTGTTTTGAATCAAATCGATATACAAGTTGATTTTGTCTTTTAATTCTTTTCTTGGTGTAATGAAATCTAAGAATCCATGTTCCAAAAGAAACTCAGCGGTTTGGAAGCCTTCTGGTAAATCTTTTCCTGTCGTGTCTCTTACTACACGAGGTCCAGCAAATCCAATTAAAGCTCCTGGTTCAGAGATGTTGATGTCACCTAACATGGCGTAAGAAGCGGTGGTTCCTCCGGTGGTTGGGTCTGTGCATAAAGAGATGTAAGGTAATCCAGCTTCTGCTAATTGTGCTAATTTTACCGATGTTTTGGCCAATTGCATCAAGGAATAGGCCGCTTCCATCATACGAGCACCTCCTGATTTGGAAATCATTACAAAAGGTAATTTGTTTTGGATGGCATAGTCAATTCCTCTGGCAATTTTTTCTCCTACCACAGCCCCCATAGATCCTCCGATGAAAGCAAAATCCATAGAGCAAATTACTAACTCTTTACCTTTAGATTTTCCAACACCAGTTCTAACAGCATCTTTGAGTTGTGTTTTGTCCATCACATCTTTTAGACGGTCTGAATATTTTTTGGTGTCTACGAAATGTAAAGTGTCTTTCGAGGTCATGTTTTTATCTAATTCAACAAATTCATTGTTGTCGAATAAAATTTCAAAATAGGTTGCACTACCAATTCGAACATGAAAATCATCTTCAGGGCTAACATATAAGTTACGTGCTAATTCGTCAGCGTCTATAATTTTCCCTGTTGGTGATTTGTACCAAAGCCCTTTTGGAATGTCCATTTTGTCTTCGGTAGCGGTAGTAATTCCTTTTTCTTTTCTTTTAAACCAAGCCATTTATATAGTATTCAGTGTTCAGTAATCAAGTATTCTGTTTATTAATCAATAAAGTGTTCAATTATCAGTTTTGATAACTGAACACTTAAAATTGAAAGTGAATCACTTTTTTATAGTGTATTTACGTTGTTTAAGTCAGCAAATGCTTGTTCTAATCTAGCATTAAAAGTTACTTCGCTTTCTCTTAACCATTTTCTTGGGTCATAGTATTTTTTGTTTGGGGCATCAGTACCTTCTGGGTTACCAATTTGAGTTTTTAAATACTCTAAATTATTCACCATATAGTCACGAATTCCTTCAGTGAAAGCAAATTGTAAATCAGTATCGATGTTCATTTTGATAACTCCGTATCCGATAGCTTCTCTAATTTCTTCTAAAGTAGACCCAGAACCACCGTGGAATACAAAATCAACTGGGTTGTGTCCTGTTTTGAATTTTTCTTGAACATAATCTTGAGAGTTTTTCAAGATTTTTGGCGTTAATTTTACGTTTCCTGGTTTGTATACACCGTGAACATTTCCAAAAGAAGCTGCAATAGTAAAACGTGGGCTTACTTTTGATAATTCTTCGTATGCATAAGATACTTCAGAAGGTTGAGTGTATAATTTTGAGCTGTCAACATCAGAGTTGTCTACACCATCTTCTTCTCCACCTGTAATACCTAACTCAATCTCTAAAGTCATTCCCATTTTGCTCATACGAGCTAAATAACCTTTACAGATTTCGATGTTTTCTTCTATTGGCTCTTCAGACAAGTCAATCATGTGTGAAGAAAATAATGGTTTTCCTGTAGCTGCAAAATGCGCTTCAGAAGCATCTAACAAACCATCAATCCAAGGCAATAATTTTTTTGCACAGTGGTCAGTATGTAAAATTACGGTTGCGCCGTATGCTTCTGCTAAGGTATGAATATGTTTTGCACCAGCGATTCCACCAGCGATTGCTGCTTTTTCACCCGCATTAGAAAGTCCTTTTCCTGCGTTGAATTGTGCTCCACCATTAGAGAATTGAATGATAACAGGTGCGTTCAATTTTGCTGCTGTTTCAAGAACTCCATTAATGGTGTTTGAGCCAGTAACATTTACTGCTGGAAGCGCGAAGCCTTTCTCTTTTGCATATTTAAATATCTCTTGTACTTGGTCTCCAGTAGCAACTCCTGGTTTTATGTTGTGTGCCATTTTACTTATTTTTTAAGTTATTTGTTTTTTACATATTAGTTTGCAAAATTAATCATTTCTAATTTTAGAACGGGTAATTAATTCCAAAATTTAAGACCGATTTTGTGAAATTTAAATCTTTAAACCAACGGTTTCCAATCGGGTAGGCAGGGTTGTAGGTTTTAAAGCCCAAGTCAAATCGAACTACAAAGAAGCTAAGATCATATCGTAGTCCAAATCCTGTTCCAAGAGCAATTTCTGTTAAGTCATTCAGACTTGTGAAAGTAGCTGAGTCTGCTGTTACTGCATCTGATACATTCCAAATGTTTCCAGCATCGGCAAATAATGCTCCCTTCATACTTCCCGCAATTTTAAAACGGTACTCTGCGCTTAAAGCAATCTTCATGTTGGCTTCGTTGAAATCAAGAATAGAACCGCTACTTCCTGGTCCTAGACTGTAGGGTTGCCAAGCTCTATTGTCATTGGTTCCTCCAGAAAAATAACTTCTAGAGAAAGGAATGTAATCTGCATTTCCAAAAGGGAGCGCAATGCCGAAGAAACTTCTAAAGGCAACAATGTTTTCTTTCGAAAAATCCCAATGTTTTATATAGTCCAATTCCAATTTTAAATATTCTGAATAGGGCAAGTTGAAAATTTCGTATTTGCCGGATGAGCTTTTTGTTAGGTTGCTGGCTTTGGCAATCAAGCTTAATAAAGTTCCTGCTGACTCGATTTTGGTTTTAAATTGATAAAATTCGTTATCCTGGTTGTCTTTTTTGGTAGATTGAGTAAAAGTGTAACTTGTTCCAAGGATAAAGTCGTTTTCTGTTAATCGTTGCCTTCTTTCTTCTATACTTAATACTTCTTTAAATTCTTTGTCATCAAATTTTATATCGGTATCAAGGTTTAATACGTCATAAATAAATCCATCTGTTCCGGAGTTAATTATGAGGTTTTTTGTTTCGTAATCTATATAGTCTGTGTTGGTGTTAAAGTCTTTTGCTATTCTATTTAAGGCATTGTACGAGGAGCCGTAAACGTTAAAATAATTGTCTGGATTCAGATTCCTAACAAATTGAACGTTCAACAATTCTACTCGTGCAGTATTATTACGAATTGGGTTCCAGTTATAGGTGAATAAAGCAGTAAAGTTTTCTTTGTCTAAGCCAATGTTTCTTTGTTTGTTGAATCCCGAAGAAATTTGGGTATACGGAATCATTCGTTTAGGAATGATTTTGTCGGTATTGATAGGGAATAAAATGCGAGGGAAGTTTAATTTTAAATTGATTCCATATTCGGTTACATTGAAAAATGCATCATTCGGGTTGGCAAAATCTTTAGAAGAACCAATGTTGCCTCTAAGACCAATTTCCAATGTTTCGGCTCTGTTAAATACATTTCGAATGGTTTCGGTTATACTGGCTCCAATTCCAAAATCTTGGATATTAGAGTGGGTTGCCTCCAAAGTAGTTCCAAAGCTGAATTTTTTTCTTGGAGAAAGATATATTTTTGCAATAAGAGATTGAGCGGTACTATCTTTTCGGTCTACTTCATATTGGATACTAGGATAACCAAATATTTTTAAATTATTTAGAGAGCGGTTAGAAAGTACCGTTTTGTAGTCTCCAAAATAAGAACCTTTTGTCAAGAAAACAGCATCTGTAATTGCAGATGGTTTGTATTTTAGTTTTCCATGGCTGTATAGATGAAATCCCTTATATTCTGTACTGTCAGTTACGGTTTCAGGTGGATTTTTGGCGGAAAAATCGGTGTAAATTTTTACATCACTTATTTTAAAAAGTTTAAACGGAAGAGTATAAGTAGAGTCGTCTTTTTGATACGAGTAATTTTTAATGATCATTTTTACATCGGCTTTGTTTTTTTTGCCAATGGTGTCTATGTCAAAACTAACATTGTTGGGCTGAAAGTGATAAGCCCCGTTGTTTCTAAAGTAAGTGGTGATTCTGTTTTTTTCTTCTTCAAAATCGCTCGTTTTATATTGTTTTCCTGATTGGATGTAACTACTTTCCTTAGTCGAATTATAGAGCGAGTCTAAGGCTGGTGACGAAATTACTTTGCTGATGGTGTCTAAAATAAAAGGATCTGATAAAGCAATTTTGTATTTGATTTTTGCTTTTTTAAAGCCAACGGTATCAATAGAGTAGGAGGTTTTGGCATTGAAATAGCCATTGTTGAAATAGTAATTATTTAATCGATTAACCGTTTTTTGGGTTTTAATTGTATCAATAATAACAGGGGGTTCACCTACTTTTTTTAGAAATTCATGAATGCCTTTGTAATAAAATGATTCTCCAAGTCGGTCTACTTGTTTTGCAGACAACCACTTGGCTTTTCTTTCGTATTTCCCGGGATTGTTGGTGAATTTGGCTTGATAAGTAGAATCTGGATTTAAGTTGGCGGCATTATAGAGGGCTAGTCTTAATCTGAATCCAACAATGGTTCCGTTCGGGTTTTGATACAGTTGATCGAATGCCGTTTGATCCTTGATGGGTTTGTCATTTACTACTATTTGATTTTTTGTTAGTAAAAATTTGCCCTCAGGAACTCGTTTTACAGCATTACATGCCGAAATAATTATTGCAATTAGAAGAAATGCAACTACTTTTGTGGTATTCTTTTTCAAGTGCTCTAAATAAATTTAATTCAAAAGTACATTTTTTTATGGTTAGTAAAAACCAAATAAAGCTTATATCGAGTTTGCATCAAAAAAAATATAGATTAGCGCATCAATTATTTATTGCCGAAGGCGTAAAAGGAATTGATGAGTTATTGCGTTCTAATTTTGAGTTGGAACATCTTTATAGTACGGTTGATGATTTTAAAACTATTCCGTTAACGCAAAAAACCGTTATTTCTGATGCTGATTTAAAAAAAATTAGTGCCCTAACTACTCCCAATACCTGTTTGGCTGTTTTTAAAATTCCAAAAGAAAGAATAATCTTAAATGAAGGAATAATAGTCGCGTTAGACACCATTCGAGATCCTGGAAACATGGGGACGATTTTGAGATTATGTGATTGGTTTGGAATTAAGCAAGTGATTTGCTCAAAAGAAACAGTCGATTTGTATAATCCAAAAGTAGTGCAAGCTACTATGGGCTCTATAGCAAGAGTGAATGTGAATTACTTGGATTTAAAAACATATTTGAAGGCTACAAAGTTGGCTGTTTTGGGTACTTTTATGGAGGGCGATGTTTTGTATAGCACAGAGCTTCCGGCTGAAGGAATTATTATTTTAGGAAATGAAGCAAATGGAATTTCTCCAGAAATAGAAGCTTTGGTTACTCAAAAAATTACAATTCCTCGTTTTGGTGACTTACAGCAAACCGAAAGTTTAAATGTAGCTACTGCCGCAGCAATTGTTTTGAGTGAATGTAAGCGTAGGGTTTTTTAATGAAAAGTAAAGTTGATAAAAATAGCTCTGTTTTTTATGGATTCAATATTGCTAGTCCAAGGGCTATTAGGGTCTTTGTCTCTTATTAATTCATCATTTATTCCAAAAACCCCTCGTATGGATGGTGAAAAAATAAAGTACTCAGAAAAAATATCAATTCCGAAGCCTAATTCATAGTTGGTTGTCCATGATTTCATTCTGAATCTTCCCTCTGCATTGTCGTCCAACGATTTAGCATTACTGGACAAATTTAACGTAAATGAGCCGCCACCCACCAAGTAGGGTCTAACATTTCCGGTTCGTAGTGCAGAAAATTTAACCAATAAAGGAAAATGAATATAAGTACTATTTACTTCTCTTAATCTATCACTTGCAGTAGGTGTGGTTGGAAAATAGCTACTAGGGTAGTACAAATCTCTTTTGGTGTAATATAACCCTGGTTCAAATCTTAAGTTGATGTATTCTTGAAGTCTTATATCAGACACCAAACCTACATTAAAGCCAGTACTTCTTTTTATTAATATATCTGGTATGTTGTCTTTGTAATCAATTTTGAAATCAAAACCATTAAGTCCCATATAAAATCCAAAATACAATTTTTGTTTTTGAAAGTTTTCTAAATTGATGATTGGGTCTTTGCTAAAAAGGCGTTTATTTCCTTGTGCATTTGCATAGGTTAAACAAAGCATAAAAAAGAGAACAAGTATTTTTTTCATAGGAAACGGGATAGTTTCTAATTATTTTTTTGATGCATAATATATGGAAGCCACCCCAAAAGTTTGAGGCATGTCTTTTACATCTATAAACCCTGTTTTTCTCAAAATATTGTTCAATCGTTCGCCATAAGGAAAAACAGCTGATGATTCAGACAAATAACCGTATGCTGTATTGTCTTTTGAGAATAACTTTCCAATTAAAGGTAAAATATTTCTACTATAAAAATGATAACCTTGCTTGTAAGGCGTTTTTTCAGGAACCGAAGTTTCTAAAATTACAAAAGTTCCTCCCGGTTTTAATACTCTTAAAATTTCTGACAGCCCCTTTTCTAGGTTTTCAAAGTTTCTAACCCCAAAGGCCACGGTAATGGCATCAAAGTAATTGTCTTCAAAAGGCATGTTCTCGGAGTCGCCTAAAAGCATTTCGATACGGTTAGAGAGTTTTTTGGAGGCTATTTTTTCAACTCCTACTGCTAACATCCCAGCTGAAATGTCTAATCCTATGATTTTTTTAGCCTGGGTTTGCGCCATCAAAATGGCTAAATCTCCTGTGCCAGTTGCAATATCAAGAATGGTGCTTGGATTAGATTTTGTTACTAAATCCAAAACTTTTTTGCGCCATTTAATGTCAATGCCAAAAGAAATAACACGGTTTAAATTATCATAATTTCCTGATATCGTGTTGAACATGTTGGCGACCTGTTCTTTTTTGCTTAATTGTGAATCTTTATAGGGGGTAACTTTTTCTGACATTGTATTAAATTTCTACAAATATACTATAAACTCTATTATCAAAGCTAGATTTTTATGAATTGACTTTTCTTAAAGGTGCATTTTTAGGTTGTCAAAAAAAAATGAAATATCACTAAAAGTGGGTATTGTACAGTATGAAAATATTAGTCAAATTTGTCATGTAAAAGAATCATAAATGATTAGAATTAATTTAATGACTCAAATCAAATTGTTTATCATTGCGCTGATAGTCACTTTTGTTCTAGTTGTCAGTTTTGAAAATATCGCTCTTGTGAGTGGTACTTTTTTTCAAGCGCAAAATACGTTCTTAGGATTAAATTTGTTTTTGGAAATTTTAATTTTTTTGGTCTTTAGTATCTTTGTGGTATTTGGTATTAAAGGCTACTTTGAGTTTTACTCAAAAAAAGTATCAAACATTATTATTTCAGTCTCTGGATCAATATTGTTTCTTGGTATTTTAATATTGTTGTCTCAAATTCTGTTACTAGAAAGTCATTAACAAAATCATTTCTTTTACAAAACGAAAAACATCCTGAAAAGGATGTTTTTTTGTTTTATAGCGTTTGATTATTTTATCGGGGAATAGGTTTCAAAACTATAATCATAAAGGTGTTTCTCGTCTTTCAAATGTTTTTCGGACTTTGATAATTGCCACTTTTTAGGATCAATTTCAGGGAAAAAAGTATCTGCTTCAAATTCATGATGCACTCTAGTAATGTCCAATAGATCGGCATAAGGCATGGCTAAATTGTAGATTTCTCCTCCTCCAATGACATAAATGTTATCTGTTGTAGAACAAGCTTCAAACGCTTTTTCTATGGAATCAACCACAATGCATCCTTCGGGTTGATAATTTTTTTGTCGAGTAATGATAACATGGATTCTATTAGGTAATGGCTTGGGGAAACTTTCAAAAGTTTTTCTGCCCATAACGATATAGTGACCCGAAGTTATTGCTTTGAATCGTTTAAAGTCATTGGGGAGGTGCCAAAGTAAATCGTTGTTTTTGCCTAAAGCACGATTATCGGCCACAGCGGCAATAAGTGTAATCATTTTTTATTTGGTTTCGTTTTCAATTTGATGTTGCAATTGACTTATTTTTTTTTGTTGCAAAGCTACTAATCGATCAATTTGATCTCTTTCCCAATTTTTATCCATAAAACGGTCTGTTATAAATACTTTTATAAAGTGAAGCACAAATAAAAAGGCCCAAAAAGTAATAATCCATATGCACCAATTATTCTCTGCTCCAATAGCAAAGAAGCGATGTGCTATGAATAAAAAAATACTAGTCAATGCAAAAAGTACAAAATGAAAGTACAATCTCTTTTTTTGCTTAATTCTTCGTCTAGCATATTCGTATTGTTCGTGAATGGCTTGATCCATGGTTTTTTTGTAGATAAAGATAAAATTTATTTTGCAAAAGTGATAATCTATATCATGTTTTACATGGTTTTGAGAATTTGTTAATTTCTAATTTTATTTTTTATTAGTCTTTAAATTATTGATTTATTTAATTTTTAACATTGATTTGTATTAAGTTATAAAAATGAATCTAAGGTGTTTGTAGTTGTTTTTAAATCAGTTACCTTGTCTTAAAATTTTAAAAATCAAAAAGTTATGGCTATTAAAAAACAATTTGTTAAAACAAAACCAGTGTGTAAAGTTACTTTTTCTATTTTGGCAAAAGAAGCAGCTTCCGCGGCAGTAGTAGGTGATTTTAATAACTGGAGTGTAGAAGAAGGTACTTTGGCAAAATTAAAAAATGGTACTTTTAAAGGTGTTTTCGATTTGCCAAAAGATTCTTCTTATGAGTTTAAATATTGGATTGATGGCGCTTATCTAAACGACCCTGAAGCTGATGGTTTAAAGTGGAATGATTATGCCGGTGCTGAAAATTCTATTTTAGCTTTATAGATCATATAAAAAAACCGCGATAGAAGCGGTTTTTTTATACAGCAACGCTTCCTTTTATTGTAGGATGTGGGTCGTAATTTTCTAAGGTGAAATCTTCGTATGTAAAGGCGAAGATGTCTTTTATATTTGGGTTTAGTGTCATTTTCGGCAAAGGTCTTGGTTCTCTTGAGAGTTGCAATTCAATTTGTTCAAAATGATTGTTGTATATGTGTGCATCACCAAATGTATGAATGAATTCGCCTGGCGCTAGGTCACAAACTTGTGCTATCATAAGTGTTAATAGAGCATAGGAGGCAATATTGAAAGGTACTCCTAAGAATATGTCAGCACTACGTTGGTACAATTGACAAGATAGTTTTCCATCCGCTACATAAAATTGAAAAAAAGCGTGGCATGGAGGCAATGCAGCTTTGTTGTTGGCTACATTTTCTTCAAAAGATTTTTTTGTATCAGGTAATACCGATGGGTTCCATGCAGAAACTAATAATCTTCTGCTGTTGGGATTGGTTTTGAGTTCCGTAATTAAGTCGGAGATTTGATCAATCTCTTCACTGTTCCAATTGCGCCATTGATGGCCGTAAACGGGACCTAAATCACCCTTACTGTCCGCCCATGCATCCCATATTTTTACGCCGTGTTCTCGTAAGTAAGCAATGTTAGTTTCTCCTTTTAAAAACCATAATAATTCATGTATAATGGATTTTAAATGTAGTTTTTTGGTAGTTACTATCGGGAATCCTTCGGCTAAATCAAAACGCATTTGATACCCAAATACACTCTTGGTGCCCGTTCCAGTACGATCTCCTTTTTGTGTGCCGTTTTCCAAAACGTGTTTAACTAAGTCGTGGTATTGTTTCATGGTATGAGGCCTTTGTATTATTGGTTTTTATAAATTTTTCCGTCTTTCATTACAAAAGAAACTGCTTCTAATGTTTTGATGTTTTTGAGAGGATTATCATTTACAGCGATGATGTCCGCCCAAAAAGTCTCTTTTAGTTGTCCAGCTTCTTTATCAATTCCAAGTAATTGTGCATTGGTGATGGTTGCAGCTTGAATGGCTTCTATTTCTGGCATTCCAGCTTCGACCATATACCCAAATTCTTTTCCATTTATTCCATGTGGAAATACACCAGCATCGGTTCCAAAGGCAATTTTTACGCCTTTTTTGTATGCTTTGGCAAAGGTTGCTTTAATTTGAGGACCTACTTCGCGAGCTTTAGGCACTACTATTTCTGGATAGAAATCGGGTACTTCTGCATTTTTTTCTACTTCTTTTGCGGCGGTTAGTGTAGGAACTAAGTAAGTATCGTATTTTTTCATGAGTTCCATGGTTTCTTCGCTCATAAAAGTGCCGTGTTCAATGGTTTTGATTCCGCCCAGTATGGCTCTTTGCATGCCTTCGTCTCCATGAGCGTGTGCTGCGGTTAGCATATTATAATCTTTGGCCGTTGCAGTAATAGCTTTTATTTCTTCGATAGAAAATTGGGGGTTTTTGCCACTTTTTGCAACACTCAAAACGCCTCCAGTTGCCGTGATTTTAATTACATCTGCTCCTTCTTTATAGCGTTCTCTAACGGCTTTTACTGCCTCTTCTGGAGAATTGATTACGCCTTCATGTGGACCTGGGTCACCAACGAGTTTTCTGTTGCTCCCGTTTGTTGGGTCGGCATGACCTCCTGTTGTGGCAATGGCTTTTCCTGCAGTATAAATTCTAGGCCCTTTGATCAGTCCTTTGTTGATTGCATTTCGTAGTGAAATATTAACTCCTGTACCTCCCAAGTCTCTGATGGTAGTAAAACCGCCTAGTAAAGTGATTTCAGCGCAATTCACTGCTTGAAAAGCAACATCGGCTTCATTGTCAATATATTTTGAAACGTAGCTTTTAGAATTTAGTTCTCCTTCTATATGAACATGAAGATCAATTAGTCCGGGTAAAACGAATTTGTTTTTTAAGTTAACTTCAATATCATTTGGATTGGCTTTGGCAACAAAACCTTCTTGTATCTTAGCTATTTTGTTTTTAGCAACAACAATGGTTTTATTTGGAAGTAATTTGCCTGATTTCGTATCAAGTATAGAGCCGCAATGCAAATAATAGTCTTGTGCCAAAGTAACTTGTGCCAAAAGTAGTGCAAAGCCAAAAATGAGTTGTTTTAGTTTCATAGGGATACAATTGAATGAACACAATTATTAGTTGCTTTTTTGGGGTGTCTTTATGTTAAAAAGCAATTATTTGCTTAACGTTTGGATATTTCGTCTCTTATCTTGGCTGCTTTTTCATAGTCTTCATTAGCTACAGCTTGTTCTAATAGTTCGTTTAATTCCTGTAAGCTATGATTGGCATAGGTTGGTCCTGATTGATTGGTTTCTTCTCCATGACCAAAAGTTTGGGGGTTGGATAGGATGTTGTCAATTTCTTCAGCACCTGGATCGGTAGGGTTTGGATTTGATTTTAAGTAAATGCCTGCCTTATCCAAAATGTTTTTATAAGTAAAAATAGGGGCGCTAAATCGAAGTGCTAATGCGATAGCATCCGAGGTTCTTGCGTCAATAATTTCTTCGATTTTGTCTCTTTCACAAATAATACTGGAGTAAAAAACACCATCGACTAATTTGTGAATGATCACTTGT
This sequence comes from Flavobacterium succinicans, assembly GCF_001662485.1. Lineage (GTDB taxonomy): Bacteria > Bacteroidota > Bacteroidia > Flavobacteriales > Flavobacteriaceae > Flavobacterium > Flavobacterium succinicans_A. The sequence continues at coordinate 333,379 of NZ_JMTM01000046.1, forward strand.
TTTACAACTATATCAAAACGTTCGGCAAAATTTTTAAATAAATCATGCGTCAAAGGACGCGGAGGTTTAATTTCTTTTTCTAATGCAATAGCAATTGACTGTGCTTCAAAAGCTCCAATAACGATGGGTAGTTTTCGTTCGCCATCCACTTCGTTCAAAATTAAAGCATAAGCTCCGTTTTGTGTCTGACTGTATGATATTCCTTTTATGGTTAATTTTACTAAGCTCATGGATTTTTTATAGAAAAAATAACTATTGATGTTGCTAGTTATTAGGTTTTTTTAAGGTGCAATTTTAATCAAAAAAAGGGACAAAAAAAAGAGCTACCTAAAGCAAAGATACAATTATCTTGTTTTTAGGTAGCCTTATTGTGATTTAAATTAGTACTTAGTTGCTAGCCCTTAGTTCTTGGTTCTTTTTCTTGTTGTCAAGGAAAGGTTTATCTGTGCAAATTAAGGACTAAAAACAGCTTACTAATTGCTATGAATGTTGTGCTTTGAAAGCTTTGAATTTTTCAATTAATTGAGGTACAATTTCGAAAGCGTCTCCAACAATTCCATAGTCGGCTACTTTAAAGAAAGGGGCTTCTGGATCACTATTGATAACTACTTTTACTTTTGATGAGTTGATACCCGCAATATGCTGAATCGCTCCAGAAATACCTACCGCAATGTATAAATTAGTAGCAACTGGTTTACCTGTTTGCCCAACGTGTTCTCCGTGAGGTCTCCATCCTAAATCGGATACCGGTTTTGAACAAGCTGTTGCAGCACCTAAAACGCCTGCTAATTCTTCGATCATTCCCCAGTTTTCTGGACCTTTCATTCCACGTCCTGCTGACACTACAATATCTGCATCGGCAATAGAAATTTTTCCTGAACTTTTTTCAACAGCGGTTACTTTTACACCAAAATCGTTAGCATCAATGCTTGGTGCAAAATCTTCTTCGGTGGTTGCTACTGCATTTTCAAAAATACCGTAAGAATTTTTAGCAATTCCTAATACTTTTACTTCAGTATTAATTTCGGTAGTATTGAAAGCTTTGTTTGAAAAAGCGGTTCTTTTTACTTGAAATGGAGCGGTACTTACCGGCAATCCCACAACATTGGAAGCAAAACCTGCCTCTAAACCAACCGCTACTAATGAAGACAAATAGATACTATCTGTAGTTGATGAAAGAATCACCACTTTTGAGCTTTCTTTTTGAGCAGCTTGCTTGATAACATCTGCATAAGCTTTTGCTGAAAAAGTTGCTAATTGGTCATTAGTCACTTTTAAAACTTTATCTACACCGTATTTTGAGAGCTCCGAAACATCTCCTGCGTTTACAGTAACAGCTGTTACTGTTGTGCCTAAGCTTTCAGCTACTTTTTTTGCATAAGAAGCCAATTCTAGGGCTACTTTTTTGAATTTTCCTTCTGCAGATTCTGCGTATATTAGTATTGACATGATTTTTTTGTTTAAGAGTTTAAAGTTTAAGATTTAAAGTTTTGCAACTGAAAACAGAGACTTAAAACTGAATTATTTTAGATTTTTAAACGGAACACTAAAAACTGATTACTGAATACTAAATTACTTTCGCTTCGTTGTGTAACAAATTGATTAGTTCATCCAAGTTGTCAGCGGCTACTAATTTTACTGCTGATTTTGGAGCTGGTTTATCAAATTTTACTGCTTTAGTAGCTACATTAGCATCTACAGGCTCTAAAATAGTTAAGGCTTTAGTTCTTGCCGTCATAATTCCTCTCATGTTTGGAATACGCAAATCTTTTTCCTCAACTAATCCTTTTTGACCTCCAATGATTAATGGTAAAGTTGTAGCTACAGTTTCTTTTCCACCATCGATTTCTCTGGAAGCAGTTACTGATGTTCCATCAACAGCAACACTTACACAAGAGTTCAAAAAGTTGTACCCTAAGATTCCAGCAATCATTCCAGGAACCATTCCGCCGTTGTAATCTAAGGATTCTTTTCCGGCGATTACTAAATCGTATCCGCCATTTTTGATTACTTCTGCCAATTGTTTGGCTACGAAGAAACCGTCTGTTGGAGTAGCATTTACACGAATGGCTTCGTTGGCTCCAATTGCTAATGCTTTTCTTAAAGTAGGTTCGGTGTCTGGGCCACCTACATTTACAACAGTTACTGTTGCGCCTTGTTGTTCTTGAAACCAGATGGCTCTAGTTAATCCAAATTCGTCATTTGGATTGATAACGTACTGAACGCCATTGGTGTCGAATTCTGAATCACCGTTAACGAAATTAATTTTTGAAGTAGTATCAGGAACGTGACTGATGCAAACTAATATTTTCATAAGACTTGTTTTTTTTTGATAAAGCTTTACAAATTTAAAATAATAATTGGAATATTTACTATGCATGCATAATATTTTTTCAAAACTATTACGATTTCGCTAGAGGGTCTGTATTCTCTCGAAAAACTTAGAGAGAAACAGTTGGGATGGGTTTAGTATTGTTTTCGTTTGCTCTCTTTTTAACAAAATTAATTTTATTTGTTTTAAACACTTTCTTGATATGAAAACGAAATAGGTCTTTTGTACGCTGAACCCTAGCCCAGATAGGAGCGGCATCCTCTAGTGGCGGGGTTCGCCACTAGAGATAGAGCGGATAGCTGGAAATGGCTCCTAATAATTTTAAACCTATTTTATGCTTTAAAGTAGTTTAAAATATTTATTTTTGCTGTTCGAAAAAACACACATAGATATTATAATATGAGAACGATACAATTTAGAGAGGCGATTTGCGAAGCGATGAGTGAAGAAATGCGTCGCGATGAGTCCATATACTTAATGGGTGAAGAAGTTGCTGAATACAATGGTGCCTACAAAGCATCGAAAGGAATGTTGGCCGAATTTGGTGAAAAACGAGTTATTGATACTCCTATTGCAGAGCTTGGTTTTACTGGTATTGCTGTAGGTTCAGCCATGAATGGATGTCGTCCGATTGTAGAATACATGACCTTCAACTTTTGTATGGTGGGTATTGATCAAATTATTAATAATGCTGCCAAGATGCGTCAAATGTCTGGTGGACAATTTAATATTCCGATTGTTTTTAGAGGGCCAACAGCTTCTGCTGGACAATTAGGAGCAACGCACTCTCAAGCTATCGAGAATTGGTTTGCGAATACTCCAGGGCTAAAAGTTGTAGTGCCTTCGAATGTATATGATGCCAAAGGATTGTTGAAATCGGCTATTCGCGATAATGATCCGGTGATTTTCATGGAATCAGAACAAATGTATGGCGACAAAGGCGAAGTGCCAGATGGTGAATATACTATACCACTAGGAGTGGCCGATGTTCCTAGAGAAGGAACTGATGTAACAATTGTTTCTTTTGGAAAAATTATTAAAGAAGCTTTTAAAGCAGCTGATGATTTGGCCAAAGAAGGGATTTCTTGTGAAATAATCGATTTGAGAACGGTTCGTCCTATGGATACAGAAGCGATTTTGAAATCGGTTAAGAAAACAAATCGTTTGGTAATTCTAGAAGAAGCTTGGCCTTTTGCTAGTGTATCTTCAGAAATTACTTATTTAGTTCAAGAACAGGCTTTTGATTTCTTGGATGCGCCAATCCAGCGAATCACAACAGCTGATACACCAGCACCTTACTCTCCAGTACTTTTAAAAGAGTGGTTACCGAATGCTGATGACGTAATAAAAGCAGTTAAAAAAGTATTGTACAGAAAATAAGAGATGTTAAAAAGCATAAAATAGGTTTTTTTTAACAGTCCTAGTAGCGGTTTAAGACGACTACTTATCATCTAACTTGTTATATTTGGGGCTTCATCGATACACGTTCGATGAAGCCTTTTTTTATTATGAAAAAATCAATTTTATATCTCATTATACTTCTATTTGCATCAGTTGCTGTTGTAAATGCACAAACTAAGGTTAGTGGTATTGTGGTCGATAAAGCCAATCAACCAATTCCCTATGCTAATGTTGTGTTTAAAAATTCTAATGTTGGAATTGTATCTAACGAAGATGGGCGTTTTTACATTGAGTCTCCAAAAACCTATACGGTTTTAGTAATTACTTCAGCTGGTTTTTCTGATAAGGAAATCACCTTGGAAAAGGCGGTGAGTTACAATTTTAAAATTGTATTGAAAGAAATGGAGGAATTGAATGAAGTGGTTATTTTTACTGGTAAAACTTCTAAAAAAAACAACCCGGCCTTAGATATTTTGCGTAAAATTTGGGAACGCAAACGCAAAAACGGTTTGTACCAATTCAATCAATATCAAATGGAAAAGTATGAGAAGATTGAATTTGACATGAACACCATTGACAGTGCTTTTATGAAGAATAAAATTTTCAAAGGCATGGAGTTTGTCTTTAAACAAGTCGATACGTCAAAAGTTACTGGAAAAACCTATTTGCCCATTTTTATCAACGAAGCTTTGTATGATGTGTATGGAGATAATAGCCTCAAGAAAGTCAAAGAAATCAATAAAGCCAATAAAACTTCTGGATTTAATGGAAATCAACAAATACTAGCTTTTGTCAAAGATTTGTATTCTGATTATAATATCTATGACAATCATTTAACTTTTTTCGATAAAAGTTTTACAAGTCCACTTTCTAGAACAGGGATTGATGTCTATAATTATGTATTGCGTGATAGTGCATTAATCGACAACAAATGGTGTTTTAATATTGTTTTCTATCCAAGACGTAAAAACGAATTGACCTTTAAAGGAGATTTTTGGGTAAACGACACCACTTTTGCCATTAAGAAAATCAATATGGCGGTAACCAAGAGCGCCAATATTAACTGGGTAAAAGACATTTATATCGAACAAGAATTTGAGGTAATGAACGACTCTGTTTTTCTTTTAACTCGAGATTATTTAATGTCGGATTTTGCGTTAAACAAAAAAGAAAAGTCTAAGGGGGTATATGGCAAAAGAACCACTTTTTATCGCAATCATGAGTTTAACAAACCCAAATCTCCTGCTTTTTACAAAGACGAAGTCAATTTTATAGACAACGAAGTCTACAATAAACCCGAAGAATATTGGGAAGAGCATCGCTTTGAAAAACTCTCCAAAGACGAAAAAGGCGTTTACAAAATGCTTGACACCTTGCAAACCGTCAAAAAGTTTAAGCAATTGTACAGCTTGGTTTCTATCTTAGGAAGTGGTTATGTAGAGTTCAATAACTTTGATTTTGGTAATGTTTTTTCCACCTTTGGTTATAACGAAGTAGAGGGCATTCGACTTCGTTTGGGCGGAAGAACCTATTTTGGCCCCAATGACCCCTGGCGCGTTCAGGCTTTTACAGCCTATGGTTTTAATGATCAAAAATTCAAATATGGCGTTTCTGGGAAATGGATGGTCGATAAGAAAAACCGAATCATTATCTCGGGAGGAAATCGAAGAGATATCGAACAAATCGGTGCCAGTTTGACCACGACCAATGATGTCTTGGGACGAAGTTTTGCCTCCTCGGCTTTGTTTACTACAGGAAACAACGGAAAACTTACGAATATCAATCTTACCAGTTTTTCGTTCGAGATTGAACCTTTTAAGAATTGGACCTTTCAAACCGGGATTTCACATCGCACCTTGGTTTCAGCCTCGCCAACCTTTAGTTTAGATTATTATACCACTTTGCCATCGGCTTCGAATCCTCTAGGTGTTACAAAAAGTGAGGTGAAACAGTCCGAAGCAAATCTTCAAATTGAGTACACTCCCAACCGAAAAACCATTGGGTTTGGCGTAGAACGAGATATTGTAGACAGTCCGTACAGTCGTGTTTTTGTCAATTTTAGCCACGGATTCAAAGGTGTCTTAAATAGTGACTTTAGATATGATAAAATTCAGGTGTATTACAAACAGCCGTTCATTATCGGACCACTCGGAAGAACCAATTTAATTTTAGAAGCCGGAAAAACATTTGGCACCATTCCTTTAGGATTGATGAGCGTTATTCCTGGGAATCAAACGTATTTCAGTATCGAGAATACCTTCAATAATCTGAATTTCTACGAATTCATAAGCGATCAATACGTAACCTTACAATGGAATCACAACTTTCAAGGGCGTTTGTTTGCTCGAATTCCCTTCATGCGAAAGCTCAATTGGCGAGAGGTCGTAGGGGTAAAAGGCGTTTATGGAACAATCTCAGAGGCCAACAGAGCGATCAATGCTTCTGGATTACCTTATGTTGCTCCCGAGAACATCTATTGGGAATACAGTGCCGGAATTGGAAATATTTTCAAAGTATTTAGAATAGATTTTGCATGGCGCGGTAGCTATCTCAACACGCCCGATGCGCAAAATTTTACAGTCAAAGGAACCTTTGGGTTTAATTTTTAGGAGCTCATCCAGCTGTACGCTATATCTCTAGTGGCGAACCCCGCCACTAGAGGATGCCGCTTCCATCTGGGCTAAACACTCGATTATGCAAGAACCTTTTTCGTTATTAATTGCCCAAGAAACAGTTTTCAAAACTATAGCCGAAAAGTACGGCTTGCCCACCATTCCACAACGTCCCGAAGGTTTCGAGACACTCGTGCTTTTAATTTTAGAACAGCAAGTTTCTATAGATTCTGCCAAAGCGACTTTTTTGCGAGTAAAAGAAGTGGCTAAACCCTTTTCTCCAGCAATGGTTGTGCAACTCAATGATGAACAATTGAGAGCAGTGGGTGTTAGTCGTCAAAAAATAACCTATATCAAAGCCTTAGCCGCTGCACTGCTTTCAAAAGAATTGGTTCTTGAAGAATTATCTTCACTTTCGGCCGAAGTAGTTCGCGAAAAATTAATCAAAATAAAAGGAATCGGCCATTGGACTATCGATATTTATTTGATGTTTTCGCTACAAGCACAAGATTTGCTACCCCTTGGAGATATAGCCGTGGTAAATACCTTCAAAGAATTATTTGATCTACACGACAAAGAGCAGATGGAGCAGCGCGCAGAACAGTGGAAACCCCATCGTTCTTTTGCTACTTATTTGTTATGGCATCACTATTTGTGCAAACGCAACCGAAAAGTGGTTTATAATCCTTAATTGCCGAAAACGTTATAGTTATATATCCTTATTTTTTTCTTGTAAAAACGTTCGGTTTGCATACTTTTGCAAAAATTTTATATAAAGCTAAGAGGTAATAAAAATGACTGCAGACAAATTAAAAACTTTCGATGTATTGATCGAAATACCAAGAGGAAGTAGAAACAAATACGAGTACGATTTTGCTATTAAAAGAATGCGTTTTGATAGAATGTTATTCTCTTCTATGATGTATCCAGCAGATTATGGATTTATTCCAGAAACATTGGCCTTAGATGGCGATCCATTGGATGTTTTGGTATTGGTAAATGAACCAACGTTTCCTGGATGTGTGATGGAAGTAAAGCCAATTGGCGTTTTTCACATGGCAGACGATAAGGGGCCAGATGAAAAAGTAATCTGTGTGCCTGTTTCTGATCCAATTTGGAATTCATTAGAAAATCTTTCAGATGTAAATCCACACTTATTAAAAGAGATTGAACATTTCTTTCAAGTATACAAAGATTTGGAAAACAAAAAAGTAGATGTTGAAGGTTGGGGAGACGTGAATGAAGCGTATGCAATCATTAAAGAATGTACCAAGCGTTTTGATGATATCGAAAATAAACCAGAGGGATTATTTAGTATTAAATAATTTTAACCATCAAAATTTATAAAAAAAGCAATACTCAGCAATGAGTGTTGCTTTTTTTGTTTAAATTCGTTACCAACTAGATTATTTAACTAACCAAAAAATATTTTTTTTTATGAATACATTTATGATTTATGTGCCTATTGTGATGGCGCTTATTGGACTTTTGTTCATGTGGGTAAAAAGAGCTTGGGTGCTCAAACAAGATGCTGGTGATGGCAAAATGAAGGAGATATCAGATTATATTTATGAAGGAGCTTTAGCTTTTTTAAAAGCAGAATATAGATTATTGGCCGTGTTTGTTCTTTTAGCAAGTGCGGTTTTGGCAGGAATCACTTTTTTACCTGGTGTAAAGACTCATTTGTTAATAGTTATCGCCTTTGTTTTTGGAGCATTTTTCTCGGCTTGGGCTGGAAATATGGGAATGAAAATTGCCACCAAAACCAATGTAAGAACTACTCAAGCCGCACGTACTAGTTTACCTCAAGCTTTGAAAGTATCTTTTGGTGGAGGAACCGTAATGGGATTAGGTGTAGCCGGTTTAGCTGTTTTAGGGTTAACCGGTTTTTTTATTATCTTTTTCAGAATCTTTATGAATGGCGAATGGACTTCTACCGAAGACATGACGATTGTTTTAGAAACCTTAGCTGGTTTTTCTTTAGGAGCCGAGTCTATTGCTTTGTTTGCCCGAGTTGGTGGTGGAATTTATACCAAAGCGGCAGATGTTGGTGCCGATTTAGTTGGAAAAGTAGAGGCTGGAATTCCTGAAGACGATCCAAGAAACCCTGCAACTATCGCAGATAACGTTGGTGACAATGTGGGAGATGTTGCTGGAATGGGAGCCGATTTATTTGGATCCTATGTAGCGACTGTATTGGCAGCTATGGTTCTTGGAAACTACGTGATTAAAGATATGGGCGGGAAAATTGAGGATGCCTTTGGCGGAATCGGTCCTATTTTATTGCCGATGGCGATTGCTGGTTTCGGAATTTTGTTTTCTATCATCGGAACCATGTTGGTAAAAATCAGTAGTGATGATGCCAAAGAAGCTCAAGTACAAAAAGCCTTAAATATCGGAAACTGGGTGTCTATTGGGTTGACATTAATCGCATGTTACTTTTTAGTACAATATATGTTACCTACGACCATGAAAATGGAGTTTTATGGCGAAGGAATGAAAGACATCGACTCAATGCGTGTTTTCTATGCAACGATTGTAGGTTTGATCGTGGGTGGAACGATTTCTTCCGTAACGGAATATTACACGGGCTTAGGTACAAAACCAGTAATGGCTATCGTTCAAAAATCATCAACTGGAGCTGGAACTAATGTAATCGCTGGTTTAGCAACAGGGATGATTTCTACTTTCCCAACGGTTTTATTATTTGCAGCAGCCATTTGGACTTCTTATGCTTTGGCTGGGTTTTATGGTGTGGCTTTAGCGGCTTCTGCAATGATGGCGACTACCGCTATGCAATTAGCAATTGATGCATTTGGGCCAATTTCTGATAATGCAGGAGGGATTGCTGAAATGAGTGAATTACCGAAAGAAGTACGCACCAGAACCGATATTTTGGATTCTGTTGGAAACACTACCGCAGCAACTGGAAAAGGTTTTGCGATTGCTTCTGCGGCATTAACTTCATTGGCTTTGTTTGCAGCTTATGTAACTTTTACAGGAATTGATGGAATCAATATTTTTAAAGCGCCTGTTTTAGCGATGCTATTTGTGGGTGGAATGATTCCTGTGGTTTTCTCTGCTTTAGCAATGAATTCTGTTGGAAAAGCTGCGATGGATATGGTGTACGAAGTACGCCGTCAGTTCAAAGAAATTCCAGGAATTATGGAAGGAACAGGAAAACCCGAATATGGCAAATGTGTAGAAATTTCCACCAAAGCCGCTTTACGCGAAATGATGTTGCCTGGTATATTAACCATTGGTTTTCCAATTGCTATTGTGCTACTTGGTAAATTAGTTTACGGTGATAACAACCAATTGATTGCTGAAATGTTAGGAGGCTATATGGCTGGAGTAACTGTGTCTGGAGTATTATGGGCAGTTTTCCAAAATAACGCTGGAGGTGCTTGGGACAATGCTAAGAAATCTTTCGAAGCTGGGGTTATGATCAATGGAGAAATGACCTACAAAGGTTCTGACGCACACAAAGCGGCGGTAACAGGAGATACAGTGGGAGACCCTTTCAAAGATACCTCTGGGCCATCTATGAACATTTTGATCAAATTAACTTGTTTGATTGGATTAGTGATTGCTCCTATCTTAGGAAGTGGTCATGCTGATACCGCTGCAACGGCGTCTTGTTGCACAGGTGGAGCTAAAACAGAAATGATGTGCGAAGCCAAAAAATGCGACCCAGCTAAAATGGCCACTATGACCAAAGACGAATGTGCAGCGATGTGCAAAGAAAATGGTTGTTCAGAAGAATGTACCGCCAAATGTTTGTCAATGTACGATGCCGATGGAAAATTTGTGGGCGAAAAAACACAAACCATCAAATTGACTACGATGAAAGATGTTCGTGTGGAAATGACCAATGATAACGGAAAAACCAAAGCGACAGTAACTACTACCGCCAACGGAACTACAACTACTCAAACTTTCGAAGGAACTGAGGAAGAAGTGAAAGCGAAAGTAAATGCTTTGAAATAATTATTCATTTATATTACATGAAAATGCCTCTAAATTTTAGAGGCATTTTTTATTAAAGTTGGTCTTTAATTGCAATCAATTCCTTTTCTATATTCAAATCGATAAATTCAGATTTTAGCATGCATTTCAGAAGTCTTTTCAAAAAGACATTTGGTAATTTTTCTTTCAGAATAAGATTTTTTTCGTTATATTTTAGAAAAGAAGATAGGTTTTCTCTGCGAACATTATTTCTGAAAAAGACAAAAGTATCTTTAGCAAAACTAAATTTGTTTTTACCAAGTTCTACTTCTTTTTGTATAAAAAAGTATGGAATGTTTCCAACAACAGAGCAACCAAAATTACCAGATGGCAAGTTCATTTTGTTTTGAGAGGTTGTCAAAGTGTGAATAATATATCCAAATTCATCATTGCGATTTAATACAATCATAAATTTGTCTTTGCTACCGTTTCCATCCTGAAATTGATAATCTTCGATCAATACTAAATGGCCTTGTTGTAAAATTTCGTCAAGCATATTAAATTTAACTTATGCTTTCCTGAAAAGATAAAGCTTCAAATGAGGATTTTGCTGCCATTTGTAAAATAGGATTGTTTTCTAATAAATCACTAAATTCAATAGAATGATTCGTGATTTTACCTATTTGTTTAAAATGATCTTTTAAGTTGTGTTCAGAAACCATTTTGTGCCAAAGCGAACCTTCTTCATGAAGGAAATGAATTAATTGTGCAGCGGTCCAATTTCCGTATTTGAAAACAATAGTTGCTAACAACTTTAATTCATATCTGTTAAAGAGACTTTCATCGAAATTACCATTAGGCTTCAAAAAAACTTCTTCGGAATTTCTATCGGAATTGAATTTTTTTTCTAATTGGATAGCTTGTAATAATGATAACTCTTTGCCTTGATAACAGAAAACTTCTTGATGCTTGATTTCGTTATATACATCAATAGCAACAGGTCCATTTTCCCAAACTTTATAGTCAAGCCAAGTTACAGGAGTTCCTGTTTCCTTTATGGAAGTTTCGTCTAGAATATATAATAGTTTCAACGTTTTGGTCATAGATAGATAGTCTATCTGTGAGGCAAAATAGTTCAAAACATTCCCGATTTTGTCGTTATTGATTCGTCTAAACATACGTAAATATAAAGAAATAGTTCAATATTCTTCGTTAAAGGACTGCAAATGTAATGTTTATTTATTGATTTTTAAATCTTTGATTAATTCTGTTGCTTCAACATTTAATGCAAAAGCAATCTTTAGCATTGTTCCTACTTTCATTTCTTGTTTTCCTTTAATGTACTTTCTTAAATTCTCTACGTCCATATCAGCATCGTGGGCAACTTCCCTAGTTTTCAACCCTTTTTCTTTGATAATCTCCTCAATACGATTCCCTAAAAGAAAAATTTCTTGTTTCATTTCCGATTTCCGAACTCTTTTTTCCATATTTGGAAAGTTACTTTCGTCGTATTAAATAAGAGTGATTGTAAATATCAGATTGTTTACAACTGATTTATTAATTATATTTGAAAAAATTAATGATCTAAATGAAACTATACACTACGATCGAAGCCCTCTTAAAAAATGAACCCAATTATGTAACCGATGACGGCGATCTGAAAAAATGGGTAATCATCAGCAAAGCACAAAATTATGATGAAGCATTAATCTCTTTATTACTCGAAAATCCAGAAATTAAAACTCATTTTTTTATTACTGTTAAAGATGTTTTGGTTTTCAATCAAGCTTTATTTATTGAATTTATGGAGCAAAAGAACTATTTGAACGATAGTTTTACGGCTTATAAAAACAAAATAGGATTAACGATTGACGGCAAATTCTTAAATCAACGAAACGAAGTAGCTCTAGTTTGGCCTTATAAAGATTGTGTTCTTGAAGGAGGGCAAAGTCGAGAAGAAGACAAACGGGAAGAAATTTTCTTTAATGAAGTGTTGGCACAAGACGAAATCAACCAATTGTTAGACCCAAAAGTTTTTACCAATGCCAAAACCTTTACTGTTGAGGGAGAAAAAGCATTTGAAGGTTTTACTAGAAATGAGCAAGGTACTATAACCGATAATTTGGTTATAAAAGGCAACAATCTATTGGCTTTGCATTCTTTAAAAGAAGAGTTTGCTGGAAAAGTAAAGCTCATTTATATCGACCCACCATATAATACAGGTAGTGATAGTTTTGGGTATAATGACAATTTTAATCATTCTACCTGGTTGACTTTTATGAAGAATAGATTGGAAGTTGCAAAAAAACTTCTTACAGATGATGGTGTTGTATTTGTAAGTGTTGATGATAATGAATATACCTACTTACGAAGTGTATTAGATGATATATTTGGTAAAGAAAGATTTGAAAATATTTTTCATATAAAAGTAAGACACGAGAATAGAATCTTACGTCAAGATGCAAAGTATCAAAAAGTAATGGAGCAAACCATTTGTTATTCAATGCCAAATTATGTGCCAAATAGAGTTGAAATAAAAAAAGATAAAGATTTAGACTACAACTTTGACATCATTTTAGTGGAAAATGCTAAGCCAAGTGAAATTATAAAAATAAATGGTTTTGATGTTGAAATTTATGACAGGAACAGTTATCAATTAGTTAAAAGCAAAGAAGGTAACTTAAAAGAATATAATATTAGAGGCTCTTTAATAACCCAAAAAGGTTCTGCATCTGAATTTTATGAACTTTTTTTAAGAAAACGCAAAGATAAAGATGGAAATGGAGCTCTGTACAAAATTTTAAAAATGGGAGAAAAAGGAGATGGATTAGGGTATCGTTTTGTTAGACAGCCTTTTGATAATGGTAATAATGGGTTTTATTATCAAGGAAAACCATTAAAAGTAAATACTGAAAAAGGTAATCCTTATCCAAATTATTTTGATTTTGAAAAAGAGTTTAATAATTCTTCAGAAGAAGGGGGAGTGATTTTTAAAAATGGTAAAAAGCCTGAAAAATTTATTGAGAAATTATTTGAAATATCAGGATTGAAAAAAGGAAATGTTGTGTTGGATTTTCATATAGGTTCTGGGTCAAGTATTGCTGTTGCTCATAAATTAGAGGTTCAATACATCGGAATTGAACAAATGCAAAGTCAAATTGATTTGTCTCTTGCAAGATTAAATAATGTGATTAATGGAGACTCAACAGGAATCTCTAAATCCGTCAATTGGCAAGGTGGTGGTTCTTTCACTTATATAGAACTCAAAAAATACAATCAAACTTTTTTAGATAAAATCGTAGAAGCTAAAGACAGCAAGACTTTGTTAGAGATTTGGGAGGAAATGAAAAACAAATCTTTTTTGAATTACAACATCGCTATTCAAAAACAAGAAGAACACTTAGAGGACTTCAAAAAAATGGAATTTTCGGCACAGCAAGAACTTTTGATGGCTTTGCTGGATAAAAATCAATTGTATGTTAATCTTTCTTCTTTAGAGGATAAAGATTTTGAGTGTACAGCCGATGAATTAAAAGTAACGCAGGATTTTTATCAACTCAAAAAATAGATGTAAGACCTACAAGGTTTTGGAAACCTTGCAGGTCAACTCGATTCCTGCAAGGTTTTTTCAAACCTTGTAGGTATAATAAAACAACAGGACTATGGCTTATTTATACGATACATTAATCGAAGAGTTTGGCAAAAGAGCCATTACCAAAATTGAAATCCCCAATTATATTTCTGACAATCTTAAACCAGGTTACGGAGAACGAGACTATCAAAAAGAAGCGTTTCAGCGTTTTATACTTTTTTACAACGAAGATTTTCAAGGTAAACCCAGAAAACCATTTCATTTAATGTACAACATGGCTACAGGAAGTGGTAAAACACTTATCATGGCTGGATTAATGCTCTACTTGTATGAGAAAGGCTATCGCAACTTTTTGTTTTTTGTACATTCTAACACCATATTGGATAAAACAAGAGAAAACTTTTTGAATGCGTCGGCGAGCAAATATTTATTCAATCAAGATATTGTTGTCAATGGACGAAAAGTATACATGAAAGAAGTGAGAAACTTTGATGAAGCCGATGACAGAAATATCAACATTCATTTTACTTCGATTCAAAAATTGCATTCAGATTTGGTTCAAAGCGAGAAAGAAAACGCTTTGAGTTTGGAGGAATTTAAGAATAGAAAAATTGTTTTATTGGGTGACGAAGCACATCATTATAATGCCAATACACAAAGCCAAACCCAATTGTTTCAAAGCTGGGAAAAACTGATTGAGGATATTCATCAGGCAGATTTGAATAATATATTGTTAGAGTTTACTGCTACTTTGGATTATGAAAAGCAAGATATTGTCAAGAAATACGAAGATAAAGTTTTGTTTAAATACGATTTAAAACAGTTTCGATTGGATAAATATTCAAAAGAAATCAATTTAATTCGATCTAATTATGATGAAAAAGAACGTGTCATTCAAGCCATTATTCTCAATCAATATAGACAAGAATTAGCGACCAAACAAAACATCAATTTAAAACCAGTTATTCTTTTTAAGGCAAAACAAACCATAAAAGAATCAGAACGAAACAAACAAAATTTTCATCAATTGATAGAAAGTTTAGATGAGAATAGTATCAATTCAATTCGAGAAACTTCAACGGTAACAATTGTTCAGAAAGCTTTTTCTTTTTTTGATAGCATTCAGTTATCTTCAAATGAATTAGCTAAAAGACTAAAATCGAATTTCCGACCAGAAAACTGTTTGAGTGCCAATGACGATAAAGAAGCCGAATCCAATCAGATAAAATTAAATACATTAGAAGATGCGAACAATCCAATTCGAGCTATTTTTGCCGTTCAAAAGTTAAATGAAGGCTGGGACGTTTTGAATCTTTTTGATATTGTGCGTTTGTATGAAGGACAAAATTCGGGCGGATCTAATAAAACTTTTGGAAAGACTACCGTTGCCGAAGCGCAGTTAATAGGTAGAGGAGCACGATATTTTCCGTTTATTTTAGATATCGATCAAGATAAATACAGAAGAAAGTATGATGATGCAATAGATAATGATTTCAAGGTTTTGGAAGAGTTGTATTACCACACCAAAGACGAAAGCAAATACATTTCGGAACTCAAAAAAGCATTAGAGCATTTTGGAAGCACAGAAAAAGAGGAAGATTTTGTTCAATTGTGTCTTGAATTGAAGGATGATTTCAAAAAAACTGATTTTTATAAAACAGGAACAGTCGTTTTTAATAAGCGAAAAGAAAAGAGTTATGCAGGTATAAAATCGTTTGCTGATTTGGGAGTTGTCAAGAGAAATCATGAACATATCTTGTCTTCGGGATCTGGTAGAATGTCAGGAATGTTTTCTGCCGATTTTGAAAGCATTGATGATAAGGTAATTGCAAAAGATGTTAAGTTGAGTGAAATAGAAAATCAGCACATTATTAGGACAGCGATAGCTCAAAATCCATTTTTCCATTTCGATAAATTATCAAAATACTTTCCAAATATTCCGTCAACAAGTTTTTTTATCAATGACAAGGATTATCTTGGTGGTATTGAAATTGCTTTTTTTGGAAATAAAAAACGTTTAGAAAATATTTCGAATAAGGACTATTTACACGCAATTCAAGGTTTATTGTCGTCAATTGAAATTGAGATAAAAGCAAATTTGACACAATATGAAGGTTCAGAATATATTCAGAAAAAAGTACACGAGGTTTTTAGAGACAAACCTTTACGAATAAACAAGTACGACGAAAGAGCTGACGGACAAGAAAGTCTGGTAGTTAATGAACCGTGGTATGTTTACAATGCAAATTACGGGACAAGTGAAGAGAAAGACTTTGTAAAAATGTTTGCCAAAAGATTTGAAAGTTTAAATCAAAAATTTGACAATATCTTTTTAATCAGAAATGAAAGAGAGATAAAAATCATTGACAAATTAGGTCGTGCTTTTGAACCCGATTTTCTTTTGTTTTGTAAACAAAAAGAAGGAGAGGAATTGACTTTTCAAGTGTTCATAGAACCAAAAGGTGGGCACTTGATTTCTCATGATAAATGGAAAGAAGATTTTCTAAAAGAATTAGAAGTAGAAAAAAGAACAATCAAAATTAACACAGACAGGTACAGAATAACAGGTGTTCCTTTTTATAACAATAAAATAGAAAATGATTTTAAAAAGTCATTAGAATCTGTTTTGGAAGTTTAAACAAAAAAGCCTTGCATCTGCAAAGCTTTTTGTTTTTATAAATCTGTTTAATCGGTGTTTCTAAAACAATCCGTTCAATTCTGCATCAATTCTGTTGATGATGTTTCCTAAGTCTTCTGGGTTATCCACAAAATTGATATTGTCAACATCAATCACCAAAAGTTTTCCTTTCGTATAACTTTGAATCCACGCTTCGTAACGTTCGTTCAAACGGCTCAAATAGTCAATGGAAATGGAATTTTCGTATTCGCGTCCGCGTTTGTGAATTTGTCCCACCAAATTAGGAATGGAACTTCTTAAATAAATCAATAAATCTGGTGGTTGTACCATCGTTTCCATCAATTCAAATAAGGAAGTATAATTTTGAAAATCTCGATTGGTCATTAATCCCATCGCGTGCAAGTTGGGTGCGAAAATATGAGCGTCTTCGTAAATCGTACGGTCTTGAATGATTTTTTTACCGCTTTGACGAATTTGCATTACTTGACGAAAACGGCTGTTCAAGAAATAAATTTGCAGGTTAAAAGACCAGCGTTCCATTTGGTGATAAAAATCGTCCAAATAAGGGTTGTCAACCACATCTTCGTAATGTGGTTCCCATTTAAAATGTTTTGACAATAATTGTGTTAAGGTGGTTTTTCCTGAACCTATGTTTCCTGCTACTGCTATGTGCATTACGGTAGTATGATTTTAAAATTATAAATTCCTTCGGTTGTAAAAATAGCTAAATTTTGGGCTAAGTAATAGAATTTTTCAAACCTTTTTTCAGAGAGCTGAAGTGGTGTACTTGTCCATGCTGTATCTTTTTGACGGCTCAAGAGTGATATTTTTTGGTTTACACTGTACAGTATTTGAGTGGAATTGATGATTTGTACTTGGTCCGCATTTGGGAATTTGCCTATACTTCTAATGGCGCCAAATAGTGAACAAGAGTAGCCTTCTGCATTGTCATCCATCCAGATAAATGAATTAAAATCAGTGGTGTAGTTTTTGATTTTCCCTGGCAGAGGGGTACTAATGGTTTTGTACTCGTTTTTGAGATAGTCATACAATCCAATTTGTTGATTGAGGTTGTTGTAGACCCATAATTGGTTTTGAGAAGCAATACCCACCGCTGTAGCATTGATGGGTGTAGGATGCTCCGAAAAATTAATTCTTTGGCTTTCGTTAAGTTGGTTATCTAGTAGGATTACCGTATTGAAATCCTCATAAAACAACACTATTTTGAGTGGATTTTGAAGGTCAACTTTGGTGATTTTTCCCAAGGTTACGTTTTTATATTCCCAGTTTTCGGAGCCTTTACTTTTCTTGAAAACGTTATTTTCTATAGTGTAAACGTAGGCAAAAGCATCGTAAGCCAAAAACGTGACTGTTTTGGGAGCGTTCGGCATTTCTTGCGTTGGAATCCCTTTGATTTGAGAATAGCATTGGATTAAATACGAAAATGCTATTAAAAATAGTAAAGACTTCTTCATTTCGCTAATTTACAATTAAACCTTTTCATTTTTCGCAAGTCTATATCTTTTTGTAAGCTAATTGTGTAACAAAAGAATTTGAATCTCGTCTTATTGAAAAATTTGTAAACCATGTATAAAATTATTTTGTTTTTGACGGCTCTGGTTTTAACCAGTATTGGGCTAAGAGCTCAGGAATTTCAAGGTATGGCAGTGTATGAATCTAAAACGAGCACCGCTGATTTTAAGACCAGAATGGAAGGGAATAAAAATATTACTCCCGAAATGATGAAAAACATCGAGGATCGAATGAAGAAAATGTTTGAGAAAACATACATCCTAAGTTTTGACAAGTCGGCATCGATTTACAAAGAAGAAGAAAAATTAGAAGCACCCGGACAAGGCGGTGGCGGCGGAATGCGAATGATGGCTTCCTTTACCGGTGGCGGTGGAACGTATTATAAGAACATAAAAGACAAAACCTATACAGTAGATAAAGAATTCATGGGCAAAGAGTTTTTGGTAAAAGACACGTTAACCCACATGAAATGGAAAATGGAAGGGGAAACCCGAGTAATTGGGGGCTACAATTGTTATAAAGCTACCGCAGTTGTGCCAATAAATAAATCGGATTTTAGAAATTTTAGACCAAAAGACGATAAAAAACCAAAAGAAGGTACGGATAAAGAGAAAAAAGATGCGACGACTGAAAAGAAATCGAGCATTATGGATATGATCGAAATGCCTAAGGAACAAACCATCACAGCTTGGTATACGCCCGAAATTCCAGTTAACCAAGGTCCAGAAGGCTATTGGGGATTGCCTGGATTGATTTTGGAGGTAAACGATGGTAGAACGGTAATTTTATGTTCTAAAGTGGTGTTGAATCCGAAAGAGAAAGCCGCCATAAAGCCAGCCACTAATGGAAAAGTGGTGACTCAAAAGGTGTTCGACGAAACGATGATGCAAAAAATGGAGGAAATGCGAGAAATGAATCGCGGTAGAGGCGGTAATGGCGGACAATTCATTATTAGATCAGGCGGATGATTGTAAGATCACTTTTGTGGTTTTCGGTTCTTCAACTGAAAATGATTACTCATAAAAAATCATGTTGCCTTTTAGCCCCGGTGGGAGCGGCATCCTTTGCCTTTTTGTTTTCAAAAAAGGCAAAGATATAGCGGACGACGGGACTTTGTATCTTGATGAAGCCTTTTGCTCCTGCTCCAAAAAAGCATAAAAATTCTATTTACGCATTCAAAAAACCACTCCATGAAAGCATTGCTTCGAATTGCTCTTTTTCTGTTTTCTATTGTATCTTTTGCACAAACCATTAAACTCGATGGTTTGATTACCGACTCTAAAAACGCAGGACTTGAAATGGCCAACGTAATGGCGGTGAATAAAACCACCAAAGCGATGGATGCTTATGCCATTACGAATGATAAAGGAAAATTCAGTTTGAATTTGAAACCCAACACCACTTATTTAGTCAAAGTGAGTTTTTTGGGGATGCAAAATAAAGAGGTCGAAGTGACGACGGCTTCGACTAATTTGGTCAAAAATATTGCTTTGGATGCAGGTGGTATTGAATTGGATGGGGTAGAAATTGTACGCGAAATGCCTGTTTCTATAAAAGGAGATACGATTGTGTACAATGCCGATTCGTTTAAATCCGGAACCGAAAGAAAACTGGAAGATGTATTGAAAAAATTGCCCGGTGTTGAGGTAAATGCCGATGGTGAGATTGAAGTAGAAGGCAAAAAAGTAACCAAACTGATGGTGGAAGGGAAAGATTTTTTTGATGGTGACACCAAATTGGGCGTAAAAAATATCCCTGCCGATGCGATTGACAAGATTCAAGTATTGCGTAATTACAACGAAAACTCGATTCTGAAAGGAGTGGAAAACAATCAAGATAATATTGGAATGAATATTAAATTGAAATCTGGGAAGAAGAATTTTTGGTTTGGAGATATCAACGCGGGTGTTGGCGTGGCGCACAAAGAAAGCAGGTATGTGATTAATCCCAAGTTGTTTTACTATAGTCCAAAGTACAGCATAAACTTGATTTCGAATTTCAATAACATAGGCGAATTGCCTTTGACGATTCAGGATTATTTTAAGTTTACTGGTGGATTTCGAGGTTTGTCGGCTAAGGGGGGGTCTAGTTTTAATGTTTCTTCTAATGATTTGGGAATTGCTTTGGCAAGAAATAATAGAGCTAAAGAAATTGATACGAAGTTTGGCGCGACCAATTTCTCGTACAATGTAAATAAAGCTTGGAGTGTAAGCGGATTTGGAATTGTTTCATCTTCGATTACCGATTTAGAAACCATTTCTCAAAATAATATCTTGAAACCGAATTCTTCTGAAGTAGCTTCTACCGAAAATCGTAAAGAAGTGGCACATCAAAACAGTAATTTAGGGTTATTCAAGTTGAGCTCAACCTATAAACCCTCGACTAATTTTCAGTTGGATTATGATGTGTTGACCAAGTTGTCCAAGCAAGACGAAAACACTTCGTTGCTTCGTGAATCGATAGTGCAAAATAGTTCGGCTACTGAATCTATAGCTACGCTAAAAAAGCAAGATCCAATATCAGTAAATCAGAATTTGAGTGCTTATTTTACCTTGAATGAAAAAAATGTCTTTGCGGTAGAAATGCAAAGTTTATACCAAGAAGAAGATCCGTTTTACAATGCCAATTTGCAGTCGCAACCTTTTACTTTAAGCGGCTATCAACCAGGTCAAAATAGAAACGACATCAACCAAAACCGATTTGTAAAAACGAACAAACTCGACGCTAAATTAGATTATTACTATATGTTGACGCCCAAAAGTAATATCAATTTGACTTTAGGCAATACGTATTCGTATCAAAATTTTAATTCTTCTATTTTTCAGGTCTTGGATAATGGCACAGTAAACGATTTGACAGCTTCGGAGAATACCAACGATGTAGATTATCGTTTTAATGATGTCTTTTTAGGATTGCATTATAAGATTCTTGCGGGTAAATTTACGTTTACGCCAGGTGTGAGTTTGCACAGTTACAATATGACTAATGCGCAATTAGGAACCGAATTCAGTCAGAAATTCTTCAGAGCCTTACCTGATTTTGTGGCGATTTACCAAATCAAAAAAGCCGAGACCTTGACGTATAATTTCTCGTATACCAACAATTTTACCGATATCAATAGATTGGTTGAAGGTTATGTTTTTTCGAACTACAATAGTTTAACACGAGGTTTTAGAGCGCTAGAAAATGCTACGGCGCAACAACATTCGTTGCGTTATTTCAAATACAATATGTTCAATATGGAAAACATTACCGCTTTTGTAAATTACACCAAAACGGTAGATGCCATTAAAACAGATGCTACTTTTAATGGCGTAAACCAAACGTCAGTGCCTTTTAATTCTCCTTTTGCCGACGAAACCATCTCGGGACGCGCTTCTTATGGACGTTCGTTTTTGAAGAAATACAAAGCTTCTTTTGATACCAATTTGAATTGGTCGAAATTTAATAATAAGCAGAACAATGTAACTATCGCCAATGAGAGTTTTACACAAAGTTATACGTTAAGGGCTTCTACCAATTACAAGAGTTTTCCGAATCTAGAAGTAGGTTACAATATAGTAATCAATGACTATAACAAGAATACTTTTTATACCGATCGCCCTTTTGCCAAGTTAGATTACTATTTCTTAGACAGTTTCTCATTTGTAGCCGAGTATGAGTTTTATCATTATTACAACAACGACAAAACCGTTAATAATGAATATGATTTTTTGAATGCTAGTTTGATTTATCAAAAGAAAAACAGCAAATTAGAATATAAAATCAGCGGTACGAATTTATTGAATACTACCTCACTCAACGACGATAGTTTTTCGCAATTCGCTACGAGAACCTCTCAGTACACCGTTCAGCCACGTTACTTGATTTTCTCCGTGAAATATAATTTGTAGTTGTAACTTTTAGTCCAAAGCAAAAAAAAAACATCACTTTTACCAAAAAAAAGTGATGTTTAAAATAAGTATTTTTTAGAAAATTAACTCCTAGCCCAAACATCTACTTCGGCGCGGCTACCTATTAAGTTTCTGGTTCTGTATTCGAAACGAATTTTGTCTATTCTTCTTTTGAAAGATAGGTTGATGACTCTAGATTCACCGCCGTCTTTAATGATGTTTCTTAATTCAACATCTTGTTTTTGTCCATTTTCAAAATAAATGGTCATTTTGTTGAAATTGACAGTGTTCTTTCTAACCATCACTTTCAGAGCTGAATAGCTTTTTCTGTTGGAAGGTCTGAAATCATCTTTTTCTCCAGTTTTTTGAACGGTTTGTGTACCTATTTTTTCCCATTTTCCAATAGAATTTGAGGAGCCCCAATTTTTATTTTTGTCCCTGTTGCCTTGAGCTTCAACGGAAGTAGTAAATAAAGTTAATGCAAAGGTTACAAGTAGTAATTTAAAATAAGTTTTCATATTTTGTTATTGTATAAATCGGTTAATTAATTATGAAATATTCAACAAAATTAAGAAAAAAGACCATGTAAAAAGAAATATTAATTTTAAATTAACAATATTAATTGTTTTTTGTTAATGAAATCATTTTTTTTGGGTTTAGTGTATTCGACTTTGTTTTGAATCAAAAGTTGTTGTATTAAGATGGTATTTTAAAATTGAGAAATAAAAAAAACCTTCAAGTTTTTACAACAAGAAGGCTTTTGATTTATTGAAATGCTTTGATCTTACAATTCGAAAGCAGCTTTTACTTGATCTACAAAATCTAATTTTTCCCAAGTGAACAAATCAACAGTTACAGTTTTTGTTAATCCGCCTGGAGCAGAGAAAGTTTTGGTTACGGTTTCAGGAGTACGTCCCATGTGTCCGTAAGCCGCTGTTTCGCTATAAATAGGGTTTCTTAATTTTAATCGTTGTTCGATGAAGTAAGGACGCATGTCGAAAATTTCTTCTACTTTTTTAGCGATTTCACCATTAGTCAAATTCACTTTTGAAGTTCCATAGGTTTCGATGAAAATCCCCATTGGTTTTGCTACACCAATCGCATAAGAAACTTGTACTAAAATTTCATCAGCTACACCAGCAGCTACTAAGTTTTTAGCAATATGACGAGTAGCATAAGCTGCACTACGGTCTACTTTACTTGGATCTTTTCCTGAGAAAGCTCCACCACCGTGAGCGCCTTTTCCGCCGTAAGTGTCTACAATGATTTTTCTTCCAGTTAAACCAGTGTCTCCGTGAGGTCCTCCAATAACGAATTTTCCTGTTGGGTTGATGTGGTATTGGATTTTATCATTAAACAAATGTGCGTGTTCTGGATTTTTAGCGATAATTCTTGGAATCAAAATGGCTACAATATCTTTTTTGATTTTAGCTAACATCACTGATTCTTCATCA
This sequence comes from Flavobacterium succinicans, assembly GCF_001662485.1. GTDB lineage: Bacteria > Bacteroidota > Bacteroidia > Flavobacteriales > Flavobacteriaceae > Flavobacterium > Flavobacterium succinicans_A. The sequence continues at coordinate 356,782 of NZ_JMTM01000046.1, forward strand.
AAATCGTCATGTTGTGTAGAGATCACAATCGCATCGATACGAGTGGGTTTGTTATCATCGCTGTATTCTAAAGTTACTTGAGACTTAGCATCAGGACGCAAATACTTGATTTCGTTGTTTTCACGTCTTAAAATCGCTAATTCTTGTAATAATTTGTGCGATAAATCTAGTGCCAATGGCATGTAGTTTTCGGTTTCGTTTGTTGCGTAACCAAACATCATTCCTTGGTCACCTGCTCCTTGCTCTTCTTTACTCGCTCTATCTACTCCTTGATTAATATCGGCAGATTGTTCGTGAATAGCCGAAAGAATACCACAAGAATTGGCCTCAAACATGTATTCGCTTTTAGTATAGCCAATTTTGCGAATGACTTCACGAGCAATTTGTTGTACATCTAAGTACGTATTTGATTTTACTTCACCAGCCAAAATTACTTGTCCAGTAGTTACTAAAGTTTCACATGCTACTTTGGAGTCTGCATCAAATGCCAAAAAATTATCAATTAATGCATCCGAAATTTGATCGGCAACTTTGTCTGGATGTCCTTCACTAACAGACTCTGACGTAAATAAATAAGCCATAATAATTTGTATATTAAAAATTAATAGAGGAAAGTGAAATTGCTGAAAAAACTAAAGGGGGAGTGTTCCTGCTTTAGCATTTTTTATACTGAAAATTGTTTTCAGTATTCACAATGAATAGTTCATTATGAAGAGGTTGCAATCAGTTCAAATTTTTCCTCTGTATTCGGGCGCAAAGGTATGAAACGATTTTTAATTTCAAATTAATCTTAACTTTTTTTTGAATTAATGTTAGGATAGCACCCATATGTCAGCGATTTTGTTAGTTTTAACCGAAACATTTCATAAAAGCTTACTAATTGTTTGGTTTTTCGGAATTTAGTTTGCACATTTGTGAAAACAAAACAATAAAAAATGATTTTAGTCTCTTGTAAAATGATGAAAGCCATTCAGGATCATTCCTGCGGGTTGTGTATTGCAAATATTTAAATTCACCAAAATATAGCAAAAGCCTCCCGCCAAAAACGGGAGGCTTTTTTATTTACAACAAAAGAAAATAATACTAAAAATTTGAATCTTATGAAGCAAATCAATCAACATCAGTCCAAATCTCTAAATGTCAAGTCTATTAAGAATGCCATGGCAATGGTTATGGGTATGTGTATGATTGATATGTGCTGATTCCGAAAGTAAGTTTATAAATAACTTTTTTAAACCCTTTTGGATCCATTTCTAAAAGGGTTTTTTGTTACCAAAACAATTAAAAATTACAAGTAAAAAATTAAAAAAAATGAGTACAACTAAATTCGCCACTAAGGCACTACATACAGGACACGATACTACTAAAACTGCTGGGACACGTGCGGTTCCTATTTTTCAGACCAGTTCTTATGTTTTTAATAATTCTGAACACGCTTCTAATTTATTCAGTTTATCAGAAGCTGGTTTTATTTACACTCGATTGAATAACCCAACAAACGATATTTTGGAACAACGTTTAGCAGCGCTTGAAGGAGGTATTGGAGCTGTAGTTACTGCATCGGGTACAGCTGCAATAGCTACAACTTTATTGGTACTCTTAAAAGCGGGTGATCATATTGTAGCTTCTAACAGTTTGTATGGAGGGACGTATAATCTTTTGAGTGTGACTTTACCAAGACTTGGGATTACTACCACTTTCGTTGATCCATCGGAAGCGGTGAATTTTACTAAAGCCGCTACAGAAAATACGAAAGTCTTTTTTGCCGAATCGTTAGGGAATCCAAAATTAGATGTTTTGGACCTAAAAGCTATTTCATCTGAGGCTCAATCGCTTAAAATTCCTTTCATTGTAGATAACACCGTTCCTTCTCCTTATTTGCTCAATCCGATTGAATTTGGCGCGAATATTGTAATTCACTCTTTAACGAAATACATTTCGGGAAATGGGACTTCGCTAGGTGGGGTTATCATTGATGCTGGAACTTTTGACTGGAGTAGCGGAAAGTTTCCTGAATTTACCGAGCCATCCGCAGGGTATCACGGATTAGTGTATCACGAAGCGTTAGGGAATGCTGCTTTTATCGCTAAAGTTCGTATCGAAGGATTACGAGATTACGGAGCAGCATTGAGTCCGTTCAATGCTTTTCAAATCATTCAAGGTTTAGAAACTTTGCCAATCCGAGTCCAGAAGCACAGTGAAAATGCGTTGGCCTTGGCCCAATGGTTAGAAGAACAAGATGCTGTAGCTTGGGTAAATTATCCTGGTTTGTCCTCTAGTAAGTATTACGATTTGGTAACGAGATATTTACCTAAGGGTCAGAGTGGTATCGTAACTTTCGGACTCAAAGGAGGATTTGAAGCAGCGAAAAAAGTAGCCGATGAAACCCAACTATTTTCACTCTTGGCTAACATCGGAGATACCAAGTCGTTAATCATTCATCCCGCGAGTACCACACATCAGCAATTGTCTGATGATGACCAAGTAACAACAGGAGTGACCAAAGATTTGATTCGACTCTCGGTCGGATTAGAAGATATAGAGGATTTAAAAGCCGATTTGAAAGCTGTGTTTGACAGCTTTCCAGATTAAATAAATAGACAAACATATAAAAAACAATCATCATGATAACAAATATAACCTTCCGCAAAATAGTTTCTTTCTTTAGTAGAAAAAACATCAAAAACAAAATAGAAAAAGTAGACCAAACCGTACACGAGTTGATTCATCCACGTTTTATTATGGATAAATCTTCTGAAGCTACGAATGAAACTACTAAAAAATCAATGTTGTTTCATATGTATTCTAACGAAAACGATACGCTTTTCATTTAAAGAATATACTATTCAATAAGCTAGCAATAACCAAGTTCACAATTGATTTGTAACTTGGTTGTTGTTTTAAAAATTTGCGTGTTAAAAAAATAAATAGTTACTTTGCAGCTTTAAGTTCACAAACGTATTGAAATGTTATAAAGAAAGGCGGAGGGATTAGACCCAATGAAGCCTTAGCAACCCTTCGGAAATCGAAGAAGGTGCTACATTCTATTCGCCTAGCGAAAAAGATAACGCAACAAAATACCTCTAGTCTCCACTAGTTTTTCTTTCTAATATTCCAAATACAAATCAACAACATCAAAGATTTGAGATTGGAAAATAAACCCAACATACTTACCCTTACTAATTTTACCACCGAAAGTGGTGCTTTTTATGCTACGCTAAACTTAAGTTATCAAGTTTTTGGACCTGCTTTGCATACCGCTCCGATTGTGGTAGTAAATCACGCGTTGACAGGAAACTCACAAGTGATTGGCGCAACAGGTTGGTGGAACGATTTAATTGGACCTGCAAAAACTATCGACACTCAAAAATATACCGTCATTGCCTTTAATGTGCCAGGCAATGGTTTTGACGGCAGTGTAATTGAATCCTATTTGGATTTTACTGCTCGTGATGTGGCGCAGCTTTTTAATTTAGGTTTACAACAACTCGAGATTAATCTTGTTTATGCTATTATTGGAGGTTCTGTTGGTGGAGGAATTGCTTGGGAAATGGCCGCTTTGTCGCCACAACTCGCTCAGCATTTAATTCCAATTGCAACGGACTGGAAGGCGACCGATTGGTTGATGGCCAATTGCTATTTGCAAGAACAAATTCTGAATAACTCCTCTCGTCCTATTGAAGACGCAAGAATACACGCGATGTTGTGTTACCGTACTCCCGAATCGTTTGAAGCCAAATTCAACCGAACGATTAATAGCGAATTGGGTGTTTTTAATATCGAAAGTTGGTTGGCGCATCACGGAGAGAAATTGCAACAACGGTTTCAATTGGCTTCTTATAAATTGATGAATCAGTTGTTGAAAACCATTGATATCACTCGTGGAAGAGGTTCTTTTGAAAGTGTGGTAGCGCCCATAACGGCCAATATTCATATCATTGGAATCAATACCGATTTGTTTTTTACCCCAACGGAAAACCGAAAAACAAATCTAGAATTGCAACAATTACAGCTTCAAACATCGTATCAAGAAATTGAATCGATTCACGGACACGATGCTTTTTTGATAGAATTTGAACAGTTGAATCGTTTGCTTGCAACGGTTTTTGAATAGTTGAAGAAATGAGATTCCACTACAAGTTCTTGTGGAATCTTGCGTGAGGGATAGCAGCTGGCTACCAAAGTAGCGCGTATAGCCCGACGCTGTTACAAAAAGGGGCTTTGTAAACGGCGCTATAAATAAGCCCCTTTTTGTAACAGGGTCACGCCCTAATTAAATGAGGGGAAAGAGTAAAAATAAAGTAAATAAAAGGAGTTGAATGACTCGTAAAATAGAATAAAATGAAGATATTAAAATTCGGAGGAAAATCATTGGCCAATGGAGAAGGACTTCAAAAAGTTTTGGCAATCCTTACTGATAAAGTATTGAAGGGTGAAGAATTTGCCGTTGTAGTTTCGGCAAGAGGGAATGCAACGGATGAGTTGGAAGATTTGTTAGCGATTGCGTCTAAGAATGAAAACTACAAACCTTTGTTCGAGAAGTTTAAAGCTTATCAACAAGCGGATTATCCAACAGTGGATTTGTCTGAGGAATTTACCGTGCTCGAAAAATTGTTCGAAGGTGTAAGTTTGATTGGCGATTATAGCGAAAAAATAAAAGACCAAGTCTTGTCGCAAGGCGAATTGCTATCGGCCAAATTGATTACAGCTATTTTGAAAGAAAAAGGTATCAACGCCAATTTTGCTGACGCTAGAGCATTGATAAAAACCGATGGAAAATTTGGTGATGCGCAGCCTATCGAGCAGGTTTCTAAGAAAAATGTGGTGCAGTTTTTTAAACAACACAGCGATAAAGTCAATATAATTACAGGTTTTATTGGTTCGAATAACAAAAATGAGGCAACGACTTTGGGTAGAAACGGAAGTAACTACACAGCATCACTTTTTGCTAATTATTTGAATGCATCCGAATTGCAGAATTTTACGCACGTGGACGGAATTTATACCGCCAATCCTGAATTAGTAGAAGATGCTAAAAAAATTGACTTTTTATCGTTTAACGAAGCCAATGAGTTAGCCAATTTTGGCGCTACTATTTTGCACGCCAAAACTATCATCCCGCTTTTGGAAAAAAATATTCCGCTACGAATTTTAAATACGTTCAATCACGAAAACAAAGGAACTTTGATTACTTCGAATGCTGGAAAAGAAGGAATTAAAACACTTTCGGTATTGGAGAATGTGGCATTGGTGAATTTAGAAGGCCGTGGTTTGCTTGGGAAAACGGGTGTTGATGCGCGTATTTTTAGAGTGATGGGCGATAATGATATTAGTGTTAGTATTATTTCGCAAGGGTCTTCTGAACGTGGTATTGGTTTGGTAGTTGCGGCTGACAAAGCGAGTAAAGCGATGATAGAATTGGAAAAAGAATTCGAAAATGACTTTTATTCCAAAGACGTAAATAAAATTTCGGTTACTGATGAAGTTTCTGTAATCTCAATTATCGGGCAGGATTTGAGTACGTTTCACAAACCCTACACGGCTTTAATCAAAAACAAGATTGTTCCGATTTTGTTCAACAACACTGTGACAGGAAAAAACGTGAGTTTGGTGGTGCATAAGTCTGAATTGAACCGTGCCTTGAACGTAATCCACGGGGAAATTTTTGGTGTTTCGAAGAAAATTAATATCGCGATTTTCGGACACGGATTGGTAGGTGGAACGTTGATTAACCAAATTTTGGAATCGGCAGATGCCATTGAAAAACGAAAAGACATCCGATTGAATGTTTTTGCAATAGCCAATTCTAAAAATGTCTTGTTGAACAAAAATGGAGTATCGCCGAATTGGAGAAATGAAATTCAAACTAACGGACATTCTTACTCTATTGATGAGATTATCGCCTACGCGAAGGAGCATCATCTAGAAAATCTAATTGCTATCGATAATACCGCTAGTGCAGCTTTTGTTGAAAATTATATTCCATTAGTTGAAAGTAGTTTTGACTTGATTTCTTCTAATAAAGTGGCCAATACGTTGAGCTATAGTTTTTATAAAAAATTGAGAAAGGTTTTGGATGAAAATCAAAAAAGTTATTTGTACGAAACCAATGTTGGTGCAGGTTTGCCTTTGATTGATACCATTAAATTGTTGCATTTGTCAGGTGAAAATATCACCAAAATCAAAGGAGTATTTTCAGGTACGTTAAGTTATTTGTTCAATAATTTCTCGGCCAAAGATGTTCCTTTTAGCGAAATTTTGAAAGAAGCCATCGATAACGGTTACACCGAACCCGACCCAAGAGAAGATTTATGTGGTAACGACGTAGGTAGAAAACTGTTGATTTTGGCGAGAGAATTGGATTTGCAAAACGAGTTTGATGAGATTGCTATTCAAAATTTGATACCAGAGCATTTGCGTGAAGGTGATGTGTCGACTTTCTTGAATAAACTAAAAGAGTTCGACCCTATTTATTCCAAAATAAAAGCGGAACAACAACCCAACCACGTTTTGCGCTACATTGGAGAATTGTCTGGCGATTTGCAAAACGACAAAGGAAATCTAGAAGTAAAATTAGTTTCCGTACCTTCGGATACCGCTTTGGGAGGTTTGAAAGGCTCGGATTCTTTCTTCGAAATTTACACCGAATCGTATGGTGATAGACCTATTGTAATTCAAGGAGCAGGAGCAGGTTCAGCAGTAACGGCGAGAGGTGTTTTTGGAGATGTTTTGAGGTTGTCGGATAAAGGGTAAAAGCCCCCTAGCCCCCGAAGGGGGAATAAAAAGATAAATGATTTTAGGAATAAAGTATGATAAATAATAAGTTAGATCATATAAAGGAAAAAATTACTGTTTGGGGTTGTGGAATCGGTCTTATTGCTCCTTTTTTATTGGTTGGATTATGGACTTTGCTTTTTAGTTGTTATAGCATTTTCAAATCAGAACAGTCTAAAGATTGGTTGCAAATTCCTGCGGATATTGTAAAAACTGATTTAAAAACTCATAGAAGTCATGATTTAAAAACGACATCACAAGTTTTAATTCAATATGAGTATGAAATTAATTCAAAAAAATATACAGGTGATAGATTGGCTTTTGGTTATAAGGGGAGTAACATAGAAGACCATGATGATTTATTTTTTATACTAGGCAATGCTACTAGAATCATTGTTTATGTTAATCCAAATGACAATAATGAATCTGTAATCATTACAGGTTTAAATGACTCGATTTTATTTATTTTAATTTTTTCAATAATGTGGAATTTTACTATGATTGGGATAGTATTATCTGTATATCAAGAAAAAAGTAAAAATTACATTGGTGTTTCTCTTCTTTTTGTTTGGTTTGGAGGAGTACTTTTATTAGCATCAGGAATAACTCACATTGATATTGAAAGTAAAATTAATGTTATTGAAGAATCACATAATAACCTATATCCAACTATAGAATTAAACAATAAATTAAACAATGAAAATTACACTTAACAGAGTAAACGAAAATTTCCATTTCGAGTTAAAAAATGACAGAGGCCATCTAGTAAATGTAGATGCGCGTCCTGAATTTGGTGGAAATGATATGGGACCAAGTCCAATGGAATTAGTATTGATGGGTGTGGCAGGTTGTAGCGGCATCGATATGATTTCGATTTTGAAAAAACAACGTCAGGAAATCACCTCTTTTAAAGCTGAGGTAGAAGGAGAACGTGTACAAGTGGGCGAAGCCAAACCCTTCAAAGACATTCACGTAGTGTTTTATTTGGAAGGTAATATTATCCCCGAAAAAGCCGCTCGTGCAGCACAACTTTCTTTTGAGAAATATTGTTCTGTTTCCAAAACATTAGAACCAACCGCAACCATTCATTACAAAGTGGTTTTGAACGGAGAGGAATTATAAATTATTCAAGCAAAAAAACACACAGATTGCACAGATTTACACAGATTTGTCAGTTTGTTTTTGAAATTTAAAACAATAAGAATTTGTGCAAATTCGTGCAATTCGTGTTAAAAACAAAAAAATAAATGAACGAACAAGATTTTGGTTTTGAAACCCAAGCCATTCGCGGTCAGATAGAACGAACACAATATTTAGAGCATTCGGTGCCTTTATACTTAACGTCAAGTTTTGTGTTTGAGGATGCCGAAGATATGAGAGCTTCATTCGCAGAAGAAAAAGAACGTAATGTTTACAGTCGCTACAGCAACCCCAACACCATTGAGTTTATTGATAAAATTTGCAAAATGGAAGGCGCTGAAGCTGGTTATGCTTTTGCATCAGGAATGGCGGCCATCTATTCTACGTTTGCAGCTTTGCTGAAGTCGGGCGACCATATTGTTTCGTCGAGCAGTGTTTTTGGAGCATCGCATTCTTTGTTTATGAATTATTTTCCAAAGTGGAATATACAAACGACTTATTTCGATATTAATCAACCCGAGACGATTGAGAGTTGTATTCAACCCAACACTAAGATTCTTTATGCGGAATCCCCAACGAATCCAGCCATTGATATCATTGATTTGGAATTATTGGGTGCCATTGCCAAAAAGCACAATTTGATTTTGATTATCGATAACTGTTTTGCTACGCCTTACATCCAACAACCTATCAAATGGGGAGCGGATTTGGTGATTCATTCGGCTACCAAATTAATCGATGGACAAGGCAGAGTGTTAGGAGGAATTACCGTTGGAAGATCCGATTTGATTAAAGATATTTATCTTTTTTCTCGATTGACAGGCCCCTCTTTGTCGCCATTTAATGCTTGGGTATTGTCTAAAAGTTTAGAAACTTTGGCGGTTCGTGTCGATAGACATTGTGAAAATGCCTTGAGAGTAGCGGAGTTTTTGGAAAATCATCCCCAAGTCAATAAAGTGAAATATCCTTTCTTGAAATCGCATCCACAATACGAAATTGCCAAAAAGCAAATGAAATTGGGTGGTAACATTGTAGCCTTCGAAATCAAAGGCGGACTTGAAGCAGGAAGAGCCTTTTTGGATAAAATAAAATTATGTTCGTTATCGCCTAATTTGGGAGACACTAGAACTATTGTAACGCATCCAGCCTCAACCACGCATAGTAAATTATCAGTAGAAGAGCGTTTGGCGGTCAGCATCACTGATGGTTTAGTACGTGTTTCTGTAGGATTAGAAACCGTAGAAGATGTGATTGCTGATTTGAATCAGGCTTTAGCATAAAAAGTTTAATTATTGATTCATATACAATAGCCCACGGTTTCAGCCGTGGGTTTTGTGTTTATATTGTTAAAAAGTATATTTTTGTTACCATAATAAGGTAAAGATTGTTGTAGGTAAAAGCTACAATCGTTATACGTCAACCCAAAATCATTATGCTTTCAAAAAAAACGAAATACGGAATCAAAGCGCTTACTTTTTTGGCACGTCAAAAGGACAATACGCCTGTGCAAATTGCCGAAATTGCTAAAGCAGAACATATTTCTTTGAAGTTTTTGGAAAGCATTTTATTACTACTCCGTCATTCAGGTTTTCTGGGCGCCAAAAAAGGAAAAGGTGGCGGATACTATTTAATCAAAGAACCCAAAGACATCAATATGGCCAAAGTGTATCGTGTTCTAGAAGGGCCTATTGCGTTATTGCCTTGTGCTAGTCATAATTTTTATGAGCCCTGCGACGATTGCAACGACGAAGCCACCTGCGCCGTTCGTAAATTGATGATGGAAGTACGTGACAATACCTTGATGATTTTGGAGAACAACACCCTGGCAGACATTGCTTTTTAAAAAAATTAACCGCAAATTCACAAATTTTAACTAGGTTTTAAAATTTGCGAATTTGCGGTTATTTGGTATGTTTTTAGTTACCGTTTCGGTTCTAGAAAGTTTATTTAGTGGTATGAGAGAATTAAAAAATTAATTTATATCCCACAAAAAACAACATCACTGCAATTGAATTTCTAAGTAATAAGTCTGGAACTTTTCCACTGAGCATACTGCCGATGTAGATACCAGGAAGTGAGCCCATAAGTAATTGACCTAGTAATGGCCAATCCATATTACCCATCGATGCGTGCCCAAAGCCAGCCACAAGTGTTAAAGGAACGGCGTGTGCAATTTCGGTACCAACCAATTTTGGAGTAGGTAAAAGTGGATACAAAAAAAACAGCGTTACAGTTCCTAGGGCACCAGCACCAATAGACGTCAATGTCACTGTTGCACCTAGCATCACCCCAATAGCAACGGTCAGTAAATTTTGAGTTTTGCTTTCACTGTGAAATTTATCTCCCGCGTGTTTTTGTGAAAACACTAATAATTTTTGTTTGAAAACAATTGCAATTGAGGTAAACAATAAAGCCCAGCCTAAACTGTATTTAATTATAGTATTCAATCCCGTAATATCCGCCTTAAAGCTTTCCAAAATCCACAGCGTTACAGCAGCGGCAGGTACACTTCCTAGCGAAAGCCAACCCACAATGGTCCAGTTGATGTTTCTCTTTTTGTTATGGACAAAAATTCCGCCCATTTTGGTAAAAGCGGCATACAATAAATCGGTACCAACCGCTGTAGTAGGAGGAATACCAAACCATAACAAAATAGGAGTCATCAATGACCCACCGCCAACACCGGTCATTCCGACCACAAAACCTACTACTAAACCTGCAATTACAAATCCTATATGAAAATCCATTGAAACTTTTTTTTGCAAATGTAAAACAATTTTACAATAATCCTATGGATTAAGTAGAATTAAATTTTTTCGGAGCACGAATTGTTCTTTTTCATCACGTCTCCTCCCGTGATTCGCTATATCTTTGTTGCCGAACCCCGGCAACAAAGGATGCCGCTACTCCCGGGGCTATAACAGAAGTATATTTTTTCAATTCACTTTTTTATTCTTTTTATTACTCTTAAATCTTTTAATTGCTTAATTGACTGGGTTTTTTGATAAAAAACTCAGCCTTATTTTTTTTAAAATAAATTTTGTGTTTTAGAAAATAATAGTACTTTTGCAAAGTAATCTACAAAGCCGATAGGGTAATAGATTTTAAATTAAAAAAATATGAGTGCTTTACTAGTACAAGAGTTAATACAAAAAACCGAAAACCTTTCCATCGAGGAAACCTTGGCTTTTTTGGCTAATGAATTTCCAGAAAAAGTGGTTTTCTCGACTTCTTTTGGGCAAGAAGACCAGGTAATAACAGCTTTAATTGCAACAAACGAGTTGCCGATAAAAATATTTACCCTTGATACTGGAAGATTGTTTCAAGAAACTTATGATGTTTTTCATAAGACGCTAAAGAAATACAAAGTGACTATTCAGACTTTCTATCCAGAAACGAGTCAAGTAGAAAACTTGTTGAATACCAAAGGACCTAACAGTTTTTATGAATCGGTAGAAAACAGAAAAGAATGCTGTTTTATCCGAAAAGTGGTGCCATTGAAAAAGGCATTATCAGGGAATCAAATTTGGGTTACAGGTTTGAGAGCCGAGCAATCTGAGAATAGAAGTGACTTAGCCTTTTTTGAATACGATGCCCATTTTGACATCATCAAATTCAATCCTTTGCTGAAGTGGAGTCTAAAAGAAGTTCAAGAATATATTGATACCAACAATGTGCCACAAAACGCATTGCACAAAAAAGGATTTGTGAGCATCGGTTGTGCACCTTGTACGAGAGCTATTGCAGAGGGTGAAGACATCAGAGCCGGAAGATGGTCTTGGGAATCCAGTCACAAAGAATGTGGGTTGCACCAAAAATAGAAGGCAGATTTTAGAAAATAGAATAAAGAGAATAGAAAAAACAATAATAGTGGTAAGATTTTAGTCGAGGTCACAACAACCTTACACTTTAAACTTTAAACTCTTAAACTAAAAATAATGAGTTCAGTATTAAAAACAAATGCTTTAGAAAGCGAAGCTATTTACATATTCAGAGAAGTAATTGCTCAATTTGACCGACCTGTTTTGCTTTTTTCGGGCGGGAAAGATTCGATTACCTTGGTGCGTTTGGCACAAAAAGCCTTTTTTCCAGCAAAAATTCCTTTTCCGTTGTTGCACGTAGATACAGGACATAATTTTCCAGAAACCATTGAGTTTAGAGATAAATTGGTGGCAGAATTAGGATTAGAATTAATCGTTCGCAATGTACAAGATGCTATTGACGAAGGTAAAGTAATAGAAGAAACAGGAAAGTATTCTAGTAGAAATACACTGCAAACGACAACACTTTTGGATGCCATCGAAGAATTTAAATTCGATGCTTGTATCGGTGGAGCACGTAGAGACGAGGAAAAAGCGAGAGCCAAAGAGCGTATTTTCTCAGTACGTGATGATTTTGGTCAATGGGATGAAAAAAACCAACGTCCTGAATTGTTTGATTTGTTGAATGGTAAAATCGAAAATGGTCAAAACGTTCGTGTTTTTCCAATTTCAAACTGGACCGAATTGGATGTTTGGAGTTATATCGAACAAGAACAAATCGAGATTCCGTCGATTTATTTTTCACACAAAAGAAAAGTTTTTTTGAGAGACGGTTTAATTTGGTCACACTCTCCTTATGTGTACCAAGAAGAAGACGAACAAATCGAAGAACGAATTGTTCGCTTCAGAACCGTTGGTGATATGAGTTGTACTGCCGCAGTAGAGTCGTATGCCGCCACTATTGCTGAAGTAGTAGGAGAAATTCGTTCTTCTACCATTTCTGAAAGAGGCGCCAGAATCGACGACAAACGTTCGGAAGCCGCTATGGAAAAAAGAAAACAACAAGGGTACTTTTAGAATAGCAATTGAAAGATTTAAGGATTTAAAAAATTAAAAGATGTAAGGAGAAAGTTAAACAACTTTAAACCTTAAACTTTAAACAAAAAATAAATGGAAGTTTTAAAAATAGCAACAGCAGGAAGTGTAGACGACGGAAAAAGTACGTTAATCGGAAGATTATTATACGATACACAATCCTTGACTACCGATAAAATTGAAGCAATAGAAAAAAGTAGCAAGCAAAAAGGATACGATTACTTAGATTTTTCTTTGGCGACGGATGGTTTGGTGGCCGAGAGAGAGCAAGGAATTACGATAGATGTAGCGCATATTTATTTTTCTACTGCGAAAAAAAGTTACATCATTGCCGATACACCAGGTCACGTAGAATATACCCGTAATATGGTAACTGGTGCTTCGACTTCTCAAGTATCAATTATTTTGATTGATGCTCGAAAAGGAGTAATTGAGCAAACGTACCGTCACTTTTTTATCAATAATTTATTGCGAGTGAAAGATGTGATTGTTGCCATCAACAAAATGGATTTGGTGGATTATTCGGAAGAAGTTTTTAATAAAATCAAAGCTGATTTCCAAGCCTTAAATGCAAAAAGTGCCTACAAAGAACAAAACGTAAGCTACATTCCATTGAGTGCTTTGACAGGAGATAATGTAGTAGAAACTTTGGGAAAAATGCCTTGGTATACTGGACAAACTATTTTGCAGCATTTAGAAGGTTTAGAGCCCAAAGATATTTACGATAATGGACAAGCTCGTTTCCCAGTACAAACCGTAATTCGTCCAAAAACGGAAGAGTACCACGATTTTAGAGGATACGCTGGAAAATTATACGGAAACAATATTAAGGTTGGCGATGCGGTAACGGTACTGCCTTCTTTGACGGAATCTACAATTACGAATATTCACTTTTTCGACAAACAATTTGATGAGGCGAGCGTTGGTTCTTCCATTACAATCGAATTGGAAAATGACATCAATGTGACTCGCGGTGATATGATTGTAAAATCAAGCGAGCTTCCTAGAATTGAAAAAGACATCACCACAACCGTTTGTTGGATGGATAGCAAAAAATTAGTAGCAGGAGCAAAGTATTTTGTGCAACACAACACCAACAGAGTTTTGGCTAAAATTGACAGTGTGAAAAACGTAATCGCAACCGATTATTCTGGAGTGACACCAGCTAATCAATTAGCTATAAACGAAATTGGTGAAGTAACTATAAAATTGAGCAAAGCCATTTATTTTGATGCTTACAACGATAACAAATCAAATGGAGCTTTTATTTTAATTGATGCTGCAACCAACACCACTGCAGGCGTTGGATTTATAAAATAAGCCCCTAAGCCCCAAGTGGGAAATTAGTGGGAATAACGTAAAATGAAACAAATTATTAACTAAATAATAGACTCGGCTCCCTCCCTTTTGGGGAGGGCTGGGGTGGGGCTTATGGAAAGTTTTAGAACCGAAATAGAGAATCCGATTGTCCAAAAGGATATAATCGATTTAGAAAGAAAAATTGCTTTATTCCGCGATGGAAAAATCGATGACGAACGTTTTCGTTCTCTTCGTTTAGCAAGAGGTGTATATGGGCAACGTCAAGAAGGCGTGCAAATGATTCGTATCAAGTTGCCTTTTGGTAAAGTGACTAGCGAACAATTGCACCGTATCTGTAAAGTTTCTGAAGAATATTCTACGGGACGTTTGCACATTACTACGCGTCAGGATATTCAAATTCACTATGTGAGTTTGGATAGAACACCACAACTTTGGGCTGAGCTAGAGAAAGATGATGTTACCCTAAGAGAAGCTTGTGGGAATACGGTTAGAAACATTACCGCTAGCGAAACTGCTGGTATCGACCCAGACGAACCTTTCGATGTGTCTCCATATGCACACGCACTATTCGAATTTTTCTTGAGAAATCCAGTATGTCAAGAAATGGGACGTAAATTCAAAATGTCTTTTTCTTCTTCTGATAAAGATACCGCTTTGAGCTATTTGCACGATTTAGGATTTATTCCAAAGATTGTAAATGGAGAAAAAGGATTCAAAGTAATGCTTGGCGGTGGATTAGGTTCTCAACCCCATCACGCCGAATTATTATCTGAATTTATTCCTGCCAATCAAATCATTCCAACAACCGAAGGGGTTCTAAGAATTTTTGACCGTTTTGGCGAAAGAGCCAAACGATTGAAAGCGAGAATGAAGTTTTTGATTAAAGAAATTGGGAAAGAGGAATTTTTGCGTTTGGTCGATGAAGAGAAAAAAGCTTTATCGCATCAAGTAGTTGAAATTGATACAACTCCTTTTGAAAAAGCCATTCCAACGCCAGTATTGGATGCTCCACAAGTTGTGATTGATGATGTCGCTGCCTTCGAAGCTTGGAAAAAGGCCAATGTTATTCAGCAGAAACAAGCGGGTTATGTGGCTATCGGAATCAAAGTAGCTCTTGGCGATTTTTATATTGATAAAGCAAGACAATTGGCTGATTTAATTAAGAATTATGCAACCAACGAATTGCGTTTTACGTTGCGTCAAGATATTTTAATTCGTCATATAAAAGAAGAAGCGTTGCCTTTCTTTTATCAAGAATTAGCCAAATTAGATTTTGTTGCTTTAGGATACAATAGCACCGCTGATATTACCGCTTGTCCAGGAACCGATACGTGTAATTTAGGAATCGCAAGTAGTACTGGAATTGCAGTAGAATTAGAAAGAGTTTTAGCGACAGAATATCCACACTATGCCAATTCAAACGAAATCACAATAAAAATTAGTGGTTGTATGAACGCTTGTGGCCAACACAATATGGCCGAAATTGGTTTCCAAGGAATGTCTATCAACGCAGGTAAACTGGTGGCACCAGCTTTACAAGTATTGTTAGGTGGAGGAAATTTAGGAAACGGACAAGGACGTTTTTCGGATAAAGTAATCAAAATCCCGAGCCGTCGTGGTCCAGAAGCCCTACGATTAATCCTGAATGATTTTGAAGCCAATGCCAACGGTCAGTCATTCTTGAACTATTACGATGCTAAAGGGGAGAAATATTTCTACGAATTTTTGAAACCTTTGGCCGATGTAACCAATTTAACCGAAGCTGATTTTGTAGATTGGGGTAACGCTGATAATTATGTAAAAGCAGTAGGTGTGGGTGAATGTGCTGGTGTTGTGATTGATTTAGTAGCAACTTTGTTATACGAAGCCAAAGACAAATTGACGTTTGCACAAGAAGCTTTCGAGGATCAAAAATGGTCGGATGCGATTTACTTGGCTTATGCTGGATTTGTAAATGGAGCCAAAGCTTTGTTATTAGCCGAAAACCAAAAAACAAACCATCACGCAGGAATCATCGATTTGTTTGATACCGTTTTTGTGGAGACGAATAAAATACAATTAGCCACTTCTTTTAAAGAATTGGTTTATCAAATTAAAGAAAACGAACCATCTGAAACTTTTGCCAAAGAATACATTGCGACAGCAACTGCGTTTTTTGAAACGATTGAAACATACAGAGCAGAGGATTTGTCTAAAAATTAAAGAAGAATCAGATGAGCTATAAAATAACAGGAAATAGTTCCTCCTCTCGTTCTATTGGATTGAGTAGGAGTGGTCCTAAAGTTACTTTAGTAGGTGCAGGCCCAGGTGACCCAGACCTTTTGACTATAAAAGGAGTAAAAGCCTTGGCCGAAGCCGATGTCGTTTTGTATGATGCTTTGGCTAACGAAGAATTAATGGAGTTTGCACCAAAATCTTCCATAAAGATATTTGTAGGCAAACGTAAAGGAAGTCACGCCTATTCGCAAGAGCAAATCAATCAGTTAATCGTTGATAATGCCTTGACTTACGGTCACGTTGTTCGATTAAAAGGAGGTGACCCATTTATTTTTGGGCGTGGAAGTGAAGAAATTGAGCACGCTGAAAGCTTTGGAATTCCTACCTTTGTCGTTCCAGGTATTTCATCATCAATTGCAGTTCCTGCTTATCAAGGGATTTCGTTGACAAAACGTGGTGTATCTGAAAGTTTTTGGGTAATTACTGGTACAACATCGGCAAGAAAATTATCAAATGATGTTCAGCTAGCTGCCAAATCAACGGCAACAGTGGTGATTTTGATGGGAATGAGTAAGTTGGCTCAAATCGTGGCGCTATTTCAAGAGGAAAGCAAAGGTGAAACGCCTATTGCCATCATTCAAAACGGAACGACTCCAGAAGAAAGAATTGGGGTAGGAACTATTGATACGATAGAAGCTGTTGTAGCAGCGCATAATTTGAGCAATCCCGCCATCATTGTAATTGGCGAAGTGGTAAAAGAAAGCAATAAATTAAAAGGTTTTTACGAAGAATTTATTTCAAAAGAAATCCGATAAATAAAAGTTCCGTAGGAACAAATAATTGAATAGCGTCGGGTTTTAACCCGATGAAGTTAAAAGGATTTTACGAAGAGTTCATTTCGAAAGAAATCCGATAAATAAAAGTTCATAGGAACAATTAATTGAATAGCTTCGGGTTTTAACCCGATGAAGTTAAAAGGATTTTACGAAGAATTTATCGTAGCGTCAGGTCGAGACCTGACTTAAAAAACAAAAACAGTAAGGTCAGGTCGTGACCTGACCCAACAAAATAAACAATGGAAAGAAACGAATTATATCCCGTGTTTTTAAAACTACATCAATTAAATGTTTTGATTGTAGGTGGCGGAAATGTGGGTTTAGAAAAGTTGTCTTTTATGTTGAAATCAAGCCCAAATGCGAATGTTGAAGTGGTCGCACCGCGATTTCTTCCCGAGTTGGAAGCTTTGGCTGAAAAACATCCTTCAGTAAAATTGACGCCCAAAAAATTCAATCGTTGGATGCTTCGAAAGCGTAATTTAGTAATAGCTTGCACGGATGATTTGAAGGTAAACAAGCGTGTGTATGATTTGTCCAGAAAGCGTTATTTGATTTGTAATATTGCCGATACGCCCGATTTATGCGATTATTATTTAGGCGGAATTGTGACCAAAGGCAATGTGAAAATCGCTATTTCAACGAACGGGAAATCACCGACAACCGCCAAGCGATTGCGCGAATTTTTTGAAGAGGTCATTCCTGATGATGTGAATAAAATGGTCGAAAACCTGAATGAATATCGCAAAACGTTGAAAGGAAATTTTGAAGAAAAGGTGCAACGTATGAATGAAATCACCGAGGCATTAAAAAATAATAAATAATACCGTAGGGACAGGTCGCGACCTGTTCTTCATCACAATAAAAAAAACACCCAAGTGATATTTATCACGAATTCTCAAAGGAATTAATCGTTTATTTGAACACCAAGGGACAGGTCGCAATCTGCTCGAAAAAAATAAAAAAAAAAAGGAAGTAATAAGTATAAATAAAAAAAAATGGTTAAAACAGATATATTAATAATAGGAGCAGGACCCACAGGGCTTTTTGCCGTTTTCGAAGCAGGATTATTAAAATTAAAATGTCATATTTTGGATGCCTTGCCACAGCCAGGCGGACAATTGTCAGAATTGTATCCTAAGAAACCTATTTATGATATTCCAGGATTTCCAGAAGTACTAGCCGGAGATTTGGTGGATAATTTAATGGAACAAATCAAGCAATTCGAGCCAGGATTTACCCTAGGAGAACGTGCAGAAACCATCGAAAAACAAGAAGATGGTAGCTTTATTGTAACATCTAATAAAGGAAAAAAATTCCACGCTCCAGTTATTGCTATTGCAGGAGGCTTAGGAAGTTTTGAACCTAGAAAACCTTTAATCGAAGACATTGAGTTTTACGAAGACAAGGGAATCAAATACTTTATCAAGAATCCAGAAAAATTCCGCGATAAGAGAGTTGTGATTGCTGGTGGTGGAGATTCTGCTTTAGACTGGAGTATTTTCTTGTCGAATGTAGCATCAGAGGTAACCTTGATTCACCGTCGTAACGAATTCCGTGGCGCATTAGATTCTGTAGAGAAAGTACAAGAATTAAAATCTGCTGGAAAAATCAGATTGATAACTCCAGGAGAAGTAGTTGGCTTAAATGGTGCCGAACGCATCGAATCTGTAGTGGTAGAAGACGACAAAGGCGCTAAGCAAACCATCGCTACCGACTATTTTATTCCACTTTTCGGATTGACTCCAAAATTAGGACCTATCGGCGATTGGGGATTAGAAATCGAAAAAAACGCCATCAAAGTAAACAATGCTTTAGATTATCAAACCAATATTCCTGGGATTTTCGCCATTGGTGACGTAAATACCTATCCAGGCAAATTAAAATTGATTCTTTGCGGATTCCACGAAGCCACGTTAATGTGTCAAGCGGCTTACCAAATTATCAATCCAGGTAAAAAATATGTGATGAAATACACCACCGTTTCAGGTGTTGACGGATTCGACGGTACTCGTAAAGAAGCGCCAAAAGCAGTAGTGAAAGCTATTGTATAGTTTCGTTTATTCCGTTTAAAGGTTTAAATTGTTTAAAAGTTTAAGTGTTGCCTCGATTCGGCGACAATCTTAAACAACTTTAAACAATTTAAACCTTTTTTTAAACTTTTAAACTTCTAAAAAAACACTTGCAATTGTTAGCGTTATGTCGTTACTTTGCACTGTTCCTATTTTTATTGAAAGTTATCACGAAAGGCGGAGGGAAAAGACCCGATGAAACCTTAGCAACCCTTTACTTTTTTAAAGAAGGTGCTACATTCTACCAAGCATAGCTCGGATAGATAACAACAAAATACAGTCTCGTATTTTTTCAAACCCCTTTCCCGATACATTTTTAAATAATTGAATGAGCGCATCATTGCCGCTTTTTTGGTATCAACGTTCCCGCTATCCGTTACAATCTTGTATGCCGAACCCCGGCACACAAGGATTTACACTGCTATCGGGGCTAAAGAGCCTCAAATAGTGAATATTTGGAAATAGTAATAAAGCTTTGCGCCCTTGCGACTTAGCGGTTTAAAATAAAGTATGTCAACAATACAAGAAGAAATTAAAAAAAGAATTCTCGTGCTCGACGGAGCGATGGGAACGATGTTACAACGCTACAATTTCTCCGAAGAAGATTTTCGTGGCGAACGATTCAAAGATTTTCCACATCCGTTAAAAGGGAACAATGATTTATTGTCTCTCACGCAACCACAGGCCATCAAAGCCGTGCACGCCGCCTATTTTGAGGCAGGAGCCGATATTGTAGAAACCAACACCTTCTCAGGAACCACAATCGGAATGGCCGATTATCATTTGGAGGATTTGGTATACGAACTCAACTACGAATCGGCTAAACTAGCGCGTGAAGTAGCCAATGAATTCACCGCCAAAAATCCAGACCAACCGCGTTTTGTTGCAGGTTCCATTGGACCCACGAACAGAACTGCAAGTATGTCGCCCGATGTGAATGACCCAGGATACCGCGCCGTAACTTTTGATGATTTACGCATCGCTTACAAACAACAAGTCGAAGCCTTGTTGGATGGTGGTTGTGACATTCTTTTGGTAGAGACCATTTTCGATACGCTGAATGCCAAAGCCGCACTTTTTGCCATCGAAGAAGTCAAAGAAGAACGCAACATCGATGTGCCTATTATGGTTTCAGGAACCATCACCGATGCTTCAGGAAGAACTCTTTCTGGACAAACCGTTGAGGCTTTCTTGATTTCGGTTTCGCACATTCCGTTGTTGAGTGTAGGATTCAATTGCGCTTTGGGTGCCGATTTGCTCAAGCCTTATTTGCAAACTTTGTCGCATAATACTTCTTTCAATATTTCGGCGCATCCTAATGCAGGTTTGCCGAATGCTTTTGGAGAATACGACGAAACGCCTGAGGAAATGCAAGCTCAAATTCGTTCTTATTTAGAAGATAATTTAATCAACATCATAGGAGGCTGCTGCGGCACCACCCCAGAGCATATCAAATTAATTGCCGATATCGCCAAGGAGTATAAGCCGAGGGTTTCGACGGCGGTGATGTAAAAGACTGTTCCGGTTTTGTCCTTCCGACGAAGGAGGAATCACATTACGTGAGTCACTTGATGCGATTCCTCCTTCGTCGGAAGGACAATAGCAACGAAATTGATTCCGTTGTGAATTATAAAAACGGAATCGTTTCGTTGAAACAAAAAAGGTGTTGTATGCACAATACTGCGTGAGGGATAGTAGTGGAGCTTTTTTTCTTGATTTTTTTATCAAGAAAAAAAGCGGGAACGGATAGCCCGGCCCTTGGGACACGCCCAAAATAAAAAAAGAAAACCCAGTTTAGTTTTGAAGACGAGCTGGAGATAAAAAATAGAATAGAAAATCACTTAGTAACTAAGCTACTTAGCCACTGAGTAACTCAAAATAAAGAAATGGCAGAAAAAAGAAGAAACCTAGTATTATCAGGATTGGAACCCTTAATCATCACGCCGGAAAGCGTATTTGTGAATGTGGGGGAACGAACCAATGTGACGGGTTCGCGAAAATTTCTTCGATTGATAAAGGAAGAGAAATACGATGAGGCGCTTGATATTGCGCGCCAACAAGTAGAAGGGGGCGCACAGATTATCGACGTGAATATGGACGAAGGAATGTTGGATGGTGAATATGCTATGACCAAATTCCTGAATCTGATTGCGGCGGAACCAGATATTTCGCGTGTGCCGATTATGATTGACAGCTCGAAGTGGGAAATCATTGAGGCGGGTTTGAAAGTGGTGCAAGGGAAATGTGTTGTGAATTCGATTTCTTTGAAAGAAGGCGAGGAGCGATTCATACATCACGCGAACTTAATCAAACGCTATGGTGCGGCGGTGATTGTGATGGCTTTTGACGAAGTAGGTCAAGCCGATAATTACGAAAGGCGTATCGAAATTTGCCAGCGTTCGTATGATATTTTGTTGGGAATTGGATTTCCACCACAAGATATCATCTTCGATTTGAATATTTTTCCTGTGGCTACAGGAATGGAAGAACACCGCTTGAATGCTTTGGATTTCTTTAGAGGGACTAAATGGGTTCGCGAAAATTTACCGCACGCACATATTAGTGGCGGGGTGAGTAATGTGTCGTTTTCGTTTAGAGGAAACGATGTGGTGAGAGAGGCGATGCACTCGGTTTTCTTGTATCACGCGATTCAAAACGGAATGACGATGGGAATTGTAAACCCAGAAATGTTGTCGATTTACGATGAGATTCCAAAAGATTTATTAGAATACGTTGAAGATGTGATTCTGGACCGACGCGACGATGCTACTGAACGTTTATTGGATTTTGCTGAAAATGTAAAAGGAGACGGTTCCAAAACAAATGAAGCAGTAATACAAGAATGGCGTAATGGAACCGTACAGGAAAGAATCACGCACTCTTTGGTAAAAGGAGTGGATGCTTTTATAGAAATTGATGTAGAAGAAGCACGCTTGGCCGCCGAAAAACCAATCGAAGTAATCGAAATCAACTTGATGGCAGGAATGAATGTCGTGGGAGATTTGTTTGGTTCGGGTAAAATGTTTTTGCCACAAGTGGTAAAATCGGCACGTGTGATGAAAAAAGCAGTGGCTTATCTTTTACCTTTCATTGAAGCCGCCAAGCAAGTTGGAGACAAATCTGGGAACGGAAAAATATTGATGGCTACTGTAAAAGGTGACGTACACGATATTGGAAAGAATATTGTTTCGGTGGTATTGGCTTGTAATAACTATGAGATAGTCGATTTGGGTGTGATGGTGCCTCCAGAAAAAATTATTGCTGCAGCTATTGAGCACGAGGTAGATATTATTGGATTGAGTGGATTGATTACGCCGTCTTTGGACGAAATGGTGTATTTGGCGAAAGAGCTGGACAAACGCAATATGAAAATCCCTGTAATGATTGGTGGAGCCACTACTTCGCGTGCGCATACCGCGGTGAAAATCGCGCCTCAATACAGAGAAACGGTAATTCACGTAAACGATGCTTCGAGAGCGGTGACCGTAGCGGGTAATTTATTGGACCATAACAGAAAAATTTATGCCAGCGATATTCGTGCAGAATACGATGCGTTTAGAGAAACGTTTTTGAATCGTTCACGAGATAAGAATTTCTTATCTATCGAGGAAGCTAGAAAAAATAAATTGCAATTGGATTGGGATAATTTTACTCCAGTACAACCCAAAGTAATTGGCAAACAAATCGTAGAAGTCGATTTAGAAACTTTGGTGCCTTATATCGATTGGACGCCATTTTTCAGAACGTGGGAATTATTCGGGAAGTATCCTGCAATTTTAACCGATGAAGTTGTGGGTGAACAAGCCACTTCAGTTTTTGCGGATGCACAAGCGATGTTGAAAGTTATTTTGGAGGAGAAAAAGTTAACCGCAAAAGGCGTTTACGGAATTTTCCCTGCGAATCAAATCAACGACGACGATATCGAATTGAAAGATGAAAATGGAAATCCATTACAAACATTTTTGACTTTGCGTCAGCAAGCTCAAAAAACCAAAGGAGCGCCCAACATTGCTTTGTCTGATTTTATTGCGCCAAAAGAAAGTGGGAAAGTGGATTATATGGGAGCTTTTTGTGTAACCACTGGTTTTGGAGTAGACGAATGGGCTGCCGAATTTGAGGCAGCATTAGACGATTATAATTCGATTATGGTGAAGGCCTTGGCCGACCGTTTTGCAGAGGCTTTTGCCGAATATTTACACGAAAAAGTCCGTAAAGAAATTTGGGGCTATGCCGCTGATGAGGTGTTAAGTAAAGAAGATTTGATTGAAGAATCGTATAAAGGAATCCGTCCAGCACCTGGTTATCCAGCTTGTCCAGACCATTTAGAAAAACCGACTATCTGGAAATTATTGAACGTTGAAGAAGAAATCGGGGTGACTTTGACGGAAAGTATGGCGATGTGGCCAGCTTCATCTGTTTCTGGGTACTATTTTGGAAATCCAGAAAGCAAGTATTTCGGACTTGGTAAAATCAAAGAAGACCAAGTAATTGATTACGCCAAACGAAGAAATGTTTCGACCGATGTAGCCATGAAATGGTTGAATCCGAATATAGCTGATTAATAATAGTTTAAAGTTGAAAATTTGTTTAAAGTTTAAAGTTTAAAGTTGTTCGTGAGAACCTTAAACCTTAAACCTTAAACTTCAAACTAAAGGAAATGAAAGTAACACAACATATAGAAAACGCCAAAGGAGAAACCTTGTTTTCTTTTGAAATTATTCCGCCACAAAAAGGCAAAAGCATTCAGGAATTATACGACAACATCGATCCTTTGATGGAGTTCAAGCCGCCATTTATTGATGTGACCACTTCTCGTGAAGAGTTTATCTACGTAAATAAAGGGAACGGGTTATTAGAAAAGAAGTTGACAAGAATGCGTCCAGGGACTTTGGGGATTTGTGCTTCAATCAAACACAAATATAATGTCGACACGGTGCCGCACGTACTTTGTGGAGGGTTTACCAAAGAAGAAACCGAGTATTTGTTGGTGGATTGTCATTACTTAGGCATTGATAATGTGATGGCTTTGCGTGGTGATGCGATGAAAGACGAGCAATCGTTTGTGCCAACCAACGGTGGGAATAAATATGCTTCTGATTTAGTAAGCCAAATTTATCAATTGAACCAAGGGAAGTATTTGCACGAAGTAATGGACATTGATAATAAAGCCGATTTCTGTATTGGGGTGGCGGGTTATCCTGAGAAGCATTTGGAATCCCCTTCTTTGCAAACCGATTTGAAACGTCTTAAAGAAAAAGTTGACGCTGGAGCGGATTATGTCGTGACTCAAATGTTTTTTGATAATGCTAAATATTTCGAATTCGTAGCCAAAGCCAGAGAAATGGGCATTACAGTTCCTATTATTCCTGGGATAAAACCTATTGCGGTAGAAAGACATTTGCAAGTATTGCCACAAATTTTCCGTATCGATTTGCCTGAGGATTTAATTGCTGGGGTAGAAAAATGTAAAAACAATGCCGAAATCCGCCAAGTTGGAATAGAATGGGCGATTCAACAATCTATAGAGTTAAAAGCCGCGGGAGTTCCTGTTTTGCATTATTATTCTATGGGAAAATCAGAAAACATCAGACAAATCGCAAGTCAGATTTTTTAAATAGAAGGATTATATTATTTCAATTGGAAGTACTCGATGAGCTTTTGGCTTGTCGGGTATTTTTTTTGGGGTAATGTGGTCAAAAATAGTTGGTGATTTTTCATTTAAGATTAGTTAAATTGCT
>NZ_JMTM01000047.1 GCF_001662485.1 Flavobacterium succinicans
AAGCCGCCTCTTTGCGAATATTGGATTTATCCAAATCAAAATAAATCATTTTGATACCAAAACATTTGCCCAAATCATCGCCTACTGTTACTTTGCAAATGCTGCCTTCTAGTTGTAAATCTACTGTGGTTTGGCCTGTGATTTCAGGGATTTTAATGGTTACTTCTTTTGAGGTATACTCTTCTTTGGTGGCTCTAACGCTGTAGGTTTTTCTACAATCGACCTTAAAGCTGTAATTACCTGATGCATCGGTTGTGGTCTCGCCAACTACTTTGTATTTTTTGTTCAAAAGCACCATTTGTACGCCTGCCAAAACTGCCCCTGATGCCTTATCGCTTATAGTTCCATTTAAGATTTGTTTGCACTTATCTTTACTGATAAATCTATAAATATCATCCGAGCCTAATCCGCCATCGCGATTCGAGGAGAAAAAACCTTTGTTGGTTTCGCTATCTCGGTAATACCCAAAATCATCTTTAGGGGAATTCACTTCGGCTCCGTCATTTTCAACTTCATCAAAAGTACCGTCGTCGTTGATTTTGGTAGTAAAAACATCCAAACCTCCTAATCCAGGATGTCCGTCTGAGGCAAAATACAATTGATTGTCTTTGGTTACAAATGGAAAGGTTTCTCTTCCTTCGGTATTAATTTCTGCGCCTAAATTAATCGGTTTTCCGTAAGTTCCGTTGCTGTTGATCGCCACTTTATACAAGTCCGATTGACCGATTGTTCCTGGTCTATCCGAAGCAAAATACAAGGTTTGCTCATCGGGGCTCAAGGCTGGGTGGGCTGTACTGAAATTATCGCTATTGAACGGCAATTCGGTCACATTGGTCCATCTTTTGTTGACCAAAGTAGCTTTGTAGATTTTGAGTAGTGTAACCTTGTTGACATCTTTTCCTTTTTTGCCATCCAAATAGTTATTTCTGGTGAAATACATGGTGTTGCCATCTTTGGTAAACACTGGAGTGGCTTCATGAAATTTAGAATTGATGTTGGCATCGTAGCGTTTGGGATGGCTTGGAATAAGCTCTCCGTTGACTGTTGCGGCATATAAATTAGTAAAATGTTCGCCTGTCCAAGTGTGTTTGCGTTGGCCAATGCCACCAGTATCTCTTGCGGAGGTAAAAATTAATTTATCGTCTACAATGGCACTACCATAGTCAGAATATTTGGAGTTGATGCCTGCGTTTTCAATGGTGTAGCTACCAATATTGGCTCGGATGTCTTCTAGATATTCGCTATTTTTTTTCAAGCGTTTGCTACGGCCGTCGCCACCTGATTTGTTTTCAAATTGAGTCAGTACGGTTGCTGCTTCTTTCTCTTTTCCGATGGATTTTAGCGATTGGGCGTAACGGTAATAATATTCAGGGGTTAGTTCTGGTTGTAATTGATAGAGCTTTTCATAAGACTGGGCTGCTTTTTCAAAATCAGAATTAAAATAATACGCATTGCCTAATTTCATGAACATATCTGCCGATTGGTAGCCTTTGGCAGCCAGGCGTTCATAGGTTTTTATCGCATCAACATAGGCATAACTATCGTATTTTTTATCCGCGGATGCTAATTTGGCTTTTTGAGCAAAGGCAAAACTACACCAAAGTATAGTGAGGATTA
>NZ_JMTM01000048.1 GCF_001662485.1 Flavobacterium succinicans
TTGCCCAAATCCGTTGTAGCATCTATGTAAAAGCATAACTTAGAGTTACTAAAAACGAAGATTATGCAATTACATGATGCCTTAACTATTCCAAAGATATTCATTGGTTTAGGCATTCACAAAAAAAGCTGGAGCGTTTCCATTCAAACGGATTTGTTTTTTTACAGAACGTTCTCCATGCCTTCTGTTGCCGAGGATTTATATCAATATGTGGAGCGAACTTTTCCAAATCACGAAGTAGCTTTAGTTTACGAAGCAGGTTGTTGTGGGTTTTCTGCAGCGCGCTACTTTTTAAACTTAGGTTGGCATGTTTTGGTAGTAAATCCATCCGATGTCAAGACAGGAGACAAGGAACGCTATCAAAAAACAGACGCTTTAGATTCCAAAAACCTGTCCAATCAATTAAAATCGGGTGTGCTCAGGAGCGTTTATATTCCTACCGAAGCACACGAACAGTTTACCACTTTGGCGCGTCATAGAACCCAAATCACCAAGAAACTCAGACAAAGCAAATCGCATATCAAAAGTATGTTGCTCTTTCATGGAATTGAAATACCTCCAGCATATGATAATTCAAATTGGAACAAGGATTTCATTGCATGGCTGGAAAATATAAAATTCAGTAGCAGTTGTGGAGAATTGGCTTTGCAGGGCAAGCTACGGATGTACAAATTTATCCGATCAGAGTATTTGGAAATTGCCAATCAAATGCGTTCGCATTGCAGAAAGACCTGTAAGAACGATTATAATCTCTTGAGGAGCATTCCAGGAATTGGCGGTTACTTGGCCAGTGTGATTCTGGCTGAATGTGGTGATCTTCGCCGATTCAATAACGAGGGACAATTTAGTTCTTACATTGGCTTGGTGCCGGGGATTTACAATAGTGGCGGATCAGAAAAATGTTTGGGAATAACCCCCAGAAGTCGTTCGCAATTGCGAAGTTATTTAGTGGAGGCTGCTTGGATTGCCATTAGAAAGGATGTCGAAATGCAGCAATATTACCGCAAACATCAAGGCAAGAACGTAAAGAGTGTCATTGTTAAAGTGGCCCATAAATTGGCACGAAGAATACTCTCGGTAATAAAAACGGAAACACCCTATCAAATCAATAGAAACTTAGTGTTAGAAAAATAAAACAACCTTCTTAAAAAGCTCAATCATACCAGAGAATAGACTGCAAAACAGCTATGGCGGTTCTGTAAAAGGAAGCCGCATTTTGTAGTAGGCAGCTATTTTTAATCTTACAATCATACCGATGCTGGTGGCTCGCCAAGGTGAGACCACATATAGGAGTAGGAGCTTTAAGATTTTAAAAGAAAGACTATGAAATAAAAGAGATCAGAATTCTTGGCATTATTGAAAAAGTCAGAATAACTTTTTCAGTCCTAAGCCTTCGGCGGACAAAAAGTTGTTTCCAACTTTTTCAACAAGCCGTTGGAACGGAATTTTATACTCGAAAAATAACCACATATAACCCCCTCAAAAGTTGTGAATAACTTTATGATGCTTTACATAGGAGTAGCTGTTA
>NZ_JMTM01000049.1 GCF_001662485.1 Flavobacterium succinicans
CTTGATTTCAAATTGAAATTGTCTGCGTAATTTCGGCACAAGTCTCCTGTAACGTCCCCGCGCTACAAGCAGTTTGGGACTAAATTAAGCTCTATTTTCGGATTTGCCAAATCTTCCAAATACAAAACCATATTTAAATTAAGCCTAATACCCAAATTGCTTGTAGCGTGTGTTAGGCGCAGGTTGTTGGTAATCCTAATCGTTTTTCTTTGCGGGCTTTAATTATAATACTCAATTTTTCGCTCTGCAACCAGCGACGGAACTCCTTCCTGAGTACCT
This sequence comes from Flavobacterium succinicans, assembly GCF_001662485.1. Classification (GTDB taxonomy): domain Bacteria; phylum Bacteroidota; class Bacteroidia; order Flavobacteriales; family Flavobacteriaceae; genus Flavobacterium; species Flavobacterium succinicans_A. The sequence continues at coordinate 280 of NZ_JMTM01000049.1, forward strand.
TCCATATAGATATTGCATTTTATCCAGTTTTTGTGGCTGTCATATTCATAGGTGTAATAGTATTCTTTTACTGGTAATTCTTGTTCTGGGTCATCAAGAACAAACTCTTCTTTGATCAGATCTCCGTAATCGTTAAAGGTCTTTATAAACCTTTTGGTAGGATTAGATATTTCTCCGGAACCTGTAACATAGTATTTCACTGTTTCTACATAATCTTGGGTTGGATGGTAAATATAATCTTCCTGAGCAACTGTTTTCCCACAACCAAACATTGTGACTTGTGTGATACGTCCTGATGGGTCATAATCATACTGTAATTGTAAATCCTCACAAAAACCACATTCAGTTCCCATATTAGTGAAAGACATATCTTTACCATATAAACCTGCAATGATTTTCTGGTTTACAACCTGTCCTTTGTCATTATAAGTAAACAATTTACGAGTAAATAGATCTTCTTTTTTATACTTTTTATGCAGCGTTTCTTTACCAAATCTGTGTACAAAATATTCTTTCTCTTCAATGATTCTATCTGACTTATCATATATATATATATATATATATATTCTCATCATAATTTTGCCAAATCTTCCCCTCTTCTTCATATACTTCATCTTCATCTGGAACTTCTATTTGATTTAGTTTTAGTAGTAAATTATGATTGTATACCGGACGGTATTGCTTTAATACGGTTTTATACTTACTCTTTTTATCCCAATCCTTATCATCATATACGTACTTATCTGCCCTGCTATAATCTATTTGTGCGAAGAAATTTTCTCCAGGAATACTGGGTATTTGTGCTTGGAGTCGACCATATTTATCAAACTCTATGTAGGAACTATGACGAACTCCATTAAATAAAATAATATTGGCAGCTTCTCCCTTAGACAAGGTTTCTTTTAGATTTGTCAATCTCATATTGACTGATTTTACAGAGTCCTGCAAATTGAGTCCACTATAACTACTGCATTTATGCGAAAATAAACCGCTGTATTTTTGTTCTTTTTGAGCATAAATGCTTGTATTTAAAGACAGTACTATTGTGAAAAATAAAAATTTTAGAAATGATTTCATTAAAATGATATTTATTATTTACTACCCCTGTATTGATTTTCAGGATTAGATAATTCTGCAATATTTTGGTTGTCAACTTGCGACTAACGTTCCCGCGCTACAGGCGGTTTGGGACTAAATTAGCGCTATTTTTCTGA
>NZ_JMTM01000050.1 GCF_001662485.1 Flavobacterium succinicans
AACCATCTCCTTACACTGTTAGGTTGTATAGAGATAATGGATCGGGGGGATTAGGGGCGTTAGTGGCTACTTCTACTTCAAATACCCTATCAGGTTCATTTATTAACTTAAATTCAGGGAATTATATTATTAGTTTTGAAAATGTTACGCCAAAAGATTTATTCAATGGGTATTCAGCCGCCTTTGCTTCGAGCGCGGCTCAAACCTATACCAAAGCCATTACTATTGAACCTTATACGGATATTAGTGTAAGTACTTCAACTGCTGTTTGTGATGTAAACACCTCAAATTCAGGAATAATTAATGCGCAAGTTTCCTCTGGAACGATTGTGTATCCAATGACTTTTACTTTATATGCTGCATCAAATCTATCGACAGCAGTTCAAGGGCCATTTACGGTTACTAGTCCCACAACTAATTATACCTTTACTGGTTTAGCGACAGGAAATTATGTTGTTAAAGTTACAAATCCTTGTTATACAATCAATAGTAATGTTACTATTAGTAATACAAATACAGCCCCTTCTGCGCAAGTTTCTAATGCAACGGTATGTCCAAACAGTCCCACAACATTAGGAGTTATTTCGGCTACTAATAACTTATATGATATTACATGGAGAGATAATAATGGTGTTGTAGTTGGTACAGGAATGCCTGTAACGCTTACACCTTCAGCCACCACGACCTACACGGCTAGTTATGTTTTAAAGCCTACCTTTGGTTGTCCAAATCCAACAACTTATCAATCGGACGTTACGGTTACGGTGACACCAGATGCAGATTTATCCTTGGCAGTTTCCGATATTAACTTATGCGATGGTACTTCACCAAGTATTACCATTTCGAATACGCAAAGTGGATTTTCCTATGAGATAGTGAATTCTAGTGGGACTTCTTTTTCACCACCTGTTACAGCAAATGGTAATGGAGGAAGTGTAACGATTGCCATTCCTAATACTATTGCACTAGTTGCAGGGCAAACTTTAAAGGTAAAAACAACAAATGGTAATGCGGGATGTACAGGTATTTTAACAGATGTTTCTAATGTTTTAGATGGTACGTTTAATATTACCTGTCCAACTTTTCCATCGACTTCTATTCCGTGTTACGCAGATATGCCCTCACAAACCTCTTATACAATTGCTCAATTTCAAGCATTAGGCAATGGCAATGGTATTGTTGATGTTGTAGGATGTGGCGTAGTTGAAATCACAGCGACTAATGGATCAAACCCAGGTTGTGAAGGAAATGTAACAAGAACGTATACAATTACCGAATATGCTGATCCAAATAATAATGATGTTAGAGATTCAGGGGAGAATACCATCTTAAAACAAACTACTTGTACTCAAACAATCACTATCGAAAGAGCTGATTTCACTATGCCAGCCAATGGAGCTTCAACAGTAGCTTGTCAAGCAGACATTGTAACTCCAACGGTTCCAACAGTAACGGATAATTGTGGCAATACCTTAACGC
>NZ_JMTM01000051.1 GCF_001662485.1 Flavobacterium succinicans
GGTAATGTGGTCAAAAATAGTTGGTGATTTTTCATTTAAGATTAGTTAAATTGCTTGCGTCAAATTAAAGAGGACATTGGCTCTGCTGAGGAGCAACCAATTAGCAATAGATTTGATACACATACGAAAAATGAGGGCAGTTCAATCTGCCCTTTTTTATACATTTTTTGGTGTGTCTATGGCTAATGAAAACCTACGTATTGATTTGGTTTTTGTAATACAGATACCATTTCAAAAAATTTTTCCGATTGGTTAAACTCAATCCTCTATGAACATTTAGATTTCCTTTTAAATGCCCAAAAAACGATTCCAAAGAGTTTGTTGAATTAGGTATTTTGTCATCTTTTAAATAAAGAAACATATTGGGTAATGCTTTTTTAATTACAGTAAATGATCTTCGAACCATTTTATGGGTATACCAATACCTTCCAGTTTCCATATTATATGATTTTTGATTGATAAAATCTCTATACTCTTCTTCCCATTGAATGAGTTCAATAAGCCATAATTGACGTTTATATTCAGAATCAATATGATGAATTTTGACAACTATTTGCTTGAGCTCAAAACCAGATTTAAGTTTTGGATGCTGAGTAATCCATATTCTGCACATTCTTGATATATGAACTAAACATCTTTGAAAAGGCACTTTTGGACACACTTTTTTAATAGCTTTTATTGAGGATTTATCTCCATCGGATGTGATGCTTTTTATTTTGATTCCTAGATTCAATAAATTCTGTAAGTCCTCAGCAATTTCTTCGAAATGCTCTCCATTAGTCATCCTATAAAGTTGCGTTGACCTTAAATGGAAGTTTCTATAAACAACCAAACAGATATCATTTGGAAAATAGGTTCCATCCAGTACTAAATAAATTTCATCAGTAGAGCTGAATTCTAAAATAGGTGCTTTGCATAACATTTTAGAAAAATAACGCTGTAAAGTGCTTTTGCTATAACCGGATTCTAGTGCGATTTTATCAAAAGTGTCTTTACCAATTATCCAATTCTTGAACCAAATTTCTTTGTTAGAATCTGAAACTGACTTATTGTTTGAGGTAAATAATTGACTACATTCTTTGCATTTAAAACGCTGCTTATTTTGTTGGACTCCCCATTTAATAGTTTGAAGACTTTTACATGTAGGGCAACGCTTTTTTTTGAGTTTTTCATAAATAAGAAAAGTTTATTGAAACGAATTTCAATAAACTTTTGTAAACAT
>NZ_JMTM01000052.1 GCF_001662485.1 Flavobacterium succinicans
TCTTTACTGATAAATCTATAAATATCATCCGAGCCTAATCCGCCATCGCGATTCGAGGAGAAAAAACCTTTGTTGGTTTCGCTATCTCGGTAATATCCAAAATCATCTTTGGGAGAATTCACTTCGGCTCCTTCATTTTCAACTTCATCAAAAGTACCGTCGCTGTTGATTTTGGTAGTAAAAACATCCAAACCTCCTAATCCAGGATGTCCGTCTGAGGCAAAATACAATTGATTGTCTTTGGTTACAAATGGAAAGGTTTCTCTTCCTTCGGTGTTGATTTCTGCACCTAAATTAATCGGTTTTCCGTAAGTTCCGTTGCTGTTGATCGCCACTTTATACAAATCCGATTGACCGATTGTTCCTGGTCTATCCGAAGCAAAATATAGCGTTTGCTCATCGGGACTCAAGGCTGGGTGAGCTGAACTGAAATTATCGCTATTGAACGGCAATTCGGTTACATTGGTCCATCTTTTGTTGACCAAAGTAGCTTTGTAGATTTTGAGTAACGTAACTTTGTTGACATCTTTTCCTTTTTTGCCATCCAAATAGTTATTTCTGGTGAAATACATGGTGTTGCCATCTTTGGTAAACACTGGAGTGGCTTCATGAAATTTAGAATTGATGTTGGCGTCGTAGCGTTTGGGATGGCTTGGAATAAGCTCTCCGTTGACTGTTGCGGCATATAAATTGGTAAAATGTTCGCCTGTCCAAGCGTGTTTGCGTTGGCCAATGCCACCGGTATCTCTTGCGGAGGTAAAAATTAATTTATCGTCTACAATGGCACTACCATAGTCAGAATATTTGGAGTTGATGCCTGCATTTTCAATGGTGTAGCTACCAATATTGGCTCGGATCTCTTCTAAATATTCGCTATTTTTTTTCAAGCGTTTGCTACGGCTGTCGCCTCCTGATTTGTTTTCAAATTGAGTCAGTACGGTTGTTGCTTCTTTCTCTTTTCCGATGGATTTTAGCGATTGGGCGTAACGGTAATAATATTCAGGGGTTAGTTCTGGTTGTAATTGATAGAGCTTTTCATAAGACTGGGCTGCCTTTTCAAAATCAGAATTAAAATAATACGCATTGCCTAATTTCATGAACATATCTGCCGATTGGTAGCCTTTGGCAGCCAGGCGTTCATAGGTTTTTATCGCATCAACATAGGCATAACTATCGTATTTTTTATCCGCGGATGCTAATTTGGCTTTTTGAGCAAA
>NZ_JMTM01000053.1 GCF_001662485.1 Flavobacterium succinicans
TTTCATAAATAAGAAAAGTTTATTGAAACGAATTTCAATAAACTTTTGCAAACATCATATTTTATAATGCTTTGCAGCATTTTTACCAACTATTTTTGACTATTAAACCAGTTTTTGAAGTCTATTTTTTGAATAAACTTATTAAAAATAGCAAAACCCAAGCGCCTCCAGCAGCAATGATAATCTGCCAAAGTAGACCACCACCACCAATTCCTAATTTTCCAGCCAGCCAGCCACCAAAGATACTACCAACAATACCTACAATGATATTACCAAATAAACCAAAGCCGCTACCTTTCCAAAGTTGTCCACCTAGCCATCCTGAAATGGCACCGATCAAAAGAAAATACAAAAATTCCATAAGTCTATTTTTTATTAGTTATCCCTTAAAATTAATCGAAAAATAATCTTAAAGCCAATAAAATCAGAATTTTACAAAAATTAGCTGCATTACTGTTCCTTTTCCTACTTCTGACTGCAATACTTTGATTTTTCCTTTGTGATAGTCTTCAACAATACGTTTGGTTAACGACAAGCCTAATCCCCATCCTCTTTTTTTGGTTGTAAAACCAGGTTCAAAGATTTTTTTAAATTGATTTTTTGGAATGCCGCTTCCAGTATCTGAAATGGTGATTTTTACACTGTCGTTTTCTTCTTCAATGGCTAAATGTAATTTGCCTTTCCCCTTCATCGCATCAATAGCATTTTTTACCATGTTTTCAATCGTCCAACTATGCAAAGTAGGATTTAATTGTACTAAAATGTTTTTTTGAGGTGCCGAAATTGAAAATTCAATCTGCTTAGAAAATCTAGATTGTAAATAGTCATAAGAAAGTAAAGTTTCTGAAACAATATCTTTGGTTTCGAGTTTGGGTTCTGAACCAATTTTTGAAAAACGATCAGTAATGGTTTGCAGACGTTCAATATCTTTTTCAATTTCTTTGGTCGTACTTTCGGGTATATCTTCGGTTTTTAAAAGCTCAATCCAACCAATCAAAGAAGACAATGGAGTGCCAATTTGATGGGCTGTTTCCTTGGCCATTCCTGCCCAAAGCTTGTTTTGGGTCGCCATTTTAGTGCTTTTGTAATAATTAAAAACTAGAGCAGCAAACAAGACAATGATGAGTAGTAAGGCAATTGGATAATATTTTAATTGATTTAAAAGCGAAGAGTTGCCATAATAAAGTTTTTGAACTCTTCCTGGAGCATAAACAATGTGGATAGGCTCATTTTCACCTTTTAATTTTTCTAAAAAGAGTCTTGATTTTTTCGGATTTTGGATAATTGTGGTATCGATATTGACTGCATTGATGATGCTGTCTTTCTCAGTAAGCATGATTGGAATAGAAGTATTATTGCTAAAAATAAGAAGTGGCAAATCTACATCTGTGTTTTCATCAGCATTGATTAAAGTCTCTTGAGCATGTGCCCAAAGTTTCATTTTTAACCGCTCTTCATTTTTAAAAATTTGAAAAAAGGTATAAGTATTCCATAAAATTAAAGAAACCAAACAGAACGAGGAAGCAATAATGATCCATCGAGTGGTGTTTCTTTTATTTGAAAAGGGCATAAGTTTCTTTTTTTAACGATAAATATAACGAATTTATGATGGTTGTATTTTACTTTTGTGAAAACAAAATAGCGTTTTAACTTCAAATTATGGTAACTATAGATCCCAAAAGTATTCCTACCGCTCAGCTACAAGGTTATTTGCAAAGTTCAGTTGGTCCAAGACCTATTGCTTTTGCAAGTACAATAGATAGTAATGGAGTGCCTAATTTATCTCCTTTTAGTTTTTTTAATGTATTCAGTGCTAATCCGCCCATTTTGGTTTTTTCTCCCGCGCGTCGAGTTCGGGATAATACAACAAAACATACGTTGCAAAATGCTGAAGCTACTCGCGAAGTGGTGATAAATGTAGTGAATTATGATATGGTGCAGCAAACTTCTTTGTCGAGTACCGAATATCCAGAAGGAGTGAATGAATTTTTAAAATCGGGATTCACACCCATTCCTTCAACCATCGTAAAGCCCTATCGCGTAAAAGAATCTCCTGTACAGTTTGAATGCAAAGTCACTCAAATTATTGCTTTGGGGACAGAAGGAGGAGCGGGTAATTTAATTTTGTGTGAAGTAGTAAAGTTACATATCGATGAGTCGATTTTGGACAGTAATGGCGCCATCGATCAGCACAAAATTGATTTGGTTTCTCGATTAGGAGGAAATTGGTATTCTAGATCGAACGAAGGTCTTTTTGAGGTTGAAAAACCTTTAAACACCTTGGGTATTGGCGTAGATGCTATTCCTGGTTTTATTAGAGAAAGTGCTTATTTTGATGGGAATGACTTAGGTAAATTAGGAAACATAGAAAAAATTCCAACCGAAGAAGAAATTACTATCTTTGTAAAAGAAAATTTCGATGTCAAAGCGGTCCTCAGTGCCGACGATATGGATAAGAAATTTCAAAAAGCAAAAGAGTATTTAGTTAACGGAAAAGCAGTAGACGCTTGGAAGTTATTATTAGCCAAAAAGTAAATTTTAAGTATTATGGAAGTTTTAGGAAGAGTAAAAGTAATCAACCCTGTACAACAAGTAAGTGCTTCTTTTAAAAAGAGAGAAGTTGTAGTAACTACTGATGAGCAATACCCACAACATATTTCGATTGAATTTCAGCAAGACAAAACCGATTTATTGAACAGTTATGCAGTTGGGGAGCCAGTTAAAGTTTCTATCAATTTAAGAGGAAGAGAATGGGTGAGTCCTCAAGGCGAAGTAAAACACTTTAATACTATTGTGGGATGGAGAATTGAGAAACAAGCTCCAGTTGCAGCAGCAGCTCCTGCTCAAGCACCACCAATGCCAGCGGCAGAAACGTTTGCTCCAGCGACTAATTTTAATGAAGAAGAAGCAGACGATTTACCTTTCTAAAAGAATAAATTTCAAATTCTATTTTCCAAATTCCAAAGCATTACGATGTATTGGAATTTGGAATTTTTTTTGACGGCATTTGTAATTAAAGTATCGAACAAAAAGATGTATCATTTATCTAAAAACTTATTTTTCCCACCTGTTTCAGAAGCTAATCCTGATGGAATATTGGCTATTGGAGGTGATTTATCTCCAGAGCGTTTACAGTTGGCTTATTCAAGTGGAATTTTTCCTTGGTTCGAAGAGGATCAACCGATTATTTGGTGGTCGCCCAATCCTAGAATGGTACTTTTTCTAGAAGATTTGGTAGTGTCGAAAAGTATGCGAAACATTTTGAATCGAAATGTTTTTAAAGTCACCTTTAACCAAGATTTTAGAGCGGTTATTGCTCATTGCCAACAAGTAAAACGCGACGGACAAACAGGAACTTGGATTACAAATGATATGATTGAGGCTTATTGCAAATTACACGAATTAGGCCTTGCAAAATCGGTTGAGGTTTGGCAAGACAATCAATTGGTTGGAGGATTGTATGGTGTAGATTTAGGACATGTTTTTTGCGGTGAGAGTATGTTTTCTTTGGTTTCTAATGCTTCTAAAGTGGCATTTATTGCTTTAGTCAACCATCTTAAAATTAATAACTATCGTCTTTTGGACTGTCAAGTCTATAATGACCATTTAGCCAGTTTGGGTTGTGTAGAAATAGAACGAGCCGATTTTATGCAAATATTGAAAGGTTAATAAAATTTACCTAATTGTTCCTGATCCAACAATCTTCAACATGGTCATTGACCATGCCAGTGGCCTGCATATGCGCATAGATTACTGTGGAACCGACAAATTTAAAGCCTCTTTTTTTTAAGTCTTTACTTATCGCATCCGAAATCGGCGAAGTAGCTGGAACGTCTTTCAAGGTTTTAGGGAAATTGTCAATAGGTTTATGGTCTACAAAAGCCCAAATGTAAGTAGAGAAACTTCCAAATTCTTCTTGGATTTTGATGAAATTTTGAGCGTTGGTTACAGCGGAATAAACTTTGAGTTTGTTGCGAATGATACCAGCATCTTGTAATAATGCTTGAATTTTATGATCAGAATACTGTGCGATTTTTTTATAATCAAAAGTATCAAATGCTCTACGAAAATTGTCTCTTTTGTTTAAGATAGTAATCCAACTTAACCCCGCTTGAAAGGTTTCCAAAAGCAGAAATTCAAATAAAGTAGCATCGTCATAAACAGGTTTGCCCCATTCTTCGTCGTGGTATTTTTGGTATAGAGTGCTAGAGTTGCACCAGTTGCAGCGGTGGAGTGGTTTTGTCATTGTTTTTTTATTTCCCAATAATAGCCTTTCACTGATGGGATATAGGCATTGCCGTTTTTGATAATTAATTCGGTATGGATTTTTTTATTGTGCTTTATTCCGATGGCGCCCCCTTTTAAGATAGTTTTGTTTTCTTTGATGTCAAAGGTTAGTATTCCATTTTTGAATTTTGCATCCGAAATTCTTTCTACAAACCAAGTAGATCCCCAATAAAAGTACAATGTATGTTGTCCTGTATATGTTACCTTTTTGACGAGACCTAATGATTCTTTGGGAAAATTAAAGTTTTCTATGAGTTCTTTTTTGGTGTATGTTTTTCCAATTTGCCCATGTTCAAACAAATCTTTTAAAGGCGAATTAATTTTTTTTTCGAGAACTAAACCCGAAGGTTCAATTATTGACTTGACGTTTTCAATGAGGGTTTTACTCTCGTTTTTACGTGATGAAGAACGGGATTCGTTCTTTGAGGTTATTGTATTGCCTGATTTGGCAGAGGATTCATTTTCTGTAATAATTACAGTATTGGAGTTTTGTTCTTGTGAAGTATTGTCCTCTTTTTCGGAATCATTACCATTACAACCTACTAGGTTGAATAGTACTAAAAGAAAAATAAAGGATGTTACTTTGTTCATTTCGGGTAATTTAGAGAACTTTTGATATTGAAATCAGTTTGTTTATTTGATGTAAAAATAATGATATTCAAAATAAAATTTTGCCAAATTAATCTAAAATCAATGTTTTAAACGGTTTCTTTGGAAAGGTATTTTTTAATGAAATGATGTCCCGCATAAATTACTGGAGTTAAAAGAATAGCTATAGAAAGTTTAAAGGTATAACCCGTAAGTGCAGAACTTAGAAAAGTTTCAAAATCTATTTTTCCAGGGAGCCAAAAGGCAATACCTAAAACGATAAAGGAATCAAACAGTTGCGAAACCAGAGTTGAACCAGTTGTTCTCAACCAAATCTTAGTATCACCCGTTCGGTTTTTAAAAAACCAAAACACAGTAACATCAATGAGTTGTGAAACCATAAAAGCAATAATACTTCCAACAATAATCCACATACTTTGTCCAAAAACGGCTTGAAATTGATCATCGTTTACTGGACTAATTCCTTTAGCCGCAGGAATACTCATAGCGAGTAATAGAATGAGAAATGAATAAGCGATAAGACAAGCAGTAATAAAGGAAAGTTTACGAACACCTTTTTCTCCAAAATATTCATTGATTAAATCAGTAGTCAAGAATACCACAGGCCAAGGCAAAATCCCGATACTCATTACAAAAGGCCCAATTTGGATTAACTTACCACCAATTAGTTCTGCAGTAACAGCATTGGTAATGAAAATCCCTGCGAGAATCACAAAAACAAAATCTTTACGAGTTTTAAACATAGTTTTGAGTTTCTCAAAAATAACATTTTATTTTGATTTGGTTTCTGTTTTAGAATTAGAACAGTTGTTAAATAAAAAAAATCCCAAACGTAAAAAACGAATGGGATTAATATTTTGAAAAGGATTAAAACTAGTAAATCTGTTTTACTCCTCTAGCATTGTCGAATACGTAACTTACTAACCAGGCAATTTGACCTTGTTTTGCAAAGAAAATCTTCTTGTTTTTCATATCTGGAATTACTTCTAGACAAGTTTCTAAAAGGTTAAATGCGGCAATTAGATTTTTTTGCTGATATGTTTTTAATACTTTTTTCTTATTAGCATTGTTTTCAGCATCCAAAACAAAACGCTGGTAGTTGTTTTCTGCAATAGCTTTGATTGATAAAATATCATCATAAGTTACTGGAGTAAAGTTTTCTTCTGCTACAGTACCATTTAGCAAAGTAAACATTGCCCAAGCAGCTCCACCAGAAATGTAAACGTTGTTTTTTTGTTGAGATTCTGGTCTGTTAGTATACATTTTTGTGAAAGTTTCACGTAATGTTGGCAGATAGTTGAACATTTCTTCGTTAAACTCAAAAACGGTTTTTTGTTTACATTTTTTGTTGATTAACTCGGTCAAGGTTACAGTTCCGATATCAGCTGAGATAGGAAAGAAAACCCCAGAAGAATTGATTTCCTTTGCGTAACCGCCTTTAGTATTACCACCCCCGATATCAACAATAACAGAGTTTAAATAGTTTTTTGGAGGAATACATCCTTTAAGTAAAAGCTTAGCTTCCAAAGAAGAAGAAATTACTTCTACATTCTTTTTTGTAAGAAGTTTGATTTTGTCTGTAAGTTCGCTTGTATTGGTGGCTAAACCAACTCCAGATGATGCTACTATGAAAATATTTTTATCTTCAATTTTGTATTCTGTAAGCATTTTGTCGTAGTTCAATAAAACAACAGCTACCGCACGCTCAATGTCTTCTTTGAATAAAGTACCATCTATTGAGATACCCGTTGCTATACCAATGTTTTCTGTCCAAAATTCTTTAACATCATAATTGTTTTTCTTTAAGTTTTCAACTTCAAGAACGGTCATTTTAACACCTTTACTACCGATTTCAATTCCTCCATAAAGTTGAGCATAAGAAGAAAATGAAAAGAACAGCAGCGCAACTATAAAGTGCAATTTTTCTTTCATAATAATTTTTTAATTTGGGGTTAGGTTGCAAATCTAGATTAAAATTTGAAAAATGTATCATTTTTTTTAAATTTTATTTCGAAAAATGAGAGGGTTCTTTTTTTTAAATCACTAACCTATAATTTAACATTTCAATGTTGCTTCGTCTAAAAAAAAATCTATTTTTGCCTCTATAAAAATATTTTTGCCCCAAAAATTTTTAATTATGATAAAAAACTACCTAAACAATTTTAAAGACTTTCCAAGAGAAGTCTGGATTTTGACTTTAATCACATTTATTAACAGAGCGGGAACAATGGTTATTCCTTTTCTGTCAAAGTACATGAAAGAAAATTTACATTTTAGCTACAGCCAAATTGGTTGGGTAATGGTTTTCTTCGGAATTGGTTCTATCATAGGCACTTGGCTTAGTGGTAAATTATCAGATAAGATTGGCTTTTACAAAGTCATGGTTTTTAGTTTATTTGCGAGTGGTATCGTTTTTATTTTACTACATTATGCTAAAACATTTGAAGAAATGTGCATTGGCATACTAATTCTAACTATCATTGCGGATATGTTTCGTCCCGCTATGTTGGTTTGTTTAAAAACCTTTACCACTAAAGAAAATAGAGCAAGCGCTTATTCACTAACTCGTGCAGCTGTCAATTTAGGATTCCTTTTTGGACCAGTTTTAGGAGGTTTAATTATCATGCAATCAGGATATGAGTTTATCTTTTATGCAGATGGTGCCACTTGTATTTTAGCTATTATTGTTTTTGTACTCTTTGTAAAAGAGAAACAATTACCTATAAAATCTGCCACTGAAAAAGCATTGCCTAAAAACATTTCAGTTACGAAAGACAAACCATTTATGCTGCACTTAGTTATTTGCTTAATAACTGGAATTTTGTTTTTTCAAATATTTACCACTTTACCTTTGTATCACAAAGAACAATTCAATATGTCTGAATTTGATAGTGGATTATTATTGAGCTTGAATGGCTTGCTGATCTTGCTTTTTGAACTTCCCATTGTGAACTACGTGAGCAGAAACAAAATCAACAACCATAGAGTTATCTTTTTCGGTTTGGTCTTAATGGCTACAAGTTTTTTATTCTTATTGTATCCATGGGAAGGAATGTTGATTCCCATGATGTTATTTATGACTTGTGGCGTAATGTTGACGTTTCCTTTTGCGAATTCATTTGCTATGGAAAGATCTTATGAGCAAAGAGAAGGGAAATATATGGCTGCTTTTACCATGAGCTATAGTTTCGCTCACATTTTGAGTGCAAAATCAGGAATGGAAATCATTCAATTTTCAGGATACGAAACGAATTGGATTTTTATGTCTATTCTTGGCTTGGTCGGTTCTTTACTTGTATTTAAATTGTTTGCAATGGTTGAGAAAGAAGAATTAAACAAAGCGAGAATGATCCCCGTAGAAAGCGACGATAGAAAATAAATTTTACTTTAAATAAAAAAAACGGTAGTAATCAATTTACTACCGTTTTTTTTATGGAATAAAATTATCTACGCATAAATAAAAAGTCCCAACTTCCAATGAAGTTGGGACTTTTGTTTGATAATACAAGAAGTACATCTTTGCTTTTATTATCCTAAAGCAGCTCTTTTGAAACCAGTTACGATAAGATCTTTATCTAAAGATTTAGCATAAGCAGCAACGCTTAATTTACTATCTTTAATATAATCTTGGTTTACTAAAGTGTTGTCTTTAAAGAAACGAGCTAATTTACCTTTAGCGATATTGTCTAACATAGCTTCAGGCTTGCCTTCTTGACGTAATAAGTCTTTTGCGATTTCAATTTCTTTAGCGATAGTTTCAGCATCAACACCGTCTTCGTTAAGAGCGATAGGTGCCATTGCAGCAGCTTGCATAGAAATATTTTTAGCAACTTCGTCAGCACCTTCAATGTTTTTAGATAAAGCAGTTAAAGTAGCGATTTTGTTACCAGCGTGGATGTAAGAACCGATGAAAGCGCCTTCTAATCTTTCGAAAGCACCAATTTCGATTTTTTCTCCAATAACTCCTGTTTGCTCAATTAATTTTTCAGCAACAGTAATTCCGTTGAAATCAGCCGCTAATAATTCTTCTTTAGTATTGAAGTTTAAAGCTAAAGCAGCTAAATCTTGAGCTAATTTTACGAATGATTCGTTTTTACCTACGAAGTCAGTTTCACAGTTTAATGAAACTACAACACCAGCAGTTTTTTCAGCATTCACAACAGCGATAACAGCACCTTCTGTAGATTCTCTATCAGAACGGTTAGCCGCTACTTTTTGTCCTTTTTTACGTAAGTTTTCGATAGCTAAATCAAAATCTCCTTCTGCTTCAACCAAGGCTTTTTTGCAGTCCATCATACCTGCACCTGTGATTGTTCTTAATTTATTTACGTCTGCAGCAGTAATTGTTGCCATAATATTTTGTATTTTAATGTTAAAAGTAAAAATTCCAATTCTCAAATCCCAAATTCCAACTTTATCAGAAAGTTAATTTTCTGATTTTGGATTTTGGAATTTAAGTTTTGGAATTTAAAATTTGATTTATTCTTCAGTTGCTGGAGCTTCAGGAGCTACTTCTTCGGTAGCAGGAGCAGCTTCAACTTCTTTCTCAGCACCTCTATCAGAAAGGCCTTCGATTACAGCAGTAGTAACTAAAGATAAAATTTTGTCAATTGATTTAGAAGCATCATCATTTGCAGGGATAACATAATCTACTTCACGTGGATCAGAGTTAGTATCAACCATTGCAAAAACTGGAATGTTTAATTTTTGAGCTTCTTTTATTGCGATGTGTTCCGCTTTGATGTCTACTACGAACAATGCTGCAGGTAATCTTGACATATCTGCGATTGAACCTAAGTTTTTCTCTAATTTAGCACGAAGACGATCTACTTGCAAACGCTCTTTTTTAGAAAGTGTGTTAAAAGTACCGTCTTTTTTCATCTTGTCGATAGAAGACATTTTTTTAACAGCTTTACGAATGGTAACAAAGTTTGTCAACATTCCACCTGGCCATCTTTCAGTGATATAAGGCATATTTGCAGCTTTTGCTTTTTCAGCTACGATGTCTTTAGCTTGTTTTTTGGTAGCAACAAATAATATTTTTCTACCTGATGCAGCGATTTTTTTCAATGCTTCATTAGCCTCTTCAATTTTTGCTGCAGTTTTATATAGATTGATAATGTGGATTCCATTTCGCTCCATATAAATATAAGGAGCCATGTTTGGATCCCATTTTCTAGTCATGTGTCCAAAATGAACACCTGCTTCTAGTAATTCTTTTACTTCTACTTTGTTTGACATTTTTTGTACTAGTTTACGTTCTGTTGATTAGCAATGTACGAATGGCGATAAATCGGCTACTTACATTTAGATGCTAAACTAATTTCCCGACGCATCGGGACAACAACAACATTGTTTTTAAATTCAATAAATAAACGAAGTCTTGTACGTATTGCACAAGACAGGCAATATTAACGTTTAGAGAATTGGAATCTCTTACGAGCTTTCTTCTGACCGAATTTCTTACGTTCAACCATTCTTGGGTCTCTTGTTAATAAACCTTCTGGTTTCAATACTCCTCTGTTTTCAGCATTTACTTCACACATTGCGCGAGCGATTGCCATTCTTACAGCTTCTGCTTGACCAGTTACACCACCTCCATAAACGTTTACTTTTACGTCAAAGTTTGATGCATTTTCTGTCATAGACATTGGTTGCATTACTTTGTACTGTAAAGTAGCAGTTGGGAAGTAAGTTGCGAATTCTTTTTTGTTTACTGTGATTACTCCTGTTCCTTCTGAAACATAAACACGTGCAACAGCGGTTTTTCTTCTACCGATTTTGTGAATAACTCCCATTACTTAAGATCGTTAAGGTTAACAGTTCTAGGTTTTTGAGCACCTTGTTTATGCTCAGCTCCTACAACAACATTTAAATTTCTGAAAAGTTCAGCTCCTAATTTATTTTTAGGTAACATCCCTTTTACTGCTTTCTCCACTAATAACGCTGGGTTTTTAGATTGTAAAACTTTAGCAGTTAAAGTTCTTTGTCCTCCTGGGTAACCTGTATGACGCATGTAAATTTTGTCATCCATTTTGTTTCCTGTAAGGTTAATTTTTTCTGCGTTGATAACAATTACGTTATCTCCACAGTCCACGTGTGGTGTATAACTTGGTTTGTACTTACCTCTCAAAATCATAGCGACTTTTGAAGCAAGACGTCCTAAGTTATGACCGTCTGCATCTACAACGATCCATTCTTTAGTAGAATTGGCTTTTGTTGTTGAGATTGTCTTGTAGCTTAATGCGTTCACAATAATAAATTTTAATTAAACATTCCATCCCCAATAAAGGGGTTGCAAAAGTACAATTAATTATTTTAAATACAAATACCTTAAATGATTATTTTTCAAAGCTTTCTGCATTGATTATCAATCGTATATTCATTTTAAGATAATATTCTACTTTAATTTTTAGGAAGCTACTCATTAAAATATAAATGGTTGAAAATCTTTTTTTTGCAAAAAATCAAGTGTTTTAAGTACAAAAAAAACAAAAATAATGACTATCTTCGCTTGTTTAATGCGTATAATTGATAATTATGCTTCTTTTCATAATTATTCAAAAAACTTGAAACTATTTTCTATCCTATGAAAGCAAAAGCTACACTCAAACAAATTGCCAAAGAACTGAATGTTTCTGTTTCCACCGTATCAAAAGCACTTAATGATAGCCCTGAAATTAGTGAACAAACTAAGATTAAAATCAAAGAATACGCGAAGTTAAAAAACTACAAGCCTAATGTAATTGGTTTAAATCTTAAAAACCGTAAGACAAAAACTATTGGCGTTATTATCCCCAATATTTTGAATTCCTTTTTCGCTAAAGTCTTTAGCGGTATTGAGAAAGTTGCCGATAACAACGGATACAACGTGATTATGTGCATCTCTAATGAATCGTTAGAAAAAGAAGCTCATACCTTAGAAATGCTAAGCAACGGAACAATTGACGGTTTTGTTTTGTCTATTTCTGAGGAAGCACAAAAAGAACATGAATACAATCATTTTAAAGAAATTATTAGTGAAGGCACGCCAATTGTTCTTTTTGATAGAACTACAGACGAATTGGATTGCGACAAAGTTATTGTAGACGATTTTGACTCAGCTCTTGATTCTACTCAATATCTTATCAATTCAGGATGTAAAAATATCGCACTCATTTCAACAATTGATAATTTAAGCATTGGTAAACTGCGCCTTGAAGGGTATTTGCAAGCCTTAAAAAACAACAACTTACCTATCAACGAGAATATTATTTTGAGAACTGATTCTAGCGATGGCCTTAATGAAAAAGTAGAAGCTATTTATGCTAATAATACTATAGATGGTGTTTTTGCATTAGCCGAAGACGATTCTGTTGCTGCTTTGAAATTTGGTTTAAAGAAAGGATTAAGCATCCCAGATGAGTTATCCATCATTGGTTTTGCTGACGGAATTCTTGCTTCAAGACGCTTATCGCCAAGCTTAACAACAGTAAGTCAGCATGGCGTTGAAATCGGAGAAGTGGCGGCTCAATTATTGATTGATCGTCTAGAATCTAAAGAAGATCATTTACCCTATCAGACTAAGGTAATTAAAACTAAATTAAAAGAAAGAGAATCTACTAGATAATTTACTTGAAAAAAAGATGTGCAAAAATTAAAAGTTATCTTTTGGGATGAATTAAAAAATGAACTTCTAGCATATTTTTATACATAAAAAACGAATCAAATTGAGTAGTGATATCTAGTTCAAGAGTAGACCAATTCAGAATATAAATTATCTGTTTTTTAAGTTTTTCAACAAAACCTAAAAACAATCAATTAATTTTAGGAGATACCTTTCTATCTGAACCATTCCATCTAAATTAATATAGATTGCATCATCGGATGGCGTATGGTAGTCCATATGAACACCTGTCGTAAAATTAAGACATGGAACCCCTTGATTGTAAAAAAATTTTGTGTCCAAATTTTTTAATTGTTCTTCATTACCCAATTTTAATTTCAATCCAAAATTTTCAATTGGTACAGCATCCAAAATTATAGTTGCTGACTTTGAATTCATACATTTTAAAATTTTTAAGTCAGAATCTAAACGCCCAATCATGTCAAAATTGAGAACGCATGATATTTCTTTGAAATAATTTGAACGCACTTTTATAAAACCAGCAAAAGCTTCTGATCCATATAGCCCTATTTCATGACCCGAATAGAATACAAACAAATAATTTACGTTTGGTTTCTTACGTTTGATTAATTCACTAGCCAAACCAATAGTCATCGCAACTCCAGAAGCATTATCATCGGCTCCATTGTGGATTTGATCAGATATAAATTTAGTTGACAATGCACTTCCTAAACCAATATGATCATAATGAGAACTTATCAAGATGGTTTTACTGGAATGATTATTTACAAACACAAAACCATTGCTTGAAATTATTGTAGTGTCTTTTAATTTAACATAAAAAGTTTGTCTTTCAAATTTAATTTTACTCGACAAGCTTTTCATTTTTAACGCTATGTAATTTAATGATTTCCTCTCCTCTAAGGTACCTGTGTAGCGACCTTTTAAACTGTCATCTGCCAAAGTCAATACAACTTCTTTAAATAAAGACTTAAGAGGAAACTCAACCTTTTTTTGCCCAAATGACAAGGATGTAACTAAAACTAGAAATATTCGAAATAAATTCATTTGAAAAATTAAAAAGGGTTCTTTTGTGAAGAACCCTTTAAAGATATAAAATGTTATGTTATTATTTGACAAGATTAATTTCAACGCGTCTGTTGTTTTTTCTACCTTCTTCTGTATCATTTGAAGCAATGGGCTTTGTATCTCCATGTCCTACAGATTTCAGCCTATTTTTACTAATACCTCTTTGAATAAAATAATTCATTACCGCTTCTGATCGGTCTTTTGAAAGCTTAACATTGTCATTAGTTTCTCCTGTATTATCTGTATTTCCTTCAATTATAAAACTATCGGAACGGTATTGATTTAAAACATCTATGATAGTATTCAAGATAACATAGGATTCTGAAGTAATGGTTGATTTTCCAGTATCGAACAAAATAGCTTTAGAAAATTCTGCAATTCTTTTAATGGCTTCTTTCTTCTCTGTTTTATAGCTTTCCGTTGATTTTTCACTAGAATTATAATCTTCTTTTGGTCTTTTTACTTTCGTTAAACTTTCTGGCATAGTACCAAATTGAATTTTATTTCCATCCCACCAGATTCCAATACCTTTTCCATCTAAGTTAGAATCATTGAACAAAACTTGTTGTATATTTCTATCAAAATTAGCATCAGAAACCATTTGAGTAGCTTTATCCAAACGATTATCAACTCTATTCCCAACAGAAATCCAAGAGACTGCAACAGTACTTGTTCCATGGTTCATTTCTTTAATAGTAAATCCGTTTTTATCTATGCTAGCAATATAAACACCATTACAATTTCCTTTTGGTGTAACGGTGACTTCTGGATTTTCTCCTAGCAAAGCTTTGTATGCCTCATTAAATGCAATATAAGCAGTTCCATTAACTAATTCAGCACTTCCTTTAGCATAAATAGTTGACTCAGTACTAGTAACCGAATAAACAGGTGTTTTAACATTATTAGAAGTTGCTACAAGCTCCACATTTTTACCTAACGTATAAACATTTCCTGAATTATATGACGAAAATAATTCTCCAGAATTTAATTGACCTATTACACTTCCTTTGGATGCAGAACCGATAACGCCAAAGAAACCTCCTCCAAAACCTGAAATTTCACTATTTGTAAAAAAACCAGTTCCAGAACCATATGCATTGGATCCGTATACACCATAAGTAACAGTACTAGCAGCCTTATAGCCTAAAGACCCCCAATAATTACCATAAATCTCCGCACCTACAACTCCTCCTGCACGAGAAAAGTCATTATAATTCCATCCACCTACGCCAAAAGAATAATCGTCACCCCAAAAAGACATACCTGTAACCCCTGTATTAGTTCCATTTTGACCATAGCTAGCTCCTACGTTTTGACTATTACGATCACGATATCCATATATAGTTGATTGACCGTCTCCATTTGCTGTTTGTTGTTGACGATATACAAATAATTGAGAATTTGCTTGAAGAGGGTAATTAATACTTACTGAAGTTCCATTGTCTTGTATCATTGAGTTCCCTATTACGCCTGCAGGGCCATTGGTGAATTTAGTATGAAAATTTGTAAGTCCTGTACCTGTAACTCCAGTAGCTCCTGAAACCGTTAGATTTCCAGAAGCATCTGTTAAAACCACTCTCGTACCTGTACCCGCCAATGCCGTAACACGCTCATTAGTGGTAACAGAAGTCCCAACTACTGTATGAGTATCAGTTGCATTATCCCAAGTATTATTTGCACTACCCGCAGCAACACCTGCATTATTAAAGATGATTTGCGTATCAGCACCTGCAACAGCAGCAGATGCATTTGCATCTACATAGGCTTTAACTGCTTTTACACTTGGATATTTAGTGTCCGATGTTCCATCAGCTGCAACATCTGTGCTTTTATTCGCCACATCTTCTTTTAGTAAATCGGCATCAGTTCTATCTGTTATTTCGCTAGCTAAACTGCTAGCAAGTGTAGTTTCCGCAGTAGTCGCTCTTGTTTCTTCATTAGACAAAGCTGTTGATGCTACTGCCGCACTAGCATCTACATAGGATTTAACCGATTTTACACTTGGGTATTTACTATCCGAAGCGCCATCAGTTGTAACATCTGTGCTTTTATTGACCACATCTTCTTTTAGTAAGTCAGCTGCGGTTCTGTTTGTAACTTCAGTAGCTAAAGCGGTTGATACTGCTGCTGAACTTACATCTACATAGGATTTAACCGATTTTACACTTGGGTATTTACTATCCGAAGCGCCATCAGTTGTAACATCTGTGCTTTTATTGGCCACATCTTCTTTTAGTAAGTCAGCTGCAGTTCTGTTTGTAACTTCATTTGCCAAACTGGTAGTGATAGTATTCACACCAGTATTAGCTCTTGTTATTTCTGTGGTCAAAGCTACAGAAGGTAATGCAGTTACTGCATCCACATAAGTTTTAACAGATTTCACAGTTGGATATTTAGTGTCGGAAGTGCCATCTAGGTTTATATCAGTAGACTTATTAACTATGCTTTCTTTTAAATCTAATGCAGTTTGAGTCGCTGTACTAATTGGTTTATTTAAGTCACTTGTATTATCTACATTTTGTATTCCTAAATTTGTTTTAGCTCCTAAAACAGTAGTTGCATTAGTACCTCCATTTTCTAGTGCAACTGTACCAGTAACGTTCTCAGCATTGATAGCTGAAAAAGCAAATGGAGAATAACTAAATTCCTGATTACTAATTTCAGTGTAAGTGTCACAATTTCCACTAATGTTAATTCCTACCACCAAACTTTTCTTTGACGAATTCCAAACAATAGACTGAAAAGAATCAGCATATCCAGCGGTTTGCGATCCTTTACCTATCACTAAATTTACCATTCCAAAGCCATCCGTTTTGGTTTTTACGGTTTCCTGATATTCTACATTTGAAAATTGATCAATAAACTTGAATACCATACAAATATTTTTATTTACAACTGGGCTATTTGCATTATTCACTCCTGGTATTTGACTACCATTAGGATTTACAATTATGGCTTGATAGCTTATTCCATTTGTCTGAGCATAAATTTGAGCTCCTATAAAAAACACTATTAATAAAATTATTTTTTTCATATAATTTGAAGTTTAATTGTTAGTTCTTCCAACATATTGGTACTAACCATTTTATAGTATTTAATCTTGTAAAATTGCATTAAATCGTTTTGTAAAATCAATTGATACTTGATTTTAATTGATTTTAAAACACAACCCTAACTCTAACTGATTCGTTCTAAATGATAATTTCTCTTCGGAAGTATTAGTAATGTTTATACTATGACTAAAATTATAACCAAGACTTATAGCTCCAGAAGAGGAAAAGGCATATTTAGCAGCTAATCCTATTGAAGGTTCTAAAATTATTCCAGAAAATTCTTTTTGTTTCATCAGGCTATAATAAGTCCCGTTAATTTCCTGCTTCCCATAAACAAGAGTAGATGCATTCAAACCAATACCAGCTAGAATATCAAATTTCCTTTTAGGTTTGGTTTTGTTCGCCAACAAAGAATAAGACAATCCTCCGTGAATCCCTAAATAATGTGATTCCCAACGATATGAATCAGCTGTATTACTACCAATTGCATTATATTCATTAAACGAAACCCCATATTCATAAAAAAAATTTTTTATTCCTGTAGGCTTAACAAAACCAACTTCATAGAAACTTCCAGTTCCTTTCTGGATATCAGAATTTGATTGATCATTAGTGTCTTTATAGGAATACTTTGTGTAATTTTTCCCTGTGTTAAAATAGATTTCCTGAGAAAATAAATTTGCAGATACTAATAGTAAAAAAAGTAGTGAATGTTTTTTTATCATATTTTAATAATTTTAGTATAATAAATCATTGATGTTGAACGAAGTTGAACAAGGTATTCAGATTGTGGCAATTTAGGTAACTGTATTGTCAGAACTGAATTAGAGGGTTTACCTTTCTGCTTATTAACCAAGATACCAGCTATATCAAAAATATAAATTGATATTTCTTCGTCGATAGCTTGCAAAAATTGAAAATTAACGATGTCTTTAAAAGGATTGGGATAAGTTAAAATTTTTATTTCAGCATTCAGTTTGTCTTCTACATAAGCATTCCACAAACTTTGCTGAAAACCCTGAATAACAACTGGGTCTTTATTTGAATTTCCAATGACACTTTGCTGATCGATAGTTTGGCTAATTATATAGCCATCAGCGATTTGTTTAGTTGTTCCTTGAGCAGAAAGCATCTGATGATGTAAAACTTGCCCATAAAAAGAAACTGAGAAAAATAGGAGCAAATATTTCATAACAAAAAAATTTTATCGAATTTAACAAAAATTATAATACTAATTATCAATTGATTATGATTTTTTAAAAAAAAATTATGAAGTGTTTGCTATCAGAATTGGATATTTAAAATTTACAAATGTCACTCCTTTCTGAAAAAATTCAGCGAAGCCTTATATTATTTGGGGTTCTCAACCGAAGAGTTAGTAAAAAAATTATCGTTAAAAATTAATTT
The DNA here is from genome assembly GCF_001662485.1 of Flavobacterium succinicans. Lineage (GTDB taxonomy): Bacteria > Bacteroidota > Bacteroidia > Flavobacteriales > Flavobacteriaceae > Flavobacterium > Flavobacterium succinicans_A. The sequence continues at coordinate 18,052 of NZ_JMTM01000053.1, forward strand.
TTTTATTTATTCTTCGTCATTTTTTTTATAAAAAAATCTTTGTTTTTTATAAAAAATAACTATTTTTTTTTGAAATTTCAAATGAAAAATTAAGTTTTTTCTTTCTTTTAAAATCAAAAAAAGTCTTCTTCATCAATATTTTGAAAAAAAAATTCTTGATTTTTTTTTATAGTTTATAAAAACAACTAAATATGTTTTAAATGGCAACAAAATAGCGCATCTTATTGAATTACATCCATTTAATATAAAAAAAATAGATAGTACACCCAAAACAAACTAGCGAATTACAGCCTGCTTTTGAATAAAAACTTAAAACACACCATTAATTATTTAGCAAAAGCTAATGAATTATTTAAAATGGATTATTTTAATCCGTAATATGTTCGATGAAATTGTAAATCACTATCGGAAAAGGAAAGGTTTTTAATTGTTCAAAACTTACTCCATCAACCAAAACGTCACCAAGGGTCACTTTCCAAAACTTGACATTCAAATGTTGATGCGATAGTTTATGAACAATACCAATGCGATTCCACTCTTCGATACGATCTACCGAAGCTCCGAAAGAAAAATTGTTCTGAATCAAAGGCGCAATGGTTTCGAATCCTTCCTCTTGTTTAGTTTCGATCAATGGAAATTCATATAAGTTGTGCCAAATACCCTTATCTGTTCGCTGTTGTATTTTGGTGTTTCCATATTTATCAGTTACTACTATATAATTAAAGTAGCGATGTCTCACTTTTAACTTTTTAGATTTTACAGGTAACTCACCTACCCATCCTTTTTGCAAAGCAACACAACTGCTGTTAAAAATGCAATTTTCACAATTTGGACTCTTAGGTACACATTGCAACGCGCCAAACTCCATTATCGCTTGGTTAAAAAGCGCAGGTTGGTCTTTAGGCAACAATTCTGCAGCCAAAGCAGTAAACTCTTTTTTGGTTTTACCTAAACTTATATCTGATTCTATTCCAAAATACCGAGACAACACCCGAAAAACATTGCCATCAACCACAGGTACAGGTTCATTATAAGCAAACGATGCAATTGCTGCTGCTGTATATTCACCAACCCCCTTTAGTTTCAAAAGGCCAGAATATGAATTCGGAAAAACACCGCCTAATTCACTTACTATATATTGTGCGGTTTGATGTAAATTCCTTGCTCGTGAATAATAGCCTAATCCCTGCCACAATTTCAACACTTTTTGCTCATCGGATTGGGCCAAATCATAAATTGTAGGAAAAAATTCTAAAAAATTAGAAAAATAAGGCATTCCTTGAGCAACACGCGTCTGTTGAAGAATTATTTCTGAGAGCCAAATTGGGTATGGATTAGTAGTATTTCGCCATGGCAAATCTCTCTTGCTTTGTAAATACCATTGAATTAAGGAGTTAGAAAATGTCATTGTAAATTATTTGTAAGCAAAAGTAAAAGTTTATGTAATTAAATTTTAACGAATTAGGTTGAATTATTGTTTTTTAAATTCGTATATTTGCAACCTCAAAAAAAATAGTACAACATATTAAAAAGGAAAGAAAATGACGAAAGCAGATATCGTAGCGAAGATTTCAGAAAAATTAGGTCTTGAAAAAGGAGATGTTCAAGCAACAGTTGAGACTTTTATGAATGAAGTTAAAACTTCATTAGAAACTGGAGACAATGTGTATCTAAGAGGTTTTGGAAGTTTTATTGTAAAAACTAGAGCTGAAAAAACAGGAAGAAATATTTCTAAAAACACCACTATTAAAATCCCTGCTCACAACATTCCAGCTTTTAAACCAGCTAAAGTGTTTGTAGAAGGTGTAAAAACAAATAACGAAGCAAAATAATCTATTAATTAATCATAAAATCTTCAGGATATGCCAAGTGGTAAAAAAAGAAAGAGACATAAGGTAGCGACGCACAAACGTAAAAAAAGAGCGAGAGCTAACCGTCATAAAAAGAAAAAGTAGTTTTAAACTACTTTTTTCTTTTTAAAAGTTCATTGAAATTTGAATTTCAGACATTAGATTTTAGACTTCAGATTGCTGCTTAAACTGCATACTGCCCTCTGAATACTGCCGACTGAAAATTCATCCGGGTCAAACCTGTAAAATATTGTTTAATCCATCCTTACAATTCAGTTATGAGTTATAAGTTATGAGTTATGAGTTGTAAAACTGAAAACTGAAAACCGAAACTGAAAACTTTAACGTATGGATAAAAATGTACAGCGTGAATAAAGAATTAATTATTCGTTCTAGTTCTGATGCCGTAGATTTTGCCTTATTAAAAGATGGAAAACTAATTGAATTACACAAAGAACAAGAAACAAGCAACTTTCAAGTAGGCGATATTTTTATTGCCAAAATAAGAAAACCTGTTGCTGGACTCAATGCAGCTTTTGTAAATGTTGGCTACGAAAAAGACGCCTTTTTACATTATCATGATTTAGGTCCAAACCTTGCTTCCCAACTGAAATTCATAAAACTTGTAAGCGCAGGTAAAATAAAGGATTTCTCCCTAAAAAACTTTCAGTTTGAAAAAGAGATTGATAAAGATGGTACCATTACTGATGTTTTGAATGCCAATCAATCTGTTTTAGTACAAGTAGTAAAAGAACCGATATCAACCAAAGGTCCAAGAATTAGTGCAGAGCTATCCTTGGCCGGAAGATTTATCGTTTTGGTCCCTTTTTCGGATAGGGTTTCTATTTCTCAAAAAATAGAAGACAAAAAAGAAAAAGATCGACTAAAAAAACTCGTACAATCCATCAAACCAAAAGGCTTTGGCGTTATTGTTCGCACAGTAGCCGAAGGCAAAAATACAGCCGAATTAGAAAAAGATTTGCAGAACCTGCTCAGCAGATGGACTGCAATGTGTAAGAAATTACCAACTGCTCATCATCCGTCAAAAGTGTTAGGCGAGCTCAACAGAGCCTCCTCTATCCTTCGCGACGTGTTTAATGATACCTTTAGCGGTATTCAAATAGATGATGAAGAGTTGTACCAACAAACAAAGGATTATTTGCAAGAAATTGCACCATCCAAACAATCAATCGTAAAGTTTTATCAATCGAAAGACACACCAATCTTCGAGAAATATAACATAGAGAGACAAATCAAAACATCTTTCGGGAAAACGGTTTCCATGAGTAAAGGTGCCTATTTAATCATTGAACATACCGAAGCCCTTCACGTTATAGACGTTAATAGCGGTAATCGTTCAAATAAGGCTACCAATCAAGAAGACACCGCCATGGAAGTAAACATGATCGCCGCAGCCGAAATCGCAAGACAATTGCGTTTGAGAGATATGGGCGGAATCATTGTAGTTGATTTTATCGACATGGCCAATCCCGAAAATCGCAAAGTTTTATTCGACTTCCTCAGAGAAGAGATGAGCGATGATAAAGCCAAACACAAGATCTTACCTCCTAGTAAATTTGGATTAGTTCAAATCACTAGACAAAGAGTAAGACCAGAAGTCAACATCAAAACTCGTGAAGAGGATCCTAATAATGAACATGGCGAAATTGAAGCGCCAATTTTAATCATTGACAAAATCACTTCCGATCTAGAAAGGCTTCTAAAAACCCACAAAAAAGTAGTACTCAATGTACACCCTTTTGTGGCTGCTTACCTCAGTAAAGGTTTTCCATCATTGCGTTCAAGATGGTTTTTTGAACACAAAAAATGGGTGAAAATTATACCACGTGACGCTTACACGTATTTAGAATATCATTTCTACGACAAAAAAGGAAATGTTATTACAGACTAAAACAAACAAAACCGCTTTTCGTAAGATTAGCGGTTTTTTTGTGCTTTTTTTGGCCACAAATTCACAAATTATAATTGATTCTAATTCGTCAATTTTCTTTTTATACTTTTAAAATTCAAAACGTTAAGTAGGAGTTATTTACTTCGTCAGTTCGCTCCGCTCGTGTCTAGCTAGGGCTTTTAGTTTTCACATCATCAATTACTCTTTTACAATCTCTATTTTTCTTCGAATTTCGTTTCCAAATTCATCTACAACCGTTATGTAATGAAACCCTGTCGTTGCCGAAATAGGCATTTCATGAAAAGTTTTTGTACTGCCCTTGAACACTTTATCAACGTACCAAAACAGCTTACTTTCTCTTTGAGAATGGGCTACTTTTAAAATCACAGGCTGAACTTCACTATTGAAATTCTTCGTAAGATAGATTTTGCTATTGGTTTTCGGATAAATAAAATCCATTGTTGCCGTTTGCATTCCCATACAATCATTTCGATATGGTGGCAAGGGTAAATATTCTATATGCTGACTTTTGTAGTACCAAGCCATTACGGGTGGCAAAATGAACCAGTTTTTGGTCACTATATTTTCAATGTTTTCGCAACTGCTGTTCACTTGAAATTGCAATGTTTTATCCAAATGCACCGTTTTGTGATACGGACAAATGGAAGTGTTTTTCCCTTTCTTCGGAACGAGTTGTTTTATTTTCGGGCAACCGTCTTTGGCCAAATGACCACTCAAACGACACACCTCAACCTCTTCTAAATCCTTAAATGGTGTATCAAACCATCGTTGTCTAGGTAACAAATTAAAGACATCAAACAAAATCGGTGCTGCACTGCTAACTCCCGTTAAGATTGGCCTACCCTCACCTGTTGCATTCCCAACCCATACGCCTACAACGTATCTCGCATTGGTGCCTATCGCCCACGCATCACGATTCCCAAAACTTGTTCCCGTTTTCCAAGCAATTTTGAGTGAACTGTCGTAGAACTTCCAAGCCTCATCTCCTTCAGGGCGATTGACTTGTTCCATGGCATTATAGGTAAGCCAAATCGATCCGGCTCCCAAGATGTTCTTTTGCTTGGTTTCATCGCCAAAATCAACTTGAAAAGCATCATCATAGTTTAATTCGGTAAATTCATTGGTTCTATATTGCCCTTGATTTGCATTAAAATAATTCAAAGTGGAAGATAAACCTGCGTAAGTTCGGCACAAATCCCATAAATTACTTTCGGCACCACCTAAAATAAGCGACAAACCATAATGGTCTGGTGGTTTTGAGATATCCCGTAATTTAAATCGCTGTAATTCTTCATAAAATTTAGTGACCCCAAAATCCTGTAACATCAATACAGAAGGAATGTTCAAGGAACGAGACAAAGCCCGATGTGCTGGAACTGCTCCATCAAAAGTCAGGTTGAAATTCTGAGGCGTATAGCCCGCAATTTGTGTTGGAATATCAGCCACTAATGTATTGGGCAACAACTCGCCATCATCGAGCATACCGGCGTATAAAAGCGGTTTCAGAATACTTCCGGTACTTCTTGGCGCATCAATAATATCCACGTCTTTTTGATGATTGCCATCTGTAGGTGAGTTACCCACATAGCTCATCACTTTTCTATTGGACACATCAATTACCAAAATAGCCAAATTATGCACCTCATTTTGCTTGTATTGGTTGTAATAATACTTTGCAATTTGATTGACTCTGTTTTGTAACCCAATTTCTATTGTTGTTTTCACCCGAGTTCCTTCTTGATTCTTGGCCACACGTTGCAATAAATGCGGAGCAATTTGAGGTAAATCATACGGTTTTTGAGGCAAAGGTTCGGCTATCGAGAGTTCGTAAGTTTGCTGATCAATTATTCCTTCTTGATTTAATTTCAACAAAAGTCGGTTGCGCTTGCTTAATAATTTGATTTGGTTCTTTCCTGGATAAATCAAACTAGGCGCATTGGGCAAAACGGCCAAGGTTGCGCTTTCTGCCCAAGACAATTGATGGGATTGCACGCCAAAATACCGCCAAGAAGCCATTTCCAACCCTACCACATTTCCTCCAAACGGAGCGTGAGCGGCATATAATTCTAGAATTTCATTTTTAGAATAACCTAATTCTAATCGGGTGGCGAGAATGAGTTCGATTATTTTCTCAAAATAAGTTCGGCCTTTGCCATTTCTGGATAAACGAATGACTTGTTGTGTCAAAGTACTTCCGCCACGAACGACTTTGCCGGCTTGCCTATTTTGCTGAAAAGCATTGACCATCGCCACAGGATTGAATCCGGGGTGTTTATAGAAATATTCGTCCTCAAAATAGACAATACATTTTTTAAACTTATCGGGAACGCTATCTTGCGCAGGAAATCGCCATTGTCCATCGAGGGCAATTTTAGCGCCAAGCAATTCTCCTTCCTTGCTTTCAATCACGGTAGAATACGGCTCTTGAAACAAAGTTCGTGGCAACGAAAAATAATAAACCACCAACAGCAAAAAAGCTATTGATGATTTAATTTTATTCGTTTTTATCCAATTGATGATGCGTTGCAAGAACGCTATTAATTTGTTTTTCAAAGTTATTTTATTTAACCGCAAGGGTCGCAAAGTTATACGCAAAGTTCGCGAAGAATATTAATATTTAATATTGGCCACGGATTGCACAGCTTAAACAGATTAAGTCTGATTTTTTACTTCAGGACAAGACACATTAAAATTTCAATCAGTGTAAAATCCGTTCTATCTATATCATCCGTGGCCATTTTAGCCTCTTCTATTTCACCACTTGAACCCAAAATCCTTTGGTTCTTGCCAAAAAGGTATTGTCATACATCGCTTCGCATTGCAATCCTGGTAGATAATAGGTTCCTAGATATGAGGCATTCAGCAATATTCTAAACGATTTGGTTTCACCCGATTTTAAACCAAAATAAAAATTGGTTCTATCATCGCGAATATCAATGTAATCCGCAACGTTATTAGTTGCATCACCATAGTCTGTGAAACGAGTATTTACAATTTCGAAACCTGAAGGTAGAATTTGCGACAAGGCTACATTTTCTACGCGCTCATTTTTCTGATTTCTAACCGTTACCTCAGCGATGAATTCTGTTCCTTGATTGATTTTAGAGACATTAATAATGCTTCCTTTTCTGTTCTTGAAAACAATAGAAGCCGAAGCATTGCTTTGAATCGCTTTTTCTTGTCCAATTGGAAGAATTCCTGTATTCAGCACACGAACAAATAATCTATTTTTTTGGTTGTTCTTCAAAGTCACACTATTCGAACCTGCTTTGACCACCAGACTTCGATCAGCGATGGTTTTCATCGTTTTAATTGATTGCGATTTTCCGTCTTTACTGAACTGCACATCGATTCCTCTCGGACCATTGCTCACGGAAAATTTAGCCATTGCATACAAACCATACGCTGTAGTTTGCGTGCTCATCCATTGATCACTAGACATATTTTTGGCCAATTTTGTTGCCATTGCAAATGCTTTTTGCTTTTGTCCAAGCAATAACAATGTTTCGAGAGCCATGGCACGATTTCTATCAGCGGAACCATAATAGTAATAATTATAATTGGAAGCATCATTTATAGAAGTATTTAACAACAACGACAAACCTGCTGCTTTTTGTCCCGCCAATACATAAGCCGAAGCCAAACGCAATTTACTTTCGTTCGAGATTCCTTTGGTTTCACGCAATCTATTCATCGAAGACAAATCAGGAGCTCCCGCCAAAGCCAAAGTGTACAAACGGTAGGACTGTGCTAAATCATTGCCATAACTCGGCTCAAATCGCCATTGTTTGGCTTCTTTTTGCTGATACGAAATCCATTTGGTTTTGAAATTGATTGGCAAGAAATACCCTTTTTTCTCTGCTTCAATCATAAAATGTCCCGCATACGAAGAGCCCCAATCATCGGCAACGGTGCCTCCTTGCCAATACGATAATCCGCCATTCGACAATTGAAAACCTCCTAAACGCGAGATTCCTGCCGTGATATTTTTTTGAATTAATTGCTGACGCGTGGCATCCAAATCGACAATCTCATTTAAGTACAATTGTGGAAAAACAGACGAGGTCGTTTGCTCCACACAACCGTGAGGATATTGAATCAGATATTGTAATCGTCCATTCAAATTGATGGTTGGCATTGAGGAAACCTCCAATTTTGCTTTATTACTACCCGCAACACCAAATGTTTTCCAAGAAATTGTTTTAGAACTGTTGGGTTCCAAAATCACATCGGTAAACGTATTGGTCACTGGATTTGGATTGGTCATATCAATTTCTACATCATACACGGATTTCTCCTTGCCAGAAGTTGCCACAATTTGCACTTTCCCAATTCCGGTTAGAGCACCTACAGCCAAATTGAAATAAGCCATTTTTTCGTCAGGTTGTGCAAAAGAAAGTCTTTGAGTGGCACTGCCAATAACTTTTAACCCATTATTCGTCTTAACCTGAACGGTAACGTTTTTGATGTTTTTTTCCATAGCAAAAACAGTCACCGGAATCGTAACTTTCTCGGATGGAGAAATCTTTCTAGGCAATGAAGCCAACACCATCAAAGGACTACGAACTGGAGTCGCCTTTTCGACACTTCCATACGCACTTGTAGTTGCATCGCCAGCCACAATCATTGTTTTTACAGAACCAATGTATTTCGGTAATTTCACTTGATGGGTTTTGGTTTGTCCTTTTTCTAATTTAAAAGGTCCCATATAAATTACAACCGGTTTAAAACGATTGGCTTTTTTGGCTTTTCCACCGCCCAAATCTTGGTCACCACCAATACTGAAAATCTGATTCACTTTTCCGCCATACGCCCCAATCACATCATCGTAAATGTCCCAAGTTTTTACGCCCAAAGCTTCACGAACATAGAAACTATCCCAAGCATTTGGCGCTTTGAAACGGGTTAAATCCAATAAACCTTCATCTACAATAGCAATGGTATACGTCATTGCTTTTCCAGTTTGTTCACTCACTTTTAAAGCAAATGATTGTTCAGGACGTAACACATCTGGCATTACTAATTTGGGAGCAAGAATGGTGTTTTTATCAATCACTTCGATTGGTACAATTCCATACATACGGATTGGCAAATCATTCTTGGTTGTAGCATGTGGTTGCAACAGCGTAATATTAAAATAAACATTCGGTGCCATCGCAGCAGTAATCGGGATAGTTACTTTGGTTTCTCCTTTTTGGGTCTTAGCCCAAAGGGTTTGTACTACTTTTGATCCGTTTTCAATAGAAATAAAAGCACGACCTCCTTCGCTAGATGGGAAAGAGATTTGTGCCTTTTCGCCCACGGCATACTTCTCTTTATCTGTAGAAAAAATCAACATGTTGGCCGTTGAAGCATCCGTGTTTTTGGTTTTTCCAGACCACATTGGCCAATCGATATTTACAGTCAATGCTGTTGCGTGACCTCCAACCGCATCAGTAACTCGAATTAAGTAACGCCCCCACTCTTCATCCGTCAAGGCAAATCGAACGTTTCCTTTTCCATTGGCATCTGTGTTTATTCTAAAAGTTTTATACGAAGTCGTAGCATCATCAGCGTTATAATTCGATAAATTATCACTTGATGCATCCCACCACCAGCGCCATTCTACTTTGTAAACTTTGACTTCTAGATTTTTAACTGCTTTTGGTCTTCCGTTTTCATCTACGGTAACGATATCAAATTGATTCATTTTACGGGTTTCTAACATTCCGTATTTGTTAGGTTCAGGTGATTTGATCCCGATATAAGTGTTATACGGAGAATAAGTCGTCGCCATAACATCGGTGCTAAAATCACCGCCTTCTTCATAGACTTTGGTAATAAACGCCGCTTTCAGCATTCCTGGTGCTTCTCCTTGTATTTTGGGGTCTATTGTTACATTCGCTTTTCCGGTAGCATCCAATTTACCTGAAAAAACGGTAATTTCTTCGGTGCTGAATTTTCGAACCAAATCATCAAAAACATACTTTTCATAGTTTTTGAAAGTCGTGATTTGTTGCGAAAATTTGGCTTGCATTTCAACATTCAAATTTTTGGCGACCGCTCCGTGAAGCCACGCTACTTCTAGATTACTCGTATTGGGATAAGAAGAAGAAAGTACAGCTCGTTTGAAACTGTTTTTAATTTTTAAACGATTGGGTTTGATGGTTTCGATTTTAATGCTTTTATAAAATTTTGCTCCTCCCACGCTAACCATTGCTTCCCAATTTCCGGTGGGCGCATCACTTTCAGTTGGAACAGTAAACGCATAATGATGCCACTCATTTGCTTTTTGCACCGTTTGATAGGTTACTTTTCCATTTGGATCGGCTAATCGAAATTTTATAGGATGTCCCAACGGAATTTTATTCGAAGCATCATTCAAAATGAAAGACAAATACAAATTATCTCCAGGTCGCCAAACGCCACGTTCTCCATAAATGAATCCTTTGAGACCTTTTTGCAAAGTCTCGCCAGATACGTTAAAATTACTTACCGATAAAGAATGCCCATCATCAAGTTTTACATAAGTGGACTGCGTTCCGTAAGTCACAATCGCAAAATAAGCAAAAGTATCCAGCTGAAAACTAGCAATTCCTTCGCTACTTGTTGCTCCAGTTGCCAATTTTTGTTGCTGAAAACTGTACAAATCTACTCTTGCATTTGCAATGGGTTCGGTGGTAATAATATTGCTTACGGCAAATAAATACGATTTATTTTCTCCTCTTTTGGCAATTACACCCACATCCGATGCTAAAATATTCGTTCCTATTTTGGCATTATAAAAATAGGAACTTGTACATGGATCCTGACTTTCTCTCCATTCATAATCGTCATAATAGTAATCATCATAAGGGTTTTCACTGTAATTTACATCTTTTTCCTCTATTTCTTCTTCCTCTACATTTTCACTTTCGTCACCAGATGAAGCGTCGCATTTATATAAAGAATACGCCTTTTTATACGAAAACTCTACCCTGTAAATAGCGCCTGGTTCTGGCGTTATAATCTTGGATAAATCCAAAGCAAATGTGTTCCATTTACTCAGATTAACCAAGCCATGTTCGTTAAGATTGAGTGTCGATTTGGCGATAGGTTGCGCTACTCTTTTCAGATTTCGTGCACCATTTAATTCATTATCCTGCAAAAATTGAAGTATGTTGTTTTTGTATATCTTGTATACCTTTACATCGACAGCACTTAGATTTGCCGCTTCAAAGTTGAGTTTTAGATTACTGGAACTTGGTAAGATCGTTCCATTTTTGATAAATCGAACATTGGGTTTTATTTCATCAAACGAAATTTTTTCAGCATAATTCTCGTTCAATTTTTTCCCATATTCGCTTTCGATGCCTTGAAACACCTCTAAGAGTAATTCTCCAGTGAGTTTTTGAGAAACATCAACAGCTTCGGTTGCTACGACTTCTACAATTTCTTGAGATTTTTCAACAACTGTAGTGTCTGAAACCACAACTGTAGAGTCAGTTACAATACCTTCGGAAACCGGCTCAGTAAGCACTTCAACTGGTTTTTCTATAACTTTCTCTTTGCTAAAATAAATCTTCAACACGTTTCCTTGTGCAGAAAACTTTAAATTATTTGTATTTTGAATCGCCACCAACCCTTTAAAATCCTGCCCTTTTTCGAGTGGCTCAGAAAAATTGATGGACAAAGATTGATCGTCTCCTTCTTGTATTTCGGTCTTAACTACTTTGAATTCATTCAGGGCAGTAATTGGAAAATCGATGGTTCCTTTTTGATCTATATCAAAATCGCTTCCATCATAAGCTATCTCAAGATTACTTTCAGCAGCTAATCTTTGAATGCTATCAATTCTGAACTTAAATTCTTTCCCAACTGTGGTCGATTTTTCAAAAACCAGCTGTAAATTCTCTCCATTATGTTCGGCTTCTACTAATTTTTTTGCAGTTTCTAAATCAATATTGTCCGCAGTTTTCAACACACAATTCAAATATTGGTAGTCTTTACTATACGATTGAACGTCGAGTGTGTTAACGATGAAATCCTGTTTAATGGTTTTTACCGTAAAATTGAAATTGGAAAGCTCCTTGTTTTTTTCTGCTACTTTTGGATGTAGCTTATCCAAATGCAAAGTCACTTGGTATTCCGTACCTGATTCTAATTTTTTTTCAGGAATAAAAGCGATGGTATTGTTCGAAAGCGCGATCACTTTTCCATCAACACTTGGAGAAATATTGAATAAATCATCATCTAAAACCTGATTTACCTTCCAATTATTTTCTTCGAATGCCAAAACCACCCGAATATCCGATTGTGCCGAGACAATTCCACCCGTAAAACTGACGATATACTCTTTGAATAATGAAAAATCAGAATTAAAATCGGCAGCCGATTTTCTTCCACACGCTTGAAACAGAAAAAACACACAAAACACATAAATTAATCCTTTTACTTTCACTTTTATCTAGAGTTAATGGGTTATAAACTAAAATTATAGCAACATTTTGCAAATAAAACGATAACTGCAAAAGCGCTATTATATTGTAGTAAAAGTATCGTTTTTAATTTATTATTTTAGGTAGTAGATTATTTAGCGATAAATTATTTCGAAAAGTCTTTTTTGGGAGCTATTTCCAGCTATCCACTCTATCTTTTCCTGCCTAAAGAAGGCAGCAAAAGGATGCCGTTACTATCTGGGCTAGGGTTTTAAGATGTTCAATTACTTTCTTTTCTCAGCAAAAAACCGCTTCATTAAATCAGCCGCTTCTTCTGCTAAAACACCTCGGACCACAGTAGTTTTGGGATGCAATTGAGTGCCCATTTTTTCATATCCTCGATGCGTATCACTGGCGCCAAAAACAATTTTAGCAATTTGACTCCAATACAAAGCTCCTGCGCACATTTGGCAAGGTTCTAAAGTCACATACAAAGTACAATCTTTCAAATATTTTCCGCCTAAGAAATTAGCCGCTGCGGTTATGGCTTGCATCTCGGCATGGGCGGTAACATCGTTGAGAAGTTCTGTCAAATTATGCGTTCGGGCAATGACTTTATCGGCCACAACAATAACGGCTCCCACAGGAATTTCGCCTTTTGCAAAAGCCATTTCAGCTTCTTGCAAGGCTTTTTTCATGAAATATTCGTCGGTAAAAGGATGTATCATAGTCAAGACCGCAAATTCGCAAATTAATTACTTTGTAAAACAACTTTTTTATAGAATGTAAAAATACAATTTCAAATTGTACCTTTGCTTTATGTCAGATAATTTACTTTCAAACATCAATTCCCCCATTGATTTACGCTTACTACATGAAGCGCAACTGCCTCATTTGGCACAAGAATTACGTGACTTTATCATCAATATTGTCGCCACCAAAGAAGGACATCTTGGTGCCAGTCTTGGCGTGGTTGAATTGACCATTGCGCTGCATTATGTATTTGACACTCCCAATGATTTATTACTTTGGGATGTAGGACATCAAGCCTATGGTCATAAAATCCTGACCGAAAGAAAAGCTGTTTTTCATACCAACCGTCGATTGAATGGTATTTCTGGATTTCCAAAAAGAAGTGAGAGTATTTATGATGCCTTTGGCGTAGGCCACTCATCAACCTCAATTTCTGCAGCATTAGGAATGGCGATTGCTTCCAACTTAAAAGGAGATTTCGAAAAACAACACATTGCCATAATTGGCGACGCATCCATAGCCTCAGGAATGGCTTTTGAAGGACTCAATCATGCAGGAGTTACCGACGCAAATTTATTAGTAATTTTGAACGACAACGCTATAGGAATCGACCCAAGTGTTGGCGCACTAAAAGAATATTTAACTGCGGTAAAAGAAGGAAAAAATCATCGACAAAACAATATGATTAAGTCTCTGAATTTTGATTATTCAGGGCCAATTGATGGTCATGATCTTACTACAGTTATTAAAGAATTAAAACGCTTAAAAAACGTAAAAGGCCCAAAGTTTCTTCATATTATTACCACCAAAGGTAAAGGACTACAACAAGCCGAAGACAACCAAGTGCAATACCATGCGCCCGGAAAATTTGATGCTTCAACAGGAGATTTACTGCCTAAATCAGAAGAGCATTTACCTCCAAAATACCAAGATGTTTTTGGCTTAACACTTTTGGATTTAGCCCAAAAGAATGAAAAAATCATCGGAATAACACCCGCTATGCCTTCGGGTAGTTCCTTGAAGTTTATGATGGATGAAATTCCAAGCCGTGCTTTTGATGTGGGTATTGCCGAACAACATGCCGTAACGCTAGCCGCTGGTATGGCTACGCAAGGCATGATTGTTTATTGTAACATCTATTCTACTTTTTTACAAAGAGCGTATGATCAAGTCATTCACGATGTGGCTTTACAAAACTTACCCGTTATTTTCTGTTTGGATAGAGCGGGCTTGGTTGGCGAAGATGGTGCCACCCATCATGGTGTGTTTGACTTAGCCTATTTGAGATGCATTCCCAATCTAATAATCTATGCTCCGTTGAACGAAATAGAGCTACAGAACATTTTGTATACCGTACAATTAGGAATCGACCAGCCTATAGCCATTCGTTATCCTAGAGGTAGAGGAGAATTCATCCAATGGAAATCGCCCTACAAAAAAATCCCTTTCGGAAAGGGCAATTGTTTAAAAGAAGGAACTGAAATTGCCATTCTTTCTACTGGAACCATAGGGAATAATGTGATAAAGGCAATAGATCAATTGGAAAATAAAACCTGCTTTGCTCATTATGATTTTGGCTTTGTAAAACCATTGGATGAAAAACTTTTACATGCTATTTTTGACCAATTTGAAACTATAATTACGGTAGAAGATGGAGCGATAACGGGAGGTTTTGGCTCTGCCATACTCGAATTTTCTGCTTCGAACAACTATCAGAAAACGATTAAAACACTTGGAATACCCGATACTTTTACTGAACAAGGAACGATAAACGAATTACAAAACGCTTGCAAAATTGACGTTAAAAACCTAAAATACTTTTTTTCAACCCACAAAATCAGTTAATTTGCATTTTTTAAAACGACAATAATGAAATTTTCATCAATACCACTTTTATTATTTATAATTAGTTTTTCTTTTCAAAGTTTTGCACAAGAAACTACAACGGTACCAGAAACTACGAACGACTCCATTATTCTTTTATCACCTACTGCTGGACCTACTTTTCGTCCTTTTGTAATTCCTACTTCACTGCCTCCAATAAAAGCGCCAACAATTCGAAAGACTTCTGTAAATACTTTAGGGATTTCAAACTGGATTAAAAAAAATAAACTAGGCTTTGATATTACACAGATAGCTTTTGTCAATTGGAATGCTGGGGGTACCAGTTCAATTTCTGGATTAGTTAAAGGGAATTTTACAAGAGTGTATACCAGAGAAAATTATAAATGGCAAAATGAATTGATTGTGCGCTATGGTCTCAACAAACAAGACGGAATTGAATTACGAAAAACAGATGATGCCGTTTTAATCAACTCTACTTTTGGTTATCGAAAAGACACTTTGACCAATTGGTATTATTCTGCAAAATTTAATTTTAATACACAATTTACAGACGGTTACTCTTATCCAAATAAAGAAGTGGCTATTTCTAGAGCTTTTGCTCCAGCATACGTGTTTATAGGTTTAGGAGCTGAAAAAATAGATAAAAAAAAGAATTACTCTTATTACATCTCTCCATTCACATCAAAAACAACTTTAGTTTTAGATCAAAGATTGGCTGACCAAGGTGCCTTTGGGGTAGACAAAGCCATTTATGATACAAATGGAAATCTTTTAGTAAGAGGAAAAAAAACAAGAACAGAATTGGGTTTATTGTTCACAGGCCAGATGAAAAAAGAGGTGTTCAAAAACATTAATTTAGACAATCGATTGACACTATACTCAGATTATATCAACAATTTCGGAAATATTGATATTGACTGGAATATACAATTTGAACTCGTAGTCAACAAATATGTAAAGGCTAATATTGGTACACATTTAATTTATGATGATGATATCAAATCAAAACGAGAAGAAAATGGGGTTCAAATTACCGAAGGCCCCAAAGTACAGCTAAAACAGGCTTTAGGAGTGGGTATCGTTTATGAGTTTTAGATACAAAAAAAATCCGTGTTACAACGGATTTTTTTATGCCCAATAAATTCTAACTTATTTAACAATTACTTTTTCAACATAATCTAAACCTACACCAGTTACCTTTATTAGGTACATCCCAGATTGCAAACTACTTAAATCAATTTGCTTTTGATTTTCGAATTGTTGGTTATCTAATTTTAAGACTACTCTGCCATTGAAATCAAGGACTTGTATATTGGCTAATCCGCTATATTGATCGATTTTTATTGTAATCCCTCCTTTGGTTGGATTTGGATAAATAGACATCACATTAAGGTTTTCAACATCATTTACAGCCAAAGTACAATTTGCTCCATTCGCAGGCCTAGTGAAATCTTCCGTCTGATCATTACCTTTAAATCGGTCACCTGATGAAGCATTAAGACCTAATCCTCTTGCGGCAAATACTTCCCAAATCATACAAAAATCCTGTCCCCCGGTCAACAACTGATCAGCCCTAATTATTGCATCTCTTGCCTCAACAAAAGTTGGTTGGCAAGGCTGAAGTTTAATTCCATCTAAAACAATCTTCATTACTTTATTGTTACCACCATTCCCATTGTATTTATTGGCATCAAAACCATATTTATTGATATAAGCCCATGATAAGTCCCATAAAATAGTAGCCCACACGGAGCCTACTCCATGAACAGAAGTTTTTTCTGCCCCATTTTCAAAATACTGAAAATTATTTGTTGTTGCAAAAGTCATAGGATTGATACTTCTATCTGTCGAATAAGGGTAACTTCTAATTCCTAAGCCATCTATTGGTTCCGAAGAGACAAAAGTTCCAATCCCTCTTTTTGCGCCAGGTGAATCTCCAGCTTTAATCTGCATCATTAGGGCAAACCAATCAGACCATCCTTCCCCCATTTGATCTGCATTGTTTAAACAACTTGAGTTATTACTTCCCCCAGCCAAACGTGTTGAGATACCGTGTCCATATTCATGTGCTATTATGCCATTATCAAAGTCACCATCGGCGTTAACAAAATTTAAGTCTGTGTCTAATTGAATTGTTAAATTTACCGCACCTGCAGCCATTTGATTGATAAGTAATTCTCCAACATCTTTCGTCACACTTATAGAAGGAATAGTTATGGCAACATCTGCTCCCGACATTGTTATCTCACCATCAACATTGTTAACAACAATAACTGCAGTTGCACCAGCAGTTTGTGCAGCTAACGTTTTAGTAACGAAATTGCACCCCCCTCTTCTTACAACAACAATTTTACCTGTCATTGCCGCAGCATTAGACGGAGCTACACATGCCTCTGATGTACCTCCTACACTATCCAAGTATAACACTAAATCAGACTGAATCAAATTAGGAGCAACTGGCAAGTCAACTTTTCCTGGATTAAATGAATTTTGTTTAGCAATATAAACTCCCGCAATACTTGCTGGCGAATTCACCTTAATTGGCTTTAACTGCGGTAGCTTATCCCATAAATACATTTGCATTCTTCCAGAAGTCCCATCCACAGGTGTTGAGAAGTTAGCATTATTTAACTTTATTTCTGTTGCCTGTGATCCATCCTGTGCTTCGGCTATAACAAAATCACCTGCTATTCCACCCTTGCCATAATTATTAGCTTGAAAATTCCCACTTACTTCATCAAAACCATATTGATACCAGACATCATGCATTATATTGTTCATATAAAACAAATTAGTGGTAGCCGCATCAATATATATTGGAGCGGGCACACTAGTACCTCCGTATAGAAAATCGAATTTTAGATCCGGCCCGCCATCAGGACTGTAACCTAAAGGACTGTTTGTACCATTAAAATCTTCTTTGGCCCATACATTATTTCCTCTGGTAATGGTATGTTCCGGACCAACAGCTCCATTTGTATCGTGCCAACCAAACGGCGATGCGGTGGCGTTCTCTACATTAGTTAATAACTTGAAAGGGCCATGATTAGGACTTTCAAACTCAAAAGGTAGAACTCTATAAGTTCCTGAATTAGCAACTACAGATTTTGGCGTATATATTTGATTATAAGCGATATCAAACACCGAAGGGTCAAACTTGTTTGATGTTACACCTTCTGCTTCATGATCAAAACTACAAGAGATGACAAAATCATTTTTTTCTAATAAATTTCCATTATCAGCATCAATCCTTACACTCCAAATATGATCGTGTTTAGGGGTATGAATCGTGTAATCCCACGCTAAAATTAAATTTCCCTCTTTGGTTTGATGATACACTAAATTAGCCAACACGGGCTCGGCTATAGTTAAGCCATTTGACACCTTGTATTTATTAAGGGCTGTTGTTTCTAGCAATTCAAACTCTTTGATTGGAACAATTCCTAATTGTGAATAGGCCTTTCTTAATCCTTCGGTTACTGATAAATTGGCTTTGGTAGTATTAGCCTTTTTGGAGATTCCTGATACCGCTCTTTGCTGAACTGCAATAACTTCATTATTTTTAATGGAGAAGTTTGAAACTGCATTGAAAATCTCAATCCCCTTGTAGCGCTGAACTACATAACAATTTTTAATTCCAGAAGTGGTAGCTCCTCCGTCACTTTGAATCACCCAATCAGAAAAATCGTCTTTGGAAAAAGTAGATTTTGATGTAGAAGCATTCAAATATCGTTGAATAATTTCTTTATTTGATTGAGAAAAACCAAAAACAGAAATTATAAATAAACAAAAAAGTAGAGTTTTTTTCATATTTTTTATTCAATTAGTAATAGAAACACAAAAATGTAACAAAACTAATTGATATCCAAAACTTTTAAAGCAAATCAACTCTATAACAGGTGTTAATTTTTTGCCGCTGTAAGTGTTTTGTATATCAATAGGGCATTACCATCGGTCAACATAGAAATATAATGACAAATGTGTAACAAGCGCTCGTATAGATTTTCTTTGTCGAGGTGGTGTTTTTCTGGAAGCATTTTTAAAATTAGTTGGTCGTAATTGGAAGCCTTGCCTTCAAATTTATTATTAAAAGCAACAATAAATTTATCCAAAAGCGTCTGAATAATTTGATATCCTACTAACTCTTTTTCTATCACTTCTCTACTCTGATAAATGTTCTTGACACTAATCTTGATGATATCATCCATTTGTGCTTTGTATTTGCTTTTATCCATTAACGCGAATGGAAAATTACCCGCAAGAATGTGGTTCTCGTTTTCGATAAAAACTTTTACAGCATCATTTATTAAACTTCCTATTGCCAAGGCGCGTAAGTAACTAATCCGATCTTCTTTGGTGCTCAATGTCTTGTATTTAGAAGCATCAATACTATCTTTTACCAATTTGATTAAATATTCTAAAGCAAAATCTTCCGAAATTAATCCCAAATTGATTCCGTCTTCAAAATCAATTATAGTATAACAAATATCATCGGCAGCTTCGACCAAATACGCTAAGGGATGTCTTTCGAAACCAACATTTGGAAGATCCTTATTCGGAATCATTCCCATTTCTAGAGCTACTTCTTGAAAAAAATCTTTATCGGTTTGAAAGAAACCATATTTTTTATCCGCAATATTTTTGGTAGGCTTTTTTGGTAAACTCTCTTTGGGATATTTCATAAAAGCACCTAACGTAGCAAACGAAAGTCGAATCCCTCCTTCGACTCCTGGACGAGAGCTATTCAATACAGAAAATCCATTAGCATTACCTTCAAAATCTACCAAATCTTGCCACTGCTTAGGACTCAATTGATTTTTATATTGTTGTCCTTTTCCAATTGAAAAATACTCTCCAATAGCTTTTTCACCAGAATGTCCAAATGGAGGATTCCCAATATCGTGTGCTAAAGAAGCCGCGGCAACAATGGCTCCAAAATCATTCATTTGATAGCCATGAATCTCTTGTAAGTGCGGATATTTTTCGATAATTTTTTTTCCAACCAATCTTCCTAAAGAACGTCCTACCACCGAAACCTCTAAACTGTGTGTCAAGCGAGTATGCACAAAATCAGTTTTAGACAATGGAATTACCTGAGTTTTGTCCTGCAAACTTCTAAAAGCAGACGAAAAGATGATCCGATCATAATCTACTTCAAACCCTAAACGGGTTTCATCTTGTTCGATTCGCAAACGCTTTCCTGTGTCGCCTTGACGTTTTAATGATAATAGTTGTTCCCAGTTCATTTTACTTTGTGCATGATTAGTTGTCAAATATACAAATACGATTGGTTTTATATTTCTATTCGGATAAATCCTGAGAGTGATTCGCAATAGCGTCTTGAATCACATTGTTTTTCACTGATTGGAGCAAATGGTTTTTGGCTTCAGCAAAAGTAAGGTCGTACAAACGTTCCATTTTTTGAAATTGTAAGGGATACTTTTGAAGTAATGAATCATAATATGAATCCAAAACGGCAGCGTTGGGCGCTGTAAACTCAAGTTGTAATTCAAAGCGACGCACTAAGGCCTCGTCTATCATTTGGATTTGATTGGTTGCAGCAATTAAAACAGAGCGACTCGGAAAACTATCAATCAACTGAATAATGGAGTTGACCACTCGTTTCATTTCTGTATTGTCTTTATTGTCATAATCTCTTATTTGTCCTAAAGAATCGAACTCATCAAAAAACAATACGGCACTTTCATACTGTACTTCTTTAAATAGCCCTTCGATATTTTTGGATGTTTCTCCTAATTTAGAAGAAACAATTCTTGACAAATTAACAATGATAAGTTTTTTATCCAATTTTTTAGCAATGGCTTTGGCAGTCATCGTTTTTCCACAACCTGTTTTGCCATAAAGTAACATTTTATTGGCTACTGGTAAATCATATTTTTCGAGTACTTTTCGAAATTGATACTCCTTCAAAAATTGATTAATTTGTTGTGAAACGGCTTCATTAAAGACAACATCTTCAAGGAGGACATTACTTCGGTCCGTAAAATATAATAAACTCAAGGGGATTGGATTAGAAGTTATAGCTGCAAAAGTATAAAAAAACAGCTATCGATTTGGATAGCTGTTTTCATTTTTATCGATGGATTTAATCAATTAAGAACCACACATTTCGCAGTCATCTGGTCCTGCATTTTTGGCCAATTCAATCATGGCTCTGTATTCTTCAGGAGTCATTTCTACCGTTTCGACCTCAACCGCTTCAAGAGGTCTTGCTTTAGGTTTACTTTCTGGAATTGCCTCTTCTTTTTTGTCATTATTCAAAGTGAACTTGATAGCGTCTACTGCTGCTTTGGTTCTCAAATAGTACATTCCTGTTTTTAATCCTGATTGCCAAGCATAGAAATGCATTGAAGTTAATTTAGAATAATTAGCATCTTGCATAAACAAGTTCAAAGATTGTGACTGGTCAATAAAATACCCTCTTTGACGAGACATATCGATAATATCTTTCATAGACATTTCCCAAACCGTTTTGTACAATTCTTTTAAATCCTGAGGAATGGCGTCAATGTTCTGAACTGAACCATTATTTCTCATGATTTCTTGTTTCAACGTTTCATTCCACAAACCACGTTCTACTAAGTCATGTAACAAATGTTTGTTAACAACTATGAACTCTCCAGAAAGTACACGTCTTGTGTAAATATTAGAGGTGTATGGTTCAAATGCTTCGTTATTTCCTAGAATTTGTGAAGTGGATGCTGTTGGCATAGGCGCAACCAATAGTGAATTTCTAACACCATGTTGCATAACTTCTTTTCTTAAAGACGCCCAATCCCATCTTCCAGATAATTCTTCGTCTTTTAGTCCCCAAAGATTGTGTTGAAACTCCCCTTGAGAAATTGGCGAACCTTCGAAAGTAGAATAAGCCCCTTCTTCTTTGGCCATTTCCATTGAAGCAGTAACCGCAGCAAAATAAAGGGTTTCAAAAATTTCTTGATTCAATTTCTTTGCCTCATCACTTGTAAAAGGCATACGTAACAAAATAAAGGCATCGGCCAAACCTTGTACTCCCAATCCAACTGGTCGGTGACGCATGTTAGAGTTTTCAGCTTCTTTTACCGGGTAGTAATTTCTGTCAATTACTTTATTTAAATTACGAGTTACTCTCTTAGTTACTTTGAATAACAATTCATGGTCAAATTTGCCATTTTCAATGAACATTGGTAAAGAAATAGAAGCTAGGTTACATACCGCAATTTCATCTTTAGACGTGTACTCCATAATTTCGGTACACAAGTTTGAAGAACGAATAGTTCCTAAATTCTTTTGATTTGATTTGCGGTTAGCCGCGTCTTTGTACAACATATAAGGCGTACCCGTCTCGATTTGAGATTCTAGAATTTTTTCCCATAATTCACGAGCCTTGATCGTTTTTCTTCCTTTTCCTTTGCTTTCATAATCAGCATAAAGGGTTTCAAATTCTTCTCCATATACATCATACAATCCTGGACATTCGTTAGGACACATTAAAGTCCAATGTGCATCTTCTTGCACACGTTTCATGAACAAATCCGAAGTCCACATCGCATAGAATAAGTCTCTAGCGCGCATTTCTTCTTTTCCAGTATTTTTTTTCAAATCCAAAAATTCAAAAATATCAGCATGCCAAGTTTCTACATAAACTGCAAAACTTCCTTTACGTTTTCCTCCTCCTTGATCTACATAACGAGCGGTGTCGTTAAAAACACGCAACATCGGAACAATTCCGTTTGAAGTTCCATTGGTACCGCGAATATATGAACCTGTAGCTCTCACATTGTGAATAGAAAGTCCAATTCCTCCAGCCGATTGTGAAATTTTAGCCGTTTGTTTCAACGTATCATAAATTCCGTCAATACTATCGTCTTGCATCGCCAAAAGGAAACAAGAAGACATTTGAGGTTTTGGAGTACCCGCATTAAATAAGGTTGGCGTCGCGTGGGTAAAGAATTTTTTAGACATTAAGTCGTAGGTTTCAATAACCGATTCTAAATCGTCCAAATGAATACCCACAGAAACACGCATCAACATGTGTTGCGGACGTTCAACTATTTTTCCATTGACTTTCAATAAATAAGAACGCTCTAAGGTTTTAAAACCAAAATAATCATAATTAAAATCACGGTTATAAATGATATGAGAATTCAAGAATTCAGCATTTTCCATGATTACTTTATGTACTTCATCAGAAAGTAAAGGTGCTTTTTGACCATTTCTTGGGTTTACATAATGATACATTTCGTTCATGGTTTCTGAGAACGATTTGTTGGTATTTTTATGCAAATTAGAAATAGCAATACGAGCGGCCAATTGTGCATAATCTGGATGCGCAATGGTCATTGAAGCAGCAGTTTCTGCCGCTAAATTATCCAATTCAGAAGTAGACACGCCGTCATACAAGCCTTCGATTACTCGCATGGCTACTTTTACAGCATCTACTAAATCATTCAAACCATAGCATAGTTTTTTAATTCTATCTGTGATTTTGTCGAACATTACCGGCTCTTTATGGCCATCTCTTTTTACTACGTACATAATTTTTGGTTTTAAAAAACAGCAAATCCCTTTGCTATTTTAGGGTATTTGTAATAATTGAATTGGGAAGCTAATCCCTTGAATGTATTGAATCGTAAGAGGCAAATGATTCCTTATCACCATAAAAAGTCATGTCTAAAAAAGACAGAATTTAATAGGCAATAAAAAGAACTACTTACTTCTAATTACTAAACGATACTACTTAACTTTTTTTAAAAATCAGCGTCGAATGAAATCTTCTGCGCGTCACTATCTGTGTTCATTACGCCCGCTTTCTGATATTCTGCTACTTTTTTCTCAAAGAAATTGGTTTTTCCTTGTAATGAAATCATGTCCATGAAATCAAAAGGATTAGTGGTATTATATTCTCTTTCGCAACCCAACTCAACCAACAAACGGTCGGTTACGAATTCTAAATATTGAGTCATTAACCCTGCATTCATTCCAATCAAACTAACCGGAAGTGATTCAGTGATAAACTCTCTTTCAATATTTAAAGCGTCAACTAAAATTTCTCTAATTCGCTCTTTTGGAACTTTATTAATCAGATGATGATTATGCAAGTGTACTGCAAAATCACAATGAACACCTTCATCACGAGAAATCAACTCATTAGAAAATGTCAATCCTGGCATTAAGCCGCGTTTTTTTAACCAAAAAATAGAACAAAAACTTCCTGAAAAGAAAATTCCTTCAACCGCTGCAAAGGCAATTAATCGCTCTGCAAATGAATCGGATTCAATCCATTTTAACGCCCAATCAGCTTTTTTCTTGATGGCAGGAAATACTTCAATAGCGGTAAACAACTCGTTTTTCTCTGATTCATCTTTTACATAAGTATCAATCAATAAAGAGTAGGTTTCACTATGAATGTTTTCCATCATAATTTGAAAACCATAGAAAAATTTAGCTTCTGCATATTGCACTTCGTTTACAAAGTTTTCAGCTAAATTTTCATTTACAATCCCGTCTGAAGCAGCAAAAAAAGCTAAAATATGCTTGATGAAATACTTTTCATCTTCACTTAGCTTATTATTCCAATCATTTAAGTCTTGAGATAAATCAATTTCTTCTGCAGTCCAAAAACTGGCTTCCATTTTCTTATACCATTCCCAAATATCATGATGCTTGATAGGAAAAATCACGAAACGATTTTTATTTTCTTGTAAAATTGGTTCTAATTGTGACATTTTTATTGTTTCTTTTTTTTGATTTTTAAAGAGAAATTTAATCCATCTGGGGATTACAAAGATTGTGAAATATTGCGTGTATTAAAAGTCAAACTTATTCACAATCGACTCTAGTTTTTAACAAAGGGGTATTTTCGAAATTGTAAATTATTATTTTTTAACTCACTGATTTACAGTTTTTTGAATTTTAAAAAACCGAATGAAGTGCCGTAAAATATAGGATTTTAAAACTCCTATGCAAGCAAAAAAAGATATTTTTTGGATTTATTTTTTTAGATCATTTGCTACTTTTTCGAGCTCCATATACCAATCCTCTCCGAACCTTCTAATAAGGGCTTCCTTAACAAATTTATATACCGGAACCTCTAATTCTTTTCCTAAAGAACAAGCATCGTCGCAAATATCCCATTTGTCGTAATTGACGGCAGCAAAATCACTAAAATCTTTTACTCTAATAGGATACAAATGACAGGATACTGGTTTTTTCCAGTCGATTATTCCTTGGTTGTAGGCTTGCTCGATGCCGCAAAGCGCTGTGGCTCCATCAAAAATAACATACGCACAATCTTTATTGTCGATTAATGGCGTTTCTAAATCCCCATCTGTTCCTTTTAGCCAAGTTCCTTGCGATTCTATAGCCTCTATACCTTGTTTGCGCAAAAAAGGTTTTACTTTAGGATAGATGGCTTCAAGGATTTTAGTTTCCTCAAGACTCAAAGGTGCACCAGCATCTCCGTCAACACAACAAGCTCCTTTGCAAGCAGATAAATTACATACAAATTCTTTTTCGAGTATATCTTCGGATACGATAGTTTTTCCTAATTGAAACATGAGTGTGCTTGTTTTTTTTATTTTTGAGGCAAAGTTAATGAAACTCACGGAGTCTACTGTTTTTTAATCCTTCTTTAACTATTAAGCTACTTTAATAAATAAAAATAGCTTTGATAAAACGATTATCAACAACTGCCAAATTACAAGTAAAGCAAAGAATGGAAGCTTATTTTTTGATAAAAATTATTAAAAAATTACTATTTATTGCGACAAACTACTAAAAATCTATACAATGTTTTACCTTTGTCCTCAAAAAAAGTATGTTAGAATTCAACTTAAGAGAAGTCGCTACTGTAGGAATGGTACTATTTGCCGTGATTGATATTGTCGGTTCTATTCCAATCATCATTAACCTTAGAGCCAAACATGGACATATTGAATCTGAAAAAGCCTCTCTTGTTGCTGGCTTAATCATGATCGTATTTCTTTTTATAGGAGAAGAATTTTTAAGTTTAATCGGAATTGATGTGCATTCTTTTGCTGTTGCAGGTTCGTTTGTGCTTTTCTTTTTGGCACTCGAAATGATTCTTGGCATTCACTTGTACCGAGACGAAGAAGCAAATTCTGCCTCCATAGTACCTATTGCTTTTCCTTTAATTGCAGGAGCAGGAACCATGACTACTTTATTATCCCTTCGTTCTCAATTTCATACCATCAACATTATTATCGGCATTATTCTAAATATTGTATTGGTTTATTTTGTTTTGAAATCTTCTGGTAAAATCGAAAAAATGTTGGGCAAAAACGGGCTTGGAGTCGTTCGTAAAACGTTTGGAGTTGTCCTTTTGGCTATAGCTGTTAAATTATTTGCAGCTAATGTTAAAGGTTTGTTTGTCTAAAGTAAAATTTTATAAATTTACTGCCTCGAATACTTTTAATCACCCCATGTTGACCACAAAATATTGGAGGATTAAATCATAATTTAATGAATCCCATGAAGATCTTTACTACTGTTTTAATTTTTTTAGCTGTTGCTTTAATCGTTTTTAATATTACCCTATTGGACTTCTCAGAGCCTTTCAAAGGTAATAGCGGAGTAGCACTTATTGGTGTTGGAGCCTCTTTTTGTGCTATTTTAATTCTTCTGATTTTTAGAATTTCTAAAAAAATTGAAGAAAAAATGAACGACAACATCTAAATGTTTGATGTTTTAATTATCGGCGGAGGTGTTTCGGGAGTTTCTTGCGCCTTAGTTTTAGGTTCTGCCCAGAGCAAATCTTTTGTTTCAAACAAAAAAATTGGAATTATTACCCATCAAAAAACCTCTTCGCTACAAGAAGCCTTATTCAATAATACCTACGGAATTCCTGCTGGTACATTAGGGAGTGATTTGTTAAAACAGAGCCTCTCACAATTAGGCACTTCCTATCCTCACATCATTCAAATTCCCGAAGAAAAAGTATTTAAAATCGAGGACGACTACCCTGTTTTTAAGGTTGTTACAAACAAAAACACCTATACCACCAAAAACATTATTATTGGTATCGGATCAGCCAACACATTTGCCATTGAAGGCTTGATGCAGTTTGTAGAACCTCACCAAAAAGCATTACCAGAAAAACAACGCATACAATTGCGAAATATAGACCACAAAGTAGCGGAAGGGATTTATGTAATAGGCACATTAGCAGGCTGGAGAAGTCAACTAGCCATTGCAGCTGGAAGTGGCGCAGCAGTTGCAACAGACATTCTTACTTTATGGAATAATGGCGTGCAAACGCATGCACATGATAGCATTCGTTAATTTCATTTTTTAGTCAAGACTTTTTTGACCATTTCATCTTGTTTCAAGACAATTTGATAAAAATAATCTTCGCCGTATAATTGTCTGGCAAATTCCGCTTTGATGTATTGATTTACCGCTATTTTACTTTTTTCTAATGGAAGTAACAAACCATTTCTTTTAAGGTAATCTTGAAAGAGGTCAAAATACTTCTCAGCATTGTATTGCATTTGAAATTCTTGGAAAGTTAATCCCTTAAACGCTTTTCGATCTTGGTCCAAGACTTCAAAAACAAAATGTCCAACCACTCCAGATTGTTCTAATATTGCTGCATTTTCTTCTTCCTTTTCGGTACTTATTGGCACAAAAACATCAGGAACGATTCCGCCACCGCCATAGACTAATTTGCCTTTTTTGGTTTTAAATTTCAACGTATCGGCAACTTTAATGCTGTCTTTGTGATACAATTCGCCATTCAAATAACGGTGTTCCGATTCTTTAAAATAATCGGCATTGCCTTTAGCATAAGGCTTTTGTATCGAACGCCCTGAAGGAGTATAATATCGAGCTACGGTCAAACGCACGGCTGAACCGTCTTTAAAATCCATTTCGCGTTGCACTAACCCTTTACCAAAAGAACGACGGCCAACTATGGTTCCGCGATCGTTGTCTTGTATCGCTCCAGCCAAAATTTCGCTTGCGGAAGCACTATTTTCGTTGATTAAAACGAATAATCTGCCCGATTCAAAATTTCCTTTTTCGGTAGCGAAGGTTTTTTCTATCGTACCGCTTTTACTTTTCGTAAAAACAATCAAGTCGTTATCTTTCAAAAAATGATCGGCTATTGCTATGGCTTCTTCCATGTAACCTCCGCCATTGTCACGCAAATCCAAGACCAGAATTTGTGCGCCTTGCTTTTTCAATTGTGCCAATCCTGCATTAAATTCTTCTAAAGTAGTTTCGGCAAAACGGTTAATTTTGATGTAACCCACCGTAGGATTCAACATCAAAGCCACGTCAACACTTTTTAGCGGAATGATGGCTCTTTTTATTTTGAATTTGAGTTTTTGGTGTGTGGTTTTTCGGTAAACCGTCACTTCAATATCAGAGCCCACTGTTCCTTTTAGCTTTGCAAAAAGGCTGTCACTGGGCAAATGACGCCCGAATAATTTGGTTTTTCCAGCATATAGTAATCGGTCACCGGCTTGTATTCCTGCTTTTGCCGAAGGGCCATTCGCAACAGGTTTT
This sequence comes from Flavobacterium succinicans, assembly GCF_001662485.1. Lineage (GTDB taxonomy): Bacteria > Bacteroidota > Bacteroidia > Flavobacteriales > Flavobacteriaceae > Flavobacterium > Flavobacterium succinicans_A. Next base: position 46,359 of record NZ_JMTM01000053.1, read on the forward strand.
ATGACGGCAACGGTATCTTTGTACATGTAAAAATTGATTCCAATCCCTACAAAATCTCCTTTCATACTCTCAGCAACCTGAGTTTGTACGCTTGGCGGAATATAAACAGAATGAGGATCTAACTTGGCCAAAATATTATCTACGGTCATATTCACAATAGAATCCGTATTGACATCGTCTACATACTCGTTATTGATGAAATCAATCAAAGAATTCAACTTTGATTTAGAAGAATTTGAAGCTACTAAACCAGGATTTTTCGAAATATTTAACCATCCGCCAATACCCACGCCGAGTGCTAAAGTAGCACTCAAAAGTATGGGCAAATATTTGTTTTCGAATTTCATTTAGTCGTCTAAATTGGGAATATGTATGACCTCAACGCCTGCTTTTATTAAAAATTGTATTCCAGAATCATCACGATATCCGTTTTGGTACACGACTCTTTTGATTCCAGATTGGTGAATCAACTTACTGCATTCTTTGCAGGGAGAAAGTGTGATGTACAAGGTGGCTCCTTCGCAAGATTGTGTGGATCGCGCTACTTTGAGAATGGCATTGGCTTCGGCATGTAATACATCCCAACGTGTTAATCCTTCGTCGTCTTCGCAACAATTATCAAATCCTGAAGGCGTTCCATTGTAACCATCCGAGATAATCATCCGGTCTTTTACAATAATAGCTCCTACTTGCTTGCGTTTGCAATACGACAACAAACTCCATTCTCTGGCGATTCGCAAGTAGGCTTTGTCGTATTTATTTAATTTTATTTCGTTCATTATTATCGTAACCAAAATTCACTTTCAACAATCATTGGAAGCACTACACCGATTATGAAAGAAGACATAACCAAAGTCCAATCTCTTTTGGAGAATCTAAATACTGTTTGTACAATATATGACAACACCAAAACTACAAAAACTACTGCAATCTGCGCCGCTTCTATTCCTAAAGCGAACTCGCATAACGGTAATAATTTTGAGTTGGCCGTTCCGCCTAATATAGTTTTGAAATAGTTAGAAAATCCTAAACCGTGAATGATTCCAAAGAACAAAGTGATAAAAAACACCAGATTAATACTCTCTTTTTTACTGGACTTTCCAGCAGTAAACAAATTAAACAATGCGGTAATCAAAATCGTAATAGGAATCAGCAATTCGACTACATTTACTTTTATAGCTACAATACCATAAACCGAAAGAAATAATGCCATGGTGTGGCCTAGTGTGAACACAGTAACCAATAACAAAATGCGTTTCCAATCGTTAAACGAATAAGGAACTGCTAAGGCGATTAAAAATAAAACATGATCATAAGCATGAATATCTAAAACGTGGCGTAAACCGATTTGAAAATAAATCCAAAATTCTGACATAGGGAAATAACTATTTTTGATTAAGGGTTTGTAAACTTACGATAATTTTTGAAAAGGAAGAGCTTGAAAATTGTAATCCATTGATAAAAAAATGGATTATTTCTAGAACACTTTCTTACTTTTTTGAATATTTTCGTACCTTTATTTCAAACACAAAAAAAACAACTATTATGTCAATTTCAGATTTATTTGATAACGAATTCAAACAACGCAACAAAGGTCATTTTTCAGCTATTGTTCGTGTAGCTTTAGCAGATGGAAATACAACGCCCGAAGAGCAAGCTTTTTTGGACAAACTGGCTTCTCGTTTGGAAATCTCGACCGAGGAATACCACGAAATTTTGAAAAATCCCTTGAACTACGATATTAATCCGCCGTATTTGTATACGGAACGTTTAGAAAGATTATATGACTTGGGTCGTATGGTTCACGTAGATCATCATTTGGGTGATGCACAAGAACAATTATTGGTGCGTTTTGGTTTGGCGCTAGGCTTTACACCTGGAAATGTAGGGTATATTATCAACAAAGCTTTGACACTCCTTGACAAAAAAGTAGACTTAGACACCTTTGTTTTTGAAATGAAGAATATGAATAAATAGTAATTAGTGATTAGTAATTAGTGACTAGTGATTAGTAGCTAGTTCTTAGTCGTTAGTGAAAAATATTTTAAAACAGAAAACCGGTGCTTTTTTACAGCTACCGGTTTTTTTTGAGTGGTACGACAAATTCTGTTTTTTAATAGGGTACCAATTGTCGCAATTTTTTGTGTATTAGTCTTTAATTGCCTCCAACTTTAGTTGGAGGGATAAGATTTGCTAGATTTTATCGGCTTTAGCCAAAAATATTGAATTTTGGCTAAAGCCAATTTACATTTATTCCTTTATCTCCAGCTAAAGCTGGAGCCAATTCAAAAATTATTATAACATAAAACAAAATCTCCAGCTAAAGCTGGAGCCAATTCAAAATTTATCCTAATTGATAACCCTAGCTAAAGCTGAAGCCTATTTAAAAAAAGAACGCATTTTTTATGTTTACAAAGAAGCGCATTGCTGTTCTTTTAGCCCTGATCGCAGCGGCATCCTTTTGGGGCGGGGTTCGCCCCAAAAGATATAGCGGAGAGCAGGAACCCTTGTTTGCTGAAAATGCCTACTGTTTCGCTCCTATTTATTTTTTGCTTTTGCCATAAATTCTTCGGCTTTTACGACCATATTGTAGCTGCCACAAAAGAATGGCACGCGTTGGTGCAACTCTGTAGGCTGGATTTCCATGATGCGACCAAAACCATCCGAGGCTTTGGCGCCAGCTTGCTCAGCAAGGAAAGCCATAGGATTGCATTCGTAAAGCAAACGCAATTTTCCGTTGGGTGCTTTGGAGCTGGTAGGGTACAAATAAATTCCGCCTTTGATCATGTTACGATGGAAATCGGACACCAAACTTCCGATGTAGCGTGAGGTATACGGGCGATCGCCTTCTTCGAGCTGGCAATATTTGATATAATCTTTGACTCCTTGTGGGAAATGCACGTAATTCCCTTCGTTGATGGAGTAAATTTTTCCATCAGGAGCGTATTTCATGTTGGGATGCGACAAGTAAAATGTTCCAATAGCAGGATTCAAAGTAAAGCCGTTCACGCCATGCCCTGTAGTGTACACTAACATGGTGGAGGTGCCGTAAATTACATAACCTGCTGCTACTTGATTGATGCCTGGTTGCAAGAAATCCTCGATGGTTACTGGAGTTCCAATGGGTGTAACACGACGATACACTGAGAAAATAGTTCCTACCGACACGTTTACATCAATATTTGAAGAGCCATCAAGCGGATCCATTAATACAACGTACTTGTTGTTGTGACTGCTGTCTGAGCCTTCGACGGTGATGAAATCGTCGTTTTCTTCGGAGGCGATACCGCAGACAATCTCTCTGTTGATAAGGGTTTGAATGAATACTTCGTTGGCATAGACGTCTAATTTTTGTTGGTCTTCACCTTGAATATTTTGTTCTCCAGCTGCTCCAACAATATCGACTAAACCGGCTTTGTTTACCTTATAATTTACTACTTTGGCCGCCAAACGAATGGAGTTAATGATTCGGGATAATTCACCCGAGGAATACTGAAATTGATTTTGTTTTTCGATGATAAATTCACCTAAGGTTTTGTTGCGTTCTTCCATTACGAAATCGTTGTAGTTAATTTGAAGTCACAAATATCGTTTTTTTTGTGAAAATGAATTGATAATTATTTAGATAGTTTAGCACTATTGTATCTTTGCAATAAAAATGACAAAAAAAATGTGTTTTTATCTGTTTTTTCGGTCAATTTAGAATCTAAATATCAAATATTATGATAATACGAAAAGGAACTTCAGTAGATATGAAAGGTGTTTTGGCACTTATTAAGGAACTTGCTGCATTTGAAAAAGAACCTGAAGCTGTTGTAATTACCGAGGTGGATTTGATCAGAGACGGTTTTGGCGAAAATCCTTTATTTTCAGTCTTTGTCGCCGAAAAAGAGCAAGAGATTGTTGGGATTGCTTTGTATTATTATCGCTATTCTACTTGGAAAGGGAAAACCATTCATTTAGAAGATTTGGTGGTCAAAGAAAGTATGCGTGGGACTGGTCTTGGCTCTGCCTTGTACTCGGCCATAATTGAACAAGGTAAAATCGATGGTGTGAGAAGAATCGAATGGAATGTTTTGGATTGGAACAAGCCTGCTATCGCTTTCTATGAGAATTCCGGAGCCAAAGTTTTGTACGATTGGAGCGTGGTACAAATGGATCAAAACGGAATTGAAGCATTTTTAGAAAAAAGTAAATAACATTAAAGCAACTCTTGCTGCTCAAATACACAAAAGCAAGAGATTGTTTTACAATTATAAGTTGATATAATGAGAGTATTTAAATTTGGAGGCGCATCGGTAAAAGATGCCGAGGGCATAAAAAACGTACACCACGTACTAAAAACTGTAGGTTACGACGAAGTATTGTTGGTCGTTTCGGCTATGGGTAAAACCACCAATGCTTTGGAAGAAGTTATCAAGAACTATTTTGATAAATCTCCCGAGTTGAATTCTTCGGTTCAAGAAGTAAAAAAGTACCATAACCAAATTGTTTTGGATTTGTTCGAAGACGAAAATCATCCCGTTTTTAGCGCGGTTAATTTGCTTTTTGCTGAATTAGAATATTTTTTAGCACATAACAAATCACCGAATTACAACTTTGTTTACGACCAAGTGGTGAGCTTTGGGGAATTGATTTCGACCACTATTTTGAGTTATTTCATGAATTTCATGGATATCGAAACCCAATGGATAGATGTTCGTAATTTGATTAAAACAAATGCTAATTATCGTGATGCCGAAGTAGATTGGGAGCAAACCAAAAAGAACATTACCAAAACCATTAAATCAAAAAGCCTAAATATCACCCAAGGATTTTTAGGATCGGATGAAAATAACTTTACGACCACTTTAGGAAGAGAAGGATCGGATTATACGGCGGCTATTTTTGCCTATTGCTTGAATGCTGAAAGCGTAACAATTTGGAAAGACGTTCCAGGAGTGATGAATGCCGACCCAAGGTATTTTGAAAATGCAAGTTTGTTGAACCAAATTTCGTATCGTGAAGCGATTGAATTAGCCTTTTACGGCGCCACGGTAATTCACCCCAAAACCTTACAACCTTTGCAAAAAAAGGAAATTCCTTTGTATGTTAAATCCTTTATAAATCCTTTATTGAAAGGAACTTCAGTTTCGAAAGGAGCCGATTTAGAACCTCAATTGCCTTGCTTTATTGTGAAGCGCAACCAGTTGATGATTTCGCTTTCGTCTATTGATTTTTCATTTATTATGGAGGAAAATATTAGTGAAATCTTTGCTTTGTTCCATCAATACAAAATCAAAGTGAACTTGATTCAAAACTCAGCGATTAGTTTCTCAGTTTGCGTAGAAGATAAATTTGGCAATTTCGGGGAATTGAATGCTAAATTATCAAAGAAATTCAAAGTTGAGTTTAACGAAGATGTGACCTTGTACACCATTCGCCATTTTAACGACCAAGCCGCTAAATTGGTAGAAGAAAATAAGATTGTACTACTCAAACAAGTCAGTCGTGAAACGATGCAAATCATCACCAAAGAGACTTTATAAAAACGAAAAAGACCATTTTGAAATTATTTTAAAATGGTCTTTTTTTATTGAAAAACTGCAGTTGATGGATTACAAATGAAGTTGTAATAACTTTTCAATATCTGGACTTGAAGGTCTAGGGGCGTCTTTGTGAAGTATTTTACCATCTTTTCCAAACAAAACATAACGAGGTATAGAATAAATCTTAATCTCTTTCATTAATTGGTCTTCTTCTGATTTTGTAAGCAAAAAACTATTGTCTTTGTTCAAAATCTTGGGATACTGAAGCATTGCTTTTTCCCAAGCTGCTGCACTTTGATCAGTAGAAACAAAGACAAACGCTACTGCTGGAAACTTATCCATCAAAGCTTTTTCAGCAGGGAATTCTGCTCTACACGGCTTACACCACGATGCCCAAAAATCGACCAAAACCAATTGCCCTTTGTACTTATCAATTTTACTTTGCAACACAAATGGCTTGTTCTTAGGTTGTAAATCTAAATTGATAGCATCAAGATATTCTTGGTCTTTACAATACTTTCTAAATAAATCAATAGAGGGTTGATCTAGTTTAGTTATCGATTTTGGATCATTTAAAAAAAAATCCAAATTCTTAAACAAGAAATAATCTTTGACTTTTTGACTTTGAAATGTGGTGGTAACAAATGTTAGTTTATTTAATAAGGTAGGTGTATTTCCTGATTTAACCAAAGACTTTTTAATATACATTTCTAATAATGAACGATATTCATCCACAACAAAAAGGGAATCTGCTCCTTTAAAACTCTCTTCTATTGCTAAAATTGTAGCTGGAGCAACAGTTGCTTTTTCAAGTTCATTCGTTTTAATCAAAGACCAATACATTGTTTTAAAATAACTGTAAAATTCTTTAGAAATATTTCCAGATTTAAAATTACTTTCTAAGAATTCTTGTTCTTTTTGATACGTTGGGTCAAAATTTTTCAACACCTTATGTATGGAACGAATTCTTTTTAGTTCATTATAATCAGAGAAACTTTCTGCAACTCCATACTTTTCAAAACTCTCATTCAAATACTGCGATTCGGTTGCTCGGTACTTGTTGGTTTTACAAGAATATTCGATCAACCCTTTTTTATTAAAATCAAATTCTATCACTTCATTAGGCAAGGCAAAAATGGGTGTTGCTTTTTTGTAATGCGTACATTTAATCACTGCAGGCTGATTGAGCTTGAACACCAATTCTCGTTCTCCAGGACTGAAACCTCTGGGGCCAATCAAAAATTTTTCGGAGCAACCAATAAATGCAATACCATCGTCATTATCGCCAATAAATTTTAAAACGATGTTTTGAGAAAAACATAGGGAAGTAAGAAACAACAAGCAGAGCGTAATTTTAAATACTTTCATAAATTTAGGTTGGGTTGGTTAACTGTAAATTTCAACGTAGAATACTACAATTTATTGTCGCGAAAGAAAGCATAAACTTACTAATTAAAAATTTAACTCCTCAAAATCTTCTCCATAGCTTTTCCTTTGGCTAGTTCATCGACCAATTTATCTAAATAGCGAATTTTCTGCATCAAAGGATGTTCGATGTCTTCAACGCGATAACCGCAAATTACTCCAGTAATTTGGCTAGCGTTTGGGTGCAATTGAGGTGCTTGGGCAAAAAAAGTTTCAAAATCTACTTTCGTTTCCATTTGATGCTGCAAGGCTTGTGATGTATACCCTGTTAGCCAACAAATAATGATATCAAGTTCTTCTTGGGTGCGATTTTTTTTGAGGACTTTGGCTAAATAATGCGGATAAACACTGGCAAAAGTCATGGCAAAAACGCGTTCATAATTTTTAGGATGTGCCATAGTATTATATTTTATGCAACAGAAAAAAAGTCAAATTAGTCATACAATGCAGCAGGATTCCCCAAACAAAACCTTGTTTCAATCTCAAATTAGTAGCAAAATAACCAATCAACATTTGTGGAAGAACAAAGAATGGGTAAATCAATAGTAAAGAAAAATATAACTTTTCTAAATTACCAATATGCACTAACCCAAATGCTAGTATTGAAACTATTGTTATACTTCTTCGGATTCGAATTGAAAAAGTGATGCTGTCTATGACAAAAAAATACAGCACTACAACAACCGAAAGCGAAATTCCAACCTTTACCCAAGTAGAAAGCAAAAACAAGGCTTCACTAGTAAACCGAATTCCTAATGCCAACAGCAACATAAAAAATACACTCAGGCAAATTTCCTTTTTATTGAAATTCAAAAAAAGACGAAATGTAATTTCTTCTATAATTGGACCAATTACAACAACATACCAAAAAGAATAAGTAGCAATCCTGACTCCTGACTTTTGTACAGACTCTATTATGGACGGAAAACCCAAAATAGTTGTAACAAAATAGTCTAATGGTTGGAGCAACAATAAAACAATTAGTAGGATTGCTAAATACATATACCAATAAGACAACAAAAGGTTTTTGATTTTTGACTTCCAATCGTAAGGCTGGTGAATTTCTTGAGATGGGCTAAAAACAGTAAATAAATTGAAAAACATAAAATGGTTTTGAGTATAGAATTACATATTCATAAAATTGGATTACAACTTTCAATCCTTATCAAATATATTATTAATTCCTGCAAAACAAAAATCACTAATTACTAATTACTAACTACTATTCACTATTAAATACTACTTTTGAACATTAGACGTTATCGTAAGCTATGTGGAATAAAATTGTGCTTCTTGGAGTCTTCTTTTGGCTTTCTGGCGTCTACGCGCAGGAAAATCAATCGTCCTATCGCACTAAAAAAGTCCGCGTTACTACCGATACCATTTGGTTAGAAAAAACAAGTATCAATCCGAGTTTTTTTAAAATTACAACCGACAAAAAAGAGACGCTTCCCACCGCAAACTACAGCGTGAATTTTGAAAAAGGCTATTTGCTGTTACAATCTATTTCGACACTTACCGCCGAAGAACTAACGGTTCAGTACCTAAAGTATCCCGATTTTTTGACGAAAACCTACCAAGTCTACTCGGATAGTCTAGTGGTCAACAACGAAGCGCTGAAGGGTACTTTATATCAAATGGCAGAAACGAATCCTAAAAAAACAACACCTTTTGATGGGCTCAATACCTCTGGAAGCATCACGCGTGGGGTGACGGTGGGCAACAATCAAAACGCGGTGCTCAACTCGAATTTGGACCTGCAAATCAGCGGTAAACTCTCAGATAAAGTCAGTATTAGCGCCTCGATTCAAGACAGCAATATTCCGCTACAAGACGGAGGCTATTCGCAAAGATTGGATCAGTTTGATAATATTTTTATGGAATTGTACAGCAAGGATTGGAGAGTCCGCGGAGGCGATTTGTTTTTAGAAAATCGAACATCTCAGTTTATGAATTTCAACAAAAAAGTACAAGGTTTGAGTACCCAATTCGATTGGGGCAACACCGAAAAACACACCAAAATCGAGGCTGCTGTTGGTTTGGTCAGAGGGCAATATGCTAGAAGTTCATTTATTGGTCAAGAAGGCAATCAAGGGCCTTATAAACTCAAAGGAAATAATCAAGAAGCCTACGTATTAATTGTTTCGGGTTCGGAGCGCGTGTATGTAAATGGCAATTTGCTAAAACGAGGAGAAAACAACGATTATGTGATGGATTACAACGCGGGTGAGTTGGTCTTTACCCCTTTATTCACCATCACTTCCGAAATGCGAATTGTAGTCGAATACCAATTTACAGACCAAAACTATACCCGAATTGTTGCGTATGGAGGTGGAATGCACGAAAACAAAAACTGGCGTTTTGGTAGTTATTTGTATTCCGAAAGCGACTTGAAAAACCAACCCTTACAGCAAAGTTTGTCCAAAGAACAAGTCGCCATTTTACAAAATGCGGGCAATGACCCAAGCAAAATGAATGCGCCATCAGCCTATGAAGATTCGTATTCTGAAAATAAAATCTTGTATGAGAAAAAAAGCGCCAATGGTATTGAATACTTTGAATTTTCAACCAACGACCAAGCTGTTTTGTACAATGTTCGTTTCAGTAATATAGGTGCGAATCAAGGAAATTATATTCTAAAAAACTCCGGAGCAATTGGCAGAATTTACGAATACATAGCGCCCATCAACGGGATTTTACAAGGAGAATATGAACCAACGATTCCGCTCATTGCTCCCAAAAAAATACAAATCGCTACTTTTTTAGGTCAATACCAGCCAAATGAAAAAAGCAGTACTGATTTTGAAATTGGCGTGAGCAACAACGACCAAAACTTGTTTTCGAGTCTTGATGACAATCAAAACAAAGGATTAGCCGCAAAACTCAACACCAAACAACGCTTGTTTACCGGAAAATGGAATTTGGATTTTATAGGCAATTACCAATACATAGCCGAAAGCTTCAAAACCGTAGAACGCTTGTTCAACATCGAATTCAATCGGGATTGGAATTTGGGCAGCACAACTGCGGGTAATCAAAGCTTCTGGACTGCAGGAATCCAAAGCGAATGGAACCCAAACTACAAAGGAGCGTTAAAAGGCAATGCGTCTTATCAACTAGAAAAATTAGATTTTACCGATTCTTTTTCTGGGCAAAAACACCGCATAATGGCGCACTTCCAGCTTCCGAATTGGCGTTTTCAAAATCAGACTAGCGTACTCAAAAGCGACAACTTGTTGAACACTTCAAATTTTGTTCGCCAACAAACCCAAGTCCGTTTTCACAAAAAGAAAAATTGGGTGGGCGCTACCTTCCGTTTAGAAGACAACCAAGAAAAAATCAAAAGCACACAAACCTTCACCCCCATCAGCCAGCGTTTTTCAGAGATAGGAGGTTTTGCGGGTCGCGGCGATAGTACCAAAGTTTTCGTGGCTGTGGGATATTTGCAAAGAGCCAACGACAGTATTCAAAATGGCGTGTTACAACGCGTCAACCATTCACAAACCTTCAGCTTAAAATCAAAAGTCTTTCAAACTGCCAAAAGCGATTTGTCTGTCTTTGCCAATTATCGTGTCTTGGAATACACCCATAACTCCGCACAAAAAGAGCCTTCCCTCAATTCGAGAGTCGTATACAATGACCGTTTTTGGAAACAATTGGTACAAAGCACCACCGCTTATGAAACCAATTCGGGTTCGATTGCCCAACAAGAATTTACCTTTTTAGAAGTCAATGCGGGGCAAGGAGTGTATGCTTGGAACGATTACAACGGCAACGGCATTCAAGAATTACAAGAATTCGAAATCGCGCCTTATCCTGATTTGGCGAAATACATTCGCGTGTTTTTGCCCAACCAAATCTTTATCAAAACCCATCAAAATAAGTTTTCGCAATCCCTAATTATTAACCCAAACCAATGGCAAAACGAAAAAGGAATCAAAAAAATAGCCTCCTATTTTTACAACCAAACCTCGTTTATTATGGACCGAAAAATTAAAAACGAAGGCGGTAATTTCGATTTGAATCCGTTTGGAAGCCCGAAGGACGATGTCTTGGGACTCAACTCCGTTTTCAGAAACAGTTTATTTTTCAATCGAGGCAAACAAAAACACTCGGTCACTTACACCTATTTGCAAAACAAATCCAAGAGTTTATTGTCCAATGGCTCACAGGAAAACAGCAATGCCTCACACCAGTTGCAATACCAACATTTGTTTCAAAAAAGTTGGCTGCTGAACTTCTTTACCAAAACATTGGCGACCGCCGTGGTTTCCGAAAATTATGCTGAGAAAAATTTCGACATCAAAGGCTATCAAATCGCTCCCAAAATCAGCTATTTGTTTTCTAAAAACGCCAGTTGGGAATTGTTTTATGAATTCCAACACAAAGAAAACCAACTCGCTCAAGCCGAAACCCTGCAACAAAACCGATTGGGAACCGCCTTTAGTTATGCGCGCAACGCCAAATTCACCCTCAACGGTGAACTCTCTTTTTATCAAAATCAATTCGATGGCAATGCTCAATCTGCTGTAGGTTTCCAAATGCTCGAAGGCTTACAAACCGGTCAAAACCTCACTTGGCGTTTGTTATTGCAAAAAAACATCACCCAATTTCTAGATATTAATTTCAACTACCAAGGCCGCAAAAGCGAAACCAGCACCGCCATTCACACCGGAAATGTGCAGTTAAGAGCTTATTTTTAGGACAGCTATAAATTGTTATAAAATATAAGTCATTCAAGTTTTTTATTGACTTTTTGAACCATATAAGGAATTTAAGGACATAAAAGACCCCAAATTACGCAATGTTCGCAAAGAATAATCGGCTGTTTAAACGATTAAACTTTAAACTTATCTGACTTATATGTTAAAAATTAAATAATCAGGAGAGCCAACAAAAGGCTTTTTCAGCCGGCAGGGATTCCTGCTATCCACTATATCTCTTGTCTTGTTGTAAGGACAAGACAAGAGGATGCCGTTCCTATCAGGACTAGAAGCAAAATTGAGGCATTCTTGCCAACACTAAAACTAAGATTTTTAGAACTTTATATCCTTTTACCAAAAATAATTAGTAGTTTTAGTAATCCATTAATTTAAAACCCTAAAACTATGAAAAGAATACTGATTTTATGTTTCTTGTTTATCGCGTCCAACACTATTTTCGCCCAAGAAACAGCCACCAAAAAGAAAACTACAAAAGCTAAAACAGAAGTTTCTGCTGCCGAAAAAGAAGCCAAACAAAAAGCAGCCAACGAAAAAAGAAAAGCAACTATAGCTGCCAAAAAAGAAGCCGAAGCCAAAGAAGCTGAAGCTAAAGCTGCCAAACAACAAGCCGCTAACGAAAAAAGAAAAGCAACTATAGCTGCCAAAAAAGCCTCCGCCGAAAAAGAAACTGCTGAAAAAGAAGCCAAAAAAGCCACAACTGCAGCTAAAGCAGAAAAAAGCAAAGCAGAAAAAGCCGTAACTGAAAAAGCTACCAAAGCCAAAAAAACAGCCGAGGTTAAACTCAAAGAAACCACCGAAAAAGCGCCAAAAACTCCAGACAAAGTAACAGGTGAATACAACGGCAAAAAAGTATATACTGGCCCAAGAGGCGGGAAATATTACATCAATAAAAACGGAAACAAAACCTATATCGAAAACTAGTTTTCCCGTAAAACACAGTATTTCAAAGGCTTTCTTTAAAAAGAAAGCCTTTTTTTATGTAAACAGTTGTTAAATTAAACTTTTAGTAATGTTCTGTAAACTTAAAAAAACAAGAGTATTGCTACCTTGCCTCTGTATTAATGTTTAATTTTGCACACTAAATGACCTTGGATTCTACCTCAAAAACGATACTCATCGCACCCTTAAATTGGGGATTAGGCCACGCGACTCGCTGTATTCCAATTATAAAAGCCTTGCAAGAAAATAATTACACCCCCATCATCGCGTCGGATGGTGTGGCACTAGAATTGTTAAAAAAAGAATTTCCTTATATTCAAACCCTACAACTTCCCTCCTACCAAATCGAATATGCCAAAAATGGCAAAAATTTTAAATGGAAACTCCTCAAAAGCTTGCCAAAAATGTTGGAAGCCATAAGAGAAGAAAAGAAATTGGTCAAAAAGTGGATCAAAAAATACGAGATTGAAGGCATTATTTCAGACAACCGCTTAGGCGTTTATAATCCAAATGTTCCTTCTGTTTTTATTACCCATCAGTTGAATGTAATGACTGGAAATACTACTTGGTTTACGAGTAAATTACACCAAAGAATTATAAAAAAATACACTAAATGTTGGGTACCCGATGTTGAAGGAACTCCCAATCTTACAGGAAAACTAGGTCATGTAAATGGCAATCATTTTCCAGTACAATACATTGGCCCTTTGAGCCGATTACATAAAAAAGAGAGTCCAAAAGTCTATGACTTGATGGTAATCCTTTCTGGTCCAGAACCTCAAAGAGGAATGCTTGAGAAAAAGCTAACAGAGGAAGTAAAACATTTTGAAGGTAAAGTCGTTTTCGTAAAAGGAATCATCGAAAAAACACAAGTTAAAGAAATAGTTGGTGACGTAACTTTTTACAATTTTATGAATACACGCCAGTTAGAACAAACCTTTAATGAAAGTGAACTCATTTTGTGTCGCTCTGGCTATACCACGATTATGGATTTGGTCAAATTAGGTAAAAAAGCCTTTTTCATCCCTACTCCTGGACAATACGAACAGGAATATTTGGCGATCAAACTTGATGAAGAACGCATTGTTCCTTATGCTTCTCAAGAAGCTTTTAAAATTGAAATGCTATCAAAAATCACCGATTACAAGGGACTTTCAGAAATGAATACCACAATAGATTGGGAGGAACTTTTGTCTGTTTTTTAAACGAGAAAAAAAATCCTTCGTTAATTAAAAGGAGGAAGTCTAATTGGGTTTATTTTAAAGGATAATATCCCACCTCAACAATTACATTTTGCCCTTCGTCACTCAAAATCCAATCGATGAATTTTTTGGTTTCACCCGTTGGTTTTTCTCTCAAATACATAAAAAGGTATCTAGAAATAGGATAGGTTTTATTTTTAATTGTAGCCGCCGTTGGCAAAATTCCTTTGCTCTTAGCATCTTTTTTAACTTTACAATCTTTCACGCCTTCGGCATAAGCCGCACCACCATATCCAATACCAAACTTATCTTTTTTCACTGCATTAACAATGGCGGCTGTACCAGGCAATGTTTGACAAGTATGAGCAAAATCAGTTTTTACTACATGATCTTTAAAAAACTCAAAAGTCCCTGAGCTACTTTCCCTTCCATACAACTGAATTTTAGCATCGGATCCACCCACTTGTTTCCAATTCGTGATTGCTCCCGAAAAAATATCGGATAACTGAGCAAGGGTTAACTCATTTACAGGATTGGTTTTATTTAAATACACTGACAAACCATCTTTCGCACAAGCAATTTGAATTCCATTCTGCTTGTATTTGGTTTTCAATTTTTCTAATTCTTCTTGTTCTATCGGGCGGCTTGAATTGGCAATCATCGTCGACCCATTAATTAATGCCGCAATGCCTACGCCTGATCCACCACCGGTAACTTGAACAAATACGCTTGGATTTTTTCTCATATAAACCTCAGCCCATTTTTGGGATAAAATGACCATTGTATCTGATCCTTTTACGGTTATTTTCGTAGTAGTAGTAAACGAAAATCCAATCATCATAACAACTACTAAAAGAGCTGCTAATTTTGTTTTATACATTCTTAAAATTTATATCATTTAATACAAAAATAGAAACTCCAAACTAATTATGTGTTATTTCTACATTAATCCTTCTTCAAATTGATGACTTTATGCTTGTTGAGATTAGTCATGATTTTCCTCCTCTTTTACAAGTACTTTTTTTGGTTTTTCCTTTTCTAAGGTAAAAGAAAATTCGGAGCCAATACCAAATTCACTCTCCACATAAATTTTTTCTTTATGGGCTTCAATAATATGTTTTACTATAGAAAGGCCTAAACCTGAACCGCCTTCTGAACGAGAACCACTTTTGTCCACACGATAAAAGCGTTCAAAAAGACGCGGAATATTTTGCTTTTCAATTCCTTCGCCATTGTCTGTTACGCGAATCAAAACTTTTTTATTCGTTAAATTTACAATGGTAACTTCAGTATTTCCGCCTACTCTTCCGTATTTAATAGAATTCACGATAAGATTTTCGACTACTTGTTGAATTTTATCTTTATCGCCATGTACATAAACCGACTGAAGATTACTGCTCTCAAAACCTAGTGTAATTTTCTTTTTATCGGCCTTCATTTCTAGCAAATCAAAGACATTCTGAATTAGATCTACAATATCAAAATTAGAAAACTCTAGATTTAAATCGCCAGATTCTAGCTTTGTAATCATGTCTAAATCTTCAACAATATAAATCAATCGTTCCACTCCTTTTTCGGCACGTTTTAGGTATTTCTTTCGAACAGATTTATCATCCATGGCTCCATCTACTAAAGTAGACAAATAGCCTTGGACTGTAAATAATGGCGTTTTTAACTCATGAGAAACATTACCTAGAAATTCACGTCGATAAGCTTCACGAACCTGCAACATCTCGATTTCTAGTTTTTTATCGGTGGCGAATTTCTTCACTTCGCGCGTCAACGTTTCCATATCAGTAGTGATGGGCTGATTGATGAACGAACTGGATTCTAATAAGGCTACGTCATCATATATTTTTTTTACTCTGCGATAAATAAAACGTTCTACACGATATTGAATCACCAAGAAAGAAAAAATATAAGTTCCTACAAAAGCAATTAATGCATAAGAAAGAATAATTTGAGAAGGAGGTTTAAAAAAAGCTTGTTGCAGAATAGCCGAAGATAATGCCACAAAAATGCTGACATACAAAGCGGATTTTATGGCAAATTTATAGGTCTTTTTAAAGTTGATTTTTACCATGGGATTCAATTCCAATTTGTTACTTTTTTAGGATTAAAATATTTTTTGAACGCTTAGTTTCATTTTAAAAGACAAAAATCACAAATTATAACCAATAATTTGGTGTCAATTTGTGATTTTATTTTAAAATTACGAATACGCTTCTGCAAAAGAACAGTAGCATTTATAGGTAGTTATACTTCAAATTTATACCCTACCCCTTTGATGGTTTTGAACAAGTCTTCACCAATTTTTTCTCTTAATTTGCGAATGTGTACATCTATGGTTCTTCCACCAACCACTACCTCATTTCCCCAAACTTTATCTAAAATCTCGTCTCTTTTGAAGACTTTTCCTGGTTTTGAAGCTAGCAAATAAAACAATTCAAACTCTTTTCGTGGTAACGCAATTTCAATATTGTCTTTTATAATTTTGTATTCTTCACGATTGATTTCTATTCCTCCAACATTAAGGGTTTCACTATTCTGGGTTTCTTCTTTTAATCTACGAAGTAATGCTTTTACTTTACTTACCAATAATTTGGGCTTAATTGGTTTTGTGATATAATCATCGGCACCTGCATCAAAACCTGCTACTTGGGAGTAATCTTCGCTTCTGGCGGTCAAAAAAGTGATGATCACATTGTTCAATTCAGGGATTTTACGAATATGTTCACAGGCTTCCATTCCGTCCATTTCTGGCATCATGACATCCATAATAATCAAATCTGGCAATTCTTTTTTGGCTTTGGTAACCGCTTCTTTTCCATTGCTTGCGGTTACAATTTGATAGCCTTCTTGAGAAAGATTGTAGCCTACAATTTCCAAAATATCTGGTTCATCATCAACCAATAAAATCTTTGTGCTTCTTTTTTTCATAAAAAATGGTGCAAAATCTATTAAAACAAATCAAATTTAGGCTTTTATTACTACAAATTCACAAAAACCATCGTAAATGTAGCTATAAAGAAATCATTTGTAAAAATAGAATTCGAGGACTTAACTTTAATTTAATATGTTAACATTTGCATAATGATAATAAAATACAATGTTAATATTGAAATAACATCGGGTTTAAAGCATGGTTGTTATTTTGCCCCCAACAAACAAAGACAACAAATGAAATTAAAATTTTTAATCCTTACCTTATTTATAAGTGTACTTGGATTTTCTCAAAACAAAGGAACAATTACTGGAATCTTATCTGACAAAGACTCTAACAATCAACCCTTACCATTTGCAAATGTAACTTTAAAAGGAACAAAAATTGGAGTAAATACTGATATTGATGGTAAATACACCTTAAGTGCAGCAGCAGGTAGTTATGTACTACAATTTAGTTTTGTAGGATATGAATCCGTTGAAGTTGCTGTAACAGTTAAAGCCAACGAAACTATAACTGTAAATAAATCTATTGGATCTGGCAGTTACAAATTACAGGATGTTGTAGTAAAAGCCGCTGCTCCCAACAGACAAAAAGAAACCGCTTTATTACTTGAGCAAAAAAATGCAGTAGAAATTAAGCAAAGTATTGGTGCTCAAGAATTAGCTCGTAAGGGAGTTAGTGATGTAGCAACTGCTGTAACAAAAACTACTGGAATCACAAAGCAAGAGGGATCAGGAAACATATTTGTAAGAGGTTTAGGAGACCGATACAATTCTACTACCATGAATGGAATGCCAATTCCATCAAACGACCCAGAAAAGAAGAACATCAATCTTGATATTTTCTCAACCGACATTTTGGAATACGTTTCTATTGATAAAGTATACAGCAGCCGTTTATATGGTGACTTTGCAGGTGGAAATGTTGATATAGTTTCGAAAGACTATAAAGGAAAAGGTTTCTTGAAAATTGACATTGGCTCAAAAGTAAATACTAACGCTCTTCAAAATGATAATTTTTCATTGCAAAAAGGAATCAATAGTTTAGGGTTTAGTACTTCTACTATACCATCAAACCCATTGACCAATTATAATTACAACTCATTAAACTTAGATACCAAGAATCCAATCGCAAGTTCTGTTGGAATTTCAGCTGGTAACTCTTTCAAAATAGGTTCTGAAAGTAAACTAAATGTATTTACGACAGTATCCTTTGGAACTGACTTTACATCTCGTAGCGATGGTAGTGCAAAAGGCGCCGTAAATGGTAATGGCGTGGTTTTTAAAGATTTTAAGAACTATACTCTTGATAGTTACAACACCAATTTTACTGCAATGTTGAATTTGGGATACAAAATCAATAATAGTAACAAAGTAAGTTTCAATTCTGTATTTATCAATACTTCTTCATTAAGTAAAGAAGAATATACTGGATTGATAATCGATATCGCTAATGACGGTAATGGTTTGATTCGTCGTAACAAATTCGAAAAAAATACACTGTGGATCAATCAATTATTAGGTGATCATAAATTAAGCGATCGATCCAACTTTAATTGGGGACTTTCTTTAAATACTATAGATGGTGATATGCCCGATAGAAATCAAAACATTTTTAGAAAAGAAGCTGCTGGATACCAATTATCGAATATTTCAGCTCCTGATAACCACCGTTATTTCCAACAATTACAAGAGACAGAAGCTGCAGCAAATATGGCTGTAGATTACAAATTCAACAAAACTGGAGAAGGGGAATACAAAGGAAAATTCACCCTTGGATATAATGGTCGAATGAAAAAGAGAGATTTTGAAGCAACTCAGTTCAACTTCAAAACCAATGCCAACGCCGCTGCAACAATTGTTGATCCAAATAACTTAGACTTGTTTTACAACCAAACTAATTTAAGTAATAATGTTTTCCAAATATCAACTTTTAGAGGTAATGCACAGGTGTCAAATGCACTTGATCCGCAAACCTACAATGGAGAACAATTCATTAATGGCGGTTTCTTAAATACCGAATATAACTTTGGAAAACTAACAGGTGTATTAGGATTAAGAGGGGAATACGTATTTCAAAAAATAAGATGGAATACACAGCTAGACCCGTCTGGTAATGGTTATGATGAGTTGGAAAAAATAGCCTTCTTACCAAGTTTGACTTTAAAATACGAATTAAACGAAAAGCAAAATTTGAGATTCGGATTTAGTAAAACCTATACTTTGCCACAATTTAAAGAAAGAGCATTGTTTGTTTACGAAGATGTAACAGAGGTAAAAGTGGGTAATCCAGATTTATATGCTTCTGACGACTATAATTTTGATTTAAAGTGGGAAATGTTTCCAACTTCTGACGAATTACTTTCTGTAACTGGATTTGGTAAATACATTATGAATCCAATTAACGAAGTGACAATTGCTTCATCAACCAATGATATTTCATTCATCAATACAGGTGATTATGGTTATGTAGCTGGAGCAGAAGTAGAATACAGAAAAACTATCTTTAATTTTGATGACACTAATGCTAAAAAATTATCTGCTGGTATTAACGCTTCTTACTTGTACAGTAACCAAGAACTAAGTACTTCAAAAGTAATCAATGAGACTGCATACAATGTTGTGTTTACCGATGAGAAAAGTAAATTTACTGGAGCGTCAGATTTGTTGTTGAACGCTGATGTCTCATTCTTTAATGAGTGGAACAATAAAGAAAGCAACCTTACATCGACACTAGCTTACACGTATTTCTCTGACAGAGTATATGCTATTGGAACTAACGATAGAGGAAATTTAGTTGACAAAGCATTTGGTTCATTAGATTTTATCACAAAAATGAAATTGAACAAAAAAATAGGAATCGATTTCATCGTAAAAAATATTTTAGATCCAAAGATTAACCGCGTACAAGAAAATGCGTCTGGAGACATTAACGTTCTTTCTTATAAAAAAGGTCTTAATGTAGGTTTAAATCTAAACTATCAATTTTAATAAAACACGAAAGAGCAGCTTAACAGCTGCTCTTTTTTTTTAATAAACTCTGTTAAACAAGTAACATTAACTTAATGTTGATATAAGCATTTATTAAATCAACATTGATATTTACTTAACCTTGAAAATAAAATAAAGGCAGACATTTGCCATGTTAATAAAGAACAAACAACTATTACAATTACAATCATGAAAAAAAACTTTTTGAAATTATTCGGAATTTTAGCAGTGAGTGCTGCGTTATTTACTAGCTGTTCAAGCGACAATCCAAATGAAAAACCATCTTCTTCTTTCGTAGCAGATGCAAATAATTTTCAAGGAACAATCAACGATGGTGAAGTTACTTTAGATGCATCTAAAACGTACAAATTAACTGGAAAATTACAGGTTAATAACGGCGCAACATTAAACATTCCTGCAGGAACAAAAATTGAAGGTACTGGAGGAACAGCTTCTTATATTGCTGTAACGCAAGGAGGAAAAATAAATGTAAACGGAACTGCTTCTAACCCTGTAGTTATGACAAGTGGTTTAACTACTAAAAAAGCAGGTGACTGGGGAGGTTTAGTAATTTGTGGAAAAGCTCCAATCAACCGTGTAACTGGTGGTGCAAGTACTGCGCAATCTGAGGTTGCAGATTTAACTTACGGAGGTACAGTTGCTAATGACAATTCAGGATCTATCCGTTATTTAAGAATTGAATATGCTGGAGCTGCATTTAACAGTGAAAAAGAATTTAACGGAGTTTCATTATTTGGTGTCGGTTCAGGCACTACATTTGAATATGTTGAAGCTTACCAAGGTGCTGATGATGGATTTGAATTTTTCGGAGGAACTGTAAATACTTCAAACTTGATCTCTTTAGGAAATGAAGATGACCAATTTGACTGGACAGAAGGATGGAATGGAACCAATACTAACTGGTATGGTAAATTAGCTTTCGGTAAAGGAAATAGAGGAATAGAAGCAGATAATTTCGAACTAGGCTTCTCCAATACACCATTCTCTTCTCCAACTATTTCTAATATAACATTAGTTGGACCAGGTAGTGCCCCAACAAGCGGGACTTGGCAAGAAAATCAAGCAATTAAACTAAGAAGAGGAACAAAAGCAATTTTTACTAATGTAGCTTTAAGCGGATGGGCTAGAGGTGTTGATGTTGAGCACGACGAAACATTAAGCTTTATTGGAACTTCTTTGAAATTAAGCAGTGTTAACTTTATTTCTGATGTTACAACTAAAACAAGAGGTACAAAAACTGTAGTTGCTCCTGCAACAAGTGGTGTTACAGCTGATGCTTCAGCAGTAATTGCTTCAGAATTAGCTACAGCTACTGGTGCTGGAAATGGCGTTGGAGCTCCAGGATGGGCTGCTACTTGGTCTATTGGTTTGTAATCTGATATAATTTTAGATAAAATATAAAGGGATTGAATTTATTTCAATCCCTTTTTTTATATTATATAAATCAAATTTTATATCTTTACTATTAAATCTAAGCTAATGGTAAAAAACTACTTTTATAGTATACTCTTATTGGTCTTGTTTTTTTCTTTAGGGGTTTCAGCTCAAGAGGTAAAACAACAACCAAAGCCACAAGAAAACACTTCCATTGAAGGGTTGAGCTTGTATCCAAATCCTGTGAGTAATGGTAAAGTATATATCTCTACCAAAGAGGATTTAGAAAAAGAAATCACCATTTTTGATGTTTTAGGTAAAAAAGTACTACAAACTCAATTAAGCTCTCGCGAACTTAATGTTTCTGCACTACCTCCTGGTGTATACATCATAAAAATTAATGAAAATCAAGCTTCTGCTACTCGAAAACTAATTATTAGGTAATTCTAAATAAACTACGCTAAAGCTCCAATTCAGTTGGGGCTTTTTTTTATTCCATTTTTAATATAAACTCGAAAAAGAACAAAAAAGTATACCTTTGCCAAAAACATACTGCATTGGTCTCAAATTCTGATCTTTTTTCGATTTCCAACCAAAAGCAATTTGAAAAAATCGCTTTAAAAACCTTTCGTTATCAATACGAAAACAATCTGGTGTACCAAGAATTCTGTGATTTATTAAAAACCAATGTGCAAAAGGTAAAAACACTGCAACAAATTCCGTTTTTACCCATTCAGTTTTTTAAAAGTCATGCAGTTGTGACCAATAATGAAACACCTCAAGCTATTTTTACCAGCAGCGGAACTACAGGTATGACCACAAGCCAACACCTAGTTACTGATGTCACTCTTTACGAAGAAAGTTATCGTCGAGGATTTTCTCAGTTTTATGGCAACATTGAGAATTATGTTGTTTTGGCTCTTTTACCTTCTTATTTAGAGCGCGAAGGCTCCTCTTTGATTTATATGGTCGAAGATTTAATTCAGTTATCCAATCAACCCGAAAGCGGTTTTTACCTCAACAATCACGAGGAATTAATAGAAAAGTTAATTGCACTGGATAGTGAGGGACAAAATGTGATTTTGATTGGTGTTACCTATGCCTTATTGGACTTGATTGAAAAAAGAAAATTCCAGTTCCAAAACACCATCATTATGGAAACTGGCGGAATGAAAGGCAAGCGCAAAGAAATGATCCGTGAAGAATTGCACGAACAATTATGTGCTGGTTTTGGTGTTGCTAGCATCCATTCAGAATACGGAATGACCGAATTACTCTCACAGGCGTATTCTCTTGGAGAAGGCGTATTTGAATGCCCCTCTTGGATGCAAATACTCATTCGTGATACCGAAGATGCTTTAAGTTATATCGCTAATGGAAAGACTGGAGGAATCAACGTGATTGATTTGGCCAATCGCAATTCCTGCTCCTTTATTGCTACTCAAGATTTGGGTAAAAAATACGCTAACGGTACTTTTGAAGTGTTAGGTCGTTTTGACAACACGGATATTCGTGGGTGTAATTTGATGGTGGTTTAACTCTATTTTTTATGAAAAGGATATTGTTGCTAATTTTTTATTTTCCTTTATTAGCTGCTGCTCAATTACAAATAAAAATCAATACAATTACTACTGACAACAGTAATAAAAACCATAGAAAATTCAACATTGAATATACTCTAGAAAACACTAGTGATAAAGAAATTGCCTTTTTCTTCACTCCAAATCATTTCAATTCTGCTCACCGTGGATCCTTGCAAACAGCAATGTTATTTAAAATATTTGAAAATGACACATTAATTCCTACCGACGGAATTCTCTCAAATTCAAAAAATAACTATTCCAAACTCTCAAACATATTAGATGTTGAGGAGAAAATGAAAACGTTGGACAAAATGAAAGCAGATGAGCTAAACATCACTATAGACTCCCTCCGTTCCTATCGAAAAAGAATAACTAGTGATCCTGATTTTTTTCAAAAAGAATCTAGCAAAAAATTAATGAGTAGCATAATTAGATTACCATCAAAATCAAGCAAAACCTATCATCAAGATCTTTATTGGAACAAAAAAAGATACTTTAAAACCGATGATAACGAATATTATTTAGGAGAAGCAAGTCCCTTTTTTATTGAACTTTCCTTAGTTGCCCTTAAAGAAGAATTGAGTTTTAAATTAAGTTCAGAAGACTTCAAAATCATAAAAAACGATACTTCTTTTATTAAAGGCTATTTTACATCTAACAAAACTCTTATCGATTTATCAAAATAAAAAAGTCCGCAATAAAAATTGCAGACTTTTTAGTGTATAAATTTCGGGCATTACACCACTCTGATCACAAAATAATTTTTCTTACCACTTTGCAACAAGACAAATCTATCGTTGATTAAGTCGTTGGCTGTCAAAACAAAATCTTCTTTTACTTTTTCTCTATTTACCGAAATAGAATTGGCCGTTAAAGCTCTTCTCACCTCACCATTCGATTTAAAGAAACCTGTTTTTTCGTTTAAAACGGTAATGATATCCAAACCAGCTTCCACTTCATTTTTGGCAATTTCTGCTTGAGGAACACCATCAAAAACTTCTAAAAATGTAGCTTCGTCCAATTGCTTCAAATCATCAGCAGTAGCATTTCCAAACAAAATTCCAGAAGCTTTTATCGCATTTTCTAAATCTTCCTTAGAATGTACCATAATCGTAATTTCCTCGGCTAATTTCTTTTGTAACAAACGTAAATGAGGTGCTTCTCTATGTTGCAACGTCAACTCCTCGATGGCTTCTTTGGTCAAGAACGTAAAAATCTTGATATATTTCTCAGCGTCAACATCAGAAGTATTCAACCAATATTGGTAGAATTTATAAGGTGACGTTCTAGCGGCATCCAACCAGATATTTCCTCCTTCGGATTTTCCAAACTTAGTTCCATCAGCTTTAGTAATCAAAGGACAAGTCAAAGCATAGGCTTTACCTCCTTCTTTTCTTCGAACCAATTCGGTTCCTGTGGTGATATTTCCCCATTGGTCGCTTCCCCCCATTTGCAGCGTACAACCTTTGGCTTTGTATAAATGCAAGAAATCATAGCCTTGCACCAACTGATAGGTAAACTCTGTGAAAGACATTCCCTCAGCTGCTTCTGAGGACAAACGTTTCTTTACAGAATCTTTCGCCATCATATAATTCACCGTAATGTGCTTTCCGATATCGCGAATGAAATCCAGAAACGAAAATTCTTTCATCCAGTCATAGTTGTTCACCAATTCGGCAGCATTGTCAGCATTCGAAGTAAAATCTAAGAAACGAGCCAATTGGCCTTTTATCGCTTCTTGATTATGGCGTAAAGTGGGTTCGTCTAATAAATTTCTCTCATTTGATTTCCCAGATGGGTCTCCAATCATTCCTGTGGCACCACCAACCAAAGCCAATGGTTTATGTCCAGCTAACTGAAAATGTTTCAATAGCATCACGCCTACCAAATGACCAATATGCAATGAATCGGCAGTTGGGTCAATACCCACATATGCCACACGCATTTGCTCCAACAAATGTTCTTCGGTGCCTGGCATAACATCGTGGAGCATTCCTCTCCAAGTCACTTCTTCAATAAAATTCTTCATTTTTTTTCAATTTTGACAAAGATAACAATTTCGATGGCAATGACAATTTGAGTTATGAGTCAAAATAGTATATTTGTCCATATGATATTAGTAACAGGAGGAACCGGCTTAGTTGGCGCACATTTATTACTTCATTTGATAGAAAATGGAGAACAAGTTCGGTCAATGTATCGAACAGAAGCGAATTATTCTAAAACCAAAGCGCTATTTAGCTATTACCAAAAAGAACATTTATTTGCCGAAATTGAGTGGATCCCTGGAGATATTTTGGACATTCCCTCACTTGAAATGGCATTTCAAGACATTAAACAAGTCTATCATTGTGCTGCTCTGATTTCGTTTGACCCCAAAGACGAAGACGCCATCCGAAAAACGAATATCGAAGGCACCGCCAATATTGTCAATTTTTGTTTGGCAAAAAAAACTGAAAAACTATGTTTTGTGAGTTCGATTGCTGCATTGGGTGACTTAGCTCCTCACGAAACAGAAATCACCGAAACCACCGAATGGAATCCAGAAAAACCGCATAGCGATTATGCCATTTCAAAATACGGCGCCGAAATGGAAGTTTGGCGCGGTCAGCAAGAAGGACTGAAGGTCATTATTGTAAATCCAGGTGTGATTTTAGGTCCGGGTTTCCCTTCTCAAGGAAGTGGGACTTTGTTTACTACCATAAAAAAAGGCCTATCATACTACACTTTGGGAACTACTGCTTTTATCGCCATTCCTGATGTAATAAATTGTATGTACCGCTTAATGAAAAGCGATTGTTGCAACGAAAGATTCACATTAATTGCCGAAAACTTAACCTTCAAAGATATTTTCTTCACTATAGCTGATGCCTTAAAAGTAAAAAGACCGACACAATATGCCAGTCCTTTACTTACTACTATTGCTTGGAAAATTGATTCATTTTTAGCATTCTTATCCATCAAAAAACGTACATTTAGTCGCGTTACTGCTAAAGCTTCCCATTCTAAAACACCTTACAGTAACGAAAAAATCAAACAGCAATTACAACCTTCTTTTACTAGTATTACAACATACATTCACGAGATTGCTTCTTCTTTCTAATTTTATTGTGCTAATTTCTCGGCCCTACTTTTGGATTGGGTTGTAGAGTTCAGCTTTAATTTCTCTTGTTTCCTTTTTATGATGGTATCCATTTTATCACTATTGACTTGCAGTCGTTTCTGCACTTGCTCAAACATAGCTTTATACTCCTCAATAGAAGACGCATAATAAATATTACTCTGAGAAAACTGAGCGCTATCAATCTTGTATTTTTTAAAAATGAATTCTTTAGGAACAATTTTTTGATACTCCGTTTTAGACATCATCTGATATTTTGAAGCATCCAAAATGGCCAAATCGTAAAAAACGTTTACCATAACGGCTTTATCAATCAACTTTTTGGGCGTTTTGACTGTTTCTTCTTTTCGACATCCAACGAAAAAAACTAAGAGTACAAAAAATAGGATTCCTTTTTTCATTTTATCTATCAAATAATAATCGTTTACCAGCTTTCTTTGGACTTACTTTAAAGCCTTGGTACACCAATTGTCCGTTAACAAAAGTATGGGTAATTCTAGATTTGAAAGTATAGCCTTCAAAAGGAGACCAACCACATTTAGCTAAAATATTTTCTTTTTTCACACTCCACGGTAAGCCTGCATTCACAATGGCTAAATCGGCATAATACCCCACTTTAATAAAACCACGTTTCTCGATTTTGAAAAGCGATGCAGGATTGTGGCACATTTTCTCTACAATTTTTTCGATAGTGATTTTTCCTTGGTGATAGGCTTCAAACATGGCCACTACTGCGTGTTGCACCAACGGCCCACCAGAAGGAGCTTTGGTATACACTTGTTTTTTTTCTTCTAGAGTATGAGGCGCGTGATCTGTAGCAATAACATCAATTCTGCCATCATTTACCGCTTTCCATAAAGCGTCTCGGTCATTGGCTGTTTTGACTGCTGGATTCCATTTGATAAAGTTTCCTTTTGTTTTATAGTCTTCGTCTGAAAACCATAAGTGATGGATACATACTTCAGCAGTAATCATTTTCTCAGCCAGTGGAATTTTATTAGTAAACAAATCCAACTCCTTGGCCGTAGAAATGTGAAAAACATGTAATCTTGCTCCGGTTTTTTTGGCCAATTCAACGGTTCTTGATGAAGAAAGATAACAAGCTTCTTCGCTACGAATCAAAGGATGGCACTCCACTGGAATATCGTCACCGTATTGTTCTTTGTATTTGGCTAAATTCGATTTCACTGTACTTTCATCTTCACAGTGAACGGCGATTAGCAATTTAGTACTAGAAAAAATTTTCTCCAAAGAAGCGGTACTGTCTACCAACATATCTCCTGTTGATGAACCCAAAAAGAGCTTAAGTCCAGCAACATTTCTTGGATTTGTCTTTAAGATTTCCTCCAAATTATCATTGGTTCCTCCCATCATAAACGAATAATTCGCAAAAGAAGACTCCGCTGCAATTTGGTATTTTTGTTCTAATAATTCTTGGGTAACTGCATTTGGAACGGTGTTGGGTTGTTCTATAAACGAAGTTATTCCGCCCGCTACAGCCGCTCTAGATTCTGATTCAATATCGCCTTTGTGGGTAAGACCTGGCTCTCTAAAATGCACTTGGTCATCTATTGCACCTGGGATCAAATAATTTCCTTCGGCATCCACAATTTTGCAATCGGATGACTTTGGGCTAATTGTTTCAGCAATTTCAACAATTAAATCATTTTCAATTAATAAATCGCCTTCAAAAATGGTCCCTTCATTTACAATCTTAGCATTTTTTATTAAAATCTTATTCATTTTTATGGTATTAAAGTCTTCTAATTAACTGTCGCATTCGGAGGGAAATGACTCCAAAAACAGCTTCTATTATAATGGAGTTGCTCATTTTTGAAACCCCTTTGGTTCGATCGGTAAAAATAATCGGAACTTCTGCAATCTCAAATTTTTTGCAATACGTTCTATATTTCATTTCGATTTGAAAAGCATAGCCTACAAACTTAATTTTATCAATGTTAATACGCTCTAGCACTTCTCTTTTGTAACAAACAAAGCCTGCGGTTGCGTCATGAATCTTCATCCCTGTAATCAATCGAACATAAACTGAGGCAAAATACGACATCAAAACGCGACTCAACGGCCAGTTGACCACATTTACTCCCGTTACATATCGAGAACCTATAGCTAAATCGGCTCCACCAAAATGACAAGCATCGTATAGTTTTTCTAAATCGTTAGGATTATGAGAGAAATCGGCATCCATTTCAAAAATGAATTGGTAGTCCCTTTGCAACGCCCACTTAAAGCCATGAACATAGGCTGTTCCTAGACCAGATTTTCCTTTTCTTTTCTCTAAAAACAATCTTCCTGGATATTCTTCTTGAAGCGAAGTTACCTTATCAGCGGTATGATCGGGCGAATTATCATCTATAATTAGAACATGAAAAGGTTTGTGCTGAGAAAGCGTCGCTCGAATAATTTTTTCGACATTCTCAATTTCGTTATAGGTTGGAATTATAACTATACTATCGTTCATATTTGTAGCAATTTCACGGCAAAAGTAAACTTTTTATAGCATTTGATTCATAATAAATCTATAATAAAAAGATTCAAACAAAAAATTAGTAATTTTGTTGGCTATGATGGATCCCATACTTCACCCAAGAATAATAGAGAATAAAGACTGGGCAACTGCTTTATTTGTTTTGTCATTGGTATTGATTGCTTTGACCAAATCGATGTACGAAAATCGTTTCAATGAATTCACAAAATTGATCTATTCGGACAAATATGTCAAAATGTATCGTGATAGCAGCCATTTAATGAGTGGTTTTACCATAGCACTTTTTATTGTCCAAATCATATCATTTGCTTTTTTTCTGCAACTTTTTTTAAGTTATTACGGTCGGGCTTCAAAATCAGATTGGATGTTATTTATTCAGCTGTTTACGTTTCTTACGTATTTTATTTTGGCCAAATTTT
The DNA here is from genome assembly GCF_001662485.1 of Flavobacterium succinicans. Lineage (GTDB taxonomy): Bacteria > Bacteroidota > Bacteroidia > Flavobacteriales > Flavobacteriaceae > Flavobacterium > Flavobacterium succinicans_A. The sequence continues at coordinate 75,138 of NZ_JMTM01000053.1, forward strand.
TACTAGAAAAAATTATTGCTACTGCTTTTAAGATTGAAGATGTAATGGAGCAATTCAATTTGAAGAAAGTAACCTATCGAACTTACATTGGGCTAATCATGTTACCGATCGATTTGATTCTTTATTATTTTGACGTCTTTTCTAAAAACATTTTTTTACCAATTCTAGTTATTTTATTGATAATAAACCTCTTTACTTATTTACTCACAATAAAAAAGTACCAAAGTTTAATAATGAGTAAATTGTTTTATTTTATTTTATATCTTTGCGCACTTGAAATAGCACCCTATTATTTTATGTATTATTGGTTTACAAAAGGGAATACTTAGACAATATTAACTATGAAAGTGAAAACAATTTTGGTGTCACAGCCAGAACCTAAAGTAGAGAACTCTCCTTACTTTGAGTTGCAACAAAAGCATAAAGTAAAAATTGATTTCAGGCCTTTTATTCATGTAGAAGGAGTCAGCGCAAAAGAAATTCGATTGCAAAAAATCGATCTACACAATTACAGCGCCATTATTTTAACCAGTCGTAATGCGGTAGATCACTTTTTTAGAGTGGCCGAAGAAATGCGATACAAAGTTCCCGAAGATTTAAAATATTTTTGCCAATCAGAAGCTATTGCTTTTTATCTTCAAAAATATGTAGTGTACAGAAAACGTAAAATCTACGTTGGGCCAAAAGATTTCGCGGATTTATCTCCGTTAATCAAAAAGTATAAAGACGAAAAATTCTTATTACCCGCTTCAGATCAATTGAATGCTGATATTCCAGTTACTTTAAATGCTTTGAAAGTAGATTGGACTCCTGCTACTTTTTACAAAACCGTAATGAGTGATTTATCTGATTTAGCCGATGTATATTATGATGTTTTGGCTTTTTTCAGTCCAACTGGAATCAAATCATTATACAAAAACTTCCCTGATTTTGAGCAAAACAACACAAGAATTGCTGTTTTCGGAAGCACAACTCAAAAAGAAGCTTTAGATCATGGATTGCGTGTAGATATTATGGCACCAACCCCTGGAACTCCTTCAATGACCATGGCGTTAGAAAAATATATCGCTGAGGCTAACAAAGGAAAATAATACTTTTAAAGCCCAAAATATAAAATCCAAATTCCAATTAAAAACGGAATTTGGATTTTTTTTATATCCTCAAATTTGATTTTAATTTCAAATCTAAACTAAAATCATTATTTTAGTTAAAAATTATAACATGAAAATCAATTCCCTTATAGTTGAAATTGACGGAATCGACAAAGAAATTTTGCGTTACCTGATGGAAGATGCTAGAAAACCCATTTTGCAAATCGCTAACAAGATTGGAATTTCGGGTGCAGCCATTCATCAACGACTGCGCAAATTGGAGCAATCGGGCGTAATTTCTGGGTCTAAATTCACTGTAAACCACAAAGTATTAGGTTATAACACTATGGCTTTCGTTGGAGTATATCTCGATAAAGCCGCCCGAAATTCAGAAGCGGTAAAAGATTTAAAAAAAATTCCAGAAGTACTCGAATGTCATTATACCACGGGAAATTGGTCTATTCTAATTAAAATCATTTGTCGAGATAACGAGCACTTAATGCAACTTTTGAATTCAAAAATACAGACCATCGAAGGCGTTTCCAGAACTGAAACGTTTATTTCGCTAGAGCAGCAAATAGAACGACAGATACAACTTTGAAAAATCTCAAATTCCAAATTCCAAATTCCAAGTAAAATAAAAATTCCAACCTCAAGACTTCGAGATTGGAATTTGGATTTGATTTTTATTGAATTTTTCTCTTCTACTCTCTTCTGCCTCCCATATAAATGGAAACATAGTACAACAAAGTCGCAATAGATCCCAAAGCTGCTACTACATAGGTTCTAGCCGCCCATTTTAAAGAATCTTCGGCTCCATCATACTCGGCACGATTGAGCATATTTTTGTTTTTCAACCAAGCTAAGGCACGATTGCTCGCATCATATTCTACTGGCAAAGTAACGATAGAGAATAAGGTCGTTGCTGCAAAAATCACAATCCCGATCAACAACAAGCTTGGAAAGGTTTTGATTAACAAAATTCCTGCTAACAAAATCCATTGCACAAATCCAGAAGCTACACTTACAATCGGCACCAACTTAGATCGCATTTGCAACCATTCGTACCCCACAGCATGTTGTACCGCATGACCACATTCGTGCGCTGCCACAGCTGCCGCTGCCGCATTTCGCTGATTGTACACCGCTTCACTCAAATTGACCGTTTTATCAACAGGATTATAATGGTCCGTTAATTGTCCTGGAGTCGAAATGACACGAACATCATAAATCCCATTATCTGCGAGCATTTTTTGAGCAATCTCAGCGCCCGACATACCGTTTTGCAATTGCAATTTAGAATAGTGTTCAAATTTACTCTTCAATCTTGAACTCACTAACCAGCTGAAAAGCATAATGGCTCCAGCCAAAATCAAATAACCACTTCCCATATTTTTGTTTTTTAGTTTATATTTTTTGTCTCGGTTGTAGACAACAATTTACGAACCAAACTCCAAAAATGCCATTTTGACACGAGTTAAATATTCTATAAAAAAATCCAAACTCCAATCGTGAAATTGAAATTTGGATTTTTTTCAAAACTAAAATTGAAATTTACAACAGTTGTTTGTCTACTTCTTCAAATTTTTCAATTAGAGCATTTATCTTATCTTCTTGCTTTTTAATTTGTTTCGGACGGACATAAAACCAGTTAAACCCTATCCAAAGCAATGTAACACCATAAGTAACCACAGCATAAAAAACAGTCATTCTAGAAGCGTATTCATACATATACAAACATATACCGACAAACAGCAAAACAAAATAACAAGTTAATATTGTAGACTGCATAAATTGCTGTTTCTTTTTAATTACAATAAGCTGCTGCAAATAGTCGTGATTCGTATGAGTGGCATCACTATTTTTAAAATCGTTTAGCGAGCGATTATAAACTAAGACATACATCGCCATAGCAACAATTGCCAAAACGATCCCGATTTTACTTGAAATGAATTGTGGCTGAAAATAATACCACACAAACAGAATGAAAGCGCTTGTTGCAAAAAGGAGAATGTTCGTTATCCATAAATTTCTCAAATTTGTTCTTTTAAACTTCTTCAACCTCAACATTAAATCTTCCATATTAGGCTGACTTACGGCTTGTTTTTTCCATAAATCTTTAAAATCTATATTATTGTTGTCCATTTTCTTTAAATTTTTGAGTCAATTTTTCTTTTATTCTGTGAATTTTCACTCTAATATTCGCTTCAGAAAGCCCAACGATTTTGGCAATTTCCGCTTGCTTTACCTCTTCTAATTCCAATGAAATAATAATACGTTCCGTTTCTGGCAACTCGGCAATACATTTGTACAAAAACTGAATTTGCGGCTCTAGGGACTGTTGTTTTTCTTCTGTCAAATGAATTGGCAAATCTGATTTTGGAAAACGTTTTTCTTTTTCAATTTGTCTTAAACAATTATTAGAAGCGATTCTAAAAATCCAAGTTCCAATACTCGATTCATTTCTAAAAGTTTCTAGCTTTTGCCAGACAATTATAAAGGTTTCTTGGGCTAAATCTTGTGCAATATCGTAATCATTGACAAAACCCATACAAAGCCTGAATATTCTGTCCCAATAGGTTTTATAGACTTCTTCAAACTCCATTATTACGATTTTATAAAATTGTTTAATTGCACCAAATACCAGTCTTTATCGTCGTACATAATAAAATGCAATCCTTTATTGGCATATTGAAAATTGGCCGTTTTCAAGTTTTTATATTGTTCTTCGATTGCAGGTTTTAAATTTATAAAATTAGATGCTAATAAAATTAGCGATGGACATTTTACAGTCGAAATTCTTTCCCTCAAATCGGTATTAAAGAAATCGCAATACATTTGAGCAAAGGTTTTTCTATCTGATTTCACACTCCAATCAATAACCATTTCTAGTTTTGAAGTATCTTGTAAAAGTCTCGGCATCGTTTGTTTCTGCATTTCATAAAACCGCGTTTCGTTCATTGCTGTCATTTGAGCAACCATTGGCGAACAATCATTATTTTCTTTTGATTTAAAAGAAGTATTCCTCAAAGCTGCCAAACACGGAAGCGCATCTACCACCACAATTTTCCCAATTAAATCTGGATAATCTGCTGCTAAAGCCAGAGCCAATCCTCCACCCATACTGTGACCAATTACAATTGGTTTTTCAATTTTATTTGTTTTAATGTAAGTAGCGATTTCTGCTTTCCAATTTTCAAAAGAAGAACTTGGATGTGGTTTTGCGCCAGCAAAACCTGCCATTGTAAGCGTATAACAAGTGAAGTCTTTTTCGAAAGCTGTTTTGGTTTCATTCCATACTTCTCCAGAAGAAGCAAATCCGGGAATAAATAGAATAGCTTGTTTTCCTTTTCCAGTTTTAATTACTTCGAAAGGATATGATTTTGTCTGAGCAAAAACATTTACACATAATGCAGAAAATAAAAGGGCGATAATTACAATATACTTTTTCATTTTAAATAGTTTTAAGTTGTTCATTTAATCGGATCCGCCCTTTGGATACGTGAACTATTAAAATGTTACAAATTTTTAAAAAAAAGCAATAAAAAAATTTCAAATCCCAGTGTTTGCTAGTGTTTTTGACCATAAAAAAACCCAAACTCCAATCGTGAAATTGGAATTTGGATTTTTTAAAGTTAGAATTTAATAATTTACCCTACCAAGTTGATGATTTTCCCTGGCACAATAATCACTTTATTTGGCGTTCTGCCGTCTAATTGTTTTTGAGTTCTTTCGTCTTGCATTACGATTTCCTCAATTTGTTCTTTGGTTAAATCCAAAGGCAATTTGATGGTGAAACGCATTTTACCGTTGAAAGAAACTGGATATTCTTTCTCGCTTTCAACCAAATGTTGCGCGTCAAAAACTGGAAACGGAACAGTTGCAATAGACCCTTCGTGACCTAATAACGACCACAATTCTTCTGCAATATGAGGCGCATAAGGCGAAATCACAACCGCCAAAGGCTCTAAAATGGCACGAGAATGACAGTTTTGTGAGGACAATTCGTTGACACAAATCATAAATTGTGAAACCGAAGTATTGAAAGAGAATCCTTCAATGTCTTCTGCCACTTTTTTGATGGTTTTATGTAATGATTTCAAGTTGTCTTTGGTAGGTTCGTCGTTGTTTACAATCAAACCATTTTCATCAAAATACAAACGCCATAATTTTTTCAAGAAACCAAAAACTCCAGAAATTCCAGCGGTATTCCAAGGTTTGGCTTGCTCTAATGGGCCTAAAAACATTTCATACAAACGCAACGTATCCGCTCCGTATTCTGCACAAATATCGTCTGGAGTGACTACATTGTATTTCGATTTCGACATTTTTTCGATTTGCATTTCGAAATCAAATGCATTGTTATTGTTTACATTTTCGCTTGTTTTATCAACACCAATTAAATTAAATCCAATACAATTTATAGCCTTTAAAAAATCGTTTTTCTTAGACAAATTTAAGTCCCCAAAAGATTTAAAAAATCTTTCTGCATATGGAACTCTAACTTGAGTCAGATTACCAATTCCACTAGTTAAATGATAATTTGGATACACCAATTTATTTTCAAAATCAACAAAAGTAAAAAAGCTCTGACCCAAAATCATCCCCTGATTAATCAGTTTTTTGAAAGGTTCTTCGGTTGGCGCAAACCCTTTGTCTTTTAAGAATTTGTTCCAAAAACGAGAATACAACAAGTGACCTGTTGCGTGTTCGCTTCCACCAATGTATAAATCTACGCTTTCCCAATATTTCAAAGCATCGGCAGAAGCAAACTCGGTGTCGTTTTGCGCATCCATATAACGCATCCAATACCAAGAACTTCCAGCCCAACCTGGCATCGTATTCAATTCTAAAGGAAAAATGGTAGCCTCCCCCGACCCCTCCGAAAGAGGGGAGATAAGCTCATTAGAAACTACTTTGTTATTTACAGTATCCCAAGCCCAAGTCGTTGCATTTCCTAACGGAGGCAATCCGTCTTCGGTTGGTAAATATTTCTCAACTTCTGGTAAAACGATTGGCAAATGTTTGGCATCAATCATTTGAGGCAATCCGTTCACATAATATACTGGAAAAGGCTCACCCCAATAGCGTTGACGCGAGAAAACCGCATCACGCAAACGATAATTGATTTTTCCTTTACCTTGACCTATCGCTTCAAGTTCTGCAATAACTTTTTGAGTCGCTTCTTTATAACCTAAGCCGTTCAAGAAATCAGAATCGATTAATTGAAACCCTTCTTTGGCGCCATAAGCCGCTTCTGAAATGTCTTGGTCAAAAATATTTTTGATGGCTGGCATTCCGTTTTGCCCTTTGAAGAAATTCGCAAAAGCATAATCTCTTTCGTCTCCACAAGGTACCGCCATTACTGCTCCTGTTCCGTAACCCGCCAACACATAATCGCCAATCCAAACTGGAATTGGTTCTTTGGTGAACGGATGTTCTGCATAAGCACCCGTGAATACTCCCGAAATAGTTTTCACATCGGCCATACGCTCTCTTTCGGAACGTTTTGCTGTTTTTTCAATATAAGCGTCTACGGCTTCTTTTTGTTCAGCAGTTGTGATTTGAGCAACTAATTCATGTTCTGGAGCCAAGGTCATAAACGTTACTCCGAAAATAGTATCTGGACGAGTTGTAAATACGTCAATACTTGCTTCGTGATTTTGCACATTGAAAGTTACCATCGCTCCCACCGATTTTCCAATCCAGTTTCTCTGACTTTCTTTGATACTTTCACTCCAATCAATTTCGTTTAAACCTTGCAACAAACGCTCGGCGTAAGCAGAAATTCGCATACTCCATTGTGTCATTTTCTTGCGAATCACAGGATAACCACCACGCTCCGAAACGCCATTCACAATTTCGTCATTCGCCAAAACCGTTCCCAATCCAGGACACCAGTTTACCTCGGTTTCTGCTAAATAAGTTAATCGGTATTGTAATAAGATTTTTTGTTGCTCATCGGATGAAAATGCGTTCCATTCGCTTGCTGAAAAACTAATGATATTGTCATCACAAACAGCATTTACAGTAGCATTTCCTTCTTTTTCGAATATAGCTATCAAAGTCGAAATATCTTCGGCTTTGTCGGTTTCGTTATTGTACCAAGAATTGAACAATTGGATAAAAATCCATTGCGTATGTTTATAATAATCAGGATTGGATGTTCTCACTTCTCTGTCCCAATCAAATGAAAATCCAATTTTGTCTAACTGTTTTCGGTAACCTGCAATTGCATTTCCTTCTTTATCAACTCCTCCGTCTATATTTACACGTGTAGTATCTTCTGGACGTTGTCCCGTTTGTATCGCATATTGTTCAGCAGGTAATCCAAAACTATCATAGCCCATTGGATGCAAAACATTAAAACCTTGATGTCTTTTGAAACGCGAATACACATCTGATGCGATGTAACCTAGAGGATGTCCAACGTGTAATCCCGCTCCAGAAGGATAAGGAAACATATCCAAAACATAATATTTTGGTTTATCAGAGTTGTTTTGCGCTGCAAAAGTCTTGTTTTCAGCCCAATATTGTTGCCATTTGGCTTCGATTTCGTTCGGATTGTATTTCATTCGTACCTAGTTTATTGCTTTTTAAAGGTCTTATGCTTTCACTTTCGCTCAAGTCATCCCTTTTTTTATATGGTTTTTTTAATAGAGTAATGCTTTCGCTTACTCAAGTCTTTGTTCTGTGAAGATTTTTGGCTGACGATTTATAAATCTGTTTTATGTCGATAACAACGAACTAAAAACTATAAACCACAAACTAAAAATGAGCCGCAAATTTACATTTATTGTACGAAAGTTGAAAGTTTGGGCGTTATTAACTTCAAATAAAGAATTTGTTTGTTATTTTTACGCCATAATTAAAGTATGCTATGAGTTCTAACTTCGACAAATTTCAAAAACGCAGGTTAATTTCCTCTTATTTTTCGGTAGTATTGAGTGTTTTTTTGGTGTTATTCCTATTGGGAACATTAGGACTATTCATCGTGAATTCTAAAAAATTAGCCGATGATTTTAGAGAAAAAATTGCGATGACTGTTTTCTTCAAAAAAGAAGCTACTGACAGTACTTTTCAGGCCTTTGAAAAAGAATTAAAAGCGGCTAAATTTCCGAAACAATTTGTTTATGTTTCTAAAGAAAAAGCAGCCAAAGAACACACAGATATCATTGGAGAAGATTTCCTTACTTTCTTAGGAGAAAATCCACTTCAAAATTCCTACGACATCAACCTAAAAGCGGATTATGTGGTTCGTGATAGCATTGCAAGAATTGAAAGTCATTTTCGTAAAAACCCAATGATTTCTGACATTGTTTATGACAAACAATTGGTAAATCTAGTAAACGATAACATCAAGAAAGTAAGTATGTGGATTTTAATCATCAGTGGTTTTCTAACGGTAATCGCTGTGTTATTGATTAATAGTTCCTTACGTTTGTCGATTCATTCCAATCGTTTTATCATCAAAACAATGCAAATGGTGGGCGCTACCAAATCCTTTATCCGCAAACCTTTTGTCATTAAAAGCATAAAATTAGGAATGATTGGAGCTGGTTTGGCTATCGTGGCTTTGATTTCTTTATTGATTTATATCGAAACTAACTTTCCAGATTTAGGAATTTTAGAAGACAAATTAATCATTGCTGTGATTCTTTTGGGCGTATTTGGTCTTGGTGTTTTAATCACTTGGTTGAGCACGTACTTTGCTACTCAACGTTTCTTGAACTTAAGAACAGACGACTTATACTAGTCGATTGCCATTTCTCATAACTATTCGATAATTCATCAAGTTGAAATAAAAATGAAAAACAACGAAATAAAAAAAGAATTCCTTTTTGAAAAAAGCAACTACATTATTTTATTGATTGGTATTGCCGTGATTACCCTTGGTTTTATCTTAATGTCTGGTGGAGGAAGCGATGATCCTGCCGTATTTAGTGAAGCTATTTTTGACTTTAGAAGAATTCGTTTGGCTCCAACAACCGTTTTGATTGGTTTTGGAATCACTGTTTATGCTATTCTTAAAAATCCTAAAAAACAGTAATTAGTCATCAGCATAGCTACTGGCTTTTCTCCATTTTACAAACAGAAAAATGAACACACTACAAGCAATCATCCTTGCAATTATTGAAGGAATTACTGAATTTTTGCCTGTTTCTTCGACTGGGCATATGATTATTGCTTCGTCTTTTTTTGGAATTGCGCACGACGATTTTACCAAATTATTCACTATTGTGATTCAATTGGGAGCGATTTTATCGGTGGTGATTTTGTATTTCAAACGGTTTTTTCAATCCTTAGATTTTTATTTCAAATTATTGGTGGCTTTTATACCCGCTGTAGTTTTAGGATTGCTATTAAGCGATTTTATTGATGGCTTACTAGAAAATCCAGTTACCGTAGCAGTATCATTACTAATTGGCGGTTTCATTTTATTAAAAGTGGACGAGTGGTTCAATCACACTACTACCGAAAATGAAAAAGAAATCACCTACGGACAAGCCTTTAAGATTGGTTTGTTTCAATGTTTAGCAATGATTCCCGGAGTCTCTCGAAGCGGAGCGAGTATTGTGGGCGGAATGTCTCAAAAATTATCTCGTACTTCTGCTGCTGAATTTTCCTTTTTTCTAGCCGTACCAACGATGTTGGGTGCTACAGTCAAAAAATGTTACGACTATTACAAAGACGGATTAGTTTTGAGCGACGATCAAATTAATTATTTAATTATTGGTAATATCGTGGCTTTTATAGTAGCCTTATTGGCAATTAAGACCTTCATTGGTTTTTTAACTAAAAACGGTTTCAAAGTATTTGGTTACTACCGCATACTTGCTGGTATTATCTTGCTAATCATCCATTTTTTTATTCATCCTCTGACCATTATTTAATGACACCCGAAGACTATTTAGAAGGTCAAGTCCTTTTGATTGACAAACCTTTGCATTTTACTTCTTTTCAAGCGGTAAATAAGTTAAAATATTTGTTGATTAACAAAGTGGGATTGCCAAAAAAATTCAAGATTGGTCACGCGGGAACCTTAGACCCATTGGCCTCTGGTTTATTATTAATCTGCACTGGTAAATTCACCAAACGTATTACCGAACTACAAGGGCAAGCGAAAGAATACACCGGCACTTTTCATATTGGAGCTACTACTCCATCCTACGATTTAGAAACAGAAGTAGACCAACACTTTCCGACCACACACATCACTGAGGCGTTGATACACGAAACAGTAGTACATTTTCTAGGAGAGATTGACCAAAAACCACCAATTTTTTCTGCCATAAAAAAAGATGGCGTACGCTTATACGAACACGCGAGAGCAGGAGAAACTATTGAAATTGCAAGTAGAAAAACCACCATTCACGAATTTGAAATCACCAGAATTGCACTACCAGAAGTTGATTTTAGAGTAGTTTGCAGCAAAGGAACTTACATCAGATCTTTAGCCTTTGATTTTGGCAAAGCCCTGCAATCTGGAGCGCATTTAACAGCACTAAGAAGAACCAAGATTGGTGATTATGATGTTCAAAATGCTGTAACACCAGCTACTTTTGAAGAACATTTAGGATAAAACATAAAAAAAAACACATGACACTTTCTTTTTCTAGAACTTGCAATGTGTTTCTTTTTAAACAAAGTACTTTTTCAAACCATACTTGTTGTTTTTAAAAGGCTGGGGCTAGACCGAAGTTAATAATGAATTGTTGTTTTCCCCCCAAATAAAGCTGAGGAAAAAAAATCATAAAACTTTTCAAATAGCTTTTTCATAATGATGTTTTTAAATTGTGAGACACTATTTTAAACACCAATAAAAAAGTAAATCAAATTAATAGACTTGGTTAGCTGCCACCAATTTACAACATTTCTTTCATAAACAGAAGATTTTGCTATTATTTTTTATGATAACCATCTGAAATAAAGAAACTTACCTTTAGAAGTGGGCTGTCTCTACACTTTCAAGAATTAAACCCAAAATTTCCTCTTGTGTACTTAATCCTTTGTCATGCAAATACCATAATTGTAGCTCTGATTTAGCGGTTTCATCAACCACTCCATGCTCTTTTTTGTAATTCAAAATCAAGTCTTTAGCTCCTTTTGGACGAGGCCCCCAGTCAGCAATAACCTCAGAAGTAGCTTTATCAATAATAATCAACTTAGGAATAGCTTTTCCGCCATTGGTCAAAAATTGGTTCATTAGATTTTCATTTTCATCTCTAAAAACAATTCTCAAATCAATTTTATCGGTTTCTAAAGCCATTTTATTTATAATCGGTAGGATTTGAGCGGCATCTCCGCACCATCCTTCGGCTAAAACCAACCAAGTGTATTCGTTTTGCAATCCTTTCAATTGTTCGGCAACAGTTGCATCAATCTTTATCGTTTTATCCAAACGATTCATCCTGGTCTCGTTGAGTGCACTATAATGGGTCAAATCTTCCGATTGTTCGTTGCCTGATGATTTTCCTTCTTTTAACAAATCAGAAACTATTTTTCTATAATTGATATAAGGATGACTATGAAATAATGCTTTTGCAATTGATGTTTTCATTTTATTACTATTTTTAAGCAAAATTAAACATATCACATCGTTAATAGCGTGATAAAAATCACTTATGAATAAAATAAAACATAGCGTTCTATGTTGAGCAACTCACAATCAACAGGTTTAGTTTTGTCTGGCGGTGGTTCCAAAGGAATTGCCCATGCTGGAGTTTTGCAATTTTTGGAAGAGCAAAACATCATTCCAAAAAGCATATCAGGCTCAAGTGCTGGATCAATCGTTGCAGCCCTTTATGGAAGCGGAAAATCACCAAGAGAAATTTTGGCTTTCTTTAAATCGATTTATTTCTTTCATTGGAAACATTTTACCTTTTCAAAAGCGGGTTTAATTGATCCGGAATCATTTAAAGAATATTTTACAGACATTTTCAACGACTCTGTGTTAGGCGATTTGAAAATCCCAATTCACATTACGGCTACCAATATGGTAAAAGGAAATTTAACCGTTTTTGATGCCGATACCAAAACCATAGATGCCATTTTAGCTTCAAGTGCTTTTCCAGGCGTTATTTCTCCTTACGAAATCAATGGACAATTGTATAGTGATGGCGGCATTCTGAATCATTTTCCAACAGAGTTACTACAGGACAAATGTGACTTTATTATTGGCGTCTATGTGAGTCCAATGCAAAAAATTAATGCAAAAGACCTGTCCTCCATAAAATCTGTTACCAGTAGAGCCTTTGATTTACTAACTGCAAATTCAAGTCTAATTAAATTCGATCACTGCCATTGGTTGATTGAACCCGAAGAATTATCAACCTATAGTACTTTTGAAACCAGCAAAAGCAAAATGGATGCTATTTTTAACATTGGTTACGAATCGGCCAAAAAAAGTTACGAAAAACTTAATTTATATATTTAAGGCTCACTATTTCACAAAAAATAGAATATCGCTATATTTGCACCAAACAATTCAACAAACATGAAATACAAAAGAATCCTTCTCAAATTAAGTGGTGAAGCTTTAATGGGCGATTTAAATTACGGAATTGATCCTAAAAGATTAGCTGAGTATGCCAATGAAATTAAAAAAGTTCACGCTAAAGGAGTAGAAATTGCCATTGTAATTGGTGGAGGAAATATTTTTAGAGGTGTTGCTGGCGCAAGTTCTGGAATGGATCGCGTTCAAGGTGATTATATGGGAATGCTAGCCACTGTAATAAACGGAATGGCGTTACAAGGAGCATTAGAGGATAACGGGATGAAAACCCGCTTAATGACTGCTTTAAAAATGGAATCTATCGCAGAACCTTATATCAAAAGAAGAGCCGACCGTCATTTAGAAAAAGGACGTATTGTAATTTTTGGAGCAGGAACTGGAAATCCATATTTTACAACCGATACGGCAGCCGTTTTACGAGGAATCGAAGTAAGTGCAGACGTAATTTTAAAAGGAACTCGCGTAGATGGCGTATATGATTCTGATCCAGAAAAAAATGCTGCTGCTGTAAAATTTGACTACATCTCATTTGAAGATGTCTTAAGCAAAGGATTGAATGTTATGGACACCACAGCATTTACTTTGAGTCAAGAAAATAAATTGCCAATTGTAGTTTTTGACATGAACAAAGACGGTAATTTATTGAAAATTTGTGAAGGCGAAAACATAGGAACCGTAGTTAATATATAAGTTTATGGTTAAAGGTTTGTAGTTTATAGTTGACTGCGAACCACCAACAACAAACAACAACATAAGATTATGACTGAAGAAATTGAATTTATATTAGATAGTACAGAAGAATCTATGAATGGTTCTATTGCGCATTTAGAAAAATCATTTTTGAATATCCGCGCAGGAAAAGCTTCTCCAGCAATGCTAGGAAGTGTTTTTGTAGATTATTACGGGTCTGCATCACCGCTTTCTCAAGTGTCAAAAATTAGTGTGCCAGATGCGAGAACCATTACTTTGCAACCGTTTGAAAAAAGTATGTTGCACCCTATAGAAAAAGCAATTATGATTGCCAATTTAGGGTTTAACCCAATGAACAATGGAGACGTAATCATCATTAGCGTTCCACCTTTGACAGAAGATCGTCGTAGAGAATTGGCCAAACAAGCCAAAGCCGAAGCCGAAGACGCCAAAATTGGAATTCGTAACGCTCGTAAAGACGCCAATACCGATATCAAAAAATTAGAAAAAGACGGCACCTCTGAAGACATTTGTAAAAGTGCCGAAGAGCAAGTTCAAAACTTAACCAACACTTTCATCAAAAAAATCGATGAATTGCTAGCCGTTAAGGAAGCCGAAATTATGAAAGTGTAACTTTCACAATAATCATTAAACGAAACCGTCTCCAAAAGTATCTTGGAGACGGTTTTTTTATTGCTAAAAATCACTAAATGTAGGTATTGTCTATTAATTTTCAAATCAATATTTTTGGTTAAATTCTCTTCTTTAGAATGATTTTAAACTTTAACTAAATTTTTTATGAAAAAAATCTTTTTTATTGCAACATTTATAATTTTTTCTGCTTTGCTATTCTTAAATTCTTGTTCAAATGAAGATCCTGTAAATAAAGGCAAACCTGATTTAATCAATATAAATCTAGCAAGAGAATGTTTTAATAGTACACCAATTAAGATTAAAAAAAATATTTATTTTTCGAATGAATTAGATTGGGAAAGAGGTCATTTTGAAAACGACACATTATCTATTCCTATATTATCAAACAAGCCCATTTTAATTAAGATATTAAAAAATCGAAGCACATCAAAATATTTATATCCTTTTCTCCTTATAACCAAAAACAAATCGAACAACACTTACGATTACAATTTAAAAGTTTTTATTGCTACAAATAGTAATGGCTTTGATAAAGAAAGTTATCATTTATATGACACAAACAATAAATTAATTTTAAATAAAGAGAAATTAAGAATTAAAGAGACTTCCAAAAAATCAAAAAGCAGTGCTGTCGAATGTGAATTATGGGGCATGTTCTCAACCAATCTTGAAACAGGCGAAGAAAAGCTGTTATATACTTGGTGGCAATGTTCTGACTCTAACCAACCAGAACAAGCTCCCCCTGGCAATGGAGGTGGTGGTGAAGCAATAAGTTGTGGTCCTGGATACATTCAAGATGAATATGGAAATTGTGTTTTAGATGATCAGATTATTGTTGAACTTACTGGAAAAGTAAAATGTATTTATGATAAATTAATGAACTCAAATTCTGGATTTAAAAATTCAATTTTGAAATTTGATGGGGAATTTCCAGTAAGTCACTTAAAATTAACAATTAACAATACATTAGCATCAAATGTATATGGAGAGACTCAACCTCCTGTTGATTTTGTCACAGAAATACAATTTAACGAAAATAGTTTTACCTCTTTATCAGATTTAGGTGCAGCAACAGTATTTGCACACGAGATTATTCATGCTGAAATTTTTAGAAAAATGTTATCAGCTGCTCAAAGAGGCACTCTAAACTCAAACACTCCAGAAGAACAAGTAATATTAGTGAACTCTTTAAAAAATAATTTTCCAGGATTATATGACTACTATGAAAGAAGATGGAAGCCAACTTGGAATCATGAAATGATGGCAAACCATTACCGAAGTATAATTGCTGATATGATACAACAATTTGATAATAATCGTCTTCCCCGATCTACCTATGAAGCTGTAGCGTGGGTAGGTTTGGGTAAACTTGACAAAAATGTAACTACAATTGCTTGGGATAATTTACCTCCAGATGTAAAAGCCTCAATTGATATATTAATCAGAGATAATTTTTATAACGGACCAAAAAATTGCAATTAACCATGAAAACAATTATTTACACATTACTATTAAACGTAAGTTTTATATATTCCCAAAATCTAAAAGCGGATTTTGATAATTTTTATAGAGGAGAAAATGAAAGAGAAAAACCAAAAAAGTATATTTTATTCGAAAACGAAAATAGTACGAAACAAAAAAGTGAAGATAAAAAAGTAACTTACTTTTACATAGAAAAAGAAAGATTTGTTTTTAATAAAGGAAGACACAAAATCGATACATGCTCAATTAGAATCCTAAAAAAAATTAAGTTAGAAAGCACAGGAAATTTAGAGGAAGAAGAAGTAAATTACTTTAGAAAAAAAGTTGAAAAATTCAAAAAAAAAACAAATCAAAAAGTTCCAAAATCAATGCCTATATCACGCATTCATAAATATCTCAAGGTATATATCCTTGAAAAAACGGATAATGATAAGATAATTAAGTACGAGGTGGACTGGGAATCAAGTATTTTTTGAAAGAAATTGCAATTTGGTTAATCTCAAACAACCTATGTGTTCGCAAAACACAAATTTAGCGACAATTATATGGAATAATTTATTTCTTAAAAGAAAAGTCTACATTGATGTATTAATCTGGACATGCTAACTTATAAGTTACTAAAATATGAAGTAGATTGGGAATATTCTATGTTTTAAAAATAAAATATAAAAACTCTTGTAACCGCTGTTTGGCAATATGGCGAAACCGTCTCCAAAAGTATCTTGGAGACGGTTTTTTTATGCTATTTTTGTCAATCTAATACATAAATCACTTGGGTTCAAAATACACGCTTATGAAGCAATTGAGTTGGTTGTTGCTGCTTTTTACGTTCTCACTGCACGCGCAATTCCAATGGAATGGTTTGGTGAAAGACACGAAGACCAATCAACCCTTGCCGTTTGCGAGCATTAGCAGCAACACGGGTGTACAAACCATCTCGGATGTAGACGGGAAATTCCAGCTCTTGAGTCCCAATCCCATTTCGGATTTTACGGTTTCATATTTAGGTTATACGCCCATCCAACAAATCATTAAGCCCCACAAAACGTTTTATGTAGTGGCGTTACAAGAAAAGTCCAATGATTTGAATGAAGTGTTGATTCCCAAAGAAAATGAGGCTTTGCAAATTATTCGAAAAGCTATAGCGACCAAATCAGTCAATAATCCGCAGCAAAAAAACAATAGTTTTTCGTTTAAATCCTACAACAAACTCCTAGTTACGGCCAATCCTGACTCGATTAACGGCAAAATCGATTCGGTTTTTGTAGACAAAACGTTTGGTAGAAAACTTGTAAAAATAGATTCGTCTAACTACAAGTTTAAAGAAATTATCAGTAAGCAGCATTTGTTTCAAACGGAGAAAGTATCGCTTTTTCAGTACCAAAATGCCCACTTAAAAGAAGTTATTTTAGGAACCAAAATGGCTGGCTTCAAGCAACCTATTTATGAAATCATCGCGTTCAATTTACAATCTTTCTCAATTTATGAACCCAAATATGAGTTGTTTGAAACCAAATACAATAGTCCCATAGCCGATGACGCGCCAGAACATTACAACTACAAACTACTGGATACGGTAGCCATTGACGGCAGGACTACCTATATGATTTATTTCAAAAACAAGAAAAAGAAAAATGCCGCAGGGCTAGAGGGGGTTTTATATATAGACACGAATTCCTATGCGATTGCTAAAGCCATTATGCGCATAAAAGGCGTGTTAGACATCAGTGGGACTCACGAATATGTGTATTTGCCTAAGGAAAAAATTTGGTTCCCCTCGGCCAAGACATTCCAAATTGTGAAAGGAAAAAATGACGATGACATTAAAATTCTCGGCGGAACCATACAGTTTGATGGTGATATTGAACAAGAATTTAAGCCAAGAAAAAAGGAAGCTACTGATATTAGTTATTTAATTTCCAAAAGCTACAATTTTGATATCGAATACAACACAGCTGTTAAAATTAAACAGCCCATGATGACTATCGAAATTCAAGAAGATGCTATCAATCAAACAGAAGCCTTTTGGGAAGCGTATAGAAAAGAAAAATTAGATTTGCGCAGTCTAAAAACCTATGCTGCAGTGGATAGTATCTCGATAAAAAATAGGATTGAAAGCAAATTATTATTTGGTAGAAAAATTATCAACGGATACCTCCCAATTAGTGTCATTGACTTTGATTTAAGAAAGTTTATGACTTACAACAATTACGAAGGTTTTCGATTAGGAGTTGGCGGTATCACCAATGACCGCTTTTCTAAAAAATGGAAAATTGAAGGCTATAGCGCTTATGGCACAAAAGACGGGACTTTTAAATACAGTTTAGGGATTGGCACCCGAATCAATAAGTTTTCGAATACTTGGTGGGGCGTTTCGTTTACGGATGATGTGCGAGAAATAGCGAGTACCATTTGGACTGTTGACCGAAGAGCCTTTAAAATTTACGACCCAAGACCTATCAATATTAGTACTTTTTACAATTATCAAACATGGAAAACGACTGTTGAAACCAAGTTTATTCCAAAAACCGAAAGCATTTGGGAAGTATCTAATACTTTTGTGGAGCCTAAATTTAATTATGCCTATAATCTGGGAGGCAAACTTTTTACAAGATACAATTTGACCACAGCTATGGTTTCGTTGCGTTGGAATCCGTTTAGCGATTATATGCAAACGCCAACGGGAAGAATTGAAACCGAAAAAAGGTATCCGAAATTTACGTTTCAGTTTACCAAATCATTACCCAATGTAGGCAACAATGATTTTGAGTTTAGCAAAATCGATTTTAGAACCGAATATCAAAAGAACTACTTGAACGGTCAAAAAACCAGTTTGCTCTTTGAAGCAGGCTACACCATTGGCGACTTGCCGTTGACGCATTTGTACAATACCTCGCCGAATAATTTGAATAAAGAAACGATTATTCAGCGTGTGACTTTTGCAGGTAAAAACAGTTTTGAAACGATGTTTTTTAATGAATTTTTCTCTAGTAAGTTTGCTTATTTTCAGTTCAAACACAGTTTTAATCGGATTCATTTGTTGAAAAAAGTAAAACCCAACTTGGTAGTGGTGAGCCGAATGGGATGGGGCGATATGGAAAAACCAGAACAGCACGTTGGCATTAACTACAAAACCCTACGCGATGGCTATTTTGAATCGGGCATTGAGTTGAACCAAATTTATAACGGTATTGGCCTAAGTGGTTTTTACCGTTATGGGCCGAATCAATTAGCAAAATTTCAAGATAATATTGCGGTGAAAATTAGCTTTATTTTGAATTTGGGATTCTAACTCAGATTTCAAGAAAGTGGTGCTTTGACCATTGACATCTCACTTATATTTTACTATTGATTTTAACCACAAGGTTCGCAAAGGGGAAAACGCAAGGTTCGCAAGTTTCGCGTGAGGGATAGAAGCGGCATCCTCTTGGGGCGGGGTTCGCCCCAAGAGATATAGCGTAGAGCCCGACAGCATAAAACAAAGAGAGCCACTCAATAGTTAGTTGAATGGCTCTCTTTGTTTTATGGTGGCACGCCCTAATTTAACTTAATGTTCGGAAACCATTTTTAGTCCGATAATGGAGGCGATGAGGGTAAGCAGGAAGAAAATACGCCAAAAAGTAGCGGGTTCTTTGAAGACTAAGAGTCCGACGAGAACGGTTCCTGCAGCGCCTATTCCTGTCCAAACGGCATAAGCGGTTCCGATGGGGAGGGTTTGTGTGACTTTGTAAACTAAGGACATACTGATGGTAAGACAGGCCAAAAAACCTAGGTACCAGTAGGTGGCTTCGGTACCTTGAGCTGCTTTGGCTTTGCCTAAACAAGTGGTAAATCCTACTTCGAAAAGGCCAGCAATTAGTAATAAAATCCAGTTCATACTATGGTTTTATAATTAATACCGAAGGGACTCCGCTCAACCAAACGCTTCTGGAATCGACAAGTGCTTTCCAGCTTTCAAGGCTTATCATCATCAAATCTTGCTCGGCTAGGAACTCTTTTTTGATGATTTTTTCGCCATACAAGGTGATGTTGTTTGGAAATTTATGCTCCAATGAACTTATGGCGCTTCCGATTACAAAATTCGATTTGATGTGTCCGTTTACGTCCAAAACGACTACTTTAGACTTATTATTATGGATGAGTTTTTGAGCATAATCAATCAAAAAGGCATCATCGGCGCTGAAGATGGGGATAAAGATGGTGTTTACTTTTTGTAAATCTTTGTCGATTAAGATTCCCACAGGCATTTTGGCTTTGAGCAAAATTTGACGGGTTCTTTCGTCAAAAGGAGAATTGGCAAATAAGCCTTCTTTTCCTGTGAATTTATCCATTAATCGCTCTGGATTAATGATTCTAGTGGTAAAACCAATCACTTTTCCGAGCAAAGTTCCCTCGAAAATTGATTTCCCGAGTCCTACTAATAATAGGTCGTATTCGCCTTGATTGGCGATGTCGGTAATTTCTGTTTCGATGTCGACTGTAGCTTTGAAGATGGTAGTGACTTCCTGTTTTAAGATTTTAGATTCTTCATGAATAGGTAAAAATGTTGCAGTTTCTTTATCTTCTAGAGCAAATGGATGCATTTCGTTGCTTACAGACAAATGCATAGCGGTTACCGAAGCGTCTTTTTGTTTTCGAACTAAACTGTTAGCCAAACGCAGCAGTGATCTTCCTTTTTCGTTGTTTCCAAAAGAAATCAAAACGCGATATACTTTGGATTGTTCTAGTTCTTCTACCTCAACATCGTCTTTGGTCTTGAAAATAAAATTGATTAAGTTTAAGGCTGGTCCCGTCATAAAAGTAGTAACCAAAGCCATAATTACCATCATAGTAAATACCGCTGGAGTCAGCACTCCCAATTCTAAACCAATGTTTAGCACAATTAATTCCATCAAGCCGCGCGTATTCATCAATGCGCCGATGGTTAAGCTATCTCTCCAGTTTTGTCCTACAAATTTGGCCGCTAAAGCACTACCAAAAAACTTACCTACTACGGCTACCAAGATGATAAAACCGGTTACTTCCCATAAATAAGGGTCGTTGATTAGACCGATTTCGGTTCGTAATCCTGTAAATACAAAAAACAAAGGCAAAAGTAAAATAACAGAAACATCTTCTACTTTTTCTATAAAAACGATTCTGAATTTAGCCACATCTGGCATAATTACACCTGTCATAAAAGCTCCAAAAAGCGCGTGTATTCCGATTACTTCTGTTGCATAAGAAGCAATAATAAGGGTGACAAAAAAGATAGCCACAACAGGTTTACTAATCGCTTCTTTGGATGCATACAAGTCTCCAATTCGTTTCAGGAACGGTTTGACAATCAAAAGCATAATCAACACAAATCCGACAGCTAAAGAAATCACATATAAAGAACTCACAAAAGAACCCGCTTTTACAATGGCAATTACGGCAGCCAATAAACACCAAGCTGTAATATCATCGGCGGCAGCACAAGTGATTACAATGGCTCCTAATTTGGTTCTATGAATACCACGTTCTTGAACAATTCTTGCCAAAACAGGAAATGCTGTTATACTCATCGCAATTCCCATAAACAAACTAAAGGAGAGGAATTTTACCCCATCAGGAGCAAATTGGTCATATACAAAATACGCTAAACCAATTCCGAGTGTAAACGGAAAAATAATACTAGCGTGACTGATTACTACGGCATCATTAGCCTTGTTTTTCAACACCTTCAAATCCAACTCCATACCAATCACATACATAAAAAGTATCAAACCGATTTGGCTTAAGAACTTTAGGTTTCCTAGAGATTCTACAGGAAACAAAACTCCCGAAAACTCTGGAAAATAAGTTCCTAACAAAGATGGGCCTAAAGCTATTCCTGCAATAATTTCACCAATTACAGAAGGTTGCCCTATTTTTTTAAAAATCCAGCCAAAAATTCTGGCCACAATAATTATGGTGATGATTTGAGCCAAAAGTATGGCCAAAGGTTCTTGAAAACTATGCTGCATAGATGTAATAAAATCCAACCAAGCATCTTTAGACCCAGTGGTAGTTTTTGTAACATCGGTGCCTTCCAATAATTTTCCGTTTTGTATGATCCAATACATTAAGGCGGAAAAACCTCCCGTAACTGCTAGATAAAATAGGGTATTTTTGTAATTCTTCATTTATTTATTTTAGACTGTAATGTAATACTGATTTAACAAAGATGAGAAAATCAAATATAAGAATTATATCAGGAAGGAGAATATTAACCAAAATTTAAAGAATTTCACAATACGATCAAAAAAACTGCCATCAAAGCAATGAATTCCTGCTTTTTTAATATGGGTTTCGTTACCTTTACAGCTTTTTAACTACAGAAAATGATTAAATGGTTTAGTTTAGGATTTTGGGAACTTATCGCCCGTATTGTCCTTAGAAATAGAATTTTAATGATCTCTATCATTGTAGCCATCACGATATTCTTGGCAATGCAATGGAAAAATATTCATTTTACGTTTACCGAAGCAAACATGTTGCCCGATGACAACATTGCCAATGTAGAATACAATGCCTTTTTGGACAAATTTGGTGAAGAAGGTAATTTGATTATTATAGGGGTTAAAGATTCCACTTTATTTACACCAAAAGCTTATGCCTCCTGGAGTAAATTGATGAACACCATCAAACAAAACCCTACGGTTGACTTAGTGGTTTCGATTAATGATTTGAAAAAATTGCAAAAAAACGAAACTTTAGAAAAATTTGAATTGGTTCCCTTTGTGGACGAATCGAAAACTCTAGATCCAAAATACCTGCAAACCATCAAGAAAGAGTTGTTTAATGATCTCCCCTTTTATGAAGGATTATTGTTCAACAAACGATCTGGCAGTGTTCGTTCGGCGATTTATCTTGACAAAAAAATCGTGAACACTAAAGTTCGCAAAACCTTTGTTTTAGAAAAATTAATCCCTGCGATAACCACTTTTGAAAAAGAAACCAAAATTGACCTTCGCGTTTCGGGGATGCCTTACATTCGAACGCTCAATGCAAAGACAATAACAGACGAGATTAGTATTTTTATTGGTGCTTCGTTATTGATTACTTCTTTGTTATTTTTCTTCTTTTTTAGAAGTTTCAAGGCGACTTTAATTTCTATCATTATCGTGGTGATTGGTGTAATGTGGTCCTTTGGATTCTTGGGATTATTCAATTATGAAATTACCATTTTAACGGCTTTGGTTCCATCCTTAATTATTGTAATTGGGATTCCGAATTGTATTTTCTTGACCAATAAATACCATCAAGAGTTTAAAGTACACCGCAACAAAGCCAAAGCCTTGCAAAGAGTCACCACCAAAATTGGAATGGCTACTTTGATGACCAATTTGACTACCGCTATAGGTTTCGCTACTTTTGTAGCTTCGAACAATGATTTGCTGATAGAGTTTGGCGTGGTAACTTCTATTAATATTTTGGCGCTTTTTTTCTTGAGCATTGTTTTGATCCCCATCTTTCATAGCTACATTTCAGCGCCCAAAGACCGTCATATTCAGCATTTAGATCGTGGTTCTGTTAAGCAATTCATGGACTGGATTTTGCGTAATGTGAAAACGAATCGTTTCTCAATTTATGTAGTGGCTATAGTCCTGCTGATCATTAGTATTATTGGTATTTATGAAATGCGTATTTCGGGAAGTTTGATTGAAGACATGCCCAAAAAGGAACCTTTCTTTCAGGATATTGTTTTTTTCGAAAAAGAATTTGATGGGGTAATGCCACTCGAAATCATGATCGACACCAAACGCAAAAAGGGAGTGATGAAATTATCGACCTTAAAACGCATGGAAGAGTTAGAAACTGCAATTGAAGAAATTCCAGAATTATCAAAACCTATTTCGATTGTGAATTTGGTGAAATATTCCAAACAAGCATACTATAATGGCAATCCTGATTATTATGAATTACCGACCTCGCAAGAACAAGCTTTTATCCTTTCGTATGCCAAAAATGCTACAGCCAACAGCAAAGAAAATGTAATGAAAAGCTACGTGGATAGCACTGGTCAATATGCCCGAATCACCACGTTTATGCGCGATGAAAGCGGAGATCAAATTGCTAAAATTGAGGCCGAAATTAGAAAGAAAGCCGACAAATTATTTCCAAAAGAACGTTATAATGTTATCATAACCGGAAAAGCCTTAGTGTTTCAAAAAGGAACGGGTTATTTGCTCGACAACTTGCTATCTTCGCTGGTGTTTGCCTTTTTCTTGACAGCGCTTTTGATTGGATTTATGTTCCGTTCGTTCAAAATGATATTGGTTTCTATAATCCCTAACCTGTTGCCGTTATTATTAACTGCCGGGATTATGGGCTTCCTAAATATTCCGCTAAAACCGTCTACTATTTTGGTATTTGGGATTGCCTTTGGGTTATCGGTAGATGATACTGTGCGGTTCTTGTCGCAATACCGCGAGGAATTGAAAAAGAACAACTGGAAAATAAAAAAATCGGTGTATGCCACTTTTAACGATGCGGGATTGAGTATGTTTTATACTTCGATTGTGTTGTTTTTTGGATTTTCGGTGTTTATGTTGTCTAGTTTTGGCGGTACAATTGCTTTAGGCGGATTGATTTCGTTAACTTTATTGTTTGGTATGTTATCAAATTTGATGTTGCTTCCAGCTTTAGTGCTAACTTTGAATAAAACCTTGGCCAATGAACAAGAATTTATCGAACCTAGAATTGACATCATCGAGCATTCTGACGAGGAAATTGACTCGCTTACTAAAGACAAAAAATAAATAGTTGTTTATGAAAAAGATAGTATACGCTTTCGTTTTTTTGGTTTTTACTCTTGGTGCTTTAGGCCAAACGACGTCGATTTACTTGATTCGCCACGCCGAAAAAGTAGACAATTCTAAAAATCCTGATTTGTCTAAAGCAGGTTTGGAACGCGCGGAACATTGGAAAACGATTTTATCCCAAGTTCCACTAAAGGCCGTGTACAGCACTGATTTTTTGAGAACGGTACAAACTGCTTCTCCAACTGCTACAAGTAAAAATTTGGAAATCATAAAATATGACCCCAAAACTATCGACCTTGAACAACTCAAAAAAGATTACAAGGGTCAAGCTGTTTTGATTGTAGGTCATAGCAATACGACGCCTGATTTGGTCAACAAAATCATCAATAAAAAGGTGTATGCGCCAATCGATGATACTGTTTTTGGAAATTTATATATCATTACGATTAGCGGGAATGAAGTGAGCCATCAATTGTTGCAAGGATTGTAAACCCAAAAACAATTGGTTTCCCTACTGGCCTAGCCCCGATTGTAGTGGAAATCCTTGTAGAAAGAAAAGCTAATTTTTTCTTGCCAAAAAAGAGCGACCAACGGAAGCTCCTTTTTTGGGTAGAAAAATAGCTTTTATGAGACAAGATTGTAACGAAAAGCGGGAAATAGCTCCAAGAGTTAGCCAAGACCCGAGAGATAGCGAATTGGCGAAGCAATAGCACTAAATGGCACTACTTTTATAAATTTTAAACATTGGATTGCACTAATTATATCAATCTTAAGAATTCGTGGGATAAAAAACGGTTATAAATTAGTGTTTATTGGTGTAATTTGTGGCGGAAATTTTAAAAGCAAATGTCCTGAAATAGCTCCTAAAAAATAAATACAAAACAATTATATTTGCATAGTACTTGAAACATCGATTTTGGTTTTGAGTGCATATTTAAATCTAAAATCTAAAATTAAGATGAGACACACAAAAGTTAAAGACTTATTAAACAGTACAACGACACTTCAGGAAGTGAATGCAAAAGGATGGGTGAGAACGTTTAGAAATAATCAGTTTATTGCGCTGAATGACGGTTCTACTATTAATAATATTCAGTGTGTGGTTGATTTTGAAAATACTCCCGATGAGACCTTAAAACGCATTACGACAGGCGCTGCCGTTTCGGTTATTGGCGCTTTAGTAGAAAGCCAAGGTGCGGGTCAGAAATATGAAATTCAGGTAAAGCAATTGGAAATTTTGGGCGACTCCGATGCGGAGAAATTCCCAATGCAGCCTAAGAAACACTCTTTGGAATTCTTGCGTGAGAATGCGCATTTGAGAGTAAGAACGAATGCTTTTGGTGCGATTATGCG
Organism: Flavobacterium succinicans; assembly: GCF_001662485.1. Taxonomy (GTDB): domain Bacteria; phylum Bacteroidota; class Bacteroidia; order Flavobacteriales; family Flavobacteriaceae; genus Flavobacterium; species Flavobacterium succinicans_A. Next base: position 100,691 of record NZ_JMTM01000053.1, read on the forward strand.
CGTGCGTTCGGTTTTGGCTCACGCGGTGCACACGTATTTTCAGGAGAAAGGTTTTGTGTATGTGAATACGCCAATCATTACTGGTTCGGATGCAGAAGGTGCGGGTGAAATGTTTAAAGTGACCGCTTTGCCTTTTGACAACACGCCAAGAACCGAGGAAGGAAAAGTAGATTACAAAAAAGATTTCTTTGGGAAAGAAACGAACTTGACGGTTTCTGGACAATTAGAAGGTGAAACGTTCGCCATGGCGTTGGGTCAGATTTATACTTTTGGCCCTACGTTTAGAGCTGAAAACTCAAATACTTCTCGTCACTTGGCAGAATTTTGGATGATTGAGCCAGAGGTGGCTTTCAATGATTTGGAAGACAATATGGATTTGGCTGAGGATTTCATTCAATTTGTAATTAAATATGTAATGGATAAATGTCAAGAGGATTTGAAATTCCTTGAAGGACGTTTGCTAGAAGAAGAAAAATCAAAACCACAAGCCGAAAGAAGCGAAATGGCTTTGTTGGAGAAATTGAACTTTGTGTTGGAAAACAATTTCAAACGCGTTTCGTATACGGAAGCAATTGATATTTTGAGAAATTCAACTCCGAACAAGAAGAAAAAATTCCAATATATTATTAACGAATGGGGCGCTGATTTACAATCAGAACACGAACGTTACTTGGTGGAAAAACACTTTAAATGTCCGGTAATTTTGTTTGATTATCCAGCCAATATCAAAGCGTTTTATATGCGTTTGAATGATAATACAGAACCTGGAAAAGAAACGGTCCGTGCGATGGATATCCTTTTTCCTGGCATTGGAGAAATCGTTGGCGGCTCAGAAAGAGAAGAACGCTACGATGTATTGGTAGAAAAAATGAAAACCTTAGGTATAGATGAAAAAGAATTGTGGTGGTACTTAGATACCAGACGTTTTGGTTCTGCTACACACGCTGGTTTTGGTCTTGGTTTCGAAAGATTGGTATTGTTTGTAACTGGAATGACGAATATTCGTGACGTAATTCCTTTCCCAAGAACACCGGGAAGCGCCGAGTTTTAAAAAAGTTTACTGTAGTTTAAAATGGTTTAAAGTTGTTGCCTACAACACAACAACTTTAAACCTTTAAACCTTAAACCTTTAAACTATTAAAAAAATGCTAAAGCAATTTTTAAATTTAAAATTATCTCAGAAATTATCTCCTCAACAAATTCAGTTGATGAAGTTAATTCAATTGCCTACGCAAGCCTTTGAACAACGTTTATTAGAAGAAATGAACGAAAATCCAGCCCTAGAAGCAGGCAAGGAAGACGACTACGAAAACGACGAGTTTGAAGCTGAAGATTATGACGATTATGATGATGCAGAATCAGATCGAATAGAAGCGGATGATATTAATCTTGATGACTATCTTGGCAGTGACGACATCCCAGATTACAAAACACAAGTTAATAATTATAGTGACGACGATGAAGACCGCGAGACACCTTTTGCCGCTCCTATCAGTTTTCACCAAGATTTAATCAACCAACTTAACACGTTTATTTTAAACGACGAAGATCGAGAAATAGCAGAATTTTTAGTGGGAAGCATTGACGATATGGGTTATATCCGAAGAAGCATTCCTGATATCGTAGACGATCTAGCGTTCACACAAGGTATTTATACCGATGAAAAAAATGTAGACCGTTTACTCCATGTTATTCATGAATTAGAACCTACTGGAGTTGGCGCTCGAGATTTACAAGAATGTTTGCTTTTGCAACTCAAACACAAAACACCAACGGAATACATTGCACTAGCCATTGATATCATCGAAAATCAATTTGATGCTTTTACCAAAAAACATTACGAAAAATTAATCCAGAAATGTAATGTCTCCAATGAACAACTCCGAAAAGCCATACACGAAATCGAAAGGCTCAACCCTAAACCAGGAGGTTCATTTGCAGGCAATAGTAAAATTACCGAAAATATTGTTCCAGATTTTGCCATCAGAATCGTGGATGGTGAATTAGAATTAACGTTGAATGGACGAAACGCTCCATCATTGCACGTGTCTAAGGACTATCAAGAAATGATGCAAACGTATAAAGATTCTAGAGACAAATCGACTCAGCAAAAAGAGGCCGTTCAGTTCATCAAACAAAAATTAGATTCGGCAAAATGGTTTATCGATGCTATTCGTCAACGTCAAGAAACCCTTTTTGTAACGATGAACGCCATTATGCATTACCAAGAAGAATTTTTCCTAGACGGCGATGAAACCAAGTTAAAACCAATGATTTTGAAAGATATTGCGGATTTGGTTGGTCTTGATATTTCGACCATTTCTAGGGTGGCCAATAGCAAATATGTAGAAACCCCCTACGGCACCAAATTGATTAAAGAATTTTTCTCCGAAGCGATGATGAACGACCAAGGCGAAGAAGTTTCAACGTTAGAAATTAAGAAAATCCTAAAAAACACCATCGAAGAAGAAGACAAACACAAACCACTTCCCGATGACCAATTGGCCGAAATATTAAAAGAAAAGGGCTATCCAATTGCTAGAAGAACCATAGCCAAATACCGTGAACAACTCGATATTCCGGTGGCGAGGATGCGGAAGAAAATGTAATAAAAAAATCCCAACGAGTTGTTGGGATTTTTTATAGTGCTATATTATTTTTTGTCTTTATCGTCATGCATCGCATGATAAAAAGCGGCCCGACTTAAGGGTTCATATTCCTCTGTTTCTCCCAGCATAACGAGTTTATCATTGTCAGTTTTTCTGAAACTGTAATTCGCTAAATTCCCAGTTCTGGTGCACACGGCATGCACTTTGGTCACATACTCGGCTGTGGCCATCAAAGCAGGCATTGGACCGAAAGGATTGCCTTTAAAATCCATATCCAACCCAGCCACAATTACGCGAATCCCTTGATTGGCTAAATCATTACAGACAGTAACAATTTCGTCATCAAAAAATTGAGCTTCGTCAATACCAATAACGTCACATCCTTGCGCCAAAAGTGCTATATTGGCTGCAGCAGGAACGGGTGTAGAACGGATTTCGTTCTCATCATGCGATACCACCATTTCCTCATGATAACGCGTATCAATAGAAGGTTTAAAAATTTCGATTCGTTGTTTGGCGAACTGAGCTCGTTTTAATCTACGAATCAGTTCTTCTGTTTTACCCGAAAACATGGAGCCACATATGACTTCGATCCAACCAAATTGTTCTTTATGATTTACTGTATTTTCGAGAAACATTTTGTATTTTTCTACCTTTAAAAATGAATAGTTTTTATTACTTTGTAATGGCAACAAATTTATTAAAAAAGACACACCTTACTCACTATAATACCAAAAGTTATGAAAAAAAGATTGGAGGCTGATTTAGTCAGCATTGCGCACAGAATTCTACAACTTAAAAACAAATCGGATGTAAATGTGCTGTTCTTAGAAACCCAAAAACTTTATGAAAAACTGGCGATTTTAAAGTTTATACAGGATAATTTCGGAGAAGTCAAACCAACCATTGGACAAGCAGCTCTAGAGATAGAAGTTGAAAAAGCTTTTGACAAACTAGAGATCTCTCCTGAAATTGTGCTTCCTGCATCTGCTGCAACAATCGAAGAAGTTGTAACAGAAAATGATCTTCCGATAGAAACATTCGTTACTGAAATTTTAGAAGAAGTTGCTCCAGAAAGTAGTATTAAAGAAACAATTATATCCGAAATTGAAGCGCCTAAAAATGAAATTCCAAGCATTGAAGACGTTCTAAAAGAAGAAGAGAAACCAATACTTGAAGCTATAGTAGAAGAAGTTGTCGCAACAGAAGAAGTGGAAATCCAAGAACCAGAAACTGTTTTACCATCGGAAGAGATTAAACAAGAAGTAATCCAAATTTCTTTTGAAGAATTATTGGGAGGAAGCTTTACTGAACCTCTATTTGTAAAGGCTGATAGTATCGAAGCAAGTAAAACCAATGCAACCGTTTCGCCTTTTGACTTAGCGTTTGATAAAGTAGAAACACTAACCGAAGAAAAGGAGAACAAACCCAAATCATTGAACGAAAAATTAAGCAAAGGAATTAACATCGATTTAAATGATCGTATCGGCTTTGTTAAACATCTTTTTGGCAATAGCAATGAAGATTATAATCGTGTGTTGAGTCAGCTGAATAGTTTTAATAACTTTTATGAAACCAAGACTTTCATTGAAGAAATGATAAAGCCGGATTATAACAACTGGGAAGGAAAAGACGATTATGCCAATCGATTCATGGAAATTGTAGAGAAGAAATTCATGTAATTGATCCTTTTCACTGTATAATTCAATACCCAATCATCAAACACGGACTTCGTTTTATTGCGGATTTCGTGTTTTAACTTTTTAAAATATGTCTAAACTATATATCGTACCCACTCCAATTGGCAACCTCGAAGACATGACGTTTCGAGCGATACGTATTCTCAAAGAAGCCGATTTAATTTTGGCCGAAGACACCCGAACCAGTGGCAAATTGCTCAAGCATTTTGAAATTAGCACACACATGCACAGCCATCACATGCACAATGAACACAAAACCATCGAAAACATAATTAGTCGATTACAAGGAGGCGAAACCATCGCTTTGATTTCGGATGCTGGAACGCCCGCCATCTCGGATCCTGGTTTTTTGATCACTCGAGCTTGCATTGAAAACGGTATTGCAGTAGAATGTTTACCAGGCGCCACAGCATTTGTACCTGCTTTAGTCAATAGTGGTTTGCCGAATGATAAATTTGTTTTTGAAGGTTTTTTGCCTGACAAAAAAGGAAGACAAACCCGTTATTTGGCTTTGGCCGAAGAAACCAGAACGATGATTCTTTATGTTTCTCCTCACAAATTAGTCAAAACGTTAAGTGAATTTGTTACTTATTTTGGCGAAGACCGTCCCGTTTGTGTATCAAGAGAATTATCTAAAATGCATGAGGAAAACGTACGCGGAACAGTAAAAGAAGTATTAATTCACTTTGAAAAAACCGCCCCTAGAGGTGAAATTGTAGTAGTGATTGGCGGAAAACCCATAACTAAAGAAACCAAAAAAAGTAAATTTTCAGAAGAACAATAAAATAAAAAATATGAGCCTAACTGCTTTTTTAGAAAAATTAAAAAATACCCCAAACGCGATTACATTTCAAGAAACTATCACGGTTATTGAAGCCAATTATGATTTTGAACCAACCGCTTTTGAAAACGGATTGCAACACAATGCAGCTAACGAAAATAATGGCTCTTGCAAATTGTTTGCTTTTGCACAACTCCACAACTTGTCAGAAGAAGCAACGCTGGCTTGTTTTGGCGCTTATTATACCGAAGACGTCTTGAAAAATCCAGAAGGAACAGACCATCAAAACATTCGTAATTTTATGAAAACGGGTTGGAATGGCATTGCTTTTTATGGAGAGCCTTTGACATTGAAAGAACAATAATTGTTATTTACAGATAACGATTTTAGAAAAAAATGTTATTTATAGATAACAAAACTAGTTCTAAAATATAGTCTAAAGACCATTTTAAAATGCCAACAAAAAGGCAATTTGTGGCTCTTTAACCCCGATAGATGCGGTATCCTTTGTTTTTTTCCTTTAAAAAAACAAAGATATAGCGGATAGCGGGCTCCTTGTTTCCTGAAAAAGCCTTTTGCTTTGGTTCCTAAAAAAATAAATTATACGCCTAATTAACAAGTTATAAAACCTAAAACAGCATGCGTTGGACACTCAAACCCAAATCCGAAGAAGAAAAAATAAATGAATTAGCGACTGCCTTACAAGTTTCTGGAACGATTGCCTCATTATTACTGCAAAGAGGCATCTCTTCATTTGAGGAAGCCCGACAATTTTTTCGCCCCTCTTTAAACGATTTACATGACCCGTATTTGATGAAAGATATGGAAAAAGCGGTGGAAAGACTTGAAAAAGCCATAGCAAACGAGGAAAATATTTTGGTTTTTGGGGATTACGATGTGGATGGAACAACAGCAGTTTCCTTAGTTTCTGGTTATTTGAAAAGTTTTTACCCCAATGTTGCCACGTACATTCCGGACCGTTATGATGAAGGCTATGGCGTGTCGTTTAAAGGAATTGATTTTGCCGATGACAACGGTTTTTCGCTAATTATAGCGCTAGATTGTGGGATAAAATCTATAGATCACGTGGCGTATGCCAAAGAAAAGAATATCGATTTTATTATTGGCGATCACCACCGTCCTGGAGAGCAATTACCTGATGCTGTAGCGATTTTGGACCCGAAACGAGAAGATTGCGACTACCCGTATGACGAATTGTGTGGCTGTGGCATTGGCTTTAAACTCATTCAAGCGCTGGCGGCTAACCGTAACCAAACCCTAGAGGATTTGATTCCGTATCTGGATTTGGTTGCAACAGCTATTGCTGCTGATATTGTTCCGATGACTGGAGAGAATAGGGTTTTGGCGCATTTTGGTTTGCAAGTAATTAATAGTGACCCTCGTCCTGGAATTAAGGCGATGACACATCAACTCAAGAAAAAAACGCTCGATATTACGGATGTGGTTTTTATTATTGCGCCGAGAATCAACGCGGCGGGTCGCATCAAACACGGGAATCATGCCGTGGAATTGTTGACCGAATTTGATTTTGAACAAGCCCAGCAATTTGCCTTTGAAATTGAAGCCTATAATGCTGAACGCAAAGATTTGGACCAACAAATTACGAAAGAAGCGCTGACGCAAATTGAAGAAAATGGCGAACAAAACCGTTTTACTTCGGTAGTTTTTCAGGAAACTTGGCACAAAGGCGTGATTGGAATTGTCGCTTCTCGATTGATAGAAACCTATTATCGCCCTACCTTGGTGTTTACCAAAAGTGGCGATAAATATGCCGCATCTGCCCGTTCGGTAAAAGGATTTGATGTGTACAATGCACTTGAAGCTTGTGCAGAACATCTGGAACAATTTGGAGGCCACATGTATGCTGCAGGAATGACTTTAAAGCCTGAAAATTATGCCGCTTTTAAGGAAGCCTTTGAAAGAGTCGTTCAAGAAACCATTGCCCCCGAATTACTACAACCCGAACTTTCTATCGATGCTGTTGTCCGTTTTGAAGAAATTACCCCTAAATTTACACGCATTTTGAAACAATTTGAGCCTTGTGGTCCTCAAAATATGACGCCCGTTTTTGTTTCCAACAATGTCTTTGATACAGGCTATGGAAAACCTATGGGAAAAGAAGAAGAACATCTGAAACTATTTGTGCGTCAAAATAATTCGGAGGGAATTCCAGCAATTGGTTTTGGATTAGGGAAAAAATATGAAATAGTAAAAAACAAACAACCGTTTGAGGCAGCTTATTGTATAGACGAAAACGAATGGAACGACAAAATAGAACTACAATTGAGACTAAAAGACATAAAGAACTAAAATGAAACCAAAAAACGACCCTTATCAAGCCCTTCGCTATAAAGAATTTAATATCTTTTTACTCATCCGATTCGCTATGGTTTTTGCATGGTCCATGCAGTTTATCATTATCGAATGGGAAGTATATAGAGTTACCAAAAGTGCTTTATCCTTGGGGATTATTGGGTTGATGGAAATCATACCGGCGGTTGCCATGGCGCTGTTTGCTGGTCATATCGTGGATCAAAAGGAGAAAAAAGGCATGCTAATCAAATGTATTTTTGGATTTCTTTTTATTAGTTCAGGATTATTTTGCTTGACATTTCCCTTCTTTTCAAATCGATTTTCTACAACCACTCTTTTGTATTTAATTTACTTTTTTGTGTTTATGGGAGGCATTGTACGTTCGTTTTTGGGACCAACCATTTTTTCCCTTTTAGCCTTAATCGTCCCAAAACAAGCCTATTCAAATGCTGCAACTTGGAGCAGCTCTGTTTGGCAAGTAGGATCGGTAATTGGGCCTGCGGTTGCTGGATTTTCAATTACTTTTATAGGGGTTCATTGGTCTTTAGCCCTTGTCGTTGCCTTTGCTTTTGCCGCTTTATTAGGCCTAACTTTCATAGATAAGAAACCCATTTTAAATCCAAAAATTGGTGAACCTGTTTTGGATAGTTTGAAAGAAGGCGTAAAATTTGTGTACAACAATAAAATGATTCTTGGCGCCTTAACCCTGGACATGACCGCCGTATTATTTGGTGGTGCAGTAGCTTTGTTACCTATTTTTGCTTTAGATATTTTGCAAGTAGGCTCACAAGGTTTTGGTGTTCTAAGAGCCGCTCCTGCTGTTGGAGCAATTCTAACCATGCTTTTCACTGCTTATGTTCCAGTAAATAAAAATGCTGGAATGAAATTGCTAACCGCTATTTTCTTATTTGGTGTTTGCATCATCATTTTTGGACTTTCTACTATTTTCTGGATTTCATTGTTGGCGTTGTTCTTTAGTGGCGTTGTGGATGGCATTTCAATGGTGATTCGTTCAACTATTTTACAACTCAAAACTCCCGATCATATGCGAGGCCGAGTAGCTTCGGTAAATTCTATTTTTGTTGGCTCGTCGAATGAATTGGGTGCTTTTGAAAGTGGTTTAACTGCCAAATTAATGGGAACTGTTCCTGCGGTGGTATTTGGAGGATGTATGACTTTGATGATTGTACTCGGAATGGGAACCTTTATGCCTTCTTTCCGAAAACTAGATTTACAAAAAGATTTAGAAGAAATCGAAAAGGCATAAAACAGAAAACTATTTTTTAACTAAATGCCAAATGTCTATTTTTTTTCGAGTACTAAACCCTAAAGATTCGTATACGTGAATGGCACCAACATTTTGATCGGATACATGCAAAAAAGGAATTTTATTTTGATCAAAAATCGCGTTGGCAGTGTGTGTTACTAACTGTTTTGCATAGCCTTTTCCTGTGTGCTCTGGATGCGTAATTACAGCACTGACTTCTATAAAATCGTTCATTTGCATGCGCTCACCCGTAACGGCAACTAATTGGCCATCTTTATAAATGCCGTAATAATTACCCATAGCCGCTGTTTGAGGCTTGAAATATTCCGGATAGACTAATTGTACCAAACCCAACAAATCGTTCAACTTTTCAGGACCTAATTTGATGATAGATTCCGTAATAGGATGTTGTATCCTTGAAGAAACAATCATTTGTCGACAAAGTAACGCACCTTTATTCTCTATACTTGACGGGACTTCAGGTAAGTTACCAAAAATGTAAAAAGAAGAAGCCATTTGGGCATACTGCTCTAAAATAGAAGCTGCATTTTCAAAAGAAGAAAAGTCCCCAAAAGGACAATAGTCAGGAAGATAAAAATGCCCATTTTGAAAATCTAATCCATACTGACTATGGCATTCTTTGACGGAATTCCCAACAGGATAATCTAATCTATTATAATCTATTGGCTCCATATCCCTTAATTTTAGTTGAATGTTTTGATTTCAAAAGTATCTCCATCAAAAACACCATAGGTGAAATAAGTAATCCAATCACCTAGATTGACATATTCAGCGTTTTCACCAACGGTATATTTCATGGGCAAATGGCGGTGTCCAAAAACCAAATAATTGTAATGCTTGGTTTCTAGTTTTCGTTTGGCATATTGAATTAACCATTCGTTGTCTTCGCCTAAAAAAGTAACATCTTCGGCTCCAGAAATTAATTTATTTTTTACCGAAAGATATTGCGCTAGTCCAACGCCTAGATCAGGATGCAACCAACGAAACATCCATTTAGAGAACGGATTGGTAAACACTTTTTTCATGCGTTTGTATCCCAGATCCCCAGGTCCTTTTCCATCTCCGTGCCCTACCAAAAAGGTTTTTCCATGAAAAGTGTATTCTTGATTGTCGTGAAAAACGGGAATATTCAGTTCTTTTTCAAAATAATCGTTCATCCATAAATCATGGTTTCCAACGAAAAAATAAATTGGAATACCACTATCGCGAATCTCGGCCAATTTACCTAAAATGCGGACAAATCCTTTGGGTACCACGGTTTTGTATTCAAACCAAAAATCGAATAAATCACCCAATAAAAAAATAGCTTCGGCATCTTTCTTTACTTCGTCTAGCCAAGCTACAAATTTCTGTTCTCTTGGAAAACTCAACTCAGGGGTAGGCGCACCAAAATGCTGATCAGAAGCGAAATATATTTTTTTAGAAATTGAAGTCATGCAATTTAATTTGGAATTTGGTCCAGAAACTTTGGGATGAAACTTGAAAGGTATCTATTTCTATACATTATCACTAGCAAACCATTCTGCGAAAGAAGATTCGGTTTCTTGCAATTTTAAAGAAAATAGGTTAATTCCTTCTGGCAAACGGCTTTTGATTCTTTCAGCAAAATCAACAATCATATTCTCGCTAGTAGGCTGATAATCAACCAAAATCACATGATGTCCGCGGTCTTTTAATTCTTTGGCCAATTCAACATGAGGAGTGGTTTGGTTGAAAACGGTAGCGTGGTCAAATTGATCGACTACTTCTTCTTTAACGATTTTTTTCAAATCGGTAAAATCAATCACCATTCCAAGTTTTACGTTCGATCGATCGGTTATTGGAGAGCCAATTACGGTTACTGATAACTTGTAGCTGTGTCCATGTACATTTTTGCATTTCCCATCATAACCATACAACGCATGACCGGTTTCGAAACTAAATTTTTTGGTGATTCTGATATTACTCATCTGTATTGAATTTGAGGGGCAAATTTAAGGAATATTAACGGTTTTCGTCTCTTTTTTTTGCTCGGTAATACATCCAATACGCAAATCCAACCAAAACCACGAAAGGCAAATACGAGCCAATTACCACTCCTATTTCGTAACTTTTGTCTGGCGCTTGGGCTATTTTTTGAGCCACATCTGGTTTTTGAATCAAAGAAAATGGTGTCATTATAGTTATTTTTTAAATTGAAGTAAAGCGTTTTTGGTAAAATCAGAAAGTACCAATTGTCCCGAAATTGCGGCACGTTCTAGCAATAATGCTGCCCAATGATCGGTGCCTTCCCAAAATACTTTCTTGATTTCGAGTAAGGCTTGCGGATTGTAGCCAGCTAGTTGTGTAGCCATTTGGTATACGACTTGATCCAATTCTGGAATTGTATCAAAAATAGCGGCATACAAACCTTGTTGTTGTGCCCACTCAGCCGATTTCCATTCTTGAGCCGTCAAGGTCATTTGGGACATCGCCATTTTTCCGATTTTACGGCTTACCGCAGGCTCAATCACAAAAGGACCAATTCCGATGGCGAGTTCTGATAATTTGATACTTGCCTGACGAGTAGCCAAGGTGTAATCACAAGCCGCGGCAATGCCTACGCCTCCCCCAATGGCTTTGCCATGAATGCGACCAACAATGACTTTGGGACAAGTGCGCATCGCATTGATTAGATGGGCGAAACCAGAAAAAAAAGTAGTTCCTTCAGCTTCAGTATTCACCGCCAAAAGCTCATCAAATGAGGCACCTGCGCAGAAAACCCCCGTTCCTTCGCTCTGAAGCACCACCACCTGAACGGCATCATTAGTACTTACCTCCTGAATCGCATTCGTGAGTTGTTGCAAGAGTACTTTAGGAAAAGAATTGCTGGCGGGGTGACCAAAGGTAAGTGTTGCAATACCGTTGGTAATCGTTGTGGTAAGTGTACCTGAGGCAATCATTTGTGACATGCTTTTTATTTTAGCGTAAAGTTAAAATTATTTCAACAAACCACTTCTTTTTTTGAAGGGAAAGCATTTTTGTACGACATAAATTTGTGTATTGAGTAATTAAAATACTATATTTGCGCCATAGTCATGGGGATGTAGCTCAGTTGGCTAGAGTGCTTGACTGGCAGTCAAGAGGTCGTGGGTTCGAGCCCCATCTTCTCCACTTATAAAAACCGTAATTGCTTGTAAAATAAGCGTTTACGGTTTTTTGTTTTTGATATTTGTACGATTTATGTACGGTCAAAAAAAATAGCCTACTATCTAGACTATTTTAGTTGAAAAAAAATATTGTTTTTTAGGATTCATTTCGTGCATTTCGTGCATTTGAAAAAAGTTGATTAATCAAAATTACATCATTAAAAGTATTTCTTCCATGTTGGGCGGACAACTCTCGATTAAATCTATTTTCTTTTTTACTCTTAAATATCGTTTTGTTGGTTTACCCTTATAATGCGTTTTAAAATATTTTTTATACCGTTCTTGGTAAATTTCATCAGGATTAAAAATATAATCAAATACCTTTCCCAAATATCTGAATTTTTTACTCTCAATTTGTTTTGAATACATCAAATTTTGAAAAGCGGTTCGATGCAAAAAGTAACCGCATTGTAAATGTAATTTTCTGCATTGTTGTTTTGTACTCGGACAAACAAAATACATAACCTCTCCTTTGCCTAAATTAGAGGGTTTACTAATAATCTCAACTTTATAATTTTTAGGCTCTCCATTTACAGAATAATCTAAAATCATAAAAGCTTTGAAATCACTCTTTGTTATCGTTATCCTAATATTAGAATGAGGTGTTCCGTTTCTGCTCCAACTAATTGTACCCGACTTAGTGCCGTTATTAGTTAAGTAATCCCAATCTTTTAGTTTTTTTATCGATAAATACAAACAGTCTTCAACTGTTGTTGGATAATTGCCATATCGTCCCATAGTAAATAACCTAAATTATTAAGGAATAAAAAACTATTTATTACCAGTTATCTTTTGAAATTGTGCTTACAGTTTTTTGGATTGATAACATAAAATCTTTTTCATAATTTACAATATCATCATTAACACCATGTAGATATCCTTTAGAACTTGCTTTAAAAGCATCTCTTTTTTTAGAACCCACAAAACCCATTTTCAACAACTTATCCATTCTCGAATTATATTCATCGACAACATTTTGCTCAACTCCATTAAAATTAACGCAATCAAAATTAAATTTATCATTCGGACTAACTTCAGATTTCAAATCAGTTAATTTAAAAATGACTCTGTATTTGTTGTCTTTAATATTAATTTCAATCATATGATTAAATTCATAATAATTGTATTCAGGCATACTCATTGGATAAAGACTTTTTAGTGCATTTTTAGTTTTTACTTCATTTATCCCTTTTATAATTATAGTTCCCGAATCTAAATCATTCATTTGAATAACATTCTTTGATGAGTTATAGTTTACAGAAATCCATTTATTTATTACCGAAAACAATTCAGCTTTACTCTTTCCTTGTGCCTCAAAAACCCCTGTAAGAGTTTTGTTATCTTTTGTAAAATCCTGTGCAAATCCTAAAAAACTTGCAAAAATCATTAATCCTAACAAAGTGTATTTCATAAAATAAAAATTTAAGTTAATGTAAATGTAACCCTTTACAGAATCCATAACAATACTGGAATTTAGTGATTTTTACAAAAGCTCTACAAATCTTGTAAACTCAAATAATAATCTGCTAAATCAAAACCGTTTTCAAAGTCTGTTTGCTCTATCATATCACTAACCGAAATTTTAAACCCTAATGCGTTTAATTCGGTGGCTTTGTCTAACCAGTTGTTATACTCTCCCTTATCAGGAAAGGAAACAATATTTCTTTTTTTGATAGGCTTCAACATTTCAAATTTAAAATTCCCTTTGCTTCCAGTTGCTAACCAAATGTAATGCGGTAACAAAATGCTCATTATAATTGCGGTCTTTTCACTCTCTACTATTGCAATAGTTTTTTGATAGTCTTCATTAACTCGATGCAATCCAAACAAGCATTGACAAAGATTAAAATCAGGCTCTTTGGTGGCTTTGTGTACCCAATTGATATGATTATAAGGTTCTTTTATTCTTTTGCCCGTAAATCTATCATACTGCATAATTTTTCCAGCGTGTATTTGTTCTTTGTCATCAATTTGCCAAAATACAGTTGACAATAACCAACAAAAATTTGTTCCTGTAATGAAGTAATCTTGCATTGCCTTAAATACCTCATCTTTTGAAAACCGTTCTTTTAAATACTCGGTCAAATGGTCATTTACTCGATTTTCAAAATACATTTTTTCCAATAATTCGAAACTGTGAAAACTTGGTGCAACTGGTGGCGGTTGCATTATTTCTTTGACTTCATTTACAAAACATACCTCATCAGTATTAAAGTATTTACTTTCATTACTCAAATAGTTAATAGTTGAGTTTTTTAAATACCATTCTGTTATCCAACAATCATTTTTTGACTGCTCCAGTATTTGCGACTTTGGTACAATTGAAATAACACCGTTTAAATCGGTTAATTTAATCGCCTTATCACTAATACTACTTAAACTCAAAAACGCTATTAAATACGCTTTTTTACCCTTTGGCGGTGCTTTGTGATAGTTACAGTTTTGCGCCCTATCACATTTACCAAAATCAGTAGTTAAATAATTGTTTGTTTCTGTATCAATGTATAAAACAAAAGTTTTTTTATTACAGTTAGGACAAACAAACTTCTTACTGCTTTTATCTAATGAATATCTAAACCTTTCCATCAAAACAAATCTTTATCAGTTGTAATGTATGCCACGTTTCCAATACTTATGCGACTAACCAAAACTTTAAAACTATGTAACCGCTTCATAAAGTTTGACTTGTTTACTGGTCTGAAACCGTCTTCAATACAAAAACTTTTATACTGGTTGTATAAAGTACTTATAGTGGTATATTCTGTTGAGGTGCTATATTCAAACTCATCAATAAACATTTTTACACTATCACTTTGTTTTTCGTAATTGCTTCGGGCGTTTTCTATTGCTTCGCATTTGCTGAAATTCTTTTGCTCCAGTACCCTGTCAAGTCCTTGCAAAATCCAATTAAACACTCCCGATAATTCGTTATTAATTATCTTTTGCGGTAACTGTTTGTCCTGTTTGCTTTCGGGTATAGTAACATCAAAACCAATAATTAAAAACCGTCTGAAATAAGCGTTTGTATGTTCTACGTCTTTGGGTAACTCGTTACAGTTAAAAATTAGTTTTGCATACTCGTTTAAAATAAACGGCTCTCCATAGGGCAAACGTGCTTCTATTGGTTCGCCCGATGCCATTTGTTTGAAAATATCAGTTTCTAGTTTGCCGTTTATCTCACTTGCATAGTTTACCAGTTTATTTGCGATTTTTGCCCTAAAATAACCGTTATCATTCGTTAAACTTTGCAATGAATAGTTGCTTATGTTTTCAGTCCCTAAAAGGGCGTTAAGTATCTCAAAAAACACACTTTTGCCATTTGCTCCAGTACCGTATAAGATTAACATTTTTTCAAGTTTCAAAACACTTGGTTTAATGAAAATGTAACCGCAATACTCGGCAAAAACTCTTTGTTTATCCTTATCGGGCAAAACCTCATCTAAATACTTTTGAAATAGTGGTGCGGTGGCTTCGGGTTCATACTCAAACGGCAACTGGTGGGTAATAAAATCTTTGCTTTCAAAATCTCTCAACCCTCTTTTTGTTGGTGTAATCTCAAAAGTGCCATTCTGCAAATTGATTAATACATTATTTTTCTTGGTCTTTGGTGTAGGCAAATAAGCATCTGCCATAAACTGTTTGAATAACTCATCTTTAAACGTATGAATTTTACATTTGAATTTTTCAACTCCCATTTTTAAAGCTACGTTACCCAAAAAAGATTGAAAACACTCCTTATCAATTTCGCTCCAGTAGCTACCATTATACAAATAAATAAAGCCGTTCTTCTTGCATAAACCCCATTTATTCGCAACTGCAATTTTTAAAAGTTGCTCGATACAAAGGATTAAAAAATGGTTTTTACTTAACTTAAATCTCTTTAATTTATCCGTTAAATCCTTAAACCTTGTTTGGTCTTCATCTGAAAGAGTACCGCTTACATTTAACTTGGTTTCAAGTGCTTTGTATTGTTTCAGAACGTCTGCGCTTTCAGGATATGCCAAAAGCATAAAATCAATTTGCCCAATACTTTTTGTTAGTTCCTGTAATATGTCATCGGTTGTATTTTGTATTGGTTCAATGCTATCCGTTAGCCGTAAAACATCATTATTAATAATGTTTTTTAATTTATTTACTTCCATAGTCTAAAACATTTTTAATTGGTTCGACTTCGGAAATAACTCGGGGTTTGTGGTTAAATACCACGCACGAAAACCAGTAGACTTGCAATGCTTCTTTACTATTTCATAAAGCAAACCTTGTTTCTCTAAATCTCGCTTATAACGACAAATAGACTTTTGCGGGACTCCTGTCGCTTCTGTTACCATTGAAGCGGTGGCGGTTTGTTGCTTTAAATATTCAAATATGGTTTTCTTTTGGTTTTGGGATTGCTTAACTTTGCCTTGTTCTAATCCATTAAAATCAAGGCTTTGCGTATTGGTAGTACTCATTGCCTTTATTTTTTTAACGGTTTTAAACATTGAAGTAATTCCGCTTTTTTGTAATATCTGCGGTTTCCAATTCCATAGGCTATAACTTTGCCCTTGTTTGTCCAATGAAATAACGTGCTGGAATTTATTTGTAGAAACTCGCACGTTTGCTCTCGGGTTAATAACTCATCAGGATTGTGAGTATTATTTGTTTCTTTTTTTTGCTCTAAAAATTCAAGTGTTTTTAAAGCAATTTTTTCAGTTAAAGCATCAACTGAAATCGGTGTTAAAATTAAATTGTGCATCTTTTTACATTTAAAAGTTTACACAAACCACGTGAGGTATTTTAAAAGGTTTTTTTAAGGTACGTACCTGAAAGTACCATACTAATTTGAAGAGTATTTTTTTTCAATGAAACTAACAACTGCCTGATTATAATTTGACAGTTCTTTAATCTTATCTTTCCAATCTTTACCAAAACTTACATTAATTGATTTTTCGTTGTTTAAATCTATATCAATGAAATGTCTGTAAAAACTTTGTCCAGTTGTATTTGTTTTATTACTACCTATTTTTTCAATTTCATTTCTTATAAATGCTCCTTCAATATTTTTTGGAGGTTGCTCTCCATTTGCATTTAATTCAATCCAGTATAACAATGCGTACCATTTTTCTGATATTTTTTTTTGTTTAGCCTCATTAGGAATATTGTTTTCAGTTTGTTGAGGTTGTATAATACTTTTACATACTTCTCGTATCTCGATACACTTGGAATAAATTTTATCAACTTTTAAGCTTTCAATATATTCCGAATTCTTACTTCTATTTTTAAATCCTATTTCTAACAGATGACTGATTTTGTTATCGGTATAATGAAAGTATTCAAGCTTTGCACTTACACTCCCCGAAGACTTCCCACCCTTTGAGTTAACATATTCATACTGATAAAAAATTAACGGATTCGGTTTTGGTATTAATAAGTATTCGTTTCTTTTAATTTCAAAACTATCGATTATCTCAATCAACTTTTTCGCTTCAATTTTTGCAAAATCATTAAGGCTATTTTCTAAGAAATATTGCTTTAATTTTTCAATATCAAATAAAGGTTCATCTGAACACACTAAAAAAATTTCTTTTATTTTCAGATTATTTACTAAGCATAACCTTTTATAAAAATAATCTATCTGCAAATTAAGTTTTAAAAGAATATTAGTTTCTTGCTTAACTGCTTTTGTTTCAAGTTCGTTTATTAAAGCTAACTCTTTAAAATCAATTGCTTTTTCTAAATCGTTTTTAACATTTTCAAAGTGACTTTTCAAAGGACTTTTATAAATATCAATGGTTAAAACATCATTGAGATTATAAACACAATTACCAAATAATGAGATGCAATAATCTTTAATATCATTTGCTTTTTGAAACTGCTTATTTCTTATGTAATGTTTGACAATTTCAGAATAGTACTTAATAGAATCTAACCTTCGTAAAATCTCATTTTCTTGTATGTGTATTGATGTTTTAAAACCAGCATTATTTGTTTTTTTATAACCGCTTACCGCTTTGAATAAACCCATTAAATCCTGTGCCAAAAAGAGTAAATATTTATTATAAGTACTTAATTTATCTTGTGTTTCAGCATCATAACTTTTATTAGCTAAAAGGTTTCTATCTATATTCTTAAACCATTCATTAAAATTATTACCTAAATAAATATTATTTGGTGTTCCGTCTTCATTTCGTTTAATCATTACCTCATCAAAATGATTTTCGTTGTATGATTCTAAGTAAATATCTATCTCGTTATCTTGTTGAGGTTGTTCAATTGATACCCTTAAATCTGTTTGGGGTTTAATTTTATTTAAATTCTTTTCTTTTGCTTTTTTCTTTAAAAATTTAAGAATAAGTCTAATTGAGTTTTTTAAATTGTGTGAGTTAAAAACAAACTCATCAAATGAAAGATTTTTAAACAAATTAATTACATACATCACATCGGGTCTTACCTCCTCAACTGCAACATATCCATTTTCATTTTCTTCGCTTACATAGAAAAAATCATCGATTGTACCCTCTGCAAAATAGAGATTACCATAATCGAAATCATTAATATTAATTACTTGAAATTTGTTTTTTTTATGCAATAAATCATCAGGAATACATTTTATAGAATTAATAAGATTAAAGTAAAACTCGTAGTTGTTTTTTTCATCTAAAATAAAATGACTAGTATCGTAATCAATATGAATTTTTAAATGATTAGATAACCTACTCTCGTATAGTAATTCATACTCCTTTAAACTCAACACAATCGGTTGATAGTAGTCCTTAATAGAAACTTTCTTTATCAAACTAAAATTCTGAAAAGCATCTTTAACCTTTTCAGAATTTGAGTTTTTCAATTCGGTTAAAATTCTCAACTCTTCTAATTTTTTTAATGCTTCATTATACCAATTTATAAATGAAGCCTTTAAATCGGTGTTTTCAATCTGTAAAATACCAAAACCATACATAATAGCTTTTTTGGTAAAGTTTAGCCAATTAAAGCTATTATTGGGCGTATACTCATTGTACAAATTGTATTGATTTTGGATATACTCAATAAATTCAGATTGATTCGTTAAGGTTCTTAATTTACTGTAAAAATGTAATCCATTTGCGTGCAACAAACTATTTACTGCCCGAATAAAATCTTCTTTATTTTCAAAATCGTTTTCAAGTTTTTGATAAGCCTGTTTGATTCTGTTTTTATTTGTATCACTAAAGTAAAATAGTCCCTTTTCAAAAACCATTTCTTTAAAAATTTGGTCTTTTTCTTTTTCTGAAATCATATTTTGTAATAAATAATGTATGTAATGTACCAAATGCACGTTAAAAAACAATCTTTTTTTCTTAAAAATAGTTAGTCAGTTCCATTGCAATATCCTTATTGCTTTTGCCTATGTAGTTTAAAAACATTGCTTCTGTGCTATGTCCAGTAACATAAATCAAAAACGAGGTGGGTATAATTCCATAATTATTTGTAGCAAAAGAACGTCTTCCGATGTGAGAAGTTACAAGGTCGCATTTTTCAAAAACTCCAGTTTCTTTGCGATAAATTCCGCTTTCGGGTGCGGTTTCAGAAATTACACTTCCATTAACCTTTTGAGTTATCTTTGCTTCTCTACATACAATTTTAATATAGTCATTGTATTTTTGGTCTGAAATTGCTCTCGGAAACTCTCCATTTCTTTTGCTTAAAATATCCATTACTTTTTGTGATAATGGTACGGTCATTTCTTTGCCAGTTTTCTTTTGAGTAAACTCAATCAAAGGCTTTAAAACACCCTCTTTATTCTTTTCAAAACGTATCATTTCTTTTGTAAATCTCATAAAGTCTGAAACCCTTTGCCCTGTATAACAAGAAATCAAAAGCCAGTCCCTCGCATTGTCTAAATGTTCAACTAAACCGCTAGTTTTTTCAATTGCTTCTAATTCGTTTACAGTCAAATAAATGCTTTCAATTTTATGATATTTCACTTTGATACTGTCTAACTGGTAACTGGTTTCAAGTCCGTTAGATTTTGCGTGTTTACAAATGGTTTTAATAAATCGAATTGTTCTTGCTATGGTGTTTGGTGCATAACCATTCGACAAACAATAATTTTCAAAATGAGTTTTAAAGTTTGTATCAATATCGGTAAGTAAAAGATTTTTTTTGTAGTGGCTTTGATACCTTGTTAAAAGCTGTTTAATAACATTACATTTCTTAATTGTGCTTTCGGTTACTTCGGTACGTTTCGCATCAATGTAATGAAGTAAGTATTTATTAAGTTCCGTTGGTAGCTTTTCGGCTTGTTGAGGTGGGTTGTAATAATAGTCAATTTGAGTTTGTAACCATTCTTTGTTTATCTCATCAGGATTAACAGAATTAAACGCATTTAAAACGTGGTTTTCAATTTTATTAAGTTCGGTGTTAACTTCAGTTTGTCTGTTTGAAATATCAATATCCTTTGACTTCTTTTTGTGTTGCTTATTCCAGTAATCTTTTAAAACTTCAAACTTTGTGTTTGCTCCAAAAACAAAATCAGTATCATTGAAACGATACAATAACCTCAAATGTAAATTTGCTTTTTCTTTAGTTGAGCGATACAAAAAATTAACCGTTGCCATAAATTGAAATTTTAGTCATACAAATATAAATAATCTGTACGGCATTTGTACGGCTAAATGCAAATTGTTTCAATTTGTTGCAAACTAAATAAAAAACAATATATTTGTAAAAGCTTGTAAATATTGATTTTAAAATAAAATATTATGCTTTTTATAGGGATTCAGAAAACAGTAACTTTGCATTTATAGTAGTCCCATCTTCTCCACAAAAAAGCCTTAGAAACTTATGTTTTTAAGGCTTTTTTTTATTTTTATCTCAAAAGCAAAAAAGGAGTTCTTTTTGATTCGCCTTTTCTTTTAACTTTATAATTCTTTTATTTGTAGCCCATAATAATCAACAGTACAAATCCACGCTATTATAGCAAAATCGTTCTCCCAAACCATTTTGATTTCACTGCTGTTTGTCTTTATTGTTAAATCCATCATTTCGAAATCTTCAATTGATTTACATAGGGATGATATAACTGATTCATCCGTTTTTGGCTCAGTAAATTTGAAATCATAAAACTGTAAAGCCTTTTTCAACTCGCGATATACTTTTGCATAAGCGACGGTGTTAGGCTTCATAATCAGGGCGTCTTGTTTAACACCTGAAATATACCATTGACCTATTATTGCTTTTTTTCCTAGTTTTTCACTTGAATGGTAATCTGTTGATTGAGCAAAAGCATTTGCTGCCAAAAACAATATGAATGTTGTAATAAGTGTTTTTACCATTTTCTTTTATTTTAAAGATAATTAAAATTACTACAATTTAGGTAAATACCTAATCACTAAATTTAGTGATATTTTAAATTTATCCTTGTTAAACTAAAATGTAAAAACATCTTATGAAAAACAAAAAGTCCTGTCTAGCCCTGATCGCAGCGGCATCCTTTGCTTTTTTCCTTTAAAAAAGCAAAGATATAGCGTAGAGCAGGTCGAGGCGTGGTTATGGAAAGGAGAGGATCTGCTCTAAAAAGGAAACAATTTATTTGTAGTTTATAGGCCCTACATGATTCATCACGCGTACGATTTTGGCTTTTCGATTGTTGATGTAAGAAGACGAACTTGTGGCTTTGTATTTGCGTGGGTTGGGTAAAATAGCGGCTATTCCTGCGGCTTGCATTTTGGTCAAACTCGACGCGTCTTTTCGGTACCAATATTCTGTCGCAGCATGGGCGCCATACACCCCATCACCCATTTCGATGCTGTTCAAATAGACTTCCATAATGCGTTTTTTACCCCAAATGATTTCGATTAGTACGGTAAAATAAGCTTCTAATCCTTTGCGCAAGTAACTTCTTCCTTGCCATAAAAAGACATTTTTGGCAGTTTGCTGCGAAATAGTGCTTCCTCCTTTTATTTTACGGCCTCTTTCGTTGCTTTTATAGGCTTTTTGCATCGCCAAAAAATCAAATCCATTGTGGGTCAAAAAGGTTCCGTCTTCACTAGCGATTACGGCTTTTTGTAAATTCATTGAAATGTTTTCGATGGGTTCCCAATCATGGCTAAAATGATTCTCTTTTCCATCGGCTACATTTTCAAAAAAACGAATCACCATAAGCGGCGTAAATGGAACGGGAACGAATTTAAACACCACCACACTAAAGATAGAAAGCCCAAAAAACCAAAGCATGGCTTTGAAAAGAAAGCGTTTCACTTTACTTCCAAAACTAGTTTCTTGCTTCTTTACCGGTTTTTTTGGAGTTGCTTTTTTTGAGGTAATCTTGGTTGCCATTATACTAAATCTGCTAATTCGGTTCCTATTAAACTGCCAATTGCTACGCCCATTCCGCCCATGCGAACCCCACAATAAACATTTTGGGACAGATTCGTTACTATGGGATTCTTGCTTGCGCCTATGCCCATAATACCGCTCCAACGGTGTGCAATTTCAATTTCTTGATTCGGCAAAATTACTTCTTTTAATAACTGTTCCAATTTTTTTTGAATAATTTCGGTTTGCCCCATTTCGTTGGTGGTTTCTTCTTCAAAAGCCAAGTTTCGACCACCGCCTAACAAAATTCGGTCACCAATATTTCTAAAATAATAATACCCGCGATCCAAATGAAAAGTTCCTTTAATGTCCAAATTCGGAATGGGTTCTGTAATCAGCACCTGCGCCCGTGCGGGTTTTACTTGTCCTTGTGTGAGTTCGGCAGCGAAACCGTTGGTAGCAAACAATAACTTTTGGGTCACAAAACTAAAATCACCCAAGGCTACTTCAACACTTGAACCCTTATCCTCAAACCCTGTAACCGTTTGCTGATTTAGAATCAAAATATTCGCCGCTACAGCTTGACGCAACAATTCTTGCATCATATTTCCGGTATCAATTTGTCCTTCGAAAGGATTAAAAATTAAATATTCTTTTGTCCCTTTAAATCCAAAACGGTCCACTTCCTTGGTAAAAACGCCACCTCTAAAAATAGGATTCAGAATTTCATTGACAAAAGGCATTTTGTTCACACACTCAGTGTACAAACTTTCCTCCTCTTCCAAAAACAATTCATAGCCGCCAAAAGGTTTGTAATCCAAAACCGCATCAGGAATCCGTTTGCGCAACAATTGCAAACCCGACCAACGCTTTTGCACCAAAGCAATTACCTCTTCTTCGGCATGTGTTTTTAAATCTTCTACAATCTCCGAAAGACTTCCAAAACAAGCAAAACCAGCGTTTTTGGTACTGGCGCCTTGTGGTAACATTCCTTTCTCTAACACCAAGATTTTAGCAGCAGGAAATCGTTCTCTCAACCGCAACGCGGCGTGCAAACCCACAATTCCACT
Organism: Flavobacterium succinicans; assembly: GCF_001662485.1. GTDB lineage: Bacteria > Bacteroidota > Bacteroidia > Flavobacteriales > Flavobacteriaceae > Flavobacterium > Flavobacterium succinicans_A. The sequence goes on from NZ_JMTM01000053.1 coordinate 123,915, forward strand.
ACCCACAATCGTATAATCTACGTCGGTAAACCAATTTTTTATTTCCCAATAACTCAATTGCATCTGTGAAAATTTTTTATAAAAATAAGGATTTTTTGGAGCTATTTCCAGCTGTCCACTGTATCTTTTCTATTTTAAAGAAAAATAGAAAAGGATGCCGTTCCCATCTGGGCTAAAATGAGGTGCACCACAAGATATTTGATTTACAGAATTAAAATCAGCGCCAACAATAAAATTCAAAATGGAACACGAATTACGCGGATAAAACGGATTTTACACGTTTCACAATTGAATGTAAACTCATCAAATCCGTCCTAATCTGCTTCATCCGTGGCATCTGTGGTTCATTAGTTTGTTTGACAAGCTTTTTTTAAAGCAAGCATTGAGATTACCATCCAAAACAAGTCAATTTAAATGATTATTTTTACGTTTTTAAAATTGAAAACAATGAAAAAGATTCTTTTATTAACCTTATCCATGATGAGTTTGACAACAATGGCTCAAAACACACTGACTCCCGAGCTGCTCTGGAAACTAGGTCGCGTAACACCTCTAGGTCTTTCAAAAGACGGAAAAAACGTTATTTATAAAGTTAGCACACCCTCTGTGGCTGAAAACAAATCCAGTTCTAAACTGTATTCCCTACCCATCGAAGGCGGAAATGCCACTGAAATTAAAGACACCAAAGGTCTGCTAAACGACAAAAACACCTCACCTGATGGAAAATATCTAGTCTATAACGAAGAAGTAAAAATCGACAAAGTTCACGGCAAAGATTTCTATCCCGAACTGGAAAAATCAAACGTACAAATCTACAATGGACTCGATTACCGCCATTGGGACACTTGGAATGAAGGTAAATTCAACCACGTTTTTTACAAAGAAAATAAAGACGGTGCTACAGGAATCGATATCCTAAAAGGAGAAAATTTCGATAGCCCACAAAAACCTTTTGGTGGCGACGAAGATTATATCTGGTCACCAGACGGCAAAAGCATTTTGTACGTATGCAAGAAAAAAGCAGGCACGCAATATGCCATTTCTACGAATACAGATATTTACGAATACCAACTCGAATCCGGCAAAACCATCAACCGAACTGAAGGTAATTTAGGGTACGACACGGCACCTCAATTTTCGCCTGCGGGTCACTTGACTTGGTTACAAATGAAACGTGATGGCTATGAAGCCGATAAAAACGACATCATTGTAGATTTCAAAGGCATCAAAATGAACCTTACCGCCAATTGGGACGGAAGTGTAGACCAATTTATGTGGAGTCCAGACGGAAAGAACGTCTATTTTATAGCTGCCGTAGACGGCACCAAGCAATTGTTTGCAGTGAACTTCCCTGGAATGACTAGAATTGCGGTAACCGCTCGCCAAATTACCAATGGTGATTTTGATGTAAGCGATATTATTGGCTTTTCTGGCGACCAAGTCTTGGTCACTAGAACCGACATGAATCACGCTGCTGAAATTTTTTCTTATACTCTAAAGAAAAACACTTGGAAACAATTGTCTAATGTGAATACAGCAACGTACAACACTTTGGCTTTAAGCAAAACTGAACGCAGATATGTTACCACAACGGATGGCAAAAAAATGTTGGTTTGGGTAATTTTACCTCCGAATTTTGATGCAACTAAAAAATACCCTACTTTATTATTTTGCCAAGGAGGACCACAGTCTCCGTTAACACAAAGCTATTCGTTCCGTTGGAATTTCTCTTTGATGGCCGCTCAAGGCTATGTAGTAGTAGCACCAAACCGCAGAGGAATGTACGGCCACGGACAAGAATGGAACGAAAAAATATCGGGTGATTGGGGCGGACAAGTGATGGACGATTATTTATCAGCGATTGATGACGTCGCCAAAGAATCGTATGTAGACAAATCACGTCTGGGATGTGTAGGCGCTAGTTACGGTGGCTATTCTGTGTTTTATTTAGCTGGAATTCACAACAACCGTTTCAAAACATTTATTGCTCACGACGGCGTTTTCAATACGCAGAGTATGTTTGGCACCACCGAAGAAGTCTTCTTTAACAACTGGGATTTTGGAGGCGCGTATTGGGAAAAAGATAATAAAGTAGCACAAAAAACCTACACTACTTTTAACCCAATCACCTTGGTAGACAAATGGAACACCCCAATATTAATTATACAAGGAGGAACTGATTTTAGAGTGCCGATTGGACAATCCCAAGAAGCCTTTCAGGCAGCACAATTAAGAGGCATCAAAAGTCGCTTTTTGTACTTCCCTGAAGAAAACCACTGGGTATTGCAACCTCAAAATGCTCAAGTTTGGCAAAGAGAATTCTATAAATGGTTGAAAGAAACCTTATAGTTACCCACAAAAAAACCTCGCAAATTGCGAGGTTTTTTATAGTAATTATTTCCCATCTATTCTGGATCATTCATTTTGAAAGTATCCATAAAGGCAGTAGTGTAATCTCCTGCTATATAACGAGGATCATCCATTAACTGTCTGTGGAAAGGAATAGTAGTTTTGATTCCTTCAATTACGAATTCATCCAAAGCTCTACGCATTTTGCTAATCGCTTCTTCACGAGTTTGCGCAGTAGTAATCAACTTGGCAATCATCGAATCGTAATTTGGTGGAATAGTATATCCAGAATACACGTGAGTATCTAAACGAACTCCGTGTCCGCCTGGCATATGTAAGGTGGTGATTTTTCCTGGAGAAGGACGGAAATCATTGTAAGGATCTTCCGCATTGATACGACATTCGATAGCGTGTAAATTTGGGAAATAATTCTTTCCTGAAATTGGCACACCTGCCGCTACTAATATTTGCTCACGAATCAAGTCATAATCTACTACTTGTTCAGTGATTGGGTGTTCTACTTGGATACGAGTATTCATTTCCATAAAGTAGAAATTACGGTGTTTGTCTACTAAAAATTCAACAGTTCCAGCGCCTTCGTATTTAATGTATTCTGCAGCTTTTACAGCAGCTTCACCCATTTTAGCACGTAACTCATCAGTCATAAATGGTGATGGAGTCTCTTCAGTTAATTTTTGGTGACGACGTTGTACAGAACAATCTCTTTCAGAAAGGTGACACGCTTTACCGTAAGCATCTCCCACTACTTGAATTTCAATATGACGCGGCTCTTCAATTAATTTCTCTAAATACATTCCGTCATTACCAAAAGCGGCTGCCGATTCTTGACGAGCACCTTCCCAAGCTTTCAATAAATCTTCTTCTTTCCAAACGGCACGCATTCCTTTTCCTCCACCACCAGCAGTTGCTTTCAACATAACTGGATATCCAAATTCTTTGGCTAATGCTGCTGCTTGTTCGTATGATTCAAGAATTCCAACAGATCCTGGTACACAAGGTACTCCTGCTTCGATCATTGTCGCTTTTGCAGAAGCTTTATCTCCCATACGATCAATCATTTCAGGAGCTGCACCAATAAATTTAATACCGTGTTCTTGGCAAATTTTTGAAAACTTAGCGTTTTCCGAAAGGAATCCATATCCTGGGTGAATGGCATCGGCATTAGTAATTTCTGCTGCTGCAATAATATTTGACATTTTAAGGTATGACAAATTACTTGGTGCAGGTCCGATACAAACGGCTTCGTCAGCAAATTTTACGTGTAAACTTTCAGCATCTGCAGTAGAGTAAACCGCTACTGTTTTGATTCCCATCTCTCTACACGTTCTAATAACCCTAAGAGCAATCTCTCCTCTATTTGCTATTAATATTTTTTTAAACATCTTGTTTTTTTTAAAATTACAAATTCCAATCTTCAAATTCCAACGTATTGGATTTTGTGATTTGTCTATTGGAATTTTTAAAAATTATGATGGATCTACTAAAAATAAAGGTTGGTCAAACTCTACAGGAGACATATCGTCTACTAAGATTTTCACTATTTTTCCTGAAACTTCCGATTCAATTTCGTTAAAAAGCTTCATTGCTTCAATTACGCAAAGAACATCACCTTTAGCGATTGTGCTTCCAACTTCAGCAAAAACTGGTTTATCTGGAGCAGGTTTTCTATAGAAAGTACCAATAATTGGTGATTTGATGGTAATAAATTTTGAATTATCCTCTTTTGGCGCTGCTTCTGGTGTTGCAACAACTGGAGCAATTTGTGGTATAACTGCTGGTTGAATTGCCGCTTGAGTTGGTAATTGCTGAACGTAAGTAGTTTCTGTTACATTACCTTCTAAAGTTGTTCTAATTGTGATTTTCACATCATCCATCTCTAACTTAACCTCAGCAACTCCAGAATTTGCTACAAATTTGATTAGGTTTTGAATTTCTTTTAAATCCATAATTGTTTTGTTTTTAGTTTTAATTTATTTTGTGTCGTAGGCCCATTTTAAATAAATAGATCCCCAAGTAAATCCTCCTCCGAAAGCAGCAAATATAATATTATCTCCTTTTTTTAGTTTCTTTTCAAAATCATGAAGTACTAATGGCAAAGTTGCTGATGTTGTGTTCCCATAACGCTCGATATTCACTAAGACCTTTTCTTCTTCAAGGTTCATTCTGTTGGCCGTAGCATCGATAATCCTTCTGTTGGCTTGGTGAGGTACTAACCAATCAACATTTTCATTGGTTAAATTATTTCTTTGCAAGATCAAATCACTTGCATCAGCCATATTTGTTACAGCATATTTAAAAACTGTTTTACCGTCTTGGATGATATTGTGCATGTTTTCTTCTACCGTTTGAGCCGATGTTCTAAGAATAGAACCTCCTGCAGGAATTTTCAAGAAATCACGACCTACGCCGTCGCTTCTTAAATATTCATCTTTCAAACCATAGCCTTCATAATTAGGCTCGAATAAAACGGCTCCAGCACCATCTCCAAAAATAATACAAGTGGCTCTGTCAGTATAATCAATAATAGAAGACATTTTATCTGCTCCTATTAATAGTACTTTTTTATATCTACCTGATTGAATGTAAGCTGCAGCTGTAGACATTCCGTATAAAAAACTAGAACAAGCAGCTTGTAAATCATATGCAAAAGCATTTGTTGCCCCTATTTCTGTTGCCACATAAACTCCTGTTGAAGCTACAGGCATATCAGGTGTTGCGGTTGCCATAATTACCATATCAATTTCAAGTGGATCGATATTGGCTTTTGCTATTAAATCTTGAGCGGCTTTTATGGCCAAAAATGAAGTTCCTTTTCCTTCTTCCTTTAATATTCTTCTTTCTTTAATTCCTGTACGAGTAGTGATCCATTCATCATTGGTATCAACCATGGTTTCCAATACTTTATTAGAAAGCACAAAGTCAGGAACATACCCACCTACTGCGGTAATTGCTGCGGTAATTGCATTCATTGTGTATGACTATTACTATCAAATATTGCTACTTGATTTTTTAATTTAAAAGACCTGAAAATTACAAAATTTATTCTAAAAGTACTGTTTTAGCTTTTCTTATTTTAGAAAATTATAAACAATAAAAAAAACTCCCACAAAGTGAGAGTTCTACTATTTTTTGCCAAAACGTATTAAGCAACAGCTACAGATTTATCGATAACAACTTGCCCTCTGTAGTACATTTTACCTTCATGCCAGTAAGCTCTGTGGTACAAATGTGCTTCGCCAGTGATAGGACAAGTAGCGATTTGAGCTACAGTTGCTTTGTAATGTGTTCTTCTCTTATCTCTTCTTGTTTTCGAGATTTTTCTTTTAGGATGTGCCATTTTACTATATTATTTATCCGTTAATAGTTGCTTTAATTTGTCCCATCTAGGGTCAATATTATCTTGATTCTCTTGTTGTGTATTCTCTTTATTCTTCTCTTTTACTTCTTTTTTTGCAGTCAATATTTTAAGCTTTTCTAAAGCTTCTGATTGCAAAGTACCATCTTTTACCCCTGGATGAACTCTCTTTAAAGGAATTGACAACACTATCATTTCATAGATGTACTGTGCAATATCTAGCTCAAATTCTCCAAATGGCAAAATTAATAACTCTTCGTTGTCATTATTAAACGTTTCTCCGAAACGAACAATTAATTTAATTTTACCTTTTATCGGTAAATCAAATTCTTCCCCTGTTAAATCACAAGGTACTTGAACGGTTCCTTTGTGTTTAAAATCTAATTCTAATAAATTCGCTTTTTTTTCTAAAACTACATTTACTTTGATGTTTGATTTTTCAAACTCACTAAAGTCAAAGATCTCAAAGAACGAATTATTGATTTGGTATTCAAATTGATGTTTCCCTAGCTTCAATCCCACGAATGGAATTATGAATTCTTTTCTCTTGTTCATTTCATCAACAATTTTCCCTATTCTGAATTGTCTGAATCGGGGTGCAAAGATATAAAATTATTATAAATCTAATAATGTTATTCACCTTTTTTTGTTTATAACTGTTTTTCTTTTGATTTCAGTGGATTTGAACTCACTTCTTCATGTTGCATTCTTGATTTATAGATATCTATAGCCAGATAAACCGCTTCTTTAAAAGAAGTAAAATCCGCTTGATTTTTTCCCGCAATATCAAAGGCTGTACCATGATCAGGCGAAGTTCTTATCTTATTCAACCCTGCGGTATAATTTACTCCTCGACCAAAAGACAAAGTCTTAAATGGAATTAATCCTTGATCATGATAAGTAGCAATAATGGCATCGTATTTCTCATAATGATTGCTTCCGAAAAAACTATCCGCAGAAAAAGGCCCAAAAACCAAAGTCCCTTTGTCGAATATTTTCTTCAACGTTGGCTTAAGCAACGTATCATCCTCGGAACCAATCACCCCCCCATCGCCACAATGCGGATTCAAACCTAGCACAGCAATTTTAGGCTTATTGATACTAAAGTCTTTAATTAAAGTTTGTTTTACCGTTTCGATTTTCTTTTTAATTAACTCCTCAGTCAAATGTCCAGCAACTTCATTCAATGGTACATGATCAGTTAGTAAACCAACACGCAAATTATCATTCACCATAAGCATTAATGCATCGCCTTCTAACTCTTGCGCTAAATAATCGGTATGCCCTGGAAATTTAAAGCTATCCGATTGAATATTGTATTTATTTATTGGAGCTGTAACTAAAACATCTACGATTCCTTCTTTTAAGGCTTTGGTTGCCGCCACAAACGACTTGATAGCATATTCACCCACTTTATCATCATTGGTTCCTAAATTTAAATCCACACCTTCTCGCCATAAATTATAGACATTAATTTTGCCTAAAACTATTTGATCTAGTTTATCAATACCATGAATACTCGAAGTAGATTCAATGCTTTTCTTCAAAAAGGAAACAATTTTTACATTAGCAAAAATTACTGGAGTACAAAATTCCAACATTCGAGCATCCTCAAAAGTTTTTAAGACTACTTCGCTTCCAATACCGTTTAAATCTCCTATCGAAATTCCAACTATTATATTTTCTGCTGTTTTATTCATGAGCTCCCGTTTTTTATTGCTAATTTTGAACTGCAAATTTAGTAAAATAAAATAAGAATGTTTACAGGAATCATAGAAACCCTTGGCATTGTAACAGAAATAAAAAAAGAGCAAAACAACCTGCATCTTACCCTATCTTCTGACATTACACCCGAGCTAAAAATAGACCAAAGTGTTGCGCATAATGGCATTTGTCTTACAGTAGTCGCTATAAACGGAACCCAATATACAGTTACCGCCATAGGCGAAACGATTAACAAAACCAATATTGGTAGCTGGAACGTCAATGATGAAATCAATCTGGAACGAGCCATGAAATTAGGTGATCGTTTAGATGGTCATATTGTACAAGGACATGTGGATCAAACCGCCACTTGTATCGAAGCCAACGAAACGAATGGAAGCTGGCACTACACTTTTGAATACGATCCTAACCGCAACAACATTACTATCGAAAAAGGATCCATAACCGTTAATGGTGTAAGTCTAACAGTTGTCAATTCAGAAAAAAACAAATTTAGTGTTGCCATCATTCCTTATACCTACGAACACACGAATTTTCATAATTTCAAGGTAAATACAATTGTAAATCTAGAATTTGATGTAATCGGAAAATATGTTACCCGTTTGCATGCATTGAACTAAAATCAAATTCCAAGTTAGAAATCTTATTGGCTATAAAATAAAAAACCCCAAGTTATCTTGGAGTTTTTGCTTTTAATTTATTGCTAATGACATAAAAGCCATAAAGAATCGAAAGAATAACCAATATACCTATATAATCATCAATTGGTAATTTTGGCGGTGGTGGCGGTGTTCTTCTGGGACTTGGCGGTGTTGGAGCTGCATATAATGACATATTACCAATCAAAAGCAACAAAAACCCAGCTATTATTTTTAATTTGTCTTTCATAAATATCCGCATATTAGCAAACTAATTCCTTATTTGCTTGGCAAAATAAGGAATATTTTTATTGATAAAAAAATAAAAAGCTTATTTTTATCAGAAAACCCTTCTTGAAAATTTCAAGAAGGGTTTTCTTAGTTGTGGTCCCACCTGGGCTCGAACCAGGGACCACCTGATTATGAGTCAGGTGCTCTAACCAGCTGAGCTATAGGACCGGTTAAGAGTTTGCAATATTACTATATTTTTTGGTTTAGACCAAATATTTTAGTCGTGGATTTTGAATTATATCATTATTCGCAAACCCCTCAAACGGAATCTACTGATAATGAAGCAGTATAAAAATTCAAATAACTATCTAAATTTCTTGACACAATTCTATTAAAACGCCATTTGTACTTTTGGGATGCAAAAATGCAACCCATTTATTGTCGGCACCTCTCTTTGGTGTTGGATTTAAAACCACAAATCCTTCGCTTTCCAATCTTGCTATTTCCGCTACAATATCGGTTACATCAAAGGCAATATGATGAATCCCTTCTCCCTTTTTCTCAATAAATTTAGCAATGGGACTTTCTGGATGAGTCGCTTCTAATAATTCTATTTTATTAGGGCCATTTTGAAAAAAAGCCGTTTTTACTCCTTCAGAAACAACTTCCTCTTCTTTGTAAGCAGGAGCGCCAAATAATTTTTCAAAAAGTAAATTGGATGCTTGCAAATCTTTGACCGCTATTCCTATGTGTTCAATTTTATTCATTTGTCTCACTATTAAAACCGCAAATATACCAACTATTGATTGACATACGTTTTGAAATAACCGCATTCTTCAATGACCTCTTGATAGTATTTAGTATCCGAATAATTTGTTTTCAATTTTACAAAACCATCAAACGCAACAAAATTTACTTTTTCCTCTGGAATCTCCCAAACATTCGCAATCGCACTATACTTCTTGTTATAATATTCGTTTCGCTCACATTTGGCTATCATGTAGATGCATTTCGCTTTCTGTTCTTTGTTATTGGCTGCCTCAAATGCTTTTTGATAATACATTTTGGCTAGGCTACAATCCGTAATCATTTTTTTGATTGGCTCTCTAAAACTATAAGGGCTAGAACCATAGCCCGAAATTTTGGATTCATAAAAAACACGGGCATTACCAAAATGAGTGATATTATAAAAGGCATTGCCTAACAACAAACTATTGGTATATACCTCTTCCTTAGCCGCAATCTTATCTTGCATTGTTTTGATAGTGGTCAGAAAATCCAATTGCGAATACTTCTTTTTTTGATACGCCACGTGATCGCAATCGTGACAATCTTTGATTCCTCCATTAAAAGGATTCCCATAAAAAATCATATTTTGAAGCGAATCGGATTGCTTCATGAACTCGATAGCCGCAGGTATATCATTTTTGTAAGTGGCTTTGACCGCTTGAAAATTATTTATATCTGCTAATTTTACATCATACACACTTTGTGCTACTTGTTCTAAGTCTGTTTTGTTTGTTTTGGTTAAAAAGGCTTTCATGGCTTGCAAATCGGCAGTGGCGTCATAAAAATTATTTCCATAGCCCCAATAATATTGATTATCAGTACCATCAAACAATTCGGCCATCACTCTGTTGCCGCTAGTTCTGTATAGCGCTGCTAGATATTTTTTACTCCAATTGGATGCATTTTGGTATCTGAATTCTGGCATTCCTTTTTCTTTGGGCAGTTCGCGATATAACCAATTTAAATCTTTGATAATCGTCTTTTCATTTTGAGCAGTTAGCTTTTCTATTTTACTCAAATTATTTACAAAACGAAGCAAACGCAACTGATCATTGGCTAGTTTTTTCGGTGGCATTTTTTTCTCAACTTTGGCATAAATAACCTCTGCTTTCGCGAAATCTTCTCTTAAGGTATATAAATACCCCAAAGCCATATCCCACAAATACGGTTGAGCCGTGGTTCCAGCAGTCGCAATTTTGGTTACTAAGCCTAAAACTTTGGCTTCAATCTTCTTTTTATTGTCCAATTTATTTTCAGTAACCGTTTGTCTTTTTATATCATTATTTTGCTCTGTTTTAGAGAAAGAATGATTCATATTTTGTTCTGTCTTGTTAATCAAACGCGTCAAGAGATAATCCAAATGGGTAGATTTTGGATCTAATTCAAAGATTTTCTCTATAGCACGCACCTCGTCTTTGTAATATCCTTGAATCGCCCAAAGTGCTGCTTTTTCTTTATTATCTTTGGCCATAGCCAGAGAAGCGTTCCAATCTTTTTCGTCTTGTGGATGAAAATTATATGCCGAAACAACTCGCATTTCCGGGCATTTATCAAAAACTACCGCATAGAGATAATTAGACTTAGCATACTCTTTTTCTTTATAATAAAATCCTGCCAAGTAAGACAAAGCACGATAATACAACACATTTTTCGGAACAGTTGCTTCTGTTTTTTGAAAAAAATCAAAAGCTTCTTTGCGATAATCACTATAAAAATAAGCCTTCAACGTTTGAAACCAATACCTGTTTTTCAGAAAGGCATCTTTGGTGTTTTTGTAATTATTTTCGATTGCTATTACTGTTTGAATCCCTTTGAACGTTTTTACTGGAACGGGATCATAACTCCAATAATCCGTGTTTACAGAAACCGTTTCAATTTGTTTTGCGAGGTACAAAAAGTCGATAAAGCTTTTAATTTTTGAGTCTTTTAACTTCAATTTGGATTCCCATTGCACGACGTTTTTTGTACTCTTTTTGGTTTTATAAAAAGCATAAATATCTTGAACCGCTACAGCGCTACTGTCCAACAAAAAGTAACCAACAGCAGCCGAATCCGCTTTGCCTTTTAGATACGTTTCCCAATCAGTTCGAATCGATTCGTTGAACCTCGTGTTATAATTTACCTCAAAGCCAATAGAATAAAAAACGTCCCCAGACAAAAACAAGGGTTCGTAGGAGGCATCTACAAAGGTTTCGGGAGTGAAATTAGAATCAAATGAAAAATTATTATAATCACCATCAGAACAGGCGTAGATTATTCCATACACCATAAGTAAAACGGCACTAAAAAACAGCAATAACTTGCTCAAAAATTGATTTTTCATAGTTATTAAAATTGAATTGATCTAAATCGTAAAATAGTATTTCTTTAGGAGATGCTTTGGTATTTTCTTGCAAATCAGCAGCCATTTCTAGCAAATCGGAAGACGAAATCGCTTCTAATTTTAAAATATCATTTTCTTGATAAAAAACTCCATTTTTGTAATTAGATTGTATGACTCTAAAATATTTTTCGTTTTCACGTTTAAAATTTTTATCCTCTAATAAATTAGCAACGCTAAGTTTAGCCCGAACGCCTATTACTTTTTGGTTTTGAATATGAATAAACCAAGAATAAATAGGCAATGCAAAATTGAGTGGTAGCGGATATTTCTTAACACTTTCCAAATACTTTTCGGCAATTTTTCGGTCATAAATCGAATTGAGCGAATCATGAGCAATTTTTCCCATGTTGTAATACATCAAAACACCCGAATCTACATTAGGGATTTTGGTTTTTTTGAAATATTTTACCTGATGCAATCGAATGGTTGCTGAAATTCTTTTTTGGGATACTTTTTTAAAAACCTCAACAAACTCCAAGTAGCGTTCTTTGGTACTCAATGTCCAATCGCAATCCAGCTGAATCTCTTGACAATTTATCCCATTAGAAGCATTAATTCTTGTGATTAAATTGGCTGTTTTATGCGCTATCTCTTTTACTGCAATTGTTGAATCTAAAAAAATCTGGTTCTTGATGTAAACCACAGGAACTACTGTAAATTGCTTAATAGGTGTTTTAAAATGAATCGGACTTGTGGGATAAACTTGATGAGAAGCAACGTTTATCGCAAGATCAAAATAACGTACATAGAGTTTTTGAACGTTGTTTAGCATCAATACTTCTTGTTCTTTTGGCGTTAATTCAAAAATGGTTTTCCAATAATAAAAGGATATAGCCGGTTTTTTGCTAGGTTGGCAAGCCAAAAGCAAAAGTAATAAAAGCGCAAAACCCAATTTATTTTTCAAAAGGTATAAGAATTAATAGTCTTAACAAATATATTAATAACCAGCACGTAAAACATCAAAAGCCTAAATTTTACTATAAAAGATATGCCAATAAATCGCTAAATAATTTCGATTACAGTAAATATAATTGTTATTTTGTACTTTCTAATGTTAAACTAATATGTCACAATCCAATTACCGTTTCCTTTTGTTCCTTTTTCTTTTCGTATGTATTGGCTGTGCCAAAAAAGGAAGTATCACCGGCGGTTTGAAAGATACCATTGCCCCAACCCTGAAGATTAGTTTCCCAGAAAATTATAGTACCAATTTTAAAGGTAATCAAATCAAACTCACTTTTGATGAGTATATAAAACTGAAAGGATTAGAAAAACAACTCATCGTTTCACCACCCATGAAAAATGAGCCGTTGATTATACCATCAACTGTAACGAAATACCTTACTATTCAAATCAAAGACACTTTACAACCCAATACAACTTATAGTTTTAATTTTGGACAAAGTATTACCGACAACAACGAGGGCAATCCTTTGAACCAATTCAAGTATGTTTTCTCTACAGGGCCTTATATCGATTCGCTTGCCCTTGGCGGAAGAGTGAAAGATGCTCTTGAGAAAGAAGTAGAATCGTTCGTTTCTGTGATGTTGTATGAAGTGAATGAAAAATTCAAAGATTCGGTGGTGTACACTAACCCTCCAAGATACATTACCAATACGTTGGATAGTTTAAAGACGTTTCGTTTAGAAAATCTAAAGGCGGGAAAATACCTTTTGGTAGCTATGAAAGACCGCAACAACAACAATAAATTCAATCCGAAAACAGACAAAATTGGTTTTCACAAACAATTCGTAACCATCCCAAACGATACGGTGTATGAAATTGAATTGTTCAAAGAAGAACTTCCGTTTAAAGCCTATAAACCCTTCCAAGCCTCAGGCAATCGATTGGTAGTGCCGTATGATGGAAAACAAGATTTTTCGAAGTTAAAACCGAAAATCATCTTGAGAAACAATACTCAAAGTATTGAAAGTATCGTAACTCAATTTCCAAAAAAAGACTCGCTTCAAGTATGGTACAAACCTATAAAAGTAGATTCACTTTTGATGAATATCAAAAAAGAAAGTTATGTAAACGATTTTAGTGTAAAAATCAAAAATCAAAAAAAAGATACACTAAGTATCAGCGCAGTTCAGTCTGGGATTTTGAATATGAGAGAGCATTTCACATTAGAATCCAACACTCCTTTGGTTAAAATTGATCCTTCTAAAATAAATTTAACTGATGGTGCTACCAAAGCAGTAGCATTTACCCCTCGATATGATGATTTTCACCAAAAATTGGTTTTTGATTTCAAAAAAGTACCTGAAGAAAAATATGAATTTAAATTGCTTCCAGGTGCTTTGACTGACTTTTTTGAAAAATCGAATGACACCTTAACCTATAAGATCAACACCAGAAGCGAAACGGATTATGGAAACTTAACAGTTGTTTTGAGTAATACCAAAAGATTCCCTATTATTATAGAACTCACCAATGCCAAAGGAGAAGTTTTAGCCTCTGAATATTCTGAAAAAGCAAACAAAGTCGTCTTCACGTTTTTGGAACCTGCTAATTACACCCTAAGAGCAATTTATGATGATAATAAAAATCAAAAATACGATTCGGGTAATTTCTTAGAAAAAAGACAGTCCGAAGAAGTTATTTATTTCTCTAAAGAAGTAGATGTTCGAGCCAACTGGGAAGTAGAACAATCCTTTGATTTGAGCATTCCTTACACTCCTGAGTCTAAAAAGAAAGAAGACAAGGATAAGAAGAAGAAAAAATAGAAGCGATGAACAATGATGGAATTGATAGTGATTCTTGGATGAAACGAAACTGGAAATGGCTACTTCCAACTACAATTGCAATCCTATTTTTGACTTTTTATACCATTATTCCAGTTTTAAATAACGAAGCTCCTCAATTGATTAAAGCCTATTCTGATACTAAAGTTTTTGAAAAAGCAATTGCCATAGCCAATGCGAATTCGAAAGTTAAAACTACAATCGGAACTATTGAAGCCATCGACAAATTAACTATTTTAGAAGGCAATATTGTTTATTCTAATAACGATACCTCTATAGCTTCGACTATTAGAATCAAAGGAAATCATAACCAAGGAAAAATGGATTTTACAGCCAACAAAAAAGGAAACGAATGGATTTTTCAAAAGATAACCATACGCTGTAAAAATCCAAAAACGGTAATTAGTGTGATTGAATAAAGCGGAACTCTTAATCGATTTACTTGATTTCAAAATCATCTTTATCGTTCAAGAAACCTAGTTTTTGTCGGGTTTCCAATAGTCCTTTTTTATCCAAAGAAGCTATAAAAATGCCTTCGGATTCTTGTGGAGCAACAAGATCTCGACCCAAATAATCTTGCACTTGCGAATGTCCGTTGTATAAATGGTGATTGGCATCTACTCCTATTCTATTCACTCCAATAGTATAACACATATTTTCAATCGCTCGTGCTTTAAGTAAGGCGTCCCAAGCATTAATTCGCATATTGGGCCAATTCGCAACATAAAGTAACACATCGTACGCTTCCATATTTCGTGCAAAAACAGGAAAACGCAAATCATAGCAAATCAGTGGGCAAATTTTCCAACCCAAATAATCAATGATTACTTTTTCTTTGCCAGCAGTATAAGCTTTATCTTCTCCAGCTAAAGTAAACAAGTGTCTTTTGTCATAAAATTGCACTTCTCCCGAAGGAAAAACAAACACCAATCGGTTATAGAAATTTCCTTTATCGGCAATAACCAAACTCCCAGTGATGGCTGCATTTTTTTCTTTAGCCAACTGTTGTAACCATACCATCGTTTCGCCTTGCATCGTTTCTACTACCAAATTAGGATGCATCGTAAAACCTGAGGTAAACATTTCAGGAAGTACAATTAGATCAACTGATTCACTAATCGCATTGATTTTTTCTTCGAACTGAAGGCGATTTGCTACTGGATTTTCCCAGGTTAAGGGAGATTGTAGGATGGCTATTTTCATAAAATAAATTTAATAAAAATTGATTCTTACCGCATAAGACAAAACATCTCTTTACTCCTTGGTAATAAAAAAAACGCATCCAAATAAATAGATGCGTTTTTTTTACTTCTTTGCCTAAAAGACAATTAGAATTATTTCAAACTTGCTGACAAATATTCTCTATTCATACGAGCGATGTTCTCTAATGAAATTCCTTTTGGACATTCGATTTCGCAAGCTCCAGTGTTAGTACAGTTACCAAAACCTTCTTCGTCCATTTGACGTACCATGTTCAATACACGGTTTGTAGCTTCTACTTTCCCTTGTGGTAAAAGTGCATATTGCGAAACTTTAGCACCAACAAACAACATCGCTGAACCATTTTTACAAGTAGCCACACATGCTCCACATCCAATACAAGCAGCAGCTTCAAAAGCTTTGTCTGCATCAGCCTTAGGCACAGGAAGCGTATTCGCATCGATGGTATTACCTGAAGTATTTACAGAAACAAATCCTCCTGCTTGTTGAATTCTTTCGAAAGAAGATCTATCAACAACTAAATCTTTAACTACTGGAAACGCCACACTTCTCCATGGTTCTATTACGATCGTATCCCCGTCGTTGAACATTCTCATGTGTAATTGACAAGTCGTGATTCCTGTATCTGGTCCGTGTGCACGTCCATTGATATACAAAGAACACATTCCGCAAATTCCTTCGCGACAATCGTGATCAAAGGCTACAGGCTCTTTTCTTTCGTTCACTAATTGCTCGTTCAATTGATCTAACATTTCTAGAAACGAACTCGCTGTAGAAACATCATTCAACTTATATGTTTCCATCTTTCCCTTAACTTTAGCGTTTTTTTGACGCCAAATCTGTAAGGTTATATTAATATTTTTTGCTGCACTCATGTTTTTTATTTTTAAAGTGATTAGCTTATAGTCGAATTAATACTAACCGCTAATTTCTATCGCTAATTACTATTTATAATTTCTTGCGGCTATTTTAATAAACTCGTATTTCAATTCTTCTTTATGAAGTACTTCTTGATTGATATCGTCTCCTTTGTACTCCCAAGCTCCAACAAACTTAAAGTTTTCGTCATCTCGAAGTGTTTCACCTTCAGCATCTTGATATTCTTCACGGAAGTGACCACCACAAGATTCTAGACGTTGTAAAGCATCAATTGCCATTAATTGTCCTAATTCAATAAAATCAGCCACACGTAATGCTTTTTCTAATTCAGGATTCAACTCATCTGCACTTCCTGGAACATAAACGTCTTTGTAGAATTCTGCTTTCAAAGCTGCAATTTCAGAAATGGCTTCAGTCAAACCTTTCTCATTACGCCCCATACCTACTTTATTCCACATGATCAATCCTAAACGTTTGTGGAAATGATCTACAGATTTTGTTCCGTTATTGTTCAAGAATTTATCAATCGAATCTTTCACGCTTTTTTCAGCTGCTGCAAATTCAGGTAAATCAGTAGAGATTTTTCCTGTACGAATGTCATCCGCTAAATAATCAGAAACAGTATATGGCAATACGAAATAACCATCAGCCAATCCTTGCATCAAAGCAGAAGCTCCTAAACGGTTGGCTCCGTGATCAGAGAAATTCGCTTCTCCAGCTACGAAACATCCCGGAATAGTTGACTCTAAATTGTAATCAACCCAAACACCCCCCATAGTATAGTGTACCGCTGGATAAATTTTCATTGGAGTTTCGTATGGATTTTCGTCTGTAATTTTTTGGTACATGGTAAACAAGTTACCATATTTTTCTTCTAACCATTTTTTACCTAAAGAAAGAACCTCTTCTTGCGAAGGATTGTGATTTCCTTTAGCAAAAGCTACTTGTTTCCCTTTTGATTGAATCTCAGAAGAGAAATCCAAATACACTCCTTCATTAGTATCATTAGCTTCGATACCGTGACCAGCATCACAAACCTCTTTAGCAGCTCTAGAAGCAACGTCACGAGGCACTAAGTTACCAAACGCAGGATATTTTCTTTCTAAGTAGTAATCTCTATCTTCTTCAGCAATTTGTGTTGGTTTTAGTTTACCTGCACGAATCGCTTCTGCATCTTCTTTTTTCTTTGGTACCCAGATACGTCCAGAGTTTCTTAATGACTCGGACATCAAAGTCAATTTCGATTGATTGGTTCCGTGTACTGGAATACAAGTTGGGTGAATTTGCACAAAACATGGGTTAGCAAACAAAGCACCTTGCTTATGAATTTTCCAGCTTGCAGTAACATTAGAACCCATCGCATTCGTAGACAAGAAATATACATTTCCGTATCCACCTGTTGCAATAATTACTGCGTGAGCCGAATGTCTTTCTAATTCTCCAGTAACTAAATTACGAGCAATGATTCCACGAGCTTTTCCGTTCACTTTTACTAATTCTAGCATTTCGTGACGGTTGTACATGTCAATTTTACCCAAACCAATTTGTCTAGATAAAGCAGAATAAGCTCCTAACAACAACTGTTGTCCGGTTTGTCCTGCAGCATAAAATGTACGTTGTACTTGAGTTCCTCCAAAAGAACGGTTATCCAACATTCCTCCGTAGTCACGCGCAAAAGGAACTCCTTGTGCCACACATTGGTCAATAATATTTCCAGACACTTCAGCCAAACGGTGTACGTTTGCCTCACGTGCTCTATAATCTCCTCCTTTTATCGTATCATAAAACAAACGGAAGGTACTATCTCCGTCATTTTGGTAATTTTTTGCAGCGTTGATCCCTCCTTGAGCTGCAATTGAGTGTGCACGTCGAGGAGAATCTTGATAACAAAATGCTTTAACATTATAACCCATTTCAGCAAAAGATGCTGCTGCAGAGGCTCCGGCTAAACCGGTTCCAACAACGATAATATCAATTTTTGGGCGATTGTTTGGAGCAACTAATCGTAAGTGGTCTTTATAATCTGTCCATTTTTTAGAAATGTGACCTTCAGGTATTTTAGAATCTAATTTCATTTTGATTGATATTAATGATTAAAATGATGAAATAAAGCAATAAATATGAATCCAACAGGAACCACAATTGCAAATGCATATCCTAATTTTTGAATAGTAGCGGAGAATTTGTTGTTGAATCCAACAGATTGGAAAGAAGAACTAAACCCATGCCATAAGTGAATCGCTAATAAAACGAAGGCTACCACATAGATACCTGTACGAACTGGACTTTCAAACTTAGCCACCAATTCTTCAAAATATCTTGTTTCATTGATTGCTCCAGATTCTACATATTTATAAGTCATTTCATGAATCCAAAAATCGAAAAAATGCAAACCTAAAAAGGCCAAAACCACCAATCCAGAAATAATCATATTCCTTGAAGCCCATGAAGCATTAGCAGCTCCATCATATTTTACATAACTTACCGGTCTAGCTTTTCTGTTTTGATACTCTAATACCATACCCATTACAAAGTGGAAAACTACCCCTGCGATAAGTATGGGTTGCATCACAAATTGAATTAAAGGATTGTATCCCATAAAGTGAGACATTGCATTAAAAGCATCTGCACTAAAAACAGACACCATATTGATGAAAAAATGCAATGACAAGAAAGTAATTAAAAAAAGTCCCGATAATGCCATTGCCACTTTTCTAGCAATAGAAGACTTTAACAACGTAGTTTGTGCCATATTTTTTTATATTGATTAATAAAAATTCCACACAAAAATAAGGGAATTAAAAAGGAATCACAACCCTTTCCTATTTATTTATAATGATTTTAAAGTGTTTAACATAAAGCAGCCATAAGGAATAAAAAACCAAAACATACTAAACAAAATTTAAAAAAATCTAAAATAATTAACAAAAAACAAGGCTAAAGACTGAAAATTTAGAAAAAATTAGCGATTTAACAACAAAACAATTTATTTTCCTTTTTATTAAAAAAAATTCACATCCAGAAGAATAAAAGGATAAAAATCTTGCATTTGGCTCCTGTCATTTTACCTTTGCATTTCAAAATTGATATACCATGAAAATCGGAATTGATGCCCTATCCTTTGACGTAGCCAAAATACACTTACCTATACAAACCTTAGCAGAAGCTCGAAATATAGAACCCGCAAAATTGCAAAAAGGACTCGGATTGACGAATATGACACTCGCCGATGCCCATCAAGACACTGTAGTTTTTGGAGCCAATGCCTTGACAAAACTTATCCAAGATCAAAAAATAGCTTTAGACGACATTGCTAGAATTTACGTTGGAACCGAAAGTGCTATTGATAGTTCGAAACCCATCGCTTCGTTTTTGGTAGCCTTGATGGAACAAAAATTTGGAGCAAACAGTTTAAACCATTGCGATGCCGTTGATTTTACTTTTGCTTGTATTGGAGGAGTGGATGCACTACAAAATTGCTTAGATTTTGTAAAATTAAATCCCACTAAAAAAGCCATTGTTGTTACTACTGATTTTGCCAAATACGACCTGAACTCCACCGGAGAATACACCCAAGGCGCAGGAGCTGTAGCCATACTCATCTCTACTAACCCAAGAATTATTGCTTTTGAGAATCATTGGGGCGTTAGCACGAAAGGTGTATTTGACTTTTTTAAACCTTACAGAACTATCTCAAAACTAGAAATCACAGGCAATAATAACAACGAGGCTTGGTTTGATAATTTGGAAGGAGAAATTGAAATTCACAAAGACCAACCGGTGTTTGACGGACAGTATTCAAATCAGTGTTATATGGATCGTACCAAATATGCCTACTTTGCTTTCAAAAAAGAAAAAAACACTTCTGAAACGATTTACAACAACTGGAAAAGCATTGTGATGCATTTACCGTATGCCTTTCAAGGACGACGTATGTTGACCGAAATTTATGCTTTAGATGCAACCGAAGCCATTATTACCGGAAACGAAACTCCAGAAGAATATCAAAACAAACTTAAAGAAATCAGCAAAACTCAGGCTTATCAAGATTTTGTAAGTCAAAAGTTGCAACCTGCAGAAATCGCTTCCTCTTTAATCGGAAACTTATATACAGGTTCTATCTTTATGGGATTGCTATCGACTTTAGCGCATTTTTCAGAGACCAACACTGAAATCGCCAACGAAAAAATGGGCTTTTTAGCCTATGGAAGTGGCTCTAAATCTAAAGTTTTCGAAGGAACCATTCAAGGCGAATGGAAAAAAGCCTTGCAACCTGTAGCACTATTTGAAACGCTAGAAAAAAGCGTCGCTATTGATTTTGAAACCTACGAAAAACTCCACAAAAAGGAACAAAAACAACCCATTCGCACCCCAAAAAACGAATGGATTTTGGATCGTATCGAAAACGAAAATCCCAACTTATTAGGCGCTCGTTATTACAAATGGATGGAGTAGTATAGTTTTTTTAAGGCTGAATTTACTTTACAAATTTGCAACAAAACATAAGGCTGTCTCCAATTTTGAAGACAGCCTTTTTTATTCTGCTATTTATTTTTTACTCTACAGCAATTTGATGGGTTTCAACTTTATCAATACTATAAATTTTGAGTATGTACATTCCTTTTTGTAATCCTTGAACATTAACTTTTGCCTTTGTTTCTTTTACGTCAACAATTGCTTTCACTTGCCCAGTAAAATCAAATAGCTCCCCTTTTAATCTTGTCGATTTATTTGTTTTCGACTTTTCATCTTTCAATTCTATTGTAATCCAATCGCTTGTGGGGTTTGGATAAACAACGTAATCGTTGGAATCATTAGGATTTGGCATTCTTGCAATAGCACCACCTCCACCTGAATCATGTGTAACACTTATAGTTCTAGCACCTCCACAACCACACTCATTGGCACCCATTACTTGAATCAAACCTGATGTTCCAGCATAACCCGTAAACACATTAATACTGCTTCCTGCAGAACTTATGCCTTCAATTTTTTGCCAGTTTTGACCAAAGTAATCAAAAACAGCAACGGTATCATAAGGAAATGGCAACCACCATTCAAAAGAAGTAGCTCCCCGTGGCAAAGCGGAATTTACACTATAAGAAGCTATTGCACCAGATTGAACAGTGGAAGGACCTGCTAAACCAGAAGGTAATCCTAGTGGCTTACCCATCCAAAATGTTTTTGAAACCGTTCTAGTTTGTCCGCAAGAATTCGTGATTACTGCTGTTAGCGTTTGCGATCCATTACTAATGAAATTTAGGGTAGCTTGTGTATTTGACACATTAGACAAAGTCGCAATACTTGTGTTAGATAAACTCCAAACCACAGTCTGACCATTCTCTAAATTAGACAAAGTAAAAGTAGTAGCACCAGAACATAAACTTGAAGCACCTATTATTTGAGCATTACTCGTAAAAGTTGGCGCACCATCATTTATCACAAAAGGTACAGTAGCAATTTGTCCGCAAGCATTAGTTATTGTAGCGGTTAATGTTTGTGCTCCATTGCCTGAAAATGCAACAGTTACTCCTGTATTTGAAGGATTACTCAAAGTACCTATAGCTGTATTTGATAAGCTCCAAGTCACAGTTTGACCTGCTGTGTTAGAAATACTATAGTTACCGCTACCTGAGCAAATCCCTTTGGGTCCTGAAATCTCGGATACCGATACAAATGGAGCCCTGTTAACGCTACAAGACAATATAGCTTGGTTTACATTATTAAGAATAGGTTGTACCGTAACATTAGATGGCAACCCTGTGCCAGGAAACGGAGCAAGTGTAATAGTATTGGTATTTGTAGCTGTACCAGACCAACCACTATAACTCCAAACATAACTCAACGATGCACCTGGTGGAATATTAGTTGCATTAACCGAAAATGATCTAGGACTCGTATCCCCACAAGCCACACTCGTACTAGTTGGCGATAGCGTGAAAGTGGGAGTAGTTTTTGTTAGTGGATATGTACAAGTTTCCCTTGTATTATTTGTCTCAATTTCATAAACCCCATAAAAAATACTACCTGTCGCATCTATATCAGAGGCTTGTAAGGTTGCGCCAAAATTTCCAGACCAATTCTCACCAGTTAATCCAAAAGCAGAATTACCCACAATTAACCCATCTATAAATTTTGGAGTACTACTCCCGTTTCTCAATATATACAAACTTAATTTTGAAGTTGGCTGTACTATATTAGTATTAGACTTTGTAATTCTCAATTTGAATGCTAAACTAACTGTATTGCTAGCCCCGAAATTAATCGCAGAACAGTTGTTTATACTAACACCATTAACTTTTACTTCTTCCAAAAACACTTTAATTTGCCCTTTCATTTGAATTGAATAAAAAGAGATAATAAGCACTACAAACATTAACATTATTTTTTTCATTGTCTTTCTGTTAAGATTATTATTTTTCTAAATGTATCTGTAAACCTAAACCAACTTGAAAATTATCGGCTGTTCTAGAATCAATACTAACAAAACTATGTTCATATTTTATAATCATTTCCAAGCCCACACTACTATTAAAATAAACTACAGGCCCAGTTTTAAAACCATACCGATTGCTAAAGTCAGAACTATTAAAATCTTTTGCATAAGAATAATTTGCTTCTAGAAGCACATTAATCCTATTTTCTGGTTTTAAAAAATAATATCGTAAAAATGGTCTAACACTAATTCCAGAAGTTGAGTTATTATTACCATTAATCCTCGAAAATCCAAAGGATGTTCCTAATCCTCCTACTAGACGGTCTATAAAAAAATATCCTAAATTAGGACTAAATAAAAGTTGTGTGCTGCTTTGTTCTACTGACCCATTAGCATCTTTATTAGTTACACTACTAAAAAACGCATCCCCTCCTACCATCCAATTCCCTTTGGTGATTTGGGCTTGGGAGATTGTTCCTGCAAACAATAAGGCTACTGAGAGTACTCTTAAAAATTTCATTTTTTTCATAATTTAAAGGTTGGTTAAAAGTTGTTTTATTTATTCATAATTTATTGCTTATTACTTTTCTAAATGTATTTGAAATCCCATCCCAACACTAAAAATATTGTATCTTGTGTCAGAACTAAGATTATTAATATTATAATTGAGTGTCATTTCAAACGCAACACTGCTATTAAAATAAATTACCGGCCCTGCTTTAAAATCTACAGCTGTACTATTTTCATTTGAGTTGCTAGTTCCTACATAAGAATAGCCAACCTGAGTTAATACGTTAATTATTTTATCAGGTTTTAGCAAATAATATCTAACATAAGGACCTATACCGTAATTAGTAACTGAACTTCCTCCCTCTGTTTTACTATATGTTAACAAAGGAGTTAAACCCACTCCAAATTTGTCAGCTATAAAGTAACCGACATTGGGTCTCAAGTCAAAGCCGTAAAAATTGAGATTATCAGTCTCGGATTTAAGGTTACCACTAAAAAAACTTCCACTCCCTCCTACCATCCAATTCCCTTTGGTGATT
Organism: Flavobacterium succinicans; assembly: GCF_001662485.1. Lineage (GTDB taxonomy): Bacteria > Bacteroidota > Bacteroidia > Flavobacteriales > Flavobacteriaceae > Flavobacterium > Flavobacterium succinicans_A. Next base: position 147,738 of record NZ_JMTM01000053.1, read on the forward strand.
TGGGCTTGGGATACTGTTCCTGCAAACAATAAGGCTACCGTGAGTACTCTTAAAAATTTCATTTTTTTCATAATTTAAAGGTTGGTTAAAAAGTTGTTTTTATTTTTTGGTTGGTTAATTCTTTTTTTGGTATTTAATACTTGTTAACCAAGAAAATCGACGGACTGGTTGTCTATTTTTACTTTAAAATAGTCCATACCAATAGCCTTCAATATTCCATAACGAATACCGTTCTATAAACACAAAAATTGTTTTTGAAATAAACACACTCCCTCTTTACCAAGAGTAAAATAGTTCCTAAAAATTGAAGTGGTATGTATTCTTTGGAACAAAATGTAAGATTAATAACCAAATATAGAAAAACATTTTAATGAAAAAAAAAAAAAAAAATCTTACAAAAATATTATTTTTTTTACCCTAAAAGCATTTTAATGTAGTCATATACCTATAATATTGTCCAGAAAGTAAAAAACAAAATAATGGAGCTTTACCTCTTTTAATGAGAATGGTAGTAAATCTAAGTTGTTTTTCAACTAAACTTCGCCATATATTTCTGAACGATGGCTTCGGTGTTTTCGTTGCGTATTTTTTGATTGAGATGAATGGGTTCTGAGGCGCGCTCTTGGCAATCTTTTACCGCGCAAGTTTCGCAGGTTACACCCACTAATTGTCTAGGCACCACATCGCCTTCTAAGAATTTGAACTTTTTCTTTACCGATGGCGTGATTAAAATCCCCACCGAAATACTTCGCAAACAATCTTTCTTAAACGGATCGGGCGTAGCCGAGGAAAATACCAAATATTCATTGCTGCTGTTTTCGTAACGTGAGACTTGCGCATCAAAAAAATGCGTCTTGCCTTGTTGTAACAATTGCTCAATAGTTTTAATCGACACCCATCTGCGGCAGTAGTGCTCGTTCATTTCATTGGCGTGCGGTTCTTGTTGATTGGTAATATGTAGTTCCTTTTTGATTTGGTAGGTATCGGCACCTATTTTGTGAGACAAACGCAGGAAAAATAAGTTTTTCAAATTAAAATCCTTCGGCAAAATATTCGTCAATCGCTGATAAAAGGATTCTGGAGAGACGTTGAATTGCGTCATCAATTGCACCATTTCTTGTGGTTTTGGATTTTCTTTAGCCAAAAACAAATTCAATTCATCAATCAACTTTTGTCTAGGCAACAACAACGCACCTGCAAAATAAGACGCGTAAAAATTATTCAAGACTTGGTCAAAATTGTCGAATTTAATCCAACTGAACGTATACAAACGCTCTTTGATTTCCATAAAATTATAAGCGATTTCTTTGGCCAACACAAAAGCCTTTTGCCCTTCATCAATTTCGTCCGAAAGCAATAAGGTTTTGCTTGTAGGCACATAAATTGAACGTAAATCACCCATTTCTTCTTGCTCGGAAAACACCAATTCTTTGATGGTATAGCCGTATTCCTCTTTTAGAATCGCCTTTAACTCCTCGATAGAAATGTTTGTGGTTACATCTACGTGAAAAGCTTTGCAAAACAACAATACCTTTTCTTCTAAATCTTCAAAATAATTATTGTGTGCTTCTTGATAAGAACGCAAAGACGCCAAAAAGAAACTTTCACGGGTAAGATTATAATGTTGTGCAATTTCGATAATCGTACTAATAAAGGCCGTCACTTTTGCGGGTGCATTGGCAATAATGTCAATCAAATCTGCTTCTTGGATACCAAACAATTCCAACGGAATTTCTTTTAACACACCCGATTTCAAAATTTCGCCGATAGGCGCTAGATTATTATCGAGTTTCAAAGACACCATTTGGTCATAGGAAACCTCCAATTTTTCGGCCAGCAGAATAATTTTATCCGTTTTGGGATATTTTTTTCCTTTTTCGATCTCGTTCAAATACGATTTGGACAACTCCGTAATCTTCGCCAAACCGAATAAAGACAAATCCTTATTCATTCGAGCCTGCTTGAGTTTAAGCCCAAAAATCAACTTAATATAATCTTTCTCTATGTTCATAAAATCAAAGATAAATTAAAAAACCAAAATACGCAAAAAACATTTTTTTCATTTTTTGCGAACGTTCGCTTGTTTTGTAAAAAACTTTTTGTAGTATTGCAATATCAAAATGAACTAGTTATGAAATGAGCATAGCACTAAATGGCTAATAACCACCAAAAACAATATGCGAATTACATATGACCGATAAAAAATAAAATATCAACATATGAAAACACTAACCGAAACCACCGAAAAAAAATGGCAATTTTTGAATGAAGAAATTGCACAACACGAAAACATTTTAACTGAGGAAGCCATCGATTTTTTGACGGCTTTGCACGAAAATTTCAATGCTAAACGATTGGAACTTTTAGAAGCCCGTAAAGCACAACAAGTCCAATTTGATAATGGTGTGTTACCCACTTTTCCTTTGGAGACCAAAAGCATCAGAGAAAGTAACTGGCAAGCGGCTCCTATCCCAAAAGATTTAATCGATAGACGCGTGGAAATCACTGGACCAGTAGATAGAAAAATGGTGATTAACGCTTTGAACTCGGGTGCCAAAACTTTTATGGCCGATTTTGAAGACAGTACTTCGCCTACTTGGAACAACATCATGGAAGGACAACAAAACCTGAAAGATGCCGTAAACAAAACCATAACACTTGACGACCCATTACGCAATAAAAAATATGCACTAAAAGAAAAAACTGCTGTTTTGATTGTGCGTCCAAGAGGATTGCACTTGAATGAAAAGCACATCTTGATAGAAGACGAAGAAGCTTCTGGTTCTTTGATTGACTTTGGGTTGTATGCTTTTCACAATCACGACCAATTGGCCAGAAACGGTTCGGCTCCTTATTTTTACTTACCCAAATTAGAACATTATTTGGAAGCCAGATGGTGGAACGAAGTGTTTGAATTTGCACAAGAATACCTTGGAGAGCAACACGGTACGTTTAAAGCAACGGTTTTGATTGAGACCATAACCGCTAGTTTTCAGTTGGACGAAATTATCTACGAATTAAGAGACCATATCGTAGGATTGAACTGCGGGCGTTGGGATTACATTTTTTCATACATCAAAAAATTCAGAAATAATCCTGCCTTTATCGTACCGAACCGCGATCAAGTAACGATGACTTCGCCTTTTATGGACGCGTATTCTAAATTGGTGATTCAGCGTTGTCACAAACGCAACATTCACGCAATGGGCGGAATGGCAGCACAAATTCCGATTAAGAATGACCCTGAAGCCAACGATATCGCCTTCAAAAAAGTGATTGCTGACAAAGAAAGAGAAGCGAGAAACGGACACGACGGGACTTGGGTAGCGCATCCTGATTTGGTGCCGATAGCGATGAAAGTGTTTAATGAAAATATGATGACCAAAAATCATATTCACATCAAGAGAGCGGATTTGCACATTACCGAAGCGGATTTGTTGCAAATTCCAGTGGGCACCATTACTGAGGAAGGTATTCGCAAAAACGTAAATGTGGCCGTGCTGTACATCACTTCTTGGCTAAACGAGCAAGGCGCTGCAGCGATTCACCACTTGATGGAAGATGCTGCCACGGCCGAAATTTCAAGGTCGCAATTGTGGCAATGGCTTCAAAATGAGGTGTCGCTGGATACAGGCGAAAAGTTAACCACAAAACTGTACAATCGCATCGCCATGGAAGAATATGAAAAAATCAGAAAGCAAGTGGGTGATCGAGCACACGAGGAAGAAAACTACATCTTGGCAGAAAAATTACTAGACCAACTGGTAGTGAACAAAAAATTTGTAGAGTTCTTGACGATTCTAGGGTATCAGTATTTATAGTGCTTCACAATAACGATTAAAAAAGTAAGCCACGAATTCCACAGATGAACACCAATTTTTATTGCTTTAATTAAACGAATCATAGCAACAAATAAAATTGGCATTTAAAACCTTGCGTCTATTGTTTTTCCAGAAAATCACATTGCTGGCTTTTAGCCCCGATAGCAGTGGCATCCTCTGGACTCGCGAACGAGCGAGGACAGAGATATAACGGAGAGCGGGAACCATACTTCCTGAAAAAGCCCTTTGCTTGCCGCTCCTGATAATTAAATGAAACAAAAAATCTATTATAAACCAACCGAGAATTAAAAAAAAGAAATTATGAAAACCACCGAAACACGCATTCAAGAATTAGTAACTGATTGGTTAACAAACCCAAGATGGGAAGGCATCGAACGTCCTTACACCGCAGAAGAAGTGGTGCAATTGCAAGGTTCGTATCAAATTGAACACAGTATCGCTAGAATGGGCGCTACGAAACTTTGGAACAGATTGCAATCGCAGGATTTTGTTGCCGGATTAGGCGCATTGACCGGTAATCAAGCCATTCAAGAAGTGGAGGCTGGACTAGAAGCGATTTACTTAAGCGGCTGGCAAGTGGCTGCCGATGCGAATGTGGCTGGCGAAATGTATCCTGACCAATCGTTGTATCCTGCCAACAGTGTTCCTTTGGTTGTAAAAAGAATCAACAACGCTTTGTTGCGTGCTGACCAAATTCAAGTGGTGAATAAAACCGCAGATAAAAAAGACTATTTGGTTCCGATTGTAGCGGATGCTGAAGCAGGTTTTGGAGGAAACTTGAACGCTTTTGAATTGATGAAATCGATGATTGAATCAGGCGCAGCGGGTGTACACTTTGAAGACCAATTGAGTTCTGCTAAAAAATGCGGCCACTTGGGCGGAAAAGTATTGGTGCCTACGCAAGAAGCCATCAATAAATTAATCGCTGCACGTTTGGCTGCCGACGTAATGGGAACACCAACCTTGATTGTAGCAAGAACCGACGCAGATGCTGCGAACTTACTAACGAGCGATATCGACCCAAGAGATGCCAAATTCATCACAGGAGAAAAAACAGACGAAGGTTTCTTCTACGTAAACTGCGGTGTGGAGCAAGGTATTGACCGTGGATTGAGTTATGCACCGTATGCGGATTTGATTTGGATGGAAACGAGCAATCCTGATTTGGCTTACGCCAAACAATTTGCCGATGCGATTCACGCGAAATATCCCGGAAAAATGTTGGCTTACAACTGTTCGCCTTCGTTCAACTGGGCAGCGAAACTATCAGTAGCTGAGATGGAAACCTTTAGAGAAGACTTGGCGGCTATGGGGTATAAATTCCAATTCATTACTTTGGCGGGATTCCACGCTTTGAACACGAGTATGTTTGAATTGTCTAAAGCTTACAAAGAAAGAGGTATGGCGGGCTACTCTGAATTGCAAGAAAGAGAATTTGCTTTGCAACAACACGGTTTTAGAGCCGTAAAACACCAAGGTTTTGTGGGGACTAGCTATTTTGACGCCGTTCAAAATACGGTTACTACCGGAAAAGCGTCTACAACCGCAATGAAAGACTCAACAGAAGTGGCACAATTTTAAAAATATTTTAGAAGTTTATACCGATTATGTATTCAATATAGTCCAATAAAAATTGAACTATTTTCATACTATATCGGCATTATACCTGAACTCTTTTGGACTAAAATGTATTTTTTTAGTATAATTGTTAAAGATGTTTGCCAAAAAAAGGCACGAAACCAACTTGGAATCGTGCCTTTTGTATTTATTTTAAATCGTGTCAATACGAAAAATCTTTGTTGAAATTTAACCGCAAGGTTCGCAAAGGTTTACGCAAGGTTCGCAAAAAACTTAAATGCCTTAAATGGTTCAAAAAAAAGTCATTAATCAAATCCTTTTAAAGCAAAACCTACGTAATTGATGGTTGCTTTTCCAAACAGATTATTTAGGCGCTAGAATTTCGAAAGGTGTTGTTGCTTTCTCTTTGTCTTTAGAAAGTGTCCAAGTGTATTTAGCTACTGGCAAATAATACTTGCCGTTTTTAGCAGGCGTTATTTTTAGCTTTTTATCTTTTGCCATCCATTTGTCGGCCGCAGCTTTGTCGATAGACAAATCGTACACCACTTTATTCAATCCTTTTTGAGCGGCAACAGTAGTTGTATACACGATTTCTTTGGAAGGATTTTCTAATTTAACGCTTACATTTCCAACCGAATTTGAATAAAACCAAAGCTCATTTTTTGGAATAAACTCGTCACCCCAAGCGCCACGTTTCGAACCCCATCTTTCGGATTTGGTTGTGTTTTTGATTTCATACACGTAAAGCGTTTTGTCTAAAACCTCCTTTTTCAATTCTTGTACTTGTTTCAAACTCACTTTATACACAGAACGACCGTGTGTCCCCACAATTAAATCTTTGGCTTTCTTTTGAATCACCAAATCGTGCACTGCTACAGGTGGCATTCCGTTAGAGAAATCTTGCCAAGAAGCGCCTCCGTCAACAGAAATGTACAAGCCATTATCAGTTCCTACATACAACACGCTATCCAAAACGCTGTCTTCTAAAATCACATTGACTGGACTTGCAGGAAGATTGTTCGCTACACTTTTCCAAGTTTGCCCAGCATCTTCTGACACATACACATAACTGGTAAAATCGTCATTTCTGTAGCCATTAAGTGTGACATAAACACGCTCTTTTTTGTGCGCAGAAGCCACTACTCTACTTACCCAAAGGTTTTGTGGTAAAGTAGTAGAAATCACTTTCCAACTCGCTCCACCATTATTACTGAATTGCACTAAACCATCATCGCTACCCGTATACAACACTCCAAACTCGAAAGGACTTTCACTGATGGTCGTCAAGGTTCCAAAAGCTACATTTCCTTGTTTACCTCCTTGAGTCAAATCCGGTGAAATAGCCGTCCAAGTATCGCCTTGATTCATAGAACGGTGTAAAAAATTAGACCCTAAATACAAAATGTCTTGATTGTGAGATGACAATAAAATAGGCGATTGCCAATTGTATCGATAAGGTTTATCTCCTTTTTTGGCTTTCGGCGCAATGAACTTACTTTTAGATTCATCAGCGCGATTGATGCGGTAGTAACTTCCGTATTGGTATCCTGTAAAAACGATATTTGGATTGCGCTTATCAATTTGGATTTGCATCCCATCGCCTCCCATTAATCTGGCATAAGGATACTTTCCTTCTTGTTGCCAACCGATAGAAGCACTGTAATTACTCGCACCAACCCAAACGCCATTATCCTGCAACCCACCATAAATATTATACGGTTCTTGTTCGTCGACATTCACCGCATAAAACTGTCCCACTGGAATACTGTTGCATAACTGCCACGATTTTCCATTATCATAGGTAATATTCAAACCACCATCGTTTCCGTTAACCAAATGATTCGGATTGTTAGGATTGATCCAAACCACGTGATGATCAGAGTGTACATTGTCACCATCAATAGCTTGAAATGTTTTGCCTCCATTATCTGAAAACAACAACGGAACGCCAGTAATATAAATTCGTTCTTGGTTTTTTGGGTCTACCGTGATGTCACCAAAATAATAGCCGTAGCTAGAGTAAAAATCATCAATAAAGCTCGTATTGGTTTTTACCCAAGTTTTCCCTCCGTTACTAGATTTGAAAACTTCGGCACCAATTACCTCTGGATCTTCATCGTTGGGATCTTTTTCTTTTTTAGCCGATGGACGCATTTTTTGATTATCCATCACCGCATAAATACTATCTGAAGTAAAAGCTGATAATCCAATACGCCCGACGAATTCATCCGAAGGAAAGCCACTTTCTGGGGTAGAAATCAACTGCCAAGTCGATCCTGCATCGATACTTTTATAAATACCAGAAGCTTTTCCGTTTCCATTGAAATTGTGTGCTTTTCTGTCTTTCTGCCAGGCACTGGCGTACATAACGTCAAAATTATTTTCTGCCACAGCCATATCAATTACTCCCGTTTCATCATTTACAAACAACACTTGTTGCCACGATTTTCCACCATCGGTCGTTTTAAAAACACCTCTTTCCTTGTTTTTGGTAAATAAATGTCCCGCCACTCCAACAACGATCTCTTGGCTATTTTTTGGGTTGACCAAAATTTTACTGATGTGATGACTGTCGGTCAATCCAATATTTTTCCAGGTTTTTCCTTTGTCAAAGGATTGTAACAAACCTATTCCTGCATAAGAAGATCTCGAAGAATTGATTTCTCCTGTACCTACCAGAATCATTCCTGATTTCCAGTCCACAAAGACAGAACCACAATTTAGTGTAGGCGCCGTATCCATCACAGGTTCCATTCGCAAACCATTCGTATTCGAATACCACAAACCACCTGAGGCATAAGCTACATAAAATTCGATAGGATTCTCAGGATTTACCGCCACGTCAACTACGCGTCCACTCATTACTGTGGGTCCAACATTTTGCAAAGTCAACTCCTGAAACAAAGTTGGCGTTGTGGTAGTAGTACCATTTTGGCCCCAGGAAACACTAAAGGTCAAGGCACTGATTAAGAAGGCAATTTTTTTCATATGTAAAAACTATTTGTTTTTAGAGGAATAAGGAAGTCGCACAAAAATTAATCTCTCTTTGAACTAATTTTAGGCCTTGCGACTTTCATTTGCATCAATTTTGAACGAAAATTAAGCATTAAAATAGAGACTCAAAAATTTTATACCCAAATTAACACCCGTTTCTACTAAAGTTACTATTTTTGAGTATTACTAATAAATAATTGGTTGTTATGAAATATCATCAAATAAACAGTGGGCTTTTTGTAAAAAATAGAGAAAAATTCACTGCTCAAATGAAACCGAAAAGCGTTGCGGTTTTTAATTCAAACGACATATATCCTGTTTCTGCCGATAGCACTTTACCTTTTGCACAGCATAGAGATATTTTCTATTTATCCGGTGTAGATCAAGAAGAAAGCATTTTGTTATTGTTCCCAGATGCACCTTACGAACACTTGAAAGAAATCCTTTTCTTGAGAGAAACCAATGAGCACATTGCGATTTGGGAAGGAGAAAAACTAACCAAAGAACGTGCGTTTCAGGTATCAGGAATCAAAACAGTTTTCTGGCTACAAGATTTTGACAAAACCTTGAAAGAAATCATGATGTATACCGAAGTGATGTACATCAACACCAACGAGCACTATCGTTCAGCCGTAGAAATCGAAACTCGCGAAGACCGTTTTATCAAAAAATGGAAAGCACAATATCCTGCACATACGGTAGCCAAAAGCAACCCCATTTTGCAACGCATTCGCTCCATAAAAGAAACCGAAGAAATCGATTTGATCCAACAAGCGTGTAACATCACCGAAAAAGGATTCCGTCGTTTGCTTTCTTTTGTGAAACCCAACGTAATGGAATATGAGGTAGAAGCCGAATTGATTCACGAGTTCGTTCGCAACCGTTCCAAAGGGTTTGCCTACACACCCATTATTGCTTCTGGAAATAATGCCAATGTCTTGCATTACATCGAAAACAACCAACAATGCAAAGCAGGCGATTTATTGTTGCTAGATGTAGCGGCCGAATACGCCAATTATTCCAGCGATTTAACCCGTACCATACCAGTTTCTGGGCGCTATTCTGAAAGACAAAAAGCCGTGTACAACGCAGTACTTCGAGTAAAAAACGAAGCAACAAAAATGCTTACGCCAGGTACACTTTGGAAACAATATCACGTAGAAGTGGGCAAAATTATGACTTCTGAATTATTAGGTTTAGGTCTGATTGACAAAGCCGATGTTCAAAATGAAAATCCTGATTGGCCTGCTTACAAAAAATATTTTATGCACGGGACTTCTCACCATATGGGACTCGACACGCACGATTACGGATTGCTCCACGAACCAATGGAAGCCAATATGGTGTTTACCGTAGAACCTGGAATTTATATTCCTGCCGAAGGTTTTGGTATCCGAATTGAAGACGATGTGGTGATTCAAAAATCAGGCGAACCGTTCAATTTGATGCGCAACATTCCGATAGAAGTAGACGAAATCGAAAGCTTAATGAACGCATAAAGTTCAACCGCAAATTCGCAAATTGAAGCGAAATTGTACATCAAAAAACCTAAACAACAAACGGCATCTATTTTGGATGCCGTTTTTTTATGCCTAAATAATGTAACATTTCCATTTAACCACTTACTAATTTCTTAAACCTTAAAACACAAAATCATGATAGCACACGAAATAGACTACCATATTTATGGCGAAGAAATGCAATATGTAGAAATAGAACTCGACCCACAAGAAATTGTCATTGCCGAGGCGGGAAGTTTTATGATGATGGACAATGGCATCCAAATGGAAACCATTTTCGGAGACGGTTCCCAACAACAAACGGGTTTGTTCGGTAAATTATTGAGCGCAGGAAAAAGAGTTTTAACAGGAGAAAGTCTGTTCATGACTGCTTTTATCAATCAAAATTACAACAAAAGCAAAGTCTGTTTTGCCTCGCCTTATCCCGGAAAAATCATTCCCATTGATTTGAGACAATTTCGCGGAAAATTCATTTGTCAAAAGAACGCTTTCCTTTGCGCTGCCAAAGGTGTAGCCGTGGGTATTGAATTCTCCAAAAAATTAGGCACTGGCCTTTTTGGCGGCGAAGGTTTCATCATGCAAAAACTAGAAGGCGACGGAATGGCTTTCGTACATTCAGGCGGAACTTTAGCCAAAAAAGAATTACAACCTGGCGAAATCCTCAAAGTAGACACCGGCTGTATCGTAGGTTTCACCCAAGATGTCGATTATGATATCGAGTTTATTGGCGGCATCAAAAACTCTCTTTTTGGTGGCGAAGGCTTGTTTTACGCGACTTTGCGTGGCCCTGGAACAGTGTACATTCAGTCGCTTCCGTTCTCTAGATTGGCCGATCGTATCATTGCTTCAGCCCCAAGAGCCGGTGGCAGTAGCCGTGAAGAAGGCAGCCTTTTGGGCGGACTCGGCAATCTTTTAGACGGCGATAACCGCTTTTAATAGCAGAAAAATTTCAAAAACACCCTACCCCAAAAGACACCAATTTTGGGGTATTTTTTTTTAGGAGCAGTAAACACAGGAATTTTTTGAAAACACCGTTCTCGCGCGACAAGCAGTTTGGGATTAATCAGCGTCATCTTTCGGATTTGCCAAATCTTCCAAATACAAAACCAATTTTTCCATTAAGCCAAATGCCCAAATTGCTTATAGCGTGTGTGCTTGTTGCACAACTAAAATTCCCTCTTAAAATTCTGATTTATCAAATCATTTAAAATGTAATATATTGATTTTAATCGAATTACTCACTTTAAAAAGTTGATTAAAAGTTAGATTTAGTCTTTTTTTTAGTTGTGCAACAGCCAAGTGTGTTAGCTGCTGTCTTATATATTTATTCGTTTATTACTTATGATTTCAGCAGTATTTGTAGCTCTAATTCTTATTTTATAATTAATTAAGATATCCTCAATAGACAAATCTCCAGTAAAAAATGTTGAGCTAAAATCTTCAATTAAAGTAGGAAAAGAAACAATAGCGTTTACTCTTCTGTTTATGTCAATTATTCCTTTATTTCTGAAGTAATTTACGGTTTGAATAATTTGATCTATCATACAGTTTGGATAATCAAAATTTTCTTTAAAGGCATTTTCTAAATTGTTTACATATTTAGTTTCAATGGCTAAAATCCAATCCGTTTGGGTATTCTGTTGAGGAAATATTATGCATTCACATTGTCTAGAGTATATCCCTGTTGAAATTTCTAAAGCATTATTATCAAAACCATCAAAATAAATAGGAACTCTATTCACGTTTTGAATGTAAACGTTTCCTTCTATAGGTTTTGAATTTAATAATACAACATTACCACCATTAATATTTGTATAATCCACAACATAAAGCTCTGGCGAATTTTCTGTTATTATATTATGAGTAGGGAGCAATTCATTAATTTTATTCAGCATACTCAAAATAGTTTAACATATCATAATACTCATCCATAATATCTTTTGTAATTTCATTAAAATAATGTTTAGTAACTGTTTTAGTTCTTTCGTCTAATACAGAAATTAACTCACCATTTTTAACTTGCCAAATTGAAATATATTCTGGATTCAACCAAGAGTTATGACTTTTTAATTCATTTTGTTCGTCCAAAGGCATTTTATCTTTTATAGTATATCCTAATAAACAATTGTTTATTGCGTATAGAATGTATGGACTATGGGTGGTTAGTAATAGTGAATGGTTTCTTTCTGATTTTAATTTATTTAAAAGATGGTATATTAAATCTCGTTGAGTTTCAGGAAAAAGATTTTGTTCAGGTTCTTCAATTATAAAGTTTGTATTATGATATGTAGTTCTTGATAAAAATACATTGGCTATTTTTTTAATTTCTAAATTTGAAATTTCAATTTTTTCTTTGACATCTTGCTTTTCTACTATATCTTTTAATCTTTTGGGACTAATAATATCTGTGAAATGTTTAGAAATAAAATGATTTATTGAATCTAATTCATTTACAGAGTTAGATATGTTTTCATCATAAAAGGTTTCCGTTAAATACTCGATGATTAAAATTAGTGGTATAACTGATTGTAGTCCACTTGAACCTTCTCTTAATAAAATTTCTTTTTTAATTTTATTAAGAAATAAAACATCTAAATCATTTTCTTCGCTATTATAAAAATCTATTCCTAAATTTAATATTGGCAATGAATTTTTTTTCGTAAATTTTCTTTTAGCACTATACCAATCATAAACAAAACTCATTATATTGTCATTTGTCTCTTTGTATCTGCTCAAATTTGGTATAACTGAAACAAAATTTCTTTCTGAAGGGATGTAAATATTTTTTTCTTTCTTATAAGAAATATTATTCTTTTTCTTTTTTATAGTTTCTTTTAATTTTTGCCCTTTATAACTGATTTTAATAAAATCAGTTTCATATTCTATATATGATTTATCAGAAAAATAATTTTCACTTAATCTATGAAAATCTAAAAGTTGTTCAGAGACTTTATATTTATATTCACCATCTAATATATGTCTTTTTTCAACCCATTGACAATAACTTATGATTTTAGCAATAGTGCTTTTTCCACTACTTTGCGGTCCCATTAAAATATTAACCTTGTTCAATTCAAGTTCAATATTTAAAATTGGTCCTATATTTTGGATTATTAATTTCTTCATTTTTTTTCTAATTACTACAAAATTAAGAAAATTAAGTTTTAGAAACTATTATATTGTTAATCGACTATATTTTCTGTGGGAAACTTGCCCCTAACGTCCCGCTTTCCACTACAATCGGGGCTAAAAACCAACATTTGGCTTTATTAGGTTACATTTTGAATTCAAAAAGTGTAAAAATAAAAAGTACTTTTGCAAAAAACATTCGAACTTTGAAAACCCTTCACTACAAAAACACCTCTATCGCATTCACCGACACGGGAAAAGGAACTGCTATTGTTTTATTGCATGGCTTCCTAGAAAACCAATCGATGTGGAGTGCTTTAGTACCCGTTTTGAGTCAAAAATACCGCGTCATCACCATCGATTTGTTAGGTCACGGCCAAACCGAACCTATGGGTTACCTCCAAACTATGGAAGACAATGCCGATGCAGTACACGAAGTGCTTTCTAGTTTGCGTCTGCGAAAAGCGGTTTTCATCGGGCATTCAATGGGCGGTTACGTAGCTTTAGCCTACGCCGAGTTGTATCCTGAAAGCGTCAAAGGCTTGGTGTTACTCAACTCCACCGCCAAAGAAGACAGTCCCGAACGTAAAACCAACCGAGACCGCGCCATTATAGCGGTAAAAAAAGATTACGAAACCTTTATTCGTCTTTCTATCGCCAACTTATTCAGCGAGGACAACCGCGACCGACTAAATGACCGCATCGAAAAAGTAAAAATAGAAGCTTTACAAACGCCCCTACAAGGCATCGTCGCCTCTCTCGAAGGGATGAAAATCCGTAAAGACCGAGAAATCTTGCTCCACACTACAGCTTTTCCTAAACTATTAATCCTAGGAAAAAAAGATCCCGTTTTGAACTACGAAGAAACCGTCACTCAAATTCAGGGAACCACCGTTGAGTTGGTAACTTTCCCAGACGGTCATATGAGCCACATCGAAAATGAATCCGATTTGACTAAAGAATTAGTACAGTTTTTGAAAAAAATTTAAAAGTATTTATCGGGATAGATATCCTTTTTCGACCAGCTCTTCTTTATTTTTGATGTGGTGTAATTTACTTTCTTTTAATAAAGTCAACCGTGTAGAAATACCAATTATACTTTCATAATTATGATCCGTAATTATTATCCCTTTTTGAACAGCGCTTTTTAGGATTAAATCATTAATTTTTTCAATCAATAAGGGCGACAATCCATTGTAAGGTTCATCAAGTAGCACAAATTTAGAGGAGTTATTGAGTACTAGCTTGATTTCCAAATATCTTAACTCTCCTGAAGACAAATCACCAATATTTTTATTCTGCAAAGTTGTTATCATTTCATCATTATAAAAGGCACTGATTTCATTCTTCTTTATGGATAAAGCTATTACTTGGGCTACAGTAAAATTTTTGGGCAGAAAATTATCTTGTGATAAATAACATATTTCATTAAACAACTCACTTGTTTTGGACTTTACCACACCGTCCACTCTAATAAATTTAAAATCAGCTTTTAAAACACCAAAAATAATCTGCAATAATGTAGATTTACCAGAACCATTTCTCCCCAAAAGCCCTATGATATCTCCCGTTTCGCATTTCAAATAAACATCAGAAAGAATTGGTTTTAAATCAAATTTCTTCTGAATACTATCTATTTCTAAAACGTGTTTCATCCTAAATTTTTCTAATAAAATGATACACTAAATTCAGTAATACAAGCAATACAAAGGTCATCATCCAAGAAAACAAAAACAAAACAGGCTTAGAAATTTGATTATTATAGTAAAACAAATACTCATTTTTACGATTAATCTCCTTAAACAAAAGACTACAAAAAAAACCTATACTCAAAAAACAACTATTAAAAAAATCAGTCCCTCCAAACAATAAAGGCAATAGACAAACCGCACAATTAAGCAAAATTGTAGATTTAAAAAACTGAAAAATAGTGATGATTTTTACCCAACTCATATCTAATTAACTTTCTCCTTAAATGGAATTGCTGGGTCTAAAATTTCTTGCAACAAACTCACTAATTGCTCCAAGTAAGCCGTCAAAATAGCCGCATTGATAGTAGTTTCTTCCGTTTTATCTTCTTTTAAAGTAAAAGGCAAAAATCCAGCTTTACTATTTTTAAAAGAGATAATACCCGCTTGTATCGGTTGTTCTTTGGCTAGGGTTTCATACATAAAGGCATACGCCAAAATTTGAATGATTTTGTCATTTTTAATGTCATCCACTAATCCGTTCCAAGATTTCAAGGTAACATTGCTTTTCTCTACTTTACCTGTTTTATAATCTATAATTCGAATAGTACCGTTTCGGACTTCAATTCGGTCAACATTACCCGCAATTTTTACTGGAAAAGGCAAACTCGGATGCTCCAAAACACGCTCAAAAGTCGCTTCCAAAGCCAAAATTTTAACAGCATCGCCGGCTTTTATGGATTGCAATTCCGATTTTAAAAAATTAAACACATTGCGTTTCGCTACTTCAAAAGCTAATAAATTCCGTCCTTTGGAAATTTCGCCTTCTTTATACACCAATTTAAATTGTTTCAACACCTCGGAATCAATTTTTTGAATAGCCTGCTCGATATCTTGTTCCGAAATGAACTTATCTATAAAAGGCGTGTACAATTCCTCCAAAGTTTTGTGAATAATTGTACCTAAAGTATTCAAAGCTATGTTCTCTTCGACTTCTTCTGTATCTCGAATACGTACTATTTTTTTGAAATAAAAATCAATAGGATTCCGAATGTAACTAGTCAAGGCCGAAGGTGAAAATCCTTTCTCTGCAATTTCTTTCAAACGCTCCATAACCAATGGCGACTTTTCAACACTCATCGGCAAGTAAGCCGAATCTGGGACAGTGGCATTGTAAATCTCATGAGTAAGTATATGATTCGGACGTTTCTCCACTTCGAGTTGTGTGATGAAACGGCTTTTTTCACCACCATCTAATCCTTCATTTTCGGTATTGTAAATCAAATAAATAGTTTTGGCACGCTGCAATAAATGATAAAAATGATAGGTATAAATAGCATCTTTTTCTTTAAAAGTAGGCAATCCCAATTCTCTTTTGACATCATAAGGAATAAAAGAATTCATTGATTTACCCGCAGGAAATTTTCCTTCATTCATTGAAGTCACTATGACGGTATCAAAATCCAATACCCTGCTTTCCAAAACTCCCATAATTTGCAAACCATTCAACGGCTCTCCTTCAAAGGAAACCTCAGCCAAATCAATTATCTGTTTGTAAATAGCAAAAAGCGTCGGTATTTGATCAATATGCAAGTGTTGAGCATAATAACTCTTCAACTTGTTAATCACCGTAAAAATTGAAAACACAAAAGCTTTGGTTAATTTCTCTTCTTCATTATCATTACTCAAATTATTGCGTAAGAGCAACAACAAACTAGAAATAACGTCTAAAACTGCCATAGAACCATTGTCCCATTTTTGAAACAACAAATCGAATAATGGATTCGTTTGGTTTTGGAGCTCAAGTATTTTTTTAAGGGTAATAAAAGTGTAATTATTCTCTTTTATAATCCGAACCAAATGGCCCGCGTTTGCAAAAGATTCTACTAATGGATGCGTAAGAATATCGAGTACATCTTTATAATAAAACACATACTGGGAAGGATTCCTTTTTAAAGCATTCGTATGCATTTTAAACAATTTTGCTACTAGCAATTGCGCTGGGTTATTTTTACTAGAATACCCCATAGTAATATTTAACGCACCAACTGAAGCAGGAAGAGAATACAACAACGGCACCAAAAGATTTTCCTCACCTAAAACTACTGCTACTTTATCGAGATTCGGCACCTGTTGTTCAGCAATGGTCTTTTCAATAAGGCTACCCACAATTTTGGCTTGCCCAATAGTTTTTGGTGTCCCAATTATATGAATGTTTTTAGATTTAGAAAAATCATCCTTTATCCATTCAAAAGGGTGGGATTTGTAGTGCTTCCAACTTTCTTTAAATCTTCGAATAAATAATCCAGCATCATGATAGGGATCATTCAAAAATGTTTGATCAGCATCCCAAAAAATAGTAGCTTTATCAATACTGATTAAATGCTGAATAATTTTCTCTTCGGCAGCATTTAAAGCATTAAACCCAGCGAATACGTAAAATTTAGACCCAGTTTTTTTTGAAAACAAAGAGAGATTAGCTACCGCTTCTCTATAAATCAGTCCCTGATACCCTGTCTTTTTTTCTAACAAATAGTGGTATAACGATTGGTAATAATGAGGCAACAATTTCCAGAAATCAATATAATTTTCAAGTAATTGCGTTTTATCTTCTACTGCTATTCCCCATTTTTTAATATCTTCAATATCTTTTAAATAAGATAATACGTGATTCGGATCCAATAAATAGCGATCGATTTCATTAAAATCCTGCAATAACATTTTGGCCCAATTGGCAAATAATTCAAAGGATTGTTGGTTTTGTTTCGAAGTGATTGACAAATAGACTTCATAAAATTCAAATAATAAGGCAATCGAATCTATTGAACGAATTCCAGAAACGTCTTGAACAAAATCCTCTATACTTGTTATTTCAGGACAAAAAACAGTTCCAGTAATTTGTCTTTTTAAAGCCTCTATTAAAAAGATTTTAGCCCTCTTATTGGGAAGAATGACTATAGTATTCGAAAAATCTTCAGAATAATTAGTGATTAATTGAGTCGCAATTTGGTCTAAAAAAGAGTGATTTGTCATTTTATAAATATAAAAAAAGCCGTTCAATTAAGAACGGCCTTTAAATAATATTTAAAATAATTTAATTATTTAATGTTAACACTCGCTCCGTCAACACCACCAACATAAATTACTTCAGTTCTTCTGTTTTCAGCTCTACCTTTAGCAGTTTTGTTAGTTGCTACTGGTTTAGTTGATCCAAAACCGTTAGAAGACAAATTAGCTGGATTAATTCCTCTTGCTACTAAAGCATCTACTACAGCTTTAGCTCTAGCTTGTGAAAGTTTTTTGTTCATAGCTGGCTTTCCAACATTGTCAGTGTGACCATTAACTTGGAATTTAGCTGTTGGGTAGTTTTTCAAGATTTCTTTGATAGCGTCTAAACTAGTTGCAGTTGCTGGTTTAGCAGCATCTAAAGTAGATTTACCAGTTACAAAGAAAATAGATCTAGCTTGAACTTTTAAATCTTGAAGTACTTTTTCATCAACTACTGGACAACCTTTGTTTTCTTTAGGACCAGCTACGATTGGACAAGCATCTTCTAAATCTGGAACACCATCTTTATCAGCATCTAATACTACTGGAATTGGACAACCTTGATTATCTTTTGGACCAGCAACTGTTGGGCATTTGTCATCTTTATCAGCAACACCGTCACCGTCTGTATCAGGACAACCTTTTGTTGAAGCAGGACCAGCAGCATCTGGACAAGCATCATCTTTATCAGCAATTCCGTCACCGTCTGTATCAGGACAACCGTTGAAAGCTGCTAAACCAGCAACATCTGGACAAGCATCACTTCCGTCAACGATTCCGTCACCCCGTCTGTATCAGGACATCCGTTGAATTGTTTTAAACCAGCAACTTCTGGACAAGCATCATCTTTATCATAGATTCCATCTCCGTCAGTATCTTTACCTCCAAATTTGAAAACGATACCAGCTGTATGTTGCACTAAAGATGGAGACTCTGGATTTAAACCATCGTTTCTTTGATCATTAGGCAATGCCATTCTGTACCCAGAAGACAATGCTAAACCAACATTTTCAGTAAACCAAAAAGTCAATCCAACTCCTAAGTTTACGTGACCAAAGCTATCTTTTCCTAAGAAAGTATACCCTCCACCAGCTTGTAAGCTTGGATCAAACCATTTTGTACCGATTAAATCCATGAAAGAGTACTTTACTGTTCCATCGATTCCGTAAAACATTAAATCTCCAGGATTTGTTACACTCATTCCTCTTGCATCAGCATTACTAGCAGTTGGATTAAAATTCACAAATTTATCAATTTTGTTAACTGATCCAGCCAATCCAAAAGAGAAACCTCCACTAATATGTCTAGACACATTAATGTAAGATACTGAAGGAAGAATATTCCAATTGTCTTTTACAGCAAATGGCTGAGAAAAATGTTGTTGAAACCAATTCACGTGTTCTGGACCAGCACTCGATCTTGAATCAACTGCATTAGCTCCAATGGTAATAGCCCAAGGATTGTTACTGTCTTGCGCTTGCGAAGAAAAACCCGCAGCCATCAATACAGCAACTAAAAGTTTGTTAAGATGTTTCATAATGATTCTATTAAAATTTAGTTAATTATAAACAAAAATAGCAACTTATTTTTTAGTGACAAAATTAAAAGATAAAAAATACCTACAAAAAATAACGAAGCTGTTTGCTTTAAATAACTTTTAAAGCTTTCCCTACTTTTTCAAAAGCAGCCAAAGCACTGTCTATGTGCTTCTTAGTATGGCTTGCCGATAATTGAACCCTGATTCTAGCTTTCTCTTTTGGCACTACTGGAAAAAAGAAGCCTATAACATAAACCCCATTCTTTAACAATTCATTAGCCATTGTTTGTGCTAATTTAGCGTCATACAACATAACAGGCACTATAGCTGAATCCCCATCAATTATATCAAAACCAGCTTTAAGCATCCCTTGTTTGAAATAATTGGTATTCCATTCTAACTGATCTCTCAAGGTTGTATCTTTCTCTAACAATTCGAAGACCTTAATAGAGGCACCAACTATAGCTGGAGCCAATGAATTTGAAAACAAATAAGGTCTTGAACGTTGACGTAATATTTCAATAATCTCTTTTTTAGCTGTAGTATAGCCACCCATAGCTCCTCCTAAAGCTTTTCCAAGGGTACCTGTAATTATATCAACACGCCCCATTACTCCTTTAGCCTCTAATGTTCCTTTTCCTGTGGCTCCAATAAAACCTGCAGCGTGACATTCGTCTACCATTACCATTGCGTCGTATTTATCAGCCAAATCACAAATCTTATCTAAGGGCGCTACAAGTCCATCCATAGAGAAAACACCATCAGTAACAATCAATTTAAAACGTGTACCTGCTTCAGTAGCTTTGATTAGTTGCTGCTCTAAATCTTCCATATTGCTATTTTCATAACGATATCGAGCCGCTTTACACAAACGCACACCATCTATTATAGAAGCATGGTTCAAACTATCTGAAATAATACAGTCTTGCTCTCCTAATAAAGGTTCAAAAACACCTCCGTTCGCATCAAAAGCTGCTGCATACAATATAGTGTCTTCTGTACCATAAAAATCGGCAATCTTTTTTTCTAAGGTTTTGTGAATATCCTGCGTACCACAAATGAAACGAACGGAGGACATACCGAAGCCGTGAGAGTCTAAAGTGTCTTTTGCAGCTTGTATTACTTCGGGATGCGAAGAAAGTCCTAAATAATTATTGGCACAAAAATTAAGTACCGTTTCACCATTCACTGTAATTTCTGCACCTTGCGCTGAAGTTATGATTCTTTCTTTCTTAAAAAGGCCATTAGCTTCGATGGTTTGCAATTCGTTTTGCAAGTATTCTTGTATCTTACCGTACATAGTATGTGTTTTTATATTCTAAATTTAGTTTTTATGACAAATTTACTATATCGATTGCTAATCCGATATATACCAATACCTTTTTAACTACTTTATATCCCATTTTCTCAATAGCTTCTTGATAATTCTCCAATTGCTGCTGATATTTAACATTATGAACTCCTGTTTTGTAATCCAACAAAAGCATTTCATTGGTGCCTTGCAAAACCATACGGTCAGGTTTCATTGTTTTTCCTTCGTTTTGAATAATGGCTTGCTCATTAAAAACCTGATTTCCTTCCTCAAAATACCCCACCAACTCAGGATGTGAAACAATGGCTTGAATCGTTTGCGTCACCGTTGCAGTTTGCTCGAAATGAATCCAACCATTTGCCAAAGCAATTTCGATGGCCTTTTCAATATCTGTTTTATACTTTACCAGTGACAAGATTTCGTGCACCACGTTTCCATAAGCAATGGCCTCTTGCTGTTGTGTGCCCCACATTAAGGCCTCTTTTTGAGCAATCTTAATATTTTTGGGGTCTAAAAACGCTTCCATCACTGGAATTGACTTGGTAGAATCGATATGTTTTACCGCTTTTGAAAGTTTAGTAGCAGAACCAAAATCATAGGATAATTTTTCGCTATCAAATTGATTTTTACTCTCTAAATATTGGATAAAAAAAGTACACATATTGTTCTTTGGCACCTCACCTTTACTGGACAAATTCATATTAGAAATAATATACAATTGTTCCTCTGCCCTAGTCAATGCCACATACAAAACATTGATATTGTCCAATAATTCTTCTTGCTTTTTTTGATGGTAAACTTCGGATGCTTCTACTCCGAAACCCTCAACCGCACTACTATTATCAATCAAAACTTTCTCTAATCCAAGTTCTTCCTTTTCGGCATCGAGCCATAGTTTATCTTTGGGTTTTCGTGAATAATCTTCTTCTGCAAAAGGCATAATTACCACAGGAAACTCCAGCCCTTTGGATTTATGAATGGTCATTATTCGAACTGCATTGCTGCCTTCTGGAGAAGGAATACTGAATTTGGAACCATTTTTCTCCCAAAACACTAAAAAATCTGCTATTCCAGCTTGATTGCGAATGTCTCGCTCAAGCACAATATCTAAAAAATATTGCACATACGAATTGCTATTTTCTGCAGTCAAAAACTTAGCAATACTAATCTCGACCGCTTCATACAAGGCTTTTTTTCGGATATCCTGAAATGAAAATTGCACCCCAAATAACTGCTGCAACCAAGCCTCAAAATCAACTTCGTTTGACAATGCCATTCCTTGCGCAATGCAATCAGGGACAGCAAATAGATTTTGTTTGTTTTTGGCAATGAAATACAAAAAATTCACCTTGGCTTCTAAGTCATTGCTATTATTCAAATAGCGCAACAAATGAATCAAAAAACGAACTTCCGTGGCATTTTGTATCATCAGAGTCTCTGAGGACAGCAACGGAATGTTTTGTTCCGTTAAATAATTTGCTACCGCAATTCCTTGTTCGCGTTTTCGGGTAAGAATAACGATGTCTTTGTATTCAAATCCTTGAGCGATTACTTTTTGAATCGTTTGCAATGTTGCCAAAACATACAATGCTGTTTTATCAAGTGTTTCCTCCTCTTCCTCATTAGTCGCTGACTGAGGAATAAATGAAATATTTACATAACCTCCCGTTTTATCATTTGCTTTTTGATGGCTGTGATTTTCGTATAAATCTTTGTAATCTTCATTAGTAAATTCAGCCGATAACATCTTAAAAAAAGCATTATTAAAATCAATTACTTCTGAATAACTTCGGTAATTTTTATCCAAATGAATCAGTTTTTTATCTGGATTGCTAAACGGATTATGGTCTTTGCTCAAGGCGATAAATTGCTCTGCTTTCCCGCCTCTCCAACGATAAATGGATTGTTTCGGGTCGCCCACAATCATCAACGTTCCTTTTACGCCATAATCATCTTGACCCGCCAAGGCATTATCAATTAGCGGAATGAGATTTTGCCATTGCATTTCGGAAGTATCTTGAAACTCATCGATAAAAAAATGACGATAGCGCTCACCCAAACGCTCATAAATAAACGGGGCTGGTTGGTTTTGAATTTCTCGATGAATAATCGCATTGAACTCCGCAATGGAAAGCACATTTTGCTCTTCTTGAATTTTGGCCAATTCGTTGCTGACCGTATTCAATAAGGACAAAGGCGTGATGTTTTTTAGAAAGGCTTTATAAAAATTAATCTTTTCAAAAACTTTATAAATAGCAGCTAACTGACTCAAAAATTCAGGAATTAAGACCTCTATAATCGCTCTATCTTTGGCTGTTTTGTTGATTTTTATATCGTCAAATTCGTGATAGGTTTTGTTCTTAGGATTAAATTTTCCTTCTTGAATACTCAAAAGATGCTTTGGAAAATAAGCACCAGAAAATGATTTTGAATCAATGCCATTCGAATTGATTTGCTCTAAAATTGCAGCTGCCCCAGACATCGTCTCTTGTTCTAAATCGCGATTAAGTTGCAGTAACTTCTCTTTTATTTTTACAAATTCACCAATCGTAGTGTCTTGAAATTGCGCAATTTCGTTACGATTGTTTTCATTTAGCACTAGTCGACCCGTTTCTAATATTTCCCTTGAAATGTCCCAAGACTTATCATCATCGGTTTTTTCCATAGTGAAATCGATGAGTAGTTGCGTTAGCGTTGCATCTTCGCCAGCTTGAGCAATAATGGCGTCTACGGTTTCGACTAGTAAATTTTCGGTATCTAGTGTGACCTCAAATGTTACTGGCAAATTCAAATCGAGAGCAAAAGCACGAATGACTTTATGTGTAAATTTATCGATGGTAGAAATATCAAAAGCGGCATAATTATGAATTATATGCTTGATGATTTGTTGCGCTTTGGTTTTGATTTGAATCAAAGACAACTGAGTATCAATCGCCAAATCCTGCATTAAATCAAGCGCTTTCGAATTGGGTTCGTCTTTGGCAAATTCAGATAGGCTACCTACAATCCTGCTCTTCATTTCTTGTACCGCTTTGTTGGTAAAAGTGATGGCTAGAATATGACGATAGGCATCGTTTTTGGGGGCGACCAAAATAATTTTGAGATATTCTTTGACCAATGCGTAGGTTTTCCCCGAGCCAGCAGATGCGTCATAAATTGAAAAGGAAGTGCTTTGCATAGTTGTGATTATTTGTAAACCTTTCGTCTTTTCCTCTCAAAACTCTGAAAGGATAATAGTGAACAATAAAAATAAAATCTCTCGATTATCCTAAACCCTAGCCCTGATGGAAGCGGCATCCTTTGCTGCCGGGGTTCGGCAGCAAAGATATAGCGTACAGCAGGAAATAGCTCCTGATTACTAATCGGAATATTTTAGAATCAGGATTGTTCCGTTGAAAATTTGTTCGAATAAAGCTTAAAAGTAGTATTTTTGCAGTATGGAAACAAATAGACAGAAAAAAATAGGCGGTGTCATCCAAAAAGATTTGGTGGACATTTTGCAAGGTGAAGTGAGAAAAAATGGCGTTACTAACTTAGTAATTTCAGTATCCAAAGTAGTGGTAACCTCAGATTTATCGGTAGCTACGGTGCATTTAAGTATTTTTCCTCAAGAGAAGGCAAAAGAAACATTAGAAGCCATAAAAACGAATACCAACTTGATTAAACACGATTTGTCGCAACGTGTTCGTTTGCAATTGCGTAGAGTTCCTAATTTGGTTTTCTTTATTGATGACTCGTTGGATTATATCGAGAAAATCGACAATGCCTTGAAAAATCAGGAAAATCCTATTGAAAACAGAGATTTATTAGAAAAACGAAGACAGTTTTAAATTGAATTTCCCGCTTTACATCGCGCACCGGTACCTTAGAAGTAATAGCAAAAACAGCGCTATTAACATTATTAATCGCATAGCTAGTTTGGGCATCATTGTGGGTGCTATGGCGCTATTTGTAGTGCTGTCGGTATTTAGTGGTTTGAAAGAATTTAGTCTTTCGTTTACCAATGAAATTGATCCCGATTTGAAGGCAGCTCCAGTGCTTGGCAAATCGTTTTTTATTACTCCCCAACAAGACCAAGAAATCAAAAAAATAGCGGGAATTGCTTCCTTCTCCAAAATTATTGAAGAACGAGTGCTTTTTACTTTTGCAGATAAGCAAGAAGTGACTTATTTGAAAGGAGTGGACACGCAATTCACCAAAGTAAACGCCATTGAAAAAAAATTGTACAACGGGCAATGGCTGCAACCCAACACCTATCAAGTTGTGGTAGGATACGGAATGGCGCAAAAATTCTCGATGGGTTTGTTTGATTACAATACGGCGCTTGAAGTTATGGTGCCAAGGCCGGGCAAAGGGACGATTACGATTCCATCAGAAGCCTTTAATCAAACGGATTTGATTCCGATTGGGATTTATTCGATTAGTGAAGATTTGGATTCAAAATACGTTTTTGCCGATTTGGGATTGGCGCAAGAATTACTAGAATACCAACCCAATCAAATTTCGGGAATAGAATTTAAACTCCGCCCCAATGCGGATGAAAACAATATTATTGAGCAACTACAAACGATTTTCAAAAATAAAATCACGCTAAAAAACAGAGCGCAGTTGAACGAGTCGCTTTATAAAATGTTGAACACCGAAAACATTGCAGTGTATCTGATTTTTACTTTAGTGATTGTCGTGGCGCTTTTTAACTTGATTGGCGCTTTGATTATGATGATTTTAGACAAAAAAGGCAACCTGAAAACCTTATTCAATCTCGGAACCGAAATCAAGAGTCTTCGCAATATTTTCTTGCTACAAGGGACTTTATTGAGTGTTTATGGCGGAATCATTGGATTGCTTTTGGGCATCGTAATTGTGCTATTGCAACAACAATTCGAGTGGATTATGATTACCCCAACATTGGCTTATCCAGTCGTTTTTAGTTTTGAAAACATCGCAATCGTAATGGTGACCATTATCACGCTTGGCTTTTTGGCTTCGTTGATTGCTAGTAGTCGTGTGAGTAAGAAGTTGTTGGATTAAAAAAAGCCACGAATTCACGAATTATTAGTGAATTCGTGGCAAATCTGAAGCAGATTTAATTTTTAAACCACTTCATACCCAGAATAAGCATCGATAATCTCGTCAAGAACTGCAAATAATTCTTCAGGTTTATCGAGCGTAACCAATTGTTGTTTGTAGGTTTTGAACGAATGAATTCCTTTGAAATAATTGGTATAATGCGGTCTTGTTTCTACAATTCCGTGACGTTCGCCTTTCCAGTCCATAGCCCAAGTCAAATGGTTGCGAACCGCTTCTACTCTATCAGCAACGGTGGGTTTGGCCAAATGTTCTCCTGTTTTAAAGAAATGCTTGATTTCGTTAAAAATCCAAGGATAACCAATAGCGGCACGACCAATCATAATCCCGTCTACACCGTATTTGTTTTTGTATTCTAATGCTTTTTCAGGAGAATCAATATCGCCGTTTCCAAAAATCGGCATCGTAATTCTTGGATTGTTTTTCACACGAGCAATGTGAGACCAATCGGAATGACCTTTGTACATCTGGGCGCGTGTTCTAGCGTGAATGCTTAATGCCGCAACGCCAATATCTTGCAAACGTTCAGCCACTTCATCGATGTTGATAGAATTATCGTCCCAGCCCAAACGGGTTTTTACGGTTACAGGTAAATGCGTACTATCAATAACTGCTTTGGTCAAACGAATCATCAAATCGACGTCTTTTAGAACTCCTGCTCCAGCGCCTTTACAAACGACTTTCTTTACAGGACAACCAAAATTAATATCAATTAAATCTGGGTTTACGGTAGAAACGATTTTAGACGATAACGCCATCGCCTCTTCATCGCCACCAAAAATCTGTATACCAACAGGACGTTCGTAATCGAAAATATCCAACTTCATTCGGCTTTTGATGGCATCGCGAATCAATCCTTCAGAAGAAATAAACTCGGAATACATTAAGTCGGCACCGTGCATTTTGCACAATCTACGGAAAGGCGGGTCGCTTACGTCTTCCATAGGTGCAAGAAGTAAAGGAAAATCTGGAAGTTCTATGTTGCCAATTTTGACCATCTTGAGGTAATTTTTTGCAAAATTACGGTTTTTAAGCGAAAGGATAAAAAGGTTATTTTGAAAGACTTTTTAGATATGGTTGTTGTTGGCTTTGAAGCTATTGAATTTAGCGTATATTTGCAGATTATTTGTCGTTTAGCAGGGTTTGCGTGAGTGATAGTAGCGGCATCCTTTTATGTAGCGATAGCGGAATAAAAGATATAGCGGATAGCACGACGGCTTTTTCTGCCGGCACGCCCTACTTCGACTGCGCTCAGTACTCGACTGCGCTCAGTACTCGACTGCGCTCAGTACTCGATTGGACTCAGCATGACATAGAATTTGATATTTATTGAAAATGAAACATATAAGAAATTTTTGCATTATTGCACACATTGACCACGGAAAAAGTACTCTTGCTGACCGATTATTAGGCGCTACGCAAACGGTGACCGCTCGTGAAGAAAAAGCCCAATTGCTAGACAACATGGACTTGGAGCGCGAACGTGGTATTACCATTAAGAGTCACGCCATACAGATGGAATACACCTACAAAGGCGAACAATACATCTTGAATTTGATTGACACTCCGGGTCACGTGGATTTCTCGTATGAAGTTTCTCGTTCAATCGCCGCTTGTGAAGGCGCACTTTTGATTGTTGATGCGGCTCAAAGTATACAAGCACAAACGATTTCTAACTTATACTTGGCTTTAGAAAACGACTTAGAAATTATTCCTGTTTTAAACAAAGTCGATTTGCCAAGTGCCAATCCTGAGGAGGTAAGCGATGACATTATCGATTTGTTGGGCTGTGAATTAGAAGATATTATTCACGCGTCAGGAAAAACAGGTTTTGGGGTCGAAAATATTTTGGCTGCCATTATCGAAAAAATTCCACCTCCAAAAGGTAACAAAGAAGAACCTTTACAAGCCTTAATTTTTGATTCACATTACAATCCTTTCCGCGGAATTGAAGTTATTTTCCGTGTGGTAAATGGAGAAATCAAAAAAGGTCAAAAGATAAAATTCATGGCTACTGGCAATGAATATTTTGCCGATGAAGTTGGAACTTTAAAACTGAATCAAGTTCCAAAAAGCGTAATCTCCACTGGAGATGTTGGGTATTTGATTTCTGGAATTAAAGAAGCCAAAGAAGTAAAAGTAGGGGACACCATTACCGATGCCAAAACACCTACCACCAATATGATTACAGGTTTTGAGGACGTGAAACCGATGGTTTTTGCTGGAATTTACCCTGTCGATACAGAAGATTTTGAAGAACTAAGAGCTTCAATGGAAAAACTACAGCTAAATGATGCTTCGCTGGTATTTACAGCTGAAAGTTCGGCGGCTTTAGGATTTGGTTTCCGTTGTGGATTCTTAGGAATGCTACATATGGAAATTATTCAGGAACGATTGGAGCGCGAGTTCGATATGACTGTAATTACTACGGTTCCGAACGTTTCGTATTTGGCATATACCAAAAAAGAGCCTGAAACAGCTATTATCGTTAACAATCCATCAGATTTACCGGAACCATCAAAACTGGACCGTGTAGAGGAGCCTTATATCAAAGCAACCATCATTACCAAGTCTGATTTCGTGGGTAACGTAATGAGTTTGTGTATTGAAAAACGTGGTATTATCACGAATCAAACCTATTTGACCACTGAACGTGTGGAATTAAACTTTGATATGCCATTGGCCGAAATAGTATTCGACTTTTACGACCGATTGAAAACAGTTTCTAAAGGTTATGCGTCGTTTGATTACTCTCCTATTGGAATGCGTGCTTCAAAATTGGTTAAATTGGATGTATTATTAAATGCTAATCAGGTGGATGCGCTTTCTGCGTTGATTCACGAAAGCAATGCTTACACGATTGGTAAAAAAATGACCGAAAAATTACGTGAGTTGATTCCGAGACAACAATTTGATATTCCGATTCAAGCAGCAATTGGAGCTAAAATCATTGCTCGTGAAACCATAAAAGCCTTGCGTAAAGACGTTACTGCCAAATGTTACGGTGGAGATATCTCTCGTAAACGTAAACTATTGGAAAAACAGAAAAAAGGTAAAAAACGTATGCGTCAAGTAGGAAATGTAGAAATTCCGCAAGAAGCGTTTATGGCGGTTCTTAAACTGAACGACTAGTTTTTTTTAGAGAAAAGAATATAGAAAATAGAATAAAGAGAAAACCTGACGATGTAAAAATTGTCAGGTTTTTTTGTTTAGATTAAAAATCATATTTATTTTCAAACTAATAATTAAGACTATTTATACTTAGAAAATAGTATAAGGCTAACAGGTAACAAAACCTTTTTTCATTAACTTTGTTTTTATGGAAACAATAAAATTAAACATTGATTTAAGTGTAAGTCAATTACTTGAAGCGGTTAAACAATTATCTCCAAAAGATCGATTGAAAATCAATGATGCGCTTTGGAATGAAGATGTTGAAATTCCTATAGAACATCAAAAAATTGTTTTAGATCGAATCGCTAAAGCTAAAACTAATCCTGAACGCCTTTTGGATTGGGACAAAGTATCTAAAACACTATAAAAGGTTTGGGCTATAAATTAAAGATAGATATTGACGCATTCAATGACATCCTTGAAACCTCTGAATGGTATGAAATACAATTAAAAGGTTTGGGTTTTCGCTATAAATCTCAAGTTAAAAGACAAATTAATTCTTTAAAGAAAAACCCTTACTTGTATTCTATAAAATACGACGAGGTGAGATGTCGGAAAATTGAAAAATTCCCTTTCCTAATTCACTATCTAGTAAACGAAGAACTAAAGTTAATTACTGTTTTTGCTGTTTTTCATACTTCGAGAAATCCTGAAATTTGGAAAAAGCGAAATAAGTAATTTTTTTCTGCAAATATTGCATTAGCTTTTATGACAATAAAAAGAAAACCTGACGATGTAAAAATTGTCAGTTTTTTTGTTTCTAATTCCCCGCCAAGGCGGGGTTAGGGGCTTTCCCTATTTATGCTTCAACCAATCAAACAAACGCTGTGCATCGGAGCCTTTGAATAATTGGGTGCCTTCGTTCATCGTGGCGGCTGAACCACAAGCCACCCCCCATCGAATAACTTCTTTTAAAGGTTTATTTTGGGATAGCGCCCAAACCATGCCTCCTACCATACTATCTCCAGCACCTACTGTACTCTTTTTGGCAACATTAGGAGCAGGCACAAACTCATAATGGTCTTTGGTAACCAAAACAGCGCCTTGTGGACCAAGAGATACCACTACTATTTCTGCACCTCCTTTAGCTATAATTTTCTTGGCTGCTTCGTTTACTTCTTCCATTTCAAGTCGCTCTTCGCCAATTAATTTGGCTAGTTCACCAACGTTTGGCTTGATTAAATAAGCGCCAACTTCAAGGACTTTTTCTAAAGCTTCTCCTGAGGTATCGATAATTAATTTTGAGTGGTTCTCTTTTGCAATATGGGCTACTTTTTGATAAAAATCAGCATTCAAGCCTTCATTCAAACTACCGCTAGCCACCAAAAATTTAGGCTTGAACTCCCTAATTTTAGCTAAAAATCGCTCACTTTCTTCTTCCGTTAACGAACCTCCCGTAAATCCAAATCGGTATTGCGAATTGGTATTCGTATCTACCGCCACAAAACTTTCGCGTGTCCAACTCTCCACAGCAACAGCCTCACTGGCAATATTTTCTTTAGCTACTAATTCTTCTAACAATTGTCCCATAGCGCCACCTGAAGTGAATAGTGCCATAGAATTTCCGCCTAATCGTGCGATCGCTTTAGAGACATTGATTCCGCCACCTCCAGCGTCGTATCTTGGGATTTCGCAACGGATTTTTTGTTCGGCTACTAATCCTTTAAAACTTGTGCTTTTATCAACTGCTGGGTTGACCGTTAGGGTCACTATATCGAATGCTTTCATACTTTCAATTTTTAATTACATAAAGATGCATATTTTCAATGAAAATCGAAGTATTCTTGGCAATTAATTCTTCGTACCTTTGCCTTTTTAAAACCATAAACAAACATGATTGAAGATAAAAACCCTCAACGTACTAGTATTGCTCAATTAGGTGAATTTGGGTTAATCGACCATTTGACAAAAAACTTTGAAATTAACCAAGAATCAACCCTAAAAGGAATTGGTGACGATGCAGCTGTTTTAGATTTTGGCACAAGAAAAACAGTAGTTTCAACCGACTTGTTAATTGAAGGAGTACATTTTGATTTGGCTTATATGCCTTTAAAACATTTGGGCTATAAATCAGTTGTAGTTAATCTCTCTGATATTTGTGCTATGAATGCAAAACCTACACAAATCACTGTTTCGGTAGCCGTTTCTAATCGATTCCCTTTAGAGGCATTGGAAGAATTATATGAAGGTATTGCCAGAGCGGCCAAAGAATACAAAATTGATGTCATTGGTGGCGACACTACTTCTTCTCAAAAAGGAATGATTATTAGCATTACCGCTTTAGGTGAAGCAGATGAAAATGAAATCGTTTATCGAAATGGAGCCAAAGCAACTGATTTATTAGTAGTAACTGGTGACATTGGAGCTGCTTATATGGGACTTCAAGTTTTAGAAAGAGAAAAACAAGTCTTTCAAGTAAATCCTAATTCGCAACCAGATTTAGATGCGTATACTTATTTAATTGAGCGACAACTGAAACCAGAAGCAAGAACCGATATTCGAAGCTTATTACATGCCTTAGAGATAAAACCAACTGCTATGATTGATGTTTCTGATGGCATTTCTTCTGAAATCATGCATTTGTGCAAACAATCTAATGTGGGCTGTAATTTATATGAAGACAAATTACCATTAGATCCTCAATTTATTTCTGTGTGTGAGGAATTCAACATTGACAGTACAACTATCGCAATCAACGGTGGAGAAGATTATGAGTTGTTATTTACTATAGCAATGTCTGATTTTGATAAAATTAAAGGAAACCCAAACTTTACAATTATTGGACACATGACAGAACCAGGAGAAGGCCTTCACTTAGTTACTCGTGCAAATACAAAAATTCAATTAAAAGCAAGAGGCTGGAATGCCTTGAGTGAATAATCAACTTATTTTTATTAATAACAAAGAGTCGTTTTCTAAATTGAAAACGACTCTTTTTATATTATACCTGTCTAAAAAAATACTGTTAAAATAATCCTAAAAAAACAACATAAGAGCACTATATTTATTATAAACAAAACACTTTAACATTAAAAATAAAAAAGGTGGAATCTCTTCCACCCTTTTTGCCCCAAATCTACCATAAACTTAACCTACTAATATTATGGTTTAGTAAACTTACTATAAAGCTATAGTACTAACAATCTTTTTCGATGAAATGCAAAAAAATCCGATTAAATACAGATTTTATGATTTCTTTAATACGCTCTTGCGTCTTTACCCTCATAAAAATTCATAAATGCGCGATTGACTACACGATTCCCACCTGGGGTAGGGTAATCACCTGTAAAATACCAATCTCCTAAATTTTTAGGACAAGCTATATGTAAATTTTCAACGGTCTGGAAAATAATTTTTACTTCTGCATTGATTTCAGAAGAACTTAACATTTCAGCTATCTTATCAGAAACCTCTTGGGGCGTAAATGGCTCATATATGGCGGTAACATAATTTACCACTTCAATATCTTTAAAGTTCTCTTGAGCTTTACACTTAACGTATACTTCATCGACAATATGATATAGATTTCTTTCTTTAAGCAACTCTAAAGCGGCTTTAAAAGCAATTAACCCTTCTAACTTGGCCATGTCAATTCCGTAACAATCTGGGTAACGAATTTGAGGCGCTGAAGAAACGACAACGATACGTTTAGGATTCAAGCGATCCATCATTTTGATGATACTTTTCTTAAGTGTAGTACCACGTACAATACTATCATCAATTATCACTAAATTATCCGTTGGCTGAACCACTCCATACGTCACATCATAAACGTGAGCCACTAAATCGTCCCTACTGCTGTCTTCTGTAATAAAGGTTCTTAATTTAGCATCTTTAATCGCTACTTTCTCTGTACGTATTTTTACCGCTAATAACTCCTGTAAACTCTCAGTCGTTAAGGTATTTCTATTAGCTAATATGTAATTGTTTTTACGCTGATTCAAGAAATCCTGTGCCGCTTCAACCATTCCAAAGAAAGACGTTTCAGCGGTATTCGGAATATAAGAAAACACCGTATTATCAGTATCGAAATCTATGGTTTCCAAAACAGCCGGCAATACCAGTTTACCTAACATTTTACGCTCTCTATAAATCTCTGCATCACTTCCTCTTGAGAAATAGATTCGTTCAAAAGAACAGGCTTTTTTGGCAATTGCAGGAAGTATTTCTTGCATAGAAACGGTTCCGTTCTTTTTGATTATCAAAGCAGCTCCTGGATCGATTTCATGCACTTCATCAAAAGGAACATTAAACACCGTTTGAATCACTGGTCGCTCTGAGGCCACCACAACAATTTCGTCATCTTGGTAAAAATAAGCAGGGCGAATTCCTGCTGGATCTCTAAAAACAAATGCATCTCCATGCCCTAAAAGGCCTGCCATAGCATAACCTCCGTCAAGATTTTTGGCAGCACGTTGTAAAATCTTTGCAACATTTAATCGTTCGGCTATTACAGGCGAAGCTTCTCTTTTATTTAACCCTTCATTTTTACAATCTTGATACAAATCAGTAACGGCATCATCTAGAAAATGACCTATTTTTTCCATTACTGTAACCGTATCTGCCATCTCTTTTGGATGTTGACCTAGCTCTACTAAATTTTCAAAAAGCTCCTTAACATTAGTCATGTTAAAGTTACCCGCTAGAATCAAATTACGATGCATCCAGTTATTTTGACGTAAAAACGGATGCACACTCTCGATACTATTTTTACCGAAAGTACCATAACGTACATGCCCCAAAAACAACTCCCCTAAATAAGGAATATTTGCTTTTTGAAGGGCAACACTTTCTGCATATTCAGGATGTGCGGAAAGTTCATCATTAATTCTCGAATTGATTTGAGCAAAAACATCTTGAATGGGTTGGGCATGATTCGAACGCACTCGACTGATATATCTTTGACCTGGCTCAACATCTAATTTTATACTTGCAAATCCAGCACCGTCTTGTCCTCGATTGTGCTGTTTTTCCATAAGCAAATACATTTTTTGGATGCCATAAAAGGCTGA
Organism: Flavobacterium succinicans; assembly: GCF_001662485.1. Classification (GTDB taxonomy): domain Bacteria; phylum Bacteroidota; class Bacteroidia; order Flavobacteriales; family Flavobacteriaceae; genus Flavobacterium; species Flavobacterium succinicans_A. The sequence goes on from NZ_JMTM01000053.1 coordinate 181,660, forward strand.
ACCATATTTTTCCTTATAGTATTCAAGTGGCTTAAGAAGTCGTACTAAAGCTATTCCACATTCGTGTTGTAAAGCGTCACTCATGGTATTTATTGTTGTGTTGTATTAAGCAGTTTATTAAAAAAAGCTCAGTTCCCTGAGCTTAAGTCATTATAGTTCGATGTCAAATTGAGTCAAAGCTTTGAACTGTTTCAAGCGTTGATTCACTTCTTTTGCTTCTAAACCAACCATTCGTTCTGTTCCAAATTTCTCCACACAAAAGGAAGCCAAATTAGAGCCGTAAATGATTCCGTTTTTCATGTTTTCAAAAGAAATATTTTCACTTTGAGCAATGTATCCAGAAAATCCTCCTGCAAAAGTATCACCAGCACCCGTTGGGTCAAAAACTTCTTCTAATGGTAATGCTGGCGCAAAAAACACTTCGCTTTTATGAAACAAAAGGGCTCCATGCTCTCCTTTTTTAATCACTACATATTTTGGGCCTAATTCCTGGATTTTGGCTGCAGCTTTTACCAAAGAATATTCGCCAGATAGTTGTCTTGCTTCTTCATCATTTATAGTAATCACATCTACACGTTTAATCACATCAAGTAATTCAGGTAGGGCACAATCCATCCAAAAATTCATAGTATCTAAGACTACTAATTTCGGAGTAGTCTCCATTTGATCCAAAACACTGCTTTGTACTAGTGGATGAAGATTTCCTAACATCACAACTTCAGCATCTTTGAAATTTTGAGGTACTTTTGGTTGAAAATCAGCCAAAACATTAAGTTCTGTAACCAATGTATCTCTTGAATTCAAATCATTGTGATACAAGCCACTCCAAAAGAAAGTCTTTCCACCTTTAACAATTTCAATTCCTGAAATATCAATGTTTCGAGAAGTTAATAAATCTAAATGCTCTTGTGGAAAATCATCCCCAACTACAGAAACAATTGCAGACTGTAGGTCGAAAAAAGAAGCTGACAAACCTATATATGTCGCGGCGCCACCTACTATTTTATCAGTTTTCCCAAAAGGAGTTTCAATTGCGTCGAAAGCTACTGTTCCAACAATCAATAATTTATTCATTTGCTGTGTTTCGAATTAAGGCGCAAAGATAGTTCATAAAGTGTAAAGTTGCAACGATTGCAAGCCTCAAAGAAACAAAAGTAATAAATACTGATTTTCAGATTATTATATCATTTTTTGATCCTCTTTTTCATAAAAAGAATCAATAGAAAGTTGCTTTTGTTGCGAAGCCATCACGGCCAACTCATCGCAACGTTCGTTTTGAGGATGATTATTATGACCTTTGATCCATTTAAAATCTACTTGATGCTTGCGATAAATGATTAAAAAACGCTTCCAAAGATCAGCATTTTTCCTGTCGGTAAATCGCTTTTTTTCCCATCCAAAAACCCATTTTTTCAAAACAGAATCTACCACATACTTTGAGTCCGAAATGACCAAAACAGAAGTATTTTCGTTTTTTAGCTTTTCAAGGCCAACAATTACAGCTAAAAGCTCCATTCTATTATTAGTAGTTAAACGAAATCCTTCATAGAATTCTTTTTTATAAGGTTTGCCTACCCACTCCATAACTACGCCATAGCCACCAGGACCGGGATTTCCTTTGGCCGCTCCATCGGTATAAATATGAACTTGATGTGACATTTAGAGAAATTAGTTTTTAGCTTATTGATTTATTATGATTTACTTTTAAAAGCTTAGTCACCTAATAAATTATCTATAATAGTAGGGAAGTGTTTTTGTTCTAATTCATGAATTTTTACTGCGACATCTCCAGGGGTATCTTCGGGAGTAAGAGCAACAGAGGATTGAAAAATGATCGCTCCCTCATCGTAATTTTCATTTACATAATGAATAGTAATCCCAGTCTCTTTTTCCTTGTTAGCAATCACAGCTTCGTGAATATGCATGCCATACATTCCTTTACCCCCAAATTTTGGCAATAATGCGGGGTGTATATTTATAATTCTATTTGGGTAAGCCTCTATTAGATTTTGAGGAATTTTTAGTAAAAAACCAGCCAATACAATTAAATCAGGTTGAAAAGTATTGATTTTTTGTAATAAAAAACCTTCATTTAATTCTTGTTTTGAAAAAATTTGAGACGGAACTTCTAATTTTGCAGCACGTTCAATCACCTTTGCAGAGGGATTATTAGTGAAGACATTCACTACCTTAGCTTTAGAAGAATTCGAAAAATATTTAATGATATTTTCTGCATTTGTTCCCGATCCCGAAGCAAAAACAACAATTTTTTTCATGTTACAACTCATTTTATTTTGCAAAAAACGACATAAAAAACGAAAAAAAACAGCTTTGATTGTCCTTTGTTAAAATAAATTTTAGTTTTTATCCAATACATTTATAAACTAAATAGTAGTTTTAAAATAAAGTTTTTTATTTTTGCCAACAAATTAAATTCTAAAATTAAAGATTATGTCAGACATTGCATCAAGAGTAAAAGCGATTATCGTAGACAAATTAGGTGTTGACGAAAACGAAGTTGTAACAGAAGCAAGCTTCACAAATGATTTAGGAGCTGACTCATTAGACACTGTTGAGCTTATTATGGAATTCGAAAAAGAATTCGACATTCAAATTCCAGACGATCAAGCAGAAAACATTGCTACTGTTGGTCAAGCTATCTCTTACATCGAGGAAGCAAAAAAATAATAAATTTTCACCCGTTTGCATTGCTTGTAAACGGGTGTTATTATTTTTAAAATCAATTTAATACTTAGTGGAGGGGTTTTCCTCCTTATAAATACTTATATTGTAATACCCATGTCTCTTTTGTACTCTATATACAATAAAAGAATGCGTGGGTTTTATTTGTTTAAAGCTAACAAAACACATACGTTATGGAATTAAGACGAGTTGTAGTTACAGGATTAGGTGCACTAACTCCAATTGGAAATAACATCCAAGAATACTGGCATGGTCTTTTGAATGGAGTAAGCGGAGCTGCTCCAATTACATACTACGATACCGAAAAACACAAAACAAAATTTGCGTGTGAAGTAAAAAACTTCAATATTGAAGATTATATGGATCGCAAAGAATCTCGACGACTAGACAAATTTGCCCAATATGCTATTGCCGCAAGTGATGAAGCTATTAAAGATGCTGGATTAACAGACGACAATATTGACAAACAAAGAGTAGGTGTTATCTGGGGTGCTGGAATTGGTGGACTTGAAACTTTTCAAGACGAGGTATTGTATTATGCAAAAGGTGACGGAACTCCAAAATTCAATCCTTTTTTTATTCCAAAAATGATTGCAGATATTGCTCCAGCTCACATTTCGATGCGAAATGGCTATATGGGTCCCAATTATACAACAGTTTCAGCTTGTGCTTCTTCTGCTAATGCATTAATTGACGCGTTTAACTACATCCGATTAGGAATGTGTGACGTGATTATCTCTGGAGGCTCTGAAGCAGCGGTAACAATTGCAGGAATGGGCGGCTTTAGTTCTATGCACGCTTTATCTACTAGGAATGAAAGTCCAGAAACCGCTTCGAGACCTTTTGATGCCACCAGAGATGGCTTTGTATTAGGTGAAGGTGCTGGCGCACTTGTACTTGAAGATTACGAACATGCAAAAGCGAGAGGCGCAAAAATATACTGTGAAATTGGTGGTGGCGGAATGTCATCAGACGCCTATCATTTAACCGCTCCTCACCCAGAAGGAATTGGAGTTATTGCCGTAATGAAAAACACCCTTCGAGATGCAGGAATGAATCCAGAAGACGTAGATCACATCAATACACACGGAACTTCTACTCCTCTTGGAGACGTAGCTGAATTAAAAGCGATCAGTGCAGTGTTTGGCGATCATGCTAAAACCATCAATATTAATTCGACCAAATCAATGACTGGTCACTTGTTGGGAGCCGCAGGAGCAATTGAAGCTATTGCTTCTATCTTGGCCATGAAACACGGGATAATCCCTCCAACCATTAATCATAGCGTTGTAGATGATAAAATCGACCCATCACTAAATCTTACTCTAAATACACCTCAAAAGAGAGAAGTAAATGTGGCTATGAGTAACACTTTTGGTTTTGGCGGGCACAATGCATGTGTATTGTTTAAAAAATTAGTTGACTAATTTCGTATGCGAATTTTAAAAAAAATATTTTCAAAATCCCGTTCTCTCGAAGACGGGATTTTTTTTAATGCTCTCGAAAAAATATTGGGTTTTCCACCAACCGAGTTAGAATCCTACCGGAAAGCATTCACACATCGTTCCTCAAACAAAGTAGACAAAGAGGGCAACCCTATGAATTATGAACGATTAGAATTCTTAGGGGACGCCATGCTAAGTTCTGTCATTGCTGGTTATTTATTTAGTAAAGCACCTTATGGAGACGAAGGTTATTTAACAAAAATGCGTTCCAAAATAGTAAGTAGAGAACACCTAAATGAACTAGGAAAAGACTTAAATTTAATTCAATTCATAGAAAGCAAAGTTCCGGTACAACATTTTGGAGATAACATTCATGGTAATATCTTTGAATCTTTAATTGGCGCCATTTATTTGGACAAAGGATATGTATTCTGCGAAAAATTCATTAATTCAAGAGTAATTACACCTTATGTTGACATTAGCCGATTAGAAGGCAAAGTAATCAGCTATAAAAGCTTGGTCATCGAGTGGTGCCAAAAAGAAAAAAGAGTATTTCATTTCGATATTTTTGAAGACAATGCCATTGATGGACAACGTTTATTTGGTGTCCGATTGAGTATTGACGACAAAGTAATTGCCAAAGCAAGAGCTACTTCCAAAAAGAAAGCTGAAGAAAAAGCAGCCCAAAGAGCTTATTTTGCCTTTCAAGAAAAAATAAACAAGAAATAATCTTATTTTTCTTAAAACTATATCGTTTTCGTTAAGGATTTAACAAAATCATATCAATCTTTCTTAGAAAATCTTCTATAGAAGTAGTACCTTTACTGCTAATTTATTTTTGAAATGGCAATTCACAAAGTAAGTTTAGATGAGTTTGAAGAAATAGATTATTCTATCATTGCTATACATACTCCTTTGGAGGATTATCGTTTAGCTTATTTCATTAATCTAGCCTTAAACATTAATCTTGGCAGAAGTCCAAAAGACATTTTGATTGACATAAAAGAAGGAAAATCTTTTTTCTCGAAATACTCTTATTATGATGCTAAAAAAGACAGTACTTGGCATCTGATTCAAAATAAAAATGAAGTAATTCAGAGCGATACTAAGCAAAAATCCAATCTGTTTTTCGATCAAAATATAGAAATCGCTGCTCAAGTATATTTGTTACCTGAACTTAAAAAAGCAGACTATTTCTTAAAAATTGAAGCCTGTCATAGCAATTTTAATAAAACAAAAACAGTTGCTGATTTAAACACTATAGAAGCCATAAGTATGGTCTATAGCGTAAAAACAGAAACCATAAAATCAAAAAACAATTTAATTTTTTAACAACAATGCTTACAAACAAAAAAACGAAAATTGTAGCCACACTAGGACCTGCATGTAGTACAAGAGAAGTCATCAAAGACATGATTGAGGCAGGAGTTAATGTATTTAGAGTAAACTTTTCGCACGCTGATTATGAAGATGTAAAAAACAAAATCAGTATTATTCGTGGCCTAAATGAAGAATTTGGATACACAACAGCAATATTAGGTGACCTACAAGGTCCAAAATTACGTGTTGGTGTGATGGAAGAAGGAGCATTTGTTAATGAAGGTGACTTAATTACATTTACTACGGCAGAAGATATTCTTGGAACTTCTAAAAAAGTTTTCATGAAATATCAAAACTTTCCGAACGATGTAAATCCTGGCGAAAGAATACTTTTAGACGACGGAAAACTTATTTTTGAAATCGTTGAAACAGACAAAAAAAGCGAAGTACTTGCCAAAGTTATTCAAGGTGGAGAACTAAAATCAAAAAAAGGAGTTAATCTTCCTAACACAAAAATCTCTCTTCCAGCGTTGACAGAAAAAGATATTGCTGATGCAAAATTTGCCATTGAACAACAATTAGACTGGATTGCCCTTTCATTTGTTAAAACACCAAGAGATTTACAAGATTTACAAGAATTAATCGCTGAGCATTCTGAATTTAAAATTCCAATTATTGCCAAAATCGAAATGCCAGAAGCACTAGAGAATATGGACAAAATTGTAGCTTTTTGTGATGCTCTAATGGTGGCTCGTGGAGATTTAGGAGTTGAACTTCCTGCTCACGAAGTACCATTGGTTCAAAAAGAATTGATTAGAAGAGCTAAAACGGCAAGAATTCCTGTAATTGTAGCCACTCAAATGATGGAAACAATGATCACAAGCCTCACTCCCACTCGTGCTGAAGTAAATGACGTTGCAAATTCTGTTATGGATGGTGCAGATGCTGTAATGCTATCTGGAGAAACAGCAACAGGTAACTATCCTGTTCAAGTTATTCAGAAAATGACACAAATCTTGGAAGCGGTTGAAGATTCACCACTGATCAATGTTCCTCAAAATACACCACAAATAAAAACGAATCGTTATATCACCAAAACAATTTGTCACCATGCTGCCATGATGGCCAACTCAATCAATGCAAAAGCTATTTGCACATTGACCAATAGCGGTTATACTGCTTTCCAAATATCGGCCTGGAGACCTAATGCGCACATCTTGGTATTTACATCAAACAGACGTATTCTAACACAGCTTAATCTATTATGGGGAGTTAAATCCTTTATGTATACGAAAGATGTCAGCACAGACGATACCGTTACTGATGTAAACGAAATCGTAAAAGAGAAAGGTTTTGTGAAAAAAGGAGACTTTTTAATCAATTTAGCAGCTATGCCAATCAAAGATAAAGGAATGGTTAATACTTTAAGAGTATCTGAAATAGCATAATTCCTAAAGTATAGATTAAAAAAGCGCTCCAAAAATATGGAGCGTTTTTTATTTATATTTTACTTTAAAAATATCCGGAGTATTTATATCTTTAACCATCATTAATTTTCATTCCATAACTATAAATTAACACTTATGGCTTTTAATAACTCGAACAACCCGTTTTTAAACAACAAAACATTCAAAAATCAAGGAAACTCTAACGAAGTACATCAAGCTACAATCATTGATTATAACTCCGAAATGTCCCTGACTGGAACCATAAACAAAAGTCTAATCCTTTTCTTATTGCTGACAGCCGCAGCAACAATTACTTGGTGGATGGCGTTTAATGATATGAATCCAATCGTACCTGCTTTTGGCGGAGCTATCGTTGGGCTAATTTTGGTAGTAATTGCAGCTTTCAAACCTCATTTATCGCCTTATTTAGCGCCTGGATATGCTGTTTTTGAAGGGCTTTTTATTGGAGGTATTTCTGCTATTTTTGAGGCTAAATATCCTGGAATTGTACTACAAGCCGTTGGAGCAACATTTGTTACCTTTTTAGTTTGTTTGGGCCTTTACAAATATAAAATTGTAAAAGTTACGGAGCAATTCAAATCTGTCGTTATTGCTGCGACTTTAGCAATTGCAACCTATTACCTAATTTCTTGGTTGTTTTCAATGTTTACGAGTTTTACTCCGATTCACCACGACAATTCATTAATGAGCATTGGAATTAGCGTTTTTGTAATTATCATTGCTGCATTGAATTTATTTCTAGATTTTGACAGAATAGATCAAGGCGTAAATCAAAGAATGCCAAAATACATGGAATGGTACGGAGCTATGGGATTGCTTATTACCTTAGTTTGGTTATACATAGAGTTCCTTAGATTACTCTCAAAACTTTCCAGTAAAGATTAATTAAAAAGGAAACTTCCGAAAAAAATCATTGCAATTTCAAAAATTGCATAGATAAAATTTGGTTCAGTAGAAGTTTCTATATCTTTTTTACATAAAAAAAGGCTGTCCAAAAGTTAGGACAGCCTTTTCTATTTTGGTTACAATTTGTTTTTACTTTTCTAAAACAAAACGTCTTGTTACTTCAGTCCAGTTGATTACATTGAAAAAAGCTTCAATATAATCAGGTCTTCTGTTTTGGTAGTGCAAGTAGTAAGCGTGTTCCCAAACATCCATTCCTAAGATTGGAGTTCCTCCACAACCCACACCAGGCATCAATGGATTGTCTTGATTTGGAGTACCACAAACTTCAAGTTTACCACCTTTTTGCACACATAACCAAGCCCATCCTGAGCCAAATTGTGTAGCTCCTGCTTTAGCAAACTTAGCTTTGAATTCTTCGAACGTACCGAAAGAAGCTTCGATAGCATCAAGCAATTCACCTGTCGGTTGTCCTCCTCCATTTGGAGACATTACAGTCCAGAACAAATTGTGATTGTAATATCCACCACCATTGTTACGCACAGCAGCATTAGTCTTGTCTAAATTGATTAAAATATTTTCGATCGTTTTGCCCTCCATATCCGTTCCCGCAATAGCAGCATTCAGGTTAGTGGTATAGGCATTATGATGTTTAGAATGGTGAATTTCCATTGTTCTAGCATCAATATGTGGTTCTAATGCATCGTATGCATAAGGTAATTGAGGTAATTCAAAGGCCATGATATCTTAATTTAATTGATTTATAAAATTTATCCAAATTTATACAATTAACTTTATACTTTAAAAAACAATTTTGTTATAATTCCTATTTTGTTTTTGAAAACCACATTAAGTAAAGAATACACTGAAAGATGCCATTTTGATTTTTAACTTAGAGAGAAATTTAATTTTAGGAATGTGCCATAGCCATACATACAATACTGATTTTGGCTCCAGGAATTGTCAAAAGTGCTCTTGAACAAGATTCTAAAGTCGCCCCGGTGGTCAAAACATCATCGAGCAATAAGAAATGTTTGTTATGCTCTTTTTCTTCAAAAACCACATCAAAAACTTGGTCAATCCCTTCCATTCTACCCAATAAATTTTTCTTGGATTGGGTTTTAGAATCTATCTTTCTGAGTAAAATATGATTTTCAACAGGAATGTTTAATACATTTGATAAAGCATTTGCAAAAGTATCTACTTGGTTGTATCCTCTTTTGTGTCTTCTTTTTTTATGAATAGGAACGGGTATAATCGCGTCTACACTTTTGATAAATGCATTGTTTTTTAACTCCTCGGCATACCAATATCCTAATTGCGTACCTATTTCCTGATGCCCACGATATTTCAAATTGTGAATTAATTCTTGGACCATTCCTTTTTTATGAAAGTACAAGAAAGCCGAGGCATGAATTACTGGAATCCTGCCATAAAATTTTTTAAATGCTTCGTTTTCTGTTTGCAAATGATGATGGGTTTGCGGTAAATGATGCCTGCAATTGGTACAAATGACCGTTTCATTGCTCAATAAAAAAGAATGACATCCCGAGCAAACTGGTGGAAAAAAGAGATGAATGAGATTTTTAAGCATCTAATCAAGGAATTAATGCTAAAAATAAGCAAAATGATGATTCAAACTTGTTGATTTTTGTTTTTTTTAAATGCACTTTTTATATTTTTGCAACACTATGGCAAAACAAGAAGATTTATTTAAGAATGTAGTTTCGCATGCAAAAGAGTACGGATTTATTTTTCCGTCAAGCGAAATATACGATGGTTTAAGTGCAGTATATGATTATGCACAAAACGGAGTTGAATTAAAAAAGAACATACGCGAATATTGGTGGAAATCGATGGTGCAGATGAACGAGAACATTGTAGGTCTCGATGCTGCCATTTTGATGCATCCAACGACTTGGAAAGCTTCGGGTCACGTAGATGCATTCAACGATCCGTTGATTGACAACAAAGACTCTAAACGAAGATACCGCGCTGATGTTTTGATTGAAGATTATGCCGAAAAATTAAATATTAAGGCAAAGAAAGAAATCGAAAAAGCAAAAGTTCGTTTTGGAGACGCTTTCAATGAGCAAGAATTCATTACAACCAATCCAAGAGTAGTAGAATATCTAGCCAAAGAAAGAGAAATTCTAGAAAGAATGGGACGTTCTTTGGGCAATGGCGATTTAGAAGATGTAAAAGCCTTAATCGAAGAATTAGAAATTGCTTGTCCAGAATCAGGTTCACGTAATTGGACCGAAGTGCGTCAATTCAATTTGATGTTTGGTACCAAATTAGGGGCTTCTGCTGATACGGCAATGGATTTGTATTTGCGACCAGAAACGGCTCAAGGGATTTTTGTGAATTTCTTGAATGTTCAAAAATCAGGCAGAATGAAAGTTCCTTTTGGAATTGCTCAAACCGGAAAAGCTTTCAGAAACGAAATCGTAGCGAGACAATTCATCTTCCGTATGCGTGAATTTGAACAAATGGAAATGCAATTTTTTGTACGTCCAGGTGAAGAAATGCAATGGTACGAACATTGGAAAGCTACCCGTTTGAAATGGCATTTATCGCTTGGTTTAGGAGCAGAAAGATACCGTTTTCACGATCACGAAAAATTAGCGCATTACGCCAATGCCGCTGCAGATATCGAATTTGAGTTTCCTTTTGGGTTCAAAGAATTAGAAGGGATTCACTCCAGAACCGATTTCGATTTGAAAGCACACGAAGAATATTCAGGTAGAAAATTACAATATTTTGATGCCGAATTGAATCAAAATTATGTGCCTTACGTAGTTGAAACTTCAGTTGGTTTGGACAGAATGTTCTTGGCGGTTTTTGCAACTTCGTTAAAAGAAGAAACCTTAGAAGATGGTTCAACAAGAACGGTTTTGAAATTACCAGCGGTTTTAGCACCAACTAAAGCGGCTATTTTACCTTTAGTAAAAAAAGACGGTTTACCAGAAATTGCTAAGCAAATCATTGAAGATTTACGTTGGGATTTCAATGTGTCTTACGATGAGAAAGATGCAGTAGGAAGACGTTATAGAAGACAAGATGCCTTAGGAACACCTTTCTGTATCACAGTTGACCATCAAACAGCAGAAGACCAAACGGTAACCATTCGTCATAGAGATACGATGAAACAAGACCGTGTAGCTATTGCAGATTTAAAAGCCATTATCGAAAATGAAGTATCGATGAAAAACTGGTTGATGAAAATGTAATCACCTATCCATTTATAAAAAGAAAGGCTTCTCAAATCGAGAAGTCTTTTTTGTATTTAAGCTTTAGTTAAGCGAGTAAAAGAATTAATAACCATCATAAGAGTCATTCAAAAATGCAATTCATCGGATTTTTATGCATTTCATCTGTTTCTATCAACATTCTAAAGGTTTATTTTAACAAAATGAAGGAAAGAAAAAGGATTACATTAATTTTAAAAGTCTAAATTGTGTTTTTTGTTTAAAATGGTATTTTTGTGTACTATCAAATAATCCGCAAAAAAAGATTTAGAATTTAGACAACCGACTTCTAAACTGAATATAAGCGTTGTTGAATGACTGTTACCTATATTATTATTGACGATTCACAAGAAAGTGCTTTACAAACCAAGGCTACGGCTGATGGAATTTCAGGCTTAGAATTTCTAGGAATGGCTTTTTCACTTGAAGAAGGATTGAATTTAGTACTAGAAAAAAAGCCTCATCTTATTTTCTTAGAAATTGTCCCTTCAGACAAAAAAAGTAATCTATCCCTATCATTTATAAGTGAGTTACATCGTTTTTTATCTATTTTACCACAAGTCATTATAACTACTACCAAAAAAGATTGGGCTTTTGAAGCAATAGACTATGGTGTTTTTGATTATTATTTAAAACCCGTGCGGAGCATCCAAATAGTAAAATCGATTCATAAATTAAAAAAAAAGGCGTGTTCGGGAGTACCAATTCAAAACACTCATGCTGAACAGAAAAAAATTTCACCACCTGTTGCTAGCCTAACACTTAAACCATTAATCATTTGTATTAAATCCTACGGTGACTATCGCTATATCAATGCCGATACTATTTGCTATTTTCAGGCCGATAATAATTCTACGGATATTCATTTACAATCTGGCGAAATGATAACCGCCTTCAAAACATTAAAACATTTCGAATCAATTTTAACTTTTCCCTTCATTCGCATCCATAATAGTTACATCGTAAACCGGAAGTTTATTTCCCGTATTCAAATGGGTAACTCTCTGTGTTTCATTAAGAATAACACTACAAAGTTGCCGTTTTCGAAGTCCTATAAAACTAATATTGACCTAATTATTTCTGATTTTTCCAAAGAAAATTATGTAGAAATCTGATAATCAATACACTTACTCAATATTGAATAGTACTTACTAACAAATGACTGTATTCTACCAAAAAAGGTGTTTTTGTGTAGGAAAAAATCCGTGTGGCTACTTAGATTTACAAAACTATTCCGAACATTATCGGAAAGAAACGTAAAATAAAATTAAAAACATAAAGCCACAAATTATGAAAAAAACTATCTTAACTATCGGATTATTTACATTAGTAATGGGATTAACTTCATTTACAACACCAGAGCAAAAAACTACAATTGAAAAAGGGACAAATTTGTTAGATATAAACGGTTCGCAATCTACAGGAGGAAACAAAAAAGTAGACATAAATGGTTCACAATCTACAGGGGGAAATAAAAAGGTTGATATAAATGGTTCTCAATCTACAGGAGGAAATAAAAAAGTTGATTAAAACATAAAAATACTTTTAAAAAAGGCTAACAAAATTTGTTAGCCTTTTTTTATGTCAATTCTTTTTCTATTTTTGATAAAATTCGAAAAGCTTTGAAATTCAAAAACTTAATTATTATTGTTTATGTTTGTTTTTTTGTCAATTGTTCAAAAAGTAAAAAAATTGAACCTATTGATGATAATTTTAGCACAGATAGTCTCAAAGTATTTTTAGAGATTGCCAATCAAGACACAGTTTCCTTTGAAATTAAGCAAGACTATAATAGTAAGGCTTTTGATTTATTATCCAATTATTCAAATGATTCTTTAACTAGGGTCAATTTGTTTAAAGTTGCGAACAGATTCTATAATATGGATGATTCATTTAATTATGTAAAAACTGTAGAATTCATTTTAAATAAATGTATTGAAGCAAAAGACACATTGAGTTTAGCAAAGGCATATACATATAAAGGAGATTATTACAGTTCAAAATTAATGTCTGATAGTGCATTTTTAAACTATTATAAAGCTGAAAAATTTTATTTGTTAAAAAACGATGGATATAATGTCGCACGAACGAGATTAAATAAGGCTAATTTACAATACGCAGAAAGTGATTTATTAGGAAGTGAAAAATCTGTCTTTAATGCTTTAAGGGTCTTAAAGTATCATAAAGCGGATGATTTAACGTATGAATTATATAATTTATTAGGAATCTTATATAATGATTTAGAGGAATATGACAAGTCAATTGATTATCATAATAAAGCACTAGTAAATGCTACAGATTATAAAATCCCCTCTGTTTATCAATCCAAAGCAACCTCGTTAAATAACATTGGATATGTATACCAGAATCTAAAAAATTACCAAAAAGCTCAACAGTACTATCAAGAAGGATTAAGACAAAAAAATCTAAAATACGATAAGCCGTCCTTGTATGCTATGCTTTTGGACAATTTAGCTTATTCAAGATTCAAGCTTAAACAAGAGAAAGACCTTCCAGGATTATTTTTAAACTCTTTAAAATTAAGAGATAGTCTGAAACTAACCTCTGGCATTGTTGCCAATAAAATCCACCTTTCAGAATATTATAGCTACCATAATGATAGCCTACAAGCGGTTCGATATGCCAGAGAAGCACTTTCCTCTGCCCGTAAAGACAAAAATTTTAGAAACGTTTTGGTCGCTTTAAAACAAATGGGAGTTGTTGAACCGCAAAACGCATCGCTTTATTCCAAAGAATACATTCATATCAATGACAGTCTTCAAAAAGCAGAACGAAAAATGGGAGAAAAATTCTCTCGAATTGAGTATGAAACCGATGTAATTAAAAGCGAAAACACTGATTTGGTCGTACAAAACCGAAATTTATTTTATATTTTCAGTGTTTTGACTTTAATGAGTATTTTTACCTTTATTTTTGTCTCTCTACGCAACAAGCACCGACTATTGATGTTTAAAGAACAGCAACAAATAGCCAATGGTGAAATTTATAATTTGATGATTTCACAGCAAAAAACTATTGATGACAATCGAACTAAAGAGAAGAAAAGAGTCGCTAGAGAATTGCACGATGGCGTTTTGGGAAAAATGTTTGGGGTTAGAATGAATCTTGATACCATGAATAATGCTCAGGATGAACATGCTATAAAAACTAGATTGGAATATTTAGCTGAATTAAAACAAATCGAACAAGATATTCGAGAAATTTCACACGATTTAAATAGAGAAAACACAGAATTAATTAATAACTTCGTCGTGATTCTCACGAATCTTATCGAAAATCAAAGAAAAGCTTTTAAAACTAAAATAACTTTTTACTTAGATAAAAACATTCAGTGGGAAGGTATTTCTAATGAAATCAAAATTAACTTGTACCGAATCGTTCAAGAAGCCTTACAAAATTGCAATAAATATGCACAATCTAAGTTAATAACGGTTAGCTTTGTAATGGAGGGAGATCAGATGATTAAGCTTTCTATACAAGACAATGGCGTGGGATTTAATCTTAAAAAAATTAAAAAAGGTATTGGTTTACAAAATATAGAATACAGAACCAAAGAATGTAAAGGTAAATTAGAGATTAAAACAAAAGAAGGAGAAGGAACAGCTTTAACTATTGAAGTACCCATTGAACATAAAAAGCAAACGTAATAATGAATACAATACCCAACAACAACGACCTTTGCATCAAAAATATTTTTATTGCAGACGACCATCCGTTTATTATTCAAGGGTACAAAAATGCAATAACCCGTTACCGTCCTACCGAATATGAGTTTTTGATCACCCAAGCCAAAGATTGTCAGTCAGGTTATGAAGTAATAACAAATCCAGAAACAAAGCCCTTCGATATCGCATTTCTGGATATTAGCATGCCGATTTACGAAGAAAAAGGGATTTTTTCTGGGGAAGATTTGGCAAAACTACTAATAGAACACATGCCAGATTGCAAAATTATCTTGCTAACAATGTACACCGAAATTTTAAAAATAAAAACAATTATCAAAACCATTAATCCCATTGGATTGGTGATAAAAAATGATCTAACTTTTGATGAATTACTGTTTGCTATTGATAAAGTCATTAAAAACCAAAAATATTATAGCCAGTCTGTACTAGAAATGATTAGCAAATTAGAGCATGTAACCATCGAAATCGATCAGTTTGATAAAAATATTTTATTTCAATTATCAAAAGGAACTAAAATAGCCGATATCCCTCAATATGTCCCAATTCCCTCAAGTGCGATTCTACGAAGAATGGAAGATATGAAAGTACTGTTAAAGCTTAAAGATGCGACAGACGAAGAGCTTGTAAAAGAAGCTAAATCAAAAGGATTATTATTATAAAGTATATTGTTATGTATAAAAAAAGACACTTCGCAGTGTCTTTTTTTTATTCTATTCTTCTTTGTCGTTCATTTTTCGTTCTAATTCGGCTTGATATTCTTCCATAACCGGTTTCATGGTACTTTCTGGAATGTCTTCAATACGAATGTAAATCAACCCATCTATAGCGTTATTAAAAAGAGGATCAACGTTAAAAGCAACGAGTCTAGCGTTTTGCTTGATGTATTTCTTAATCAAAACAGGAAGACGCAATACACCTGGCTCCAATTCGTCAATAATTTTGTCAAATTTATTCAAATCAGCATCGGTTTCATTAAAGACAAAATCTTTGTCGGCATCCTTTAGTTTTACTTTGTATTCTTTTTTCGGATGAACATATTGTGCGATGTATGGATCGTAATAATGTGATTTCATAAACTCAATCATCAGCGATTTAGAAAAATCCGAAAATTGATTACTAATACTCACTCCACCAAGCAAATATTTATGCTCTGGATAATGCAAGGTCGTATGAATAATTCCGCGCCATAACAAAAACAAAGGCATAGGTTTTTGTTGGTATTCTTTAATGATAAAGGCACGCCCCATTTCGATGGACTTATGAAGCATTTCGTGTAATTCGGGCTCAAAGCGGAACAAACCATTCAAATAAAATCCATCCATGCCATATTTTGGATAAATCTCACAACCCAATCCCATTCGGTAGGCCCCTGCAATCTTATTAGTTTCATCGTCCCATAAAAAAAGATGACGATAATATTGGTCGTATTTGTCTAAATCGATAGACTCATTGGTTCCTTCTCCTACTTCTCGAAAAGTAATTTCTCTTAATCGACCAATTTCATGAAGAATATTTGGAATGTCTTTGGCTTTTGCAAAAAACACTTCGTAATTTTTACTTTGCAAGAGTCTACAATCTAATTTTCTAAGATTGTCTACCTCTCGAATCAATTTCTCACTATTGGCTGGAGTGACAATTTTCTTTGGACTTTTATTCCCTTTAAGTGGATTGGTATTCAAGAAATTATTGTCTTTTTCGAAAGGATTAGCCAACATATAGGTTTTCTTTCTCAAAAACTCTGAATATTCTTCAATAGATTCGTACTCATTTTGCTCTGCCACAGATATCGGTTTACCAATACGTACTTTGATGACTCTTTTCTTCTGAGTTAACAATTCCGAAGGTAATTTAGCGGTTCTTAGCGTATCGTTTATCTTCGATAAGAAGTAAAACAATTTACTGTTTTTGGCATGAAAATAAATAGGTACCACTGGCACTTGCGCTTTTCGAATCACTTTCAATGCACCTTCTTCCCATGGTTTGTCCACCATTAATTTTCCATCTTTGTAGGTAGAAACTTCTCCTGCAGGAAACATCCCCAGTGGCTTTCCGTCTTTCAAGTGACGCAACGTTTCTTTGATTCCTACTACGCTAGATTTGGCATCTTTGTGGTTTTCAAAAGGATTAACCGGCATGATGTAAGGCTTCATGGGGTCAATGCGGTGCAATAAAAAATTGGCAATAATTTTAAAATTAGGCTCTTTTTCGAGCATTAATTTCAGCAGCAATATTCCGTCAATTCCACCTAAAGGATGATTTGAAACCGTAATATAGGCACCATCCTTTGGTAATCGCTTAAAGTCTTCTTTTGGTATTTCAAACTTAATTTGAAACTCATCCAATATAGCATTTAAGAATTCAACATCACTCAAATGTTTATTCCTGTCGTAGATTTTGTTTAACGTAGAGATTTTCAAAACTTTCATCAGCAACCAACCCGAGAAAGTACCAAAAACACCGTACTTATCCGTATTTATTGCTTTTGCAACTTCTTTTGCGGTAACTAAACCCATTTCTTTATTGTTTTAAAGCAAGACGCAAAGATAGAAAAAAAGGCTAATTTATTCGGGTTTATTCAAACAATCTTCTACTTTTTTACTACTTTTGAAATCCGCAAAAATCTTACTTTTTTATTTTGAAATAAGATAAAATGTAAGCAAAAACCATCTTTTTGTTCATTTTTTTATAAAGAAATTTAATACATCTCGTATGAAAATCATCTCTTACAACGTCAACGGAATTCGCGCTGCCATCACCAAAGGGTTCTTAGAATGGTTACAACAAGCCAATCCAGATGTTATTTGCCTTCAAGAAATAAAAGCCAATGAAGATCAAATACCCGTAGCCGATATCGAAAAAGCAGGGTATCCATACCAATACTATTTCTCGGCTACCAAAAAAGGGTACTCTGGCGTAGCTATTTTGTCCAAAATCAAACCCAATGCAGTGACTTACGGAACCGGAATCGAGCATATGGACTTCGAAGGACGCAACCTTAGAGTTGATTTCGATGATTGCTCCGTAATGAGTTTGTACTTGCCTTCGGGAACGAATATTGAGCGACTAGACCACAAATTCAAGTACATGGATGATTTTCATCAATACATAGACGAATTAAAAAAAGAAATTCCCAACCTCATTATTTGCGGGGACTACAACATTTGCCATAAACCCATCGATATTCACGATCCCATTCGCAACAAAAACGTTTCAGGCTTCCTACCAGAAGAGCGCGCTTGGTTAGATAAATTCATCAACTCAGGTTTCATCGACAGTTTCCGTCATTTCAATCAAGAGCCACATCAGTATTCCTGGTGGAGCTACAGAGCCGGAGCTCGCGGCAATAACAAAGGCTGGCGTATCGATTACAACTTGGTGAGCGACTCCCTACAACATAAACTCAAAAGAGCCGTTATTCTACCAGACGCTATGCACTCCGATCATTGCCCTATTTTGGTCGAAATAGAATAATTTTTAGGAGCTAATCCTGCTGTCCACTATATCTTGCTGGGCGAACCCCGCCCAGCAAGGATGCCGTTCCCATCAGGGCTAGGGCATGGTGCCAAAAACAACAATTGTCACAAAAATAACAAAGCTCAAAATAAACAACATGATCAAAAAAACCATCCTGGGACTAACATTGCTACTTTTAACCAGTTCCTGCGTGTCCAAAAAAATCTACAACGAGCTAGAAAATAAATTAGCCAATCTTCAAAAAGAGCAAGCCGACTTAACCAATGAAAATGAAGAATTGCAAAAAGCAAAAACACAATTAGAATCCGAAAAAGAAAAGCTAACCACAGATTTAAACAAAACCAAATCCGATTTAGAAAAACTAAAGGCCGATTATACTGCTGCAATAAACAAATACAAAGTACTTCAAGATTCGTATGCAGCATTAGAAAAAAACAGTGGCGAAGCGTTGCAAACCAACTTGAAAAAAAATCACGAACTTCTAGCTGAACTCGATGCCAAAAGTAAAGCCTTAGCTATAGAAAAAGAACGTTTAAGCAAAAGTGCTCAACGTTTGCAAGAACTTGAAGATTTGATTGCAGCCAAAGAAGCAGCAATGAAAAAACTAAAAGATACACTCTCCAAAGCGTTGAATGGTTTTGAAGGAAAAGGATTGACCGTTGAGCAAAAAAACGGAAAAGTCTACGTTTCTATGGAGAACAAATTATTGTTCAATTCAGGGAGTTGGGCCGTAGGTTCCGAAGGAAAAAAAGCAGTGGTAGAAGTAGCCAAAGTATTGGGTGACAATCCAGATATTGCTGTTTTAATCGAAGGACATACAGACGATGACGGTTTCAAAGGTTCAGGACCCATCGAGGATAACTGGGATTTGTCTACCAAAAGAGCCACCGCTATAGTAGCTATTTTGAGCGAAAACAAAAAAGTAAACAAGCAAAACCTAACAGCAGCTGGTCGTAGCGAATATGCTCCCTTAATGAGTAACGCGACTGCCGAAGGTAAAGCCAAAAATCGCCGAATTGAAATCATTCTGACGCCACGTTTAGACGAAATCTCAAAAATGTTAAACGAGTTTTAGAAAAAAGCTAGTCTTTAGAAAAGGCACAAAAGGCTCTCCGTTTTATTGGTGAGCCTTTTGTGTTAAGCAGATATTTTATTTAAAAATCCTTTGATGTAATAACTTATAATACCAAGAACAGGGAAGAATATTATGATAAATAACCAAATAGGGAGTCCATATTTTTTCTCTTTTTTTACAATTTGTGATGCAGTAAATAACAAAAGCACACCATATACTAAAATGGCTATGACAATTTCAAATGAACTTATTTTTCCCATATGATTTCTTATCGCCATAAATTTAATGTTTTGTAGTAAATAGAACAATAAAAACTTTATTAAGGCTAAACCCTTTTGTGTTAAAATTAACGAATGTCGAATTTTTAAACGGCAGCTAATTTTTATCTTTGAATGCTTTAAATTTAATTATCAAATCAATGAAATATACCACACTCCCTAATACTGACATTCAAGTCAGTAAAATTTGTTTAGGCACCATGACTTTTGGTCAACAAAATACAGAAGCCGAAGGACACGCTCAAATGGACTATGCTTTAGAACAAGGCGTTACCTTTTTTGATACTGCCGAGATGTACTCCGTACCAGCGCGTCAAGAAACCTATGGTAGCACCGAACGTATTTTAGGAACTTGGTTTCAAAAAACAGGCAATAGAGACAAGGTAGTTTTGGCTTCAAAAATTGCTGGGCCAAATCCGAACTTTACCTACATGCGCGAAAAAAATGATTTTTCTCCAGCGAGTATTCAATATGCTTTAGACCAAAGTTTGCTTCGTCTACAAACGGATTATATCGATTTGTACCAGTTGCATTGGCCAGAACGTAAAACCAATTTTTTTGGACAACGCGGTTTTAAAGCACAGGACGATGCTTGGGAAGACAACATTCACGCAGTTTTAGAAACATTGAACGGATTTATCCAACAAGGAAAAATAAAACATATCGGATTGTCGAATGAAACGCCGTGGGGAATCATGCGCTTTTTGGAAGAAAGTAAATACCATAATTTGCCAAGAATCAAAACGGTTCAAAATCCTTATTCGTTGTTGAATCGT
Organism: Flavobacterium succinicans; assembly: GCF_001662485.1. GTDB lineage: Bacteria > Bacteroidota > Bacteroidia > Flavobacteriales > Flavobacteriaceae > Flavobacterium > Flavobacterium succinicans_A. The sequence continues at coordinate 202,061 of NZ_JMTM01000053.1, forward strand.
TTGTACGAAAATGGCTCCGCAGAGATTGGAATCAGAGAAAACGTGGGGCTTTTGGCTTATTCGCCAATGGCGTTTGGGGTGTTATCGGGTAAATTTTTAACGGGCGAAGCACATCCTAACGCAAGAATCAATTTGTTTCCTCAATTTTCAAGATACAATAGCGAACAATCCGCTGCCGCTACGCGTTTGTACCACGAAATTGCGCAGCAAAACGGATTGACCCTAACGCAATTGGCTTTGGCTTTTATTGAGCAACAACCTTTTGTAACTAGTACGATTATTGGTGCCACAACAATGGAACAACTGAAAGAAAATATCGATACGATTAACGTGACTTTAAGCGAAGAAATATTGCAAGCGATTGATGGTGTTCAAGCAAAAATTCCAGATCCAGCGCCTTAAAAAAAGAAGATAAGCTGTTCCCAAAAGTAATTTTGGAGAAAACTTTAGAAATATCAATACAATACTTTTTGGAACTTCATCAAAGAAAACAGGGCATGAAGAATCAAAAATATTTGTTCAAAAAAGAGATAAAGCTGTTCGAAATGGACAGCTTTATTTATAAGGATTGTTCAAAAGCTATAAAATGAGTATGCACTCCTTTTTTATTGAAAACAGGATAACTTCTAATTAAACAATCGTAGGTTTTTCCATTCTTTTTGTAATTAATAACTTTGGATTCAAAAGGCAATTTTTGATCAATTTTTTCACGAATCTGCCTTGAAATCAATTGGTTTGTTTTCGCGCCATGAAACATTTTGGGGCTATTTCCTAAAACTTCTTTTTCTGTATAGCCATTCATTTTTGTTAAATTATTAGACGCAAAAACAATTTTTAAATTAACATCAGTTACTACAACTACTTCGTCTAAAAGGGAATTCCTTAAATTTTCGTTGTTTAATTCAGAAGTATTTTGAGGCAAAATAGTATGTAATCGATTAAAATCACTAAAAGATTTTTTAACATTTCCCAAAAATTCTTCATGAAAACTCATTGATAAAATCGTAGTTGTTTTCAAAGCTAAAGTATTAAAATACTTGGCTTTAGCATTTTCATAATCACTGATATTCACCATTTTCAAGTAATTTAATTTGTCAAATGTAACTGATTTAAAAAACCTACCGATACAATTTTTATCATTTAACTGTTGTTGAACGTCATCAAATTTTAAAAATCAAATTGAAGTTGAATTACTACCGTTTTTTTTTGTTCTGTATTTAAATTACTCAGCGCGATCCCCAATAACCGCACTGACTCTTTTAATCGTTCCTGATACAGCAGCTCTTTGACTATGTCAAAAATTAAATTTCTATCCGACACAAAATAAGGCATCGTTTTACTCCTTGTTTGCTGCGAAAAATCGCTGTATTTAATCTTTAAGGTGATGGTTTTGCCAGAAATAGCATGTCTTTGTAATCTTTTTTCTAAGTGAGCAGCAATACTTTCTAATTGTTCGAGCATAAAAATTTCAGAAGACAAATTCACATCGAAAGTATGCTCTGCTGCAACCGATTTAGTAGTTCTTTTGGGCTGAACTGGGCTATTATGAATTCCTCTTACCACATTGTAGTAATAACTCCCAGATTTACCAAAATGCTGTTCTAAAAATTGGAGATCTTTACGTTTCAAATCTAATCCAGTAAAAATACCCAATTGATACATTTTTTCGGTAGTGACCTTGCCTACTCCATAAAACTTTTGAATGGGTAAATTTTCAAGAAACGGAATAATTTCATCACCACTAACGGTTGTTTGCCCATTGGGTTTGTTGAAATCGCTTGCTACTTTTGCAATGAATTTATTCACAGAAATTCCAGCAGAAGCGGTCAGCCCTACTTCATTCAAAATACGCGTTCGGATTTCTTTCGCTAACAAAGTCGCACTTGGATTACCTTTTTTGTTATAAGTTACATCTAAATAAGCTTCGTCCAAAGAAAGAGGTTCCACAAGATCCGTATAGTCATAAAATATGCGCTGAATTTGTTTGGAAATTTCTTTATATCGATCGAATCGTGGCCGTACAAAAATCAATTCAGGGCAATATTTTTTGGCTAAAACACCACTTAAGGCACTTCGAACGCCAAACTTCCTAGCTTCATAACTAGCTGCTGAAACCACCCCTCTATTTTCATTCCCACCAACTGCAATTGGCTTACCTTTCAATGATGGATCATCCATTTGCTCTACAGACGCATAAAAAGCATCCATATCAATATGAATAATTTTTCGTTGAAAAGTAGTAGTATCCATAGGTCAAATATATTCAAAAACAGTAAAACAAAAGCTCAATATAGATCATAAAAAAACCCAGAACTATAAAAATTCTAGGCTTTAATTTAGGAAGAGCAATTCATTATTGTTTGTGATTTGCCCTTACATATGTTAATCTTGGTTTGAAATGATATGCTATTTTTTCACAATAGTTTCAATCGTTACTTTCATTGAACCTGATCCTTTAGATGATGCAATAGCCATGAATGCTTTTTTAGACAAATCAATTTCTCTCGATCTAACAAAGGGGCCTCTGTCATTGACTTCAACAATTACGGACTTTCCATTGGCTTCATTAGTTACTCTAATTTTTGATCCAAATGGAAGCTTCTTGTGAGCTGCTGTCATTTTATGCATGTCAAAACGCTGACCACTTGCTGTCCTTCTCCCATGAAACTTATCAGCATAATAGGAGGCATGACCATTTTTTTTATACAGGACATATTTTACATTAGGCTCAAAAACGGTATCTTTTATCGTTGTTGATGGTAAAAGATTGGTTTTATCTTTTTTTATCGTGTCCTTGCTAATGGTTCCTTTTTCTTTTACAGCTGAAGACCCTTGACCATATACCAATCCAATGATTGTCAATAAAAAAAGCATCGCTAATAATTTTTTCATGCAAACTTTTTTAAATTAATATTGATTTAAAAGATACTGAATCAATTGTCCAGTAGTTTTAAAAATTAAAGCCACAATGACCAAGGTATTCTACTTAAGATTAAAAGTAGCCCAATACCATAAAACAAAGCAAAGGTTTTGAATTTAGCTGAAGAATCAGTTAATTTTTTATGTCTTGACCAACCTATAGTAATTAAGACAATTGCGATAACATTAATTAAAGGATGCTCTAAAGAAGTCAAACGTAAGGCTTTATCAGACATTTGTCCGAATGAAGCTAGCCCCAATGGAGAAACAAAATAAGTTACCAAACCAATAACGAGTTGAAAATGAGTAAAAATCAAAGCAAACAAGGCTATTTTACGATCTTTTGCAGTAAATTCTTTTTTGGAAGTAAAGCCTATTAGCGCATTAGCCACAGCTATTACTAAAATCAACAAAACTAAGTAGGCCCAGCCTGAGTGAAATTTTTGTATAAATTCGTACATATTTTATCTGTTTTAGAATTTCAAATATATGAAAAAAAGAGGTAAAAAAAACCCTCATATCATTTTGAATGAGGGTTTTTTAAGAATTTAAAAATCAGACATTAGTTAAAGGTATAACGAACACCTGTTTGGATTTGCCATCTAGAAGAGTTAAGTCCTACGTCATCTACTTGGTTAATATTGTTAGCCACTGACGGATTATAATTGAAAGTTGGTGTATTTGTTCCAGTAACAAAGCCAACTTGTTGTAATAACAACACTTGATCATTACTTACAAAATAACGTTTTCCCCAATTTTTATTTAACAAGTTTGTAAAGTTAAATATATCTGCAGTAAATGCTATAGTATGTTTCTTTTTACCAACATTAATAGTAAAATCTTGTGCAATTTTTAAATCCACAATGTGACTCGTTTTTAAACGATCACCATTTCTTTCAGCATAATTTCCTTTTCTGCTTCTTAGATATTTATTACCCTCAATGAAGGCACTTAAAGCTTCCCATTGTTGGTCTGGCGTTAACGTATTTCCAGAAACCGTCACCAAATTAATCTCGCTTTTATTTGCAGGTACATAAATTAAAGCTGAATTTTGGAATGTGTCTTGCAATAAACGACCATTGTCATTATACACATAACTAAATGGAGTACCTTGAGCTCCTTCATAAAATGCGCCGATAGTAGTTTTGGTAAAATTAGACCATTTAAATGTCGCAGTTCCATTAACCACTACTCTTCTCCCTTGATCGAAATCAGATCTTGAAATGGTTGGATAATTAGCTCCGTTAACAGTTTCTGTAAAATTCCACTGTGAACTGTTTTGAGAAGAAGTTGCATCAACTAAAACTGTTGATTTACCATAAGAATAAGTTCCTGAAATACTTCCATCTATAAAGTCAGATCTGAAATTTTTAGCCAAAGTAAATGAATAATTGTAAGCACTTCCCTCGCTTGTATTAGAGGCTAAATATACTCCCAAATATGTATTATCTACTCTATTATTTCCATTATAACGAGGCCTTGTATCAGACCCAGTTAAATTACTAGACGCTGATCTTATATTTAAATTTTCGTACTTAATTGCATAAATATTAGCATTATAAGTAATTTCAGAGCTTAAAACAAAACCAAAAGGAAGTTTTTGATCAACTGCTAAACTTGATTTAAAAACTTGAGGTAATCTAAAATCTTTTGCAAAAAGGTCTATATTCCCTCCTTTACCGCCACTACCTGGACGAGGTACAGATGCTGGAAGTCCAGTCATTTGACTACCAACTGTTGGATTAGGATTAAATGTCGGTACTGTAGCTGCTGTAGTTAATTGTACTGAACCCTGTGTAATTCCGTTATTATTGTAAGTTCCTCCAGGCCAAACAAGTGGTAATCTCGAAGTAAATACCCCTAATCCTCCTCTAATCTGGGTTGATTTATTGCCATTTACATCATAGTTAAACCCTAAACGCGGCGCAACATGCACTGTATTTGCAATTGCTTGCCCTACTCGAGCCCCTTTTAGATCTTTACCTGCAGCTTGCAACAACCCAACTGTACGATTATTAAAATCATCATTTACTAAACCATTTTCCCAAACTGGCATATCAAGTCTAAGTCCAAATGTAAACCTAAAATTATCTGACACTTTCATTTCATTTTGAATATATACACCAAATTGTTTGGCTCCAAATTCTGCTGCACCAAGAGAATTATCTCCATCACCACCAATCAATGAATAATTTAAAAGATATCTATTAGCCTTTCTATCATTTAAAAAATCATCTAAATTATTGAATCTATATGACCCAAAATTATTATTAAAGAAAACATTCTTAGACTTAGAAAATTCATTGTGTGTACCAATAGTTATCGTATTAATACCTGATTGTATCTCAAAATTATCAGTAATTGTTAACACATCTTGGTTTAACAAATTAGCAGTTGAAGAAGCCTCTGCTCCAAAGAAAATACTTCCTGGTCCATCTACTATTTGAACCGTTGGAAAAGGAGAACCTGATGCATCACGATTGTCACGAACTCCCGTGTAGGCTACTACTAAATTATTTGAAAATTTATTACCAAATTTAGAGCTTAATTCCAATGCTGTGGAATTAGTTGTTGAATTAAATAACTGACTACCGTTTAAAAAGCTAATCGCTGTAGCAGAAGATCTATTAGGAGAAAAGTTTTTAGCTTTAACATAACTATGTTTAACGGACAATTTATGATTATCATTAATATTCCAATCTAATTTTGCAATTAACTTATCGCTTACCAAAGTTCTCACATTATTCTCGTATGAACCCGGATCATAACCATATGTAGCTAACTTTGTTCTTAATTGCTCAATTCTTGTTAAAGCAGTTTGAGGATTAAATGGCGTCCCACCAATACTTCCTGTATAAGTTGCAATATCAAAAGGTTGCGGCGTTTCATTATCTTGTCTTTCATAGTTAACAAAATAAAACAACTTGTCTTTCAAAATTGCACCACCAGCACGAACTCCATAAGTTTGTGCAGAAAAATCTGCTAATTTTTGTCTCCCATTTGTTCCTGCCAAGGATGGCGGAGTTTTTGCTGCTAAATTTTCATCTCTATTCAAGAAATAAGCAGAACCTTCGAAATTATTTGTACCAGATCTTGTGATTGCACTAATAGCTCCACCTGCAAATCCAGAAAGTTTTACATCAAAAGGAGAAACACTTACTTGAAACTGCTCAATTGCATCAATAGAGATAGGACTAACCCCAGTTTGCCCTCCATTTGTACCATTTGCAGCTAAACCAAAAACGTCATTACTTACCGCACCATCAATATAAATTGCATTAAATCTATTGTTTTGTCCTCCAATAGAAAGCACGTCATCACCTCTTAATTGAGCTTGTGGTGTCAATCTAGCAAAATCAGAAATATTTCTAGAAAGCGATGGCAAAGCATTAATTTTTCTAGAATCTACAACTGTCTGAGAACCTGTTCTTTTAGAATTAAAAGTATTATCTTTTGAAGACTTAACTACAACTTCCTTTAATTCATTAGAATCACTCACTAAAGATACTTTGATACTTTTTGATTCTCCTAATTGAAGATTTATATCATTATCTTTATACGGTTTAAAACCTACATAAGATATAGTAACCTCATAAGGTCCCCCAACTCTCATATTAGAAATTCTGTAATTCCCAGTAAAATCAGTAGTTGTACTGTATCGAGTTCCTGATGGTGTATGTACCGCCAAAATTGTTGCTCCTGGCAATGGTTGTGGATTCTTTTCATCATCAAAGACTACACCATTAATAGAAGAGGTCGTATTTCCTTGTCCATAAACATCTGGATTTGAAAACACAAAAAATGCAAATAATAAAAATAACTTGAATAGATTTCTCATGCTTTTTGGTTTGATTAATATTCTTGGCAAAATTCTAACTTTTAGGATTATTTTATGTTAAGCCAATGTTAACATGATTAATACGTCTGTTGATTTACAAACAATTAGATTATTTATCGTTTTTTTGTTAAATACTACAAAATGCCTAATAAAAAATGGATAAAAATCATCAATTTGTTACACTTATAACATATAGAACCATTTGAAAAAATAAAAAAAAGTGAAGCAATAATGAATCTATGATCAAAAAAAGTGAAATTAAATGTGAAATCACAACCTACTAGATTAAAATAGGATTCAAAACAGCTCAATTCCTACATATATAATCATAATGTATAAGGTTATTTTTATGATGCTTTTTGTAAGTAATTGCTAGAAATAAAAATCACTAAAATCAACAATACCTTATTTAATTTCAGCTCCTTATACAACTTCTCTTGGAGCTATCATTTGCACAGGTCGCAATGAAAGAAATTGGAACTTAACTTATATTGAAACAAAAATCAGAATCCTATGGATCGATATATAGCATAAAAAAACCGCCTCAAATGAAGCGGTTAAAAAATTTGTTTTTTACGGATTTAGAAATTATAGATCAAACTGAAGTTCCAAGTTCTTCCAAAGCCAAAGAATACTTGATTACCATCTGCAACACCTTGATACGTTCTTCCTAATTCTTCATAGGTTTTACCTCCTGAAGCAATATCATTAGCAAAAATATTGGTTCTAGATTCAGCAATGTACGTTTTATCTAAAACATTGTTTACATTTAATCTAAAGTTGAATGATTTGTCATTATGTTTCCCAACTAATAATTTATAAGATACTCCCATATCCAACAAGCCGTAAGAAGGCAATTGCAATGATCCTTTGTTATCAGCTAGTGTAAACTTATCTGGTGAGATAGAAGCATACAAACGATCTGAATATCTATAGTTCGCATCTACCTTAAATCTTTCGAACACTTCATAAGTAGCCCCAATAGAAGCGGTTAGCTGCGCAGCATCACCAACTTTTACACCATCCAAATACAAAATACTTGTTGATCCTCCACCAATGGGGTTATTGGAGATATCAAATCGTCTGCTTTGACTATTCCCGTCATATTGCCAATCTCCAATAGAGAACATACCGTTTACTTTTAGTTTTGGGGTTACTCTAGCATTAGCTTCTAACTCAAAACCTGTGTGTACTTGTGTAATACCAGAGAAATCATAATAGCCTCCTTGATTATCTACCGCTTGATCTGAAGCTCTTTGGTATCTGTCTTTCCAAGTAGTATGATACACATTTACATTGGCATTAAAAAATCGAGAACGAAAACCATAGCCGGCTTCCAATCCAACAACTTTTTCATTGGTTAGGTTGTCATTAACTATTGAAGCATTATTTGGATAAACGGCATTAAAGAAAGGTTGTTTCGAATAATATCCTGCATTTACAAATACATTATGTTGCTCATTGATATTGTAATTGGCTCCCCCTTTAATATTTCCTCCTAAAATATTTTCGTAATTTGTAGAAGACAAATCAGAATTGGATTCATATTTAAAGAAATCGTCTCTTCGAAATCCTTGTTGCGAAACAGCTCCTTGAACAAAAGCCGTTAAATTATCATTACTATATTCTAATTGTGTAAATGCACCATACCATTTCACCAATCCATCATTATTGAAACCAAGTTTCGGTTGATTGCTTTCACTAAAAAATGGATTCCAACTTGGTTTCGTTGAAACAGTATTATAAATTAAATTAGGAATTTGAACTCCAGAAGCATTCACATTATTTACATTACTATTATCAGAATATCTATCAGAACCCAACAAGTTAGTAAGGGTTTGGTAATGCATTCCGCGGTAAGCTCTTGCATCTACCCCAAAATCAAGCGTGAAATTTTTAGATAATTTCTTATTCAAATTCAATACTCCACCATACCAGTCGTGTGAATTAACATTAGAAATTTGACTAATCCCGTTGGTGGCATTATTAGCAGTAGAACCAGTACTTTCATAAGCACCATTTACTTGCGCTCTTGTGAATGTTTTTCCGCCAATAGTTACAGTTTGTCCTGAATTGTACGCTTGGATTAAATCCACATTGATTAAGCCCTCCGGAGTTCGTAACGCATCATGAAATTGCCTGTTTCCTGCAATGGCACCCGTACCATTGGTTCCACCGCCACGACCCCAAGACCCATAGACTACAGCAGACATTTTAGTGGTTTCGTTAATGTCATAATCCCAGTTTACAGACATTACAGGTTTATGATAGTAGTTGGTATTAAAACTAAATTCCTGTCCATTTAAGTATCCCCAATCAGAATTGTATTTAATATTCGGTTGCCCGTTTGCCCCATATTTTAAGTAATTTCCAATAGTAGGCGCTGTGTTTCTTTTGTTATGCCATTGTGGGGCACCCGTAAAAGTAAATTGAAAATCATGTTTTTTATTAGCGGTTTTATAACCTAAACCAACAAAATAATTATATCCTTCAAATTTTGTTCCATCCACATATCCATCTCCTGAAGTACGACTAAACAATACAGAAGCCGATAAGCCATTTTCTAATACCCCAGTAGAATAACTTGCGGTTGATTTCAAGTATAGGTCATTACCAAATCCTGTAACCAAAGACCCACCTTCCTTCATGTCTGAAGTTCTAGTTACAACATTTATAGTACCCCCAACCGAAGAGATGGCCAATTTAGAAGATCCTAAACCACGTTGCACTTGCATGGCCGAAGTTACATCAGACAAACCTGCCCAGTTACTCCAGTACACTGCACCGTTTTCCATATCATTAATCGGCATACCATTTACCATTACTGCGATATTTTTTTGATCAAACCCACGAATATTAATTCTGGAATCGCCATAACCTCCGCCTGCTTTAGTGGCGTATACTGAAGGTGTGTTCGCCAAAATTTCAGGAAATTCTTGGGACCCCAATTTTTCTTGAATTTCAGCCGCTTTAATTGTTGATACCGCTACTGGTGTTTTTCTGTCTTTAGCAACATCAATCACGGAGCTTTTTACAACAATTTCTTTCAGTTCATTAGAATTTGAAGTTAACAGTACCGCTCCAATATCCTTAGTGGCACCATTAGAAACTGAAAAATGAACAGTTTTGGTTTCAAACCCAAGGTATGAAATAACTAATTCCCCTGAACTTGCCGTTGTAGTCAAAACAAAACTACCATCAAAATCAGTTGTTGTCCCTATTGACGATCCTTTAATCACAATGTTAGCTCCTGGTAATGAGCCGTCATTATCTTTAATTTTTCCTGTAATTTTTCCTTGTGAAAATGCCGTTGAAAAAGCAAAAACCATCAAGCAAAATAGCACATAATTCTTAATTTTCTTCATTGTTTTTTTGTGTTGTTCTCTTTAAAAATCATTTTTTTGCAAAATTCAGTCATTAAAAACGGCGCAATGTTAAGCCAATGTTAACTAGGGTTAACACTATCTTAAAACGACTATTATTAATATATTACCCGTATTTTATGTTAATTTAACAGCCTATTGAATCAAAAATTAAGTCTAAATTCTACCCTACACTTTTTTACGTAAAGTATTTTATGGTTCACTTATAAAATTGGCAATTAGACCTCTTAAAAAAAACCTAATTCTTCATGCAAAACTTAAAATTTTTAAAAAGAAAATAGCTTTTCAAAAAAAACAGCCAAACCATCCTCCTCTTTTTTAACCTATCATATTCCAAAAAAAAAGTCTCGAGCAGAAAACCTGCCGAGACTTGTAAATTGAAATTATTTATACCTAATTTTTCTTATTCTTAAGAAAGTGATTCAATAAAAAAGAAGTTGAACTGTCGTGGTTTTTCACTTGTTCTGTTTCTATTTCTTCTAAAATAGAATTAGCCAATTGTTTTCCTAATTCCACTCCCCATTGATCAAAACTAAAAATGTTCCAAACAACTCCTTGTACAAAAATTTTGTGCTCATACATCGCAATCAAAGCACCAAGAGATCTTGGAGTAAGCTTTTGAATCAAAATTGTATTGGTTGGTTTGTTTCCAGTAAAAACTTTAAAAGGCAAAAGATAAGAAGCTCTATCTGCAGCAAGTCCTTGCTTATCAAATTCTGCTTGTACCTGAGCTTCGGTTTTACCATGTAATAGTGCTTCGGTTTGAGCAAAGAAATTAGACATTAATTTGTCATGATGATTCCAATCGCCATACAAAGGTTCTACAAAACCAATAAAATCAGAAGGAATCAATTTAGTTCCTTGATGAATTAATTGAAAAAAAGCATGTTGTGCATTGGTACCGGGTTCTCCCCAAATTATGGTACCTGTTTGGTAATTCACTGGTTTACCATCTCTTCCTACACTTTTACCATTACTTTCCATCGTTCCTTGTTGTAAATAAGGCGCTAATTTTTGTAAATATTGCGTATACGGAATCAAGGCTTCGCTTTCAGCACCAAAGAAATTATTATACCAAACACTCAACAAACCTAGAATAACAGGGATATTATTTTCGAAAGTAGTGGTTTTAAAATGTTCATCCATTTCATTGGCGCCACCTAATAAAGCTTCATAATTATCGTATCCAACGGCTAAACTAATAGACAAACCTACAGCGCTCCATAACGAAAATCTGCCTCCAACCCAATCCCACATTGGGAATACATTATCAGGATTGATTCCAAATTCGGTAACTTTTTGCATATTGGTAGAAACCGCTACAAAATGTTTCGCAACATCTTCTTGTGTAGCCGATTGTAAAAACCATTTTCTGATGGTTTCGGAATTTGTCAACGTTTCTTGTGTCGTAAATGTTTTTGATACAATTACAAACAAAGTCGTTTCTGGATTTAATTTTTTGATAATCTCATTAGCATGATCCCCATCAACATTCGAAACAAAATGAACATTCAAATGGTTTTTATAAAATTGCAAAGCCTCAACTGCCATCACGGGTCCTAAATCCGAACCTCCAATTCCAATATTTACAATATCTGTAAAAGCTTTACCGGTGTACCCTTTTCGAATGCCTGAAACCACTTCATTCGTAAAGGTTTTTATTTTCGCCTTTACTTCATAGACTTCAGGAATCACATTTACTCCTTCAACATTTATAACTGTATCTGCTTTGGCTCTAAGTGCCGTATGCAAAACTGCACGATTTTCTGTTTGATTGATTAATGCCCCTTCAAAATAATCTGAAATAGCCGATTGCAAACCACATTCATTAGCCAATTCGACTAATAACTGAATAGTCTCTTTATCTATATTATTTTTGGAATAATCTAATAAAAAGTCTTCCCAAATGATGTTGAATTGCGCAGCTCTGTTAGTCTCTTTCTGAAACAACTCTTGCAATGTAACTGATTTTAATTCAGCAAAATGCTTTTGTAATTTTTCCCAAGCTACCGTTTGGGTTGGATTGATTGTATGTAAGGCCATGTGCTTAAATTTAATGCATTTTTAATAGATGCAAAATTAAGCAATTAACTTCAAATTGATGGTTATCCTTAGTTTAAACAAACAACAATCTACGAAAACGATATAATAAAAATGAAGGTCGTTTATAAATTGGCCACACTATCCAATTCAAACTTTAGGGGCTTTATCTGTTTGAAAAAACGTTCTTTGGCCGCTCCATTTAAAGGCTCTCCATTGGGCAACTTCAAACGCAAAGGATCGACCTGTACTCCATTCTTCCAGAAGCGATAGCACACGTGTGGACCTGTTGCCAATCCTGTACTTCCAACAAGTCCTATTGGCTGTCCTTGGGTTACTCGTTGTCCTCTTCGTACTAGAATTCTAGACATGTGTAAATATTGAGTAGCGTATGTTCCGTTATGTCTCACTTTTACAAAATTACCATTACCAGCGGTATAACCTGTTTGCTCAACCACTCCTGAAGCCGTTGTTGTAATTGGCGTTCCATGTGGGGCAGCATAATCGGTTCCTTTGTGGGCTTTCCACGTAAGTTGAACTGGATGAAAACGATTTGCTGAAAAACGCGAAGACAATCGACTAAACTTAATAGGTGTTTTCAAAAAGAAATTTTTCAAGCCTTTTCCTTCTTCATCATAATACTCGATTCTATTAGACGAAGGATTGGCTACAAATGGAAAAGCATAAATAATTTTCCCTTTGTATTCAAAAAATGAAGCCTCTAAGCTATCAACACCATCATAAATTGAGTCATTAATGTAACGCTCTGTGAAAGTTATCGCAAAACGATCGCCTCTTTTTAATTTAAAAAAGTCAATAGACCAAGCATAAATTTTTGCAATTCTGCTTGCTAATCCGCCTTCAACTTTGGCACTTTCTAGCGTTTCAGAAAGAGAACTTTTCAAAACACCACCTATGGTTCTTCTTTTGATGGTGATGGGTTTTGTTTTTTTGTAAGCTTTTGCTATTGAATCTCTAAAATCAACCACATAATAATGAAGAGCGTCGGGTTGATATACAAAAACAAGTAACTCTTTAGTTTTATTTTTAGAACGCAAAAGTGTGTAGGGCTTATTGTTTCGTATGGTTCTTACATCAAATGAATCTTTGATTTGCTCTACTAATTGAAATACTTTTTTGTTACCAATATTTTGTTTTTGAATAATACTTCCAAAAGTATCGCCGCTTTTTAATGTATCCTGCACCACATTAAAATCAGAATAAGTAAATCCGAACTCTTTCTTTTTAGAAAGAGGTTTTGTTTTGACTTCACTCCAAACTTCTTCTTTTTTGGTACATGAGAAAAAAACCAAGGAACATAACAAAAGGATTGCGAAACGTTTCAATATAATGCTTATTTATTCAAATTATTTAATTCATTTAGTAGAGGCGATTTGATCAAATCAAAAATCTATTCCTTATAAAGGCAAGATTATAATTCAACTCCCCAATTGGCCAATTCTTCAGCACTCCATAATTCAGGAAAAAATATACGTCTTTGATATTTTGGATGCATGTATTTTTTCCAATCGCTTCCACCTGTCGCTTCTCCGTCTCCTAAGCCACTTGATTCTATATATTTTTTGGCTGTATTCAAATGTTGCATTACCCAAGTTACATTTACCGTATAATCATACTCCCTCATGGCTTGCACAAGTGCTGGATTTTGCTGGTCTTGATCTGGCAGCTGCTTGAATTTCTGCCAAAGATTTATCGTATTGTATTCCTTCATTTGAGCAATAAACGAAGCTTTGTATTTTCGTTCAAATTCTTGTAATAAATAGGATTTATCTCCCGTTTCATGATCTTTCCCAGCCGCCTGCCAATACAAGTGTTCAAAAGCGTGTTCAAAAGGAGTATTGCGATCAATAGATGCTCTGAATCTAGCGTCAATCAAGTTGATCAAATCAGTTGAAGCAAATTCAATCATGCGGTATTGTGCGCTTTGAAAACCACTTGCTGGGGTCAACGTATTTCTAAATTTCATGTATTGTTCTACTTCCATTCCGTCGCCCATAATATCAAACGAAGTGGTGAGCATTGTAAAATATCGACTTACACGCATTAATCTTTCGGTAAAAAAAGCTGTCTGAATTTGTTCGCAATAAGAGATTTGCTGCATCTCCCAAAGAATCATTTTGAACAACAATTCATTGACTTGATGGTACATTATAAAAACCATTTCATCAGGCAAAGTTGTGCGTTGTATTTGTAAATTCAAAAGTGCATCCGTTTGAATATAGTCCCAGTAGGTAATGGGTTTAGACCATAGTAATCCTTCTAAATGTGTTTGGGTTTTTTGATGGATAGATTGAAATTTTTGATCAATATCTTCTAGTAAGGAAGCGGTGTTTTCTGAAATAGTCATTCTTTTAATTTACTTTTATCTTAAACGGATGTTTTAGTCCTTTATAGGCATCTAAATCGGCTTTTATAGCACCAACAGCTAACTCAGCTTTAATTCGTAAAGGGATTTTGTTTTCATCATTTGAAATCCAAACCGTCAAACTCTCTTTCTCTTTAAAGACACGGCCAGATTGCACCAAGGGGCGAAATATCATCGCTGAAATCACGCCAAATTTAGTTGTAATATCTTCACGACCTAAGAATTTTAACTTAAACTTTGTAGTTTCATCGTCAAAAAACATATCAATCGCCACAGACTCCCCCACTTTTAATTTGTCGATAGTAGGGAAATTTCTAAGATAATAAAAAGTAGAAACGATGTCCTGAGTACCTTTGGGAAAAGAAAATGTTTTTTCATTTTTATTTTTATAATCTTTCACCACAATTTTATTGGTGGCTTGATTAAAAAAACCTTCTTGATTTTTGGTATAACCGCCTTCGTCTATTCTTCGAACAAATTGGTACGGATATCCAGTAGTTTTATCGAAATAGCTTTCGTATAAATCATCCACTTTAAAAAAGAAACGAGACATCCCAGTAGTATATCCTTTACCCACAACATGGTAAACTGATTTTTGATTAATTACCGCATCTTTGACTTCTAATGTGGCAAAACCAGCGTTTATAAAACCATAATGTATCCTGAATTTGAACCATTCCCCCGAATCGAAAGCTGATGAATCCTGAGAATCGAAGCTGACTGTAATGACCAACAAAAAGAGTAATAGTAGTTTTCTCATTAGTTAAATTTTGAGCTTTATAGAGATTCTCTTGGCAAAAATGATTCCAAATGTATTAAAACAAAAAAACCCAGTCAAATTAATGACTGAGTTTTTATGCTATTAACTAACCAAAAAACTATAAATTATGAAATTTATAATACCCATGAAAGGAAACCACCCCTTTCATTTGTGAGTACAAAGATAAAACACAAATCCATATTTTTTGAGCTAAAAACTGAGTTTAACACAACATTTGCAAAAAATTAGCTTTTGGTTTAGTTATTTTTTTTGATTATGCAAAAAAAATGGCTTTTTACAGCGTTCCTCGCAATTGTTGCTCTCTTTCTATTGATTCGAATAAAGCTTTGAAATTACCTGCACCAAATCCTTTGGCTCCCATTCGTTGAATAATCTCAAAAAACAAGGTAGGACGGTCTTCAACTGGCTTGGTAAAGATTTGTAATAAATACCCATCCTCATCTGCATCGACCATGATGGCTAACTTTTCGATAACGGCTAAATCTTCTTTCATCATACTCATGTGCTCACCCAAACGTTCTGGAATGGCTTGGTAATACGCATGAGGTGGCGCTGACAAAAATTCTACACCACGAGCTCTAAGTTCAGTTACTGTGGTAATGATGTCATCGGTAGCAATAGCAATGTGCTGCACGCCCGCTCCTTCATAAAAATCTAAATATTCTTCAATTTGTGAACGCTTGTTTCCTTTGGCGGGTTCGTTGATTGGGAATTTAATTCTTCCGTTACCATTACTCATTACTTTACTCATCAAAGCAGAATATTCGGTATGGATTTGCTTGTCATCAAAAGAAAGGAAATTCACAAATCCCATTACGTCTTCGTACCATTTTACCCAAACATTCATTTGGTTCCAACCCACATTTCCTACCATGTGGTCGATGTATTTTAGTCCAACAGAAGTTGGGTTATAATCCGATTTCCATTCTACAAATCCTGGAAGAAAAGCACCCGTGTAGTTTTTACGTTCTACAAACATATGGACGGTTTCTCCGTAAGTATAAATTCCAGCGCGAACTACTTCTCCAAATTCGTCTTTTTCTACGGTAGGTTCCATATATACTTTTGCGCCACGTTTGGTGGTTTCTTCAAAAGATTTACGAGCATCTTCTACCCAAAGTGCCACGATTTTTACGCCGTCGCCGTGTTTTTTTACGTGTTCTCCAATTGGGGATTCGCTAGTAAGAGCGGTAGTCAACACCAAACGGATTTTGTCTTGTTTTAGCACATAAGAAACTTTGTCTCTTGAGCCTGTTTCTAACCCGCAATATGCGTGCGATTGAAATCCGAAAGCAGTTTTATAAAAATGAGCGGCTTGTTTAGCGTTACCCACATAAAATTCTACGTAGTCGGTACCCATTAATGGAAGGAAATCTTGTGCTCCTTCAAATATTTTCTCTAATCCGTATTCTACTGATTGTACTTCTTTTGCCATTGTATATATTGTTTGTTTCGGGGTTTCCGAAAATGTTGTTGATTAGTTCAAAGCCTAGCCCTGATGGAAGCGGCATCCTGTGGCTCCGGGGTTCGGAGCCACAGATATAGCGTACAGCAGGAAATAGCTCCTTATTTTTTTAATTGTTTTTTACTATACCCAAGATTTGTAGTACTGTCCGTCATCAAGACCCATAGCTTCTTCGGTAACCATTAAAGGACGAAACGTATCGACCATTACGGCTAATTCTTGCGTAATGGTTTGACCAATGCTTCGTTCCATAGCTCCTGGTGCTGGCCCGTGAGGAATTCCTTTTGGATGCAAAGTGATATGTCCTTGTTCGATATTATTACGGCTCATAAAATCGCCATCTACATAATACAGTACCTCATCGCTATCGATATTGCTGTGATTGTAAGGTGCAGGAATGGCTTTTGGATGGTAATCGTACAAACGAGGCACGAAAGAACACACTACAAAAGTAGCCGTCTCGAAGGTTTGGTGTACTGGTGGCGGTTGGTGCACACGACCAGTAATAGGTTCGAAGTTGTGAATGCTAAAGCCATAAGGAAAGTTATAGCCATCCCAACCAATAACATCAAAAGGATGCGTGGCGTATACCACCTCGTGCATCATCCCTTCTTTTTTGATTTTGATTAAGAAATCGCCTTTTTCGTCGTGCGTTTCTAATTCGGTTGGCAATTTGAAATCACGTTCGCAAAAAGGAGCGTGCTCTAAATGCTGACCTGATTCGTTTTTATATCGTTTTGGTGTATAAAAAGGCGCGAAAGATTCAACATAAAACAAGCGATTCTCAGTAGTATCAAAATCAATTTGATAAATCATTCCGCGAGGTATGATGAGATAGTCTCCATATTCAAAAGGAATGTTACCCATCATCGTTCTTAGGGTTCCGCTTCCTTTGTGGATGAAAATCATTTCATCGGCATCGGCATTTTTATAAAAATAAGAGCGCAAGGATGCTGTTGGAGCGGCCAAACCAATGGTACAATCTTTATTGACCAACATAGGTTTGCGGCTTGCTAAGAAATCATTTTCGGGTAACAATTCAAATCCTTTTAGCAATAATGATTTGATGTTTTTGCCGATAGCAATTTTGGGTTCTACCGAATAAGAATTTAGTATTTCTTTGACCTGAGTAGGTCGGTGTACATGATATAGTAGTGACGAATGACCGTGAAAACCCTCCGTACCGAATAATTGCTCATAATACAATCCCCCATCAGGTTTCTCGAATTGTACGTGGCGTTTTTGAGGAAAATCTCCTAGTTTATGATATATTGGCATTTTTTAAAAAATTTAGATTCAACCTAATTGTATTCCTTAAAAAATAGTGCAATCATTCTGGATTTCTCTTAATAAGAAATTGCAGATAATCTAATAAACCTTGCCATGTTGTTTTCATGAAAGCAAATGTCGTAATTTTTTTGATATAATTTACGATTAAAAAACATATCCTATACTGAACCACGCAAATCCTTTAGGATCCTCAGGAGACCAAGAATACTTAACCTCAATAGGACCTAAGATTGTTTCTAAGCCATAGCCCACAGCATATCCTGAATACTTAGGAATAGAAAACCAATCTAAAGAACTAAAAATTTCTTCTCCAACATTGGCAAAATTTGCCGAAAAATTAATGTGATTTTTTTTATAGAACTCATAATCTAAAGTCCCTAATGTTTTAATAAAACTATCTCCTCCAATACTCAAAAAGTCATAACCATAAAAGGGTTTAAAGTTATTCACTGGCGTAAAACCATATCCCCCGAGAACAAAATCAAAAAATGGAATACTTTTTTTCCCAATAGCCAATCCAGCATCAGTTTGAAATTTAAAAATTAATTTAGGTTGAACTTTAAATGCGACGGCAAAATCCGCTTTTAAAATGGTGAAAGGATTAAATTTATTGGATTGATTGGAAGACATTAAATAAGAGTGAATGTCTCCTGTAAAAGCCCATCCCTTTGTTGGAAAATACTTATTATCAAACGCATCATATTTTAAGTATCCAAAAGCACTGAAATAGGTGCTGTTATCTAAATCAGGCGTGTTTTTGGCAATGGTTATGGGAATAATTTTTAAATACTTGTATTCGAGGCCTGCGCCAATTAAGAATTTTTGCACAAACACTGATTGAAAATAGGCTTGATTATTCCAGTCTTTAAAATCAATGTTTATTAGTGATAAATCACTGTCACCATTTGCATTGGTTTGAATCGTATTGGACACATTTCTATTAAATTGATTAAAAGTAGATTTAAATCCAAAACTAATATTAAAGCCATTATCTACATAGTAATCTAGATTGTATCGCAAATTATCCCCAATAATTAAATCCAAAGATGCATTATCATTTTTGAAGAAAAGATTTTTCTGGGTAATGTTAGCCAAAACAGCACTTTTGTACAATCCATCATAGTGCAGGCCAAATTTCAACAATGTTTTGGTTTCATTTTCTTTAAGATTCAAGACCAACGTTTCTCCGTAACCATCAGGCTCAAGAGTGTAATTAATAGCATTAAAATTTTGCGTTGCGTTTATGGTATTTATTCCTCTTTGCAATTTATCATACGTAATTACTGTACTAGGCTTGAATCGGAGCTTTCCTTTAACATAAGCGCTGGTGAAATTAGTAAGCTCATTTACTTTAATATCGGCCACAAAAATACTGTCTGAACTCACTTTCATTTTTGGCTTTTGATAGGGTGGGTTTTCAGTGGCCAAAGCTTTCAATTTTTCATAAACCGCAAAAGTAGCCTCCTCACCTTTAACAATAATTTCTTTACCTTTATCAAATGAGACTACACTAAAATCTTTGATGTCTGGCTTAATATAGATTGTTGTTTTCTTAACATTGTCCTTCATGCGCTCGATCATGTTCAAATTACTAATCTGAACCAAAATTTTTGTCGCGTTTTTTAGAGCAGTTCGATCTTTCAAACCGTCTTGAACATCTACTCCAATGATAATATCGGCTCCCAAATCTTGTACCTCTTTGATTGGATAATTATTTACAACACCTCCATCAATCAAAATTCTTCCGTCTATTTCTACTGGCGAAAACAAAGAAGGAAAAGCCGAACTGGCCAGCATAGCTTGCGCTAAATTCCCTTTATTGAGTACTACTTGTTCTCCATTTTCAATATCTGTAGCAATACAGAAAAATGGAATGGGAAGTTGATTAAAATCCTTAATATCTTTCACATTTCGGGTGAGTCGTGTCAATAAATTAAAATTGTACATCCCTTTAGAAAGCGCCTCAGGAATTCCAAATCTGAATTTATTAAAAGGCAAAACGATGGCATACAACTCATCGTTTCTTTTTACGTAGAAATTTTTTGTCCCTCTTGGAATGTAATCATTGATGAGTTCATCAAAGTTAGTGGTATGAAAAATTGAATCTATTTGGGCAGCAGTATAGCCCGAAGCGTAAAGCCCCCCAATCACAGCCCCCATACTGGTACCGCCTATATAATCAATCTTGATTCCAGCTTCTTCAATAACTTTTAGCACCCCAATATGTGCAAACCCTTTGGCGCCACCACCACTTAATACCAAACCTATTTTTGGTTTTTTATCCGGGTTTTGCGCAACTAGTGAGAAACTGCAAAGTAATGAAATCCAGATAATCAAGAGTTTCTTCATAAATTGGAGATATTATACCGTTATTTTGTCTTGTAAAAGTCGGAAATTTTTTTGGCTTTCGACACTCCTATAACGTCAGAAATTTCTTTTTCTGTTGCCAATTGCAATCTTTTAACACTTTTGAAATGTTGAATTAAGGTAGTCATTGTTTTTTCGCCTATTCCTGGGATACTTTCAATCGATGAATTCAAGGCGGCTTTGCTTCGTTTGTCACGATGATGTGTGATTCCGAATCGGTGGGCTTCGTTTCGCAATTGCTGAATCACTTTTAGTGTTTCGGATTTTTTATCCAAATACAATGGAATGGAATCTCCAGGGAAAAAGAGTTCTTCCAATCGTTTGGCAATGCCAATGATGGTAATTTTACCTCTCAATCCAAGTTCGTCAATACTTTTTAAGGCCGCAGATAATTGTCCTTTTCCTCCATCAATAATAATCAATTGTGGTAACGGTTCTTTTTCTTCCAATAATCGTTTGTATCGTCGGTAAACCACCTCCGTCATCGAAGCAAAATCATCGGGTCCTTCGACGGTTTTGATATTAAAATGACGGTAATCTTTCTTGCTAGGTTTCCCATCTTTAAAAACCACACAAGCCGAAACAGGATTCGTTCCTTGAATATTTGAATTATCAAAACATTCGATATGTCTTGGCTCTACAGGCAGTCGCAAGTCTTTTTGCATTTGCGCCATAATGCGATTGGTATGACGATCCGGATCAACAATCTGTAATTGTTTCAGCTGTTCTATGCGATAAAACTTAGCGTTGCGAATAGACAAATCCAATATCTGTTTTTTGTCGCCCAATTGAGGCACTGTAATTTTGATGTTTTCCCCCAAATCTATGGCGAAAGGAACAATCACTTCTCTGGACAATAAATGAAAGCGTTCTCTAAGTTCTACAATCGCTAATGCTAACAACTCTTCATCCGTTTCTGCTAATTTCTTCTTGATTTCCATAGTATGCGAACGAATAATCGAACCGTGGGAAATTTGCAAGAAATTGACAAAAGCCGCACTTTCATCCGAAACAATCGAAAACACATCAACATTCGTAATTTTCGGATTTACAATCGTAGAACGGGATTGGTAATTTTCTAGAACCTCAATTTTTTCCTTTATTTTCTGTGCTTCTTCAAACCGCATTTCGCTGGCCAAATCGACCATCATTCGTTTAAAGTCTTTTAAACTTTCTTTAAAATTCCCTTTAAGGATTTCGCGTATGGCATCTACTTGTTTTTGGTACTGTTCCAAGCTTTCGTGACCTTCACACGGGCCTTTGCAATTGCCAATATGGTATTCTAAACACACTTTAAATTTCCCACTATTGATGTTGTTTTGGCTCAAATCAAAAGTACAAGTTCGGAGTGGATATAACTCTTTAATTAATTCTAAAATCGTATTTACGGTCTTGAAACTCGTATAAGGACCAAAATATTCGGAACCGTCTTTAATCATTCTTCGAGTAGAAAAAATACGCGAAAAAGGTTCTTTTTTGATGCACAACCAAGGGTAACTTTTGTCATCGCGAAGCAATACATTATAACGAGGCTGAAGTGTTTTGATTAAGTTGTTTTCTAACAACAACGCATCGGATTCTGTGGGAACTACAATGTGTTTGATGGTCACAATTTTTTTGACCAACACATTGGTTTTAGCCGTATCGTGAATTTTATTAAAATAAGAAGATACCCTTTTTTTTAAGTTTTTGGCTTTGCCTACATATAAAATTTTACCTTCCTTATCATAATATTGATACACTCCTGGATTATCAGGAAGGGTTTGTATTTGAAGGGCTATCGAGGGTTGCGTCATTGTAGTTTTAGAAAATTCGCTATTGCTTTTTATTCTGAACAAATTTAGTAATTCTATTTTTCTAAAACTTCTGCGTTGGCTTTTTCTTTCCTAAGACAAAAATGATACAAAGCGATTCATAAAATAAAGCCTTTTAATGCTTAATAATTTTTATATTTAGCCCATTAAAGTTGGCTATGAGAAGTTTAAAACCAATAACGATTTTTGGCGAAAGCATTTTACCTGGAGAAAACAAAACCATCAACGTAGAGATGGCGAGACTCCACACGACTACAAAACTCAATATTCCCATCATAGTTCGTCGGTCTAAATTAGAAGGCCCAGTAGTACTCTTTTCAGCGGGTATTCACGGAGATGAAATCAATGGAATCGAAATCGTGCGACAACTCATTAGCAAAAAAATAAACAAACCCAAACGCGGCACCATTATTTGCATTCCTATAATTAATATGTATGGATTTGTGAATCGTTCCCGAGAATTTCCTGATGGTCGTGATTTGAATCGTTCTTTTCCAGGAAGCAAAAAAGGTTCATTGGCGAGTAGATTTGCCTTTCACATCCTCAACGAAGTTATGCCCGAAGTGCATTATGCCATTGATTTTCACGCGGGAGGCGCGAGTCGTTTTAATGCACCACAAATTCGCTTGGCCGAAAATGATGCTGAATTAAAGCAATTAGCCGATGTTTTCAATGCTCCTTTCACTTTGTATTCCAAAAACATTGCGGGTTCGTTTCGAAATTCTTCTACTAAAATGAAGGTAAAAATGCTCCTTTTCGAGGGTGGAAAATCATTAGACATTAATAAGGAAGTGGCCAATGAAGGGATTAATGGTGTAAAACGAGTCCTAGCCTACCTAGATATGTTAGACCCCAAACACACTGTCGAAATTCCAGAAAACAAAACCATTTACATCGAAAAATCGAATTGGGTTAGAGCCAAATGTTCTGGAATGCTTCACGACTACAATACTATAGGTACGTTTGTAAAAAAAGGAACTGTTCTCGCGACCATAACCGACCCCTTTGGGAAATTTGAACGCAAAATCAAGGCACCCAATGATGGTTACGTAATCAACAGCAATCAATCGCCTATAGTTTACGAAGGAGATGCTATTTTTCATTTGTCTACTTCGTTGGTGACTGAAAAAAACAAAGCAACAAGCCATCCCGAAGCACAAATTGTCTCATTTATAGAACCAAAGTAAATCAACCAAAACCTAACAAAAGTCATATTCTAATTCTAAAACGCCATTTACCTTTGCAGAAAAACAAAGGTATGTTGTACTGGAAAAAACTAGATCAAAAAGAACGCAAAACGCGCATTCAAAAAGCATTAGAAGAAAATGTAAATTTCTCTAAAGACATTTCTTTGGGTTATCCAGCATCAAAACTAGACGGAAAAGTTTTTTATGACGATGCGCCTTTTTTACAAGAAGCGCCTACTTTGCAAACCTATGTTGCCAATCCTAATCACATTGGTTGCCATACCTTGGGGACCTCCGAAAAAGCCTTCAAAGGTACCCAACAAATAGAGCGTGACGTTTTAGATGTAATAGCTGTTGACATTTTCAAAGCCAAACCCAATTCCTACGACGGTTACATTTCTCCTGGAGGAACCGAAGCGAATATTCAGGCCATTTGGATGTATCGCAATTATTTTATAAACCAAAAAGGAGCGCAACTACACGAAATTGCCATCGTTGCTTCAGAAGATACACACTACTCCATTGCCAAAGGCTCCAATGTTTTAATGATCGATTGGATTAAAGTTCCCGTTTCTTTTCATCAAAGAGAAATCGATTCCAATGCTTTGGAACAATTGCTAATCGATTCCAAAAATAAGGGTAAAAAACACTTTATTACCGTTGCGAATATGGGAACCACTATGTTTGGTTCTGTAGATGATCCCGAAGTGTACTGTGCGCTTTACGAAAAACACCATTTAGAATACAAACTCCATATTGATGGGGCGTACGGTGGATTTGTCTATCCGTTTAGCAATCCTCAATCGACCCTTAATTTTAGTAATCCAAAAATTAGTTCGATTACCATCGATGCGCACAAAATGCTACAATCGCCTTATGGTACAGGGATTTTTATTTGCCGAAAAGGATTGATAGAAAATGTCTTGACTAAAGAAGCCGAATATGTAGAAGGAATGGATTTAACGCTTTGCGGAAGTCGCTCGGGTTCTAATGCCGTTGCAGTTTGGATGATTCTATTTGCTTACGGTCCTCACGGTTGGTTCGAAAAAGTAAGCGTGCTGCAAATGCGTACACAATTTTTATGCAATGAATTGGACCAACTCAACATTCCGTATTTCCGTGAACCTTTTATGAACATCGTAACGCTCGAAGCAAAAAACATTGATCATGCTTTAGCTGAAAGATTTGATTTGGTACCCCAACAACACAACGCCGAAAACAAATGGTACAAAATAGTGCTTATGGATCATGTAGAAGTCGAACATTTGACTACTTTTATAGCCCAATTAAAAGCAACTATGCATGTTGAAAAAAGAATTACGGCTTAAATACAAAGCACTCAGAAAAGCACTTAGTGAAAATGACATAGAATCGATGAGCTTGGAAATCGCCAATCAAGCTTTATCGCTTCCTATTTGGGACAAAACCTATTTTCATATTTTTTTACCTATTGAGCCCCAAAAGGAAATCAATACCGAATATCTTTTACACATTTTAGCTGGAAAAGACAAAGAAATCATTCTGTCAAAAAGCGATTTCGAGACCCGAAAAATGACGCATTTTTTATTGACAGAAAACACCAAAATCGTTAAAAACGACTATCAAATTCCAGAGCCCGTCTCAGGTATTGCCGTTCCTTCCAAACAAATAGAAGTGGTGTTTGTACCTTTATTAGCCTATGACAAATTGGGTAACCGAGTTGGGTACGGCAAAGGATTTTATGATCAATTTCTTTCCGAATGTTCTCCCGAAACTTTAAAAATTGGACTATCCTTCTTTGAACCCGAAGAACAGATTCGCGATGTTTTTGAAAATGACATCCGATTGGATTATTGTGTAAGCCCACGCACCATTTTTAAATTTATCTTAACATAAAATGAGATACTTTTGTACCCAAGTGAAACCCCAAATATGAGAATAAACAAACAAAAACTGCTTTTGGCGGCCAAAATACTTTTAGCAGTCCTCCTACTAGTGGTGGGTGGTTTTATCTTTTTTAGAGACTCCCTTTTAAACCAAGCGTTAGATAAAGTTTCGACCAAAATGACGCAACAGTACAACAGCACTTTTTCCGTAAAAAAAGCCTCTTTTGATGGTATGAACGGCGTCGATTTATACGATGTGGTTTTAGCTCCCAAAAACGCCGACACGCTTTTGAATATTAAAAAATTAAAAACGAGTATTAGCTTCTGGAACCTTTTTATAGGAGACATTCAACTGCAATCTTTGGAACTAAAAGAAGGATACATTCAATTGGTAAAAAAAGGAAAGGTCAAAAATTTTGATGCTTTTTTGAAAAAAGATGAAGAACTCAATCTAGAAAACTCCGATAGCAAAACCGATTATGCCGCCACAGCGTATCGAATGATTTCGAGGTTGCTCAACTTGGTTCCAACCGATATGAGCATCGAAAAATTAGCTTTCAAGATTGACGATAATGGCAAAAAAGCAATCATCGATATCGAAAAACTAACTTTAGCCAATCAAGAACTCAACTCCTTAATCACGGTAGAAACGGGCACTTTCAAGCAACATCTGAGTATGAAAGGCTTGGCCGACCCAAGAAACAGAAAAGCCGATATTCGTATTTTCAATAAAGATACTGGCGCCATTCGTTTGCCTTATGTAGACGAACGTTACAACCTCAAATCGAGTTTTGATTCGATTCATTTGAATGTTGACAACATCGAAAAAACGATGGGCGAATTCCATTTAGATGGCTTTGCTACGATAACCAATTTACACGTCAATCATCCCAAAATTGCCAATAAAGATGTGGTCATCAAAAAAGCGCGTTTTGACTACCGTTTTCTTCTGGGTTCTGATTTTATTTCTATTGATAAAAGTTCAACATTGCAACTCAATAAAATAAAATTGAATCCGTATATGGCTTACGAAACCGAATCGGATACCATCTATAAACTGCAAGTAAGTATTCCAAAAATGAAGGCGCAAGACTTTATCGTTTCCCTTCCTGATGGTTTATTTACCAACTTCCAAGGAATGGAAGCCCAAGGAAATTTTGAATACAACTTGGATTTTAAATTCAATAAAAACAAACCGTATCAATTGGTTTTTGATAGCAAATTGAATAAAGAAAACCTCCGAATTACGAAATACGGCAAAGCCAATTTAACGAAAATCAATGGCGAATTTGTGTACCGAGCGATCATCAAAAACGTATTGCAGCGCCCTATTATAGTAGGAACAGAAAATCCAGATTACACCCCTTTGGACCAAATTTCTCCCTATTTACAAAAATGTGTGCTCACTACCGAGGATCCTTCCTTTTTTCGACACAGAGGTTTCATCAACGAAGCTTTCAAACAATCGATTCTCAAAAACATTCGAACCAAAAAATTTGCGCGTGGTGCAAGTACCATCAGTATGCAATTGGTCAAAAATGTATTCTTGACCCGCGAAAAAACCTTGTCTAGAAAATTAGAAGAAATTTTATTGGTTTACATCCTCGAAAACAACCGAGTCGTGAGCAAAGAGCGCATGCTTGAAGTCTATTTCAATATTATCGAATGGGGACCTGATGTGTATGGAATTGGCGAAGCCAGCCGTTTTTATTTCCAAAAAACACCCGCCGAATTAGACTTGAACGAATGTTTGTACTTGGCTAGAATCATCCCAAGTCCTCGTAAATTTATGTACCAATTCAATGACGAAGGCAACCTGAAAGACTATGCCGCAAAACAGCAATTGTACCTGACTAATTTAATGAATAGACGAGGTCTACTTGCGCCAGAAGATTCCATTTACAAATCGAAACCTTTCTTCATTACTGGTCAAGCCAAGTCATTTATCAAATTGCGGGTGCCAGACAGCACCAAAATTTCGGTTGATTCTTTGGCGACAGAACTCCCATTTGAATTTTAGCGTAAAAGCTTGTTTTTACCCAATAAAAAAAGAGGCGGTCTATTGTATACTTTATTACTAGACCGCCTCTTTTATATTGGATCGGTAGATTAAAACCATCCCCTTTTGCCCACTTGGTACGTTTGATAAAACTCTTCGTCTGATTTGGTCAAATAGATAATGCCTTCAATAAAACCGATTATCCCTCCAATTCCACAGGTGACAACTCCAATTACTAGTTGAATAATTCCTTCTTTTGTGTATCCTAGAACAAATTTATGAATTCCTAACCCACCAAAAACGATTGCTAAAACTCCAGCAATTATTTTTTTGTTTTCGGGTTGGGTTTTAGGATAAGAGGTGTTCCATGATTCGTTTTTTGTTTCTTCCATGATGGTAAAATTTAGTTAGTTATTTAGTTAGTTGTAAATCTATAAAAAAAGTTGCACATTTTTCATAACCAACAGCTTATCATTTAGTATAAAGTAGCTTTATTTTGTCTACAATCACCTGAGCCAATCGCTCATGACTCTCGTAAGTCCAGCCAGCGATATGTGGCGAAAGTAAAACTTTAGGGCTTTTCAGTAAGTAATCAAAAGCTTCGGGCGTGTTTTTGTCATTAAACAAAGTTTCAAAAGACAATTTCTCATACTCCAATACATCTAAGCCTGCACCTAAAATTTTTCCAGATTCTAACGCTTGAACTAAATCGGCAGTAACTACATTTTTTCCTCTAGAAGTGTTAATCAACCAAAAAGGGTTGGAGAACGATGCGATAAAATCAGCATTCACCATTTTATCCGTTTCAGGTGTCCATGGAATATGTAAACTTAGGACATCCGCTTTTTGTTGTAATCCTTCTAGTGTAACTTGTTGGGCATTGGCATCGCCTACACCGGGCAAAATATCGTGACAGATTACCTCAACATCAAACCCTCGCAATTTTTTGGCAAAAGCCTTTCCCATATTTCCGTAACCAATAATCCCAACGGTCTTCCCGTCTAGTTCATGACCGCGATTGCTTTCTCGGTTCCAATGGCCTTTTCTAATTTCAGTATCGGCTTGGTTGAGTTTATTAAAAAGCGATAATATCATTCCTAAAGCATGTTCGGCAACTGCATTTCGATTGCCTTCTGGAGCGGCTATAAGTGCAATATTTCTAGACGTTGCGTAATCACAATCTATGCTTTCGAGACCAGCACCTACACGGGCTATGAACTGTAAATTAGTGGCTTTGTCGATGAAATTTTTATCAATTTTGAAACGGCTACGAATCACGATGCCGTGATATTGTTCGATTTTTTGTTCAATTTCTTCTATAGAAGAAGTAAAGTCTGCTTCATTATAATATCCTGCTTGTTCTAATTGATTCCAAAGTACAGGATGATTACTATCTATGTGAAGGATTTTGATTTCCATGAATTCTTAATTTAGCCTTCAAATTAACGAAAAAAATTACGGTTTATGTTTTCTTTAAAACAGTTCCTTCTAAAATAGTTTAATTTTGCAAAAATTTATCTTTGGATTTCATTTACGCTTAAGATCGCTCTTGACCTTTAAAATTTCGCTATATTTACGGCAATGGCAAAAAATAAATGAAAAAATCTACTACAACTATTAAATTCTTATGAAATTAACAAAAACATTTAAAGCCTTTTTTGAAAGTGAAAAATCAGGAGGACTGTTGCTTCTTTTTGTAACACTGCTTTCTTTATTTCTTGCTAATTCAAGCATACAAACTGATTACATCGCTTTTTGGAAAACTCCATTAGGACATCATTCTATTACCGATTGGATCAATGATGGCTTGATGGCTATTTTCTTTTTAATGATTGGATTAGAACTAGAACGTGAAATATATGATGGAGAATTAGCCAACATCAAAAATGCTGCCTTACCTATTTTTGGAGCCTTGGGTGGAATGGTTGTTCCTGCTGGGATTTTTTTAGCGCTAAATTTTGGTACAATTACTCAAAATGGAGCGGGTATTCCTATGGCTACAGATATTGCTTTTGCTATTGGAATTTTGTCGTTACTAGGCAATCGGGTTCCTGCTTCTTTAAAAATATTTTTAACGGCATTGGCTGTCATTGATGATTTAGGAGCCATTATCGTGATCGCTGTATTTTATACGGATTCGATTGCATTACTAAATTTGTTTTATGCTTTGGCGATTTGGGGTTTCTTATTCATCTTAAACAGAAGAAAAGTGCACAACCTAATTCCTTATTTATTAGGTGGTGCCGCAATGTGGTATTTTATGCTAAATTCAGGAATTCATGCTACGATTACCGGCGTTATTTTGGCCTTTGTAATTCCGTTTGGGGATGGTGGACCACAAAGTGCTTCCTACCGTTTGCAACACTTTTTACATAATCCTGTGGCATTTTTTATTCTGCCTTTATTTGCTATTGCCAATACTGGGATTCCTATCACGGGAGATTGGCATGAAGGATTATTGCATGATAATTCAATCGGGATTATTGCTGGATTGGTCATTGGGAAGCCTTTGGGTATTTGGTTGTTTTCGTTTTTGGCGGTGACTTTTGGCGTTTGTGCTTTGCCGAAAGAATTGCGTTGGAAAGATATTATTGGTGCTGGAATGTTAGGTGGAATTGGATTTACGATGTCGATTTTTATCACCTTATTGGCTTTTAAAAATGACGGAGAAGAAATCATCAATTATTCTAAAATTGCGATTCTAATTGCTTCGTTTTTGGCAGGAACCCTTGGTTTTATTTGGCTAAAAATCAATTTAAAAGCAAAGAAAACTAAAAAGAAAAAAGCGGTTTAGGTAGCTCAAAATAATTTATTTTTACATTTTAATCTTATAAATAAATCATCTGATAATGACTACTAGAATCTTCCTTTTAATTGTTGCTTTTCTGTTTTTAAGCTGTAAAAAGTCTGAAGCCTTTTCAGAAGGTATGAGTATACAAGCCATCAAACTTCCTGCAAAAGCTGACCAAGTAAAATTTGTAAAACCTGAAGTAGCCAATGCTGAAGAAACAAGTTATGAAGCAAATGAGTCAGATAAAAAGATTCCTGTAGAGCAAAAAATCATTAAAACGGGCTCCGTTCGTTTTGAAACCAATGACTTAGAGAAAACATATCAACAAATTATTCTTGCAGCAAAAAAGTATAAAAGCAGCCTGCAAAATGATAGCGAAGGAAAAGAATATGGTTCGATTTATAAACGAATGACTGTTCGTGTTCCTAGCCAAAATTTTGATTTATTTTTAAATGAAATTTCTCAAGGAGTTACTTTTTTTGATACTAAAGAAGTTGCTGCAGAGGATGTAACAGAACAATACATTGATATTGAAGCTCGACTCAATGCCAAAAAAAGACTTGAAAACCGTTATCTTGAGTTATTAAAGAAGGCAACTAAAGTTATAGAAATCCTAGAAATAGAAAAGCAACTTTCAGCTATTCGTGAAGAAATAGAAGCGAAACAAGGGCAACTGCTTTATTTGCAAAATCAGATTTCGATGAGTACAATTACCATCGAATTTTACAAAACTGTTGCTGAAAATGAAGGAGCTACCATTTCTTATGGTTCAAAAATTTGGAATGGAATTGTATCTGGTTTCAATTCATTTTCTGATTTCTTGATTAATTTAATTAGCGCATGGCCTTTCCTTATACTATTGGTAGCGGTTATATATTGGATTAAAAAGTGGTTAAAAAGAAGAGCACAAAACAAAAAGAATTCATGATTTTTACGCGTGAGGGATAGGAGCTAGCTACCGAAGTAGCGCGGATAGCCCGACACCCTAAAGCAAAGGGGCCGACTCACGACTAGCATGAGTTGGCCCCTTTGCTTTAGGGTGGCACGCCCAAATAACTTACCCTTTAATTTGTTTTAAGGACGTTTTGATACCTCGAATGAGTGAGGAACTGAAACCGTGCATTTCCATTTCGTTGAGTCCTGCGATGGTACAGCCTTGCGGTGTAGTTACGCGGTCGATTAATTGTTCGGGGTGGCCTTTTTCTTCAAGGAGCATTTCGGCGGCACCTTTTACGGTTTGTGCTGAAATGGCCAGAGCCGTTTGCCAATCGAATCCAATTTCGATACCCGCTTGCATAGACGCTCGGATGTAACGCAGTGCAAAAGCCGTTCCGCTGGCGGCCAAAACGGTGGCTGCGTCCATCAATTTTTCATCGATAATGGGTGCTGTTCCTAAGTCTTGAAACAATTGTACTACGGGTTGAGCCGCTTCTTTGTTTTTTTCGTTGAATGCTATACAAGTCGCTGATGCTCCAAATTGGGCAGCGATGTTGGGCATGATTCGGATGGCGCTGTGAGAAGCTCCTATTTTGTTTTGTAAATTTTCGATAGATAAACCACTAACGGCTGAAGCAATGGTTTTGTTCGTAATTACTGGAAGGATTTCGGTCAATACCATATCTACTTGATAAGGTTTGATGGTCAAGATAATTAAATCGGCTTCCTGAATAGCTAAGGTATTGTCTGTCGCAACGGTAATTCCTAGATCTTGTAAATATAAAATGCTAGCCGTGTTGCGTCTTGTGATGGTGATTTGATGGCCTTGTGAAAACTTGGCTAAACCTAGGGCAATAGAAACACCAAGGTTTCCGCCTCCAATAATGTGTACTTTCATGGTTTGGTTTTTTCCTCCCCCCAGCCCCCTCCAAAAGAGGGGGAGCCGATATGGGAATGTGTTATTTTTATTACTTATTAAAATCCTAACACCAATTTGGCAATAGAAAAATAAATCAAAATTCCGCAAATGTCATTACTAGTGGTAATAAATGGCCCTGTTGCTAATGCAGGGTCGATACCAAATTTGTCTAATAACAACGGGATAAAAGTACCAATTAATGAGGCAATAATTATCACGGAAACCAATGCAATTGTTACAATTACGCCAATAATTACCTCTACATTCAGCAGAAAATGGCTTCCCAAAAACAAGATACTGGCTAAGATTAATCCGTTTAAAAGGCTTAAAGAAATTTCTTTGACCAAACGATTGAACAGGGAACCACTTAAGGTATTATTTGCCAAACCTTGGACAATAATAGCTGAGGATTGCACCCCAACATTTCCAGCCATCGCAGCAATTAGGGGAGTGAAAAAGAATAATTTTCCGTGTTCGGCCATGGCACCTTCAAACAATCCAAGCACGCGAACGGTGATAAATCCACCTAATAGCGCCAAAACCAACCAAGGCAAACGCGCTTTGGTCAATTCCATAATACTATCATCGGCCTCTACGTCTTGGGAGATACCCGCTGCTAACTGGTAATCTTTGTCGGCTTCGTCCTTGATTACGTCTACGATATCATCGATGGTGATTCTGCCGACTAAACGCCCTAATTCATCAACTACAGGAATGGCTTCTAAGTCATATTTTTGCATGATACGAGCGACCTCGACATCTTCTGTATCTACGTTTACAAAATTTAACTTTCTTATGTACACATCGCTAATAGCGGTTCTTGTAGAAGTGGTTAATAAATCTTTAAGAGACAAACGTCCTTTGAGTCTTTCATCATCATCTACCACATAAATGGAGTGTACGCGTGATATATTTTCGGCCTGAATTCGCATTTCTTTGACACAAGTGAGCACGTTCCAGTTTTCGTTGACTTTCACTAACTCTTTGTGCATGATTCCCCCAGCGGTATCTTCGTCATAGCGCAACAATTCGACAATGTCTTTGGCGTGCTCAACGTCTTGTAATTCTGAGATTACTTCGGCTTTGATGTCTTGAGACAATTCTGCGATAATATCGGCCGCGTCATTGGTTTCTAATTCATCAAGCTCTTCAGCGATTTCTTTTGGGGATAATCGACTTAAGATATTTTCTCTCAAATCGTCTTCTAGCTCTAGAAGGATTTCGGCTGTTTTTTCGCTATCTAAAACTTTAAAAATATAGGTAGCCTCATCAAATTCTAGTTCGTCTAGAACCTCGGCAATATCAGCATGGTGCATGTCATTCAATAACAATTCCAATTTTACATCGTTCTTGCTTTGAATGAGTTGCTCTAACTCTTGAATGAGCTCTTTGCTGATTTTAAACTCCATCGGCTTCTATTTTTTGAGTTAAGGCAATAAATTCGTCTACACTTAATTGTTCTGGGCGAATATCAAATATTGGATCTTCTCTTAGTTTATCGGACAAATTTAAGGTTTTTAAACTGTTTCGCAAGGTTTTTCTACGCTGTTGAAAGGCCGTTTTTACCACAGTAAACAAGAGTTTCTCGCTACAAGGCAAGGTGTAATTTTCTTTGCGACGCATGCGCATCACACCCGATTTTACTTTTGGCGGCGGATTGAATACGTGTTCGTCAACCGTAAATAAATATTCGGTATCGTAGAATGCTTGTGCCAAAACCGAAAGTATGCCATAAGTTTTACTTCCTTTTTTCTCGCAAATGCGTTCGGCAACTTCTTTTTGAAACATACCCGAAAACTCCGGAATTTGATCTCTAAACTCCAAGGTTCTGAAAACAATTTGAGTCGAAATATTATAAGGAAAATTGCCAATAATAGCAAATTGTTTCCCTTCGAAAACGGAATTGATATTGTATTTTAAGAAATCTTCGGATATGATTTTATCCTTTAACTTTGGATAATTGGCATCCAAATACGCAACAGATTCCGTATCGATTTCTATAACATAGGTGTCGATAGGTTTTTCTAATAAATACTTGGTCAACACACCCATTCCTGGTCCAATTTCTAAGACATCGTTGTAACCATCTAAGCTCAAGGTGTCGGCAATGGCTTTGGCAATGCTTTCGTCTTTTAGAAAGTGTTGTCCGAGATGTTTTTTGGCTTTTACTTTTTCCATAATCATTTTTTTAACCGCAAAGGCAGGAAGGCGTTAGGGTATTTATGCGTTCTAAAATTCTTTTTTTATAACATTGTTAACGGTTTGAAATTCGTTGCTACAATATCATTCGTTCCTACGGAACTTTTAATGCTCCGAAATCACTTGTAATTCTGTTCTGAAAGCTAGCATTTTGTCTCCAAATAATTTTAAGCCTTCTTCTCTTAAAGCTGGAGCGTCTTCATCATAATACTTTTGAAGGGTAGCCTTACTGTCTGTCGTGTATTGCACCGAATAGGTAAGCCCACCCATTTCTTCTTCGACTAAAACGCGAACTAATCTAGCATTTATAAATTTGCCCGTAGCTAACATTTCTGGAATGTGCTTGTGCTGCATCCAAATCATCCATTTGTCGTGTACACTTTCGTGAATATTGATGGTAACGTTGTATATAATCATAATAAGCCCCCTAACCCCCGAAGGGGGAATCCTACTAAGGGGAAAGTAGGGTTAAAATTTCACTCTTTTTTATTCTTTATTATTCAATTTAGTTCAAAATCTTATTGTTTCGCTTACTCCCCCTTTGGGGGCTGGGGGGATTTTAGGGCGCTAATATATCGCCTCTTAATTGTCTGAATTTTTTCCTAGCCTCAACGAAGTAAATACTGTCTTGATGGTTAAAAATCATTTTTTCATAAAGCGGTTTTGCTTTTTCGGGGTCGTTTAGGTATTTCACGTACAGTTCTGCTGCAAAAAACAAGGCCTCGTCTATGTAAATGCCATCACTATGTTGGGCAATTATGGCCTGATATTGCTGTAATGCCTGAATATAATTACCAGTCGTCTCATACAATTTACCTAATCGTAAAAGAGTCACTGCCTCAATTTCTTGCCCCTTGAACTGCTGTAATATCTTTTGGAAATGAGCAATTGCTTCATCGTTGCGTTTTTGATACATCAAATAGTCGCCTTTGGCAAATTGCTTTAAAGCCGTTTGAGTAGAATCGGCAACGGTATTGTCATTAATTAATAAAAAATACTCCAAAGCATCATTGGCAATCAATTGCGTATTGGCAGATTTTAATTCTTTAAATTGCTTCAACGCCCAGTCAAAATCGGTTTTAAAATAACTTGTTTTTGCTGCTTTTAAACTGGCTTCATGCGCCATTACATCGTTCTTCAAATCCAATTCAATTTGAGAATAATACAGCAAAGCTTGATTGTATTTTTCTTCAAATAAAAAAATATCGGCCAGCTCCATTTTGGCATCGGCAATTTGGTAATCGTTTAGCGGAAGCGTCAATGCTTTAGTAATAATTGCCTTGGCTTCTTCTGGTTTTTTTAAACTAAAAGCCGTAAAATGTGCTTGAATTAATTGCAATTTCAGTGTAAAGGGATTGATTTCAAATTCTTGTAACAAGGTTTTTAGCTGCGTATCAATTGCGCCAAAATCAGCAGGTTTTGCTTTGGCCAATTTCATTTCGATTAAGTACGTATTGGCTTGTATCAACGTTTCTAAATCCTTGGTGTTTTCTAAAACAAAGCCCAAAATTTCGGTTGCTGCTTCGGTTTGGTCTTCCTCAATGGCCATTTGTCCCAAGCTTACAATTTCTGCTAAGGATTCTGGATTGCGTTTATAAATGGCTTTTTCTTGAATAAAGGCTTTACCAAACTCTTTTTGTTGCACATAAAACCAACTCAAATACTGATTCCAGAAAATGTCTTGGTCTTTTTGAGTACGCAAAATCAACGCTTTTTTTAAAGAATCAGAAAATGAGGTATCGCTCTCATCCGACATGTAGCGCGACAATTGATGCTGAATCAAATTCGAATTTTGCGGATTAATAAAGGCTTCATCCAAAAATGTGGTAATCATCAAATCGGTTTTACCCAATTGACCATAAAGTAACGCCATTTGATAATTGAAGTTAAAGGTCGCATCTATTTGAGCCGCGGTTTGGTAAGCTTTTACGGCATATTCTAAGATTACTTTTTTTTCAAAGGCATTGGCTATACCATAGACTTCGTTAGGATTTTTTCGAATACTTTCTAACGCTTGTTCATAATAACTTTTGGCTTTGGCTTCATTTTTTTGCAACTGCCAATTGTAGCCTATTTCGACTAATAAAAAAGCTTGCTTGTATTTAGCATAACGCGTTTGAATTGTTTTTTCTGCCAATTCAAATTGCTGTAATTGCTGGTAGCAATCGATTGTTCTGAGAAAATATTGGGAGTTTTGCGGGATACTTTTGAGCAGTTCTTCGTAGCCTACTTTGGCTTTTTCAAAATCTCCTTTTTCGTAAAAATATTGAGCTAATTGTTCGTTTTGCGAAAAACAAATCCATGAAAAAAACAGTGCGATATGTAAAAAGAGTTTTTTCATTATTCGATTTTCACTAAATATTAATTTCTCCTAGATAAACTATATAACCGCAAATTCGCAAATTATTCTATTATTACAATAAAAAAAAATTTGCGAATTTGTGGTTAAAATAAATTACCAGTACTAGTCAATTATGTCAAACCCACAATACGGACGTAACACTTCTGGGATTACGATTCCGTCTGGAGTTTGGTAGTTTTCTAAAATTCCGGCCAAAACTCTTGGCAAAGCCAAAGAACTTCCGTTCAAGGTATGCGCCAATTGATTTTTTCCGTCTTTGTCTTTGAAACGTAATTTCAAACGGTTGGCTTGGAAGGTTTCAAAATTAGACACAGATGAAATTTCTAACCAACGGTCTTGTGCAGTAGAAAACACCTCAAAATCATAGGTCAATGCCGAAGTGAATCCCATATCTCCTCCGCACAAACGCAAAATTCGGTACGGTAATTTTAGTTCCTGCAAAATATCTTTAACATGTTCTACCATACCATCCAAAGCTTCGTATGATTTCTCTGGATGTTCGATACGAACAATTTCTACTTTATCAAATTGGTGCAAACGGTTTAATCCACGTACGTGTGCTCCATAAGAACCTGCTTCACGACGGAAACAAGGGGTGTAAGCGGTACATAATATTGGCAATTCGTTTTCACTTACAATAACATCTCTAAACAAATTGGTTACAGGAACCTCAGCCGTTGGAATCAAATACAAATCATCAATAGTAGCGTGATACATTTGCCCTTCTTTGTCTGGCAATTGACCTGTTCCGTAGCCTGAAGCTTCGTTTACTAAATGAGGCACTTGCATTTCTTTGTAGCCCGAAGCTGTGTTTTTATCTAAAAAATAATTAATTAAAGCACGTTGTAAGCGAGCTCCTTTTCCTTTGTAAACAGGGAATCCAGCACCGGTGATTTTTACACCCAATTCAAAATCGATGATGTCGTATTTTTTTACCAATTCCCAATGTGGTAAAGCGCCTTCGTGCAACGTAGGAATGTCACCTTCTTGAAAAACGTTTAGGTTATCATCTGCCGATTTTCCGTTTGGAACAATATCCGCAGGAAGGTTAGGCAAAGTATATAATTTTTGAGTTAATTCTTCGGCCAAAGCGTCTGCTTTTTCTGCCAACTCTTTACTTTTTTCTTTTAAAGAAACAGTTTTTTCTTTAAGAATAGCGGCTTTTGCTTTCTCGCCACTTTTCATCAAATCACCAATATCTTTGGATAATTTATTAGATTCAGATAAAGTGTTGTCTAAAGCCACTTGAGTAGCGCGACGTTGTTCGTCTAATTGTATCACTTCGTTTACAATACTGTTAGCGTCAAGGTTTCTTTTGGCTAAAGCGTTGATTACTTTTTCTTGATTCTCTCTAATAAATGCGATTTGTAACATAATTTTGTTTTTAACTCTTATATTTAAGGCTATTTGCGCCCACAAATTTAAGGAAATGTTTGATAAGTACTAGACAAAGTTTTAGGAAAAGGTTTTTCGATTTGGTCTCATAAAAACCTCTCTTTGAATTATGCTCAAAGAAGGTTTTGTTCTTGAAGGACTGACTAAGATTTAATTTTTAATCTTCTGTTCCAAAATCACTTCTTTTTGAGGCGGGATTCGTTTTTTTAGAAACAAGATTTGTCCTAAATGACTGGATTGATGCTCCATCACATGAAACCAACAATAATGATTGGTTACTTCTTCTTTCATCACTTGTTGGTTGAACCAGGCATCATCTCTCTTTTTTAGTTCTGCAATTGTTTTATTTCGTACCTCATTATAAATGTCTAAGTAATATTGCATCTCATGTCCTTTCCATTCATCACGACCGCCTTTGTCTAAGTCTAAGGCAGTACTCCATTTTGCTTTCTCCTCAGGCGTAAATTCTCTATTTTCAAAAGTAAGCACTTGATAGTATTTTTCGGCAGCGGCCAAATGCATAATTAGCGAACCAATTCTATTGGCTTTTTCATCATGTAAATAATCCGTTTCGTATTGGTTCATGTTTTTCACAGTACGTTCGACTCTGTCTTTTAAATCCTCAAGCATCGAAATCATGGCGCCTATTTGAGGAGAAGCCCCTTCAACATTGCCTATTTTACCAGTTTCTTTAATTACAATTCCAGTGCCTTCAAGAAGCAAACTTGAATTTCCCGCTACTGCACTTTTATCTATAGAAACGGCATATTCTTTCACTTTTCTAACCTTTCCTTTTTCAACTCCAAATTCCCATTTTTGAATTTCTCCGTTTTTAAGCGCCATTTCAAAACCAGCATTCATGATTGCATAGGGTTCTAATACGCCTTTGGCATTTTCTATAAAAAGTTCGAACTTGTCAAAATAGAATTTACCGTTGTAAGAACAGATGCCTCCAAAATTTAAGGCTTTTGAATTTTCATCAATAGTTCCTTCTACCGTGTAGGCTTGCCAAGAATTGGATTTAATGGGTCTATCCTCCATGTTATCAAAAAAATCTACTCCTTCCGTTTTTTTATCAACTCTTGACCAAATACCAGCCCAAGCTTTTGGTTCGTTACTTTCGACTTTGACCGATGCCACCACTTTGAATTTCTTTTTTACTTTGGTTTGAACATCAATAGTTTGACGAAATGCCACCCAGTCATTAGATATTACTCTTTGATCTTGTGCATTTGTCGTGACCACACAAAATAAGAGGAATAAGTAGAATACTTTTTTCATTCGTATGTATTTCAAAATTAATATGATGATTTTAGTTTATTTAAAATTTTTAAGAGTAATTTCTAGTGGCTCAAATTTATTTATTTTAATCTTGATTAAGCAAAATTTGTATCTCCTTACTATTCCCTTTTGATCTCATGTCCTACAAATTCTTCCAAAGTAGCAAACATATCGTCTACCGAAAGCACTTCGAAATCTGGGTGGGATTTCAAAAAATTGGCATTTAAAGTCACTAAGTTTTCCTCTATTTCAAAAAAAGCATCGGTATTGAGTGCGTCTCGAACAGGATTAACGCCTTCTAATTTTCCTTTCAGAAATTTATTGAGTTTCACGCTACTCATCAGTTTTACCTTTTTGGTTTGTTGTTGAAATAATTCCAAGTGTTTTTGGGCACCAATCAATGCCAAACCTTCTTCGATTAACTCATTCAACTCTGCATTCCAACCCGAATGATGCACGAATTGCGCAAAATTCCCCATCAAATGTTGCGTGTAATAATAATCCAAATAATAGCTAGTCAAGGCATCTTCATGAATGAGTTCATCATCGACTCCTTCCTCGCGCATTAAATTGATTACCGAAATGTTAGAATGAATAACATCCTGAAGATTCTCACTATTAAAAGCTGTTTCTGAAACGATGATTCTACCGAATTCCATAGGTTTTTGTATTTGAAATTTAGCAACAAATTTCGTAGAAATAATTGAGTTGCCTTCGTTTTTAACCGCAAATTAGCATAGATCACTCTGAATCAGATTCGTTTGCTTTCTTTTGGGCGTTCATTTTGGCCACCAAAGCTTTTAATCGCAAGGCTTTTTCTCTTTTTTCTTCTTGCAATTTTGCTTTCTTCCGATTAAGTAATTTGGTGTGCAACGCCTTGTTTTTGGTGTTTTTTTCAGGTCCTTTTGCCATAACCTTTAGGTATTTATGAATCTAATTTTTCTTCATTGGAGGTAAATCAAATGCTTTCGATTCGCCTTCAAAAGTATTGCGGTGGGAACCATCACAAAAAGGCTTATTCGAAGACAAACCACATCGGCACAAGCCCAAGGCAGTTCTTCCCTCAAGTCCATAAACATTTCCGTCTTGATCTACTATTTCAAATTCTCCTTCAATTTTTATAGATCCGTTTTTGTTGATTGTTAGTTTCGTCTTGTTCATACTATGGTTTTGTTTAGAGCCCAAAGATTATGAAATTAAAATTGATATTTCGCTTTTCAAATCTTCTTTTTTACATAGAGTACAGACAAGTCACGACTTGTCCCTACGACCCTATCATAAAAAATCTTATTTTTGCAGGCAATAAAACAGAATAAAGATGCAGAATCCAAAAAGATATACCATTACAGCAGCATTACCTTATACCAACGGACCCATTCATATTGGGCATTTGGCGGGGGTTTACGTGCCTTCGGACATTTATTCACGTTATTTGCGTTTGCAAGGAAGGGATGTTGTGTTTGTTTGTGGAAGCGATGAACATGGAGTGGCTATTTCGATGAAAGCCAAAAAAGAAGGCATTACGCCGCAAGAAGTAATTGATAAATACGATGGAATCATTAGAAAATCATTTGCTGATTTCGGAATTTCATTTGATAATTATTCTAGAACTTCGGCGGAAATTCATCACAAAACGGCTTCTGAATTCTTCAAAAAATTATACGACAAAGGTGATTTTATCGAAGAAATTACCGAACAATTATACGATGCCAAAGCCAATCAGTTTTTGGCCGATCGTTTTGTAGTAGGTACTTGCCCAAAATGTGGTAACGAAGAAGCCTACGGTGATCAATGCGAAAAATGTGGCTCTACACTTAACGCCACTGACTTAATCAATCCTAAATCAACCATTACGGGAGAAACGCCTATTTTGAAGTCTACCAAACACTGGTTCTTGCCTCTAGATAGATACGATGCGTTTCTGAGAGAATGGATTTTGGAAGGTCATAAAAATGATTGGAAACCTAATGTATACGGTCAAGTAAAATCTTGGATTGACGGCGGATTAGAGCCTCGTGCCGTTACTCGTGATTTAGATTGGGGAATTGATGTTCCTGTTGAAGGTGCCGAAGGAAAAAAATTATACGTTTGGTTTGATGCGCCAATTGGTTACATTTCGTCTACCAAAGAATGGGCCGCCAGAGAAGGTAAAGATTGGGAACCGTACTGGAAAGATCAAGATACCAAATTGGTACATTTTATCGGAAAAGACAATATCGTTTTTCATTGTGTGATTTTCCCAGCGATGTTAAAAGCAGAAGGAAGCTACATTTTACCCGATAATGTTCCAGCAAACGAGTTCCTGAACTTAGAAGGGAATAAATTATCGACTTCGAAAAACTGGGCTGTTTGGTTGCACGAATATTTAGAAGAATTCCCAAATCAGCAGGATGTGTTGCGCTATGCCTTGACTTCGAATGCTCCAGAAACCAAAGACAACGATTTTACTTGGA
Source organism: Flavobacterium succinicans (assembly GCF_001662485.1). Classification (GTDB taxonomy): domain Bacteria; phylum Bacteroidota; class Bacteroidia; order Flavobacteriales; family Flavobacteriaceae; genus Flavobacterium; species Flavobacterium succinicans_A. The sequence goes on from NZ_JMTM01000053.1 coordinate 243,731, forward strand.
AAGATTTTCAGGCTAGAAACAACAACGAATTGGTGGCCATTTTTGGAAATTTCATCAATCGTGTGGTGGTGCTAACGAATAAATATTACAACGGAATTGTTCCAACCCCAAATGAATTTTCTGAAGTAGATGAACAAACTTTAGAAGAATTGAAAGCTTATCCAGCGGTTATTTCTAGTTCTATCGAAAGATACCGATTTAGAGAAGCCTTGGGCGAAATGATGAATGTAGCGCGTTTAGGAAATAAATATTTGGCCGACGAAGAACCTTGGAAAATGGTCAAAACCGATCCGGAACGTACCAAAACCCAAATGTTTGTAGCCTTGCAAATTGCAGCTGCTTTGAGTTCACTTTGCGAGCCATTCTTACCGTTTACGTCACAAAAATTGTTACGAATGCTAAACATCGATGTCAATAATTGGAATTTAGATTTTGACAATTGGAATTTACTACCTGCAGGTCACCAAATTGGAGAAGCAGAATTGCTTTTCTCTAAAATTGAAGACGAAGCGATTCAAAAGCAAATCGACAAATTAGAAGCTACGAAAACGGCAAATAGCGCTGAAAATAAAAAAGCTGAACCACAGAAAGAGTTGATTCAGTTTGAAGATTTTGCCAAAATGGATATTCGCGTAGGAACTATTTTGGAAGCCGAAAAAATGCCAAAAGCAAATAAGTTATTGATTCTAAAAGTAGATACTGGAATTGACGTACGCACCATTGTTTCAGGAATTGCAGAAAGTTTTAAACCCGAAGATATTATTGGAAAACGAGTAACTGTTTTAGTAAACTTAGCACCAAGAAATTTACGTGGCGTAGAAAGCCAAGGCATGATTTTGATGACTTCTAATGCAGAAGGGAAATTGGTTTTCGTTAATCCAGATACGGAGGGTGTAAGTAATGGTGAAACGATAAATTAATTAGCAGTAACTATAACAAAACTTTATAATTCGTTCTTATAATTTTTTGGCAAACTTTGTAACTTTGCGCCTTAATTCAGTTAACTAAAAATAAAAAATATGTATCCACAAGATATGGTTTTACCGATGCAAGCAGAATTAACTGCTGCTGGTTTCCTAGATTTACATAATGCAGCAGAAGTAGATGCTGCTATAAAAGCAGAAGGAACAACATTAGTAGTTGTGAATTCTGTATGCGGATGTGCTGCAAGAAATGCACGTCCAGGAGCTAAAATGAGTTTAGATGGAGCAAAAAAACCAGACCATTTAATTACTGTTTTCGCTGGTGTTGACAAAGAAGCGGTTGATGCTGCAAGACAACACATGTTCCCTTTTCCTCCATCTTCGCCTTCAATGGCTTTGTTCAAAAACGGAGAATTAGTACATATGTTGGAACGTCATCACATTGAAGGTCGTCCAGCAGAAATGATTGCAGAAAACCTACAAGACGCTTTCAACGAATTTTGCTAGTTGTATTATTTTTACAGAGCATAAAAAAACATCCGAATACGGATGTTTTTTTATGCTCTCTATATTTTTAATTCCAACCACCTCCCAAGGATTTGTATAATTGAACCATAGCAACTAGTTGTCTTTGTGATAGTTGTGACAAACTAATTTCTGCATCAAATAACGAACGTTGTACATCCAATACTTCTAAATACGAAACATAACCATTATAATATCTCGCATAGGATAATTCATAATTCTTTTTTGCAGCAGCGACCTGACGGCTTCTTGCTTCATATTCCTCTTTTAAAGTGGAAGCATTTTGAATCGCATTTTCTACTTCGGCAATAGCAACTAAATACGTTTTCTCATAACTAATTTTAGATTGTTCTGCCAATTGTCTATTGATTTCGACACGTCTTTTATTTTTTCCAAATTGAAACAATGGCCCAGTTATACCAACAGAAGCATTATCTCTATAAGAACCATCATTAAACAAATCGCCAATTTTTGGAGTCGCTAATCCTGCGAAAGCTGCAATATTAAAAGATGGAAAACGCATCGCTTGCGCCACTCCAATTCTTTCATGAGCCGCAATGTATTGCAATTCTGCTCTTTTTACATCGGGACGATTTTGTAACAATGATGATGGAATGGCAGTAGGCAAATCGGTTACCATCAATTGATCTTTATTCATCTTACCTCGTTCAATCGGACCCGGTATTTGACCAATTAAAATAGAGATGGTGTTCTCTAATACCGTGATTTGTCTTTTAATATTAGGCAAAGCCGCCTCAGCAATGGCTACTTGTTGTTCGATTTGCACTTTATCCAATTCAGAAGTATACCCGCTCTTGAAACGATCTGAAATGATTACGTAAGAATCCTGACGTGTCTTTAGAGTTTGCTTTGTGATTTCTAACTGATTGTCTAAATCTCTTAATTGAAAATAAGCGGTGGCAATATCGCTAACAATTCCAGCCATAACCGTTTTTCGAGCTTCTTCAGTTGCCAACAATTCATTTTGAACGGCTCTATTTTCGTGGCGCAATTTACCCCAGAAATCAATTTCCCAGGACATATTCCCTATTAATGATGAATTTTGAATAAAGTTTTGAGCCGTATTAGCTCCAGCACTGTACTGAAAAGAAGGAAAAACATTGGCCTTAGTAAATCCTAAATTGGCTTTGGCTTGCTCTAAACGAGAAACCGCGGTTCTTAAATCAAAATTGTTTTCAATGCCTTTGTTAATCAAATTTTTTAGTACCTCATCATTAAAGATGTCAAACCATTTTACATTTAAAATAGTCTTGGTAGTATCTGCATTTTTTGCATATTGAAATTTGCTTGCTGCATTTTCCTGAAATTCGGGAGCTTTATATTTCGGACCCACCAAACAACTAGTAGGCAATAATGCCAATACCACAAGTAGGGCGCCAAATTTTAATTTATTCTTCATGACTGATAGATTTTGTAGATTCAACCGCATTTTCTTGATGTTTCTTTTTACCAACTCTTTCCACAAAAACGAATAAGACTGGAATAAAACATACCCCCATAATTGTAGCCACTAGCATTCCACTAAACACCGTCATTCCCATTACTTTTCTGGCCTGTGCCCCCGCTCCAGAAGCAGTCAACAAAGGAACAACACCTAAAATAAAGGCAAAAGCCGTCATCAAAATTGGTCGAAATCGCAACTTAGCAGCGGTCAAAGCAGCTTCCACCAATGGCACTCCTTTTTCGTATTCGGCTTTGGCGAACTCTACAATAAGAATAGCATTTTTGGCTGCTAATCCAATAAGCATTACCAATCCAATCTGAGCAAAAACATTGTTCACATAATCAGGACTAAATAACTTACAGAGATATAATCCCAAAAAGGCTCCAAAAACAGCAAAAGGTGTTCCTAACAATACACTAAAGGGTAATTTCCAGCTTTCGTATTGGGCTGCTAAGATCAAGAATACGAACAAAATAGCCATGATAAAAACGGTAGCACCTTTTCCCTCGGCTTGTTTTTCTTGATAACTCATAGCCGACCATTGATAGCCCATGTCGGTAGGTAGTACTTTTAAAGCCGTTTCTTCTAGCGCTACTCTAGCCTCAGAAGAGGTGTATCCTGGAGCAGGTGATCCACCAATTTCTGCAGATCTATACAAGTTAAAACGAGTCGTAAACTCAGGGCCACTCTCCTTTTTGATGGTAGCAATACTCGAAATAGGGATCATAATATTGTCTTTACTTCGAACAAATATTTTATTAATATCTTCGGGATTTAGTGTAAAACTTGGAGCAGCCTGAATCAATACAATATATTGACGCCCAAATCGGTTGAACTCATTGACATATTGCCCTCCTAAACTGGCTCCAATGGCTAAATTAACCTCTGAAAGAGACAAATTCAATTCGGTTACTTTGTCCCGATCAATATCCAAACTAATTTGAGGAACATAAGGATTAAAGGTCGTTCTCACGCTTCCAATTTCAGGTCGTTTTCTAGCCTCAGCCATAAAACGTTGGGCATTTTCAAACAAATACTGTGGTGTTTTCCCAGCTCTGTCTTGTAACATCATCGAAAAACCAGCTGCATTTCCGATACCACTAATTGGTGGTGGTCCAAACGCAAAAGCTGTCGCTTCTGGAACGGCATAAACCAACTTACCATTTATTTCTTGAATAATTTTAAAGACATCCTTGTCTCTTTTTTTCCATTCTTTTAAGGAAATGAAAAAGAAGCCGTTATTGGTAGCCATCGAATTTTTCAATAAACTATAGCCTGATACCGTAGTGTAATATTCGATCCCTTCAATTGAACCTAAAATACCTTCAATTTTTTTACAAACCGCTTCAGTTCTATGTAAAGAAGAGGCACCCGGTAATTCAACATTGACAAACAAATATCCTTGATCTTCTTCGGGTACAAATCCTGACGGAATTTTACTACCCAATATTGCAATAGCTCCTATCATTATTCCAATAAAAATAAAACTACGAACCGTTTTTTTGATTAAGAATGCGGTAAATCCAGTATATTTATTGGTAAATGATTCGAATTTTTGATTGAATGCCTTAAAGAATTTTCCTAACCATCCTTTTGGTTCTTGATTTGGCTTCAATAAAATAGAACACAAGGCAGGACTAAGCGTAAGTGCACTAATCGCAGAGAAAATTACTGATATTGCAATGGTTATTGCGAATTGTTGGTACAAACGCCCTGTAATCCCTGGAGTCATGGCAACAGGAATAAATACCGCGGTCAAAACCACTGCAATAGCAATTACTGGACCTGAAACTTCTTTCATGGCCTTGTTGGTCGCTTCTCGTGGAGACAACCCATGTTCGATATGATGCATCACTGCCTCTACCACTACAATGGCATCATCGACCACAATCCCGATGGCTAACACCAAACCTAAAAGCGATAAAACGTTGATTGAAAATCCGAGTAGCGGAAACAACATAAATACCCCAATTAAAGATACCGGTACGGTAAGCAAAGGAATAATAGTAGCTCTCCAGTTTTGTAAAAAGATAAAAACTACAATAATCACCAAAAATATCGCCTCTAAAAGCGTGTGCATGATTTCACTTATCCCTTCAGTAATCGCCAAAGTAGTATCCAATGAAGTGTGGTAAGTTAAATCTTGAGGGAATTTTTTACTCAATTCCTCCATTGTTTTCTTTGCCTCGGCAGCTACTTCAAGTGCATTAGATCCTGGCATTTGTTTGATACCAATGGTTCCAGCAGGTTTCCCATTTAAAGCGCCTTTTGAAGCATAACTTTCGGTTCCTAAAGCAACGGTCGCTACGTCTTTTAGTCGCACTTGTTGATTACCAATATTTGATTTTAGAATAATATTTTCAAAATCTTTAATATCAACCAAACGATCTTTTAGTGTTACGTTGTAGGTAAACTCGTTTCCATCTTCTGCGGGTGGCGCACCAAATTTTCCTCCGGGCGCAATCGAGTTTTGATCCTTAATCGCACTCATAATATCCGGGATGGTCAATTTGTATTTGGCCAAAATATCGGGCTTCACCCAAATACGCATCGCATAATTACTTCCTCCAAAAATTACTACTTCACCCACCCCTTTGATTCTAGATAAAGCATCTACGATATTGATATTGGCATAATTCGTTAAAAAGTCGGAACTATAGGTGTTATTTGGAGAAGAAAGTGAGAACAGAAGTAACGGCATCGACAGTGACTTTTTGGTCGTAACTCCCGTATTTTTAACATCAACTGGCAAAGTCGAGGTGGCTGAAGCCACACGGTTTTGGGTCAACATCGTAGCATTATCCAAATCGGTTCCCATGTCAAAGGTTACCGACAAAGACATACTTCCGTCACCTGTATTGGTAGACTGCATGTACAACATGTTTTCTACACCATTTACTTTTTGTTCGATTGGAGTGGCAACGGCTTGTTCTACGTTTAACGCGTTAGCACCTCGATAACTGGTTTGAATTTGAACCACTGGTGGCGCAATTTCAGGGTATTGTGCAATTGGGGTCTCTAGAATTGATAGCCCCCCAATTATTACCATAAAAATGGACAAAACTATGGCTACAATGGGCCTTCTTACAAAAAAATTATCCATGATTATTTCGCTTTTTTATCTACTGTTGCAAAAGGAACAGGAGTTACTACTGAGCCGGGCTGAATAAACATACTTCCTGTTATTGCTACTCTATCTCCTACATTGATACCTTTAGTGATTACCCAATCATCTCCTACTTTGGTGCCTACTTCCACAATACGAACTTGAATTTTATTTTCTTTATCAATAACTAATACTTGATAAATTCCTTGTAATTCGGTCACTGCTTTTTGAGGAATTGCAATGGCGTTTCGTTGGTTTTCTATTAAGGCTCTTACTTTGGAAAATTGTCCAGAACGCAAGTTATTTTCTGGATTAGAGAACGTCGTTTCGATAGTCATGGTTCCTGTTGTAGGATCGATTTTGGCATCCGAAAAATTCAAGACTCCTTTATAAGGATGCACACTTCCGTCTGAAAGTAACAGTTCAATATCATTGGTAGTATTATCTTTACTTAAATTTTTCTTCTTACGATATTCTAAATATTCTGCTTCACTGATGGTGAATCGTACTCTAACGTTATCTAAAAGAGAAACTGTATTTAATTTAGAAGAATTTCCTATTCTAGAAATATAATCTCCAACTCTGGCATTACTTATTCCTATGACTCCATTAATAGGTGACATTATATTACAATAACTACGCTCTAACTTTTGATTACGTAATGTGGCTTGAGTACTTTCATAGTTAGAACGAGCTGCTTTAGCTTTAGCAACAGCTGCATCCAATTCGCGCTGGCTAACCGCATTCATATCGGCTAAAGGACGAATCCTTTTCAATTCTTCCTCAGCATTAACGAGATTACTTTGTGATACAGCCACTTGTCCTTTTACCTGATCTACTTTAGTGTCATATTCTAAGGGATCTATCGTATACAGTAACTGTCCTTTTTTCACCTTCTGCCCTTCAATAAAGTGAATACCAGTCAAAATACCATCCACTCTAGCCGTCAAATCGATATCCAAATCTCCAAACGTTTGTGCTGCAAATTCTTTATAGATAGGAACATCTTTGGCTTCAACTGTTATAAAAGGAGCAGGGATTGGAGGTGGTGCCTGACTTTCTTTTTTATTACATGAAACAAGAAAAACAAATGAAAAAAACAGTACAATACTCTTCTTATAATTCTCAACTAAGCCCATTTTATGTTTTTTTAGGTTGATAGTAAATACAATTCTATCAAATTTAACTAAAAAATATACACTAAACATGGCGAAATGGTTAATTTGAAAAAAATTATGTGTCATTTATGTAAAATTTATGAATGAATACCAAGTCTTCTTTTATCTCATCTTAAATGCAATATTTTTTTAAATCACTGACTCAATATAGGTTAATAAAAACTCAGCTTCAGGATTTTACCAGATTTGAATTTTATATTTCCCTCAAAAAAAGTCTTTATAATTTGACTTTTTTTATCATTTATTTATAACGTTTATGTTTTTTATTATGTAAAAAAAATTGTATTAACTCCCATGGCATGAATGAGTAAAAATGGCTTTGGTTTCACCCTTATTTTATATACTATTATTCTTAATATCGTTCTTTAACATTCTAAATCATTAGCTTCAAGAGGATTTTTATCACTTTTATTTAAAAAAGCAATACCTTTGCGCCCGAATTCTTCCAATTAGAGTTCCTAATTTATTTCTCACTTAACGTTTATAGCATGCAACTGTACAACACCTTAAGCGCAGAAGAAAGAGCCGAGCTTATTGACCAAGCCGGAAAACAACGCCTCACGTTGTCTTTCTATGCGTATGCCAAAATTGAAGATCCTAAAAAATTTCGCGACGATTTGTTTATCGAATGGAATAAATTGGATGCACTAGGCAGAACCTATGTAGCCAAAGAAGGCATCAACGCCCAAATGTCTGTCCCTGCCGAAAATTTAGAAGCCTTCCGCGAAACGCTAGAAGCTTATGAATTTATGCGCAACATTCGTTTGAATGTAGCCGTAGAACACGATGATCATTCGTTTTTGAAACTTACCGTAAAAGTGCGCGACAAAATTGTGGCAGACGGATTAAACGACGATACCTTTGATGTCACCAATATTGGAGTGCATCTAAAAGCCAAGGAATTCAACGAAATATTAGAAGATCCCAATACGATTGTAGTTGATTTTAGAAACCATTACGAAAGTGAAATTGGACATTTTAAAGGCGCAATTACTCCTGATGTGGAAACGTTTCGCGAATCGTTGCCTATCATTAACGAACAATTACAGGATTTTAAAGAAGATAAAAATCTAGTGATGTATTGCACGGGTGGAATTCGTTGCGAAAAAGCTTCGGCTTACTTCAAACACCAAGGATTTAAAAATGTTTTCCAATTAGAAGGAGGCATCATCAATTACGCCAAGCAAATCAAAGAAGAGAATCTAGAAAGCAAATTTATCGGAAAGAATTTCGTTTTTGACCATCGTTTGGGTGAGCGCATCACAGACGATATTGTTTCGCAATGTCATCAATGCGGAAAACCTTGCGATAATCATACCAACTGCGAAAATGTAGGCTGTCATTTGTTGTTCATTCAATGTGACGAATGCAAAGAAGCCATGCAAAATTGTTGTTCTAACGAATGTTTAGACATCATCAACTTACCATTAGTAGAGCAAGTAAAATTGAGAAAAGGCATACAAGTCGGTAACAAAGTCTTCCGAAAAGGAAAATCGGATAAATTGCCTTTCAAGCATTCAGGCGAGCTTTCGGACACACCATTGGCAGTTGCCACGACTCCAACCAAAATTCGCCAAAGAATCAAAATCAAAAAAACACTTTTAGGCAAAGCCGAACATTATTTTGTAAAAGCGCAAGTTGCTCTTTTTGTTATTGAAAATAATGAACTACAAGTAGGAGACACCATTTTAATTTCGGGCCCGACTACAGGAAATGAACAACTTGTACTCGAAAAAATGTTAGTTAACGGCATCGAAAAAACAATCGCACAAGCAGGCGACAAAGTAACATTTGAAGTGCCTTTTAGAGTCCGTTTATCTGATACATTGTATAAAATTTTAAAATAGTTTTTCCAAACTTTCATCCATCACCTTTGTCAAAGTTCTAAACTTTGACAAAGGTTCACAAAATAAATTAGACACAGATTTCACAAATTCACACAGATTAATCTGTGGAAATCTGTGAAATCTGTGTCAAAACAATACACACAATGACAACAAACAACAAAATAGAATTAATGGCACCTGCTGGGAATTTCGAATCCTTGCAAGCCGCTTTAGACAATGGATGTGATTCCGTATATTTTGGAGTAGAACAGCTCAATATGCGTGCCCGCGCCTCGGTAAACTTCACTATGGATGATTTAGTCGAAATCGCCAAACGCTGCGAAGCCAAAAATGTACGCAGTTACTTGACCTTAAACACCATCATTTATGACCACGATTTATCTGTGGTCAAAACTTTAATCAACAAAGCTAAAGAAGCCAACATCACTGCAGTGATTGCTTCCGATCAAGCCGTAATTGCTATGGCTCGAAGCGTTGGAATGGAAGTTCACATTTCTACACAATTGAATGTGACCAATATCGAAACCATCAAATTCTACAGCCTTTTTGCCGATACTATGGTATTGAGTCGCGAATTGAGTTTGCGTCAAGTAAAAAAAATCACCGAACAAATCGAAAAAGAACAAATCAAAGGCCCTAACGGGAATTTGGTCGAGATCGAAATCTTTGGTCACGGCGCTTTGTGTATGGCCGTTTCGGGTAAATGCTATTTGAGTCTGCACTCGAATAACTCCTCAGCCAACCGTGGAGCTTGCAAACAAAACTGTCGTAAAAAATATACCGTAATCGACCAAGAAACCGGTTTCGAAATCGAATTGGACAACGAGTATATGATGTCCCCCAAAGATTTATGCACCCTAGATTTCCTAGACCAAGTCATCGATTCAGGCATTCAAGTCCTCAAAATAGAAGGGCGTGGCCGTGCTCCAGAATATGTAGCCACCGTAATCAAAACCTACCGCGAAGCGATTGACGCCTACTATGACGGCACGTTCTCCAAAGACAAAATCGCCGTTTGGATGGAGGCTTTGAATACCGTATACAACCGCGGATTTTGGTCGGGTTATTATTTAGGACAAGAATTGGGCGAATGGAGCGATGTTTCCGGTTCTGTAGCTACGCAAAAGAAAGTCTATGTAGGCAAAGGCACCCATTTCTTTCCCAAAGCCGAAATTGGTCAATTCAAAATCGAAGCCTATGACATCAAAGTGGGCGATAAAATTTTGGTAACGGGTCCAAGCACGGGCGCACAAGAAATGATTATCGAAGAAATGTTTGTCAATGATACCTCGGCAGAGCGTGCTACCAAAGGAGACGATTGCACCCTCAAACTGCCGTTCAGAATCCGTATGTCCGACAAATTATACAAAATAGTAGAAGCCTAATGGTCATCATCACCTTACAAAGAGACAAATGCATCGGTTGCAATTACTGCGTAGAAATGGCGCCCGTACAATTTCAAATGTCCAAAAAAGACGGTAAATCGGTACTCATCAAAAGTGTCAATGCCAAAGGTTTTTACACCCTAAAATCACCCGACCACACCATCGTAGAAAGTTGCGAACTCGCCGCAAAGGCTTGTCCCGTAAAAATTATTTCGGTCAAAGAAACCTAGAAACTAATTCTCTTTAGGAGCAGAAAAAATAGGCATTTTTAAGAAACAATGGTCCCGCTATCCGTTTCAATCTTTGCGGGCTGAACCCCAGCCCACAAAGGATTTCCACTACTATCGGGGCTAAAGAGCCACAATTGGCATCTTTAGTAACAATCATAAATGAAATAACCTAAACCATCACAATCTCTTTTGTGGTGGTTTTTTTGTTTTAATTTGTAAGAAATAAAACAATATATTTGATTATCATTTCAAAAAAGCAATCTTAATAAATACTAACAAATATGAATATAGAAAAAAATCTTGCAGAGAGAGGCAAAAGATTCGGAGCCTATCTAATTGATATAATTCCAATTATTTTAATGGTTTTTTTTATTTTCTATCTGTTTTTAGATTTTGATAAGACTTTAACTAATTATCTTAATCGAGGTAGCGAAATAGAACCAAGAATCCAGTTTTTAAAAGAAAGGAATTGGATTAGAGAAACTTCATTCATAATTTGGATTTTATATTGTATCATAATGGAAAGTTCAAAATATCAAGGAACTTTCGGAAAACACATAATGGGGATTAAAGTTATTGATGAGAATGGTACTAGGTTGAGTTTTTCAAAATCAACAGCCAGAAACATTAGCAAAATTGTTTCCTATTTGATTTTAGCATTAGGTTTTTTATGGATCCTATTTGATAAGAAAAAACAAGGATGGCATGATAAGCTTAGTAAGACGTTTGTCGTTAATAAAGAGTTTCAAAATATTTAGAATTAATAATTAAACAGATAAACTATCGGGGCTAAAGAGCCACAATTGGCATCTTTAGTAACAATCATAAATGAAATAACCTAAACCATCACAATCCTTTTTGTGGTGGTTTTTATTTTTAACCCAAACTTATATGTCCTAAAATGCCATAAATGGTTCAAAAAACATAATTATTTTGGAATCAATTCCAAAATAAACATAATAATTTTGGAATCAATTCCAAAATAAACATAATAATTTTGGAATTTTAATCAAAAAAACTACATTTGTTTCTTTAAAATCAATGCTTTATGGTTACAAGAGCACAAACTGATTACGCAAAAGCCCGTTTATTCAAAGGGAAGGCCTTACTTATTTTTGGTCCAAGACAAGTGGGCAAGACAACTTTTGTACAACATCTAGTGGCAGACCTGGACAAAAAAACACTTTTCTTAAACGGAGACGAATCGGATGTGCTTACTTTATTCGAAAATCCTAACGTAACCAAACTCAAAAATATAATTGGCGACAATGAGATTTTAGTGATTGACGAAGCACAACGTGTGACAAACATTGGTATTGTTCTCAAAATAATCGTAGATCAAATCAAATCTGTACAAGTTATTGCTACGGGCTCCTCGAGTTTTGAATTGGCCAACAAACTCAACGAGCCCCTAACAGGTAGAAAATATGAAATGTATTTATTCCCTATTGTCTTCTCAGAAATGGTTACCCACAATGGACTCTTAGAAGAAAAAAGAAATATAGAACAACGACTAATCTACGGTAATTACCCAGAAATCATAAGCAACCCAGTTGATGCAAAAGAACACATCAAACTCATCGCGAATAGTTATTTATACAAAGATTTATTTCTATTGGATCAAATAGCAAAACCTGTAGTGCTCCAGAAAATAGTAAAAGCATTGGCACTACAAGTAGGCAGCGAGGTAAATTACAATGAATTGAGCAAACTGATACAAATTGATAATAAAACCGTTGAAAAATACATTGACCTATTAGAAAAGGCTTTTGTGATATTCAAACTACCGGCTTTTGCTAACAATGTCCGAAATGAAATTAAAAAAGGAAAGAAAATATATTTTTATGACAATGGTATTATCAATGCAGTTACAGGTAATTTCAATGGAATAAACCAAAGAAACGACATAGGAAACTTATGGGAAAACTATATCATCAGCGAACGCATAAAATATTTAAATATCCAACAAGAAGAAGCAGATTGCCATTTTTGGAGAACTACACAACAGCAAGAAATTGATTATATCGAAAAAAGAAATGACCAACTTTTAGCTTGTGAAATCAAATGGAATAGTGCTGCAAAATATAAAATTCCAAGTACTTTTTTAGACAATTATAGCAATGTAACGACAACAATAGTCAACCCAACTAACTACGAAGAATTTTTATTAACCAAGTAATAAATCTAAAATTGATTGATCTCATTCAAAAAAATCACAATTAAAACTCCAATTATTTTAGTATAATTTTAAGACGCATCCTTATTTTTTACCGTTGTAACATACAATTAAAAAATACTATCTTTACCGATTAAATTTAAGTAAGAACTCAAGTTGCTTTTTTGGCAACACTACAATATAATTATGGCTTGTACAAGTTGTTCAACTTCCGATGGTGGCGCACCAAAGGGGTGTAAAAATAATGGGACTTGCGGCACCGATAGCTGCAACAAATTAACCGTTTTTGATTGGCTTTCGAACATGAGTTTACCCAATGGCGAAGCGCCTTTTGACTGTGTCGAAGTACGTTTCAAAAACGGAAGAAAAGAATTTTACCGCAATACCGAAAAACTAACCTTAAGTATGGGAGACATCGTGGCAACGGTAGCTTCACCTGGTCACGATATCGGAATTGTTACCCTAACTGGCGAGTTGGTAAAAATTCAAATGAAGAAAAAAGGAGTCAACCACAACAGCAACGAAATCCCAAAAATATACCGAAAAGCCTCTCAAAAAGACATCGATATTTGGTCTGCCGCTCGAGATAAAGAAGAACCCATGAAAGTTCGTGCACGTGAATTGGCAATTCAACACAAATTAGAAATGAAAATTTCGGATATCGAATTTCAAGGTGATGGTTCCAAAGCAACTTTTTACTATACCGCCAACGACCGTGTAGATTTTAGAATGTTGATTAAGGATTTTGCCAAAGAATTCAGCACAAGAGTCGAAATGAAACAAGTAGGTTTCCGTCAAGAAGCCGCTCGTTTAGGAGGAATCGGTTCTTGCGGAAGAGAACTATGTTGCTCGACTTGGTTGACCGATTTTAGAAGTGTGAATACTTCTGCAGCACGTTACCAACAGTTGTCATTGAATCCACAAAAATTGGCGGGACAATGCGGGAAATTAAAATGTTGTTTGAATTATGAGTTAGACACCTACATGGATGCTTTGAAGCATTTTCCAAATTTCGACACCAAATTAGTGACCGAAAAAGGAGATGCTATCTGCCAAAAACAAGATATTTTCAAAGGCTTAATGTGGTTTGCTTACACGAATAACTTTGCCAATTGGCACGTGCTTAAAATTGAACAAGTACACGAAATCATTGCCGAGAACAAACTAAAAAACAAAGTTTCGTCTTTAGAAGACTATGCTATAGAAGTGGTAGCCGAACCAGAGAAAAACTTTAATAACGCTATGGGGCAAGAGAGTTTAACTCGTTTTGACCAGCCCAAAGCTAAAAAAAGACCTTCGAAAAAACGCAAAACAAATGCTGGAGCAACGGCAAATGCAGCTACCGCACCAGCTATAGCTCCTAACAAACCTGCTGCTCAAAATGGCAACAAAAAAAGACCTCACAACAACAAAAATAGAGGCAATGCTAATGAAAAAAAGCCTAACCCTAATACACCCAATGAACCTAGAAAACCTATAATTATTACTAAAAATGGGGATAAAAAATAGTTGTATCTTATTTGCTGTAGTCTTACTTTTTTTGGCCTGCGACAAAAAAAGAGTTTTTGACGAATACAAAACAGTAGGCAGCGGTTGGAACAAAGACAGCATTGTTTCCTTCGATTTGCCTGCATTGGACTCCACGCAACAATACAATTTGTTTGTGAATTTGAGAGCCAATGACGATTATAAATTCAATAATATCTTTTTGATTGTGGCTATGGAACAAAAAAATGGCTTCACCAAAGTAGATACTTTAGAATACCAAATGGCCAACCCTGACGGAACTTTGTTAGGCAATGGCTTTACGGATTTAAAAGAAAGCAAACTTTTTTACAAAGAAAAAGTTAGATTTAAAGGACAATTCAAAGTATACATCAAACAAGCTTTGAGAGAAAACGGCAAAGTACCCGGTGTATCCGTTTTGGATGGCATTACCGACGTAGGTTTTAGAATAGAAACAATAGAGTAAAATTATGGCAGTTAGAAAAAATAACACATCGTCTAAAGCAATTGATAAAGACATCAATTACTATAAAAAGAAGTTCTGGAAAATCTACTTTTATGGTTTGGGCATTTTGGCTCTTTTCTTCCTTTTTGCCTCCTGGGGACTGTTTGGTTCTATGCCTTCTTTTGAAGATTTAGAAAATCCAGACTCTAATTTGGCTACCGAAATCATTTCGTCAGATGGAGTAGTTTTAGGAAAATATTTTCAAAAGAATCGTTCGCAACTCAAGTATTCTGATTTACCGAAAAACTTGGTAGATGCCTTAGTGGCTACCGAAGATGCGCGTTTTTATGAGCATTCAGGAATTGATGGTAGAGGAACTTTGAGAGCGATTGTAAGTTTAGGAACTAGTGGTGGCGCCAGTACACTTACCCAACAATTGGCTAAGCAATTATTTCACGGAGAAGGTTCTAAATTTTTACCTTTCCGTATCGTTCAAAAAATGAAAGAATGGATTATCGCCATTCGTTTGGAACGTCAATACACCAAAAACGAAATTATTGCCATGTATTGCAATGTCTATGATTTTGGGAACAACTCCGTTGGCGTTAGCTCGGCAGCAAAAACCTATTTTTCCAAAGCACCAAAAGATTTAACCATAGATGAGTCGGCTATTTTAGTAGGAATGTTCAAAAACTCAGGACTCTACAATCCTATTCGCAATCCAGAAGGAGTAAAAAACCGTCGAAATGTAGTGTTGCACCAAATGGAAAAAGCCAAGATTATCACCGAGCAACAAAAATTACAATTACAAAGTTTACCCATAAAACTTAACTTCAAACTAGAAACTCATAAAGATGGTATTGCTACTTATTTCAGAGAATACCTAAGAGATTACATGAAAAAATGGGTAGAGGAAAATAAAAAACCAGACGGTACAGATTATGATATCTACAAAGATGGTTTAAAGATTTATACGACCATCGATTCTAGAATGCAAACCTATGCAGAGGAAGCTGTTAACGCACATATGACTAACATGCAAGAAGAATTCTTTTTGCAACAAAAAGGCAATAAAAATGCGCCTTTCGTAAACATTACCGAAGCTGAAACACAACGTATCATGAACCAAGCCATGAAATCCTCTAACCGATGGAATGTCATGAAAGCTATGGAAAAAAGTGAAGACGAAATTATTGCTTCCTTCAAAGTAAAAACAAAAATGAAGATTTTCTCTTGGAAAGGAGAAATTGACACCGTAATGACTCCAATGGATTCTATTCGTTATTACAAGCACTTTTTACAATCAGGCTTAATGGCAATGGAGCCTCAAACTGGAAACATCAAAGCTTGGGTGGGCGGCATCAACTACAAGTATTTTCAATACGATCACGTAGGTCAAGGTGCGCGACAAGTGGGATCTACCTTCAAGCCCTTTGTATATGCCACGGTTATCGAACAGCTCAACATGTCGCCTTGTGATTCTATCATTGATTCTCCTTTTATGATTCACAAAGGACGCCATCATGTTACTGAAGATTGGGAACCTAGAAACTCCGACAACAAATACCGAGGAATGGTTACATTGAAACAAGCTTTGGCCCATTCGATCAACACTATTTCAGCCAAATTGATTGACAAAGTTGGACCCGAAGCGGTTATCGAATTGACCCATAAATTAGGTGTAAAATCAGAAATCATTAATCAACCTTCAATTGCCTTAGGAGCTGTTGAAATTACGGTAGAAGATATGGTGGCTGCTTACAGTACATTTGCCAATCAAGGTGTCTATGTCAAACCACAGTTTTTGACCAAAATCGAAGACAAAAGCGGAGTGGTAATTTACGAACCAATCCCCGAATCACATGATGTTTTGAATAAAGACATTGCTTTTGCAGTCATTAAATTATTAGAAGGAGTAACCGAAAGTGGTTCTGGAGCAAGATTAAGAACCGAAGGCGGAGGAGCCGGAGACCATCGATGGACAGGCTATCCGTATATGTTTAGAAATCCAATTGCAGGAAAAACAGGAACTTCACAAAATCAATCCGATGGATGGTTTATGGGTATGGTACCAAATTTAGTTACCGGAGTTTGGGTAGGTTGCGAAGATCGTTCTGCTCGATTCAAAAGTTTAACCTACGGACAAGGCGCTGCCTCTGCACTACCGGTTTGGGGGTATTTTATGAAAAAATGTTATGAAGATCCCACTTTGCAAGTCTCCAAAGAACCTTTCGAGCGACCCGCAAACCTTAAGATTAAAGTAGACTGTTACACGCCCCGAAAAGCAACAGTTGTCGACACCACTGCGGTAGAAAACCAACAAACAACAGACGAATTCGAACAATAAAAACTACAACGGCAGTTCTTCAGCAGAACTGTCGTTTTTGTATTTAACAAATGAATCGATTATCTGTAAAAAATGCTCTCTAATTTTTTTTTCGAAATCGATTTCGAACTACATTTGCCTAAAAAAATTTCTAAAATAGAACTCCATGATAAATAAAACCGTTTCAACTGTTGATGATGCGCTACAAGGCATCGAAAACGGAATGACGCTGATGTTAGGTGGCTTTGGCCTTTGTGGAATACCCGAAAATTCCATTACAGCTTTAGTTGAAAAAGGCGTAAATGAATTAACTTGTATTTCAAACAACGCTGGTGTAGATGATTTTGGACTTGGTTTGCTTTTACAAAAAAAACAAATCAAAAAAATGATTTCTTCTTATGTAGGAGAAAATGCTGAGTTTGAACGCCAAATGCTTTCTGGGGAACTCGAAGTAGATTTGATTCCTCAGGGTACTTTAGCTGAACGTTGTCGTGCGGCTCAAGCTGGAATCCCCGCTTTTTTTACACCTGCGGGTTATGGAACTGAAGTTGCCAAAGGCAAAGAAGTACGAGAATTTAATGGAAAAATGCACATTATGGAAGAAGCTTTCAAAGCTGATTTTGCCATTGTAAAAGCTTGGAAAGGCGATACTGCAGGGAATTTAATCTTCAAAGGAACGGCTAGAAATTTTAATCCATGTATGTGTGGTGCCGCAAAAATCACCATTGCCGAAGTCGAAGAATTAGTCGAAGCAGGAACTTTAGATCCAAATCAAATTCACATTCCTGGAATACTAGTACAACGTATTTTTCAAGGTGAAAAATATGAAAAACGAATTGAACAAAGAACAGTTAGGAAAAGATAGTGTTCAGTGGTCAGTTTATTAGTATTCAGTCTGAAGCTAAAACTTAAATGACCTTAATTGCCTTATATGGTTTTAAAAAATATCTAAGATTCAGTTAAAAATAACTTATATGTTTCAAAAAAGAAAAGTATGTTAACAAAAGAAGATATCGCTAAACGCATTGCAAAAGAAGTACAAGACGGTTACTTTGTGAACCTTGGCATCGGGATTCCAACCTTGGTAGCCAATTATGTAAGAGAAGATATCTCAGTTGAATTTCAAAGCGAAAACGGGGTGTTAGGCATGGGACCTTTCCCATTTGAAGGGGAAGAAGACGCCGATTTGATTAATGCTGGAAAACAAACCATTACCACCTTGCCGGGCGCTAGTTTCTTTGATTCGGCCACAAGTTTCGGAATGATTAGAGGACAACATGTGGATTTAACCATCCTAGGCGCTATGGAAGTCGCTGAAAACGGAGACATTGCCAACTGGAAAATTCCAGGAAAAATGGTCAAAGGAATGGGAGGCGCCATGGATTTAGTGGCATCAGCAGATAATATTATCGTGGCCATGATGCACGTGAACAAAGCTGGTGAAAGTAAAATCCTGAAAAAATGCACCTTACCTTTAACTGGAGTAGGTTGCGTAAAAAAAGTAGTGACCGAATTGGCAGTTATGGAAATCACTCCCAAAGGATTTAAGCTTTTGGAAAGAGCTCCAGGCGTATCGGTAGAACATATCATTGCTTCTACGGAGGCCAACTTACTCATTGAAGGCGAAATTCCAGAAATGGTGATTGACTAGAAAAACAAGAAACCCACATAAGTACCATTACTGCTGTGGGTTTTTTTATAATAAAAAATTCATAGCCTGAACTATAAATTGAAATAACTACAAACTTGTGCTAACAAATGAATTTGAGTTTTAGCTCTTATTAAATTTTGTTCTTCATAAGATGTTGTATAATATTGATCGTTATCTAAGTAGTCTGCAAGAAAACGGCAAGCTTGCTCAAAAAGCAATAAAGGTAAGCTTAAATGAATTGCTTCGGCTTCTTTGGGTGTCATAAAAGAAAGCGCTTCCTGTGTGTATCCTTTCATAAAAGCTTCGTAGATTTTAGTATCAAAATTTACTTTGTTCAGCTCTTTTTCTTCCTCAGTGGCGGTATTCGTTCCTGTTCTTAAAGCATCGCCCACATCATGAAGAATACTTCCTGGCATGATCGTATCATAATCAATAATGCAAATAATATTGCCTTTTTCATCAAAAAGCATATTGCCAATTTTGGTGTCATTATGCACAACACGCAACGGAATTATACCTTCTTGAATAGCTAAAGCCACTGGTGCTACTTTAGCATAATAAAAGTTGAGTTGCTCTATTTCATCACTGGCATTGAACAAACGTTCTTTTGAAGCGCCCGTTAACTTATCCTTAAAATCATTATATCTTTTGGGCGTGTTATGAAAATCCGGAAGGGTATATTCCAATTCAGCAATTGGAAAATCTAGCAAGGCTTTATGAAATTGCGCCAAGAAAAATCCTGCTTTTTCAGCCATAATTGGCGATTCTATTTTTTCTTTGACAATTGAAGGAACATAAGCAGACAATTGCCAAATATCTTCTCCTTCTTGGGTATAAAACAAACCCTCTGCTGTGGAGTGAAACGTTATAGTAGGAAAACTAATTTGCTGTAAATACTTAGTAATCTTTATTTTATTATTCAAAAGAGCATGAATCTTAGGGAAAACGGTTTGATTCATTTTTTGTAAAACAAAATCGCCCTTTGAAGTCGATACTTTATACGTACTATTGATTAAGCCACTTTGCAGCACCACTACATCGTCGATAACTACATCTCCAAAAAAATTAGTTACTACTTTTGCAATTGCCATCATACTTTTTCGCTATACACTCCAGAATCGTGTAGTTTTTTTATCTGCTCAGCCGCTTTTTGTTTATCTTCTTGATACGTAATACCAATCCACTCTTCGTTGGTAGGAATCACCGAAATTTGATAAATACTAGCTTCAATCATAGCGGTAACCACATTTGGTAACTGATATTCTATCCCCAGATTGGCTTGCCATTTTTGAATAAAAGCATCCAAATCCTTTTCTAAGAAATCAAAAATAGCTGGTGTAAAACCCCACATATTCATAGAAACTAAAGTATTTTCGGCTAATGCTACCAGTTCTCCATTTGAAGTAGGATAAAAAATACCCTCCTTGGTTTTGCTAATTTTTTCTCTTTCGATAGAATCTTTCAGCAACCCATTTTCAACGTGAACTTCGGCTCGATTTACAGTGCCATTTTCGGATAAGGTCTTTAAAATTGGGAACACGATGGCACACGGATTTTCATATTGAGATAAATGCTTATAAGCTAAAGCAAAGGAATTTTGACCATAAAAATCATCAGCATTAATCAACAAAAAATTACCCTGAATAGCATTTTTAGCACACCATAAAGCATGAGCTGTTCCCCAAGGTTTGGCATTTTCGTGAACGATATTATTTCTTTCAATTTTTTTATCCTGAATCACAAAAGAAACGGGCAATTGTTGCTGCACCAAATAGCGCTCCGTAAGTACCGGAATCATTGGTTCTTGTACGATCAAAACCACGTTCCCAAAGCCTGCTTTTAAAGCATCATGAATGGAATAGTCCATAATGATTTGCCCCTGAGGCCCTAATCCGTCTAATTGTTTTAGTCCTCCATAACGAGAACCTAAACCTGCTGCTAAAACTAATAATGTGGGTTTCAAATAAAAATAGGATTACTAAAAAAGACTGTCTCATTAGAGACAGTCTTTTTAAAATGATTATAAAATTATAAATTTTCAAAAAAGTCATTTCCTTTATCATCTGTAATAATAAAAGCTGGGAAATCTTTAATGGTGATTTTGCGAACGGCCTCCATGCCTAATTCTTCAAAATCCACTACCTCAACAGAAAGAATATTCTCTTTTGCCAAAATAGCAGCTGGCCCACCGATAGATCCCAAATAGAATCCTCCATAGGTTTTACAAGCGTTCCTTACGTCTTTGGTTCGGTTACCTTTGGCAAGCATTACCATACTTCCGCCATTTTTTTGGAATTCTTCTACATACACATCCATACGACCTGCAGTTGTGGGTCCAAAACTTCCCGAAGGCATTCCTTCTGGTGTTTTGGCTGGTCCAGCATAATAAATAGGGTGGTTTTTAAAATATTCCGGCATCGGCTTTCCGGCATCTAACAACTCTTTTATTTTCGCATGTGCAATATCACGAGCTACAATCAAGGTTCCGTTTAGTTTTAATCGTGTTTTGATAGGATATTTAGACAACTCCGCCAAAATTTCTGGCATGGGTCGGTTCAAATCAATCTCGACAGCCGCTTCCAAATGAGGAGGTGTTTCTGGCAACAATCGTTTTGGATTTACTTCCAATTGTTCTACAAAAATACCGTCTTTCGTAATTTTCCCTTTGATATTTCTATCCGCAGAACAAGAAACTCCTAATCCCACTGGACAAGAAGCAGCATGGCGCGGCAAACGAATGACACGAACATCGTGTGTGAAATATTTACCTCCAAATTGTGCTCCAATCTGGCTTTCTTGGCAAATGATTTGTACTCTTTTCTCCCACTCCAAATCACGGAAAGCTTGTCCTGCCATATTTCCAGAAGTAGGTAAATGATCAAAATAACCTGCAGAAGCTTTTTTTACAGCGGCCAAATTAGCTTCGGCAGAAGTTCCTCCAATCACCAAAGCCAAGTGGTAAGGTGGGCAAGCAGATGTCCCCAAATCCATGATCTTAGCACGAATAAAAGCATCTAAAGATTTCTCATTTAATAATGATTTCGTTTGTTGGTATAAATACGTTTTATTTGCTGAGCCTCCACCTTTAGCTAAAAACAGAAATTCATATGAAGCTCCTTTTTTAGCATAAATATCAATTTGAGCCGGAAGGTTTGATCCTGAATTTTTTTCTTCAAACATGCTAATGGGTACAATTTGAGAATAACGAAGGTTTTTTTCTTGATAAGTATTAAAAATCCCTTTTGACAAATACTCAGCATCATCAACGCCGGTGTATACATTCTCTCCTTTTTTGGCCATCACAATAGCGGTTCCCGTATCTTGGCAAGAAGGCAATTCGCCATCGATAGCTACTACGGCATTTTGCAATAAATTATACGCTACAAAACGATCATTATCGGTCGCTTCGGGGTCATCCAAAATGGCTCTTAACTTTTCTAAATGCGAAGTACGCAACATAAAAGAAACGTCTCTCATCGCTTCTTGAGCCAATAATTCCAACCCTTTCGGGTCTACGTTTAAAATCTCACGTTCCCCTAATTGTTCAACTTTTACAAAATCGGAAGTAATTTTTCGGTATTGGGTTTCGTCTTTTAAAATAGGATAAGGATCCTGGTATATAAAGTCCATATTGTATTGTTTTTTGGAAGGTAAAGATAAGAATTGTTGAAATACTTACTATTGATTTTTGCTAGCTCTTCTTTTAGAATGGGTATAAATTAAAACATCATTATTATAGAATTGTTTTTTATTCCCTAATAGTTGCAATATTGACATTCACCAAACGGATTGAAATCCGTTGGGAGCGTATCATTATTTTATTACAATCATCTAAAAAAACCAGCTAGCCACGAAAATAGCCGTAATCACACAAATCACGTCTACCAACAACATCGTTCCTAAAGCATAACGGGTATTTTTGATATTTACCGAACCAAAATAAACCGCAATTACATAAAAAGTACTTTCGGCGCTGCATTGAAAAATACTACTGAGTCTTCCGGTCATCGAATCGGCTCCAAACGTATTCATGGAATCGATCAAAAAGCCGCGTGATCCTGCCGAGCTAAACGGTCTAAGCAAAGCTACTGGCAATGCATCGGTGATTTGTTTGTTAACTCCCATATTAGAAAAGGCAAAAGCAACCCAATTGCTCACAATTTCGAATAAACCACTATTTCGGAACAAAGAAATAGCGACCAACATACCCAAAACGTAGGGAAAAATCGTTACTCCTGTTTTCACTCCATTATTGGCTCCCGTTACAAAAGCTTCGTAAACGGTGGTGCCTGCCTCTGTAAATTTCTTTTCTTTTACAAAAGACAAAATCAGTGTAAAAGCAATAATGGCTACTAAAATTAAAGCTGAAAGATTAGAAGTAAAGTAATTTTTACCTATTAAATCCAAGTGATTCACATACATCAATAAACCTACAATAGCGGCGATTAAAACCATTAATCCTAGCACTAATGAAGCACTTTTGAAATTGATTTTTTGTTTTACGCCCACAATCAAGAAAGCCGCAATGGTTCCGATGAAAGAAGTGATAATACAAGGCAACATTACATCGGCTGGATTGCTAGCTCCTGCTGCAGCACGATAACCAATGATAGAAGTAGCAATCAATGTAAGTCCCGATGCGTGCAAACACATGAACATGATCTGCGCATCACTGGCTTTATCTTTTTCGGGATTGATGGTTTGCAAGCTTTCCATCGCTTTTAATCCAAATGGCGTGGCTGCGGAATCTAACCCTAAGAAATTTGCAGCAAAATTCAAGGTCATATAGGAAATCGAAGGATGATTTTTAGGAATACTAGGAAATACTTTTACGAACACTGGGCTCAATACTTTAGCTAGTTTTTCGGAAGCCCCTGAAATGATTAACAATTCCATCAGTCCACAGAAAAAAGCTAGGTAAGCCATCAATGGCAAGATCAAATCGAGCAACGTACTTTTACATGTTGGCAAAAGCCCATCAGATTTTTGAACGCCGCTAAATACTTTTACCACTTTGTTTTTATACACATAAGTAGTGTCAGCGTTTAGGGTGTCTCGGTTGATGACCATGGTTTGATCGGGTGCCTTTTTAAGACTGTCTTTGATAAAAACAGGCATTTGCTCTAGATAGTGTTCTGATAGTAAAATAGGATCGTCTTTTTTGCCATTCAAAACATGATCGATAGTATAACTATTGCCCGAAAACAAACTCACTACAACAAAAAGGATGGAAGAAATAAATATAACCAACCAAAATCTACTCAATACCATAATTTATAATTTTTGTAAATGTAATATTTTGTTTTTTGATAAAATAGTAAGAACCAAAAGAACACTTTGTTGAAGAAAAATTATGTAATAACCGTAACCTAAACTATCATAGGAATTGTAAAGAGAAATAATCATCAATCCTAATGTTAAAACAATCAACAACAAACTAATTTTTTTTCTATTATAAAAAAGAAATAGAGGCGTAATCACAAGTGAAAAAATTATTAAGATAAACGCTAAAAATTCAAAAACATCTAAAAAAGTAATAGATTGGAAAGTAAAAAAATCAACCAAATACTTAATAAAAGGATCATAATAATAGTCCGTAGAGCCACCACCATCCAAAGCACAACTGATGATAATAACTTTATTAAAAGGCAGAAATAATGAAACAAATCCAACAAGACTAAAAATTACAAAAAAAGCTTTTTTATACATTTAGCGTTAATTTACACGTGAATAATCTCTTCGTCAATCAGTAGATCTTCTCTGCGAAGGCGAAGGAAAATCTGCGCCACGGCAATAGTATCTTTTTCGCAATAGGTTACGATGCGATCGATGTCTTTCTCTACATAAAAAACATGTCCGACTTGGCTGCCATCGATATCGCCTTTTGGCGAAGGAATTCCGAGTACTTTGCATAGTAACTTCAAGGAAGTAAAATGCTTGTAATCGCCAAATTTCCATAATTCTAAGGTGTCCAAATGCGGAATCTCCCAAGGTTTTTTGCCAAATAAATTGAGTTTATCAGGAATAGGCATTTGGTTGATGATCATTCTTCTTGCTAAAAACGGAATGTCAAATTCTTTGGCATTATGACCACACAAAACATGTTGCGGCTGATTAAAATGATTGTTGATTAGATTACTAAAATCCTTCAATAGCTGTTTTTCTTCACCAAAAAAAGAGGTGACTCTAAAATTACGAATGTCCCCTTTGATGATAAAATAGCCTACCGAAATGCATACAATTTTTCCAAACTCGGCCCAAATTCCAGCGCGATCATAAAATTCTTCCGGTGTAAAATCGTCTTTGCGTTGGTATAGTGTTTTGTGATCCCAAAGCGCTTTCATTTCGTCATCCAAAGTGTTGAAGTTTTCTACTTCGGGAACGGTTTCTATGTCTAGGAAAAGAATGTTGTTGAGGTTTATTTTTTCGATCATTTGTAAGTGATTTATTCACGAATTTAAATAATTGAAAATAAAATTCGGAAATTTGTAGCTAAAATTTTAGAAAAGTGTTTGTTGACCGGATGGACTTTCGTGTTCCAATAGCCATTTTTTGCGCCACAATCCTCCAGCATAGCCCGTTAGTGAGCCATCGGTGCCAATGACTCTGTGACAGGGCACTACGATCCATAGCGGATTTTTTCCGTTGGCCGAAGCGACGGCTCGAATGGCTTTGACATCGCCTAGTTTTTTGGACAAATCCATATAACTACAGGTTTTTCCGAAGGGAATTTCGAGTAGGGCTTGCCACACTTTTTGTTGGAATTCGGTTCCTTTGGGATTAAGTTTGAAATCAAAATGGGTGCGATTGCCTTGAAAATAGTCACTAAGTTGGGTAACGGCTTCTTGCAAAACAGTTGGTATTTCAGTGGAAACTTCTCCCTCATCGATAACGGAAATTTTAGCAATGCCGTTGGTATCTCCTATTATTTGGGCGATTCCTAGTGGGGTATTGATAGCAGCGGTTTCCATTTATATTTTACTGTTCAAGTCTTTTTTTTAGTAATTCTTTACTAATGGTTAACATTCTGCCTATTTGGATTCCATTTCTATAAGCTACTACTCGAAAAATGATTTCTCCGTTTGGAATCTCAAAAGGTTTAGTGTATTTTGGGGAATATTTCGCTGGGAAAGAGCCATCTATGGTATAATACAAATCTACATTAGATAATTCGCTAGAAAGCGTACAAATCATTTTATTACCTTCGTTTTTTGTTTCAACAATAGGGTCATAAACTGCCTTACAAATTGGTTTTTCTATACCATCAAATCTTTTGAAATGTTGCTCTACCCTTTTAGAAAAATCATCCCAATTTTTATTTTTTGATGGGCTCCAAACCGATTCACTTATTGCGAAAGCTCTTGGATATGTCATATAAAATGCATGTTGAATCGTTGGCACATTTTCCGTCCATAGATTTGCTTGCCCTCCCAAAATATATTTTGGATCTACTTCAGCGGGAGCAGGCTCAAACTCATACGCTTTTTTCAAGGAAAGGCTTGCATAAATGGGTACTTCAACAGAACTATCTCCTTGAATATAATCTAAATAAGCATGTTTAGTTGGCGACATAACGACTTCGTGTCCCATTTTGGCCGCCTTTATCCCGCTTTCAATGCTTCTCCAACTCATTACCGCAACGCCATCTGCCAAACCACCTTCTAAAATCTCGTCCCAACCGATCACTTTCTTTCCTTTGGAGCTGATAATTTTTTCTATTTTTTTTATGAAATAACTTTGCAATTCTTTGGAATTCTTCAAGTTTTCTTTTTTCATCAATGCTTGGCAATTGGCATCTTTCTCCCAATAACCATGATAGCATTCATCTCCGCCTAAGTGAATGTATTGTCCTGGAAATAAAGAAGCTATTTCGCCAAATATGGTATCGAGTAAGGCATAGACTCTTTCGTCTGATGGATTTAAAGAATTTTCAATGGTCATTGTAAAAGTTCCGTCACCATGCCATTCTGAAAATTTAGAACCCGGGTTAACCATCTTAGGCTCTTTTTTAGTAGACAATTCAGGATAAGCCGCCAATAATGCCATACTGTGTCCTGGCACGTCAATTTCGGGTAAAATTGAAATTTTTCTTTCGGAGGCATATTTTATGACATCCTTTATTTCATCTTGAGTATAAAATCCTCCATAAGGAGTTTTTTCTGCTTGATTTGGAGCTTCTCGTTCACCAAATAAGCCAAATCTTTCTACTCTCCAGGCTCCAATTTCGGTAAGTTTTGGCAAGGCTTTGATTTGGATTCTCCAACCGTTATCATCTGTGAGATGCCAATGCAAAACATTGAATTTATATTTAGACATCCAATCGATGTATTCTTTCACTTCGCTTATTGAAAAGAAATGCCTGCTCACATCGAGCATTAATCCTCTCCAACCAAAACGAGGGTAATCTTTAATTTTACATGCAGGAATAGAAATACTTTCTTTACTTAATTCTTCAACTGGAAATAATTGATCAAAAGTTTGCAAGGCATAAAATAAACCTGTGATTGTATTCGCTTTTAATTCAATTGTTTTTTCGTTAGCATCCAAAGTGTACCCTTCCTTTCCGACAGAAGCGTCTTGGGTTTTGTTTATTTCTAAAGAAATATAATTGGAATTACTCTTTGGCTTTTCTGAAGAAACCATAACTCCTGCCCCAAAAAAAGACCTGAAATGCAAATCGATAATTTGACGTAGTTCTGAATTACTGCTTATTAAATAAACTTTTGTTTTAGGAGTAAAAACAAAAATTCCTTTTTGAGCAATATAATTTACTGGAGTTGGAATGATAGAGTGTTGAGCAAGTAAAGTATAACCTATTAAAAAAAATAATGCGCTTGTAATTTTAATTTTCATCTTAATGGTTTTCTATGTTTTCAAATATAATGATTAAAAAAAAACCATCTCAATTGAAATGGCTTTTGTTTAATTTTTTTGTGAAATTGAGGTTTATACCAGAATTAGAAATCTAGTACAACTAAAGTACTTTACTGTTTTTTATATTTTTTAGCGGAGTTCCATGAATCAATTCATTTGTTTTTACTATTGTTGTTTGGATCAAATGTAATCTTCGATGTCTTCTTCAAAACCATGAATTTTTTTTACGCGTTTGCATTTCTAGTGGAGTTCAAGCTACGCTCCGCTTGGTTCTTCCATTTTTTTATTCAAAAAGATTAGCTCCTTGGTTTATTTCAAATGCGAATTAACATAGGCTTCTATTGCTTTTAATTCTTCCTCAGACATGGCTTTGGTGATGGCGAGGTTTGCTTTCATCACTTCATATTGAGCTGGATCCATAATGGGTTTTGCTTCTTCTTTGAGGAAAGCGATGATGTTTCCGTTTTGTTCTTTATAGGTTTTTGCCATTTCTTGAACGCTTGGCCCAATTAACTTGGCATCTACTCTATGGCAGGCAATGCAGGCTCCTTTATTTTCAAACAGCTCTTTTCCTAATGCCTCGGGCGTTAGAGTTGCTTCTGATTTTATATCGGTAGTTGTTGAAGTACCAAAAGGTTCGGCGCTTTCTTTTTTACAAGAAAAAACAAGAAAAGCAATGGCAATTAGTGCTAATTTTTTCATTTTTTTATCGATTTAAAAGTATCGCAGCTTCTTTAGCAAAATAAGTCGAGATTAAACTCGCTCCTGCTCGCTTGATACACATTAATTGTTCCATCATAATTTTGTCATGATCGAGCCAACCTCGTTCTGCTGCGGCTTTAATCATAGCATATTCGCCCGAAACATGGAAAACCGTTACAGGTACATTCACGGTATTTTTTACCTCACGCACGATATCCAAATAGGCGATTCCGGGTTTTACCATTACCATATCGGCACCTTCTTCCACATCAGACAAGGCCTCTTTGATGGCTTCGATGCGATTGGCATAATCCATTTGATAGGTTTTTTTGTCTTTTGGTACTTCGACAGGCTCAGTATCGATTTCGGCTGGTTTTGGGGCACTGTCTAGCGCATCGCGAAATGGCCCATAAAATGCCGAAGCATACTTGGCCGAATAACTCATAATCCCCACATGATGATAGCCTGCAGCATCCAATCCTTGACGCAAACGCAATACGCGTCCGTCCATCATATCGCTTGGCGCTACAAAATCAGCTCCTGCCTCAGCATGCGAAACGGCCATTTTTACCAAAGCATCGTTGGTGGAGTCATTTTCTACATCGCCATTGGCAATGATTCCGTCGTGACCATAAATAGAATAAGGGTCTAAAGCCACATCGGGCATAACAATCATTTCTGGGCAAGCCGCTTTGATGGCACGAATGGCTTGTTGCATTAATCCGTTGGGATTCCAAGCTTCTTTACCGGTATTGTCTTTTAGCGCTTCGCTAACTTTTACATAAATATTGACCGCACGAATGCCTAATGCATAAATTTCTTTGACCTCTGCAACTGTTAAATCAATGGAACGGCGGTAGATTCCTGGCATGGAAGGAATTTCGACTTGTACATTTTCGCCCTCTGCTATAAACATGGGAAACATAAAATCGGTAGGACTTAAAGTGGTTTCTCTAACTAAGCTTCGGATGGATTCGTTCACTCGTAAGCGACGGTTTCTGTGTAGTGGAAACATGTAGGTGTGTTTTATATTTTGATCACAATTCAACTTTTTGAATCGAAAGTGTAAAATTACAGAAAATAGGCGAAAATAAAGAACGCTAAGACATTATAAATAGTAGTTTTTCACTTCTTTTCACTTGAATATAGCTCATTTATTTTAGTAAAACATACTTTGACTCAGTATATTTCGTTTAAATTTGCCTGATGAAGAAAATTCTTGTCTTATGTTGCTGTTGGCTCTTAACTAGTTGTTTTGAAATTACAGAAAAAATAAAGCACCACGACAATCAAAGTGGTGACTATACACTTATTGTAGATTTTTCTAAATCTTGGTTCAAAACCAAATCGGCTATGTGGTTAGAAGAAGTCGATGGCGTCAAAATTCCAAATGAAGAAGAAATTACTCAAAAATTACTCGACTTTAAACGAACCGCTTCAAAAATTGAAGGTATTACTAACCTAAGCACGAAAACTGACTTTGAACACTATATTTTTACAATTCAATTCACTTACCAAAATCTCAAAGCCTTGAATGCAGTGGTGAATGTGATTAATAAACAAAAAAACCAAGTACATTTCAACAGCAATGGCAAAACCTTCGAGCGTATTGCTTCTTATCCTGTTCCTGAAAAACTGGTAAAAGACCCCAAAAAGAAGACCGACTTAGAACAAGCCAATATTATCGCCGTTTACACTTTTGACAAAGACATAACAGGCGCAACAAACGGTAACAGTAAAATCGCTAAAAACAAAAAAACGGTCTTCTTGAAACAAAGCATGTATAATGTACTCAAGAAATCTTCATTAATGAACAATACTATTCTACTGAATCCCTAAATCTAAACTTCTCACATGAAATCGTTATTGACCTATCTCTTTTTATTAATAAGCTACATTGGTTTTTGTCAACAACCCTCCAAAAATTATGACTATTTTGTGCAATACAACGGAGCTCAGTTCACTAAAAAAGTCAAAATAGAGCAACTCACCAATCATCCGCTATTGAATAAGTTGCAAAAAGAAAATGCTGACTTTCATACGAATGAGTTTACCGCTCTATTTGATTTAGAAAAAAATGCAAGTGTTGTGGGTAATTTTACCGATAGTATCACCTACTATCAAGCCACAATTCCCATTAGAAACAAGGAAAAATTAAAAGCTTTTTTGACCAAAAGAAATGAAAAAAAAGCCAATTCTGATTCGATAACGAAATTCGAAATTCAGGAATTTGGCAACTATGCGATGCTAAATTCGACTGACCAAAAGTTTACCATAGCTTGGAATGATTCCTATTTAGTGTTTTTTGAATTGACCAAAAAATATAGTGATATTGCTCCAAAACGAGACGTAATTGTAGATTCGGTTGCTGCGCCAACAGTAACAGGTGAAACCTATGGCGACCCAGCCGAAACCTCTCCCGTAGAAGAAATACAAGAAGAAGTTGTGGTTGATGTTGCGCCTCCTGCTGATGCTCCGGTTGAATACGAAACGAATGATGCTACAACAGAAGACACCTATTCCAACGACACTTATTACGCAGCCTACGAAACCCAAAGAATTGCTTTTGATAGCATTCAAAAAATAAAACAAATCAATTTTACAAAATCACTTTTCGAGAAAGGTTTTGTTGCCCCAACTTCATCCAAAATAAACCCAACCGCCGATATTTCGTCGTGGGTAAATTATGGCGGATTCCTAACCAATTTGAGTTCTTCCTTTTCTACTTTAACTCAGTTAGGTGCCTACGGTAAATATTTGCCTTTGCAAAAAGGAATTGACACGTTTATCAAAGGGATGAATTTTGATTTTTATTTTGACAATGACAATGCTCGTATAGAAGAAACCATCGAATACTCAAAGCCAATTGCGGATATGATGGGAAAAATAAACGACCGAAAAATAAACAAAAAAATCTTTGCTTACTTCCCTGAACAAGAACCCCTAGGCTATTTTTCGTATCATTTTAATTCGAAAGCTTTGCTAGAAAATATGCCCCATATGATTGGTGAAATTTTTTTGAACACTGTCTTTATGAACGAAGATTTTAGTTTTGTAACCGATTTGATTACCACCTTAGTCGATGAAAAAGCAACCGCCACCTTATTTGATGGTGATATTAGTTTGTTTCTTCACGAAGTGAAATCGAAGGAAGTAAAAACCAAAACGTTTGAATACGACGAAAACTACGAATCCGTTGAAGTTGAAAAAATGGTAACCAAAACGATTCCTGAGTTTACAATGATTTTTACCGCTACCCATGCTACATTTTATGATAAATTGATTGATTTGGGAGTTCGCAAAAAAATGTTGTTGTCTAAAAACGGTTTTTATGAAATAGTTGGCACAAGCGAATTTGGTACCGTTTATATCGTAAAAAATCAAGATGTGCTTGTGGTAACCAACCTTTTGGAACAAACCCAAACCAACGAGGGGAATTTTAAAAATGGTATTCAAAAAAGTCTAAAGCAAAACACCATTTCGGCTGCATTTGATATTCAGAAAATGGCGGATACTTATTTGAAAACCGAAAAAAATAACACAAAAGATAAAAAGTACTTGAACGCTTTTGCTTCAAAATTCAAAACCATTAGCATGGAATCTCCTAAAAAAGTAACGGATAATAAATTAAAAGTTGACCTTCGATTGAATACAGTAAAAGGAGACAAAAACATTATGCTCCAAACGCTAGACCTGATTGATGAGATCAGTCAGAAATAACAGAAAAAAGGCGATTTCTACCATTGAAATCGCCTTTTTTTTATAACCCAATAGCCTTAGCGCCTTTATCGTATAGTTGTTTTACTTTTTTAGGTGGATCAAATCGATAGCCTGCGGTCACTCTTAAAGTGCTAATATCTTCATTAAAATTAAAAAGACTATCATTATCTTGAACGAAGACAGAATAATTAAGAGTTACGAAGGAAAAAAAAGAATCAGAATTGTACCCGAGTTTGAAATTCAACGTAGATTCTAGTACACTTGAAAAATCTCCATCAATTATATTAAAACCAGCACCAAGTGCAATCCCAGACGACACCAAAACACGTTTGCTAATTACCCAATTGTAGTAATAAGAAGGCGACAATGTGGCCAACCAAATATTGCTTTTATTATCACCATTCCCATCATTCAAATTAAGAGAGGTATTATAAATCGACAAGGTTGGTATAAAACTACCCGAACTCGTGGTTTGCCATTGGTTTTGATTGGCAATGGTTTTGAAAGAAAATTTAGGATTAAAAATATACGACGTGGTTCCTCCTATTTTGACAGAACGCATTTTCGGAAATGAAGACTTAAATTCACTATCTTCTGCATAAAATCCTTTTTGATTGGAATATAACAACGTCTGCATCCATTGTTTGACGATAAAGCGTGTCCCAAAATTGACCAAACTAGAATTGGAATTATCTTTGTTTACATCAAAAAAACGCGGAGAAATACCGTAACTAATATCTATAAGTTTATAACTCAAACTTAATCCAATTTGCTCTCTCCTATTGGGAATCAAATTCAAATAATTAGTCACTCCATCAGTCTTTGAAGCAAATTGAAAACTATTAGAAGTATCAAGATAATAAACACTCGTAATTACTTTATCATCATACGATTTAAAATAATCATGTTGCTCAGATGGCTCTTGTGCTTTGCAACACAAAAGCCCAACAAGCCAAAAAAGTACTATTTTTTTTAAACCCATTCTTTTGGTTGCATTAAAGTAGTAATCAATTTTTCTTCTTCGCTTCCTGCAACTGGATGATGGTCATACACCCATTGCACGTGAGGTGGTAAAGACATCAAAATACTCTCAATTCTTCCGTTGGTTTTTAAACCAAACAAAGTGCCTTTGTCGTGCACCAAATTGAATTCAACATAACGTCCTCGACGGATTTCCTGCCAAGTGCGTTGTTCCTGATTGTAGGGCAAATTTTTTCTTCGTTCTACAATGGGAACGTAAGCTTGAAGGAAACTATTGCCTACTTCGGTTACGAAATTGTACCAATCTTCCATACTCATCGCTTCAGAAGCTTTGCAATAATCAAAGAATAAGCCACCAATGCCTCGAGCCTCGTTGCGATGTGCATTCCAGAAATAGGCGTCGCACTGTTTTTTATATTTAGGATAAAACTCAGAATTATGCTTGTCGCATGCCGTTTTACAAGTTTGATGAAAATGAACAGCATCTTCTTCAAACAAATAATAAGGCGTTAAATCCTGTCCTCCTCCAAACCATTGCTGAATAACTTTTCTTGAACCTGTCCCGAGCGAAGTCGAGGGATCATACATTTCAAAATAACGCCAATTGGCGTGTACTGTGGGAACCATCGGATTTTTGGGATGCAACACCAAACTCAAGCCGCAGGCAAAAAAATCAGCTTCACCAACGTTGAACAATTTTTGCATACTGTCTGGTAGTTTGCCGTGTACTGCCGAAATATTGACACCGCCTTTTTCGAAAACAGCACCGTTCTCGATTACACGTGTTCTTCCGCCTCCACCTTCTGGACGATTCCAAAGGTCTTCTTTGAATTTGGCCTGACCATCAACCGCTTCTAATCCGGCTACGATTTGGTCTTGAAGGTTTTGTATGTAAGTGTAAAATTTATTTTTCATAAGCCTCACCCCTAACCCCTCTCCAAAGGAAAGGGGAACTAGGAATTTATTTTGTGTTAGTATTGATGTCCGTTAAAGCCGCTATTTTAGCATTGATTCCAAACGAAAACACCTTACTTTCTTTTTGGATAAAACGATAAATAGCAAGTGCTTTTTCTGAAAAAGAAAAGGGACTTACTGCAGAAAACGCTATTAAAAAATCGGCAAAGGATTCCATTTGGTTCCAATCAAAATGAAGGCGTTGCAAATGAACCATCAAATCCTCTGGTGAAAAAACGTTCAGACTTTCCAAATCCATTGCGAAGTCTTTCAGCTCCCCTTCGAGTGCGGCTTTTCGGTCTAAATTCCAATCCAAAGGTGGCAATACTAAAGAATGCAACTGCTTTAGACAATGATCTATTCGGGTACTTTCTTTATCTCGCAATCCTTTGCTTAGCATTTTAATTATTTTGTGTTATCTTGCAAGGTCATTTTCTAGACCTTGTAGGTATTCCTTTTTTAGCTAGACTTTCAAACATACCTACAAGGTTAAAAAAAACCTTGCAGGATAAGATATGAGCTAACTATTTCTTTCTATATTCCTTTACCGCATCAACAAATGCCTTGGCGTGGTCTACAGGAATATTAGGTAAAATGCCGTGTCCTAAATTGGCGATGTATTTATCGGTACCAAATTCGTCTATCATTTCATGGACCATTTTCTTGATGGTTGGAATAGGTGACAATAATCTTGAAGGATCGAAATTTCCTTGCAAAGTAATATTTCCACCAGATAAATAACGCGCATTTCTTGGTGTACAAGTCCAATCTACTCCAAGAGCAGAAGCTTTGCTTTTTCCCATTTCGTTCAAAGCAAACCAGCATCCTTTTCCGAAAACAATTACTGGCGTTACCTCAGCCAAAGCCTCAACGATTTGGTTGATGTATTTCCAAGAGAATTCTTGGTAATCCACAGGTGACAACATTCCACCCCAAGAATCAAAAATTTGAACGGCATTTACTCCAGCTTTTACTTTTTCTTTCAAGTATAAAATAGTGGTGTCGGTGATTTTTTGCAATAAGGTATGGGCCGCCACTGGGTTAGAGAAGCAAAAACCTTTGGCCGTGTCAAAACTTTTAGAACCTTTTCCTTCTACTGCATAGCAGAAAATTGTCCAAGGCGAACCTGCAAAACCAATTAAAGGCACCTCATCATTTAGCATTTCTTTGGTCAATTTCACCGCATCCATTACGTAACCTAAGGTTTCTTCGATATTTGGAACAATCACTTGATTGACTTGCTCCATAGTGCGAATAGGATTTGGAATTATGGGACCTAAATTGTCTTTCAATTCAACGTGAATTCCCATAGCACGTGGCACTACCAAAATATCCGAAAACAAAATCGCTGCATCTGGTCCTACGATACGAATAGGTTGCACGGTAATTTCAGCAGCTAATTCTGGCGTTTCGCAACGCGTGAAGAAATCATATTTGTCACGCAAAGCACGAAATTCTGGTAAATATCTTCCGGCTTGACGCATCATCCAAACTGGTGGACGTTCTACGGTTTCTCCTTTTAATGCTTTTAAAAATAGGTCGTTCTTTAACATAGTTTTCGGTTTTCAGTGTGCTGTTTTCGGTGGTGTTCCGTAAAAAGACAGGTGCTATTATTTATTTTATTTTATATCTGAACCCTTTCAACGTGAAGGGGTTTTTGTTTATTCATATTCTGCAATTACATCGTCTATGACTGATTCAATAGTGGGCTCATCAGCTACGATGATGTTTTTAATCTTGTGTTTTTCTAAAGCCTCGGCAGTGGTTTCGCCTATGCAAAAACAAATTTCGTTTTTTATCACATTGTTTTTCAAGTAACTCTCCACTCCCGATGGGCTGAAAAAAAGGATTCCATCCAGTTTCTCAAGAATTTTGCATGGAGTTAATATAGTTTCGTAAACTTGAATCTCATTGAATTGCACTCCAGCTTCTTTTAAAGCGTCTGGTAGGGTTTCTTTGCGCAAATTACCGCTAAAAAAAGTATAACTTTCATGACCATAAATCAAAGTGATAATTTCAGCTAAGTCCGAAGCATAACCCGTATAAGCAACGACATTAAATCCAGCTTCAGATAACAGAATTTTTGTTTTTAGTCCAACACAAAATACATTTTTGGTCTTTAAATTGTCGATATTGGCGTTTTCTAGAATGCGCTGTGCGGCATTTTGACTGGTGAAAATCAAATTGTCGTTGACGTTATTCAACTCGTATTCTTGTTTTTTTGTAGCAATAAAATCCTCCTCAAATAGCTCAAAACCTGCTGCTAGTATTTTTTGACGCTGCGCATCCGAAAGGGTTTTGGTTGATAAAATAACTGCTTTTGAATTCATTATTTCTTTAGTTTTTCTTTTATCGTTTTCATCAACTCGGTGCCGCCATTATTGAGGATTTCTTCGGCTGAATGGTAGCCTAGATTTTTCCACTCTTCGATGGGTACGACTTTGTTGATGGCTATTTTTTGTTGGCCGTCGATGGAAAAAAGGACGCCTTCGAAATGAATGGTGTCTTCTTCCTCGTTATATGTTGCCAAAGCTCCGATGGGTGCGGTACAACCTCCTTCGAGACGGCGCAAAAATTGACGCTCGATGTGGGTACACACCTCGGTTTCGATATCGTTCAATTCGGATACGGCTTCGCGACAAAACTCGTCCTCGGCCATGGCAACTACTACCATTGCTCCTTGCGCTGGTGCGGGAATCATCCAATCCAGATTGATAAAATCCGTTGGTTTTAAATTGATGCGCTCTAATCCTGCGGCGGCAAAAACGGCTCCATTCCAGTCACTGTCTTGCAATTTTTGCATACGAGTATTAACATTTCCACGAAGGTCTACCACTTGATGATTGGGAAATTTGTGTAACCATTGCGCTTGGCGACGCAAACTTCCGGTGGCGATGGTCCCGCTACCTTGAAGAAAATCAAGATTGCCTTTGTGTACCAAAATATCCAGGGTGTTTGCGCGCTCTAAAACGGCGGCTTGCACAATGCCTTGTGGCAATGCGGTGGGCACATCTTTCATAGAATGTACCGCAATATCGACTTGACCGCTAATCATAGCAACATCAAGGGTTTTGGTGAAAATTCCGGTGATTCCTAATTCGTATAGCGGTTTGTCCAAAATGATATCGCCTTCTGATTTCACTGCGATAATCTCTGTTTTATATCCTAAGTCGTTTAGTTTTTTCTCGACCGTGTGGGCTTGCCAAAGCGCGAGTTCGCTATCGCGAGTTCCTATACGTATTGTTTTTTCTGCCATTTTTCATTTTTTTACCATTAAGGTATTAAGGGACATTAAGCTTTGTGTTGTATATAAGAAAATTAAGTTTTAAAACTTTTAGACTTAATTTTTTAATCACTTAATGGTTCAATTTCTTTACGATACTATTTATATTTAATCTATTAATCTTGCAAAATACTCATTCACAATAGGTTTCATTGATTTTGTTATATTCAAAGTATTAAAATTAATTAATAATCCTTGAGGTCTTTGTAATAATTTCATGTATGTGAGTAGTTGTGCTTCGTGAATTGGTAAAAGGTTTTCTATTGCTTTTAATTCAACAACTACACAATCATTCACAAGTAAATCAATTCTTAAATCAGATTCTAACTCAAGATCGTAATAATCTATTTTGACAACTAATTGCTGTTTAACATCGTATCCGTTTTGTTCTAATTCATACTTAAGACATTGCTCATAAATACTTTCTAAAAGTCCAGGTCCTAAAGCTTTATGCACTTTTATGGCAAAACCTGTGATTTCATACGCTAATTGAGTAACCTCTTTTTTTGTTGTATATTTTTTTGTTTTTACCATTAGGATATTAAGGTAATTAAGTTTTTGTAAATTATATTTTTTAAATACTTTGCTTAATTCTCTTAATGGTAAAATTGTTTCTAAGCCAAGGCTTTGTTTTATTTTTACCATTAAGAGATTAAGGTAATTAAGTTTTTGTAAATTATATTTTTTAAATGCTTTGCTTAATTCTCTTAATGCCTTAATGGTAAAATTGTTTTTTTTAAGCCAAGGCTTTGTTTTGTTTTTACCCTTAAGATTTTATGGGACATTAAGATTTGCGTTGAATGTAAGTTAATTAAGTTTTAAAACGTATAACCTTAATTTTCATAATCTCTTAATGGTTAAATCTTATTTCGCATTAGTTTCTATTTGAAATATTTTTTCGATCCATTCAATGCTTTCATCTACCATGGTGTCTTCATCTTTCAGGTGATTGGCAAAATGGGTCGTGATTTTTTGAATGATGCGGTTGCTGATGATTTCGGCTTGTTCTTCGTTGAAATCGGCTAACTTTTTACTTTGAAAATTTAGCTCAGCCGTTTTGATAGCATTCAACTTTTCTTTTAAAGCATGAATCGTTGGGGCAAATTTTCTTGATTTTGTCCAAACCAAAAATTCATTTTTAATGGTTTCAATGATTTCTTCTGCTGCGGGAATATGCAATTTCCTGTTCTCTAAGGTTTCATCAGTCATTTGAGATAAGTGATCCAGATGAATCAACGTCACGCCTTCTATTTCAGTTACATTTTCGTGTACGTTTTTTGGAATAGACAAATCCAGAATCAGCATGGGTTTTTTCAGATTCAAAATCGCTTTGTCAACCGTAGGTTTTTGAGCGCCTGTGGCCACTACAACCACATCGGCTTTTTGCAATTCGAGATGCAATTCGGAATGATCTTTTACAATCAAATTGAGTTTTCCTGCTAATTTCTCCGCTTTATCTTTGGTTCTATTGATCAATGTAATGTGCTCGTTTTTGGTGTGTTTTACCAAATTTTCGCAAGTATTACGGCCAATTTTACCCGTACCAAAAAGTAAAATATTCTTGTTCCCGATGTCTGGAACGTTTTTCATGATGTATTGTACAGAGGCAAAAGAAACCGATGTGGCTCCAGAACTTATCTCCGTATCGGTCTTAATTTTTTTACTGGCCTGAATTACAGAATTAATCAATCGCTCCATAAAAGCATTGGTTAATTCCATCGCTTTCGACTCAACAAAGCCATTTTTAAGCTGACTGATGATTTCGAAATCGCCTAAAATTTGACTATCTAATCCCGTTCCTACTCTAAAAATATGATTAATAGCGTCTTGATTTTTGAAAACGTAAGCTACTTTTTGAAATTCTTCAACGGTGCCTTGGCTGTTCTCGCACAACAATTTGATGAGTTGAAAAGGGTGCTCTGCGTAGCCGTAAATTTCGGTACGATTGCAGGTTGAAGTAACGATTAAAGCTGGAATTCCCTCGTTTTTTGCTTGTTGAAGCAAATTGGTTTTGGCCAATGCATCCAAACTAAATTTACCCCTAATAGCAGCATCGGCTTTTTTATAGCTTAAGCCAACTGAGTAAAAATAGTGGTGCTTAGCGCCTTGATTTTTTTCCATAAATACAGTTCCTGTAAAAGTGAAACAAAGCTAGAACTATAGCTTGTATAAAAACAACGCTAAAAGTTCTTTTTGTGTCGCTCAATGTTTTTTTGGATTTATTTCGTTATTTAATAGCAAAATCGTTTATTTTTGTAGCAAATACAAGGCTTAATGATTGAATTATTTAGAGTGATTCTAAATAAATAACATTCATGGAAATCTTTTTTTTATTAAAAAAATGTCGCTATGGGTTCACAAGAAATTATAAAAATAGAAGAAGATTTCACCTTATTGCGTTTTCAAAATGATGGCATAACTCCTTTTCACACGCATCATGAAGTAAGCAATGGATTGATTCAATTTCATTTTGGATTAAAAGGAAAAGCAAAATTTTTATTCAATCAAGGCAGCTATACCTTAGAAATGAATGAAGAAAAATCCTATTTGTTCTACAATCCGCAAAAAGAATTACCGCTTAATCTAGAATTAGCGCCCAACACTTGGGTGATTACTATTTTGATTTCGATACAAAAATTTCACGGGCTTTTTTCTAATGAAGCCAGTCACATTCCATTTTTGAGCGATGACAACAAGGATAAAAAGTATTATAAAGAAGGCGACATTAGTCCCTCAATGGCCATCGTATTAACCCAGTTGTTTCATTACAATTTAAACCCTTCGATCAAAAACTTGTATTATAAAGGCAAAGGCTATGAGCTATTGAGCTTGTACTTCAACCGTTCCGAAGACCCAAATGCGGAACAATGTCCTTTTTTAATAGACGAAGATAATGTGATGAAAATCAAAAAAGCCAAAGAAATTATCATTGCCAATATGGCTGAACCACCAGGCTTACAAGAACTAGCCGATACCATTGGATTAAATTTGAAAAAGTTAAAAATGGGATTCAAACAAATTTATGGCGATACGGTTTACGGATTTTTATTTGATTACAAAATGGATTATGCCCGTCAATTATTAGACAGTGGTTCTTATAATGTAAACGAAGTAGGTTTGAAAATTGGCTACAGTACCGGAAGTCATTTCATAGCCGCTTTCAAAAAGAAATTTGGCACCACGCCCAAAAAATATTTGATGTCGATAAATCCGAATACGTAGTTTCAATAAAAACCGTATATCAAGCAATCGATAAAAAAAAACAGAAACGCAAAATAGTAAAAAAGAAGATTAATTACTTTTACAAAATGAAAAATACAACCCTCGTAGGATTTTGAAACCGACAAGGGTTAAATAAAAAAATAAAACAAAAAACATGAAAGGTGTATTATTAGTCAACTTAGGTTCTCCAGAAAGTCCAACTGCAAAGGACGTTAAACCATATTTAGATGAATTTTTAATGGACAAATATGTAATCGATGTTCCTTATCTATTGCGTGCGTTACTCGTTCGAGGCATTATTTTACAAACCCGTCCTAAAAAATCGGCAGAAGCTTATGCGAGAATTTGGACCAGTGAAGGTTCTCCTTTGATTGTACTTTCGAAAAAAATGCATCAAAAAGTGAAACAATTGGTAGATGTACCTGTGGCTTTAGCGATGCGTTATGGAACGATGACCATTCAAAAAGGCTTACAAGAATTGAAAGATCAAGGCGTAACCGAAGTAATGCTTTTGCCTTTGTATCCGCAACACGCCATGGCTTCAACCACTACTATTGTGGTTTTGGCTGAAGAACTACGTCAAAAGTATTTCCCAGAAATGACATTTACGAATGTTCCTGCCTTTTACAACAAACCCGATTATATTCAAGCATTGTCTAATTCTATCAAAAAACATTTGGAAGGATTCGATTATGACCATTTATTGTTCTCGTATCATGGTATTCCAAAACGTCATATTCGTAAAACCGATGTAACGAATTCTCATTGTAAAATTGATGGTTCTTGCTGTAACACGCCTTCGCCAGCTCATGAGTTTTGCTACCGTCACCAATGTTATGAAACGACCAAACAAGTGGTAAAATTATTAGGGATTCCAGAAGGTAAATATAGCCAAACCTTCCAATCGCGCTTGGCCGGAGACAAATGGCTTACTCCTTACACCGATGTAGAAATCAATAAAATGCCAGAGCAAGGGATTAAGAAATTAGCGGTTGTAACCCCAGCTTTTGTGGCCGATTGTTTAGAAACACTAGAAGAAATTGCCATGGAAGCCAATGAACAGTTCCTACATCATGGTGGGGAAGAATTTATGGCCGTTCCTTGTATGAATGACGAGGACGAATGGTGTGGTGTGGTAGCGAATTGGATTACCGAATTCAAGAAAGTGTAAATTTGTTTAAGGTTTGAGGTTGCTATAATACCTTCAAACCTTGAAATTAAAATCAAAATAAATGGAACTCTACAACTACCTCAAATCCTTACACATTATTTTTGTAGTCACTTGGTTTGCAGGACTTTTTTATATTGTACGCTTGTTTGTGTACCAAATTGAAGCTGCCGACAAACCCTCGCCCGAGAAAGAAATTTTGCAAAAACAATACAACCTTATGGCCTACCGTTTGTGGTATATCATCACTTGGCCCTCGGCAGTTATTACTTTTTTTATTGCTTTTTGGTTGTTACTTTTTACCGATTTAGGCAAAAGTTGGTTGCAAATGCCTTGGATGCATGTTAAACTAGGTTTTGTATTTTTATTGTATTTGTATCATTTTAGATGCCATCAAATTTTTAAACAGTTGCAACGCAATGAAGTAAAATACACTACCAATTATATGCGTATTTGGAACGAAGGAGCAACGCTTATTTTATTTGCGGTGGTGTTTTTGGTAGTACTCAAAAATGCCTTCAACTGGGTGTATGGCGTGATTGGTATTTTTTTATTTTCAGTTATTATTATGTTGGGTTTTCGTTTTTACAAAAGAATAAGAGAAAGGAAATAGTGGTCAGGGGTCAGTTTTTAGTGATCAGTTTTCAATCTTTGCCTATTTGTAAGTTTAAACTCCGAGTTATACGTTTGCAAACTAACTGAACACTAACAGTCTGAATACTGAACACTAAAAAATTATGCTAAACAATTTCAATATATCGATGCTTTCCTTGCGCACTAGGATTTTCCTATCGATGATTGTTGTTATTGTTGTTTCTAGCGTTTTGCTGGCTTCTATCTCTATTTTACAGTTTAAAAGTGAAGCCCG
This sequence comes from Flavobacterium succinicans, assembly GCF_001662485.1. GTDB lineage: Bacteria > Bacteroidota > Bacteroidia > Flavobacteriales > Flavobacteriaceae > Flavobacterium > Flavobacterium succinicans_A. Next base: position 286,266 of record NZ_JMTM01000053.1, read on the forward strand.
TGATTACCATCAAGAACGATTAGAACGAAAAGAGACAGCGATTAAAGAACATATTAATTATGTGCTGTCCACTACCACATATCCGTTAACACCGAAAAATTTAGATTTAATTTTTAAAGATAAAATTCACGAATTATCCCAAATTCACAACATCGAAATTAATATTTACAGTTTAGACGGACATCTTTTAAAATCATCTAAAGAATCATTTTCTATTGATAAGTTATCTCCACCTATTCCAAAATACATTCTGAAACTGGTTCGTTCCTCCATTGATAAACGGTTTGTAGACATCAAAACTGTCGACGGAGTCAAAAATCGTTCGTCGTACAGCCAAATCAAAGACGATAAATTCAAACCCCTTGGCGTATTGAATTTACCTTACGTTGAAGATGATAGTTTTTATCAAAAAGAGTTGAATAGTTTCTTGATAAGATTAGGACAAGTCTATTCTTTCATGTTGATAGTCGCTTTTGCCTTGGCGTATTTCTTGGCTACTTACATCACCAAATCATTGAAAACCATCGCCGACAAAATGAGCGAAACCAATATTGAGCAGAAAAACGAAAAAATTGTTTTGGACGCCAATAGTCTGGAAATTAATTTATTGATTCGTTCTTACAACGAAATGGTTGATAAATTAGAGAAAAGTGCCCTAAAATTAGCTCAAAGTGAACGAGAAGGTGCTTGGCGCGAAATGGCCAAACAAGTCGCGCACGAGATTAAAAATCCACTAACACCCATGCGATTAACGGTACAAAGTTTTCAAAGAAAATTTGATCCAAACGCTGTAGATGTCAAACAAAAGCTCAACGAATATTCCGAAACTTTAATTCAGCAAATCGATATTATGAGTGCTGTAGCTTCGGCTTTTTCCAACTTTGCCTCTATGCCAGCCCAACAAAACGAAACACTAAATGTGGTGGAAGTAGTCGAACTGGCTTTGGATATTTTCAATGAAGATTATATTGTTTTTGAAAGTCAGTATCCTTCCATTATTTCGAGTATGGACCGCTCTCAACTTATTCGTGTGATTACCAATTTGGTCAAAAATGCCATACAAGCCATCCCAGAAAATCAGGAAGAAAAAGCCATCAAAGTTGCCGTAAAAAGAGAACACAACCAAGTCATCATTTTGGTCCAAGACAACGGCGTAGGAATCGCAGAGCAAACAGTTCCCAAAATATTCGAACCCAAATTTACTACCAAAACCAGCGGAATGGGCCTCGGTCTAGGAATTATCAAAAACATTATAGAAAATTACAACGGAACAATTACCTTTGATACACAATTAGGAAAAGGCACTACTTTTAAAGTCACTTTACCTATTATCCAATCTTAAAAAATAGCGTTATGAACTACGAAAATATTTTAATCGAATTAGAAAACAATATTGCAATCCTTACCATTAACAGGCCTTCAAAGTTAAATGCTTTGAATATTGACACCATAAATGACCTGCACAAAGCCATAAAAACATTGGGGAAAAATAAAGAAATTCAGGTGATACTAATTACAGGAAGTGGTGAAAAAGCATTTGTTGCTGGCGCCGATATTTCTGAATTTGCTCATTTTACCATTGCAGAAGGTGCCCAACTGGCTAGCGAAGGACAAGAAAAATTATTCGATTTAATCGAAAATTTAAAAACACCAGTTATTGCTGCTATTAATGGTTTTGCTTTAGGAGGTGGATTAGAATTGGCGATGGCTTGCCACTTCAGAATTGCCTCAGACAATGCCAAAATGGGACTTCCTGAAGTTTCCTTAGGGGTAATTCCAGGGTACGGAGGGACACAACGTTTGCCACAACTCATTGGGAAAGGTCGTGCTATGGAATTGATTATGACTGCTAGCATGATTGACGCCGAAACTGCCAAAAACTATGGCTTGGTAAATCATGTAGTACCTCAAGCAGATTTATTAAATTTCACCAAAGGTATCGCTCAAAAAATCATGAAAAACTCTCCTTTTGCCATTGGTCGAGCTATAAAAGCCATCAACGCCAATTATAAAGATGGTAAAAATGGTTTTGAAATCGAAATCAAAAACTTTGGAAAATGTTTCGGAACAGCTGATTTTAAAGAAGGAACTACCGCATTCTTAGAAAAAAGAAAAGCCAATTTTACAGGGAAGTAAATAAGTTAGCAGTGTTCAGTTATTAGTGATCAGTTTTCTAAAACAAGTCTTTTTTGATATTCAAATATCATATTATTATATTTTTTTGATATTCAAATATCATATTATTATATTTTTTTGATATTTGAATGTCAAATTATGATATATTTGTAACTTCAAAAGGATTGATAAATGATACAAAGAACCCAACAACCTGCCATTGATGCTTTACTTTTCAAAGGAAAAGCCATAGTAGTATTTGGCGCAAGGCAAGTAGGTAAAACCTCTTTGATCAAAAACACGGTCAAAAATCATCCTTATTTATGGCTAAATGGCGATGAACCCGATACCCAATTGCTATTAGAAAACATCACCTCCGACCGACTAAAAGCGCTGATAGGAAATAATACTATGTTGATAATTGACGAGGCTCAAATGATTCACAATATTGCGCTTTTGATTAAAAGAATGGTAGACAATTTTCCAGAAATTCAGGTCATCGCATCGGGCAGTAGTGCTTTTGAACTAGCAGACAAAACAAAAGAATCGATGATGGGAAGAAAAGAAGAATTACAACTCTTCCCACTAAACTTTGCGGAATTAGTAAAGCATACTAATTTTATTGAAGAAACCCGTTTGGTCCCTCATCGATTAGTATTTGGTTATTATCCTGAAGTAGTAAATCATCCTGGTCAGGAAGAAAAAATACTCAATGATTTAGTTGATGGTTTTTTATACAAAGACATTTTAAACTTAGATGGCATCAAAAAATCAGCCACCTTACAGCGATTAGTTCAAATGTTAGCGTATAGAATTGGTAGCGAAATTAATTACAGTTCTTTGGCAAATGAATTAGGAATAAGTCGCCTGACCGTTGAAAAATACATTGATATTTTAGAAAAAAATTTCATTGTTTTTAGCTTACCTGCTTTCAGCAAAAACCAAGATAATGAGCTCAAAAAAGGGCGAAAAGTCTATTTTTGGGACAATGGTCTCCGCAATCGAATCATCAAAAATTTCAATCCCATAGAACTTCGTGACGATGTAGGTGCCCTTTGGGAAAACTTTATAATTAGCGAAAGAAAGAAAAAATTGATTTATGAAAATCAGTTCAAAGACACTTATTTTTGGCGCAATACACAACAAGCCGAGATCGATTATTTGGAACTAAAAAATACCGAAATCGAAGCTTTTGAAATTAAATACAATCCCAATCAGAAAGTACGATTTACCAAATCTTTCACCGAAAAATACCATCCAAAAACAACAGCAGTCATTCACAGTCAAAATTTTTGGGATTATATCCTTTAATCTATAAAACACTACAACCTATGTCCTTCCAACCTATATTTGCTGAATTTTGGCAAAAAGTAATTGCAAGTATCGAAGATCGTACTTTTGCTAAATTGACTTTGGCCAAAACCATTGGGGATACCGAATTAAAAAACATTTATGCTCGCCCAATTATAACCGATCATAATACCTTAGAATTTTCTATAATTGCGCGCTATAAAACCGAAGAAATAGAAAGCTTCCATTCGTTAGAAGAAGCGTTTTTCGTGTTGAGTCCGTATATGAATAATCCGTTTTTGACCGCCTTACTTTTTACTTCAGAAATGGATTTGACATTTAAATTGAACAAAAAAAGAGTAGGCAGTTTGACAGAAAGCGAGCCTACCTTTAAAAATGCATCGGACGTTATGCTGGAATTAAAAGCTAGTGAAAATAAGTAAATTTTTACCTTTTTTCAGAAGATCTATAGCTACTGCATACTAAAAACTGCCAACTGAACACTAAACTTCCCCTTCCCACTCGGCATAAAACTGAGCTAAGAAATTTTCCATGTATTTATGCCTTTTCGCCGCTAATGCTGTACCGGTTTTCGTATTCATTTTATCGGCTAGCAACAATAACTTCTCATAAAAATGATTGATGGTTGGCGCTTGACTAGTCTTATATTCTTCCTTGGACATCCGTAAATTAGGCGCAATATCAGGATTATACAAGGCTCTGTTTTTGAATCCACCATAATTAAAGGCTCTTGCAATTCCAATCGCACCAATGGCATCCAAACGATCGGCATCTTGCACAATATCTAACTCAATAGAAGAGAACTTGCGTTTTGTTTTACCCCCTTTAAAAGAAATGTTTTCAATAATTTGAACTACATGTACAATTACTTCTTCGGCTACGTGTTGCGATTCCAAAAAATTTCTCGCCGTTCTTGGACCTATAGTCTCGTCTCCTTCATGAAATTTACTATCGGCAATGTCATGTAATAAAGCTCCAAGTTGAACCACAAGTGTATCACAGGTCTCTGATGTAGCAATAAGTAAAGCGTTTTTATATACCCTTTCTATATGAAACCAATCGTGTCCTCCCTCAGCATCGGCAAGGGTTTGTTTTACAAAAAGAATCGTATCGTGAATTAGTTTGGCGTGATTCATAGGAGATGTTTTGTTTTGAAAAAAAAACTGATTTCAAAGTGATGTTCTTCAAAATCAGTTTTTATGCGCTTTATTTTAATCTATATTTGTTAAAAATGAAAGGATTACAATCTAGCTGGTTCAACCCATTTGAAAATATAAGACTCCGCTGGAATTACCAAACGTTCAGAAATTTTTGCCATTCTTGATGGTAATTTCATTAAATAATCTCTAGCTTTTTCTGCTTCGCTTGTTAATCCTCCAATTTTATCGATTTCCCACTTCTCAATTAATTTTTGCATAATATCCACATAATCATTCGCAGTATAGACACCAATTCGCTGAGCTGAATCAGAAAATTGTTCAAAAGCAGAACTTATTTTTTGTCCAGACTCTCTCAAAAAATGAGCTGGCATCACAATTTTTTGCTTCATCATGTATTGAAAAGCTAACATCATCTCGCTAGGATCAACTTTAAAAATTTGGTCAACAAACTCGCTGTATGCTAAATGATGACGCATTTCGTCGCCAGCAATCATTTTACATAATTTTGATAATTTCTTATCACCAAAATTCTTAGCCAACTGGGACACACGATTGTGCGAAACATAAGTAGCTAACTCTTGAAAACTTGTGTACACAAAGTTCTTGTAAGGGTCGGTACCAGTTCCTATATCAAAACCATCGTTAATCAAATGTTGCGTTGTAACCTCAACCTCGCGCATATTTACACGACCAGATAAATACAAATATTTGTTCAACAAATCTCCGTGGCGGTTCTCTTCCCCCGTCCATTGACGGATCCATTTGGACCAGCCATTGCGCTCTTGGTTATCTACTCCTTCTACTTCCATCAACCAAGATTCGTAGGTTGGCAAAGCCTCTTCGGTAATGGTATCTCCTACAAGAGCTACCCAGAAATCATAAGGTAAATCTTTGGCAATTTCTCTTAATTCTTTTACTTCCTCTAAGAAAGTATTGCTCTCAGAATTTGGCAAAAAATCAGAAGGTTGCCATATTTTTTCTACCGGAATTAGAAATTGATCCACAAAACTATCGACGTTTTTTTCTAAAAACTGCATCACTTCTAATCGGATGTTTTTTATTGACATGCTATTTATATATTAAAATTGAATTTTACTTACTACTGCGGCTTCTGTTTTCTGAATCAGTTCTTCAAAAGCATAGTCTTTGACCGCCATCGGCTCATGAATGGTAAACGTTAAACGATTTCCGAGGCCCATCGGAAAAGCACCAAAACGCACCATCTTCCAGGAATTATTTATTGTAATAGGCACCACATAAGCGGAAGGCGCATACTTACATAATATTTTTAATCCGCTTTGCGCAAATTCTTTCGGCTTACCAGTTTTACTTCGGGTTCCTTCAGGGAAAATAACGGCTGATCGGGTATTTTTTTCTATATAATCCGATAAGCCTTTTATGGTTGGAATGGCTTGTTTCGGATCTTTTCTATCAATTAAAACCGATCCACCATGACGTAAATTATAAGACACACTCGGAATTCCTTTGCCCAGCTCTTTTTTGCTCACAAACTTACAATGATAACGGCGCATGTACCAAATAATAGCAATAATGTCATACATACTTTGATGATTGGCTACTATAATTAGAGGGACATTTTTAGGTACACTTTTTAAATTCTCGAATCGATAAGTGGTACCCAAAAGATTAGTACATTTTACCAAAAAGAAGTTCAAATAATCGACACTTTTTTTATGGGCTTGATAACCAAATACATTAAAACAAATCCATTGAATAGGATGAAAGATTACCAAACAAAGCCCAAAACACAAATAGTAAATAACGGATAAGGGGTACGAAATTATTTTTTGCATGTTAGTGTAATAAAAGGTCAAAAGTACGAATTAAATTTTTTTAATACGATTTAAATCCTAAACAATAATCCATTTGGGGTTTAATTGTACCTTTGCTCGCTAGGATTATCCCACTTTTTCGAATGCAATGAATTTTAAGTACCCAAAAGAAGAAAAACTAAAAAGCAAAATCACCATCGGATTATTATTCACCGAAGGCAAATCGGTATCGAAATATCCTTTGCGATTGGTGTATTGCCCGCAAAAAAAAGAGGAAAATCAGAGGATAAAAATGGGTGTTTCGGTTTCTAAAAAATACTTCAAAAAAGCGGTAGATCGCAATTACTTCAAACGCGTACTGAGAGAAACTTATCGATTAAACAAGCACTTGCTGATTCCACATTTGGATGAACCCTTTGCTTTTATGTTTTTTTACCAAACCAAAGAGCGTTTGTCTTTCGATGAAATCAACACCAAAACGATTCAATTGTTTGAGAAATTTGTGTCGCAGCTAGCTCAAAAGAAAGAAGCTCAAGCTAAAGATACTGATTCGTCTAGCACAGAATTGTCCTAAAAAAACGTATTCCCTTTATTATTCCTGTTTTATTACTAATTTAGAGGTCTATTAATAAACCATCACTTTCCTTATGAACGCATTTTTTCAAAAAAAATACATCATTCCTGTTTTGGCTTCAGCCTTTTTGTTTGTTGGGGTAAGTTTCAAAAATGATTTCTTTGAAATTGCCAAACAAATAGAAATTTTTACCACGCTTTTTAAAGAAGTCAACTCTAATTATGTAGATGAGACCAATCCAGGAGATTTGATGGATAAGGCCATCAAAGGAATGTTGGCGAGTTTGGATCCCTACACCAATTACTTTAATGAAGCAGATGTGGTGAAGTTCAAAATCAACAATACCGGTGAATACACTGGAATTGGTGCATTAATCAGTCGCAAGGAAGACCAATTGATTATCAAAGAACCCTATAAAAATTTCCCTGCTGACAAAGCGGGTCTTAAAGCTGGCGATGCTATTATTCAAATTGGCGATGTCGTGCTGAAAGACTTCAAAGATGATGCGTCGCAATTGCTCAAAGGTTCCAAAAACACTAAGATTGACATTAAATATATCCGTCAAGGAAAAACACTAAGTACCCAATTGGTTTTGGATGAAGTAGAAATCAAATCGGTGCCATTCTTCGGGAAAATTGATGCAAAAACAGGTTATATTGTATTGACTCATTTCACCAAAAAAGCCTCCTCAGAAGTAAAAGACGCTTTGGAACAACTCAAAAAAGAAGGCGCCGAACGTATCGTTTTGGACTTAAGAGACAATCCTGGTGGGCTATTGAATGAAGCGGTGAATATTTGCAATCTCTTTGTGCCAAAAAACGAAACCATAGTAACTACCAAATCGAAAGTAGAAAAATACAACAACACCTATAAAACGACTCGAGAACCAGTAGATTTGAACATTCCCTTGGTCATCATCGTCAACGGAAAAAGCGCTTCGGCTTCTGAAATTGTGGCAGGTGCTTTGCAAGATTTGGATCGTGCAGTGGTTTTAGGCAGTCGTAGTTTTGGAAAAGGATTGGTACAACGCCCTATCGATATGTCTTTTGGAACACAAGTAAAAGTAACTATTTCTCGTTACTATACGCCTTCGGGTCGTTGCATCCAAGCTTTGGATTATACTCGAAAAGATAAAAATGGAGTAGCTACGCGTACAGAAGAAAAAAATTATAATGCCTTTAAAACCAGAAAAGGAAGAACCGTATACGACGGAGGAGGTATACAGCCTGACATTGAATTAGCAGAAACGCAAGTAAGCTCCATAGCCAATGCCGTAATTAAAAACGATGCTGTCTTTGATTATGCCACTACATATTATTACAAAAATCCTAATTTAGGTAATACTATCCCAACTATCACAGATGCGGATTACAATGATTTCAAACAATTTTTGAAAAACAAAAAATTCAATTTGGATACAGAAACCGAAGTAAATTTGAAAAAGACTTTAGCAGCTGCCAAAAAAGAAAAAATAGACGAAAGCATTACTGCAGAATACCAACAATTGTTGAACGCCATCCAAAAAAGTGAATGGAATGCTTTGGAAAAAAATCAAAAAGAAATTAAAAATTTATTGCTAGACGAAATTATCAAACGCTACCAATACCAAGAAGGATTGTACCAATACTACATCAAAAGCAATCCCGAAATCAAAAAGGCAGTAAACGTGTTGACTACTTCAGCGGAGTACAATAGCATTTTGAAGATGTAAAAAAAACACCCAATAAAAATTAGCATTAATTCTTAAACACATATTAGGCATATAAGTATTCAAGTCAATGTCTGATTTTTAATATATAAAAAAATTTAAGGTCATATAAGTTAGTTTTAATGTCCTTTAAATTCTTCTCCTAATGTTTTAGAAAACAAAAATCTAGTTTAAAATAACTCTAATGTCAGTTCCAGCGCAGTCGAGAACCATCACTGCATCTCGACTGCGCTCGATGTGACAAAAATCAGCATTTGTGCAAATGGAAATCTAAGAATCATAATCTATATGATTAGCCCCTTTTCATCTCTATATGCGGAATATCATCTTCTAAATACATCTCGCTAATAGCCACAAAACCATGGCTTTCGTAGAATTTTTTCAGGTACAATTGAGCACCAATAGTAATCACTGTTTCGTTAAAATGAGTAGCAATTCCTCCGATAGCGTTTTGCATCAATTCATGACCCCACTTTTTGTCGCGATAATTGGAATCGACTACAACTCGTCCTATTGAAGCTTCGGGGAAACTGATGCCAGCGGGCAACAAACGAGCATGGGCAACAATTTTGTCCTCGTAGGCTCCAAAAAGGTGTAGGGCTTTTTTATCTTTTCCGTCCAAATCCAAATAGACGCAATTTTGCTCAACTACAAAAATTTCGCTTCTCAATCTTAAAATATCATACAACTCATCAACAGTCAATGCTTCAAACGGTTTTATTTCCCAATGTACTTCCATATCAATTCTTATGTTTTCTTTTACTTATTTTAACTGATTTAATAATCGATTCTAACGCAAACATCACCTCTCTTTTTTCGTCAGCGGGTGAGTAACAAAAACCTTCTAACACCATGATTCGGTTATACTCCTTATCAAAAATCACATAATTGATAAAGGGGCCAGACATGAAGTCATTTTTTAATTCCCAAGTCCCTTTCGTTTCAAAGGTGGGGCGATGATCTAATTTTATAGTAAACCAATACGGAGCATACCCCTCGCCTGTAATCATGGGCGTTTGTTCTTCTCTGCCTTTGATATATAACTTCCCAATGGAATCTCGCATTCGGATAATAGAAGCAATGGGGTTTTGGGTTTGGATGGTATTCAAAGGAACCTGATACAGCAACAAACTCATACTTCCGCTCACAATTTCTTTTTTTAACCAAATAAATCGAGGTTTTTGTAATGCATATTCAAAATCTGAAGGGACATCCAAGCGAATATGAAATTTGTTCTCTATTATTTTGGGATTCAATAACGATTCACGGTTACTTTTTTGATTGGCTTGGATTTCGCCTTCTTTAATTAACCGAATCATTTCTGCGCTGTGCTTTTCTAATAAATATAAAAGCGTGTCATTCGTAGTTCCTGTGAGATGAAAAACGGTTTGCGGGGTAGCATATTGATTTTTTTTGATTTCAAAACTGGTCGTTACGCCTTTTTTCACCACGACAATGGTACGACTATCGGTGACAAATCCTTCTACTAATTTATCCGGATATTGATTGATGGTAAATAACGGTTCCTCCTGAGGCAGTCCGAAAACAGGAGCTGCAAGTTTGTTTCTAAGTGAATCCCCCACTTCTCCATTCCATAAAGCATCGTTCATAATCACGGCAATGGTATTGATTTTACCTACCGATCCACGCAATAATGGCTCTTGTTTCTTAGCGCAAGAAAACAAAATTAACGAAACAAAAAGGCATAAAAAATGGGCTCTATTCATAATTTTTATCTTATAAATCAAAACCCAAATGTAACTAATTTATGGTATTATCCGTTTATTTTCAACTTCATTCCAGGTTTTAAATCATTACCGGTTATACCGTTCCACTTCTCTAAATCAGAAATAGTAACGCCAGGATATTTCTTAGAGATGCTATAAAGAGAATCTCCTTTTTTTACATAGTAATCATTCGAGACGTTTTTCGCTTTAGCTGTCGGAAACAATTCTTTCTTTTTAAACGAATTGGCCGTAGCATTATTGGTGATAATGGCAATCTCATTTTTTGCAACAATCAAAGCGGTTCCCACCGGTAATTTATTTTTAGAAATAGCATTCCATGCTACTAAATTTGCAGGTGTTGTTCCAAATTTCTTGGCAATAGTTCCTAAATTATCACCCTCAACCACTGTATAAGTGATGTCTTTTAATTCTGGTTTTATTCCCTCTTGTACCGCAACAGCTGTAGCAGTTCCGACCTGAAAACTCATTCCTGGTTTCAAATTGTTAGCTGTTGTAGGATTCCATGAACGTAAATCATCCACGGAAACATTGTATTTGCGAGCGATACTATTCAAATTATCCCCTTTCTGGACGACATATTGAGTAGCATTTGGAGAAACTAACAACGAGTCTAATTGTGTTTCCTTTACTTTTTCTGCGGATTTAACTCCAGCAACGGCAGTACTAGCAACAGCTATCGGATTGGTTTCTACTCCAAGGCGTACCGTTTTAATTTTTAGTATCTTACCTAATGGAACTGTATTTCCTTTGATTCCATTCCACCGTTTTAGATCGGCAACAGCAACTTTAAAATCGGCGGCCACTGTATTTAAATTATCCCCTTTTTTGATTTTGTACCATTCATTAATGGAGGCCACATCCGAAGAATCTGTAGCTTTTCCTCTAGACGCCAAAACTGATTTTGGCCCTTGCAAAGGTTGTCTTCTAACGATATTATCATGCGCTACATAAGCATAAATCTTGTCTTCATTAGAAGTAAAAATTGCGATTTTACTTTGTGGTAATCGTAAATAATTAGGCTGATCGCCATAAACAGGAATGATATGCATTTTATAGGAAGGATTCAACAATTGCAACTCGACTACAGGAATATCAATTAAATCTGCAATTTGTTTGAAAGAGATTTCTTTTTGAATACGAATCGTATCCGTTTCGAAGTGTTTGAAAGTCGCACGCTCGGGTTTAATGCCGTGCTCTTTATGGTATTCATACAAGTACATTGTAGCTAAAAAAGCGGGGACATAGCCTTGGGTTTCTTGTGGTAAATGCTTTTTTAAATCCCAAAAACGTTGTTGCCCACCCGATCTTCTAATGGCTTTGGTGACATTTCCTGGGCCTGAATTATATGATGCCAAAACCAAATCCCAGTCGTTAAATAAAGGATACATATTGGCCATATATTGTGCCGCTGCTTCTGAGGATTTCAACGGATCCGATCGCTCATCAACGTAGGAATCAATCCGTAAATTATATTGTTTTCCGGTATGATACATAAATTGCCAAAGCCCTGTTGCTCCTACTCTTGAAACGGCTTTCGGGTTTAGAGCCGATTCTACTATGGCTAAATATTTTATTTCTAAAGGAATATTTTTCTTAGCTAAAGCTTCTTCGAAAATAGGAAAGTAATATTCAGAAGTCGCCATTAATCTAGCAAATGCTTTTTTCCTATTCTTCAAAAAGGATTTGATTAAATTTTCTAGTCCTTGATTGTATTCAATATGAAAAGGCGACTTAGCATCCAATGCGGCTAAACGCTGTTTTAATAATTCGGTAGGCAATTCAAAATCGACACTTTGATCTGTATTAATAGTTTGAATATCTTTAGTTAAGTCTTCATAAATGTCAAGATTTGTCAATTCTTTCATCCATAAGCTATCGACTTGCTCTGTGATCGTGTGACGTACAAAAGTTTGCTTGATAGAATCTAAATAAGTAAGTGGTATCGGAGCAGCTTGAATAGGTTTTACTTCAACAACTTGCTGTGAAAAAACAGCAGAAGAAATTAGAAACAATAAGCTTAGTGTGGCATTTTTAAGACTCATAAAATTTGATTTCAATGTGTTTTATTTCAGTAGGTTAACCCATTACTCTTGCAAAACTAATTGGTTACAACTAAAAAAAACCATAAATATTGTTAAATATACAATATTTATGGTTTTATGATCCTTTTTTATACCAAAAAATATGTTAAAATAGGATTATTTAAATAGTAATGCAATTTTTGAAAGGCTTTCTTGTAGCTTATTCCAAAATAGCAGCAATTCCTGGTAAGGATCTTCCTTCTAACATTTCTAACATGGCGCCACCACCAGTAGAAACATAACTTACTTTGTGTTCGAAGCCAAATTGTTTTACAGCAGCCACTGAATCGCCTCCACCTACTAAAGAAAAAGCACCGTTAGCAGTTGCTTCAGCGATGTAATCTCCTAGGGCAATCGTTCCTTTTGCAAAAGTAGGCATCTCAAAAACTCCTAAGGGTCCATTCCAAAGAATCGTTTTGGACTCCAAGATAACTTTCTTGAAATTTTCTAATGATTTTGGGCCTGCATCTAGACCTTGCCATCCATCAGGAATTTCTCTAACATCTACAATTTGCGTAGAAGCTGTATTAGAGAAATCATCGGCAGCTACAACATCTACAGGAATGTGAATTTGTACTCCTTTTTCTTTGGCCAAACGCAAAATCTCCAATGCCAATTCTTGTTTGTCATCTTCACAAATAGAATCTCCAACAGTACCACCCAAGGCTTTTACAAAAGTAAAGGTCATCCCACCACCTATAATCATGTGGTCAACTTTATCTAAAATATTTTCGATAACTGTGATTTTAGAAGACACCTTAGAACCTCCCAATACAGCTGTTACTGGCTTCTCACTGTTCTTTAATACTTTGTTCAAACTTTCAATTTCTTTAGCCAATAACATTCCAAAACATTTACTAGTTGGAAAAAATTGAGCTATGATTGTAGTCGAAGCATGAGCACGGTGAGCGGTTCCAAAAGCATCATTTACGTAGATGTCACCCAAATCAGCTAATTTTTTTGCGAAATCAACATCACCAGCTTCTTCTTCTTTGTAAAAGCGTAAATTCTCTAACAAAAGCACTTGCCCTGGTTGCAAAGCGGCCGCTGCACTTGTAGCAGGTTCTCCAATACAATCCGTTGCAAATTGAACCGGAACGCCCAAAATTTCAGTAGCCTTAGCTACAATATGGCGCAACGAATAGTTATCTTCTGCCCCTTTTGGTCTTCCTAAGTGGGACATTAAAATAACACTTCCACCGTCGGCTAAGATTTTATCAATCGTAGGTTTTGCAGCTTCAATTCGAGTAGCATCTGTGACATTAAAATTGTCATCTAGAGGCACATTAAAATCGACACGAATAATTGCTTTTTTATCTTTGAAATTGAAATCGTTTAAAGTTTTCATTATATCTGTATTTAATTTAAAAATTACTAAAGTCACACAAAGATACGCTATTTTGCAATTTTGATTTCTAGTGCTTCCTATTAAAAAATAGCTAATTAATAACGAAATCGATGTAAATCTAAAAATTACACAATTAAATTGTTAATCGGCTATAGGAAGTGGGTGTTGCGTGTTGGCTATTGGGTTTTAGGTGTGAAACGATTTAACCAAATAAAAAAGCCCTTTCCAAAAAACGAAAAGGGCTCAATCGTAAGTTTATAAATTTAATTATTCATGAACGGGATTTTGGGTACACGGACAATTACTAACCCCTTGTAAAAAGTCAAATCCTAAAGTAACCATGTGGGTTCCTGAGTTGTATCCAGAAAATTCATTTAAGGTAAGTTGGTAGGAATACC
>NZ_JMTM01000054.1 GCF_001662485.1 Flavobacterium succinicans
AAAAACGTCTGGTTGATGTCGGCTGTGTCTTTTCAACGGAGCTATACACCCTAACGTTCCCGCGCTACAGCGGGTTTGGGACTAAATTTAGCCCATTCTTCGGATTTGCCAAATCATCACAAATACAAAACCAACTTTCCATTAAGCCAATTGCCCAAATCCGTTGTAGCGTGTGTTGGTGGCTGTTATTTTTTCTTATTGTATATGATGTCTTTTGGTATGTGTTTCATTGTTTTAATTGTATTAATTCCTTTTTCAATGTCGTCAGTTATTATTTTTGCAACTGGTATAATTCCTGTTTTCATTGTATAAAATTCATTTTGAAATTTAGCACCAAGTTCATTTACAAAAGACCCAAGAACTTCATCATTTTCAAGTCTGTATGAAGGCGTCCACATACGCCAATCTAATTCACTATTTGGGATTCTAGAAACTTGATTAAGTGTAAAATAAACAAAACCATCAATTTCTGATTCCATATATTTTCTTCCCATAAGATTTGCAATTAGTCCAAGAAACTCATTATTTTGGAGAAAATAATTTCCGTCGTTACATAGTAGGACTAATCCCTTTGCATTGGGAAGTGAAAAGGTTTTTTTTGATTCTTGTATTTGTTTATTTGCTTTATGTAATACCCTGTCTATAGTTTTAGAACAAGCAATAAGTAAATCATTATAGCATTCTTTTGGAAGTTGTTTTGAACCAAGGATAATTTTAAGTTTATCTCCTTTTTTTATTAATTTCTTTTCTTCCCATTTGTCTAAAAAATTAAAAATTCTTGGAATATCTTCTTCATTATTAAACAAATCCTTTTGAAAACATTTTAATTCTGCAATAACATTTTCATTTTTAAATAAATAATCTGCATTTGGTCTGTCAACTAAATTTTGTTCATTATTAGAAATTACTTGTCCTCCAAAATACTCTACATATTCGTTAAAAAAATCTTCTACATTTACAATTTCGGGTCTTTTCAGTTCTTCCATTTCTTATGCTTATTCTGCTTCTTCTTATAATTGCCACCAACGTTCCCGCGCTACACGCGGTTTGGGTCTAAAGTAGCGTTATTTTTCTGATTAGCCAAAACTTCCAAATACAAAACCAACTTTCCATTAAGCCAATTGCCCAAATCCGTTGTAGCGTGT
>NZ_JMTM01000055.1 GCF_001662485.1 Flavobacterium succinicans
GATTACTGGTACATCTTGAAATTGAAAAATGTACAAGATGATCGCGAATTTGTAGGTCACTTTACTTTAATGAGATAGGAAAAACGATAGCATGAGGTAACCCCAAAATAAATTGGTAAGAAACATCCCTGTCCCATAAAAAGGGATGTTTTGAACCCATCAAACAATCTAGATTATTATGAAACAGATTATACTTTCATTGTTGCTTTTAGTAGGTATTACAGGCCACACCCAAGAGTTGAACTTGCCTGTATTTACACAATATTTGGCAGACAACCCTTTTGTGCTCTCTTCTACTTTTGCAGGTATCGGAGACAATTTAAAAATTAGAGTCAACGGATTGACGCAATGGGTAGGCATTAAAGATGCGCCAAACAACCAATCTGTTTTTGCAGATTTTAGAATAGCCGATCAGTCAGGGGTGGGTATTTCACTTTACAATGATAAAAATGGAAATACACGTCAAACGGGAGGAAAAGTATCGTTTGCGCACCATATTATTTTAGATTATTATACTAAGCAATATTTGTCATTTGGCTTGTCTTTCAATATCAATAATTTCAAAATTGATATTAACGATTTAGATCCTACCAATCCGGATCCTTCTATCAATAATAATCGATTTACTTCCAATAATAACTTTGATATTGGCTTGTTGTATCGTATCAACCGTTTCTATGTGAATTTGAATGCGAGTAATATTTTGCCCAAAAATTTAGATAAATTCATTGCCTTAGAACCAGATTTGTTGCGCAATTATCAAGTGTATTCGGGTTATGTTTTTAGTAACGGAGGATACAATAGATCCGAAATAGAACCTTCAGTGTATTTTCAATATTTTGAATCTGATAAACGTTCTAGCACAGATATCAATGTTAAGTATAGAAAATTCAACAGTTATGATGACTATTTTTGGGTAGGAGCTTCTTACCGTTTTTTGAACGACCAAATTGGTAAACCATTAAATATTGGTCCCATGGCTGGATTCAAAAAATCTAATTTTTATTTTGGGTATTCCTACCAACTTACCTTAAATGAATTTTCTGGATACAACTCAGGAACCCA
>NZ_JMTM01000056.1 GCF_001662485.1 Flavobacterium succinicans
TTCAACGTATAAAGAGTTATTGTGTAGTTTTTATCGTTAACGTTCTCGCGCTACAGCGGGTTTGGGACTAAATTAAGCCCTGTTTTCGGATTTGCCAAATCTTCCAAATACAAAACCAACTTTCCATTAAGCTAATTGCCCAAATCCGTTGTAGCGTGTGTTAGCGGTGGTCTTTATTTGTCGTTTAGAATATTCTCGATTTTATGATATGCTTCAAGTATATTGTCAACATTTGGATTTTCGCTGTGATACAATAAAGATGTATAAATGGTATAAATATTTCCTTCGGATTCACAATTTATAATATTATCCACTTTAGTAATAGATTCTAAAGTACTGTTTCTATACCATCTGTTGAAAACATTGAATCGCGTTTTTGCTTTCTCATCATTTTCTGAACAAACATAAATCAGTGAATTTTGTACATTTGCAAAGAAAATAGCTATAATATTATCAATAGTTTTTGATACTAAAACATCAAAAGGTTCAATTTTAGCAGTAATTTTTTCAATTATAATTTGATAGATATTTTCAATATGAACCTCTGAGGCAACGTCAAGCGTCTCATCAATAATAAAAACAATTTTGTATTCAATATCGTTTTTAGTAGTAAAGTTATAAGTGCTTGTCGCTTGGTTAAAAGTGTAGTTATATTGGTTTGGCAAACTTGATTCCTTTTTGAGTTAATTTTTCAATAGGAGTATTGCCTTTCAAGAACGAACGAACCATAGCCTTATCTGAAACCATTTTGGTTATAGATTTCATTATTGCTTCTTTATTTATGGTTTTATTATTCATACAACAAAAGTAGTGCGACAAATCTTAAACAAAGCGATATTTCAATTGTTTGTTTTTATAGTGTTTGTTCTTCGTATAGATTAAAGCTATTTTGAAACGATATAAATTAGTGCTTTTTTCTGGTTGTCCGCAAAATCACCGCTAACTTGTATATATGTCTGACAAACATCCGTTTTATTAATTATCAAATATATTTATTTTTTCTTACAAACCATACCTATTTGACAAGTGCTTAAAACAAAAAAAGATGCTTAGGCATCTTTTA
>NZ_JMTM01000057.1 GCF_001662485.1 Flavobacterium succinicans
TATCACTTTCATTATAATGTTACTAACTGTGGTGAGTTATGGTCAACAAGATGCGCAATTCACGCAGTACATGTACAATACCATCAATATCAACCCTGCATATGCCGGTAGCCGAGGCACGATGAGCGTTTTTGCACTGCATCGTACGCAGTGGGTAGGTTTGGATGGAGCGCCAACTACTAATACCGTTTCGATTAATACTCCAATTACCAATAGCAATTTGGGATTGGGGGTTTCATTTGTGAATGATAAAATTGGTCCAACTACTGAAAACACCATTTCAGCAGACCTGTCCTACACCATTCCTACCTCAGAGAATTTTAAGCTCTCTTTTGGAATGAAAGCGACCGCTAATTTATTTAATTTGAATGTCAACAAACTCAATCCCGTCGATCAAGGCGATCCACAATTTCAGAATTTGAGAAACGTTTTTACCCCAAACATTGGAGCTGGAATTTACTACCATTCTGATAAAGCTTATGTTGGACTATCGATTCCTAATTTCATTCAAACCAATCGATACAATGATAACGAAGTGGCCATTTTCAAAGAAAAAATGAATTATTACTTAATCGGAGGTTATGTGTTTGACTTATCGAACGACATCAAATTCAAACCTGCCTTTTTGACCAAACTAGTCGAAGGTTCGCCTTTACAAGTTGATGTTTCGGCCAATTTTATGTTTGTAGAGAAAGTAACACTTGGAGTGGCATACCGATGGAGTGCTGCTATGAGTGCCATGGTTGGATTTCAAGTGACCGATGGCATGTACATTGGCTATGGATACGATTTAGAAACTACCAATTTAGACAATTACAATTCAGGATCGCATGAGGTTTTCTTGCGTTATGAAATCTTCAAAAACAACGAAAAAATTACTACACCAAGATTTTTCTAAAAATTAGATCATGAAAAAACAACCATTTTTTTATTTAATCCTCACTATACTTTGGTGTAGTTTTGCCTTTGCTCAAAAAGCCAAATTAGC
>NZ_JMTM01000058.1 GCF_001662485.1 Flavobacterium succinicans
TTTTTAGTAACTCTAAGTTATGCTTTTACATAGATGCTACAACGGATTTGGGCAATTGGCTTAATGGGAAAATGGTTTTGTATTTGGCAGTTTAGTGACAACCGAAAAATAAATCTTAACTTGGAACCCAAACCCGCTGTAGTACCAGAACGTTAGTGGCAAGCAAAAAAAAGCGCACAATAAAACTTATCGCTTAATATTTTTGTACTTTTGAAAAAAAGAGAAATTATGAGAACAATACAAGTAAATATACCCGATAGTGTTGATTTGAAAGATTACGATTTTTCAATGATAATAGCGTCAAAACTTTATGAAGATGCAAAGTTATCTGCAGGACAAGCTGCAGAAATAGCAGGACTAACAAAAAGAGCGTTCATAGAAATACTTGGAAAATATGGTGTTTCAATATTTAGTAATTCAATTGATGATTTACAATCAGATATAGCAAATGCATAAAATAGTAATTTCCGATACAAGCACTCTAATTATTCTTCATAAAATAAATGAACTAAATATCTTAAAAGATGTTTATGGAGAACTTATAACTACTCCTGAAATTGCTGAAGAATTCGGAGAAAAATTACCAGATTGGATAACTGTACAATCAGTAACTGATGAAAAATATCAAAGATTTTTGGAAACACAAGTAGGCCGTGGCGAAGCAAGTGCAATTGCATTAGCTTCGGAAATTGAAGATGTTACATTATTATTGGATGACCTCAAAGCTCGCAAATTAGCTACAAAATTAAAACTTAAGACAACTGGAGCATTAGGAGTAATACACAAAGCAAAACAAATGTCCATTATACCAAAAGTTAAGCCTTTAATTGATAAATTGTTATTGACGAATTTCCGAATATCTAACAATATTATAGATGAAATACTAAAGTTGAATAACGAATAAATTGCCAGCCACTAACACACGCTACAACGGATTTGGGCAATTGGCTTAATGGAAAGTTGGTTTTGTAT
>NZ_JMTM01000059.1 GCF_001662485.1 Flavobacterium succinicans
AATGGTATCATCACTGTAACAGCTTCTGGCGGAACGGGAGCAATGAAATATGCTATTGCACCACGTTTGGATCAGTTTTTTGATACAGGAGTTTTTGATGAATTAGCACCGGGAACCTACCAAGTTATTGCACAAGATGAAAACGGTTGTTTTGTTCTTTTGTCGGCAACCGTTACTGAGCCACAACCTATTTTCGTAAATACGGTAGCCGGTTCAGAAGTGCAAGAACTTTGTTTTGGAGATAAGAATGCTGCTTTTGATATCAATATCACTGGTGGTGTGGCGCCTTATAGCGTAAGTATTGACAATAGCAATGGAACGTATTTCATAGGAACAGCGACTCAAAACGTTTTTGCCTTTACTGGATTAACAGGTGGCGATCATACGGTGTATATCAAAGATGCTAACGGTTGTACGGCTGAATGGTTGGTAGCTCTTGAAGATTCGGTAAACTTAAATCCAAAAGCATTGGTAGCTTACGGTTGTGATAATAATGCACCAAGTAATACCGTGACGGTGACTTTGGATGCGAGTATTACCAATCCAGCGGATGTAGATTATGCTTTGGATGGTGCAACGGTATTCCAAGCGAGCAATATTTTCAAGAATGTAGCGCCAGGTTTCCATACCATTACCGCAAGACATACCAACGGTTGTGAGAAAACCACCATTGCGTTCGAAGTGTTAGGATTTACGCCTTTGGCATTGAACTTAGCGGATGGAGGATTGAACGAAATTGTGGCTACCGCAACAGGTGGTGCAGGAAATTATCAGTATTCATTTGACGGTGGCAGTACTTTCAGTGCTAGCAATAAATTGATCTACTATAAATCAGGAGACTATACAGTTATTGTGCGTGATGCCAATGGTTGTGAAAAAACAGCCACGCGTTACTTTGAATTTATTGATATCAAAATTCCGAATGTGTTTACACCGAATGGAGATGGTAATAATGATACTTGG
>NZ_JMTM01000060.1 GCF_001662485.1 Flavobacterium succinicans
TTGCCTTAGCATCCGCAGCTATTTTTTCTTGACGAAGACGCTCGGCTTCTGCATCGGCTTTGGCTTTAGCATCGGCTGCTGCTTTTTGTTGTGCTTCGGCATCAGCTTTTGCCTTAGCATCCGCAGCTAGTTTTTCTTGACGAAGGCGCTCGGCTTCTGCATCGGCTTTGGCTTTAGCATCCGCTGCTGCTTTTTGTTTTGCCTCTGCATCAGCTTTTGCCTTAGCATCCGCAGTTATTTTTTCTTGACGAAGACGCTCGGCTTCTGCATCTGCTTTAGCTTTAGCATCGGCTGCTGCTTTTTGTTGTGCTTCGGCATCAGCTTTTGCCTTAGCATCCGCAGCTAGTTTTTCTTGACGAAGGCGCTCGGCTTCTGCATCGGCTTTGGCTTTAGCATCCGCTGCTGCTTTTTGTTTTGCCTCTGCATCAGCTTTTGCCTTAGCATCCGCAGCTATTTTTTCTTGACGAAGACGCTCGGCTTCTGCATCTGCTTTAGCTTTAGCATCCGCTGCTAATTTTGCTTGACGAAGACGCACAGCTTCAGCGTCAGCTTTGGCTTTAGCATCCGCGGCTAATTTTTGTTTTGCCACTGCTTCGGCTTTTGCCTTAGCATCCACTGCTAGTTTTTCTTGACGAAGAAGCTCGGCTTCTGCATCCTCCTTGGCTTTAGCATCGGCTGCTGCTTTTTGCTTTGCTTCCGCATCAGCTTTCGCTTTAGCATCCGCTATTTCCTTTAATTTAGCTTGACGCATGGCTTCTCTAGCCGCTTGTGCTTCTAATCGAGCAGCTTCTAGATTAGCTTTATCGACTGGAGAAAGCAAAGTACTTTGTTTCGGTTGGGTACTTATAGGTTTTGCTGAAGGTTTCGTTGGAGCTTCATTTGGCTTAATTAAAGCACCTTCTTCTTCATCATCTCCATAATAATACGTTTTGTTTTTGAATTTGTAGGCCAAAACAATATCATGTGAGGCACCAAAATTATCGAAAGCACCCATCGCCTTTTCAAAATTATATTCAATTGAAATAGTAGAAGTAATATTTAAACCAATACCTCCAGAGACTCCATATAAGCTATTGTATCCAGCTTGTGCCCAAACACCCATAGGAATTGAAAACATAGCCAATCCAGAAACAACCGTTTTGTCTTTTTTGAACTCAGAACGTACTAATGCAGAGAATTTACTTTTATCGAAAAAACCATAGGAATCCAAATATCCCGTATACATAATATGGGCTTGGATCGCTTTTTCTGGATCATCCTTAAGCATATTGGAAGTACCAAAATTGTAACTAACGATATTATTTAATGCTAAACCAAAATCTAAAAAAGTAGTTCCATAATTAATCCCTGGACTAACCGTAAGTAAAAAATTGGAAGGAATATTGTTTAAAGAAGGATCCGCAATGCCGTTTGTGATGACTTTTCCAGCATCCAAACCACTCTTATATGCACCTAAATTTAACCCAAAAGTAAGGTTACTATCTTGTTCTAAAATGACATTATGTGTAAAGTTGGCTACCGCACCAAAAGTAGCAAGTACACCATAATTTTGTTTAAAAACACCTAAACCTACTCCTTGATTTTCTAAAAAACGTCCTGAATAGCTTGCAAAATAAGTAGTGGGAGCATTATCAAATTGAACCCATTGTCTTTTGCTATATATAGTCGCTACAGTATTTTGTTCACGGACAAAACTAAAGGTAGGATTGATTACAAATCGATTGTATTTTAAAGAATTTCGTATCGGAAGGGAAAACGAAACAACTCCATCCTCAGCCGGAACAGCTTGAGCATAGAGTTCGTGGTGCATACCATAAAAAAAAGCAATGAATAGTAAAATTTTCTTCATATTATTTTATCACAGTTATTGACCCTTTTTTTACCTTTTTATCTGGAGTAGTGATAATATAATAATAAATGGGATTAACATTTTTAAAATCGGTAGGGCTTGTTACCGAAGGCCAATCGTTTTGATAATCATTAGTTTGAACCACAACTTCACCCAAAGCACTTACAATTAAAACTTCGGTATTAGTGCCACTAACATACGCTAAAGGAAGTATCCAAGTATCATTGATAAAATCCCCGTTTGGACTAATCACATTAGGGATCTCAGCTACATCTGGAAAAGGATTCGGATCCGTTGAATAGGTTACCTCAAAGGTTAAATCTTTGGCTACAGTACAACTTCCAGGTTGCGTAATGGTCACTTTATAAATTCCTTTAACAGTAGCACTATACGTATTTGAAGTTACATTGGGTATTTGAACACCATTTAAAAACCACTTAAACGTTGGATTTACAGCATTAGTAGTAACCGCAACTGCTAAACTTTCACCTGGAACAATAGCATAAGTAGCCGCAATATTTAAACTACTGGTAAAGGATACTTCCTTCAAATCTATAGTCGCATTAGCATCACAAGAACCAAAACCAACTTTTACACTATATTGCCCAGCTGTGGTAGCCGAATACGTTTGATTTGTAGCATTGGGAATCGCCACGTTGTCTTTATACCATTGATAAGTGTTTCCTTTAGTAGCCGACAAAATTGTTGGTCCTTGACTAGTACAAAAAGGATTGCCCAAACTTGAAGTAATAACAGCTGTAGCGCCAGAATTAGATGAAGTAACGGTAACACGATTAGAATATGAGTCAGAAGTACAGGTCCCATAATTGGTCTCGGCATAATAAACACCCGGAGAAGTTACGGTATAATTAGCACCTGTTGCAGAAGCTACTTTAGTTGGTAAAACTGTAGGGCCGTTATCTCTAAACCAATTAAAGGTAAGTCCTGGATATTTTAAAGGAGAATCATTAGTTACAGCTCCAGGGTTATCGATCGAAAGCACATAGGAACCTCCAGAGCAAATTACCACATTAGAGGTGTTATTGTTAATGGTAAATTGACTGTCTTGTGGCTTATAGTAGGCAGGAAAAGAATTGGAGAGTTGACTAGTTGCTGCTGGTGAAGTACTTCGAATACGCAATCTATAGCCTTCTCCACTTGTGGTCACAGGAACAGCAAATGTAATTTTGGCTGGCGAAGTCGTTATCGCTCCCGCCACTGAAGTGTGCAATACCGTAGGTGTTACGAAACTTCCATTACCGTCAGATAGCTCAACAATAAATTGGTTTGAAGCTGTAATTCCACTAGTTGGAGTGAAACTAAAAGTAACATCGAAAGTATTGAATGATGGATTTGCACAAATCTGAGTAAATGGGAAAGTAGGTTTTCCAATTGCGATTTGTGCCTGAATTTTATTTACAAATGGGAAAAAACCAATTGAAAAATAAAAAAAAAATTGTACCAAAAAAAAGACCTTATTGTACCTTTTCATGTTTTAAATCTGTGGTTTTACAAGGTTTTTGAATAAAAAAATAAAAACTTCGATTGTTGGGGTGCAACCAAAGTTTTTATTTTTTTAAAAACAGTCTAGTTGTTGTTTGAAGCTGTAATTTTTGAAATTCTTAATCTGAAATCTGGTCTTTTTTCATTTGAGAAATCAATAAATGCCTCAGCGTTATTCTTTTTATCATATACATTAAAGAAGGCACTATTGCCATACCAATTTTCTAACTCCTCATTTTCAGGGTTAAACTCGGTAAAAATATTCCCTTTACAGAAATTAATGTACAATTGTTCTAATTTAATTTTTTTCAAATTTGGTGCTGTAACTTCCATTTTGGCATCTAAAACTACAGCTGGATTAAAGCCTGAAATCACACTTTTCTTTAATTCTAAAAAGGTGTTTTCTGCAACACGCACGGCATCTTTAATCAAACCATTTTGAATATCCGCTGCTATATCATCACTATCATTAACAAATGTCATATTACTTGCAACGATATTGGTTTGTTTTTTATTAAAATCAACTTCGCTTTTTTGATCATATGAAGCCAAGTCAAAACATCTTGATGCTGAAGTATTACTAGAAATATAAGATGATCGTATCGCTAAGGAATTATCTATTTTACATTGAACACCATAATTAAACTTATAGTCAATTCCGTTAGATTTTAATGAAATCATTTTATTCATGACTACATCACCACCATACACTTCAAAAGAATCTCCTGCACAATAACTTACCATAACATTTTCAACAGTGGTTTTGTTGCCTACTCCACCTAAAAATAATCCATTAAAATTACCACTTCCTTTTACTTTTTTTCCAGCATATTCAATGCGAACAAAACGTAAAACTCCAGAATTTGCAGCAGGATTACTACCACCGTAAACAGTCATCGCATTATCTAAATCATAATTTACAGAGGCTACTCCACCAAATTTGTTTATTGGAGCCTCACCTAAAATTATTAATCCTCCCCAATCACCAGCCTTTTTAACGCTACGATTAGAAGTAAAAACAATAGGATCGGTTTCTAAACCGTCAGCAATGATTGAAGCTCCTTTTGTTATAATCAAAGCAGCTCCTGAATCAAAATCACCAATAATTACAGTACCTGGTTCAATAGTTAAGACTGCATTATTACTAACATAAACTGCACCTTGCAATAGGTAGATATTCTTTTTTAACAATTTAGTGTTAGAAGAAATAGTACCAGCCAAAATTTGATTGGCTTCACCATAATCCACTTTAGCTGGCTTAAATTCTGTCCAATTGCTCAACCAATTTGTAGAACCTATGATGCCTTTCTCTTGTTGTGCATTTGCACTACAAACAACCAATAGCAATAAAGCTAAAACTTGAATACTTTTTTTCATGAGGTTAAGATTTAGGGGGGGGATATATCTTTCACATCTATTTAAAGAGTGACAAAAGTTGAAAACAATTTGGTTAAATTAATGGAAGTTAAGTCTATTGACTACTTCTAGTTTTCACCTAAAGAATTCAACGATTTTAAAGTTTCTTCATAAAACAAAATAGCAGAAATTAAATTTCCTTTATCTGCGTATGGCACCATTTTTCTTTGAAATTCAACGGTAACTTCCAAGAAAGAATTCATACTTTCTGACTGCACTGTCAATGCTTTAGTATTATTAGCATCTTCTGGAATACCTAAATCAGTTAAGGTTACGCCAGGTTTACTTACCAATGCAATGTATGGCAACGTTTTAACTAAAACTTTAATTCTTTCTATGTACAACTCCAAAAGAGGACCTTTTTGCAACTGCTCCAATTCTGGCTTCGTATAGTATTTTTTTACTAAAGCTGTTCTACTAATAATACTTTGAGGAACTTTAGTTTGTGCAGAAGCTACTCCTACAGTTAATAAAAATACTAACCCAAAAAAAATAATTTTCCCTTTCATGCTTTTCTTTTTTGTTAATTAAAATGTTAATAACAAAAATAAACAAATTTACTTAACTCACAACTTTTCACAATAATTTTATGAATAAAAAATAGTACATAAATTAAAGAAAGTGGTTGTTTGTCGATAAAACAAAGCACTTAACATTTTGTATAATAGGTATTTATACGTAATTTATTAACTTAATATTAACAAGAATATAGGCGAAAGAAGCCAAATATTAACAGTTTTAAATTGTTAATAAACAGTAATTATTTACAAAAGAAAATGATAAAAGCGACCTTAGCAATCCGCACAAAGTTTAATCCATAAAATTTTCGTCTCAATCAATTTCTATTATCTTTGCTTTATGCTATTTTCATCTATTCTAGGTCAACAACACATTAAAAATCATTTAATTAAAAGCGCCGAATCCGGAAGAATTCCCCATGCACAATTGTTTGTAGGACCAGAAGGATGCGGAACACTTGCCATGGCTATAGCCTATGCACAATATATTCTTTGCAACAATACCAATTGTGAGAATCAAAATGGAAATGAAAGCCGCAATTTGAAGTTTCAAAATTTAGCACATCCAGACCTCCATTTTGTCTACCCAACCGTTAGTACAGAAGAGGTAAAAAGTAAGC
This sequence comes from Flavobacterium succinicans, assembly GCF_001662485.1. Classification (GTDB taxonomy): domain Bacteria; phylum Bacteroidota; class Bacteroidia; order Flavobacteriales; family Flavobacteriaceae; genus Flavobacterium; species Flavobacterium succinicans_A. The sequence goes on from NZ_JMTM01000060.1 coordinate 5,907, forward strand.
CAAAAAGTATTGATTTTATAACGGATTGGCGAGCATTCGTACTTCAAAACCCATATGGAAGTTTATTAGACTGGTATTCTTACCTTGGGGTACAAAACAAACAGGGTGAAATACGAGTAGATGATGCTCAAGAAATCCTTAAATCATTAGCCCTGAAAGCGTACGAAGGTGGGTATAAAATAATGATCGTTTGGATGGCTGACAAACTCAATACGGCAGCAGCTAACAAATTACTAAAACTGTTAGAAGAACCACCAGAAAAAACGATTTTTTTATTGGTAACCGAAAATGAGGAATCCATAATTTCTACTATCCGTTCAAGATGCCAAGCCATTCATTTTAATGGAATTCCAGAGCATGATATCACCCAGGCTTTGGTTGAATTACAAAACTTGGATATAAAATTGGCTCAAAATATAGCCCATCAAGCACAAGGAAATTACAATAAAGCCCTACATCTATTGCATCAAGACGCTGATGATTTGGCCTTTGAAGAATGGTTTGTGGTTTGGGTTAGAGCTGCTTTTAAAGCCAAAGGCAATCCTGCCGCTATTCAGGATTTGATTCAGTGGAGCGAACAAATTGCTCAGTTAGGAAGAGAAAGACAAAAAAAATTCTTAGAATTCTGTATCGAAATGTTTCGTCAAGCTTTGTTACTTAATTATCAAGCCCCGCAATTGGTTTATCTAAGTCCAAAAGTTGAAAAATTTAAATTAGAGAATTTTGCGCCTTTCATACATGGCAATAACATTGATGCTATTTTTACCCAACTATCAGAGGCTTTGTATCATATTGAAAGAAACGGAAACGCAAAAATAATCTTAACCGACTTATCCATCCAATTAACTCGATTAATTCATAAAAAATAACGATCATGCACAATACTGCCTCACTTTTATTACTTGTCTTTCTGGCCATCACGTTCATACAGTCTGGATATGACAAAATATTCTACTGGAAGGACAATGTAGCTTGGCTTAAAGATCACTTTGCCAAAACACCATTAAAAAAACAAGTGCCTTTGGCCTTAGCAAACGTTCTTATTTTAGAACTACTATCAGGGATTTTATGCATCGTTGGAAGCATCGAATTATATCTAACCAACGAAAAACTTTACGGATATTATGGCGCTGTATTTTCTTGCCTTACCTTATTAATGCTTTTGTTTGGACAACGTTTGGCCAAGGATTATGATGGCGCAAGAACCATAGTAATCTATTTTGTTCCAGCAGTAATGGCTGTTTTTTTGCTCAACTAATTTTAATTTTAATATTTTACCTTACCTATATGATTCCAAAACATCCTTCAGAATCCTTGACCATTTTAACAGATTTGGTTTTACCAAGTGAAACCAATCCATTAAATAATCTTTTTGGCGGAGAACTTCTAGCACGAATGGATCGCGCTGCCAGCATTGCGGCAAGAAGACATTCTAGAAGAATAGTAGTAACTGCTTCTGTAAATCATGTAGCCTTCAATAGAGCAGTACCTATTGGAAGCGTAGTAACTGTAGAAGCAAAAATCTCTAGATCATTCAAAAGCTCAATGGAAATCTATATTGATGTATGGATTGAGGATCGCGAATCCGGGCTTCGAAATAAAGCAAACGAAGGCATCTATACCTTTGTAGCCGTTGACGATACTGGAAGACCTGTAGAAGTGGCTCCAATTATTCCTGAAACCGAATTAGAAAAACAACGATTTGATGCCGCTTTACGCAGAAAACAATTAAGTTTGGTACTTGCTGGAAAAATGAATCCTCATGATGCTACAGAATTGAAAGCACTATTTAGTTAAGAAATCAACTCGTGCTATTTTTTATTTTGAATACTAAAAGAGAGCGCGATTAGCATTAAAAAAAAATGTATTTTTACCTTAACTATTTTAAAAGTATTTCGTTATTTCATAATATAAAAATTCATATACGCCAAAAATTAGTTATAAACCAAAAAATTAGATGAAAGAAAAGATGAGTTCAGACAAAGAAGCCAAATTAAAAGCGTTACAACTTACGCTTGACAAATTAGACAAAACCTACGGAAAAGGGACGGTAATGAAAATGGGCGATAAGGCCATTGTAGAAGTAGAAACAATCTCCTCAGGTTCGTTAGGAATAGATTTAGCATTAGGAGTTAATGGATACCCAAAAGGGAGAATCATCGAAATTTATGGTCCTGAATCTTCAGGTAAAACTACGCTAACCCTACACGCAATAGCCGAAGCTCAAAAAGCAGGAGGAATCGCCGCATTTATTGATGCGGAACATGCCTTTGACAGAAATTATGCCGAAAAACTAGGAGTAGATATTGAAAACCTCATTATTTCTCAACCTGATAACGGGGAGCAAGCTTTAGAAATTGCGGAAAATCTAATCCGTTCTGGAGCAATTGATATTGTAGTAATTGACTCGGTAGCTGCCTTAACTCCAAAAAGTGAGATAGAGGGTGAAATGGGAGATTCAAAAATGGGCTTACATGCTCGTTTGATGTCTCAAGCGTTAAGAAAACTAACAGGAACCATCAGCAAAACACATTGCACAGTTTTCTTTATCAACCAATTGAGAGAAAAAATAGGTGTAATGTTTGGTAATCCTGAAACTACAACTGGAGGTAACGCTTTGAAATTTTATGCTTCCGTTCGTTTGGACATTCGTCGTTCTACTCAAATTAAAGACGGAGAAAATGTTTTAGGAAACCGTACCAAAGTCAAAATTGTAAAAAACAAAGTCGCTCCACCATTTAAAGTAGCCGAATTTGACATTATGTATGGAGAAGGAATTTCAAAAACTGGAGAAATTTTAGATCTTGCTGTAGAATTCGAAATTATCAAAAAAGCGGGTTCATGGTTTAGTTATGGAGAAACCAAATTAGGTCAAGGTCGTGATGCTGTAAAAACTTTAATCAAAGATAATCCTGAATTAGCCGACGAATTAGAAGTTAAAATAAAAGCACATATCAAAGAATTGGCTAACGAATAAACGATTCAAAAAAATATAAAAAGCTATCTATTCACTATTTGTTAGTGAATTGATAGCTTTTTTTATGACAATTCTTTAACAAATAAAGAAAAAACCTACGATTTAAGTCGCTGAGAATTGCGTATTTAAAAAAAAATGAACAGAGTACTGAAATATTTAAAAATCAAGAGGTGTTAAAATAAGGAAAAACTTAAATTAACTTTCTCTCTTTTCAAAATCAGAGAGCTTATTCAATATAATCAATCGAACCCGCTCTTTTATTTCTTTTCTAGCTTCACCTGTCAATCCATTCGTTTGAAGAATAGGATGTATATGTGCACGCATCAAACCAGGACTTCCGCTAAAAAAAGTATAGGAAAAACGTTTTTTATTATCAGGGAACGTAATGGGTAAAATGGGTATTTGATGTTCAATCGCAAGCCTGAAAGCTCCATCTTTAAACTCGTCCAGTAAAATTGATTCGTCATCCGGAACACCGCCTTCGGGAAAAATACAAACACTCAATCCTCTATTAATTCTTTGTTGGGCGGCTTCAAAAACAGCTCTCCTACTCTTCGCAGAACCACGATCCACAAGGATACAAGTTCTTTTATAGAAAAAACCAAACAACGGAATCTTAGATAATTCCTGCTTTCCGACAAAAACAAATGGATTTTTTATTATAGCTAACATCAACATGATATCTGCCATCGAGGTATGATTCGCCACAATCATATAGCTCGTCTTAGCCGCTATAATGGGTTCTTGTTTTACTTTGTAATTGAAACCCATTCCGAACAAAATAACCTTTGCCCAAATCCGAGCCATCTTAAAAAAATAGGGATACCCACTCTCTGTAAGGATGGAGATCACCAAAAAAGGAAACATCACCAGTATAGGAATGGCCATAAGTATGTAAAACCAAATCCTCCAAATTATCCAAAAAAAAACTTTCAACATTCTCATGGTCTCAAAAGTAAGGAATTTTGAATACCAATTGTAAAAAAAAAAAGCAAGAAAAGCTACACCAAATATTATTTAGGAGATAACCAAGGTCTTGGATTCACATAAACTACATTCTGACACAAAGTAAATTTTAGAATAGTCTTCCCATCAGAATTGGTGCGTATGGTTCCCAAACTTTGCTTGGTACTCACTTTGTCTCCTTTACTAACATTAATCGTACTCAAGTTTTGGTACACTGTAAAGTAATCTCCATGCTGAATCATAACTGCTTTATTATTTGAAATAGCAATTACCGAGAACACTTCTCCAGCAAAAACAGCTCTCGCATGAGCACCACTATATGTCGAAATTGACAATCCGCTATTTTGTATCGTTAGGGTTTTATAAACAGGGTGTGCCTGTGTACCAAAACCAATAAAAACCTCACCGCGATCTACTGGCCAAGGCAATCTTCCTTTGTTGGCCTTAAAATTATCTGAAACCAATTTGCTTTCTGAGGTCAGTTCCATTTTGGTTGACGAAACTGGCGCAATAGCAACCGCTTTGCTTGGACTATCTTTAACAGGAACAACTATTTCTTTGGTTTTAGTGTCTTTTTTGCTACCATTTTTAATTTTCTCAGCCAAAGCTTTTTCCTTTGCCAATCGATCGGCTAATGCCTTTTCTTTGGCAGCCTTTTCTTTAAGTGCTTTTTCTTTGGCAGCTCTTGCCAAAGCTGCTTTTCTATTGGCCTCGGCTATAGCTTTTCGAATCAATCGATCTATTTCTCTGTCGATATTACGAGCTTCTTGTTGTTTCTTTTTTATATCAGCCGCAATCTTCTTTTTGTCTTTTTGAAGCAAATTCACAATTTTCTGTTGTTCATTTTTAGCTTCTTCTAATGATTTTTTTTCTTTTTCATTCTCGGCGATAAGACGTTCTTTCTGAATTTTTTGAGATTTTAATTGTTCATAATACCCCATTAATTCTTTGGATTTCAGTTGTATTTCCTGGCCTTGTACTTTTCGAAAATTGGCATATTGCTTCATGTATTGCAACCGTTTATAGGCCTGCAAAAAACTAGAAGATGATAAAACAAACATAGCTTTACTTTCCTCTGAACGGCTCTTATAGGATTTGAGAATCATTTCTGCATAATCTGTCTTTAGCAAACTCAATTCATTGTCCAAACGATCAATTTTTAACTCACTAGTCTGCATATCATTGCTTAACAAATGGGTTTGTTTTTCGGTGGTTTGAATTAAAGTTTCTTTGAGTTTTATTTTTTGCGTTTGCAAATCCATAACTTCTACCGCCGTTTTTTCTTTCTTTTTAACGGTCAATAGTTTTTTTTCATTAGCAATAATTTCTTTTTGAATCTTAGCTTTTCGGAGTTCTAGATTTTCTTGCTGGGATTTTTGGGCAAATATAAAAGTGGTAAAACCAAATAATACTATACTAAAAAGAGACTTAGGCATGAAGCTTTATTTTTTTTGCAAAAATAGTTATTTCTAAAGTAGCAATTAAAAAAGACTACTTAATCTTAAGAGAAAAATAGTCCTTTTAGTATAACATAAAAAAAGATTACATATTGTATAACCAACTCGCTGGATTATTATAAGTCGCGTTTTGAGAGATTGTAAATTTAAGTACGGTTTTCCCTTCGCTATTGGTTCTAATTTTACCAAGATTTTGTTTAATGCCTACTTTATCCCCTTTAGAAACCGATACTGAACTCAAGTTTTGATAGACTGTAAAACAATCTCCATGCTGAATCATTACTGCTTTATTTACAGGAGAAAGCACCATAATATTAGTCACTTCTCCAGCAAAAACTGAACGTGCATAAGATCCAGCATCTGTAGTAATTTCTACTCCACTATTGTTGATTACAAGAGTTGGGTACACAGGATGTGGCTGTTTACCATACCCTAAGGAGACAAATCCTTTTTCTACTGGCCAAGGCAATTTGCCTTTATTCGCTCTAAAATTATCGGCCAAAATTTTAGCCTCAGCTGTAAGTGCTATTCTTGAGGACGAGCCACCTGTTGCTGTTCCGTCTTTGGCTGCTTTTCTATTAGCCTCGGCAATAGCTTCTCTAATCAAACGATCAATCTGACGGTCTATGGCTTTGGTTTCGGATTGTTTTTTACGAATCGCAGCCATGATTTTGTTTTTGTCTTTCTTGATAGCATTGACCAAACGTAATTGTTCTTTCTTCTGTTTTTCTAATGCTAAGCGCTCTTTTTCTCTTTCGGCAATAATCTTTTGCTTTTCCTTTTTCTGAATAGCTAAACGGCCGTTATAATCTTGTAATTCGAGTGATTTGGATTTAATTTCTTCTCCTTGCATTTTGCGGAAACTCGAATATTGTTTCATATATTGCGCTCGCTTGTAGGCTTGCAAGAAATTTTCTGAAGACAACAAAAACATCGCTCTACTCTCTTCGGATCTGCTTTTATAGGATTTGACAATCATTCTGGCATAATCTTCTTTAAGTATTTCTAACTCTTTTTTAAGTTTATTGATCTTAACTTGGTTAATGTACATATCATTACCTAAGATCTTGGCTTGCTTTTCAGTGGTTTTGATTAACTTTTCTTGTAATTTGATTTTATTGGCTTGCAACATGACCACCGTTACTGCCGATTTTTCTTTTTTCTTAACCGACTGCAATTGACTTTCATTTTCTCTAATTTCTTGAAGAATCTGTGCTTTGCGTTGTTCTAACTTTTCTTGCTGCGATTCCTGTCCCCAAACCAATGAAGTCAAACACAAGAAAAATATACTTAGGAGAAATTTTGGCATGTCAAAAATGTTTTGATTCAAATTTACTTAATTAAAATTCTTTTATACCCACTTGGCACACTATATGGAAAAGAAAGTGCTTCGTTTACTGTTATGGTGTTATAATTGAGTTTAATTTCGGTTTTCCCTTTGGGTTGCAGTGCTACTATTTGAACATTAGAAGGCAACACAACGTTAGCATGTTGCTCAAAATTACCATAAGCAACTTCTATACTTCTACCCTCTTTGGCTTGGGTGATTTCTTGCTTTTGAAGGACAAATTTTAGGGCATCAATAAAAAAGAATTTTTGGGTGTTTTCTTTAGACAAATCTTCTAATTTATACTTTTGATCTGCTTCAAGCGTTTCTTTATATTTCCCTTTCGTCAAATCATCTATTGCTTGTCCGACCAACAAGTTTTGAATTTTTGAATAATCCAAATCGGTTCCAAGCCATTGACTCAAGCCTTTAAAATCGCCTTCAAAATAACTTCCATTAATTTTTTCGTAATAGCTTACTCCTTCTGGTGTAATTAAGGCTTTGGCCATAGTAATTCCCAAAAAACGAACGCTCACTAATATTTGTTCATCTTTTTTTATCTTAATTTCTGCCGTAACATTTTGTGACATCTTTTCATCAGCATAATTTGCACTAGATTTGATGTACAAAGTCGAAAAATCACTTTTGTTTTGGTATAATTTTTCGATGACAGAACTGTTAGTGTTCTTGATTTCTTTTGGTGCAGTCATGACCACACCCGATTTAGATTTACAAGAAATCAGTGCTATAAGTACAAAAAACGATACGTATTTCTTCATTATTTTTTTTCTTTTACTAATTGATTGGCTTTGAAAAAAAAGAAGTCTTTTTTAGCCATATCTCCAAGACCATTGAATGTTTCGCCTAATTGAATATAAAAATTAGTTTCTAAAACTGGATTCTCAATCACATAATCTATTCCAGTTTCCAACACGTCTTTTGCTTTTTTAAATTGTTGTAATTGGTTGTATCCTAAACCAGCATAATAATAAAAATGAGGTTGCGATGGATAACGCTCTAACAAGGATTGTGCCTTTTTGGACAATACCTCAAATTGCTTCATTTCGGTGTAAGATTGCAGCAACAAGATAGGTGTTTCTAATGGCAAATTAGGATCTGTGGCTAATGCCTTTTCATAATATTTTGCTGCTTTTTCCCATTGTTTTTTGTTGTAGTAAAAATTACCCACTTCTTTGGCAACAGGAACCGTTGGATCGGCCTCCAACATTGTAATTGCTTTTTCTAAATCAGCATCGTATTGTGGATTTTTTCCAGCGAAAAGTAAAAACTCATTCAATACTCGATGCTTAATTTTAGTATCGATTTTTTTACTCGCCAAAACTACATTCATCGATTGAACCGCTTTTGGACCGTCATTTTTCTCGATATGAAATTTAAATAAACTTACTTGCGCCCACTCCGAAGTAGGAATTTCTCGTTCTAACTTTTTGGCTACTTCGAGCATTTTTTCTACTTCATTATTTTTGGAGTAGCGATAAATCAAATCGATATAATTGGATTCCTCTTTTGGAAATTTCTCGATTTGTGCAATCAGATGGTCTATTTCGGTATTTTGATATTTTCCTTGCGATAAAATTCGGATTTTATAGGCTTCTCGCTGATCCGATTTTCCAACCGTTTCATTCAATTGGTTGATTAAATCCAAAGCTTTGTCGTATTGGGTTGTAGCCATATACAAACTCACCAAATCTTCTTTGAATTTTGGATCCAAAACAATGAGTTGGTTTAACACTATAATTCCATTAGTGTAGTTCTTTGTGGCATACGTTACGTCATACATTCCTACCCAAAACCATTTGTTTTTGGGGTCGATGGCTGTTGCTTTTTCAAAAGAAGCATAAGCACTTTCATAATTTTTTAACGCTAAATAGTTTTTGCCCAACTCATAATGGATCGTCGCATCATCGGGTTGCGATTTCAAGCATTTTTCAAGAGCCACTATGGCTTTATCATAATTCTCAATTCCCTTTTGCTTTAATGCTTCGTAAAAAGAATCTTGAAATTCGTTGGTAGCCATAGCAATCTCTTCCGGTTCAGCTTGTGCCTGAACGAAAGTTGGAATTCCAAAGAATCCCATAAACAAGAATGCTACAATGCTACGATTCATTTTACTTTATTTTTTATTCTAAAACCGAATAATCTCCAATACTTATGCTTGTAAAATTCCCATCATAGGTAACGTGATTTCCAATCATCGCATTATCTAAGGTTGCGTTTTTGATGTGAGTGTGCGTTTGAATCAAACTGTTTTTGATGGTTGAATCAAAAACGTGGCAAGCTTTTCCTAAAGATACATTAGGTCCGATAGTTACATTCGATAAAACAACATTCTCACCAATAAAACAAGGAGGAATAATAGTAGCATTCTCTAATTTTGCTGAAGGATCAATTAAATTAACACCATCTTGCTGCAAGAATCCAAGCATACGACCATTGGTCTCTACAGTTACGTTTTTGTTTCCACAATCCATCCATTCGTCTACACTTCCGGTTTTGAAAACTTTGCCTTTGGCCATCATTCCTTTGATACCGTCGTTGATTTGGTATTCTCCTCCGTTTTGGATGTTGTTGTCCAATACGTTTTGCAATTCTTGTTTGAGTACGGCTACATCTTTGAAATAATAAATTCCGATAACGGCTAAGTCACTCACAAATTCTTTTGGTTTTTCAACCAATTCTACGATTTCATTTTGCTCATTAAGTTTTACTACCCCATAGGCTTCTGGTGCATCCACTTGTTTTACCCAAATTACAGCATCAGCCTCTGGATCTAGCTCAAAATCGGCACGAATCAAGGTGTCAGCGTAAGCAATAACTGCAGGTCCTGATAACGATTCTTTGGCACACATTATAGCGTGACCAGTTCCCAACGGTAAATCCTGACGGTAGATCGAAGCTTTCGCGCCTAATCCTTGTGCTAATTCTTGTAAACTCGACACAACATCGTCTCCAAAAAAGGCTTCGTCTCCTAAAATAAAAGCAATCTCTTCTATCGGTTGCTTTAAAATTTTGGCAATATCTTCAACTAATCTATGTACGATTGGTTTACCTGCAACAGGAATTAATGGTTTTGGAACGGTTAAAGAGTGTGGTCTTAAACGAGACCCACGTCCCGCCATTGGTACTATTATTTTCATTAAATTTTGTATTAAGATTTTAGAATTAAGTATTAAGACAAAACAAAATACTCTTCTGATTATTATTTACCAGCTTTAGTTCAAACACTTTCTTTGAAGATTGCGAACTGAACACTAAAAGCTGAACACTGTATACTATTTTACTCCTGTGCTACCAAATCCTCCAGCTCCTCGGGTGGTCTCAGATAATTCGTTGACTGCTACCCACTCGGCGCGTTCGTGTTTGGCGATTACTAATTGAGCGATGCGTTCTCCATTTTGGATTACAAATGTCTCATTGGATAAATTTACTAAAATCACACCAATTTCCCCTCTATAATCGGCATCAATTGTTCCTGGAGCATTGAGAACGGTGATTCCGTTTTTGGCCGCCAAACCACTACGAGGTCTTACTTGTGCTTCGTAACCTATAGGTAATTCAATAAACAATCCTGTTTTTACGATAGCTCTTTCTAAAGGTTGCAAAGTAATAGGTTCGGTTATATTCGCACGCAAATCCATTCCCGCCGAAGCGATGGTTTCGTAATGAGGCAATTCGTGTGCGGATGTATTGATGATGTTGATGTTCATTTTTTAAATCTAAAAGTCTTGATTACTACTTGGCCCTAGCCCTGATGGAAGCGGCATCCTGTGGTCCTGGGGTTCAGGACCACAGATATAGCGTACAGCAGGAAATAGCTCCTTCTTATTTTTTTCGTTTAATAATATTTAAAATTGTGGTTTTCTCATTGTGATAAATGAAATAAAGAAACGCTAGCAATAACGGAATTCCTACGAAATAATTCTCTCTAAATCCATAAAAAGAAATCACCGAAAACAAAATTGAAATGCCCAAATAAGCACCAATTTTTTCCATATCATAAGGAATAGGATAGTGTTTTTTGCCCAAAATATAGGAAATCAACATCATACTTCCATAAGCCGAAATCGTAGCAATGGCCGAGCCGTAATAGCTGTATTTTGGAATCAAAATATAATTCAGAAGCAAAGTCAAAAGTGCACCAACGATAGAAATATACGCTCCAATAATTGTCTTGTCCGTTAACTTATACCAAACCGAAAGATTGTTATAAATGCCTAGAAAGAAGTTGGCCAAGATAATCAACGGAACCACTTTCATCGCTTCCCAATAGGATTCATTGTCTAATAATAACAGTTTTAAAATATCAGCAAAAACAATGACACCCAAAAGAATCAAAGAACCAAAAATGACAAAATATTTGGTAATCATCGCATAGGTTTGTGGGGCGTTCTCGTTACTAGAATGACTGAAGAAAAAAGGCTCAATTCCTAATCGAAAAGCAGTAGCAAAAAGCACCATAAAAAGCCCTAATTTATAACAGGCCGAATAAGCCCCTACTTCGGATTTGGCAATGTTGTCTGGCAACCAATAGCCTAATAAAATTTTATCAAAATGTTCGTTTACGGCAAAAGCAATTCCTGCAATTAAAATAGGCAAACCATAACGCATCATTTTTTTCCATAGTACCACATCAAAATTGCGTTTTAAGGAAACATAATTAGGTGAAAGTACCACAAAAGTGAGCAAACTCGCCAACAAATTGGAAACGAAAATGTACCCAATTTCGAAATTATCGATATACATATTCCCCAAAAAAGAGTCGGGACTATCGGCATAAATTTTAGGTAAAACCAATAAGAAATACAGGTTGAGTGCCAAGTTAACGACTACATTCCCTATTTTGATAATAGCATACATCATAGGGCGTTTGTTAGCCCTTAATTTTGAAAAAGGGATAATCACCAAGGCATCTAAAACCAAAATCCAAATGGTAAACGTAATGTACTGCACATCTACATGCGCCCATGAGGCTAAGGTGTTTCTAAAAATTAAGGCGCCAAACAAAAACAAAATGGAAGACCAAAAAATAGAAATGGTACTGGTGGCAATGACGTTTTCTTTGTCGGTTTCGGCACTGTAGAAACGGAAAAAGGCGGTTTCCATACCGTAGGATAAAATTACGTTGAAAAAAACCATCCAAGAGAGAACGATAGATACTTCGCCATACTCTGCTGTTGGTAAAATTCCGGTGTACAAGCGCACCAATAAAAAACTGAGCATACGAGGCAAAACGGTTGCAAGTCCGTATATCGCAGTTTGTTTGAATAGACTTTTATATAATCCCAAAGTAGTTTGGTTTTGATTTGACTTAAGAAAACAAAAATAGCGAATTCAAGGTTGACTTAATAAAAAAATTTAAACCCATAACTTGTGGTTTTATTTAAACATTGAAGTCATTGAAGTCTTTTTGGAATAGCCACAATTTTTTGAACCATATAAGGGCATGTAAGGTCATATAAGGATAGTAAAATTTAGCAGTTTATTATACTTAAAAACTCAACCGCAAAGTTCGCAAAGGGTTACGCAAAGTGCGCAAAAGAAATTAAACGTTTAGGACAAACTAAACTTATATGAACTTAAATCTTATATGGTTCAAAATTAACCGCCAAGTTCCCATAGTACTTACAAAAATTAATTTTTGTGAATGCTATACTATACAACTTAATTGACTTATATGTTTATAATTTATGAAAGCCCGTCTTCGTTGATGATTTTCAAAAAATGAAAGCCTTTGGGCACATACCCTTGATTGTAATAAAATCGATGCGCATTAAAGTTTCCAGTAAATGCATCCAAAACGATCATGGTGCAGTTCGTGGCTTTGGCTTTAGCATCGATATAATCTGTCATCATTTTTCCAATACCTTTGGCGCGATGATCAGGATGCACTACAAAATTATCGATTTCGATATACTTCCCTGACCATAATTTATACCCTTGCCAAAAACCCGTAATACCCAAACAAACTTCACCTTCAAAAACGGCAAGCTGTTTATAGTTATGCGGAATCATTTCGGTAAGATAACTATCGTATTTTTCAATAGTAAAAGTGGGGTACAAATGACGCATCATGTCAATATGAGCTAGCATCTCTTCTTTAGTGCTCAATTCTCTAAGTTGAATTTCCATAGGTAATTTTAAAAGTGTAAAATTAGAGAAAAAAGGGATGAGATTGAACCATGTGGGAAGGTGAATTTTGGGAAAAGCTAATAAAACATTAATTTAGTTCATTCTAAAATAAGTTTGAAGCTAAAAGAATAACATCAAAGCTATTTAAATCTAATTCTTACGATTTTTAAATAAAAAGTGTCACTGGCACAATTTTAGTTATAGTACAGACAAACTAACCCAAAATTAAACCATGCATAAAAAACTACACTTTGTACTCTTCTTTTGCGCATTTTCTACTTTATCCTATTCACAAAAAAAAGGAAAAATGGCCATCCCCATCATAGAAGAAAAAGAGACTTCGCTATGGGTAAGTAAAAAAACAAAGTCATATTCTTGGTTAGTCATTTATGACCAGAAAAAAATAGATTCTATTTTAGCAATAAAAAGCTTGGTGACAACAAATGAAAAACCAAAGCAAAAACAACAGGAACTAAAATGGATTCGTAAGAAATATTAAAAAACAAAAAGAGCCAACATCAGTTGGCTCTTTTTGTTTTTATGTATAGAACGAATTAAGCGTTCAAAGCTTCTGCTCCACCAACGATTTCTAAAATCTCGCTAGTAATGGATGCTTGACGTGCTTTGTTATACGTCAACTTCAATTGATCACGTAATTCTGTAGCATTATCTGTTGCTTTATGCATAGCAGTCATACGAGCACCATGTTCTGATGCAAATGAATCTCTAATTCCTTTATATAATTGTGTTTTCAATGATTTAGGAATCAAAGTCAACACGATTTCTTCTTTTGAAGGTTCAAAAATGTAATCGCCAGGAGTAACCGCTTTATCAGCTTTGATAGGAGCTAAAGGCAAAAATTGTTCTGTTTGAACGATTTGAGTCGCTGCATTTTTAAATTGGTTGTAAACCAATTCAATTCTGTCATAATTACCAGCAATAAATTGTTGCGTTAAATTATCAGCTATTGTAGCAACGTTCTCAAAACTTAAGGCATCAAAAACTTTACTCTCGTTACCAACTACCGCAAAACTTTTACCCAAAACATCGTTTCCTTTTTTACCAATAGCAAAAACATCCACTTGCTTACCTGAATAATAGTCTGCACGTACTTTGACTTCCTTAATTACATTTGAATTAAAAGCACCACACAAACCACGATTAGAAGTAATAGCTACTAATAACACTTTTTTGATTTCTCTTTGTGTAGTATACTCACCTCCTACATCACCATCTAAGGTAGCAGAAAGGTTTTGTAGTAACTCCGTTTGTTTTTCAGCATAAGGACGCATCGCAGTGATGGCATCTTGTGCTTTTTTCAACTTTGCAGCAGAAACCATTTTCATCGCCGATGTAATTTGCATCGTAGATGAGATGGAAACAATTCTATTACGGATTTCCTTTAAATTAGCCATTTTTTTTGAGTATTAAGATTTAAGTATTAAGTATCAAGACATCTTAATTCTTGATACTCAATACTTAATACTTTTTAATTATATTTTGCTGAAATTTCTTTTGCGGCAGCTTCGATTACATCAGTAATTTCGTCTGTAAATTTACCTGCTTTCAAAGCATCCAAAGTTGCTCTGTTTTTGTTGTTCATGTATTCTAAGAAATCTTTTTCGAATTCTTTTACTTTATCAACAGGAACATTTCTCAACAAGTTTTTAGAACCTGCGTAGATAATTGCTACTTGGTCTTCAACAGTATAAGGGTCGTTCAAACCTTGTTTCAAGATTTCAACGTTTCTTTTTCCTTTTTCAATTACGTTCAAAGTAACAGCATCCAAATCAGAACCGAATTTAGCAAACGCTTCCAATTCACGGAATTGAGCTTGGTCTAATTTTAAAGTACCCGCTACTTTTTTCATCGATTTAATTTGAGCGTTACCACCCACACGAGATACAGAGATACCTACGTTAATCGCTGGACGAACCCCAGAGTTAAACAAATCTCCATCCAAGAAAATTTGACCATCTGTAATCGAAATTACGTTCGTTGGGATATAAGCAGATACGTCACCCGCTTGTGTTTCAATAATTGGTAAAGCTGTTAATGAACCACCACCTTTAACGATACCTTTTAAAGAATCTGGTAAATCATTCATGTTTTTAGCGATAGAGTCATCTGCAATTACTTTACAAGCTCTTTCTAATAAACGAGAGTGTAAGTAGAAAACGTCACCTGGGTAAGCCTCACGTCCTGGAGGTCTTCTTAACAAAAGAGACACCTCACGGTAAGCTACCGCTTGTTTAGATAAATCATCATAAACGATTAACGCTGGACGACCTGAATCTCTAAAATACTCTCCAATTGCAGCACCTGCGAAAGGAGCATAAACTTGCATTGGAGCTGGGTCAGAAGCATTAGCTGCAACGATCACTGTATAAGCCATAGCTCCTTTTTCTTCTAACATTTTTGCAATTCCAGCAACAGTAGAAGCTTTTTGACCAATAGCTACATAGATACAGAATACAGGTTGACCTGCATCGTAAAATTCTTTTTGATTTAAGATAGTATCGATACAAACTGTTGATTTACCAGTTTGACGGTCACCAATAACCAACTCACGTTGTCCACGTCCTACAGGAATCATAGCATCAACTGCTTTTACACCTGTTTGTAATGGTTCAGTTACTGGCTGACGGAAGATAACTCCAGGAGCTTTTCTTTCTAATGGCATTTCGTATAATTCACCTGTAATTGGTCCTTTACCATCAATTGGCTGACCTAAAGTGTTTACTACACGTCCTACCATTCCTTCTCCTGTTTTAAGAGAAGCAATACGTTGTGTTCTTTTGGCAGTAGAACCTTCTTTGATTCCAGTTGATGGTCCTAAAAGTACCACCCCTACGTTGTCTTCTTCTAGGTTCAAAACGATTGCTTCTAACCCATTTTCAAATTCAACTAACTCACCATATTGAACATTAGATAGCCCGTAAACACGAGCAATACCATCTCCAACATTAAGTACTGTTCCTACTTCTTCTAGTGTAGCACCAGATTCAAAACTTTCAACTTGCTTCTTTAATATTGCTGAAATTTCAGCAGGTTTGATTTCCGCCATCTTACTTTATAATTTAGACACTTAAATGTGTGATAAAACTAGTTACTTAATTCTCTTTTTAAAACTTGCAATTTGTTAGCAACAGAAGCATTGTATTGCTTGTCACCTATTCTTAAAATAAAACCTCCAATGATAGCAGGGTCTATTGTATTTTCAATTTGAATTTTTTTATCAGAAAGGGTGGCAATTTTGGCCAAGACTTTAGCTTCTAAAGCTGCATCCATAGGAATAGCTGTAGTAACTTGTGCCATTTCAACACCATTCATGATATCAAATAATTTAGTGTATTCTGAAGCAATACCTTCTAGAATTTCGAATCTTTTGTTTTCGAATAATAGATGAAATAAACTTTTAGTTACACCATTTGCAGAACCAAAAACTTCTAAAAGGGCTTGTTCTTTAACCTCAACTTTTAAAGTTGGGTTTTGAATGAAAGTGCTTAATTCTAAATTAGAAGCAATAGTATCACCTATCAACTTCATATCATTGTTCACTGCTTCAGCGACTTGCTTTGCATTGGCAATGTCTAGAATTGCTTTCGAATATCGAATTGCTGCTCTTGTACCTGCCATGATTAGTTCAATTTAACGTCTCCTAACATTTTCTCAACTAATTTAGTTTGAGCTTCTTTGTTAGATAATTCGTCTTTTAATACTTTTTCTGCAATACTCAATGACAAAGTAGAAACTTGTAATTTCAACTCATTCATAGCCGCATTTTTTTCACTTTCGATTGCCGCTTTCGCTTGCTCGATCATTTTTTGACCTTGAGCTTGCGCTTCATTTTTGGCATCAGCAACGATTTTTTCTTTCATTTCACGAGCTTCTTTAAGCATGCTGTCACGCTCTAATCTAGCTTCTTGTAAAATACGTTGGTTGTCTGCTTGCAATTCTTGCATTTCTTTCTTAGCATTTTCAGCAGATTCCAAAGCATTTTTGATCCCTTCTTCTCTTTCGTTTACTGCGTCAAGAATTGGTTTCCATGCAAATTTTTTCAACAAAAGAATCAATCCAACAAATATTACTATTTGCCAAATAAACAAACCAAACGAAAAATCATTTATTAACTTATCCATTTTTATCTCTATTATATAATTTTAATGTTTTAATTTTAAAACAATAGTCACAACCAACCGTTGTAACTATTGTTTTTTTAGTTATTATTTCGCGAACAAAGCAGCGAAACCAATACCCTCAATAAGAGCTGCAGCAATAATCATAGCTGTTTGGATTTTTCCAGAAGCTTCTGGTTGACGAGCAATAGCGTCCATTGCTGAACCACCAATTTTACCAATACCTAAACCTGCTCCGATTACAATTAATCCTGCTCCAATAATTTCTGGAATTTGCATAATATATATATTAAAAATTAAACATTCAATTTAAGGTTAGAGGTCAGAAATACTAGGTTAGAAAATTTCTAACTTCTTACTTCTAATTCCTAACTTTTAATGGTGTGCTTCTTCGTGATGGTGTTCTTCGTTACCAGCACCAAAATACAATGATGACAACATAGTGAAGATATACGCTTGAAGAAAAGCTACTAATATTTCTAGAATAGAAAGTGAAAATGCCAATACAAATGACAAAGAACTTCCAATCCAGCTTTTGAAAATAAACATCAACCCAATAATACTCATCAATACTACGTGACCTGCCATCATATTAGCATACAAACGAATCATCAATGAAAATGGTTTAATGATTGTTCCTAATAGTTCAATTAATGCCAAAACCGGTCTTAGCAATACAGGAACTCCAGGCATCCATAACATATGCGACCAGTAATTTTTATTTGCTGAAAAAGTAGTAATCAAATAAGTTAATAAGGCCAATGACAATGTGATTGTGATATTTCCGGTTATATTAAACCCTAAAGGCATTAATCCTAAAATATTCAAGAAAAAGATGAAGAAGAAAATAGTCAATAAATAACTCATGTATTTTTTGTACCCTTTCTCTCCAATATTAGGGATAGCAATCTCGTCTCTTACATAGATAACTAAAGGCTCAAAGAAACGTCCTGCTCCTTTGGCAATTCCTCCATTTTTAGCATACGATTTAGCTAAACTTGAGAACAAGACTAGCATTAGAATAGCTACAAATAAAATTCCAATTACACTTTTAGTAATGGACAAATCTAATGGACGAACATTTGTTGGATGACCGTGCGCTTCAGTAAGAGTACCTTTAGCATCGGTTTTATAAATTTTTTCGTGGTGTAATTTGTAGAAGTTTCCGTTGTGCTCTGCAACATCAGCTACAGGACCGTGGTGAAATTCAGCTGAAGAGAATACTTGCAAACCATTATCCCAAAGAATAATTGGTAATGAAAATCCGTAGTGTTCTCCTGTTTCTTTATCGGCATTAAAGTAAAAAGAATGCGAGTCTAATAAGTGGTGATTGATGAATTCTTTGATTTCTGATTTTACATCTTGTGGCTCAGCATGCGCACCTTCTTGTTTCCCTTCGTGAGCAACTGCTCCTTCATGTGCTTCAACCTCAACTTTTGCACTATCAACCACAGGGTTTGCAGTACTAAACAAAGGAAGGCAGGCTACTAAAATTGCTACTAAAAATCGAAGTGGTTTGTTTGAAATCACCATAACAGTTAATTATCTTAATTTATTACGTTTCTGAAATTTGGTGCAAAGGTACATTTTTTATTAATATGCAAAAGAATATAAAAAATAATTTTTTTGCTGATTTGGCTTTTTCAATACCCTATTTTTGCTTTTCATTTACTAAGTGAATAGTGAACAGTGTTTCTAGTAATAAAAAGAAAATAAAAAGCCCAAAAAAGTTAATTTTCTCAACGGAATCCTGAAGAGTCGTTACTTTCAATATAGGACGTAACAGGAGATAACAAAAAAGCATTTTTACACTCGTTACCAACAGAAAACTCATTCCTACATTATCTAAACTTTTTCTTTTTACCAATAACAAAACAAAAACTATTAGTACTGTAAATAAAGTAAACCACGCATAAAGCTCTTTTAAGGAATATACAAAATGTGAAGTGTTTTCATGTAATGCAAAAAACAACCCTTCATGTAAGCCATAAGCCGATATGATGATCAGTAAAAGAGGAATGATTTTTTTAAAAAAAGAAGGATTCATTATTGATTTTTATTGATTTCATTTACTTGTCGGTGCACATTATACATTGCTAAGAACACACCAACAATAACTAATATTTTAACGTAGTACACTTTTGGACTTGGGTGCTTCTCGTCTAACCAATGGCCTAAATAAGCAAATAAAAAAATCAATATTCCCATTTGAATGGGGATATTGATTAAAGCTAACCATTTATTGGGTTTTCGTTTATTTGGATTGGGTTCCATCAGGATGGTTAATTTCAGGGTTTTTCATAACACAGGTTGCCGTAAAAAGAGCTCCTGGTTCTATAGCTAACTTTCCTACACAAACATCGCCTTCAACTGTTGCTGTCGCTTTTATATTCAGTAATTCATGCGCTGTTATTTTTCCGTTAAAAACACCTTCGATGTCGACATTTTTACAAACAATTTCACCAATTACTTTTCCTGAAGGACCTATCACTAATTTGCCATTGGAAGTAAAATTCCCAATCAATTCTCCATCTAATCTAAAATCAGCATGAGAAAAAACATCTCCTTTAATTTGAGTGGCTTCTACAATTCTATTGGTTTTACCTAATAAATCAGTGTAAGGTGGTTTCTTTTTTTTATCGAACATCACTTAGGGCGTTTTTATGTTTAAATAGGCGTCTAAATTCTTTTTCATTTGGACGATCTTGTAATTCTCATCAGTTATTGGAATGGCCGTTTGTTTCACCGCAGGCAAGCCTTTTTTACTAAAGATAACCGACACATCGTTAGCATACACTTCTGATCTAAATCCGTGTATGCATAAAATGCGTTCACTATCGGTATAATTATCACAAGTATAATATAGATTTTCTATATTTTCCTTAGCCATAAATTCCAGAACTTGCTTTTCTATAGCACGTTCTTGCTTATAATCTTCGATAGGAATTCTAAAAATAATTTTCCATTTTTTAGTGTCTATCGTACTAAACGCCATTCTTTCCAAAATGGGAATTTGCGTGGTGATAATCTCTTCCGCTTTTTTTCCTTCTTCGGTATTGGCATAGGTATCGGCAACATATTGCATGGCTTCTTTGTAAGCTGGTAAGCCTTTTGTTTTAGCCAACGCATTCGCTTTGAGTAATTCAAACTTGGCTACAATTTCTTCTCCAGTTAACTGATTAATCATCATATTGCAACGCGCAATTACCGCTGCAAACTTTTCATCCTTAAACCATTCGTAGCATTCCTTGTATTTGTTCTCTGGGGAATCTTTGTCTTTCGAGCCATCAAAAGTTGGATCATTTATGATTTTAGCATATCTAGAATCCGGGAATTTTGAGCTGATATCCTCTTTAACAGATGCCGCTTTGGCTTTATTGGTGATTTCGTAAATTTTATACAAATTGTACAGAATGGGGGGAATCAATTTTACATCAGGCTGAAAGCTTAGTAGTTGCTCCAATTTAGCACTGGCCAGATCATATTCTTTGAATTTCTCTTTGTAAACCAATCCCAATTGATAATATCCCTTATTTCTTTCTTTAGTAATACTATCAATTGCCGAAGACTGAGTAGGCAACTGCTTTAGATAAAACGGTATTGTATAACGAGGATCTTCTACTGCTTTCTCAATGGCTGCACTATCATCATTTATAGTATCGTTTGAGATTTCATTGGCTCCTTTTTTCACATTAGAGAACAACCAATTTTCGACCAAAGCACGATTTCCATAAGCCTTTCTAAATTCTAATTTCCCAAAGGCTACCGTTTTTGGATTATAAAAATAAAAAGTGTTTGCCGATTCTGCTTGTGAATTATCCGTCGGAGGTAAAAATGCTTTTTTATTTGCCAAACCTGGACCCGTAGGCATAGCTGCTGGATCAGAAGCCGACAAATTACGTTCGATATTGGCTAATTTTTGTTTCTGTATTTCCTCCAAGACCTGTTTTATAGAGTCTTGCTTTTTAAGTGCAACTATATGCTTTTCATAATAGGCGTTTCGCTCTGAAGGAGACAACGCCACTACTTTTAAAATACTATCGTTTCTTTTGGTACTATTTTCTAATAAAATGACTTCGTCTAAATCTTTACGTTTTTTTTGAATTTTATAAAACTCTCTGGCTTTTGGATTGAGTTTTACTAACGTGCTATCATAATATTTGGCAGCCAACGGATAATTGGTTGCTTTGAAATAAATGTTACCAATATTTCTATAATTGGAGGCAGCTAAATAAAGATCTTTCGGTTTTTCTTTTAAGGAAATTTTATAGAAAATAGTAGCCGAATCGGGCTTATTGTAATGATCATAAAACAGCCCCATATTGTGGTAAATCACATCTAGAAAAGGGCGATTCTCACGGTCCTTGATTAATTCGTTATAAATGGCTACAAAAGCGTCAGGATTTCCTGTCTTGTAATCAAACAATTGCGCTTTTCTGGCGTAAGACTGGATAATATACTCTCTCTTAGCGCTGCGATTCATATCAATTACCGCATCGTAACAAAAAAGCGCACTATCTCTTTTTCCTAATTCTTGATACAACTGCCCCAAAATAAAACGATAACGGGCTTTTTCTTCATTCCTTTTAGTAAAATCTACCGCTATTTTTAGTTTAGCTACCGCGCTATCTTTTTTTTCTAAATTCAAAAAAGCTTCAGCCAAAAGGGCATTCGCATCCGCAAAAGGTTGGTCTTTGAATTCCTCGTCTTTGAGTAATTTATTGATGTTTTTTACCACTAAAGCATCGTTGCCCAAGCGCATATTGGTTTTTTCGCGCCAAACTTTAGCTTCGTATATTTTATCGCTTTCGGGATATTTATACAATATATAGTTAAAGGCATCTAAGGCTGGCACAAAACGCTGGTCATAATAACGTGCTTTCCCGAGCAAAAGATAGGCTTCGTCCATTTGGTAATTGACCTCACGGCCACCAATATTCATCGAATGTTTTTGAATGGCTTTGGTGGCTTTGGTTTCTGCCAATTCAAAATCAGCATTTTTGGTTTTATCATCAGAAGGAAGACTTCCTGAAAACTGCATTCTTTCAATCGGTAACAATTCCCAGAAATTATCTTTATCACCTGTTACCAACCCATTTAATCCCTTGTCTAAACCTATTTGTCCATTATACAAAATATTATACCGCGTACTCAAAGCATGCGAGTTTCTGGACAAAAAAGTATTCTTCTTGGTAGAACAAGCTATCAAGAAAACGAAAAAAAGTAGAATATAAAAGGGCTTACAACTGGTAGTCTTCAATAGGAAACGTTTTATCATTTAACTTGAAAAACATCATTTTAGTATAATGACTGGTAAAAATACGTTTCTTTTTGAAATATTCGAATTTAAACCGCAAAAAACGCTTCCAACTCGGCCAAAGTCTCCGTTGATGTTTGAATATCTTTGACTACTTCTCCTTTGTTCAAAGCGACAATTCGGTTACAAACTTCAACAGTATGCAACAAATCGTGACTAGAAACTAAAACGGTTACGTCTGGGTTTTGAGCCAATTCTTTGATGATTTTTTTCAATCGGTTTACGGTCGTTGGGTCTAAGTTGGCAAAAGGTTCGTCCAAAATAACGACTTCAGGGTTGCCTATTAAAGTGGCGATAATCCCAACTTTCTTTTGGTTTCCTTTAGACAAGTCTCTCAGGTATTTTTTGTTTTTTAGGATTTCGCCATTAAAAAATTCTTCGTGTTTTGCCAATAAGGCATCGACATCGGCTTTGTTTTGTCCGCGTAAATCTCCAATGAAATAAAAGTATTCTTCGGGTGTTAAATACCCAATCAAAAAGCTTTCGTCCAAAAAAGAACCCGTAAAAGGTTTCCAGCCTTCGCTGGTATTCACTTGAACGCCATTGTTAATAACGGCTCCTGTAGTGGGGTGAATTAAATCCAATAGCAAACTGAAAAAAGTAGTTTTTCCAGCGCCGTTGTTTCCGACCAATCCAAAACTTTCGCCTTTTGGTATTTCTAATTGGTCTATTTTTAAAACGGTGGTTCCGTTGTATGATTTTGAAAGGTTTTGTACTTGTATCATAATGAAAAGTCTGAAGTTAGAAATTAGAGGTTAGAAGGTATTCTTTTAAATTAGCTTTTTTGTTTATAAGCCGCAATGGTTTTGTATTTTTCTCTTTTGTAAATTTTTTCAATTTGAAGGAACACCCAGTTTCTCATTGCAAAACCAATTACTCCCGCAAGAGCAACAAGGCCCAAACCTAATTCTTGTCCGCCAAAATATTTCCCCAAACCATACAAAAGCAAAGGCAAAACTAATTTTGGAATAGAAAGCAACATCGTGTTGACATTGAAGGCTTTTTTGTCACCAAAAGCGCCTTGACTTTGCGTTAAATCGATTGGCGTTTTCGTAAAAGCTCCTCCTAAGAGTACCAGATGTGAATTGATTCCAATATTGTAAATCGCACCAGCCACAATGGTCAAATATATTTGCCATCCAAAGTAAAGATAAAAACTAGCCAAAATCGTAGAAGCAAAAGTGGCAATAACAATTAACCACCATTTGGAATTCAAATAGCCACGATACGGGATGTTTTGCGTCATCATCAATTGGTAATACGAACTATCCCAACTCGGTACAAACTGACCAAAGGTGAATAAAAATCCGCCCGACACAAAAATTCCTGCAAAAATGTGCATCACTTGTGGCTGTGTTGGGTTGCCAAAGAAAATCAATCCATAAAACAAAAACAACACACTCATAAGAACCGTTGTTTTGGAACGTTTGTTTCTTTTGATTAATTTAATGTCATTCTTCAAGAAAGTTCCCAAAGTACCAAACTGATTCAACCAGGTCAAATCTTCTGTCTTGGCGATTTCACCTTTTATCGCCAAACCAGCATCGAGATATAATTCGTTTTTGAAATAAACAAAGGTGTAATAATACAACAATCCTAAGATTACAAGCGGAATACCAAACATCCCTGGTGAATGAAATAAAGCCTCAAAAAACGGAGCACTGTACACCGTTACATCAAAATAACCGTAATATTGTAATCCACCAAGCACTGCAACAATAGCAAGGAAAATTCCAAACAATTGATCTTTATTACTCAATATAATATTCAAAAAATTATTGATGTACACCAAGGCAAAAACACCCAAATGCCAATACACTACAGAGGCCACATCATACCCTTCATAAATCAAAACGACACTTAAAGGAATAAAAAGAAAAGCGTGCAAAATATTGAAAAAAGACAAGGCCGTCTTTCCTAAAGAAAAATGCACAATCGTAGGTCTCTTAATCGGTAATACCAATAAAGGACGAATGTTGAGCACAGGGATTTTTTGAAGCATTAATCGAAAAGCTAAATCAAATAGAAAATAGTAGACCAAAAATTTATTGATGGTTACCAATGGGTCTAAATTCATTTTCTTAAGACCGTAAAAACCACCAATACCTAGCACTAAAAACAACAAGGTAAAATAAGCAATCAAAAAGCCCATTAAAATTTTCATTGCCAAGCTCGTTCCAAAGGAAGCTGAACGCAAAAAGGCTTTCCACTCGAGGTAAATAAAACGTAAAAACATAGTTATTTGGGTTTAGTTGAAGAGTAAGTAAACAAAAAATATAAAACGTTACAAGTTTTTATAATCGATAATGTAACTTTTATAAATTAAAATTTATTTGTTTTTTGAACCATTAAGTCATTAAGGTTCATAAAGTCTAAGAAAACTTAATTTTTCTTCATTTCTTAATGGTGAAAAATTTTGGTTCTTTTTTTAAACATTCATGGTAATATCCATCAAAAAATAGCCAAAGAATATTCTGGATAGGTTTGTAAAAGGTATTTTTTAGACTTTGACGGAATTTCAAAAAAGATAACATACATCAAAATAGTCATCAGTACCAAAAAGAAACTGGCGAAAACTAAAAAATAGGTATTACTTATATAATGTTCTACTCGATTAAACAGTTGCAAAAAGAGATTTAATGGAAAAATAATCGCGCCAGAGAAACCACCGTATTGATTCATAATATCCTCAAACAACCAACGTTTTTGATGCTTTTGAATTTGCTTTTTGTGTTTCATACGATTTGAGATCATACCATACAAAGCAAAAAGCACCAATAATCCATAGAAAAGCAACACCCAATCGCCATTGTAATGACTTGATTTTAGTAACAAAAACAGTACCCCTGTAACTCCAATCGTTCCCATAATTTTGGGTAGCGTAAAAAAAGTCTTCACAATAGACCACACAATCTGATTGTATTTCTTTTGTAAAAATCGTTGTTTGCCTTCTACCACATCCATAAAGCCAAAAACGCCAAATTTTTTGAATTCGTTTTGTAAGGCTTCATTAAATGAAAGCTTGGGATTTTCTTGCCATTGCTCCTCAATAGCATTCGCCAAATGATCCACCAATTCGGTTTGGAGATCATACCATTCTACATAATGTTGACGTGTGAATGTATATAATTGGTTGATTTGTTCGGTGGTTAGTTTCATGCTTTAGTCATTTTTTTAAAAAAACTAGTGTGCCATCTATAATTTTGAAAAGCCACAATGGCTTGAAATAACATTAATAGCGTATAAAAAATCTTTAATTCTATAACCTCGTGATCTAACAATAAAATAAAAAAACTTAAGATAATTATTGGAGCAGATTGATTCACCAAAAACCGATAACTTGTAGGTATAGAATGGAAATTTATCCTAATCACAACTAAACAAATAATACTACATGACACAATTGCTGTTATATTTACTAACTCATCAAATGGTGCTAAAAATGCATGAATATGAGATTTATAATAAAACATTGGAATGTAAATAAAGATACTCAAGCATAAAATAAACAAATGATATTTTTTCATTCTGGCAAGCAAACGGTCCAAAACAATCTTTGGAAACGAATAAATTATTCCAATTAAAAAACTAGAACTTGAAAGAAGTCTGGGTTTCCAATTGTCTTTAATTATGATAAAGGCTTCTTCAAAAGAACTATTGTGGTCATTCATTAAAGCTTCAATCTGCGAAGCAATGTGATCCAATAGTTCTAACTTAATGTCAAGATATTTAACATCATTTCTTTCTAGAAAAGTGTCGATTTGGTTGATTTGTTCGGTAGTTAATTTCATGATTTAAAACGTTAAATGGCTAATTTTGGATTCACTAAACTTTGCATATTTCGGATAAAATCCTCCAACTCCGCTAATCGATTAACGGTTTCTGTGGTTCCTTTTTCGGTGAGTTTATAATACTTTCTCAAGCGGTTGTCTACTCGTTCTATCTCTACATCAAGCAATCCTTCGGCTTCCAATTTGTGCAACGCTGGATACAAAGCGCCTTCGGTTATGGTCAATTCTCCTTGCGTCAACGCCTTTACTTTCTGGGTAATTTCGTACCCATACATTTTGCCATTCTCTTCCAACAACTTCATAATAATGGTGTTGAGACTGCCTTTGTATAATTGTGAGTTTTTCATATTTTGAAGAATTAGAAAATCTATTTTTGAATCACAAATATACATAAGATTCTTATACATAACAAAATTAGGTATAAAAAATTCAATCGGTTGCGCCATCAAAGTTATGGTCTTTGCTATCTTTGTAAAAAAAATCAAATTATGCCTTCCTTTTTAAAACTCCTTATCAAAGAAGTAAAACGCGAAACGAAAGACGCCGTTTCCATACTTTTTAATGTCCCAGAAGAACTTACCTCAAATTATACTTTTACCGCAGGACAATACCTTAACTTGCGTTTAACCCTAGACAATCAAGAGATTCGCAGAGCCTATTCTATTTGTGCTGCTCCTGAAAGTGGGGAATTGCGCATTGCTGTAAAAGCTGTAAAAAATGGACTGTTTTCTCAATTTGCCACAAGCCGATTAAAAGCGGGAGACGTACTCGAAGTAGGACAACCCGAAGGGAAATTCACCTTCACTCCTGATGCCGAGCGTCAAAGAAACTACGCCGCTTTTGTAGCTGGTAGCGGAATCACGCCTGTAATTTCTATCTTAAAATCGGTTTTAAAAAGCGAACCAAAAAGTTCTTTTGTCTTGGTTTATGGTAATAAAACACCTGAGGAAACCATCTTTCATCAAGAATTACACGACTTGCAATTGCAATATGTTGGACGTCTTTTCGTACATTATGTTTACAGCAAAGTACACGCTGGAGAAGGCTTTTTTGGACGAATTGACAAATCGGTTGTGAATGCCGTACTTACGCAAAAACACGCCGCTTTGAATTTTGACAAGTACTTTTTGTGCGGTCCAGAAGAAATGATTACTACCGTTTCTACTATCTTAAAAGAGAAAAATGTAAAAGAATCCGCCATTAAGTTTGAATTGTTTACTTCTTCTACGCAAGAAAAAACAATTTCAGCAGCTGTAGATGGTCACACTACTATTACCGTATTAGTGGACGACGAAGAAACTACTTTCGAAATGTCGGCCAAACAAACCCTACTCGAAGCGACTCTTAAACAAGGCATCGACGCTCCATATTCTTGTCAAGGCGGAATTTGCAGCAGCTGTTTATGTCGTATCACCGAAGGTACAGCCGAAATGAAGAAAAATTCTATTCTTTCTGATGATGAAATTGCCGAAGGTTTAATTCTGAGTTGTCAAGCTTATCCAACTTCTTCAACACTTCGTGTGGATTTTGATGATGTGTAATCCCCCTAACCCCCAAAGGGGGAATAATTGAAATTAGCAGCGTTTTATGAAATCCATACGAGAAATTTTTAAAAACAAAGACTATCTTTTGGATGAACCTGAAGTGGCAGAATTGATGGACTATTGCGAAGCCTTGCAAGATGAAATTGTGGAATTCAAATTTCAACAAGCCAAAAACAAGGAATTGACAATGCTCGATATGTTGAAAGAAGTGCTCAAAGGTTGCAACGCTATCGAAAAAGAACAAATGGAACACGAGCGTTTTGGTTACGAAGCGCCGAATTATCAAGCCACTATTTCGAATTTGAAAAGCTATATCCTAGAACGCTGTCGAGACGAGAAGATTTATTTATGATGAAATCCAAATTCCAATAACTATACTCTTGGAATTTGGATTTTTTCATTGATTACTATAAAAAAGCATTCCACAAGAACATATTTTTTTGTCTTTTGTTTTCTTCTTTATCCTCACCATAGGTAAACCAATCTTTTGTTTTTTCTTCCATCAACGATTTTAAACCCTTTATGTCATATGTTTTTTTGGCTACAATAGGCTTTATAATGGTAGTATCTTTAACTGAAACATCTACTTTAGTAGCTACATAAGAAGTATATAATCGTGGAATAGTAAGCCCCAAAATCATACCTGGCAAACCACTTATTGAAACTGGACCACCAGAAATCGTAATTTCATCAGTGTAAAAAGCAAATACATAGACGTCATCAAATATTTTACCAACCGCTTTTCTGCAATTATACCCCGCAATTTCTCTGTTTTCATTGGTAATCTTCCATTCTATTTTTGGAATACTATCAGTTACAACAAAATTAGTTCCTATAATTTGCTTTTGCATATTGAATATTCCTAAATTAAAATCAAAATACCAGCTGTTTTCTTCATCTGAATCTTTAAGGTATTTTGGAATTCTTGTTTTTGGACTCCATCTATCAAATTTAAATACGCTTTTATTATCGGCAAAAGTGTAGTTGAAATAAGAAATTTTAAGGTCCGAAAGATTGTCCTTCATCATCTCATCCCAGCTATCGTTGCTCATCGTCTTTTTTAGATTGGTATTTACTTCGTATTCAATTACAGCTTTATCTACAAATTGCTGAGCAGTTGATGTTATTGTAAAAAAGAGTGCCGTTATAAAAAAAAGTATTGTTTTCATTGTTTTTAAGTTGTGAGTTAAGATTACACATGATAAAATTTTTATTAAAATTTCTGTTTATTATAACCTAATTAGCCTTTAATCTATCTTTTTTCTGTTTCACCTTTATTTTTAAAATTCCAAGTAAAACCTATCATAGCATATCTTTTTAGCCTATCGTTTTGTTCCTGACTAATCGTGTTTCCAAAAACATTTCTTTGTATGCCTATGTTTTGATTCAAAATATCACGTACCATAAAATAGGCCGTAAATTCGTCGTTTTTAAAAGTACGTTGCAATCTAGCATTCCACAATTGATTCGTTAGATTGTCTTGAAAATCAACCGTCTTTTGTCTTGTATTTAAACTATAATCTGTAGATAGTTTCCATTTTTCTGCAAAATAAACCCCAATATCTAAGTCCAAAGTATTGGTATTAAACGATTTAATTTCACTGTTTTGAGTAGTACTGTTGCGATTATATGTAAACCTATTACTTAAATTTATATCATATTTCTTTTGTTTGGACTTACTTAAATAAACCGACAGACCAGTGTTTAAATTCTCTGAACTTCCCATTATATTGTTAATATTGAGTGCTGATTTAATGTAACCAAAAAATGGACTGAAATTAGCGTCTATATCTATTTTTTTGAATTTCAATCCGTATCCTAAATAAAAATTTCCTGAGAAATTTCCATTGGTATTAATAGGTTTAGAAATGGTTTTAGCCGATTCTGGGTCTATTAAACTACTGTAGATAATGGCATTAGTGGTTGTGTTAAAATAAATTCCTTGATAAAATTGAGTTTCCGTCAACATATCATAACTACTCTGAAATATTTCTATTCTATTTTTAAAAGATTGTTTTAAATCTGGATTCCCTAAAGTTTGATTAAAAAAATCTTGATTATTTCTTAATGGTTGTAATTGATCTAGAGTAGGCTGAATGGTTGAACCATAATAATTAACCCTTAAGTTGCTATTACTTTTATACTTATAGGAGAAACTTGCCGATGGAAAAAAGTTAGTATAGCTACGTTTGTATTCTTTATTCATAGTTTTATCTAATAAATCAAAAGAAGTAAAACCAAAACCACTACCTATACTATAATTGATTTTTTTTGTATTGTAACTCAATTTTAAATTAGGCCTATGCGTAATTATTGCTTGGTCAAATTCATTCGACAATGAAGCCACCAATTGATCGTACTGTCCTGTATTTGCTGAATAATCATAAGTAAAATAGTTGTTTTTTCCTTTATCAAAAGCAATTTGATAAGCAAACTGAAGTGAAAATTGTTTAGCAATAGGTTCAGAATAACTAAAACTAGCTGAAAAGTTTTTAGTTGTTTTATCACCTATTTTATTTTGATCTACTTCATTTTTTGTATCAAAAACACCATTGACATAACTCTCGTTAGAGGACTTTAAAAAATTATTCGAGTTGGTATTCATCATATTCCAACTACTATTTACAGTAAAAGTACGACGCGGTTTAGTAAATTTATGTTTAAACAAAACACTAGCAGACAATGAAGTCTTATCTGAATTTATGGTAAAAGCTCGCTGCTGTTTATTTTTTAATATTCCGCCATTTCCTGTTGTAGTTCCGTTAGTAAATTCATCACTTTCTGTATCATAAAAATTTGAGTTCGCTGTAATTTTCAAGGAGTTTACTGAATCTAATTTTACATCATAAATAGCTTTGAGTTTAAAATTACTTCGATTTACATTTGTTACTGTCGACTCATCTACATTCAATTGCGTATCTCCAACTTGTGTTTGAGAAAGTCTAGTATTATGGTTAGTATAAATTTGCTTATTATATTTTGGCGATACATTTAAGTTTTGTTTTTCATTCCACTTATTGGAGTATTGTAATCCTGCATTGGTGTTCTTTATAAATCCATTTTGAGTATCCACGTATGGTTCACCATCGTTATTATCGCCTGCCCATTCATAATTTACATTTCCATCATCATCCATATTCATACTGAAACTGTCATCGCGAGATCCAAATTTCTCGCTATCTTCCCAACCCAGTCCATCTTGACCTGTATTTCCGTTTAATAAAAATGCAGATAGTTTTCTTTTGCCTTTAAAACTACTAAGCATAAGATTAGTATTGTTTCGGGAGTCAGCATCCGTAAATGGCTCATTGGCTCCGTCTATTTTACCAAAATATCCTTTCTTCTTATCTTCTTTTAATTTTAAATTAATGGTTTTTTTGGTGTTACCATCATCTATTCCTGTAAATTCGGCTTGATCACTTTTTTTATCAAAAACTTGTACTTCTTTTACCGCATCAGCTCGTAAGTTTTTTACTGCCATACCTGGGTCATCTCCAAAAAATTCTTCACCATCTACCAAAACTTTTTGCACCGTTTCTCCCATAGCTTTTATGGTTCCATTTTTATCTACTTGTATACCAGGTAATTTTTTTAAAAGTTCTTCTACGTTTGCGTTTTCACTAACAACAAAATCACTTGCTCTGTAACTGGTAGTATCCCCTTTAATTTTAATCGAACCTGTTTTGATAACCACTTCACGGAGCAATTCTATCTTGCTTTTCAAAGCAATTGTTTCCAATATATTTTCGTTTCCCTTAATAATTATAGGATCTATATAATCGGCATATTGATAATGTGAAGTCATCAGGATGTAGTTTCCTGCTTTTACATTATTAAAGTTAAAATCTCCCTTTTTATCGGAACGGGTAAACTTATATAAAATAGAATCTACGGGAGTCAATAAAGCAACAACTGAATTGTAAACGGGTATTTTTTCTTTTCCATCGGTTAGAGTACCCGAGAGATGTGCTTGTTGAGAAAAGACTGAAAATGAACATAAAAACAAAATTGTTATTAATCCTGTAATTCTTTGCATAAATAGTTTCTGTTTAATTGTATTAAAATTTTAAGATGTAAAACCATCTCAAAAATTACTCTATTCGCTTAGATTTAACCCCTACTTGTAAGAGCAAACTCACAGCGAGCCAAAGTAGTATTTTTAACACGAATTAATTAAAAGCTAATAGTTAAAAAATTGATAAAATTATTCTTTCAATAAAACACAAAGGTAATATTAGGATTAACTAAGAATACAACTTAATTTATTGCTTATAACAATTTCAAAGCTTTTAAAATAGAATCAATAGTAATCGTTCGCATAGCGTCTTCGTAGCCTTCTACTTTTTTATTTCCATATACCGAAGTGGGTAACTTTGGGAACAAATTTCTATCAGCAACCAAGGCGTTTTCTAAAGGTTGATTAAATGGTGCAAAACCAGCATAAGGATGGGTTGCTCCCCAAAGCGTAATGACTTTTACGCCCAACATCGCGGCAATATGTGCATTACCAGAATCCATAGACAACATTACATCAAGGTTACTAATCAATTGTAGTTCTTGTCTAAAGGTAAGTTGCCCTGCAATGTTGATTACATTATCAAATGGTTTTGCCAAGGCATCCAATAGCTCCGTTTCTTGTTGCCCTCCACCAAAAAGCAAAATAGTTTGGTCTGGATTCAGTGCTAATTTGGCAATCACTTCCTGCATTAAATCCAAAGGATAGACCTTGGATTCATATTGTGCAAAAGGCGCTATTCCAATTAATTTTTGATTCGGATTACCAATGATTTTCAAGATCTCATCGGATAAAACTGCTTTTTCAGGAAAGATAGGATTGGATAAATCCAAAGTAAAACCCAGTGCTTCAAAAACTTGGCTATGTCTTTGAAACTTAGTCGGCAGGGGTATAAATACCTTATTTTCAGGACGCGTTAGGGCTTTTTTTCCGGCTCTGCCTTTGTCTACGGCTACCACTTGTTTTCCAAATAACTTAAAAAGGGTTCGCACAACCTGAGAACGAAGCACATTGTGTAGATCCACAAAAGCATCTATTTTGAGTGAATGCAACTCACGAAAAAGGCGTACAAGTCCCAAAAATCCTTTGTGTTTTACTTTTTCGTCAAACGCAAAAAAAGTAAGATTTGGAATTCCGTCAAAAAAAGGTTGAAAAAAAGGTCGAGAGACCATCGTGATTTTTACCTTGGGATATTGCTGAGTAAAGGCGCGAATAACAGGAACGGTCATCGCTACATCTCCCATAGCCGAAAGTCGGATAATTGCGATATGTTGAATTTTCTTTGACAAGAGAACTACGGCATTAAAAAACCATTAAGAAATTAAGTTCATAAAGCCTTGCTAAATTTTCTTAATTCCTTAATGGTTCAATTATTTTGTTTTATTTCTTATTTTGATATAACACCGGATTCAATTCATCGTCATTGTACATTTTCATTTGTTTGTACACTTTCATGAATTTGTCACCGTTTTCGATATCTTGCAACAAATCGTCGATGGCTGTAGACAAATCTGTTCTTTGTTCTAAAAGGATATTTAACTTGGTTTGACAATTGTCTCTGTGTTCCTGAGAAGCTTCAGCCCGAGTAGCTTCTTCGTTCATATGATAAATTTTCAACGCCAAAATTGATAAACGGTCAAATGCCCAAGCCGGACTTTCAGAATTGATTTTTGCTGAATCTTTTACCGCTACACCGCTGTATTTTTGAAGAAAATAGCTATCAATGTATTCTACCATATCGGTACGTTCTTGATTCGATGCATCGATTTTTCTTTTCAAGGTCAAAGCTGCTACTGGATCGATATTCGGATCACGGATGATGTCTTCATAATGCCATTGCACAGTGTCAATCCAGTTTTTCAAGTACAATAAATGTTCGAACTTTTCTTTTGGAAAAGGGTTATTTATTGGTTGATCAACGCTATCAAATTGATGATAATCTTTGATGCTTTGCTCGAATACAGCATACGCTAATTTTGAAAACATATTTTAATAATTTAAAAAGACAAAGATACTTTTTATACTTTTATAGCATTGAAAATTCTACAAAAATTAAATTTCAAATTCGCTTATCATGCAAATCCATAATTTATCGGAATCCAATAGTGTTTTAAATCATTTTTTAGCACAAATTCGCGATGTTTCCATTCAAAATGACAGCCTTCGTTTTCGCAGAAATATTGAACGTATTGGTGAAATTATGGCTTATGAATTAAGCAAAGTAGTCTCCTATGAAGACGTTAGCATTTCAACTCCTTTGGGAACAAAAGCTACTACAAAAATCAAAGATCCACTAGTTATTTGCTCCATACTTCGAGCTGGATTAACCTTACATCACGGTTTTTTGAACTACTTTGATGCTGCCGAAAACGGTTTTATTTCTGCGTATCGTCATCATCCTAATAATGATGATTACTTTGATATTTTGGTCGAATACAAAGCCGTAGCCGATATTGAGGGTAAAAACGTACTTCTTGTAGATCCGATGCTTGCCACTGGACAATCCATTGTTGCGGTTTACAAAAAATTGGTTGAGAAGAAAACACCGGCCGCGCTTCACATTGCGGTGGTTATTGCTGCGCCAGAAGGAATTGCTTACTTAAAAGAACATTTGCCAAGCTCTTGTCATTTATGGGTTGGAGCAATCGACGATAAGCTGAATGAGAAAAGTTATATCGTTCCTGGACTAGGAGATGCGGGCGATTTGGCGTATGGTACTAAATTATAGTTGTGTGAAAAAAGTGAACAAACTACAAACAATCAGTACGCCCAAAATTAATTCTTGTTTTAATTGCTGTTGAAATACTTCTAAAGCATTAGTTCCCATAATAGCCAAAGGGGCAAACGCAAAAAGCAATAGATCGTTGTTTTTATCAGGAGAAATAAAAAAGACAGTCATCGCAATTACAAAAAAAGCAATCAGTTTTTTATAAGAACTAAGCAGTACTTGTGGTTTGCTAGAATAAGATAATAGCATAACAATTACCATGAAAAGCGCTACAGTCATAAAGATTGCAAAAGCCCAGTTTTGATAGTTGTTGTTAAAATAGGTCAATGTTACATCAATATACAATTTATTTAACCAAAACTCTTGGACAGTAACCGCTTGAAAGGTAGCATAAACCATAAAACCAATCACTACAACCATCAAGGCAATAAAGGGTAAAACCCAGTTTCGGTAGTCATTAGAAACATGAAAAAGCACCGAAATAAAGACCAAAGCCATAAACAAAATGCACCAAGGTTGTAACATTGAAGCTAACAAAATCCATAAGGAAGCATCAAATATTTTCTCCTTGGAAGCTTTTAAAGATTGCAAAGAAAGTAATCGTCGCAACGCCAAAAGCAAGAACAAATTAACCACAACAATTTTTAAATTATCAAATATCGAAGGAAAAAAAAGGACGTATAAAAAGAAAAAGAAAACCGTGTAAGTACTGTCCTTGCTGAGTCCGTTTTTTTTACATATAAAATTGGTAATAAAAAGCGTCCCTACCAAAAGCAGAAAAATAAACACCTTTTGTGTTATCAACAACACAGATTTGAACCATGCTAAATCTTGAAATTGATACAATAAAAAGAAAAACAACATTAAAATTACTACTAACGAATAATTTAATGGTGTAGATTTTTTAAAAACACTTGTAATCATAAGGATATTTTATACTTTTGTGACTGTAAATATAATACTTGTTTAAAAAGGAATTGCGCAAGTGACTAAAGATTCTTCATTTTTTTGATTGCTTTTACTCTTTCGCTACTCTAAAAAAACACAACACATCCTTAATTTATATAAATTATGAAAGCATTTTTCGAAGCAATTCAATTTTTATTTGTAGACATTTTATTCAAACCACTAGATTTGCTACGTGAATTTGAACTTATTTCTTGGTTTGGTGCCAATTTCATCAACTGGGTTTTTATGATTATTTGCGCAGCTGCGATTGTATATTGGATTAAACAATTACAAATTTTTGACGAAGCAGGAACAGAAAACCAAGACACCACTGCACATTCATTCTTAAAATAGTTTATTTCTATTTTGCGATTAAAATAAAAAAGCCCAGTAGTTTAAGAATAACTACTGGGCTATATTTTGCAATTTATTTTTATATCAAATCAAATCCGATGTCTTTACGGTAATTCATTTTCTCGAATTGAATTTTAGATACATTGTCGTAAGATTGCTGTAACGCTTCTTGAAAAGTAGCCCCGTAAGAAGTAATCGCCATTACGCGTCCACCATTTGTAACGACAGTTCCGTTGTCTAATTTGGTACCCGCATGAAAAACAATAGCGTTTTCTACGTTTTCTAATCCTGAAATTTCTTTTCCTTTCTCGAAATCTTCTGGATAACCTCCTGAAACTAGCATTACGGTAGTAGCGCTTCTTTCATCAACTTCTAAGTTAAAATCGGCAAGTTTTTCATTGGCTACAGCCAAAAACAACTCCACTAAATCTGATTTCAATCGAGGAATGACAACTTCGGTTTCTGGATCACCCATACGAACGTTATATTCAATCACAATCGGTTCGTTATTCACGTTAATCAAACCAATAAACACAAAACCTTTGTACGGAATGCCATCTTTTTGTAGGCCAGCAATAGTAGGTTGTACAATACGCGTTTCAATTTTTTCCATCAAAACAGCATCTACATAAGGCACAGGAGAAACCGCTCCCATTCCGCCAGTGTTCAATCCCGTGTCGCCTTCACCAATTCGTTTGTAATCTTTGGCTGTAGGCAAAATTTTGTAACTTTTACCATCGGTTAGTACAAAACAGCTTAACTCAATTCCATCCAAAAATTCTTCAATCACTACTTTTGAACTCGCCGCACCAAATTTTTGGCCTACCAACATGTTGCGTAATTCTGTTTGGGCTTCGGCTAAATCCTGAATGATTAAAACCCCTTTTCCAGCAGCTAATCCATCGGCTTTAAGAACGTATGGCGGTTGAAGTGTCGCCAGAAATTCACATCCTTTTTCTACTGTTTCGGCTGTAAAACTATCGTAAGCCGCAGTAGGAACTTGGTGTTTCATCATGAATTCTTTAGCAAATTCCTTGCTTCCTTCCAGTTGTGCTCCCAATTTTGAAGGACCAATAACAGGGATGTGCTTTAAATCGGCATCATTCAAAAAGAAATCATACACGCCTTTTACTAATGGATCTTCTGGTCCTACGACAACCATTTCTATGTTTTCTTTTATCACCACGGCTTTGATGGCTTCAAAATCTGTAGCGCTAAAATCTAAATTGGTTGCTATAGTAGCGGTTCCTGCATTTCCAGGAGCTACAAACAGCGTGTCACAAAGTGGACTTTGAGTCATTTTCCAAGCAAAAGCATGTTCTCTTCCGCCTGAACCTAATAGTAAAATATTCATGTTGTAGTGGTTTATTGTGTTGATTTTTCTCCTATTGAAGAAGTGGTGCAAAAATAATTGCTTTTGAACGTAAAAAATAATTTAATTGTAAAAAGTTCGTGTATATCTACCGATGCCCACTTAGATAGTTTATTTTTGATAAAATTTTATGCAATGTTTCGTCTTTTTAATTTAACCCTTCGACTTAATGGTTTCCCAATTCGTGAAGCAGAATTGGAATTGGATACCATTTTTAAATTATCCGATGCCGAACACCAGGCCTTTTTAGCCAAAAAAAAGAGCGAAATTGTGGCGTATCATTTAGAGAATAATGCTTTTTATAAAACATTAGTAGGGAAAACAAGTATTGAAAACTGGAACGATTTACCTGTTTTGAACAAACAACATCTTCAAAAACCATTGGCAGAACGTTTGTCGAAAGGTTATACAACCAAAAATGTGTATCTCAATAAAACCTCGGGCTCAAGCGGAACTCCTTTTGTTTTTGCCAAAGACAAATACACCCATGCATTAACTTGGGCATCGAATATTGCCCGATTTGGTTGGCACGGTATCGATTTTAACAGTTCCTATCAAGCCCGATTTTATGGCATTCCGATGGATTTTTTGGGCTATAGAAAAGAACGATTGAAAGACTTTTTGAGTCATCGCTATCGCTTTCCTATTTTTGATTTGTCGGATAGGGTTTTAGAAGGATTTTTGAAACAATTCGAAACCAAAAAATTCGATTACATCAATGGCTATACTTCTTCGATTGTTTTGTTTGCCAAATTTTTACAGCAAAAAAACAAGGTACTCAAAACGATTTGTCCTACACTGAAGGTTTGTGTCGTCACTTCAGAAATGCTTTTCCAAGAAGACAAGATACTCTTAGAAAAACAATTTGGCGTTCCGGTGGTTAATGAATACGGCGCCTCTGAGTTGGATTTGATTGCTTTTCAAAATCAAGACGGAGTATGGCAAGTCAACGCTGAAACTTTATTTGTAGAGATTTTGGACGAGAACAATCAAGCAGTTCCTAATGGTACTCCTGGGCGAATTGTGATTACTTCTCTATTCAATAAAGCGCATCCTTTTATTCGCTATGACTTGGGTGACATTGGAATTTTGGATGAAAAAAGCACTGCAAAAAAACCTATTCTCAAACAACTAATTGGACGAACCAATGATGTGGCGCAGCTGCCTAGTGGTAAAAAATCACCTGGATTGACTTTTTACTACGTAACCAAAAGTATTATCGAAGACGACGGCACTATCAAAGAATTTATCATCAAACAAACCCAAATCGATACGTTTGAAATTGAATATGTAAGCCAAACCGAATTGACCGCAACACAAATTCAAAAAATTGAAAGTGCGATTGCCTTGTATTTAGAAAGTGGATTGATTTTTAGTTTCATTCGAAAAGAAAAGCTAGAACGAAGTCATCGTGGGAAATTGAAGCAGTTTACTTCATTTTTAAAAAGTAAATAAAATCGTATATTAGTTTTTTCAAAAGAGAACATATGACTATCAATTCGCTACTTTCGGAAGAAACAATTGCTAACAAAATATACTTTATCCGTAACCAAAAAGTCATGATGGATCGTGATTTGGCGATTCTTTACGGGATTGAGACTAAAGTATTAAATCAAGCAGTTAAACGTAATATGTCACGTTTCCCAGAAGATTTTATGTTTCAACTTACTGAAATTGAATTCCAAAACTTGAAGTCACAATTTGTGACTTCAAGTTGGGGAGGAAGCAGAAAGTTACCATCGGCTTTCACCGAACACGGCGTTTTGATGTTATCGAGTGTTTTAAAAAGCGACAAAGCCATTCAGGTGAATATCCAAATTATGCGCATCTTTACCAAAGTAAGAAAAATGCTTTTGGATACCACGGAACTAAAAATCGACATCCTTCAGATTCAGAAAAAACTAGAAAATCACGACAAGAATATTGAATTGGTTTTCTCTTATTTGGATGAGTTGACAGAGAAAAAAGAAAATGAGCCACCCAGAACAAGCATTGGGTATAAAAAATAGACAACAAATGAAAATTACCATAATTGCAGGAGCAAGACCCAACTTCATTAAGATTGCACCGATAATAAAAGCAATCGAAAAAAAACAAAAAGAAGGACACAAAATATCGTATCGGCTAATTCATACTGGTCAGCATTATGACAAGAATTTGAGCGACACTTTTTTTGAAGAACTAAATATTCCAAAACCCGGTGCCAATTTAGAAGTAAAAAGTGGGACACAAGCCGAACAAACTGCTGCCATTATGGTCGCTTTTGAAAAAGAAATGATAGCCAATCCTTGTGATTTAGTGTTAGTGGTGGGCGATGTCAATTCGACGATGGCTTGTGCGATTGTAGCCAAAAAACAAAATATAAAAGTAGCACATGTTGAAGCCGGAATTCGTTCTGGCGATTGGACTATGCCCGAAGAAATCAACCGAATCGTAACCGATAGTATTACGGATTATTTCTTTACAACTTCCACCTCAGCATCTGAAAATTTATTGAAAAACGGAGTCGAAAAATCAAATGTTCATTTTGTTGGAAATGTGATGATAGATACCTTGTATCAAAATTTGAATCGGATAATAGAACCGATTTTTTGGAAGGAATTACAGTTAGAAACTGGGGGTTATATTGTACTTACGCTTCACCGTCCCTCCAATGTAGATGAAGAACAATCGCTAATTCAATTACTTCAGGGTATTGATAAAATGGCAGCTGATAAAAAAATAATTTTTCCAATTCATCCACGAACCAAGGCAATTTTGGGAGAAAGAAATTTAGATGTAAAAAACATCTTTTTTGTAGAACCACAAGGCTATTTAAATTTTATGTTTCTCATTAAGAATAGTTTTGCCGTAATTACCGATTCAGGAGGTATTTCAGAAGAAACAACGGTTTTAGGGATTCCTTGCTTTACTATGCGAAATAATACCGAACGCCCAGAAACCCAAACCATTGGCACGAATACGCTGGTAGGAACTTCTATAGAAAATCTAGAAAAACACTATACTACGTTTTTAGATGCTCAAGGCAATGCCAAAAAAGCACCTGGTATTCCAGAACTTTGGGATGGAAAAGCTTCGGAACGAATTGTTGCTATTTTACTTCAAATGTAATGAAAGACATTCTTATCGTATCAAATTATTATCCTCCAGAAAAAGGAGCGGCAGCTAATAGAATAGAACAATTAGCATTAAAATTGTATCAAAACAAGTACAAAGTAACCGTAATCTGTCCTTTAGGAAATTATCCCAAAGGCGAATTATTCTCTGAGTACAAAGGAAAATTTTCGGTTACAGAAGAAAGACAAAATATTACGGTCAAACGTCTCTGGATTTTTCCGAGTGTCAGTAAAAACATT
The DNA here is from genome assembly GCF_001662485.1 of Flavobacterium succinicans. GTDB lineage: Bacteria > Bacteroidota > Bacteroidia > Flavobacteriales > Flavobacteriaceae > Flavobacterium > Flavobacterium succinicans_A. The sequence goes on from NZ_JMTM01000060.1 coordinate 46,348, forward strand.
TTCAAAAGAACACTTTCGGTTTTATCTTTTTCGAGTATGCTTTTTTTTAATTTGTTATTCAAAAAGACACCTCAAAAAGTGATTGTACAGTCGCCTCCGCTTTTACTATCGTTTGTCTCGGTTGTTGCGCTATGGTTGAAAAGAAAAACCATTGTATTGAATGTTTCCGACTTATGGCCAACAGCTGCCATTGAGCTAAAAGCAATAAAACAAGGAAGTATTTCACACAAGGTTTCCTTGTTTTTTGAACGTTTTATTTATGCCAAAGCTGAAGTGATTTTGGGACAATCGAACGAAATTATCACGCATATAAAAGAACGATTTCCAGATAAAAAATGCTATTTATATCGCAACTTTCCCGATCACCAAAGGGAAGAAATTCAAATGGATTCCAATGTAAATGAACCCATTAAATTGTTTTACGCTGGATTATTAGGTATAGCCCAAGGGGTTTTAGAATTGTGCCAAAAAATTGAGATACAAGGACTTGATTTAGAATTACACATTTTTGGCGATGGTGCCGAAAAAACTGCCCTAGAAGATTTCATTGCAAAAAATCCTCACAAAAAAATTATTTTCCATGGCATGCTAGAACGCCACCTATTACACGAAAAACTAAAGAGTTTTGACATTGCAATTATCCCTTTAAAAACAAGAATATATGGTTCCGTTCCTTCCAAAATTTTTGAATATGGTGCTTTAGGATTTCCAGTTCTCTATTTTGGAGGTGGCGAAGGAGAAACCATTGTCTATGAAAACAAATTAGGTTGGGTAGCCTCAGTTGGCGATTTTGATCAATTAAATTCGGTGCTCAATGAAATTTCAACTACAGGAAAAACCTATATTCAGCAAATGAAAAAAGAGGTTTACTTGACCGCACAAAAAGAGTTCAATTTAGAATCACAAATCCAACAATTGATAAAAGAAAAAGTATTTTAATACGCTTTATCTTCGCCTTTGATGGTGTTGAAAATGGTCATAAAAATGATTTTGATGTCCAACAAAATCGACCAGTTTTCCATATAAAAAATATCATATTTCACTCGGTTGATGATATCCGTTTCTTTTTCTACTTCGCCACGATAGCCTTTGGTTTGCGCCAATCCTGTAATGCCGGGTTTTACAAAATGGCGCACCATAAACTTATTAACGCGTTGCGCATACATTTCAGTATGGCTCACCATATGTGGTCTTGGTCCCACTACCGACATTTGTCCCAAAAAAACATTTATGAATTGTGGCAACTCGTCGATACTGGTTTTTCGCAAAAATCGCCCCACTCGAGTAATCCTTGGATCGTTTTTGGACACCTGTTCTAAATGAGCTTCTGGGTTCAAATTCATAGAACGGAATTTGTAACAATTGAATTCGTGGTAATTCAGTCCATTTCTTTTTTGTACAAAAAACACGGGGCCTTTGGATTCTAGTTTGATGATAATTGCCAAAATTGGGATTAGCCACGACAGAATTCCAACAATAACCAATAAAGAAAACACCAGGTCAAAAACTCTTTTAATGCCTTTGTTCAGCGCACTATCTAACACAATATTTCTCAGTGATATTACAGGAATGTAATCATAATAATCGAAGATGAAATTTCGAGAAAGGATTTGTTTTTCATTAGGAATAAACTTCAAGGTTTTCAAGTTATTGTCTGCAAAATCTACTAAATCTGAGATTTGTTTCTGAGTCAAATCATCCATGGCGCAGTACATCTCGTCGATTTTATGAGCCAAAACATACTCACAACTTTCTTTAATATGATCTTTTCGATGATGTTCTAAGTCGAATACTTTCTCTAAAACATAGCCATAATCTGGGTTTTCGGTAAAAAAATGTTGCAAAGGCGCTATATTTTTTGGACTACCCAAAAGAACCACTTTTCTAAAATTACCTCCAAAAAGCACTCTAAATTTTTGCAGAAAAAAGTAAATCGCCAACTTAAAAAACAACACAGCCGCAATAACAACAGAACTAAAAAAGAACGTCTTTGCAAAACTGGTACTTGGATTATTGATAAAAATTACGGCCATCGAAAACAGTGAAAATAGCATCCACTGTTTGAAAGCGCAATTTATGATTGCAATAACTTTCGTATACCGATACACTTCATAAAATCCTAAGGACGATGCAATAATCAACCAAGCCATAATTAAGGCAATAGGATTATACGACAACAAAGGTAAATCGGTACAATAAATAGCAGCTACTAAAATGATTGCACTATCCAAAACATAGGAAAAGGGCCGAATGTATCCTGAATATCTACCGGTTTTGGTCTTCACTGATGATGAAAATGGGCTTTGGGATTAAAAAATATATTTCGAAAAATCCTTATGTTCTTCCTTAGACAACTCTTCTTTCGAAAGCGATTTGAAATAATCATAGGTAATTTTCATTCCTTCAGCACGATTCACTTTGGCCTCCCAACCCAATAATTCTTTGGCTTTGGTAGTATCGGGTTGACGCTGCAAAGGATCGTTTATTGGCAATGGATGATACACCACTTTTTGAGAAGTGCCCGTTAATTTGATGATTTCCTCGGCAAAATCTTTAATCGTAATTTCGTCTGGGTTTCCAATATTTACAGGATATACATAATCCGAATGCAACAATCTAAAAATGCCTTCCACTTGGTCATCTACATAACAAAAAGAACGCGTTTGCATCCCATCGCCAAAAATAGTCAAGTCTTCGCCACGAATCGCTTGCCCAATAAATGCTGGAATGACGCGACCGTCATTGAGACGCATTCTTGGTCCATAAGTATTGAAGATACGAACAATTCTAGTTTCTACTCCGTGAAACGTGTGGTAGGCCATCGTAATCGATTCCTGAAAACGTTTCGCCTCGTCATACACACCACGAGGACCAATAGTGTTTACGTTGCCGTAATATTCCTCAGTTTGCGGATGTACTAAAGGATCACCGTATACCTCTGAAGTGGATGCGATAAGAATTCGGGCTTTTTTAACTCTCGCCAATCCCAATAAATTATGAGTACCTAATGACCCCACTTTTAAGGTTTGAATCGGGATTTTTAAATAATCGATAGGACTGGCTGGCGAAGCAAAATGTAAAATATAATCCAACTTTCCGGGAACATGCACAAACTTGGTAATATCGTGATGGTAAAACTCAAAATGTTCTAATTTAAATAAATGTTCTATATTCTTTAAATCTCCCGTAATCAAATTATCCATCCCAATTACGTGGTATCCCTCGTTAATAAAACGATCACACAAATGCGATCCCAAAAATCCAGCTGCTCCAGTGATAAGTATTCTTTTCATTGCTTCCATAATATTGAATAACAAATGTAATTGATTTGAAGAAAACTCAACCACAAACCTCGCCATTCTTTTACTCTAGAAGCAGCCAGCAAAGGCATTTTAGGTTACATCGTCCCGTGATCCGCTATATCTTTGCTTTTTTTCTTTAAAAAAGCAAAGGATGCCGCTACTCCCGGGGCTAAGGAGCTACAACAGGCATTTTTGGCATTATTTTTTACTCAATTACAACCAGATGTTAGTATAAGTTCTCAAGAAAACTTTATTTTTGTTTTCCAAGCAAAAAGAAAAAAATTGAAAGTTGTACATATCATCGAAGCATTAGGCGGAGGCGTTTATACCTATTTTGAAGATCTAACCCATCATTTTGAAAAAGAAACTATCCGTCAAAAAGTGTCAACTTTCATACTCTATAGCGACAAGCGCAAAGAAATTGATCCGCAAAAAGTAGCCCAATTGTTCGCTGCCCTCCCAAATAAAAAAGTAGCGATGAAACGAGAAATTAGCCCTATTTCCGACCTCAAAGCCATACAAAACTTAATCCATGAACTTCAAGCAATCAAACCCGATGTGGTCCATTTGCATTCCTCCAAAGCTGGAGTCCTAGGAAGAATCGCATGCTGTTTTCTCAACCCAAAACCTCTAGTTTTTTATACGCCCCACGGTTATGCTTTTCTACGCACCGATAGTTCTCCTATGGCCAAAAAAACATATTGGTACATCGAGAAATTATTTCAAAAAATCTTCGGAGGAATCACTATCGCTTGTGGTGACTCTGAGTTTGAATTAGCAAAACAACTAGGAAAATCCGAAATGATTCGAAATGGAATCAACATTTCGAGTATTCAACTCTATTTACAACCCTTTGTTAATCCAAAATTAACCATCGGAACCACAGGAAGAATTACTGCCCAAAAAAATCCAAAATTATTTAATTCAATTGCCTTACAATTTCCAAACTATCAATTTGTTTGGGTCGGTGATGGCGAAGAACGAGAACAGCTTACAGCATCAAATATAAAAATAACCGGTTGGTTTTTAGATAAACAAAAAATTTATGAGCACTTAAATTCTTTCGATATTTATCTTCAAACATCGCTTTGGGAAGGATTATCCATCGCCATACTTGAAGCTATGGCGTTACAAAAACCAATTGTTGCTACACAAATTGCTGGGAATATTGATCTCATTCTTCCCAACAAAACTGGCTTTTTGTTCCAAGAAACGTCAGAACTAACAGAATACTTCAAAACATTGGAAGATCCAAAGGTTAGATCCGAAATTGGCAAAAATGCCCAATCAAGATGCGCTAATTTATTTGATACAACCAAAAACTTTACGGCACTTCAGGCATTGTACGAACGGTATTTTTTTGCTGCAACCAAAGACTTCCAAAAATAGAAAACCAAAAGCCGCTGAACGTAATTCCATCAAAACGCAACAAAAAATCATCCGTTAAGTTCGAAGTGAAAAAAAGAAAAAAGAACGAAAAGACCAATGCATTTTTTAAATCAATTCCCAAATAGCCAATTGTACCAATATAAAGCAAAACGACAAGCGGTCCTAAAACACCAAATTTTAATAAAAAATCAAGAAACTGATTGTGGGTAGGAAAAGCATATTCCGCCAAAAAATACTGATGGGTTTGTTTATAATACTTCACCAATTCTGGTTTTCCATCCGAAGCACCCACGCCAAAAGGCAAATGCTGTAACGATAACTCCCAAGCCGATTTCCAGATAGAAACTCTGGTTACCAAAGAATTAAAAACCTTTATTTCGGGGTGATCAATTTCGTCTAGTTTTCCGACCTTGTCCATATAAGCAAACGTCACGGCACCATATTTTTCTTTCATGTAAGGATTTTTTTGAACAAAGAGTATTAAAATTCCGAGCACTACTCCACCGATGGCAACACTATACAACATCATTTTTTTTAAATTAAAATGCGCTAAAAAAAACGAGAACACTACCAATAAATAACCTGTAAGTACATTGAATAATGCCATTCGAGTATTGACCAAAAGCACAAAGAAAAAAGAAAACACAAACACCAAAACGGATAAAATGGAAGTTCTATAATCCTTTTTTATTTGCCAAGAATCTAATAACAAATACAAAGCCGCTACACTCACAAAAGCCAAGTGCATATTGAGTGCAGGCGCATGAATTCCGATAGAATTAGCAAAAACATACCCCATTTCCCAAAGGTGAACGCCATGCCAATACTTGGTGACGTACTCTGGAAAAACCAATAGAAACCGAAGCGTAAAAACAATCATTACTAAAGTCGTACCATTCACATAATACCGCAACAATTTTAAAAAAGAAATCCTTTGGTAATTCCCCAAAATAAATAAGGGAAACAGGACCAATGCCGACGTTTTTTCAATAGATTTAATGCCTTGAACCAAAGAATCATTGTTCCAAAAAAACACTAATTCTAACAAAAAAGGGGAAGCGATGATAGTTGCTAAAATCAAGGCCTTTTTGGACCATTGTGTTTTCTTAAAATAGAAAATATTAAAAACCGCAAAAGCAAAAATTAACCAAGTACAAGGTTTCCTGAAAATTAAGGTACAAGCAATGGCTACCAAAAAAAAGGAGAAAATTTTATTGAAATTCTTTTCGGAAATGGTCATAGTATAACGCGTAATAAATTAGTGGAAAAATCCCCATTTTGTGTCGAATTGCTGATCCCAAATCCGGTTCAAAAACACCTTGCAGTATAAAAAATGAGAAGACAAAAAGAAGCATCCACAACTCGTAAACGTATTCTTTTTTGTCTTTTATACAACGCGCCAATCGAACCAACAAAATATAAAAAAGAAACAGTTGCCAAATTACGAAGAGGACGATTTGTGGTTTCAAAAAATGCTTTAGCCCATTTAAAGGCAGGTTTACTGTAAAAAAACCATATAGAATTCCAATGATTTCACCATACCATGTATCCGTTTTTACTGGTGATAAAATGATCGAATTGGCATCAGGCGAATTCAATCGAGCCAAATTTAAGAACTCACGCGTTTGCTCTGATAAAAATTTACCTTGTATTACTCCGTAACTCAAAGACAACAAAATCATAACTCCAATACCATAACACAAGGTAGCAAAAGTTCGATTTTGGATTTTAATACAAGAAATCCAATACATACTCATGGCAACAATAGGAAGTAATACAAAATAAGGACGATATACCGCACCAAAAAAAACAAAAAGCAATAAGGCAATTAATAAGTTCGTTTTGAAATTAAAAATTTTCTTTTGAAACAAGAAGACAATAGTAGAAAGGTACAAAAAAGTCAGAAACTCTTTTGAAGGCATTGAAATAAAAATAGCAATAATCGAAAAAGAAAAATACACTAAAACGTTCTTAATCGTAATTTTTTCAAAGGTACTTGGAATGCCAATTTTGTAAAGAATCAGCATCAAAATTGGAAATTGAATCAAAGCAATCACAGCAAAAGGCAAATAACGTAAACCCGTTATTTTATAAAACAAAATCGTCAGTGGATAACTTCCAAAATAGCCTATTTCATTGCCTTTGTCATACGCTATGATGGCAGCATCGTAAAAGAATTTTGGTGGTAAAAAAAAACTCGCGGCAAAGGCAAGTCCCAAATTGAGACCGAAAAGAAGTAAAAAAGTAGCGGTGTTTTTTTTTATGATAAAAGACATTTTGATGATAGTAAAAAATTTAGAAATTAACTCAAAAACAACTTAATACCGTCTTTAAAATATACAAAAAGTGCCGTACTAAAATTCCAAAACAAAGCACTGACCGAAAAAGCTATCGCACCTCCTATCATTCCGTACGAGGGAATTAAAAAATAGTTTAAAATAAAATTAAGCAAAAGCGCTAGTAAAACAATCCGTTGAAAAATGTGTTGTCGGCCTGTCATGTTCAGATAAACAGGAGCCGATCCAAAAAAAGCACAAAACCCTTGTCCCAAAACCAACACGAATAAAGCTTCTTTCGCAACTACATAATTAGAACCAAAAAATTGCAAAATAAACTCTGGAAAAATAAGCAACGCAAAAACTGCAGGTAGAGTAATTGCTACTATTAATCGGGAACTATTTTGCACAATTTGCTGCACTTTATCTATTTCTTTATTCGAAAAACTGGCTGCTATAGCCGCCGAAACAGTAATGTTTACCGTCAAAATGATAACAGACAACAACGTCATTAACTTGACCGCCACAGCATAATAAGCGACAGTAGCGTCTCCAAAATACTTTTTTAAAAACAGGATATCAAAACTCATCATCAAAAAAATAGCCATTCCGCTTACAGCAATAGGAAAGGAATGTGTGATAATCTCTTGAGAAGAAAAGCAATCAGTGGAACAAGTAGCTGGTTTTTTGGTAAAAAAATAAAAAGTCAATACGGTGGTCAAAATTCCCATAAAAACAAAACTCAGCAAAAAAGCATCTACCAAATAGGGTTCTAATTGCCATTGCACTAATAAAAAAGCAACTACAATTATAGGTAAGTATTTGAAAATATTCCGAAATAGTTCAGCTGCTGCTATTTCCTCTAACGCCCTAAAAACCTCAACATTTAGAATTGAAAGTCCATAAAAAAACAAGGCTGCCGAAGCTTTTAACAAAAGGAGATAAGTTGCATCGTCCGAAAAAAATTGTGTAATTACAGAAGCATCCAATACTGCTATAAAAACCAATAAAAGTAGGGAAGCAAAAAACAGCATCAAGACCATTTTTAGATATACTTTTTTCAAATGTCCCAAAGAAAAATCCGGATACAAACGCCCTTTGAAATACAATATGGATTGATCAAAACCCAATAAACAAATACTCCCGATAGCAAAAAGAAATGTGCGAACAAAATCATATTGCCCTACTATCTTAGGTGTATACTTTTGCGTTAAAAACAACGTAAAACCAAACAAAAGCACAACCCCAAAAACCCTAATGAACAAGGTTAGCAGACTTTGCCTAACTACAGGATTTTGAAAGGTCTTAAGGAAATGAAAGCGAAGAGTTCTTAACACATTAGGTTTTGTTTGTAAAAGAAAGAGATTTTTATGAAGCTGCTGTTTTGGATTTAGCCAATTGCTTTTGATAAAATCGGATGAACAAACGAATAAATACAAACAATAATACCAGAAATAATGGCAATACAAATTTCATTACGCCGTTTACTACCTTTGAAGTAGTACTGTTCAACGTGAAGGTTATCTCTTTGATTGTTTTTTGAAAGTTGATTACTTTCAACCTATTCTTACTCTGTTCAAATAACACATCTCTTTTAGATCTTATAATATCATTGAGTTGGGTGTTTTCGTTGTAGTACATGAGCTTGTCATTTTTCAAACTACTTTTTACATTGGCCGAAAACCCATTAAGAATTCCGTTAATTTGTTGAATAATGGTATCATTTTGTGCAATAGTTTGTTTCAAATTTGCGACTTCCACCTCCTGTATTGCTGAAAAATAGTCTGATTGATTGAGATAATTCATCAATGGAGTAATCAATTCCTTCTCATTGGTGATTCCAACAGTAACAACTGCTATATTATGGTAGGTGTAGTTTTTACTGGTAATATTATCCTCAAGTACCTTTTTTACCTCGCCCACTTCGGCCATTAATTTAATCAACTCAAAGTTGCGTTCTTTTTCTTCAATAAATTTATAGACGTCGGCAATAGGTTTAATTTCAATTTTTCTCAGCGCCTCGGGATGTATTAATCCCACTTCTTTTTGTAAAAAAGCGGCATCTCCAGCATTAATTTTAGATTGAAGCAGATTGATTTTAGCATACAAAAAATCGACGCTCCCAAAATTGGGAATCACCGTGATTTCATGGGTATACAGTTTATTGCTTTTATCCAAAAATAATCCAAAACCAAAACCAATGATAAGCAATGCAGCCACTATTTTCCATTGGTGTACAAAAAACTGAATGCAATTGAACAACAAAGTATTCAAACGTTCGAAACCCTTTTTTACTTTGGTGGTTATTTGAAATACGTCAATTTCTGAATCGCTATGCGAGGGTGTATTCATATCTTAATTTAAAGAGTATTCAAAATTTGTTCTAAAATTTTTATGGTAATCAAATACGTTGGTTTTACGCCAGTAGTTCCCAATCCTCCAGAGGCTAAGGTACTTCCTGTTTCTAACGGATTATCAGAAGCGTAGTAAGCATAACGCACTTTGATGTCTTTTGGTACACTCTTTCTGATTTTAGAGGCCGATTGTATCGCTTTTTGGTAATACGACCCTTCCATTTCTAGGCCTATTACTCCCCAAGTAGACTCATGAAAAAACTTCAATAAATCTCTATTTTGAAGCGATGTACCCAAAACAGTTACCATAGGTCCTGCAAACACAGCAATGTCATTGCCTTCGAACATTTCGGCGGTTAATTCATTTTCAAAGAAATAATTATCTGCTGTTCCTTCGTTGATATGGGCATTTGGAATCATAATATCGCCTTTGCCTCCTTCGAGAATTCCAGCTTTTCCCATAATAGAAACCGACTGTACATTGAGCAAGGTCTCTTTTTTGTAGGGTTTTAATAATTCATCGATGGTTTCATAAGCTTGTTCGCCAAAAGCATAATCCATAACAATCAAAACAGGTGCTTTGTCACCTAATTCTGCCTTTGGAAAAGCGGTTTTAGACCAATCAATTTTGGCGGTATCAAACAATTGTACATCGATATTAGTTCCTGAAGTATCGGGTAGAAATACCATTCCGTTTTTCTCAGCCAACGTTTCTACTTGCTTACGCAATTCTTTGGCGCCTGATTTACTCAATTCTTCATAAATCACAAAATCAGATTTGTCCTTAAACTTTGATTTTAATAGCGGCGTGGCAAATATGGAATTCATCACACTGTGCATGTTGGCACTAATAACATGTATAGGTCGGTCCAATAAGTTGTTGGCTTTTAAAACCTCTTTGATATTATTGGCCCAAATTTCTCCATGAATGTGATGCCCCAAACGTTCTCTCAAAATAGGACTAAAAGTGATGGTTCTTTTGTTGTTGTCTACTACTTCTTCGATGGCTAATTTTCCTAACCAATAAATCACATGCAGAAAACGATCAGGTGCATTTTCGGAACCAAAGGCATCATAAATAGCTAACACATCTTCAAAGGTTCTTCCCAAAATATTAGACGCATGCGAAATGGCTTTTTCTTTTTCGATTTGGGTAAGCTTCTTGGTTTGGTTTACGGCGGCTTGTAGTTTTAACCAATCTCTTGACACCTCGCCAGCATCATCGAGCAAAACGCGGTTTTTAATTTTATGGGATTCGATAAAAATAAAAGTCAAATGCGTCAAAATATCATAAATATCAGAACGTCCTCGAGTGATTTCGACATTCATTTGCTCTTCGTCAATTCGGTAGCAATTTCTTCTTCTCTTTGGCGGAACAATGGCCTGAAAATGGGATTTTGCATACCCCTCTTCGGAGGTTAAATTTATAAAACGACACTCCTCGATCCCAATTGGAAGTCGTTCAATAACATATAAAAGTCCGTTAAGTTCTACTTTTTCCTCGGCTATATTACCATAAATTTCGGGACGTAAAGCCAATAAAGCTTCGCGTAAAGTATCGCCCGAAACCCCCATTGGTTTGTAAAACCCACGGTTGAATAAATGGCGAATGGTAATGTACATTTTTTCTATAGCCGCAGACGATTCTTGCGCTCTAGATCTTGATATATGTTTGGTTGTATTCATCTTGTTTGTTTTTTATCACTTTTCAAAGGTAAGTAAAAGTTTTTTTTAGTTGGTTAACGTTAATTTCATCGCTAATTCTAAATATTTATCCTTGTAGCGATCTAAAAAGGTCTGAGAATTTTTAAAATTACTAATTCGCCATTTTCCTTTATAATATGTCCAAGTGGATGTTTCTTCACTAGGAATAGTCCCGATTCTAGGATCATAATACACACCATCAAATCTTTTGGATCCTTCATTGACCTTTGTAAATTTAAACTCAAAACGGTTGTCATCAATTATTAACCATTCAACAGCAACGAAAAATCCATTGGATGGTACTTTTATTTTATACGATTCCAAATCAATTTCTGTATTCTTTTTTCCTTTTTTAACTGGAACAATAATATTTTGAGCAGTCAAATCATTTCCAGGACTTCCATCAGGATTAACTTCAAAAAAACGCAATACAAATTTGGCGTTTTCTTTTTCAGCCTTAGTAAGTACTTGCAAATTTTTTAGAAAAGAATGCTGTTCCATTTCTTTAGTAAATGGAAAAAATTTAGCCACAATAAAAGGAGAAGTACCGCAGGCGAAATAATGATTAATCAATCCCTTTTTATAATTTCCAATTACAATTTCGGAATCGTGTTTTGGAGGTGCAATGATAACCTCGTTTAATGCAATTGCTTCATTTTTGAGAACAACACTTTCAATTTTGTCGGCTTTTATTTTTTTGGGTGCAAATCCCAAAGCCGAAAAAACCAATATTTTATCCGACGTTGTATTGATAGTAAAAGTGCCATCTAGTTCTGATGTGGTTCCAATGTTTTCATTTTCCGCCCAAATGTTTACATAAGGAATGGGCTGACCTGAAATACTGTCTTTGACAACACCTTTTAATTTCGAAAAACTACATTGAAATGCAAAAAGCAGCATCCAAATCCAATACTTATTTCTCATTTTAATTTTTATTTTCAAAAAAGGCAGCAATTTTTCGATCATTACTCAATCTCGGAATTTTATTTTGTCCACCCAATTTTCCAATGGATTTCATATAGTCTTGGAAACCGTTTTTGGCGACTTTGGTGATAACTACTTTTCGCAAAACGTTGCCCACAATCAAATCATCATAATAAATGTTTTGCTTGCGCATGGCTTGGTCAATAGCTTCGGCAAAAGCAACCTCATCCTCTGGTTCGTTTTCAAATTCAATAAACCATTCGTGATACGGTAATCCTTCTTTTGGCGTAATCTGTGGCGCCACCGTAAATTCATTGATGCGAATATTGGTACCTTGAATTGCTTCTTGCAGCGCACTTTCTACCTCTTTGCCAATCACGTGTTCCCCAAAAGCAGAAATGTAATGTTTGATTCTACCCGAAACAATAACGCGATAAGGTTTCAATGAAGTAAACTGTATTGTATCACCAATATTGTAGCCCCAAAGCCCCGCATTGGTCGAAATAATCAGTACATAATTTACGCCCAATTCGACTTCGCCTATGGTGTAACGCTTTGGATTCTCGGTAAAAAAGGCATCACTTTTGATGAACTCATAAAAAATTCCGGAGTTCAACAGCAACAACATTCCTTTCTCTTTTTGAGCATCTTGGTAGGCAAAAAAGCCTTCGGAGGCAGGGAAAAGTTCGATGCTATCTACTTTTCGACCAATTAAATTTTCGAATTTGGCGCGATACGGTTCAAAATTAACGCCTCCATAAATGAATAAATTGAAATTTTGAAACAATTCTCCAACTGGTTTTTGAGCCTTTTGTTGCAATTTTTCGAAATACATTTGTACCCAAGACGGAATTCCAGAAATCACGCGCATGTCTTCTTTTATGGTCTCTTCCACAATAGCATTGACTTTGGTTTCCCAATCTTCAATACAATTGGTTTCCCAAGAAGGCATTCTGTTTTTTTGCAAATAACCCGGAACAAAATGAGCAGCTATGCCTGATAATCTTCCCAATTTGATGCCGTTTTTCTCGGTTAAAATTGGACTTCCTTGCAAGAAAATCATTTTTCCATCTACAAAATCAGCATTGCCTGTTTCGTGAATGTAATGCAAAATGGCGTTTCGAGAGGCTTGAATATGTGTAGGCATCGACTCTTTGGTTAGCGGAATGTACTTGGCACCCGATGTGGTTCCAGAAGTTTTGGCAAAATAAAGTGGTTTACCTTTCCACAACACGTTTTCTTCTCCATTTACTACTCGGTCTACATAAAGTTTTAATCCTTCGTAATCTCGAATAGGAACATTTTGAACAAAATCATCATACGATTGTATTTGCTCAAAATGATGGTCCTTCCCAAATTGAGTGTTCTTGGCTTCTTTTATCAATTGTTTAAAAACAGCTTCTTGCGTAGCAACGGGATGCTGTGCCCATTCTTGTGTTTTTCGGACTATTTTTTTTGCAAATAATTTTGCTGCAATGGCTTTTATTGACATTTATTTTGAATTTAAAACAAGCTGTTTTTTGATCGTTTTTACTTTTTCTTTTTGTGGGATGCAGCCTTCGTAGTGCCCTTGTTTTCTTCCTCAGCGACTTCTTTTCTTAAACTTAATTCTTCTTCTGAAGCTTTGAGTGATTCCGAAGGAATTGTTGTTTGCGTTTGTGCCAAAATAGAATCTTTATTGAAGGTGGCATGTTCTAATTTACCCGTGAGTACTTTTTGGATGGCTTTGAGGTAAGCTTCATTTTTCTCAAGTGCTTGAGTTAACGAATCCGTTTTAAGTGCCAAAATCGTAGCTTCTTTTTTTAGCTGTGTAGAAGCATATCCAGGAATGTATTCTCGCAACGGGGTAAAAGCAATAAGTACGGTTGTCATGGTAATTAAAAAAATAACGCCTAAAGTTCCCGCTACAAATACATTCAAAAGACTCAATTTGATTGAAAACAACTCCTCAAAGGTTTCTTCATTGATTAGAATCAACCGTTTTTTCATGAATGCGACTTGCTTAAGATGATTCGGTAACAAACGATTTTTAAACATAATTCTTTTTTATTTGGACAAATATAACGATTAATGGTTGTTTGCCTTAAGCAGCTTTATTGTAATTATGGTGTTGACAACCCAAATTTATCAATATTTAACGCGAATGCGGATAAATTATTCCTTCAAAATCAAAACAGATTAAGGAATTCTATATACATTTGCAGCATTAATTAGTACAAATTTGTTTCGGCAATAAAAAATACAATCATGGGAAGATTTGGAGTTACAGAAATCCTAGTTATACTAGCTGTTGTTTTATTACTTTTTGGAGGTAAAAAAATTCCAGAATTAATGAAAGGTTTAGGAAGTGGCATTAAAGAATTCAAAAACGCCGCCAAAGACGATCAACCGGCTACTACTAAAAAAGAAGAAGAAACAAAAGAATAAGCTTTTCAAAAGTAAAAAAACAAATTCCAAACTCCTTACTATTCGTGAGGAGTTTGGATTTTTTGTTTTGGTAATGAATGTTTTGGTTATTGTTTTTCTAAGTAAGAGCTTCATGAATAAAAAATTGCCCTTCAAACTATTCTCTTTTTTAAAATAAAGACTGTATTCGAATGACTATGGATTTGTAACTAAAGAAGTCTCTGCGGAATTTGGGTTCATTTTATCCAAAGAAAATGTATAGAATTGATGTTTTAGTTTAATATTTTCTTTATTTAGAATTATTGGAAATGTAAAAATGCTATATTCGTAAAAAATAAAAGTATAGTTTAGCCCCAACAATGCCTAGTTAATGACTACAAACGACTATTCCCCTGGTTTACACAAACTTGTAACACTCGAAGTACAAGATCTTACTAAATTGACCTCGAGTGAAAATTTCATCAGTTTTTCTAAAAATTTAATAGCAAAATATCAACTAGAAAAAGTGGGGATTAGTGAACATATTTTCGAAAACAATAGTTTCACCATAGCCATTTGTTTAAAAGAATCTCATATTTGCATTCATACATGGCCTGAATTCAATCAATTGACTTTAGATGTATATTTGTGTAACTATTTGCAAGACAATACACAAAAAGTAAAAGACATTACACAAGAATATATCAGCTACTTTGAAGCAAAAATTCTAAAGGAATTCGAAATTAATAGATAATACATGACTGTCCCTTGTTTTAATTGTAATACTACTACAACTCTTGAGGTAAATTTTGAAGTTGAAGTTTTTGCTTGCCCTGCTTGTGATTATGTTTATAAAAACAAAGAAGGTGCAGGTCTTTCGCTTTATATGAAGTCTCAACCCTGCTTCTTTGAAAATACATTTGAGATTGGCAAAACTGCCGTATTTGATAATATTGAGTATCAAGTAACTGGATTAGTGATCAAATCACACCAAGACTTTGAGTGGAGAGAGTACATTCTACAAGCAAAAAATGGCAGCTTTTTATACCTCTCTGAATCTGATGGGCATTGGATTCTTCTAAACGAGATTACTTTTGATACTAAAGTTGGTAATCATCCTTTAACAGTAGAACATAACGAAATCACTTATGATCGCTACGATTACTATTATCCAAAGCTAGTCGCCTCAAAAGGTTTCTTTGATTTTGATATTTATAAAAATGTTGAACTTATAGAATATATTCATCCACCCTTCTTACTTAGTTTTGAAAAAGTTGGCCATCAACAAACAGCTTTCTTAGGAAAACATATTTCTACTAGAGCGATAAAAAAAGCTTTCGCTACTACTTCTTTACCAACAAAAAAAGGCATTGGTCAAGTGCAACCCTTTCTTATAAATGTTAGAAATACAGCTCTTATTTTTTGTGGTATTGCTTTTTTAATTTTGATTACGCATTGGTTCCTTAACAAAGATCGTGTTGAACAAAAGGTTCTCGATACCTCCATTGCGTTTGATGAATATGCTAAAAAAGATTTTATTACCCCATCTTTTGAACTAAAAGGAAGTTCAGCTCCATTGACTATTCAATTGCATTCTAACGTTGATAATTCTTGGGCTAATGTTCAAGTAGCATTGATTAATGAAAAAAATGGCGACGAAGTTTATGCTAACAAGGATATAGAATACTATCATGGCTATACCGATGGTGAAAATTGGACGGAAGGTGATACTTCTGAAGAATTTAATATTTGTGGAGTCGCTGCTGGTAAATACCATTTGGCCATTACCCCGATGAAAGCAACTGAAGACGCTCAAAATCAAACGGTTCAAATTCAAGCGAGTTGGTCAAGTCCTTCTACAAGAAATGTCTGGATGATTTATATTTTTATGACCGTATTTGTCGTTGCTATTTATTATTTAGAAAAGTCATTTGAACAAAAAAGATGGGAATAATCATTTTAAATACAATATGGAAAAAGTAAAAGAATTTGTGCAATCCAACTTCATTGCACTGCTCGTAGGAGGTTTATTTTATGCGCTTTTTGTGTATTACAATTGGCAAGGCAATAGCATTTGCGATTGCGAAACCACGGAAAACTATCGACCTGCACAAGGCAATCGCTCAGTAAATCATTTTTATCACAAATAACTAAACAAAATACTATGGAAATTTTAACTATGAGACCTATTTTAGCATCTATTGTCTTTTCGCTTATAGGAATTGCAATTTTATTGATTACCTATTTTATCATCGAAAAATTGACTCCCGAAAATACTTGGTCTCAAATTTCAAAAAATAATAATGTGGCTTTGGCGATTGTTTTTGGAGCCTTCATCATTGGGATTTCGATGATCATTAGTGCCGCAATTCATGGGTAAAAAGATTTTAAAATTTGAATATTTATTACTTTTTGCCGTATTCACCATTGCTACTTGCGGATTAGTTTACGAACTCGTCGCGGGTACTTTGGCCAGTTATTTATTGGGTGATTCGGTAAAACAATTCTCGTTTATCATAGGAGTTTATCTTTTTTCGATGGGAATTGGCTCCTACTTTTCAAAATTTTTGACCAAAAATCTGCTCAATACTTTTGTTGAAATTGAAATTTTGGTTGGATTAATTGGAGGGTTGAGCTCCGTGATTTTGTTCCTGCTTTTTGAAAGTATTAATTCCTTTCAGTTTATACTTTACTTCCTTGTTTTTGTAACCGGTTGTTTGGTAGGATTAGAAATTCCACTGTTGATGAATATTCTGAAGGACAAAGTCGAATTTAAAGATTTAGTCTCAAACGTTTTTACTTTTGATTACATTGGAGCTTTATTGGCTTCCATATTATTTCCCTTGGTTTTAGTGCCAAAACTAGGCATTATGGGGACTTCCTTATTCTTCGGAATGATCAATGTATCTATTGCAATTGCCCTATGTTACTTGCTCAAAAATGAGTTGAAAAAAGTGCATTTGGTTCGAAGCAAAGCCATACTTTCCTTTGTAATTTTATTAGCTGTTTTTATTTTCTCTGATAAAATTTTGTCCTTTTCAGAAGGGAAACTCTATGGTGAAAACATTGTTTATACCAATACCACTCCTTACCAAAGAATTGTTTTAACACACAACAAAAGCGACTACCGTCTGTACCTCAACAATAACTTACAGTTTAGCTCAACCGATGAATACCGCTACCACGAAGCGCTGGTGCATCCCGCATTGTCAATGGCAAAAAGCGTGTCGAATGTTTTGGTTTTAGGCGGCGGTGATGGACTTGCCGTTAGAGAAATCTTGAAATACAAAGAGGTGCAAAAAGTAACTCTTGTCGATTTAGATGAAGGAATGACCAAAATGTTTAAAACCAATACCATCTTATGCGGTTTTAATGCTAATTCGCTCAATAATCCTAAAGTGGCTGTTTTTAATAAAGACGCCTACATTTGGGCAAAAAATTGCCAAGAAAAATTTGATGTCGTGATTATCGATTTTCCAGATCCATCGAATTACAGTCTAGGTAAATTGTATTCGCTTAATTTTTATGCTACGATTCAAAAACTTTTAAACCAAGATGCTGTGGTCGTTATTCAAACCACATCGCCTTATTTTGCACCCAAATCTTTTTGGTGTATTAATAAAACGGTAATGCAAGTTTTTCCACAAATTGATGCGTATCACGCTTATGTTCCATCGTTTGGAGAATGGGGTTTTACCATCGCCATTAATGGTTTTGGAACTACATTTAATACCGTAAACCGAAAAGTGGATGCTTTGCGTTTTTATAATTATCAATTTGATAAGTTCAATTATTTTTCTCAAGATATGATTTCAAAAGACATCGAAATCAATCGATTAGATAACCAAATTTTAGTACGCTATTTCGATGAAGAATGGGGAAAATTACAATAATTCAAGAAGAAACTTTCTCAAAATAATAACCACTTCGCTACTCGCAATTCCTCTATTGGAGGCGTGTAAAGAAAAAGTGGTTACTCTTTTGATTCGATTATCAGGAACCAATCATATTTTGGGGCATCGTCTTAGAGTAAAAAATTTTCCTAAACCATCAAAAGAAATTACCGTTCCATATCTAATTATTGGTGGCGGAATTTCTGGATTGAGCGCAGCCAGACAACTCACTAAAAAAGGAATTACTGATTTTTTAATGGTCGAATTAGAAGATCATTTAGGTGGCAATTCATCCAATGGCGAGAACCAGTATTCTAAATATCCATTGGGAGCCCATTATTTACCTTTACCGAATTTAGAGGACAAAGCTTTATTGCAATTTTTAGAAGAAGAAAAAATCATCTTAGGTTATGATTCCAAAGGGTTTCCAAAATTCGATGAAACCCAACTCACTTTGGCTCCAGAAGAACGTTTGTTCTATAGAAATAATTGGCAAGAAGGAGTTGTTCCAAAGGAAGGAAATACTGCCGCTGAAGATCAAGAATTCGTCCGATTTTTCAAAGTAATGGATGGTTTTAGACAACAAAAAGATAAAAAGGGAAAATATTGGTTCACGATTCCACTTGCTGAATCCTCCCAAAATAAAGAAGTAAAAGCATTGGATACTTTGACTATGCAACAATGGTTTGAAAACCAAAATTTTACAGCAAAACCTCTTTATAATTATATTGATTATTGCTGCAAAGATGATTTTGGTTTAGGAATCGCCTACGTTTCTGCTTATGCAGGTATTCATTATTTTGCCGCAAGAAAACAAAATGCTTCCGAAGAACATCAAGATTCGGTGCTCACTTGGCCTGAAGGAAACTCAAGATTAGCCAATCACCTGAAAAAATATGTAAAAGGAAAATCATTAAAAAACCACTTGGTTTTCGAAATTGAAAATGATACCCACAAAGCAGTTGCCAAAGTTTTTGATAATGAAACCAAAACTACCATTGCAATAACCGCGAAAAAAATTATACTTGCAACGCCTCAGTTTGTAAATCAATACTTGTTGAAAGACCGAAAAGATTTGGCTTCACATTTTCATTATACTCCTTGGCTTTTGGCTACTTTAGTTGTGTCTGATATAAACGATAACGGAAGCTTTCCTTTGTGTTGGGATAATGTAATTTATGGTTCAAAAGGTTTGGGATATGTTTACGACCAACATCAATCCCTTCAACAACTACAGGATAAAAAAGTAATCACTTATTATTACAGTTTCTCTAGTGCGGATTTGAAAAAAACACGCCGAGAAATGTATAAAAAGACTAAAGAATATTGGAAACAAATGGTTTTTGATGATTTAAAAATAGCCCATCCCAATATTGAATCTCAAACAGAAAGCATTGAAGTTCATTTATTAGGTCACGGAATGATTAGTCCTGTTCCTAATTTTATTTTTAGTGATGCCAAAAAAGAAGCTGCAAAACCTATCGCCAATACGCTGTTTTTTGCTCATAGTGATGTATCGGGTATCTCTATTTTTGAAGAAGCCTTTCATCAAGGAATTAACGCAGTAAATACAATGCTCGATGCAACAACCTTGGATTCATAAAGCCAAAACAGATAGTATATTTATCTTATCGCCTTCCTTTTTGGTGGTTGCTATTGTATTTCTATTTCAAAAACAGCTGCAACAAATAGAAACTAAGTATTCCTTTTACACTTGGCTCTTTCTAATTGTTTTTATCGATGTCGCACACGTTTACGCTACTTTATTTAAAACCTATTTTGTTGCAAGCGAATTTCAAAAAAGAAAAAAATTACTAATCGGTTTGCCTATTGTATGCTTTTTAATTGGAATCGTTTTGTTTTCTTTTGGGAGTAAAGTCTTTTGGTCTGTAATGGCATATATAGCTGTTTTTCATTTCATCAGACAGCAATATGGCTTTATGCGTTTATATGCACGAAATGAATCTAAAAAATGGGCTTGGGTAGACAATGTGGTGATTTATACCGCAACAATTTACCCCATGCTGTATTGGTTTTTATCGTCTCCAAGGGAATTTAATTGGTTTGTTGAAAACGAATTCTTGCATTTCGAAAGTCCTTTCTTAATTATGGTTTTAAGCTGGATTTATGGTTGTGTACTTCTTTTTTATGTACTCCGAACAAGTTACTTTGGCGTTAAGAATAATTATATCAATATTCCAAAAAATGCAATACTACTAGGAACCATTTTGTCTTGGTTTTTTGGAATCGTCTATTTTAATAACGATTTGATTTTTACTTTGCTTAATGTCGTTTCTCACGGCATTCCTTACATAGCGCTTATTTATCTCAATGAAATCGATAAAAAAACATCCAAAGAATTGCATTCGTTATACTATTTCAAACATTTTAAAGGACTTTTACTTTTCATCGTCGTTTTGCTTTTGATTGCTTTTTCTGAAGAATATCTTTGGGAAATTTTAGTTTGGAAGGAACAATTGTCAGGTACTACAGAAGATTTTTCAAATTGGTATTTTGTAATTGTACCCTTACTAACCGTTCCACAATTTACTCATTATCTCTTGGATGGATTTATTTGGAAGAAAAGCAACCTCTCAAAAAGGGAATAATTTTTTTTACGTAAACCTAAACTTCATTGGAAATAGTCTTCAAATAGAAAAAGTGCTGTTTTCTACAAACTTCTATTTCTTAGACTGAATCGATTAACAACATGCTTTACTTACTTCTAAGAAAACTTTAAATTTTTCCCAACCCTCAATTTAAAATAGTAAAAAAAGAGTACTATCTCGGATGGAAATAGTACTCTACATTTAAATTTGTTCCGAATCGTTATTCAAATGATGAATGATTTCGGCAATAAGTCCCGTCCATCCTGTTTGATGATTGGCGCCTAATCCTTTTCCGGTATCGCCATCAAAATATTCAAAAAACAAATGATTCGAATTAAAGTTGGGGTCTTTTTGAAACTTTTCATAAGGCCCATACATCGGTATAAATTGCTCTTTATTAGGCACAAAAAGTGAGAGTAAACGATTCGCCACGCCATCAGCTGCATCTTTTATATTCATCATTACTCCTGAATGCGTTGGAAACTCTACTTTGTAGTCGTTTCCGTAATAGTTACAGAATTTCTCGAGTGAGTCCAAAATCAAATAGTTCATTGGAAACCAAATTGGGCCACGCCAATTGGAATTTCCTCCAAACATATCTCCAGTAGCTTCGGCAGGTGTATAATCTACTTGAACGGTTCCTCCATCATAGGTAAATCGATAAGGATGTTCTTTATGAAATTTAGACAACGAACGAACACCAAAATCAGACAAAAATTCCGATTCATCGAACATACGTTTCATAATCATCTTCATTCGGTGCCCACGAAGAATAGACAATAACTTGCTCTCTCCTTTTCCGGGATTGTACCAACTAGAAACTAAAGCAGCCAAATCTGGTCGGTTTGAAATAACCCATTCCACTCTACGCTTGAAATCTGGCAATTGGTCTAACAACTCTGGTGTTAAAACTTCAACCGCAAAAAGTGGAATCAATCCCACCATCGAGCGCACTTTGAGTAATTCGGCTTCGCCATTTTCTTTATGCAACATATCATAATAGAACTGATCGTCTTCGTCCCAAAGATTCAATTTGTCTCCACCAATGGCTTGCATAGCACCCGCGATATGCAAAAAGTGTTCAAAAAACTTAGAAGCCATATCTTGATACACCGGATTTTCAATCGCAATTTCACAAGCAATTCGCAACATATTCAGGCTATACATTGCCATCCACCCCGTTCCATCGGCTTGTTCTAAATGTCCACCTGTTGGTAAAGCCGCCGATCGGTCGAAAACCCCAATATTATCCATTCCAAGGAATCCGCCTCCAAAAATATTGTTTCCTCCCTCATCTTTCAGGTTGACCCACCAAGTGAAATTGAGCAGTAGTTTATGGAAAATACGTTCCAAGAAAAAACGATCGCCTTTGCCGCCATTCATTTCTTTATCAATTTCATAGACTTTCCAGGTTGCCCAAGCGTGTACCGGAGGATTCACATCCGAGAACGACCATTCGTAAGCCGGAATTTGTCCGTTGGGATGCATATAATATTCTCTCAAAATCACTGATAATTGACGTTTGGCAAAATCGGGATCCAATCGTGCCAGAGGCAAAGTATGAAAGGCCAAATCCCAAGCGGCAAACCAAGGATATTCCCATTTATCAGGCATTGACAAAATATTAGAAGCATACAAATGTTTCCAAGTATTATTTCTTCCTTTACTTCTATTCGCATCGGGTTTAGGCATTGAAGGATCACCTTTAATCCACTCATAAACATTGAAATAATACCATTGTTTAGTCCACAACATTCCAGCATAGGCCTGACGTTGTACCGATTTCAAATGCTCCTCTTTGATGTTTTTTTGCAAACTATTATAAAACAAATCAGCTTCCTTAAGCCGTTGTGCATAAATGGCATCAAAATCCTCAAAAGGTTCTTTTGGCGACTGGTTGGTAAATCGCAATCGGATTACTTTTTTCCCTTTGGCAGGAATAATTTGTTCGTATTTTGCAGCAGCTTTAGTTCCAATCTTGTTCGGATTTACGGTGTCTTTTTGGGCATTGATTATATAATCGTTAATACCGTCTTTGGTATATTTTGTTAAGTTCTCAGATTGATACAAACGTTGAAAATTGGTTTCGTTTTCACAAAAAAGCAGTTCATCCGCATTTTCTGCATACAATGTAAAATGTCCGACCAAACGATGATTGACTTCGATTACGGACTTTCCGTTGCCCACCAAAGAAGGTTTGTGCTTGTAATTGTCATAGCCCCAGCACCAAGTATTTCGGAACCAAATCGTAGGCAAAACCGTAATGGGAGCCGCCACATCCGATTGATTTTCGATTGTAATTTGAATCAAAATATCCTGCTCATCCGCTTTGGCATACTCAATACTTATGTCAAAATAAGCATCTTTATCAAAAATACCCGTTTCCAAAAGTTCGTACTCAGGTTGCTGACGATTGCGCTTTTTCGATTCTTTGACTAATTTTTCATAAGGAAACGCCGCCTGTGGATACTTGTACAGCATTTTTTGGTAGGAATGCGTAGGCGTCGCGTCTTGGTAATAATAAATTTCTTTGACATCTTCTCCATGATTGGATTCGTTTCCAGTGAGTCCAAAAAATCGCTCTTTAAGAATTTTATCATTGTGATTCCAAAAAGCCAAAGCAAAACAAATGTGCTGTTTATTATCTGAAATGCCACCTATTCCTTCTTCTCCCCATCGATAGGCTTTGGAACGCGCCATATCGTGCGTAATACTATTCCATGCATCTCCATTGGCAGAATAATCTTCTCTTACCGTTCCCCATTGTCTTTCGGTTAAATAAGGCCCCCATTTTTTCCAGCCTTTATTATCTTTTCTTTCGAGTAATCGGGCTCTTTCTGCGTCTATCTCAGTCATAACTCTATTTGCTTTTGTATTTTGCAATTTATTGAAATACGGTCAAAAAAAGAGCAAAAAATCCATAAAAATCCCTAATCAATTCTTTTCGATTGATTTTTTTTCGAAGTGTAAAATTCTAAATCGCTAAATCCTGTTCATTTGAAAAGGTTTTCTGAGAAATGAACAACGCCTTTTTGAATCCTTTATCCTAAAATTTTTGCCAAAAATGATAGGAAAGCGGGCAAACTTTGCGAACTTTGCGATTCAGAAACTACAACAATGGCAAAAATATTAACGGGAGTTCAAAGTACAGGAACGCCACATTTAGGAAACTTATTAGGCGCAATTATACCCGCAATTGCATTATCGAATGATCCAAAAAACGAATCATTCCTTTTTATCGCCGATTTACATTCGATTACACAAATCAAAAATGGCGAAACCTTAAGAAACAATACTTACAGTACCGCAGCGGCTTGGCTAGCTTGTGGATTAGACGTAAACAAAGTTACCTTTTACAGACAATCCGATGTGCCTCAAACAGCAGAATTGTCTTGGTACTTGAGCTGTTTTTTTCCTTTTCAACGTTTGACTTTAGCACATTCTTTCAAAGACAAATCCGATCGTTTAGACGATGTCAATGCTGGATTGTTTTCGTATCCAATGTTGATGGCTGCCGATATTTTATTGTATGATGCCGAATTTGTACCTGTTGGGAAAGACCAGTTGCAACACCTCGAAATCACTCGTGATGTAGCTTCTAGATTTAATCATCAAATGGGAGAAACCTTCGTGTTACCCGAAGCCAAAATCCAAGAAGACAGCATGTTAATTCCTGGTACCAATGGCGGAAAAATGAGCAAATCAGCCAATAATATCATTAATATTTTCTTGGATGACAAAACATTGCGCAAACAAATTATGAGTATCGAAACGGATAGTACGCCATTAGAAGAACCCAAAAATCCTGACACTTGTAAAGCTTTTGCTATCTATAAATTATTGGGCACTGAAGACCAAATAGCCACCATGAGAACCAATTATTTAGGAGGAAATTATGGTTATGGTCACGCCAAACAAGCCTTGTTTGAACTGATTGTAGAAAAATTCAAAACCGAAAGAGAACGGTACAATTATTACATCAATAACCTGGCAGAAGTAGACGCCTTATTGAAACAAGGTGCCGAAAAAGCAGCAACCATCGCCAATGGCGTTTTGGATCGCGTACGCTTGAAATTGGGTTTCGAGTCGTTACAGTAAAAAGTTGCTACTGATAAATAATGAAAAGGAATATTCCGAATTGGGGTATTCCTTTTTTGTTTCAAATACGTTTTGAAAATAAGCGCAAACCCAGGGCATTCGCATTTAAAAAAAGTTAGCCACAAATTACACCAATTGACACTAATTGTCATCGAAACTGAAATTGAATGTCACGAATTCCAGCAATAGTAATAATTCGTGTCATTAAAACACATTTTAATTCGTGATTCATTAGTGAATTGCTTCGCCTATTCGCTACCGCTCGGGTCGTGGTGGATATTTTTAAAAGCGAATGCACTGGCGCAAACCCCTGAAGCAAATTTTGTTACTTAACCTCTTTTTCATAAAAAACAAGCAGGACATTTCAATAATTGGCTACAAATAGTATAGCACTACATTTTTCAACTGATCGAATTAATGTAAATTCTGTCAACCAACTGACTGAATTTACATTAATTCAGTCAATCAACTGACTGAATTTACATTTTTTTAATTATATTTGCTTCTGAAATTTAAAATCTCAGGCGATGGAATTTTTAGAAAGAGGCATAGAATCCTTGTTTGCCAAAAAAGTGTTACCCAATAAAGTATTGTTATTATTAGGCGCAAGACGTGTGGGTAAAACGGCATTCATTAAAAATTATCTTTCTTCCATTCCAAAAACAGATTATTTGCAGTTAAATGGTGAAGATATTCAGGATGCAAATTTGTTGAAAGAACGTTCCGTAAGCAATTACAGCCGTCTTTTGGCAAACACCAAATTGTTAGTCATTGATGAAGCTCAAAATATTCCCGAGATTGGTTTGATTTTAAAGTTGATTGTGGATTCTATTGACAAAATAAAAGTTATTGCTACAGGCTCATCGGTTTTTGATTTGTCTAATAAATTAGGAGAACCTTTGGTGGGAAGAAAAAATACAATTTATCTATTTCCGTTGGCTCAGATGGAATTTTCCAACTATGAAAATTTCAAAGAAACCACTCAAAAATTGGAAGAACGATTGCTTTTTGGCTCCTATCCCGAACTCGAACAATACCCAGATTGGAATGACAAAATCAACTATTTGAAAGAAATACTCAATTCGTATTTATTGAAAGATATTTTGATTTACGAAGGGATTAAGCAATCTAATAAAATTTTAGATCTATTAAAGTTAATCGCTTTTCAAGTAGGGCAAGAGGTCTCTTTGCAAGAATTAGCCCGACAATTAAGTATTTCTAAAAACACGGTAGAGAGTTATTTAGACTTACTTTCTAAAGTGTTTGTTATTTATAAAGTGCCTGGCTTTAGCAGAAATTTGCGAAAAGAAATCACCAAATCCAACCGTTGGTATTTTTATGACAACGGGATTCGCAACGCTATAATTGCCAACTTTAGCCGATTAGAGGCTAGAACAGACGTAGGCGCCTTGTGGGAAAATTATTTGGCTTCAGAGCGTATAAAAAATCAAAATTATACTCAAAAAACAGTGACCAATTATTTTTGGCGTACGTATGACCAACAAGAATTGGATTGGCTTGAAGAAGAAAATGGAAATTTGAAGGGCTATGAATTCAAATGGAACGAAAACAGAAAAGCTAAAATCCCTACAGCCTTCGCAAAAGCCTATCTTGATGCGAGTTTTGAAGTAATCAATAAACAGAATTATTTAGATTTTATAGTCTGATGAAACAAAACAAATGGCCAAAATTTGCAATATCATTATCAACCAAAACTTCAAAAGATAACTAGTTTTACTTGTTTTATGTCTGAACAAAAGCATCGCTAATCCATTACCAACAGTTCCTCCGAAGAACACGAAGGTTAAAAGTGTTGTTTCGGGGATTCTTTGTTTATGACTTTTTGCTTGCTGTTTATCAAAAACAGTCAACAGAAAACCGATGACGTTCAGAATCAAAAAATAATACAATAAAATATCCATTGCGATACATTTACGCTCCAAAGATATTATTTTAGCTGTCCGAAAAATTCAAAAAATGACCAACCTACAATTCATCGCCCAAAAGGTAGCTACCGCAGCCATCAATATTCAAAACACCGTTCAATTATTACAAGAAGATTGTACGATTCCGTTTATTTCGCGTTACCGAAAAGACAAAACAGGCAATCTGGATGAAACACAAATCGAACAAATTGCCAAACTCCAAAAAGAGTACGAGGCCATCCTGAAACGAAAAGAAGCCATCGTAAAATCCATCGAAGAGCAAAACGCTTTGACGCCCGAATTGGATAAAAAAATCCAACAAAGTTTTGACCTACAAGACTTGGAGGATTTGTATTTGCCGTACAAAAAGAAAAAAAGAACCAAAGCCGATGTCGCTCGTGAAAACGGACTAGAACCTTTGGCCAAAATTATAATGGCACAGAAAAATGACGATGTCGATTTCTTGGCTACGCAATACTTAAACGACGCTATTGTCAATGAAGAAGCGGCTTTACAAGGCGCCCGAGAAATTATAGCCGAATGGATCAATGAAAATATTTATGTTCGTAAACAATTGCGTCGTTTGTACGAACGCAAAGCTAGCATCACCACCAAAGTAGTCAAAACGAAAAAAGACGAACAAGAAGCACAAAAATTCAACCAATATTTCGATTGGTCTGAACCGTTGACCAAAGCGCCTTCTCACCGTCTTTTGGCAATGCTGCGTGCCGAAAATGAAGGGTTCATTAAGTTCAAAATAGAAGCAGATATTGACGAAGCCTACGACCTAATCGACGAATTGGTGTTGAAAGGTCAAAGCCCAAGTACCCCACACGTACAATTGGCCATTGAGGATTCTTATAAAAGATTGCTGCAACCTGCTATTGCCAACGAAACCTTGCAAGAAGCCAAAGCCAAAGCCGATGCCAATTCCATTCAGGTTTTCGCGAATAATTTAGGGCAATTATTATTGGCTCCACCTTTGGGCGAAAAACGAATTTTAGCCATCGACCCTGGATTTCGTTCGGGCTGTAAAGTGGTTTGTTTGGACGAAAAAGGCGATTTGCTCTACAACGAAACCATCTATCCGCACGCCCCTCAAAATGAAACGGCGATGGCGATGAAAAAAATCAAATCGATGGTGAATTCTTATAAAATTGACGCCATTTCTATAGGGAACGGAACCGCCTCGAGAGAAACCGAATTCTTCATCAAGAAAATCGCTTTCGATAAGCCTCTTCAAGTATTTATTGTTTCGGAGGCAGGAGCTTCGGTGTATTCCGCTTCCAAAATTGCCCGTGAAGAATTCCCCAATTACGACGTCACCGTTCGTGGTTCGGTTTCTATCGGACGTCGTTTATCGGATCCTTTGGCCGAATTGGTAAAAATCGACCCAAAAGCTATTGGTGTAGGACAATACCAACACGATGTGGACCAAACCAAACTCAAAGAAGAATTGGATGCAACGGTAATTCGTTGCGTGAATTCGGTGGGGATTAACATCAATACCGCTAGCAAACATTTGTTGAGTTATGTGAGTGGTATTGGAGAAAAGCTGGCCGAAAATATAGTGACGTATCGTTCTGAAAATGGTCCTTTTGACGATAGAAAACAACTCAAAAAAGTACCGCGTTTGGGAGATAAAGCCTTCCAACAAGGCGCAGCATTTATCCGAATTGCCAATGGTAAAAATCCATTAGACAATTCTGCAGTACATCCCGAAGCTTATGCCATAGTAGAAAAAATGGCCAAAGATTTAAAAACTTCCGTTACTGATTTGATTGCCAACAAAGAAAAAATTGCCCTCATCAAACCCGAAAACTACGTAACACCCGAAATTGGGATTTTGGGTATCAAAGACATCCTCAAAGAGCTCGAAAAACCAGGATTAGACCCAAGAAAATCGGCCAAAATCTTTGAATTCGACCCTAATGTCAAATCCATTAAAGATTTGAAAACCGGAATGATTTTGCCGGGAATCGTAAACAACATCACCAATTTTGGTTGTTTTGTCGACATCGGAATCAAAGAAAGCGGCTTAGTACACATTTCCCAACTCAAAGCTGGTTTTGTGAGCGATGTCAACGAAGTGGTCAAACTCCACCAACACGTTGAAGTAAAAGTAACCGAAGTTGATGAAGACAGAAAACGTATTCAGTTGACGATGGTTATTTAAAAGTGAAAATCTCAAAAAAAAAATCCAAATTCCAAAATACTTCAACAAGCTCAGTATGACATTGGAATTTGGGATTTTACATATTGAAATTTAAAGAAACATTTTCTTTAATAAACTTCTTGGTTACTTCTCCTTCTTCAGTAGTAAGTTTTACAATTTAAACATGGTTCGTTTTGTTTTTATTATCTTTTGTAAATTTCATTTTTTTCATTCTATAATTGCTTTTTTAGAAGTAATTAAGCCTTCGTTTTGCAAATAGTATTAAATCAGTATAAAAAAGCAAACCACCCTAAGGTGGCTTGCTTTTACATGAAGTAACTATTTTTTATAGTTACTCTATTGTTTAATTAATCGAACAGTTTTAGTTTGATTAGTTTCGTTAGTTATTATTAAGAAATACACACCCGAATTATAATTAGTTAAATCTATTTGAGATGTCCCTAAATTAATTTCACTAGATTTCAATTGTTTTCCTATGATGTCAAAAAGTTCCAACGAAGCATTTTGATCAATTTCGATATTAAAAATAGCGTCAGATGGGTTAGGGTAAACCACTAATTTTGTAGTTACATCAAAATTACCTGTTGATAAAACAGCATTTACAGCCGTTACCATAGCTTGAACTTCTGCAACAGTAGCAGGAGAAGCAAACAACGCTGGATTAGCATCAATATACGCTTGGTATGCCGCTTCGTTAGCCGCTACAATGTCTGTGATAGCGGGTAAAATTTGACCTAACTGCGCCGTAGTTACTGTAGATGTTACTGTATTTGGAGCATCACCTTCATTACCAATTTGAGTAAGAACAGCAGTAGATGCAGCTTGAGCAACAACTTCTGCATTTACAGCCGTTACCATAGCTTGTACTTCTGCAACAGTAGCAGGAGAAGCAAACAACGCTGGATTAGCATCAATATATGCTTGGTATGCCGCTTCGTTAGCCGCTACAATGTCTGTGATAGCGGGTAAAATTTGACCTAACTGCGCCGTAGTTACTGCAGATGTTACTGTATTTGGAGCATCACCTTCATTACCAATTTGAGTAAGAACAGCAGTAGATGCAGCTTGAGCAACAACTTCTGCATTTACAGCCGTTACCATAGCTTGAACTTCTGCAACAGTAGCAGGAGAAGCAAACAACGCTGGATTAGCATCAATATACGCTTGGTATGCCGCTTCGTTAGCCGCTACAATGTCTGTGATAGCGGGTAAAATTTGACCTAACTGCGCTGTAGTTACGGTAGATATTACTTTATTTGGAGCGTCACCTTCTTTACCAATTTGAGTAAGAATAGCAGTATTAGATATGCTTGCTTCAGTGTGTAATTTAATTAAATAAGCGGAGCTAGTATCTCCTTTATAAGTAGTGAAATTTCCTCCTACAAGTATTTTACCGTCAGAAAGTTCTTGGATAGAAAAAACAGCATCATTGAAACCTGTCCCGTTTATAAAAGCAATATCTTTGGTACCATCAGTATTTAAACAAACAATTCTGTTTTCGGTACCGCCGTAGTAGGTGCCGAACTGTCCGCCTACAAGTATTTTCCCATTGGCTTGTTGTTTTGTTGTGAGTACACCGGTAGTAAAGTTTATTACATTGTTAAAAGTAGTGTCTTTACTACCATCGGTATTTAAACGAATAATTCTGTTTTCGGAAACTCCGTTGTAGGTACCGAACTGTCCGCCTACAAGTATTTTCCCATTGGCTTGTACTTCAATTGTGGCAATATACCAATCAAATCCTGAACCTATATTAAATAAAGGATCTATTGTGCCATCGGCATTCAAACGGATAATATTGGGTGAATAAGTTCCGTTGTACCAATAGAAATTTCCACCTACAAGAATTTTTCCATCCGTTTGTTGTGCCATGGTATACACATCACTATTAAAACCTGTACCTGTGTTAAATGAAGTATCTTTAGTACCATCGGCATTTAAAAGAATTAATTTATTTGCGGTAACACCTAGATAATTGGTAAAGGTACCACCTACCAAAATTTTACCATTGTCTAGTATTTTGACAGATCTTACAGAAGCATTAAAACCAGTTCCTATATCAAAACTAGCATCTTTTGTACCATCGGTATTCAAACGAATCAGGTAATTCTGAGCAACTCCTTTGTAGGTTGTAAAATTTCCTCCCACTATAATTTTTCCATCGGTTTGTTTTTTGATGGTGTATACGGTACCATCAAAGCCTGTTCCGGTGTTAAAGTTAGTATCTTTACTACCATCAGTATTTAATCGAATGATTCTGTTTTCGGTACTTCCTTTAAAAGAAGTAAAAAGACCTCCTACTAGTATTTTCCCATCAGTTTGTTCTTCGGTTGTTCTAATGATATTATCAAACTGACCGTTATTAAAAGTAGTGTCATTTGTACCATCGGTGTTTAAACGTATGATTCTTTTTTCAGCCACACCATTATATGATGTAAATCCTCCACTAGCTAAGATTTTACCATCAGTTTGTAGTTCTATTGAGTTAACACTATTACCAAACCCTGTTCCTGAAGTAAAAGAAGTATCTTTGCTTCCATCGGTATTCAAACGGATGATGCTTTTTTCAGTAATTCCTTGATAGTTAGTGAATAATCCACCTACAAGTATTTTACTATTGGCTTGTAGGGCTATGTCATAAACATAGCCATCAAACCCTGTTCCTGTAGTAAAAGAAGTATCTTTGCTTCCATCACTATTCAAACGGATGATATTGTTTTCAGTAACTCCATTGTAGGTAGTGAAATTCCCGCCTACTAGTATTTTACCATCGGTTTGTGGAAATATTTTGTAAACCTTGTCAGTATACGCAGCATTTGTAAACCCAGCGCCTATATTAAAAGTTGTATCTTTGGTGCCGTCGCTGTTTAAACGGATGATTCCATTTTCGGTAATTTCGTTATAGGTAGAGAAATAACCACCTACTAGTATTTTACCATTAGCTTGTAGTGCTATATTATGAACTACATTACCAAACCCTGTTCCAGTAGTAAAAGAAGTGTCTTTGCTTCCATCACTATTCAAACGGATTATTCTGTTTGCTGTTACCCCGTTGTAGTTATTAAAATTCCCTCCTACTAGTATTTTACCATCGGTTTGTTGTTCTATAGAAAAAACTATGAAATCAAACCCTGTTCCTATATTAAAAGTAGTGTCTTTGCTACCATCATTATTCAGGCGGATGATATAGTTTTGAGTAACGCCTTTATAGGTAGTGAAAAATCCACCTACAAGTATTTTCCCATCGGCTTGTATTTTAGTAGTTCGTACTTCGTTATTAAACCCTGTACCTGTGTCAAAAGAAGTGTCGATGGTACCATTGGTATTTAAACGAATAATCTTATTTACAGAAACACCGTTGTAGGTAGTAAAAGCTCCACCAACTATTATTTTTCCATCGGCTTGTATTTTAGTAGTTCGTACTTCGCCATTAAAACCCGTTCCTGGAACTCCATAGCTTTGCGCAATATCGCCAGCCGTTTGTGAGTGTGTTGCCATAGTGACTAAGGCCAAAAAAAAAAGTAAAAGTTTTTTCATATTAAAGTTAAAATTTTCACAAAAATGCAATTAATTTTTTGAAAGTTTTTGATAATGTTGTGAATAAATTGAAAAGTTTTAAAAAGTATATTTTAAAATATCAGTAACTTATTTTAAACAAAAGAGTTGAAGTAGACGAAGCCCGAAAAAGGAATCAGTTGACGTTGGTTATTTAAAAGTGAAAATCTCAAAAAAAATAAATTCCAAATTCCAAGAGGTCATCCTGAGCACAGTCGAAGGGCAAATTCCAAGGAGTTTCTTGAAGCCTTTCCACTGGAAAATGCATAAATAACCAAAGCCCGACAAGAAGAGTTTGTCGGGCTTTGTTTATAAATAGCTTTGGTGACTATAGAGCTTAATTACTATTCTAATGCTGAGTTTCATTGCAATCTTATTCTCCTTTGCTCAGTTTTTCAATCTCTTTTTTTAGTTCCATTCTATTTATGATTTATGAAATTGCGTCCGCAGTGCGGGCGCAATTGGAAACGTTCTTCAAAATATCTCTTGTCCAAGCCAATTCTACTGTTTTTGAAGTGTAAAACAATGCCTCGTCATCAGTAGTGGTTTTACTCATTATCAATAAATTATGTTTCCAAGGTAAAAGTGCGACGCTGTGTCGCAGTTTTTCATCTGAGTCTTTATAGCGGTCATAAAACTTTTTCATATCCCAAAGATTTCTGGGAGAAAGGCCTGTTATTAGTTATTAAAATTAAGTATTTTGCAAGAAACTATACACTAATTACCTGTTTTATTAAACTCATTATATATTCCAAATCCTTGTCATTTTCTATTTGGATTTGATAATCTCCGTTGCCTCGATGTCCGATTGTGGAAACGTCTTTGGCGATACCTTTGGGGTCATCTAACGAACCTATTTTGGTATTTATGAATATTTTCAAGCCTTTCTTTTGCATTTCAATATCTGAAATGTTTGACCCTTTTTTGAAGGCGATATAATATTTTTGGGGTATAACTTCGATTCCATCTGAAAGATTAAGGATGGCAGATTTAAACTTTTCATACAATTCCCTCGAAGTATCTGAACCACTAGATAAATGGTCTTCTTCTGAAAACACTTTTATGTTTTCTTTTACCTCTTTTAATTTCTCATTATTCTCTAGA
Organism: Flavobacterium succinicans; assembly: GCF_001662485.1. Classification (GTDB taxonomy): domain Bacteria; phylum Bacteroidota; class Bacteroidia; order Flavobacteriales; family Flavobacteriaceae; genus Flavobacterium; species Flavobacterium succinicans_A. Next base: position 80,042 of record NZ_JMTM01000060.1, read on the forward strand.
AGCGGTTTAATACTTGGCGCACCCGAACTTTTTTTGATACTATTAATGCTTATGGTATTGTTTTCAAACTGTTTTACTTCCCATAACTCAATTCCAAAATCTTTAAAATCACTGGCCGATATTTGATTTTCCGTAAAACTAGGTGATACAAAAGCCACACGAGATTGTGACCAATCAACATCTTTACTATGCAAACTCTCGGGTAAGGTTTCATTATAAGTTAAAATGAACTCTGCTTTGTTTTGTAGCATTAAGTTTAAATAAGTCAAGCCTTGGTCTACCACACTATAGTTTTTGTCTCGCTTGTACTCTATAATGATAAAAGCGTTCGATTGCTTATCATAAGCTAAGGTATCAATTCGCTTATTCTTGATGGTAAACTCTGATTTCACCATTTGCAACCCCATAATGTTTTGAAGATTGTTTTCAAAAAGGTTTTGAATCTCTCGCTCCAGTTTAAAAGGCTTTTCCTTTACTTGTTCAAGGGTATTGGCTGTATTGTGGTATAAAATCATTATCAAGTATTTAAAAACAAATTAGTTTGTTCATCTTCTTCTGTTTCTTTAGGAGGGATAATTTCAATCACCTTTAGAGCTTCATATGTGATTTTTGGTTTGTCAAAATTGTGACTAGTAGTATAAATTATCTTCAATTGCAATTTTAGATTGTCATTCGGTTGAATTATAAACTGTCTATTATGATATTTTTCTAACCAATCTGCATCTAAAATTTTAACATCTACTGTTTTTCCTTCTCTTATTAACTTCCAATAAGTATTATCGGAAAGCAAATCCATTGTTTTAATTTTCAAAATTTCAACTCTCTCTTGTTGAAATGTCTCATCTCCCATTTCTTTCAATATCTTAGGCATATCAACAAAATTTCTATTATCTATTTTTGCGATTCCTTTTTTACTTTTAAAGGAAAATGCTTCGTCCTTCTTTAATTTTTTTGTTTGTGTTGTAATGTCATTAATTGTATTTAAGACATAATAATTATTAACTTCTAAAATCATTAGATTTTTAGGTGCTAATTTTTTAATATTAAGATTAATGTCACTAGTAATCTTATCTAAATCTTTCTTACTTGTTAATTCGTTATTTTCAATAGATTTTAATAAACGGTGTTTGACATATACCAATAAATGACCAAACCAAGCTGATGGATTCAAAATATCTTTTAGGACATCATCAGGAATATTGATAAAAACTTGTTTAATTTTTGTTTTAATAGAACCAAACTCAATATCTACTAAATCATACTCCACTTTAGAATCCACAGAGATATTGTAAGCAATATGCTTATCAAAAACAATTAATTTTTCATATAGTTTTGCCAACTGTATGAAGGCCTCTGAAGGATTTTTATTACCTTCAAATTCTAAATTCAGTTCAAAATCAAAGTCTTTTATATTCTCCATATTAACTATTCTCCACAATTACTATTTCCTCCTCCGTCAACCCATACAATGCATACGCAGTTTGGTCAATTTCCTAATCTGAATAGCCTTCAAAATGACTACCCACACAAACTTACAAAAAATGTCTTGGGAAGTAACTTCATAAACAGAAGAAAAACAAAATTATCTTACAAGTAATTAGTATCGTTAAATGATAATCGAAAGGGTAATATTTAGAATGAAACCAAGTCCCAAAAGTTTATTCCATAAAAAAAGCCCGACATTGCTGTCAGGCTTTTAAGCTCCCCCTCTTGGGCTCGAACCAAGGACCCTCTGATTAACAGTCAGATGCTCTAACCAACTGAGCTAAGGAGGAAACTGTGTATTATAATGCGTAGTAGGAACGTTTTCTTTGGCTTTGACTGACATTGTTTGTTTGTCTAAGCGGTTGCAAAGATACACCTAATTTCAAGTTTTGCAAACAAAAAATAAATTTTTTTTGATTTTTTTTACTTGCCTACAATCGCTTTGTAAATGTCGTTCCCGTTAGCAAATAAAAGCAATGAGATAAGTAAAACAAAACCAACCATTTGAGCATTCTCTAAGAATTTGTCACTTGGTTTTTTGCCACTAATGATTTCGTACAACAAAAACATTACGTGACCACCATCCAACGCTGGGATTGGCAATAAATTCATTACTCCCAACATAATCGATAATAAAGCGGTGATGTTCCAGAACACTTCCCAGCTCCAAGAACTAGGGAAAATATTAAAAATAGCTGCAAATCCACCCACTTGTTTGTAAGCTTTGGTTTCTGGATTGAAAATCATTTTCAATTGTTTACCGTAGCCTAACAATTGGTCTTTCCCTCTTTCAATTCCCACCGGAATCGATTCGAAGAAACCATATTCTTGCTTACTGATTTTATAGTAACCTAATTTCTCTAAAGATTCTAATCCTAAACTACCCATTTGTATCCCCAATTTCGCTTCTTGGTTCACGATTACTTGTACAGGCACTTCTTTTTCGTTGCGAATTACAACTGCTGGAAGGGTTTTACCTTTGTTCGCCTTTAGGATGGCCTTAACTTGATCGTAATATTTGGCAGGTTGGCCATTCATAGAAACGATAACGTCTTTAGGCTGCAATTGTTTATTTAAAGATTCTTCAGGAATAGCGGTAACGGCAAACGGCATTCGGATATTCACTAAAGGTCCTTTTTCTAATTTTGACAATTGGTCCACTAAATCAACAGGCATTTGAATGGTTTGAGTAGCGCCATTTCTTTCGATTTGGACTTGTTTCCCCATTATCAATTTCATATTGATTTCGTTGTCGTATTTTTCGATTTTTTCGCCATCAATACTAAGGATTTTATCTCCCGTTTGGAAACCAATTTTGTTCATCACGGGGTTTTCTATCAATAATCCGTCTTTCATATCGGCCATCGCCACAAAAGCATCGCCATAAGCAAAAGCCATTCCTATATAAATAATGAAAGCCAAAATGAAATTTACCGTAACGCCACCCAACATAATAATCAAACGTTGCCAAGCGGGTTTCGAACGGAATTCCCAAGGTTGTGGAGGCAAGGCCATTTGTTCCTTATCCATACTCTCGTCAATCATCCCAGAGATTTTTACATAACCCCCAAGAGGCAACCAACCAATACCGTATTCGGTTTCGCCTATTTTCTTTTTGAGTAACGAAAATTTAAGGTCAAAAAACAAGTAAAATTTCTCTACTCTAGTTTTGAATAATTTGGCAGGAATAAAATGTCCCAATTCGTGAAGAATAATTAATAAGGACAAACTCAATAAAAATTGAGCAAACTTGATAACGATTTCCATTGTTTACTTTTAGTTCTTAAATAACGCACAAAAGTAGCGTTTCTATTTTAATTTGATAGCGCAATATACTACATACAGATTTAAATGTTTGTTAAATCACTTGTCTCCTTTCAACTAAAGCTATTTTTTTTATCTCGTGGTTTTGGGAAACCCTTTTCATCGTTGCATTGTTATAATTTGCTCATTATGTTGGAGAAATAAAATGAAGCTAAGTATTTCTTCCTAAATTTGTCCGGAGGATTTTTTTGTTTCAATCTTTTCAATCTTTCAATCTATGCAAAAAATTAAAACGGCACTACTCTCCTACGGAATGTCCGGAAAAGTATTCCACGCTCCTTTTCTCGATTTACATCCCGGTTTTGAAATAACGGGCGCTTGGGAACGCAGCAAAAGACTCATCCAATCCGATTTCCCTGAAGTAAAAAGCTACGCCACTTTAGAAGCTTTACTCCAAGACGATTGCGATTTGGTAATTGTGAATACGCCTGTGGGAACGCATTTTGAATACGCCAAACAAGTCTTGCTCGCCGGAAAACACGCCATCGTAGAGAAAGCTTTCACCACCACCGTTGCCGAAGCCCAAGAACTAGCCGCTTTGGCCAACGAAAAAGGACTGCAATTAGCCGTTTTTCAAAACCGAAGATGGGACAGCGACTTCAAAACCGTTCAAAAAATACTGCAAGAGAAAATCCTTGGCGATATTGTAGAAGCCGAGATTCACTTTGACCGCTACAATCCCAATTTGAGTCCAAAAGTCCACAAAGAAACCCAAAATGCTGGTGCTGGAATTTTGAAAGATTTAGGGCCTCATATCATCGACCAAGCCTTGTGCTTGTTTGGTTTCCCAAAGGCAGTAAACGGAGACATTCGAATTACTAGAGCCCATTCTTTAGTAGATGATTGGATTGATATCACGTTATTTTATCCCGACTTAAGAGTCCGACTCAAAGCTGGTTTCTTTGTGCGCGAACCGCATCCATCGTATACGCTTCACGGCAAAAAAGGTTCGTTTTTGAAAGCTCGTGGCGATGTACAAGAAGACGAATTAAAATTAGGTAAAAAACCCAACACCACAGATTGGGGCACCGAACCCGAACACCTAAAAGGACTGCTTCACACCGAAAACAACGGAACCATTCTCAAAGAATTCGTGCCCACAGAACAAGGCAATTACTATGCTTTTTTTGAGGGAGTGTACCAAGCCATTCTTCACGGAAAAAAAGTCCCAGTTTCCGCAGCAGAAGGCGTTCAAGTGATGCAAATCATAGAGGCGGCAATCGCTAGTCATCAACAACAGCAAAGAATCAACTTATAAACAATATCGTTGTAAATCATTAAAATGTGTTATTATGACACAATAAGCCGTTCTTTTTTGTAATTTTGGCGCTTAAAACTCTAAAAACCAATCCTTTGATTTACCTCAACTTCTTAGGCCGATTGAAACCCAAAGGGAAATACAAAAAAGCTTACGCCGAAGCCAAAGTCTCTTACCTCAACAGAATACGTTGGGCGGTGGCTATGTTTTATTTCGGAATGGGACTTACTTTTGCCACTTGGGCGAGTCGAATTCCAACCATCAAAACCGCTTTACAACTCAGTGAGGGTACTTTGGGCACCATATTATTTGCACTTCCTGTGGGGCAACTTACTATGATGTTTTTCTCAGGAAAATTGGTCACATGTTATGGAAGTCACAGAGTATTGCCCGTCTCAATTTTATTATATGCTGTTAGTTTGACCAACTTAGCTTTGGCACAAAACGCTTGGCAATTGGCACTGGGGCTTTTTGCCTTTGGACTTACCGCCAACTTAACCAATATTTCGGTAAACACCCAAGGCGTCTATACCGAAGGCCTTTTTAAGCGCAATATTATGTTGTCTTTTCACGGAATGTGGAGCTTGGCTGGTTTTACAGGAGCCTTAATCGGACTCGGAATTTTAGCCTTAGAACTCAGCACTTATACCCATTTTATTATAATTGCAGCTATAGTAGTAGCGCTAGTTGCCTTCAATTACAAATTGCTCATCCGAGCCAAAGAAACCCAAAAAACCGAAAAGAAAAAACCCTTTTTCAAACCCGACCCTACCTTAATTTGGCTAGGCGTTATTGGCTTTTGTTGTATGGCTAGCGAAGGCGTGATGTTTGATTGGAGCGGTGTGTATTTCAAAGACGTAGTCAAAGTTCCGGGTCCTTTAGTGGTTTTGGGCTACACTTCCTTTATGATAATGATGGCCAGCGGCCGCTTTTTCGGCGACCGTCTTACCCAAAAATGGGGACGCAAAAAAGTAATGCAAATCAGCGGGTGTGTCATTTCTACAGGTTTGTTCTCCGCCGTATTTTTTCCGTACCTAATCCCCGCAACCATCGCCTTTATGTTTGTTGGACTAGGCGTTTCGACTATCATTCCAACCTTGTATAGCATCGCAGGAAAACACCCAACCATCCCAACAGGCGAAGCGCTCACCGCAGTCTCAAGCGTAAGTTTCCTCGGATTTTTAATGGGACCACCCGTTATTGGGCATATTGCTCAAGCTTTTGGTTTGCAATTTTCATTCGCATTTATTGGCATCTTCGGATTTTTAATCGCCTTTATGGTATCCAAAATAAAAATCGAAGCCTAATTGTAAGGAGCACACGACCCTGCTATTCCAGACGAGTTGTCCTGCTGTACGCTATATCTTTTTTTCCTAGCTCACCGTTTGTAAAACGGCCAGCCAGGAAAAAAAGGATGCCGCTCCCATCAGGGCTAGACGATAAATTTTAGCTTTTCAAAACAAAAAAAGGAAAAAAAATTTTTGTTATAATAAAAGTTAATAGTTTTTTTATTACATTTACAATGTTGCTGTTATTGATTATCAATCAGTTATAAAACCAAACTTTTAATACCAATTCATAATGCAGCTCATTTGAGCCTCGTGCTCAAATTTCCAAAAACGTTTTATTAATTAATGGGAGTGTTGCACTCCACAAGCTGTTGTATTGGAGGATTCCTTTTTATTGGGTCCTCCAATGTAACAGTACTTTACATTTTATAAACGCCTATGCTGAAAAAGTTATCTATTCTTGGTTGCCTATTATTCATTCAAAAAAATTACGCACAAAACACGGCTGGTTTTACGCTCAAAATAATCGAAACCCAATCCCAAAAAGCGCTGCCCTCAGTGGTAGTTAGTGTACAAAACACTAGCTTTTTACAACTTACCTCCACTTCTGGAACCGTGCTTTTCGACCAGTTACCGCCCAACGCCTATTATGTATTACTCCATAGTCAAGGCTACAAAGACCAATTATTAGCCGTTACCGTTGCTCCCAAAACCATCACCGATTTAGGGACTATTGCACTCTCCACAGACCCAATGGCCGAAATACAAAGCGCCACCATCGCCCTATCCGAAGAACAATTGAATGATGATTTTAATGGTTCAGAAAGTACCGCACCGTTATTACAAGCCTCTCGAGATGTGTTTCAACAAGCGGCCGCTTTTCAATGGGGACAAACCCGTTTTAGGATTCGAGGACTCGATGCCGAAAATGCCACTTTACTCTTAAATGGGTTGACATTAAACAAAGTATACGATGGTCGACCACAATGGGGCGATTGGGGAGGCATCAACGATGTGCTGCGCAACCAAGAAATCGTCATTGGCACCGCCGCTTTTGACTACAGTTTTGGAGGGATTTTAGGTGCACAGCAAATCAATACTAGGGCATCTGTCTATCGATCGGGTTCTCGACTCTCTTTTGCCGGAACCAATACCACCTACAACTGGCGAATGATGGCAACCTATGCTTCTGGAGTAAGCAAAAAAGGCTGGGCATTCGTAGTTTCGGCTGGAAAAAGAATCGGCGAAAATCCGTATTTCGAAGGCACGCATTTTGATGGCAACTCGGCTTTCATCAGCGTCGAAAAACAATTTGGTGAAAACCATTCGCTCAATTTCACTGGTATTTATACTCCCAACTCAAGAGCCAAAACCGCTCCCAATACCGACGAAGTTTATAATCTAATGGGTTCGCGATACAATTCGTATTGGGGTTTTCAAAATGGCAAACAACGAAACGCCAGAATCAAAACCGTACAAGAACCGCTGCTCCTACTCAACCATTATTTCAAAATCAACGACAAAACACAACTACAATCCGGAGTGCTTTATCAGTGGGGGAACATCAGCAATAGCAATATAGATTTTCAAAATGCCAACAATCCTGACCCGACCTATTATCGTAAAATGCCAAGCTACTACACTTCGCTGTACGAAAAAGACCAAGGCGAATTTTCAGGTGCTTTCATTCCCGATGAAGAGAATGCCGAAAAAAGTCGATTGGCCTTTTTAGAAAATCCACAAATCAATTGGTCGGCACTTTACCAAGCCAATCAACAACCGATTTTAAATTCGAATGGAACCATCATCGGATACGAACCTTCCAAAAGCAACTACATCGTCTATGAAGACCGAGCCGATGAAACCATCCTAGCTGCGAATACGCTTTTGAATACACAACTCTCAGAAGCTGTTGCCTTAACGGCTGGCGCGAATTTCAAAAGCTCAAAAACACAACACTATCAAAAAGTAATCGACCTTTTGGGCGGCAGCTATTTTGAAGACATCGATGCGTTTTATAACGGCAATCAAGCCCAATCCGATTTGAATCATCCCAACAGACAAGTAGTCGAAGGCGATACCTATGGCTATAACTATTTCATAAGAGCGCAAGTAATTCAAGCGTTCACCCAGTTCCAATTCCGATTCCGAAAGCTGCAATTTTATCTTGGACAGGAATTTTCAATGACCAACTATCAGCGCGAAGGATTGTACAAAAACGGACTCTATGAGAACAATTCTTTAGGCAAAAGCAACACAATCAACTTCGAGAATTTTGGTTTCAAGACAGGAATGACCTATTCGATTTCTGGAAAACAAGCAGTTTTATTTCACGCCGCGCACCTAAGTAAAGCCCCAACCATTCAAAACACTTTTCCCAACGCCCGCTTAAACAATTCCCTTGTAAGTGGTCTTACTAATGAAACCCATAGTAGCATCGAAGCAACCTATTTGTATCGAACGCCAATCATAAAAGTAAGAGCGACTGCTTATTATTCTTATCTAAAAAACACCACAGAGAATTCTTTTTTCTACGCCGAAGGTATTTTCGATGATGGAGCGGGTTACACCAATACCGATGCTTTTGTGGGGCAAACGCTTACCCACCTCGACAAACAAAATTATGGTGCCGAATTAAGTATTGAATATCCCATTAGTGCCACACTCAAAACAACTTTAGCTGCCGCTTACGGACGCTACACTTATGCCAGCAACCCCAACGTTACCATAACGAATGATGCCCAAGCCTCGGTAGACAACAGCAATCCTGTTTTTGATTTTGGAAAAGCCATTCTCAAAAATTACCATCAAGCTGGTTTACCTCAACAGGCCTATAGTGCGGGATTAGAATATCGCGACCCACACTATTGGTGGTTGGATACCAATGTAAATTACATTACCGAATCCTATATCTCTGTTTCCCCCATTGCTAGAACAGCTATTTTTTTCAGAAATCCAGCCAACGGTTTTCCTTTTCCTGAAGCCACCGAAGAACGAGCCAAAGAATTACTGCGTCAAGAAAAATTAGACCCTGTCCTTCTGCTCAATCTCACTGGTGGAAAAACGTGGAGAGTCAAAGGGAAAACTCTTGGATTGTTTATGAGTGTTACCAATCTTTTGGACACCCATTACAAAACCGGAGGTTACGAACAAGCCCGAAATGCCAATTTTAGACAACGCAACCAAGATGCCTCAAGCGGGACACCCAATTTTGGCAACAAATACTTCCAAGGCTATGGCCGCAATTACTTTGTCTCATTGTATCTGAATTTATAATCAAACACATTAAAATGTAAAAATATGAAACGTTATATTTCTTCACTTTCAATTCTGTATGTCCTTTCCTTCTTCTTGACAAATTGTGCTCAAGAAGATTTTGATATTCCAAAATTAGAATGCACCCAACCCGATTTAAAAGTAAACCAAACCGTGGCTCAGGTGAAAGCCAACGCCAATGCAATTGTAGCGCAATATCCTTTTGAAGATATAATTGAAGCTTATGTGGTTTCAAGTGACGAAGGCGGGAATTTTTTCAAAACCATTAGTTTTCAAACTTTGGCCACGCCTACTTCGCCAGCCATTGGTTTTAGTGTGCCTATCGATGCAACCAATTTGTACATCGATTTTCGATTGGGCAACAAAGTCTACCTTAAACTCAAAAATCAATATACCGACATCAATTTCGGTGGACTCAGAATTGGGTCAATTTATGTCAATTCCTATAACGAAGGTGGCGTGGGAAGACTTTCACAAAACGATTATAAAAAAGTACTATTCCCCTCCTGCACCATTATCGAGGAAAAGCAATTGACCAAAGCCATAACTATTCCCGAACTGCTGAATGACGCCAACTTAAATACTTTGGTCGAATTGCAAAACGTACAATTTACTACCGATGCTGTAGGACGAAAATACTATGAAGAAAGCGAAGACATCGGTGGCGGCACCAATTGGAATTTGATGGACCAATTAGGGAATCAGGTTATTTTTAGAACCTCTAGTTTTGCCAATTTTGCCACCAAAACAGTCCCAAAAGGAAGCGGAAAAGTCAAAGGTATTTTGACCAAATTTGGCACCGATTACCAACTCATCGCCCGTTCCGAAAAAGATGTGAACTTAACAGGCGCTAGTATAACACCTTTCTTCAAAGAAGATTTTGAAAAAGTAGTCGATAAAACCAATCTAAGTTTACCCGGCTGGACGAACCTAGCCCAAAAAGGAACGCCAGTGTGGAAAGGCACGGTGTACAATGGCAATGGATACGCTGAGTTTGCGATTTCGGGAACCAAAGTAGTTTCGAATGTGGCTTGGTTAATTTCGCCCAAAATCGACTTAGATGTCCTAAAAAATGAAGTTTTTACGTTTCGATCGGCCCAACACCATCTCGATGTGGATTCGCCTTTGAACGCATTAGATGTTTTTATTTCCACCAATTTTGATGGCGTAAACATAGCCACCGCCTCTTGGACTCCTTTAAAAGCCATAGTGCCCAAACAGGCTACTCCTTGGTACCAATTCATAGGCTCGGGCGCCATAGATTTAAGTGCGTTCAAAGGCAAAGTCAACATTGCCTTTCGCTACACTGGCTCGGGCAAAAATGCCGCATTAGATGGTGCTTTTATGGTGGATGATGTGCAACTATTTGGGGATAAGTAAAGCTCCATAATTAACTAATTTTGCTATCAATAATTGGCTATTATTCAGGTATTTTTTTGACATTAATTGCCTCCAACTTTAGTTGGAGGGGTGAAATTTGAAAGCTTTGAAGGCTTTAGCCAAAATTAACTGCGTTTATTTGGCTAAAGCCAATGCAATCAATCCCAATAACTCCAGCTAAAGCTGGAGCCAATTGATTTATTTTTCGCCGCAAAAATGCGGTGAATAATTTCTTTTTTCACCGCATCGTAGTTAACTATAAGCATTTTGGTCTCAATTGTATCCACAAAGAAATGATTTTCTAAATCGCTTTTACTAAAAATCATTTTTGTATTTTGGTCGTCCCAAATCAATACTAAACAAAAATGAAAACCTATTTCGCGGCCTTCGCTCTGATGGCTTTTTCGTATGGCTTACAAAGTCAAAACCTAGACAAATCGTTACAATTAAAGCAAATTGCCGTAGTCAAGACCAATTTTAGAAACCTAAAAAGTGGTGAAATGGTCAATAAAACCTATGCTTTTGACAACGGAAAATTAACCACCATCAAAACCTCGGATGTGACCCAAAGTTTCTTTTACAACAAAAAAGGATTACTCGACCACACTGTAAAAGACCGCAACGGAAGCAACTGGAAAGAAGTAATTAGCTACGGTTATGACGCTGAAGACCGCTTGATTTTGTTTACCAAAAAATACGACGAAGACGGTAAATTTGTAACCAAAACGGTGACGTATGCCTATGACGGCTACCGAATTAAGCAAGTCACCAAAAAAAGTACCACCCAGCAACTTTTTGTGGAAGAAGTCGATTTTGTAGTCGAAAACGGAAAAGTAGTTCGCCGCTCCGTTCGTGACCGAAACAAACAAATCATTTACAAAACCGAATTCTATTACGACAAAGAAAATCAAACCAAACAAACGGGACTTTTGGGCGACAAAACCATCAAGTATTTTGGCTATGACGACAAAGAATCGGCGAACTTGTTGATGGTGAAAAATATTTTTGGTCCCAATTACCAAGTGATTGTTCCTTTGGTTTCGTTTCAAGAAGAGGAATTTGAGTTTACGTTTATAAGTCCAAACAACGAATTAAAATTTACCTCAACTGCCAACACAATTGTTCGCGCAGGAACGTTTAAATACAATGCCCAAAATTTTCCTGCCTCTTATTCCCTAATCGAAGACAGCGGAATGATCAAAACTGTAAAAACCTATACTTACGAACCAACGTCGGTTTTTAACGCAACAGCATCAGAAGTACAAAGCAAATGATTAAATTTGCGACTTATTTGATGATATGTTAGAAAAAGAAAAAATAAATTTCGAAAAAACGGCTATCGTCGGGATTGTTACTCAAAATCAAAGTGAAGACAAACTGAGTGAATACCTTGACGAATTAGAGTTTTTGACCTTTACTGCTGGTGGACAAGTAGTAAAACGCTTTTGGCAAAAAATGGACAAACCCAATCCCAAAACATTTTTGGGTACAGGTAAAATAGACGAAATTCATCTTTTTGTAAAAGAAAATGATATTTCGACCTTGATTTTTGACGACGAATTAACCCCTTCGCAACAAAAGAATATCTCCAAAATTATCGATTGCAAAATCCTTGACCGAACCAATTTGATCTTGGATATTTTTGCGCAACGCGCCGAAACTTCTTATGCTAGAACACAAGTGGAATTGGCTCAATGCATCTATTTGTTGCCACGTCTTTCGGGTTTATGGACGCACTTAGAACGACAAAAAGGAGGAATCGGGATGCGTGGTCCGGGGGAAACCGAAATCGAAACCGACAGACGTATTGTTCGTGATCGTATCTCGTTGCTAAAAGATAAAATCAAAACCATCGACAAACAAATGGGTATTCAGCGAAGCAATCGCGGCGCTATGGTTCGTGTCGCGCTGGTAGGATATACCAATGTTGGTAAATCAACCTTGATGAATGCGGTGGGCAAAAGCGATGTTTTTGTAGAAAATAAATTGTTTGCCACCCTAGACACTACCGTTCGAAAAGTGGTCATCAAAAACTTGCCTTTCTTGCTTTCAGACACCGTTGGATTCATCCGAAAATTACCAACACAATTGGTCGATTCGTTCAAAAGTACGCTAGACGAAGTACGCGAAGCCGATTTGTTATTGCACATTGTAGATATTTCGCACCCTGATTTTGAAGACCATATCGCCTCTGTAAATCAAACCTTGTTAGACATCAAAGCCAATGATAAACCTATTATTATGGTGTTCAACAAAATAGATGCTTACCAACATTTAACGATAGACGAAGACGATTTAATGACCGAAAAAACGCCACGTCACTTTACGCTCGACGAGTGGAAACAAACTTGGATGAGTCGCGTGGGTCACGAAAATGCCTTGTTCATCTCAGCCACCCACAAGGAAAACTTCGAGGAATTTAGAGAACGAGTATACGAGGCTGTGCGACAAATTCACATCACGCGCTTCCCGTACAACAAATTCTTGTATCCCGATTATAAAGATGCTATTGAAAAAGAATAATACTAAAAAAGCCCTTTTGAAAACCATCAAAAGGGCTTTTTTTATGATTAGAAGCGGCCGGCAACGGGCTTTCTTGTTGGCATCGTCCCGTGATTCGCTATATCTTTGTTGCCGAACCCCGGCAACAAAGGATGCCACTACTCCCGGGGCTAAAAGGAAACATATTACTTTTAAGCTACATCGCTACTTGCTAAAACCCATAATTCACTCCTAAACCAAAAACTTGTCGGGTTTGAAATCCCTTAAAAGCATTGTCGTCATAAATGGCCTGAAAATTCAAATTGGCCGATAGAAATTTATTAATTTTCATCACGATAGCCAATGAATAATCCATATCTACATTTTGAGGATCTTCTAAATAATTGGTGTAGAGATTCAGCGTGTTCTCTGCCGAAACATTCGTCATTAAATTGAACTTATAGTAAGCCGAAGCATAAAAACCCAATTCGTAGCGCAAGCTTTTATTAGCATCAACCCCAAAATAAGCACCGTTTACATAACCCGGTTGCGAAGTATAAAAATCGTCTACAAAAGTCATTTTGGAGGTTAAGGGTGCAAAATTCAATCGCAAATGGTCTCCTTTTTTCCAGAACAAACCAGGTCCAAAAGTAAGATAACCAGGTGATAAAAAATTAGTGTTTTCCGTTCTGATTTCTGCTCCATTAGCATCTTTTCCGTATAGATATCCACGGGTAAATTGAGTTCTAAAATTTAGGAATAAAGAGTAGTACCAATTCCCAAAAGCGTGTTGTCCTAGGGTAGAATTGAATTCGAAACGGTCATCTGTTTTTTTCTCAAAATCGGCATTTTTGGTTTGTAGTAAACCGTAAGAAGCAATGATTTTGTTATCCCAAGTCAGTTTGTCTTTTTTGTAGTTGAAATCATAGTTGATACCTAAATTTCCAGACAAGTTGTTTTCTCCACCTGCAATCCAGTTATTAAAATTGGACTGACTGAAAAGAAAAGCAATATTTCCTTTTTTGCGCCAGCCATTAGGCAAAGTATCATTTATGTTCTTAACCGCAGCCTCGGTGTTTTTGATTAACTCTTTCTCGGTGTTTTGTGCTTGTGCTTCAGCAACGGAATAAAGCAAAAACAGGGTAATTACAATGGCTCTCATTTTGTTTGGTTTTAAGGTTCCTACTCAAATGTAGTAAAAACCATTAAAACGCTAAAAATAAATGGTTATAAACTCCAAAAATCATAACAAAAAGGAAAATTGTAGCTCCCTAACCCCGATAGAAGCGAAAATCCTTTTGTGCTGGGGTTCAGCACAAAAGATTATAGCGGATAGCGGGACTTTGCTTCCTGAAAATGCCCATTGCTGGGGTTTCTGAAAAAATTAGGTTTTGGGTCTTTTGTACAAAGGCACTGCAGAACAGGCTTCGCCATACATAATGCTTTTGGCCAAAGGTTGCAGTTTTTGGATCGCCATAAGATAAGCGCTTTCTGGTACTGGTTTTTTGGAACAGCCTTTAATAATCAAAGGATGATCTTGATATTCGGAATAATCCAGTTGATTTAAGATATCTTGGTACAAAGCGGTATTCAAATCGGTTATGGTACCTAAAACAATATGCTTGGCAAAAGGGGAAAGATAAGAGGTAACCAAAATAATTGCCCACGCCGGAATAATGGCATCAGTACTACAATGGACCGCGACATAATGGTCTTGGTATTGCGACCAATCCTGATTTTTTAAGGCCTCACGAAAGTCTTTTTCTTTTAATAAAAAACCATCCAACAGCCATTGCGAAATATCGATTTGTGTTCGAATGCCGCTTGGATAATAATCTTCTAAATCGAAGACTTTTAGCGCACTATTGGCTACTTTATTTACTATTTCTTCCATTATTTTAAATTAGTAGTCAGTGGTCAGTTCTTAGTGATCAGTGGCAACTGCATACTATAAAACTGAACACTGAGCACTTTTTATTAAAGCATTCCCAATTCTAATTTGGCTTCTTCACTCATTAAATCCTTGCTCCAAGGTGGGTCGAAAGTGATTTCTACCTCGGCATCTTTTACGTGCTCAATCGATTTGATTTTCTCTTCTACCTCTCTTGGCAAACTTTCGGCCACTGGGCAATTTGGTGAAGTTAAAGTCATCAAGATTTTTACTTCATAATCGGTATTGACCATCACGTCATAAATCAATCCCAACTCATAAATGTCTACTGGAATCTCCGGATCGTAAATCGTTTTTAATTTCTTTACGATAGCTTCTCCTAACTCGGCGGTGTTTATTTCTTCTGTCATTTTTTTGTTACTTACTTACTCATAAGAGTAGTTTATTAATGTTTTTGTGTCTTCTAATGAAATGATTTTTTTTACTCCAAAATTATTGTTTGAAAAAAATTCATCGGGGCCAATTTTTTTATTCAATTCTTTACTTAATTGCACCTTATTAGTGAATGCTTTGTCTTCCGTTTGAAAAGTATAAGATCCGTTTATTTCAACAGGATCAGTAAAAACAATAGTTCTAAATACTTCATTAAATGCTTTTCTATAGGAGACCCTTGGATAGATTATATCTATTTTCTTTTTCTTGTAGTCTACTATCATCTTGTATTTGAACTTATAAAATTTTTCATTTAAATAATGAAAAATTTGTTCTAATTCTTTACTAGATCTAGTTATGGTATAGACTGTTTTCTCTTGATTTACATCAAAAACCCCCTCGATTTGTTGTGTAGTATGATATATAATTGATGCAATCTTTTTTTTATCCTCTTTTGACAAAGTTTTATAAGCAATAAAAGCGGTCTTTTGAGAATCATCAACTCTCTCTTTAATCAACTCATATTTCAGGTTTGGAAAATGAAATTGTATCAAAGAAGTATCGGCGTAAATACCTTTTTCGTCTAGATTAAAATTGCTAGTTTGACTATAACTAAAATGAATTTTAGAAAATGAAACCGAATCCTTCTCTTGAGCGTGCGCAAGGATAGAAAATAAAACTAAAATCAATTTTTTCATACTCTATTTTTTCGCGTCAAACGCCAAAGCATACATTTTGATGTTTTTAATCATCGATACTAAACCATTGGCTCTGGTGGGTGATAAATGCTCTTTAAGTCCAATTTCATCAATAAAATCCATATCGGCATTCAAGATATCAGCAGCTTTCTGATTCGAGAAAGCGCGTATTAAAATCGCGATAATCCCTTTGGTCAAAATCGCATCACTATCAGCAGTAAACACAATTTTGTCCTCGTTTTGCTGGCCTTGTAACCATACTTTCGACTGGCATCCTTTGATTAAATTATCATCGGTTTTGGCAGCTTCTTCGATTAAAGGCAAATTTTTTCCTAACTCAATAATGTATTCGTAACGCTGCATCCAGTCGTCGAACATTGAAAATTCATCTACAATTTCGTCTTGTATTTCTTTGATACTCATGCTTATTTTTCGCTATATGAAACTAATAAAGTCACTATTTTTTCTATGTCTTTTGGGGGAAATCCGTGGTCAAAACTTTTGGAGATGTAGGCCTTTCCACCAGCTGAAATGACTAGGTTGGCAATGGCTGCTCCATCATATAATCGCTTTGCCGTTGGGGCTTTCAATGAGGGGACTTTTTCTAAATTCAATATAGAAAAAATGCTTTCTAGCTCCTTCATTTCTTGTGCTGTCAGCTCAACTTCATAGGGCTTTTCATTCCTACCTTTGATGACCCAAACTTTTTTATTTTCCATCCAAACACTCAAATATACTCCTCTAGATTGCGCAGTATAGGTGATGGATGAAGTACTAAAATCATTGATTTTTTGACTTTTACAACTACTCATGATAACAAAAACAAAAATCAATTGACTAATCCACTTCATCTTTTTTGGGTGTTTATGACAACATCATTTTGGCTTTTTTTACAGCCTCAACTAAGCTATCGATTTCTTCTTTGGTGTTATAAAACGAAAAAGACGCTCGAATCGTTCCTGGAATTTCAAAGAAATTCATAATGGGTTGGGCACAATGGTGTCCCGTTCGAACGGCTATTCCTAATTTATCGATAATGGTTCCAATATCATACGGATGAATTCCATCAATATTAAATGAAATTACCGAAGTCTTATTTTCTGAAGTACCATAAATACGTAAACCTTCTATTTCGGATAAACGTTGAGTTCCGTATTCTAAAAGTGCTAATTCTTGGGCCTGAATATTTTCAAAACCTATTTCATTCATATAATCTACCGCAGTTCCAAGGACAATTCCTCCAGCAATATTAGGCGTTCCTGCTTCGAATTTATGAGGCAAATCGGCATAAGTGGTTTTTTCAAAAGTCACCTCTTTGATCATTTCGCCTCCACCTTGATAGGGTGGCAATTTATTCAACCAAGCTTCTTTTCCATACAAAATTCCTGTACCTGTTGGCCCACACATTTTGTGCCCTGAAAAAGCATAAAAATCGCAATCCAAGGCTTGAACATCAGGTTTCAAATGCGGCACGGCTTGCGCTCCGTCAATAAAAACTACTGCGTCAAATTCGTGCGCTTTGTCAATGATATATTTTATGGGATTAATCGTTCCTAAAGCATTAGAGATATGATTTACGGTAACGATTTTTGTTTTTTCGGATAGTAATTCATCAAATACAGACAAGATCAACTCCCCTTTTTCATTCATTGGAATGACTTTTAACGAAGCGCCTGTACGTTCGCAAAGCATTTGCCAAGGCACAATATTGCTATGATGCTCTAAAGCGGACACCAACACCTCATCACCGGATTTTAATAGAGAAGCAAACCCATTCGCTACCAAATTCACGCCATGAGTAGTACCCGAAGTAAATAATACTTCGTGCGCGTGTTTGGCATTAATATGGTGTTGGATTTTCCCTCTAGACAATTCGTACGCATCAGTCGCTAATTGGCTCAAGGTATGTACGCCACGATGAATGTTGGCGTTGATTTCTTGGTAATACTTTGCAATCGCATCAATCACTACTTGTGGCTTTTGCGAAGTCGCTCCGTTATCGAAATAAACCAAAGGTTTTCCATTTACTTTTTGAGAAAGTATCGGAAAATCGGCTCTTATTTTTTGAAGGTCTAACATGACTTAATTTAGAATTTTTCTAAATACAAAAGTAGTGAAACTGTAGCTAATTTTTAGCAAACAGTTGTTAATAAAACTTGATACCCAAATAGGCATCATTTATTGAAAATCCATTCTTAGTTTGAGCAAGGAAAGAAAAAAACAAAACCCAACACAAGGTTTCCAACTTTTTGCTACATTGCTTAAAAATAACATTTTATGAAGAATATACTAAAAAGTATCGGAATCCTTCTTTTGCTTGTTCTTGGGTATATTGGATATACCACCTATCCTAAACTCGATTTAATCTCTGGTTTTTCGGCCAAAAGTATGGCTTCGGGGCATTTTATTGACCATCGCTCACAAGAGATGATCGAAAAAGGAGATAACGATATTGACCTGATTGATCTTGCCAAAAATGAAATCGACGACAACGCCAAAACCGCTACTTCATCTGTTTACGGATTAAAAACCAGAAAAGCGATATATCGAGAAGGTTTAGGAGCGACCTTAATCAATGAGGATTTTGATGTTTCAAAACCCTATCTAACCCCAAAACGCAACTTTACAAAAAACAATTTGCCCTTTCCCTATGGAAATAATGAGCCCAAAGACACTGTTTTTGCTAATGTTGATTATTCAAAACTAACCGCCGCAGTAAACAACGCTTTCGATTCAAAAGGACAAAAGAAAAAAAGATCAAGAGCCGTTTTAGTGATTTATAAAGACCATATTATTGCGGAAAAATACGATACTGGATTTACCAAAAACAGTAAAATTTTGGGATGGTCTATGACTAAAAGTATTACTGCTACGTTTTTTGGGATACTTCAAAAACAAGGAAAATATGACATCAACAAACCCGCTCCAATTCCCGAATGGAAAAACGATGAACGAAAAAAAATCACGACCAACGATTTGTTGCATATGAATTCTGGATTGGAATGGGAAGAAGCCTATGATAAAATATGTGATGCTACCAAAATGTTGTTCATAGCAGAAGATATGGGACGCGTACAGCTCGAAAAACCAACCACCTTTGCTCCCAATACGCATTGGAATTACTCCTCGGGAACTAGTAATTTATTGTCTAACATCTTGCGTAAGCAGTTCAAAACCCATCAAGAGTATTTGGATTTTTGGTACACTCAATTGATTGATAGAATTGGAATGCATTCCATGCTAATCGAAACCGATATGGTTGGGAATTATGTTGGATCGTCCTATGGATGGGCTACCGTAAGAGATTGGGCCAAGTTTGGATTATTGTATTTGCATAAAGGCAATTGGAATGGCGACCAAGTATTTGATCCAAGTTGGGAAAATTATGTAAGCACACCTACTAACGATTCAAACGAAGGTTATGGAGCGCACTTTTGGCTGAATGCAGGTGGTCATTTCCCAGCTGCGCCGCGAGATATGTACTCTTGCAATGGCTACCAAGGACAAAAAGTATTTATTATTCCGTCTTTGGATTTGGTTATTGTTAGAATGGGATTAAGCGACGAAGCAAAATATGATGTAAATGAATTGCTAAAAGGAGTGATTGGAAGTTTTAAAAAGTAACCTCTACCCTATTGAACTACAAACCCGACAACTTTCTAAATTGTCGGGTTTGTTTTTTTTTGGTTTACTTGTCAAGAATTTTCGATAAAAACTTTGAAACAGTATAAATGAATTCACATTAGTTTTGTAAATCTTTGATTTTTTGATCTACGGTCCCTACTTCAAACAAACGCATGATCTTGAATAAAACTACAGGTATTAGACCTAAATCGATGATGATTTTTGCTTTTTGAGCGACTTTAGCATCTCTAATTGTAATAGATTCCTCCGCCTTATGTCCCTCAAGAGGAGCTAATTCAAGAGCATATTTCCATGCGCCTTCACGGGCTTTTTGCATACTAAAATCGATAAGAAAGGTGTCAATGGATTTTGTTTTTTCTAGAATCCACTTTAAAATTGGCCAAACTTCGGTCAAATCCTTCTCGACATCGGACACCAAAGAAGATAAAATAGTGTTGATTGTATTAAAATCATTTTGCAAACTATGGATTTCGTCTTTTGGACAAACTTGAGCCGCTGCAATCCCTAAATCAAGATTAATGTGTGCGTTCATTCCGAGTAATAAATGCTGTAATACAATAATCCAATAATTATCTGCTGCTGCAAATGCGGCTTCCCAAGATTTTGATGTAGGTTGCTGTGTTTGGTATTGATAATACGCTTTGATATATCGATTGGCAAAAATTACATCCAATTTTTCCATTCTCGGGCCGTTTTCGAAAGTTCCGTTTTGAATTCCTTCTTTTACTTTTTGTGTGACTTTGAGATAAAGTACTGCAAAATAGCCTTTTGTAGATTTTTGTGTAATGGATTGTTGAATAATTTCTTGAAGCAATTGTATCACTTCGTCAATTGTAGTTGCTTGTGGAATCATCGATTACTTGTTTTTATAAAAGATTTAGCCCTATAATATTACAAAAAAATTACTACAAAACTATCTTCACGAATCAAAAAAAAGGACAACGTTTAAGATTAAACATTATCCTTTTTGAGAGGTTTAAAAATGTGTTTCTTTCGATTTTGATTTATAAATCAAATCCTAGTTTTACGCCTAATTTATTAACTAAAATTGCGGTAATTCTTATTAAAGTCTAGAGATTAAATTCAATCTATAAAAATATCCGCCACATTAAAACTCAATTCTGGAAAAAGTGGACTGTGCACCAATCCTTCTTCAGCTATGGGTTTAAGACCAATATAGGTATTTTTTTGGAGGGTATAAATTAAAATTGACTTTTGATACGGTTCAACAAGCCAATATTCTTTAACGCCGTTTTCTTCGTATAAATCGAACTTAATATCCATTTCTTTTTTGGAATTGCCAGGCGAAAGAATTTCAATAATCAAATCAGGCGCCCCAAGACATCCTCTATCGTCTAATTTTTCCTTATCGCAAATCACACAAATATCAGGTTGGAATACGGTAGTAATCTCTTTGTCAGAAGTACTTTTTTTGTAATTGATTAATCGTACATCAAATGGTGCAACATAAACATTACATGGTGTTTTTTTGAAATAATTATAAAAAATACCCGTAAGCTCAACTGATATTTCTTGATGTTTTCTACTGGGTGCAGGGCTCATTTTGAAAACTTTCCCTTTCAAAATTTCTAATCTTTCCTTAAAATTCCAAGTAAGGTAATCCGCATACGTGTACGATTTGGAAAGATCTAAACTGTCAATATCTGTAATAATTGTTTCCATAACAATGCAAATTAATACCTCAAATATACTAATTTTTGATAGTGGATAAATACACAAAGAGCACAAAGTCTTTGTTAGACTTTATGCTCTTTATTTACTTTATTAGAAACTTTTTTAAAACTACAAATCAAACCCTAGTTTCACGCCTAATTTATTGGCTATAATAGCGGTAATTCGTTTTTTAAGTTCAGGAATTTTGATGTTTTCGATTACTGCATTCGAGAAAGCGTACATCAATAATGCTTTGGCTTCTTTCTTTGGAATTCCTCGTTGTTGCATGTAAAACAAAGCCGTTTCGTCTAATTGACCAACGGTACAACCGTGAGAGCATTTTACATCGTCAGCAAAAATTTCTAACTGTGGTTTGGCATTAATCGTAGCTTTGTCACTCAACAAAATATTGTTACTTTTTTGGAAAGCATTGGTTTTCTGAGCTTCTTTTTCTACGAAAACTTTCCCGTTAAAAACACCAGTAGCTCTATCTGAAAATATTCCCTTGTAATCTTGAAAACTTTCGCAGTTTGGCGTTGCGTGGTTTACTAGGGTATAATGATCAACGTGTTGCTTCTCTCCTATTATTGTAATTCCGTTTAGCGTACTAGTTAAGCGTTCGCCAAAATGATAAAAATTCAAATTGTTTCTGGTTAAGTTTCCTCCAAATGAAAAGGTTTGCACCGAAACATGACTTTCTTGTTTTTGCGAAACGTAGGTATTATCAATTAAGTTCGCTTCGGCTGCATCATTTTGAATTTTATAGTAATCCACAATAGCGCGTTTTGCTGCAAAAATTTCAGTAACTGAATTGGTCAATACCGCATTATCATTCAAACATTGATGTCTTTCGATGATTTGCACATGAGAATTCTCCCCTACAATCACCAAATTACGTGGTTGAACCAACAACGCTTTTTCGGAACCTGTAGAAAAATACATGATTTCGATTGGCTTATCCGCTACTTTACTTTTTGGAATATTAATATAAGCACCTTCATTAGCAAATGCCGTATTTAAAGAAGTCAATGACTCGTCTTTACTTGCAATTTGATTAAAATAGGTGTCAATAACCATTTTGTATTTTGGCTTATTTAATGCCGATGACATTAAACAAACATCTATTCCATCGTGAGTGGTTGAGGACAAATTCGAGCTAAAAACGCCATCTACAAAAACCACTTTATGGGTATCTATTTCGTGCAAAAAATATTTTTTTACCTCTTTATACTCAATCGTATTTTCAGTATTTGGAAAAACACTGAAATCATTTTTTAAAATGCTATTCAAGGAAGTATATTTCCAAGCTTCCTCTTTTTTGGTTGGAAAGCCTTTATTTTCAAAGTTCTTTATAGCTGCGGTACGAATATCATGAAGATCCGTTTGGACATCAATCTTTTCTTCAAAAGCCATAAAGGACGATACTAATTTTTCTCTTAACATATTTCTAATTGTTTAAAGTTTAAGGTTTAAGGTTTAAAGTTCTCATGGGATAACTTTAGACTTTAAACTTTAAACAAATTTTTACGCTTCTTGTTCTTGTTTGATCCAATCGTATCCTTTTTCTTCTAGCTCATAGGCCAATTCTTTGGTACCAGATTTTACTATTCGACCGTTATACAAAACGTGAACAAAATCAGGAACGATATAATCTAATAAACGTTGGTAATGCGTAATCACAACAATTGCGTTTTTGTCGCTTTTTAGCTTGTTTACACCATTCGCTACAATTCGAAGGGCATCAATATCCAAACCAGAATCGGTTTCGTCTAGGATGGCCAATTTTGGTTCTAACATTGCCATTTGAAAAATCTCGTTACGTTTCTTCTCTCCTCCAGAAAAACCTTCGTTAAGTGAACGAGATAAAAACTTGCGATCGATTTCTAACAATTCTGATTTTTCGCGAATGACTTTCAACATTTCGTTGGCTGGCATTTCTTCTTTTCCATTGGCTTTGCGCGTTTCGTTGATAGCCGTACGCATAAAGTTGGTTACAGAAACTCCAGGAATCTCCACTGGGTATTGAAACGAAAGAAACACCCCTTTGTGTGCTCTTTCTTCTGGACCTAATTCTGCAATATCTTCGTTGTCTAAAAGAATTTCTCCTTCGGTCACTTCGTAGTTTTCATTTCCAGCAATAATAGCCGAAAGCGTACTTTTTCCTGCACCGTTAGGTCCCATAATGGCATGAACTTCGCCAGCTTTTACTTCAAGGTTGATTCCTTTTAATATTTCTTTGTCGCCTATTGAGGCGTGAAGGTTTTTTATTGATAACATGAGTAGTTTTGTTTTTATTCGTAGTGTCCTTTCAATGATAAAATATCAAGGATTTCTATTGTATTTTCTTCTGTAACTTTATAAATAATTCTGTGTTCTTTATTTATTCTTCTGGACCACCTTCCCGAAAGTTGGTGCTTTAATTGCTCTGGTTTTCCTAGACCTTCATATGGATGCAATTGAATATCTTCAATCAAAGCAGATATTTTATTCATTATTGCTTTATTTCCAGATTTTTTCCAAAATTCTCTGTCTTTCTGAGCTTTTTCAGAATAAATTACTTCCACAAATCTTCTAATTTAATTCTAACTCCTTTCCCATCCTTAATACTTTGTTCAGCTTCCAATATTTCTTTTACAAATTCTGGATTATAAGGTTTTTCGACTTCTTGAACGATTTCAAAACCCAATGATTTTGCCAATGATTTCAAGACTGGAAAATCTTTTTTCTTAACGTTTTTTAAAATGAGTTCCATAACAATCTGAGTTAAATACTATTTGCAAATTTATAAAAAATTACCCCACAGAACCTTCTAACGAAATTTCCAATAATTTTTGGGCTTCCACAGCAAACTCCATCGGTAATTTATTCAACACGTCTTTGCTAAAACCGTTTACGATTAAAGCAATGGCTTTTTCGGTTGGGATTCCGCGTTGGTTACAATAAAAGACTTGATCTTCTCCAATTTTACTTGTTGTAGCCTCGTGTTCAATTTTTGCTGTTGGATTTTTACTTTCGATGTACGGAAAAGTATGTGCCCCACAATTATTACCCATTAATAAGGAGTCACATTGCGAAAAGTTACGAGCATTTTCAGCTCTTGGGCTAATTTGTACTAAACCTCTATAACTGTTTTGTGATTTTCCTGCCGAAATACCTTTAGAAATAATAGTCGATTTGGTATTTTTTCCCAAATGTATCATCTTAGTTCCCGTATCGGCTTGTTGGAAATTATTCGTTACTGCAATAGAGTAAAACTCTCCTACTGAATTATCTCCTTTTAATACGCAAGATGGATATTTCCAAGTTACCGCAGATCCGGTTTCTACTTGTGTCCAAGAAATTTTTGCATTAGTTTCACAAAGCCCTCTTTTGGTTACAAAATTATACACCCCACCTTTACCCTCTTTGTTCCCAGGGAACCAGTTTTGTACGGTAGAATATTTGATTTCGGCATTATCCAAAGCAATCAATTCTACCACAGCCGCGTGCAATTGATTCTCGTCACGACTTGGTGCTGTACAACCTTCTAGATAAGAAACATAACTTCCTTCGTCAGCAATGACCAAGGTGCGTTCAAATTGTCCTGTTCCTGCTTGATTAATTCGGAAGTAGGTAGACAATTCCATTGGACATTTAACTCCTTTTGGAATATAACAGAAAGAACCGTCTGAGAATACTGCCGAGTTTAAAGCAGCATAAAAGTTGTCTTTCTGAGGAACAACAGTACCTAAATATTTACGAACTAAATCTGGATGTTCTTTGATGGCTTCTGAAATCGAACAAAAGATAATTCCTTTCTCGCCCAACGTTTTCTTGAAAGTTGTTGCTACTGATACGGAGTCAACCACGATATCCATGGCTACATTGTTCATCATTTTTTGTTCATCAACAGAGATACCTAACTTTTTATACATTTCTAAAAGCTCAGGATCAACATCATCCAATGTTTTGTTTGGATCTACTGCTTTTGGCGCGGAATAATAAGAAATGGCTTGAAAATCTGGTTTTTCATAATGTACATTCGCCCATTCTGGTTCGATCATTTCTTGCCAAGCACGAAACGCTTCAATGCGCCAATCGGTCATCCATTGTGGCTCTTCTTTCTTTTTTGAAATCGCTCTAACAATGTCTTCATTTAATCCAATAGGAAACGTTTCGGAATCCAAATTGGTGTAAAATCCGTATTCGTATTCTTTATTTTCTAGTTCGATTTTTAAATCGTCCTCAGTATATTTACTCATATTTTTTTATTTATAGAGAAAAAGATTCCCCACATCCACAGGTTCTTTGTGCGTTTGGATTATTAAAAACAAATCCTTTTCCGTTTAATCCTCCGGAAAATTCTAAAATGGTTCCTGCTAAATACAGAAACGATTTTTTTTCGACTGCTATTCTTACATTATTATCTTCAAAAACTTTATCGTTTTCTCCTATTGCTTTATCGAAGGTTAAATCATAAGATAATCCTGAACAACCACCTGATTTAACGCCGACTCTAACGTAATCATTGGTAGCATCAAAACCATCGTCTTTCATCATCTCGATAATTTTTTTACTAGCTGCTTCAGAAACTTGTATCATTGTTATATTGATTTTGTCTAAATTAACTGCAAATGTATTACTTTAAAAAGTTTTTGTTGTGCTTCTTTACATTTTTATGATTGATGATTCAATAAGAAAAATTGATACCATCATTAGTTAAAAAAATAATATATTTAGCCAAATTATTTATAACCAGAAAACTAATCAAATTATTTATGGAAGAAACAGTAACCCAAAAACAAGAGTATCAATTGGCCTACACCGGAAAAGGCAGCGATTTTTTTAGTGTCATTATCGTTAATTGGCTTTTAACCTTGATTACATTAGGTATTTATTACCCTTGGGCCAAAGCCAAACAACTCAACTATCTTTATGGAGAAACACATCTTAATGGTGACTCATTCGCTTTTCACGGTACTGGAAAAGAAATGTTTAAAGGTTTTATCAAAGCCTTATTAATTTTCGGATCGCTTTATGGTATCCTTTTTTTATTAGTTCACTTGCAAATGCCGGTTGTTGGCTTACTGCTATTCTATTTAGGTTTCTTGGCACTATTACCCTTGGCCATTCATGGTTCATACCGTTATAGAATGTCTAGAACTTCTTGGAGAGGCATTCGATTTGGTTATAGAGGAGATCGTAAAGAATTTACTTTAAATTTCTTCAAATGGATCCTTTTGACTATCGTAACATTAACAATTTATGGTTCATGGATGACAATTAACATGAGACGATACCTAATTAGTAACATCCGCTTTGGTGATGCTGAATTTAGTTATAATGGAGATGGTGCAGACTATTTCTTTCTAAACATAAAAGGATATTTATTAACTGTTTTTACACTTGGAATTTACATATTTTGGTGGCAAAAAGACTTATTTAACTACTATGTTTCTAATTTAAGTTTACACAAAGACGACAAAGAATTGCAATTGACTTCAACAGCTACTGGTGGAGATTTTCTTAGCTTAGGAATTACCAATCTTTTGATTTTGATTTTTACCCTTGGTTTAGGCTATGCTTGGGTAGTCACTAGAACTTTGAAATACATTTTTAGCCATATAGAAATTGAAGGAAATATCGATTTGGATAGTCTGACACAAACCGAAGAAAACTTCAAAGATGCAACAGGCGAAGATATTAGTGATTTCTTAGATTTGGATTTTATTATTTAAAAAATGACTACAGTTTCAAAAAGCGTTTTTTATGACGGACGATCTTCTGTTCCAAAAACAATCGATTTATTTTTTGATGCAACTAAAGGGCAGTTTACCTTCCAAATAGAACCAAAAAGTAGTGTAAATGAAGAAGAAAATTCTTTTCCTGAAAGAAGTGCATCCTATACGTGGTTGATCAGTGCGATTGCATTTGAACATAGGAGTACCGCCTTGTTTTTGCAACACGGTGAAGATCCAATTCAAACCATAAAAATTACCGATGCTGCATTGATTACTTCAATTAATCAATTCAGAAAAACATCAGGACAATTGAGTTGGTATCAAACGCTTTTACATAAACCTTTGAAATTTCATGTGTTTTTAGCGTTGTTTTTGTTGACAATCATTGGCTTATCGTATATATATATTCTACCTTGGGTAGCCGAAAAATCTGTGGTGTTAATTCCTGAAAGTTATGATGACTCATTAGGCGAAACTTTTATAGACGAAAATTCACTTTTAGGAAACAGTCAGGTAGAAAAAACTAAAATATTGAATGATTTTGCCGCTAATTTACAACTCAACAACAAAAAGAAATTGAAATTTAAAGTCATCGATGCTGATATTATGAATGCCTATGCCCTACCCGATGGTACCATTGTAGTCTATACTGGCATTTTGAATGAAATGAATAATTATGACGAATTAGTGGGTTTGATTGGGCATGAAGCTGCTCACGTAAACAACCGTCATTCGATGAAAATGCTTTGCAGAAATTTATCAGGTTACCTTTTCATTTCTACTGTTTTAGGAGATGTAAATGGAGTAATGGCCGTTTTAGGAGATAATGTAAATACGTTGCAATCGCTATCTTTTTCTAGAGAATATGAACGAGAAGCCGACGAAGAAGGTTTTGCTATTGTGACCAAAAATCACGTTAATCCAAAAGGAATGGTGACTTTATTCCAGCGATTACAGAAAGAACACAGTATCGAAATGCCTGAGTTTTTGAGTACACATCCGGTGACAAAAGAAAGAATTCAGTCTATTAAAACAATGATTTCCACCAAAAATCATGTCATTCAAGAAGATTTCAAATTAAAAGCATTGTTTGAAAAACTTCAAAAATAAAAACAACAAAAACCGCTTAGTTTATAATAATACTAAGCGGTTTTTTTATACTAAAATGGTGCGAAGCACCTCGAAAATTTTTTTATTGACAAGCGATTTTATTCACTCTATTTTGGTGTCTTCCTCCCTCAAAATCTGTAGCTAAAAAGGTTTCTACAATTTCAACAGCTTGTTGAATAGAAGTAAAACGTGCTGGAATACTCAACACATTAGCATCATTATGTAAACGAGTTAAATAAGCAATTTCTTTGGTCCAACAAAGACCAGCTCTTACTCCAGCATGTTTGTTTACCGTCATTGCAATTCCATTTCCACTACCACAAATAACGATTCCAAAATCGGCTTTACCTTCTTCTACATCGTTAGCAACAGGATGTCCAAAATCTGGGTAATCTACTGAATCCTCTGAATCTGTTCCGTAATTGGTAACCTGATGTCCTTTTGATTCTAAATAATGAACAATTGCTTTTTTATAATCTGGTCCTGCGTGATCGTTTCCGATAGAAATTTTCATTAGTCAATGTATTTAGTTGTGAGTGCACAAATTTAACCAAACAAATTGAGTTATGGTTATAAATTTTACTTTTAGATCCACCTAAATATTGATCATTTTTATAGAAAATAGAACAAAAAATAAACTCTTTCCTAACTCACATAAAACTAGTATTTTAACTTTTTTAGCAATTTTGATATTTTTATAAAATACTAAAAATCAACTCATTTACGCTATAATAAATGTTAATTTTTTGCATTGTTAATACCAAAACCTAATTACTTGATATTCAGTTAACTTTAAATTAACACGAAATGTTAATAAGTTAGGAAAGAAAATTAGAAGTTTTTTTAGTTGGTATTAAAAAAATATGTAATCCAAAATAGGAATGAAAAAAACAAAAAAAGTTTGGCTATTTTTTAGAATAGTTATCAATACACTGAAGAGGTTTATTAACATCTTTTTTTAAAAAACTTATTTACAATTTTATTTCATTTTCTGTTATTAACCGTTGTTAATTAAAATTTAAAAAGAACTAAAAATAAACCTTTTAGGTATTAAAAACAGTGTTAATAACTCTAAATAAAAAAGCAAAAGTCCAAATTTAATCATTTTATAAAAAAATTATTGCCATTATTAACACGCTATAATAACCATCAAAAAATATTTAAATTTTAAATTTTCTTTTTTATTATTTTAATGAATGTTGACAACTTTGAATTTTGAAAAAGTAGGGTAGGAGCTGTTAGACAATTTTCAAATGGTTATTGAGGTGGTCTAAAATGGTTTGAACAGTTTCGAAATCGTTGGGATGTACTTTGAGTTGAATTCCGCCCAAGGCATTGGTGTAAAAAGGAGCTACCGAAAGAGTGATTTCGTTTTCAAAGAAAAAAGGAATTTTTTCTAGCTCTAAAATGTGCTTTAAAACCACTATTTCATGTGGATAAGTAAAGACTGCTAAAGTATTAAAATCTTCCATGAGGGTTGTTTTTATAAAGATATAAAAAATAGTTAGAGTTATATTTTATTTAAAACTAAAGCGTATTTACTGTTTACCGTTAACTATTTTGTAATTTTAGACTTTATTAGAAAAGATATATGCGTAAAAGATTAAGAAAGCCAATCAAGAAAGAGAAAGATTTTAGTGATAAAATTTTAAAAATATTGGCTCAAAACCCTAACAAAGGGTTTAACTACAAGCAAATAGCAGCTACGCTTGAACTAGATGATACTCAAAGTAGAAATCAAATTATCAAAGATTTGAAACTTTTGGCTGCTGCCAAAAAAATAATTGAAACCGAACCAGGAAAGTATCTTGTAAAAGCTATTAGCCAAGATTATTACGAAGGAACTATCGATATGACCGGTCGTAAAACGGCTTATTTTATTTGTCCAGATTTTGAAGAAGACGTTTTTATTCCAACCAATAATTTGAATCGTGCCTTAGACAAAGACAAAGTAAAGGTCTATGTTTACAATCGAAGAAAAGGAAAACGTCCTGAAGGCGAAGTAATTGAAGTAGTCGAAAGAGCTAAAACTGATTTTGTGGGTGTGATTGACATTCAAAAGAATTTTGCTTTTGTTTCTACTGCCAATCCAAAAATGTACACCGATATTTTTATTCCAAAAGATAAAATAGGGGAGGCAGAGCACGGAGATGTCGTTCTGGTTCATATAGAAGATTGGCCTAAAAGAGCCGATAGTCCTTTTGGTAGAGTAGAAAAAGTATTAGGAAAACCTGGTGAACATGATACCGAGATTCACGCTATTTTAGCAGAATATGGTTTGCCTTCTGAGTTTCCCATCGAAGTCGAAACCTTTGCTCAAAAAATTGATACGACGATTCAAGAAAGTGAAATTGCCAAGCGTCGCGATATGCGAGATACACTCACTTTCACCATTGACCCAAAAGATGCCAAAGATTTTGATGATGCCTTGTCTTTTAAGAAATTAGAGAATGGTAATTTTGAAATTGGTGTTCATATTGCAGATGTTTCTTATTACTTAGAAGAAGGAACTATACTTGATGATGAAGCCTATCAACGCGCCACTTCGGTGTATTTGGTAGATAGGGTAGTACCTATGTTACCAGAGGTTTTATCCAATTTTGCTTGTTCTTTACGACCTCAGGAAGAGAAATATACGTTTTCGGCTATTTTTGAATTGGATGCCAAAGCCAAAGTAGTGAACCAATGGTTTGGAAGAACGGTCATTTTTTCAGACCAACGATTTGCGTATGAAGAAGCACAATACATCATTGAAACCAAAGACAATACGATTCCAGTTGAGACTTCAATCACAGGAAGTAGCTATGTTGTGGCCGACGAAATTGTTGAAGCTACGCTAAAAATGGATGAGTTAGCCAAAATTTTAAGAAGAAATAGAATGAATGAAGGCGCTATTTCTTTTGATAAAGTTGAAGTAAAATTCAATTTAGATAAAGAAGGAGAACCGGAAGGCGTGTACTTCAAAATAGCCAAAGATGCCAATCATTTGATTGAAGAATTTATGCTTTTGGCCAATAGAAAAGTAGCGGAATATATTGGAAAACAAAAGAAAACGTTTATTTACAGAATTCACGATGAACCCAATGAAGATAAGCTAATTGCTATGCAAAATGTGATTGCTAAATTTGGATATAAAATTGACTTTAGAAACAAAGGTGATATCTCTAAATCATTGAATGCCTTGATGGAAGAGGTGAGTGGTAAAAAAGAACAAAATTTGATTGATACTTTAGCCATTCGTTCCATGAGTAAAGCCAAATATTCAACCGATAATATTGGTCATTACGGATTAGCTTTCGATTATTATTCTCATTTTACTTCACCCATTCGTAGGTATCCTGATGTAATGGTGCATAGATTGTTACAATTTTATTTAGATGGAGGAAAATCTGTAGATGAAGAAACCTATGAAACCAAATGCTTGCATTCGTCAACAATGGAAGGTTTGGCCACCAATGCAGAACGTGATTCTATCAAATACATGCAGGTAAAATACATGCAAAACCATCAAGATCAAGAGTTTTTGGGTGTCATTTCAGGAGTAACGGAGTGGGGAATTTATGTAGAAATCATCGAAAATAAGTGCGAAGGAATGGTAAGAATTCGTGATATTAAAGAAGATTATTATACTTTTGACGAGAAACAATATGCATTGGTTGGCGCTACTTCACATAATTTATTGCAATTAGGAGACGAAATTTATGTAAAAGTTAAGAACGCTGATTTGGTTAAAAAACAATTGGATTTTCATTTTATTAGAAGTAATAATTAATAATAAATAAGCTATGAAGAATATAATAGTTGTAGTTACTTTGTTTTTAACGAGTTATTTACAAGCTCAAGTCACCAAGAATTTAGGCGATTTTGATAGTGTAAAAGTATTCGATCAATTGACTGTAAAGTTGATTCCTTCAAACGAAAATAAAGTCAGTATTTCAGGAACAAGAGCTAGTGAAGTTGAATTTATTAATAATAATGGTCAATTGAAATTAAGAATGCCTTTTCCGAAATTAATGTCTGGAAACGATATTAAAATTGAGTTACATTTTAAAAAAATTGAAAGTATTGATGCTAGTGAAGGAAGTTATGTTTCTTGTGATTTTCCATTCAAACAAACGCTTTTAAGCCTGAATACTAAAGAAGGTGCTACCATAAAAGTCGAATTTGATACAGAAAAAGCAATAATTAGAGCCGTTTCTGGAGGAATTTTAGACTTGACAGGAAAAACCAACAATCAAACCATTACGATTGCTTCTGGTGGTGTTTTAGAAGCCAAAGATTTAATAAGCTCACAAGCGACTATAAGCGTTGCAGCAGGAGGAAAAGCTGAAATACATACAACAACCTTAGTGGATGCAAAAGTGAAGGCTGGAGGCTCTATTTACATTTATGGTAAACCAAAACAAATTAATCAGCAAACGATCCTTGGTGGAACGATAATTGAAAAGTAACTTTAACTAGGCTTTTAGCTATTCACTAATTACTATTTACTAATTACTACTAAATGATTAACGATATTTTAGCGGGAATTCCTTGGGGAATTTTTTTAAGTTTTATGATTGGTCCTGTTTTCTTTATTTTACTAGAAACTAGTATAAGTAAAGGATTTAGAGCGGCAATGGTATTTGATTTAGGCGTTATTTTTGGTGATATTGTGTTTATTTTAATCGCTTATCTTGGAAGTTATCGTTTAATTACTAGCCTTAAAGATGAACCTTCTTTATTTATTTTTGGTGGAATTGTGATGCTGGCTTATGGAATAATTTCTTTTATCAAATTGCGAAATACAGAGAAATCTCCAGAAGAAATTTTACAAGATGAAATACTTAAAAAAAACTACGGAAGCTTATTTATGAAAGGTTTTTTTCTGAATATTATCAATATTGGTGTGTTGGGTTTTTGGTTAGCAGTTATCATTTCTGTTGGACCAAAAATGGACATGAAAACGTCAAGAATGTTGACTTTTTTCGTTTCAGTAATTCTTTCTTATTTACTAATTGATTGTATTAAAATTGTATTAGCTAAGAAATTAAAATCGAAAATGACGCCTACTAATATTCATAAAATTAAAAAAGGAATAGCCGTAGTTTTAATGATTTTTGGATTAGTTTTAATTACCCAAGGTTTTTTTCCAGGGGAAAAACAAATGGTAAAGCATGCTTTAGAAAAGATAGAGTAGGAGTCATTCCTATTCAAAAAAAAAAGATAAAGCTTCTGAATTTCAGAAGCTTTTTTTGTTTAAGACTACACTTTATTTCGTCTTCTATACTATCATATTTTTTAAATTAATGAGTAACTAATCAGGTATTATTTTGACATTAAATTGCCTCCAACTTTAGTTGGAGAAATGAAATTTTAAATTTTTAAAGGCTTTATTCAAAATTTATTGCTTTTATTTGACTAAAGCCAATGCAATCAATCCCAATCATGACTCCTGCTAAAGTTGGAGACAATTGAAAGTAAGACAAGCTGAGTAGTTACAATAATTATAAAAAAGAGAGATACATTTATACATCTCTTTTGATTGTTTATCCGGATTCGAACCTTTCTTTATCTAATTTTTCTTAAAAATTAACCATAAAAAAACCTCCAAGTTTCCTTGAAGATATTAAAGGCATCGTCCCGATTCGAACCTTTCTTTATCTAATTTTTCTTAAAAATTTACCATAAAAAAAACCTTCAAGTTTCTTTGAAGGTATTAAAGTCATCGTTCGGATTCGAACCTTTCTTTATCTAATTTTTCATAAAAATTATCCATAAAAAAAACCTTCAAGTTTCTTTGAAGGTATTAAAGTCATCGTTCGAATTCGAACCTTTTCTTTATCTAATTTTTCTTAAAAATTAACCATAAAAAAACCTCCGAGTTTCCTTGAAGACATTAAAGGCATCGTCCGGATTCGAACCTTTTCTTTATCTAATTTTTCATAAAAAATTATCCATAAAAAAAACCTCCAAGTTTCCTTGAAGGTTTCAGAGGCATCGTCCGGATTCGAACCGGAGTAGGAGCTTTTGCAGAGCCCAGCCTAGCCGCTCGGCCACGACGCCATTGTTTAAACGGATTGCAAATGTACTATAAAATTTTCAAAAAGCAAATTTCGAATTCTAAATAAAATAGAATAGTATTTCTTTTTAACTTTTTAATTTTTACGTTTAATTTCTAGTTTCACTCATTATAATGGTAACTGCTTCTACATCACCACCAATTGGAGGATTAATTTTTGAAACCGCTACTTCAATTTTCGTAATTGTTGGAACTTCTTTCATTGCTCGAACAATGATTCTGTGAGTTACATGCTCTAATAGTGCTGATCGAATAGCCATTTCTTCCATCACAATTCGATTTAATAAGACATAATCAACGGTATCTTTTAACTGATCGGATAGTGCCGATTGTGTAAGATCGGTTTCAATCTCTAAATCTACTCGGTATTCTGAACCTATTTTTGATTCTTCGATTAAACAACCATGATATGAAAACGTGCGAATATTATTAAGTTTTATTTTACCCATTTTTGTTTTAAAAACGTATTATTTATTGGCTATAAAAGTACAAATTCTTTTGTTTTTTTAATGGAATAAATAAATAAAGAACCTTATTATACCTAGATTCCTCAACAATTTTGATAACTTTGCCGTTCAAATTTCAATATAATGGCTGCAGAAGAAAAATCACTTCATTTTATAGAACAAATCATTGAAGATAGTATTGCTAATGGTTTTCCTAAAGAGCAATTACGCTTCCGTTTTCCACCAGAACCTAATGGGTATTTACACATTGGTCATGCCAAATCTATTTGTCTAAATTTTGGTTTAGGTTTAAAATATAACGCTCCAGTTAATCTTCGATTTGATGATACGAATCCTGCAAAAGAAGAGCAAGAATACGTTGATGCTATCAAAGAAGATGTAAAATGGTTAGGTTTTAATTGGTCTGAAGAATTGTATTCTTCTGATTATTTTCAACAATTGTATGATTGGGCTATTCTTTTGATTAAAAAAGGAAAAGCTTATGTAGATAGCCAAACTTCAGAAGAAATGGCTGCTCAAAAAGGAACTCCAACGCAACCTGGTGTTGATGGCCCTTATAGAAATCGTACTATAGAAGAAAATCTTCAGTTATTTGAAGGCATGAAAAATGGTGATTTTCCGGAAGGAAGTCACGTTTTGAGAGCCAAAATTGATATGACGTCTACCAATATGTTGATGCGTGATCCATTAATGTACAGAATTTTACATCGCCATCATCATCGTACTGGTAATGACTGGAATATTTACCCGATGTATGATTATGCTCATGGTGAAAGCGATTATTTGGAACAAATTTCTCACTCTATTTGTACTTTGGAATTTGTGATGCATCGCGAATTGTATGACTGGTTTTTGGATCAAATTTATGATTCGGAAAAAGTAAGACCACATCAATATGAATTTGCTCGTTTGAACTTGAATTATACCGTTATGAGCAAACGAAAATTATTACAATTGGTTCAAGATAAAGTAGTTAATGGGTGGGATGATCCAAGAATGCCTACTATTTCTGGTTTACGTAGAAGAGGGTATACCGCTGCTTCTATTCGTAAATTTTGTGATACAATTGGTGTTGCTAAACGTGAAAATATTATTGATATCTCTTTATTAGACTTCTGTCTACGTGAAGATTTGAATAAAAAAGCACCTAGAGTTATGGCTGTTTTGGATCCTGTAAAATTGGTTATTACCAATTATCCAGAAGACAAAGTGGAATGGTTAGATGCTGAAAATAATCAAGAAGATGAAGCTGCTGGTTTCAGAAAAGTGCCTTTCTCTCGTGAATTATACATAGAAAAAGAAGATTTTCTTGAAGTAGCTCCAGCCAAGTTTTTTAGATTGAGTATTGGTAATGAAGTACGTTTAAAAAACGGTTATATTATTAAGGGTGAGTCAGTTGTAAAAAATTCTGATGGTTCGATAAAAGAAATCCACGTTACTTATGACACCGATTCTTTAAGTGGAAGTGGGAGTGAAGCCAGCAAACGTAAAGTAGCTGGAACGCTTCATTGGGTTGCAATCAATCACGCTATTGAAGCAGAAGTTCGTTTGTATGATCGTTTATTTACAGATGAAGCACCGGATAGTCATAAAGAGAAGAGTTTCTTAGAATTTGTAAATCCATCTTCTTTGCAAATTGTAACTGGTTTTGTGGAACCAAGTTTACAAGATACAGTTTCTGGTAGTCATTATCAATTCCAAAGATTGGGTTATTTTTCTGTTGATAAAGATACAACTGCTTCAAAATTAGTATTTAACAAAACGGTTGGTTTGAAAGATGCTTGGGAGGAGAAAGACAAGAAAGAAGCAAATCTTTTGATGAATACTCAAAAGGAAATCAATAAGTACGTTAAAGAAAAAGATGCAAACGTTGCTTCTGCTTTGTTAACATCAATTGTTGGTAATATCGAAAGTATTGACAATTATAGTTTATTGACGCAAACGGTTAGTAAGAATATTAAAAATGACAATAATGCTTTATTGTTTTCAAATTTAATTCTCAAATATTCAGATAAAATTTCATTTAAAGATATTGCTACTGATTCTTTACAAAAATTATATACAATGTCTTTAAAAAGTCAATCTACTTTAGTTCGTGAGATTGTCATTGAAAACATAAAAAATGACGCGATTCATTTAGATCAATTTCAAACTTTGATTTAATTTTTCATCATCAATTTTTCTTATCAAAAGCATCCTTTATAGGGATGCTTTTTTATTATTAATAGTTTCTATTGTTTTTAAAAAAATAATTAATTTTTATTATTAAAAATGACTTTAATAAATTAATTTTAAGACATTTTTTTTATTTCTTCGACTCAATTTATGTCTTTTTATTTTTCTTTAAATTAGAGGCTTTATTTTAATTTTAACTTCCCTTTTTAATAGTTTTTCACGTTATTAACTTTGTTTTGTTAATAAAGTAGTATCTTTATAATTCATAACACTAATTTTAAGTATCATGGCAAGTAACACTGGAAATACCATTTTAGCACTTTTAACAGGAGCTGCTATTGGAGCAGGAATCGGAATTTTATTCGCTCCAGACAAAGGGACTCATACAAGAAGAAAAATTCGTGAAGGCGTAGATGAGGCAAAAGATAATTTTAATGAAAAATTTTCTGAGGTTTCAGATAGACTTATTGAAAAAGCATTTTTAACCAAAGATGATTTTGAGGAAAATTTGGATAAGTTTGTTTCTAATGCAAGTCATAAAACTGAAGATGTTATTACTTTTCTGGAAGAGAAATTAGCTGCACTCAAATTAAAAAATGCTAAATTTCAAAAATAACTTGTAATTATGGCTTTAGAGGATCTAAAAGAGAAAAGAGAAGATATTCAAGAACAACTTCAAGCCTATATTGAAAGCAATGTAGCCTACTATAAGCTTTGGGGTTTCAAGGTAACTATGAAATCTACCACCATGATTCTCAAGTTTTCTTTGATATTGCTTTGTTTCTCGATGGTTTTATTATTTTGTTCTATAGCTGCTGCTTTAGCTATTGGTTCTTATTTAGAAAGCAATGCTTTAGGTTTTTTAACAATTGGCGCTATTTATCTTTTACTAACCTGTGGTTTCTTTATGATTAAAGATAAAATAGTTGAAGGACCAATTTTGGAGAAATTTTCTGAAATCTTTTTTAACGATTAAATTATGGAACCAAAAAAATATTCATCTTATGCCGAGATTGATCGTGATTTAGAAATTTTGAAATTAGAAAAGGATATTCATTTTCAAAAATTGCTATTGAGTGTTCAAAAGACCAAGGAGAGTTTTGAACCAAAAAACATCATTAATAGTTATTTAAGTTCGTTTAAATCTACTCTTTCAAATAATTACGTTCAGATCCTACAAGTTGCCATTCCTTACATTATTGGTTGGTTTATTAATAGAAAAAGAGGCCGTTA
The DNA here is from genome assembly GCF_001662485.1 of Flavobacterium succinicans. Classification (GTDB taxonomy): domain Bacteria; phylum Bacteroidota; class Bacteroidia; order Flavobacteriales; family Flavobacteriaceae; genus Flavobacterium; species Flavobacterium succinicans_A. The sequence goes on from NZ_JMTM01000060.1 coordinate 118,141, forward strand.
AGCCTCTTTTTTTGTTTATACTTCTTCAGAATTTCCTTCTTCTGTGTCTTCTGGTGGTTGCGGTTTTGCAACTTCTTTTGGTTTAACTCGTTCTGTTTTTTTCATCATTTGTCCAACTTGACTAGAAGCAGAGAAGGAGGCAATCATATTATTCAGCATATCACTTCCGGCTTGTGGAGAGTTTGGTAATAAGATTAAGTTAGAATTGGCATCTGCACCAATGGCTTGTAAGGTATCATAGTGTTGTGTAACCACAATTAATGCTGATGCTTCTTGAGAATTAATACCTACATTGTTTAAAACTTCTACACTTTCTACCAGTCCACGAGCAATTTCTCTTCTTTGATCTGCAATACCTTGTCCTTGTAATTTTTTACTTTCAGCTTCAGCTTTTGCTTTGGCTACAATTCTTATTCTTTGTGCTTCTGATTCAAATTCTGCAGCTGTTTTTTCTCTATCGGCGGCGTTAATTCGGTTCATTGCGTTTTTTACCTGAATATCAGGATCAATATCTGTTACCAAAGTGTTGATGATATCATATCCGTATGTAGTCATGGCTTCGTTTAATTCTCTTTTTACAGCAATTGCAATATCATCTTTTCTTACGAAAACATCGTCTAATATTAACTTTGGTACTTCTGCCCGAACTACATCAAACACATAAGCTGTAATCTGATCGTGAGGAAATTCTAATTTGTAGAATGCTTCGTACACTTTGTCTTGAATTACTTTAAACTGTACCGAAACTTTCATTTTGATAAAAACGTTATCCTTTGTTTTGGTTTCAATTAGTACGTCTAGTTGTTGAATTCTAAGATTTACTCTTCCTGCAACTCGGTCAATAATTGGAATTTTGAGTTGTAACCCTGAATTTCTTATGCTTGTAAATTTTCCAAATCGTTCAATAACTACTGCTGTTTGTTGTTTCACGGTAAAGAAAGAAGATAATAAAATTAATAGTCCGATGACTAGTAATACAATTAAAATAGGATTCATAATTTATTAATTTAAAATTAGTTATTGTTTATACGTACGAATATTTTTAATGTTACATTTATTTTTGTGTTTTTAATTTCTTAATGTACTCATCATAGTATAGTAATAAAGTTGTAATTCTATCCTTTTATTTTTGTAGCTTATTTATTATTATATTTATGAGCAAATTTTACTTTATCCTTTTATTTTTTTCTTTTACTTGTTTCTCTGCTGAAAATCCTAATAGCTTCATTGTTAATAAGGATGGAGAACAGATTAGTATTAACTCAAATTTCTTTAGAATTGATAATACTGAAAAATGTATTTATTATAAATTAGTTAATAGTCCAGCTGAAATTAAAATGAATTTTAATGATTTGGATTATGTTATGATCCGTAAAAATAAATTTAAAACGGTCAAATTTGCCAACACGAAAGAGCTTAAAGGATTTTTTGTTTTGAGTGAGTCAGCTACCAAGACTTTATTATTTTCATCAATGTCCTCTGAAGAAGAGGAATCTGTTGTTAAATATGAATTTTATATAATTGATAAAAGCGGTTCAATTGTAGAAAGTCATGTTTTTGATAATTTGAAACGTCCAAAATCAGCTTCTACTAGGTCTGATATATTTGGTAAAATCCGTTTCTTCTTTGATGATTGTCCTCAGCTTATTAAACGAATTTCATCCTTTGATGTTAATTCTGCAGAAAATTTTAATCTTGATATTCTAGGCTTTTTTGATGAACCTATTTATATTAATTGCCTTTAATAAAAACAAAAGCTCCCAAATTTAGGGAGCTTTTTAATTTTACAAAGTTGTTATCGCTTTTTTTAACCTTGCTATAGTTTCATCTTTTCCAATGATTTCTACAATATCAAATAGGTGAGGGCCTTTGAGGGCTCCAACTAAACTTAATCTAAATGGTTGCATAATTTTCCCCATTCCAATTTCATTGTTAGTCATCCATTCTTTTACTATGTTTTCAATATTTATTGAGTTAAAATCAGAAATTCCTTCAAGAATGGTAATTAATTGTAACATTAAAGCGGGTGTTTCTTCTTTCCAGTTCTTGCTTGCTTTTTCATCATACGAATTAGGTGCTTCAAAAAAGTAGTTACTTAATTCCCAAAATTCATTTACGAAATGAGCTCTTTCTTTGATTAAAGATACAATTCTGGTTAATTTATTGATTTCTATTTCTTCAATTTTTCCAGTATTTTCTGCGACAATTAGTTGAAATTGTTTTGCCAAATCTTCGTCTGATTTTTTCATCAAATATTGATGATTAAACCATTTGTTTTTCTCAGGATCAAATTTTGCTCCTGATTTATGTACTCTTTTTAAATCGAATACTTGTGCTAACTCTTCTAGTGTAAATAATTCTTTCTCTGTTCCGTCATTCCATCCTAATAAAGCTAAGAAATTAACTACTGTTTCAGGATAAAACCCTTTTTCTCTGTATCCAGAAGAGCTACCTTCAGCCGTTTTCCACTCTAAAGGGAATACTGGAAATCCCATTTTATCACCATCCCTTTTGGATAATTTACCATTTCCAATTGGTTTTAGAATTAATGGTAAATGTGCAAATTCTGGTGCTTCCCATCCAAAGGCTCTGTATAACAATACATGTAATGGCATGGATGGTAACCATTCTTCACCACGAATGACATGTGATGTTTCCATTAAATGGTCGTCTACTATGTTGGCTAAGTGATATGTTGGCATTCCATCGCTTTTGAAAAGAACTTTATCATCAAGTAAGTTTGTATCAAATTTTACATCGCCTCTGATAACATCATGTAAGTGTAATGTTTCATTTATTGGCGTTTTGAAGCGAATAACGTATTCTTCTCCATTAGTTAACTTTGTATTTGTTTCTTCTTCAGTTAAGGCTAATGAATTATTTAATTGATCTCTATTGCTATGATTATAGATAAATGTTTTTCCTTCGTTTTCTAATTCTTTTCTTAGTGTATCTAGTGAATCCGCTGTATCAAAAGCATAATAAGCGTTTCCTGTTGCGATTAATTGATCAGCATATTGTCTGTACAATTCTTTTCTTTCGCTTTGTCTATAAGGACCAAATTTTTCATTTTTACCAATGGTCTCATCTGGTGCGATTCCTAGCCATTCTAATGCTTCTAAAATGTATTCTTCAGCTCCAGCTACAAATCTATTTTGATCTGTATCCTCTATTCTAAGGTAGAAGGTTCCTTTATTTTTCTTTGCAAATAAATAATTGAAAAGGGCAGTTCTTACCCCTCCGATATGTAAAGGTCCTGTTGGACTTGGTGCAAAACGCACACGTACTGGTTTTGACATGGTCTAAATTTTTTTGCAAATATACGACTTTAGTACATTTTAGTTCTTTTACTTCTTAGTATAGCTAACTTTCAGGTTCAATTTTTTTTATGTTTTTAATTCATATAAAATTGTACTTTTATGGGTTATATTATCAATTTATCTTCTGTGAATTCAACCAATATTATATATCAAAAATTAGAAGCTTTTATAAAGAAGTTTTATACTAATGAGCTTTTACGTGGAACCTTACTTTTTATTGGTTTTGGTTTACTCTATTTTATTTTCACGCTTTTTATTGAATTTTTTTTATGGCTTCAACCAGCTGCTAGAACTTTTTTATTTTGGACTTTTGTTGGAGTAGAGGTGTATTTATTTTCTCGTTTTATAGCGTTTCCAGTTTTCAAATTATTTAAACTACAAAAAGGAATTTCTTATCAAGAAGCTTCTACAATTATTGGGAATCATTTCCCTCAAGTAAAGGATAAGTTGCTTAATTATATTCAATTATCTCAAAATACTGTTGAGCAATCAGAGCTTTTGTTGGCATCTATTCAACAAAAATCAGATAATCTAGCACCAATTCCTTTTGGTAAAGCCATCAGTTTTAAATCAAATAAAAGATATTTGCCTATTGCTTTAATTCCTTTGTTTTTTCTTTTTGCTTTTTTTGTTTCAGGTAATAGTACTATTATTTCTCAAAGTTTAAATCGTGTAATTCATTATAAAGCTGCATTTGTTAAACCAGCACCTTTTCAATTACATATTCAAAACCCTAATTTGATTGTTGAAGAAAACAAAGATTTTGTTCTAAAAGTGAAATCCATTGGTACTGTTTTACCTGAAAATGTTATGCTGTTTATTGGTGATGAGAGTTATTTTATGGAAAATAGCGGTCCTGGGGAATTCCAGTATAAATTTGTTGCTCCTTCCTCAGATATAATTTTCCATCTCGAAGCGAATGTTGTAGTTTCTCCTGATTTTAAACTAAAAGTTATTGATGTTCCTTCTATATCTAGTTTTGAAATGTTTCTTCATTTTCCTTCTTATTTAAATAGAAAACCAGAAGTAGTTAAAGGTACTGGTAATGCCATTATACCAGAAGGTACCTTAGTGAATTGGAAAATAGTAAGCTCTGCTACTGAATCTGTTGTTTTTAATTCAAATCGTGTAACTTCTTCATTTCTATTACAATCTAATATTTTTACTTTTAATAAAATTGTTAATCAAAATACAGATTATCAAGTAATTACATCTAATAAGAATGTAAAAAACTTCGAAAAATTGAATTATCAATTAGCCATTGTTAAGGATCAGTACCCAACTATTGATGTGGAACAAGCACCTGACAGTTTAAAAGTGGACAAGAGTTTTTTTATTGGAAAAATAGGAGATGATTACGGATTTTCTAAACTTCAAATAGTCTATTATGAGAAAGGGAAACCGTTCACTGCTAAACGTGGAACATTGCCTTCTAATTCTGGTACTTTTGATCAATTTGTTTTTTCTTTACCTGGTAATCTTCCTTTGAGGGCAGGTGTTTCTTATGACTTTTATTTTGAAGTTTTCGACAATGATGCTGTTCATCATTTTAAAAGTACTCGTTCCATCGTTTTTAGTAATCGAGTAAGTACAGCTTCTGAAAAAGAAGATACTCTTATAGAAGAACAGAACTCTAATTTAAATAGTCTTGAGAAAACGCTGCAAAAGCAATCTAAACAATTTTCTGATTTGGATAAACTAAATAAATCCTCTAAAGAGAAAAAGGATTTAGAGTTTAAAGACCAGCAGATGGTTAATGATTTTATTAAAAGACAATCACAACAAGATCAATTAATGAAATCTTTTTCTGAAAAAATTAAAGAGAATTTAAATCAGGATAAGTCTCAGAATAACGATAAAACAAAAGAAACTTTAGAAAAACGTTTAGATAAAGTTACTAGTGCTATAGATAAAAATAAACAATTATTAGACGAGTTAAAAGAACTTAATGACAAATTGAATAATGAAGATTTGCAAGATAAGTTGCAACAGTTTAAGCAAAACAGTAAAAATCAAGTAAAGACTTTAGAACAATTAGTTGAATTAACTAAAAGATATTACGTTGATAAAAAAGCAAATCAAATTGCAGATAAGTTGGATAAGTTGTCTAACGAGCAAAATAAACTTTCTAAGGATCCTTCTACAGAAAGTAAAGCTCAAGATAAAATTAATGATGAATTCAATTCTCTTGAAGAGCAGTTGAATGATGTGTTGAAAGAAAATAAGAGTTTAAAATCTCCAATAGATATACCTAATACTAAAGATTTACAACAAAATATTAAGCAAGATTTAAATAGTGCTAAAGAAAATCTAGGTAAAAGGAATGCATCTAAAGCGCAATCTTCTCAAAAGAATGCTTCACAAAACATGAAAAAAATGAGTGAAAAATTAAAAGAAGCTATGGCAAGTGGAGAACAGGAACAATTGCAAGAAGACATCAAAATGTTACGTCAAATATTAGATAATTTATTGGCTTTTTCTAACTCTCAAGAAGACGTTATGAAGCAATTTAAATCTACTAAAGTAGGTTCTGCTACATATAACAAATATTTAAAAACACAACAAACTTTAAAAACACAGTTCAAACATGTTGATGATTCTTTATTCGCAATGTCACTTCGTAATCCAAAAATTGCTGATGAAGTTACTAAAGAAATAGGAACTGTACAGTATAATTTAGATAATGCTATTGATAAACTGGGCAACGGAATTGTTTCTAAAGGACTTTCTCACCAACAATTTAGTGTGGCTTCAGCGAATAAACTTGCAGATTTTTTGAGTGAACAATTAAACAATATGCAAATGGATTTATCTGGCATGAGTAGCGGTAACCCTAAACCAGGCCAAGGCAAAGGAATGCAACTACCAGACATTATTTCTAAGCAAAAAGGGTTAGGAGAAAAAATGCAGCAACAAATGAAAGGTGAGGGTAAGTCTAATGGTGGTACAAAACCTGGCAACAAATCTGATTCAAAAGGTACTCAAGGAAATGAAGATTCAGGGGGTGAAGGTGACGCAAAGTCAATCCTTGAAATTTACAAGGAACAAAAGCAATTACGAGATGCTTTACAAAACGAATTAAATAAAAACGGTTTAAACGGTGTTGGGCAAAATGCTTTAGAACAAATGAATCAGATAGAAAAACAACTTTTAAACAAAGGTTTTAAGAATGAAGTATTACAACGTATTCTTAATTTGAATCATGAATTGCTTAAGTTAGACACTGCTTTGCAACAACAAGGTCAGGATTCTAAACGTCAATCAGAAACAAATTTTAAAGCTTTTAATAACACTTCTAAGTCTCTACCCAATAACTTGATACAATATATAAATAGTGTTGAAATATTAAACAGACAATCACTACCTTTGCGCTCCAATTTTAACCAGAAGGTTCAAGAATATTTTAATAAAAATGATTGATTTTAATTATGAAAGTGACTTTACGTTAGACAATGAATTATTGTATTCAGATTGGTTGTCTAGAGTAATTGTTTCCGAAAACAAAAATGAAGGAGAAATTAATTATATTTTTTGTGATGATGATTATTTGCACAACATCAATGTTGAGTATTTAAATCATGATACTTTAACTGATATTATTAGTTTTGATTATAGTTTAGGAAATGAATTGAATGGCGATATCTTCATATCTATTGAACGTGTTCATGATAATGCTTTAGATTTTAATGTTTCTTTTAGTGAAGAATTAAAACGTGTGATGGTTCATGGTATTCTTCATTATTGTGGATATAAAGACAAAACTGATAAAGACGAATTGATAATGCGCCAAAAGGAGGATGAGAAAATCAAACTGTTTCACGTGGAACAGTAGTTAGATTGTTTATTTTATATGTTTCACGTGAAACATATTTTCTTTATAATGTTTTTGTGATAAGGTTTCACGTGGAACATTTTTTTGTGTTCTGTGATAAATAAGATTTTTATATAGTTTCACGTGGAACAATTTACTTTAATTTTTACTTTTAAATTTTTACGATGTTTCTAAACGAGTATGATGTTATTGTTGTTGGTGCTGGTCATGCTGGGTCTGAGGCTGCTGCTGCTGCTGCAAATTTAGGTTCAAAGACGCTTTTGGTTACAATGAGTCTTCAGAACATTGCTCAAATGTCTTGTAATCCTGCAATGGGTGGAATTGCAAAAGGGCAAATTGTTCGTGAGATTGATGCTTTGGGGGGTTATTCTGGAATCGTTTCTGATAAAACAGCTATTCAATTCAAAATGCTGAATAAATCTAAAGGACCTGCTATGTGGTCTCCACGTGTTCAAAGTGACCGAATGCGTTTTGCAGAGGAATGGCGTTTGATGTTAGAACGCACACTAAATCTTGATTTTTATCAAGAAATGGTTAGTGGATTAATAATTGAATCAGGAAAGGTACAAGGAATCAAAACTTCACTCGGTGTAGAAATTCGATCAAAGGCTGTGGTTTTAACTAATGGTACTTTTTTGAATGGTTTAATTCATATTGGAGAAAAACAATTTGGTGGTGGTAGAGCAGGAGAGAGTGCTGCCTATGGTATTACCGAAGATTTGGTTAAAGTGGGTTTTCAATCCGGTAGAATGAAAACGGGTACGCCTCCAAGAGTGGATGGGCGTTCTTTGGATTATTCAAAAATGAATGAAGAGAAAGGGGATGCAAAGCCAGATAAGTTTTCTTATTCAGATGAAACGTCTCCACTTGTTCAACAACGCTCTTGTTATATGACCTATACTTCAAATGAAGTGCATTCCATTTTAAGGGAAGGTTTTGATCGTTCTCCTATGTTCAATGGACGAATTAAAAGTTTAGGGCCGCGTTATTGTCCTTCTATAGAAGATAAAATTAATCGTTTTGCGGATAAAGAAAGACATCAGCTTTTTATCGAACCTGAAGGTTGGCAAACCTGTGAGGTGTATGTAAATGGATTTTCTACCTCATTGCCAGAAGATATTCAATTTAAAGCGTTACGTTCAGTTGTCGGTTTTGAAAATGTAAAATTCTTTAGACCTGGTTACGCTATCGAATATGATTATTTTCCGCCCACACAACTTAAGCATACGTTAGAAACAAAATTAATTGACGGCTTGTATTTTGCTGGGCAGATAAATGGAACGACGGGTTATGAAGAAGCTGCATCGCAAGGTTTAATGGCTGGAATAAATGCTCATTTAAAAATTCAAGAAAAAGCGCCTTTAATATTAAAACGTGATGAAGCTTACATAGGTGTGCTTATCGATGATTTAATCACAAAAGGAACAGAAGAGCCTTATCGTATGTTTACTTCTCGCGCTGAGTATAGAACTTTATTGCGTCAAGATAATGCTGATTTTAGACTAACGCCTTTATCGTATGAAATTGGTCTAGCTTCTGAAAAGCGTTTACGTAGAATGGAACATAAATTAAATGAATCCGAAAAGATGGTTGCTTTTTTCAAAGAAACTAGTGTAACGGTAGCAGAAGCGAATCCTATTTTAGAATCTAAAGAAACAGCATTGATTTCTCAAGGGGATAAAATGTTTAAAATTTTCTCTCGTCCACAAATTGATTTAGAAGATATTTTGAAGTTTGATAAAGTTAAAGATTATATCGATCAAAATAATTTAGACCAAGAGATTTTAGAACAAGCCGAAATTCAAGTAAAGTATTCTGGTTATATTGAAAAAGAAAGAAATAATGCTGATAAGCTTACTCGTTTAGAAGAAGTAAAAATTCCTGAAAATTTCGATTATTCTAAAATTAAATCAATGTCTATAGAAGCAAGGCAAAAATTAGAAATAATTCGACCAATTACTATTTCACAAGCTTCACGTATTAGTGGTGTGTCACCAAGTGATATTTCTGTACTTTTGATTTATATGGGACGTTAAACTTATTTTATCACAAATAGATGTTTATTTTGTTCCACGTGAAACTAACGATTATATTATACAACTATTGCTCATAAAAGAGCAATAGTTTTTTTATTAAATTAACCTACTCATGACTATTTTATCAAAAAAACATTTTCTTACTGTAAAAGATTATTCTGTTTCTCAAGAAATTTTTGAATTGTATCACGATGAAGCTTTGGATATGCTGATAACACATCCACAACCTAGTTTAGACAATTTAGGAAAGTACTATGAAAGTGTGGACTATATTTCGCATACCGACTCAAAGCGTAGTTTATTTGAAAAAGCCTATCATTTTGTAAAAGGAATTGCTTTAAAAAACAAATTGCAATTAATTAATACCGAACAATCCTCAAAAGGACAACTTTTGGATATTGGTGCCGGAACAGGTGATTTTTTGTTAGTAGCTCAAAATGATGGATGGAAAACTATAGGTATTGAACCAAGTCAGAAGGCCAAAACCATTGCAGAAGGAAAAGGCATTTCTTTTGTAAAAGATACGACCGATTTGGCTTCTCAAAGTTTTGATTGCATCACGATGTGGCATGTGTTGGAGCATGTGCCAGATTTGGATTTTCAGATAAAAGAATTAAAGCGTTTATTAAAACCGACAGGAACGCTAATTGTGGCGGTTCCCAATTTTAAATCGTTTGATGCCAAACATTATCAAAATTTTTGGGCAGCTTATGATGTACCGATTCATTTTTGGCATTTTTCAAAACAATCGATTCAAATGCTTTTTCAAAAAGAGAATATGTCGCTAAAGAAAATACTTCCGATGAAGTTTGATTCTTTTTATGTGAGTTTATTATCCGAAAAATACAAAACAGGAAAAATGAATTTTATCAAAGCCTTTTTTATCGGTTTGCGTTCAAATTGGGAAGGAAGTCAAAATAAGGAGTATTCTTCACACATATATGTGCTTAAAAACACCTAAAAATAATTTTAAGCTCTTTTTAGCCTTGTTTTTGATCAGAAGCAGTCTGAACCATGGATTTTTAAAATTAATTCGGTATCCGTAAGCTATTAAATCCAATTTTAATCAAGTATTTTTATAGAATAATATGCTTTAATAATAAAAATTGATATAACTAAATTTGTGGCAATTTTCAAACTTTCTGTAGTTGCTAACTATTTTTTTATATTTTTGTCCTACATCATAAAAATAAATTAACTCCAATGAAAAAATCATTACTTATCCTAGCCCTTGCTCTAGCCATTGTGTCTTGTGATAAAAAAGCAGAAGTAAAAGAAGTAAAAACAGCATACGTGGATACTTCTGAATTAATGAAAGAATATACAGAAGCAAAAGATCTTGAAGCTAAATATAAAGCCCAAGCACAAGAGAAAGGACGTCAGTTAGAAGCTGAAATTAGTCGTTTTAAACAAGAAGCTGCCAATTTTCAAGCACAAGCACAAGCTAATGGTCAAGAATGGGCTCAGAAGAAAGGTGCTGAATTGCAAAAAAGAGAGCAACAATTAGGATATGCACAACAAGCATTGTCTCAACAATTGCAAATGGAAAGCGGAAAAGAAATGGATTCTTTAGTAAGTGGTGTAAAGAAATTTATTAAAGCTTACGGAAAAGAAAAAGGATATGCTTACATCTACGGTACAGGTGATGCAGCTTCTATTTTGTACGCAGAAGATAAATTTGATATTACTAAAGATATTATCAAAGCTTTGAATGACAAATACAAAGCAGGTGGTGCTAAAGAAGAAAAAGAAGTTAAGAAATAAGCTTTTTTATTGTTATAAAAGCCTTCATCTATTCAGATTGAAGGCTTTTTTTTTGGATAGATTTGATATTTTTTTTATGTTTAAATCTCAAAATTTTAATTTTTTTTATTGATTTACAATAGTTTACTTCTACTATTTTTTAATATTTTAGTTCTTTATTTATACGCCTTATGCAAACTCTTTCTCAAGCCGCTGTTTACACACTTCAATTTATTAATCAAACCAATCGTTCTGTTTTTCTCACGGGAAAAGCAGGTACAGGAAAAACCACTTTATTACGGGAAATTATTCAAACTACGCATAAAAATACTGTGGTCGTCGCGCCTACAGGTATTGCAGCTTTGAATGCCAATGGTGTTACTATTCATTCGATGTTTCAATTACCTTTTGGAGCATTTATTCCTGATTATTCTGAACCTCAGTTTTTAGAAAATTCTAAGTTTGAAACCAAATCTACCTTAAAGCGCCATTTTAAAATGGGCGGACTCAAGAAAGCAGTTATTCGTAATATGGAGTTGCTTATCATTGATGAAGTTAGTATGTTACGCGCTGATTTGTTAGACGCAATGGATTTCATGATGCAAACCGTTCGCAAAAATCCAAAGCCTTTTGGCGGTGCTCAAGTTTTATTTATAGGAGATTTACTACAATTACCTCCTGTGGTCAAAGATGAGGAATGGCGAATTTTGCGTAACTATTATCGCGGAAAATTCTTTTTTCACTCGCATGTTTTGGTTCAAGATCCTCCATTGTACATAGAGTTATCTCATATATATCGCCAAACCGATGTTCGTTTTATCTCTGTTTTAAATCACTTGAGAAACAACGAAATAACAAAAGAAGATATCGAAATTTTAAATCAATATGTTCAGCCTAATTTTGATTTAAAAGCCAATAAAGGCTATATCTGTTTAACGACACATAATGTCAAAGCAGATGCTATTAATACTGAATCTATAAAAGAATTAACGGAGAAATTATATCGTTTTTATCCTGAAATTACGGGAGATTTTCCAGAGAAGATTTATCCATTGGAGTCTCAATTAGAACTGAAAGTAGGAGCCCAAATTATGTTTGTCAAAAATGATTTGTCATTTGATAAACAATATTTTAACGGAAAAATGGGAACAATTGCTTCATTAACCGATAAAGAAATTCGGGTGCATTTTGCTGAAGAAAATAAAACTATTGAAGTTGAAAAGTATGAATGGCAAAACATTCGTTACAAAGTTGACCCATTGACCAAGGAAATTGAAGAAGAAGTTTTGGGAACGTATGTGCAGTATCCCATCAAATTGGCTTGGGCCATTACGGTTCACAAAAGTCAAGGATTAACGTTTGACAAAGCTGCGCTTGATGTATCGCAAGTTTTTCTTCCCGGACAAGCATATGTTGCTTTGTCGCGTTTACGTTCATTAAATGGCCTTATTTTGCTTTCTCCGCTACGAATGAATGGTATTTCGAACGATCAAGAAGTAATGGACTATGCTCAAAATAAAGCTAGCGAAACGTATTTACAATCTGCATTGCATTTCGAAACAAAGAATTTTATCTTAGATTATTTGTGTACTACATTCGATTGGAAGGATTTAGCACAAGAATGGCGCAATCATTTTTTTAGTTATGGCGAAGTGTCCGAAGCTTCTATAAAATCTAAACATGCGCAATGGGCCAAATCGCAAGCTCAAACTATGGAACAACTTTTAGATCCTGCCTCTAAATTTGTTCTTCATTTGAAAAAATTATTTGCTGCTGAAACCGTTGATTTGAATTACGTTTTTGAACGCATCAATGCAGCATATGCCTATTTTTGGAAACCAATGGACGCCTTGGTAGAAGAATTGCTTTGGAAGTTAGAAGAAACGCAACACAGCAAAAAGGCCAAAGGTTTTTTCGAAGAATTGTCTCAATTAGAAGAGCTTCAAACCAAAGCGGTTATAAAGCTCATGAAAGCCCAGCTTTTGGTCGCTACGGTGGTTGCAGGAGAACCTATTTCAAAAGAAAAACTAACTTCACCAGCTATAAAGAGTTACATAAGTAATAAAATAGAAAAAGTAAAGCTTGCTTTTAACGAACAAAATAGTTCTTTACTCGAAGAAGAAACAGAAATTGTTCGCTATTCTAGTTCCAAAAAAGGGTCAAAAGAGAAAAAGAAAACTACCGTTGAGCAAACTTACGAACTTTGGTTGCAGAAGAAATCGATTACGGAAATTGCTTTAATGCGTATGATTACCAAAGAAACGGTGATGCTTCATTTGACCAAATTAATTGCGGAGCAAAAAATCCAAATCAATACCGTTTTATCTGAGGAAAAAATTGCCGCGTTAACTGAGGCTTTCTTTGGTTATCAAGAAGAATCTTTAGCGCCATTAAAAGAGAAACATGGCGATTCTTTTACTTGGGAAGAATTAAGAATGTTTAAAGCTAGTTGGAATTCCTAAAAAAGCTAAATAACAAAAAAAAACCTATTCGTAAAAGAATAGGTTTCATTTGTTATAGGGTTTGAATCAAAATCCAAGCATCAGGATTTTCATATTCAATGATTTCTTTTTGAGCCTTTTGAGCTTCGGAAAAGGTGGCATAGCTTCCATAAACTACTGGATAAAGACCGTTTTTGTTTTCTGGAATTCTTTTGGCCTCGTAACCTAGTTTTTTTAAGGCTCTAAGCTCTTTATTGGCATTTTCTTCACTTCTGTATGCTCCTGCCATAATGTGATATTTAAGGGAGCTTACTTCTTTTTTTGGACTGGTGTTCACTGCAAGCGTAACCGATGGAATAGGGCTTTCTATGAAAAAAGTAGCTTCTTGAATTCTGTTTTGTACTTTTTTCTGAACAGAAGTTTCTACCAAAAGGGTTTCGTTTTCAATTTGTCTTTGATAAATACTATACCCAACACTAGATGTAATACCCAAACCTAAAACAAAAATCGCTGCATAACGCAAAAACGGGTAACGTTGGCCTTTAGTTTCTTCCTCTTCTTCTTCAGGGGTCAAAGTAAGCGTGTGTCTAATCACGGGTTCTTCCACCAAAGTTTTGGCCTCCACCGCTTTTTCAAACAATTCTCTTTTGACCATAGGTGAAACAAACGGACTCAACCCAAATGAAGTTGTTAAGTAGTTGTTCGTGTCTTCTGAGGTGAACACTAAGTTAGCATCAGCATTTAATCGAAAAGTACCAATGTTTTTGAAAGAAAGAACACCATGTGTTTCTAATCTTTTTTTCCAATTAAAAACCTCAAATTGAATAGCACTTACGGCATAATCGTAAGAAGTCTTTTCCGCTTGAGCGATATGATGTGCTAATAAACCATCATTATTTTTTAAATTCGCATTAAACGAAATCATTTTTTTGGGCGGAAAAAATGAAGTAGTACTTTCTTGCAATTGTGCGGACTGAGTTTCGGTTAAAAAAGCACCAAATCCTGGTACAGCTACACATTGGTAACGGTACAAAAGCTGAGAGATGTATTGTTCGATTTTCATGTTAACAAAGTTAGCCATACAAAATAGTTATCAAAATTTTATTCACAATTTTTATTAACAAATTCGATTAAATTTTATACTTTTCAATTTCAATTACTTAAAATAGAAGAATGCTATAGGCAACGATTTGAAGTCCTCTAAAAAGCATTTTCTAGCTTTATTTTTTAAGGCAAAATCTTGCTTAAAGAATGATTTTCATAATTGAAAGCAACAGTTATTTTATTTTTTACACGCCAAAATCAAAACTATACGCATGACCGAACCCGAATTATTTTCACTTTTAGCCCTTCAAAGTGTAGAAGGTGTAGGCGATATCGTCGCCAAAAAATTAATTACTTATTTTGGCGATGCCGAGTCTGTTCTCCAAGCAAAATCCCATCAATTGGCAGCTATTGACGGAATAGGGGCTGTATTACTCAAGAATCTTAAGGATCCGAGCATTTATCAAAAAGCCCAATCCGAAATGGATTTTATTCAAAAAAACGACATTGCTGCTTCCTTTTTTCAAGACGAAACTTATCCCGAACGATTAAAACATTGTTTTGACAGTCCGTTGTTATTATTCTCAGCTGGATCGATCGATTTGAACAACCGTAAAATCATTAGTATCGTGGGTACGCGACAAATCACTTCCAATGGCACAGAGTTTTGTAAAAAATTTATCGAAGATTTGGCGCCATTAAATCCCATTATTGTTAGTGGTTTCGCTTATGGAGTCGATATTGTGGTACATCAATTGGCTATGGAACACGGTTTGCAAACCATTGGCGTTTTGGCACACGGTTTGAATCAAATCTATCCCAAAACCCACAAAAAATACATGGCCAAAATGGAGCAAAACGGCGGTTTTTTGACCGAATTTTGGAGCAGTTCCAACCCAGATAAAGAAAACTTTGTGCGTCGCAACCGCATTGTTGCAGGAATGAGCGAGGCGACCATTGTCATCGAGTCGGCCGAAAAAGGAGGTTCTTTAATCACCGCTAATATGGCCAACGATTATAACAGAGACGTTTTTGCCGTTCCAGGCCGCGTTTCGGACAAATACAGTCAGGGTTGCAACATGTTGATCAAAACCCAAAAAGCACAACTGCTCACCAGCGCAGCCGATTTGGTGTATCATCTCAATTGGGATCTACAAACCCCAACCAAATCTATCCAAAAACAATTGTTCGTTTCTTTAGATCCCGAAGAGCAAAAGATTTACGATTACCTTTTGCAATCCGGCAAAGAAATACTCGATAGTATTGCAATAGATTGTCAATTGCCTACGTTCAAACTTTCGAGTTTACTCTTGAATATGGAACTCAAAGGCGTCATTCGTCCCTTGCCCGGGAAATTGTTTGAGGCGATTTAGAAGTGAATTTTGTTTTATTTGGGCGTGCCCCTACGTAAAAACTTCGGGTCGGGCTGTACGTTCCCGCTTTTTTAGTAAAGGCAAGAAAAATGCCTTTACTAAAAAGAGCTCCACTACCATCCCTCACGCATAATGTCATTACGTTAAGGAAGTACTCTTTTTGTTTTCACGCAGATTTACGCAGAAAAATGAGTTAAAATCTGCTGAATCTGCTTGCTAATTTTTCATTTTTCATCACAATAAATCATACTTTTGAAATAAAAAGCAAAAATGAAGTTATACGCTATAGAAACCGGCAATTTTAAGCTCGACGGAGGCGCTATGTTTGGCGTGGTACCCAAAACCATTTGGAACAAAACCAATCCCGCCGACGCCAATAATTTGATAGACATTGCCGCACGTTGTTTGTTAATCGAAGAAGGCAATCGCTTGATTTTGATCGACACCGGAATGGGCAACAAGCAATCCGAAAAGTTTTTTGGATACTATTCGCTTTGGGGCAGTCATTCTTTGGACGCTTCCTTGGCTAAATATGGTTTTCATCGCGATGCTATTACCGATGTGTTTATGACCCATTTGCATTTCGACCATTGCGGCGGAAGCATTCAATGGAATAATGACAGAACAGGCTATGAACCTGCTTTTAAAAATGCCAAATTCTGGACCAACGAAAACCACTGGCAATGGGCCACACAACCCAATGCGCGTGAAAAAGCCTCTTTTCTGTCCGAAAATCTTTTGCCCATGCAAGAAAGCGGTCAATTGAATTTTATCCAGCGTCCCGAAGGCGATTTTGGTGCATCGACCGAAATGGGTTTTGACATTTTCTATGCCGACGGCCACACCGAAAAACAAATGTTACCCCACATTTCATACAACGGTAAAACCATCGTTTTTTGTGCCGATTTATTAGCAACAGCTGGTCATATTCCGTTGCCTTATGTCATGGGCTATGACACGCGCCCATTGTTGACTATGCCTGAAAAAAGCAAACTATTAACCGCCGCTGCCGACCACAACCACTTTTTGTTCCTAGAACACGATGCCCACAACGAAATCATTACGGTACAACACACCGAAAAAGGCGTTCGTTTAAAAGAAGTCTTCAGATGTGAAGAGGTGTTGTAAATTCATCTCAAGTTCATAAAAAAAAGGCTATTTCAAATTTGAAATAGCCTTTTTTATAAGGATTAGTGAGATTTTATTCCACTATTACTTTTCTAACAGTAGTTTCTCCTTCACTTTCTATGTACATATAGTAAATTCCTTTTGGAAATTGTTCCAAATTAGCCGAAGCACTAGTGCCATTACTATTAAACGGAACGTTCATGATTTTACCTAAAGCATCATACACCACCACTTTGCTAACTGAAACATTATCAATGAATAGCGCACCTTTTGTTGGATTAGGATACACACTTAGTTTTTCAAAAACAATATCCGAAGTAGATAGACTAGAGCACGAATTAGAGTACTTTGCTGTAGCATCCTTTATCTTAGACCAATTTGCATTTGAATAGTTTTCATCATCTACTTGTATACAGCTAAGATTATTCAAGTACAAGAAAGAAGAGGCTAGACTTGAATTGGTTTTACTAGTGCTGGTTGGGGTAATAAAATTAGAGTTATTACCATTTTGCAGATTTAAAGAACTAAGTGGATTAAAAACAATAAACACTAAAGTTAAGTTTTTGTTTTTAGAAAGGTCTAAACTAGTTAACTCGTTATTAGCTGCGTTTATTGTTTTTAACAGGACATTTTTAGATACATCTAGTACTGTTATTTTATTTAAGTAACAATAAAGTTCGAGAAGTTTAGCGTTATTTGATAAATCTAAACTAATTATGTTGTTATTACCACATTCTAACCATTCTAAATCGATTAAATTTTTAGTATCCAAACTTATCAATTTGTTTCCACCAATATATAGTAATCTGATTAAATTGTTGTTTGATAAGTCAATAGTAGTCAAATTGTTTCGTTCAGAAGATAAAAATAATAATTGGGTATTTTTAGATAAATCTAGGCTAGGAATTTGATTAATGGAACACTGTAAGTTAACTAGTTTAGTGTTATTTGTTACATCCAATGCCGTTAATTGGTTTTCATAGATGCCTAATTTGGTTAACATTTTGTTTTTACTAACATCTATTGATTTTATTTTGTTAGAATTACACTCCAATTGAACCAAAGCTCCAAAATCTTCAATACCAGTTAGATCTGATATATCACTTGCACTAACATCTAAATTAGTAATTTTATAGATGTTTGCTGTTAGTACTTTACCATCTGGTGTTCCAGAATCATATCCTAGTTCAATTAACTTCTTTTCAAAATTTACATCAGGAATACTAGTAAACTGTGTACAACTATAATCGTTGTATGTTGCAGTGGCGTCTTTAGAAGAAGCCCAGTTAGTATCTGAATACCATTTGTTATCAACTAGTATACAGGTTAAATTAGGATTTCCTTTAGTTAAATAGTAAAGCGCCTTAGTATTGTATCCATTTTTTAAATTCAAACTAGTTAAAAGATTGTCTTTTACATTTAAGTCTGCAAGTACTTTATTGGCAGACACATCAAATTTTTGTAAACTGTTTTTATTAGCCTGAATAATAGTTAATAAGGTGTTTTTACTGACGTCCAAAGCGGTCAATTTATTAAAATGACAATAGAGTTCAGTTAGTTTTACATTTTGAGTTACGTTTAATTGTGTTAAACTATTATAGCCACAATCAAGAAACTCTAAATTTTTAAAATCTTGTATTCCAGTCAAATCTTTAATTTCCGCCATTTGTAAATTAATCGATTTTAAGTATTCGATACTGGTAGTTTTTACTTTTCCGTTTTTACCGTCATTATCAATCCCTAAAGCAATTAATTTTTCTTCAAATTTAACATCGGGAATAGTGGTATAAACAACCGTAGAAGAACAGTTTAACGAATAGTCAGCTGTTGCATCTTTTTGTGTAAAATTATCTACTGCATAAGCAACATCATCCACTAAAATACAAGAAAGACCACTATTATTTCTAGTATCTAGCATAGACAATATCGTGTTTTTACCATTTTTCAAGTTCAAGCTAGTCAACACATTGTCTTTGCAAATTAATGTTTCTAAAAGTACATTCTTAGAAAGGTCTAAGCTAGCAATTTTATTATTTCTAGCACTTAGCGTTTTAAGTAGTACGTTCTTGCTTACATTCAAAACCGCTATCTGATTGTCAAAACAAGCCAAATAAGAAAGGTTTACGTTTTTGGAAACATCAAGCGTGGTAATTAAATTATTGTTGCAATAAAGCTCTGTTAAAGCGATGTTTTTACTAAGATCAATAGTGGTAAGTTCATTAGCGTTACATATCAGAGTTTTTAGTGCTTTAAAATCTTGAATTCCCGTTAAGTCTTTAATCCCAGCATTAATTACACTAAGATCCGTAAGTGTTTCTATGCTTGCTGTTTTTACTTTTCCGTTTTTACCATCGGTATCGATATTAAGTAGGATTAATGTATCCTCAAATCTTGGGTCAGGAATCAAAGTATAAGGGGTACAATCGGTTGCATTAAAAGAAGCGGTAGCATCTTTTTTAGTCGACCAATTAGCATTAGCATAGGTCTCATCATCTACTAAAATACACTTTAGATTAGGGTTGCCTACAAGATTAATTGAATTCGTTGTTATTAGTGTGTTTTTACCATTTTTGAGATTCAAACTGGTTAATAGATTAGTATTGCAAGCAAACAATTTTAAACCCGAGTTTTTAGACAGGTCTAAAGTGGTTAGTTGATTTGAACTTACCACAAGCCATTCTATAGCTAAGTTTTTAGACAAATCCAAAGTGGTCATCTGATTATTTGAACAAAATAAAACTTTAAGGGCATTAGAATTGGTAAGGTTTAATCCAGTCAATTTGTTACTAGCGCAATTTAAGTCTGTTAATACTGTATTTTTAGTAATATCTAAAGTTGAAATAGTATTATTGAAAAAATCCAAATTAGTTAATGCGATATTTTTTGTAACATCAATAGCGGTTAATTTGTTAGAACCGCAACTAAGACTGAATAAAGCACTATTTTTTGTTACGTCAATTGACGTTAATTGATTAGAAGAACAAGACAACCATTTTAAAGCAGTATTGAAGGAAACATTTATCGTCGTTAATAAGTTACTGCTGCAGTCTAAGGAACTTAATACAATATTTTTTGAAATATCAATTGCTGTTAATTGATTAGAATAGCAAATTAGCTCAGTTAAAGCCACATTTTTAGAAACATCTAAGTTGCCTATTTTGTTATTATTACAATTAAGAGTAGTTAAAGCTATATTTTTAGTTATATCTAAGCTAGTTAAACCATTCCCGTTACAATATAAGGTTTTTAACGATACAAAATCTTGAATACCTGTTAAGTTGGTAATTGAACTCGATGACACATTCAAAATGGTTATTTTATTAATCTTATCAGTCAACACCTTACCATCAGGAGTACCAGAGTCGTGTCCTAGTGCAATTAATTTTTTCTCGAAATTTAAATCTGGAATTAAAGTATATTGTGGTCCTAGAGTAGCCACATCAATTACAGACACATTATCTACTAAGATTTCGGAGTCACCATTACCACTATTAAAAATTTCAACTTCAATATTTTCACTTACAGTTGGTGAAAAGTCAAATTCAATTTTGCGCCACTCAGTACTAGAAATGATGTCATCTGATTTATTAGTGATTTCTTCCTTAAAAGTACCTGGTTTATGGTACAACGTGAGTCGAATGTCAGAAAATGAACCCGAAACAAGTTTGTGATACATCGAAACACGATAGGTCTTGCCCGCTACAACCGGAAATAACTCACTGTTCATGAAGTTAAAGATTCCAGCTTTAATTTGCATTTTGGCACTCGAGCTACCATTTTGTGCCATAGCATTTTGGGAAACTAATCCGTTAGAAAATTTAAACCAATTATCTGGTTGTGAAGAGTTTGTCCAGTTTTCGAAATCACCATTGGGCACCAAATTGGTTTGGGCTTGTAAGGTAATCGTCAAAAACAAAAACAACAAAAGTAATTTTGTTTTCATATAAAAAGGGGTTTGTAATAAAGTACTGCAAGTTTATAAAATCCCTTTTGTTTTAGCTAAAAATTTATTAGGAATAATCAATCTTTTTTTGTTTTGCAAATTTTATGGGTTTTAAATCTACTTTGATCACAAAAACAGTCAACAATTGCTCCGTTAGTCGCATATAGATTTGGCTATAGTCAGTATTCTGAGAAAAAGTGTCGAAAAAATGTACGTAGAGTTAATCAAAGAGGCAAAAGAGGAGATAGTTTTTGCAGGAATTAAATATTTTGTTTAAAAGCCGTTTTTACATGTGAAGAGGTCTTGTAAACGATTATTTGGATATAAAAAAAGCCCCGTTTTCTTATATTGAAAACGGGGCTTTTGTACTAAAAAAGGGAAAGATTAATTGGTTTTAAACTTCCAAACTTGTCCAGTGGTTTCTCCACCTTTGTTGTCTTTAACAACTACTTTCCAAAAATATTCCTTGGTAGGTTCCAAGGTAACATCAAATGATTTTGTAGCACTATTTTCCTTGATTTTTGTTGTAGGATTTGCAGTGGTTCCAAAATAGATATCATAGGTCAAAACATCTGTGGCATCAACATCAGTAGCGTTCCATTTTAGTGTAGTGCTTGAAGTATTCAACACCACATTTTGAGTAGGTGCCACCAACTCAGGCACAAATGGAAGGTGATTGATTACAGCATCTCCTGAAGTGTAAAACTTATAGGTTGATGAATACGCACTAGAAAGGCCTTTGCTATCTGTCGATTTAAGCCTCCAATAATAAGCGGTATTTTTTTCTAAGTTGACGCTTTTACTTAAGCCCTGAACATCCTCGGTTTTCACTATTTGAGTGAACTGGTTGTCTTTGGCGACTTGTAATTGATAAGTGATTACATCGTTGTTTGCATCGGTTGCAGCACTCCATTCAAAAACAACTGCTGTGTTCAAACAAAGTTTGTTGTCAGAAGGTGCTACCAATGCAGGTACTGTGGGTGCGGTGTTTTTAACTTCGGGTTTGTCGTCACCGCCACCGCTACTACAAGCAGCGATTATGAGGCTAACGATTGATAAATATACTAAACGTTTCATTTTTTATTTTTTAATAATTTTTACATAAATAGGTTGGTCAAACTCCACTTTAGTCATATAAATTCCTGCAGGTTGATTCTCCAGTGACAATTGAACTTTTCCATTTTCAACGGTATATATTTTATTAGAGATCAATTGACCATCTAATGCATAAATACTGATGCTAACCTCTTTGTTGGTCGCAGGTATTTCTATTTCAAAAGCTCCAGAAGTTGGGTTTGGGAAAGCAGAAATTGTACCCGTTAATGTAGCAATGTCTTTCGCATAAATTCCTTCGCAAGCTTTGGCAGTTTTAACCTCCAATAGACCGCCTGTTTTTGCGTCTACAGTAAAAGAAGTAGCATTGGTCTCAAATTGTTCTACTCCGTTCAAGAAAACAGTATATGGAGCCGTTCCTGTAGCAATTTCAACCGCTACTTTCTCTGCTGCCACACTTGATTTTCCTGTTATAGTCGCTCCTTTAGGAATAACGATAGTAAAAATTTGCTCGAACGTTTCACCAGGAATAGTAATGGTTACTTTATAAGTCCCAGGTGCGAGATTGGTTACTTTTAAACTGTTATTGGTAAAAGTGTAGGCAGTTGTATTTATAGTTGCTTTATACCCATAGGCTGCTGTTGCAGTAATGTTAATTTCGCCATTATTTGTATTAAGGCAAGTTTCTCCTTTAGATTCAATAGCAAAATTGTTTGAAGGTAAACTAAATTTACAATCTGTACTATAACTTGCCGTTGCATCTTTGTACGTTGCCCATTTGGTATTAGAATAATTGACATCGTCAACTTCTATACAAGTTAAAACGGGGTTGTTGGTAAAGTTCTTTACAAACATCATCCCGGCTCCAAATGCATTATTACCATTTCTTAGATTTAAACTTTTCAATTTATTGTAAGAACAATCAATCGTGGTGATTTTTACATTTTTAGACAAATCAAGTGTACTAAGTAAATTGTTGTTACATACAATAGATTCAAGTTTTGTATTATTAGTAACGTTTAATTGTTCTAGTAAATTTTGACTAGTGGATAAAGATTGTAATTGAGTATTCTTAGAAACATCTAACGTTTTCAATTGATTTGTGCTGCAACTTAGTGATGTTAGAGTTGTATTCTTCGTAACATCCAACGCAGACAATTTATTTGAATTACATGACAATTCCGTTAGATTTTTGTTTAGAGAAACATTTAACGTGCTTAATTCATTGTTACTGCAGTATAAAGTCTTTAAGTTAATATTCTTGGTAACATCTAAACTTGTTAGCTTATTATTGGAACAATCTAAAGACAGTAAGACTTCATTTTTAGCTAAATTAATGGTAGTTAAACCATTAGTGTCACAAACTAACTCAGTTAAACTATTAAAATCTTCAATTCCAGTCAAATTGGTTATTGAGCTATTTGAAACATTTAATTTAGTTAGTGAAACAATATTAGAAGTTATAACTTTTCCATTTTTCCCATCGGTATCAATTCCTAAATCTATTAATTTTTGTTCAAAATTAGTATCTGGGATTAGTGTATACAGTGTACAATCCGTGGCATTAAAAGAGGCAGAAGCATCTTTTTTGGTAGCCCAATTAGCCGTAGCATAGGTTACATCATCCACCAAAATACATTTTAGATTTGGGTTTGATCTTAAATCTATTGAATTCGTTGTTATTAAAGTGTTTTTACCATTTTTGAGATTTATAGTAAGAAACTTGTTGTTTCTTACATCAAGCGAAGTTAAAGCCACATTTTTAGAAAGGTCTAGCGTGGTTAATTGGTTAGTTTCACAATCAAGTGAAGTTAAAGCCACATTTTTAGAAAGATCTAGCGTGGTTAATTGGTTAGTATAACAAGTAAGTGTTATTAAACTCAGATTTTTAGAAAGGTCCAGCGTGGTTAATTGGTTGCTATAACACTTAAGATCTTCTAAAGCCACATTTTTAGAAAGATCTAGAGTGGTTAATTTGTTTCTGTCACAATAAAGTATTTTTAAAGCTTCATTTATAGAAATGTCAAGTGAGCTTATTTGGTTACTACTACAATAAAGATTTTCTAAAGCCACATTTTTAGAAAGGTCTAGTGAGGTTAATTGGTTGTCACTACAATAAAGTAAATTTAAACTTACGTTTTTGAAAATCTCTAAGGTGGTTAATTTGTTGGTATGACAAGAAAGAGTTGTTAAAGCCACATTTTTAGAAACATCCAGCGTGGTTAGCTGATTGCTATTACAATATAGTTTTTGTAAAGCCACATTTTTAGTTATATCTAAGCTGGTTAAACCATTACTGTAACAGTATAAGGTTTTTAACGCTACAAAATCTTGAATTCCTGTTAAGTTGGTAATCCCACTATTATTTACATCAAGTGCGGTTATGCCAGCTATACTTTCAGTTTTCACTTTACCATTTTTACCATCTTTATCAATCCCTAGTGCGATCAATTTATCTTCAAATTTAGCATCTGGAATTAAAGTGAATATAGTACAATCTAAACTAAAACTTGCGGTAGCATCTTTGGTAGTGTTCCATTTTTCAGCAGCAGCAATATCCGCTACTTGGATACAAGTTAAACTTGAATTATTAGAACAATTTAAAGTAGCAATCGTGGTGTTTTTAGAGAGATCTACTTTTTTCAATTGATTTCCTGAACAATTTAAAGTAGTCAAGGCTTTAAAACCCTCGATACCTTTTAAATCGATAATGCCACTGTTACTAACATCTAATGTAGTTAAAGTTGCTATACTTGAGTTCAAGATTACACCATTTTTCCCATCCGTATCAATGCCTAATGCAATGAGTTTGTCTTCAAATTTAGTATCAGCTATTTGTGTTGTTAAGCTACATTCATATGGAGAGAAAAAAGCAAGAGTATCTTTTCTACCCGCCCAATTGGTGTTGGCATAGGCAACATCGTCTACCACGATACAGTTTAGATTCGGGTTTTTAGAAAGGTTTATTTTATCGGACTTGATTAAAGTGTTATTACCATTTTTAAGGTTCAAACTGCTTAGTTTGTTTTCGGAACAATAAAGTGTGGTTAAAGCCACATTTTTAGAAAGATCTAGCGTGGTTATTTGATTAAGTGTACAATAAAGTGTATTTAAAGCTACATTTTTAGAAACGTCCAGTGAGCTTATTTGGTTGGGACCACAATTTAGTGTCGTTAAAGCCACATTTTTTGAAACATCCAACGAGGTTAATTTGTTATTTTGACATTCAAGCCTTTCTAAAGCCACATTATTAGAAAGATTAAGTGTGGTTAATTGGTTGGTTTCACAATCAAGCCTTTCTAAAGCCACATTATTAGAAAGATCAAGTGTGGTTAATTGGTTGGTTTCACAATCAAGAGATTTTAAAGCCGCATTTTTAGAAAGATCAAGCGTGGTTAATTGATTATTATTACAATAAAGCTCTATTAAAGGCACATTTTTAGAAAGATCTAGTGTGGTTAATTTGTTGTAATAAATGACTAGTCTCGTTAAAGCCACATTTTTAGAAACATCCAGTGTGGTTAATTGATTATTATAACAAGAAAGATATGTTAGATCCACATTTCTAGAAAGATCTAATGTGGTTAATTTATTGCTATTACATGATAAATCTTGTAAAGCTACATTTTTAGTTATATCTAAGCTGGTTAAACCATTACTGCCACAACTCAAGGTTTTTAACGCTACAAAATTTTGAATTCCTGTTAAGTTGGTTATCCCACTATTATTTACATCAAGTACAGTTATGCCCGCTATACTTTGGGTGGCCACTTTGCCGTTTTTACCATCTTTATCAATCCCTAGTGCGATCAATTTATCTTCAAATTTACCGTCAGGAATTAACGTGTAAATAGTACAATCTAAACTAAAACTTGCTGTAGCATCTTTGGTAGTGTTCCATTTTTCAGCAGCAGCAATATCAGCTACCTGTATACAAGTTAAACTTGAATTATTAGCACAATTTAAAATTGCTATCGTGGTGTTTTTGGATAGATCTAATTTTTTCAATTGATTTCCAGAACAATTTAAAGTAGTCAAAGCTTTAAACCCTTCGATGCCTTTTAAATCTAAAATACCACTATTAGCAACGTCTAATGTAGTTATAGTTGCAATACTTGAACTTAAGACTACACCATTTTTACCATCAGTGTCAATGCCTAAAGCAATGAGTTTGTCTTCAAATTTAGCATCAGCTATTTGTGTTGTTAAGCTACAATCATAAGGTGAGAAAAAAGCAAAAGAATCTTTCTTATTTGCCCAATTGGTATTGGTATAGGTAGCATCATCCACCAAAATACAGCTTAGATTCGGATTGGATGAAAGAAATATATTTGAATTAGTTAGTAAAGTGTTATTACCATTTTTAAGGTTCAAACTGCTTAGTTTGTTTTCAGAACAATTAAGTGTGGTTAAAGCTATATTTTTAGATAGATCAAGGGTAGTTAATGCATTGTTGCTACAATAAAGATATTTTAAAGCCACATTTTTAGAAAGGTCTAGTGTGGTTAATTGATTTATAGGACAATAAAGTTCCTTTAAAGCCACATTTGTAGAAAGATCTAGCGTGTTTAATTTATTGGTAGTACAAGCAAGATATGATAAAGCCACATTTTTAGAGAGATCTATTGTGGTTAATTGGTTATTATAACAAGAAAGTGTATTTAAAGCTACATTTTTAGAAAGGTCTAGTGTGGTTAATTGATTGCCAGAACAATAAAGTTCCTTTAAAGCCACATTTTTTGAAAGATCTAGTGTGTTTAATTTATTGTTAGTACAAGCAAGATATGATAAAGCCACATTTTTAGAGAGATCTAGTGTGGTTAATTGGTTATTAGAACAAGAAAGTGTATTTAAAGCTACATTATTAGAAACATCCAATGCAGTAACCCCATTTGTAGAAATATTTAATGAGGTTAGTAGCACGTTTTTCGAGATGTCTATAGTTTTTAGTTTATTTGCAGAAACATTTAAACTTGTTAATGCCCGGTTATTTGAGACATCCAGTTTTGTTAATAGACCATCTCCGCCACTGGAAGACCAACTATTACTAGTGCAATTCAATGTTTTTAAAGCTACAAAATCCTCAATACCAGTTATATCTGCTATGATTTTTGCGTCAAGAGTGAGTGATGTTACAGCCTTTATATTCGACGTCAATACTTTGCCATCAGGAGTACCTGAATCGTAACCTAATGCAATCAATTTTTTCTCAAAATTTACATCAGGGATTAAGGTATAGGCAGCGCCAATTGTAGCCGCATCAACCACCGAAACATTATCAACTAATATTTCTGAGTTCAGCGTACCGGTTGTCCAAATATCCACTTCGATAGATTCGCTTACGGTTGGGGTGTAGTCAAATTCTAATTTACGCCATTCGGTGCTGGATGTTACCGCAGTTGTTTTTTTAGCAATTTCTTCTTTAAAAGTGCCTGGTTTGTGATACAAACTTAGGTCAATGGCCGAAAAAGTACCCGTAACCAGTTTGTGATACATCGTAATGCGATACGTTTTACCGGCTACAACCGGAAAAAATTCACTGTTGATGAAGTTAAAGGTACCGCTAGTAATTTGCATTTTGGTACTCGAACTTCCATTTTGAGCAGAAGTGCTTTGGAATACTAATCCGTTAAAAGATCTGAACCATTTGTCTGGTTGTGAGGAAGATGTCCAGTTTTCGAAATCACCATTGGGCACCAAATTGGTTTGGGCCTGCAAGGTAATCGTCAAAAACAAAAACAACAAAAGTAATTTTGTTTTCATATAAAAAGGGGTTTGTAATAAAGTACTGCAAGTTTATAAAATCCCTTTTGTTTGAACTAATGAATTGATTGTTAATAATCATTTTTTTTATTTTGTAAGTTTTATGGGGTTTATAGCTGCTTTTCTCATAAAAAACAGCCAATAATTGCACGCTATCTAATTCACTTCTCTTATTTTTGGAAAGAATTAGTAATCGTAAAATACTATCTATGAAAAAGAAACTATACACCCAATGGGCTTTGGCAGTTGCTTTGGCCTTTTGTTTATCAGGAAATGCACAGACATTTACTGGAAAAAAAGGAAAATTAACCGAGCAACAATTGCAGCGTTGGTCGCATTTAGATTTGGCTACAGACAGCATTCCGGGGATGAGTGTCGACAAAATGTACGCGGAGTTAATCAAAGATAAAAAAGGAAAAAAAGTCATTGTAGGTATCATTGATTCTGGAGTGGATATTGAGCACGAAGACCTGAAATCAGTGCTTTGGACCAACAAAAAAGAAATTGCTAGCAACGGTATTGACGATGATAAGAATGGGTTTATCGACGATGTACACGGTTGGAATTTCTTGGGCAACGATTTGCACGAAACCTTAGAAATGACACGTATTGTGAAAAAAGGTGACGATGGTTCCGCTACTTACAAGCAAGCCAAAGCTGCTTATGACAAAAAATATGCAGAGGCCATGCAAGGCAAGCAACAAGTCGATTTTCTTATCAACGTTGACAAAGTTGTTCAAAAGCATTTGCAAAAAGCGGTATATACGCTAGATGAAGTAAAAGCTATCGCAACTACCGAGCCTGAGTTGACCAATGCGAAAGCCGTGATGACTCAAATTTTGGCCAATGCCGCTGGTGCCGATTTTTCTGCACAATTGGAGGAGTACCGTAAGTATGTGTACGATCAATTGAACTACAATTTGAATTTGGAGTTAGACGGACGTAAAGTGGTTGGAGACAATCCAGACGATATCAAAAACACCAAGTACGGGAACAACATTGTTTTTGGTCCAGACAAAGAAGAGGCTTTACACGGGACTCACGTTGCAGGGATTGTTGCACAATCAAGAAACAATAATTTAGGCGGAGATGGAATTGCCAATAATGTTGAAATTATGACCATTCGTGCCGTTCCAGATGGAGATGAATATGACAAAGACATTGCTTTGGCTATTCGTTATGCAGTAGACAATGGCGCGAAAGTCATCAACGGAAGTTTTGGAAAAAGTTTTTCACCACACAAGCAATGGGTGTATGACGCTATCAAATATGCTGAGAAAAAAGATGTACTTTTTGTGCACGCAGCGGGCAATGACGGACTTAATATCGATTTAGCCGAAAATGCTAATTTCCCGAATGATTCAGATGATAACAAAATAGAGTTTGCTTCGAATGTAATCACAGTAGGCGCTTTAAACTATAATTATGGCGAAGGAGTCATTGCTTCTTTTTCTAATTATGGCGCTTTCAATGTAGACGTTTTTGCCCCAGGGGAAGAAATCTATGCGACCATCCCGAATAACAAATACAAATATTTGCAAGGAACTTCTATGGCTTCACCAAATGTAGCGGGTGTAGCGGCAATGATTCGTTCTTATTTCCCAAATTTATCGGCTAAGCAAGTAAAACAAATCTTGATGAGTTCTGGAACTCCATTACCATCAAAAGTAGTTGTTGGCGAAAAGAAGGAATTGAAAAACGCTTCCGAAGTAGGCAAATCGGCTGCAATGGTTAATGCTTACAATGCTTTTAAAATGGCAGAGCAATTGAGTAAAAACCCAAAAGCAAAATTGAAAATCCAAGGATAAAACCTTGAACATATTAATCATAAAGTTATTCGAATGAAAAAAATAGTTTTAGTCTCCATTTTACTTACCAATTTTGGATGGCTTTCGGCTCAGAACACTGGGTATTGGCAACAGCACGTCGATTACAAAATGGAGGTGTCGATGGATGTGAAAACCTATCAATACAAAGGGAAACAAGAATTGGTGTACACCAATAATTCGCCTGAGACCTTGACTAGAGTTTTCTATCATTTGTATCCCAATGCTTTTTCACCTGGAAGCGAAATGGATGCTAGAATCCAAAGCATCAAAGATCCTGATGCGCGTATGGTGCACAAAGCCACGGTAAATGGAGTGGAAACCAAACAAAGCCGCATCAAAGATTTGAAACCCAACGAAATTGGTTTTTTGCATATTGCTAATTTAAAACAAGATGGAGTAGCGGCTACGGCAAAAGAAGTAGGAACGATACTCGAAGTTACTTTGGCCAAGCCTTTATTACCAGGTGCAAAAACCATTTTCACACTGGATTTTGAAGGACAAGTACCCGTACAAGTGCGTCGTTTAGGACGTAATAATAAAGAAGGTGTCGAATTATCGATGACGCAATGGTACCCAAAAATGGCCGAATTCGATTTTGAAGGTTGGCACGCCGATCCTTATATCGCTCGTGAATTTCACGGCGTTTGGGGAAATTTTGATGTAAAAATCACAATCGATAAAGACTATGTTTTAGGAGGTTCAGGCTATTTACAAAACAAAAATCAAATTGGATTTGGGTATCAAGATAAAGGAGTTACCGTTCCTATGAATAAAAAACAAAAGAAACGTACTTGGCATTTCTACGCTCCTGAAGTGCATGATTTTGCTTGGGCAGCCGACAAGAATTTTTTACACGATGTGGTCAAAGGACCTAACAATGTCGATTTGCATTTCATTTATAAAAACAATCCAAAGATTATTGCAAACTGGAAAGCCTTGCAACCCAAAACTGTTGAGTTGATGAAAGTCTACAATGAAACCGTTGGCAACTATCCTTACAAGCAATATTCTGTAATTCAGGGTGGCGACGGCGGAATGGAATACGCCATGTGTACTTTGATTTTAGGCGAAGGGACTTTCGAAGGTTTATTGGGAGTTACCGGTCACGAAATGGCGCATTCTTGGTTCCAACACGTTTTGGCGTCTAATGAATCCAAACACGGATGGATGGACGAAGGTTTTACCTCGTTTTTAGAAGATTTTGGTCTGAATGCCATTTCCGAGAAACCCGTTGAAAATCCTTTTATCAATGCCTACAAAGGCTATATATCTATGGCCAATTCTGGAGAAGAGCAACCGCAAAGTACGCACGCCGATCGTTTCGACAAAAACCGTTGGTATAGCATTACTTCTTACAGCAAAGGCGAAGTTTTCTTAACGCAATTGAGTTATTTGATTGGGAAAGACAACTTATTGAAAACCCTAAAAAAGTACTATCAAGACTTTCAATTCAAACATCCAACGCCAAATGACATCAAAAGAAGCGCAGAACGCATTTCTGGCGCCAATTTGGACTGGTATTTGACCGATTGGACCCAAACTACCAATACGATTGATTACGCCATAAAAGAAGCCAAAGAAGCCGCCGACAAAACTGTGGTGACTTTAGAACGCATCGGGCGTATGCCAATGCCTATCGATTTGTATGTAGAATACACCGATGGCACTACCGAAAGCTTCTACATTCCGTTGCGAATGATGAGTTTTGAAAAAGAAAATCCAACGCCAGCCATCAAAAGAACGGTGGCCAAAGATTGGGCTTGGGCGTATCCAACGTATGAATTAACGATTGGCAAACCCAAATCAGCCATCAAAAAAATTACCATCGATCCTAGTGGTTTACTAGCCGATGTAAAACCCGCCAACAACATTTTGGACGTAAAATAATTTTTTCGAAATACCTAAAAAAGTCTAGTGAAAGCTAGACTTTTTTTTATCCTTTTACCCTTTCAGAGTTTAAAACTCTGAAAGGGTTGTTTGGTTATCGCTACGGTTTGCTATAGTGATCGTTTTTGCTAATACGTGATACTTTCTCCATCATTTGGAATAAAAACCTTGTTAGAAAGGCCAATTTTTGAAAGCTCAGTTTTTAATTGTTCTCGTGTGGTTGGGCAATGATTTACGGCTTCTAGATGATTTGCGATTACTTGGTTTGGTGCGTTTTTAACGAATTTTAAAATATCATCCATTCGCATTAATAACGGTTGAAAAAGATCTAATTGAGCCGAACCACAAGCTACAACAGAGATTTCAGGTTTTAATTGTGTCAAAACTTGGTGTACGTCATCGGTATAAATGGTGTCAGCACTTAAATAAAGTGATTTTTCATTGGGTAATGCTATGTAAAAGCCCATAACATTCCCCATTGGTTTTGCCACAAATCCATAGCCGTGTGCGGCTGGAATACCTTGAATTTTTCCACCTAAAAATGTGGTTTCTTTCCAATAGTCAACCGTTTGGGTTACGTTGAGCCCTCTTTTTCTTACTATGGCTTCGTCTTTTACACTGCAAATAACAGGAATTTGTCTAGTACGAAGAAAGTTCTCCGCTTCCTTGTCCAAATGGTCTGGATGCAGATGAGTAAGCAAGCAATGGGTTGTTTTTTCAACGATAGACATTGCATTAGTTGGCAAATCTACAATAGGATTTCGTTGTGGTTTAAAACGAAAAAGGGTAAATGTGGGTCCTGCTGTTCCTTTTTTTCCCAGCATTGGGTCAACTAAAATAACTTTATCTCCGGATTCTATGACCAAAGTTGCATTTCGTAAATGATGTATTTTCATTGTTTTATAGTTTAAATTGAACGACAAAGTTCCTCATTGTAAAAGTGTTTTCCATTGATTGAAATCAAGAAATCAAAAAAGGTGAAGTTGTAAACGAAATTGATTTGAATCAATGCAAATCATTTTGTTCAGTACTATTTTTGCCACAATAAAATTTAAAAAAAATGAATTATAAAGTTGAAGCAATCTCAAATTCTATTTTTGCAACAAATTCGTATTTAATAATTGATCATCAAAAAAATGCGCTACTTGTAGATCCAAGTTTTGATCCTATAGCAATCCAAAGAAGAATTGAGATTTTAGGCTTAAAAGTAGTAGGTATATTGGTAACACATGCGCATCAAGATCATATTTTTAGCGTGAAGTATTTTATGGATTTATACAGCGTAGCGGTCTGGGCTTCAGAAAAATCAAAAGAATTATTTAATGATCGTGTGCGTAATCTTAGTTTTATAGGTTCAGAACATTTTGGACTAACGGAAACTATTTTGGATATTCCAGTAAATATTTTGGAAGACAATACAACTTATCAAATAGAAAACTTTATTTTCAAAATAGGTATTTATCCAGGACATAGTGTTGGTTGTACCATTTTTGATTTTGGGGAAATGATGTTGACAGGTGATTTTATCTTTAAAGGAACTATCGGGAGAATAGATTGGCCCGGCTCTAATCCTGAGGATATGAAGAACAGTTTGTTGTTATTTAAAGAACGATATAAAGCAATCGATATGACTATATATGCTGGACATAATGATGTTACAACTATTCAAATCGAATTGGCTACGAATATTTTTTTATTGGATCCAAGTCATGTAAAGTTGTTATAGGCTAGGACATTCTTTTTCTAATTCTACTTAATGTTTCGGCTGTAATTCCCAAATAGGAAGCAATGTGATATTGAGGAATTTTTAATAACCAATCGGGTTTTGTCTTCATAATGTCAAGATAAAGTTCTTCAGCAGTATTTACAAAATGGTTAAATTCTTCGGTTTCTTTTTGAATCACAATTCGTTGAAAAATCGTTTCTATAAACAACTTACCACAATTATATTGTTGGGCAAAAATCAGGAATTTCTCTTTAGATAAAACTCTCAGCTCCACATCCGTTAAACATTCTTGATACTTTTTGGTTGCTGTTGCATGGGTAAAGGAAGAAAAATCGGTTATAAAACCAGCATTGGTAAAAAAATTGATGTTTTTTTCTTTGTTGTTGGTTGCATAATATTCTCGGATGATTCCTTGGTCTAAAAATCGAAGTTCATTTTCTACAGCGCCATTTTCTAGGATGATTGCGCCTTTTTGGTATGATTTAATGGCAAAAGTATTTACAAATTCTTCTAGCCCTTCTTTATTAAAAGGAAATTCATTGCTAAAAAACAAGGATAATTTTTCTGCTTTTTTCATTTGGTCTTTAAAGGGGATGCTTCGGTTGGTTTCGGTAAAATTATTGTCAAATTTAAGTTGGCAAATAACAGCGGTTTTCGGTTTTATCAACTATACCAAAAAGTAGTTTTAACTTTATCAACAAGCCGTTGGAATGGTTTTTAAATTCCAGATAACCAATATATAGCCCTCTTTCAGCTTGTTGTTTTAGTCCAATTGAAGTTACTTTAGTAAAGGAAAAACATCGCATTTTGCTTTGGAATTACTATTCAATTATTGAATTTTTTGCTGAGAAAAAGTTCTTAAGTTATTCTTTAAACTTGATGCGCTAGCAA
Source organism: Flavobacterium succinicans (assembly GCF_001662485.1). Classification (GTDB taxonomy): domain Bacteria; phylum Bacteroidota; class Bacteroidia; order Flavobacteriales; family Flavobacteriaceae; genus Flavobacterium; species Flavobacterium succinicans_A. Next base: position 152,150 of record NZ_JMTM01000060.1, read on the forward strand.
GATTTTGATCAAAATAGATGTCATCAATTTTTAGCCCTCCTTCTGTAATAAGTATGATTCTTTCATTCCAGGGTTTTTGGTCTTTATAAAATTTGTTTGATAATGTTACTAAAACTTCAATATTCTTACCGTTATCATTGATTTTGTTAATCTTATAATCCGTTACGCCTTCATATAACGAGGAAACACTACTACCTTCTCTTAGTAAGGGCTTATCAGATGGGCTATTACTATTAGCAATTCGTTTGGTATCTAATGTAGTTATTGAATCGCATTTTGTATTTAATGCTACAATTTCTTTAGAAAACAGCAGTGTATCTTTTAATGGATATTTAGATTCTCGATCACCAACATACATTTTAGATAACATTGCATTTATTACTTCTTTAGTGTTTTCCTTTTCTGAATCTGTTTTTTCTGATGATTTGTTTTGATTACAAGCGATTAAGCTTATTAAAAATCCAATAGTTACTAGTTTTTTCATTTTGACTTTTTTAAATGTTATTTTATGGAATTCTAGTTGGTTTTTGATAGTGATTATTAAAGAAAGTCTTTTGAAAAACCTTCGTTACTTTTAGCTTGTCTAAAAAGTAGTATAATGCAATAATGTTGAAGTTTTCATTTCAGATCACTTGGCGTACTACTTGTTTTCTATGCCTCTTTTAAAGAAGCGAAATAATTTTGTCAGCTTCTCTAATTCCACTCAAGTAAGCTCCATGAGCTGTTGAAAAATAATCAGCTTCTGTATGTTCTCCTGCAAAAAATACTTTATCGTTTATTTCTTCTGCCAAGTCATCAAAATGTTGCATCGTTGTTCCCACTGCCGTATACGAATAGGCTCCAAATGAATTTTCATTAGACTGCCATTTAGTTCGTAACATCGAAGTCGGGTTTGGAATCCCATTGCCATACATGTCTTTTAAGTGCAACATAATTTCGTTAATCACTTGTGCATCGGTCATAGTTTCTGTTTGTCTAGCATAATCAGCATAGGCAAAAGTCATCAATGCATTTGCATTAGGGTTGATTTTGTGGATATTTACAAAATAATTAAACTTGTCTTTGATGTTTGGTGTGTAAGAAATATATTGCTCATTGCCCCAAAATTTGGTATCCCAAACGAGCAGAAATTTATTTACGCAATTCATCCCTATTTTTTCAATGGCTGTTTGTTTAGCGATTGGCAATGCCGGTACAAATTGAATTGTTCTGGCTTTTAAAACACCCAGCGGGACTGTTACTATTAGATAGTCGGCTTTGCTAACGGTTCCGTTGTGTGTGACTTCTATTTGTGCGTTTGAATAATCAATTTTTGAAACCCTTTGATTGAGTTGAATAGTTAATCCCTTTGCTAAATAATTCGGGATAGTGTCATAGCCATTGGTTGCAATCCTTTCTTCGCCATCAAACTCTTCTCCTTCATCATAAAGAGTTGAAGATAATTTGTCTAAATCGCCCGTGTCGAAGGTTACATAAGTTGAAAGTAGAAATTTCCAAAGACGGTCATTGGCTTTTGTGGGATACAAATTAGTAAATACGGTTTCAAAACTCTGATTGGCATTACCACTTTTCATCATGGAATTTAAGATAGTATAGAGTTCAGTTTCGGCAGTATCATATGTTGTAGAATTTCTTACAATACCACCAATGTCGAACGAAATTCTGCTGTCATCGTTAGTAAATGCTGAGTTCATACCTGCTTGTAGTGCAAGTGTCGTTATTGGGTTGCCGTTGGTCCCATGAATCCAGCTTGCGCCTTCGTCAAAGGCTATTCCCAAAGTCTTATTGGTTCTTAATCGGCCTCCCACTTTGTTTTGAGCCTCTAAAACAACTACATTAAATCCTTGTTCTTTAAGTTTTTTGGCAGCGGCTAGTCCGGATATCCCTGCTCCAATGACAAATACGGTTTTATCATTGGGATTACTAACTTTTTCATTTTTACTGCAAGAACTTGCAAAAATAGAAGGCGCAAGAAACAACATTGGTAATCCTGCAACGGTGTCTTTAATAAATTTTCTTCTTTGCATTTATGAATAGTTACTATTAATTATTTTATTGATTTTGGATCGTACACTTGCCTAATACTGATTTGAGGCTTAACAGTTTGAGGGATTATAAAGTAATGGTTCAATACGACACTTCGCTTTTTGGTATTTTTTTCAATTCAGTTTAAAAAATAATAAACATAATAAATGTCATTTGATTTTTTTATAATGTAAATGTTAATAATTTAGAAAATATAGTAAATTATGTTCTATGAAAACTTAGAGATAATAAATAGATTATTTGTTTGAAAGATAGGACTTATTTATTCCTTTATTAACAAGCGTTTCGGGCTAGTTAAAACTTGACTTTTTTTGAAAATTATACTGTTTTTTTTAATAATTAAATTGATTGTATTTTACCCGTATTCTGTTACAAAAACCAATTCAAGCCTTTCATTTTCAAAATAATGTAACAAAAGGTTGTAAAAAAACACTAATAGTTGTAATTTAACAAAATCTATTCAGTAGCCTTACTCAAAAAAACACTTTATGAAAAACATCAAACTATCGCTTTTGGCGGCCACATTGATTTTGGCTTCTTGCGATAAAAAACCAGCGCTGGTTTCGGGAATAATCCAAAAAAACATGGATACTTTAGTGAAACCAGGAGACAATTTTGCAGCTTATGTCAACGGAACTTGGGTTAAAAACACCAAAATTCCTGCCGATAAATCCAATTATGGTGCGGGTTATATGCTGTACGAACAAGCTCAAAAAGACGTAAAAGCGATTATCGAAGAAGCTTCGAAAGGGAGTTTTTCTGAAGGATCAGATGAGCAAAAAATCGGCGATTTCTACAATTCATTTTTGAACCGAAAAGACCGCGACGCCAAAGGAATTACTCCACTTCAACCCGAATTAAAAGCCATAGATGCAATTGCTACCTATTCGGATTTGGCGGCTTATTTTGGGGAAGCCAATAGAACGGGGCTTTCTGTGCCGTTTTCGATTGCTGTTACCGAGGATTTTAAGGATCCAAAACAATATACTTTGATGACTTGGCAAGGTGGCTTGGGCTTACCAGAGCGTGAATATTATCTTCAAAGCGATGCCAAAACAGCGGATATTCGTAAAAAATATGTGGCGCATATTGAGAAAATGTTACAATTAGGAGGTATTGCTAATCCAACAGAAAATGCAGCCAAAATTATGGCTTTGGAAACGGCTATTGCGAAGATCCAAATGACCAAAGAAGAAACAAGAAATACTGCTGCTTTGTACAACAAATACGCTATCAAAGACTTGAAAACGGTGATGCCAGATTTTGATTGGTCGGCGATGCTCAAAAAAGCGGGAATGGATAAAGAAAAAAGCCTTGTTTTATCGCAAGTGGCTTATACTAAAAACTTGAACGGCTTAATCAAAAATACACCTTTAGATACTTGGAAAATCTATTTGAAATGGGGATTGATCAATAAGAGCGCGAGTAGTTTGACCACAGCATTGGATAAAGAGGATTTTGAGTTTTATGACAAAGTTTTATACGGCACACCAGAGCAAGAAGAGGATTGGAAAAGAGCTGTGAATGCTGTAAATGGTGGTTTGGGCGAAATCATCGGGAAAGTGTATGTGAAAAAACACTTTACACCTGAAGCCAAAGAGCGTATGACCGAATTGGTGAAAAACTTGTTGAAAGCCTATGCCGAAAGCATTAAAAATTTGGATTGGATGAGTGCCAAAACCAAAAAAGAAGCTTTGGCTAAAGTGGATAAATTTATGATCAAAATTGGTTATCCAGACCAATGGAAAGATTATTCTTCTATGAAAGTAGTGAAGAATGATTTGTATGGCAACCGTGCCAGAGCAAAAGCCTTTGAATACAATAGAATGATTGCCAAATTAGGTAAGCCTGTAGACAGAACCGAGTGGGGAATGACACCACAAACGGTAAACGCTTACTACAACCCAACGCTAAACGAGATTGTATTTCCAGCAGCTATTTTGCAAGCACCTTTCTTTAATTTAGAAGCTGATGATGCCGTAAATTATGGTGGAATTGGGGCAGTAATCGGTCACGAAATTGGTCACGGATTTGACGACCAAGGAAGCACTTTTGACGGAGACGGAGTTATGAAAAATTGGTGGACGCCAGCTGATTTAGCCGCATTCAAAGCCAAAACCAATGCTTTAGTTGCACAATACAATACCTTCAAAGTTTTTCCAGATTTGAATGTCAACGGTGCGTTTACTTTGGGGGAAAATATTGGAGATTTGGGTGGATTAACCATTGCCTTAAAAGCTTACAAAATGTCGCTAAACGGCAAGGAAGCTCCAGTGATGGATGGTTTTACAGGCGTGCAACGCGTATTTTTGGGTTGGGGACAAGTGTGGTTGGAGAAATCTCGCGAAGCTTCTTTACGCAACCAAATCGCCACGGATCCACATTCACCAGCTAAATTCAGAGTAAACGGTGTGGTGCGTAACCTACCTGAATTCTACGAAGCGTTTAAAGTACAACCTAAAGATTCCTTGTATTTAGCACCAGAAAAGCGTGTTAAAATTTGGTAATCGAAATAATCAAAAAAGCAAAAAGCTCAACAGTACGTTGGGCTTTTTTTGTGGTTACTCAATGGAGCTTAAGCGGGTAATGGATTTATTTGTATTTGTCCACCAATTGCTTTTAAAACTTTCATTATAGTTGAAAATTGTGGATTTGCCCCTTCTGATAATGCTTTGTACAAACTCGGTCTGCTCATACCTGTTTCTTCGGCTATTTTAGTCATACCAATGGCTTTTGCAATATGTCCGATAGCAGTAACCATTTCTGTGTCATTTCCTTCTTCTAATACTGAATTTAAATACTCGGCAATCATTTCGTTGCTATCCAAATAATCTGAGATATCAAATTTTGATGTTTCCATTTCCTATTGTTTTAATTTTCTCCAAATCTCTTTTGCTTTTTCAATGTCTCTTTGTTGACTTGATTTGTCTCCTCCAATAAGCAGAATGATAATTTTGCCATCCATTTCTTTGAAATAGACTCGGTAGCCTTTTGCATAGTTAATTTTTAGTTCCCTAATGCCTTCTCCAACCGCTTCGCAATCGCCAAAATGTTCGTCTTTTTCTAATTTTTGAAGTCGGAATAAGATTTTAGCTTTTGCTTTAAGGTCATTTAGCTTTCGCAACCATTTATCAAATTCCGCTGTTTTTTCAAGAAAGTACATTTAAAATTGTATTCGTTTGGATACAAATTTACACAAAAAGTTGTATTAGCAACCATCATTTTTGTTCAAATCACGTTCAAAAAGCACCTTATTGTCGTGTTCAATATAGTCGCTCGATAAAATCAAATGGGGATGATTATCCGAAAGTCCGGCGCTGCGGCTTTTTATAATTATTTTGTCGTTAACTTTTAAGTCTTTTAATAGCTCGAATTCTTTAGGAATGAATTGCATCATATATCGTTCGCCATTAATTTCCACAATAAGCCATTTGGGTCCCGAATTATTGGTGCTTGGACGCTGATAATTCATACAAGTAACGACGGCTTCCATTTTGTTGAAAGCTTTTAAAGAAGGCTTTATTTTTTCATAACTAGCCTGTACTTTTTTTCCTAATGGAGAAACTTTCCAAGCCATATAGCGTTTGCCGTCAGGAGAAGCCTCCCATTTTTTTCTTGCTTTTTCATTGGCTTTTTTGTCAGCAATCGAGCTTGGTTTCTTGGGGGAATTGTCTTCATTTTTCATTTCACAATTAGCCAATACTACTCCGCTTAGTAAAGTCAGGGCTAAGGTCAATAAATAGATGGTTTTTTTCATAGCGTTGCCGTTTTTTAAAATTGTTACTGCGAATGTATTTGAATATTTTAAGGCTGAAGCAATTGGGATTGTAAATAAAAATGTAAACTTTGTAAATATAAACTTGACACTATGCAATTTAGTCAACATCTCCTTTCCAGAAAACGCAACTACCTCTTCGGATGGATGGGACTCTTATTCATTGTTGTAATCAGTGTTGGGTTTAGCTTTGGGGATAAGGACAACTATGCTAGTTCTAAAAGAGAAGTGTTACTGCGCCGTATTGGACACGACATACTCCTGCAGTCTGGCGACAGTACTTCAAGAGTGCTTCCCATAAAAAAGATAGCAGAAAATGAATATCAAATCACTTTTGAGAGTGCGTTTAGCTTTCAACCCGATGCTCTGGTGAAAACAACGCAGCGTTGGTTAGCCAAAGACCCACTCGCCAACGATTATGTGGTTAGCGTGCTTAACTGCGCCAACGCGACGGTCGCTTATGGATACGCCATTTCCAAAAACAAAAAAGACGATATTGTAGCCTGTCTAGGAAGAAAGCAACCGGTGGCTTGTTATACCATCAACATTACCTTTAAATCCAATGGCATCACAACAAACTATGGGTATCTTTTAGGTGGTTTGTCATTTTTTGCCTTGCTTGGTTTTGTTTTTTTGAAGCCAGCTAAGCCGAAGAGTACGGTAGCCAAAACCGAGGACGAGAAGCTTTTTACTTTTGGTTCGGTGGTGTTTGATGCGCAACAACGTCAACTGCAAATCAACGAAACAACCGAAGTTTTGACCGCAACCGAAACGCGCCTGCTGCGTATTTTTGCTTCAGCACCCAACGAAACCATTGAGCGAAGCCGCTTGCAAAAAGAAATTTGGGAAGACGAAGGCGTCATCGTAGGCCGTAGTCTGGATATGTTCATCTCAAAACTCAGAAAAAAACTAGAACTTGACCCAAAGAGCAACATCATAGTGGTACGCGGCAAGGGATACAAGCTGGAAGTAACCCCCTAAGGAAAACTAACACGGCCCCCAAATGGGAATTCGAAGGACTGCATTCGTGCCAATTCGTGTTTGTTTTTTTGGGAGCAGCACTTCTTTTGCTCACCACACGAGTTGTCCCGCTGTTCGTTACAATCTCTTGTGCTGAACCCCAGCACAAGAGGATTTCCACTGCCATCGGGGCTAGGCGAGGACTTTTAGTTTTCAAAATAAATAAATGATGTTTCTTGGAGCATAATTAATTTCAACGGCTAGCGAGATGCCTCTGGCTCGTGCTCACAATGAGAATAACTTTATGATGCTTTACATAGGAGTAGCTTTTGTAGGAAGTTTGCATTATAGACAAAAAAAATCCGTATTTTTAAAATACGGATTCAATTCTATAATGTTTGACGTTTTTTCTAAATAGGCAAAGTTTTAAAGCCTTCCAATGATCTCTTAGCTGCTTCAATTTTGGTTTGAAACAACTTTTTATCCTTGATATTCGCTGCTACAGAACTAAACTTAATTTTAGCATCTTTAGGGATATCAATTATTCTTTTTGTTTCTACTGTTTTTTTCATAACTGCTAACTTTAAAAAGTAAGTTTACTCAAATATATAAATTAATATTCATTCGAGGGTGCAAAAGTAATTATTTTTTTTTATATACCAAAATATCATGATATTCATGACCTGGTACGTATTGGACAAAAGTGTTATTTGCTGTTCTGTTTTTTCCAAAAAAAATATAATCGTTGCTTAGGTTTTCAAAGTTTTTATCTACAAAATATCTGTATGTTTTAATTCTTAGATTTTCTTTTTTGCAAAACTCACTACATTTCTTTTTGCAAAATGGTAAACAGCTCTCCTTAAAATTTTCAGTTGAATCACTACCGCATACATATAATACACAATCAGGTTTTGATTCGAAAAACAATGGAACTGTATGCAAAACTGTATTAAACACAGTGTACATATCTCCATTATTACTGTTTGTGTCGTCGATTATTGTTTTACTTTCTTCATCATAATCCCCAAAACCTAAATTATATACAACTCTATTGCCCAAAAGTGTTATTGGGCTGTATTCAATAGCTTTAATTATAGTAGAGTTACCAATACTTGCAAAAAGATATTGTAATCTTTCCTCATTTAAAGTTACTTCTGTGTCGTAATGGTTATTATTTTGCAATTTTATAATGGTGTTAAAAATTAGAAAGTTGCAAAAATAATGATTTATATCTAATATTTAAAATCCGTACGTTCGAATTAAATTTCCTACAACTTGTATATGGCCGAAACAAACCTTGTATTTACATCCATAATCAGGAAGCTAAAAAAAGCTTAATATCGCTTTATCGTTTTTCAAACATACCTAATTATTCTTATAAATCACTAAACAACTTATTTCTATTACTGTTTAAAAGCTAAGTATAAAACACTTACAAGGTTTTTAAAACCTTGCAGGAGGAAAGTACTATTTACAATAAGTGTTTTGAAAAAGATACGTCTCAACTAGCCCCGGGAGGAGCGGCATCCTTTGCTGACGGGGTTCGGCAGCAAAGATATAGCGGATCACGGGAGGGGATGTGTGGTACAATCTGTTCGTGTGCTCCTAATAAATTGCCCAAAAAACTAAGGCACATAAGGAAATTTAAGTTATCTCTTTTCTTAACTTAAATGTCCTTATGTGCCTAAATGGTTTAAAAAAATCACCGCAAATTAAACGAATTATCGCAAATTATTTTGTTTGAAATCGAGGTAATTCTTCCAAGGTTGTAAGGGATTTTCAAGCTAGCTTAAATGACCTTAAAAGCCTTATATGGTTTAAAAAACCAGTTGTTTTAAAAAATTTAATGACTTATATATTTTATAAAATCAGCCAGTTGCCGTTTTATTTCAAATGTTCGAGCATATCTACCGTCATATTGTCGAGGGCAAAGTCATGCTTCCATCCCCAATCTTCGCGCGCACGGCTGTCGTCGATGCTCGCTGGCCAACTGTCGGCAATTTTTTGACGGAAATCGGGTGCATAGCTGATGGTAAAATCAGGAATGTGCTTTTGGATTTCGGCGGCGATTTCGGTGGGTGTAAAACTCATAGCGGCCAAGTTGTACGACGAACGAATTTTGATTTGCTCGGAAGGCGCTTGCATGATTTTGATTGTTGCTGCAATGGCGTCGTCCATGTACATCATGGGCATTTTCGTTTCGGCCGATAAGAAACATTCGTAGGATTGGTTTTCGAGGGCTTTGTGGTAAATGTCTACCGCATAGTCCGTAGTGCCACCGCCTGGAGGTGAGGACCAGCTAATCAAGCCCGGATAACGAATGCTGCGTACGTCTACACCAAAAAGGTTGTGGTAGTATTCACACCATCTTTCACCCGATTGTTTGCTAATGCCATACACGGTCGAAGGTTCCATAATGGTGTATTGTGGAGTGTTTTCTTTGGGAGTAGTAGGTCCGAAAACTGCAATACTCGAAGGCCAGAATATTTTTTTGATTTTTCCGGCTTTGGCCAAATTCAGCACGTGAAACAAAGAATTCATATTCAAATCCCAAGCAAAGGCGGGGTTTTTTTCGGCAGTAGCCGAGAGCAAAGCGGCCATCAAATAGACATCGGTGATTTGGTGTACTTCGACCAAATGTTCGATTTGGTTAAAATCGAGCGCATTGATGACTTCAAAAGGACCCGAGTTGACCACATCTACATTCAGTTTTCGAATATCGGAAGCGATGACGTTCTCGGTACCGTAAATTTTTCTCAATTTTTGGGTCAGTTCCGTTCCGATTTGACCACACGCGCCAATGATTAATATTTTTGGATTCATAAGTTGCCGTTTTAAAAGAACAAAGATAGGAATTTATCTTAAAAATATCGATTTCGCAATAATGACAATAAGATTAATAAAAAAATGTAATTGAACAAAGATTAATCTTTAAAAAAATAGAAACAACACAAAAGAATAAGGCATTCATAAATTCGAGGATAGGTTCAGAAAAGAGAAAATCCGGAAACGAATAACTTAAATTTACTTTGTAACTTTGTGCTTTTAATATATTCTTCAGATGAAACACCAATTCTGGTTCCTTTTTGTAGTCGTACTTTTTTTGTCTTCTTGTAACGATGACAACAAACTCCGAATGGAAGCCCAAAAAAAGGAAGCGCAAAAAAACGAAATCATATTTACCAACATTAGCAAAGGCTGGGTTTTTCAGGCTGCACCTATAAATGCCGTTGCAGAAAACAGTATGTCTTTCTGGCCTCAATGGCGAACATTTATGGACGAATTGGCTCAAAAACCGAAAAGTTCAATTAGTGCTTTTCAAAAGAAATCCAAGGCTTTGACCAAAAAAGCATTGGAATTGAAAGACAATATTCCAGGACAATACAACAATCCCGCCATCAAAAGCAGGATTTCGATTTTGATAACCAATGTAAGTTTGTTGGACATGTATATGCATTTGACTCAAATTCCACATAAAAAAGTAGTCAAACAAGTAGGTGAAATTAATTTGGAATTGATTGCTTTGCAACGTGAAATGGACAAAATTGATGTAAAAAGTAAGATTCCCGTTGAAGCGGGAGAGTCTGAAATGTTACAAATGATAAGAGATACTACAAGAGCGATTCCATCTAGTATGCCACCTTCACAAAATACCCCACGCGTTGAGTAAGCCAATTTTATACAATACCTACGATAAATCGCCTAAGTGTATTCAAATATGTGCGAGTTTGACGGCGCAACCCGCAACCAAATTGCATTTGACAGGTTTGCTAGGTTCGGCTTTTTCATTTGTTACCCGTTCGTTGTTTACCCAAACCGAATTGCCTTTTTTGTTGGTGTTCAATAACAAAGAGGAAGCAGCCTATTACTTGAACGATATGGAGCAATTGGTGGGTGAAAAAGACGTCTTGTTTTATCCCGCCTCTTTCCGAAGACCGTATCAAATTGAAGAAACGGACAATGCTAATGTCTTGTTGCGTGCTGAAGTCTTGAACCGCATCAATTCACGTAAAAAACCCGCCGTAATTGTCACCTATCCCGAAGCGCTTTTTGAAAAAGTGGTCACCCGAAAGGAATTAGACAAAAACACTTTGAAAGTTGCTGTAGGAGATAAGATTTCTATCGATTTTATCAATGAGGTGTTGTTTGAATACGAGTTCAAAAGAGTCGATTTTATTACCGAACCTGGAGAATTTTCCGTACGTGGAGGGATTGTAGACGTCTTTTCGTTTTCGAATGATAATCCTTACCGAATCGAGTTTTTTGGTAACGAAGTCGAAAGCATTCGAACCTTTGATGTCGCCACCCAATTATCGATTGAAACCAAGAAAAAAATTACGATTATTCCCAATGTAGAAAACTCCTTTTTTCAAGAAAATCGGGAATCTTTTCTAGACTATATTTCGCCACAAACGGTGATTTTTATTCAAAATACCGAGTTGTTGTTGGCCGATTTGGACAAACAATTTGGCAAAGCCGAAGAAGCTTTCGCGAAATTATCCCAAGAAATCAAACGGGCCACACCCGAGCAATTGTTCTTGAATCAAGCCAGTTTCATCAAACGCGCTTTGGATTTTTCGGTCGTAGAATGGGGAAGTAAAGCGGTTTTCAAAACCATAAAAGCATTTCCTTTTCATTTTCAGCCTCAACCGTCATTCAACAAACAATTCGATTTGTTATTGAATAACCTGAACGAAAACCATTTTAATGGCTACAAAAATTATTTGTTTTGTTCCAATGACGGACAAGTAAAACGCTTTCATGATATTTTTGAAAGTTTAGACGAAGCCAATGCTGAAAACATTCGAAAGCAATACCATACTATCGTGTTGCCCATGTATCAAGGTTTTATCGACGAAGAAAACCAAATTGCTTGTTACACCGACCACCAGATTTTTGAACGTTATCACAAATTCAGCATCAAAAACGGCTATTCGAAAAAACAAAACATTACCCTTAAGGAATTAACCTCCCTTTCGGTTGGCGATTATGTGACGCATATTGATCACGGAATTGGGAAATTTGGAGGCTTGCAAAAAATACAGGTCGAAGGCAAAACCCAAGAAGCGATTAAGTTGGTGTATGCTGATAATGACATTGTGTATGTGAGCATCCATTCGCTACACAAAATCTCGAAATACAACGGTAAAGACGGAACGCCACCCAAAATTTACAAATTAGGCTCGAATGCTTGGAAAGCGTTAAAACAAAAAACCAAAGCGAGAGTCAAACATATTGCGTTCAATTTGATTCAGTTGTACGCCAAACGTCGCTTGGAAAAAGGCTTTCAATTTGCACCCGATAGTTACTTACAAAACGAGCTAGAAAGTTCGTTTATCTACGAAGACACCCCTGACCAAGTAAAATCGACTCAGGATGTCAAAGCCGATATGGAAAGCGAACGCCCAATGGACCGATTGGTTTGTGGTGACGTTGGTTTTGGTAAAACCGAAGTGGCGATTCGTGCTGCTTTCAAAGCCGTAGATAATAGTAAACAAGTAGCGGTTTTGGTGCCGACTACGATTTTGGCCTACCAACATTTCCGAACGTTTAGCGAGCGATTGAAAGATATGCCGGTAACGGTGGGCTATTTGAACCGTTTTAGAACTGCCAAGCAAAAAGCAGAAACCCTAAAGCAACTCGCCGAAGGAAAATTAGATATTCTTATTGGTACGCATCAATTGGTTAACAAAAATGTGGTCTTCAAAGATTTAGGTTTGTTGATTGTAGACGAAGAGCAAAAGTTCGGCGTAAATGTAAAAGACAAACTGAAAACCATTGCGGCTAATGTAGATACGCTAACCCTTACCGCAACGCCAATTCCGAGAACCTTGCAGTTTTCGTTGATGGCGGCCAGAGATTTATCGGTAATTACTACGCCACCGCCCAATCGTTATCCCATAGAAACGCACGTGGTTGGCTTTAATGAAGAAACCATTCGAGATGCGATTTCGTATGAAATTCAGCGCAATGGTCAAGTGTATTTCATCAATAACCGCATCGAAAATATTAAGGAAATTGCTGGTATGATTCAGCGTTTGGTGCCCAATGCACGAGTAGGCATTGGTCACGGCCAAATGGATGGCAAGAAACTAGAAGAATTGATGTTGGCGTTTATGAACGGAGAGTTCGATGTTTTGGTAGCCACCACCATCATCGAAAGCGGATTGGACGTGCCCAATGCGAACACCATTTTCATTAATAATGCGAATAATTTTGGACTGTCGGATTTGCACCAAATGCGAGGACGTGTGGGACGAAGCAATAAAAAAGCATTTTGTTATTTCATTTGTCCGCCGTATTCTGCAATGACCGAAGAAGCTAGAAAACGCATCCAAGCTTTGGAACAATTTAGCGAATTGGGTAGCGGTTTCAACATTGCGATGAAGGATTTAGAGATTCGTGGCGCAGGCGATTTGTTGGGCGGGGAACAAAGTGGTTTCATTAATGAGATCGGCTTTGATACCTATCAAAAAATCATGAACGAAGCCATCGACGAACTCAAAGAGAATGAATTTAAAGATTTGTATCCAGAAGAGAACAACATCGAAACCAAACAATACGTGAAAGACCTGCAACTCGACACCGATTTTGAGTTGTTATTCCCAGATGAATATATCAATACGGTTTCGGAACGATTGCTATTGTACAACGAATTAGGAGAAGTCAAAAACGAAGAAGAACTGACTGTTTTCATCAATAAACTGATCGATCGTTTTGGTCCTTTGCCAGCAAGAGCCAATGCCTTGATGAACAGTATTCGCATTAAGTGGATTGCCACGCGTGTAGGTATCGAAAAACTGGTACTAAAACAAGGCAAAATGATTGGATATTTTGTTTCCGATCAACAATCGGATTTTTACCAATCGAATCGCTTCAATAACGTCTTGGATTTTGTACAAAAGCATCCCAATCTATGCAAAATGAAAGAAAAGCAAACCCCAGCAGGCCTGCGTTTGTTGCTGACTTTTGATAATGCCAAAACCACCCGAAGATGCTTGGAGTTGATGGAAATGTTGGGAGGGGAGAAGTAGAAAATCAATAATATAAAATAAATTAATAATTTATGCTTCCCCAACAACCCCTTACTTCCGAAGAACAAAATCAATTGTTGCAATTGCTACAAAAACGTTTTGAGCAAAATAGCCATCGGCATCAAGGCATTCAGTGGGAGAACGTAGTGACAAAACTACAGCAACAACCGTTGAAGTTGCAATCGCTCCAAGCTATGGAAGAAACTGGTGGTGAACCAGATGTGGTGGGGTATGATTAGGCTACTAACGAGTATCTTTTTTATGATTGTTCGGTCGAGAGTCCCAAAGGACGTCGCAGTTGGTGTTATGATGCAAAAGCCTTGGACGAAAGAAAAGAATTCAAACCCGAAAATTCTGCGGTAGCTGCGGCTGAAGCGATGGGAATTACGCTACTAAACGAATCCGAATACCGCTATTTGCAACAATTGGGACCATTCGATACCAAAACTTCTAGTTGGTTGTTGACGCCCGCTCCAATTCGCGCTTTAGGAGGTGCTTTATTTGGCGATTACCGTTACAAAACGGTTTTTGTATACCATAACGGCGCATCTCTTATTATGCAGTCAGAGGGTTTAGAGGAGTGCTGAAAGTATAGTTTTCAATAACTTTAATGGAATAAAATACCTTTTCTCAAAAATACCTATCTTTAGTTTTCATTCAATCCATAAAAATTATGAAAAAAGCAATTACATGTATATTGTTTCTTTGGTCAATTTGCTTGTTTGCACAAGAAAAAACAACATTAGGATTAACCTTAAATCACCTAGCTCTTTCAGTAAAAGATGTCAATATAGCAGCGACTTTTTATTCCAAAATTTTATACTTGACAGAAATTACCAATCGCACTCAAAAAGAAGGCATTCGTTGGTTTTCCTTAGGCGATGACAAAGAGTTGCATTTGGTTTCTACGATTACTTCGCCTGTGACAATCAATAAAGCGGTGCATTTGGCTTTAACAACGTCACATTTTGAGGCTTTGATAGCACAATTAAAAAAAGAACACATTCCATATTCCGATTGGCCAGGAGAGCCCAACAAAATTACCACTCGTGCTGATGGAATTCAGCAAGTTTATTTTCAGGATCCAGATGGGTATTGGATAGAGGTTAATAGTGTCGCTAGCAAATAATTTAAAATAAATCAAGCACTTTTTCCCCTATTTTTGCATTTCTATTTTAGAATACCACACTATATGAGAACATTAGTTATTGGAGATATACACGGCGGTTTGCGTGCCTTGCATCAAGTGTTGGAGCGAGCAAAAGTTACGCCCTCCGATCAATTGATTTTTTTGGGCGATTATGTCGACGGCTGGAGCCAGTCTCCACAAGTTATTGATTTACTTATCCAAATGAAAAAAACACATAACATCATTTGCATTAAAGGGAATCACGATGAACTTTTTTTGGATTACCTCGATAGCGGAAAAGACAATCCCCTATGGTACAAACACGGTGGAGAAGCAACCGTATTGGCTTATGAAAAAGTGGACGATGCTACCATTCAACAACATATCGAATTCTTACACTCTTTAGAAAATTATTACCTAGATGAGCACAATCGATTGTTTATTCACGCGGGTTTTACCAATCTTAATGGAATTCATTACGAATATTTTCCTCGCTTATTTTATTGGGATCGTACCCTTTGGGAAACCGCAGTAGCTTTAGATAAAACGTTGCCCAAAAATCACCTTTTGTATCCCAAACGATTAACACTTTATGATGAAATCTTTATCGGGCACACGCCAGTTACCCGTCTAGAACAAACCACACCCGTTCAAATGGCCAATGTTTGGAATATAGACACCGGAGCCGCCTTCAAAGGTCCTCTCACCATTATGGACATCAATACCAAAGAATTCTGGCAAAGCGAACCCTTACATCAGTTATATTTCGACGAAAAAGGAAGAAATTAACACTATTTAATGCATCAATTTATATTAAACAAAATGAAAACAATTGCTCTTATTACCGCTTTATTTACCTTTAGTTTTATCCAAGCACAACAAGCGTTCACCGGAAAAGGCGACCATAAATTTAGTGTAGGTATAAATATTCAAAATGGTGGAAATGCCATTCAACTAGCCTCCGATTTTGGTCTTGGCGAAAACTTTTCCTATGGTTTTGTAGGATCTTATGTACTTGGATTTGATCGATTAAATGGCGGAAGCAAACCTGCTTTCAAAGACCGTTTCGATGCCAAAATTCGTATCAATGCCAACTTAGGCAGTGTGTTGCAAATCGACGAAAAATTAGATGTTTATCCCGGCTTAAGTCTAGGATTAAAAAACTTTGGAGGTCATGTCGGGATGCGTTATATGTTTACCAACGGTTTTGGTCTGTTTTCCGAAGCCGGATTTCCCATTGCCAAATACCAAAACAATGACCGTGGTTATTATAATCTAAACAACCAATTTACCTTTTCAATAGGTGCTGTTTTTAGCCTGTAAATGTTGTCCCAGGAGCAGTCGGCAAAAGGCTTTTTTGGGAGCAAAGTCCCGCTGTCCTTCCAATCTTTTTATCCCGAAAAAGGGATAAAAAGGATTTTCCCTCCCATCGGGGCTAAGGAGTTACATTAGGCTTTTTTTGGAAACAATTAGCCATAAAAAACCCTTTCAGAATTCTAAACTCTGAAAGGGTTTTTATTTATAAATCGATATTACAAATCAAATTTAATTCCTTGTGCCAAAGGCAAATTGGTCGTATAATTGATGGTATTCGTTTGGCGACGCATATACACTTTCCAAGCGTCAGATCCTGATTCTCTTCCGCCACCTGTTTCTTTTTCTCCACCAAAAGCACCTCCAATTTCAGCTCCCGAAGTACCAATATTCACATTGGCAATGCCACAATCCGATCCCGCTACGGATAAGAAACGTTCTGCTTCACGCAAATTATTGGTCATAATAGCAGAGGACAAACCTTGCGCTACACCATTTTGTATTTCAATCGCATTTTCAACATCGCCACTGTATTTCATCAAATACAATACAGGAGCAAACGTTTCGTGTTGTACAATTTCGAAATTGTTTTTCGCCTCAGCAATGGCTGGTTTTACATAACAACCGCTTTCATAGCCTTCACCCGAAAGTACGCCACCTTCTACTAAGATTTTACCACCTTCGGCTACTACTTTAGTTAACGCTTGGTTATACATTTCAACGGCTTGTGTATCAATAAGTGGTCCCACGTGGTTTTTTTCATCCAATGGATTTCCAATTCGCAATTGCCCGTAAGCCGCAACAATAGCATCTTTTACTTTGTCATACATACTTTCGTGGATGATTAATCTACGGGTTGAGGTACAACGTTGTCCTGCGGTTCCAACAGCGCCAAAAACAGCACCAATCACCGTCATTTTGATATCTGCATCAGGAGTCACAATTATCGCATTGTTTCCGCCCAATTCTAAAAGTGATTTTCCTAAACGACCAGCAACCGTTTGTGCTACAATTTTTCCCATTCTAGTAGAACCTGTAGCCGAAATTAAAGGTACACGAGTGTCTTTGGTCAACAATTCACCAATAGTATAATCTCCGTTAATCAAACAAGAAATTCCTTCTGGAAGGTTGTTTTCTTTTAACACTTCGGCAATAATATTTTGACAAGCTACTCCGCAAAGGGGCGTTTTTTCAGAAGGTTTCCAAACACAAACATCGCCACAAATCCAAGCCAAAGCCGTATTCCAAGCCCAAACCGCTACCGGAAAGTTGAAAGCAGAAATAATACCTACTACCCCAAGCGAATGGTATTGCTCATACATTCTGTGTCCTGGACGCTCAGAGTGCATTGTCAATCCGTGTAACTGACGAGACAATCCTACTGCAAAGTCACAAATATCAATCATTTCCTGAACTTCGCCGTAGCCTTCTTGCAACGATTTTCCCATTTCATACGAAACCAATTTTCCTAAAGCTTCTTTGTTTTGGCGTAATTTTTCTCCAAACTGACGCACAATTTCACCACGTTGTGGGGCTGGCATCAATCGAAATGTTTTGAAAGCAGCCGTAGCAGTTTGCATCACTTTTTCATAATCCGCAGCAGAACTTGTCGTTACTGAGGCAATTAATTGTCCGTCTACAGGAGAATAACTTTCTAATAACGAACCGCTAGCAAAGTGCTGCGTTCCAGTAGAAGTTCCTTCATTTACTGCTTTAATACCTAGTTGCGCTAGGGCTTCGTTCATTCCGAATTGAGTTGCTATTGTTGTCATTGTAACTTTTTTGGTTAAAATTGTTATATTTTTTCGTAAAGATAGTATTTCGATGTAAATTTCAAAGAAAGGAGGTTTATTAAAATCAGTAAACATCAAAAAACCAAGACTTTCTGTACATTCGAGTGCTAATAAATTGCCGTAAAAGTAACCTAAATCTCAAAATTAAGATGGATTTCATTTAAAAAAAACAGCCATTTTCAGTAGAAGCCGTACTTTTAACCTTTAATTTTCAATGCAGAAAAGATGAGAAAAGTTTTTGGTTTTGTGTTGCTATTTTTTGGGAGCACAATTGTTTCTTTTGGACAAAAGACGAAACCCGTTTTCGAAGTACTTCCCTTGGGAGTGTATGGTGGAATCGATGAGCGAAATTTATCAGCTTATTTAGTGGCTCCTTTCGGAACAAAAGAATACGTTTGTTTAGATGCTGGAACCGTTCATTCAGGCATTGAAAAAGCAATCGAAAAAGGCACTTTCTCCGTGCCTTCGAGTACCGTTTTGCGCCAGTATATCAAAGGCTATTGTATTTCGCACGCGCATTTGGACCACGTGTCGGGATTGATTATCAATTCACCCGCCGATTCGACCAAAACCGTTTACGCCATAGCTCCTGCTATGAAAATGATGCAAAACCATTATTTTAACGACCAGACTTGGGCGAATTTTGGTGATGAAGGTTTGGGGAAACCCTTAAAAAAATACCATTTCGAAACCCTTTCTTTTGGGAAAATCATACCCATTTCGAATACTTCGATGACGGTACAAGCGTTTCCGTTGAGTCACGTAAATCCCTATGAAAGTACAGCATTTTTAATCAAAAAAGACAACAATGCGGTCTTGTATTTAGGCGACACAGGACCTGACTCCGTAGAAAAAACCACAAACCTAGCCGACCTTTGGAAGGCCATCGCGCCCTTGATTCAAAAACAAGAGTTGAAAGGTATTTTGATAGAAGTTTCGTTTCCTAACGAACAACCCGATGCATTCCTATTCGGACATTTAACACCAAAACATTTGATGAAAGAAATGCAGATTTTGGCAGCACTCACAGGAAAAGAAGCCTTGCAAAAATGCAAAATCATCATCACCCATTTGAAACCTCCAGCAGCCTCTATCCAAAAAATAAAGCAGCAATTAGCGGGACCAAACGAGTTGGGATTGACTTTTGTTTTTCCTGAACAAGGGGTGCGTATGGAGTTGTAGGTTATTATTTAAAACATGTAAGGCATAGAAGTTTCGATATTTTTGAACTATAGAAGGAATTTAAGGGCATATAAGTTTTGTTTAAATCTGAGTTAAAAGCTTAACCGCAAAGTTCGCAAGGTTTTACGCAAGGGACGCAAAGTTATTTTGTGTTTTTAATCTGTGGAAATCTGTGTCTTAAATAATTAACCGCAAAATTCGCAAAGTTTCTTTTGTTTTTAATTTTTGTCGGTCTGTGTAATTCTTTCTAACTCTTTTCAAATTAACTACAGAGTGCAAAACCTTGCGCCCCTTGCGTAAAACCTTGCGAACTTTGCGGTTAAAAAATTGCAAAAGTCACAAAGAACAAATTTCAATGACTTATATGTTTTAAAAATTTAGTCCAACGCTTATTTTTTCCCCATAAATCTTGCATCGGTTTCCATTACGTTGCCACAATTTTGGCAAGTACGTAACGATTCAGAATTATAGAAATGTTGAAAATGAGGCAGAAAATCTTTTTCAATGTTGTGGAGTTCAAAATAGACTTCGTGCAATTTATGATTACAAGCCTCACAATGCCAAAGCAAACCATCGGTAAAGCCCAAACCGGCTCTTTTGCGTTCAATGACTAGTCCAATAGAACCTTCGGAACGTACAGGCGAGTGCGGAATTTTAGCGGGATGTAAATACATATCTCCTGCGTGTAGTTCCATTTCTTTGCGCAGCCCTTCTTCTTGAATGATGACTTTTATACTGCCTTCGAGTTGGTAAAACAGCTCTTCCGTTTCGTTGTAGTGGTAATCTTTTCGGGCATTCGGGCCCGCTACAATCATCACGATATAGTCGCCAGAATCAACATAAAGATTCTTGTTGCCAACGGGTGGTTTTAATAACGCTCGGTTATCTTGAATCCATTGGTTGAGGTTGAAGGGTTTTGCTATGGCCATTGTTTTTGTGCTAAAATTGGAAAGGCTAAGATAAGTAAAAGGCTTGACTTTTGAATCGTTGAGCGTGTGAGAGCAGGCTATTCAATCTAATTTTATGTTTGTAAATGTTTATAAATTAATTTTTTTCGTTTAAAATAGATAATGAAACCATAAAAACAGTATTTTTGATACTATCAAATGATACTATCATAATGAGACCGCCCTACGATATTACTCCTGATATTTTGCGATTAATTGCTTCTATTTCAACTAAAATAGGAGAGGTTAATGCCAAATATCTAGTGAAACAAAGTCCAACATTAAGAAAGCAAAATCAAATAAAAACGATTCATTCTTCTCTTAGTATTGAAGGGAATACCTTGTCTGAGTCACAGATTACTGCAATTCTTGAAAACAAGAGAGTGATAGGTCCCGAAAAAGATATTGTAGAGGTGTTGAACGCTTTAGAGGTCTATAAAAAAATCCGTTCTTTTAAGTATCATTCCAATAAAGATTTCCTAAAAGCTCATAAAATGTTGATGAAAGGATTGATCGAAAATCCTGGAAAATATCGAACAAAAGGTGTTGGTATTGTAAAAGGAACTCAAGTAGAACATATTGCTCCTCCCTACGAGAATTTACCTTTTTTGATGCAAGATTTGTTTCATTATTTAAAAGACACTTCAGAATTGACGCTCATCAAAAGTTGTTTTTTTCATTATGAGATGGAATTTATTCATCCTTTTATGGACGGAAATGGTAGAATGGGGAGATTATGGCAAACCATTATCTTAATGAATGACTATCCAATATTTGAATTCTTGCCTTTTGAATCACTTATTGCTAAAAACCAAGAAGCTTATTACAAAGCATTGTCTACCTCTGATAAAGAAGGTAAATCAACTGCGTTTATTGTCTATATGCTTCAAATTATTGAAGTTTCATTGGCTGAATTGCTAGTAAATAGTAACCGAAAATTAAATGAAACCGAACGATTAGAATTGTTTTTGGAACAACCCATAACGGTATTTTCTAGGAAAGATTACTTGAATTTTTTTACGGAATTGTCTACGGCTACAGCAAGTAGAGATTTAAAAAATGGAATTTTAAAAGGCTTAATCACTAAAGAAGGAGACAAGAAAAATACCATTTACCAAAAAAGCGTTGTAGATTTTCCGCCTATTTCCCTTCTCTAATCAAATAAACATACACTGGGAAATGGTCGCTGTACCCAACTTCGGTTAGGGAATGCCTGAGCGGATAGCCTTTAAATTTTCCTTGCGTTTGAATGAGGTAATTCCGTTGGAATATGCCTGCTTTCCAATACTGCCAAGTCGAATAATCCGAACTGAGCCAAGTGCCTGTAAGCATAATTTGGTCAAAAACATCCCAAGCATCTTGGTGTGCAATCGTACCTAACCCTTTACTCAACAAAGCTTCAAAAGGATTGAAGATTTCGTGTGGAGCTACCGCTGTTTTTATTCCTTTGGCTCCCAAAGCTACTTTTATGCTCTTGTTATGAGGACCATCGTTGAGGTCGCCCATCGTAATGATTTTTGCATTGACATTGAGCTGTTGTAGCGAATCGATAATTTTCTTGTTCAGTTTTCCTGCGGCTTCTCGGTAGGCGCTTGTTTTTTGCTCGCCACCCGAACGAGAGGGCCAATGATTGACAAGAAGATGGATTTCTTCTCCCTCCAAATAGCCACTAACGAGCAATTGGTCTCGAGTATAAATCCTTTTGGTTGGTGCTAAAATAGGAACATCATCTTCTGTTTTTTCAGCTAATGATGATGCGGTATTGGTTTTTTCAGACTCTGGAGTAGCATTCAAATACAAGGGAATTACACTGAAATTTGTGGGTCGAAACCATTTTTTTCGATATAACAAAGCCACATCAATGCCGCGCTTGTCGGGCGAATCAAAGTGAATGATACCATATTCGGCCTCTTGTAATTGGGATTGTTGAATCAAATCTTCGAGTACGGCTCGGTTTTCGATTTCGCATCCGCCGATAAAAGTGGGCAATTCTTTGTTTTCGGGCATACCAATTTCCGAAAGTACTTGTGCTAAATGATGGAGTTTGGTTTGGTATTTTGCTTTCGTCCAGCGTTGTAAACCATCGGGCGTCCATTCTTCATCGTAAGTATCGGGATCGTTGATGGTGTCAAAAAGGTTTTCAAAATTGTAAAACGCAACCGTATGTATTTTGAATTTTTTAGTTTGTGAAAATAGAGGAGATGTCCCCAAAACAAGCAAGAGTCCCAAAATAAACCAGTTATATCTCATATATATTATACTAAAATCGCTACAAGTAAAGTTAAGGGATTTCCATTAGAAACCGCTGCATATTTTAGGATTTGCCTATATTTGTTTTTTAACTCAGTTTTGAAACTATTGAAATCCAACTTAAACATTATTACCAATCGAGAAGCAAAAGCCAATAGCAAAGGTCAATTTTTATGGCAAGCTTTGTTTTTTGTTTTTATATGCTCGATTTCTAACAGTCAAGCTCAAAAAAAGATGATTACACCACCCGTACTTCAAAAAGGAGATACCGTTGCCATTGTGGCTACCGCTCGAAAAAATATCGAAGACAATTTACAACCTACTATCGATTTGCTACACAGTTGGGGGCTCGAAGTGGTGATTGGAAGCACCATTGGTTTAGACCAAAACCAATTGGCGGGAACCGATGTTCAACGTGCTGCCGATTTTCAAAAGCAAATGGACAATCCTAATATTAAGGCGATTTGGTGTGCCCGTGGCGGCTACGGAACGGTGCGAATGATTGATTTATTGGATTTTTCAACTTTCAAAAAGCATCCAAAATGGATTGTGGGTTTTAGCGATGTTACGGTTTTGCACAATCATTTGAATACGTTGGGTTATAAAACCATACACGGAACGATGCCTGTTAGTATTCCAAGAACTGCTCAAGAATCGATTGCTACTTTGTACAAAGCCTTGTTTGGACAACCATTGGCCTACACTATTGAACCTACTGCAATGAATCGATTTGGCAAAGCCAAAGGAGAATTGGTAGGTGGAAATTTATCGATTTTGTATAGTTTGTTTGGTTCGCCTTCTGCTATTGATTGTTCGGATAAAATTCTTTTTATCGAAGATTTAGATGAGTATTTGTACCACATCGACCGTATGATGATGAATTTGAAACGCAACGGTTGTTTGGAAAGCATCAAAGGAATTATCGTTGGTGGTATGACCAAAATGAAGGATAACGATATTCCTTGGGGCAAAAATGCGCTTGAAATTATTGAAGACGTAACCAAATCCTATAACATTCCCGTGGTATATAATTTCCCAGCGGGGCATATTAAGGACAATCGCGCGTTGATTTTGGGAAACACTATCACACTAGAAGTTACGGCTACGGGGACTACTGTGGTTTTTGAATAGTTTTTGGGTTGAAACATATAGGTTTATAATTTTTTATTGAACCATATAAGGCATTGAAGGGAATTTAAGTTGAGTTTGAAAATAATTTTTGGTTGAACCATATAAGTCATTGAAGGGCATATAAGTTGCTTTGAAAAGTTTTAACCACGAAGGTCACAAAGGCTTGCACAAGGTTCACAGAGAAAGGTTTTCTTTTATTCGATTAATTCACAATAATCAATGTTCTTAAATGACCTTCAATGCCTTATATGGTTCAAAAACAGATTACACATTGAAATAGCGAGAGTAATAATTGTCAAAATCATCAATTGCATCCTGCTTTAGCGGGATGTTTTTTAATGAGAATCTAGAAAGGCTTTAGCCAAAATTATGTTGTATTTTGGCTAAAGCCTGATTTGGGTTTGAATTATAATGAATGGGCTAAAGCCCATTCCAATTCAAATCTTAAATGACCTTCAATGTCTTATATGGTTCAATAAAAATTAACTGAAATGACTAATATGTTTATAATTTCAAAAGGATTTTGATTTAAAATATGGCAGCACATAACGAATTAGGGAAACAAGGTGAGGAGCTCGCGGTTGAATATCTTCAAAAAGAAGGATACACGATTTTAGCAACCAATTGGATTTTTCAGAAGGCGGAGATTGATATTTTGGCACAAAAAGGGGATATTTTGGCCGTTGTTGAGGTCAAAACACGGACTTCTATCGAGTTTGGATTGCCTCAGGACTTTGTAAAATCCAAAAAAATCCAATTATTGGTAAAAGCTGTAGACGCTTATGTGACCCTCAACGAAATCGATGTAAATGTACGTTTTGACATTATTGCGATCCATAAAGAAGGCAAAACCTTTGCTATTGAGCATCTTACCGATGCGTTTTATCATTTTTAATCGAAAAAAATTCAATGTTATATTTGTAACAAATTGTTTTTTATTTATATTTGCAAAAGGATTTAACACATTTTGTCAGTTAAATCAACTTTTTCAAAAAAATTAAAAAATGAATCCGTTATGAAAACTGTTTCTTCTATTGTTGAAAATTACATCAAAACCAAACCTTTTTTATTGAACGCTCTTTCTTTGGGTATTATCAACTTGACTTCATTATCTCGGAATATTATGACCGAGTTAGAAAGTGAATTTGGTAAAGAGGTAAAACAAGGCGCTGTGGTGATGGCTTTGAAACGATTAACAGAAGAATTGGATTTCAAATTGAATCATAAAATCAATAAAGTAATCAAAAACATTGGTGAAATTACCGTACGCTCGGAGTTGACGGATTATACTTTTGCGGCTTCGGATACGGTTTTGAACAAACAAGCCGATTTGATTACCGATATCAATACGTTTTCGGATATTTTTTACACCTCTTCGCGTGGGGTGAATGAAACGAATATTGTAGTGAGCAATAGCGTGAATCATTTGGTAGATAAACATTTTGCTCACGAAAAATTGATTCAGAAATTAGAAAATTTAGCTTCGATTACCGTTAAGTTACCCAAAGAAAACATTGTGGTTCCGGGTATTTATTACTTCATTTTCCAGCGTTTGGCTTGGGAAGGGATTATTATCAATGAGGTGATTTCGACTTCGAATGAGTTTACTATTTTGGTGAGTGAGAATGAAGTGGATGTAGCGTTTAAAGTAATCAAAGACTTGAAAAATTAGGAATTTATTCCAAAATAATATGAAATGAGCGTGACCGAAAATTTGTCGTAAAAACCAATGAAGATATGCGAATTACATATGACCGATAAAAAACAATAAATATCAACTTATGAAAACGAGGCCTAGTGCTTCGTTTTTTTGTGCGAGAAAGTCAAAGAAATGTTTACAAAAAAAAGACGATGCTCACTCTTAGCCCCGATTGCAGTGGAAATCCTTATAGCCCGGGGTTCGGGCTATAAGATTGCAACGTAAAGCGGGACTTTTCTGGCTGATGTGCCCATTTTTTGCTGCTCCTAAACAATTAAACACGAATGGGATCGAATTCATATATAAAAAAGGTAGTTCCTTCTTCAACCCTTTCAGAGTTTTGAACTCTGAAAGGGTTTCAGCCGAAACCCTCTCGCTAGCCGTTGAACTTAATATTAGTTCGCTTTTTAATTATTCAATTACCAAGTACTTTCTGTATAAAAATATTGTTATATTTATCTATAGCTAATAATTCTGTTAATAAATAAAATATGAGATCATTTCTTTTTACTGCTGTTTTCCTTGCGTTAGTGAGTTTTTTTGCCTCATCTTGTAATGGCTACGTTACATATTACAATAGAGCCAACACTATTGATAGAAAATTTAAGGCTGATCATGACACCATTGCTTTTATAAAACGGTACAATAAGCTATTTAAAAAATATAATCCACCCAAGAGTAATTTTGCCTTTAGTAAGTTTGAAACCTACATTGTTTATGCTGACAAGTACGGCAAGAACTTTGGAGATAAGAAAAGCTTGTATATATTACTTGACCTAGTGGCGCCTTACAAAGAACAGTACAAAAGATTGTTTCCTATTTGCGCAAAGTACGGCATAGACAGTTTAAGTGTGGAGCAAAAAATAGATAGCAGTAAAAAAATGATGAACAAACAACTCATCGATTCTTTTTCTGTTGCTTTTTTTCGCGACCAAGGACAAGGACAAGGACGTTTATATCCTATGACTTATTTGAAATATGATAGAATAAATGCAAGACTTCTTAAATGGACAATCGAGAATTATGGTTATCCCTCACCGCAAAAGATTGGTGTATATGGAAATGATGACATTTTTATGCCAATGATGACATTTTTGAGTCATATGGGCGGTAGCGTGCCAGAATATTATCCCTATTTTAAAAAATCATTATTGAAGTATGTAAAATCTGGAGAATGTTCTCCAACAGAGTATGCTACAATGGTAGATCGATATGAAGATTCAAATAAACGGGAAATCATATATGGTCAATATTTATTTAATTTTTCAGATCTTAAAAAAGTTAATCGTAAAAGGAGAAGTATTGGTCTGAAAAGTTTGACCCATAATGTAAGAGAGGAAGATAGGCGATAGAGTGGATTTTCAATCCGTGAAAACTTACCAATAGAAACAAGTCATATCGTTGACAACGCGACTCCTTAAACAGCAATAGTATCAAAACGATATTGCTGTTTTTTTTTGTGATGAACACCAAAAGTTCTTGCCTAGCCCTGATTGTAGTAGAAATCCTTATGACCTGGGTTGGAGGCATAAGATTATAACGGAAAGCGGGACAACTCGTGTGGTACCCAAAGAGAGCTGCTCCTAAAAAAAATGGTGCAACTTAGGTTGAAATTATTAGATCGCTATTACTTAAATTTACATTTTAAAACGCAAAAACAATGTCATTAACGCCTACTTATCAAAAGTTTAAAGACCAAATTGCCGCTGTGCTCGACTCGGAGCGTATATTGACAAATCCTTTGCAAACCTTGGCGTATGGAACGGATGCAAGTTTTTATCGGTTGATTCCGAAGATGGTGCTTTTGGTACATGCTGAAGCCGAAGTGGTGGTGATTATCAAAGCGGCAAATGCCTTGAATATTGCCCTGACGTTTCGAGCTGCGGGAACGAGTTTGTCGGGACAAGCGATAACGGATTCGGTTTTGGTCGTGGCGACGCACGGCTGGAAGCACTACGAATTGCTAGATGACAAGCAAAAGATAAAACTAGAACCCGGAATTGTAGGTGCTAGAGCAAATACTTTTTTGGCACCACACGGACTAAAGATTGGTCCCGACCCGGCTTCTATTGGTGCGGCGATGATTGGTGGAATTGTAGCCAATAACGCCAGCGGAATGTGCTGCGGAACGGCTCAGAATTCGTATAAAACCATTGCTGATATTCGGATGATTTTGCACGACGGGACAGTCCTAGACACAGCCGATGCGGCTAGTGTGGCTTCGTTTTATGAAACTCAGGCGCATTTAATTGAGGAAATTAAGGACTTGCGACATACGATTGTTGCGAATCCGGCTTTGGAGGAGCGCATTCGTCAGAAATTTAAAATCAAAAATACTACGGGCTACAGCATCAATGCTTTGGTGGATTATGAAGATCCTATTGAAATTATCAAGCATTTGATGGTGGGTTCTGAAGGGACTTTGGCATTTATTTCGAATGTGACTTTTAAAACGGTTGTGGACGAAAAGTATAAATCTTGCTCGTTGTTGATTTTCAATTCGATTCAGGATGCTTGCAACGCAACGATTTTGCTGAAGTCAAGTCCCGTTGCCGCAGTAGAATTGCTAGACAGAGATTCCATTCGCTCGGTAGAAAATGACCCTGAAGCACCTGATTATTTTAAAACGTTACACGAAGATGCTTGCGCCTTATTGGTAGAATGTAGAGACAATGATAAAGAAGTGTTGTTGCAAAAACAACAACAAGTGAAAGCTCAAATTGTGAGTATACCGACTTTTACGGATTATGAATTCACATCAGACCCTAAACAATATTACTTTAATTGGAAGGCTAGAAAAGGTTTGTTGCCCACAGTGGGTGGTTTGCGAAAAACGGGAACTACGGTGATTATTGAAGATGTTGCTTTTCCGCTACCGCAATTGGCAGAAGCTTGTGTGGCTTTGAAAGGATTATTTAAAAAATACGAATACGATGACGCGGTTTTGTTTGGACACGCGTTAGAAGGAAATTTACATTTTGTGTTTTCGCAAGATTTCTCGAATCCGAAGGAAGTGCAACGCTATGAAGATTTAATGGCCGAATTGGCGATAATTGTAGTGGATCAATTTGGAGGCTCTCTGAAGGCGGAACACGGAACGGGACGTAATATGGCGCCTTTTGTGGAAAAAGAATGGGGAGCGGCGGCTTATGACATTATGAAACGCATTAAGAAGATCTTTGATCCTAAGAACCAAATCAATCCCGATGTTTTGATCAATCCCGATCCAAAAGCGCATTTGAAACACTTAAAACCTTTACCAGAATCTCACGATATTATCGATAAATGTATGGAATGTGGGTTCTGTGAACCGCATTGTGTCTCCGAAGGATTGACGCTTTCACCCAGACAACGCATCGTTATTGCTAGAGAAATCAGCCGATTAGAAGCAACTAATGACGACCCGCAACGACTGGCAGACATTCGAAAAGACGTTACCTATCAATTGGATGAAACTTGTGCAACGGATGGTTTGTGTGCTTTGGCGTGTCCGGTTCATATTGATACGGGCAAGTTTGTCAAACATTGGCGAGCCGATGCGATTACCGATACGCAAAAGAAAGTAGCGAACTATATTGGTTCAAATATGGATAAAACCACAGCAATGATGCGAATGGGATTAAAAGTTGTGTCGTTTTTTCATTCGGTTTTGGGGACGAGAATTATGTCATCGATTTCAAGTGGTATGCATTGGATTTCAGGAGGCAATATCCCCAAATGGATTCCTCAAATTCCGAAAGGAGCGGATAAAATTAAATAAACGAAAGATTGACCGCGAATTCACAAATTGGTTTTAAAAAAGAGTCACTGATTCGCAGATTTTAATTGGAATAGCATAAAGGAAATAACCGCAAATTCGCAAATTTTAATTTAAGTAGTTCTAAAACTTAATTTGCGAATTTGCGGTGAAATAAATTTAAAATTTAGTGCATTCGTGGCAAAAAATAAAGAAATATGGCTGATTTAAAAGTAGTGTATTTCCCTTCCTGCATCAATCGTGCGATGGGAAAAAACGAATTTCAAAAAGAAGAAGACCTACAACTCACTGCATTGACGCATCAGTTGTTGGTGCGGGCGGGCTACACCATTATTTATCCAAAAGAATTGGATGCGCATTGTTGTGGAATGCCTTTTTCTAGCAAAGGTTTTGTTGCCGTGAATCATAAGCAATCCCAACTTTTAGAAGCGGATTTGCTTCGCGTTTCAGAGAATGGCAAGTATCCGATTTTGTACGATATGAGTCCTTGCTTTTACCATTCTAAAGAAGAATTTACCAGCAATTTGAAGATTGTAGACCCAATTGAATTTATGTTGGATTTTGTGCTACCCAAATTAACCATAAAAAAGAAAAAGGAAGCCGTGGCTATTTTCCCTGTTTGTTCGGTTAAAAAAATCGGAAAAATGAACCAATTATTGGCTTTGGCGCAGCAGTGTGCAGAGCAAGTGACAATGATTGACAGCAATTGTTGTGGTTTCGCGGGCGATCGCGGTTTTTTGGTTCCAGCATTGAACGAACACGGACTTAAAGACTTAAAACAGCAAATTCCAATCCACTGCACCACTGGATATTCCACCAGTAGGACGTGTGAAATTGGTTTAGAAAAAGCCAGTGGAATCTCGTTTACCTCTATTTTTTATTTGATTGAAGAAGTAAGTAGGTAATTATTACGTTTGTAAGAAGGACAGTAAAAAAGTCATTTTTTTTTTTTAACCCAAAATCAAAAGCAGTTTCCTAATTTTGATTTTGGGTTAAAAAGGTGTTCAAGTAGGTCTAAAACTCTAGTAACTAAAGCGCTTAAATGCTTCTATGGCTTCATATTCTGCTAGACCTAATTGGTCATACAATTGAGCTGTTTTTTTATTTCTGTCTTCAGCTCGTACCCAGAATTCTCTGGAATCATTCCCTTGAAACATTACTCTATCTTTTTGCGATTGATGGTACAAAATGGCCTGTCGTTTTAATAGTACTTCGTCTGGACTTAAGGGAACGGCCATGTCTATTTCGTGTAGTTCCCATTCGTGCCACGCACCTCGGTACAACCATAACCAACAGTCTTTCATAAATGGTTCTGATTTCAAGGCTTTTAGAGCAGCAAAAATAGCATTAAGACATACTTCATGCGTTCCGTGTGGGTCGGCAAGGTCACCAGCAGCAAAGACCTGATGTGGTTGAATGCGTGTGATGATTTCTTTTACAATAGCAATGTCTTCAGTCCCCAATGGATTTTTTTGAACCTTTCCTGTTTCATAAAATGGTAAATCCAAAAAATGTACATTTTCATCATTTAGACCAATGTATCTAACGGCTGCATAGGATTCTCTTCTACGTATAAGCCCTTTTAACTGACGAACTTCTTCCGAATCGATGGCGCCTTTTGCTTTTGTTTTTATGGTATTTATGACCGATTGAAAATAGATATCTGTAGCGTTTTTGTCTGTAAAATCATGAGCCACTTCAGCAAATTTTAGTGCTTCATCATCTGTGACAGCAATATTGCCAGAAGTTTGATAAACTACGTGAACATCATGTCCTTGTTGGATTAATTTTGCCAAAGTACCTCCCATAGAAATGACATCATCATCAGGATGTGGGCTAAAGAGGAGTACTCTTTTTTGTGAAGGTTCAGAACGTTCGGGTCTGTAGGTGTCCTCAGTATTAGGCTTTCCTCCTGGCCACCCCGTGATGGTATGTTGTAAAACGTTGAACATGTTAATATTCAGATCGTATGCAGATTTTCCTGCTGCCAAAAGATCAGACATTCCATTGTTATTGTAATCTCTATCTGTGAGTTTAAGAATTGATTTTTGAGTGTGTTGGCAAAGCCAAACAATGGCTTTCTTTTTTAGCTCTTCTGTCCAAAGGCATTCTCCAACCAGCCAAGGTGTTTCTAATCTTGTTAGTTCAGCTGCGGCACCTTGGTCTAAAACAAAAGTTGTATTCGAATGATGTTGTAAAAACGTGGCGGGAACTTCGGTGCTAATTTCACCTTGAATGGTTCTTTTTACGATAGCTGCTTTGTTTTGTCCCCAAGCCAATAATACAATTCTTTTGGATCGCAAAATAGTAGCTACTCCCATCGTTATTGCTTTTTTGGGAACATTATTGATGCCATTAAAATCGCCCGAAGCGTCTACTTTGGTAATATAATCCAGCGTAATGATTCTAGTCCCAGAGTTGATGTGAGATCCAGGTTCATTAAACCCGACATGGCCAGTTCTTCCAATGCCTAATAATTGAAAATCTAAACCTCCTGCATTTTTAATTTTCATTTCGTAATCGATGCAGTATTGATTGAGATCTTCTAAAGGAATATTCCCCTCTGGAATGTTTACATTTTCTGGCAGAATGTCCACATGATTAAAGAGATGTTGATGCATAAAGTAATGATAACTTTGAACACTATCCTTAGGCATCGGATAGTATTCGTCTAAGTTGAAGGTGATTACATTGGCAAAACTTAAGCCTTCTTCTTTGTGCATGCGTACTAATTCTTGGTACACTTTGATAGGTGAGGAGCCGGTAGCCAAACCAAGAACACATTTTTTATTTCTTTCTTGTTGGTTACGAATTAAGTCGGCAATTTCTTGTGCGACTAAAAAGGAGGCTTCAGCAGCATTTTTAAAAATGACATTGTGGATTTTTTCAAAACGCGTATCTTCAAATTGACCCGCGGGTTGGTAACTAATGGGTGATTTTGGTTTGGATACTATTTCCATAATTCTGATATTTTTTTTACTGTTTACTATTCTGTTAATGAACTTGATGAGGGATTAGAACGAGTTATTCATTACAATACTAATGCCCTTACTTCTGAGAAATCAGGAGTAAAACAAAGAAAACTTGCTGGGAATCCGGGTTTGATTTTACCTAATTGATTTTCCATTTTTATGGCTTTTGCTACACGTGAAGTACCCATTTTTATGGCTTCATCTACTTCAATATTCAAATGTTGTATGGCATTTCGAATGGCTTCTTCCATAGATATACTGGCACCTGCCAAATTGCCTTCATCATTGCGGTAGAAACCATTGTCGAGATGCGCATCAAAATTTTCCCATTTAAAATTTTCTACTTTTCGGCCTAAAAAAGCGGCATCTGTAATCAAAAACAGCTTGTCTTTTTTTAAGGTATAAGCTATTCGGGCTGCGGCATAATCGCAATGTGCACCATCCAAAATAATGGGCGCATAAATGGTGTCGTTTTCAAAAACAGCACCTACTAAGCCTGGCTCTCGATGTCCAAACTGTGTCATAGCATTGAATAAATGTGTCACTAATTGTATGCCTTTTGAAAAATAATATTGCGCCTCTTGATAGGTCATGGTAGAATGTCCGGCCGAGAGTACGATACCACTTTCTAAAAGCAAGTCTAATTGATCTTCGGTAAAACACTCTGGGGCAATCGTCATTACTTTTATGATGTCTTTCCCGTATTTGATGATTTCTTCAAGTTCGGTAGTAGTAGGTTTTCGAACCTGTTTTAGGCTGTGAGCTCCCCGTTTTAAAGGATTCAAAAAAGGTCCTTCTAAGTGCATGCCTAACACGCCGTTGTTGTATTTGTTTTTATAAGATCGGATGGCTTCAATGCCTTGTAAAATGGTTTCTTTTGAGGAAGAAATCAAACAAGGAAGCGTATGCGTAGTGCCATATTTCAAGCTTGTTTCATAAATGTCTTGTAGGGTTTCTTCTGTTGGATACTGACTAAAATAAAATTTTTCACCACCATTAATTTGAATATCAATGGCGCCAGCCGATAGGTGATTCCCTTTCAAATCTATCAGCTCAGCGTGTTGCGGAATTTCATTTTGAATGGAAAGGATAACTCCGTTTTCGATAATGACGATTCTATCTTTTAGTACTTCATCTCCAGTATGAATTATTCCGTTGTAAAGTGCTTTTTTCATTTTTTAAATGGTAATTAATTCTTTTTCAAATACTCCTCTAAAATCTGAAGGCAATACCATTCTTGTCGTGGTAAATGGAATGGCCCTTTGTACAAGTTTCCTTTGGCGGTTTGAGCAATGGTTCCGTCGCGATGTAAGTAACCAAACCATTCGCCATTTTGAGCATCATGGAATTTTTCATAGGCATACTCATGCACCATTTTGTGCCATTGTGCATATTTCTCATTGCCTGTCATCGTGAAAGCCAATAAAGTAGCGATAATTACTTCGTTATGAGGCCACCAGAATTTCATGTCCTGCCAATATTCTTGAACGGGTTTATCGTACACATCTTTGTAATAGAGAATGCCTCCATGTTCTTTATCCCATCCACGGTCCCACATATAATCTAGCATTTTGCAGCCTAAGGCAATTAAATGGGGATCGTTATTGCGGTATTTGGCTTCGTGCAAGATAAACCAAGCACCTTCCATAGCATGACCGGGATTTAGGGTGCGACCATCAATGTGATCGATGATACTGCCGTCGGGTGCCACTTGTTCCATTACACATCGAATGTCATCTTTTACAAAATCGCGTTCAATTTCATCAATCCATTTACTAATCCATTCATCACAGCGCGAATCGCCAATGGTTTCTCTTACTTGTTGCGCTGTATTGATCATAATCATAGGAACTCCAATCCCTTTGGATGGTCGGGTTGAGGTAAATTTGGGTTGTAATAACCCAGGAGTTGTTGCGTATTCGATACATTTTCCAAATAAAAAACGAGCTTTTTCAGCAACAGCTTCATCCCCGCTCACTTTTGCGTAAGCTGCCATAGCAATCACTGCAAAGGTTTCCGAAAAGAAATACCGTCTTTTTCGAATCGGTTGTCCCTCACGAGTGACGTGAAAAAACATTTGTCCATCATTGTCAAAGCAATAGTTGTTCAAAAAATCTACCCCACATTTTGATGCCTCTAACCATTCTTTTTTGGGTTCAACCGTTGCATAAAGGGTGGCCAATAACCAAGAAGCGCGACCCTGGATCCAGACTGCTTTATCGTCATCAATCAAACTTCCATCGTGATCACGCATCAGTAAGAACCCGCCAAATTGGGTGTCTATCGAGCGAGGAAACCAAAAAGGGATTGTATCATGTAACAATTGATCTTGATAAAATTCTTTTAAGTTTTGAAGTTCTGTTTTTGAATAGCTCATTTTTATTATTTAATTATTGTCATTTATTTTTTTGATTACATTCACTTACGTAATTCAGATATGCCTAAAGAACATCCAGCGAAAAAGTGGAACAAGGCAATCCTTCTTCATTGATTAAATTGGCATTTGTAAAAGGTTTCCAAGCATATAAAACGGATTGAATAGTTGTCCCTTTGGGCGGGTATATCACCACTTGATTGCCTATAATTTTGGCATCTACGGCTATGTGTTCCCCAGTTTTTGATACGATTTCAAAACCTTTTAGGGGTTGTTGTCCTTTGGTCATCAGTTTTTTAACAGAAACAAAAGAAATCCATAACGCATCGCCTTTTAGTGTTACTTTTATGGGTATTGGTCCATAAGCGACGAGGTTTTTTTTATAGGTTTCCTTCAAAGCTATTCTGGCTAGTCGGTCACCGATTTCTTTTTTTTGTATTGGATGTACGTCTTTTTCATCACCATAATCGATACTTATTGCCATGCCAGAATTAGGAATTTTGTTTTCTAACCTACTTTGCATTGCTCTGAATTCTGGCCAAGAAGGACGATCGAGGCTAGAAAGTTGTACAAAATAAAAAGGAAAATTGGCCTTCCAAGCCTTACGCCAACTTGCTACCATTATCGGAAATAAATGTTCGTACCAATTGGTATTGTGTGCATTGCTTTCGCCTTGGTACCAAAGCATCCCTTTGATAGGAAAGGAGGTAAAGTTTTTAATTCCTGCCTCAAAATTGTAGCAGGGTTCGTAGGGATGACGTTGTTTGGGATTCGTACTATTTTTTAAATTTATATCGGCTCTTTCTCTTACCCAAGGCATCAAAAAATCTGATTTGCGCCAGTTGTATAAAACATCTACTGCTTTGTCGTCGTGTTCCAAAGTATAACGATCTATCCAAGATTCAATGGGAGAGCCACCCACGGCTACTTGTATCAATCCGATAGGGATGGTTTCTTCTTGGATAATTTTTTTTCCGAAGTAATAGGCAATTGCCGAGAAATCTTTGGCTGTAACAGAATCGCATACTTTCCAATTTCCTGAGAAATAATTCAGCTGATTGGTTTTGGCCAAGGTCAGGGAGTCCCAAGCGGATTCATTGGTTTCTTGTATGGGTTGGTAATGAAAAAAACGCAATTGTGTATTGACTTTTGCTAATGCAACTTCGGCTTTTCCATTTTCTGATTTTTTGAGTGGGAACGCCATATTGGATTGTCCAGAGCACAACCAAACATCACCTATGAGGATGTTTTTCAAAGTAATACTTTTAGTTTTGGTTTTTGCTTGTATTTCAAATGGTCCTCCGTGAGGCATAGCCGGAAATTGAACGTTCCATTTGCCATTAGCATCGGTTACTACAGTTCTTTTTTGAGAATGAAACACCACTTCAACTTGATCTCCCGCATTGGCTTTTCCATAAATAGGAATAGGTTGTTGGCGTTGCAAAACCATATTGTCTGTAAAAACAGGTGCCAAAGCCAAATCGCCGAAGTTGCCACTGATGGCTGAATATACTGTAGTTGCCAAAATCGTAGCGCCTTCTTTGGAAGGATGTAAAGCATCTGGGAAAAGGTCTGGGCGTGAGGATAACTTTTCGTGAAAATCAATTAACGAAACTTCATTTGCTTGGGCAACGTGTTCGATCTGTGATTGGATTTCCCAAAACCATTCTCTTGTGCCCGATTTGAAACGAGGATGTTCGTTAAAAATGGGACTCATCCTGCAGATGAATACTTTTACTTTTGGATTTTGTTGCTTTAAATTGGTGATTAGTTCACTATAGTTGCTTTGAAAATCTTGTTTATAATTGGGCCAATTTCGTGGGTCGGTATCGTTGAGTCCCAAATGAACAATAGCAATATCTGGACGATAGGTGATTGCTTCTTTGTATTCGTTGGTTTTAAAATAGGGTTTGTGTCCTTTCTTTAAAAGTGTCGCACCACTGTGACCAAAGTTTTTTACCTCATAATCTTTTCCCAATAAGGATTGTAAAACAGACGGATAGGCCTCCGATGTTGGATTTCCCAATAAATACCCTGCCGTAACAGAATCGCCCATACAAGCGACTTTGGTTTGTGCGAAACCCACATCAATGAACCAAAGCAACATCAGGAAAAACAGGCAATAAGATTTTTTGATAAAAGACATAGCATTTTTTTAAAATAATCTACCAAGACGAAAGGTGAATCTCGCCTCAGTAGATGCAACAACTAAATTTCAACTTAATCACTCTTAACAAATACGATTTATTTAGGCTTCACAATAATCATTTACCGTAGGTTTTAAAAAGAACAGCTGGACAAGCAAAGCCATAACGACAATGCCAGCCATCATAGCAAAACCAAAACCAAGCGTTCCGTTGTCGGCATATTTTCCTAAAACAGAAGTTACCATAGCCCCACAACCTACGCCTGTCATATTCAAAACACCATAAGCGGTAGCTCGGTATTTTGAGGATACAAACTGACAAAGAATAGGCATATTGTTAGCGTCAAACATACCATATCCTACACCAAAACAAAGGCCTGCACAAACAATAGCCACTATTGAATTTCCAAATCCAATGAATAACAAGGCTGGGATGGTTAAACTCAATCCAATGGCACTGGTATAAATTCTGCCTTTTATATTTTTCAGCACCCATCTATCAGAAAGAAGCCCCCCAAAGATTACTCCAAGTAATGAGGAAATCGAGATGGTTATGGTAGCCAATGGGCCCGCTTGTTCCATGGCGATTCCTAAATTTTCAGAGAATAGAGTAGGCAACCAGTTTTTAGTCGCCCAGCCTGGTAAGCTAATCGTCGCAAAAAAGAATAAAATAATCCAAAACGAAAGATTGGTAAAGAGTAGCGCCAATCCTTTTAAAACGTCCATTTTTTCGGAAGGAGAGTCATTTTTTATTTCAGTTTTGGTACTTGTAGCCGTTTTTATTTCAGCCAAAAAGAAAATTAAAATTACCGCATACACGATGCCAATCAATCCAAAATAATGAAAAGTACTGTGCCAAGAATACGCTCCAGCAATGGTAGCACCAAAACCACCTAAAGCCGATCCCACATAAAGACCTGTCATGTGAATTCCGATGGCCAAGGATCTTGATTTTTGTTGATGATAATCAGCAATAAGAGACAATCCCGCTGGTATGTACAAGGCTTCGCTAACTCCCATTAAGGCTCTTAGCCAATAGACTTGTTGGTAGCTTGTAGCATAGCCCATAGCATAGGTGACCACAGACCAAACAAACAAACTGCCTACGATCAACCATTTTCGGTTCATTTTATCAGCAATAATGCCCGAAATAGGACTCATCAATGCATAAATCCAAAGAAAGATGGCCATTAAGTGACCAAAATTTTCTCCTGAAACTAATTCAGGGATGTCTTGTTCCATGGATGGTCGCATGGTGGCGAGCATCTGCCTGTCCATATAGTTGAGTAAGGCCACAAACCAAAGTAGGGCTACCACTATCCATGGATAATATTTTGAGTTTTTCATGATTTTTTTGTGCTTTAAAAATGGAGTAGTAGTTGATAGTCAGCGTTATTTCTTTATTTTTCCTATCATAATATTCGGGGTTCGAATGCCGGGTTTTATTTCACCATTAGAGAGCACTAAGGCATCGTCCCACAGACATGCAGTAGTGGTCACAGGAGTGAGAAAAGGCAGTTCGGCTATTTTTTCCCACGAATCTGTTATCGTGTCATACGCTAGAATTCCTCTATAAAACCCTTCGTGGCGGGTAACGAGTTCGTTTTTTTTGCCGATTAGGATCTCTTTTTCTTTTGGTGAATTCGCTAGTGCGATTTGTGATAAATACGTTTCTATTTGGTGAAAAACGACACCATTGTCACCACCTAAAAGCAAGATTTTACTTTTTCCCACACGAAGGGCTGTGCCCGCCGATAGATTCATTAAAGATTTTTCATCTGAAATTGTAGCGACTTCTTTCCATTGTTTCTGGTCGAAATTGTATGAAAAAGTAGTGCCATGTAAGTCGCTAATTCCTGAAACTGTCTTGGTTCTTCCGCCAAAAACAAAAAGGCATGGCCCTTCTTTTGTCTCTTGAACTACCGCTGTAGCATTGGCTAATGCCAAAGGAAGATCTGTTAATTTTTTCCACTGCAAATGGGCTTCATTCAAGTTTAAACTATAGAAATCTTTGGAGGAATTTTGTGTTTCATCTCCACCTACGGCATACAGTACTTTTTCATAATTGCTTAAAGCGATGTTGGATAGTGCTTTGGGCAAATCTGGAAGATGATGGAAAGTGATTTCATTTTTTGTCTTGGCCCATTTTAAAAGATAGGCTTTTTGCGACAGACCATTTTTGTTCTCTCCTCCCACATAAACCACGCCCAAATCGGTTGAAGTGACGCCACAATAGGCTATAGGTTCTGGTAAATAGGTGTCAACTTCGGTATTCCAACTATAGTTGTCGCCTTTTTTTTCTAGGACTTGTATTGTGTTATAATATTTTTTTTGTCCTCCTTCCCAAGGCATTTTATCCGGAAAATTTGCGCCACCAGCTACTATCAAAACATCTTTGTGTACTCCATTTATCGCTCCAGCCAATCCTAATATTGGTTTTCCTTGTAGGTCTTGCATATGGGCGGCTGTTTTCCATTCTATGTTAGGATTTATATTTGTTTGAGCAAAAAGTGAAGTGCTATTTGGCATGATAATTAAGATAAGGATGAAAGAAAACATTAGATTTCTTTTTGTTTTCAATGTCAATCGATGCATTAATTCGATTTAAAACTTTTGAAATCTAAACTTTGTACGTCTTTTTGAAAGGCTTCGAATTGGGAGGCAGTCATGTTTTTTACGGGTAATCTGAAATCTCCTAGATTCAGTCCTGTGACTTTCATATATGATTTTCCCACTGAAATTCCACCATATTTTCCTAGTAATCGAATCATATTGATGGATTTTTGCTGTAATTCTCTTGCTTTCGTTAGATTATTGTTTTCGAAGGCGGCTATTAAATCATGATATAAAGGCGCGGCATAATTAAAGGTACTTCCTACCGCTCCTTTGGCTCCTAATACTAAAGCGGAGAGCATATTTTCGTCACGTCCCCAAAGCATATCGTACTTGCCGTCTTTATAACTCATACAGCTTTGAAAGTCCATGAAATCCTCATGAGTGTATTTTACTCCTGCAAAATTGTCGAGTTGTCCATCCAAGGCTTGTATCAAATCAAACATTGGGATATTGACTCCAGTTAAAACCGGAATATGATAGTAATACAAAGGCATGTTGGGCACGCTTTCACCTACCATAATACAAGCTTGTGACAGCATCTCTACATTGGCAGGTTTGAAGTAAAATGGCGCCGTCAGCGAAACAGCATAAAGTCCTATTTCATAAGCATGTTTGGCCAAATCAATGCAATCGTTCAAGCAAGTTCCACCAAGGAAAACCATGACTTTAAAATCAGCATCGTGATTAGAACAATCGGCCCAAGCTTGTGCAACTGCTTTTTTTTCTTCGAGCGTTAATGAAACACCTTCTCCTGTAGATCCGTTGATAAAAGCACCGGTTACTTTATTGCGTTTTAAAAAGGAATAATATTCGGGTATGCGACTACAATCTAATTGTCCATTAGCATCAAAAGGAGTGAATGGAGCAGCGATAAGCCCTTGTAAATGTGTTGTTTTCATGATTTTTTTAATCTTAATAATGGAGTGTAAAAGACCAAGCCGAACTATTTTCATAGTCGACTCAGTCATTTTTCAGTAAAAAAGGGTTAGCAGTCCTTAATTTTGTTTAATCTTTGGATTGTAATTGATGGTATTTTGAGAAATTGGGAATAAAATGGATTTCCCAGCCATTGATGGTACTAAAGATGTTTTGTTAAAACGTACCAAATCCCACCATGCTTTGCCTTCAAAAGCTAATTCTTTTAAACGCTCATTTAATATGGCATTGTCGTTTGCGGCTTGAGTACCATTAGTGAACGAAGCTGTCGCATCTGCTCGTTGCATGACAAGATTCATCTCGGTTGTAGGATCTTGACCCAAGGCGTTTTTGATTTCGGCCTTCATCAAAAGAATATCTGCCCATCTGTAGATGATGATATCACTAGTAAATCTTCTTAAAGATCCATCTACTGTACCGTTATACTTCATTAAACCAGTTACCACATCTGCAGTATTGGCCGTGTTTCTTAAGGTCAAGAAAGTAGCATCTTTACGAGTATCTGTAGCCGAAAAAGTAAAGCGAGAAGCATCGGGCTGTACTCTAGAAATTCCCGCATTACCAGAACCGGAACCTAAAGTTCCGAACAGGGCAGTTGCTGCTGAGGAAGTAGCTCCAGAAAAATCTGCAGGACCTACATACATAAAAGAATTCCAGTTGTCTTGTAAATTTGAGGTAACATCAGTCAAAGAATAACGAATGGCAAATAATACTTCAGCATTTCCTTTATTAGCGTAACTAAAGACATCTTTAAAATTAGGTAATAAAGTTAAGGGAGTGATAGCATTTATTGCGGTAAGCGCCACATTCAAATCTGTGGTTCCGCCTCCCAATTGCTTAGCAGTCCATAGAAAAACATCGGCTTTTAAAGCATTGGCGGCTGATTTTGATAATTGTACCTTGTTGTTCGTGTCATCAGGGAAATTGCTCAATGCTAATTCTAAATCTGATTTAATGAAAGCAAAGGTTTCTTCAATTGTGTTTCTAGGAATAATGTACTCGTTTTGATTGGTGTTTTCTGTTGGAGTAGTTACAATTGGAACCCCACCCCAAGAACGCGCCATGATGAAATAAGCCATCGCTCTCATGGTGTAAGCTTGAGCCAAATAACGTTTTTGTTCTTTAGCAGTTGCAGGACTAAACGTAATATTTGGTACATATTTTAAAATCAAATTGGCTTGTTGTACTACAGTGTACAATCCGCTCCAGTCTACATCAATATTCTGAGCATTGAGGTTGTTGTTGTAATAATTGGCGAGATTCAAAGGTGATTGTACCCCACCTTTGATTTCAGCGCTGCGAGCTCCTCCCAACAAATAGTAATTTTGTTGCGTTTGAGTTCTAAAACTATAGTATAAACCATTTACAGCAGCTTTGGCATCATCTTCGGTTTTCCAGAAGGCGTCCGAGGTGATACTACTTTCAGATTGAAGATCTAAATCATCAGCGCAAGACCCAAAAAGAGTAAGTCCTGCAACTAAAAATATATATAGGATATGTTTATTTTTCATGGTATTGATTTTAAAATTACAGACTAATGTTGATTCCAAAAATGATATTTCTTGGAACGGGATAGGTACCTGTTGCTCCTGCAGAATTGAGTCCTTGGCTAGATCCTCCATCAATTCCTTGTACTTCTGGGCTTAATCCGCTATAGTTGGTGAAATAGTACAAGTTGCTTCCTGTAACATACACTCTAGCTGAAGAAAGTTTGATTTTTTCAATGAATGCCTTAGGAACATTGTAACCTAAAGTTATTTCTCTTATGCACAAGAAGTCACCACTTTCATAATAACGGCTGTTACCTTGAAACATATTCGTGTTGTAAGCAGCTCCACTCGCTTCCGAACGGAAAAGGTTGTTTTGATTGGTTTGATCCGCCCAACGGTAACGAGGAACATCAGTGATGTCGCCTTCTTTTTGCCAAGACTGTAAACTTTCGGCGATTAAACCGTAGTTTCCTTGAAACTGACCTACAAAACGCGCTCTGGCTTCGTTATAGATGGTAGCTCCCAAAGAGTAATCCGTTCTTACCGCTAAAGAAAAACCTTTGTAAGTAACATCAAAGTTGAAACCTCCAACATATTTTGGGAACATATTTCCCATAAATTTTCGGTCTCTACTATCAATAACATTATTCCCATCGGTATCTTCGAAGATAGCATCACCGGGTAATTTTATACCATTAGGATTACCGCCTGTTGCGGAGGTTTTGCTTACATAAGTGTCTTTGTAGTTAGCATTATACGCATCGGCTTCCGCTTGTGTAGACAAGATTTTAATTTGTTTATGCGCATAAAAATCACCAATTCTTTGGCCTTCTTGTAGTCCACCAACATAAACATATGATTTGTTCTTTTCATCCCAAACTTCAGTTCCGCCAATTCGGTTGTTCAAGTTACCATTAAATGGAAGTTTTTCGATAGTATTTACGTTGTGAGAGATAATGAAACCCGCATTGATTTTAAGATCTTCGTTATTATAAATAGCGGCGTTAATTTCCATTTCGAATCCTTTACTTCTTAAAGCTCCTAAATTGGTCAAAACGGTAGAGAATCCACTGTTAGAAGGCAAGGTCAAATTGGTTAACAAATCGGTAGTGAGTTTGTTATAGAAATCTCCAATCACGCGGATTTTGTCTTGGTGAATACCTAGATCAAAACCGATATTGTTGGTTTTTGATTGTTCCCATTTCAATCCAGGATTGGCAATTTGAGAGTTTACTATGGCAGATTGTCCATTGTAATTATTGGCTAAACCGTTGGTAGAGCCAGAATATAGTCCGCCAGCTTGAAAATCACCAAGCGTTCCAAGGTTACCATTTACTCCATAACTGGCTCTCATTTTTAAGGAAGAAACCAATTTAGGTACATGTTGCCAAAATCCTTCTTCGTGCGCATTCCATCCTACAGAAACTCCTGGGAAGAAACCAAATTTATTGTCTGGTCCTAAACTAGAAGCACCATCATAACGGAAGGAACCGGTAAACAAATATTTGCCTTTGTAATCGTAATTCAAACGTCCAAACGTACCATTGATAACGAGTTTGCTATTGTTTGCATAGACCGAAACTGGAATTGGAGATGAATCTAAGGTTTCGGTTACATCCGATGCGCTGCCTTTACCTGCGGCATTGAATGCCTTGATTACTCGGTTGTAATTAGAGCCTCCTAATTTTGCTTCAAAATTACCAATAGCCTCTAGTTCTTTTTTGTAAGTAAAAACACCTTCAAATTGGGTTTGGAAATAACGGTTGTTAAATTGAGAAGCATTTCTTGTATTATCTAAAACTCCGGTACCACTCAAGAAAGCTTGTTGGAA
This sequence comes from Flavobacterium succinicans, assembly GCF_001662485.1. Classification (GTDB taxonomy): domain Bacteria; phylum Bacteroidota; class Bacteroidia; order Flavobacteriales; family Flavobacteriaceae; genus Flavobacterium; species Flavobacterium succinicans_A. Next base: position 195,532 of record NZ_JMTM01000060.1, read on the forward strand.
CACGTTGCCCGCGTTGTTTTCGCTATACAAGGACATTGAAGGAACGAAATTCAAATCTTTGGTAATTCTCAAATCAGCATCTACGGCAAGTTGTAATTTTTCGTTTTCGTTGATCCCTTTAACTTTGCCCATTTGGTACAAAGGATTTCCATTGATGTTGTTTTGACCAGGAGCTAAAGATCCGTCTTCTAATAAAAATTTAGTAGTTGGAGCATTGCCTAAGTAGCGGTTAAACACCACACTATTGCTCACTACTTGATTGTTGTTGGATCTTGCATAGAGCATTTTACCATTCACAGTAAAGTTGTCAGCCAGTTTAAAAGAAGCATTCATTTTGGAAGTAAAACGCTCATAACCGGTAAAAATAGTCACGCCATCTCCTTTTAAATAGCCTAAGCTTAAATCGAATAAGGCTTGGTCATTTCCGCCACTAAAGTTTAAGTTATGGTTTTGTGTAATAGCATTTTGAAACAAAACATCGTTCCAATTGGTGCTTTTGTACATGATGATATTCGAATTGTCTAAAGGATCTACCATTTCTTGCCATCCTTTGGCTTGTAATGTAGCAAGGGCATCAGGTGTTAAGCTCGATTTAAGTAAACTCGCAAAAGGGGTGCCTGATGTTAGGTTATTACCCGTTCCATAAGGTGTCGCTCCCGATAATTGATTGTCTCTTGCATTTGGGCGTGTACCTCCTAAGATGTCTGCAGCATTTTTTACGCCTAATCTTGACAATCTAATAAAGTCTTCGCCTCCAAGAAAATCATATTTTTTGGCTACTTGGCTGAATTGAGTAGAATAACTGTATGAAATTTTTGTTTTTCCAGGTTTTCCGTTTGCAGTAGTGATTATAATTACCCCATTAGATCCTCTTGCTCCATAAATAGATGTAGAAGCGGCATCTTTTAATACTTGTAAAGAGGCAATATCAGCTGGGTTAATATCGTCTATTTGTAAACGAATTACCCCATCAACAATATACAACGGAGTGGCGCCTGCCGGATTGTCTATCGAAGTTCCACCACGAACCAAAATGTTAGAAGCTTTACCCGGTTGTCCCGATGCGGTACGAACAATAACCCCACTTACGTTTCCTTGCAAGGCTTGAGTAACGTTTGAATAAGGAACGTTTTCCAATACTTTTTTGTCCAATTTTGATACCGAAGTAGTTACCGCTCTACGATTTTGAGAGCCATATCCTACAACGATTACCTCGTTCATTTGTTGGCCAATTTCTTTTAATACAATCAAAATATCTTTGTCTCCATCAATTTTAACCACTTGATCTTGAAGGCCAATATATGTGGCCAATAATTCCGTTGCGTTATCAGGAATAGAAAGGACAAAAGAGCCATCAAAATCAGTTTGGATTGCAATTTTAGTGCCTTTCACTAGAATGTTTACGCCAGGTAATGGTTCCCCTTTTTCGTTTACGACCTTTCCTTTGATCTTTTTATCGACGTCAAAGGATTTTGATGGAATTGTTTTATTTTCGTTTTTGGGTATTAATGAAATAACATTGCCTTGTATGATCCATTTTACGGGAGCATTCATAAAAATTTTCTGCAATACATTTTCAATGGTCGCATTTTTTACTTCCAAAGAAACAGGTTCGATTTTGTTTAAAATAGCGACATCATAAAAGAAAACATAATTGGTTTGTTCCTTAATAATGTTCAATACTTTTTTAGCAGGCACTTTTTTACCAGAGAAGGTAATAGTTTGTGAAGAAACAGCTGCCGAAACATGAAGGGTAAAAGCAATTATCAATACAGTTGATAACTTCATAACTTTCCAGAATTTAGGAGTAAGCCAAGAATTTCTTGACTTGCATTTTGGTAATAATTTCATACTTTTGTAATGAATTTGGTTAATAATAAAATTTCCTTGCTTGGTTATTGCATTGTTTTTCCAATTTTAATTTTCTTTTTACGAAGAATAAGCCAGCAATGCTTCCAACATTTGCTGGTTTTTTTTGGATCACAAATCAATCTTTTTTAGGGGAGCACCCTTATTGTTTTTCCTTCTATTTTAAAATGGATATTATTGGTTTCTAAAATTTTTAATACTTGATCTAAATTTAACTCTCGACTGATTTCGCCATCAAAACTGCGAGCAGGCACACCTTTTTCAAAAACAATATTTACATCATACCATCTGCTTATTTGTTGCATCACATTTTCTAGACTCGTATTGCTGAAGTAAAACAAGCCTTTTCTCCAAGCTATTATCTCGTCTAGATTTTCAAGTTTTTTTACATTTAAAGTTCCTGTTTGAGATTGGGTGGCTTGTTGTCCTGGTTCCAAAAGTGACTTTTCTTTTTTGTTGCTTACGAGTACACTTCCTTCCAAAAGCGTGGTTTTGGTGCTTTTTTCTTCTGGATAGCTATTGATATTAAAATGCGTTCCTAATACCTTTACTTCAATGTCATTTGCGGTAACTATAAAAGGATGATTTTTATCTTTGGCAACTTCAAAGTAAGCTTCTCCTGTAATGGCAACTCTCCTCTCTTTATGAATAAAAGTGGTAGGAAATGTAATAGATGACGAAGCATTGAGCCAAACTTTGGTACCGTCCGAAAGTACCAATTGATATTGTCTTCCTCTTGGAGTTGCCATATTGTTTTGGGCGGCAGTATTGGAGTTACCAGGAGTGTATACTAAAGTTCCGCCTTTCTTGGATATTACAGCACTGTTTTGATTGGCCAAAACACCATTGGCTACACTATCGAGTACAATTTGAGATCCGTCGGCCAATGTAAGTATTGCTCCCGAAGTTCCGGGTGTGATTATGTTTTTCTCTGTAGCTACAATCGTAGGTGTTGAAGTTTTTTTTGTGTATTTGTAAAAACCTATTCCTAACACTAAGAGGACACTTGCTGCAGCAGCAATTCTTCTCCAATTGAACAAAGGTGTTGCAATTTCTTCTTCTTGCTCTTCCTCAGTTTTTGAGTTTGAATTTATTCTTTCTCTTAAAGAGTGAATAAAAGTTGCCGTAGAAAGGGTTTCTGCTTCACTAGTTTGGACCTGATCATAATTTTTTCGAAGGATAGCGTCAAGATCCTTTGCATATAGCGGATCATCAATCATTTGGAGTAAAAGCGCTTTGCCTTCAGTAGAAATTTCTCCTGAAACGTATTGTCGCATTAACTTTTTAAAGACTTCTTTTTGATACATAGTTTTATAGTTTAGGACGCATAGCAACCCTTCTAATCATAAAGACGAGTTGTGGTAGCGAAAGTGGCAATGAAAAAGTAAAAAAAAATAAAAATATTTTATAAAAGCCTGATTAATAGCTTATTTTATGCTGATAAAAAATAAAGAAAGCGTAAAAACTAACCAAAAACACCAGCCGTATTGACTATTCATGTGGATTCTTAAAAAATTGAGTGCCTCTAGTAAATGCCATCTAATGGTTCTCTTGGCAAGACCCAACTCTTTGCTAATATAGTCGGTGTCTTTGCCTTCCAGTCGGCTCAATATAAAGATGGTTTTGCGAGGATCCGTCAATAAATTTGCTCCTTGAAGAATAATCGAATTGAGTTCTTCAAGTTCGTATTGATCGTCGGGTTTAAGGAATAATTCTTGTAGTTTTTCCTCTTTTAAAGAAGCGGTTTCAATCAATTTTTTTCGGATGTGAGTAATGATTAGATTGCGACTTACAATGAAAAGATAATTATCAAAACTTTGAATCTGTTCTAATTTTTCACGTTTTTCCCAAATTTGAATGAATACATCTTGCGCTAATTCTTCGGCAACAGGATACGATTTTACAAAACTTAAGGCGTGAAGCACTACTTTTTTCCAATATTTTCCCACCATTTGAGTATAAGCCAATTCATTGCCAAGAGCAATTTGTGATAGGATCAAAGATTCATCAGAGGCAATAAAAGATGAATTCATAATTGGTTAAAATAATGTTAAGGAAATGCAAACATAGAAAAATATACCAGCATTTACTTTTATTTGATAAAAAAAATATAGTCAATAAAAATGAGGTTTTTCTATTGCATTCTGATAATTAATGGATTAAATATTGAATAAAAATTATATTTTTTCAATAAAAAATGGTTTTTGTTCAAAAAATGAAGGGTATTATGTCTGACATTTTTATTTAGAAACAAATGAACGACAAGTAGGGAAAATGAGAATAAAAAACATTATTCTAAATGAATTTTATCATACTTCATTTTTCTCAAAATTCGTAGCGATTCTTTAAATGACAAATACACTTGCGGAAAAGGTTTGAGTAAGGATTTGGCATCAATCAATTTTTGTTTGGCATCCTCAAATCCGTTGAGGTAGCAAATCATCAAAGTAGAAGGTAAATTTTCTAAGTCTTTTAATTCTCTATCGTTTAGCACTTGTCCTTTTTCTAGTTTGTTTAGCAAAGCTCCATTTGCATTGTAGATGTGATACAACATTTTGGTATTGAATGCTGGAGGTTCAAACAGAAATTTCCTATTTATTTTGTAATAGCCATTGTCATGAAAATGGATGGTTTGTTGTTCCAAAGGATAAAAACTGGTTTTGTCGTTCAAACCCAAAGGAACATATTCAATAATCGTAAAGGTATCTTCGTCAAATGTAATTTCTACCACATTTTGAGCGGAGTAAAACAGCTTAATTTGTTCGTTGATTAGGGCAATGTCTACTCTAGACAAATACGTTTTTCCTTTGTAATGTTTGGCTATTCCCGCCCAGCAAATCACGAACAACTCTTTGAAAACTTTATATTTAGGCGACATATCTTTGTGGCGGAAATTCATAAAATCAATCACGCCATCTAGTGTATAGGCAATGCTGTTGCGTGAATTATTTTCAATCCCAATAACCGTTTCGGTATTTTGATAGTTGCGTTCTATTTCGCCTTCTACCGGAAGTGTATTGCTTCCTCTTCTTATATAAACCGTATTGGCAAGTATGGTATAAATTCCTTTTTTGAAGAAAGAGGTTTTGGGATTGGGTTTTATAGTGACAAGGCCAACGACTTTTTCTTTGGGTAAATTGGGGAAAGGCACATTTTCATACTGAATCTGAGGCGGATTTTCTAGAAAGGCATTCACCAAATTCTGAATCCGACTGTCGTCAAAAAAATCATCGCCCACAATGGCATTGTCTTGATCTTCAACGCCTACGACTATGTATGAATTGTTGGTAGGATTGGAATTGGACAGTGCGCAAATGTGTTTCAAAAACTTGGCTTTCCCTTCTCTAGAATGCAGATTCAATTGTCTTTTTTTATCATAAAAACTACTCTCATCGTTATGAGCCAATAGATTCTTAATAAGCAAGCGTTTATTAATCATAACTAAGGTTGTCTTTTATGGACTTTGGGTTCCTAAAAGTACACTTTTTTGATGGTATAGTAAAGAAAAAGAACTGTCTAGCTTTTTTAAAAAAAATAAAAAACCTAACCACATAGAAAAACCATAGATTTGGTTTAACAGACTTTAAAGTCTTCAAGGTTGGAATATAGTTTAACCGCAGATTCGCAAATTATTATAATTAGTATGAATCTTTTAAAATTTGCGAATCTGCGGTGTAAAATTTTTTAAAAGCTAAAGCGAGATGCACTGAAACGGCATGGTCATAAACTCTATGTTGGAACAGTAAAACCTTTTTAAAAGCTACGAATTCTATCTATGTGGTGATAAAAGGTTAATTCCTTTTTACAATAGTTGGCGAAGCCTGAGCCGTTGGGTACACAATCAAGTCTGCGATGTTGACGTGATAAGGTCGTGTCACCACAAAATGAATAATATCTGCAATATCTTCCGGTCTCAAAGGTGTTAATCCTTTGTAAACAGTAGCAGCACGTTCACTATCGCCTTTAAAACGCACCTCGCTAAACTCCGTTTCAACCATTCCGGGATGAATTCCCCCAACACGAATTCCGTATGGATTCAAATCGATTCGCATACTTTGGTTTAAAGCATCTACCGCATATTTTGAGGCACAATACACATTGCCATTCGGGTACACTTCCTTCCCAGCAATCGAACCAATGTTGATGATGTGTCCAGATTCTTTAGCAATCATTTTAGGAATAATCGCTTTAGAAACATACAGCAATCCTTTGATATTGATATCTATCATAGCGTCCCAATCGTCCATATTCCCATTTTGGATGGAGTCAAGACCGTGCGCATTTCCAGCATTATTTACCAAAATGTCAATATCCGCAAAGGCTTCGGGCAAAGACGCAATGCTTTCAAAAACCGCTTTTTTATCGCGAACATCAAAACACAAGTGGTGAACAGCAGTATAGGCACTCAGTTCTTTTTCCAAAGCTTCCAATCGGTCTTTTCTTCGGCCACAAAGCACAATTTTAAAGTTGTTTTGAGCCAGTAATGTTGCGGTTGCTTTTCCGATACCGCTGGTAGCACCAGTGATTAAGGCAGTTTTTATCATAAAATGTAATTGGATAAGAGTTTAAGAATTTCAGGAACAGTAACAAAGGGAATCATCAGGAGACAAAGTCCCGCTATCCGCTATATCTTTTTTTATAAACCTGCCAGGTTTTTAACACCTGTCAGGTTTATAAAAAAAGGATGCCGCTCCTATCGGGGTTAAAAGGCAACAAATTACCTTTTTGGCATCATTTTCAATACTTACAATTAAGGAACTTCGTTACCCATACTTTCTGTCCAAATCGCAAACCAATCTTCTTGCGACAATTGTAATTCAGTAGCTTTCATCAACGACTGAATACGAGCCACATTTACAGTTCCTGCAATTGGAACAATATGAGCGGGATGTTTTAAAATCCAAGCCAATAAAATCGTGTCGGCACCAATTTCATATTTAGAAACTAGCGTTGCCAATAATTTACGCAAGCGGAAAGTTTGCATATTCTCTTGACGAAAAACACTTCCAAGCGGATTCCAAGACAACGGACGAATTTGGTGCAATTGCATATAATCCAAGCTGCCGTCAAGCATCGGTTGATAATCCGTAGCCGAAAATTGAATTTGGTTAAACGAAATCGGAGTTTTTTGTCGAATCAATTCCGTTTGTGAACTGGTAAAATTCGACACTCCAAAATCAATGATTTTTCCCTCGGATTTTAATTTTTCAACCGCTTCTGCAATTTCGTCGGCTTGCATCAACGGACTTGGTCGGTGTAATAAAAGGACATCAAGGTAGTCCGTCTTTAGGTTTTTCAAGGAATTTTCTACAGACCATAGAATATAGTCTTTCGAATAATCATAATGCTTAATGGTGTTCTTTCTTTTTTCGGCCAGCATTTGAATCCCACATTTAGAAATCAATTGAATTTGCTCTCTTTTTATTTTAGAATTCGAAAGAGCTTTACCAAACTGCGCTTCGGTAGTATAACTGCCATAAATATCGGCGTGATCAAAAGTGGTTATTTTGTTTTCAAAACAGATGTGAATGAGATTTTCCATCTCTTTTGTTTTGAGATTTTTGTCCCAAACGCCCCAATTCATCGCACCAGCAATAATAGGGGATAATGAAGATTTAGTCATGCTTAAAATGTGATTAATGTGTAATTTAACTTTGGAAATAAAGTAATTTTTTCAAAGTTCTTAAAAATTAATAGATAGTATCATAATTCTTACTTAAAATTCGGGAATCTGCCGAATTTTTAACCATTTTTTAACACCAAACGTCTAAAAAAAAATTCAATTTGCACCATCAAAATTAGGGTACAAATATCAAAGCGAATAAAAACGAAACAATGGAAGAAAATACAACGACTTTAGACATTAGAGCAATCAATGAAAAAATAGAACGAGAGAGTGCTTTTATCGATTTGCTTACCATGGAAATGAACAAAGTTATTGTGGGACAGAAACATATGGTAGAGCGATTGCTAATTGGACTTTTAGGTCAAGGACACATTCTATTAGAAGGAGTACCTGGTTTAGCCAAAACCTTAGCGATTAATACCTTGTCTCAAGCCGTTCAAGGGTCATTTAGTAGAATTCAATTTACCCCAGATTTATTGCCAGCCGATGTTGTTGGAACGATGATTTATAACATCAAGCAAAATGAATTCTCTATCAAAAAAGGACCCATTTTTGCCAATTTCGTCCTTGCCGATGAGATCAACCGTGCGCCTGCCAAAGTACAATCAGCTTTACTAGAAGCAATGCAGGAAAAGCAAGTAACCATTGGTGACACTACTTTCAAATTAGACAAACCCTTTTTGGTATTAGCTACACAAAACCCAATTGAGCAAGAAGGAACCTACCAGTTACCAGAAGCACAAGTGGACCGTTTTATGCTTAAAACAGTAATCGACTATCCTAAAATGGAAGACGAACGTTTTGTAATTCGTCAAAATTTAAAAGGAAGCTACGAAAAAGTAAATCCAGTAGTCTCTGTAGAACAAATTTTACGTGCTCAAGAAGCGGTTCGAGAAGTATACATGGACGAAAAAATTGAAAAATACATTTTAGATATTATTTTTGCAACGCGTTATCCTGAGAAATATAAACTAGCCGACCTAAAACCATTAATTAGTTTTGGAGCTTCACCTCGTGGAAGTATCAACTTGGCCAATGCTGCCAAATGTTATGCGTTTATCAAACGTCGTGGCTATGTAATTCCAGAAGATGTTCGCGCTGTGGTTCACGATGTATTGCGTCACCGTATCGGTGTAACCTACGAAGCCGAAGCTGAAAACGTAACTTCGGTAGACATCATCAACAAAATCGTAAACGAAATCGAAGTACCGTAAAAGTTTGTTTATCGTTTAAAGTTTCAAGTTGTTTTGAAACGAACTTGAAACCTTAAACTTTTAAACTTTAAACAAATTAAGAATGGATACAAAAGAGCTTTTAAAAAAAGTACGAAAAATAGAAATCAAAACCAGACGATTGAGCGATCATATCTTCTCTGGTGAGTATCATACCTCTTTCAAAGGCCGCGGAATGACGTTTAGCGAAGTGCGTCAATACCAATATGGTGACGATATTCGCGCGATCGATTGGAATGTAACTGCCCGTTACAACGAAGCCCACGTAAAAGTTTTTGAAGAAGAACGCGAATTGACGATGATGTTAATGGTCGATATTTCGGGTTCTGAAAATTTTGGCTCTACCACTCAGTTCAAAAAAGAAATTGTCATTGAAATTGCCGCAACTATGGCTTTTTCGGCTACTCAAAACAATGACAAAATAGGTTTGATCTTGTTTTCTGACGAAATAGAATTGTACATTCCACCCAAAAAAGGGCGTTCTCACGTTTTGCGTTTGATACGTGAACTCATCGAATTTGAGCCTAAAAGCCATAAAACGGATATCGCTCAAGCCTTGAAATTTCTATCAAGCACTCAAAAAAAGAAAGCAATTGTCTTTATGATTTCTGATTTTATGTGTGAAAATTACGAGCAAACCTTGAAGATTGCTTCTAAAAAGCACGATATTACTGGAATACGAGTGTACGATATTCGCGAAGAAAAAATGCCTAATCTAGGAATGGTGACGATGCTCGATGCCGAAACAGGACGAACTCAATTAATCAATACGGGTTCAAAAACAGTTCGAATGAATTATGAAAAACATTATCAAGATAAAGTAAATTATTTCAAAGAATCTTTTCGTAAGTCAGGCTCAGGAGTAGTGAATACAAGAGTCGATGAAAGTTATGTGACCAAATTATTAAGTTACTTTAAATCTCGTTAAACTAGCTTTTTCAGTCTTTTAAATCGTTGAAAAAGTTAAAGTTAAAAACAAATGAAAATTAAACTTTACCTATTATTTATAGCGCTATCGACTTCTCTTTTTGCTCAGCAAAAACAAGTGCTCACGTCTATAGACACCACCAAAAATAAAATTGGCGCGGAGTTTAAACTAACTCTAAAGACTACGGTAAAAACTACTTCCAAGGTTACTTTTCCTAACCTAAAAAATGTAGGACCACTTGAAGTAATCGAATCCTATCCGATTGACACCGTTAAAAAAAATGACCAACTGGAGTTAATCAAAAAATATGGTTTGACTCAGTTTGATTCTGGAAAATATACCATTCCTTCGGTTAAAATTTTAATCGATAAAAAGCCTTTTTTCTCGGATTCTATTAAAGTAGAAGTAGCCAATGTTGCTGTCGATACTTTGAAACAAAAAATGTACGACATCAAAGGGATCATCAAAGCACAAAATTCGTGGGGCAATTGGTGGTTGTATCTTTTGATAGCTCTTGTTATCATTGGGGCAGTAGCCTATTGGTACCTCAAAATTCGTAAAAAAACAGTGGCACCAGAAGTTGTCGTTTACAAAACGCCTATCGAAAAAGCCACGAGTTTATTGAATACTTTAGAGCAAAAAGAACTTTGGCAAAAAGGCGATGTAAAAGCATATTATAGCGAATTGACAGATATTGCCAGAAATTATATCGAAGAAGCCATAGCCATTCCAGCGATGGAAAGCACCACAGCGGAATTAGTTGCAGGACTAAAAGCGGCTTCTCAGAAAAAGAAAATGAAGTTATCTCAAGAAACGATTGAGAATTTAGAGCGTGTTTTAAAACAAGCGGATTTGGTGAAATTTGCTAAATCAAAACCACTTGATTTCGAAATTACCGAGGATCGAAACAAAATTCAGAAAGCCATTTTAACCTTAGATAATGCAATACCTGTTGTAGTAGAATCTGAAGAGGAAAATGTGTTGAATGAAGCTCAAAAACAAAAACAATTACAACTGCAATTAGAAAAAGAACGCAAAGCCAAAATCAGAACTTATGTTGGTGTTGGTGTAGGAATCGTAGTTGGAATATTCTTATTTTTTGTGGTGACCAAAGGATTTATGTACACCGTACACTCGATTATCGGACATCAAACCAAAGAATTACTAGAAGGCGAATGGGTGAAAAGTCAATACGGAAATCCAGGTGTAATCATTGAAACTCCAGAAGTATTAATGCGTGTCGATTTGAAAAAAGCATTACCAAAAGAAGGTTTGGCCTTAATTAAAGACATGCAATCCTTTGGTTATGGAAGCTTTTTGGATAATTTCTATTTAATGGTCTCTACTTATAGTTTCAAACAAGAAAATGCCCTCGATTTGTCAAAAGCCCTTGATAGTTCTATAAAAATGATGGAATTACAAGGCGCTCAAAATATGCTCGTTAAGCAAGAAGATTTTGAAACGCCTGAAGGACTAAAAGGTATCAAAGGTTACGGAACATTCTCTAAAGTTGACGATAAATCCAATAGCAGTACGAAATTGTATTATGAGATATTATTGTTTAGTCAAAATGGCGGATTGCAACAAATTATGATTTTGCACGAAGAAGGAGATGAGTACGCTATAAAAATAGCAGAACGTATTTTGAATTCTGTTGAATTAAAACTAACAAGAAACTAATGGAAAAAATCACCTTTTTAAATCCTGAGTTTTTTTGGTTGTTCTTGTTTCTACCAGTAGTTATTGCTTGGTTGTTTTGGAAAAAGAACCAGCAAGTAGCCTCGCTTAAAGTGAGTTCTACAGCCGGTTTTCAAGGCAAAAAATCATTTTGGGTGCAGTTGAAACCGTATTTGAGCGTGTTTAGAATTTTGGCCTTAGCGTCGCTGATTATTGCAATGGCAAGACCAAGAACAGTCGATGTAAGCAATAGAACCAAAACCACCAAAGGAATTGATATTGTTATGGCAATAGACGTTTCAGGAAGTATGTTGGCCAAAGATTTAAAGCCCAACCGTATGGAAGCTTTAAAACGTGTGGCGGCGAGTTTCGTTGACGAAAGACCCAATGACCGTATTGGATTGGTAGTGTATGCTGCAGAATCCTACACTAAAACTCCTGTAACTAGTGATAAAGCCATTGTTCAGGAAGCTATCAAAAGCATAAAATACGACAACGTTTTGCAAGACGGAACCGGAATTGGAATGGGATTGGCGACAGCTGTAAACCGATTGAAAGACAGCAAAGCCAAAAGCAAAGTCATTATTCTATTGACGGATGGTGTAAACAATGCTGGTTTTATTGAACCAGAAACGGCTTCAGATATTGCCAGACAATACGGAATCAAAGTCTACACTATCGGTATTGGAACAAATGGAATGGCAATGTTTCCTTATGCAATCGCACCGAACGGAGGCTTTTTGTTCCAAATGATGAAAGTAGAAATCGACGAGCAATTAATGAAAAACATAGCCCGAAAAACCGATGGTAAATATTTTAGAGCGACTAGCAATGACAAATTAGCACAGATTTATAACGAAATCAATAAACTCGAAACGACAGAAATAGAAGAATTGAAGTTCTATGATTATGATGAAAAGTTCAGATTTTTTGTATTGCTAGCGGGACTATTGTTACTTATTGAAGTTGGTTTGAGAAATACAGTGTACAGAAGTTTTATTTAAAGTTAAACACAAAGAAACTAAGTAGGCACAAAGGCCACAAAGTAAATAAAATGAGTGAAAATGATATTTCAAAAATTGTTTTCGAATGTGCTTTAAAAGTACATCAAAAATTAGGGCCAGGTCTTTTGGAAAGTGCATATGAAGAATGTTTGTATTATGAGTTAAATAAGCATAATTTCAAAATTGAAAAGCAAAAAAAATTGCCTTTAATTTATGAAGATGTAAAATTAGACGCTGGTTATAGAATAGATTTACTAATTGATGAGAAATTTATTGTTGAAATTAAAGCTGTTGAAGATTTAACCGATGTTCATTTAGCGCAGTTACTAACTTATTTGAGATTGTCAAATTGCAAACTTGGTTTGCTAATTAATTTTAATGTGAGCTTGTTAAAATATGGCGTAAAACGAGTAATTAATGGGAGGTTGTAAACAATCCGTCATTATAAATTTTAAGATTTTATAAAAAACTTATAATTACATAGAAAAGAATAAATATCAGTTTGCAATTTAACTTGTGAACTTAGTGAAAACTTAGTGCCCTTAGTGGTTAAATACAAATGGAATTAGACGAAAAAAAATATTTATACCTACTCATCCTATTGCCTCTTTTGGTAGTGGTTTTCTTGTACAATTTGTATTGGAAAAGAAAAAAACAACGCGAATTTGGTTCGGTTGAAATGGTGCAAAAGTTGAGTCCAGATAGCTCTAGTTTTAAATCGGTATTGAAATTAATTGTGTTAGTATTGGCTTTTGCCTGCTTGATTTTAGGATTGGTAAATCCTAAAATTGGCACCAAAATGGAAACGGTGAAGCGTGAAGGTATTGATATTGTTTTCGCGGTCGATGTTTCTAAAAGTATGCTGGCAGAGGATATCGCGCCAAGTCGTTTAGAAAAAAGCAAGCAAATCGTCTCTCAAATCATCAACCAACTCGGCAGTGACCGCATTGGCATTGTGGCTTATGCTGGAAGTGCTTTTCCAGTATTGCCAATTACCTCAGATTACGGTGTAGCGAAGATGTTTTTGCAAAGTATGAATACCGACATTGTTTCGTCTCAAGGAACTTCTTTAGACGAAGCGATTAAATTATCGGCTACTTATTTTGATGAAAAAAGCAAAACGAGTAAATTGATGATTATGATTTCGGATGGAGAAGACCATTCTGAAGGAGCTGAAAGCGCCGCCGAAGAAGCCAATAAAATTGGTATGAAAATCATCACCATTGGTGTCGGAACAGAAAAAGGAGGTACGATTCCTTTGCGCCGAAACGGTGTGATTGAAAGCTATAAAAGAGACAAGGACAATCAAATTGTTATCACAAAATTGAATCCAGAAAGCTTGAAAAGTATTGCAAAAGCGACGAATGGGAATTATGTAAACGGTGCAAATACCAAAGAAGTGTTAGAATTCGTAAAAAACACTTTGGATAAAATCCAAAAAACAGAATTTGAAGCGACTGAAATGGCAGAGTATCAATCTCAATTTCAATGGTTTTTAGCGATTGGTTTTCTGTTGCTTTTGGTAGATGTTTTTCTGTTAGAGCGCAAAACAAGTTGGGTGAAAAAATTGAATTTGTTTAACGAGAAATAAAGTTTTCTAACCTCCCAATGTGAAGTTGATAAATGTACTTGAAAGTGATAAAATACAAAATTACAAATGATTAAAAAATATTTCATATTCCTTTTCTTGTTTTCCCTATTGGGGCTAGGAGGCTTATTTGCTCAACAAAAAGACAAAGCTTTGCCAAAAGCCAATGAAGAGTTTTCAGAAAAAAAGTTTGTAGAAGCGGAGGCAAATTATAGAATTTCACAATCGAAATTCCCAAACCGAACGGTAGCTCCTTACAATTTAGGTAATGCCATTTACAAGCAAAATCAAAATGCCGAAGCACAATACGCCTATGTCGAAGCACTACGCAAAGCAAAAGTAAAATCGCAAAAGCACAAGATATTGCACAACTTGGGGAATACTTTTATGAAAGATAAAAATTATGAAGCCGCAGTTGATGCTTATAAAAACGCTTTACGTTCTAATCCCGAAGATGAAGAAACGCGTTACAATTACGCTTTGGCCAAAAAAATGCTAAAAGACAATCCACCGAAAAACGATAAGGATAATAAAAAAGACAAAGACAAGGATAAAGATAAGAAGGACGACAAGAAAGACGGAGATAAGGACAAAGACAAAAAAGACGATAAAGGCGATCAGGACAAAAAACAAGATCCTAATCAAAACGAGCAAAAAAACAGCAAAAATCAAGATCAAAAAGGACAACCCAAACCAAAACCTGGCGATATTTCTAAAGACCGTTTAGAAAACCTTTTGGATGCTGTAAACAACGAAGAAAAGAAAATTCAAGATAAAGTAAAAGCCAAACAAGGCCAAGGAAAACCAGTTCAAACCGAAAAAGATTGGTAATTCAAAAACCGCATTTTAAAATGAAAAAATTTATTGCAGTTGCACTTTTTATAATTGCTAACCCACTTCTGGCTCAAGTTCAATTCGAGACACGAGTGAGTAAAAACACTTTGGCATTAAACGAACGCCTTCGTGTTGACTTTATTATGAATGTAGATGGTGATAATTTTATTCAACCTTCCTTCGATGGCTTCCGAATCATCGCAGGACCTAGCCAACAAGTAAGTCAATCGTGGGTGAACGGAAGAAGCTCTTTTGAAAAAGTGTATTCTTATTTTTTGTTGCCTACTCGAAAAGGAGCTTTGGTGATTAAGCAAGCCGCGATTGAGTTCAATGGTCAGGTATACAAAACATCTCCCGTAAAGATTACGGTAACCAATGCAGTACAGCAAAGTCAGGAAGAGAATGACGGCCAAATTTCTGCCGATAACAATTTATATTTAGTAGCCGATGTTTCTAAAACCAATCCGTACATCAATGAACCCATTACGGTTGTGTATAAATTGTATTTCAGCTACAATATTGGAATTGGAGTAAACTGGGAAGAAAAGAGTAAACCAAAATACAATGATTTTTGGAGCCAAAATATTGATATCAAGCAACTGGTTCCTGAAGAGGGAATGTTTAGAGGGGAACGTTTTAGGTATGTAGTTCTTCGTAAAACGGTTTTGTATCCTCAAAAATCAGGGAAGTTAGTGATAGAGCCACTTTCATTAGATATACCTGTTCAATTGCCCACCAATAGAAGAGATATGTTTGGGCAATTTATTGTAAAAGATGTAACTAAGAATGTAACTACAGGAGCAAAAACCATTGCAGTAAAAGGATTGCCAGAATCCGGTAAACCAGCAGATTTTTCCGGCGCCGTGGGAACTTTTGATTTTAAAGTTACACCAAGTAAAACAACGCTGCACAATGGAGAAAGTTTAGAGTTGGTAGTAAGCGCCGCTGGAAAAGGCAATCTTAAATTATTCACCTTACCCAAACCTGTAGTTCCAAATGCCTTAGAAATGTATGACCCTGTTCATTCGGAATCCGTAAATACACCGCTTTCTGGAATGGCAGGTAAGATTTCGGATAGTTATACCATTATTCCGCAGTTCAAAGGAACCTATCCGATTAAACCAATGCAGTTCTCTTATTTTGATTTGAATTCGGGCAGCTATAAAACGATTACTTCACCAGAAATTTTAGTCACTGTTTTGGATGGCCCGACGGCTACAGATAGTACTGCAGTGGCGAGCACCGCTAAAAATAAAATCAGTAATGTAGAGCAATTCAAATTCATCAAGCTCAAAACAGAACTTGCCGATGTTCACGCAAAGGATTTCTTAGGATCCAATAGCTTTTATGCATTGTTATTGCTTCCTTTTGGAATAATTCCTTTGATTGTTATTTTCAAAAAGAAAAAAGAAGCCATAGATAGCGATGTCTTTGGTAACCGAATCAAAATGAACAATAAATTGGCTAAAAAATATTTGTCGGAAGCCAAAAAACAAATTGCGAACAAAGAGTTGTTCTATGTGGCACTCGAAAAAGCGATGCATAATTTCTTAAAAGCCAAATTACACATCGAGACTTCAGAAATGAGTAAAGATAACATTCAAGAATTATTGTTGTCTAGAAAAGCCAATCCTGAAGCTGTAAACGATTTTATTGCCTTGACAGAAAATTGTGAGATTGCGCGTTATGCGCCTTCATCTAGCGCCTCGATTCAGCAAGATTTTGATAAAGCCGTCGAGATTATTTCGGGATTAGAAAAACAAATTGTGTAAACCACAAAGCATAGAAGTGTAAACAAGAATAATTGAGTGAGCACTATAAAATAGTGTTCTTAGTGCTTTCTTTGTGATCCTTGTGTTTAAAATTTAAACAAATTATGAAAAATATAGTTTATTTATTATTGTTTATAACCAGTGTTTTAACTGCTCAAAATGGTTTTGAAGCGGGGAATGCATTATACAAAAAAGGGCAGTACGAACAAGCCATTCAGGCCTACGAATCGGTGGTTCAAACAGAAAAAAAAGTATCGGCCGATTTGTATTTTAATTTGGGCAATTGTTATTACAAACTCAATCAAGTCGCGCCAGCTATTTATAATTACGAAAAGGCGTTGGTTTTAAAACCCCATGACAATGAGATTCAAAACAATTTGAAATTTGCCCAAAAAAGAACCATAGACGAGATTAAAGTCGTTCCCAAAGTAGGTTTCGAGAAGTTAGTACATGATTTCACATCATTCTTTCATTATGATACTTGGGGATGGATTGCTATAGGGTTTGCGCTATTGTTTTTACTTTTCTTTTTAGGCTATTATTTTGGTCAAACTTCAGTAGCGAAACGAGTGTTTTTCTTTGGCATGTTTTTTTGGTTACTTTTAGTTTTGATTAGTGTTTTTGCAGGTTATTTTGAGCAAAGTCATTTTAAAAATGATAGACCAGCTATACTTTTTGCAGAAAGTACCGAAGTAAAAAGTGAGCCACAAGCTGCAAGTCTGACTGTAATAATCCTCCATGAAGGCACCAAAGTTTATGTACTAGAAAGGCTAGAACAATGGCGAAAAGTACAACTCACGGACGGCACTGAAGGCTGGTTGAACGCGAATTCTATTAAAGAAGTGAAGTAAATGTTAAGGTGAATTTTCTTAAAAACGGGTGTTTCTATTGTTGAGAAACACCCGTTTTTTGCTTAAAAGCTTATGTTTTTAGGGTGTTTTTTGGGGAAATTATGTTAAAATTAGCATTCCTGCAATTATATTGAATTCGCAATTTAATTTAGATATAATTTTTAATACCTGTTTGATTTGTGTTAAATCTAAAAATATGTGTTGGGTATTTTATAATTAATGTAATATAAAATTTACTGAATTCCTTTGTTTTCGAGGGTTCGCAATGGATTGCTGTTTTTTTTATTAAGAAATTGTTAAGATTTTTGTCGCATAACTAAATCAAAATTCAAGTTTATGCGATCAAAATTCAAATGGATTTTTTCTTTGCTATTGGCTTTGTCAATGCAATTAGTTTTCGCTCAAGTGAAAACTGTTTCGGGTACTGTTACAGACCAAACAGGTGCTGTACCAGGAGTTAATATTGTCATCAGCGGTACTAGAGTTAGTACTCAAACTGGTTTCGATGGTAAGTATTCCATAAAAGCTAAACAAGGCGACGTTCTTGTTTTTTCATTCTTGGGGATGGATACGGTGAAAATGAATGTAGGAGTATCTAGTACATTAGATGTAAAGATGAAAGATACTGGAGCACAAAACTTAGAAGAAGTTGTTGTAGTGGCATACGGTAAAACCAAAAAATCTTCCTATACAGGTTCCGCAACAGCAGTTTTAGGTGAAGCATTGGAAGGTAGATCAGTAACGAATGTTCTATCTGGTTTAGAAGGTGCTGTTTCCGGAGTTCAAATTCAAAGTGCTGCAGGTCAACCAGGATCATCACCAACTATTAGAATTAGAGGATTTAGCTCTATTAATGGTTCAAATACTCCTCTTTATATATTAGATGGAGTTCCGTTTACTGGTGATTTGAGCAGTATTAATGCAGCTGACATATCAAGTATGACTGTGTTAAAAGATGCGGCTTCTACTTCTTTATATGGTTCTAAAGCTGCCAATGGTGTAGTAATGATTACTACAAAAACAGGAAAGTCAACCAAGGAAAAGTTCACATTAAACATTAGTACAGGATTATCTTCAAGGTCAATACCTGAGTATCAAAGAGTAGATGCTTTTCAATATTATCCTTTGATTTGGGAAGCTGTTCGTAACAGTAGAAATTTATCCACACCAGCTAATATTGCAGCGGCAAATGCTTATGCCTCAGCTAATACACCTATTTTTTTAGTTGAGAATCCATTTAATGTGCCTAATAATTCTATTGTAGGGTTAGATGGTAAAATTAATCCAAATGCTAAGCTTTTGTACGCGGATGATTTAGATTGGGAGAAAAAATTGAGTAGAGCAGGCGTACGAAAAAGTGTTGATTTTTCTTATCAAGGCAAAACAGAGAAAACAGATTACTTTGCTTCTTTAAGTAATCTTGATGAAGAAGGGAATATAAAAGGATCTCAGTTTAGAAGAGCTACTGCTCGTCTTAATATTAATACCAAGCATAAAGAATGGTTTAAAACAGGGATTAATTTAACAGGTGTTTTATCTGAATCAAATAATGCCGTAGACGGGGTTGATAATACAAGTAGTTTTAATAATCCTTTTAGAACGATTCGTTATATGGGGCCAATATTCTCAGTATATAAGCATAATCCAGATGGTAGTGTGATTTTAGATGGAATTGGTAATCCAGTGTATTCAGATATAAGAGCCTCTGATGCTTCTAATGGAAGAAATGTTGTTTATGAAACTCTTAACAATATTGACAAAGACAAGAGCATGGCTATTAATGCCAGAGCTTATGCTGAATTCAAGTTTTTAAAAGACTTTTCGTTTAAAACTAATGTAGCAATAGATAGAACATCAATTAATAATAGTGTGTATTGGAATCCGGTTATTAGTGATGCTGCACCAGATGGATTATCTGCTAAGGAAAATAGTGTGTTAAGCGGTATTACCTTTAATCAAATTTTAGATTATAATAAAACTATAAATGGTCATAATTTTTCTGCATTGCTGGGTCATGAAAGTTTTGATTATGAATTTAACTTCTTGACAGGTACTAAAAGAAAGTTGATTAGTGCTAATAATACTGAATTTATAAATTTTGTTACTACAAGTGATCTTAATTCTTATACAAGAAATTATGCTACTGAATCATATTTCTCTAGAATTGGATACGATTATTTGACGAAGTATATTATTTCTGGTTCATTTAGACGAGATGGTTCTTCAAAGTTCGCTAAAGATAATAGATGGGGTAATTTTTGGTCAGTAGGTTTGGCATGGGTAGTTTCAAATGAAAATTTCTTGAAAGATTCCGAATGGATAAACGACTTTAAAATACGAGGATCTAGAGGTGAGGTTGGAAATGATTCACATATTAGTAATGGAGGCTTGAACTATTATGTAAGTCAGCCTACGTTTTCTAATGGATTTTCAAACGGTTCCGAAGGTGGTTTTGTAGCTAATGGACCTGGTGCAGCAGATTTGAAATGGGAAAAGAATACGCAATCTGATATAGGAATTGAATTTACTTTATTTAAAAATAGACTTAAGGGATCTGTTGAATATTATAAAAGAGAAACAGATGGTTTGATTTTTAATGTTCCTAATCCTTTAACTTCTGGACTTGATAATAGAGTAGAGAATATTGGATCTATGTTTAATAGTGGTATTGAAGTTTCTTTGGATGTTACATTGATTAAAACACAAGATTTTTCATGGAATTTTAATGTAAATGCTTCGACTATTAAAAACGAAATAACAAAATTACCACAAAGTGAAATCATCACAGGAACAAAAAAATATTCTATTGGAAGTTCAATTTTTGATTATTGGTTAAGAGATTGGTATGGTGTAGATCCAACTGATGGATATGCACTTTATGTTATCGATCCGAATTATTTACCAGCAAATGGTGCAGTAGACCCAACTTATAGAGTTGTAAATGGAGTTAATGTTACTACTGATCAAAATAAGGCATTGTTTCATTATGCAGATACTTCATTACCTGATTTATTCGGGAGTTTTACAAATTCCTTTAAGTATGGTGGTTTTCAATTAGATGTATTAGTTGCTTATCAATTAGGAGGAAAAACTTATGATAGTAACTATGCTAGTTTAATGCATACTGGAGTTAATTACGGTTCTGCATTGAGTACTGATATTTTAGGAAGATGGCAAAAGCCAGGCGATGTAACGGATGTTCCAAGATTAGATGTCAATAGAAATGTTCAATCTTCAGCAGCATCTGATAGATGGTTGGTAGATTCTGATTATTTATCATTACGTCAAATTACAATGTCTTACAATTTGCCTTCAAAATTTGTTGGAAAAATAGGTGTAGATGGTATTCGATTTTTTGCTAATGGAGAAAATTTAATGTTATTTACAAAAAGAGTTGGATTAGATCCTACACAAAATTTAAACGGAACAACACAAAATAGGTTTTCACCTGCTAGATTAATTTCTTTAGGTCTTAATTTAAACTTTTAATGATGAAAAAATTTAATTTTAAATGTACAATACTTTTAACAATGTTAATGGTATTAGGTTCTTGTTCAGATGATTTCTTAGATAAGAAACCAACTGAGTTTGTTGGAGTTGACGATGCAACTGCAACTACTGATAATTTATATACCTTATTAAATGGAATCCACCGTTCGCTTTATATACGTTATGAGCAACAAAGTGAAACAGGGATTGCTGGAGTTATGCAAGCGGTTGACATTGCTGGTGATGATATAGTATATCCTGTTACCAACGGATGGTTTTTAGGTTTTTACAACTGGACAAGTTTAAATAATCAAAATTCTCAAGATGTTCGTTTTCCTTACAGAACTTTTTATCAAATAAATAGAAATGCGAATACTATTATAAATGCTGTAGATGCAGCACAAGGCAGTGTTGCTGCAAAAAAAATGATAAAGGGTCAGGCTCTAGTGTATCGTGCATTTTCTCACTTTCAATTAGTGCAATTGTATGCTAAAAGATATGTAAAAGGGACTGTTAATTCTCAACTTGGTATTCCTATTATTTTAAAAGTTAACAACGATAAATTACCCCGCTCAACTGTTGAGGAAGTTTATTCTCAAATCAATAAAGATCTTGATGAAGCTATGGAATTGTTAGTAGGTTATTCTAAGCCAAATAATTCACATTTAGATTTAAGAGTTGCACAGGGACTAAAGGCTCGTGTTGCTTTAGTTCAAGGAAATTGGTCAGTTGCTGCTGATTTTGCAAACAAGGCTAGAACTGGTAAAAATTTAATGACAATTGCAGAGTATGGCTCTGGATTTAATAATTACAATAATCAAGAATGGATGTGGGGAAGTTATATAAATGAACTTCAAACAGAATCTTTTGCAAACTTTGGGGCATATATGTCTAGAAATTTCAGCTCTACAGTTATTCGTAGTTGTCCTAAAGCGATTAATAGCAAGTTGTATAATTTAATTCCAGCAACTGATGTTAGATCTACTATTTTTAGTAAAACTGGTGAACATCCAAATATTGTTTTAATATCATCTGCTAAAAAATTCCCGTTTACTAGTCAAAAGTTTCTTTCTGTTAGTACAGGAGATAGTAGATGTGATGTTCCTTACATGAGAGCTGCAGAAATGTTTTTGATTGAAGCAGAGGCAAAAGCAAATTTAGGAGCTCCAGATGCTGCTCAAGTTTTATTTAATTTAGTTTCTAAAAGAAACCCAGCTTATGTTTTATCAACTAAAACAGGAGTTGATTTATTAAATGAGATTTATTTCCAAAGACGAATTGAGCTTTGGGGAGAAGGGTTTAGATTTTTTGATTTAAAAAGAACTAATTCTCCTTTAGATAGAACCGGAGCTCAACATAATACAACTATTACTGCAGGTGTTATGTCAGTTCCTGCTGATGATAAGAGATGGCAATTAGTGTTTCCGTTGTCTGAAATTCAAGTTAATCCGTTAATAATACAAAATGAATTGTAACCAATCATTTTTAAATTTTAAGAAACAGCCTCTAATTTTGGAGGCTGTTTTTTATCTTAAACGCGATTGTAATATTCCGTCAAGCTAATGAGCGACGGATTATTCGCTATTTACGCTGTAAAATGACAAAAGTATAACTCAGAGTTGTAACTTGCTTTTGAAGTAACATGAAATAAACTAACGATTTATACAAAAAAGCGCCCTTGAAAACTTAAATTTCCAAGGGCGTTTTTGTATACTTTGAAAAGTTGTATCTTATTTTTTTGCCTTATCGTATAGCTTTTCTAAAGAAGGAAAAATAAAATCGGCCGTTTTTTGAATCGGATTAAAAAATAGTGATTTATCCAAGGTTTCTTTTTTAGCTAAGAAATTATGGTAATTGATTTTTTCGAAAATCGTCAAAAATACACTGATAATCAATACAAATTTCAGGACTCTAAACACGCCACCGCCCGCTTTGTTGATCCAGCCCAAATAGGCAAAATCCGCTAGGCCTGTAAAAAATTTACTAAGCATGTAGATACCAACCACCACTACGATGAAGGTCACTATAAAAGCTACTATCTGAATGGTATACGGATTCCATTTGACAACGCCTGAAATTATAGCGGCCATAAGTGCTGAGAACTTTACGGCTATATAAATTCCAATTAACAAAGAAACCAAAGAAGCTAATTCGGCAAAAAGTCCGTTTTGAACGCCTTTGAACAACGCATAGGCCAATAGACTACCAATTAAAAGATCAAAAAATGTCATGTTTTTAGGGTAAAAATTAAAAGTGCAAATATAAAAGAAATCGGCGATACCCTAACTCAATTTTCAAGTGCTTATCTTTGCCTAAAATAGTTAGTATTGAAAGGTAGTGTTGGTTATTCAATCCTAAATTTTAAATCCTAATTCCTAAATTTTAAAATAATGTCTAGAGATATACAACTAAAAGAACGCTGGGAACAACTCGTTACCCTTTTATCGGATCGATTTTCGCAAGGCGAAGATTTAGATTTGGATGCCATTATTTACCTGATCGGAGTACAAGAATTAGGTCAGGTACATCGTGAGTTTAAAAAAGACGAAAAAGTCAACTTAATGCACATTGCGATTTGTCGCTTATTAGAACCTTATGGTTTCTATGAGTTTGACTTTTTTGATGAAGAGGGTTGGCCACATTATAAAGTTAAAGAAGAATTACCGCCGTTAAAAGCCGGTGAACAAACCGTTTTGATGAAAGAGGCGATTGTAAATTATTTCGTAGAACGGGAGGTGATTGATTAGAAAATAGTGAAAAGTAATGAGTAATTAGTGATTAGCATTATTTAATTTTTTGGACTAATCACTAATTACTTTTCACTAATCACCAAAAAAAGCTAAATTTGCACCTCAATTATGGAATGAAAATGATAGATAAGATAAAAGAATACATTGCAGAAGCACAAGCGTTTTCTACTCAAGATGGTACTGAATTAGAAGCCTTCCGAATTAAATATTTAGGAAGCAAAGGGCTTTTGAAAGCATTATTTGCCGATTTTAAAAATGTTCCGAATGAGCAGAAAAAAGAATTTGGACAAGTCATTAACTTACTTAAAACAACAGCTGAGGATAAAGTAAAATCAATACAAGAAGGATTAGAAAATCAGCAAGAAAGCAAAGGTATTTATGGCGATTTGACTCGTACCGGAGAGCCTATTACAATTGGTTCACGTCACCCAATATCTTTAGTAAAAAATCAAATTATTGATATTTTTTCGACGATAGGATTCAATGTTTCTGAAGGTCCAGAAATTGAAGACGATTGGCATAATTTTACTGCCTTGAACTTGCCAGAATACCATCCGGCACGTGATATGCAAGATACTTTTTTCATTCAAACCAATCCTGATGTGTTGTTGCGTACGCATACTTCATCGGTGCAGGTGCGTTATATGGAAAACAATAAGCCACCTATTCGTACCATTTCGCCGGGTCGTGTTTTTCGTAACGAAGCTGTTTCGTCGCGTTCGCACTGTATCTTTCATCAAGTAGAAGGATTGTACATTGACAAGGATGTGTCTTTTGCCGACTTAAAACAAACGCTTTTGTATTTTACTAAGGAAATGTTCGGTAAGTCAAAAATCCGTCTTAGACCCTCTTATTTTCCGTTTACAGAGCCAAGTGCCGAAATAGATATTTATTGGGGTTTAAAAACTGAAACCGATTATCGTATTACCAAAGGTACGGGTTGGTTAGAAATCGGTGGTTGCGGAATGGTAGATCCAAATGTTTTGACCAATTGTGGCATCAATCCAGATGAGTACAACGGTTTTGCTTTCGGAATGGGAGTAGAGCGTATCGCTATGTTGTTGTACCAAATTGGTGATATCCGTATGTTTTATGAAAACGACGTGCGTTTCTTGGAGCAATTTAAATCTATAATTTAAAAATAACCCTTTCAGAGTTTTAAACTCTGAAAAGGTTCTGTTAAAAATGAAAAAAGACATCATCATACCTGTAGTAGAAAATGTATTTATTGCTGCCGTTCAAGAATGGAGTGACGACTTTATGGAAAAAGTGTGGTACGCCTACTTGGTAAACGATAGTGATTTTAATTTAGAAGGCATAATGGTCGTTTCTAAAGCTTTTGGAACGATTGATGGGGAAATGAAGAAGACTTCGCTTTTGCGTCATGCTTTCGTTGCAATACCAGCTGTTTCTGTTGTTAAAATAGAAATGATTGAGAAAAGTGTACTTACGCTCAATAACGAGTTTATGGTGACTTATTTTATTGATGGAACGTTGTATGATAAAAAATTCATTTTCAAAGCGAATAGCATTAATGAAACTGAAATGGAAGAAGTACCAATTCTTTTTGTAGATGGAGTAATTGTGAAATAATGTATTTGATAATTTAAAATGTAAAAGATGCCATTGAAACGCTCAGTGGCATTTTTTTTGTCCAAATTCTGAAATTTTTTTCCAATAAATGGACAGTTTTTCGATTCTTAACATTTTCAATCCCTTTAAAATCTTGATTTTTTAACTTAGGCATACCTATTGTACACGATTCAATATAAAATCATTCCCAAAGGAATTTTTATGTTTGTTGTATATTTAGTTAGTTATGTGTTTTTGTGAAAAAGGCAACTGTTGATATAACCGTTGCCTTTTTTTATTTAGCTATTTTTTTAGAATAAATTAGTCTAATTCTTCGGTAAGTTTTTTAAAGACCGCTTTGGCTTCTTTTCCTTCATACAGAATTTGATATACGGCATCTATAATTGGAGTTTTTGCGCCATATCCTTGGTTGAGTTTGTATGCACTTTTTACGGCATAATATCCTTCGGCTACCATGCTCATTTCCATCATGGCTGATTTTACAGTGTAACCTTTTCCAATCATGTTCCCAAACATTCTATTTCTAGAGAAGATAGAGTATCCTGTTACCAATAAGTCTCCTAAATAGGCAGAATCATTGATGTTGCGTTTCATTTTGTGAACTTTTTTGATGAATTTTTTCATTTCACGAATGGCGTTACTCATGATTACCGATTGAAAGTTATCGCCATAACCCAAACCGTGAGCAATACCAGCTGCTATTGAGTAAATGTTCTTAAGCATGGCTGCATATTCTGTGCCAATAATATCATCTGATATTTTGGCTTTTATATAATTTCCTGATAAATTTTCGGCTACTTTTTTTGCTTTATCTGGGTCACCACAAGCAATTGTTAGATAGGATAAACGTTCTAAAGCTACTTCTTCGGCGTGGCAAGGACCTGTAATTACGCCTATGTTGTAGTAAGGGATATCGTACTGAATGTGAAAATGCTCGCCAACAATCAAGCTAGTTTCAGGAACAATTCCTTTGATAGCCGAAAAGATGATTTTGTCTTTTAAAGGAACAGTTATTTTAGATAATTCTCCTTCTAAAAAAGCCGATGGAATGGCAAAAATTAAGTAGTCGGCATACTGTATAGCTTCATTGATATCCGATGTGAGAACGAGTTTGCTGGTGTCGAACTCAACCGAACTCAAGTAATTGGGATTGTGTTTGTAGCTTTTAAGGTGATCGATAGCGACTTCGTTTCGCATGTACCAGCAAATTTCTTTTTGGTTCACACATAACATTTTAGCAATAGCAGTTGCCCAACTTCCACCACCAATTACTGCAAATTTTAATTTATCGGCCATTTTTTTATTAAATTTCATCAAAAGTACTCAAAATACTAGTAATTACACAAATTAATTTTGTTTGCCCCCCATGTTGTTTAGTATTGACTACAGCTCAGATAGATCTTTTTTAAAATAAAAATTTTTTTATTTTTCACAATATATAGTTCGGATTTACGTTATAAATTACTGAAAATTAAGTTTATAATGAAAAAATTTTATTTTTGGTTTAGTTAGTTTTGTTTTTAGTTATTGAAAAAGGCGTTTTACGAATTGCAAAGCGCCTTTTTTTAGTATTAATAACTAGCGGTTACTATTTCTCTAACTTTCTCTAGTGTGATATTTTGTTTTTCTCCTAAAGCTTTCCATCCTCTTTCTTCAAAACGATTCGCGATGAAATTGGCCGTTTTCTCGAAATCTTTGGTGTATTCAGACAATTGGGTTTGCATCCCCATAATGTGAAAGAAATCAACTGTTTTGTGAATGGCCTCTTGAGCAATTTCGTCATCAGTTCCGGATAAATTAAATATGCGTTTGCCGTATTGAGCTAATTTTCCTTTTTTGGTTTCGAACATAACTTGGTACAAATGTGGACCAATAATAGCTAAAGTTCTAGCGTGATCTATGCCGAATAAGGCAGTTAATTCATGACCAATCATGTGGGTAGCCCAGTCGCTTGGTACTCCTTTTTGAATCAGTCCGTTGAGCGCCATGGTACAACTCCACATAAAGTTAGAAGCCAAAGCATAATCTGTTGGATGCTCTACTACTTTGGGACCAATTTCGATTAGGGTTTGCAAAATACTTTCGGCAATTCGATCTTGTAAAAAACCATCATGCGGATAGGTCAAGTATTGTTCTAGCACATGAGTGTAAGCATCTACAACCCCGTTTTGCAATTGTCTTTTTGGTAAAGAATGAATAACGGTGGGATCACAAACAGAAAATTTAGGAAACAAAGCGCTTCCTCCAAAAGACAGTTTTTCTTGTGTAGCTTCAATAGTTACTACAGCACCCGAATTCATTTCGGAACCGGTTGCTGGAATGGTTAATACCGTCCCAAAAGGAACAACTTTGCTTAGGTCTTTGATGAGTAATCTTTTCTGTAAAATATCCATCGGGTTGCCTTCAAAATGTGCCGCTGCCGACATGAATTTCACGCCATCAATTACACTTCCGCCACCCACGGCAAGGATGAAATCTATGTTTTGTTCTTTG
Source organism: Flavobacterium succinicans (assembly GCF_001662485.1). Lineage (GTDB taxonomy): Bacteria > Bacteroidota > Bacteroidia > Flavobacteriales > Flavobacteriaceae > Flavobacterium > Flavobacterium succinicans_A. The sequence goes on from NZ_JMTM01000060.1 coordinate 223,238, forward strand.
ATTACAGCTACAGCTTTCATTAGCGTTTCGTAATGAGGATTGGGCTCAATACCGCCAAATTCAACTACAGTACGATCTTGAAGGACAGCTTTTACTTGATCATAAATGCCGTTCTTGAAGATGCTTCCACCTCCGTAAGCAATCAAGATTTTGGCTTTTGCTGGAATCAAGTTTGCTATTTTTTCTATTTGTCCTTTTCCGAAAATTAAATTCGTAGGATTGTATAATTCGAAGTTTAACATAGTGTTTTTTTTTTAAATTAGATGCTAAGACACTAAGTTACTAGGAAGCTAAGTTTTTGAAAAAAATCAAATTTGTATTGCTTAAATCTTAGTAACTAGGTGACTCAGAAACTTAGAAACTTCTTTTTACTTTTTTGAATGCAATTGCGCCAATAATTTTTCGGCAACTAATTTTGATGATGCTGGGTTTTGTCCTGTTATTAGGTAACCATCTTCTACAGCATACGATTGCCAATCGCCAGCTTTACTATAAGAACCACCATTTTTTTGCAACATATCTTCCACCAAAAAAGGTACAACATTGGTCAAACCCACGGCTGCTTCTTCAGAGTTAGTAAATCCAGTTACTTTTTTACCTTTAACCAAAAAATCTCCATTTATCTTAACATTTTTCAAAGCTGCTGGCGCATGACATACGAAGGCAACCGGTTTGTTTTGTGTGTAAAAAGTGGCGATTATCTCTGCTGAAGTTTTATCCTCGGCTAAATCCCATAACGGACCGTGTCCTCCTGGAAAAAAAACCGCATCGTAATCTGATGGATTAACTTCTGTTAATTTTTTCGTGTTTTTGAGTTTTGCTAACAATGCGGTATCGGCATCAAAACGTTTGGTGTCCTCGGTAGCCGATGCTGGATCAGCACTTTTAGGATCGATTGGGGGTTGTCCTCCTAGTGGAGTAGCAATATCGATTTGAATTCCTTTATCGGCAAGAGCATAATAGGGAGCAGCAAACTCTTCTGTCCAAAATCCTGTTTTTTCTCCTGTGTTACCTAATTGATCGTGGCTGGTAACCACAAATAATACTTTTTTCATCTTTTTATTTTGTTTTTGTGCAGTTGCTACAAAGCAGCTTAAGGTTAATAATAGAATCGCAAATAAGTTCGTTTTTTTCATCGTATGTTTTAATTTGAGAGTGCAAATTTATAGCGAATATGGTATTAGTAAAAATAATTTAAATTATGTTTGTGATAAATATATTTATAGCATGGTTAACTTAGAATGGTATCGCACTTTTAAATCGGTTTACAAAAACGGAAATTTTTCTCTGGCGGCAAAGGAGTTGTTTATTAGTCAGCCCGCAGTTAGTCAGCAAATTGCGATGTTAGAGGCGCATGTAGGGTACACGCTATTCAACCGTAAATCAAAAGGGGTTGAACCTACGGAATACGCAAAGTTACTCAATAACTTAATCATTGATGCTTTGGATCGCTTAGAAAATGTAGAAAATGGTTTTCGAGCTAAAGCCTTTAATGCGAATCGGTTACTTTCGATTGGGGTTTCCAAACATTTGATGAGTTGTTTTGGCGCATCATTAGTGGCAAAATTTGATTTTATTGACTTCACTTTTGGTACCAATGAGGAGTTGTTTAATTTAGTAAATTCAAAAAAACTCGATTTTGCCATAGTAACCAAACAGTATGATACTTTTGATACCCTTCAGCAAAAAGTAGGAGCCATCAAACAAATTGTGGTAGCTACACCAGATATTCAAATTCAAGAACTCAACGCTAAAATAATAGCAGAAGATTGGACAGCAGTTGAGAATTGGTTGAATGAGCAGCGTTGGTACAGTCATGATTCTGGGATTCCTCACATCAAGTTGTTTTGGTTGCACGTGTTCAATAAAAAACGACCGGCAATTGTAGCGAATTATATTATCCCATCCGAAAACGAAATGCTATCGATAATGGCTCAAAACACGGGAGTAACGATTGTCTGGGATTGCAATGCCAAAACAAAAATTCAGAATAATGAATTACAACTGGTTTGGGATAGTCCCAAAATGCCCGAAACGACTGTTTTTTTGTTATCAGGTAAAAATGATCATTTAACTACGATTACTCAAGAAGTAGCTTCGGTTTTAAAAGAGGTTTTGTGGTGATTATTTCTTATAAAAATTATTGTGATCCAAATATTCCCAAACATCGTGAGGTAATAAAGGACGAATATTTTTGCCGGTTTTAATGTTATCGCGAATAAAAGTCGCTGAAATTTCTACCACAGGAGCATCTATAACATTAATTTTTGGATGGTCAGAAAAGGCCAAATTCTCGGGACCTGAATTGACTCTTGGATAGACATAAATGGAATGGTGTTCTAGTATTGCTTCATAGTTTTTCCATTTGTGCAAGGATTTTAAGTTGTCTTCGCCCATGATTAAAGCAAACTCGTGTTCCGGATGTTTTTCCTGTAAATGGACTAACGTATTAATCGTATAATTGGGTTGTGGTAATTTAAATTCAATGTCCGAAGGTTTGATTTTAGGATAGGAAGCCGTAGCCAAATGCACCATGTGTAACCGATGATAATCATCGAGCAAAGTACTTTTCTTTTTTAGTGGATTATGAGGCGTTACGATCATCCAAATTTGATCCAAATCAGTATGCTCTGCCATATGATTGGCAATAATCAAATGTCCCACATGAATGGGATTAAAAGTACCGAAATATAGTCCGATTTTCATTTAACTTAGTAACTAGTGATTAGTAAAAAGTAATTAGTTTTTGAGGGTTTTCGAAAAAGCATTAATCATTTTAGATTCTTCCTCTATTTGACTTAAAATTTCTGTGTACAAAGTATTGTTTGTTATAAAACCTAGTTCATTAGCAATTAGTAGCTGAGTTTCAATTTCGAATAGTGAGCCTTTTGAAATATCTAAAAAATGACTAAATGATTTAGCTGTATTTCTTACATAACCTTCAGCAATATTAGAAGGAATAGATACTGAAGCTCTTTTTAACTGACTTGTTAGAGCATATAATTCTTCTTGAGGAAATGATTTTACTAACTGATAAACTAAACAGACTATTTTAATGCCTTTTTGCCAAATCATTAAATCTTTATATGATTTTATTTCACCCATTTCAAGCTAATTACTTTTTACTATGTACTAATCACTATTTAGAAACAAAATCCTTCACCAATTGATGAGCTTCTTCTAGTGCTACAGGTAGATCATAATTTTTGATAATTACATCAAATTGTGGAGCAGTGGCCAATTCAACTGAAGCTTTGGCAATGCGCATGTTGATTTTGTCATCGCTTTCGGTTGAGCGTTCTTTGAGTCGTCGTTTCAATTCATCCACACTTGGTGGTTTGACGAAAACAGCCAAGGTTTCTTCTGGGAATTTATGTTTGATTCGCAATCCGCCAGCTACATCAATATCAAAAATCACATTTTTGCCTAAAGCCCAAATGCGTTCTACTTCGCTTTTTAGTGTGCCATAGAAATTATCTCTATAGACTTCTTCCCATTCAACAAACTCTTCTGCTTTGATGTGTTTTTTGAATTGTTCCAATGACATAAAATAGTAATCTTTGCCATCTACTTCTTCCCCACGGGGTAAACGCGTTGCCGCCGAAATAGAAAATTCTAAATTCAAATCTTCTTTTCCTAATAAATGCTTAACGATGGTAGTTTTTCCTGATCCCGATGGTGCCGAGAATACGATTAATTTTCCTTTTTTCATCCCCTCCTAGCCTCCCCAAAGGGGAGGGATTTTTAAGTTAATTTATGATTAATAGCCTCCTATATAGTTCCCCTTTCGGGGGTTAAGGGGATTACAATACATTCAGTACCTGCTCTTTAATTTTCTCCAATTCATCTTTCATTTGAACGACTAATTTTTGCATTTGAGCATGATTGGATTTGGAACCCATGGTGTTGATTTCTCTTCCCATTTCTTGCGTAATAAAGCCTAGTTTTCGTCCATTGGCTTCGGTTCCTTTGATGGTGTCTAGGAAATAATCCAAATGGTTGGTTAAACGGACTTTTTCTTCGGTGATATCTAGCTTTTCTAAATAATAAATGAGCTCTTGTTCAAAACGATTTTCGTCTACATTTACTTGTAATTCAGCAATAGCAGTTTGCAAACGATCTTTGATGGCTTGCACGCGTTCTGGGTCTAAGGCCAAGGCTTCGTTCATGTATTGACGAATATTTCCGATACGCAATTGGAATTCTTTTTCTAGCGATTCCCCTTCGTCTTTCCTAAAATTCAATATATTTTGCAAGGCTTCTTCGATCACGGTTTGGATTTGAATCCAATCATTTTCGTCGATTTCTTCGCGTTCTATTTTCATGGTATCGGGCATGCGAATGGCCATTTTCATCAATTCGGTTTCCTCCACATGCGCATATACTTCACGTAGTTGATTCATATAGGCTTTTACAATCGGAACATTTACTCGAGTCGAGGTTTGTTCTGCTGTACTTTCGATATAAATGGAGAAATCAACTTTTCCTCTTTCGAGTTTAGAAGCAATTTGATTACGCAATCCCAATTCCATTTCGCGGTATAAAGAAGGCATTCTGACGTTTAAGTCTAAACCCTTACTGTTGAGGGATTTTACTTCAATTGTTATTTTTTTGGTTGGTAATTGTAGTGTTGCTTTACCGAAACCGGTCATGGATTGTATCATAATATGTTCTAAAAGTCTGTAAATATAAGGAAAGTAATTAGTACTTCGTAAATAGTGTAATACTGCTCTTGCAAATTACGTATGCTGTTTTGCTGTTTTTTGAGTGACTAAATAAACGCCTGCAAAAATTAATAGGGCCGCTCCTATTTTTACCCAGCTCAATTCGTCTTTCCCTAAGCCAATAGCGAAAATCGTAGCAAATAGCGGTTGTAAATAAATAAATACAGCTACAGTGGTGGGTTTTAATTCTTTCATAGAAAGTAAATTTAATAAATAGGTAATGAATGTCGAAATCACCACCACAAAACTTATTTTCCAGAAAATGGCAACAGGAACCAAAGTCCAATTTACGCTACTAAATTCGTTCCAGCCAAAAGGGAGTACCATCAAGAAACCAAAAAGATAAATCCATTTTACAAACGTGAAGGCATGGTAAGTGTGCATTAATTTTTTTACAATAATTAAGTAAAAACCATACGAAATGGCATTCACCAATACTAAAAAATTACCCAATCCGGCATTTGAAGCATTGCCAATAGATTTGCCATAAAGAATTAAGAAAGTAGTTCCTAGTAATCCCAATATAATTCCTAAAACCATTCTTTTTTTCATACGCTCTTTCATCAATAGAGCAGATAAAACAAGCACAATCATTGGTGTTGAAACCATGATTACAGCTGCCGAAATGGGAGAAGTAAGACTTAATCCTTTAAAAAAAGTAAGCATATTAAAAGCCACTCCAAAAAATGCAGCGGCTATGATTCTTGGAAAATCATTTAAGGCGATTTTTTCTTTGGGCATAAAAAGCCAAGTGCCCCAAAATAGCATCATTGATCCGCCTACTCGCAGTAAGATGAATCCAAAGGCATCAATATAAACAGGCATGACGTCTTTGGCGATGGTAAAAGTAACGCCGTAGATAATCGAAACAATTGTGGCGCCCAATAAGGCAAGATTTCTTTTAGACATGTGCTAAGGCTAAATGAACTTGATGCATGTTTTGCTGACTATTTCCGATATAAATTTTGTCATTGATGATAAATACCGGTCGGCTCAAAAAGGTATAATGCTCCAAAATGTATTTTTTAAAATCGTCTTCGGTAAGCGATTGATTTTTTAAATTCATCGATTTATACAATTGGGCTTTTTTGCTGAACAAGGCTTCATAGCTTCCAGAAAGACGGCGCATCTCCTCTAATTCTTCTGTAGTTATTGGGTTTTGCTTGATGTCGTGAAAAGCCAAATTATGATTTTCTGGCAATGATTTTATAATTTTTCTGCAAGTATCACAAGAAGCTAAATAGTATATTTTGTTCATTTGGGTTGCTTTTATTGGTACAAAGAAAATTCATTTACACCGAAAATGAGTATTTTTATCCAAAAAATAAAAAAAATGAATGCACTATTTGAATTAACTGCAACAAGCCGAAAAATGGCAGCTTCTTTTCTGGAAAAATATTCTTTGGAGCAATTGAATACTATTCCTGAGGGTTTTTCTAATACAATATTTTGGAACATTGCTCATATTGTGGTGACGCAACAGTTATTAGTTTATAAATTATCGGGTTTACCTATGCAGGTTGCTGATGAATTGGTAGAAAAATACCGAAAAGGATCCAAACCAGAACAAGATGCTACACAAGAAGAAGTTGACTTGATTAAGAGTTTGCTTTTTTCAACCGTAGAGCAAATGAAAAGCGACTACAATAATAAGGTTTTTCAAAATTTTACTGAATACCCAACCTCTACAGGTTTTACATTGCATTCTGTTGAAGAAGCAATCCAATTCAACAATTTCCATGAAGGTTTACATATTGGAATCTTAATGAGTCTTCGTAAGTTTGTTTAAAACACGATGCAAATAGAAAAAGTGCTTCGAAATCAAATCCAATTTCGAAGCACTTTTTTATTTCAAAATAAGGTAATTTTTTAGAGAAGCATAAGGAATAAAAAGGGTTTTAGGCCCTTCTACATATGCAGCGGCTTCGTATTGATTGTAGTGAAACAAAAGGCCGTCGTTGGTGAAAATAATATTTTTGGGTAATTGAAAAGTTTCATCTTCAAATAGATAACCAGTTTGGTTAATGCTTCCTTTTTGCGGAATTTGATATTTGACGCGAAATTTCTTTTCAACCATTTTTTTTAGTTCCACTAAGTTTTGAAATAGCTTATCGATAGGAATCGTTTTCCCAGTTTTTGGATCAAAGAGTAAGGATTGTAGGCCTTCATATCCGTGAGCGCCACCCGTAAATGTATAATGATCTATTTCGATATTGATTAGATTTTCGGATTGGTATTTTATGGTTCCCTCGATGTTAGCCTCCCAACCAAAAGTGCTATCTGGGAATGCTTCTTTTGTGGTTTCAAAGGTTTGTATAAAGGATGAAACTAGCGCTTCATAATCTTCTTTTGTTAATGGTTTTTCATCCAAATACACCAATTCTTTTACAATTGAAAATATTTTTTTATTGATACTATCTGCCACGCGACCGTTACTTTTAGCGATGGGAATTGTTACTTTAATTTCGGTACAATTTTGTTTACAAAGGAGGGTGCTTTTTTTATTGAACTTTTTGTTTTCAAAGTTCAATTCATTCGAACAACTGCTCAACACGATGAGCAACAGTAGGCTTTGGATGTATCGTTTCATAACTCAAAAAATGTAATGAGATACAAAGGTAGCCTAGTGTAATGTTGCTTTATCAATATTTAACGGTAAATTTGCATTTATAAGCAACAGTCATTTTAAAATTTAAATCAATGAAATTCAATACAAAAGTAATTCACGGAGGACAGCATCATGACGCTAGTACTGGAGCGGTAATGCCGCCAGTTTATCAAACGTCTACGTTTGTACAAACGAGTCCTGGACAACCCTTGCACCCTGATTATGAATATAGCCGAGCGGCAAATCCAACAAGAACAGCGCTAGAAAATGCTTTGGCAAGTATTGAAAATGGAACTAGAGGTTTAGCCTTTTCGTCTGGTTTAGCTGCAACGGATTGTATTTTGCGTTCATTCAAAGCAGGCGATGAGATTATCGCTATGGATGATTTATACGGAGGAACGTATCGAATGTTTACCAGAATTTATAAAGATTCGGGAATCAAGTTTCACTTTGTAGATATGAATGATTTGGATAAATTCCAATCTTTAATCAACGAAAATACGAAGTTGGTTTGGGTTGAAACGCCTACGAATCCCTTAATGAAATTGGCAGATATTGCTGCAATTGCTCAAATAACAAAAGCAAACAATATTCTTTTTGCGGTAGACAATACTTTTGCTACACCCTATTTGCAAAAACCTCTTGACTTGGGCGCTGATATTGTCATGCACTCAGCGACCAAATATTTAGGAGGTCATTCGGATGTGATTGCTGGGGCTTTGATTGTAAAAGATGAAGCATTAGGCAATCAGTTGCACTTTCAACAATTTGCCACTGGTGCCACGTTGGGACCTATGGATAGTTTTTTGGTTTTGCGTGGAATAAAAACGTTGCACCTTAGAGTACAAAGACATTGTGAGAACGGTGAGAAAGTGGTAGCATTTCTAAATACACATCCTAAAATCAAAAAAGTATACTATCCAGGGTTGCCAGAGCATCCGTTTCATGACATTGCCAAAAAGCAAATGAGTGGATTTGGTGGGATGGTTTCGTTTACGTTTACCTCAGGAAACAAAGAAGATGCGATTGCTTTTTTGGAAAAGCTGAAAGTGTTTACTTTGGCAGAGTCGTTAGGTGGTGTTGAATCTTTGGCGAACCATCCAGCGTTGATGACTCACGCTTCTATTCCAGAAGATAAACGAAAAGAAGTGGGTATTACCGATGATCTAGTTCGATTGAGTGTAGGTGTTGAGGACGCCGCCGACTTGATTGCCGACTTAGAACAAGCTTTGGCCTAGAATATGATAATTTATGTAAAAGAAAAGGGCTCAACATTTTTAATTGAGCCCTTTTACTTTTTTCACCCGCGAAGGATTATATGTCTAAGTATTGAATGTATCCAATGTTGAACCAAACCATCCAATCATTGGCTTTATTCTCTTTGTAAATTTGTTTATTAGGATTAAGTCCATCCACCCAGTCCGAAGTAAAATATTGAAAACGCATGTCTACCAGTAAGTCGCTCATTGAAGTTAGCTTATACCTACTACCTATGCCGGCAATCACAGATAAAACAGTTTTGCTTTCAGTCGAAAACCCATGAGGTCTTCCGTCAGAAGGAGTTAAGTATTTTGGGATTGTAGTCATCGAAGTTCCTAAAGGCCCCATTGTAGAGGTAGCTTCAGAGCTATAAAAACTATATAAAAGACCCAAACTAGCATACGGGCTAAATGTGCCAATACTATTTTCGAAATCATGAATTTTAATGGGGTGAAATTCACCCTGTACTCCTAGATTTAATACACTAGAAGAGCCTCTCATGGCTCTAAGTTGTTCTTTTCCCAGCGAATTATTGGATTGATCTACCCATGTTCCAAAATGTCTAAAGTTGGTCGAACTATAAGATAATTCAGAGCGAACTTTAAAATGCTCATTAAAGTAGTTGTCATTATAAGCTTTTGTTGAAAAGTTAAGGTAGTGAACCAAACCAATACCAAATCCAGTATTACCTGCATTAGTGTCAAAATCATGGCGTTCGCCATAATCGGACTGAAATGCTACTGGTCCAACTGTAACACCTATTTCATGTGCTACATTGAATTGGGCGTGAGAAATATTGACAACAAAAAGTAATGCGATTATTGTTAAAACTATTTTTTTGAACATTTGATAACCTAATAATATATATTGCGCGCAAATATACGAAAAACAAATTACACCAAAGTTGCATTAATGTTAAACCAATTATTATTAAACAAAATTGAATTTTGTTACAAATACTATAACGTTTTCGTAAAAACCATACTGTTATGTTGCTATTTCTTTGTAATTGGTTAAATAAAAGATAATTTTTCTTTTTTTTATAAACAAATAGGTCAAATTTATTGTTTTAGCCTATATTTGTAATCATTAACAGTACGTTTTTAACGTTTTATAATTATTATAATTATGTCACAAAGTATAACTAATTTTATCGATTCGGTAACTAAAAAAAATCCGAACGAAACAGAATTTTTGCAAGCAGTACTAGAAGTTGCCGAGACGGTAATTCCTTTCATCGAACAAAATAAAAAATACCAAAACAAAATGCTTTTAGAGCGCATGGTTGAACCTGAGCGCGTGATCATGTTTAGAGTGACTTGGATTGATGATCAAGGTCAAACACAAGTAAATCGTGGATATCGCATCCAGATGAACTCTGCCATTGGACCATACAAAGGGGGATTGCGTTTTCATCCTTCAGTAAACTTAAGTATTTTGAAATTCTTAGCTTTCGAACAAACCTTCAAAAATAGTTTGACTACTTTGCCAATGGGTGGAGGTAAAGGTGGTTCTGATTTTGATCCAAAAGGAAAATCGGATAACGAAATCATGAAATTTTGTCAAAGTTTTATGATTGAATTGGCTAAACATATTGGTGCTGATACTGACGTTCCGGCTGGAGATATTGGTGTTGGTGGTAGAGAAGTAGGCTATTTATTTGGACAATACAAAAGATTAAGAAACGAGTTTACAGGTGTTTTAACTGGAAAAGGAATTTCTTTCGGAGGATCATTAATCCGTCCTGAGGCAACTGGTTATGGAACGGTATACTTTGCACAAAGTATGTTGAAAACCAAAGGTGATTCTTTTGAAGGTAAAACAGTCGTTATTTCAGGTTCAGGTAACGTTGCGCAGTATGCTGCTCAAAAAGCAACTCAATTAGGTGGTAAAGTGGTTACTTTATCTGATTCTGCGGGTTATATTTATGATGCTGACGGAATCGATGCTGAAAAATTAGCTTTCGTAATGGAATTGAAAAACGAATTACGTGGAAGAATTAGCGAATATGTAGCAAAATATCCAAATGCCAAATACGTTGCAGGTAAACGCCCTTGGGAAGTAAAATGTGATATCGCTTTGCCTTGTGCTACTCAAAATGAGTTGAACGGAGAAGAAGCGGCTCTTTTATTAGCTAACGGATGTATTGCTGTGGCCGAAGGAGCTAATATGCCTTCTACTCCAGAAGCTGTGATCGCTTTCCATAATGCCAAAATATTGTTTGCGCCAGGAAAAGCGTCTAATGCAGGTGGTGTTGCGACTTCAGGTTTAGAAATGTCTCAAAACTCTTTGCGTTTAAGCTGGACTTCTGAAGAGGTAGATGAAAAATTATACAATATCATGTTGAATATTCATGCTTCTTGTGTACAATACGGTACAGATGAAACTGGATATGTTGATTATGTGAAAGGTGCTAATATTGCTGGATTTGTTAAGGTAGCTGATGCTATGTTAGCTCAAGGAGTAGTATAGTAGTAGTAAGTTAATTATTGAAGGCCTTCTTCTGGAAACAGAAGAAGGCTTTTTTTATTCGTCTAGAACAAAAAGCAAAAACTTCCGTTTGTACTATATTTGTAATTCATTTGAATAAAACTCATGAGAGGAATAGTCGTGTTTTTTTGTTTATTAGCTATGAACAATGTTTTTTCCCAAAAACAATTGTCTTGGCAAGGGTATTTTTCTTATAACGAAATCAAAGATGTAGCGCAATCCAATTCCAATATTTTTGCTGCTGCAGAGAATGCTTTGTTTTCAAAAAACACGCTTTTAAACACATTAAAAACGACCACAACTATCGACGGTCTTTCTGGGTTGACGATATCTGCACTGTATCATAGCGTCGCTTTCAATAAGACAATTGTGGGTTATGAAAATGGTCTTTTACTTGTAATAAACGAAAAGGATGGAGCTATTTTAAAGGTGGTCGATATTATCAATAAACAATTGCCTGCCAATATCAAAAAAATCAATCACTTTATGGAATATCAAGGAATTCTTTATGTTTCTTGTGATTTTGGTATTGTACAATTCAATTTGAATACGCAACTTTTTGGAGATACGTACTTTATGGGCGACTTTGGAAAGGAGATTTCAGTAAAGCAAACGGCTGTTTTTGAAGGAAATATTTATGCTGCCACCGAAAATGGAATTCGTCGTGCAGCTATTACAAATCCAAACTTGATTGATTATCAGCAATGGACAACGCTTTTGTCTGATAATTGGTCGGGAATTACTGCTTTTGGCACCGATTTGTATGCTTCAACGACAAATGGTGCAATTTATAAGTATGGACTCAATTCATTCACTCTTGTTCAAAGTTTTGGCTCGCCTATAGTCGATTTACGTTCTGATGCAAACAATTTATTGGTTACTACTCCTAGCCAAATTTCGGTATTTGGGTTAGGATTTCTTTTGATAAAACAAATAACGAGTAATCAGATTTTGGATAAAAATCCCATTTTTACTTGTGCCGCCATTGTAAATGCCAATTTATTTTTGGGAACCAAAGAAAATGGTTTATTTGCAACGACACTATCTGTTGGCGCACCAATAGTCGATAATACACCTCCAGGACCACTCAGAAATGCCATTTTTTCATTTCAAGTTAGTCCAACGGCACTTTGGGCGGTATATGGTGGCTATACAGGCGATTATAATCCTTATTCTTATAACAACAGTGGTCCTAATTTATATGGCATTAGCCGACTCAATGCTCAGGGTTGGTCATCTATTGCTGCAAATAATGTTTTGGGAGCCAAATCCATTTCGAGAGTAACAATTAATCCAAATGACGAGACTAAAGTTTATGCGAGTTCTTTTTTTTCAGGTTTATTGCGTATAGAAAACGAAGTGCCAAATTTGTTGTACAATCAAACCAATTCAGGCTTAGAATCGATTGCTTTTTTAGGGCCAACTTACATAGACATTCGTATTAACGGAACCGCTTTTGATAAAACTGGGAATCTTTGGGTAACCAATTCACGAATCGAAAATGGCTTAAAAGTGTTGAGAAGTAATGGACAATGGCAAAGTTATTCCTTGAATACTATCGCCGAAAAAAGTATCGATGTGAGTATGGGAAGAATGGTCATCGATAAAAACAGTACCAAGTGGATCGCCTCTAATACCGATGGAGTACTTGCTTTTAATGAAAATAGTACGGCTACATTTAAGAAGATTACTTTTGGAGCTGATAAAGGAAACTTGCCTACAACAGATGTTCGAGCTTTGGCTATAGATACTAACAATCAGCTCTGGATTGGCACCACCAAAGGCCTTAGGGTGTTATCGAGTGTGAATAATTTTCAAAATACCACGGCACTCACTACCAAACCCATTATCATTCTAGAAGATGAGGTGGCTCAGGAATTATTGTATGAACAATTTATAAACGCCATTGTAGTAGATGGAGCCAATAATAAATGGGTAGGAACAGCAGATTCAGGTGTTTTTTTATTGTCATCCAATGGGCAAAAAACACTCTATCATTTCACGACTAATAATTCGCCATTACCAAGTAATACTATAAATGATATTGGGATCAATGCAGTTACCGGCGAAGTTTATATTGCTACCGCCAAAGGGATGATTTCGTTTAAAGGAGTAGCTACAGGGGCTAGTGATTCTTTGAATAATGTTTATGTTTATCCAAATCCGGTGCGTCCAGGATTTAGCGGAACCGTAAAAATCGCCGGACTTTTGGATCGTGCCAATGTAAAAATAACGGATATTGAAGGCAATTTGGTTCACGAAGCAATTTCGGAAGGAGGAACTATCGAATGGGATACTACAGCCTTTGGAAAATACAAAGTAGCTTCGGGGGTTTATATGATTTTTATTTCTGCCGAAGACGGAGTCGAAACCAAGGTGAAGAAAGTGATGATTATTAGATAAAAATTCCAAAACCGAAAACCGATAACTAAAAACCGTTAGCCGTTAACCGATACCCGAAAACTCATGTTGGTAAAAACCAAAGCGATCGTCATTTCTACTTTAAAATTTCAAGAAAAAAGCTTGATTGTGAAGTGTTTTACGCAATCTCATGGTCTAAAATCCTATTTTGTTAGAGACGCATTTTCTGGAAAGAAGAACAATCAAAAAATCGCTTATTTTCAGCCGTTATCGATCTTGGAAATCGAAGCGGTACATAAGAATAAAGGGACGTTAGAGCATTTTAAAGAAATCAAAACAGCTATTCCGTTTCAAACCATTCCTTTGGATATTGTAAAAAGTACTATGGTGTTGTTTCTTTCCGAAATTTTGCATCATGCGATTCATGAAGAAGAAAAAAACGATGATTTGTTTCAGTACCTCGAAGCGGCGTTGCAATGGCTGGACACACATCATGAAAACAGTAATTTTCATTTGATTTTAATGTTGGAAATCACAAAATTTTTAGGTTTTTATCCAGACACTACTGATCAAGATTTACCTTTTTTTGAAATGAACGAAGGGGTTTTTTCTTTATTTCAGGCGATGAGTTCTTTGTCTGAACATCAATCCAATTTGCTCAAAAAATTGATTGCTTTGAAATTTGATTCAGATCAAAAAGTGTTTCATGTTACAGAACGTCAGGTTTTACTCAAGATTCTAATCGATTATTACAGTTTTCATTTACAAGGTTTTAAAAAGCCAAAGTCCTTAGAAATTTTAAAAGAAATTTTTTCTTAAGCTTAATTTATATCTATATATTCGCTTGTGATCTTTTAGTCACATTACATCCCTAATTTATTAATCACAAAAAATTAAAATGAAGAAAATTACGTATTCAATTATCTTGCTTTTATTCGTTTGTTTTTCGGCGATTTCGCAAAGAAAACACGATGAAATAATTACCACAGATAATCCCGTCCAAGATTTAGTGCAAAATGAAATTACTGGTATTGTTGTTTTTAAAGAAGGCGGTACCGTAAAGGGTGTGGACCCGGAAACAAAAAAAATTATTTGGACACTTACTAAAGATGATTTTGGCAGTGTATCTGTAGGAGATATCATGAAAGATCCAGATTTTGGTAATGTTTTTAAAGATAAAAAGGCATTAACAAGCGTTGGTGGAAGCCCTTATGTTGAGGCCTACATCAATAACAAGTACATTATTATAAATACTGATACAGGTAAAATTGTATACAACTCATCTAAAGAATCGTTTTGGGTAATGCAATCTGATTTTATCCCCGAAACGGATGAATACTTACTAACTTTAAAGAAGGACGGAGATATGGCCATCGCTCTTTTGGATATGAAAACGGGCGAGTTAAAATGGAATACTTCTGTTGATAAAGCGAAATCATTATTTAGTTTTTCTTTAAAAGAATCAGCCAATACTAATATAGCCAAAATAAATGGTGCTGTAATTTATTATCTTTTGTACGGAAAATTATATTCATTTGACAGAAACACAGGTAAATTGAACTGGAAAGCAGATGACGAAGAATATACGAAATTCTTTCTAACACAAAATGATAAAAACATTGTAGTAGTTAATAGCCAAGGTATTTTCTCAACCAAAGAATATTTGAATGTGTTAAGTACTGATACTGGTAAGAGTATTTGGAAAGAGTCAATTAAAACCAAAAAAGTAGTTTATCTCGAAGATTGGGGATCAAAATTATTAATTGCTCATTTCAGCGGTTTTAATTTCTATGACTTAAAAACAGGAGAAAAAATATGGAAGAAAGATGCTCGTGGGGATGGTTTGAAACGAGTAATCCCAATTGATCAAGATTTTCTTTATGTAGCCGAAAACGAAATGATGTTAATCAATAAAGATGGCGAAAAATTATGGAAGAAATTTATTGAAATTTCAGATGACAAAGAGGATCCTATTTATTATTTAGGAAAAGTGGGTGAAAAAGTAATGTATCTTACAGGAACCTACGGTAATATGGTGGATTACAAATCCGGAAAAAAATTATGGAAACGTAACATCGAATTTGATAAAAATCGTCCTGTTTTGCCAACATTTGAAGAAGCAAGTAATTCTTATTTAGTATATAACGACGAAAAGTTATACAAGTTTAATCCAACCATTGATGATAAACCAGAGCCATTTGCAAAAGTGAACATCAAAAATGAAAAAGAGTTAAATAGCATCGAATTGTTTCCTTGGGGAGTGGTTCTTTCTGGACCTGTTGAGGTTATGGGAGTTAATATGGATGGAACTGTAAAATACCACCTTACTTACAGTCAGCCTGGCGAAGGAGGAAGACGTTTATTAAAAAGCACAGCCATAGTTGGAAGTGCATTTATGGCTGGAGCATCAGCAGTAAGTGCATTTAAAGGTAGTGAATTAACAATGGAGACTCGTGATGAAAACGGAAACAGACAAACGACAACAGTTCGTGAAAGAAACAAAACGAATATGGCTCAAGCTGAAGGATATGCTGCAGGTGCTGCTGCATTAGGTATGGTTGCTGAGAAGTTTGGCTCTCGTTTTAATGCAATGAAACAAAACAGAGATTTTTCTTATATTTTTGCTAAAACGCCAACAGGAGAAAAAATGCTTGTAAAAGTTAGAAAAATCGACGGTGTGGAATTGGACAAGATCACTTTTAATAACAACCGCCCTCAATATGAAATTGACCCAGCTACGCAAAATATTTTTTACGTTTCTGATAATTCAATTCAAATTTTTAATAAAAAATAAAAATTCAAAGGCCATCAGGAAATTAATCTGATGGCTTTTTTTTACCTATGAAAAAAAAATTAGTCTTTATGTTTTTGCTTGTAATTGTTTCAATTCAAGCGCAAGAAAAAATAAGCTCAAAGAAGAAAAAATTCTATATACCAACTATTCAATATTCTCAATTTCCTATTCTTGATAATGTGTTGACGCAAACTACTTTTTATCAAATGGATAGGGAGTTGATTCAAGAAGAACTTGTTTTAAAGAAAAATTATTTTAATATTAATGGCTTTATCAAAGACCCAGCCAACGGAAAATTAAAGATTTATTTGACCATTGCATTGCCAAAATTTACTGCTACCAAAATAGATAGTACATTTGATACAAAGCAAAAAAAATGGAAATATGCCATCTCTTCTAATTATGATGTAAGGATAAAAGTTGAAGCTAAATGTGCCGATAAACTTTTGTTATCAGAAGATTTTAATACAATAGAGCCTTATGTTGTTGGGACTGAATATCAAAAAAGCAATCTTAAGGAAGCTTTTGCCAATACTAGTAAGGCAAACCTAGACGCCGCAAGGAAAGTTGATTATAATATAGAAGATTTAGGAATTGATAAAGTGATTTATCAGTCAGTAGATAAAATTCAGAATTATCTTAATTATAAATTTGGATATAGTAAAGGCGAATCCAAAGAAAAATTTGAATTTGTGACCTCCAAAGATCATCCAGAATACAAGCAGATGCTTGATTTTGAAAATGAAATTTCTGCTCAAATGCAGAAAGTAACGTTCGAAAAAGGATTAGATGAGAAAACATTACTACCTCATTTAAATTACTTGGAGAGTTTGTTAACCAAGTATCCTCCTTTGCCAACTAACGAATACATCAGATTTATTGTTCTTAATAACTTGGCACAAACTTATTTTTTACTCGAAAACAAGGAAAAAGCATTGTTATTTGCTAATTTACTTATTGAAAACGATAAATTAGATTCAAGAGGATCTACAATTATAAATCGAGTTAAGAATGCTTTTTTTGTAGATAAAATGATCAGAAGTCATACTAATCGTTTTGTAGATCTTAAAAAATTAGGGCTTAAAATTGCTGAAGAAAAGGAAGAAATGAGACTTGCTTTCTTTGAAAAAATTGAACAACAAGATGCCGATTGGGAAATTGAAAAAGCCAATAGAGAAGCGGCTCTAATGAAGTCTAAAACCCAAAGATTTAACATGCTTGACTCTATTCCTTATCAGTCTAAGCCAGATTTGTTGGCTAAAGTTATTGCTAGTTTAGGAGGATCTCAAGCGTTAAAAAGTATCGAAAAAGCTCATATGTTATCCAAACTTTTCATTGAAGGTAACAGAGTTTCTCAAACAGAAGAAAAATGGGCAACGACCTCAAATTATCTTTTGAAGAAAAAGATGCCTGAAAATTATTATGAAATAGTAAATGGCCCAGAAGCATGGAGTCACGATGATCGTGAAAGCGGAGTTAATGCAAAATGGGCAAAGCAGACTTCGTATGGTTACAATATGTTAGCTAAAAATCTTGATTTGATTAATTTTATTTCTGATCTTCGACTTGATGTATGGAACGATTTTGAGCTTTTAGGAGACGAGATGGTCGAAGGGAAACTATGTTACCATTTGAACTACTTTGAAAAAACATTAAATTCAGCCAATAGAACGATTCCAAAAACGGACCATCATTTGTTTATCGATAAAACCAACCATTCCATAGTTGCTTCAGAAAAAACAGAATATGACAATGGAAATAAAAGTTTTTTTGAAAGAAAACTATTCTTGGATTATCGCCCTGTTTTAGCCTTGAACTCAGGTAATCTGCCGTTTAAAGTTGTCTATGAAATTGAAGATTTTAATGGAGAAACAGTATATCAAGAATGGAGAGAAAAAATTGATATTAATCCTGTTTTTGGCAATCGAATATTTATTAAAGAAGTTTATTTTGGTGGATTTAAATAGTCTTTTTATGACTTTTATTTTTTATTTAAGGGGGAGTAATTTTTACTCCTCTTTTTTTTGAACGCTTGTATAATAAAATTTTATGAATTTTCAATAAATGCACAAACGATAATTCAAAATTTATTACTTTCGCACCTCGATTAAGAAAAGGATACAATGAGTACAAAATTTACTGAATACAAAGGACTTGACTTGCCAAAAGCGGCATCCGAAGTGCTTGATTTTTGGAAGAACGAAAATATATTTGAAAAGAGTGTAACTACGCGCGAAGGCAACACGCCTTTTGTGTTTTTTGAAGGACCGCCTTCGGCTAACGGTTTGCCAGGAATTCACCACGTGATGGCACGTGCCATTAAAGATATTTTTTGCCGCTATAAAACCCAAAAAGGGTTCCAAGTAAAGCGTAAAGCAGGCTGGGACACTCACGGTTTACCAGTAGAATTGGGAACTGAAAAAGAGTTAGGTATCACCAAAGAAGATATCGGAAAAACCATCTCCATCGAGGATTATAACGAAGCGTGTAAAAAAACCGTAATGCGTTATACCGATGTTTGGAACGATTTGACCGAAAAAATGGGCTATTGGGTAGATATGGAAGATCCGTATGTGACCTATAAACCCAAGTATATGGAATCCGTTTGGTGGTTGCTAAAGCAAATCTACAACAAAGATTTGATGTACAAAGGCTACACCATTCAGCCGTATTCACCAAAAGCGGGTACTGGTTTGTCTTCTCACGAAGTGAATCAGCCTGGAAGTTACCGTGATGTAACGGATACGACTATTGTAGCTCAATTCAAGACATTACCAGAAACATTACCTTCATTTTTACAAGGTTTTGGAGCTATTCACATTTTGGCTTGGACGACAACACCTTGGACTTTGCCATCGAACACAGCGTTGACGGTTGGACCGAAAATTGATTATGCTTTAGTAAAAACCTTCAATCAGTATACATTTGAGCCAATTTTTGTGATTTTGGCCAAAAATTTAGTGGGAAAACAATTTGCAAAAGGATTTTTTGCTTCTGAAGATGCAGTTGATTTCGAAAATTTCAAAGCAGGCGATAAAAAAATACCATATCAAATCGTAGCCGAATGTAAAGGTCAAGATTTAGTGGATATTCGTTACGAACAATTATTGCCTTTTGTATTGCCGTATCAAAATGCAGAAAATGCGTTTAGAGTGATTGCTGGTGATTTTGTAACTACTGAAGACGGTACGGGTATTGTACATACCGCGCCTACATTTGGTGCAGATGATGCTAAAGTAGCCAAAGAAGCTACGCCAGAAGTGCCGCCAATGTTGGTTTTAGATGAAAATGGTACGCCAGTTCCTTTGGTAGATTTGCAGGGAAGATTCATTCAAGGTCTTGGAGATTATTCAGGGAAATACGTTAAAAACGAATATTACAACGAAGGAGAAGCGCCAGAGCGTTCAGTAGATGTCGAAATCGCTATTCGTTTAAAAGAAGAAAACAAAGCCTTCAAAGTAGAGAAGTACGTACACAGTTATCCACATTGTTGGAGAACGGATAAGCCAATATTGTATTATCCATTAGACTCTTGGTTTATCAAAATTACCGAGGTGAGAGACCGTATGTTCGACCTGAACGACAGCATCAACTGGAAGCCAAAAGCTACTGGTGAGGGACGTTTTGGTAATTGGTTGAAAAATGCTAATGATTGGAACTTATCACGCTCACGTTATTGGGGAATTCCTTTGCCTATTTGGAGAACAGAAGACAAACAAGAAGAAATCTTAATTGGTTCTGTTGAAGAATTATACAACGAGATAGAAAAAGCTATTGCGGCTGGTGTTCAAGCCAACAATCCGTTTGCTGGTTTTGAAATTGGAAATATGTCTGAAACTAATTACGATTTGATTGATTTGCACAAAAATGTGGTAGACCAAATCACCTTAGTTTCTGCTTCAGGAAAACCAATGAAACGCGAATCCGATTTGATTGACGTTTGGTTTGATTCAGGTGCTATGCCTTATGCACAATGGCATTATCCGTTTGAAAACAAAGAAAAAATAGATCAAAATACCGATTACCCGGCTGATTTTATTGCAGAAGGTGTGGATCAAACCCGTGGATGGTTTTATACTTTACACGCTATTGGCGCTTTGGTTTTTGATCGTATCGCCTACAAAAACGTAGTATCCAACGGTTTGGTTTTGGATAAGAATGGACAAAAAATGTCCAAGCGTTTGGGCAATGCCGTTGATCCTTTTACCACATTAGAAGAATATGGTCCTGATGCTACGCGTTGGTATATGATTTCGAATGCCAATCCTTGGGACAACTTGAAGTTCGATATTGAAGGAATTGCTGAGGTGCGTCGTAAGTTCTTTGGTACTTTGTATAATACCTATTCATTCTTTGCTTTATATGCCAATATTGATGGCTTTAGTTATGCAGAAGCTGAGGTGCCTCTAGAAGAACGCCCAGAGATTGATCAATGGATCATTTCAGAATTGAACACGTTAATCAAAGAAGTAGATGTGTTTTATGCTGAATATGAACCAACCCGTGCCGCTCGTGCTATTTCTGATTTTGTTCAAGAAAATTTAAGTAACTGGTACGTGCGTTTGTGTAGACGTCGTTTCTGGAAAGGCGAGTATGCGCAAGATAAAATTGCTGCTTATCAAACGCTTTATACTTGCTTGTTGAGTGTTGCAAAATTGAGTGCTCCTATTGCTCCTTTCTTTATGGATAAGTTGTATAAAGACTTAACGAAAGCTACAGGAACAGAGAATTTCGAATCCGTTCACTTGGCGCAATTCCCTGTTTCAGTTGAAAACTTTGTTGATAAATCATTAGAAAGCAAAATGCAAAAGGCTCAAACGATCTCTTCGTTGGTTTTGTCGCTGCGTAAAAAAGAAATGATAAAAGTACGTCAACCCTTGCAAAAGGTAATGATACCAGTACTTGACGTGGTTCAGAAGGCTGAAATTGAAGCGGTTGCCGACCTTATAAAAGCCGAAGTAAATGTCAAAGAAATCGAACTTTTAGACGATGCTTCAGGTGTTTTAGTGAAACAAATTAAACCTAATTTTAAAGCTTTAGGGCCTCGTTTTGGAAAAGACATGGGCTTAGTATCCAAGGAAATACAAGGGTTTACTCCAGCTCAAATCAACCAATTAGACAAGGAAGGAAGTTTAAGTATTGTAATTTCAGGAAAAGATGTAATTTTATCTCTAGAAGATGTTGAAATTTCTTCCCAAGATATCGAAGGTTGGTTAGTGGCTAATGCCAATGGAATTACGGTAGCATTAGATATCACCATCTCAGAAGAGTTAAGAAAAGAAGGAATTGCAAGGGAGTTAGTAAATCGTATTCAGAATATTCGTAAAGATTCTGGTTTCGAGGTTACCGATAAAGTGAAGGTTTACGTTCAAAATCATGCGGTTTTACAAGAAGCAATTCTAGCCAATGAAAGCTACATTAAGTCAGAAACATTGACAGAAGAATTACTATTTGCAGAAAACTTAGAAAATGGCACAGAAATTGAATTCGACGACATTAAATCAAAATTAATCATAACAAAATAACCCAACCAAAAAGAATTAACCAACCATTAAATTAATTTAGGCTATGACCGAGGAAATGACAAGATACTCAGATGCTGATTTAGCAGAGTTCAAACAGATAATCAAAGAAAAGATAGAGAAAGCGCAAGCCGATCTTGACTTGATAAAAAGTGCCTATATGAATGATTTAAATAATGGTACTGATGACACATCGCCTACTTTCAAAGCTTTTGAAGAAGGTAGCGAAACCATGTCGAAAGAAGCCAATTCACAATTGGCTATTCGTCAAGAAAAATTCTTACGTGATTTAAAAAATGCTCTTTTCCGTGTAGAAAACAAAACGTACGGTATATGTAGAGTAACCGGAAAGTTAATAGGCAAGGAAAGGCTTAAAATCGTCCCTCATGCAACCATGAGTATCGAAGCCAAAAACATGCAACGATAACAATCTGAAATCCAAAATTGAAATTCCAAATTCCAAACCTGTATCATGGAATTTGGAATTTCTTTTTGGTGTTTTTTTATTTGATTTTGCTTATTTTTGCCCATTAAAATGTATAAAATGTCCTTACGCCAAGCTTATATTATTGTATTTCTACTTTTATTAGTGGATCAAGTTTCTAAAATTTATATCAAAACTAATTTTGTTTTAGGCGAAGAAGTGACGGTCTTCAATTGGTTCAAAATACATTTTATAGAAAACGAAGGAATGGCTTGGGGAACCAAACTTCCAGGTGAATACGGCAAGTTATTTTTGACCCTTTTCCGAATTTTTGCAGTAGCAGGAATTGCATATTGGTTATGGGATACCGTGCGTAATCATAAAAGTTCCAATTATCTTATCGTAGCCATTGCTTTGATTTTTGCTGGGGCTTTAGGAAACATTATCGATTCTGTTTTTTACGGGGTTATTTTTAACGACAGTTATCAGCAATTGGCGGTTTTGTTCTCAGATGAGCCTTATGGAACTTGGTTTCATGGGCAAGTGGTCGATATGTTTTATTTTCCTATCATCAAAGATTTTCCAATGCCAGAATGGGTGCCTTTCATTGGCGGTAGACCTTTCACGTTTTTTAATGCTATTTTCAACGTGGCCGATGTGGCTATTTCAACTGGAGTAGGAATCTTAATCGTATTCAATAAAAAAGCTTTTCATAAAGGAGAGGCGTAGTTTTTAGGAGCTTTATCCTGCTGTACGCTATATCTTTTATACCAAAAACCCTTTCAGTATTTAAAACTGAAAGGGTTTTTGGTATAAAAGGATGCCGCTTCCATCAGGGCTATGGGTTTGCGTTATCCAAACAGTTCGGCTGCTACATCTTCTATTTTGGTGACCAACCGAATTTGAATCCCCGTATTTTTAAGCGCAATCTTGTTGTATTTTGAAACGAATATAGTTGAGAAACCCAGTTTTTCGGCTTCTTGTATGCGTTGGTCAACTCGATTTACCGGACGAATTTCTCCAGAAAGTCCAACTTCTCCAGCAAAACAAAAATCTTTATGGATAGAAATGTCTTCGTTGGAAGATAAGATGGCGGCAACCACAGCTAAATCAATCGCCGGGTCATCGACGGAAAGTCCTCCTGTTACGTTCAAAAAGACATCTTTGGCTCCTAATCGGAAACCAGCTCTTTTTTCTAAAACAGCTAAAATCATATTCAATCGTTTGGCGTTGTAACCTGTTGTACTACGCTGTGGTGTTCCGTACACTGCGGTGCTTACCAAGGCCTGTATTTCGATCATTAAAGGACGCATACCTTCTAGCGTTGTAGCAATTGCAGTTCCTGAGAGTTGTTCGTCTTTGTGCGAAATCAAAATTTCAGACGGATTTGAAACTTCGCGTAAGCCACTGCCTAGCATTTCATAAATTCCTATTTCAGCAGTCGAGCCGAAACGGTTTTTAAGCGAACGAAGGATGCGGTAAACGTGGTTTCTATCGCCTTCAAATTGCAAAACGGTATCTACCATGTGTTCTAGGATCTTTGGGCCTGCAATGGTACCATCTTTGGTAATGTGACCAATAAGAATTACGGGAACGTTGGTTTCTTTGGCAAACTTAATCAACTCGGCAGTAGTTTCTCTAATTTGTGAAATGCTTCCTGCAGTCGATTCAATGTAATCTGTATGCAACGTTTGAATGGAATCGATGATTACAATCTCAGGCTGCATCGTTTCGATTTGCTTAAAGATGTTTTGTGTTTTGGTTTCTGTCAAAATATAGCAATTGTCTCCATTGGGAGTAATGCGTTCTGCACGCATCTTGATTTGCTTTTGACTTTCTTCTCCAGAAACATACAGGGTTTTGTAAGGCAGTTTTAAGGAAATTTGTAGTAACAGTGTACTTTTTCCAATGCCCGGTTCTCCGCCCAACAAAATCAAAGAACCAGGTACAATTCCACCTCCTAAAACACGGTTCAATTCAGCGTCCGTCGTGTCTAGTCTAATCTCTGCTGTCGAATCAATTTCGTTGATGCGTAGGGGGCGTGGCGCTTTGCTTAAAGAAACGGGTTCGCTTTTCCAAGCTACCTTCTCTTGCTTTTGTACAATTTCTTCAGCAATAGTATTCCATTCTTTACAGGAATTGCATTGTCCTTGCCATTTGGCATATTGAGCGCCACAATTTTGACAAAAAAAGGTAGTTTTTACTTTGGCCATTATTTCTTCGTTGCAATTTTACTTTTCATTAAGTCGTATTTCTCTAACATCATCGTTTTGGTCAGGCTTCCAATTTCTAGCATTTGCGAGGCATTTTGGTAGCGTTTCATTGCTTTCTTATAGTCTTCTTGTTTTTCATACATTAAGGCTAATTCATACTCGGCAAGCATTGATTTTGGATAAAACTTATCGGCTAAAATTGCCAATTGATCCAATTCACTATATGCATTGTTTTTCAGAATAGCAGCTTCAATGGCTTTGAAATCATTAATTCTAATCGGAATAGTAAGATGTAAAGCTTCGTTTAAAACACTGTATTTTTTTTCTAAATAATCTACATATCCAGAGGGTAATGAGGCGATTTTGTTTGTGAATTCAGAAGAGGAAATAGGCTTGTAGGTCTCAAAAATTTGATGCAAGGCACTTGGAATTGCATACAAGGTTTGGGAATAATGTCCTGCACCTTTGAAAGACTCAAATTTATAATTGATTAATGGATTGTTGTCGTTTTTGATGTTTTCATTCAGCATTTTGATAGGCTCTGCCAATTTTTTTATTTCATCTTCACTAGTTGATAAGTAATAAAAAACTGGACTTTTTGCAGCATTTAATTGTTCTGCCACTCTTTTTTCCATTAATGGGGCAAGTTCAGGATTTAAGGAAATGTAAGCGTTAAAAAGGGGATTTTCTTTGTACAGAAAAAAATTCAAATAACCTGCTGTTGTGTCAAGTCCAGCAATCATTCGGAATGGGGCTGTCCGATATTTTTTTTCAATATAAGGCAGTAATTCTTGTCCAATAAATTCAAAAAAAGCGGCTCCTTTTTCGGCTGGGAGCCCTTGTGTTTCTTCAAATTCGCTATCGTCAACCCGCTCATCGTTATGATTTTGATGGATTCCTACGATTATTGTTTCCGGGAAATCGTCCCAGTAACTTCCATAAGAAATAGCACCATAGAAAGGATCGAATAAAAAATCGCCGTCTAACAATAGTAAGATTGGATATTTTTTGGTAGTGTTTTTTTCGTAAGAAGGGGGTAAGCTTATAGTAATTGCTCGTTTTTCGGCTAACTTACTAGAATCAAAAGATTCGGTTTTGATTTGAGCATAAAATGGAACTGATAGCAACAGCAAAAAAAGGACCTTTTTCATGATTTGGGGAGTCTAAATTAGGTTTGAATTAAAAAACAGAGCAAGATACTATTTTAATTTATTTTATGAATAAATCGCAAGTATTTGTTGCTTTTAATGTTTTAAAAGCATGGATAGCACTGTTTTAAATGCTTAAAATTTAGACAAATAAAAAGAAGGAACTATGTAAGAGAGTTGTCGGTTTCGTTTGGGAAAATAATCCAAGGTTTAAAAGTTTTGGCCTCCTCAAATTCTAAAGTTGCGTAAGAAATGATAATGATAATGTCATCTTTTTGAACTTTTCTAGCGGCTGGACCATTCAGTGTAATGATGCCAGAATTTCTTTCGCCTTTGATGGCGTAGGTTTCAAAACGTTCGCCGTTATTGATGTTTACGATGGAAACTTTCTCGCCTTCTATAATGTTGGAGGCGTCTAACAAAGCTTCATCAATCGTAATACTACCGATGTAATTTAAATCGGCACCAGTTACTTTTACACGATGAATTTTAGATTTTACTACTTGAATTTGCATGAGGCGAAGGTAATTAATTTAATGTAATAGTGTCAATCAAACGGATGCTGTTAACGAATACAGCTATAAAAGCGCGATACTTTTTAGACTTTTCTTTAAAAGTTATAGGTAAAAGCGTAGATTCATCAGCAATTATGAAATATTCTAATTCGAATAACGGATTGTTTTTGAATTGATTTTTAACCCAAGCTGCTATCAAATCAGGGTCTTGTGTAAGAAATTTTTCTTTTGCCTCTTTTAAAATGGTAAAAATTAGGGCAGCTTCTTTTCTTTCTGTGCTGCTAAGTCTTTCGTTACGAGAGCTCATGGCCAATCCATTAGGTTCTCTGTATATAGGGCATCCAATGATTTCTACCGGAATGTGGTTTTTTTCGACTAATTTTTTAACTATTTGAAGTTGTTGAAAATCTTTCTCACCAAAATAAGCTCTTGTCGGAGTAACAATTTCAAACAATCGCTTAACAATTGTTCCAACACCATCAAAATGACCGGGTCTAAACTTGCCCTCCATCTGATGTTCTAATCCATCATACTCAAAGGATTTTGCTGTAGTTTCTCCTTCATAAATGTCCTCAACGGTAGGTGCAAAAATGATAATTTTATCGCTAAGCGTTGCCATTTTTTCAACATCAGCTTCGAGTGTTCGGGGATATTTTGCTAAATCTTCTGGATTGTTGAATTGGGTTGGATTGACAAAAATACTCACTACAGTAATGTCATTTTCCTGTAGAGATTGGCGCATTAATGCTAAGTGACCCGCATGCAATGCACCCATCGTAGGTACAAAGCCAATAGTAGAATTTTTGGTCTTCACGGGAGCCAAAAATTCTTTTAATTCAATGTTTTTATTGAAGATTTGCATGGTCATTTTATTAAAATTAGGTGCAAACATAATATTTTAGTTAATAACTGCATAAAATTTTGTAATTTCGCAACGTTTTTATTGCCAATAAATAAAGTAAAAAATACTATGAAAGATAAGAGGATATTGTATGTATCATCTGAAGTTGTTCCTTATCTTGCTGAGAATGAGGTCTCTTTAATGTCTTATGATGCGCCAAAAATGATCAATGATCAAGGTGGGCAGATAAGAATATTCATGCCGAGATATGGAAATATTAATGAACGAAGGCATCAATTGCATGAAGTAATTCGCCTTTCGGGAATGAATTTAGTAGTAAACGATTTGGATATGCCATTGATTATAAAAGTGGCGTCTATCCCAAAAGAGCGCATCCAAGTTTATTTTATTGATAATGATGAATATTTTAAGCGCAAATCTACTTTTGCAGATGAAGACGGTGTGATGTATCCTGATAACGATGAGCGCGCTATTTTTTTTGCTAAAGGAGTAGTTGAAACGGTCAAAAAACTCAATTGGGTTCCGGATATTATTCATGTTCATGGTTGGCTTGCTTCCATGTTGCCGGTTTACATGAAACATTACTACAAGAATGAGGCCTTGTTTTCTGAAACTAAAATTGTTACTTCGGTTTATTCGGAATCTTTTTCAGAAACTTTGGATGTCGAAATGATTAACAAAGTCAAATTTGATGGTGTTCCTCATGAGGCTATAGCAGACTTAGAAGTACCAAATTATGAGAATATTTTAAAAACAGCCGTCCTAAACTCAGATGCCGTAATTATCGCTTCGAATAATTTGTCACCAAGTTTAACAAAATTTATAGAATCTTCCAATAAACCTTTTTTACCTTTCACTCCGAAAGATGGTTTCGCTGAAGCGTACACCAATTTTTATAATAATCAGGTGCTTTAATTTTAATTTTATAACTATTTTATGTACAATACGGCTTTAGTAAAGAAGTTATTTATTCTTTGTGGTTTTTTTATTTTGTTTTCTTGTGATAAAGACTATAATGTTATTGGAGAAGATTTAATAGGAGATAATAATTTTGAATTAGGAAAATATTACTCTGCTGTAAAAGCATACAATCAAGGTACAGGAGTTGTACAAACAGATAATTTAGCAGTAAATGCTTTAGGTACTTATACAAATTCAGCTTTTGGTACTACTTCGGCTAGTTTTGCCACCCAGTTATCATTAGCGTCGGTTGGTCCTACTATTGGTGCCAATGCTGTAATGGATAGTGTGGTTATGACCATTCCTTATTATAGTACAGTTAAAAGTACAGATGCGACAACAGGAATAAGAACATATGAATTGGATTCTGTTTATGGTACTGCTAAAGCGCCGTTCAAATTAAGCGTGTATGAATCGGGGTTTTTTATGCGCGATTTAGATCCTGCAACTAATTTCAAAGAAAAACAAGCATATTATAGTAATCAAAAAAATGATTTTGATGGCTTAAAAATTGGAAGTAGACTAAATGATGCTGCTGACGTTAAACAAAATGATGCGTTTTATTTTGATCCAAAAGAAATTGCAGAAACGACTATAGATGAAGAAACCAAAAAATCTACTACAAAACGTACAGCACCGGCTATGCGTTTAAAACTTAGTAATGCTTTCTTTACGACTAAAGTTTTGAATGCTCCATCAGGTAAGCTAACCTCCAATGAAACATTTAAAAACTATTTTAGAGGCTTGTACTTTAAAGTAGAAAAAACAGGTACTGATGAAAGTATGGCGATGATTAATTTTAAAAGAGCAGGTTCTACTCAAAATGTAATACGCCTATATTATAAAGAAGATTTGTCTACTACTACCAATGGGGTGACTACTGTTAAAAGAGTGAATAAAACATTGGATTTGAATATTGACGGTAATACCGTTAATTTTTTAGAGCAATCCAACTTAAATCCTGATTACAGTAATGCAATAACCAATTTTAATCCTACGTCTGGTGATTCAAAACTTTATTTAAAAGGTGGTGTGGGGTCTTTGGCTGTAGTAGAATTATTTGGATCAGATAATGATAATAATGGTATTGCAGATGAACTAGAGAAAATAAGAAAAAATGGTTGGTTAATCAATGAAGCTAATTTGGTCTTTCATATTGATGCAGTCGCCATGAAAAATTCTATTGAACCTGAAAGAATATATGTGTATAATTTAACCAATAAAACTACTGTTTTAGATTATTTAACTGATAATACAACTGCTAGTGCTAGTCGTCCAAAGTTGAATAAATTTATTTTCGGTGGTATTTTGAATAAAGAAGCAGTTACAAATGGTAGAGGTTTAACTTATAAAGTTCGTATTACCAATCAAATTAAGAATCTAATTAAAAATGCCGATTCTACTAATGTTAAGTTAGGTGTTGTTGTTACTGAGGATATAGCGGTTTCGACTTTTAATAAGTTAAAGACTTCTAATAGTATTATTTCTTCTGTGCCTACAGCTTCAGTGTTAAATCCTCTTGGGACAATACTTTTTGGTGGTCATCCAGCTGTACCAGAAGATAAAAGATTGCGACTTGAAATTATTTATACCAAACCAAATCAATAAAAAAATATGTGTGGAATTGTTGGATATATAGGCTATAGAGAAGCGTACCCGATAATTATAAAAGGGTTGAAGCGCTTAGAGTACCGTGGGTATGATAGCGCTGGAATTATGGTGTTTGACGGAAAAGAGATTAAGCTTTGTAAAACTAAAGGAAAGGTATCTGATTTAGAAACTAAATCTCTTTCTGATATTACAACTAATGGTGCCATTGGAATGGGGCACACAAGATGGGCGACTCATGGCGTTCCTAATGATGTGAATTCGCATCCACATGTTTCAAATTCAGGGGAACTTACTATTATTCATAATGGAATTATAGAAAATTATGCGCCTCTAAAACAAGAGTTAATAAAAAGAGGGTATGTTTTTCATTCTGATACTGATACGGAAGTATTAGTTAATTTAATAGAGGATGTACAGAAAAAGGAAAAACTAAAATTAGGAAAAGCAGTTCAATTGGCCTTAAATCAGGTGGTTGGGGCTTATGCTATTGCTGTTTTTGATAAAAAAAATCCTGAGGAGATTGTTGCCGCTCGTTTAGGTAGTCCATTAGCTATTGGGGTTGGGGAAGGAGAGTACTTTATTGCATCTGATGCTTCTCCGTTCATTGAATATACTTCTAATGCTGTCTATTTAGAAGATGGCGAAATGGCAAATATAAGATTGCACAAACCGATGAAAGTCCGTAAAATTATGGATGATTCTTTGGTGGATCCTTATGTTCAAGAACTTCAAATGAATTTGGAGCAAATCGAAAAAGGAGGCTATGAGCATTTTATGCTAAAAGAAATTTACGAACAGCCTAGCGTTATAAAAGATACCTATAGAGGAAGGCTTCATGCTAATGAAGGTATTATTCAAATGGCTGGTGTTGAGGATAATTTGGAAAAATTTTTAAATGCCGATCGTATCATAATTGTAGCGTGTGGTACTTCATGGCATGCGGGATTAGTGGCTGAATACGTGTTTGAAGAGTTTACTAGAATTCCCGTAGAAGTAGAATATGCTTCAGAATTTAGATATCGTAATCCGATTATTACTAGTAAAGATGTTGTGATTGCTATTTCACAATCAGGAGAAACAGCCGACACCATGGCAGCTATAAAATTAGCTAAAGAGAATGGTGCTTTTGTATTTGGGGTTTGTAATGTGGTAGGTTCTTCTATATCTAGAGAGACTCATGCAGGAGCTTATACCCATGCAGGACCTGAGATTGGTGTTGCTTCAACTAAGGCATTTACGACTCAAATTACTGTACTTACTATGATTGCTTTACGTCTAGCTAAGGCAAAAGGTACTTTGACACAGTCAGATTACCGAACTTACTTGCAAGAATTGGAATTTATTCCAAGCAAAGTTTTAGAAGCTTTAGAGACTAATGAACAATCAAAAGTAATTGCTGCTACATTTAAAGATGCACCAAATTGTTTGTATTTAGGACGTGGTTATAATTTTCCAGTAGCACTTGAAGGTGCATTGAAATTAAAAGAAATTTCTTATATTCATGCTGAAGGATATCCTGCGGCTGAAATGAAACATGGTCCAATTGCACTTATTGACGAACAAATGCCAGTAATTGTAATTGCTCCTAAGCAAGGTCATTACGATAAAATTGTAAGTAATATTCAAGAAATAAAATCCAGAAGTGGTCGAATAATTGCCGTGGTAACCAAAGGGGATACGCAAGTTAGAGATCTAGCTGACTTTGTAATTGAAATTCCAGAAACATCTGATGCGCTTTCACCCTTAATCACTACCATTCCTTTGCAATTGTTATCTTATCATATTGCGGTACTTAGGGGTTGTAATGTTGATCAGCCTAGAA
This sequence comes from Flavobacterium succinicans, assembly GCF_001662485.1. Taxonomy (GTDB): domain Bacteria; phylum Bacteroidota; class Bacteroidia; order Flavobacteriales; family Flavobacteriaceae; genus Flavobacterium; species Flavobacterium succinicans_A. The sequence continues at coordinate 254,552 of NZ_JMTM01000060.1, forward strand.
ATTTAGCTAAATCAGTTACTGTAGAATAATTTTTTTTACTACAACTATAGCCCCAAATGTATTTGCATTTGGGGTTTTTTTATGTCTTATTGTTTGTTTTAGTTGGTTTTTTCTGCTTTTTTTCAAACGATTTCGTTGCGTGATTCATTTTTATTAAAAATTTAAAAAATTGACTAAAAAAATAGGATTAATACAATTTATTATGCGTGCATAATTTTTTTTTCAATTGATTTTTATAAAAATTAGATAAACCTTAAAATTTACAGATTAAATTCATGCTTTTTTTGTTGGTTTTTACTGCTATTTTAGCAGAATTTTATAGGTATTTTTATTAATATCAAAAATATTTTTACATTTACGAACTAAACCAATTAACTCGAACCTAATGAGAATTTATTTACTTTTTTTGTCATTGTTTTTTTGCGGCTTAACATTTGCTCAAAATTCAATTTCAGGGTCTGTGTCCGATCGTAATGGACAACCTATTCCTGGTGTCAATGTGAAAGCTATCGGTCAAAATGTAAGCTCTACTACAGATTTTGACGGTAAGTTTGTGTTGAAGTCAATTCAATCTTTACCCGTAAAGATTGAGATTTCAAGTTTGGGGTTTACTACACAAGTAGTAAGTGTGTCCTCTTATAGTCAAAAAATCGCTGTAAAGTTATTGGATGAAGAAACGAAGCTTGATGAAATTGTTGTTTCTGCTTCAAGAACACCTGAGCGTGTTTTGGAATCTCCGGTAACTATCGAAAGAATGGGTATTGCTGAAATTAAGAAAACGGCTTCTCCTTCTTTTTATGACGGGTTAGAAAACATGAAAGAAGTACAAATGAATACTTCTAGTATGTCATTTAAGTCTATAAATACTCGTGGATTTGCTACAGTTGCGAATACTCGTTTTATGCAATTAGTAGATGGTATGGACAACTCTTCACCATTATTAAACTTTGTTTTAGGAAATCTAATTGGAGTATCTGAGATTGATGTGCAAAGTGTAGAGTTGTTACCTGGTGCCTCTTCAGCTTTATATGGGGCTAATGCATTTAATGGAATTTTGTTCATGAATAGCAAAAGTCCTTTCTCAAGTCCAGGAATTACAGCTTATGCAAAATTTGGACAAACCTCACAGAAAGCGGCTGGTACAAATGATTATGTAGATTATGGCGTAAGAATGGCTGCTGCTTTCAGTCCAAAGTTTGCTGCAAAAGCTAATTTTACTTACATGAGAGGTACAGAGTGGCATGCGGTTAATTATGATGATAAAACAAGGCCTGGTTTTACTCGAAATAATTACGGATATGATGGGATTAATGTCTATGGTGATGAAGTTGCAACTGTGATTTCTGCACCAACATTGCCAGCTGAAAAAATTTCTAGAACTGGGTATAATGAAGTGGATTTAACCGACAATAAAGTGTCGAATACTAAAATTGATTTCTCTTTGCATTACAGACCTTTTGGAGATGAAAAATTAGAAGTGATTTGGCAAAGTAAATTTGGTTTTGGAAATACAGTTTATCAAGGGGCTAACCGCTATTATTTGAATAACTTTTTTATGCAACAACATAAAATTGAGTTCAAAGGTAAAAATTTCTTTGTAAGAGGATATACTACTACAGAAGATGGTGGGCAATCTTATGATATGTTGTTTACTGGTATTAATATAAATAGATTGGCAAAGTCTGATGTCAACTGGTTTACAGATTACGGAACCGCTTATGCGAGATCTTCTTTGATTTTGGGAATGGTTCCTTCTGAAGCACATGCTACTGCTAGAAATTTTGCAGATTATAATGTTTCTCCAACAGGTTTGAATTTAATACCAAATATAGACCCAAATAATCCAAATGCCCCGAGAGGGACGAGGTTTATTCCTGGCACAACAGCATTCAAAAATGCTTTCAATCAAGTAATTGCTGATCCAAATGTATTAACAGGCTCTAAATTAGTGGATAATTCTAGAATCTATCATTCTGATGCGAATTACAACTTTAAAGATCAAATTAAATTTGCTGAACTTCAAGTAGGTGGGTCGTTCAGATTGTATGAATTGAATTCTTTAGGTAGAATTTACACAGATAAAGATGGTCCAATTAATTACAATGAATATGGTTTTTATGCTCAAGCACAAAAGAAAGTGATGGATGATCGTTTGAAAATTACGGCTTCTATGCGATATGATAAGGCCAAAAATTTTGATGGGAATTATTCTCCTAGAGTATCTTTAGTGTATTCAGGTGGGGCTAATAAAAATCATAATTTCAGAGGATCTTTCCAAACTGGGTTTAGAAACCCTTCCACTCAGGATCAATACATTGGTTTTAATGTAGGTAGTGCTATATTATTAGGGTCTGCACCTGATAATTTAACTAGATATACTGAAACTTTGCCAATTACTACTGCTCTAGGTCAGCAATTTGCAAACGGAACATCAGTAGTAATTAATGGTACAAATGCTTACGATAACTCTTATACAGCATCATCTGTGCTTGCTTTTGCTGCTGCTGGAGGTAATACCGCTTTGTTAAAAAAGACGAATGTGGACTTGGTAAAGCCTGAGGAAGTAAAAGCTTTTGAGTTGGGGTATCGTTCCTTTATTAATAAAACTTCTATCGATATTAATGGATATTACAATGTCTACAATAATTTTATTGGTAATTTGAATGTAGTAGCGCCTTTGTATGGTACTGCAAAAGATGCGCCAAGTGCAACTCCTAATCCAGCGGATTTAGGTTGGCAATCAGTTCATGCTTTAGGTACAGGAAACACAAGAACATTTCAATTGTATACTAATACTTCTTTAAAAATCAAGTCTTTGGGATTTGGTATAGGTTTGTCTAGAAAAGTATATCAAGATTTTGAGGTAGGTGTAAATTATAATTATGCTCAATTTGATTTTGATCAAGAAAAAGATCCAAGTTTTGAAGCGGGATTTAATACACCAAAACATCGCGTGAAAGCATCTATCGGTAACGAAAAGTTATTCAAAAATTTTGGTTTTAATGTTAGTGGAAGATGGAATAGCGAATACTTATGGCAATCTTCTTTTGCTGATGGTACCATCAAGGCTGCAACTGTAATTGATGCTCAGTTGAATTACAATTTACCATCTTTAAGGTCTACTTTAAAAGTTGGAGCTTCAAACATTGGAGGAAAAGAATATGGTCAAGTATTGGGGGCTGGTTTAATCGGACAACAATACTTCGCTTCTTGGACCATCAATCCGTAATAATTCATTAATCAAAAAAAATTAGAACAATGATAAAAAATTTCAAATGGGTACTGATTGCTTCTTTAGCATTTGTAGCTTGTAATAATGATGATGAAGTAACGATTGATTCGAATTCATCAGACGGAAAGCCCTTAACCGCAGGATCTGCTGTTGTAACAAAATATATTGCTTTAGGAGATTCTTATGCTGCTGGATATAGTGATAATGCACTTTTTAAAACCGGACAAGAAGGATCCTATGCGAATATTATTGCGCAACAATTTGCTTTGGCGGGCGGTGGTGATTTTAAAACTCCATTTATGGCTGATAATGTAGGCGGATTGTTATTAGGTGGTAATGTAATTGCTGGCACAAGGTTGTATTTTAATGGTTCTGCACCGGTAGCGGTTGCAGGAAAACCTTCTACTGAGGTGACTACTAAGCTAACAGGCCCCTTTAATAATTTGGGTGTACCAGGTGCTAAAAGTTATCATTTGGTGGCTCCAGGGTATGGTAATGTTGCTGGAGTAGCTGCAGGGCTGGCTAATCCTTATTTTGCAAGATTTGCTACTACTGCCTCAACAACTGTAGTTGCTGATGCTGTTGCTCAAGATCCTACTTTCTTTTCTTTATGGATTGGGGGCAATGATATTTTAGGGTATGCAACTTCTGGAGGAACAGGCAAAGATCAAAAAGGGAATTTAAATCCAGCTACTTACGCAGGTAATGATATCACAGATCCTAATGTATTTGCTAGTGCTTATTCAAATATTGTTAATGCCTTGACAGCAAAAGGGGCTAAGGGTGTGGTGGCTAATTTGCCATATGTGACCGCATTGCCATATTTTACAACGGTACCTTTTAATCCACTTTCTAATTCAGTATTAGGAGGAGGTAATGTTGCTGTAGGTCAAGCAACCGTTGCAGCCTTAAATACGCAATTATATGGTCCATTAAAGCAGGCTTTAACAGCTTTTGGAGCTGGTGATAGAATTAATTTGTTATCAACAACTGTGGCTAATCCGTTATTGATTAAAGATGAATCTTTAACTGATTTATCTGCTCAATTGACTGCTGCTTTTACTCCGACTTTAGGAGCTCAAACAGCTGCTTTTTATGGTCAAGTGTTTGGTCAAGCTAGGCAAGCTTCAAAAGATGATTTAGTCGTGTTAACTGCGCAAACAGTGATTGGTAGTTCCCCAGCTGGGATTCCGGCACCATTAAATAAATTTGGTATTACTTATCCAATGCAAGATAAAGATGTTTTGACTAAAGTAGAAATCGCCGAAGTAAAAGTAGCTACAGATGCTTATAACGTTACTATTAAGTCAATTGCTGATGCAAAAGGTTTGGCTTTTGTGGAGCTAAAAGGAGTAACAGATAAATTAGCAAGTGGGGGAATTGTTTATGATGGCTATAATACAACTTCTACTTTTGTTACTGGCGGCATGTTCTCTTTAGATGGCGTTCATCCAAGTCCAAGAGGATATGCTATAATAGCAAACCTATTTACAGAAGCTATTAATGCAAAATATGGTGCGAACTTTAAAAGTGTTAATGTAGGGCTTTATCGTATATTGTATCCAGCATCACTATAAAATAACCAAACAACCATAACCAATTAAGACCATCTATATAATGTAGGTGGTTTTTTTATTGAAGAGAAAAATAAATTTGTTGAAAGAGAAGAGGGGGTTTTGTGAGTTTGATAAAAAATATCATTTTTTTTAAAAAAAAGGTATTGATTATGTATTTTAAAAAATATATCTTTGCACACGGAAAAAAGCATCTGATAGACCTGATTTTTGAGGATGAATTTCACAAACCTAAATAGCTATTTAATAAATACATAAGTAATGTCTAAAGTAATAGGAAAAGTTGCCCAAATCATTGGCCCAGTAGTAGACGTAGTTTTCAACGGTAAGGATGTTGAACTTCCAAAAATTTATGACTCTTTAGAAGTCACTAGAAAAGATGGTACTTTGTTGGTACTAGAAGTGCAATCTCACATTGGTGAAAACACCGTTCGTACCATTTCGATGGACTCTACTGATGGTTTAAGCAGAGGTTATGAAGTAGTAGGAACAGGAAATCCTATCCAAATGCCAATTGGTCCAGATGTTTACGGACGTTTGTTTAACGTGGTTGGAGATGCAATTGATGGTTTAGGTGAATTGCCTAAAACTGGTGAAAATGGATTGCCAATTCACAGACCAGCTCCAAAATTCGAAGATTTATCTACTTCTTCTGAAGTTTTATTCACAGGTATTAAAGTAATCGATTTGATTGAGCCTTATGCAAAAGGGGGTAAAATTGGATTGTTTGGTGGTGCTGGTGTTGGTAAAACGGTATTAATTCAGGAGTTGATTAACAATATTGCAAAAGGTCACGGTGGTCTTTCTGTATTCGCAGGAGTAGGAGAAAGAACTCGTGAAGGAAATGACTTACTTCGTGAGATGTTAGAGTCAGGAATTATTAAATATGGTGAAGATTTCATGCACTCTATGGAAAATGGAGGATGGGATTTATCTAAAGTTGATATGCCAGGAATGAGAGAGTCTAAAGCTACTTTCGTTTTCGGACAAATGAATGAGCCTCCAGGAGCTCGTGCACGTGTGGCACTTTCTGGATTATCTATCGCTGAGTATTTCCGTGATGGAGCTGGATCTGATCAAGGAAAAGATGTATTGTTCTTCGTGGATAACATCTTCCGTTTTACGCAAGCAGGTTCTGAGGTATCAGCACTTTTAGGACGTATGCCATCTGCGGTAGGTTACCAACCAACATTGGCAACTGAGATGGGTGCGATGCAAGAGCGTATTACTTCTACAAACAAAGGATCTATTACCTCTGTACAAGCGGTTTACGTTCCTGCGGATGACTTAACTGACCCTGCGCCAGCAACTACATTTGCTCACTTAGATGCAACAACAGTATTGTCTCGTAAGATTGCTGAGTTAGGTATTTATCCTGCGGTAGATCCATTGGATTCTACTTCAAGAATTTTGACTCCTCATATCTTAGGAAATGAGCATTATGACTGTGCACAAAGAGTTAAAGAAATTCTTCAAAAATACAAACAATTGCAAGATATCATCGCAATTCTTGGTATGGAAGAGTTGTCAGAAGATGATAAATTAGCGGTTTCTAGAGCACGTCGTGTACAACGTTTCTTATCTCAACCTTTCCACGTAGCGGAGCAATTTACAGGTATTCCTGGAGTTTTGGTTGATATTAAAGATACCATCAAAGGATTTAATATGATTATTGATGGTGAATTGGATCACTTGCCAGAATCTGCTTTCAACCTTAAAGGTACTATCGAGCAAGCGATTGAAGCAGGAGAGAAAATGTTAGCCGAAGCATAAAATCAGTTGGTAGTTTTCAGTTGGTTGTTGTAAAACTTCTAACTTCTAACTTCTAACATCTAACTTAAAATATATGATTTTAGAAATTGTATCAGCAGAAGCAAAATTATTTCAAGGAGAAATTACTTCTATTACCCTTCCAGGTGTAGACGGTAGTTTTCAAATCTTGAATAATCACGCGCCAATTGTCTCGTTACTAAAACAAGGAACTGTAAAAATTGCAGCTAATAGTTTTGATTTTATAAGCGAAGGAGAAACTAAATTTAAAAAAGTTTCTAATCAATTATACACACTTGATATCGAGTCTGGAACAATTGAAATGAAAGACAATAAATTAATTCTTTTAGCCGACTAAGAGAATATAAAATAGAAAAGAAAGCCCAACAATTTTGTTGGGCTTTCTTGTTTTATGTCCTATTAAAAACCTAACAGGGGTTCAATCCTGTTAGGTTGCATTGATAATAAGAGCAATAACCAATTGTTATATTACCAACTTTTTATTTTTGTTCTTTATTCAGCACCATCTGTTTTGGCTCTTGAAACTGCGAATGCGCCAACTGTTTCACCTAGTAGTAATCCTTTTTCGCAATCGCTTCTATAGTGGATGGCTCCATATAGTCTTGAATTGGATGCCTCTTTGGCGAAGGCATTGAATTTTTCTTTTGATTCAGGTAAAAGATGTGATAATACTGTTGCTGCAGCTGCGCTAAAGGTGGAGTGGCCAGAAACATAGGCTGGGAAATTAGGTATTCCTGTTGTAGTTTTTATCGATGGGTCCATTTGCGAAGGTCTTGGGTTGAAATAGAAGTACTTGGCATCCCAACAACTAATGGCGGCATCCATCATGGCGATGTTAAGTAAAGCCATATTTCTCGCCCAACGAATTTCACTGTAATTTTGTGGTACAAAATATTCAGTTGCAATGGCATTCCAATGTCCAGGAGGGGTATAAGTGCCTACGCCATCTGCCCAAAAAGTCACAATTCGTTGTTGTTCTTTAGTGAGACTAGTGCTAAATTTTTTTATCTCGGCTAGTTCTTTTGCAAAAGCTTCAGATTTCGTTGATGGAGGAGGTAGAGGACGGCTCGCTAATACATCAGCTGACGTCATTAAGAACGATTTTACATTTCCAAACAATGGTAGCATCGGTGGGCGTTTTGGTGCATCAAGTGAAATCCACGGAGTTTCTCCTTTTGCGATAGCATTGGATTCTAATTGAGCCCATATTGCTGGTGTTCCTATTGCGGCTCCTGCTCCATCGCTTGCGGCTCTAGCAATAAATTTAGCAGCAATTTTTCTTCCTAGGGCAATTCCAGCTTCCACATCGCTGCGCACATTGGCACCACTAATGATTCGGTATAGTTTTTCTTCATCTGCTTTTTCTTGTATGTAAGCGATTTCTGTTGGGAAAAGTAATTTTAGTAATTCTACCGTTACTCCAGACAGTACTCCGTCTTCGGAGGGGTAGGCGGGTAAAGTGCTTTTAGGTACTAACACTTGTAAGGTCGCATCTACAGTATAGGGAGTGGCTCTATTGTATAATTTTTTGTAATGCCAAGCGGAGATTAATGCGTCATATTGTGCGGCACTTACATACGCATAGGCTCTTGCTGCATAAGGTGGATTTGAAAAGGGAAATTGCGGATACCCAAATGGATTGGCAGCAGAAGGAGCAGGATAAGTTCCGTCTTCGTTTTGATAGGGTGGGCGATTGTGTCTAGCAACCAAGGTGCGCATAATTTCATTCCAACGTAAAACACCACCCACGCGCCAATAGGCAATGATTTTTTTTTGTTCTTCGGTTATACCAGCTTGGTAGCTTTTGATTTCGTTAATTTCTCGTGTGTATGCAGCCGTATTAGTAGCTACTGGAACATCGATTGGGAATTCATCAGGTGATGTAAGTAAAATTGGTTTCCAAGTTCCTCCGTTAGCATCGATATTGGTTGGATTTAAGGCCTGAAAATTATCATTACGTTCTGTAACCTCTTCACTACAAGAAAAAATAAATAAAGACAGTGCGATGATAAGGCTATTTAAAAAAGATTGGTTTAGTTTAGTTTTCATTTTCGGTAGATTTTTTTTCAAAATTGATAATATAAAATAAGCCTCCGTAAACGGTTTTTGATTGTCCAACATTTTTACCTTCAGCTACATAATTGTACCCGCCAATTATTGATAATTCAGGGATGCTTTTTAAGGTGTATTTTGTATTTATACCATACCGTATGGCATTCATAGTGTTGCTAGGAAATGGCATATTGTTTTTGGTAATATCAAAACCTCCTTTTTGTGTTACCCAGTTATCAATTATAAATTCGGCTATTAATCGATTAGAACGATAACCCATTCTAAAATTAACCGAAATAGCATCAGGCATATTCACTTCATTTGAATAGATGATTTCGTCATTCGTTAAATAGGAATTTCGTTCAATGGTAACGTTTGCTCGTTTTATATAAGCTCCAGAAAGCGTACTAAAAAAATTCCCTCTTTGAAAATCTCCCATAACTCGTAATGTCCCAGTTTTGCTTCCGAGGCCCAAGCTCAAGGGTAAATAATCCACGGCATAATTGGATAGTGGAGTAGTATAACTTCCAATGAAATAAAGGGAATAGGTGTTTTTTCCAATTGATTTTTCAATTGGCATGTATTTTAGAGTTAAAGAAAGGTCTTGTATTCCTTTTTGACCTTTCATAGTGCCTTCAGAAGCATTGGTTTTAACATAAGGCAAATTAAAAAGCACATTCAATTTATCTGAAATTCCATAATTTCCCATGATACCAATAGATTTTGTGCTTACTGTACCAAGATTAAGGTTGGTTCTTTTGAAATCGCCTTCCCAATAGTTATCCCAACTACTGTATTGGTATATTGCTCCTGTGCAAAAGTTGTTTTTGCTCATCATTATTCCGTCAATTTCGGTTTGAGCTTTTGTGTGTAAGAATGTCATTAATAGACAACTTAAAATGATTTTTTTCATTTAAATAATCAAAAGGGTTAGTACTATTTTTACGAGTGGGGAGTGGGTGTAACACTAAACTTTTTGTTCAAATTAAAACGATACGAATAGCCAATGTTAATGGAGTAATCTGCAAATGCTGCATCTCCTTGCACGTGAACATATTTACTTGGGTCCGTGATTACAGAATTTTGTAAGTTTTGACTAGCGATGTCTGCCGCGCTTTGAATACGGTTTTTAACTATGTTATAAGGTATAAATAGACTAAAGCCATGTTTTCCTAGACGATAGGAAATGCCATATTCTATTGCAATAACATAACCTGGTCTTCGGTAGGCTACTTGACCTCCAAAGGCATCATAGGCTGGGATTCCTTCAAACCTTCCTGCTAATGAAATGGATAGGTTTTCTTTCTTATCTACCGCCGCTACTACTCCTAAACGACCAAAATATTGATCGGGTGAGGCGTATATTTCGTAGCCTTCTAGTCCTGCTTTTGGCGTGGATTTGAAAGTGCCATTTGATTCTTGAGGATTGAATAAGTAATAGCCGTTCAAAAAGCCATAAAGTCTTCCTGATAATTTTCGGAATGCTTGTATTTCAATAGTATAGCCTACGCCGCCATCACCGGGTTGAATGGCTTGATCCATGACTACGTTTTGAGTGGTTCCGTTGGCTTGAGGGGCATCGTCTCTGCGGTCGTGACTGCCGTTGTTTAGTTTTATCCCTATGCCAATCATTACATTTCCTTTGGTTACTTTCGTAGGGTCCAAAGCCCAAAAGTTGGCACTTAAACGGACATCCGCTAAACCATCAGCATAAACACTATATCTTAAAGTGTCTTTTATTGGAGTGGTTTGTCTCAAAACTTGTGATCGCTCGTTGTGGACGTATGGAATTGTTGCGTTTAATTGGATTCTATTGGTTAGTCCATAAGAAAAATTCAAATCTATCGCGTGCGAATAGATGTTTACAGCATTTCCAAGTTCTTTACCGTTTGCATCGTGTCCGCCACCGGTAGTTTGTCTCTCTAGTTGTTCTTCCTTTCCAACAAAATGGCGCCAAGAATGAAAATACCTGTAGTTTGTGCCTACTTGAAATTCTCCTTCTTTAAGGTTGTATGAGTTGGTAGCATTTATGTTTTGTCCTCCCATTTGTCTTACTGCAACACAGCCTTGTGCAGCAATTTTAGTAATCATCAGTAAGGTAATTAATGGTAAATACACATTAATTTTACGAAAAAGTATCGGCATGGTGGTTGTTTTTACAGGCAGCACAAGTCTTTTATGTCATTACTCTTTTTTGGAGAATAATTTTCATAATCAAGTTGCTGTCTGTGCTCTTATTCTTTCGAAAAGAGGTTGGATTAGTTTAATTCTTAAATAGCACAAGCTGGGTAGTCCTCATTCTTTTGATGCTAAAAAAGCTAGGTTAAAAATAGCTTGTCGTCAATGAAGTTTACTTTAGTGGTGTAGCTTCATTGGTTTTGAATCAATTGAAAATGAAAACAGAATTAAACTAAATCTGGAGGAGAAAAAGGGGTGTTGAAATAACCGCAAAGTGGTCTAGCATTTTGTGTTTGCTGATGCGAATCAGTTTCAAAAGGATGATACGTAGGTACATTTATAACTATGGGTTTTGTAACCACATAATCAGAGATAAATGTTTTTAGAAGTTTTTTTGCTGGTGACTCTTTTGATGGAGAATCATCAAATAATTGTTGATTTACAAGGTTTGTGAGTTCAGAGCTAATTTTGTCTTGATGCGTGTTTGGCAAATAATACAAGTACAGGATGTTGTTTTTTATACGTTTTTTAAAAACATGATAATATGTATTGTTGATTTCTATGTTTTGGTTTACGTATTCAAAGTCGGTGTCTTGTACAAAAGAATAAATGGAAGCGTTTACTTCAAGAACCTGGTATTCAGAAGTTGCTTTTTCTTGCATACTAGAGACCCATTGGTGTTCTTCTTTTTGATGAAATAGAAGATAATACCCTATTACATTGTAAAATAAGGAGGCAATTAAAAATACCGATGCCAAACGTTTCATCATAATTCGAAAGTAAAAAACTAAATGACTTATTAACAGGTTTTTAGTATTTATTAAGAATTATTTAACAAATAAAAATTATAAAATACAATTTTATTTACAAATAATAAGAAATAGTGTTTGTATTTGTATAAAAAAATGCTATTTCGTTAAAATGCGTATTGAATTTCAATCGAAAAAAAGTGCTTATTTTTGTTTCCTATGAAAGCACTACCACAATCTCTTGCACATAAGTTAGCCATAAGGATGCAACACAACGCGCTTAGACAATTGCCATCTGCCAATCAATGGATTGATTTTGCGTCTAATGATTATCTAGGATTTTCCAAGAACGAGACATTATTTAAGACGACTCATGAGTATTTGGTAGAATTGGGTATTTTAGAAAATGGCGCAACGGGTTCAAGACTACTCTCCGGGAATCATCCATTGTATCCATTGACAGAAGCTTTTATAGCTGATTTTCACGAATCACCATCGGCTTTACTTTTTAACTCAGGCTATGATGCCAATGTTGGTTTTTTTAGTGCTGTACCTCAAAAAGGGGATTTTATTTTGTTTGATGAATTGTGTCATGCATCCATAAGAGATGGGATTCAACTGTCCAATGCCAAAGGATATAAATTCAAACATAACGATTTTGAGGATTTGGAGTTGTTGATTGAACGTTGTCATACCGAGCTCAGTCGAGGTAATTTGCATAACGAAATTTACATTGTTACCGAATCTGTTTTTTCTATGGATGGAGACTGTCCAAATTTAGAAGAACTGGTTCAAGTAACCACAAAACATAATTGCTATTTAGTTATTGATGAAGCCCACGCTTTGGGGGTTTTTGGGGAAAAAGGAGAAGGATTGGTGCAGTTTTTGGGTTTACAAGAGCATTTTTTTGCTCGCATTGTTACTTTTGGAAAAGGCTTAGGTTGTCATGGTGCTGTTGTGTTAGGTTCTGAGGAATTGAGTAGTTATTTGGTCAATTTTGCCAGAAGTTTTATATACACTACAGGGCTTTCTCCACATTCCGTTGCAACAATTGGTATTGCTTATAAGGCGTTGGATGCTAAAGAAGCAGCAATTGGTGAATTGAAAGAGCGAATTATTTTTTTTAATCAAGAAAAAAGCCGCTTCAGTTTAAAACCGCTTTTCGTTCGAAGTAAATCGGCTATTCAATCGGCTATAATTCCAGGGAATGCTAATGTTAAAGCCATTGCAAAACAACTTCAAGACAAAGGTTTTGATGTAAAACCGATACTTTCTCCCACGGTTCCCGCCGGACAAGAGCGCTTGCGTTTTTGTTTACATAGCTACAATACCGAAGCTCAAATTTCGGAAGTTTTGTATGCTTTATCTTCTTGTCTCTAAAATAGGTCAATCTGAATTTTGTGGGTTTTCCGATTGATTAAAAAGCAAACACGAATTTCACTAATTTGCACGAAAAGAGACTGTTTTGATGACTCAGCTTTATTGATGCCAGAGAATTTATGTGCTTATTTTTTAAATTAAATTTTATCTAATTCTTTTAAGATTAGCCACAAATTATAAACCCTTGTGTAAATCTTTGCGAACCTTGCGGTTAAGTTAGCTGCGCATTCGTGTTAATTAGTGTAATTCGTGTTTGAATAAAAAAAATTACACTTCATAAGTCTTGTGTTTTCTAGGTTTTTTTGAAAAAAACAAAAAAAGTTTGTAACGTTTTTAGTTGTTGATTACTTACGAGTCGTAATCAAATAATTTAGCTATCGTTTTAATCATCAATCATTAATCCAAAAAATCAAAACCCATGAAAAATGTAAAAACACAATCCCAAAACCAAATCTTTTATGTATTACTTTTTTTAGCTGGAATTAGCTTAGGGTATAGCCTAGTAAAAGAGTTCGTATTTGAGAAACCAGAAAACGGTTTACTACTAATCACTGCATGCTGTTTGTTAGCCAGTAATTCCTCAACAAAGAATAAATAGAAGGCTAAAACACAATCATCAATCAAATCAATCAATCAAATCAATCAATCAAACAAATCATCATTAATCAATCATCAATCAAAAAAATCAACAATCATGAAAACAATTCAAACACTTATTTTAGGTTTAGTAACGGTAGCAAGCTTTAGTTTTTCAACACAAGCGCAAACCAAAAAGGCAAACGAAAATTCTTTATTATGGGAAATTTCAGGAAACGGATTAGCACGTCCATCTTATGTATATGGAACCTTACACATGATGTGTGAAAGTGATTTTGTCATCAAAGAAAAAGTAAAAAAAGCATTTGATAAATCAACTAAATTAGCCTTAGAGTTAGATTTTGATGAACCATCAGAATTAAAAGCGATGCAAGAGATGAGTGTGAGCAAAATAGCTTTGAGCACTCTTCTAACCCCTGAAGATTATAAAAAATTAGATGTTCTTTTAAAGGAAAAAGTAGGAGCAGGAGCTAGTCAATTTGAACATACTAGTTTAAATTCTTTGATGAGTATGATTATGTTTAAAGCATTAAATTGCAATCCAAAAATGTATGAATTGGAGTTTTTACAGATGGCTCAAAAACGTAAGATGGAGATTTTGGGTTTAGAGAAACTAGCGGTTCAAATTGCTGCGGTGGATGCTTCTTTTCCTCCTCACGAAATGGTGGAGCAGTTAGGTAATTATGATAAAAAATATTTCGATTTATTAACTCAAACCTATAAAAGTGAAGATTTAAAGGCCATTTATGAAATGGTTAATGATCCTAAATTTATGGATGAGAAAAGTAGACCTGTAATGTTAGACAACCGCAATAGTAATTGGGTTAAAGATATGCCAGCTATGATGAAAAACGAAAGTGTATTCTTTGCGGTAGGTGCAGCGCATTTAGGTGGAGAAAAAGGAGTGATTCAATTATTACAAAAAGCAGGATATAAGGTACAACCCATAACCAACTAATTTGACTTTGAAGACAAAAGAGCAAGAATTTTTATCCCGAATCGAGCAGCATAAAGGCATCTTGTACAAGGTTTCCAAAATGTATATGGACAACCGAGACGACCAAGAAGATTTGTTTCAAGAAATCATTTGCCAATTATGGAAAGCCAACGATAGTTTTAAAGGAGAGAGTCAGTTTTCTACTTGGATGTATCGTGTTGCCATCAATACTGCTATTGTTTTTCTGAAAAAAGAAAAAAAGAAAGTAGACAAATACGAATTGTCATCTACTAATATTCCCGACGAAGAAGGGGATGCCGATATCAAAGAGCGGCAATTGGAACACTTTTATAGAGCCGTTCAAAAATTGGATAAGATAGACAAAGCGATTATTTTTTACCAACTCGAGGGGTTTTCACATAAAGAAATTGGAGAAAACCTAGGGATTTCAGAAGGAAATGCTAGAGTCAAATTGAATAGAGCCAAAGAAAAATTAAAAGAAATTATAAAAAATCAAGGATATGGATTTTAACGATATACAATCAGCTTGGAACAACGAAAACACAAAAAATGTGGTTGTTCCCACTCAATTAGAGAAAGTACAACAGGCCAATACACCGCTAGATAAGATTAAGAAAAATTTGAAAAATGAATTTATTTATCAAATTGTATCAATTGTTCTTATAGGATTTGCGCCTTATTTAAATGGATTTCCTGAGCAAGCCATCACACCCTTTTATTTGTTGTTTAGTTTGTTTGTGGCGGTTAGTGCTTATTATCTAATTAAGTTGTTTATTTTTTATAAACGATTAAACAAAACAGCTTTGAATACCAAAGACAATTTATACGAAACCTATTTTGATATTCGCTTGAATATGGAACTTTACAAGACTTTTGGTTTTGCCTTAACGCCCTTTATGATTTTGTTTTTGGTTGGGGTTTTATATTTTACATTGCCTAATGGCGCGACATTATTTACCGATAGTACCAATAGTATAGCGCTGTTTGTTTCGGTTTTGTTTAGTATGTTGTTTATGGGGGTAGCTTTAGAATGGTGGGTACACTTTTTTTACGGCAAATACGCCAAAGAAATCCGAACCGTTTTAGACGAGTTAAAAGAAGAATAAATATAAAGCAACTTTCGGGTTGCTTTTTTTGTGTTACAATCATAGTGAACTTTGTGAATTCTTTGCGAACTTTGCGGTTCAATAAGCTCAAAAAACATGAAATTATTTATTACAGGAATAGGTACCGATGTAGGTAAAACCGTTGCAGCCGCTATCATTACTCAAGCTTTAGAAGCCGATTATTGGAAACCCATTCAGGCAGGAGATTTAGATAATTCCGATAGTCATAAAGTAAAGGCATACGTGTCCAATCCAAAGACTGTTTTTCATTCGAATAGTTATGCATTACAAACACCAGCAAGCCCGCATTATGCAGCCGAAATAGATGGAATCACTATTGATTTAACTCAAATTAAAGAGCCAGTAACTGAAAATCATCTTGTAATTGAAGGCGCAGGTGGAATTTTAGTTCCTCTGAATACAACTAATACGATTGCCGATTTGATTCAGCCCGATTATAAAGTGATTGTGGTTTCCCGTCATTATTTGGGGAGTATCAATCATACGTTGTTGACTATCGAGGCGTTGCAAAACCGAAACATTGCGGTGGCTGGAATTGTTTTTTCTGGAGATGAAAATCAAGCAACCGAATCGATTATTTTAAGCAAAACAGGAGTAAAATGCATTGGGAGAATCGACCAAGAACCCTATTTTGATACGAATGTAATTGCCGAATATGCCGATTTGTTTCGTGAGCAATTATTGAATTTATAATTATGAATACAGCAAATATTCCTTCTTCTGAAACAATGAAGCTTACAGAAAGAGACCAGAAACACCTTTGGCATCCGTACACTCAACATAAAACAGCTGCTTTACCAGTCGGAATTGTCCGTGGCGAAGCAGCGTTGTTGTGGGATGAAAGTGGTAAAGAATATATTGATGCCATTGCTTCTTGGTGGGTCAATCCCTATGGCCACTCGAATCGATTTATTGCAGATGCGATTTATAAGCAACTCACCACCTTAGAGCACGTACTTTTTGGAGGTTTTACGCACGAACCCGCTGTTGTTTTATCCGAGAGATTAGTCGAAATCTTACCTAGTAATCAACAAAAACTCTTTTTTTCGGACAATGGTTCTACCGCTGTCGAAATAGCGATAAAAGTGGCTTTGCAGTATAACTTTAACCAAGGGATTTCAAAAACAACCATTATTGCTTTTGAAGACGCTTTTCACGGGGACACCTTTGCAGCTATGGCGGCTAGTGGGATTTCTTTCTTTACCGAAGCTTTTCAAGGAATGATGATTGATGTCGTTCGGATTCCTGTTCCAGTGCAAGGAAAGGAAGCGGAGAGTATAGCAGCTCTTCAAAAAGCAATTGCGGATAAAAATTGTGCAGCTTTTATTTTTGAACCTTTAATACAAGGTGCTGCAGGAATGGTGATGTATGCACCCGAAGCGTTGGATAGTTTGCTTCAAATTTGCAAAGAAAACCAAGTATTGACCATCGCCGATGAAGTGATGACTGGTTTTGGGAAAACCGGGAAAAACTTTGCCTGCGATTATTTGAAAACGTTGCCAGATATGATGTGTTTGTCTAAAGCCTTGACTGGTGGAACTATTCCTATGGCGATTACGACTTTCACAACAGCCATTTTCGATGCTTTTTATGATGATGATATCAATAAAGCCTTGTTTCACGGGCATACGTTTACAGCGAATCCGACGGGTTGCGCTGCTGCTCTAGCCAGCATCGAATTGTTGCAAACCGAAACGATGCAGTCCAACATTCAGCGCATTCATCAACGCCATTTGGACTTTCAAAAGCATATAGCAACCCATCCAAAAGTGACCACTACACGAGTTTTTGGGGTAATTTTCGCTTTGGAAATCAAAACCGATGGTACAGCGAGTTATTACGGCTCATTGCGTAATAGGCTCTACGATTTTTTTATTGAAAATGGAGTAATTTTGCGTCCAGTTGGGAATATAGTTTACATTTTGCCGCCTTACGTAATTACCGATGCACAGTTGCAAAAAGTGTATGAAGTAGTCGAAAGTGCTTTGGAAATAGTATAGTTTTTTAAACACGAATTTCACGAATTGATACAAATTAAAACTGTAGAGTCTTCGAGGTGAAAAAGACACAGATTCCACAGATTTTCACAGATTTTTATTTTGGTATAATTAAATCTGCGTCATCCGAGTTCCCATCAGGTTATTAATTTTAACAGCAAGGCTAGCAAAGGATTACGCAAGGCTAGCAAAGTTTTGGGTTTTAAGGTAAATCTGTGCAATATGTGTTTATCATCTTCAATACCAAAAAAAATCCGTATCAATCCGTTTTATCTGTGTCATCCGTGTTCCAATCAGGTTATTCATTTTAACCGCAAGGCACGCAAAGGAAAAATCGCAAGGTTCGCAAAGTGTTGTGCTTTGTGGAAAATTTGTGTTTGTTCCAATTACAAAGAAAAAAATCCGCGTTCATCCGTTTTATCCGCGTTATCCGTGTTTCATTAGGTTGTTATTTTTAACCGCAAGGCACGCAAAGGAAAATCGCAAGGTTCGCAAAGTGTTGTGCTTTGTGGAAAATCTGTGTTTATCTGCGTTATCCGTGTTCCATTTAAGCACATTGTATGGAACAATTTGTATAGATTTTTAATTATTTTGTGGACTTTCTGTAATTCTTTGCGACCTTTGCGGTTAAATTACAATCGTCTATTTTGTCACAAATTATCTCTATAACCGCCTTGTCCTCCATTTCCCCTTTGGGCAACGACCCAAAGACCATTTGGGAAAACTATCAACATCCTTCAACTTGTTTTTCCGAGCAGTTTTTAGACCATCAAAATACTTGCGTGGCTGCTTTGGATTCCGCTTCACAACAAGAAGTTTTGGCATTACAACAAACGGATATAAAGTACAAATCATTGGATAAATCGGTGTTGTATGCTATGGTGGCGGCAAGAAAAGCGATGGCGCAGGCAGGTTGGGAAAAAGGAGAAAGTTTTGGTATCAACATTGGCTCTTCGAGAGGTGCTACCGATTTGTTCGAAAAACATTTTCAGGAATATTTAACGACGGGCAAAGCTCAAACTTTAGCTTCACCCACCACTACTTTGGGGAATATTTCGTCTTGGGTAGCGCATGATTTGCAAACTACCGGTCCCGAAATTTCGCATTCCATTACTTGTTCTACTGCTTTGCATGCTTTACTCAACGGAGTCGCTTGGTTGCGAGCGGGAATGGCGAATCAATTTTTGGTAGGTGGTAGCGAAGCACCATTGACTGATTTTACAATAGGCCAAATGCGTGCTTTGAAGATTTATACTCAAAATAAAGAGCGTAATCATGAGCCTGTCGAATGGCCCAACCGTGCTTTGGATTTAGATAAAAAGCAAAACACAATGGTTTTGGGGGAAGGCGCAGCAGTGTGTTGTTTAGAATTAGGGCAAAAAGAAAATGCCTTGGCTTTTATTGAAGGTATGGGCTATGCCACAGAAATTTTGGAGCATAACATTTCAATTTCGGCAGAAGCCCTTTGTTTTCAAAAATCGATGGCAATGGCTTTGCAAAATACACCTTTATCCGAAGTAGATGCTATTGTAATGCATGCGCCAGGTACCATCAAAGGTGATTTAACAGAATATCGTGCCATAGAAAAACTTTTCGGAAAGCAGTTGCCATTACTCACTACCAATAAATGGAAAATAGGCCACACGTTTGGTGCCTCAGGTATTTTAAGTGTCGAAATGGCCATTTTGATGTTGCAACACAATCAGTTTATTTCCACTCCTTTTTTTAATCAAAATTCTGATTCAAGAACGATTCGTAAGGTGCTCGTTAACGCCGTTGGTTTTGGAGGTAATGCCGTTTCGGTGTTGTTGAGTTTGTAAAATTTGTTGAACTGTTTAATCGGTTAAATTTTTGCCACGGATTTCACAGATTTCACGGATTTTTTAAGAGTTAATTATTTAAAACTTTGCGTTCCTTGCGTAAATCTTTGCGCTCCTTGCGGTTAAATCTTTTCACCACAAAGAAACAAGAAGAAGTCACGAAGCCACACAAAGCAATACTATTGAACTTTGAGTCCCTTGCGTCCTTGCGGTTAAATTTTTTAGACACAGATTCCACAGATTTCACGGATTTTTTTAAGAGTTAATTTTTTAAAACTTTGCGTCCATGCGTAAATCTTTGCGAGCCTTGCGGTTAAATTTTTTTACCACAAAGAAACACGAAGAAGTCACGAAGCCGCAAAAAGCAAAAGTGTTGCAATTGTTGTAACGCTCAACCAAAACTTATATGCCTTATTTGTGTTATATGGTTCAAAATACACAGCTATTCAGAAAAACTTGGTGACTTATATGTTTTTTTCTTGTGAACTTAACGGTTAAATTTTTGCCACGGATTTAACTGATGAAACGGATTTTAAAAAGGGTTTAATCGGTTAATGGTTAATTGTTTAAAGTTTTGTGCTCATTGCGAAAATCTTTGCGTCCTTTGCGGTTAAATTTTTGCACGCAGATTCCACAGATTTTAAAAGAGTTAATGATTTATATCTTTGCGTCCCTTGCGTAAATCTTTGCGCTCCTTGCGGTTAAATTTTAGGTACTATAAAAAATCCGCGTCATCCGCGTTCCCATGCTCTAATTCCTTTACTTTCTCATAAACTAAGTTACTCTCAAAACCACGACGAAGCATATAATCACAAAACTTCTTCCTTTTTTTAAGCGCATTTTTTTCTGTAATGGATTGCCAATTCCTTTCGGCTAAAGCATTGAACGTTTCCGAATATTCCTCGGCTGAGATTTCCTTTAAGGCAATTGTAATCAAGGTATTATTGATGTGACGTGTTTTGAGTTCGTTGGTAATACGGATTTTTCCCCAGTGTTTGATGCGGTGTTTGCCACGGGCGAAACTACAAGCGAAACGCGCTTCATTCAAGAAGTTCTGTTCAATAAGATACACAATAAGTTGGTCGATTTCGTGGGATTCTAAGCGCATGCTTCTCAATTTGGTTACCACTTCTTCGTGACAGCGCTCTTGATAGGCACAATAGTGTTCTATTTTGTGTTGGGCTTGTTGGAAGGTATAAAAAGTAGCCATTAGCATGAATAAGTTTGTTGGTCTTTTGTTACAAAAATAGCGTTTTATACCTACAAAAAGCTGTCTAAATTGAAGCTTGTCTGGTGGTATTGTAAAATGGAATTTATAACCACTATAAATTAAGGGTTTACTTGTTTTTTTATCAATATTGGTTACTTTTGTGCGACTTTGCTTATTTATGTAGAATTACGCTATGTTGTTTATTTACAGAGGCTTGTTATAAAATTACTAAACATTTTTTATGAAAAGAATTTTACTTATTGCGGTTTTGTTGATGGTTCAATTGGGATTTGGGCAAGTTTCTAGTTATACTTTTTCACAATCGATAGAAACTTATGCATCTTTATCAGGAGGCACTGTTGCTCATAATGTTAGTTGGGATGATTCTGTAACCCCGAACTCAATTCCACTAGGTTTTACTTTTTATTTTAATGAGCTTGAATATACTACTTGTTCTGTCAATTCTGATGGGTATTTGACATTTGGTACCACAATTTCCGAAGCTCTGTTTAGAAATCCTATATCCTCAACTAGAGGTTATCAAGGAGCGATAAGTGCTTTGGCAATTGATTTAGTTGATGGTGGGGCTAGTATTGTTTATCAAACAATTGGGACAGCACCCAATAGAACTTTTGTAGTGCAGTGGGCAAATGCGAAGCGATATGTTGATAGGGCAGCACCTGTTGAATCATTTAATTTTCAAATAAGATTAAATGAGACTTCTAACACCATTCAGGTAGTTTATGGTGATTGTAGAACCTCCTCTTCAACCGATAGAGCAACAGAAGTTGGATTAAGAGGGGCAAATAATTCAGATTTTAATAATAGAATAGTAACGAATAACTGGACTTCTTCAACAGCAGGAACTGCTAATAGCGCAACTTGTAATACGGGAAATGATGCTGGGGAACTTCCAACAAATGGTTTAACTTACAAATGGACGCCAGTTCCTCCAACCATTACTAGTTTAAGTTCAACAAATGGTTGTATAGGGTCAACGATTACTATAAATGGCACAAGATTAACTGGTGCAACTGCCGCGAATGTTAGGATTGGTGGTACACCAGTAGCTTCAATTACTTCTATTTCTTCAACACAAATAGTAGCAGTTGTTGGATCTGGTACGACTGGATTGGTAACTGTAACTAGTGCAAGTGGTACAGCTACAAGTGCTAGCGTTTTCACAGTAAATCCAGCTCCGACAACTTCCAATGCTGGTGTTGACCAGTCAGGTAATTCAACTTCTTATACTTTATCAGCAAATACGCCAACAGTAGGAACTGGAGCTTGGTCAATAATAAGTGGACCAAATACCTCACTCACTCAATTTAGTAATGTTTCTAATCCTTTGGCTACATTTTCTCCATCTGCATCAGGTACTTATGTGTTAAATTGGACTATAACCAATGGAAGCTGTACTTCTTTTGATCAGGTAGCAATTACGCCATGTATGAACAACTTAATTACTAATGGTGATTTTAATACTGCAGCGGGTGGATTTAATAATGCCGTAGGATGGACATTTGCAACTAGTCAGGGAAGGTATGTAGAAACGTATTCAGAAGACCTCTATTTTAGTAATGGTAACGCTAAGGGCTGGACTTCTGAATTAGATAGTGAAGCGTCACTAAGACAAACGGTAACAGTAACACCAGGTGTTTCTTATACCTTAAGTTTTGTCTATGCGCTAAGGGGAGGAGCTCCAAGCCCGGGAGCTGTTAATGTAAAGATTATTGGAGGAGCTGTTCCATCGGAGACTATTTTTACCACATCAAGTAATACGCCTGCGATAGGAACTTTTACTTTTACACCATCAAGTTCTTCAATAGCTATTGAGTTTTTTAATTCTTTAAATACAACTACTACACTTGGTACTATAATCGATAACATAGTTTTGGTACCTTCGAGTCAAGTGACTCCTTCTGCGACTACAATTCCAAAAGGAGTTTTTAATACTTTAGTTTCATGTGCGGGTACTCCTGTACAATTAGATGTAGAAAATGTGCCCAGTTCTGGAGTTACTTACTCTTGGACGGGTACAGCTGGAGTAACATTTTCTGCAACAAACATTAAAAATCCAATTGCAACTTTTACAAATAATGGTTTGAATGAAGCGACAGTTACTGTAACAACAGCTGGAGGTTGTATTTCATCTTCTACTACTTATGTTAATATTAATAGAATAAATGGGCCAACGATTACAACTGCAGCAACACCTGCCACGCTAATAGCAGTTTGTCAAAGCGCAACGGTACAAAATGCCTCAATGGCTTACTCCGCGACAACAAATTCACCAACGAGTTATAGAATTGATTGGGACACTATAGCCGATCAAGGAACTACTCCATTTACTTTTCAAGCAGGTGCGGGAAATGTGAATAATATAATTGTTCCTGCTAATACGCCAGCAGGTACTTATACAGGAACAATGATAGTAACTAATGCAAACTGTTCGTCCACGAAAGCAATTAGCTTAACCGTTGGTAAAACCGCAAGTTCCGCTTCGTCTAGTCCTACCTTGTGTCAAAACACCTTAATGACACCTATAACTCATACTACAACTGGTACTACAAGTGTTGGTAGTCCTACAGGATTACCTACAGGAGTTTCAGCTACATGGGCATCAAATACAATAACGATTAGTGGTACGCCAACACAATCAGGGACATTCAATTATAGTATTCCTTTAATAGGATCTTGTACTAGTACAGTTAATGCAACAGGAACTATAACGGTAAATCCATTACCTGCCGCCCCTACAGTTGGCACAATAACAAATGTTACTTGTTCATCTGCTACTGGTAGTGTTGTGTTGAGTGGTTTGCCTTCAGGGTCTTGGATAATCAATCAAATAGGTGCATCTACTGCAACGTATTCAGGTTCAGGAACGAGCTTTACTGTTACAGGACTAGCGGTTGGGGATTATAGCTTTAGAGTAAATAATGGAACTTGTACTTCGGTTAGTACACCCAATGTTCCCATCGCTGATGCTTCTAGTACCACTTGGAATGGTTTATCTACATCTTGGAGTAATGGTTTACCAGACGCTACAAAAAACGCAATAGTTACAGGGGTAAATCCCAATTCTCCTTTTACTTCAAATTTGACGGCTTGTGCATTGACTATAAGTTCCGGGGTTATCGCAATAGTTCCCACTGGAGTTACTTTGACCATCACGAATGCCGTTACGACCAACGGGCAGTTAATTTTCGAAAACAACGCAAGCTTGGTACAAACCACCAATGTAACGAATACAGGAGC
>NZ_JMTM01000061.1 GCF_001662485.1 Flavobacterium succinicans
ACCCCCTCAAAAGTTGTGAATAACTTTATGATGCTTTACATAGGAGTAGCTGTTATGCCTTCGCCCATCTTTTTCTGTTGAGTTTGGTTTTGTTATTTCGTTTCTCTAAGATAGTCTAATACAAATTTAGCATTTTTGCTTACAAAGGTCACTTGGTTGTCTGTGACTTGCTCACCGTGTATTGCATAATTGCAAATGGACAAAATTTCTCTAAGTATTCCGTAAAAGTTATTGTCTATGATTTCAAATTTAGTTAGGTCTTGAATAACTTTCATAGTTGGTTGGTGTCTAAATCTTGGGTCAAATGCTTTCTCTTCAAATCGATTTTCCCAAATTCTTCTTAGTTGATTTTCAATATTGTAACGAACTTTAAACATTGTCAAATTATCTTCAGGAACATCAATTCTACTCGTTAAAGGCTGGTCAATGAAAACACCGTGTTCTTGAAGTTTGGCTTTTACTATTCTGTCAATTTCTTCTTCAAGTTCTGGAAGTTTGCTGTCAGGTGGGGGAGGTCCATATTGACCATAAGCTCGTATTGTTTGATTTAGCGTTTGGTTTTGGCTGGTTCGTATTTCATTTTTTATGTCGCCAAATTTTACATTAATATCTGATTTTAGTTCTTCTATCTCTTTTTTAAGTTTCAGTCCGAAGAACTCAATCTCTGAAAAAATAGGAACCAACATTAAAGCCACAAAAATTAAAAAAATGAAAACGTCAGCTGGGACAGATTGTCCTGTAGTTATAGCTTCATATCTTTTAAAAAGGATAACTCCTGTCAATAGTAGAAGGATTATCCACCAAGTTATTTTAAACCAATTCGGTAATTTCATATTTGTTAAGGTCGTTTTTTTTTGGGTGAGGCATAACGTTCTGGCACTACAGCGGGTTTGGGACTAAATTAAGCCCATTATTCGGATT
>NZ_JMTM01000062.1 GCF_001662485.1 Flavobacterium succinicans
ATCTAGTTTTTCTAGAGTTTGCAGGAAAGTTTTGGCGGCATTGGCCTCGCCTGCACCAATGAATAGAGAGGCAACCACAAATACTGCTTGCCCAGAGGCGTAGGAAACCAAACAAGGATTGCTGGTGTATTTTTTGTATCCTTTTTCGATTTCATCTCCAATGGTTGATAGGAGTTGGTCTATTTGTTCTTTGTTAATGTTTTTAATGGTCTTGATTAGCTTGTCTCTAGCACCATCGTGGTTGATAATCACATCTATTGCAGAGCCTTGTAGCTTCATTAGCATAGAAACTCCCGCTGGTATGGCTTCTACAGTTCCTACTAAACCGTTCCATGCGCCACATACTAGAGCAAATTCTTGTCGACTTGCGCGGTACTTATCAGTGCTGTTTGCTTCGGAAATTATTTTACCTGAAGCATAAGCGTATATTTTTGCGGGTAGAGGATTGTAATCGGGTTCATCGGGATTGTAGTATTTAGCAGGAATTGCAGTCTTACCTATAAGACCAGCAAGTCCGTCAAGCATTGCAGTAAGAGGGTTGAAGTAAGTATAGGTTCCTTCAAACTTCAAACAAGCCAGCCATGATTCTTTTTGGTTGTTTATTTTTTTAATAGTAGCTTCAAAGTTGTCAAAATCAAGTTTTTCTTTGCTGCTCAATCCTTTTCCATAGGCTAAGTCGAGATCGAAATTGGCATTTGCTACATAATTTTTTGCCCAAATATAAATTTCACGAGAGTTGGATTTTTCCAAGTCAGCAATTGCTTTTTCTACCTCTGCAATTCCTTTTGTATCGTCTTTGGCGGTGATAAAAATTTTAGCATTTATACCATTAACTTGATTAGAAGTACTTACTTGTGCTATTAATTGCTTTAACTCGTCGGC
>NZ_JMTM01000063.1 GCF_001662485.1 Flavobacterium succinicans
AAATCCGAAAAATGGGCTTAATTTAGTCCCAAACTGCTTGTAGCGCGGGAACGTTGTGTGCAACCTTAACAGAAAACATCTAACGAAGATAACAATAAATATGACACTACTATTTCCCAAACTTGACGTGAGTATAATATTTGACAAGTACGACAAAGAAATATTTCTGCCTAAGCTGAAAAACTTAAAATATTTTTGTTTACTCCGAGGAAGATTGAATTCGCACATTGAAGATGGCGACCAATTGATTGCACACTTTACTTTCATAGACAGGCTAGACTTACTCGATAAATTTCGTTCAATTGGATTTGAACCACATATTTTAGAAAACGGAGAACCTCGTTTTGATAAGCCAATTCCAGCGGATATTGCAGACAAATTTCCAACACCAATCAAACAATTTCCAGACATAGCCCAACCGTATGTACAGAAACTATTTGGGTATGACACTTTTATTATAGTTTATGAAAACTATTTTTCCTTAAGTATTTGCGACAAGACAAAAAAGAATTGGCATTATTTAACAGAAAAAGATTTGGAACTTGCAAAACAGTTTGAAGTAAAAATAGAAGAAAGCGGTTTAGGTTCAGCATCGACATACGAAGGACAAACACAGTATGGTAGGTACATTAACAGATACCATTATCCAGAACTTTTAAATTAATGCAGAAAAGGCAGCACACAACAGCCACTACAACGGATTTGGGCAATAGGTTTAATGGAAAGATGGCCTTGTATTTGGATGATTTGGCAAATCCGAATAATGGGCTTAATTTAGTCCCAAACCCGCTGTAGTGCCAGAACGTTAGCTGTAATACTACCACAAAAAAACTGTAAAAGATGAATTATTGGAAA
>NZ_JMTM01000064.1 GCF_001662485.1 Flavobacterium succinicans
TTGAGCAGAACAACCAGTAGCTGTTATAGTAGTTGTTAAAGTATAAGTTGTTGTTGCCGTTGGATTTGCTATTGGATTCGCCTTAGTAGCATCGTCTAATCCTGTTGTGGGAAGCCATGAATACGTCATTCCACTTACAGGAGCTGCTCCAATTTCTTTTCCAGAAGTATTAGCTATACAAGTTTTTGTAAAATCATCACCGGCATTAGCCGTTGGTGCCAATTCATCTACTGTGACTACGACTGTATCTTGAGCAGAACATCCAGTAGCCGTTATAGTAGTTCTTAAGGTATAAGTTGTTGTTACCGTTGGATTCGCTATTGGATTCGCCTTAGTAGCATCGTCTAATCCTGTTGTTGGAAGCCATGAGTAAGTCATTCCACTAACTGGAGCAGCTCCAATTTCTTTTCCAGAAGTATTAGCTATACAAGTTTTTGTAAAATCATCACCGGCATTAGCCGTTGGTGCCAATTCATCTACTGTGACTACGACTGTATCTTGAGCAGAACATCCAGTAGCCGTTATAGTAGTTCTTAAGGTATAAGTTGTTGTTACCGTTGGATTCGCTATTGGATTCGCCTTAGTAGCATCGTCTAATCCTGTTGTTGGAAGCCATGAGTAAGTCATTCCACTAACTGGAGCAGCTCCAATTTCTTTTCCAGAAGTATTAGCTATACAAGTTTTTGTAAAATCATCACCGGCATTAGCTGTTGGTGCCAATTCATCTACTGTGACTACGACAGTATCTTGAGCAGAACAACCAGTAGCTGTTATAGTAGTTGTTAAAGTATAAGTTG
>NZ_JMTM01000065.1 GCF_001662485.1 Flavobacterium succinicans
TTCAAAAACAATCCGTGCATTCGTGGCCATTCACACCCACAATATTTTCAAAAAACATTTCGTGCATTCGTGGCCATCCACACTCACAATCTTTTCAAAAATAATTTGCGACTCGAGCGATAGCGAACAGACGAAGTAATTTGCGGTCACCTACTCACAAACTTTTCAAAAACAATCCGTGCATTCGTGGCCATTCACACCCACAATATTTTCAAAAATAATTTGCGAATTTGCGGTCATCCACTCACAAAACATTGCGCACCTAGCGTAACCCTTTGCGAGCTTTGCGGTTAAACCATTAAACTTTTAAACAACCTTAAACAAGCAACCTAAAACTCACTATTACAATCCGCAATACCTGGCAGAATCAAATCCTTATCAGATACAATCGCATCCTTCAAATCCATTCCCCAATCAATTTGCAACGTAGGATCATCAAAACGAATCCCACCCTCACTGGCTTTATTATAAAACTGATCGCATTTATACATCACCACCGCCGTATCACTCAAGACCGAAAAGCCATGAGCAAAACCCTGAGGTACTAGTAATTGTTTTTTATTTTCGGCGGTTAATTTAATCCCAAAATGCTGTCCATAGGTTGGTGAGTCTTTTCTTAAATCGACCGCCACATCCATAATCTCACCTTGCAACACTCGAACCAACTTGGTTTGTGCATACGGCGGATTCTGATAATGCAACCCTCTTAAGGTCCCTTTTTGGGAAAACGATTGGTTGTCTTGTACAAAATCGATGGCAATACCAAGCGCACTGAACTTGTTTTTATTGTAGCCTTCAAAAAAATACCCACGAGAATCCTCAAAAACATCGGGGGTTAGGACTACTAAATCTTTTATAAATGTTTCTTCTTTATTCATGTTGCAAATTTATATTTTTATTTTAAATGGGAAAGAGGTTGATGAGGTATATTGGTTAATGGGTTAATCGCTTAATTGTTTATGGTTCGTGGTTTATCGTTTAACTGGTGTTCTTAATAAAAAGTGGCAATGATGCATCTCAGCTTGAGTAGTTGCTACTGAGCGAAGTCGAAGTATAGTCGAGAGGCGACTAGTTCCTTTTTCTTTTCCACAGCTCTAAAGGGCAGAAGAAGGAATCGCTTTACAAGATAGAGGTAATCGTCACAGGAATAATATTTCATATAAAAAACACCCTGTTGTTTTGAAAACGAGTCCACTACTATAGCAGCATTGAATTCCCCTCTTGAGAGGGGCTAGGGGTGTGTCATGTAAGTGCAAGATCAGGAATAAATAAATAAATAAATGAATGGATAAAAAATTTCCTTATGAGCTACGTTTACGCCAAGACAAAACAAGAACACCCATTTCTATTTTCTATGCTTTATTATAAAACTTCTCTGCTCAATGAAACACACCACCAGCCCCTCTCAAGAGGGGAGTACGTTTAGTCAAGCACCACACAGCTTACATACTTAAGTTTATCGTAATAAATTTTCATAGCAACTCTTTTGCGAAATTGGTTGTCATACTGAACACTCTTTTTTGGCTCCCTTTAAGTCAGCGGCAAAAAGAAAACTTGCTGATCATAAGTGTTACCTTTAACCTCTTAACTGATTAAACAGTTAAACAATTTTAAACAACCTTAAACAACTAACCACAAACAACTAACCAATTAAACAGTTATACCTCTAAACAACTAATCAATTAAACAATTTTAAACAATTAATCAGTTATACCTCTAAACAACCACAAACAACTAACCACAAACAACTAACCAATTAAACAATTTTAAACAACCTTAAACCATTAACCGATTAAACAGTTATAAACCGACAACCGATAACTGATAACCGACAAACCGCTATCCGACAAACCGCTATCCGACAACTGATAACAGACAACTGAAAACGGAATACATTTTTTAATATATTGCAATAAAAATCCTATGGCAAAAGTAATAGCACCCTTTCAAATAAAAGGCACACTAGACGACCTCAACTTCTATTTGGATGAAAATAAGATCAATCGTGTTCGAACAAAAGGAGAGTCAAGCATGACGACTGAACGATACCAAAAAGACCCTAGCTTTCATAAAATGAGAATGCAAAACCAAGAATTTGCCCAATGCGCAACAATTGCTAAAACATTCAGATTATTAGCACTGCAATTCAATAAAAGAGCTAAAAATGGAAGCTATGCAGGCAGAACAAACAAGTTACTGATCGAAATCTTACAAAATGACCCTTCCAACGAACTAGGAGCGCGCCAATTTAAAGAAGGCATAAAAACCAAAAACGGACTAGAGCAGCTAGTAGGTTTTGAGAGCAACATCTTGCGACCGTTACCGTTAGTCCTTAAAAAGAAAAAATGGACAATAAAAGACAACACCTTTCATTTACCAAAGTACAACCTTGCAACCGACATCGAATGGCCGGAAGACGCCACGCATATCACCTTCTGTTTAGCCATTGCCAATTGGAACATTGAAACCAATCATCATACAACGCACTATGCCGAACCCCAATTCTTTTCAAAATTGACTAGTCCTCAGGACATCACTATTACAGCCATACCACCAACAGACCAAGACCTCCACCTCACTTTCTTGTTCATTGGCTTCTCCAAACAACAAAGCAGCAAGCACGTCCCGCTCCATCGAAAACACAACACGGCAACCCTAATAGCTTACCACTACTTTCCCCAACACCTCAACGATAATACTCCAGCTCAAACCGAAACCTCAGCCGAAATTTTAAAACCTCCATTTACCTTTTCCTAACCCCAATAAAAAACCCTTTCAGAATCCAAAACTCAGAAAGGGTTTAAAAATAGCATCAATTAACTCCTTATAAAGCCTACCCGATAGCTCAAAATCCGAAAAAATTTGTGAATTTGCGGTTATCCTCCTCACTAAACTTTGGATCCCTTGCGGTTATATTTATACCACCAAGAAACACTAAGAAGTCCCTAAGTTTCACAAAGATTTACGGATTTTTTGTTTCCTTTGCTGTTAAAATTTTGGGATTTGGAATTTTAAAAAATTGGAATTTTCATATTCGTGGCTTTTCTCCCTCAAAACAAAAAAACCTTTCCAAGTCCAAAACTCAGAAAGGGTTCCTTTTCTATAAACAACTATCCTAAAAACCGAGAACCGATCCCGAAAGCTTTCGGGACTTATAACTCACACACCATTGTCACCTCGAGCGGAGTCGAGAGGCCACATCTCAGGCGGAAACCGCACATCATCTTCAGAAGTTCGATCCAAAGGTAAAGTCGAAAAAGAAATCAATTTCGAACCTCCTTCTAAGGACTCAATAGCATTAGCATAGCCTTCAGGTAGGTGCAGGACTTTACTTTCGTTAGCTGAAAGCAAGACGCTTTCCACAGGCAGGTCTTTCGAAGGGGATTCCCAATTATCCACTTTGACAAAATGCACGCTGATCGCACCTTGCACACAATAAAAATACTTGTTATCTATTTTATGTCCTTGCCAAGCACGCAAAGGATGCGCCTCGGAATTACTAATAATATAAAACCGAACAATATCTTCAAAGACCATCCCATTTACAAACGAAGTTTGCCCTCTATGATCGGTATGGATGCCACCTTCTATTAGTCTAGGTTGTTTTACATTTGCTTCCATCTTATTTTCTTATATTTTTTTAACTTCTAACTCAACTGTCCGTACATTGTTAACTGCCTTCCACCTCTAACCTCTATCTTCTACCTTTGATTGTCACCTCGAGTAGTCTATACTGAGTGAAGTCGAAGTACAGTCGAAAGGCTTCGTGTCAATAAAACCTGTTTTCAGGTCTATTTAAGGTAGGGCTAAACCGAAAACTCCCACTGATCACTTTCCAACTGAACACTGAATACTTCCTTAGCGTCTCTTGCGTAACTCTTTGCGAACTTCGCGGTTAAACACCAATTAAACTTTTAAACAACCTTAAACCATTAACTTATTAAACCCCTCTCGTCGCCCAATACCTCATACTCAAATACACCCCACTCATCACTATCAAAATTAACATAAAAACAGTAAGACTCAAAGCCTGTTGTTGGATCAAATAAATGGCAGAATAATTCACCGCCAACTGCACCACAGCATACCCTACAGCAACAGCCACATGGGGCAAGCGCTTTTCATTAGCCAAATACTGATACAAGTGCGAACGATGCGCTTCGAGTATATTTTCCCTTTTTCGCAAGCGATTGAAAATGGTCAGTACTGCATCTATACCATAAACAGCGAAGAAAAGCAAATAGCCTACTTGTTGCGTAGCCACAATCAACTTCACCATGTAGTACCCCAAAAACAAGGCCATGGCAACGCTCCCTACATCACCTGCGAAAGTTTTGGCACGTTTCCTCAAATTAAAAAAGGCAAATACCAAACAGGCGATTCCCATTAGATCGAGCATAGGGACATCGTCAACCATTTCGGGTAAAAAACGAAAAGAAACGAGGCTCACTAAAGCATATAACACCGTAATCCCATTGATCCCATCCATAAAGTTAAACGCATTGGTCCAACCAATGAGCAAAATAGCAACTACAGGTAACCACCACCAGCCCAAGACCACTAAATCCAAATCGTACAACACCAAACCAATCGCCAACACATGAGCCACTAATCTTGGCAACTGCGACAAGGGGCGTATATCATCCACAAAACTCACCACAGCCACCAATGAAACAGCCAAGGTCAAAGACCAACTCACATACCCCATCCCAAAACCAAGCACCACCGCTATGGGAAATAAAATCCCACCACCACGTAAGGTAATTTGAGTATGCGAGGACCGCAAATTAGGTTTATCGATAATATTAAACCGATCCGCGATCTTAAAATAAAAAAGTTCCGCCATTAGCAGAACAATAAAGAAAACTATATATATCATTTTTTTTAAACAAATTCTGACTTATAACTCCCAACCATCAGTTAGAGTATTTTAAAAATCGAATGGCATTACTATAAAGCCTACCTCGAGGTTTCATCGAGGTTTCAGTTCGAGCATTAAATTGCGGCAGCTTTCCAATTTATGTGGAGAACCAATCCAATACCTTTCTAGGTTGCCAGCCAACCGATCTAGCTTTACTATCATCAAAAGTCAAATCAGCAGTGATTTTTTTAAGTTTTAGCGAATTAATTGGTGCTTTACTCCCTAAAAAATCCCCCATAAAAGCAATAGCTTTTGCTATAAACAAGGGCATATTCATTGGTCTTGACTTTTTAAGTTGTTCTGATATTGCACTACTTAATTCAAAGAAAGAAGAATGATACCCATCGGTTAAATTATACACTCCTCCCATATTTGCAACTATTGGTATAAACTCAGCCACATCATCTACTAAAACCATACTCTTTTTAGCTTTTCCACCACCAATATTAAAATAGTATCCTTTAGCAATTCCTTTAATCATAGCACCTAAATTACCAGGAGGATTCTTTCCAACTAACAAAGGTAAACGCAGAATGGTACAAACGACATTGTGTTCATTGCACCATTTTTGAACCATTAGCTCAGCTTCAATTTTACTTAAACCATAAGCATCTTTGGCGTCAAGTTTATGCTCTTCATTTATTCCTATTCCAGACTCTTGCCCATAAACAGATACAGAACTTATAAACACAAATTGTTTTGGAACACCAGAAATCTCAAGTCCTTTGAGTAGATTAAGGGTTCCTTCAACATTTATATCATAAAATTGCTTTCTCTCGGCTTCTGTTCTTGGAACACTATGCGCTTTACCTGCAGCATGAATCACCAACTCAAATGAGGAATTAAATTTTGGAATTTCTGATTCTAAAATGATTCTATAATCTCCACCAGTTCTAGACAAGCCAAATACCTTAAAGGTACTCGATAAAATATTTAAAATTGATATACCCAAAAAACCTGTTACTCCTGTTAATAAAACCATATCAAAACTTTTCTAAAACTATGTCCTTTGAAAATAGTTGTTTACACATAGTAACTGACTGAACCCCTTTGTTTTCTATAAATGATGAATTTTCAATAGATAAAGAATTAAGAAATGCAACTATTTCCTGTTCGTCCCATTCAAATGACCAACCACAATCATACTTCTTAACATAATTATCAATTTCAGACCCCAAATCCCCAATGAATAGAATCGGTTTACCTGCTGCCATAATATTATATGTTTTTGAAGGGACACCCAATCCTTTCATACCTTTCTTCAACGTTATCAATCCAATATCACAAGCGTTTAAAAATTGTAATTGCTCGTTTCGTGGCTTTGAACCTAATACTATGACATTTGAAATTTTATCATGTTCAATCATTGCTTCTATCTCATTTTTTATGGCTCCATCACCTATAATGGTTAACACTAAATTTGGATTGGTTGCCTTTTTAAAAATAGAAATAAACTCAACAACTCCTTGTAGTCTGCCTATATTCCCAGCAAAACCAAGGACAATTTTACCTTCAACGTTCTGATTTAAATAATCTGATTTATCAAATATACGATCAGGATAAATAAAATCATCAGCCCAATTTGGTATTACATCAATAACCTGATTTTCCTGATTAGTTTTCAACAACATTAATTGTTTCATATCTTCCCCTAAAACTATTAATCTATCAGCTTGAATAAATGCTTTATTAAAAAAGAATGACAAGAAACTGTATTTGAAACTATCTTTTTTAATCATTCCTGCTGGAATCATGTTTTCAGGATAAACATCATGCACTAAAAATTCTAATTTAATTTTTTTTAAATTTCGCAAAATTGCGGTTGTCAAAATCAAAAAAATAGGATTAGTCACTTGTATTACACGATCCCCGTCTTTTATGTTTTTAAACATAAAAAAACTCATTTTAATGGTCAAAAAAATAAGTTTTAAAAAACGTTGCAGTAAATTATTTTTATCAAAATTGGGAAGAGACACTCTATGAATTACTATTTCTTCACTTAACTTACCATTAGCTGAATGATAACTTTTTTCATAACCTACAGGACCTGCTAAAATAGAAACTCTTTGTTTCTCTGAAATTTTTGTAGCTATATCCGTTAAGATTTGAGCGGTAGAAACTTCATCAGGATAAAATAATTCAGATATTATCCAAACCATAAATTAGCTTTTTTAAATTGTTTCACTCCACACCACACGTTTCACATAATCCGTATAACTCAAGATAATACGAACCATTTTCTCAGAAACATTAGGCATTGAATAATCGGCTACTTTTCTAAAATTACGTTCTCCATCTATTGTTTGGGTTTGCACTTGCACCAAACCTTGTAGGATGCGCTCAGGACTCAATCCTACCATCATAACCGATGCCTCTTCCATCGCTTCGGGGCGTTCATGCGCTTGACGAATATTCAAGGCTCTAAAATTCAAAATAGAAGATTCTTCCGAAATGGTACCACTATCCGACAACACCGCAAAAGAACGCATTTGCAAGGCATTGTAATCATGAAATCCTAGCGGTTTCAAAAATTGTATCTCAGGTCGAACTTCCACCTTCATTTTTTCAATCATATTACGAGTACGGGGATGCGTAGAAACGATAATTGGTAATTTATAAGTATCCGCAATGGCATTCAAAGATGTCATCAAGCCCATAAAGTTTTTCTCGGAATTGATATTTTCCTCTCGATGTGCCGAAACCACAAAGAACTTTCTTTCCTCTAAATCTAGTTTTTCCAACACCTTCGACGCGTCAATTTGTGGCAAATAATAATGTAATACCTCAAACATAGGAGAACCCGTTTTAATGATTCTGTCGGCTGGTAGACCTTCACGTAACAAATATTCTCTAGCAATATCACTATAGGTCAAGTTCACGTCCGAAACGTGATCTACAATTTTACGATTGGTTTCTTCTGGCACCCTTTGATCAAAACAACGATTACCTGCTTCCATATGAAAAATAGGAATATGGCGCTTTTTTGCAGGAATTGCACACAAACAAGAGTTGGTATCCCCCAAAACCAAAAAAGCATCTGGTTTCACTTGCTCCAAAAGAGGATCAATCTTAATCAAGATATTACCTACCGTCTCTGTAGCCGTTGTACCCGCAGCCTCTAAAAAATAATCCGGCTTGCGCAATCCCAAATCCTCAAAAAAGATTTGATTCAATTCATAATCATAATTCTGTCCGGTATGTACAATTACATGCTCAATGGCTTCTGATGCATCTAAGGCAGATAACACTCTAGATAATCGTATAATTTCTGGTCGGGTTCCTACGACCGTCATCACTTTTAGTTTCGTCTTCATATGTTTTTTTTTCACGCAGATATCACAGATTTGCGCGGATTATTTTTTTATTTATCTAAAAATTGTTCACTATTCTTTTTATGTTTTCTTGAATATTTTCGCAATTAAAATTCACTAAAATACCCACCTTCTTTTCTGACAACTTCAAATAGGTAAGCAATTGTTTAAAATGCAATTTGGATAAATCTTCAACTGACTTTATTTCAATTATAACTTTTTCCTCAACTAAAATGTCCAATCTAAATCCTATGTCTAATTTCACACCATCATATAAGACTGGTAATAAAACTTGACTTTTGGTTTCAAGACCATGCTTTTGAAGTTCATAAACTAAAGCTGATTCATAAACAGACTCTAGTAATCCTGGACCGAGATTATTGTAAACTGCAAATATGCATCCTCTTATTTTAAAGGTAATATCGTTCTCTTCCATTACACTTCTATTTTAACTTCTGCGAAAATCAGTGAGCTTTATCACTCTCATCTAACCCCAAATTTAAAACATACATTCTGCGAAAATCAGCGAAATCAGCGAGACACTATCAAACATTCTCAAAATACGTATCGCCATCCTCTGGATCATAAAACTCATTGATCCAAAAATTGGTATACAATACCTCGTCTCCGATATTCTTGATATTATGGGTGTACCAAATGGGCATATCGACATAAGCTGGTGCTTCGCCATCTAAGTAAAAATCCAAGACCTCATCTGTACCTATGCGACGTAATTGAATCAGGGCTTTTCCTTTGATGACTGCAAAACGCTCGATTTTTCGAGTATGGTAATGATTACCTCTCGTAATACCTGGAACAGTAGTGGAGAAAGACACCTGACCTCCTACTCCCAATCGGATAATTTCCACAAAAGCGCCTCTAGGATCGGTATGCTGTACAAACTTTACAGGAAAATGCTTCGCAATATCCATATAACAGCGATAGGTATTGAACAGATTCAATTCAAAAGTGGAATTTATAGATGGTATTTCTCCCTTGTCTTGGTATAGGCTTTTATAGTCTTGTAACAAGGCAAAAATTTCTGATACCTTTGCAGTGGCTGTATGAGGCACTAGTACTTCATCTTGATCTTGACCACTTCGTATAGCTGTAAGTAGTTCCTTAACCAGTTCAGCTACATAAATTAATTTTAATTCACCATCAACTTCAATCGTTGGTGTTTCATTTCTGGCAATCTTGTGACAAAAAGTAGCCACCACTGAATTATAGTTGGGGTGACCAAAGGGTCCAAATACATTTGGAATGATGAATCCTGAAAAAGTACCCCCGTTGTTTTTGGCCCATTGGGCTAATCTTGTCCTTGCTTCTTTTTTCGACTTCCCATACAAATTGTCTCTTTCCTCTTGAGTGGAAGAAGAAAAAAGCACATAGGCTGTACTTTTAGTAGCTTCTAAAGCCGCAACCAACTGAGTGGCCAAGCCTACATTGGTATCGTAAATCATTTGTGGATCCGAATGACGATTCACTGCAGCTAAATGGACTATTACATCACACTGCCCAACGAATTGTTGTAATTGTACTGGGTCTTCAAAAAACGATTTTTGAAAATCCACTCGTTCAAACTCCTCTGGAAACAATCCTAAGGTATTATATAAATGTGTCCCAACAAAACCGGCCTGACCTGTAATTCCTATTTTAATCATTGTCGTATATCTATATTTTTTTCACCTTTTGGAATTATTATTAAAAAAAAACAGTAACCCCCTTCAAATAACTTACTAATTTACCACACCCACAATTCCACAATCTCTGCGACAATCAGCGAAATCCGCGTGCAATATTAAAAAAAACGCGATCACCAGTTCTACCCGCCTCAGCCGCATTCCATCACACACAAATCCAAAAATTTCTGCGTCTATCTCCGAAATCAGCGTGCAATATTAAAAACCCGCAACCATCCGCCTTATCCGCTTCATCTGTGTTCCCATTTCATCCACGTTCTATCCTATTAAAATACTCCAATTCAAACCGATATTCATCTTGAATCTCGCCTAATAAATAATCAGACATCACTAATAATTTTGAAGATTTTTCTTGTGATTGGATACTGGAAACGTATCCAGGAGGCACGTGTAAAACATCCATTTTTTGACCATCTAAATAAAACTCAAACTGTTTTAAATTAGTAGAAGGAGTATCCCAATTGTCAATAGCAACAAGTACAATTTTAAAAGCACCTTGAACAACTGAAAACCAGCGTTGCTCAATTTTATGTCCCTGCCATCCACGTACAAATTCTGTATCTGTATTCTGAATATAATAAATTCGCTTGATCCCTAGTGCATTAAAATCATTATTATAAAACAACTGTCCTCTTTGATCACTATGTACATTCCCTTTTATTAAAATAGGCGCTATCTTAGTACTCATATATAATTTAAAATAGTACAATTAATCACTACTATCCGTTCCCACTATTTTTAAAAATCTGCGCCCATCTGCGACCCGAGTTATAGCGAACAGGCGAAGCAAATCTGCGTGCTTCTTAAAAAATCAACCAAACTCCAATTTATCCACCTCATCTGTGTTCCAAAACAAACAAATCTGCGACAATCTGCTAAATCTGCTTGCCTCTTAAAAAAATCCGCCTCATTCGCTTTCCATCCATCCGCTTCCATCACCACCACAAAAAAATCCGCTACACACCCGCTTCATCCGCCTCATCCGCGTTCCATCCCAATAGCCTCAGACCAACAACTGATCAATCGTCTCTCCTAACACTTCCTGCTTAATAAACGGCAAGTTGCGCAGCAACGCCACCATCCCCTCAACATCCAATTGTTCCGTATTGTGCGAATGATAGTCCTCTATCTTCGACATATCTACTTCCCCTTCCGTGAAATATTGATTGTAATTCAAATCTCTATTGTCTGCAGGTATGCGATAGAAATCCCCCATATCCTCCGCCTTCATCATCTCTTCACGAGTACACAAAGTTTCGTATAATTTTTCCCCATGTCTAGTACCTATTATTTTAACTTCTGCATCGGATTGGCATAATCTTTTCAGGGCTTCAGCCAAATCGCGTATTGTTCCAGCAGGCGCTTTATTAACGAACAAATCGCCAGGGTTCCCGTGTTCAAAGGCAAACAACACTAACTCCACTGCCTCGTCTAAAGACATTAAAAAACGAGTCATATTAGGATCTGTAATTGTCAAGGATTGTCCCGCTTGAATCTGCTTCACAAATAATGGAATCACCGAACCACGCGAAGCCATCACATTCCCATAACGAGTTAGACAAACAGTAGTCTGATTTGCATTCCGAGAGGCCGCCACGGCCACTTTTTCCATCAAAGCTTTGGAAATACCCATCGCATTGATAGGATAAGCCGCTTTGTCCGTACTCAAACAAATCACTTTTTGAACTTGATGAGCTACTGCTGCATCAATCACATTTTGGGTTCCTAACACATTGGTTTTCGTAGCCTCCATTGGAAAAAATTCGCAAGAAGGAACTTGTTTCAAGGCTGCAGCATGGAATACATAATCTACCCCACGCATCGCACGTTCTACACTAGCATAATCACGCACATCACCAATATAAAATTTTATTTTTTCATTTTTGAGTTGGATGCGCATATCCTCCTGTTTTTTTTCATCACGAGAAAAAATTCGAATTTCACTAAAATGATCAGTATTTAAAAATCTATTTAGTACAGCGTTTCCGAAGGATCCAGTACCACCAGTGATGAGAAGGGTTTTATTTTGTATTTTCATTATTTATTTATTTTGAAAATCTTATCTTTTTCAATTTTTGAAGGATAATTAATCAATACTGCTTTATAAGGTCCTTTAAAGACAAATAAACTTCCAGCAGCCACTCCAATAACCCCATGTTGAGTAATTACTTTTTCTATATCATCTAAAGAACCGGCACCTCCTAAAACCGTCATCGGAAGCGTAATTTTTTCTCGAACTTTAGCAATTAAATCCAGATCATATCCTTTCATAACTCCATCTTTATCAATGGAGTTAATTACTATTTCTCCAGCACCTAATTTTTGGGCTTCTTCTGCAAATTTAAAAGGATTGATTCCTGTAGCTTTTTTTCCATTATGCGTATACACTTCATAGCCTCCCAATATTTTTTTTTTGGCATCAAGTACAACAATAACACTTTGAGCACCCACTCGGTCAGAAATATCAGTGATTAATTTAGGATTTTGCAAAACAGCAGAACTTAAAGCAATCTTTTCAATCCCAAGACTAAAAATACGCTGTGCTTGAGCAACCGTTTTAACGCCTCCGCCATAGCATAAAGGCATTCTGGATTGGCTAGCTAAACGCTCTATCAAGCTATAATTAGGTTCTTTTCCTAATA
Source organism: Flavobacterium succinicans (assembly GCF_001662485.1). GTDB lineage: Bacteria > Bacteroidota > Bacteroidia > Flavobacteriales > Flavobacteriaceae > Flavobacterium > Flavobacterium succinicans_A. Next base: position 12,578 of record NZ_JMTM01000065.1, read on the forward strand.
CGGTTGCATCTATATCGAAAACAGCCAATTCATCCACCGCTTTCTCATTGAAAATTTTAACCGCATTGATGGGATCACCTACATACTTTGGGTTTTTAAAATTAACGGTTTTCACCAATCCATTCTCATGAATTAAAAGACTGGGTATAATTCTAGGTCTTAACATGCTTACAATTTTGCAAAATTATGTAATAACATTTCACCATAATGATGACTTTTTTCGGGGTGAAATTGTATACCATATACATTATTGTGATAGGCAGCACAAGTAAATTCCCCACCATATTCAGAAGTTGCCAAGATATCATTCAGATGATTGCACTCAAAATAATAAGAATGTAAAAAGTAAAACAGAGCATCTTTCTCTAATCCTTCAAACAATGGATGAGAAATTACAGGATGCACATCATTCCAACCCATGTGAGGCAATCTCGTAACTTGCTGAATTTTTGTCACATCAAATTTTTTAATTGTGGCATCAATCCATTTTAATCCCTCCAACTTTCCCTCATCACTAGAATTCCCCATCATTTGCATGCCTACGCAAATTCCAATAACAGGCACTTTTTTCACCATGACCAATTCGTCTAAAGTTTCACGCATCCCTGATTTGATCAATTCCGACATGGCATGATCAAAATGTCCTACCCCTGGCAAAATTAATTTTTCGGCACCTTCTAGATCAGCCGCTGTTTTAGCAATTTTAGTGGACACATTGACTCTTTTGTAAACATTAACAAAAGCATTGATGTTACCAACACCATAATCAATTATTGTAATCATCTAAATAATCTTTTTTCAAGACCCAATTTTGTCATAATATAAGCACCTATATTCACAAGACCTTGTTTGTTTTTATAATCCTTATATGTTTTATTCTCTCCTTCAAAAATTTCTTGCAAAGCTTCAACTGTCAAGTCTAGTTTGTTTGCAACATATTCAAATTCTTGCTTTAAGGTAAATTCATCTAATTCAGGTTTAGAGATTCTTTCTAATGCTTCCTCCCTTGTCATTTGATTCGTTAAAATCAAACTCGAAAAATGAGCCCTTCTTTTTTCATAACCGAACTTTCTTGGCATCCAATAATCTTCGTAAAAACGAGTGAAGCGAGACTCATGGTGCTTGTGTTGGAATTTTTCCCAACCAAACTTTTCAAATAATAACTTCTCAGCACTGTCTTTATAAAAAGGACACAAATCCAATGGCTTAAAAACCTGCATACCAAGAAAATATCTATAAAAAATCTTATAGGTCAAAATATCTACCAAAGGAAAAGTTTTTAAAGGTCTCGTTCCAAATTTAGAGTGTATATCCTTAATTAATGTTGTATCTATACCAATGGATCCACCCCATTCTCTTGGCTCTCGACAACATTCAGTTGATATATTCGAACCAGTAACCACATATTTTATTTTATTCTTTCTTGCAAACTTATATAAGGAAGAAAAGAAGGCATAATCCTGTGGCAAATCTTGATCAGCTATTTGGGATTTTAATAATGCCACGTGAAGATCTTTCATCTCTTCCCAGTTAATTACTTCCGTGTATAGATCTAAACCTAAACCATTAACAAGTTTTTCAATATTACCAACTGCTTGTTGTGTATTCCACCCTGCATCTACATGAAACAACAATGGTCTCAATCCCATGACTTCTTTCGCGATGTATGCAACGTATGAACTATCAAGTCCTCCACTCAAACCTATAATACAGTCAAAATCTTTTCCTTTTCCTTCTTTTTTAATCTTTTCAGCCATTTTCATCAACTCGATTTGACCTTTTTCATCTGGATGCCAATTTGGCAACATATTGTTGTGAAAATTATGGTAATAATCGGATATTCCATTTTCATCAAAAACAATACTAGGATCAGAGGTATCCATAATTGTTTTGGTGCAAATTTGGTATTTTCTTTTATTCATTTTATTTTTTTATTAATATTTTTATACAATTCAAAATAATCATTGAACTTTATTTTTCTGTCAAAATTTTTAATTGCGCTCTCTCTACAATTATTTTCGTAAAACTCTTTCCCTTTATTTTTTATAAATTCTATAGCATTTATTAATCCGACCACATCTCCTTTATTTACAACAACTCCAGTGCTTTCACTTACAGACTCCACACTACCACCTGTTTTATACGTAATCACAGGTGTTCCACAAGCCAAAGACTCTAAATTCGTAGTGGGAAAAGTATCTTCGAAAGTAGGGTTTAAAAACACATCAGCTCCAGAATATAAATCCGCAAGCTGGCCAACATTTTCTGTCCGTTCAATTCCAATAATTGATTTTGGCAGTTTTTGCATTTGGCTTTTAGACAATCCAACCAAAACAATAGTATACAATTTACTATCTATTAATTCACTCAGTTTTATAAACTCTCCTAGTCCTTTCCTTTCTCCCCATGTACTCGCTACTCCTAAAATGACAAATTTACCTTTTACACTATACAAATCATCAATTACAGTTCTTGATTTTTTAGGATAAAATGTATTCAAATCTATTCCATTCTGAATTACTTCACAGGGGTAATTCTTAAGGAATGAATCCTTAACTTTTCCGGATAACCAATTTGAAACAGAAACAATTGTTAAATTTATTACAGAATTAAAAATCCTTTTTTTCTCAATATAATTTTGTCTAGAACGATCAAAAATTAAACTTGCAGGATATTCTTTTTTTTGTTCACAATGATGGCATTCCGTTTTCCACTTCTCACAACCTACAAAATCAAAATGAGCGCAGTGCCCCGTAAAAGACCAACAATCATGAAAAGTCCAAACAATAGGGATTTGACTTTCTTGGAGATAATTAAATAGTATTTCTATATTGATAAAATAGCCATGCAAATGATGCAGATGAATAATATCAGGTTTAATTTTCTTAATTACATTTATTAAATCTTCGGTTGCCGATTTTGAACTTAAACAATGGTTGTCAAAAATTCTGGTTTCTAATCCGTGCCGATACAAATCAAATTTATTTCCTATCTTGATTACCTCAGATTTACTTGGATTGTTATTTCTAGCATAAGTGATATAACTCGACCAACCATTTTCAAGTATGGTTTCGCCAATTTGCTCAGCAATTCTTCCTACGGAACCACTATTCACCTCAATACTTATTTGTAAAAGTGTTGGCATATAATTATTAAATTATTTATCTTAAGCGGTTATTTTTTCAAACTTAAAAAAACCTTTAAATATTTGGTAGGTAAAAAATATCGCAATTACATCTAATAGTATCCAATCTAATCCGAAGCTGTTTAAAGTCCCATAAAAAACGAATAGTATAATTGCTCTTTTTAGATAGAATAAATAAATATTTTCTTGGCTTAGATTCAAATAAATCCTTTTAAAAAAGAAACCGAGAAAGAATATTGGAATCAAAGAAAACCATTTTCCAAACAAAGCATAAAACTCACCATATAACGTAAACTCATCCGATTGATAGGCTTCACTTACTTTTGATAGACTTGGTGCCCCTCTTTCATTGTAAACGAATGTGGTTGCATTGGAGACCCTAGGTGTATCAAAAATTGTAAATCCAGGTGTTAGAATATTATCCACAATACTTTTAAAATAAAACCATGGATTAAATATACCTGAATATTTATCCGAATTCGTCATTGTTTCTGCACAATAATCCAAAAATCCAATTCTGTCAAAAACCCCAATCAAAACCAAATCTGAACCTTCTGTTGCGGCTTCTTTTATGTCAAATTCTTTTAAAACTTCAAAGGTTTCATTTCCGACATTACCCCGATTTTCAAGTCTTGGCCGAAGAAAAGTAGAAACCGCAAAAACAAGAATCATTATAGGTATCAAGATAGCTCCTAACACTAAATAATTTTTTTTGACTTTTATACAATCGTAAATAGCTAATAAAGCAAAAATCAAATAATTAATTATTGATAAAATAGCAGACCTGCTTCCAGTAAGGGTCTGTATTAACACCATAATTACAACACCTGCAAACACTGCATTTTTAGTCTTATTATCAATTCTGTCTCTAAATAGAAGCAAAAACACAATCGCCATAAATAGCATTGTCCCTAAATTTACAAACAAACTCTGAATCATCCCCATAATCCCTTCCAAAAAGCCCAAACCAACTTGCTGGTAAAAAGCAAAGAAATAACCAATTGCAATAAAAACAACAACCAAATGCGTTTTTACGGGTTTACTATCCAAAGCTTTAGCAAGGATACTTGGTCTCAGACCATTTATTGTTAGACCAAAATAAAACATTAAGTTAGCTACTAATATAAAAACCAACGCATAATTAAGATTACTAGCAGTAAAAGGAAATCGCATAAAAACATTTGAAAAGGAATAATTCAACAGCGTTACAATTCTTAAGAGAAAATAAAATATCATTTGCAAACATAACAAAATAACAAAGGGGTCTCTCCTCTTTTTTTCCAAAAATAAAAAGACACCAATCTGAAAGGACAATACTGTACCTAATAGAATCGTATTGAAATTCACATATAAAGCCTCTCCGTTTTTAAAGTACGAATGCCATAATAAAATCAATATGCCCAAATTGGACATTTTTAATATTTTGTTTAAATCTATGTTTTTAACATCTTGGATCATTACTATTGCAAAGTTATTTAATTCTGAAACGACAATATATATATCCAACCGTGGCTTTGACCCTTCTTATTAAATTACTAGCACTCAATGACTCCAAATAAGATTCACTAGCTTTCGAATATAAAGAAAGATAATGATACATACGAGCTGAATTGAAGTTATAAAGTGAAATAGCCGATTTCTGTTCGTCCACTGAAAGATCTTGCAAATATTTATCCAATAAACACCTTGCCCTACCAATTTGTTTAACCGAATACGAAATATTCTCCCCTACCCAATATCCTCCATGACTTTGATCAAGAAATTTAAAACGGTTCGTCACTTTAGCCACTCTAATCCAATAATCATAGTCTTCAACAGCAATTAGTTTTTTATCTTCTGTAATATCACCAACAAGATCAACAATTTCTTTTTTAATTACTACACTTGAATTTACAACTGCATTTCCATTTACAATTAAATCAATAAAATAATTCCCACCTAACGATCTACTTTTCGTTCTCCCTATTAAACTTTTCCCATTTTTATAAATATCCAATTCATGGTGAACCAAATCATATTCTTTCAAATAAGGCAAAGATACTGCCAATTTATTAGGATACCACCAATCATCGGAATCCAAAAATGCAATAATATCACCTTTTGCCTTTTGAATGCCATTATTCCGAGGCCTAGCAGGTCCTCCAAAATTTTCGCCCTTAATATATTGTATTGTTAATAATGAACTAAATTTATCTACAACTTCTTTAGTATTATCAGTTGACCCATCATCACAAACCAACACTTCAAAATTCTTATAGGTTTGATTTTGCAATGATTTCAAGCATCTATCTAAATCGTTAGCTCTATTGTAAGTTGGTATTATTACTGAAACAAAAAAATCTTCCATGACTATTATTTAAAAAATTCCTTATTTAGTCTAGTTCTTTCTAATTCTTCTTTTGTAAAATTTTTAAAATAGTCATAAGTTATTTTAAGACCCTCTTCACGTGAAATTTTAGGTTCCCAATTTAAAAGCGATTTTGCTTTTGTAATATCAGGTTGCCTTTGTTTTGGATCGTCCTGTGGTAGAGGGCGGTACACTATTTTTTGATTTGTTCCTGTTAATTTTATAATCTCATGAGCAAAATCGTTCATCGTAATCTCATTTGGATTTCCAATATTTATAGGAAAAACATAGTCTGACATCAACAATCTGTAAATACCTTCTACCAAATCATCTACAAAACAAAAAGCTCTCGTCTGTGAACCATCTCCAAAAATAGTCAAGTCTTCCCCTCTCAATGCCTGTCCTATAAAGGCAGGTAAAACTCTCCCATCATTCAACCTCATTCTTGGCCCATATGTATTGAAAATCCTCACTATTCTTGTTTCTAAACCGTGAAAAGTATGATATGCCATCGTAATTGCCTCCTGAAATCTTTTGGCTTCATCATAAACACTTCGCGGACCGACAGGATTTACATTACCCCAATACTCTTCTGGTTGGGGGTGTACTGTGGGATCTCCATATACTTCGGATGTTGAAGCGATCAAAAACCTCGCTTTTTTTTCTTTAGCCAATCCTAACAAATTATGAGTACCTAAAGAACCTACTTTAAGAGTCTGTATTGGTATTTTCAAATAATCTATTGGGCTTGCTGGAGATGCAAAATGTAAAATATAATCCAATTTACCACTAACATGCACAAAATTGGAAACATCATGATTGTAAAACTCAAAATTCTTTAACGGAAATAAATGTTCTATGTTTTTCAAATCTCCTGTAATAAGATTGTCCATCCCTACAACTTGAAATCCTTCTAAAATAAAACGATCGCACAAATGCGAACCCAAAAACCCAGCTGCACCTGTAATCAATATTCTTTTATTCATAATTTAATCGTTTTTTGTTCCAATTCCATAATATTCAAAACCTAACTCATTCATTTCCTTACCATCAAATATATTTCTACCATCAAATATAATTGGGTTAGTAAGAAGTGATTTAATTTTATCAAAATTAGGCGAGCGAAAATCGGTCCATTCTGTAACAATCAATAAGGCATCAGCATTTACTAAAGTATCGTATTCATTGTTACAATAAACAATTTTATCTCCAATAATGTGTCTAGCCTCATTCATAGCAACTGGATCAAAAGCCTGTACATTGCCGCCCGCTTTTAAAATACTATCCACTAAAACTAAAGAGGGAGCTTCCCTCATATCATCTGTATTAGGCTTAAAAGAAAGTCCCCACATGGCTATAGTTTTACCTTTAAGATTTCCTTGAAAACGATTGTTCAATTTATTAAACAAAACTGTTTTCTGATATTCATTAACCGCTTCAACAGCTTGTAAAATTTGCATAGAATATCCATTCTCAGCAGCCGTTTTCATCAATGCTTTAACATCTTTTGGAAAACAAGAACCACCGTATCCAATTCCTGGATAAATAAATTTATTGCCTATTCTTGCATCACTTCCAATTCCTTTTCTGACCATATTCACATCAGCTCCTATGATTTCGCAAAGATTCGCAATATCGTTCATAAAACTAATCTTTGTAGCCAACATACTATTAGCAGCATACTTGGTCATCTCTGCACTTGGCACATCCATAAATATAATTGGATGACCATTCAGTAAAAAAGGTTTGTATAATTTACGCATTACCTCTTCAGCTTGTTTACTTGAAACTCCAACCACAATTCGATCTGGTTTTAAAAAATCATCGATAGCAGCTCCCTCTTTCAAAAATTCTGGGTTTGAAGCCACATCAAACGAAATATTGAGTTTCCGTTTCTCCAACTCTTTTTGTATAGCCATTTGTACTTTTTGAGCAGTGCCGACAGGAACAGTGCTTTTGGTTACAATTACACCATAATTATTCATATACTGCCCTATTTCACTTGCCACAGCAAGAACGTATTGCAAATCTGCACTTCCATTTTCTCCAGGAGGAGTTCCTACAGCAATAAAAGCTACATCCGCACCAGCAATACTTTGTTGTAATGAAGTCGAAAATTTTAACTTTCCTTTTGAAACATTTTTAATTACCAAAGCTTCAAGACCAGGTTCAAAAATTGGAAGTACTCCATTATTTAAATTACTTATTTTTTTTGCGTCTATATCAACACAAATAACATCAATACCTACTTCTGCGAAACACGTTCCTGTTACTAGTCCAACGTAACCTGTACCTACTACAACTATTTTCATACTTTTCTTAATAATTCTTTATTAGCTGCCACTTCTCTCAATGCACCACTTGAAAATCGATGATCTCTTTTATTATAGTACAATTCGATACCTTTCTCTTCGCAATAAGTTCTACCTGTAAAATTTTTCTCTCTGTATTCATCTCCAATAATACGAACATTAATTTTGAAAGAGTGGAGAATATCTTCTAAATCCTATTCCGTTGCGTAAGGTATAATCTCATCAAAATGCACGCAAGCATTGAGTTTTATATAGCGCTCTACTACGGTTTGTGTAGGTCTGTTTTTCTCGGGACGATCAAGAGTGGGATCAGTTTGCAATCCTACAATTAAATAGTCACAATGTCTTTTGGCTTCTTCAAGCATTTTGACATGTCCTGCATGAAACAAATCGAACGCACTAAAGGTTATGCATATTTTAATATTATTTAGGAGCATATTTAATTTGGTTTTTATTTTAAAAATATACATGTTTAGGTATAAACCCCTTAAATTAAACTATTTTTTTTACTTGCTTTTACATACAAATACTCCAAAACATGCTTCTTTGCTCCAAGAAACAAATAATAAAGCCTTCTTTTTTCTATTTTGTTAATTTCTGGATATACTGTAGTAAAACACTGAATCCATGCTTTTTTATTTTCTACAAAATAAGAAAACCAAACAGCTCCAGCACCAACTTTTAGTTTATATTGTTGAGCAGGCCTCAATTCATTCTTAGATAAATGATTATAAAACATTTTGTATATCTCAACAATTTGGGTCTTCATTTTTATGCTACTTCTTATCGTAGTAGCATGTTGTCTAAAGTAATTAAGCGGTTGAGATACATAATAAAAATCCGTTTTCTCTGTCAGATCCAACCAAAACTCCCAATCGGCCACAACCAAATACTGATCCGATAGTCCATTAATTTCTTTAAATAGGTCATGCTTGATTAAAGCGGCACTCAAATTTGGAATAACACAAGAAAAAGAAAGAAACTCCTTCATTTTATCTGCTTTAATCAACCCATTTTCTTTTACAGCATCTTTAAAACTTTTTTCTCTTCCATAAAAATCATCCGCAAAGGTTTTTCCTTTTTCATCAACAAGATTACTTTTAGAAAAAACTACTCCTACAGACGCATTGCTCTCAAACGCTTTCAAAAGTACTTCAATTTGGTTTGCCTCAGCAAAATCATCGCATTGCGCAAAAAGAATATATTCCCCTTTGGCAAACGAGGCCCCAAAATTACTGGCTTTTACATAACTTCCAGAATTCTGCGTCTGTAATTTTAAAGTTATATTTTCAAAATGTTCATACTCCCTAAGAATTTCTTGACTTCCATCGGTAGAACAATCATCAATAATAATAATTTCAATATTAGGATAGGTTTGGTTTACCAAGCTATCTAAGGCTTGCCTTAAATATTCCTGATGATTATAACTCGTAAAAACGATGCTTACTAAAGGTTGATTCAATTTATCCATTCAACAAACCTTTTTCTTTTAATTCACCCAAAGACTTTCTATAATCAGTGGTGTCTTTTGGTATATCATTTTGCTCTAATGCCCAGTCTATAAAACTGTGTAATCCGTCTTTAAAACTCCATTTTGGTTCAAAACCGACAACTTCTCTAATCAAAGTTAAGTCGGCGAAATTGTGTCTTATATCTCCTTCTCTAAAAGCTCCTGAAATTTTAATTTCAGAATCACTTTTTAAATAACTTACAATTTCTTGGGCAACTTCTAGAACATTTACTGGTACTCCACTGCCAACATTAAGAATATGCTGTCCTTTTTTCTCTAATTTCAAACAACTTATTGTAGCTGCAACCACATCTTGAATATGCACAAAATCTCTGCTTTCAAGCCCATCCTCAAAAATATTGATTTCTTCATTTTGCAAAGCCAAACGCGTAAAAATAGATAAAATACCCGTGTATGGGTTTTTCAAAGATTGACCTGGACCATATACATTTTGGTAACGCAAAGCATAACCATTGATATTCTTTAATTGGGTTGCCAAAATAATCATTTGCTCTTGGACCTGCTTAGTAATTCCATAAAAAGAAGATGGATGAATTTTGGAAGACTCATCTGTTGCTTCAACTTCTAAATTATGTTTTCCTGATTTAGGACAACATACCTCAAAACTTTCTTTTACATTTTTAAAAGTTCTCGAGTTTGGATAAACCGCTCCGTGTTCTGGAGAATTATATTTTCCTTCCCCATATATGGATCTTGAAGAAGCAACTATTACGCTTTTTATTTGATGGTTTTCGTTTATGATATAATCACATAAATTAGCCGTTGTCTGAACATTTACATTGGTATAATGCGAAACAGCATACATCGATTGACCCGTACCTGTTTCGGCAGCATAATGTATTACCGCATCTTGTCCTTCTAGTGCGGCATAAAGCACCGATTTATCGGCTACATCACCTACAATTAATTTTACTTTACCGTTTAAATCATCAGACAATTCATTTTTATCACCATGAATTTGTGGAAGAAAATTATCTAAAATTGTAATTTCATACCCTTCTTTAACTAATATTCTGGCTACATTAGAACCTATAAAACCAGCTCCTCCTGTAATTAATACCTTTTTCATTATAAATTATAATTAATTATTTGCATTTACTGTTAGCCATTTTTCAGACTTTAAATCGTATTTTTTTATCACTTTTGCGGGACTACCTACTGCAATACAGTAATCTCCAATATCACTTGTTACAACAGAATTTGCTCCAATAACACTGTTTTTACCAACACTTGCACCTATAATACATACGTTTTCACCAATCCAGCAACCGGATTGCAAAACTACTTCTCTTTTAAATTTTACAGCCTGATCTTTTATAGGAATATTTATATTTTCATAATCATGAAGATTATCTGATATATACACATTGTTAGCTACTAATACATCGTTCTCAAAAACTACTTTTCTTACGGATATGACATGGCAATAATCCCCTATAGCACAATTGTCTCCGATTGAAAGTATTGGATTTTCGTTATCAATTTTTAAAGCTAATAACCAGCCTCCTCTTTGGACAACTGAGTTGCGACCAATAGATATGTATTTTTTACCCTGTACTCTAACAGAAAAAAAAACAATACTTCTTAAACTTAAAAAGTTGTAATTCAATACATTAAAAATGAAATAAAAAAGGCGGGGAATTAATTTTAGATAATTTATTATCATTTGCATACATTAAAAATAATAATTACAATTTTCTATAATCCTTTTAAATATTCTTTAAATCTGTCAACATCCAACATAATTTCGGCATTTTTTTCAAACCACTCGTCCGGGTAATTCCACCATTCGCTTTTTTCAAAAAGGGCTATAGTTTCCGGATCAAAGCGGTATTTAAGATGTCTTGCGGGAACACCGCCTACTACTGAATAAGGTTCTACATCTTTTACAACAATCGCACCGGAAGCAATAACAGCTCCATTTCCAATTTTAACACCGTCAATAATTACAACTTTTTCACCTATCCAAACATCATGGCCTATATATACCCTTTTATATAATTCTAATTTATCTTCTTTAACAAAGACCTTAGGCAATGCATCCGTATTGAAATAAAAGCTTGGATGAGTTGTTACTCTATTCATATCATGCATTCCCGGAGCAATGCTTACTGATGCCGCAATAGAACAAAATTTACCTATTTCGCAATGAAAAATTCTTCCACTCATTTGAATATAACTATAAGCTCCAATTTTACAATTATACACCTTCGTATTATCAAAGATTACTACATATTTTTCGAAATCAGATTCTATAACCTGACTTGTTAAATCAAATAAACATGTTGGGTTTTGTTGTCTCAATTTGGCATTTCTATATAGCGAACCACAGAGTCTTTTAAAATATATAAAAGAATTCTTAATTAAGTAAATTATCAGCATAGTCATTTGTTTAAATTTAAAAAAATAAGAACTCAAATCGTAGAAAATCAATTTAGAAAGTTTTTGTTCTTATGGTGTAAAACCTTCCAAAAATTGGAAAAAATATTGAATTTATAGTTTTTCTATATTCACTGGAGAAAAAATAATAAATAATAAAAGCAATACTAATTACCAGTCCATTATATATAAAATAAATCAACAAATTTGTCTTATTCTTTTCAAGAGGAAGATATAATTTCGTAAGAAAAGTAGTAATTAAAATAAATAATACTGGCAGTATGGCCGGAGAAAACAATTTCCATAAAAACGGCCAGAATTTTAAATTGATCAATTTTACAATTATATTCAAATAAACAATTGCTACAACAAAAAAAGCTGCCGCTTTAAAATCAGCAAAAGCGTGCAAACCAATAAACTTAAAAGCTATAAAAACTCCAGACCAATATATTATAGGAAGTAAGGCGTTTGTGATATATAAAAGTTTAGCCCGCTCATATGCCATTATTAAAATTCCCGTTGGTGAAGATAAAAAACTGAAAAGAAAACTTAAAACCATTACCTGAGCTATCGGAACAGAGTCGGCATATTGATTTCCCACCCAGCAGAAAATAAAATTTTTAATGGTTATAGAAATGGCCAGTACCGGAAATACGGTTAATGGCAAAGCCAATACCAAAACTTTATTAAAAAAAACATGCAAACCTTCATAATCCTTTAAACCAACAAAATGATTGAACTTTGCTATAAAAGGACTAAAAACAATCCCAAAGACACCCCTAAAATACTCCATCAATGTAAAACCTATTGCAAAAATAGCCAACTGTTTTGCACCCAACAGTCTTGAAATTACAAAAGGATCTAATTCATAATACAAAATCCAACAAAGGGTAAGGAATATAGAAACAAAAGCTAACTTTTTACTTTTTTCATATACTTCTTTTGAAAACTTAAAAGATCCGAAAAAAAGTTTAAAATCATACCCAAATCTCTTTTTGGCAAGATATAAACCTAATAAAACAGCTGTCAAAGTACATATTTGCGAAAAAAGAAAATAACCCACAATTGGGTAACTTTTATGGCTAAAGAAAATTATGGCAAAAACAATCTTTATGGCATTGGCCACTATAACTATCCTTTGAAAAACATAATCTCTCAACCTTACAGCAAATATAATTTGAACTATTCTTTGCATTACAAAGACGGGACAAAACAAAGCCAAAATCATAAGTAGATTACTCGCTATAGACCGTTCTTCATCATTCGCCAAACTCTTAACCAATATCTCAGGTCGAAAAGAAATAAAGAACACGCCCAAAGCATATAGTGATACAAATGCCAAAAAAATGAATCCTGTAAATCCTATTATTTTGATCTCCTGTTGCAAATTTTTCTGAGCATAACACTCCGAAGCAAATTTCATTCCTGCACCAAGGAATCCAAAATCGGCATAGGACAAAAACATATAGGCAGCTACAATAAGCGTATAAATTCCATATATGGTTTGATTGGAAGAAAGATAAGGGGTAACTACAAAAATAGCGGCAAAATTGAATAGAATAGAAATGAATTGCCATAAGTAAATTTTCAGGAATTGTTTCATTTCTTTATTGGGGAGATTTATCTTCTGATTTCAAAAAGTGCATAAAAATATCTTTTGACAATTGGTTTTCGCTTTCTTTGGAGGTTAAATACTTGTATTTAAAGTCAGAATATTTCTCTGTATTTATTATTTCTGTAATATAGATCTCTTCTTCATTGTCCATTTTAACTATCGTTGCATCACAAGCATTCTCAATAGATTTAGCAACCATTAAAAATTGCGGCAATACCTCATTAAGATAATCGCTGACTAGTAAAACTATCTTTTTTTTATAACAAATAGGAAAACAAACTGCTGTACTGGCATGAGTTAACACCAGCGATGCTTCTTTTACTAAATCATTTGAATGATTAAAAAAAATAGGTCTGCCATTGTATGGATTAAATTCCTTATATCGCTCTGCTTTAGGATGTGCCGCAATAATCACTTTCTTCCCTGTTGCCAATTCTAATCTGTCAAAGTAACCATTTACTTCCTTAAAATAGGGTTCAGGTTCAACTGTTTTTATGTTAAAATAGCTAGCATCAGGATGATATGGCAAATATTGATCTAAAAAAACAATATACTCTTCATCATTTACGGGCGGTAATTTTTTATGAAGTATGAACTGATCATAATCAACTGTATTTACTCTAATAATTTTTGCTTTTTGAACATCAATTTCACTCCCTATCCCAAGTCCCCAGTATCCATATTCTCCTGCCATAAAAATGTAATCATAAGTTTTTATGAAACCCCTTTTTTTACAAAATAGAATTAGTTTATTAGCAAAAAGAGATTTAACTCTTTCGAAACTTATTGCTTTTAAAAAACGAATTACCCTGGATTTATTATCGATTGAGCTGTTAGGAAAAACACCTGCGCCAAAAACACCCAAATTGATATTATACTTTGTTAATATTCTAAACAATCTAAAAACCCTCCATTCAAAGGTCATTATAGAAATGTACAATGTTGTGCTTTTGTTTTGTTCTTTAAGATAATCTTTCAGGTGCTTATAAGAAGTTATTTTCACAGTCACCTCATAATCCAATGAATCCATTTTTATTTTATCCGGATAAAACAAATGAGTAATGTCCAGATATTCAACCTGAATTTTATTTTGAAGTAATTCCTCAAAATAAAAATTAGTATAAGTTCTCTGTGTTAGAGGAAAATATGCTAAATAAACAACTTTATTAAATTTCATTATTTACTCAACCTTTTTTAATATTTTTTAAATAGTATTACTCTATACATCAACTCTTATTTTATTTAAAGAAATTATATCTGCTTGCAAAATAAGATAAAAGATAATTTCCTTTAAGATGATTTTTCAAACCACTCATTTGGTATTTCATTTGCATTTTTGGCAATATTATTTGTGTCTAACCTACCCATTAATAGACTTGACTTTATTGATGTATTTGCAAGACTGACTTCTGAAGTAAATGCTAGTCGACATTTTTTTTGTCTCAAGAGTTTCTCAACTTCATTACTGTAAGAACCATAAGGGTATGCTGCAGTCCAATTGGAAAGATCTACACCCATTTCACTTAAAAAATCCAATGACAAATCAATTTCTTTTTCAAGTTCTTTAGGTTCCAATCTATTCCACCAAAAATGATTGTATCCATGACATCCTATATGCATGCCTCCTTTCAACATTTCCTTAACCTGACTTTCATTCAGATATAACTCTTTGGCAAATTCAGACTCATTCACTTTTAAATATTTACCAAACAAAACATCAACAATTTCACCCCTAACATCCTCAGCAAGTTCCACTTGCAACAGTCTTTTTATAAAAATAACTTCTGCAGTGTCATGCCTCCACTCAACCGCAAGTTTTTTATAATAATAGTCAAAATCTTGAAGATTATATTCTATTTTATATTTATCAATTAAAAACTTAATATCCAAAATAATTTGTTTTTTATCAGGCACTGCTGCTAATATAAAATGTATTTTATTTACATCTAGCATCTTGTGATCTCTAACCGCTTTTACAGGAATATAAAAACTTCCCTGTACACCGAACTCTTGAAGGATTGGATATACATTATCATAATGATCAACATATCCGTCATCAAAAGTAAGCAAAACCGACTTTGTCGGTAGTTTATAATTCTTATACACACTATCGATTACTTCTTCAGTCGTAACAAAATTATAATGCTTTTTAAGAAATTTCAGTTGTTCCCGAAACAGTTCCGTTTCAAGCCCCTTAACTTCCGGAAATCTAGAATTTTTTATTTCTCGTACATAATGGTACATTATTACACTTATATCTGACATACTTTTTTTAATTTGGTCTATCTTGATCTCCATCAGCTTTAAAAAGCCTCAAAGATTGAATTTTGTTAGTATCTGCAAAAAAATAAATTGGAATATTTTCTTGTAAATAGGGAGCAAAATAATTTGGTATTATTAGGTCTTCCTTAGTAGGATCGATTAGACAAAATCCTGCATTTATTAAAACTTCTTTATCCAATCCAAAGCAATAAAAATCTGCATACTCATAACCTTCCTTAACTATTAATTCTGAAAAAAAATTACCAAAACTTAGTAAGCTCTTTTCTTCGCCTATAAAATCAACAATTCTTAATACTTTGGATCCATTATAGGGTTGCACTCTTGTTACAATCAAGCCAACAGGCTTATCCTTAAGATAAGCACAATAAATCCCATATTGATATATTGGATGCTCAAAATATCTTTTGCAAAAATATTTCTTGTTTTTAAAAGGAATATTCTGTTTGTATTCTTCAAAATTAAAATCTGATAAATCAAGCTCTTGCTTTATCAATTCTATATCATAATTAACATCCAAAGAAACAGAAATACTATCAAAGTCTTTTAATTCATTAACCTTTGCTATCTTAAACTCTTGAATGTTTTTATTAATCATTACAAACTGATTAAGTGAATCAGTGTACATTCCAAGATATTTATAAATCCCGATTGTTTTTTTATTAATGCCAACACTTAAAACTGTTCTTACGCCTTTTTCTTTTTGCAAAAATTGTAATAATTGAATCCCTAATATCGGATTTTGACTGTTCTTAGACACCTTCCAAATTACCGTGCAAATATCAGAGTCATCCTCTAAGGCACTGGGTATAAAACCAAGTACCCCATTGATCTTCATATTCTCGTCTTTTAAAATAACAAAATTTATTTGATCCTTAATTTGGTGCTCATATCTAAAAAAAACTTCATCTCTTGCCAAAATATGCCCTTCTTTCCATTCTGAATTAATAAATGACATGATATCAGCAACATCATTCAAAGAAGCTAATGATATATTCATCTTATTAAAAATTACTTCCACCCGTAATTGGGATATTAACCCCATTTATGTAAGCGGAATCATCTGACATAAGCATTATTATACTAGGAATAACATCAAAAACGGTAGCATTTCTTTTTAATGGATGCCCTTCAGCTGCTAACTCAACTATCCTTTCGTTTATTTGGGATAAGAATTGAGTTTCAACCATTGAAGGCGATATACAATTTACGGTAATTTTTTTATCAGCATACTCAGAAGCTAATGCTCTCATTAATCCCAAAAGAGCATACTTTACTGTCGTATATTGAGTTACTGCTTTAGGAGGAACTCCTAAAACAACACTAGACAAAATAGTTACAACTCTACCTCTTTTTTGCAAAGCCATTTTTGGCAAAAACCGATTTAATATTAGAGTGATTGACCCTAAACTTACATTTATTTCATTTTGAAAATTATTCCAATCAACATCTTTAAAACGTAAATTTTCAAACTTAGGCGCTGCCAAATGTATGATTTTATTAGGCACACCAATTTCAGATTCAATAATATCAAGCATTTCAATTATACTTTCATTAGAAGAAAAATCAGCTTGTATTGGAACAATCGTATTTTTAATTTCTTTTTGCAATTCCAACAATCTTTTATTGTTACTATTGTAATGAGCTATAATTACACATTCCTCTGTTAAGTTTTTAATTAGTGCCTCACCTATATCTGAAGATGCACCTGTAATAAATACGATATTATTCATTTACTAATCCAATTTTAATTTTTGCTCTTGATATTTTTTCTGAATTTTGGTTCAATATATAGGCTTTCACCTCAATCTGATTAAACATTTCATTCACAGAAGACACTTCCCCAATTACAACAAGTTTGTCTCCAATAAAAGCTGGTTTTGTAAACTGCACTTCGATTGAATGTAATAAAGCGAATTTTCCTGGCAAATAAACACCTACTAAAGTTGAGTAAAATGAAGAAGTAAGCATTCCATAAACTACCCGATCAATCATTCCTTTAGACTTTGCATATTCTCCATCTATATGCATTGGATTATTATCTCCCGAAATTTCAAGAAATTTCTCCATTCGGGATTCATCTATTTCGGCTTCAAAAGAATGTTTTAACCCTATTTTAATATCTGAAAATAAATATTCTTGCATCTCACCTAATTATGTTTATTTAACAAATCAAAATTACTAACATTAATTGGCAATACGAATAATCTAGGGCTTTGCCCCATAACAATGCAATTTGAAGGTATTTTTTCATTGACAATAACAGCTCCAACGCCTACAATTACATTGTCTCCAATTTCTGTATCTCCATAAACTGAAGTATTTGCCAGCAAAGTTACAGCGTTTCCAAATCTTGGATGTTTCCAATCCTTTGGCTCCACTCCCTGAATATTATATGGTCCTATATGGACTCCATTATAAATTTTAAAAAGTTCACCATACTTTGCTCTTGAATCCATAACAGTCCCTATACTATGTCCAGGAATAAAATAATCACCGATTTCTGCTGTATAATATAGGTCTGTAGATGTTCTTATACGTGATGAGTAATAAATTGCTTCTGCTAATAATATATTTCCGCTATTCTTATAGATATAATTTGCTACTCTATAACAGAATATTAGGTAATGATCTAGAAATTTAAAGTCTATAATACCTTTTCCCTCATTAGAGAAAAATTTATTATTTATTCTCGAATGTTGTTCACAAATAGCATTATGCGTTTTTTTAAAGATAGGAAATAATTCATTATCATCTATGGATAACTCATATGGATAATCATTTGAAACTGTTTTCTTAAATGCAGTATATTCTTTATCTAATACTTCCATAAATAGAATTATTTTCCTTTAATCATCATTAAATCGACCATGGCACCTACATTTTTGAGTGCTGCAAGTTCTTCAAAACTAAACTTTATTTTCATGTCTTTTTCAATAGCAACCACTAGATTAATATGATTTATGGAATCCCAATCATCAATGTCAGATGAATTTGTTGAATCTGTTATTTCAAGTGACTCGTCATCAAAAATATCTCTAAATATTTCCTGTAATTTTCCAAATAATTCTTCTCTTGTCATTTTAATTAATTTTTATCGTGATTTCTTTTTTTCTATATTCCTTTAATTCAAGCTTCCACCTTGTACTATCCTCTTCTTGACTTTCCGATAATTCTTCAAACCCGAACTCCGTAAACAAATTGGCAACCATATTATTTTTAGGTGTTTTTTTATAAACACCTATTATTTTCTTCAAATTTCTTTTTTTACATTCTTGAACCAGTATTTCAAGCATTGCAAACTCCATCTCTCGTTTTAAGACTCTACAACTCATTAACCAGGTATCAATAATACATTTGTCCTCTAATATTTCTCCAATAACAATTGAAATCAAACCATTATCTCCAAATTTGTCAGTCAATTTACCATATAGTGGTATGAACCTTTCACTGGCTGCCATTGATTCTATTTCAGTTACTGTATATCGTTTTGTAGTCAGGTTAAACTGATTCGTTTTATTTACTAATTGCGTTATTCTCTCAATATAGACATTTTCGAAAAGGTTAATTTCTGCTTTCATATTTAAAGAGGATAAGAAATCTTGATAGTTCTCAAACACAGATTGTTCTTTTGCTCTTTCTTGATTTTCTGAATAAAATTTATTCCTATTAATATCATCAGCCGAAAGTCCTACGACTTCAAAATAACCATTTTGTTCAATGTAGTCTATAAAATTCAAAATATTATCACCAACATTCGGAACAGCTACAAGTGGGAGCTGGGATTCTACTATATTTCTTTCAACCGCATTGTCATCAACAAACACTAAACTGTCAAGCCCTATATTAATTTCATTTGCAATTTTTTCAATATTCAGATATTTAGGCTCCCAATTTGCTTTAAATGAAGTAAAATCTTCAAAACTCAAAATGCTATCTGAATGTGTAAAACCTTCTTTTGCAATTTCGTGATCATTCTTGGATGAAACTGCTAATATTATACCCCTCTGTTTTAATTCTTTTACATAGTGTTGAAATGCCATATAAGCTTCTCCCTCTGCTGTTTCATTTCCAAGTTTTACACCATTTAATCCATCATCACCAATTACACCTCCCCAACAAGTATTATCTAAATCTAATACAATACATTTTTTTGACATTCCTAAAATTGAAGCAATGATGTTCACTATATTATTTGCCAATGAAGGAATGGCATCAAAACTAATAGCGTATTTAGCAGTATGCCAAATATTTTTGTCAAACCAGTTATGTAAACCAATAGAGGCAGACAAATAATTTATATCATTGATAAACAATGAATTATTAATTTGGGCTTCTTTGGCAAAACTAAGATTTAATCTGTTTAAAAAATAAGTTTTTCCATGAATATCATAACAATCTAAATTCCCTAAGCTCCTGTTAATTGGAAAATCAAAATTATTCTGGATAATAGGGCAATTATATTTTTTTAATGACTTCCAAATACTTTGAAATCTGTATAGTTCATTTTCAAACACCAATTCCACCTCTTCAGCATTAGCATGAAAAGAAGGGTATTCAGAAACATTTTCATGAGTGGTATGAATATAAATTATTTCAGGATTAAATGCTGTAAGCTCGTCATTTCCAAAAAGTGCGTCTTCGTAAAATTTATTGTATTCTGATTCATAAAACGACGGTAGAAACCCCTGTTTTAGAAGAAAAAGTTCAATCACATTAACCAATTCATTTGTAGTTGACCCGCCTAAAACCGCAACTCTAATTTCTCTTGTGTATGTTCTTTGCAGTAACTCTTTACGTATTGCTTTACGTTTTCTAAGAAGCATTGCATTATCAAATGGATAATCTAGTAGTTTAATCATAATACTTTTTTTAGCTTTTATATTGCTGTCCATCCTCCATCTACAATTAAATTCTGTCCTGTAATATATTTGGCTTCATCTGATAATAAAAAAGAAACGGCCGGAGCAATGTCATCTGGATTTCCCATTCTGCCCATGGGAACTTTTTTTTCGTAGTTTGCCACAAAAGTTTCATGCTGGTTATCAAAAATACCGCCTGGAGAAACACAATTTACCCGTACTCCTTGTCTTCCATAATATGATGCTAAATATCTAGTAAAGTTGATCACGCCTCCTTTTATAGCTGAATAAGGTGCTGCTGTATTAATGCTTGTATTTTCATATATTGTTAAATCATTTCCTACTACTCCATAAATAGAAGTCATATTTACAATTGAACCTTTACTTTTTAACAACTCTGGTATTATCTTTTGAATGAATAAAAAAATAGTATTCATTTGCATATCCACATTTTTTTTCCAAGATTCGTAGATAATATCCTCAAATTTAGTCCCCCAATCTTTGGTCCTCGGATAAGCATTATTCACTAATCCATCTATTTTTCCATAGAAGTCTACTACAGTTTTTAATGCTATAACAATAGATTGTTCTGAAGTTATATCGACAGAAAGTGTATGTTTTTTAAAATCTGTTTCTACACTAATATCAGCATTAATTGCAATCGCTCCTTTTCCTTCAAGATTTTTCACAATTTCTCTACCTAATAGTCCAGAACCACCTGTTACAATTATTATTTTATCTTTCAAACTATTCATTATCTAAACATATTTTTAAATTCGCCATGGAGTCTTTAAAGGAATTCATAGGCATTTCATTCTTTTTTAAACAACTTGTAAAATATTCTATTTGAGAAACATAACTATCCATAATATTAAAATCAGGCGCTTCAAACAAATACTCGTCACTATCATTTTTGATTACATTTTTAATTAAATCAACAGTCCAGATTTCATTATCAAAAACAATCTCTATCTCTCTTTTTGGTTTCCTTCTATAATAATTTAGGGTTATATGAGCTGTAAAATTATCATAATGCAAAATATAATTAGCGTAATCAACGGCATCAATTTCTAAACTGGATACATTTCTAAATAATGATTGACTTTTATTTGGTAACCCAAAAAGCCAGGTTGTATAATCTAATTCATGAAATAAATCAAGATGAACACCGCCGCCCATCGAAGAATTTGCACTGTATATCTTTCTAAAATCTTTTCCTGGCCTCCAATCTGGCAGATAAGAACCACAATAAACATTAAGTTCATTGATTCTAAGTTTTTCAGTTTTTAACTTATTTTTCAAAAACAATATACAAGGGTGAAATCTCAGATTACAAGCTACATAAGTAGTCACTTGTTTTTTTTCAATTAAATCTACTAATCTATTTACGTCTTTTAGACTACTTAGAGCAGGTTTTTCAATAATTAGCGAAATGTTTTTGTGTGTTAATTTTTCAATAAATTCATAATGCAGATGTGTTGGATTTGCAATAATAGCAAAATCAAAATTTACAATGCTTTCATTTAAATCATAAATATTTTCAACTCCTGGTTCATTTTCCCCATTGGAGTTTGATCTCAATGCATAAATACTTGAATGATTATTTAAGCTTTTAATGGCATTAATATGTTTTCTACCAATAGATCCTAAACCAATTATTAATATGTTCATAGTTCGAAATCCAATTTATTGTTTTGTAACAGATACTCCATAAACAAAAAATCTACTGGATGATCCAAATCAAAACAAATATGTTCCTTTGCGTAAATCAAAGATTTATCGGTAATGGCACTTTTTGAATCTGAGTCGAAAAAAGACCTTCTATACCAATAAAATGAAGCGTTCAAGTCATATACTTTTGGTGCAGACTGACGCGTCATTACACTTCCGTCTGGATTGGTTTTTACTAAAGAATAAAAACCATTAGCATTCTCTTCTACCATATTGAAGTACGGATTTCGAGCAGCGTTATTTACTGAAAATAAATTTTTAGCTTCTGTGGTAGCAATCATCAATTCTAATGCTTTTTCTACATCCTCTACTGTTCTTAGTGGAGAAGTAACATCTAAATCTAGAATAAAATCATATTTATAATCTACCAAAGACTCCTCATATAGCAATAAATCTTTTATAGTATCTATTTTACCCGCTACATCGGTAGCTAAGTACTCTGGTCTTACATATCCTGTAAGAACACCATGCGCAGCTGCTACAGATTTTATTTCAGAATCATCCGTCGACAAAGCAACTTTTGCATTCCATTTCTCTTTCAATTTGTTTGTCAAATCAATTGAATAAGCAATAAGCGACTTGCCTGCTATCAACTTGATGTTTTTTCCTGGTATTCCTTTAGAACCTCCGCGCGCGCAAAGGGTAATTAATATGTTCATCTTAAAACTTAATATTATATATATCTATGTGAGCCTTTTCAAAATCTTCATGTTTCCCCACATCCAACCAATAACCGGAAAAAGGAAAAGAAATCACTTTTAGATTATTATTAATCAACTCTTGCATTAAATCGGGAGCATCAAAAAAAGTGTCTTTAGGAATATACTTCAACATTTCTTTTTTCATCAAATAAATACCACCATTGGAGTAGTAAGTATAAGTTGGTTTTTCCTTAAAACTTTTTACTTCTCCGTTATTGGTCTCCAACACGGCATAAGGAATACTTACCTGATACGGAATAGTCAACACTGCTAAATCAGCATCTTCTTTAATAAACTCAAGAAAAAACTGTTCGTAATCAATATTCGTCAACAAATCGGAATTGGTCACCAGGATATAATCATGTTCAAAATTTTCAATTTGAGAAACTGCCCCTATTGTTCCAAGTGCCTTTTCTTCCCATACATACTCTATTTTGATATTCTTTTCTATTCCTTGACCAAAGTGACGTTCGATCTGTTCTCCTAAATACCTTACCGAAACCCAAAAATCATCAATACCAAACAAAGCCAATCGATCCAGATTATGCTCCATAATGGCCTTATTCCCCACTTTTAAAAGTGGTTTTGGTGTGGTATCTGTCAAAGGTTGTAACCGCTGTCCTCTACCTCCTGCCATAATCACGGCATCAATAGGCAAATAGGATCTAATTTTTCTGAAATTAATAACATTGACCACTCTATGATTTTCATCAACTATGGGTACAATTCTAAAATCACCTTCACGGTATTCAATTATTTTTTCCAGATTATTTTCTCCTTTGGTAATATACCTTGGATTATCTTGAATAATTTCATCAACACAACTATCGATAGTATATCCCTTGAGTAAACCACGACGTACGTCTCCATCGGTAAGTGCTCCTATTAATTTATCGTCCGCATCAACAACAAATAATATAGCATCTTGTCCTAATAGATTGAAATGAAGCAAAGCTTGTTTTACATTACTTCCTGAAAGAATCAAATGGTCTTTGTATACTCTCATGAAAATTCTTTTACGATTTTAATTATGTTATCGGTAACTCCATGTTTGAAATAAACATTTTTTCCATTGTATTTTTCAAAACTTATGGCTTTAGCAACAGCTTTAATCATAGCCTTTTCTTCAAACTCACAATTCAAAATATTATCACTTTGAACTCTTCCTTTTTGTCGATCTCCTACATTCACAACATACTTTCCAAATGAGGCTGCTTCCAAAATCCCACTTGAAGTATTCCCTATCAAGATTTTGGCATAATGCATGGCTGAAAAATAATTTACTTTCCCAAAGTTTTCAATCAATAAAAATCGACTCGAGAATTCCTTTTTCAATTGCTCAATAACTTCTCTATAAACCGATCCTTGTGTATCAGCGTTGGGCATTGTGATAATCAAGAATATTTTTTCTGAAATTATTGCCAACGCATTTTTCATCTCTTGGGCATATTGAGCATTATCTTGTAAAGACATGGTCTCTGGATGAAAAGTCACTAAGGCAAATTCTTCATTAGGTATTTTAAACTTTTCAAAGAAGGTAACTCTATCTATAGGAACAAAAGTTTTAATATCATTCAAACTTAACGACCCAACAGAATAAACATCGTCCGAAGAACCAATCAAATCGATTACTTTTTCTCTAAAAACATCTGTACTTGTAAAATGTAAACATGATGCTAAAGTAATTTGATGTCGATATACATTATCTATCGCACCTAACGTTGTTTCACCTCCATGAATGTGTGTAAATTTCACACCGTATGGAATCCCAGCTTGTACAGCTGCACTCATTTCAAAACGATCCCCTAAACATAATACTAAATCATATTGATTAAACTGCCAAAAATCAGCAAATTTTAAAACAGTCAACCCATATGAAGAAGCAATAGCTATTGCGTCATCATTTGAAATCAAGGATGAAATAGTATGAATACAAGCATATCCATCCTTCTCAATATCCTTTACCGTATATCCGTGGCCTTTTGATAAATGGGTTCCGAAAGCAATTATCTCTAGCTCAAAAAAAGAATCCTGCTTAATTTTTTGAAGCAAGGGAAGATAAATACCGTAATCGGCTCTTGAACTAGTTAAAACACCTATTCTCATTGAATATCAGAATATGAAAGTTTATCAAACTCAACCTTATTATTTATTAGTGTCTTTCCAATAACATTTTCCCATTCCATAGGAGAAATACCATCTCCTGGTCGTAAAGGAATAAGATCTTCATCAGTAATTGTATGACCTTTAAGTAAATCTCTTTTGAGATGTAAGCTTTTTCTAGCTATAGCAATATTCTTAAATTCACTTTCGCTTGGTACTTTCTCTCCATTCCCACTCATAGCCAATTCAATATTTCGAATGGATTTTACCATCGCTTTCAGTTCATCCGGCTCTAATGAAGCCACATGATCTGGCCCCGGTAAAGTCTTGTCTAATGTAAAATGTTTCTCTATAACTTGAGCCCCTAAGGCGACCGCAGCGACGGGCACTTCAATACCAACCGTATGATCGGAATATCCAATTTTTGTTTTAAATTTTTCTTGAATAGTTAGCATTGCTTTAAGATTAACATCCTTCATAGGAGTTGGATACTCAGTATTACAATGCAAGATTGAAATCATTTCCATTGACAATCCAAATTTCACTAAAACCTCCAATGCCTTTTCAATATCATTTTCGGAACACATTCCAGTGGACATTACAACAGGTTTCTTGCACAAGGCCACAGCTTTTAAGTAAGGATAGTTCGTTATTTCTCCACTTGGAATTTTAAAAAAGGAAAGCCCTAAATCATTTAAATAACGAACTCCCTCAACATCAAATGCTGTCGAAAAGAAATTAATATTTCTTTTTTCGCAATAGGACATCAATTCTAAATGATCCTCGTGACTTAACTCTAAATTCTTCAACATAGCATATTGAGAATCATCACCATCATTAATATTAACACTCTGATATTCGGCTTTTTTTGCTGATTTGCTTACTAAACTATCTGCTTTAAAAGTCTGGAATTTTACATAATCAACGCCTGCATCAACAGCGGCATCAATTAGCTTTTTAGCGATTTGAATATCTCCGTTGTGATTTACGCCTGCTTCGGCTATGATAATTACTTTGCTCATTTTTAGATTATTCTACCTGGATTCCCAACAACTTTTGCCCCATCGGGTATATTTGTTATAACGACTGTTCCTGACCCTATTACAACATCTTTTCCTACAAAAATTCCTTGTTTTATAACCGCATTAGCTCCCACAAATGTTCTTTCTCCAATACTAACATTTCCTGCTAAAACTGCTCCTGGTGCGACATGAACTGCATCTCCTAAAACGCATTCGTGTTCAATAATACATCCAGTATTTAAAATTACATTTCTTCCAACTACCGCTAGGGCATTGACAGCCACATTTTTGTTAATAAAACTACCATTCCCAATAACAGCATTCTTCGAAATATGTGCCGTTTTATGTAGAATCGTCTCAATGGTCTTTCCTTTGCTTTCAATCAAATGGGCTATATTTTGTCTCAATCTATTATCGCCAATCCCGAGAAGGAAAGAAACTTCCTTTTGCCATCCTATAAAATCATCAAACTTCTCAAATCCTAAATAGGGTAAATTATAGGGATCTAAATCCGATTTCTCTTTATCAGAATAACCTATTATTTCTAAACCATTTTCCAAAACAGTTTCAGCCAATACATAAGCGTGTCCCGAATACCCTATAAGAATATGTTTTTTATCTAACACTACTCGGTATGTTTACAATTCGTTCTTCTAAAAATTCGGCATTGACCTGTTCATCTTTCTGACAATGTGCATACATAGGCAAACGGTACATCAGCTGCCAAATCGGTCGAGTCATCACCCCATTAGCATTAGTCGTTTCTAAAAATAAATCCCGTTCTTGTTTGTTTTCCAACTCTACACACATCAACCAATAATTGGCTTTAGTATCAGGGGTTTCGGTTCTGAATTGTAATCCTTTTTCTTCAAAAAAAGATTGATATTGTAGTGCAAGACCTCTTTTGTTTTCAAGGAAAGCATCCAACTGTTCTAATTGCGCACAAGCTAAAGCGGCATTCAAATTGGGCATTCTGAAATTATAACCCATTTCATCATGAACATACTCATAAGGATGTGGGATTTTGGCTGTAGTGGTTAGATATTTCCCTTTCTCTCCTATCGCAATATCGTTTGTAACAATAGCACCTCCTCCTCCGCAGGTCACTATTTTATTCCCGTTAAATGAAAAAACACCTACTTTTCCTAAACTCCCTGTTGGCTTTCCTTTGTACTCGCTTCCTAATGATTCAGCAGCATCTTCCACCACTGGAATTTTCCAAGTGTTACAAACAGCAATCAGTTCGTCTAAATGCACCGGAAATCCAAAAGTATGCATCGGCACACAAGCACTTATTTTTTTTCCTGTTTTCTTATTATAACAACCATCTGCACGCAAATCACCAAATTCTTCTAAAAATTGTGACACTGCTCTAGGAGACAATCCCATAGTGTCTAAATCAACATCTAAAAAAATAGGGGTTGCATTTTGATATGCTATGGCATTGGCAGTAGCTACAAAAGTCAAGGCTTGCGTTAATACTTCATCCCCTGCTTTCACACCCACTAAACGCAATGCTACTTGAATACCAGCAGTTCCGTTGACAACGGCCACTGCTTTTTGAGTTTGGGTAATGCCTTGCATCATCAATTCAAATTGATCTACATAAGCCCCCACAGAGGATACAAAAGTAGAATCAATAGTTTCCAATAAGTATTTTTTTTCGTTACCACCAAAATGAGGAACGTGCAACGGAATAAAACTTTCCGTTTGATACTGAGATTTTATAAAAGATATAACCGAATTAAAATCTGCCATAATTACATTTTTGAATCTAAATATTTTCCCGTTTCTTTATGTCCAAAATTTGGAATCATATCATGAAACAAAGCCACAATTTCTTCTTTACTCCATCTTTTTTCATCTCTCAGTTGGGCAATTTTGGAGGTGAAGTTTTCTAATTTATATGGGTCAAAATTAAGGTCATTTTTAATAACTCCCAAATTTTCATATCGTTCCATATCCAAAACTTCGTTATCGGTAAAAAACTCCTCAAAATCTTTTTCTCCTGTAGTATCACTGGTTGTAAACAAACACGGCCATTTCTTTTGTATAATCAAAGCATCAACATTGTTTCTTGCCTCTTCCTCGGTTTCACATAAATAAGGTTCATACCCAATTTCAGCCAAATATTTGCACGCAATATCTGCAAATGAAATCAAATGCAAGTTCTCGCTTAATTTAGGAAAAAAGATATCTCTATTTTCTCCAAATATACAAGACATTAAACAAAGTTCTCCCGATTCTTTTGGTGTTACAAAATAACGTTCAATATCATTTGGTGCCACTATAGGCTGTTTTTTTAAAATCCTTTGGTTGAATCCATGTAACAAGGAACCATCTGAAAAGGCTACATTAGCAAAACGAGCGGTAGAAATTTTTATTTGCTGACTTTTACGCATCAAATACATTTCCATAATACGCTTGGAAGCCCCCATCATGTTTACAGGATTGGCCGCTTTGTCTGTTGAAACACAAAAATATTTTTTGGTTCCGTTTTCGATGGATTGCTGTAACGTTTTTTCGGTATTGAAAACATTAACATCAATCATTCGCATCAAGGTAAAGGGATCTTTTTCGCTTCGTACATGTTTTAAAGCCGAAAGGTTCAATACATAGTCGTATTTTCCATCCGAATTTATAAAAGCATCGTATTCAATAGATCCAATATCCAAAGCAAAAGTTTGAAAATCCCCATCAATATAACCATAAGAGCTTCTTAAGTCGCGAACCAATTCCACCATATTATTTTCGCTGATATCAACTACATGCAATTTGGAAGGATTTCGTTTAAAAATTTCTTTAACCACCGCTTGACCTATAGATCCAGCACCACCGATAACTAAAAAAGAAGAACCACCGACAATTTTAGACAATTCAATTTCATGTACTGAAATATCTTTTTCAAATATCTCTTCGTCTCTTCCTATTAATTTGAGAATATTCATTTTATTTTTTACTTTTTATTCAATTCTTTCTCATGTACTTCTTTTCTCAACCCCGAACTTGAAAACCGATGATCTCTAGTATTGAAATACAATTCAATCCCTTTAGCTTCGCAGTACATTCGTGCGGTAAAATCTTGCTCACGATATTCATCACCAACAATTCGTATATCAATTTTAAAAGAACGCAATATATCTTCCAAATCTTGCTCGGTCGCATAAGGAACAATCTCATCTACAAATTTACAACCTTTCAATTGTATATATCGCTCAACAACCGTTTGTGCAGGTTGATTTTTATCAGGACGATCAAGTGTCGGGTCCGTTTGCAAGCCTACAATTAAATAATCGCATTGTCGCTTCGCTTCTTCCAACATTTTGATGTGTCCTGCGTGCAATAAATCAAAGGCACTAAAGGTAATTCCTATTTTCATTTTTTTTTTGGCTGTTGGGTTTTGAGTTTTGGTTTTTGACTTTTGTTTTTTGACTTTTAGTTTTTTGACTTTTAGTTTTTGACTTTTACCTTTTGGTTTTTGGCTAAGAACTAATTACTAATAGGTTTCATCCCTTCTCCACCGCAATCCAACAACATTAAACTTTTAAACCCTTAAACTTCTTGTTGCCTTCTCCCCCACAATCCAACAACCTTAAACCATTAAACTCAAAATCTTTCGCGCCCTAGCGTCTTCTCGGTACCCCCCACCATCTTTCACTCACCAATACAACTGACCACTAAAACCTGAACACTGACCACCCAACTTATATGCCCTTAAATATCTTACATGGTTCAACAAAACCTCCGCTGCATAAAAAACTACCATGCTTATATGTTGCATTTAATTTCGACTATTCTATTTAGCTTTTGGCTAAGGACTAATCACTAATAAGTTTCACTCCTTCTCCCCCACAATCCAAAAACCTTAAACGATTAAACTTTTAAACTCTTAAACCCTTAAACTTCTTGTTGCCTTTTGCCTTTTAGGTTTTCTGCTATTTTATACCTAACCTCAATATTTTTTATCAATTATCTTCCAGTACCCTCCCTTATCAGAACCGATACGTTCTATCAAACCCAAATCTTTCAACTTTTTTAAGTTTTCTTGTACTTTTCGTGAAGATAGTAGTATTTGATCCGCTATTTTTTTAGCCGAAATAAAGGGATCTTTTTTTATACAATCCAGTATTTTTATTTGATTATCCGTAACTTTTTCTACGACCTTTTCTACGACCTTTTCTACGACCTTTTCTACGACCTTTTCTGTGACATTATCCTCAGCCATACTCACCCTCTGTTCCGTATAACTAACAGTCCATAAAAAGCCGCTGGCAACTTCTCCAAACTCCATTTTCATAGTAGGGTATTCCTTAATTCCTTTACGGATTCTACCAAAACCACTACCATATTTCTCTATCTCACCCGTAAGATAAAACGCTTCTGCTATCAATTTATTTCGAGCTATAGCTTGGTAATTATCATTTTTAAGCTGGTCAACGGTCAAATTTCCATAAAGACCTCCGGGATTATAAATAGTGATATAATTATCGAATAGCTTAATCTGCATGTCGATCGGACTCATATAGTCTCGATGAATAATAGCATTCAGTACGATCTCTCTCAGAGCAGGCAATGGATATTCGAAAATTTCAGTACGTTGTGTTGGCATTCCTTTAATCTCAAAGGCTACTTTTATCTGACCTATAATATACCTCATGGTCTCCTCAACCGCGTCAAACAAGGTACCATTGAGCATCTTGTCGTCAATAATCATTGAAGGTGTTTTCAGCCTGCCAAGATGAACATTATACCCTGTACTTTCTTTAGAAAACAACAACCAAGCCGCATTACTAACTACATCGCCAGTAACCAATTTTAGTTTTTGAAGCTTTTCCAACCAAGTACCTTCAAGATTGAACCGACCCATAGTACTTACTTTTTCAAAAAAAGCATTTACCTTATTGAGGTCAAGATCTTTCAAACTCATGCCATGAGCAGGGTATGAATCCCAAGAAAGCTGTAGGGATTGCAAACTCAGATTCGTAATTTCTATGGCCGAAAGTTGATGGTTTGCGTTTTTTATCCTTTTATAATATCGACCTCTAAAAGAAGCTGGTTTTACAGGAAATTCATTAACCCTAATACTAACCACTTCTTTCCCTTGTATCGTTACTGGCTCAACGTCGGCAATTATACTAGGTTGCGTCTTATTTTTTATTTCGTTGATCCAATGCTGGATTGTTTCTTTTCCAATCGAAAAATTAGGAACTGGTATTCCATTATCATCTATGCCTACATAAACCGTTCCTCCCTTTGCATTCACGAAGGCACATAAAGTCTCTATCACAGTTTCATTAAAACTGGATTTGAATTCTATATGTTCATTTTCTGTAAACATTTAAAAAATTTTTCCTACACAATAAAGCCAATTGATTCTCTTAAAGGGCCAACTGTTTAAACAACCTCCTAACAATTAATCCCAACACTGCTAAAAACCCAGCCAAAAATCCACCCAACACCAATCCTTTCGCTTTACCAAACTTTTCCTTTTTCAAGGGTAAAATCGGTCGATCAATCACTTGTATTAAGGGTGTTTCTTTTCTGAGCGTAACTTTGGCTAATTCGGTTTGTTTAACTAGTTCCGTTAGAATAGCGGTATTGGCTTGGACATCTACCTGTCGGCGAGCAGAAGGTGCTCTACGAACATTTAATGCAGGGTTCAAATTGAAGGTATTGTCGTTAGCAACCGCTACACCAGTAATGGCGCCATTCAATTCACCACGAATGGAATCCGTTTGGCGGACCAAAATATCCATGTTCATTTTGGCTTTCTTACTTTTGGTAGTCACATAAAAATCAGAAACCGTTTTCGCCAAACTTTCGCAAAACTGTTTGGCAAATAGTTCGTTTTTATCGTTAACATCTATATTGATAATGGCAATTTTTTTATCTTTTTGGGCCACGGACAAACTAGTTTTGGAGAGTTCATCGTACATCACTCCTAAAATACTATCATGTACTCGGGTAAAATAGGTACGTTTCACATTAGGTAAAAACTGTATCTTTTCAAATTTGGGTTTGCCTTCCCATTTGTCTCGCCATTCATTATTTTGAATATACAACTCTGCCAAAGTAATGGGTTTACCATTTGCATCGGGTACTGTACTCAACAACGTCTTTTCCACCATCGCTCGGGACTTGAATAACTCCGTTAAGTTAGAGCCAGAAAACATACTACCGCCACCGCCACCAAGGTCTAACCCTAAAGAACTCGCTAATCCTAAAGCACTTCCTAATCCACCACCACCACTTTTTTCATCTTCTAATGCGAAAGACAAAGTCGCTGTATAGATGGGCTTTTTAATGAACGAATAGGTCAATCCAAGGACCGCTCCTACCAATCCTGCCAATACAATGATTTTCCATTGGGATAGTAAGTAGTCGTACCACTCTTTGCCTTTTTCAAGTAATTCTTTTAACGAGATTTCGTCGTTGTGGTTAGGTATATTTTGTTCCATAGTTCCGTTTTATCGGTTTTGGGTTGTTTATGGGTTCTTGTGAGTTGTGAGTTGTGAGTTTTGGGTTTTGGGTTATGGATTGACTGTAGGCTGTTTTTAATAAGACCTGGTTACTAAGGACTATTCACTATGGACTAATTTTCACTTTCTAACTTTCCGTTTTTAAAAGCGTCTTGACTGCGCTCGACCTAACAAAGTAGTACAAGATTTAAATTTTAAACTATTAAACCCTTCTAACTTCTATTTTCTAACTTTCCGTTTTTAAAAGCGTCTCGACTGCGCTCGACCTGACAAAGTAGTACAAGATTTAAACCTTAAACTAGTAAACCTTTAAACCCTTCTAACTTCTATTTTTTCTAACTTTCCGTTGTTAAAAGCGTCTCGACTGCGCTCGACCTGACACAGTGGTATAAGATTTAGATCTTAAACTAGTAAACCTTTAAACCCTTCTAACTTCTACTTTTTCTAACTTCTACTTTTTCGATCCCCCCTTCGGGGGCTAGGGGGATCGGGGACTTTTATTTAAACGCCGTTACAATCAACAACGCCAAACTACTGATCACACTACCGATACTCACCCATTCTCCAGTAGTCATTTTTTTAGTTTCAGGTTTCTCGGGCACTATAATTTGAGAACCTGGCAATACTTTTGGATAGGTTCTAAAAAACAAAAATTGACCGGTAACAGCTGCTTTTCCATTGGGATAAATCACGTAAGCTTTTTTTCTCCAGGCTTTGGCATCTGTGCCACCTACGGCGTCCAAATAATAAGCGAATCCACGTCCTTTTTCAAATGGAATTTCCGAAGTCAACAGCACGTTCCCAGTAACTTTAACACTTTCACTTAAATAAGACACTTCAATCTCATCCTCAGGCAACAAGGTAACATTCGAGGTACTCGTTGGTTTTTTAAGTATCGCTTTCCAATCCACTGGAATGGTAGCAAACTTCAACTCTTCTTTTAACTTCGTTTCCAGTTTATTTTGAATACTGTCTTTTTTACCCAAATTCAAATTGATGTTTTCTAAGTCTTCGATTTGTTTGGCTTGAATTGGGCGCTTGATCTTAACCCCATTAGGATCGGCTAGAGACGACAGGCCTCCTGCTCTTTGTATGATGTCATATATCTTTTCTCTCTTTTGTACCAAAGCATATTTTCCAGTATAACTAACAGCACCTTTTACAGTTACTTGCTGTGGTTTTTCATAAACCGCTACTCTTCGGATATTGATGACATCAAAAGGGCGTAATTGAAAATTTTTCAATTGCTCGTTTGAATCGGTAGTGATTTCAAAATCAAATAAGGTTACCCGATTGGAAGAAGTAACATCTTCTGTTTCTGCTTTGATCATTCGGGCAATCTCCACTCGTTTAGAAGCAGCGCCAGTAAGCCCACCCGCTTGAACAATGACATCATTCAGAGATAAATTATCAAAATAGTCATAGGTTCCGGGTTTCTTTACTTCTCCATCGATAGAAATCGTATAGTTTTCTTTAAAATCTAAGATAGAGTACACGGTAACTATATCTTCTTTTTGTAATGTAATATTGGCTAAGGCATCACCAGAAAGTGCTTTAGCCAAATCGACATTCACGATTTCGGTAGTCAAATCCGTTTTTAAACGCACAATGGTTGCACGCTTTTTATAGGCATCTTCTTTTAATCCATCAGCTTGTGTGATCAAATCTGCTATACGCATGCCATTGTAGTAGGAATACGTATCGGGTCTGAAAACAGCTCCTTCGATTTTGATACGATTCTCAAAACGATTTAAAATTTTAGTCACCTTAAAAACATCTCCCGCCAAAGGTTTATAAGTAGAAAACTCATTCGATTTCACATCTTTAACCTTAAATTCTTTGCTTGTTTTTTGCAAAACATTAACCGAAGCCGTGTAGGCCAAATCCGTAAATCCTGAAGCAAAACGCAACAAATCACTAAACGATTCTCCCGCTTTCAATTCAAAAATACCAGGTCGTTTCACTTCTCCTTCGATCGTAACGCGTTTGGTATAAGCTGGAATACGAATAACGTCATTGTCCTTTAGTCCAATATTGTCCGATTGATTCCCATTCACTAAAAAACGATAGATATCTATATTTCGGTATACTTTATTATTACGAATCAATTCTATGTTTCTATAGCTGCCGTTTTTAGAAGGCCCTCCTCCTAAATACAACGCATTGTAAACAGTCGCCAAAGAAGAAACAGAGTAATTACCCGGTTGCTTACTCCCAATCAAGGTGACTTTAATCGTACGAATACGACTCAAGCTTACCCCCACTTGTGATTGACCAGAAGCCACAGTACTATACACTCTTGCAATGGCGCCACGGATTTTTTGGGTTGCTGCCTCTATGGTCAAACCCGAAACCGCGATTTGTCCTACGTATTGTATGCTCACTTTCCCTTCTACTGATACTGGAATACTAGCATTAAATTCTTGAATACCGTAAACACTCACTTGCAATTCATCGCCAGGTCCTAAAACATAATTCACTGGAGTAGCTAACTTTAAATCCGGTTCAAAATTCAAGGTCGGATTATCAAACAATTCCGAACCAAAAACCAAGGCATTTAGCGTGTCCTTAACTTTTTTATTAGAATATTCTTCCTGTTCCCTAAGGACTACTTTTTTATTTTTATTCTTATCTAGCTCTTCTTTTTTTATTGGCTCTTTTCCGCCATCGATAGCCTTCAAACGGGTTTTCAATTTAGCAAATTCTCCAGCCGACATCCCTTTGGCTATAGCCATTGGTTCTGCTTGCTCAATAGTTACATTGTTAGCTTGCAATTGCCCCTTGATTTTTGCAATTTCCGCATCAGTCAAATAATCGACTTTCAAGGTACTTAAATCTTGACTTTTCATTAAATCCTGTGCAAACAGCCCTGACGACTGCAAAAAAGCGAATACAACAACAAAAGCAATTAGTATTTTTTTCATATTTTAGAATGTATTTATTTTCAGCCTTTAATCGACTGCTATAAGAAATAGTTCTCCGTTTTCTTTTACCTGTTCTTCTTTACTATAGTACTAAACTCCTCCTTTTCCCCGTCACCTGAACCTGTCGAAGGCTAACTCCCCTCACTTCTTTCTTCTGACTCCTCACATTTCCCTTCTCACTTTTCCCTTCTCACATTTTCCTTCTCACTTTTCACATCTCACTTTTCACATCTCACTTTCCACCTCTCACTTCTTTTCTATATTCTGCCTTCTCTATTCTGCCTTCTCACCTCTCACTCTTCACCTCTCACTTCATTCCACGGCTTCGCCACTGTGAGTCCCATTTAAAGACTCCCTATTTAAATTTTTTGCAAATTTAAGACAAATAAACAAGAATAGTAGTCTTATTTAAAACTTAAATATTGGCTTTTTTTTATTGCCTTAGTCGTTAATTGATTAACTGAATTGCGGTCGAATCGTTAAATTGTTTAACTGTTCATTTGTTGAATCATTTAACTGATTCGTAGCTTAATTGTTAAATTGCTTAACTGTTTAACCGATTCAAGCGTTTAATTAATTACCAGAAGTATTGATGAGCTGTTTAATCATCTAACTTTACACCAATTAACCGCTTACAATTATGCGATTAAACATATAAACTGCTAACCGATTACACGAATAAACTACAAAAAATCACGCTTTCTTCTTCGCTACTTTCAGTACACAACCCAAAGCTTCTAACACCAAGACATAACTAGAAGCATTAACTTCTTGCACTACCGCTATATGATCTTTAAAAACCCCCTGTTCTAACACCACTCGATCTCCGGGTTGCCAACTAGCCAGCTCAACTTCAAAAGCATCGGGTTCCGACAGCCATTGGCGAATGGAATGGATCTCCTGATCCCTAACAAGAGCAGGCTTACCTAACCAAAACAAATAGCGAACCACCCCAGTAACGCTAAAAACAGCATTTCTATTGTTTTCCTCCAATTGCACAAAAACATAGGAAGAAAACAAAGGCACTACCACCTTTTTTTTACGATCACTCCATTGTTGTACCTTGACCACAGTAGGACAATAAGCCGTAATACCAATTTCACTAAGCCTTTCAGCTACTTTCTTCTCCCATTTGGGCTTTGTATAAAGTACGTACCAGTTCATTTTCAGTTTTCAGTTTTCAGTTTTCGGTTGTCGGTTCTCTGTTTTCGGTTCTCTGTTTTCGGTTGTCGGTTTTCGGTTGTCGGTTTTCAGTTATCGGTGGTTGGTTATTGGTTACCATTTGTTGGTTATCGGGTTTTGGTTATTTAGTTATTTGGTTATCGGTTGTCGAGTTTCGGTTTATTTCTTACCTCAGCTCATTACTCACAACTCAACTGATAAATGACATCTAAAAACAGCGAACTCAAAAAAGAAAACAGAACACTCACAACTGACAACAGAGAACCGAAAACAGAGAACCGATAACTGATAACCGACAACCGAAAACTGATAACCGGCTACCTACTCAAACTTATTCCAATTATTTTCTACATACAGTAAGAATTTATATAGCTGTGCTCCTAATCCATCATAGTCTTTAATTAGTTTTGAAACTACTTCAAAATGCTCGGGATATAAGATTATAATTTTCTCAAGATGATTGATTGTTTCCAAATTACTACTGTGAGAATATACCAAAAATTTTATGAAATCAGCCTGATATCTTTTCCTTCCATATCCTTCCACAATATTTGTAATAACAGAATCTGAAGACCTTCTTAACTGACTTCCCAATTCGTACAACTCATATTTAGGCAACTTCAAAGACATCTTATGCGTTTCTAAAAACAAATTCAACCCTTTTTTGTATATCTCTAAATCTTTGTAACTTTTCATTTATAGCATATATATAATTAAAAATCAATAAAAACAGTCATACATTATTAAACTCCAACTATCATACAACTGAAAACAGATAACTGAAAACAGATAACAGATAACCGATAACCGATAACTGATAACAGAAAACCGATAACTGAAAACCGACAACTACAAATACTGCTTTTCGTAATACGACGCATACGCCCCCGAAGTCACGTTATGCAACCACTCTTGATTACTCAAATACCAATCGATAGTTTGCTCTAAACCTTCTTCGAAAGTAACAGATGGCTCCCATCCTAACTCTTGGTTAATTTTACTAGCATCGATAGCATAGCGCAAATCATGCCCTGGACGGTCTTTTACATAGGTAATTAACCCTTGTGAAGTGCCTTCTGGGCGACCTAATTTTTCGTCCATGATGCGGCACAAGACTTTTACCAAGTCAATGTTTTTCCATTCATTGAAGCCACCAATGTTGTACGTTTCATGATTCTTTCCTTTATGGAAAACCAAATCGATGGCTACAGCATGATCTTTCACGAACAGCCAATCTCTTGTATAATTACCATCACCATATACAGGCAAAGGTTTATTTTGAATAATATTATTGATAAAAAGTGGAATCAATTTTTCAGGAAAATGATACGGCCCGTAATTGTTCGAACAATTCGTAAGCACATAAGGCAATCCGTACGTTTCCCCATAAGCACGCACAAAGTGATCCGAGCTCGCTTTGGAGGCCGAATAAGGGGAATTAGGATCATAAGCCGTTGTTTCTGTAAACAAGCCTTCAGCTCCTAAAGTACCATACACCTCATCAGTAGAAATATGATAAAAACGTTTCCCTTCAAAAGCATCCTTCCACTGATTTTTAGCGGCATTCAATAAAATCATGGTGCCAAAAACATTGGTTTTCACAAAAGCCAAAGGATCCGTAATCGAACGATCCACATGAGATTCCGCAGCCAAATGCAAAACACCTTCAAATTGATGTGCAGCAAACAATTCATTGATAAAGGCTTCATCGGTGATATCCCCTTTTACGAAAGTATAATTCGGTGCTTTTTCAACATCCTTGATGTTTTCAAGATTCCCCGCATAGGTCAAGGCATCTAAATTAAAAATATGATAGTCAGGATACTTTGTTACGAATCGTCTCACCACGTGCGACCCAATAAATCCTGCTCCACCTGTAATCAATATTTTTTTCATTTTTATAAATATTTAAAATCTTTATTCTTTATTTACTTGGTTTTAACTGTTGAATCGTTGAAATATTGAATCGTTGAATTGTCTTTTGGAATAATCCCTCACCAACAAACAATCAAACAACACCCCCATTAACCCTCAAATTTAAATCCTAGCGTCCCTTGCGTAACCCCTTTGCGCACTTTGCGGTTAAACACCACCACCATCTAACTATCAACCGATAACTGATAAATGATAATTCACAACTGACAACTGACAACCGATAACAGACAACTGATAACCGAAACCCTACAACTTCCCATCCACCGCTACTTGCAGCACCCCTTTCACATCATACAAAACACTTTTCTCCTTTCTCAAAGCAGCGTAATCCATATCCAAGAACGCTTGATGGGCTACTCCCAAAACGATAGCGTCAAAAGTAGTCTCGGGCAATTCGTTTAACGTAGCTAATCCGTATTCGTGGGCTACTTCTTCTGGATTCGCCCAGGGATCATAAATCGTAACCTGAATGCCATACTCTACAAAAGCACGAACCACGTCTACGATTTTCGTATTGCGAACATCAGGGCAATTTTCCTTGAAAGTGATACCCAACAATAACAATTGGGCACCATTAATCGTAACCCCTTTTTTAATCATCAATTTCACCACTTGTGAAGCTACATACTCCCCCATACTGTCATTCAAACGACGTCCAGCCAAAATAATTTCGGGATGATACCCTTTCTCTTGGGCTTTTTGTGCCAAATAATACGGATCCACTCCAATACAATGTCCGCCTACTAAACCCGGTTTAAAAGGCAAGAAATTCCATTTAGTTCCAGCAGCTTTTAAAACGGCACTGGTATCAATGTCTAATAAATTAAAGATTTTAGCCAATTCATTGACGAAGGCGATATTGATATCGCGTTGGGAGTTCTCGATGACTTTAGCGGCTTCAGCCACTTTGATCGAGGGAGCCAAATGCGTACCCGCTATGATAACCGATTGGTACAAGGCATTGACTTTTTCCCCTATAGCTGGTGTAGATCCTGAAGTAATTTTTAGAATTTTTTCTACCGTATGCTCTTTATCTCCTGGATTAATTCGTTCAGGCGAATACCCTGCAAAAAAATCAACATTGAATTGTAGTCCAGAAACTTTTTCCAATACTGGCACACACTCTTCTTCGGTTACCCCTGGATATACGGTAGATTCATAGATAACAATATCTCCTTTTTTTAATACACTCCCCACAGTAGTACTGGATTTATACAAAGGCGTTAAATCAGGGCGATTGTTTTTATCTACGGGAGTGGGTACCGTAACGATGTAGTAAGTACAATCTTGAATGGCTGCTATAGCACTAGAACACAACAACCCTTTAGCATGTACTTCAAAATCACGCACTAAAACCGATTGAAGTACCGCATCGGTTACCTCTAAAGTACTATCAGTTCCCTGTTGTAATTCAGCTATCCTTTTTTCGTTAATATCAAATCCAACCACGGGATATTGCGTTGCAAAAAGTCTAGCCAAAGGCAATCCTACATATCCTAGACCGATCACGGCAATTTTTATTTTTGTATCCAAAATCACTACTTATTTAAACACCCTACTTTCCGTTGACTGTTTATTGGGAGTGCAAATATAACAAAAATCTATACAGCTATTCTTCACAATAAAAAGCTATAAAAAAACAAAAGGTTGCATCCCTAGAATTCGGAATACAACCTACTGTAGTTGAAGCACTAAACTTCAAATAAAACAACAAAAAAAACCAAAAAAATCACTGTATTTAGTGATAGATTTTTTAGACCTAATTGGCTAATTATTTAAAGGGTTTATTCGTCACACCGTTTAATCGATAAATGGTTTAATCTATTAAAACAAGTAAACGATTAAACGGTTTAACTTTTTATAACAACCCTTTACCCATTCTGCGACAAGCTAAAAACCCACAGCTGATAACCGATAACTAAAAACTGTTAACTGAAAACCGATAACTGACAACCGATAACCGATAACCGATAACTGACAACCGATAACTGATAACCCCCTACGCCCCTATCCTATGGTACACAAAACCAATCGCCTTCATCTTCTCAGCATCTAAAATATTTCTACCATCAAAAACAAAAGCTGGTTTTTGCATGCTATCGTAAATGCTTTGCCAGTTGTAAGTTGTAAATTCATCCCATTCGGTTAGTATCGCAATCGCATGTGCTTTTTCACAGGCTTCATAGGCAGAAGCCGCGGCACGAATATGTTGTTGATTTTGTGTGGTGGTTCTTGACGCTAAGTAGTCCAAATCGGCGAGCACTTTTTTAAACGGAACTTTAGGATCATACACTGAAAGTTGTGCTTCTTCATTGATCAAATCATCGGCCACATAAATAGCTGCTGATTCGCGGGTATCATTCGTATCTTTCTTGAACGCCCAACCCAAGAAAGCAATCTTTTTATCGGCTACCGTGTTGTACAAGGTTTGTACTATTTTGTTAGAGAAACGTCTTTTTTGATGATCATTCATGATAATGACTTGCTCCCAATAATCGGCTACCTCCTGCAAACCATAGGATTTAGCAATGTACACCAAATTCAAAATGTCTTTTTGGAAACAAGAACCGCCAAATCCTACAGAGGCTTTCAAAAATTTGGAACCAATTCTACTATCCATTCCGATAGCTCTAGCCACTTCATTCACATCGGCACCGGTTTGCTCACACAATTCAGACATCGCATTAATAGAAGAGATACGTTGTGCTAAAAAAGCATTAGCCGTTAATTTTGACAATTCTGAAGACCAAACATTGGTAGTCAAAATCTTTTCGGGAGCCACCCAATTCGCATACACCTCCACTAAAGCTTGGATCGCTTTTTGTCCGTCTACAGCAGTATCCCCTCCAATCAAGATTCGGTCAGGAAATAACAAATCGTTTACCGCAGTACCTTCCGCTAAAAATTCAGGATTGGATAAAATTTGAAATTGTACGCCATTACCCGTATGATCTAAAATACTTTTAATCGCTTCGGCGGTGCGCACTGGCAAGGTTGATTTTTCAACTACAATTTTATTGTCTTTGGCTATTTTAGCAATCTGACGCGCACACAATTCGATGTATTTTAAATCGGCCGCCATCCCCTTTCCTTTACCATACGTTTTGGTAGGAGTGTTCACAGAAATGAAAATCAATTGCGCTTCGTCAATAGCTTTTTCCACATCTGTAGAAAAAAACAAATTGCGCCCTCGTGCTTCTTGTACTACTTCAGCCAAACCTGGCTCATAAATAGGGATATTGTTCACGTCAGCATCATTCCATGCCGCTATTCTTTCTTGATTCAAATCCACCACCGTCACTTGGATATGGGGACATTTTTGTGCAATAACCGCCATCGTTGGTCCTCCAACATATCCAGCGCCTATGCAACATATTTTTGTAATTTTCATACTACTATTCATTTTTCATTTCTTTCCTTCTCTATTCTGCCTTCTCACTTCTCGCCAAGATTTTCCCAATACCAATGCACTGCTTCTTTTAACCCTTCTTGTAAAGAGTACTTAGGTTCATACCCCAACAATCGCTTGGCTTTTTCGATACTGGCTAACGAATGAGGGATGTCCCCTGCTCGATTCGGACCATATTCAATTGGAATGTTTTTTATCCTTTCATCAAATTCCCCTAAATACGTTTTCAAATACCCCACAAGATCATTGAGTGTATTTCGATCTCCAAAGGCAGTATTAAAAACTGTATTGATTGCTTCTGGATTAGCAGTAGTTATCGCCAATTCATTCATCTGAATCACATTATCAATATAAGTAAAATCCCTAGAATAATTCCCATCGCCATTAATTTTTGGACTTTCAAGCGCCATCAATTGCATTACAAACTTCGGAATCACAGCGGCATAAGCCCCTTGCGGATCTTGCTTGCGCCCAAAAACATTAAAGTAACGCAAACCGATCGTCTCCATCCCGTAGGCCTTCCCGAAGATTTCGGCGTACAATTCATTAACATATTTGGTAATCGCGTAAGGAGACAAAGGCTTCCCAATTACATCCTCAACCTTTGGCAGTCCCTGAGAATCCCCATAAGTTGACGAACTAGCAGCATACACGAACCGTTTTACTTTGGCGTCTCTTGCCGCGACCAGCATATTCAAAAAACCAGAAACATTGACCTCATTAGTCGTTACAGGATCCCCAATAGAACGAGGCACAGAACCCAAAGCCGCTTGATGCAATACATAATCTACCCCTTCAACCGCCAAAGCACAATCATTCGCCTTACGAATATCGCCTTCAATTAATTTGAAATTAGGATTGCCTTCTACTGCCGAAAGATTATGTCGGTGCCCGGTGGCAAAATTATCCAAAACCACCACTTTATAGCCTTTAGCTAAAAAATACTCCGTAAGATTAGAGCCAATAAAACCAGCTCCACCCGTGATTAAAATCGTTGTTCCCATTACACTTTTCTTTCCTTTTTTAACCAATCTATAAGTTTAGACAACCGATTTTTTACCGGCTCAACTTCATGATATCCACTAGCATAAGTATTATTTCCATAGCCGTATCCATAGCCATATCCATAACCTGTTCCGTACTTTGCCTTGTTTTCAAAACCGTTCAAAACAATACTCGTATTCTTTAATTCTCCTCTTTGCACTCTGTTATTAAGCAAAGTGACCATGTCTTTCTTAGAGAAATTCTGACGTACAATATAAAGCGTAGCATCACAATACTGATCCAACTCGAGCGCATCCGACACCAAACCTACAGGAGGGGTGTCTAGAATAATGTAATCATATCTTTGTTTTAGTTCAGCAATCAGTTCTCCCATTGCTTCACTGATAATTAATTCGCTTGGATTGGGCGGTATTGGTCCTGATAATATAACGTCTAAAAAAGGAACTTCGGTAGTATTACTAATTTCCTCAATCGAATTTTGGTGAATTAAATAATTAACAACCCCTTTATCATTATTCAAATTAAACTCTTCAAAAAGTTTTGGTTTACGTAAATCCAAGCCCACAATTACCGTTTTTTTCTCGCTTAAAGCAAAAACTGTTGCAATGTTAATAGAGCAAAAAGTCTTTCCTTCACCACTTACCGAAGAGGTAATCATGAGTGTTTTCGCCCCATCTACCTTTTGTTTTTTATACAAAAATTGCAAAGAGGAGCGAATGGCACGAAAGGATTCTGACAACGCTGATTTGGGTTTATTAAAAACGGCTAAATCAGATTTATCTTTATTCACTCCCACAACACCTATTAATGGGATCTTTGTTAGACTACTCAGTTCATCCGTATTTTGAATAGAATTGTTAATGAAGAAAATAATCAAAACCACAACAAGTGGGATTAGAATACCTAAAAACAAAGCTAAAACATAATTTACCGATGTTTTTGGGCCTATCAATCCTCCCCCAACATCTTTTGCAGGATCAATAAAATGAATATCAGACAAACTAGCGGCCTTAACGATATCCGCTTCACTGCGTTTTTGTAAAAATGTATTGTAAATATTATCGTTCAGATCATATTTACGTTTGATTTTTATCAATTCTTGTTGGTCATCGGGTAATTGCTTAATTGCACTTTCCGAAACTCCAATTTTACTGTTTATTGTCGCTAAATCGTATTGGAGCGCTTGTTTAGCGTTTGTTATATTTTCTAATAAAACATTTTTGACCGCCATCATTTGATTGTCAAAATCTTTAAATATTTTTTCGCTTTTAACTGCATAAGCCATTTCTGAACGTTGTGTAGATAATGCTATTAACTTTGAGACATTAACCACAATATTTGGATCTTCAATTCCTGCTACCGATGGCGCGGGAAGTTTTGAATAATCGACGCTACTTTTTAAATAGGCTTTTAAAGAATTATAGTAAGCCAATTTCCTAGTTATCTCGTCTTTCTCTAGGTCATACTGAAGCATTTTATCCGAAAACTTCACAC
This sequence comes from Flavobacterium succinicans, assembly GCF_001662485.1. Lineage (GTDB taxonomy): Bacteria > Bacteroidota > Bacteroidia > Flavobacteriales > Flavobacteriaceae > Flavobacterium > Flavobacterium succinicans_A. Next base: position 57,034 of record NZ_JMTM01000065.1, read on the forward strand.
CGCCATCTTCGATATCGATAATATTTTTGTCTTTTCTAAAAGTTTTCAATTCGTTGCCTGTTTCTTTCAATTGCGACTCCATGGCAATCAACGTACTATCAATAAACGCAATGGTGTTTGTTGCAAATTGGTTTTTGCTATCCAATTGACGTTTGATTAACATTTTTACGGTAGCATTCAGATAATCTACCAAACGTGCTTTGTTTGTACCTTGCAAACTTAAGGTCAGGATAGCTCCCCCTTGATCATCTGCTTTTACGCCAATTCCTTTATAATTTGAAACTGTTCCGTCAAAATCATTGAAACGAACAAAATACTCAATCCCTTTGTAGAACCCTGGATTATCTTTAATTTGCACTTTCCAATTCAAAAAAGGTAAAGTGACAACTTCTCCCACTCTATATCTTTTCTTAAACTCACCTACAGCAACGGCGGTATTAGATTTAGAGTTATCTGCATAATGAATCAATGAAACAGCGTTGTTCTCAAAAGGAATTTTTATCTCGTACACTGATTCTGATACAAAGGTGATGCTGATTAGAGTTCCTGCCAATTGCCCTTTCTTTTTATCCAAAATCAATTCGAATGGTACAGCACCATAAGCATCAATTAAATTGTATTCTCCTTGAACCAAATAATCGATATAATATTGTAGTTTCTCAACCACCAACTCGTTATGGGAACGCGATTGCAAAATAGTGGTTATGGACTGAACTTCATCCGAGACGCCGCCCCAATTGAAGGTCAAACTAGTATTTGAAGTAAATAGTGGATTGTTTTCTTCTTTAACAGAAATTAGGGTTTCTAAACCATAGATTTTTTCTTTTCGAATGTTTACTTGGTAAGCTATAAAGAAGGCAATGGCCAAACTTATCAAAAACCACTTCCAGTATCCTGCGATTTTTATCAAAAAGCCTTTAAAATCAAATGTGGTTTGATTTTCAAAAATGGAAAAATCTTTTAGGTCAAGCATTTTCTAGAAAGAGGGTTTAATTTTTTAACAATAAATAGGTCGTCGTTACCAATGAAAGCAAGGTAATAATTGTTCCTAAGGATTCTATTCCTGTTTTACCCGTTCCCCAAGACTTTTGCTTGAGTGGTTTTACGTAGATATAGTCATTAGGTTGTAAATAATAATATGGCGAGTTGATGACCTTTCTATCGGTTAAATCTAAATCATGCATTTCAACACCAGTAGGCGTTTTTCGCATAATCGTCACTTCTTTTCTATTACCCACCATAGTAATATCGCCTGCATTTGCTATTGCTTCCAATATATTTACGTTATCTTGAAAGAGTGTTTTAGTACCTGTACTATTCACTTCACCATTAATAGTATAACGAAAACCTGAAAGTTTTACATTTACAAAAAGATTCGCCTCCTTGTTAAAATATTCTTCCAGCAACTGTTTCTCAATTTTCAATCGAACTTCCTCTAAGGTATAGCCTAAAACATTTATTTCGCCTAGAATAGGAATTCGGATATTGCCATGATCATCTACTCGAAAACCATTAAAATACAATCCGCTTTCCGAATTTTGCATCATGTTATCGTTAGTATTGGCATTCGTATTAAAAATAGCCACCAATTTCGGATCAATCGCTTTGAGGTTGATACTCAAAATGTCATTGGTTTGCAATCGATAGGGCTTTGATCCAATGGCGGCAATGGCTTTTTCTGGAGATTCCGACTCTTTTTGCTGTAAATAAGTTAAATCTTTTGTTGGTATACAAGACGTTAAAAGTAAACCACCTATTAGGATCAAAAAGAATATCGATTTATTCATGCTATTAAATTTGCTACAAATATAGTGCATCATTGACAATTAACAGAAAACAAAAACCATTAATTGGAACCCGTGTTTTTAAATGAAGACTCAAAAGGAACTCGCTGCAAAATACTTCTTCCAAGCGTGACTTCGTCTGCGTATTCCAACTCGTCACCAACTGCAATTCCTCGTGCTATAGTAGAAACAATCACTTCGGAATTGGCGATTTGTTTATAAATATAAAAATTAGTCGTGTCCCCTTCCATTGTAGAGCTTAACGCAAAAATTAGCTCCTTAACGTGACCAGAATTCACTTTTTCTAACAATGAGTTAATATTCAATTGGCTAGGTCCCATACCATCAATTGGAGAAATTTTACCTCCCAAAACATGGTAGATTCCTTTGTATTGCCCCGTATTTTCGATAGCCATTACATCTCGAATATCCTCTACAACACAAATTAAATGATGAATTCTTGATGAATTTGCACAAATCTGGCAAACTTCTGTGTCCGAAATATTATGACAATTGGAACAAAACCGAATGTCATTTCGCATATTGGTTAATGACTCGGTTAAAAATTGTGTCTGATCTGAAGGCTGTTTGAGTAAATGCAATACCAAGCGCAAAGCCGTTCGTTTACCTATTCCTGGCAATTGAGCCATTTCGTTTACTGCTTTCTCTAATAATTTTGAAGAAAATTCCATAGCCACAAAAATACGTTTAAAATTGAAAAAACTCTAGTTTTACAGGGAAACTAGCTTTAGAATCAAAACTAATAAGATTTTAAGAGTCCTTGTATTTTTACAACAAACTAATTATAGCTTCTTGTATTCTTTCCCGACTTTGTGCATTTAAATTAGAACTTGACGGAAGACATAACCCGCTTTCAAATAACGATGCAGCTATTGTACCGCCATAAAAAGAATATTTTTCGAAAACCGGCTGTAAATGCATCGGTTTCCATAATGGTCGTGCTTCAATATTGAATTCTTCTAAATACAACCTAAAAATTTCCGGAGTCAGTCCATTCATTTTTTCTTTGTCTATTAAAATGGTGGTCAACCAATAATTTGAAAAAAAATTGCTATCAGGCTCAGAGAAAACCGTAATTCCGTCGTAACTAGCGAACAAATTACTGTAAAATGAATGATTGAAACGACGCGCTTGTATGCGATCTTCTAGCACTTCTAATTGTCCTCTTCCAATAGCCGCCGCTATGGAACTCATGGCATAATTATACCCAATTTCGCTATGCTGATAATATGGCGCTACATCACGAGCTTGAGTTGCCAAAAAAGTAGCCCTTTCTTTTTGCATTAAATCGGAAAGCAACAAGGCGCCTCCACTAGAGGTCGTAATGATTTTATTTCCATTAAAAGAAAAAATCCCTATATCCCCAAGGGTACCACAAGGCTTATCTTTATACCGACTCCCTAATGCCTCAGCGCTATCTTCCAAAATAGGAATAGAATATTTATGCGCTATAGCTTGAATTTTTTCAACTTGAAAAGGCATGCCGTACAAATCAACAACAACGATGCATTTTGGCTTTTTGCCTTTTCGGATGCTATCTTGAATTGCCTCTTCTAAAGCTATCGGACACATATTCCAAGTTTTTTCTTCACTATCAATAAAAATCGGCGTTGCTCCAATGTAAAGGACGGGATTGACAGAAGCCGAAAAAGTCAGGGTTTGACACAAAACTTCATCACCTGATTGAACCCCTAACAGCAATAGTGCTAAATGAATGGCCGCCGTTCCAGAATTTGTGCCAGCTACAAATGTATTTTGATTCAAAAAAAGAGCTAAATCATTCTCAAAATCCTGAACCACATTTCCTCCAGAAGTAATCGCATTTGCTTGAAATGCCATTTGAACATATTCTAGTTCACGACCACTTGGATGTGATTCCGAAAGAAATATTCTTTTATTATGCATGGCAATCAATTACATTTAATATCATCTTACCTCCTATTGTAGAAATACGAAATTTAGAAATAGTTTAGGAAGATTAACTATTCTTTCGAGACAAAGAAAAGAAAAATAATTCTATTCATGTGCTAAAAAAGAAAAAAATATCTTACAATATTTTCTTCTCAACATGGCGAAAACACGAACTATTTTAACATTGAACAAAGATACAAATTAGAACTTTTATTACAACAAAACGTTTGCAAAACACAAATCGGTCGGGAGTTAAATGAGCATATGTCGACGATTCTAAGAAATGAAAATACTGTAAAACTAGCTCCGTTCTATTTATTACATCAATTCAGCAAATCAGAAATAAAAAAACCAACCTAAGTTTACTGTAATTATGTTAAGCTAAAAATTAAAAAAAGAAGTTAGAATAGTATTGACAAAAAAGTATCACCTGAAGGAGTTGTGAAAAACTTTATAAAAATTAATTTTTCAGGACAGAAAGTACTTCCAAAACATTCAGATTCCAATTTAAAAATTGACAAACAATAAAAAAATGTTATTAAAAAGTTAAATAATTTACTATGAAAAAAATGTTAATTTAATTCTCCAAAATAAATTATATTTGCAAAATTAAGCAATAATAAGGCATTCGATTTATTTTTATTAATCCATTCGGCCTAATTATAAAATTATTATAAAAATAAAGCATCTCTTTTTTCTACCTTTAAAAGTTGAAAAATTTGTAGCATTTAAAAAAACAACCCCAAATCCAATAAATTACAAAAACTTAGTAGATGCCATTTATTTTAAAATCTTTAACAAAAGAAACTCTAAATTCGGTAGTTCTCGAAAAATACAACAAATTAAAGCTATCTTTGTTTGTTTTTCCTTTTTCATTATTACTTGCACTTGTAGTGTTTCTATATAGTAAAAATTCATTAAGTGTTTTAAATTATGTTGAAATTCAAAAAAGTTATTTTTACTTAATTAATGCTCAATTATCTAAATTTCCAGATCTTATTTACAATCTTACCCAATTCGGAGATGCCTTAGTCTTTTTTTCACTATTAAGCCCTTTAGTAGTATATACTCCTAAAATTTGGGAAGCACTATTATCTTCTTCAATTATATCCTGTATTCTATCAAGAGTTTTAAAAGACATTTTTTCTGTTCCAAGACCTGCACAAATCTATGATGTCACTAGCTTTAAAATCGTTGGTGAGAAATTAATTGGATTTAGTAGTTTACCATCAGGCCATTCAATAACCATTTTTTCTACACTAACTGTTTTGTTATTTGCATTTGTACCTAACAAATTTTATTTAAAAATTGCCTGGACTGTTATTTTTATATTACTAGGATCCGCACTTTCATTAACAAGGGTTGGAGTAGGTGCACATCACCCACTCGATGTTTTTACAGGTGGGATAATCGGATGTATATCGGGACTTTCAGGCGTACTCATGAGTGTAAAATATAAGATTTGGACTTGGATTAATTACAAAAAATACTATCCTATTTTCATCTTACTATTTCTTATTTGTGGTGTTGTTTTGATCACGAAAATAAATGCTAAAAATCTATCTATCTTTTATTTTGCTTTAGCTAGTTTGCTTTTCTCACTTTATAAAATAATTTATGTTTACACTAAAAAATAGTTTAAAATCAACTCACTTTGCCTTATTATTGAGTTTTTTGAATTTCATATTCTTCCATCTGCCTTTTTTTAAATTTGTATTCAATAATATTGATTATAAAAGCTTAAACGGAATTGTTCTAATAATTAGTCTAGTCATTACGGTATTAGTTTTAAATGCTTTAGTGTTTTTATTATTGCTTTTTGTGTCTCACTACATGGCTAAAATACTCTTAGTGCTATTCTTTCTGGTTAACTCGGTTGCCGTATACTTCATAAACACCTATAGTGTAATTATTGACGAAAGCATGGTTAGTAATATACTCAATACAAATTTTGAAGAATCTAGTAATTATTTTTCGATAAAATTGATTATTTACTTTGTATTCCTTGGCGTTTTACCAAGCTATTACATTATAAAAGCTAAAATTATAAATGAATCCAAAAAGAAAACACTCATTACTATTAGTTTAACTTTAGTATTCATACTCTCCTTAGTATTTGCAAATGCAAGCAATTGGATGTGGATAGATAAAAACTCAAAAACACTCGGCGGATTAGCAATGCCTTGGTCATACACTGTGAATATTTCTCTTTTTTACAAACATCAAAAAGAAAAGAACAAAAAGGAAATTTTATTACCCAATGCGACCATAAAAGATAATGCAAAAGCGGTGATTGTTTTAGTAATTGGAGAATCTGCAAGAAGCCAAAATTTTTCATTGTATGGATACAAAAACAATACAAATCCATTACTCTCCAAAATACCTAATTTACACCATTTTGAGGCTACTTCTACTGCAACTTATACAACTGCTGGTGTAAAAGCAATTTTAGATTATAAAAACACGGGGGATTTATATGAAATTTTACCTAACTATTTATTCAGAAATGATGTAGATGTATTCTGGAAAACAACCAACTGGGGCGAGCCTCCACTTCATATAAAAAACTATGAAAACAGAGAAATTCTAGCACCGCATTGCAAAGGCGAACCATGCAATTATGATGAAATCCTATTAACTGGACTAAGAGAACAAATTAAATCCAGCAAAAAAAATAAAATATTAGTAGTTCTACATACAAGTACAAGTCATGGACCAACTTATAGCAAAAAATACCCCGCTTCATTTGAAACCTTCAAGCCTGTTTGTAATAGTGTAGAATTAGGTAATTGTACCCAAAAAGAACTAATTAATGCTTATGACAATACAATTGTCTATACCGATTACATCTTATCTCAAGTAATTGGAGTATTAAAGGAATTGAAGGAATACAATAGTTCCATGATTTTCGTTTCAGACCACGGAGAATCGCTTGGCGAAAACAATCTTTACATGCACGGCATTCCAATAGAAATTGCACCAAAAGAACAATATGAAATCCCATTTATTGTTTGGGTATCAAATGGTTCCAAACAACTAAAACCCCAACAAAAGCTAACCCAATACCACGTTTTTCATAGTGTATTAAACTTTCTAGGTGTACAAAGTCCAGTTTATGATGAAAAAATGAACATTTATAAATAATCCATCTCTAAAAACATTTAATCAAGAAAGGCTTTCTAATATTGATTCGTAGTCAATAAGACTAAAGTACAAGCTACTTCTTTTTGAATACCATTTAACGCTAACAATTGATACAATTCTGGATTTTCTGTACCTGGATTAAAGATTACTCGTTTAGGCTTAGCTTCAACTATATAATTATAATAATCTCTTTGACGGATGGGGTTTAAATATAAGGTAATGGTATCGATATTCTTTAACGGTATCGCTTTGGTTTGAATTTTAATTCCAGCCACCTCACCTGCATTTTGACCTATTGCAATTACAGCATGCCCTTTATCTACCAACATCATTATTGCTTTGTAGGCGTACTTTTCTGGTTTTGAAGTCGCTCCTAAAACTAAGGTCTTTTTATTTTTTGTCATTTTTATGTAAATATATAGTGCAAAAGTAGTCAAAAAAAAAGGAAGCACTTCCATTGTTTATGCTCGAAAATCGTAGCAAACAAAAACAATAAATTAACAAACGAGTAAGTTTTATCATTCCAAAAATTGTAGCTTTGTGTTAAAATTAAACCTATGGAATTATTCATTTATCTTTTTGCTGCTTTGTTTTCCGTTTTAAACCCAATCGGAACAGTTCCAATTTTTGTTGGATTAACACAAAACGATGCACAATCAGAACGCAACAGGCTTTCGCTTTGGACCGCAATTAATGTATTCATCATTTTAGTAGTGTCGTATTTGGTTGGACAATATGTGCTCACTTTTTTCGGAATAAGTATAGATTCCTTAAGAATCGCTGGTGGAATAGTTATCGTAAGCTCTGGATTCTCTTTATTGTCTGGAAAATTCAATAAAAAAAGAGGAATCAACAAAAAAATTGAAAATGAAGCCCAACAAAGAAATGATATCGCTCTAACACCTTTAGCTATTCCAATGCTTGCTGGCCCGGGATCAATGTCATTATTAATAGCATTCTACAATCAACACAAATCTACCAATGAGATAATTATTTCTATTGCCGCTATTCTTGCTATTTCAACAACCATATATATTATTTTAAGAAGTGCTCACTATTTAGCAAAAGCGCTAGGAGCCTCTGGAATTGTTGCCATTTCTCGTATCGTGGGATTTATAGTAATTGCTATTGGGATACAATATATAGTTAGCGCCTTAATCAATATCATTAAAGCTAATTTTTAACTAAAAAAGCCAGTCAAAAATTATTTTTGACTGGCTTTTTTAGTTAAAATCTTAAATCTCTTTAAACTCTAGGTAAGAAAATTTCAGCCATCATACAACGTGCACTTCCTCCACCACAAGCCTCAATAGTGTCCAAACTAGAACTCAAAATAGTAACATGCTCCTCTAGTTGCGTAATTTGTTTTTTAGTCAATGATTGATGAGCAGCTGCACTCATTACTAAATATCTTCGCTCATCCGATCCTTTTACTTCGAGCATATTACCTGCAAAGTTATTCACTTGTTCTTCACTAATAAGAATCACTTGTTTATCGTCATTTTTCAAGCTATCAATTACCATTTTACGCTCTTTTTTATCATCAATGGCATCAGCACAAAGTACAGCAAAAGTTTCTCCCAAACACATCATCACATTGGTGTGATAAATTAATTTACGCTCCATGTTTACCGTTTGAAAGGCTTCAAAAATTACAGGAGCAAAATCAAAATCTTCGCAAAACTCAATAAACAACTCTTCGTCAGCTCTTGGCGAAAGCGCACAATAAGCTTTACCATTCGCACGATCCAACAACAAACTGCCTGTTCCTTCTAAAAATATACTGTCCCTTTCAGCTTCGGTATAATCCATTATTTCATTAATAACAAAGCCTTCATCTTCTAAAATATCCAAAATTTCCTCTCTTCGTTCTAAACGACGATTTTCGGCAAACATTGGATATAAAACAACATCTCCATTTTCGTGAAAAGAAATCCAATTATTTGGAAAAATACTATCCGGAGTATCTGGAGTAAGCGTATCATCTACCACAATTACATTCACTCCAACCGAACGCAATTTTTTGACAAAAGTATCAAATTCTTCTTGCGCTTTGGCATTAACAGTAGCCGGTAAAAGTCCATCTAATACTTTTTGGTAATAATTATTTACAGCTGTTTGCTCATTCATTCTGAAGGCAATTGGGCGAATCATCAAAATACAATTGGTCGTTTGTTTCATGTCATTTTATTGTACTAAATAGACTAAAATAGTCTGGTTATTTTTTTAATTATCCTTTAATCTCTAATTAATGGTAAGGTTGAACAACGCAATAATCCTTCTTGTTTAGCTATCTCAGCATAGGGAATTTCTTCAACAATAAAATCCTTACTTCGTAACCAATTATTTAATCTAGTAAAATTCTTTTCAGAAACCACAACATTAGGAGCAATAGAGAATACATTAGAATTCATATCATACATTTCGTCTCTTGTAATATGAAACAAATTTTCCTTTCCAAAAAGATTAACCAAAAATAAATAATCAAATTCTTCTCTAAACCCATTTTTATAAATGATTCCTTTGTCGTTTCCAACAGGTTGAAAACAGCAATCTAAATGTAATGCATTATCTCGAGCTTCCAACTTTGACTTAACTAAATCAAAATCTTTTACTATTTTTTTTGGAAACAATTGTTTAATAAATTCAACCCCTTGCCAATTTGTTCTTGCAGTTATATAATCTTTGTAATCACTTCCTTTATACGTACCAATAAAAATATAATCGTTCCAAAGCATAACATCACCTCCTTCGATATGAACTTCTTCAGGCGGTCTAACCACTTTAATTGGATTAATTTGATCAATCACATATTGAATGGCATCCAATTCTCTTTCTCTATCCGGCAAAATATTTGATTTGATAAAAACATCATCAATAACAAATCCAATATCTCTAGCAAATATTTGATTATAATTGGGTATTAATTCTGGTCTGAGAACGGTTACATCATATTTTTGAAAAACAGAATTAAACGCCTCCATTTCAATAGTCATATCTTGTTCTTTTGGATAAGTACCTGCCAAGATATGCTCTAATGATTTTGGATCATAAGCTTCCTCTACTGTTGGAGTTGCCCCATTGCTATTTGCTAATCCTAAAATAACCTTTCTTAATCGCGACGTTTCATTTCTTACATTTAAATCTAACATTCTAATTTCAAATTATTTTAGAACCAAAAAAAGCTCCACTAATTTGTGAAGCTTTTTGCTTTTTATTTTATCTTTTATCTACTGTCAAAAATTCCCGTAAAGGATAACCAACATAAACTTGTCTTGGTCGGCCAATAGGCTCTTTGTTTTCTCTCATTTCTTTCCATTGGGCAATCCAGCCTGGTAAACGACCAATAGCAAACATCACTGTAAACATATCCGTAGGAATACCTAAAGCTCTATAAATAATGCCTGAATAAAAATCAACGTTAGGATACAAACTTCTTGATTTAAAATAATCATCTTCTAAGGCTGCAACTTCTAACTTTTTAGCAATTTCAAGAATAGGATCTTCAACACCCAAAGTGGCTAAAACTTCGTCTGCTGCTTTCTTAATAATTCGGGCTCTAGGATCAAAATTCTTATAAACTCTATGACCAAATCCCATCAATCGGAATGGATCATTTTTATCTTTAGCTTTTGACAAATACTTTTCAGTATCACCACCATCTTTATGAATTTCTTCAAGCATTTCTAAAACTGCTTGATTAGCTCCTCCATGCAAAGGTCCCCACAGAGCAGAAACTCCAGCAGAAATAGACGCAAATAAACCAGCATGAGATGAACCTACCATACGCACAGTTGAGGTAGAACAGTTTTGCTCATGATCCGCATGAAGTATAAATAATTTATCTAATGCATTAACTACTACAGGATCTGCACTATAAGGCCCCGTAGGCAATTCAAACATAAGACGCATGAAATTCTCTACATATCCTTTCGTATTATCGTAATAGTTCAATGGATACCCCATACTTTTTCTATAGGTCCAAGTAGCGATAACAAGGAATTTACCCATTGTCTTGCATACCGCTTCATACATCTCTTTTTCGTTTTCTACATTAACCGATTTTGGGTTAAAGGCAGTTAAAGCGCTAGTCAAGGCAGACAAAACCCCCATTGGATGAGCAGTTTTTGGAAACCCATCAATGATGTTCTTCATTTCTTCGTTTACCAAAGTATGCTTGCGAATATCATTTTCAAATTGAATTAATTGCTCTGGCGTTGGTAATTCACCAAAAATCACTAGATAGGAAACTTCTAAAAAGTGTCCTTTTTCTGCTAAATCTTCAATCGAATACCCTCTATAGCGAAGGATTCCTAATTCGCCATCTAAAAAAGTAACTTCACTTTTACATGAACCAGAATTTTTATACCCTGGATCAATGGTAATCACTCCTGATAAATCTCTTAATTTACTAATATCAACAGCGCCTTCATTTTCACTTCCTACTATAAACGGAAGCTCAAATTTATTGCCATCAATTTCTAACGTTGCTATTTTTGACATAATATTATATATGGATATATTTAGATTAAATATTTCCCAAATCTAATGAATTTAGAACAAATTTAAAAACGAATTCATTCACCAACTTGTTAAATGTTTACAAAAAAAGCCATCTGAATAAACAGATGGCTTAAGCTATAAAAAAAATAATTCTTATTTTATATTAAATGCATTTTTACCAGGAAAATAAGCCGTAGCTTCAAGCTCTTCTTCTATTCTCAACAACTGATTGTATTTTGCCATACGATCAGAACGAGAAGCAGAACCTGTTTTAATTTGCCCACAATTTAAGGCTACTGCTAAATCAGCTATCGTATAATCTTCTGTTTCGCCAGATCTGTGAGACATAACTGAGGTATACCCTGCATTCTTCGCCATGTTTACAGCTGCTATTGTCTCAGTCAAAGTACCAATCTGATTCACTTTTACCAAAATAGAATTTGCGATTCCTTTTTCAATACCAGTGGATAAACGCTCCACATTAGTAACAAACAAATCATCTCCCACCAATTGAACTTTATCTCCAATTTTTTCAGTCAATAATTTCCATCCGTCCCAATCATTTTCTTGCATTCCATCCTCAATAGAGATAATTGGATACTTAGCCGCTAATTCTGCTAAATAATCAACCTGTTCTGCTGATGTTCTAACTTTACCTGTTGGACCTTCGAATTTAGAGTAATCATATTTACCATCAACATAAAACTCTGAAGCAGCACAATCTAACGCAATCATTACTTCGTCACCAAAAGTATATCCTGCAGCCTCAACTGCTTTTTTAATAGTATCCAAAGCATCTTCAGTACCACCTGCTAAATTTGGAGCAAAACCTCCTTCATCTCCAACAGCTGTAGAAAGACCTCTATCATGCAAAACTTTCTTAAGGTTATGGAAAATTTCAGTTCCCATTTGTAATGCATGCGAAAAAGAAGTTGCTTTTACGGGCATAATCATAAATTCTTGAAAAGCAATTGGAGCATCTGAATGAGAACCACCATTGATGATATTCATCATTGGCAACGGCAAAGTATTTGCTGAAACACCACCTACATAACGATACAAAGGAAGACCCAACTCATTAGCAGCGGCTTTTGCAGCGGCTAGAGAAACACCTAAAATAGCATTAGCTCCTAATTTTGATTTATTTGGAGTACCATCCAAATCAATCATCATTTGATCAATTTTATTTTGTTCGAATATAGAAGTTCCTACTAACTCTTCGGCAATAATAGTATTCACATTGTTAACAGCCGTTAAAACCCCTTTACCCAAAAATGCCTTACCACCATCTCTTAACTCAACTGCCTCATGTTCACCAGTTGATGCACCCGAGGGAACTGCTGCTCTACCTAAAATTCCATTTTCTGTAATCACATCAACTTCAATAGTAGGATTACCTCTTGAATCAAAAATCTGCCTTGCGAAAATTTTAACAATAATACTCATTATTCTTATATTTTTTGTTATTAATTTGTATTTTACTCAAAATTACGGAAATAAAATGATAATGATAAATAAAGAATAGACTATATTCTATAATTTATTAACGATAACGTTTTAGCTTTTCGCTTTTGCAATATTCTCAATAAACTGATCAAACAGATAAGAAGAATCATGAGGCCCTGGACTGGCTTCAGGATGATACTGAACAGAAAAGCAATTTTTATTTTTCATTCTCATACCCGCAACAGTTAAATCATTTAAGTGTAAATGTGTAATTTCCATATCAGGATGTTGTTCTAATTCTTCTTTGTTTACTGCAAAACCATGATTTTGTGATGTAATCTCACCTTTACCACTAATTAAATTAGTAACAGGATGATTAATACCACGATGCCCGTTAAACATTTTGTAAGTAGAAATCCCGTTAGCGAGAGCAATTACTTGATGTCCTAAGCAAATACCGAACAAAGGTTTATCTTTTTCAATTATTTGTTTGGCAACAGCAATAGCACCATGCAGCGGATCTGGATCCCCAGGACCATTTGACAAAAAGAAGCCATCTGGGTTAAAAGAAGCTAATTCATCATAAGAAGCATCATAGGGATACACTTTAATATAACAATCTCTTTTTGCTAAATTTCGTAAAATATTAGTTTTTATACCCAAATCTAATGCCGCGATTTTATATTTGGCGTTTTCATCACCATAGAAATAAGTAGTTTTTGTTGACACTTGTGAAGCCAACTCTAGTCCCTTCATATCTGGAACTTTAGACAATGCAACTTTTAATTCTTCAATAGGGGTACCATCAGTACAAATAACTGCATTCATAGCACCATTCTCTCTAATATAAGCTACAAGTGCTCTAGTATCAACATCTGAGATGCCAATTAAATTTTGCTGTTCAAAGTAAGCCTCAAGGCTTTCCTTAGCATCTGGTCTTGAATAATTAAAGCTAAAATTTTTACAGATTAAACCAGAAATTTTGATAGTATCTGACTCAACCTCTTTATCATTAACACCATAATTTCCTATGTGTGCATTAGTAGCTACCATTAATTGACCAAAATAAGATGGATCAGTAAAGATCTCTTGATATCCGGTCATTCCTGTATTAAAACAAACCTCACCAAAAGCGACTCCGCTAATACCAATTGATTTTCCGTAAAAAATTGTTCCATCACTAAGTAAAAGTAAAGCTTGTTGTCTAGTTGTATATTTCATATGTAGTAAAAAATTTTGCAAATTTAAAATTTAAAAGAAGGCGAAACAATTTAAATCAACAATAAGTAAATAAAAAATGTATCAAATTAAGAATCAAAAAAAAAGGATAAACTATAAATAGCTTATCCTCATTTTCTTTATCGAATGATTATTTTCATAATTATTCAGCAGCCTCTGCAGTTGGTTCAGCACTCTCAGCAGGAGCCTCAGTAGCTTCTTCTGATTTTTTAGCTTTACCACCACGACGGCTTTTTGCTTTTTTAACTTCTTTTTTACCTCCGTTATAAAGTTCGTTAAAATCAACTAGTTCGATCATTGCCATATCAGCATTATCTCCTAAACGATTTCCAACTTTAATAATACGAGTATATCCACCAGGACGGTCTCCAACTTTTGCAGCAACATCTCTGAATAAATCAGTTACAGCATATTTACTACGTAAATAAGAGAAAACGATACGACGATTGTGAGTTGTATCAGCTTTAGATTTTGTTATAAGCGGCTCAACAAATTGTTTAAGCGCTTTGGCCTTAGCAACAGTAGTATTAATACGTTTGTGCTCAATAAGAGAACAAGCCATATTAGCTAGCATAGATTTTCTATGTGCAGTCTGTCTGCTTAAGTGATTATTTTTTTTTCCGTGTCTCATTGCTTTATGAATTTAATCACACCTTTAGGTGGATTAGATTATTCTTTATCTAGTTTGTATTTTGTTAAATCCATTCCAAAAGTAAGATTCTTAACTGCTACTAATTCATCTAGTTCAGTCAAAGATTTTTTACCGAAATTACGGAACTTCATTAAGTCATTTTTATTAAAAGATACTAAATCACCAAGTGTATCAACTTCAGCCGCTTTCAAACAATTTAAAGCTCTAACAGACAAGTCCATATCAACAAGCTTAGTTTTAAGCAATTGTCTCATATGTAATGATTCTTCATCATAAGACTCCGTTTGTGCAATTTCGTCAGCCTCAAGTGTAATTCTTTCATCAGAAAACAACATGAAATGGTGAATTAAAACTTTTGCAGCTTCAGTAAGAGCATCTTTTGGATTGATTGAACCATCAGTTTTAATTTCAAAAACTAATTTTTCATAATCTGTTTTTTGCTCAACACGGAAGTTTTCAATAGCATATTTTACATTTTTTACTGGAGTAAAAATTGAATCTGTAAAAATAGTACCAATTGCAGCATTCTGTTTTTTGTTCTCCTCTGCAGGAACATATCCTCTACCTTTTTCAATAGTTAAATCAAAACTTAATTTGATTTTACTGTCTAAATTACAGATCACAAGTTCTGGATTTAAAACTTGGAAACCTGAAATAAATTTTTGAAAATCACCAGCTGTTAATTGATCTTTACCAGAAACAGAAATAGTAACTGATTCATTATCTATATCTTCAATTTGACGTTTAAAACGTACTTGCTTAAGATTTAAAATAATTTCGGTAACATCTTCAACAACTCCTGAAATAGTGGAAAACTCATGATCTACACCTTCGATACGAACAGATGTTATTGCATATCCTTCTAATGCTGAAAGCAAAACTCTTCTAAGTGCATTACCAACGGTCAATCCGTACCCAGGTTCTAAAGGTCTAAATTCAAATTTACCTTCAAAATCGGTTGAATCGATCATGATAACTTTATCGGGCTTCTGAAAATTAAATATTGCCATAAATTTCGACTAAGTCAATTATTATTTGTTGTACAACTCTACGATTAATTGTTCTTTAATGTTTTCAGGAATCTGAAGTCTTGCAGGTACAGAAACAAAAGTTCCTTCCTTTAGATCATTATTCCAAGTAATCCATTCATAAACATGACTTGAATTAGACAAAGATCGCTCGATAGCTTCTAATGATTTAGACTTTTCACGAACAGCAACTTTATCACCAGGTTTAAGGTGGTAAGAAGGAATATTAACCACTTCACCGTTAACAGTAATGTGTCTGTGAGATACGATTTGACGCGCCCCTCTTCTAGATGGAGCAATCCCCATTCTAAAAACAACATTGTCTAATCTTGATTCGCACAATTGTAATAAAACTTCACCAGTAACACCTTTAGTAGCTGATGCTTTTTCAAATAAATTTCTGAATTGTTTTTCTAAAATTCCATAAGAATATTTAGCTTTTTGCTTTTCCATCAACTGAACAGCATACTCAGATTTTTTTCCTCTTTTTTTAGCCATCCCGTGTTGTCCAGGAGGGTAATTTCTTTTTTCGAAAGCTTTATCGTCTCCGAAAATTGCTTCGCCGAATTTACGTGCGATTCTTGTGCTTGGACCAGTATATCTTGCCATTTTAAATTGTTTAAGATAGAGATTATGAATTCAGGTCTTATCCTTCGATAATCTATATTCTATCTAGGTTATACTATAATTTTTTGAGTATTAAACTCTACGTCTTTTAGGAGGACGACATCCATTATGTGGCATTGGAGTAACATCGATAATTTCAGTAACTTCAATTCCACCATTATGTAATGAACGGATAGCAGACTCACGTCCGTTTCCTGGTCCTTTTACATAAACTTTCACTTTTTTAAGTCCAGCCTCAAGAGCTACTTTACTACAATCTTCTGCTGCCATTTGAGCTGCATATGGAGTGTTCTTTTTTGAACCTCTAAAACCCATTTTACCAGCTGAAGACCAAGAAATAACTTCACCTTTTTTGTTTGTTAACGAAATGATGATGTTATTGAAGGTAGCAGAAATATGAGCCTCACCCGTTGATTCAACGATAACTTTACGTTTTTTTGCAGTTGCTTTAGCCATATTACTTATTATTTAGTTGCTTTTTTCTTGTTAGCAACAGTTTTTCTTTTACCTTTTCTAGTTCTAGAGTTATTTTTAGTTCTTTGTCCTCTCAATGGAAGACCAGATCTATGACGAATACCTCTGTAACAACCAATATCCATCAAACGCTTGATGTTTAAAGAAACCTCAGAACGTAATTCTCCTTCAATTTTGAAGGCTGAAACCGCTTCACGAATTGCTCCGATTTCATCATCATTCCAATCTTGAACTTTTTTATCTTGGCTTACTTGAGCTTTCTCTAAAATCTCAATTGCTCTACTTTTTCCTAATCCGAAGATGTAGGTAAGTGCTATTACACCTCTCTTGTTTTTTGGGATATCTACCCCTGCTATTCTTGCCATAATTATCCTTGTCTTTGTTTAAATCTAGGATTCTTTTTGTTGATTACGTATAATCTGCCTTTTCTACGTACAATAATGCACTCGGCGCTTCTTTTTTTAACTGATGCTCTTACTTTCATTTTGAATATCTTTAATATCTATAAGTAATTCTTGCTTTAGACAAATCGTAAGGGCTCATTTCTAATTTCACTTTATCACCAGGTAATAATTTGATATAATGCATACGCATTTTACCAGAAATATGAGCAATTACAATATGTCCATTTTCTAATTCTACACGGAACATAGCATTGGATAATGCCTCAATAATTGATCCGTCTTGTTCTATTGCTGATTGTTTTGCCATAAAATTAAGCTACTGCTTTTCTATTTTTACCACTTTTCATCAAACCATCATAATGTTTATTCAACAGATATGAATTAATTTGCTGCATTGTGTCTATAGCAACACCAACCATAATGATTAATGAAGTACCTCCAAAAAACATTGCCCAAGATTGCTGCACATCCATAATACTTACGACAATAGCTGGGAACACAGCGATTAAAGCAAGAAATAATGACCCTGGAAAAGTAATTAAAGACATCACTTTATCAAGATAATCAGATGTTTCTGCACCCGGTCTAACACCTGGTATAAAACCTCCGCTTCTTTTCAAATCATCAGACATCTTATTAGTAGGCACAGTGATTGCAGTGTAAAAGAATGTAAAGATAACTATTAAGCTAGCAAATACAAAATTATACCAAAAACCAAAAATATTACTAAAAGCACTAACAATTGTTTGAGAAGTTTCTGACTTCGATAAACCAGCTACAGCTGCAGGAATAAACATAATTGCTTGCGCAAAGATAATTGGCATAACACCAGAAGCATTTAGCTTCAAAGGAATCCATTGTCTATTTCCACCCATCATATCTTGTTCGAAATCACCTGAAGTCGTACGACGTGCATATTGTACAGGTATTTTTCTAACTGCCATTACAAGTAATACACAAGAAATAATTACCAACAACCAAATAATAATTTCGATAACCAATAACATTGGTCCACCATTATTGTTAGTCACCCTTGTAGTAAACTCTTGAATAAAGGCCTGTGGGAATCTAGCTAAGATACCTACCATTATTAACAGTGATATACCATTTCCAATCCCTTTATCGGTGATTTTTTCACCTAACCACATTGCAAAAATTGTTCCTGTTACCAGAATAACAACTGAAGAAAATAAGAATTCAAAAGAATTAAAACCTAACAAAAAGGCACTACTTGGTAATGTTCTGTAAAGATTGTAGATATAAGTTGGACCTTGAACTAAAGTAATCCCAATAGTTAACCAACGAGTAATCTGGTTGATCTTCTTTCTGCCACTTTCACCATCACTTTGCAATTTTTGTAAATAGGGAATCGCAATTCCCATCAACTGAACTACAATAGAAGCTGAAATGTAAGGCATGATACCTAAAGCAAAAACCGACGCTTTAGAAAATGCACCACCAGTAAACATATCCAATATCGAACCGATACCCTCTTTAGTTTGACCAGCTAAACCTGTTAATTGAGTAGCATCAATTCCCGGTAATGTAACGTGTGCACCAAAACGATAAACTAAAAGAAGTCCTAATGTAATAAGAATTCTATTTTTTAGTTCCTCAATCTTCCAAACATTACTTAATGATTCAAAAAATTTCTTCATATTAGTTGAAAAATTATAATGTTACCGCTTCGCCTCCAGCAGCTTCGATAGCAGCTTTTGCAGTAGCAGTAAATTTGTGAGCAGATACCTTTAATTTCGCTTTCAATTCTCCTCTTCCTAAAATCTTAACGATTTCATTTTTTGTAGCCAAACGGTTTGCAACAAAAACTGTCATATCAACAGTATCGGTTACAACACCATTATCAACCAATAATTGAAGGGTATCTAAATTAACACCTTCGTATTCTTTACGATTGATGTTTGTGAAACCAAACTTAGGAACACGTCTTTGAAGGGGCATTTGTCCACCTTCAAAACCAATCTTTTTAGAATAACCAGAACGAGATTTAGCTCCTTTGTGACCTCTTGCAGAAGTACCACCTTTACCAGAACCTTCTCCTCTACCTAATCGTTTATTTTGATTGTGTGTAGAACCCTCAGCAGGTTGTAAATTACTTAAATTCATACCAGTATTTGTTATTTAATTTCTTCAACAGAAACTAAGTGTTTAACTTTATTTATCATCCCAAGGATAGCAGGATTTGAATCATGCTCTACAACTTGTCCCATTTTACGTAAACCTAAAGCCTCTAAACCTCTTTTTTGAGTAAGAGGACAGTTGATTTTACTACGTACTTGTTTTACTAATAATTTAGCCATAATTTCCTTGAATTAACCTTTAAAAACTTTCTCTAATGAAACCCCTCTTTGTCTTGCAACAGTATGAGCGCTTCTCATTTGTAATAAAGCGTCAAAAGTTGCTTTAACCACATTATGAGGATTAGATGATCCTTGAGATTTTGATAATACATCGTGAATACCTACTGACTCAAGAACTGAACGAACAGCTCCACCAGCAATAACTCCAGTACCATGAGAGGCAGGAATTAAAAATACACGTGCACCACCAAATTTACCTTTTTGTTCGTGAGGAACAGATTGACCATTCAAAGGAATTCTAACTAAATTTTTCTTAGCATCTTCTACTGCTTTAGCAATAGCTTCAGAAACATCTTTAGATTTACCTAATCCGTGCCCAACTACACCGTTTTCATCACCTACAACTACAATAGCAGAAAAACCGAAAGCTCTACCACCTTTTGTAACTTTAGTAACACGATTTACACTTACCAAACGATCTTTTAATTCAAGACCACTTGGTTTTACTAACTCTATATTCTTGTACTTATTAGACATACTATATTAGAATTTAAGCCCAGCCGCTCTTGCGCCTTCTGCTAATGATTTAATACGACCATGATATAAATAACCTCCTCTGTCGAAAGTTACTGTTTCAATACCAGCTTTCAAAGCTTTCTCTGCAACTAATTTACCAACTGCAGTTGCAACTTCAATATTCGTACCTTTTCCTATTTCTTTTTCTCTTGAAGAGGCAGCTAACAAAGTAACACCATTTACGTCATCAATTAATTGAGCATAAATTTCTTTGTTACTTCTAAAAACAGATAGTCTCGGTTTAGTAGCTGAACCACTAATCGTTTTTCTAATTCTGAATCTAATTCTCTGTCTTCTTTCAGGTTTTGTTAATGACATAATCTTATTTTTTAAGCTGATTTACCTGCTTTTCTTCTTAATACTTCACCTACAAATTTAACCCCTTTACCTTTGTAAGGCTCTGGTTTACGGAAACCTCTAATTTTGGCAGCAACTTGTCCTAAAAGTTGTTTATCAAAAGAAGTTAACTTAACAATTGGGTTCTTTCCTTTTTCAGAAATAGTTTCCAAAGTCACCTCTGGAGCAATTTCTAAAATAATATTGTGAGAAAAACCTAAAGCTAAATCTAGTTTTTGTCCTTGATTTGAAGCTCTATAACCTACTCCAACCAATTCTAAAGATTTAGTAAAACCTTCACTTACACCAACAATCATATTATTGATTAAAGAACGGTACAAACCGTGCTTTGCTCTTTGGTCTTTGTGATCAGACGATCTTTCAATTGTAACTTGACCGTCTTCAACTTTTACAGTAACATCTGAGAATTCCTGTGTTAGTTGACCATTTTTTCCTTTTACAGTAATAATACCATCTTTAACTTCAACAGTTACTCCGGCAGGGATTACAATTGGACTTTTACCTATTCTTGACATCTTATCTAGTCTTTAAAAATTAGTATACGTAACAAATTACTTCTCCTCCAACATTCAATTGCTTAGCTTGTTTTCCTGTCATCAAACCTTTTGATGTAGAAACAATAGCAATCCCCAATCCATTAAGGATTCTAGGCAATTTAGAAGCACCTGCGTATTTACGTAAACCTGGTTTACTAATTCTTTGGATATCTTTAATTACAGGCTCTTTAGTAACTTTATCGTACTTCAAAGCAATTTTGATAGAACCCTGAACGGTGTTGTTCTCAAATTTGTAACTTAAGATGTAACCTTGATCGAATAAGATCTTAGTTATTTCTTTTTTTAGATTAGAAGCCGGAATTTCAACAACTTTGTGGTTTGCAGCCACAGCGTTTCTAACTCTCGTCAAATAATCTGCAATTGGATCTGTATACATATGTATTAATTTGCGGTAACGGTTTTCGAACTATTCGAACCTGAAACCAGTTTATAAATGTGAAAAAACAGACGTGATTACTCACGTCTGAATATTATTTTCTACCAAGATGCTTTTTTAACACCTGGTATCAATCCATTGTTAGCCATTTCACGGAATGTAACACGTGAAATACCGAATTGACGCATATATCCTCTTGGTCTACCTGTCAATTTACAACGATTGTGCAAACGAACTGGTGAAGCATTTTTCGGTAATTTTTGCAAACCTACGAAATCTCCAGCTTCTAACAAAGCTTTTCTTTTCTCAGCATACTTAGCTACCGTTTTTTCTCTTTTCACCTCACGGGCTTTCATTGATTCTTTAGCCATATCTTAATTCTTTTTAAAAGGTAAACCTAATTCAGCCAACAATGACTTTGCTTCTTTATCTGTTTTTGCAGAAGTAACAAAGGAAATATCCATACCAGATATTTTGTTTACTTTATCAATATCAATTTCTGGGAAAATGATTTGTTCTAAAACTCCTAAGTTATAATTTCCTCTTCCGTCAAAACCTGTAGATTTAATACCACTGAAGTCTCTTACACGAGGTAAAGATGAAGTAATAAGTCTATCTAAAAACTCATACATTCTTTCTCCACGTAAAGTCACTTTTGCACCAATAGGCATCCCTTTTCTAAGTTTAAAAGACGCAACGTCTTTCTTAGAAATAGTAGCTACTGCTTTTTGTCCAGTAATCTTAGTCAACTCCTCAACTGCATAGTCAATTAGTTTTTTATCAGATACTGCTGCACCAACTCCCTTACTCAAAACAATTTTTTCCAATTTTGGAACTTCCATTATATTTGAGTAACCGAACTCTTCTTTAAGAGCAGCAATAACTCTGCTCTTATATTCTTCTTTTAGTCTAGGTATATATGCCATTACTATAGTACTTGATTAGATTTTTTTGAAAATCTTACTTTCTTATCTCCTTCTACTCTAATACCTACTCTTGTAGTTTCCTTAGTTTTAGGATCTATAAGAGCAATGTTAGAAATTTGTATAGAAGCTTCCTTTTTTACAATACCACCTTGAGGGTTTTTAGCACTTGGCTTCGTGTGTTTAGAAACCATGTTTACACCTTCAACAATCGCTTTGTTTTTCTCACGGTAAACACGTAATACTTTACCTTCCGCACCTTTATGGTCTCCAGCAATTACTCTTACGATATCTCCTGATTTTATTTTTAGCTTTATCATCTTATAACGAATTAAAGCACTTCTGGTGCTAATGATACAATTTTCATGAATTGTTTTTCACGAAGTTCTCTTGCTACCGGACCAAAAACACGAGTTCCTCTCATTTCACCAGCTGCGTTTAACAACACACATGCATTGTCATCAAATCTGATGTATGAACCATCGGCTCTTCTTACTTCTTTTTTGGTACGTACAACCACTGCAGTTGAAACAGCTCCTTTTTTTACGTTTCCGTTTGGAGTTGCATCTTTGATAGAAACTACAATCTTGTCACCAACAGAGGCATACCTTCTTTTGGTACCTCCTAAAACACGGATAGTTAAAACTTCTTTAGCTCCTGTGTTATCTGCTACTTTTAGTCTTGATTCTTGTTGTACCATAATTATTTAGCTCTTTCTAAGATTTCAACTAATCTCCAACATTTTGATTTACTCAAAGGACGCGTTTCGCTAATTCTTACAGTATCTCCAATGTTACAGTCGTTTGTTTCGTCGTGTGCCACAAATTTCTTTGTTTTCAACACGAACTTACCGTATAATGGGTGCTTTACTTTAGTTACTTGAGCAACAACAATAGACTTATCCATTTTGTTTGAAGTAACCACACCAATTCTTTCTTTTCTTAAATTTCTTTTTTCCATCTTTCAGCAGATTACAATTATTGTAACTCTCTTTTAGTAAGTTCTGTAGCTAATCTAGCAACCGTTCTACGCACACTTCTAATTTGAAGTGGATTTTCGATCGGAGAAATAGCGTGAGCCATTTTTAAATCGGCATAAACCTTTTTAGTTTGACTTAGTTTTTCTTGCAACTCGGCTGCAGAAAGATCTTTTATTTCTGATTGTTTCATAATAATATAGATTATGCTTCGAAATCTCTTGCAACAACGAATTTAGTTTTCACTGGAAGCTTTTGAGCTGCTAGACGTAACGCCTCTTTAGCAACTGACAAAGGAACTCCTCCAACTTCGAACATGATTCTTCCGGGTTTAACTACAGCTGCCCAATATTCTACGGCACCTTTACCTTTACCCATACGTACCTCAAGAGGTTTCTTAGTGATTGGTTTGTCTGGGAATATTTTAATCCATAATTGTCCTTCTCTTTTCATATAACGAGTTGCAGCGATACGTGCAGCTTCGATTTGACGAGAGGTTAAGAACATTCCATCTTCATGTACAGATTTAATACCAAACATTCCATTTGAAAGTTCATGTCCTCTTTGAGAATTCCCTTTCATTTTACCCTTTTGTACCTTACGATACTTTGTTCTTTTAGGCTGTAACATTTTTCTTTAGTTTAAAAATTTACTTTCTTTTACGAGCGTCTGGTTTTCCACCTTTGTTGAAAGGCTTTCTGTCTCCTCTAGATGAATCTCCTCCTTTACCACCAGCTTGTTTTTTATCCATGCCAGCAAGCGGAGAAAGATCTCTCTTTCCGTAAACTTCACCTTTCATGATCCACACTTTAATTCCCATTCTACCATATGTAGTATGAGCTTCTGCAAGTGCATAATCAATATCAGCTCTGAAAGTTGATAGAGGAATTCTACCTTCTTTGAAACCTTCTGAACGTGCCATCTCAGCACCATTCAAACGACCAGAGATTAAAACTTTAATTCCTTCAGCATTCATACGCATAGAGGCTGCGATGGCCATTTTAATGGCACGTCTGTAAGAAATTCTGCTTTCAATTTGACGACAGATGCTTGTAGCAACTAGATACGCGTCAAGTTCAGGTCTTTTAATTTCAAAGATGTTAATTTGAACCTCTTTGTCAGTAATTTTCTTGAGTTCTTCTTTTAACTTGTCTACCTCTTGTCCACCTTTTCCGATAATGATACCAGGTCTAGCAGTAGTGATAGTAACGGTTACAAGTTTCAAAGTTCTCTCGATGATTACTTTTGATACACTAGCTTTTGATAAACGAGCATGAACATACTTTCTGATTTTGTGATCTTCGGCTAATTTATCACCGTAATCATTTCCACCATACCAGTTTGAGTCCCATCCTCTGATGATACCAAGTCTATTTCCAATTGGATTTGTCTTTTGTCCCATGCTGCTTAAGAATTGCTTTGTGTGTTATTGATAGCTCCCAACACGATTGTCACGTGATTTGAACGTTTTCTTATTCTGTGTGCTCTTCCTTGTGGAGCTGGACGAAGTCTTTTCAACATCATTCCACCATCTACACGGATTTCCTTAACAAATAAACCAGCTTCTTCTAAACTAGCTTCACTATTTTTTTGCTCCCAGTTGTTGATTGCAGATAATAATAGTTTTTCTAATTTTCTTGAAGCTTCTTTAGAACTGAATCTTAATATGTTAAGTGCTCTTTCTACCTTCTGACCTCTTACTAGATCTGCTACTAAGCGCATTTTTCTAGGTGAAGTAGGGCAGTTATTTAACTTCGCGAAAGCAATAGACTTATTAGCCTCTTTTCTCGCATCTGCTGTTTCTCTTTTACGAACTCCCATTGCTTCTTATTTTTTACCTTTATTTTTTGCTCCAGCATGACCTCTAAAAGATCTAGTTGGTGAAAATTCTCCTAATTTATGTCCTACCATGTTTTCTGTAACGTAAACAGGTACAAACTGACGACCGTTATGAACTGCGATAGTTTGCCCAACAAAGTCAGGAGTAATCATAGAAGCTCTAGACCAAGTCTTTACTACTCCTTTATTTCCACCAGCGATGTTTTCTTCAACTTTCTTTTCTAACTTATAATGAACGAAAGGTCCTTTTTTTAATGAACGTGCCATATCTTATTATTTCTTTCTACGTTCTACGATATACTTGTTACTCGGGTTTTTCTTAGAACGTGTTCTATAACCTTTAGCTGGTATTCCATTTCTTGAACGTGGATGTCCACCAGAAGAACGTCCTTCACCACCTCCCATTGGGTGATCTACAGGGTTCATTGCAACAGGTCTTGTTCTAGGTCTTCTTCCTAACCATCTAGTTCTACCAGCTTTTCCTGATACTACTAATTGATGATCTGAATTAGAAACTGCCCCTATTGTAGCCGAACAAGTCAACAAGATCAATCTTGTCTCTCCTGATGGCATTTTAATAGTAGCGTATTTTCCATCTCTTGCCATTAATTGAGCAAATGTTCCAGCAGAACGAGCAATTACAGCTCCTTGACCTGGCCTCAATTCAATACAAGAAATTACAGTTCCAAGTGGAACTCTACTTAATGGCAAAGTATTACCAATCTCTGGTTGAGATTCTGGACCTGAAACAACTTTCTGACCAACTTTCAAACCATTTTGAGCGATAACATAAGTTTTCTCACCATCAGCATAAGCTAATAAAGCGATAAAAGCAGTACGATTTGGATCATATTCTATAGATTTTACCGTAGCAGGAATTCCTTCTTTTGTACGTTTAAAATCGATAATACGATATCTCTGCTTGTGACCACCACCCGTATAACGCATGGTCATCTTTCCTTGACTATTTCTACCTCCAGAGTTTTTTATCGGCGCTATCAAAGAGCGTTCCGGCTTATCAGTTGTAATAGCGTCATAACCATTCACAACTCTAAATCGCTGACCTGGGGTAATAGGTTTTAATTTTCTTACTGACATTTTATCTTAGATATTGTTGTAAAAATCAATTGTTTCTCCTTCTTGTACTTGTACAATTGCTTTTTTAATTGCATTTGTCTTTCCACTGATTAAACCACTTTTAGTGTATTTAGTAGTTCTGTCTGGTCTTACATTCATAGTGTTAACACTAACAACGTTTACTCCGTAAGCAGCTTCAACAGCCTTCTTAATTTCAACTTTGTTTGCTTTTCTGTTAACTTCGAATCCAAAACGGTTCAAAACTTCACTTTCTTTGGTTACTTTTTCCGTTACTATAGGTTTAATTATGATGCTCATATCCTATTATTTACTTAAATTATCTTCAATTACTTCCAAAGAACTCTCCAAAAGCACTAAATTATTAGCATTTAAAATAGCGTAAGTACTTAATTCTGAACTACTTACAACATTAGACGCCTTTAAATTACGTGACGACAAATATACATTTTTATTGGTATCACCCAATACAAATAGAGATTTTTTATTTTCTAACTCTAAAGCTTTCAAAACATTAATGAAATTTTTAGTGCTTGGTGTTTCAAAATTAAAGTCTTCCAAAACAATAATGTTTGATTCTTTAGCTTTAATAGAGAAAGCAGATTTTCTAGCCAATCTTTTTAAGTTTTTATTCAATTTGAATGAATAACTTCTTGGTCTTGGCCCAAAAACAGTCCCACCACCTTTAAACAAAGGATTTTTTGCACTACCCGCACGAGCAGTACCCGTTCCTTTTTGTTTTTTAATCTTACGAGTACTTCCTGCAACTTCAGCTCTTTCTTTAGCTTTGTGCGTACCTTGTCTTTGATTAGCAAGATATTGCTTAACATCAAGGTATACTGCGTGATTATTTGGTTCAATTGCGAATACTGAATCAGAAAGTTGAACTTTTCTTCCAGTATCTTTTCCGTTGAAATCTAATACTTTTACTTCCATTACTTCTGAATGATTACATAAGAGTTGTTATGCCCAGGAACACATCCTTTAATAACTAGTAAGTTCTTATCAGAAACTACTTTTAAAACTCTAAGGTTTTGAACTTTTACATTTTCTCCTCCCATTCTTCCAGCCATACGCATTCCTTTGAATACTCTAGATGGATAAGAAGAAGCTCCTACAGAACCTGGCGCTCTTAAACGGTTATGTTGACCATGAGTTGCTTGACCAACACCACCAAAACCGTGACGTTTCACAACCCCTTGAAAACCTTTACCTTTAGACACACCTTGTACATCCACAAATTCTCCTTCTTCAAAAATAGAAACATCGATAAGATCTCCTAATTTTTGTTCAGTTGCAAAATCTTGAAATTCAACGACTTTTTTCTTAGCAACAGTTCCCGCTTTTTTAAAGTGACCTAAAGCCGCTTTCGTGGAATGTTTCTCGTTTTTGTCATCGAAACCAAGTTGCAACGCTTCATACCCGTCAACCTCTTTGGTTCTGACTTGGGTAACAACACATGGTCCAGCTTCGATTACTGTACAAGGAATATTTTTCCCGTTTTCATCGAAAATACTAGTCATGCCGATTTTTCTACCAATTAACCCAGACATAAATATTAATTATTAATTATTAAATATAAATATAGAACGCAGCTTTTAAGCAAATTCTATTTTTTTTGTGGGTGCAAAGGTATAACTTATTTATACACAATCCAAAAAATATTTTTTTGCCTAAAAACAGCGTTCTTAAATACTCTAGAACTACTTAAACTTTGATTTCAACTTCAACTCCACTAGGCAATTCTAATTTCATTAAAGCATCAATTGTTTTAGATGAAGAAGAATAAATATCAATTAATCTCTTATATGACATTACTTCAAACTGCTCTCTTGCTTTCTTATTTACGTGCGGAGAACGCAATACTGTAAATAATTTTTTGTGTGTTGGCAATGGAATTGGACCAGTTACCACAGCACCAGTAGTTTTTACTGTTTTCACAATCTTTTCAGCAGATTTATCCACCAACATATGATCGTAAGATTTCAATTTTATTCTGATTTTTTGACTCATTTTCTTAAAGATTATGCGTTTCCTTTTGCTTTTTTGATAACTGCTTCTGAAATATTAGAAGGTGTTTCAGCGTAGTGTGAAAATTCCATTGTAGATGTTGCACGACCTGAAGATAAAGTTCTTAAAGTTGTAACATATCCGAACATTTCCGATAATGGAACATCAGCTTTAATAGTTTTTGCACCATTTCTATCACCCATGTCATTCACTTGACCTCTACGACGGTTAATATCACCAACGATATCCCCCATGTTCTCTTCAGGAGTAATAACTTCCATTTTCATGATAGGCTCAAGAATAATAGCACCAGCAGCTTTAGCAACTTCTCTATAACCCATTCTAGCCGCTAATTCAAAAGAAAGAGCATCAGAATCCACAGGGTGAAAAGATCCATCTAATAAAGTCACTTTCAAACTATCTACTTGATAACCAGCTAAAGGACCAGTTTTCATAGCTTCACGGAAACCTTTTTCGACTGCAGGAATATATTCTTTTGGAACGTTTCCTCCTTTTACCTCATTAACAAACTGCAATCCAACAGGAACTTTCCCATCAACCTCATCTGCAGGTTCTACTCTAAATACGATATCACCGAATTTACCACGACCACCAGATTGTTTTTTGTAAGTTTCTCTATGTTGAGCAGTTTTTGTAAACGCTTCTTTATATTCAACCTGAGGCTCACCTTGATTTACCTCAACTTTGAATTCACGTTTCATACGATCTACAAGGATATCCAAGTGCAACTCACCCATACCAGAGATAATAGTTTGCCCAGAAGCTTCATCAGTTCTAACAGTAAACGTAGGATCTTCTTCAGCTAATTTAGCCAAAGCCATACCCATTTTATCAACGTCAGCTTTAGTTTTAGGCTCAATAGCAATACCAATTACCGGCGCAGGGAATTTCATTGACTCCAAAATAATTGGGTGTTTTTCATCACACAATGTATCTCCAGTTTTGATGTCTTTAAATCCAACAGCTGCTCCAATATCACCTGCCTCGATATATTCGATTGGGTTTTGCTTGTTAGCATGCATTTGATAGATACGAGATATTCTTTCTTTGTTACCAGAACGAGTATTCAACACATAAGAACCAGCATCTAATCTTCCAGAGTAAGCACGGAAGAAAGCCAAACGACCTACGAATGGGTCAGTAGCAATCTTAAATGCTAATGCTGCGAAAGGTTCTTTTACATCTGGCTTACGCAAGATTTGAGTTTGATCCTCTTCAAGCAATTCAGCATCATCAGGATGGATTCCAGTAATACCTTCTTTATCCATTGGAGATGGCAAGTACTTACATACTGCATCTAACATGAATTGAACTCCTTTGTTTTTGAATGAAGAACCAGCGATCATTGGAATAATAGCCATATCCATTGTAGCCGCTCTTAATGCATTATTAATCTCTTCTTCAGTAATAGAATTTTCATCCTCCATATACTTATCCAAAAGATTCTCATCATAAGTAGCAATTTCCTCAATTAGAATTGAACGATAGTGCTTTACTTCGTCAACCATATCTGCAGGAATATCAACAATATCAAAAGTCGCTCCTTGTGTAGCATCATGCCAAACAATAGCTTGATTTTTAACCAAGTCAACCACCCCTTTAAAGTCATTTTCTTCACCAATTGGCAAAGTGATAGCTACCGCGTTTGATTTCAACATATCTTTTACTTGTTGACAAACTGCTAAGAAATTAGACCCTTGACGGTCCATTTTATTAACAAACCCCATACGAGGCACACGGTATTGATCAGCTAATCTCCAGTTAGTTTCAGATTGTGGCTCAACACCATCAACCGCACTAAATAAGAAAACCAATCCATCTAATACACGTAACGAACGGTTTACCTCTACGGTAAAGTCAACGTGACCAGGAGTATCGATAATGTTGAAGTGATACGGTTTAGATTCTGGTAAAATTTTACCTTGCTCTGTTGGAAAATTCCATTCACAAGTTGTAGCTGCAGAAGTAATAGTAATACCTCTTTCTTGCTCTTGTGCCATCCAGTCCATTGTTGCAGCACCATCGTGTACTTCACCAATTTTGTGTGATTTTCCAGTATAGAATAATATACGCTCAGTTGTTGTTGTTTTACCAGCATCAATGTGAGCAGCAATTCCAATATTTCTTGTAAATTTAAGATCTCTAGCCATTTCTTATGATTTAAAATCTAAAGTGAGAGAACGCTTTATTAGCTTCTGCCATTTTGTGAGTATCCATTCTTTTCTTAACAGCAGCACCTTCTTCTTTAGCCGCAGCTAAACATTCTGAAGCTAATCTTTGCGCCATTGATTTTTCGTTTCTTCTTCTTGAATAAAGAATCAACCATTTCATAGCCATAGATATTTTTCTGTCTGGACGAATTTGCATTGGGATTTGGAATGTAGCACCACCTACTCTACGGCTACGTACTTCTACGTGAGGCATAACGTTTGTTAAAGCATCTTTCCAGATTTCTAATGAAGTTTTTTCGTCATTTTGTTTTTTAGTCTCTATAATGTCAATTGCATCATAAAATACTTTAAACGCTGTAGATTTTTTACCATCCCACATTAAGTTATTCACAAAACGTGTCACCAGTTGATCATTAAATCTTGGATCTGGTAAAAGTGGTCTTTTCTTTGCCGCTCTTTTTCTCATGTCTTTTTTTTAATTTTTTGTCATTAGCATAACTTATCAAACAGAATTATAAATTCCATTTCAAAATCACACATTTAACTTTTTAAATTACTTTTTTGCTTCTTTTGGGCGTTTAGCACCATACTTAGATCTTCTTTGCGTTCTTCCAGCAACACCTGATGTATCAAGCGCACCACGAACGATGTGATATCTAACTCCTGGTAAATCTTTTACCCTTCCACCCCTAACTAATACTATCGAGTGCTCTTGTAAATTGTGTCCTTCTCCAGGGATGTAAGCATTCACTTCATTACCATTTGTCAAACGTACACGCGCAACTTTACGCATTGCAGAGTTTGGTTTTTTTGGTGTAGTAGTGTAAACACGCGTACAAACCCCTCTTCTTTGAGGACAAGAATCTAAAGCAACCGATTTACTCTTCTTAGTTATCTGAGTTCTTCCTGTTCTTACTAATTGTTGAATTGTTGGCATAATTAATACTAAAAATTTCTTATTATATTAAATTCCCGCTTTTTACGGGGTTGCAAATGTATAAAATATTTTTCACTATACAAACCTTAATTCATTAATTTTCAATATCCTTATTTTAGATTATGAAATCCATAACATTCAACAGATATTTGCGTTACTTTTATTTGAAATCAAACAAGTTGAAACATTTACTACACATAACCTTATTTCTTATTCTTTGCCAAATAAGCAACGGTCAACAACTTTTTTTAAAAATCAACGGTTCATCAGAAACTGAATCTAAAACCATTGATTCACTACATTACAATCAAGTTCATACAAAATCATCATCAATTGAAAAAGAAATCCTCTTAATTTCTAAAAAACTTACACAATTGGGCTACTTAGAAAACAGCTCAACTGAATTAATAAAAAAAAACGACAGCACATATATGATCGAATTTCACTTGAAAGAACAAACAAAGCACACCTATTTATATATAGGTAAAAATTCTGAAACAAAACAATTCATCGAAAGAGAAACAAAAAATGACACACTAGCCCTAAAATACACAGAAACATCATCATTTTTAGAAAAAACAATTGACAAACTCGAACAAATGGGTTATCCGTTAGCCAAAGTTCAATTAGAGAATATCAAAAGAAAAAAAAACAAACTAATTGCAGACTTAACAATACAACTGAATACTCAAAGAAAAATAAATCAAATCGTTTTAAAATTCAAGGAAGAAGAAAAAAAACAAAAATACTTTCCTTCAAACTATTTAA
Source organism: Flavobacterium succinicans (assembly GCF_001662485.1). Classification (GTDB taxonomy): domain Bacteria; phylum Bacteroidota; class Bacteroidia; order Flavobacteriales; family Flavobacteriaceae; genus Flavobacterium; species Flavobacterium succinicans_A. The sequence goes on from NZ_JMTM01000065.1 coordinate 89,191, forward strand.
CACAAATCAATAAAAAATTCAATAAAAAACTATTTAACCAGAACACCTTAAAAGAAATAAAAACAGAATTTGAAAATTATTCATTTGCAAAGCAAACCAAACAGCCCGAATTACTATTTAGCAAAGATTCAACAGTTATATATGTCTACATTGAAAAAAGAAAATCCAATTCATTTGATGGCTATTTAGGAATTGGCAACAACGAAGAAAAAAAGACCACCTTAAACGGTTATTTAGACATCCAACTCAACAACATGCTAAACGGTGGAGAAGATTTTTATTTGTATTGGAAAAGTGACGGAAACAATCAAAAAACATTTAGAACAGGCTTTACCTTAAACTATCTTTTCAAAACCCCGCTAGGACTGACCGCACAACTCAACATTTTCAAACAAGACAGCACCTTTCAAAATTCAAAAACAATATTAGACCTTAATTATCTGTTAGACCACAAAACGAAACTTTACATAGGAATCGAATCAACCACTTCAAGTGACATTCAAAACAGTAACAGTAATTTCATTAGCGACTTTAAAAGCCAATTTTTAACAATTGGACTCAACCATAAAAAAAACAACCCAAATACCCCTTTCTTTCCAGAAAAAACAAACATAGAATTTCGTTTTGGCATAGGAAAAAGAGCAACCCAAAATACTACAACAAATCCATCAAATCAAAAACAATATTTTATACACTTTAATCTCTCACACAACTTCATCATCAATACCAAAAACAGCTTCAACATAAAAAGTCAAAACTCTTATTTAAAAAGCAACACTTACTTAGCTAATGAATTATTTCGATTTGGAGGCTTATATTCCACAAGAGGATTCGCAGAAAACAGCCTGCAAGCCAATTATTTAAGCACAATAATTACAGAATACAGATACCTTATTAACCCATCACTATATTTACATTCCATACTTGATTACGCAATTTATAACGACAATAGCAATTCAATAATCCCTAAAAAAATTAACAATATAACAGGAATTGGATTTGGCATTGGAATTCAAACAAATAATGGTATTTTGAAATTTTCCATAACGAATGGAACAAATAACTACAAGGATATAAAGTTTTTTAACAGTATAGTAAACATATGTTATAATGTTAAATTTTAGCTTCAGACATGAAAAAATTAAAAAAATATTAGGAATGTTAACAAATTATTATGAGTTTTGAAGCACTAATTCAAAACGTATAAATAATGAAACTAAAGTTCAACGGACTCTTAGTACTTTTAGTAGTACTAATGGCGCAATTAACCTTTGCGCAGGAAAGATCTGTTTCAGGAATTGTTTCTGACAATGCAGGATTGCCAATACCAGGCGTGAGTGTATTAGTTAAAGGAACCAAAGCTGGAACTCAAACTGATTTCGATGGTAAGTTTACCATTAAGGCTAGTCCAAGTCAAACACTTGTATTTAGCTATGTAGGAATGAAAAACGAAGAAGTCGTTGCAAAGTCTACAACTATCAATGTTAAAATGGGTAGCTCTGCAATGGAACTAGAAAGTGTGGTTGTAACAGCCCAAGGCATTAAAAGAGAGAAAAAAGCACTTGGTTATGCTACAAGTGAAATTAAAGCAGCAGATATCGAGCAAAGAGCCGAAGGAGATGTTGCTAGAGTGTTAAACGGAAAAGCTTCAGGAGTTATCATTAACCAAACAAGTGGTATTTCTGGATCTGGAACAAGCATTAACATTCGTGGCTTGAACTCTATTTCTGGAAACACACAACCTTTATTCATTGTAGATGGTGTTCCTTTTGCAAGTGACACTAACGCAAGTGGTAACTTTGCTGACGGAAACTCTGGATCAAGCCGTTTCTTGGATTTAGATCCAAACAACATTGCTAACGTAAACATCCTTAAAGGATACGCTGCAACAACACTATATGGTACAGCAGGTCGTAATGGAGTTATATTAATTACTACCAAAGGAGGAGCAAATAAAAAAGGTTCAAAAAAGAATGAAATCACTGTGAACCAGTCTTTATTCATGAATCAAATTGCCTCTTTACCAGACTATCAAAACAAATTTGGTAACGGTTTTGACCAAGCGTATGGAAACTTCTTCTCTAACTGGGGACCAGGATTCTACAAAGACGGCTTAGGAGGTTATGGAGCTAATGGTTCAGGTGTAGATGCAGACGGCACCATTGCACACCCTTACAATAGAGCTAACTTAGCTGCCGCTTTTCCAGAATATCAAGGCGTACGTATTCCTTATGCTCCCGCTAAAAACAATGTAAAAGATTTCTTTAGAATTGGAGCTGTAGTAAACACAAGTATTAATATTGCTGGTCAATCAGAAGATGGAAACACTTCTTATAACTTCAACTTTGGCAACTTGAGTGACGAAGGCTTTACCCCTGGCAACAAATTGCAAAGAACTTCTTTTAGTGTAGGAGGTCGATCTAAATTAAGCAATAAATTCACCATAAGCGGAACCATGAACTTTTCAAGAACTGATTTCTTGACACCACCTGTAGCAAGAAGTAATGGTTCAGGTGTTGCTGGAACTGGATTATCTGTCTTCGCAGATATTTTCTACACCCCACGTAACGTAGATTTACAAAATTGGCCTTACCAAAACCCTATTACTGGCGCTAACGTAAGTTATCGTTCTGCAAGTGATATTGTTAACCCGTATTGGACCTTAAATAATTCGTTTGTAAGACAAATGACTAATCGAACTTTTGGAACTACATCATTGAACTATGATTTAAATGACAACATTAAGTTAAGTTATAGACTTGGTTTTGATTTTTATAATGAGCGCAACGAAAGCGGAACAAACATCGGTGCACCTAGAGGGCCAGTATTAGGACAATACAGAACACTCGACAACAACAACTTAATTTGGGATCACAACTTTTTAGTACAAGGAAGCTACCAGTTAACTGACAAATTAGGATTGAACTTTCAAGCGGGAGCTACGTCTAGAAGTGTCTCCTATGACAGACAGGGTGTTAATAGTGTTGGTCAACAAGTGTTTAATGTATTTAGACATTATAATTTCGGAACCCAAAGCCCAATTCAATACACTGAAAAACAAAACATTACTGGTATTTATGGTCAAGCCGACTTAGAATATAACAAATATCTATATTTACAACTTTCTTCAAGAAAGGACTGGGTATCTAATACTTTCGAAAACTCGATTACCTACCCAGCAGCTTCGTTGTCATTCATACCTACAGAAGCATTCGAAGGAATAAAAAGCACTAATGGTCTAAATTACCTGAAATTAAGAGCTGGTTACGGTACCTCAGCTGGTTTTGCATCTTCTTACCCAGTATCAAACAATATCGACGGAAACGCTAGAGATTTTTCAGACATCAATGGCGTAGTAACTCCTGGGCAACAAACTTCTTCAAGATTAGGAAACCCTAACTTAAAACCTGAATTATTAAGTGAAATTGAATTCGGTTTTGAGTCTAAATTTTTAGATAATAGAGTGTCACTTAACGCATCCTACTTCAGAAGACAAACTAAAAACTTAATAACTGAAACTCCAATTGATCCAAGTACAGGTTACCTTACAACATTTACTAATATTGGAAGATTAGAAGGTAATGGAATTGAAGTTGATTTAGATGTTGATGTTATACGCAACGATGGGAATGGTTTCAATTGGAATATTGGTGCCAACTTCTTTAAAGGGGAAATGATTGTTAAAGATTTAGGAGATCTAGAAAGAGTAACTGTAGCAGGCTTTACTAACTTAGGAAATCAAGCTATTGAAGGAGAACAACTTGGAGTAATGGTTGGGTCTAGAGTTAAGAGAGATGCAAATGGAAATTTTGTAGTAAACAATGTAGGAGATTACGCAACTGAAGCAGGTCCATTTATCATTGGTAATCCAAATCCTGATTTCACATTAAACACTACAAACACATTTAGCTACAAAAACTTCAACTTAAATTTCTTGATTAGCTATGTAAGTGGCGGTGATATATATTCCCAAACATCCGCAGCTTTACTTGGTAGAGGTTTAACTACAGATACACAAGATCGTTTACAAACGTTCATTTTACCAGGAGTTAAAGAAGACGGAACACCTAACGACATCCAAATTAACAACTCTACGTACTACTTCAACAACGTAGCCTTTGGCCCTGATGAATTAAGCATATATGACGGTTCTGTTATTCGTTTAAATGAAATATCTTTAGGTTATAACTTACCTAAAAAGATTTTAGAAAAAACGCCTTTTGGAAGTATGAGCTTTACACTAGCTGGATACAATTTGTATTATAACGCCTTTAATACTCCAGATGGGGTAAATTTTGATCCAAATGTTATGGGTACAGGTGTTGGAAACGGTAGAGGTTTTGACTTCTTGAACGGACCTAGCGGTAAAAGATATGGTTTTAGCATAAAAGCTACATTCTAAAAATTAAAAACTATGAAAAAAATATTAAAATCTACAGGATTACTTATTGCAATGATAAGCATGGTAACCCTCTCATCTTGTGAGACTACAGACCTTGAACTTAGAGAAGACCCAAATGCTTTGTCTGTTAACGCAGCAAACCCAGACTTGCTTTTGAACAAAATCCAAACCCAATTTGCTAGCACAATACAAAGTTTTGGTACAGTAGGATCAGAAGTAAGCCGATTAAAGTGGATGTTTGGCCGTAATTACCAAGATGATGCGTATAGCGCAAGTACCTTCAATGGTGATTGGGAAGATTCTTATCAAGTTATTCTAAAGAATATTCAAGTTATGACTCCTCTTGCTGAATCGAAAGGATTAAAAAAACACATTGGTATGGCTCAAGTAATCGAGGCATATACTATTGTGACCTTGGTAGATTACTTTGGAGACATTCCATACAGTGAAGCTTTAAGCACTACTAATTTAACTCCAAAATTAGATGCAGGAAAAGATGTCTATGCCGCAGCTTTAGTATTATTAGACAAAGCCATCGTTAACTTTAAAGCTACCGCTCCAGCAAATCCAAAAGATTTTTATTATAATGGAAACTGGACTAGATGGGAAAAATTAGCGAACACAATTAAATTGAAAATATACTTGCAAACAAGATTAGTAGATGCAACCGCTATTAGTAAATTTAACGCCATAATTGCTTCCAACAACTTTATTGGTGCAGGAGAAGACTTTGAATTTCAATGGGGAACCAGTAATGCAAATCCTGATTCAAGACATCCTGAATACGTGAACAATTACACTCCTTCTGGAGTAGAAGCTGGATATCAATCCAATTGGTTGATGCAAGAAATGAAAAACGGTAAATCAGTTCGCGATCCACGTTTACGTTACTATTTTTACAGACAAGTTAACAATGTTCCCATAAGTGAACAAGACTTAAGATGTTCTGTTGAACCTGCACCAAATCATTACGTAGCTGGAAATTATGTGTATTGCCGTATCGATGCAGATCAAGGTTATTGGGGTAGAGATCATGGTAATGACGAAGGAATACCAAATGACAGAGCTAAAAGAACAGCATCAGGTTTATACCCAGCAGGCGGACGCTTTGATGATAATACGTTTAGAGCTATTAACGGCATAAGTTTTGGAGCATTAGGAGGCGGAATTACACCAATTATATTGGCTTCTACTGTAGATTTCTGGAGAGCAGAAGCAGCTTTATCACCAGGTGGTACAGGCGATGCGAAAGCGTTGATGTTGGCCGGAGTAAACAAATCTATTGCCAAAGTACAAGGTTTCATCTCAAGAGACAAAACAGCTATCACAAGTTTTGTTCCAACTCCAGCAGATGTAGATGCCTATATTGCCGCTGTAGATGCAAGATACACTGCAGCTCCTAATAAATTAGATGTAGTGATTACAGAGTTCTTCATTTCTCTTTTTGGAAACGGAACTGATGCTTACAATGCCTACAGAAGAACAGGATTACCAAGAATGATTCAACCTAATATCGAAGAAAAAGTTGATGGTTTTATTCGTTCTTTCTTATACCCAGCCTCTGTAACGGGTACTAATCCAAACATTAAACAAAAAGCAAAAGTAACACAACGTGTATTTTGGGATAACAATCCTGAAACAGGTTTCCCTTTTGGTAACTAAAAATAAATTATTATGAAAAAAATATTTAAATCATTAAGCGCATTATTACTCGCAGTTACATTGTTTTCATGTAGCGAAGGAGATAATCCAATTGACGCTGTTTTAAACGATGTGACTAGTGGAGCTGCTTTACGAACCGTAACAATTGGAAGCGCTAGCATTCCTTTAGGTGATGCTACAGGGAAATTCCAAGTAACTCTAGAAGTACAAGATGCTAAAAATGGTACCGATACAGAGAGAATAGATGTTTATGTTTCTTTTAGAGACAATTCCACTGCAAACGGTTCCAATCCTAAAGCAGAAGTTTTATTGAAAGCTATCCCATCTTCTGCTTTTGTTGCTGGAGCAAGAGAATTACCTTATGCAGATGTAACGGTTACAATTGCTGAACTTCAAACCAAATTAGGTTTAACCACAGCTCAATATACTGGTGCAGATCAGTTCGTAATCCGTGTGGCTCAAGTCTTAAAAGATGGACGAGTATTTACACGTGCTAATTCTAACTCAAACGTAGTTGGAGGAGCATATTTCTCCTCTCCATTCCAGTACAACGCTAACGTTGTATGCCCCATCACAGAAAGCTTAGTTGGAGTTCATACTTTTGTATCGACAAATATGAAAAAAGGTACTGCAGGTTCAGCTTGCGCGGGAACTACTAGTGGAACAGTAACTTTTGGTCCTACAGCTACTCCTGGCGTATACACCATTAGTGACATGTCATTTGGTCAATATGGGTATTGCTGGAGTGATCCAGCTGCTACATCTGCAACTGCAAGAGTAACTTGGTTTTGCAATAATTTAGTAGCTTCCGGAGCTGATTTTTATGGCGAAACATACACATTCACAATTAAATCAGCTGCAGGTAATAAAATTACCTTAGATTGGAAAAATTCTTATAATGATTCTGGTACTGCTGAAATCACAAGACAAGGTGGGGCTAACTGGCCAGCTATATTCGCTAAATAATATAAACTTGCCACTATTATAAAAACCACTCCAAAATTTTGGAGTGGTTTTTTTATATCCATAACAATTAAAACGAAAACTATCTAGTTCCACCTGCCCACCAAACTTTTTCCTTGTAAACGTAAGATCCGTCACCGAATGCTTCTCTTACATGTACATTTGCTGACACATCAGAATTACCATATCCAAAACGCTGTGGAAACAACTCCGGTCTAGCATTTACTAATGGAACCAAATCACCATCTCCCATAGCTGCTAAACGGCGGGTATCATTATAATCTTCAATACCTTCGTTTTCATAAAATGAGATATGTTTTTCTATCATTATTTTTTTCAATAATTTCCTACCTGCTAAAGTACCTATTGAAGCTATATAAGCATCTGCTTGAGCTGACGTAAAAGCAACTACTTGTTGTTTGGTATAAGCAGCTTTTATTGCTAAATTCAAAGTAGCTTTTGCTGCTGCCTCTTGACCTAATCTAGCCTGAGCTTCGGCTTTCAAGAATAATAATTCATGATACCCTTGAACATAAATTGGGTTTTTCGCATTCATAATTCCTGAAATAGAATACACATTTTGAGCTTCCATAGGGTTCAATAAGGAGTTATCCAAAGGATTTACAGCACCATTCTTTTTGGTAAAGAAAACTGCAGTTCTTGCATCCGCACTTCCGTTAGCAACCATTAAGTCATAAAAACTTTTAGCCACACATAAACCACCTCTATCCATTTCAAAACGAGCATAAGGATTGGTAATTCCACCGTTTACCAATTTAAATTCGTCAGTAGCATTAGTAAAAGAATTATCTACATAATCAATAACTGCCTGATAATTGGGTTTAACTAAGGACAGACGCATCGTATATCTTGCTAATAATCCATTAGCCGCTTTGATCCATTTTGAAGAATTACCACCATAAACTACATCTTGAGAACCTAAACTTGCATACGAAGATGTTTTTCCTAAATTCACAATACCCTCATTCAACATTTTGAAAACTTCTTGATAAATCATTTCTTGTTTATCCAATTTAGGTTGAAGATTTTGAATATTTAAAGCTTCACTATGGGGTACATCTCCAAAAAGATCTGTCAATAAAGCTAAATTATAAGCGTATAAAATTTGTGCCACACCTAAGGTTTGATAATTACCTTGCTCAGATCCTCCTGTACTACATTTTTCTAGAATTATTTTTAAAGAACGTAATTGTCTGTAACTCGTATTCCAAGCGTTATTATAGGTAGTAGACTTTTGTGGCTCACCATCTCTTGTTTGTGCTTTATACGTTTGATTATGATTTCCAGCATTTAACTCTGAATAAACACCCGCATAGAATGAGTTATCCGCCGCAGTAAGAGAAAACGCTGAAGCAACCATGACATCTGTAATAATTAATCTACTAGGAACATCTGTGGGTTCATTTGGATTTGTGTTGATATCATCTAATATATCTTCGGAACAAGACTGAAACAAAAACAGTCCCAAAAGAGTAAGCAATATGATTTTTATATTTTTCATCTGTTGTATTTTTTTAATTAAAAAGTAACGTTTAACCCAAAACCATAACTTTGAGCTTGCGGCATAGACCATTGTTCAAATCCTCCTGCCATATTGTTATTTCCTTGCGAAGCTTCTGGATCTAAATTTGGCATTTTCGACCATAATAAAATATTTCTTGCAAAAATTGAGGCCCTTACATCGATTCTCTCTTTAATCATTTTAGGGAAGACATAAGCAAAAGTAACTTCTCGTAACTTCACAAAACTAGCATCAAAAACAGCACTTTCAGTAATATCAGAAAGTCTTGAATTTAGTTGCTGAATACCGTTTGTACCTAAAGGAATATCATTTGCACTTCCATCTCCTTTAACTCCTGGGTAAATGTACCCCGCGGTTCTATCTGCAGTGGCAGCATCTACTCCGTAATATCTCATTAAACTATTTGAACCACTATACATTTTTCCACCATTTTTCCAATCGAAAGTAGCACCCAAAGACATTCTTTTGTAAGAAATTTGCGTAGATCCCCCTAGTGTGAACTTAGGAGCAACTTCCCCAATAGCTTTTTCCTCACCTATCATTGGCAACCCGTATTCATCTACCATTACATTGTTGTTCTCGTCTCGTTTGTAACTCGTTCCATAAATTACTGGAAAAGCATCTCCAACATTAGCTCTAATTTGAGGAGACACAAAACCTCCTAAAAAGATACTTTCAACTCCTGGTGCTAATTGATCTACGATTGAAACTACTTTTGAGAAATTTATATTAAAATCCCAATTAAAATCTTTTGTTTTTACTGGATTTACATTTAATACCAATTCATGTGCATCGGTATGAATTTTTCCACCATTGGTTACGTAAGAACTTGCACCAATTGATCCCGCTAATGGCACAGAGAAGATTTGATCTTTTACATTTTGTCTAGAATAGGTATAATCTATACCAATTCGGTTTTTAAAGAATCTCAAATCAAAACCAAACTCATAAGATTGTGTATTTTGAGGTTTTAAATTCGGATCATACAATACAGGATATGGAACAAAAGAACTCACATCTCCAATAGGATATTGAATAGGTGGATTTCCCCAAAATCCGCCACCATAACTTGGTGTTGCATAATAATCCATGAGATACCTACCAGCTTGACCTACTTCGGCAAATGAGGATCTAATTTTTGCATAAGATATAACAGGACTATTTTTTAAAGCTTCTAATTCAGTTAAAACAAAACCTAAAGACACTGAAGGGTAAAGAAAATCTCTATTCCCTCTTGGCATAGTAGACACAAAATCTTGACGAACAGTTGCTCCTAAAAACAACATATTTTTGTATGACAACTCACCATTACTAAAAAAACCAACCGTTCTCGTTTGGTTTCTTCTCTCTTCTGAAGTAACCTTTCTTGCATTGGCAATGGTTGCCCAACCACCAAAGTTAAATCCAGTTCCTAAATCATTATATGTTTTTCTGTTTTCATGATTAAATTCATTTCCTACTAATACATTAAACTTAAAATCATCATTTATATCCAAACTATAGTTAACCGTAAACAATGAGTTCAAAACATCAGTTGTAATCCCATAAAGATTAGCTTTACTTTGAGCACCAGTTAAATCGTGTTTATTACCAAACTCAAATATATCTCTATAATTGGTTGTGTAAGCATCCATACCCAATTGGTATCTGAACACTAACTTATGACGATCATCAAGACTAATTATAGGCGCATACTGAACATTTGCATTTCCAAAAAAACGATTGGTTTTTTCACTATTTTCATTGTGCTCTGCTGCCCAATAAGGATTATTAAAAGTATTTTTTCTAAAAAACACTTGATCATAAGGATTGGATGCTGAAGCAAAACCGTTTCCTTTAAGATCATAACTTCTTGGAGCACCATAAACCCCTACTAAAGATGCATCATTGGCGGAAGTACTTTTATCGATAGACGTTTGGACATAATTTAGAGAAAATCCTGTTTTCCATTCGTTGTTTAATTTTGTCTCCACCACCGCTTTCATATTATAACGGTTCAAACCTGTTTCCGGCATCATACCCTCTTGATTAGTAGCTCCGAAACCAAAAGAATAATTTGTCTTTTCTGTAGCCTGACTTACATTAAATGAATTATTTACAGTTACGCCAGTTTGAAAATAATCGTTGATATTGTTATGCGCTTTTGGAGCCACCCAAGGATCCAAACCTGCTTTTGCTCTTTGAGGCACATAATACATACCTGGCCTAAGGATTCCTCCATTTAAAGCATTGGAAACATTACCGCCATAAGTTGGATCATTGGGTAATTCGGAAATCTTTGGCCCCCAACTCGTAGATGCATAAGGATTAAACACGCCATTAGAACCTTGTGCATAAACATTTTGTGTGGATGGCTTTTTTGAGACCAATTCAAAACTAGTTGCATTTGAATAAGTATATACAGGTTTTCCGTCTTTGGCCATACCTTTTCCGCTTTTGGTTGTAATAAGAATTACCCCATTTGAAGCTCTAAGACCGTACAATGCAGAAGCAGCCTGACCTTTCAAGACAGAAATAGATTCAATGTCATTAGGGTCTATATCTACAGCCCTGTTTGCTGAATCCGAACCAGAAACACTATTACCCGTTGAATAATCTGCTTGAGAAGCCACAGGCATACCGTCAATTACATACAAAGGTGTATTATTACCGGTAAAAGAACGAGCCCCACGAATAACAATTTGTGATGATGCCCCTGGAGCTCCACTAGAAGGAGTAATTTGCACACCTGCAAGTTTACCTTGCAAAGCACCAGAAAGACTATTATTGCCCCCTTTGTTCAAATCAGCAGCTTTCAGTTCTTGCACAGCGTACCCTACAGCACGACTACTTTTTTTAACCCCCAAAGCCGTTACCACAACCGCTTCTAATTCATTTGGATTTTCAGCCATAGAAACATTCAACGATGTAGTGTTGCCAACCACAAGATTTACATCTTTCATTCCCATATATGAAAACACCAAAACATCACCTTGTTTCGCTTTTATAGAAAAAACTCCATCAAAATCAGTTTGAACACCTAAAGTAGTTCCTTTAACAAGTACATTTACTCCTGGTATCGGGCCTGAATTATCCGTAACTTTTCCTGTGATTATTTTCTCTTGTGCAAAACATAGTTGCAAAATAAACACTAATGAAAGTGTTGTAATCCATTTAAATTTAGATCTCATAATGATTATTTTGTATTAGTAAAAAAGCAAACATGCCACTAATTATTCAAAAACACAAAATGAGAAATTATCAAAACAGTTTAAGAAAACGTTGTAAAAAACAGTATTTACAAAATAAAATTTGTTAACATTTTATCATTTTCGCACTATTTTTATATTTTTAAAACATAGGTCAATTTTTAATCAAAAAATCAAAAAACATCTTCCAATAATTTTAACAGTGAAAAAATAAAATCCCCTCATGCATCAAAAATTTAAAGTTTAACTTAATTTAAAGTTTTATAACATTTTGTGAATACTATTAATACTACTAACAAAAAAGATAATCCGAAAAAAGAAAACAAAATTCCATACTACATTTCTTAATTTATTCTGAACAAAAAATATTATTATATGATCTATTAAACATTTAGAATAAAGAATCATTTTAACAAAAAACAGAATACGACATAGGCATTGCAATAATTCAACATTAAAATACTAATTTTGCAAGATGGAAAAAGAACATCAAATATTTGGGATAAGAGCCATCATCGAAGCGATTCAAGCGGGGGCAACAGTGGATAAAGTTTACATTCAAAAGGAAGCTAGTGGCGAATTAATGAAAGACTTAATGAAAGTCATGAAAAGAGAAAACATTAATTTCTCTTATGTTCCTGTTGAGAAACTCAACCGACTTACTCCAAATAATCACCAAGGTGCCGTGGCAACCATCTCTCCTATTTCATTTTTTGATTTAGAATCTTTGATTGAGACAGTTCTTGAAAACGGGAAGAATCCGTTATTCTTAGTGCTAGACGGAATTTCTGACGCTAGAAATTTTGGAGCCATCATCAGAACTGCTGAATGTACTGGTGTTAATGGAATAATCGTTCAAAAATCAGGTTCGGCACCAGTAAATGGAGATACCGTAAAAACATCGGCAGGAGCTGTTTTTAATATTCCGATTTGTAAAGTGGATCATATTAAAGATGCTATTTTCTTACTGCAGGCTAGCGGCATTAGCACGGTTGCGGCTACTGAGAAAACAGAGCAAAGTTTGTATGATGTAACGCTTTCTGGGCCTACTGCTATTGTAATGGGAGCAGAAGATCGAGGTATTAATCCATCGGTTTTAAAAATCATTGACGAGAAGGCAAAATTGCCTATGTTTGGAACCATTGGTTCATTAAACGTTTCAGTTGCTTGTGGCGCTTTTCTATATGAAGCTGTGAGACAGCGTAGCTAGATTGTAGAAGGCAGATAGTAGACTACGTAGTAAATAGAATCAAACATAAATAAATATCGAAAAGGAATCAAAACTCTTGTTTTGGTTCCTTTTTTTGTGTGGGAACACAATCGTAATGAATGGGTAAATTGGAAGTAAAATACGCCATTACAGGATCTATCTCCTCCTCTACCTCTGGCTTTGGTGGATTGACAAAGTTGCCATTCTCGTCAAAACGTTGCATAAATTTATCTTGCGATGGGTCATAATCTGGGCGTTCCCATTCGTATTTATAGATTTTTTGATACTCTTCGGCTTTGAAAATAATAGACAATAAAAATCCAGTGATAAAGCCCGCTAAATGACCTTCCCAAGAAATGGTATTATCTACTTCGGGGAAGACATACCAAATCAACCCACCATAAACCAAAACGACGGCTAAAGAAAGCGCTACCAATCGATAATATTGCGTTTGAATTCCTTTAAAGAATATAAAACTGACTAAAACATAAATGAGTCCACTAGCACCAATATGATAATTAGGACGACCAATAACCCAAGTAATACCACCAGATAAAACTATTCCGAAGCAAAGAACAGCTAGCGTTTGTTTAGGATAAAAATAAGACAGGGCAGTCAACAAAACGAGTAATGGCAGGGAATTATTATACAGATGCAATAAATCGGAATGGATGAAAGGACTGAAAAGAATGCCTTGCAATCCCGATAACGTTCTTGGTAAAATACCATTTTTATCAAAATCGAAATGGAAACGGATTTCTATCCAATAGACCATCCAAATAGTCAATAAAAAAAGGAGTGGCAATAAGACTACGCGATTACGAAATTGAAAATGGTTTTCTTCCATTGGATAAATGTACTATATTAGAAAATATTCAGCGTTTAAATAGTTAACATATAAGTCAAGTAAGTTTGTTAAATTAGCTTTTAAGACTGCTGGATAAAAGGAAATATAAGTTCCTACTCTTCCTTTAAAACAATCTAAAATACTTAAATGATCTACTATTTTCACTTTACTTATTTAATGTAAAACTAAAATGACTTATATGTTGTACATTTTTTATTAAGTACTGCATTTATAGCATTAAGCCTATAAACTTCATTAGTAATTCTCAAAAATACATCCAAAATAGCAGAAATGCTAAATTGTCATACCCAATGCGTCTTGGTAGGCTTAGCCCAGATGGGAATGGAAAGCCCGGAGTGCCGCGCTCTACTTTTTTCTTGGCAGAAAAGAGCGACCAAAGGAAGCTCCTTTTATGCCTAGAAAAAAAAGAGCGCGGTGCGAGGACTTGTAATGTACAGCTGGAATAGCTCCTGAAAACTATAAAAATGTTTATTTTTGCAAGATGGAAGCACCTTTAGCAGAACGTATTCGACCACAACAACTCACCGATTATATTAGCCAAACCCATTTGGTAGGCCCAAACGGCTCTTTAACGCAACAAATTAAGAACGGAATCATCCCCTCGCTCCTATTGTGGGGACCTCCTGGGACTGGCAAAACTACGCTGGCACAGATTATTGCACAGGAATCTAAACGCCCATTTTATGAATTGAGCGCCATCAATTCGGGGGTAAAGGACATTCGGGATGTGATTGAAAAAGCCAAGCAAAGTGGCGGTTTGTTTACAGCCAAAAATCCGATTTTGTTTATTGATGAGATTCATCGTTTTAGTAAATCGCAACAAGATTCGCTTTTGGCGGCGGTGGAAAAAGGATGGATTACTTTGATTGGTGCTACGACAGAAAATCCGAGTTTCGAGGTGATTCCCGCTTTGCTTTCTCGCTGTCAAGTGTATATTTTGAATGCTTTTACAAAACAGGATTTAGAATCTTTGCTGGAAAGAGCAATGAAAGCGGACTCCATTTTGGCCAGCAAAAAAATTGAATTACAAGAAACCGAAGCTTTGTTGCGATTATCTGGAGGTGATGGTAGAAAACTGCTTAATATATTTGAATTGGTGGTCAATGCCTCGGCCTCGGAACCAATAATTATTACCAATGAGCGAGTTTTGGAATTGGCGCAACAAAATACAGTGTTGTATGACAAGACGGGAGAACAGCATTATGACATTGTTTCCGCTTTTATAAAATCGATTCGAGGGAGTGATCCCAACGGGGCGGTATATTGGTTGGCTAGAATGATTGAAGGCGGAGAGGACGTTAAATTCATAGCCAGACGAATGTTGATTTTGGCAAGTGAAGACATTGGCAATGCTAATCCGACGGCATTTATTATGGCTAACAATACTTTTCAAGCAGTGGCCACGATTGGCTATCCTGAGAGCCGCATTATTTTGAGTCAGTGTGCGGTGTATTTGGCAACTTCTCCAAAAAGCAATACCTCGTATATGGCCATAGGCACCGCTCAACAAATCGTAAAACAAACCGGAGATTTGCCTGTACCCTTACACTTAAGAAATGCTCCAACAAAATTAATGAAAGAGTTGGGCTATGGCGAAGAATACAAATATTCGCACGATTACGCGAACAATTTTGCCGAACAAGAATTCCTTCCTGACGCACTGAGCAACACGCCTATTTATGTTCCCGGTAATAACTCAAGAGAAAACAGTATTCGAGAGTTTTTGAAAAATAGATGGAAGGAGAAGTATGGGTATTGATAAAAGGGTTTAAGGTTTAAGGTTTAAGGTTTAAGGTTTAAGGTTTAAGGTTTAAGGTTTAAAAAAACGAGAATACTTTGATAAATCAAAGCATTCTCGTTTTTTTTGTTCGGTTGGTATTCTAAGCTAACTAAAACTTAATAGCTATTTTTTCAGACATTAGCTGTTCATTTTTATAATATTCAAAATACCACTCGTTGTCTTTTAAAAGCAAAGCGCCTTGAACGCCGTCTCTAACAGCAGTGAAGTAATCGTTTTTGGAGGTTTTGTATAACTTCATAACAACTTTTGGAGTTGTATCTATTAATTGATAGCCATTGGCTGTAGGCTGCGCATAATAAACGGTAGTGTTCGCAGCTGCGTTAGCCGCTACTACAGTACTAACTGGCGTACTAACATTAGTTACCACTGGGACTGGAACAGGATTTGGAGTAGAAACTTGGCTTGCAGTTGATGTAACTGCCGGTATTGCGCCTGGAGTATATTTATAATTCATAGCATACAACGAATTAAAAGCTTCATTTAGCACCTCTGTGTAGGCTAATTGATAGTCTTTTTCTTTGGTATAGCCTGTAGTTGATTTAAATATTTCTTTTCCATTGCAATCTTTCAAGACAAAATACATCTTGGTAGCCAAAAATGCTTTTAAATTAATAACGTCAATATACAACAAACTGCATTTGTCGTAGGGATTAGGCTCTTCTGCATAAAAGGCTTCAAAACCAGCTTTAGTCAAATTAAACTTCGTTAGTGTAGAGACACGGTATTCATTTGTTTGTTTTTGAAAATCAAATTTCAAAGGAACAATAACCGCTCTAAAATCATTTAGCGATTGAGCAAATGAAAAACTGGTCAAAAGGGCGAAAAAGAATAAAAAACGTACTTTCATTATCATTATTTTTAAAGTAAAAAAACAGAGGAAAAAGCCTCTTTCTAATTGGTTTAAAGTTACAAGAAATTTTGTAACTCTAATAAATGTTTCACTTGTTTGATTTCGGGGTCTACGGGAACTTGATTTGGATTGAAAAATATAGCTGTTAAACCAGCATTTATAGCCCCATTTACATCTGCGTCGAGGCAATCACCAATCATTACACTCTGCTCCTTTTTGGTATTTGCCACTTCGAGTGCGTGCTCAAAAATAATAGGATTCGGTTTCTTAACTCCTGCCATTTCTGAATTTGTGATGGTTTTAAAATAAATTTCTAAATTAGAATTTCTAACTTTTTTATCTTGAACAGCAGCAAAACCGTTTGTAATGATGTGCAAAGTGTATTTCTTATGCAAGTATTCTAAAATATCGATAGTCCCTTCGAATAAAAAGTTATTTTCAGGCAATAACTCAATATAATCAATTGCCATTTGATGGATTGCTGCGTCAGAAATGGCATATCCTAAGGCATCAAATGACAATTTCAATCGATCATAACGCAATTGGTCATGCGAAATTTGATCTTTTTGATACAGTTTCCAACAGGCTTGGTTAATCGGGATATATTTTTCTATAAATGAGGTCGTATACACATCAGGATGATTTTTTTTGAAGATGGTATCAAAAGCCATTTCAGAATTTTTGTCAAAATCCCAAAGGGTATGATCTAAATCAAAAAAGACATCGGTAATATTTTTTAACAGCATAAAATTTATTTGAATATTCGTTTATCAAAAGGGAAATCAACTTGATCTATAATTTGAATTTGCTTAAAATCCTGATGAAACGGATTGATTAAGAAATTAAAATCTCCTTTAACCACAGCCGAAGGTACTTTGAGTATCGCAAAATCATTTTGTTGAATAAAGCGATCACCAATTACAGCGGTATGAAAAGAGGAAGGAAATACATTCCAATCCGATTGTAAATCAGTCATTTTAACTTCCAAAACCTCAATAGTATCAGGAATAGCAATGGTTAACATCACAAAATCACTTGGTAAAGTAGCTAAGGACAAATGCACTACCACTTCAGCCATAGCAAGCGCTCTACTTTCTGCCGTATAAATGATTTCTGTGCCTTTAGAATTCCATCTCGCACCGCACATTGAAGCGCCTTTTCCAGATAGTTCTATGGGATATTTCTTTCTAGCTAGTCGAAAAACTTCCATTACACAAAAATACCTTGGTCGATTTTTATCATTTCTTGCAAGACCATTTCTTTGCCGTAAGAATCTCGCAATAACTCAATTGGTTTTAGATTGCCTAAAGCATAAGAAGGAAGTGTTAGCCAGCTGTAAAACTGTTCTTCTGAATCGAAAATTGCTCTGCCAACGGTGGTGACTTCGGCCAGTTCTAATATTTTTTCGGATTGTAAAGGTTTAAAAACAAAACTATCCTTGGCGCGACTGCGTTGTAATGATTTTGTGGATATTCCTAAGAAAAGCGCCCAATCTTCTTCATTAAAAGGCGTTTGTTCTTGAATCAATTTGAAAAAATCATAGGGAATCCCTTCGCGAATGGCGTGAACAATTAGCATTTTATTCTTTAAAAAATCAGCATACGTCAATTTTTTATTCAACACTTTGTAGCCACTGCTTTGCTCCAATTTAGAAACAAAGGAACGCACCATTGCATTTATAGCTGTTTGAGAATTTAGTTTAATCGCTTCCATAAAAAGACATTTGTCTGCAAATATAAGACAAATGTCTGTAACAAAAACATTAGTTACAAAATTCCTTCATCAGCAAAGCTAAAATAACCATGCTCTGCAACAATTACATGGTCTAAAATTGGAATTTCCAATTGTTGCCCAGCATTTTTAATTCTTTTAGTTACTTGAATATCGGCTTCACTGGCTTGGAGTTTTCCTGACGGATGATTATGCGCCAAAACAATAGCTACAGCATTTTGCTCTAATGCTATTTTAAATACTAATCGCACATCGACAACAGTTCCTGTAATTCCTCCTTTGCTGAGCTGTGCTTTAAAAATTATCTTATTCGAATTATTGAGATAAACCACCCAAAATTCTTCATGGGGCAACTCCCCTATAATAGGATGCATTTCTTGATACACAACTTTACTAGAAGTTACTTTTACCAATTCGAGAGGGCTCTCTTCTTTTCTGCGTCGGCCTAATTCTAAAGCAGCTGCAATCGTAATGGCTTTGGCCTCGCCTATGCCTTTAAATTCCATTAATTGAGCTAAAGATTGTTTGCCTAAAGAAGACAAATTATTATTGACACTAGCTAAAATACGTTTACTCAGCGCCACTGCCGATTCATTTCTACTTCCTGAACCAATCAAAATGGCTACCAATTCGGCATCGCTTAAAGCACTTTTACCTTTGAGCATCATTTTTTCGCGAGGTTTGTCATCTTCAGACCAATGGGTAATGGGAAAATTAGTTGCTTCCAAATACTAAACAATTAAAATTGAACACTATACTAGTTTTGAAAAAACATCGTTTTATAATAAAAGTAAAAAAATGAAAGCAATTTATTTAATTTTCCTACTAAATTATTTTTCGTCTACTTCTATAAATCCAGCTATAACAGCAAATACAAAACCTTTTTCCCTACAACTTTCGGAAGCTGTGCTGGCAATTATCAATCCAAATGTGATATATGACCCAACGTACTGTTCCATAAAATATCCAAATGGGGATGTACCCAAAAACAAAGGCGTTTGTACCGATGTGGTAATAAGAGCCTACAGAAAACTCAATATTGATTTACAAAAAGAAGTACACGAGGATATGAAGGCAAATTTTTCAAAATATCCTAATCTCAAAAAATGGGGAATGAAGAAAACCGATACTAACATTGACCACAGAAGGGTACCAAATTTGGAAGTATTCTTTGAAAGAAAAGGTAAAAAACTATTAGTATCCGATAACGCTAAGGATTACAAAACCGGAGACATTGTCACTTGGATGATTAACGGAAAACTTCCTCACATAGGAATTGTAACTCATAAGAAAACAAGTGATGGCTTGCGTTCCTTGATTGTTCATAATGTAGGGTACGGACAAGTCCTAGAAGATTGCTTATTTAAGTATAAAATAGTTGGCCATTATCAGTATGAAAACAGCCAACATAAATATTAATTTTTTACGTTTTGATGCAGAAAATTTCAAAATACAACACCATATTTTAAACGATATAAAAAAACAATTTTCTAATAGCTAAATAGACTAAACGCGAACCGCTACATTTTAAATGTTTTTTCGCATGCAAATACTATTTGCTAACCCTTCATAAGGCGGATAATTTTCAACAATACTATACCCAACTTTTTGATACATTCCTATTGCAGCCGTTTGCTTATGTAAGGTTTCTAATACCGAAATAGAATATCCTAAATCTTTTGCCCAAGACTGTAATTCTTGCAACATTTGCTTCGCTATTCCTTTACCACGCATTACTTGATCTACAAACATTCGTTTTATTTCAATAGTGTTTTG
Source organism: Flavobacterium succinicans (assembly GCF_001662485.1). Taxonomy (GTDB): domain Bacteria; phylum Bacteroidota; class Bacteroidia; order Flavobacteriales; family Flavobacteriaceae; genus Flavobacterium; species Flavobacterium succinicans_A. The sequence continues at coordinate 109,185 of NZ_JMTM01000065.1, forward strand.
ATTGTACTTCTTAAAACAACAACAAGCCACCGCCTTATCATTATAATAAACCAACACCACATTGGGATTAAATTCAATTTTATTATTTCCCCAATAATCAGCTTTCAACTCGGGATACGTTCCCCAAAGACTATCGTCTAAAGCTTTTATTAGCTTCAAGAAATCAGGATTTTCACTGGTTGTTTTTACAATCGTAACTTGCTCTTTCATTACAAAAAAAATTACTTAATTATATCTTTTACCTCATCAAAATTCAATCCTCCATAATTTCCAGAACTCATTAGCAATAGTGCAGAATTCTCTAAATTTTGATTAAACAAAAAAGTCTTGAATTCGCCTGGATTAGTATAAATAATTAAGTCTTCTCTATTGAAAGCTTTGGCTATTTGTTCATACGTCACTTCTTCGAGTTGTTTAATTTTTACGGCATCCGGAGAATAGAAAACTACGGCAACATCTGCATATTCAAGTGCTCCTTCATATTCTTTTAAGAATTCGGCATTCAGACTACTGTAAGTGTGCAATTCCAAACAAGCTACTAAAGTGCGATCAGGATATTGTTCTTTTACTGCCTTAGTGGTTGCCGCCACTTTACTTGGTGAATGCGCAAAATCTTTGTAAGCTACTTTCCCTTTTCCTTCGGCTATTTTCTCTAATCGTTTCGAAGCTCCTTTAAAACTACCAATCGCTTCATAAAAATCAGCTTCATCTACACCCATATTTTGACAAATCCATTTGGCTCCAGCGAGATTATTCAAATTATGCGCACCAAAAACTTCAATTGGCATAGGACCTTCTGGCGTTTCTAAAAGTGTTACGCCATCTTTTACATCATAGTTTGGAGTAGTATACGCCATTTTTCGAATAGGATTCGTAGCTGCTTCGGCCACTCTTTTCACTTCTGAATCATCGGCATTATACACTAAAATTCCGCCATTGGTGATTTTGTCAATAAAAATCTCGAATTGATTGACATAATTTTCATAGGTCGGAAACACATTGATATGGTCCCAAGCAATTCCAGAAATCAAAGCAATATTAGGTTGATATAAGTGAAATTTAGGCCTTCTGTCAATTGGTGAAGACAAATACTCATCCCCTTCCAAAACCATAAAATCATTTTCTTCTGTAAGATGAACCATAGTATCAAAGCCTTCCAATTGGGCGCCCACCATATAATCTACTGCTATGTTATGATAGTGCATCACGTGCAAAATCATTGAGGTAATAGTAGTTTTTCCGTGCGAACCTCCTATCACAACACGGGTTTTGTTTTTGGATTGTTCGTATAAAAACTCAGGATAAGAATAGATTTTCAATCCTAATTCTTGCGCTTTTAACAATTCTGGATTATCAGCTTTTGCGTGCATCCCTAGAATTACGGCTTCAATATCAGCAGTGATTTTTTCAGGAAACCAACCTAGTTCAGCAGGCAAAATTCCTTTTTTATCCAAACGAGATTTTGAAGGTTCGAAAATAGCATCGTCGCTACCTGTTACTTGATATCCTTTGTTGTGAAGAGCCAAGGCCAAATTGTGCATGGCACTTCCGCCAATAGCTATAAAATGAGTTTTCATAGTAAATTCTAGATTTATAGGTTCCAAATTCCAAATGAAATTTGATTAATTTTTTTCAAATTGCACTTTTAGTTCTTGCGCTTTCTTGGGGTTATTTAATTTTTTCAAATATAATTGATATAATTTTTGAAAAGTGACTTTTGAATTGCCAATTTCGTGCGCTTTTTTATATTGAATTTCAGCAGCCGAATAGCGGTCGAAATACTCCTCAATATGTCCACGTGACAAATAACCATCCACAGGAGAAATTTTCAATAACTCATTAGAATACTGTATCGCTTTGGATTGACTACCACCAACTATTCCGGGCAATTGCAAATTGAGTTCAATGAGTGCCCATCTTGCATCAATGTGTTTAGGTTCGATTGCTATAGCCTTTTCAAAAGACGAACGTATATCCCCAATCATCCCCAAAGCCTTGAATTTATTCACCTCTTTGGCTTTCATTCCCATAACCCCACCACATTTGTAATGATAATCGGCTTCATTGGGTTTTGCTTTTTTTAATTTATTGTAATAGCCTAGTGCTTTATCCCATTGCTTTTGTTTTCCAGCGATATCGCCAAGAAATTCGAGAGCCTTCAAATCATTTGGATTTGTTTTCAATACCGACTCAAACAAAGGAACTGCTTGTGCGTACTTTCCGGCTTCAAATAACTTTTCGGCAGTTTCGAAATTAGATTGTGAAACCATAAAAAGAGGAAATAGAATAAAAAACAATGCTGATTTTTTCATTCTTCAAAAATAAGAAAATGCAGTAAGTTTCGTTTCACTTTAAATAAAAAATAGTAATTTGTACCAAATACTTTTTGCGACCTTCCAACCTTTTCAATCAAAAAACACTCTAGATATAAAAACAAGCTTATGAAAAAAATATGCTATCTACTTTTATTACTATCAAGTACCCTCTTTGCTCAAGATTATGATAAAAACTGGCAAAAAGTAATTCAATTTGAAAATCAAGGGAAATTGAAATCCGCAAATGCTATTGTAAACAAAATACACAAAAAAGCAATTTCTGATAAAAATGAAGTACAAATCATTAAATGCTTTTTTTACGAATCTAAATATTTGCAAGTAGTCGACGAAAATGCACAAAAAAAAATTATTCTCAATTTAAAGAAAGAAATCAATCAAGCTTCAACACCATCAAAAGCTATTTTGAATTGGATTTATGGGAAATGTTTGAAGACATACAAAAATCAAAATGCTTATTTGATTTACAATAGAACTAATACGGTTAGTCTTGATGATGATTTTCTTACTTGGACCAGTAAAGACTTCGAAAAAGAAATTGCTTCTTCGATAACAAAAACTTTAGCAGACGAAGCTATTTTAAAGAAAACTACTTTAAAACAATATGAAGAACTATTTGATTTTGCAGCATCAAAAGAATTCAATAGTGAAACTCTCTTTGAATACCTACTAAAAGAAAACATTGAATTTTACAAAGATGAAATTGGCAATTGGATAAATCCAGATAATAAACTTAATCAATTGGAAAAACAATTATTAGGGAAATCCGCTGATTTTGTCCTTCTTAATTTTGAATTCGTAAAAGACGAAAACATAAAAAAAATACTACGTCTATTTCAAAAACAAGAACTTACTAAGCCAAACACACAAAACCTACTGGATAGAATGCAATTTTGCAATACTACATTGTTAGATTCAAATGAGTTGTATTTGAAAGCATTGAATGCGTTACAAAAGGATACCAAAGATGTTGTTTTGACTCAAAAAATTCAATTAGAAAAAGCTATTGAACTTAACAAATACGCCTCTAAAGAGACACATCCAAATTATAAGATACAAGCCATTTCTGTACTTGATAGTATTATCAAAGTCAACAATCGTTCTAATGCTCATAAATTAGCCTTACAAAAAAAACAAGAAATCAGTGCAAAATCCCTAACGGTTCAACTCCAAAAATACAACTACAATGATGAACACAGAAGAGCCTATATTAATTATAAAAATCTAAATCGCCTTTCGGTCTCTTTTTATAAAATTGACCAAAAAACGGTGCAAGAATTTCAAAATCCGCCATACAGCAAAGACAGTATAATCGCTGAGATAAAAGAAAAGAAGCCGATTAAAAGTCAAAACTATGAATTAGAAAACAAGAATGATTACTTTGAATACACAACAGAAATCCTTTTACCACAATTAAAAACGGGTCAATATTTGGTTTACTTTGAGAGCGATGGATATAACGAGAATGGTAAGGCTAGTGCTTATGAAACAATTACTATTTCAAATATTGCTGTTTTAGCTTCTCAAAAAAACAACATGGAATACTATCAAGTTTTAGATAGAAAAACGGGAAAACCATTAGAAGAGGTGACAATAAAATTGCTAAATCAAACCCTAAAAACAGATAAAAAAGGCATAGCTTTTTACACCAAAGAAAAAAACAACTATGATTATGAGTCGATAGAATTCTCAACCAAAAATGACACCCTATTCACCCAAAAAAGATATTTGTATAACGGCTATGATTATAAACAAATAGAAGATAAAAAACCTATCGGAAAAGTTGAATTTTACTTAGACAGAGCTATTTATCGTCCTGGTCAAACGGTATATTATAAAGGGATAGCATTCCAAAAAAGCAAAAATGAATCCCAAGTTATACCCAACACGACATTCCATATCCTTCTAAAAGATGCTAATTACAACACTTTCAAAGAATTTGATACCACTACTAATGAATTTGGTTCTTTTTTTGGAGAATTTGAACTTCCAAAAACAGGGCTAACGGGAAGTTTTAGCATTGTTGCTAATAAACCAACTACTTACGAGAACGATCTACTTTACATTAAAACAACTGAAGAGCACCCGTTTTGGGATAAGGTTGATTTTATAAATTCAAATCTTTCGTTTACAGTAGAAGAATATAAACGTCCAAAATTCGAAGTCTCTTTTGAAGCTTTAAAGCAGGTATACCAAGTTAATCAAAATGTAACTGTAATCGGAAAAGCAAAAGCTTTTGCTGGAAGCGCCATTTCAGACGCAAAAGTGCAATACGAAGTTACCAATAAACTCTACGTTTCAGAAAATGATTACTATTACAATCCAAATGGTAAATTCGAAAAAGTTATAGTGGGCGAGACAAAAACCGACGCTTCGGGGAATTTCAAAATCAATTTTATTGCCAAGCCTTATGGGGATTTTGCAAAAAAAAGATTAGACATAAATGAGTATCATATTTCAGCTACTGTGACTGACATTAATGGCGAAACACGCAAGAGCAACACAACCGTTAGGGTTGGTTATCACTCTCTAATGCTTTCAGCTTCGGTCCCTCATCGCATTGAAACCAAAGACAAGAACGAAATCAAGTTAAACAGCACCAATCTTAACTTGGAATTTCAAGCTACAAAAGGAGAAGTTAAATTGTATTTCGTAAGTCCATTTTCTAAAAAATTCAAAGATAGAACCTTTCCTATACCTGAAATCACTACTATTTCAGATGAAGAATTTGAAAAACTATTTCCTTATGAAGCAAATGAAAAACCAATAACAAAACCTACGGAAATAGTAGTCTTCTCCAAAAAAATTGACACTGAAAAAGATAAAAATTTGGTTTTAGATTTCATTTCCAATTATAAATCTGGAAATTATAAAGTAGTATTTTCAGCCATAGACAACTTTAATAATCCAATAGAAACGAGCGCAACTTTTCAAATCGTTCAAAGTAAAGACAAATTTGATCCAAGCAAATTATTCACTGCAAAACAAATCAATGCCGACCCCAAAAGAGATGGTTTTGTTGAAGTAAGACTGTCTTCGATTATTCCAGAACTTTTCATTAACACGACAGGGAATTATCAAAGCTATCTTTATTTTGAAGACACTTTTCACTTAGAAAATAATGAAACTATAATAAAGATTCCGCTAAAAAAGGAATTTGAAAAAGGAGTCACTTTAGGCTTTGAAAGTATCTTTGAAAACCAAACGTTTAGCGAACAATTAGAAATTAAGTTAGCAGAAATAAAACCAACATTAGATTTTTCTGTAGAAAGCTTTAGAAACAAAATTCAACCCGGAAGTACCGAAAATTGGTCTTTTCAATTAAAATCTACTAATACCAGCAAAGAATCCGAAATCTTAGCGGCTATGTATGATAGTTCCTTGGATCAATTCACTAAAAAAGATTGGTCAAGTTTAAATTTTAACGATTACTATTATAATGCTATAAATCGTAAAACATTTTTAGGATTTGATAAAACCTACAGTAGCCTTCAAAATCTAAATCCTTTTTTCAATCGTATCCAACTAGATGAAGAATTTACACATTTAATGTGGTTTGGATTTGACTTTAATGATTCTTATACACCACAACAAATAGATTTATATCGAAAACAACTAAATAAAAAAAGCAAAAAACCGCTGAATGCTGTACTAATTTCAGGAATTGTAACAGATGGAAAATTTCCTTTACCAGGAGTAAACATCTTTATTAAAGGCATAGAAAGAGGTACACAAACGGATTTTGATGGGTACTACCAAATTGAAGCTAGCTTTGGAGAAGAACTCACTTTCTCTTATTTGGGATTCGAGACCAAAAAAACAAAAATCAATAATAAAGTCGTCAATGTACAATTAGATTTAGCCAGTGGAACCTTAGAAGAAGTTGTAGTCACCGGCTACGGAGTCCATAAAAGCAAAGTATCTGCAGGTGCAGTAGCAGTTGTTGAAGAGGACAATACCGTATACAATACCGCTGGAATAGAAGAAAGATTACAGGGAAAAGTATCAGGAATTCGAATTAGAGGAGCTGCTTCTTTAACAGGAAATCAAAGTACTCCACTAATTATCATCGATGGAGAAAATGCTTCTGAAGAAACGCTTAAAAATTTAAATCCATCAGACATTATTTCCATAGATGTTTTAAAAAATGAAAAAGCCACGGCATTATACGGCAGTAAGGGCAAAAATGGTGTTATTATCGTAATAACCAAAAAATCATTAGAAGCCTTAACACAAGTAAAAGCAAGAAAAAATCTATCAGAGACCGCATTCTTTTTTCCTAACCTAAGAACAGATGCCAAAGGCAAAGTGAACTTCAATTTTACTTCACCAGAAGCCTTGACCGCTTGGAAACTTCGTCTATTGGCACACAACAAAGAAGCCGTTTCGGGTTATTTAGAAAAAAGTGTAATTACCCAAAAAGAACTGATGGTTATACCCAATTTCCCTCGCTTCTTTAGAGAAAAAGATTCGATTGTCATTACTGCAAAAGTGAGTAATATGACTAATGAAACCAAAAATGGCATGGCTCTTTTACAGCTTTTTGATGCCACTACTATGCAATCTATTGATGCAAAAACAGCAAACACTAAAACGGTTAAAAGTTTCAAGACTGCTCCTTTAGGGAACAGCCTTGTGAGTTGGAAAATCTATATTCCTGAAGGGATGCAAGGTATTCAATATAAAATCTTGGCAAAAGCAGACAATTTCTCAGATGGAGAAGAAAATATCCTCCCTGTTTTGAGCAATTCAATGCTGGTAACCGAAAGTATTCCTATTTGGGTACGAGAAAATTCAAAAAAAGAATACAGTTTTGAAAACCTAAAAAACAATCCTTCGACTACTTTACGAAATCATCAATTTGTTTTGGAATATACCTCTAACCCTACTTGGCTAGCCATTCAATCCTTGCCGTATTTGATGGAATATGAACACGAATGTGCCGAACAAACTTTTGCACGTTTTTATGCTAATGCCTTGGCTTCATCAATCATTTCAAGTAACCCAAAAATTGCGACTCTTTTTGAAACATGGAGAAAAAACGGAAAGTTAAATTCTAAACTTGAAGAAAACGAAGAACTCAAATCGATGATTTTGGCCGAAACACCTTGGTTGAATGATGCTCAAAACGAAGAAGAAAAAAAGAAGCATCTCGCCTTGCTTTTCGATTTAGAAAAAATGAAGTCCTCACAAGAAACGACATTCAATAAACTAAAGCAAAAACAGACCTCTTCAGGAGGATTTGCTTGGTTTGACGGTGGTACTGAAAGTGAATACATTACCCGACATATTTTGGCTGGATTAGGACATTTGGCAAAATTGACTAATGAAAAAAGCGACCCAAATAGAATAAATCAAATTGCTAAAACAGGTATTCCTTTCTTGGATCAAAAATTTTTAGAACAATACAAAATTAGAACTCAAGATTTAAAAACTACTGACAAATTAATTTGGTTGAACCCCAATTTTGATTTGCATTATCTATATACCCGTAGTTTTTACTTGAAAAATTATCCCCTTTCAGATACTTTAACAAAAACTACAAAAAGGTATCTTGAAACGGCCAAAACAGATTGGTTGGGCTACTCATTATATGAAAAAGGATTAGCCGCCTTGGCTTTACACCGATTTGGAGAAAAAGAATCCGCTAAAAAAATTCTAGAAAGTCTAAAAGAAACCGCTTCCAATAATGAAGATTGGGGCATGTATTGGATTGCCAACAAAGCTGGCTGGTATTGGTACCAAGCACCTATAGAAACTCAGGCACTATTGATTGAAGCCTTCACAGAAGTTTTAGACGATACAAAATCGGTGGATGCTATGAAAGTTTGGTTACTGAAAAATAAACAAACCAAAAACTGGCCCACTACAAAATCCACCACCGAAGCTATTTATGCCTTGTTACTACAAGGAAACGATTGGTTGAGTGTTAAAGACAATACCATCTTAAAAATTGGAGACGAAAAAATCCTTACCAAAAAGTTATCCGAAAACGAAAAAGAAGCCGAAACAGGATATCTCAAACTCAATTGGAAAGCCGATGAAATCAAGAAAGAAATGGCCCACATTACTATACAAAACAAATCGAAAGTTCCAGGATTTGGAGGCGTATATTGGCAATATTTTGAGGACTTAGACAAAATTAAAACTAATTCGGGAACGGTTTTATCTATAGCTAAAGAATTATATCTGAAGAAAAATTCGCTTTCAGGAGAAGAATTACAAAAAGTTACCACTAAAAATAGTTTAAAAATTGGCGATTTAGTAACCATCCGATTAATCATTTCTTCAAAAGAAGACATGGAATTTGTTCATTTAAAAGATATGCGTGCTGCTTGTTTTGAACCTGTAAATGTACTTTCGGAATACCAATACAAAGGCGAACTAAGTTATTATATGAGTACAAAAGATGCTGCTACGCATTTCTTTTTTGACCATATTAACAAAGGTACTTATGTCCTAGAATACGATACTCGAATAAATAATCAAGGGGACTTCTCTAACGGAATTACCACTATTGAAAGTATGTATGCACCAGAATTCAACAATCACACGAAAGGGATTCGAATAAACACAAAAGAACAATAAAACTACGTCTTAACAACAAAGGTCTCAAAATGAGGCCTTTTTTTATATATAAATAATACTAAAATCACATTCCCCTAACACTACCATCTTATTTTCGTAAAAACTTTATATGAAATCGATAACAACCAAAAGTTTGCCTAAGCAAACACCGAAGAGAAGCAAGTCGACCCGAGTGAAGCGAATTGGCGAAGCATACCATATGTGTCCTTTAAAAAATATAATTCACACATATGAAAAGTAAACGAAAAATTCCTCTAGTCGTAATTAGTGATGTGCATTTGGGCACGTATGGTTGCCAAGCCAAAGAATTACTGCAATACCTCAAATCCATTCAACCGCAAATCTTAATTCTCAATGGCGACATTATCGATATGTGGAATTTCAGTAAAAGTTACTTTCCTGTTGCCCACATGAATGTTTTGAGACAAATCATAAAACTCTCCAATTTAGGCACAAGAGTCATCTACATTACCGGAAATCACGATGAAGCCCTTCGTAAATATTCAGATTTTGCTTTAGGAAATTTTGAGTTGGTCGACAAATTGATTTTAGAAATCGATGGAAAAAAAACCTGGTTCTTTCACGGCGATGTATTTGATTCTTCCACCAGAGGCTACGCCAAAATTCTCGCAAAATTGGGTGGCAAAGGCTATGATTTACTGATTCTAATCAACAGTTGTATCAATTGGTTTCGCGAATTGTTCGGCAAAGAAAAAAGAAGTTACTCCAAAACCATCAAAGACAGTGTAAAAAAAGCCGTCGCTTTTATCAGTAATTTCGAAACCACAGCCGCCGAAATCGCCATAGAAAAAGGCTACAGCTTCGTGGTTTGTGGCCATATCCATAAACCTCAAATGAAAACCATCGAAAATGAGCACGGACAAGTCACTTATCTCAACAGTGGTGATTGGGTCGAGAATTTAACCGCTTTGGAATACAAAAAAGGAAAATGGAGTATTTACCAATATCGTAAAGAACATTACAAAGATGCCGACACCTCCGAAGAAAAAATCAAGAACGACATTGTGGTCAAAATTTTATCCTAATCCATAAAATGAAAATATTCTACGCCATCCAAGCCACAGGAAACGGACACATTAGCCGAGCCATTCAGCTCTATCCTTACCTACAAAAATATGGTGAAGTAGATTTCCTCTTAAGCGGCACTTATGCGACGCTAAACCCAAGCATTCCAATCAAATACAGAAGCAACGGTTTGAGCCTTCATTACAGTCAATGTGGCGGATTAGATTATTGGAACATTGCCAAAAAAATAAAGCCCAACCAAATCTACAACGACGCTCGCTCGCTACCATTAGACCAATACGATGTCATCATCAACGATTTTGATTCCATCACTTCATTGGCTTGTAAATTGCAAAAAAAACATTCGGTATCCTTTGGTCATCAAGCCAGTTTCAGGTCCAAACTAACCCCACGACCCGAAAGAAAAGATGTCATGGGTGAATTAATTTTCAAACATTATGCGCCCGCTCCACAAAATATTGGATTGCATTTTGAGCGTTACGATGATTTTATTTTGCCTCCCATCATCAAGGACGAAATTTTAAACGCGGACCCAAAAAACAGCGGACATATCACCGTTTACCTTCCTTCTTTTCAAAAAGAGTGTTTAGAAAAAGCCTTCAATAAATTACCCAACGAGCGTTTTCACTGGTTTTTGAGCGATGTCAAAACAAAGCATAAAATCAAAAACATCACTTATTATCCCGTAGACCAAACCTTGTTCAACAAAAGTTTAATCAAATGTCAAGGCATCATCACTGGCGGCGGATTTGAAACGCCTTCAGAAGCTTTATACCTTCGCAAAAAAATCCTTTCCATCCCCATTCGAAAACATTACGAGCAAGAATGCAACGCCGCCGCCCTAAAAAAAATGGGCATTCCCGTTATTTACGAAGTCGGACCAGATTTCGATTTAATCATAGAAAATTGGCTTTCACTGCCTATGAATTACCCTAGAATCGAAGCCAATGTCATTCCACACACTTTAGACTTCATGTTTGACACCTATCCTCAAAAACAAAACCGCCTTGAAATGAATCAAGACGGTCTTATTTATTAAAATTTTTAGGAGCAGAAAAAATGGGCACTTTAGTGGTCATCGTCCCGCTATCCGCTACAATCTTTGGTGTCGAACCCCGCCACCAAAGGATTTTCGCTGCTATCGGGGCTAGAGAGCCACAATTTTCTTTCTTGCCTTCAATTTTCTTTTTTGGTTCTACCACCATTTGTGTGGGTTTCCAATTAAGATTTATTAAATTTTGTTTTTGAACCATTAAGATATTAAGTTTAATTAAGTCTTAATTGCCTTAATATCTTAATGGTTAAAATTTTTGAATAGTCTTTTTTTAATTTAAAACATTTGTTAAAAACCCACACATTTCGTGGTAGAGCCTCTTTTTTAAACTATTTTACGATAGTCATTTCATCAATAATATTTTGAGCTCCAGCATATTTATCAATAATCCAAAGCACAAAACGAATATCTAAATTGATGGTTCTTTGTAATTTTTTATCAAAAATAACATCACCCGCCATCGCTTCAATGTTACCATCAAAAGCAACTCCAATCAACTCTCCTTTTCCGTTCAATACTGGTGAACCTGAGTTACCACCCGTAATATCATTATCCGTTAAGAAGTTTACTGGCATATATCCTGCTTTGTCAGCATACTGACCAAAATCATTGGCTTTATTCAATTCTAATAAACGAGAAGGTAAGTCAAACTCAGCGTCACCTGCTTTGTATTTGTTTACCATTCCGGCCATAGTAGTATAATTGTTCACTTTAGCGTCGTTACGTTTGTCAGCAGGTAACGCTTTTACTTTTCCGTAAGTCAAACGCAAAGTTGAGTTTGCATCTGGATACTGAATCGTATTCAATTTTGATTCTCTCAAACCTTCGACCAATTTGCGGAAAGCTATAGCAAAATCATCATCAGCTTTGGCTTGTTCTGGCGATTTCGCTCTGATTTTAGTCACCAAATCACTAGAAACAACATACAAAGGATCGTTTGCAATCGTTTCAACTTTTGGCTCTTTCAAAAAAGCAAGCACTGCATCTTTTGAACTAAAAATACTAGAAGTCACTGCTTTGTTTACATCATTTGTGAAATCACCATTGTTAGTCGCTTTCATTTCAGCCACTTTTGGAGCTAATCCATATTCAGCTGCTTTAGCAGCATATAAATTCAATTGTGCGATCAACACTTCTTTTTCAAGAGGAGCGTACAAACTTCCGTAAGCACCATCAATCGCAGCAATAAGTTTTGGCAACATTTCAGTTCTCTTTGCTTCGTTTTCTTTAGCAAAAGCAATCAAACCATTACCTAAACTAGCAGGCAAAGCACCATAAGCAGCAGTACGCAATAATTGTGTCAAGTAGTTATCGTGACGCGCTTTTAAGTTGGTTTGTGCATAGTAGTTATTGATTGTAGCAATAACGTCTCCATATTTCGCTTTATTTTCTGCTTTATTAGCCCAAGCATTGAATTTAGCTTCTTCTTTCGTTTTGGTTTGAGCCGTTTTAGCTTTAGTCAAAGCATCAATCATCCCTTGACGATTTTTCCAATAGTTAGCAGTAGACGCATATTTAGAAGCATATTGCAAATTTACCGTAGCATCTTTGGTCATAAACTTTTTCATATTGTCCATACCTGTTTTGGCACCTTCAACCCATGCAGGATAAGCAAATTTTACGTTTTGCTCGATTCCATTAGCTGGCATCCATCGATTGGTACGACCTGGATAACCTAAAATCATAGCATAATCGTTTTCTTGCACTCCTTTTAAGCTTATTGGCAAATAATGCTTAGGTTGCAATGGCACATTATCTTTAGAATACTCTGCTGGATTTCCATCTTTATCCGCATACACTCTAAACATAGAAAAATCAGCCGTGTGGCGTGGCCATTCCCAGTTGTCAGTATCTCCACCAAACTTCCCTAAACTCTCTGTTGGAGTTCCTACCAAACGCACGTCTTTGTAATCTTGATAAACGAAATAGTAGTATTCATTTCCTTGAAAAAATGGACGAACCGAAACGGTATATTTTCCACCTTCACTGTTTTCTTTCTCAATCAAAGCAATTTCTTGTTGAATGGCTTTGTTGCGCTCAGCTTCTGTCATTTTATCGTTTACTTTAGACAAAATACGTTTAGAAACATCATCCATACGTACAAAGAAACGAACGAACAAAGATTTTGGCTTCATTTCTTGACTTTTGTCTTTCGCCCAAAATCCATTTTTCAAATAGTTGTTTTGTTCTGTTGACAATTCTGCTATGGCATCATAACCGCAGTGGTGATTGGTTAAAACTAGACCTTGTTTTGAAACAATTTCGGCAGTACATCCGCCATTGAATTGTACAATCGCATCTTTCAAACTGTGGTGATTGATACTGTAAATTTCTTCGGCTGTCAATTGCAAGCCCATTTTTTCCATATCTCTATGGTTTAATCTTTCGATAAACATCAAGAACCACATTCCTTCGTCAGCTTTTACAGGAAAAGCCATAAGGCATAAGGTCAAGAATAAGACAATCTTTTTCATATAGGTATATATTTATTTTAGCATTGCGAATATAAGTCATTTTCGCATTTTAAATGACTTTTGACATTCAAAATCACATTTTACATTCTCTTTCTTAACTTAATTTTATGAATTTTACAAAACAAAAAAAAGGTGCTCTTTTTCAAGAACACCTTTTTATATTTGAAGGAAAAGAAACTATTCGTTCAACATTTTCCATAATTTATCTTTCAATTCGGTCAAACCTTGTTGGGCAACAGATGAAATGAACATATAAGGAACATCTTTAAAAGCCACGTCTAAATCGGCTTTTAGTTCTGCTTTTAATTCGTCATCGAGCATATCAATTTTGGAAATAACCAACAAACGTTCTTTGTCGAGCATTTCTGGATTGTATTTGGTCAATTCGTTAACTAAAATATCGTATTCCGCTTTGATATCTGGCGTATCTACTGGAACCAAGAACAACAGCGTAGAATTTCTTTCGATGTGGCGTAAGAAATAATGACCTAATCCCTTTCCTTCTGCTGCACCTTCAATAATACCAGGAATATCAGCAATCACAAACGACTGATAATCGCGATAAGCAACAATTCCTAAATTAGGTTTTAAAGTCGTAAAAGGATAGTCGGCAATTTTAGGTTTCGCAGAAGTCAACACCGATAGCAAAGTTGATTTTCCAGCATTTGGGAAACCTACTAAACCAACATCCGCCAAAACTTTTAATTCAAGAATCACATCCATTTCAACGCCTGGTAAACCCGGTTGCGCATATCTTGGTGTTTGATTGGTCGAACTACGGAAATGCCAGTTACCTAACCCCCCTTTTCCGCCGCGGCATAAAACTTGTTTTTCTCCGTCTTCTGTGATTTCAAATAATGTTTCGCCTGTTTCTTTGTCTTTAACAACGGTTCCTAATGGTACCTCGATAAATTTATCTTCTCCATCAGCACCAGTACTTCTGTCGCCACCACCATCTCCTCCATGACCCGCTTTGATATGACGGGCAAATTTTAGATGAAATAAAGTCCAAAGCCCTTTATTTCCTACTAGATAAATGTGTCCTCCTCGACCACCATCTCCACCATCTGGCCCACCGTATTGTATAAATTTCTCCCTGTGCAAATGCGTAGATCCTTTTCCACCTTTACCCGATGAAACAAATATTTTTACGTAATCTACAAAATTTCCTTCTGTCATAATTTCTTTTACTTTTCAAAAAATCTAAAAAAAAACCTGACAGCCACTGACTGTCCTCCTTTTAATTTCAAATCTTCTGTCATTTTTTCTTGTTTAAAAGTTTAAAATTCAAAAGTTTAAAATTGTTCTGAGAACCAACAACATTAAACATTTAAACCCTAAACCAAATTAACCATTTAAGGCTTTCACCATTACTTTATCTATCTTAACCCCATCCATATCAATCACTTCTAGCTCAAACTTTTGCCAGATCAATTTCTCTCCTTGTTTAGGAATGTGTGACAATTCGGTCATAATTAATCCACTAACAGTGGTTACCTCATAATCATTGATTAATTCATCCAGCTCGAAAAAAGTCAAGAAATCGTGTAATGAATAATGCCCATCCACCAACCAAGAACCATCTTCTCTTTCTATTAGTTGAAAATCATCTTTGTAGAACTCAGCAGCATCACCAACTAACGCTTCTAGTATATCGTTCAATGTAATCACTCCCTGAAACACGCCATATTCATCAGAAACAAAGGCGTAATGAATTCCTGTTTTCTTAAAATCTTCTAGCGCAGTGTAAGCTGTAGTTTGCTCCATGATAAAAGGCGCTTCGGTCATGATATCGGCCAAATTGAAATTTTCATTCTCAAAATGAGAAAAAATATTCTTCAAATTCACTACCCCAACAATATCATCAAAGTTTTCTTTGTAGACAGGATAAATAGAATGCAATTCTTTCAACATCAATTGTCGCACTTGTTCCTTATTTGCGTCAAAAGGCAAGAAAACAACTGATTTTCTGTGCGTCATTAAAGAATTGACTTTTCGATCACCAATATGAAAAACGCGCTCTACGATATCTTGCTCAATTTCTTGTACTTCCCCTCCTTCGGTTCCTTCTTTGATAATGGCTTTGATTTCTTCCTCCGTTACTTTTCCGTCTGCCGTAGGTTTGATTTGCAAAATATCCAAAATAGCATCTGTAGAAGAAGTAAGTAACCATATAAAAGGAGCCGTGATTATCGAAATAAATTTCATTGGCATTGCTACCGTCTTTGCAATAGACTCGGGATGATTGAGACCAATTCTTTTGGGCAACAACTCGCCTAATACTAGTGAGAAGAAAGTTAACACCACGACAACAATTCCAACCGCTATAGAATGAGCATAAGGATGAAAAACTTCAAAGCCTTGAACAAAAAGTTCAACATCATTCGTGATTTTATCTCCAGAATAAATCCCCGTCAAGATTCCGATTAAGGTAATTCCAATTTGAACGGTTGATAAAAATTTATTGGGTGAATTGGCTAAATCGAGTGCCGTTTTAGCGCTTTTATTTCCTTTTTTTGCTGCTGTTTCTAATCTATTTTTCCTTGCTGAAATCAATGCGATTTCTGACATAGAGAAAACGCCATTTAAGAGTATTAGAAAAAAGATAATCAGTAATTCCAATTTTATGTTTGTTAGTTAAACTTCTTTTTAGCCCAGATGGCAGTGGAAAGCCCGGACTCTCGTTGTCTAGTTTTTTGTGAGTAGCGCTAAGCGACTAAAAGAAGCTTGGGCGATGCTCTACAAAAACAGATAAGGAGAGGAGGACTTGTAACGTACAGCTGGAAATGCTTCTATAAATTATCGATAACTTGTGTAAGTCTTTCGGTAATTTCTTGAATACTTCCTATACCATCTACAGCGTGAAATTTGTTTTGTGCCTTGTAGTAATCCATTAAAGGAGCTGTTTTTTCATTGTATTCTTGGTAACGGTTTCTGATTTTTTCTTCGTCTTGGTCGTCTACTCTGCCGCTCGTTTTTCCTCTTTCAAGCAAACGTGCCACTAGTACTTCGTCATCAGCTTCTAGTGCGACAGTCGCAGTTACTTGGCTACCGATAGTTGGCAAAAATGCATCTAATGCTTCGGCTTGAGAAATGGTTCTTGGGTAGCCATCGAATAAAATTCCTTTGGCATCCAAATGCTTATTTACTTCGTCAATTAGCATTTTGGTGGTTAATTCATCTGGCACTAAATCTCCTGCGTCCATGTAAACACGAGCTTGTTTTCCTAACTCGGTATCATTTTTCAGGTTATAACGAAATACATCTCCTGTTGAAATATGAACTAATTGGTATTTTTCTTTTAGGAATTCTGCTTGAGTTCCTTTTCCTGCACCTGGTTTCCCAAATAAAACAATGTTAATCATTTTTGTAATTTTAAAAAGTGGTAAGCTTGTGGTTAAAGATTACCTTTAAATTAGTTATAGTTAATTTTAGTTATTCACTTAGTTGATATACTTCGGGTAAATTTCTACCCAACCCATCATAATCAAGGCCATAGCCAACGATGAATTTATTCGGAATTCGGATCCCTACATAATCAATCTTACTATCTTGCTTGTAGGCTTCTGGCTTGAAGAAAAGGGTGGCAATCTTCAAATGCTTAACATTTTGACTTTTGAACAATTCTTTTAGTTCTACCAAAGTATTTCCGGTGTCTACGATATCTTCGAGAATCACAACTGACCTACCTGAAAGGTCTTGATTCAAACCTATTAATTGTTTTACATTTTCAGTAGAGGCCGTTCCCTCATAGGAAGCCATCTTAATGAAGGTGATTTCACAAGGTTTTTTGTATTTTTTCATCAAATCTGAAACCACCATAAATGACCCATTCAAAACTCCAACAAAAACAGGAGTTTCATCAGCAAAATCATCTTGAATTTGAGCGGCTAATTTGGTAATAGCAAAATCAATTTCGTTCGCAGAAATAAACGGAACAAATTGTTTATCGTGAAGTTGTATCATTATTTTTAGGTTTAAAATAATGCACAAAGATACAGAATTCGGGTTTGACAATTCACAATTGATTTTAAATTTGTATTTTTAAAATTAAAACCATCCAAAATGAGCGCTGAACTGTTGTCCCATCTAGATTATGTAAGTGGTTACCGCGACAAAAGAGTACTTGCTGCACAATTTGTTTTGAACCATCCCGCACATTTTGAAACATTATTACAACTTTGTTTTGCTACTGAAGATGAAAAGTCATACAAAGCCTGTTGGGTTTTGGAACAAGTGGCTTATAATCAATTAGAATGGCTGCAACCGCATTTGGATTTTTTTTGTTCGCATTTAAATCAACTCAATAATGAAAGTGCGATTCGTCCAGTCGCCAAAGTATTGCAGTTATTGGTTGAAAATCATTTCAAAAAGAAAACAATAAAACTAAGCCCAAATCAAATAGAGCAAATAACGGAATGCTGCTTTGATTGGCTGATTTCTGATACTAAAGTAGCGGCCAAATGCTATTGTATTCGCACGTTATTTGTCTTAGGAAAATCGAATGATTGGATTTATCCCGAGTTACAAATTATCATCGAAAAAGACTATCCCACTCAATCCGCAGCCTACAAGGCCGTTTCGAGAGAGATTTTGAGGAAAATAAAGTAGCGTTTTTCTATTTTCGGAAATAAACGAAATAAAAATTATCCGTACATTTGCAAAAACTATACGTATATGAACACCAAACTCACATTATCGTTAGAAAAAACCGTTATAGAAGATGCAAAATTGTATGCTAAAAAAACGGGGAGAAGTTTGTCTGAATTGGTAGAAAATTATTTCAAAAACCTTACCGACAAATCAGAAACGGCAGAAGACATTCACCCAAAAGTAAAAAAACTGATTGGCAGGATTACACTTCCACCCGATTTTGACTTAGACAAAGCAAAAGAAGAACATTACAAAGAGAAATATGGGTTTTAAAAATATTTTTCTTGACACCAATATTTTAGTGGACATCGTTGCGAATAGATTACCCTTTTCAAAGAATGTTATTTTAATTTTCGATTATTGTGAACGCCATAAAATCAAAATGTATTCTTCCTCTCACTCTATTGCCACTATGCACTATATCGCAAAAAGGGTAGTTGACGAAAAAGAATTACGTTCTATTATTGAAGATTTATTAGACACTATTTCTATAATTGCTGTAACAGAATCTATTTTAAAAAAAAGCCTCAAATCCAGTCACAAAGATTTTGAAGATGCAATACAAATTATCACAGCACAATCAATAAATACAATGGATTGCATAATCACTAGAGATTTGAAAGATTTTAAATTTTCAGAGATTAGTGTTTTCACTCCAGACGAATTTTTAAATATAATTACCAAATAACACGAGCGAAGCGAATGCATTTAATCGTTACTAAACAATAACTAAAAAATGAATTATTTTTCTTCTGATTTTAAACTAGGCATATTAGGTGGCGGACAATTAGGCAAAATGCTGTTGTTTGACACTCGAAAATTCGACATTCAAACCTATGTACTAGACCCTAGCGACGAAGCACCTTGCAAAATCGCTTGTAACCAATTCTTCCAAGGCGATTTGATGGATTTTGATACAGTGTACAACTTTGGAAAACAAGTCGATGTGCTGACTTTCGAAATCGAATTGGTAAATCTAGAAGCCTTAGAAAAACTAGAAAATGAAGGCAAAAAAGTTTATCCATCTCCAAAAACTTTGCGTTTGATTCAGAACAAGGGCGTACAAAAAGATTTTTACACTCAACATACTATTCCCACCGCTCCCTACACTCGATTTGAAAATCTTGATGCTTTACAATTGGCTGTAAAATCGAGTGCAGTTGAATTACCTTTTGTGTGGAAATGTACTGAATTTGGTTACGACGGAAACGGCGTAAAAGTGGTTCGAAAAGCTTCGGATTTGGATTTGTTACCCAATGTAGAATGCATTGCCGAAACGATGATTCCATTCAAAAACGAATTGGCCGTTATCGTTTGCCGCAATCCATCAGGCGAAATCAAAACCTATCCTGTAGTCGAAATGGAATTTCATCCCGAAGCCAATCAGGTAGAATATGTAATCTGTCCCGCCAGAATCAATGAAAAAGTAGCCGAAAAAGCGAGAGCTATTGCATTAAATGTTTCGCAACAATTTAACCACGTAGGTCTTTTGGCGGTTGAAATGTTTCAAACCGAAGACGACGAAATTCTAGTAAACGAAGTAGCCCCTCGTCCGCACAATTCAGGTCATTACAGCATTGAAGCGAGTTATACTTCGCAATTTGAGAACCATTTGCGTGCCATTTTGGATTTACCTTTAGGCAATACCGATAGTAAAGTAGCTGGAATTATGGTCAATTTGGTAGGTGCCGAAGGGCATTCAGGAGATGTGGTTTACGAAAACATCGAAACGATTTTAGGTTGGAATGGCGTTACCCCACATATTTATGGTAAAAAACAAACCCGTCCTTTCAGAAAAATGGGACACGTGACCATTGCCAATGAAAATATGACCGAAGCAAGAAGAATTGCTGAGGAGGTAAAGAATACGATAAGAGTGATTTCTAAATAATTAAAAGATTGAATAATTTAAAGATTAAAAAATTGGTAAAACCATAAAGTTCTATCTTTCCAAAATCTTTAAATCATTTAATTTTTAAATCTTTAAATGTAAAACAATGAGCAAAGTAGCAGTAATAATGGGCAGTATATCAGATATGCCTGTAATGCAAGACGCCATCGATATCCTAAACGGATTTGATATAGCAGTAGAAGTCGATATTGTTTCGGCTCACAGAACACCAGAAAAATTATTTGATTTTAGCCAAAACGCTCACAAACGAGGTATTTCAGTGATTATTGCAGGAGCTGGTGGAGCCGCGCATTTACCAGGAATGGTAGCTTCGATGTCGCCACTTCCAGTGATTGGTGTTCCTGTAAAATCAAGCAATTCTATTGATGGTTGGGATTCTGTATTGTCGATTTTGCAAATGCCAGGTGGTGTTCCAGTTGCCACTGTGGCCTTAAACGGTGCAAAAAACGCTGGATTATTGGCTGCTCAAATCATCGGTAGTGCTGATAAATGCGTTTTAGATAAAATCGTCCTTTATAAAGAAGGATTGAAAGATGCCGTAAACAAAGCGGCCGAAGGATTGAAAAAATAGATAACTGACGAACAAATCGGTTATTTTAAATTATTAATCAATAAAAGTACGGACAGGTCGCGACCTGTCCCTTCGGTAAATATGGAAATTTTAACCTCTACCTTCAAAACGAAATACAATACCGCACCCTTTTCTCAGATAAAATTGGAGGATTACCAACCGGCATTTATCGAGAATATTGCTGCGGCAAAAGCGGAAATTGATGCCATCATCAACAATCCATCAGCTCCGACTTTCGAAAACACTATCGAAGCCTTGGATTTTTCAGGAAATGCTTTGGACCGTTTATCGTCTATTTTTTTTAATTTGAATTCGGCCGAAACTTGCGATGAGATGCAAAAAATCGCCCAAGAAGTTTCGCCTTTGTTGACCGAATTCAGCAATGATATTACCTTAAACGAAGCTTTATTCCAAAGAATAAAAACCGTTTACGAGCAAAAAGACAGCTTGAATTTATCGCCCGAACAAGCAACATTGTTAGACAAGAAATTCAAAAGTTTTTCTCGAAATGGCGCCTTGCTTTCGGAAGAAGACAAACTAAAATTACGTGAGATTGACACGGAATTAGCTAAACTCAAACTGACTTTCAGTGAAAATGTTTTGGCCGAAACCAACAACTACCAATTGCATTTAACTAATGAAGCTGATTTAAAAGGTTTACCTGAAGGTGCTATAGAAGCGGCGAGTGCATTGGCCAAAAGCAAGGATTTGGATGGATGGATTTTTACGTTGGATTTCCCAAGTTACCTTCCGTTTGTGACCTATGCCGACAATCGTGAATTACGCAAAGAAATAGCAATCGCTGCTGGTAAAAAAGCCTTTCAAAATAACGAATTCGACAATCAAGAAATTGCTTTGAAAATTGCCAAGTTACGCTTTGAAAGAGCTAATTTATTAGGATATGAAACGCATTCTCATTTTGTCTTGGAAGAAAGAATGGCGCAACATCCTGACAAAGTCAAATCGTTTTTGAATGATTTGTTGACCAAAGCCAAACCAGCCGCTGAAAAAGAGTTTGCTGAATTATCGGCTTTCGCCAAAGAATTAGATGGCATAGAACAATTAGAAAAATGGGATGGTGCTTATTATGCTGAAAAATTGAAGCAAAAATTATTCAATTTGGATGACGAAAAGCTAAAACCTTATTTTCAATTAGAAAACGTTTTGAACGGAGCTTTTACCATTGCCAATAAATTATTTGGACTAACCTTTACAGAAATTTTCGATATCGATAAATACCACGAAGAAGTAACCACCTATGAAGTGAAAGATGAATTTGGCGAACTCGTAGCTATTTTCTACGCGGATTTTTTCCCAAGAAAAGGCAAACGAAACGGCGCTTGGATGACTTCTTTCAAATCGCAATACATCAAAGACGGTAGCAACGAAAGACCTCACATTTCTAATGTTTGTAATTTCACCAAGCCAACCGCCACCAAACCTTCATTACTAACTTTTAATGAAGTAACGACTTTATTCCATGAATTTGGTCACGGATTACACGGTATGTTGGCCAATACTATTTATCCAAGTTTGTCAGGAACCTCTGTGTACTGGGATTTTGTAGAATTACCAAGTCAGGTGATGGAAAACTGGTGTTACGAGCCTGAAGCGCTGGCTTTATTTGCCAAACATTATGAAACTGGCGAAATTATTCCACAAGAATATGTAGATAAAATAAAAGAAAGCGCCAGTTTCCAAGAAGGAATGGCTACGCTACGCCAATTGAGTTTTGGTATTTTAGATATGGCCTTTCATAGTAACAATCCAAGCGCGATTACTAACATAAAAGCGTTTGAAAAAACGGCTTTTGAAGGTACCTCTTTATATCCTGATGTAGCTGAGAATTGTATGTCGGTTTCCTTCTCCCATATTTTTGCTGGCGGCTATTCTTCTGGATATTATAGCTACAAATGGGCCGAAGTGCTCGATGCCGATGCGTTTGCTTATTTTCAAGAAAAAGGCATCTTCAATAAAGAAGTTGCAACAAAATTCAAAGATAACGTACTTTCAAAAGGCGGCACCGAATTACCAATGGAACTTTACAAACGCTTTAGAGGGCAAGAACCAAAGGCTGATGCGCTTTTGAAAAGAGCGGGGTTGCTGTAAAAGATTGCAGATTTTAGAATTCAAAGAAAATTCCGAAGTAGCAATGCTTCGGTTTTTTTATTTCAAAAACTCCCTAAAATTATCTGCAGTAATAATCTCAAAACTTCCTTTATAGTTGTCCGAAAAAGTTTTGGGCAATTTCACTTTTTTGGCTTTCCATTTGAATTCATAGGCATTCACATCATCAGCAACCGTTTCGACATAATCAATTTCTTGCTGTTGTGTGGTTCGCCAGAAATAAGGTTTCGCTATACTGTTTTGGTAACTCAATACTTTCATACGTTCTGAAATAAGGAAATTTTCCCAAAGCGCACCTTTATCTTGTCGGAATTCCAAAAAATTAAAATTTCCTATCAGCATATTCCGAACACCATTGTCGTAGAAATAGATTTTTCGATTGGCTTTTATTTCATTTCGAACATTTCGGCTGAAACTATTTAATTTAAAAATCACAAAACTCTTTTCAAGCAAATCGATATAACTGCTTACCGTATTTTTATCAACACCAACTAACTGGGCAAGTTCATTATAACTCACTTCATTCCCAATTTGAAGCGCCAAAGCTTGAAGAATCTTCTCTAACACCTCTGATTTTCGAATGCCTGTCAAAGCCAAAATATCTTTGTACAAATAACTTGAAACCAAGTTCTTTAGAATTTCATATTCGTTTCCAAAATTATTAATTACGTCTGGATACATACCATATAACAATCGGAGTTCGAGTTGTTGTTTTGCTTTAATATAGCCCACATTATTCTCGAATTCGGCCCAAGAAATTGGAAACATTTGAAACTCAAATTTCCTGCCTGTAAGCGGTTCTTGAGTCAAATTATGAATATCCAACGCTGAAGAACCACTCACTATAACTTGAACATCCTTGATTTGATCTACAATAATTTTTAGTTTCAAACCAATATTCGGAATGCGTTGTACTTCATCGATAAAAACATATTTGTAGTCACCAATAATACTTTTTAGTGTTTCGGTATTGGCATTTGCCAAAGTATCCATTATCACCGAGTCGTCTCCGTCCAAAAACAAATACGAAACACCTTTTAGCAACTCATTAATTAAGGTAGTTTTTCCCACTTGCCTTGGTCCAACAAGAACAATAGCTTTTCCTTTATTGAGCCGATTTCTTATTATCTCTATTAAACTCCTAGTTATCATAACATTAATTTTAATCAAATGTAATAAAATAATTAATTATTCACCAATTATTATGTTATTTAGTGAATATACTCACCAATTATTATCTTTTAAAAATAAATAATTGCAACATCAACCCAAAAATCGGCAAAACAAAATAAAACTCCAGAATAATTGAAAAGCACAAGTTAAGAATCAAAACAAAGTGATAATGAAAATTTCGTTTTTTTTATTTTCTAAAATATTTATTATTTTTTTGTAACAATTAATAAGTGTTTCCGTATAATTAGAGATTTTATACCATAACGATATTCTAAAATAACACAGGGCTGTTGTAACTTCAAAAAGGGATTTCAATTTTCTTATATAATTTGAATTCAGAAACTAAAAAAGGAAATTACAGTATTTTTCTATAGTCATTATCTACAAAAATCAAACATAGTAATAATCAAAAAAATATTTCATAATGACTGCAATTCTAGATTTTTGGTGGGTATTTTTACTAGTATTATCCATCGTTCTTTACAAATTTGTTTTAAGAGTTTTCTTTGGAATGGTAATCGTTCCCGAGGACAAAATTGGATTAGTAACCAAAAAATTCGTGCTCTTTGGTGCGGACAAATCATTGCCTGACGGAAGAATTATAGCCACGAAAGGCGAAGCAGGGTTTCAAGCACAAACGCTCGCTCCAGGTTTGTATTGGGGAATGTGGATTTGGCAATTTTCAGTAGATATGACTCCATTTACTATCATCCCTGAAGGAAAAATTGGATTAGTGTTGAGTAAAGATGGTAAAGAAATCCCAACGGGACGCATCCTTGCAAGAAAAGTAGATAGCGACAACTTTCAAGACGCTACTGCTTTCTTAACTAATGGTGGACAAAAAGGAAGACAATCCGCTTTTATAACTACTGGATCTTATCGTATCAATACCTTTTTGTTCGAAATTGTAATTGCCGAACAAATAAAGATTTTTGAAAACATGGTTGGAATTGTAACCGCCTTAGATGGTGATCCAATTCCACAAGGACAAATTGCAGGTAAATATGTAGATGGTCACAATAATTTTCAAGATTTTGACTATTTCTTAGAGCAAGGTGGAAATCGTGGTTTGCAACCTCAAGTAATGCTGGCAGGTTCTTACTACATCAATACTTGGGCGATTCAAATAGAACAAAACCCAATGACAGATGTGCCAATTGGTTATGTTGGAGTAGTGATTTCCTATATCGGTGAAGACGGAAAAGATGTTACAGGTGACACCTTCAAACACGGTAATATTGTGTCAAAAGGGCAACGTGGTGTTTGGATGGAACCGTTTGGTCCAGGTAAATATGCTTTGAATAAATACACAACAAAACTTGAGCCTGTTCCAACAACAAACCTAGTCTTAAACTGGGCAAATGCTAGAAGTGAATCCCACGACCTTGACAAGAATCTATCAACAATTACCGTTCGTTCAAAAGATGGTTTCCCTTTTAATTTGGATGTAGCACAAATTATTCACGTTCCCGCGAACGAAGCACCAAAAGTTATTGCACGTTTTGGTAGTATGACCAACTTAGTATCACAAGTTTTGGAACCAACTATCGGTAACTATTTTAGAAACTCAGCACAAGATAGCGATGTAATTTCATTCTTAAGTACTCGTAAAGAGCGTCAAGAATCAGCTAAAAACCATATCAAAGCAGTATTGGATGAATACAACGTAAATGCAGTTGATACCTTAATTGGGGATATCGTTCCTCCAGATTCTTTAATGAAAACATTGACCGACAGAAAAATTGCGGAAGAGGAACAAAAAACCTATCAAACCCAAAGAATGGCACAAGAACAACGTCAAGGTGTTGAAAAAGAAACTGCTATTGCTGATATGCAAAAAGAAATTGTAAAAGCTTCGCAAAGCGTTGAAATTGCTCAAAGAACGGCTGATGCGACAGTAAAAAAAGCAGAAGGAGACGCTACAAGTTTGAAACTTAATGTAAATGCAGAAGCTGAGGCTACTAAAATGCGTGCCAATGCAGAAGCTGAAGCCACAAAAGCAAGAGCTGGTGCACAAGCAGAAGCTACAAGATTAAATGCAAGTGCTGAGGCTGAAAAAATTTCTAAAACTGGTTTAGCAGAAGCTGAAAAAATCAAGGCTATAGGTCAATCTACAGCTGAAGCGTATCAATTACAGGTATCAGCTATGGGCGGTGATAACTTTACTAAATATAAAATTACAGAAGAAATTGGAAAAGGAAATATCAAAGTAATTCCTGATGTCTTAATTTCAGGAACAAATGGTTCTGAAGGCGGAATCAGCGGCTTACTAGGTATGAAACTAATGGAAATGATGGATGCCAAAACCGACAAACCAGCTCCTAAAAAGTAATTATTAATCGCTAAATTTTAGTCATAAAACTTCATTGTTTTGAAGCTCTATCTTAAAATCCGAAGCCATGCTTCGGATTTTTTATTTACCAAAAAAATAAGGCAGCTTTATTGTAACCTAAAAAAAAAAAAAACACTTCTTTTTGCCAATATAATAGGTTCTCCGATCTTTATTAAGGATGATTAGAGGTGTAAAGATGTTTGCTTATCGTTTAAATTCCCTCCTTCTTTGGATTCTAAATTATAACGTCAAATGGATTTTGATACCCCTAACTTGTTAATGAACTGATAAATGGTTTTAATTTACCCACTAAACATTGAAACATTATACAAGTAAATAACTTTACAGGTCTATTATTTTATTGCTAAAAATGTGTTCTGCATGATACCCATAAATCTCTAACCCTTTGTTTTCTTGATAATATTGCAATGCTTTATTATATTATTTTTTTGATTTAACCTCGTAAATACATCCAGTCTACGTTGTTATGGCTACAAAATAGGCTTCATCAGTATTGCTTTATACTTTGTTGCCGTTTTTGTTTTAAAATTAAACAAAAAAGTTGTAGCCTTTTTACAACTACAACTTTTTTACTTTAAATTTCTGCTCACTGTTGTGTGCACAGACAAATGCCTGTGCTAACCTTTAGATTGAAGACAAAACTGCGCCATCGGGTTGTATTTTTTTTGTAATTGACAACATTTGAGCGCAAAATGAGGCCTTTTGGTACTCTGAAATACCTCTCTAGTGTTTATCTAAAATACAAGATTTATCTCAAATCCAATTTTATCCATTCTTGTATTGAACTCCGCCTACCCACGTTTCTAGTACCTTGATATTTCTCATGTTTAGGTAGGCTTTCTCTGGCGTATCCATGAGCATAGGGTTTTTTTCCAAAATAATGAAATCGGCAAGTTTTCCAGGCAACAAAGACCCTACCAAATGGTCTGCTTGGCACTGCCATGCTGCATCAAGTGTTACTGCTTTTAAAGCTTGCATTACAGTTATTCTTTCTGATTCATTCAAAACTGGAAGATCTTTAAAAACAGTGTTTGTTGGTTTGTCTCCACTCTTTTTTTTCAGGTTCGTATAGTAATCCTTTGCCTGTTCCGAGCCTTCCATAATTCGTGTAATTGCCTGTTCCATATATCTAAGCGGACCCAATGGCGTTACCGCATTGTCACTGTGCAGCGTAATTCGCAGTGAATGATCTAAGGCCGATTTGCACAAGTCAAGATGTTCAGCTGCTGAATTGACTGTTTGCGATTTTGGGAAAATGTACTTATCGAATACATAGCCCCAGTACCCCACATGGCCAATTAAGAAACTTGGTTGAATCCCATATTCCTTCATATCCTTCAAATTCTGCTCATTCAATAATGAACAATGTTCAATACGATTTCTCTTATTTTGGAATTCCTCCATCTCTTCCTTTGTTGGAGGTGTACCAAGTGATTCTTTGTATGCATTGATTGTGTAGTCTATCGCTTGATTCCCATTGGCGTGGATCAATATTGGCCAACCTTCTTTTACAATTGCCTTTACGAGACTATTGTTATGATTTATTCCATCATTGAGAGTATCAACAGAAAGAGGGTCAAGCTTAGCCTGCGTTTGAAAATTATATATTCCTTTTTCATTTGGATCAGGGAGAGAAGGACAAACGTAATTCAAACTTTGATATCCTGTAAGTCCTTGATTGGACCCATCCGAGGTGATTTTTATACTTCCCCAATATCCGTTTATTGTCTTCTCCGTAGGAGGTTGAAAAGAATCAAAATCTTCGAATTGTTTTTTTAGATCTTCATTTGCTTTTTCAAATTTATTTTCAATTCCATACGGAAGAGACATCCCAATGCGAATCCCATGGTTTATTGGAGTACCATCTTTAAAAAAATAGGCATTCGCCCAATCTTGTTGCATTCCCGCATCATACACCATGGTGACCCCCAACTTTCTTGCAGATTTAATGTAATCATTAATTGAACCCTCTATACCATCCTTGAGATCTTTGAGTTGAGTTTTGCAAATTGCCCTCATTACGGGTGTCATCTGAGCCATCTCTTGCAGGACACAATTTTCGTTTATCACATATTTTTCCTCAGTTGGGTATTTTTCTAAAAATCCTGGAGTAGGCTTCTCCTTCTCGAGACTATAAGCAAGACTGAGCGCAATTTTGTTCACATAAGCGGTATGTCCGGATGCGCTCATCAACAATATCGGGGGTACTGCAAGGCTCGGTGTACTTCTTTCGAAGTCAAGGTCTACCTCTCTAAAAAAAGAAGAGTCAACGCAATTGTCAATTGTCCAATGTTTCTCTGGATAAACCTCATACATTAGTGAAGGGTCGACACCAAGGCCCAAGAGCCAATACGGACCGTTTTTTTTCTCTAAATAGCTAAGTTTATTATTTTTTTCCGCAATTTTTTTTGCATCGCCAATAACATCTTTTAATAAATTCTCTCGTGTATAATCTGGTTTGAGACATTGAGGATAATGAGGATCAGGATCAAGAGGATCAGATTGATTATCAAAAGGCGAGTAATTTTTCCAAATTTTGTCACCCCATTCTTTCGACAATGGAACAGGGTATTTTCCAAAATCGCCAGCAGCACTCGGTACAATGTGACAATGAGGCTCTATAAGTCCTGGGAGGATTGTTTTTCCATTTAAATCCTGTAGATCTATCTTTTCGTCATCAGCCTCTTTCTTAGCCTTTTCACTCGTTCCAAGCCATGTTATCATTCCGTTATCTATTCTCATGGCCTCGTAATAGAAATCTGGATCTGTGACATCAACGATCTTTTCATTCTCATCTTTCCTTTGTACAGGATAAATGATGCCGTTGTAAAATATCATTGACTTTGGTACCTCATTCTCTTGAACACTTTCAGCGCGTGCGTCTTTTGTTTCGTTGGAATTGGTAGTATTTAAGAGTAAATCAAAAGCTGGGTTGTAACAACCGCAGCCAATACAATCTTCATGGTTATGGTTATGCGTGTCTGACATAATGAATAGTTTTAGTTTGTTATTATTCAAGAAAATGTAACTAATATAAATTAACGCGAAAACAAATTCCGCCCCTGCAATTAACCTTTACAGAAAGGGTCGTTTTTTTAAATGGGTTCTGTTCCACTGTTAGATTTATCATTTCTGTCTAATACATCTTCAATAAATAACGTTTTATAAATCATGTAAACACATACAAGTTATTTTATTGAGAAAATTAATTAGAAACTAATGTTGAAAATATATTTTGCTAGCTTTCATTTTATTTTCTAGCCTAAAATTAAAATAGAAGTCAAGCCTAAAATAAAAAAATGTCATGGAACAGCTATTTCAATACACGAGGTGAGCTTAAAATTATTACTCGGAGATATGTCTATCCTAAATAATTATAACAAAAGAATGGCTTGACTAAAATTTTAATGGTAAATCAGGAACACATTAGTCCGCAAAAAATTAAAATAAGTACATAACTTTACTTCTCAATAATTTTAAAAAACCCTTGCACGTGCAGGCTTCCCCTTTCTAGCACAAGACTCTAAAAGTTATGGTCTATCACACCGATGAAGTGTACTATTTCAATTCGCTTGTATAAGTAAAAACAATAATAAACTCAACAATTTGTCATTTTAACTATACATAAAAAAAAGTACTGGGACATTAATTTGTTAAACTGAAAAACGAGTTAGGATTGAATCATTACAATCTACCCAAACCCACTGCTTAAATTACTCCTACAAAACACATGATCAATTTCTTAAATCC
Organism: Flavobacterium succinicans; assembly: GCF_001662485.1. Classification (GTDB taxonomy): domain Bacteria; phylum Bacteroidota; class Bacteroidia; order Flavobacteriales; family Flavobacteriaceae; genus Flavobacterium; species Flavobacterium succinicans_A. Next base: position 139,220 of record NZ_JMTM01000065.1, read on the forward strand.
ACAAGCAATGGTGTTTTGGTAGTATTAGGATCAATATATAATTCATCTAAAGCAACTAATAACACCTCTACTTGCATAAATTTTTCGTTATAATGAAACAATTGATGTAATCCTTCTGTAATTGTTTTTATAAGGTCGGGGTTTTGCTTATCAACGACTTCCTGAACAACAAGTAATCGAATTACTTCTTGAAGCTTTTTGTTATAGGACAATTGCAATTGAAAGGCTTCTGCTTGTTGCGTAAAAAAGGCAATTTGATCCAAATTATAATGTTGTTCTCCAACAATAAATGATTTTGTTTCCCTAGATTTTAACTCTAAAAAAGAGTCTCCATCTATATCAACCCATCTACCTAAATCTCCGATAGCATATCGAAAAACGGGAAACCTTTTGCGAAAAGTATTGGTGACCGCGATAATCCCGTATCCATTAGCATCAGGATCAATAATCTCGACTACAACACCTTCGAGAACAGAGAACAAGGAAGGTCTTTTAGTAACATCCGACCAAGCCCAAATTCCAGTCTCGGCAGAACCGTACATAGAATAAACTTGTTCGTAGCCTAATGTTTTTTTTAGAAGCTTTTGCTGGCTTGGTCTTAAAAATTCACCCGCATAAAACAAATTTTTAACTTGAAGCTGTATCTTTTTTTCTTCTAAAAACTTGGCAAAACACAACAATTTAGAAGGGGTTCCCAGAATAAAATTCGGATTGAAATAGTTAGTAGCTTGTAGCATATCATCATAACTTGCATGAGCACTTAATGACAATGTTGTTGCATTACATTTCTCTAAAATATCATCCATAATAGCTGCGGTTCGATACATATCAGAATAGCCAAAAATATTTAGCGCAACTGTTTTAGAGGTAAAAAAATTATTTTTGACTAACTCTTTTGCCATCGCAATTCGCTGATCTTGATTTTCTTGAATATCTACTGGAAAAACCAAAGGCTCCTGAGTACTTCCGCCCGATCGTACCAAATATACTCCTGTATTTTGATCGTGAAGTTTAAATTTTGTTTTTAAAATTGACATTAATTCTTTTTTACTCAACATCGGCGCATCAGCAACACTATAAATTTCTTTATATAATTCGTCATATAAAGAATTGTTTCGGACTACTTCAAAATAATCTGGCAACACTGAATCGTATTTTTTTGGAACTAAATCAACTACATGCATAATTTATCGTCTTATGAATTTTCTTCTTTTGAAATAGTAATAATTTTTAAGCAAAACCAAGGCATGATGAAATACAAATAACCCTTTTTGCTGCCAAGACGGCAATCGTTCCATCGCGTGTTCATACCATCGCTGCGACAACATTCCCATAAGATGTTGATCGTACCGATTGGAACTCCTTTGATAGCGCTTTATAGAAATAGGAATTTCTAAATCTCTCCAATTAGCATAACATGTTCGAGACAAGCTTCCTTCTACCTCTCTAACTTCAATGCAGGCTTTATTTAGCAATCCTACATGTATGGATTCTTTCATATTCTTCAAAACACGATACCAAAAATCAATGCCTTCATTTAATGAAACGCCAGCCTCATAACGAAGTTCATTTAGATATTTTCTCCGTATTACAACGTTGCTACCAACGCCCATAATAAAATCCGGTGAACTAACTGTATGTAATATGTTAGGTATTACAAATAAATGATTTGAAAGAAATTGCATTTCCTTTGCAAAGGATTTAATATTTGGCAAATAATAATTAGATGGATTCAATAAAATCCCTAGAATTACTACATCCAAATTTTCCTCTTCCATAATAGAACCTACTTCCCTTATACAAGTGGGAGTATAACAATCGTCAGCATCTAAAAAACTTATAAGTTCACCTGTGGCTAGTTGAATCCCTATATTTCTAGCATTTCCAGGGCCCGTGTTTTTATCTAATTCTATAATTTGAATCGCAGTTTGTAAAAACTGTGGCGCAAAAAACGACAAAGCTTCTTTCAAGTGAATGAGACTTAGATCGTTACTGCAATCATCAACAACAATAATTTGAGATGGTTTTTTTTCCTGAAAGGCTAACGAACGAATAGTATCATAGATATACTTTTCTTTGTTGTAAAGAGGGATAATTACAGTATGTTTCATAATTATACTACTACTCTACTAATGGATAAATCAATGCTCTTCCCTGATGTACATTTACAATCGATTCATCTGAACCACGAAACAAACCTGCTCCATATGTTTTATTGTCTTTGCACAACAACATTCCGACCAAATGGATTCGGCGATGGTTTTCGGTATCGATAAATTCTTTCTGCTCTACAAAATGCTGAATCAAAAAATTCCTCCAATTCTCCCTTACAATAATCTCCCATTCTTTAATAGTACAATCATTTTTAACGTACGCACCAATGCCTCTGCCTCCGCTATTTAATTTTAGAATTAGATTTTGTTCTCCATGAATGAAGGAATCACAAGCATCAGCATCGGTAATGACAAAACTCGGAATAAGATATTTTCGTAAAAAACTATATTCTTCTTCATCCAAATAATCATTCATAATTTGCGCATCATACATTACTGCCAATACTCTTTTATCATGAATTAAAATCAAGGTTCGGATATCATTAAAATATAAATTTTGCTGAATCAACTTTTCCAAAACATCCTCTTTTATTTTTTTTAGCTCATCGCGATCCATTTCTAAAATAAAGTGCAAAACAGGTTCGCCATTTACACAAATAAAATCATTCAAAACAGTTAAATCCTGAGGTTTTACAGAAATTAATTGAATTTGTAGCTTGGCTAGTTCCTTTTGAAGAAGAAAAATTTCGGTCCCTTTTTCATCGTCATGAACTAAAGCGACCTTTCCACTAGGAGCAAATTGATTTCGAAAATCATTAACTATGCTTTTTATACTTTTATGAGTGACCTTTTGTACTATGCCACTAGAATTAAGCCGATCATTTATTAATTTCAAATAATAGCTAATCATCCAGCCATTTAAGGGATATCGTGCACCAATCTCACAAATTTTTATTTGATCGTGGGTATCATATAAAAAATCAGGGCGATAAAAACCCTGATCATATATTTCGCTATTACTTTTTCGTAAAATATTTTCCAGTTCTTCATCCAGCTGATAGTATTTACGGATTCTAATGTCTTCAAAATAATTTAAAACAATTGCTCTACAAGTTTTGTTTAAAATGGCACACAATCGATTCATCTCTTGATAGTATTCTGAAGACAGCATTACAGAAGAATTAGCAAAAGAATGGCTATTTAGTCCAGAATCATTTTGAAAATATTCAGAAAACAACTCGTTCCATTTTTTCTGTTTTTCCGCTTGATTTTGCAGTAACTGAATTTTAGGCATAATGAGTTGGGATTTCGTTTCTTTCTTAGTAATAGCCATAAGTACTATTGAATTAATAACTAAGTTCTTCTAGTTCCATTATATCTTCCATTACGGCAGATTTTTTACCTAAATAGTCTTTAATAATTGGCTCTAAATCATAAGATTCTATATCAATATTCATGGCCTTTGCATAATAAAAAACAGCACTAACTGCAAAAAAGAAATGGTTTTTCTCTGTTGGGCCACAATGTACACTGATCCATGCCAGTGTTTTTTCGCACTCTTCCTCTGAGTAATTATAATCATTAATCAACCATGATTTAAATTTTGGAAGTATAAACTCTACTTCACCATGGGTATAAATCTCATGAATCAATGTGGTCAATAAAGCAATCATTATATCTTTATTTCGTAATGAATTTTGATCTTTCCATGCTTTGAAATCACAAGCACTTTGATTTAAATACTTGCGTGAAAGCCAATCATCATCAGTACAAATAGTTGTGGCCATAGTATAAAACATCTGAGAATGTAAAATTCGACCTACCACGGCTAAATCTTCATCTACAATTCTGTTTAAGCTTGTAATTGAAAGCAAAAGCGCCTTTTCGTCTACAATTGGTTGATTTTTATGCACCAGCATCGTCATTCGATTACTAATACCTGCCACTGTCATTGCACTATTATTGGTTTGACTCCAACTATGAAAAAAACGTTGCAATCGTTCTTTATCTTGAACTTTAGACGTTAATTGATTGAAGCTTTTTTCAATTTTTGAAAACGCTTCTTGTTGATTGGGTAAGAATTTTAATAATTGTTCCTTTAAATAAGATGCTTCCATTCCTTGAAGAACCGGAAGAATGATTGAACTCAAATTTGTCATAACTATTTATGTTTAATGGTTAGCATTTTTAACTTAATCGTGCCTTTTTGCAACTCTTTCTTTGGCGAAAAAAATCAATAATTCTTTGTCGGAAAAGTGTTTATTCTATTTATAGTAAACCTAGTTTATAGCATCGATTCACACATACAAAATGTCACAAATACATTAAATTTTGACATAAAACAAAAATTCTATGCCATAAAAAATACCTAAATAAAAAACAAAAGCTCACCGGACCTTATAAACATTTAAGCCTTATTTTCCTATAAAATAACTTGCGCTTTAAACTTTATTTTTGACAAAGTGTCTTTTCAACTTATATAGAAGTGCTTTTTTCCAAATTTTTTTATGGTGATAGGTAAAGATTATTTTATGATTTATGTCCTCTAAGTTTTTCATTGCATGTCCAAACCAACGTAAGCTTAGCATTCCGACTAACTGCAAATCAAATGGATTATCACTTTTTTCATAACGTCTTACCGTAGGCGGAATGTTTAGTTCTTTCCAATGGGCGTACTTCTTTCTAGAGAGACTTCCTGGTACTTCTGTTACGCGAATATAACTTCCAGTTAACAGTCCAATACTCGTAGATTTACTTTCAACTACTGATTTTAAAACTCTATACCAAAAGTCAACTCCTTCATTCAATAAAGATCCGACTTCATAACGATGCCAACCTATACATTTGCGAGCTACAATAACATTACTCCCGCGTCCCATAAAAAAATAAGGCGAGCTAACCGCGAATAAAGGATGATGTAAACCAAACAACTCATTATTTATTGGAGTAAGATGTTGCTTTATTTTTTTTATTTGAGGTAACTCTACGCCAGATGGATTCAATTTTATTCCGACTACCAAAAAGTTTAGTTGTTCATGGTACATATACTTTACAGCTTTATCAATAAACTCTTTTTCATAGTAATCGTCTCCATCCAAAAAACTAATGAGATCGCCAGTTGCTTTTTCTAATCCAATATTTCTAGCATTGCCTGGTCCTGAGTTTTTGGTTAATGCTATAATCTCGATTTTAGTAGTGCAAAAAGCCTCGCTATACATTAAAAAACTATTTTGAGCAACCTCTAAGCTTGCATCAGTACTAGCGTCATCTACTAGAATTATTTCATAAGGCTTTTTACTTTGAAAAGCCAGCGAAGAAATTGTTTTTGCAATATATTTTTCTTTATTAAACAAAGGAATGACCACTGTATACCTCAACATAGATCTAGGACTACTATTATAGTTATAAATTATTTAAGCTTACTTTTTTTTAATCAAGAATAGTATTGCATGGAATAGCAAATAATTTATTTACACCAGTCATTTTTTTTCTTGTAAATCATAACTAAGCGATTTTGAGCGATAAAATTTTATTTTTCTAACAATATCAATATCTATTTCATGATACTGCTTTAGCCAATCTGTTTGATCGAAATATATGCAACGTGACTCAGCAATCACTACGATCGATTTGATCAATGAAATTTGATACAATTTGTTTAACAATTCACCATATTGAAAATCAAAAAGAGGATTATAGAGATAAAAGATATTTCCATCAGAAACATCGGCTTTCAATATATCGCCACAAATTGCGCTTGCATTTACTATTTGCTCTTTTTGAATTATGGATGCACAAACTTGATTTCGTTCAGGGAGAATCTCAATGCCTTTAAATTGTGCTTCAGGATATTTTAAAGCTCCAAACAAAATGATATTCCCATAACCCGAACCCAAATCATAAAAAACCGTTTCACTTGTTATCTGTATAGCATCAAAAATCACTTCTAAAAAGCTAGAAGATTGATATCTGAATGAATTAAGCCCATGTTGAATTGTAATTTCTGGTAGGCTTAATGTATTTTCAATACGTTCAGAATAAGTATCAATTTCAGCTTGTATTTTATTAAAAACTTTCATTTACCTCATCATTAAAAGTTCTAATTTTTCTAACGACAGAATTGCTTTCTGTAGCATTTGAGCATATTCTTCATTTACCTTCTGAATATCTGAGTTACAAAAAGTACATTCAACTTCTTCTTCATAAACATAATTATCACAACCATTACACAATTTAAGTGCCTTTGGAATTCTTGGTATTCTATCAGAGTTAGACAAAACTGAGATCGGATCGACATCGCTAGGTGATTGCACTTCTACTATTTCTCCTTTTTCATTTTCTACTACAATTTCAAAAAGACCTATATCAAATGATAATCCAGGTGCTTCTTGTATTTTTCTTATACGTTCGTGTAGTCCCTTCTTTTTTAATTCTAACGCTCTATAATGGCAAAAAGGATTATTACCTCTCTTGCCAAATAAAACGTGACTTGTCCAGGTACAGCCTGCCAAACAAGATGATTCATAATAGCAACCTTTGCAACCTCCCCATAATTCTTCTTTGTTTCGATATCTAGAAAAGACCATTTCTTGGCTATACTTCCAGATATCTTCCAACTGCATATCTTTTACATTTCCTCCAGTATATTCGGTTGTAGGCAGTGATGGACAACCTTTGATCTTACCATCTGCTTCAATTCCAATTCCGGTATGTCCTGCTGAACATCCGGTATAATATTTTTCATTTCCTTGTCGCCAAATGTGTTCATACGGTCCAAAATAACCAATATTGTTACCTGCTTGAATTAAAACATTATTGGCTAAGGCTTTTCTGTAGATTATAATAAGGTTGTCATAAAAATCTATTAACTCGTAGGGCTGTACAATTAATTCTTCCGAATTATCTACTGCATTGCCCATGGCTACAGCTAATTGTATTTGCCAATTTTCTACCCCATTTTCGATTAAAACATCTAAAAGTTCATTCAATTCATTTTTGCTACTTTTTGTAACGACTGTATTTACACTAGAAGGTATATTGTGCTGCTTCAATAATTGCAAACAATTGATAACATGATCAAAAGAATCGCTTCTTCCTCTTATTTTATTGTGTGTAGCTGGCATTCCATCTAAGGAAACACCTATATTTCTAATTCCTGCTTTTTGGGCATCAATAATTCGTTGCTCTGTAAGATTATAGGCTCCAGATTGCATGGAACATTCAATTCCGCTTTGATGAATTCTTTGAATAATGTCTATCCAATCTTTTCTCAAAAAAGCTTCTCCGCCTATAATAGTGATTTCTCTTGTTCCAAGACGTTTTAGGCTATCAATAACACCAAAACATTGTTCTGTGGTCAATTCACCAGGTCTAACTTTTCCTGCTCTTGAACCACAATGTGAGCATTTTAAATTACATGCTAAGGTGATTTCCCAAACTACGTGCACTGGGGTAGCCGTTTTATAATCGTCTCTTACTCTGTATCGTGTAGAAGTTTTTTCCATTTTTTTTTTGCTATTTCAGTTCCGTAAATCACTAAAAAAAGCGGTTTAAAAAGTAAAACTTAAAAAACCGCTCTCCAATTTTGATTACTTTTTTAGTGCTTCAATTGCATCAAGCAATTCTAGCAATGCTGCACTTAAATCTTTTTGTTCTCTCACAGTTTGTTTAGCTTGTTCGGCTACTGCAATCATTTTTTCTAAATCATTTGAAGCTATGGCTTCTCTGATTCCTGCTGCGTAAAGCATTACTACTCCCATGATACTTATATTTTATAGTTATTCCTACTCTTAAGGTTTTTCGGCTACACCCTTGTTTTGCTGTACAAGTCAGTAATTATTTAAAGTTTTTTTTTCAAAGAATCAATTGCTTCTAATAATTCTAACAATGCAACATGCATATCCCCTTGTCCCTTTACAATTTGTTTGGTTTGTTCAGCTATAGCTTGCATTTTTTCCAAATCGTTTGAGGCAATAGCTTCTCGAATTGCGGCTCCATAAGGCATCATTATTCCCATGATTTACATTTTTAATTGTTAATGACTTTTTATTCATATTTTCTTATTCCTATCAAATACATTTTATAAAAACAATCTGATTTTTAGAATTTAAATTCCTGTAAAAAAAGTGCTGGTTCATTTGGGCTCAAACAAGTTAAATTACCCATGGTAAAGGTTTTACCTTCTTTATTCTTACCAGTAATCATAATGTTTTTCATTCCTACTCTTAATGTGCCGACACGTTCTCCTCCAACAACTTCTACTCCCATTTCATGAGGTGTTCCTGTCTTGGTAGCAATTATATTACCTGAACCATTTTCAATCAGCATTAACTCTCCAATTGCTGGCGGTGGAAATAACTGACTCACCGTAATATCAGCTAGAGGCCCCAAAGTAATGTAAGCTGGCAACACAGCACCATCTATGCTAATTGTTTCAGAATCTTGTTGATTCATTCTAATAGTTCTACCAAATTGAGGCTGATTACTAGTATTAGTACAATACATCCACGGAGTAGTAAATGGTGCGCCATCTTCCGTCTCTCCCATCGCCACATAGCACTGATGCACAACAAGTTGAGAGCTTTGATTTCCTGAATCTAAATCAAGATTGTAAAAAGCAGACATTATAAGTGTCCCAACCGCATAAGTTCCACTTGCTCCCTCAATAACAGGAAGAATAACCGGTCCAACACCTCCACCACTCCAATCAACATAAGGATATACACTTACATTTTTAACTTTTACAGGTATAGCTTGCATAACAATTAGTTTTTATTCTTACTCATAAGGCTTTTCAGATTCCGCCTTCGTATTTAACTGTACGAAACAGTTCGTTTTTTTAACGTGGTTTTCTGCTCCACAATTTTGAATTAATAATCCCATATAGTGACTCTTCAAACATTTTTTTCATAACTCATTAAAAACATGATTTTTAGCTTATACAAAATGAATCAGAAAAAGTCCTAAAATAAGTAGTAAGCCTCTTTAATTTCATTATTAAAATTACAAGAGAAGTAAAGTCAAGAATAAAAAAATGACATGAAACAGAATTATTCAAGCATGAAAGGTATAAAAATCACAATAAGTTATTTTGTTTTCAAAACACTGATTATCAAGCATTAACATTGTCTTTTTTTTTTAAATTATAAAAAGTAGCTTCTTAATAAAAATTAAAAACCTTATGTGTTTTGTTATAGAGGGATTTCCATTTGAATATACTTTCTTGTGAGTAACCACCTTTTTACACTAAATCTCTACTCAATTAAATTTAACAGGAAAAAGTTATGATATTGTATTTTTTTTCAATAGAAAAGCTCTAGGATAGTATTCTTTAAAAAAATCAAAAACTAGGTAGATAGCTTCAAGAATAATCCACAAAAAAATGATACTCCTATATTTTTTATTAAAATACAAGAGTACCAGTTTAAGAAGAAAATTATAAGTGATATTAATTTTAAAGATAATTCTTGGTTTAGGCACTAAATTCCTAAAGAAGTTATCAATTTAATTCTAGTTTGAGCAATAATGATTTTCAACAATTTCAATCGAGGGGGAAGAAACCACATTGGAAATCTAGGATTTTCTAGATGCTCACTAATCATAATAAAAGTCACCAATAGCATTGCTAGATTATGCCCTTTGGGTAATAGCATAGGAAATAGCATCAATGCCCATCCAGAGCCAAAACACCAAACACCATGGGTAAGTCCAAAAAACAATGAGTCTCTAAAAGCCTTCCATCCAAAAGCTGATAAAATTCGATGATCATGACCAAGATTTAAAAACCACTGTTTCATTGGTGAAATCTCCCATACTATAGCTATAGCAAACAATCCCATTGCCGGAATGTAAGACAGGGGTAGTAAAAGATTAAATCCCATTATTACTGTTATCATAAAAAAACCTGCAATCATCCAAATCTGCATATAACCCAACACGAATAGTAAAGCACATACAAAACGATAGCGCTTAAAACTTTGTTGGTAAATAAACTGAATCGGAAGAATTAATTTAGGAAGCATCATTGCTACCACCATAAGTCCCCAACCAATAAACTGGGATGAAAAAAACTTCATGCCAAGCAGCATCTGAAATGATGTAGGAGAAGGACAGGAAGCAAAAACATGACAGTATCTCATAGCCATAATATGCCCTGGGTTTACCAAAAGCAACATCCAAAACAAAGCGCTTACTACCAACATGCTAATCGTAATTCGTTTATTTTGCGAAAGTTTCATTTTATTTACTTATTGCCCTGAACGGTAAATTCCTATTCGCTCTACTGTAATTTCATCACCATCTAGTAGAGTATCTTTACTCTTTATTTGAACATCTAACGCATCAATATCAATAGCATTTTCAAGGTGTAATTGATCAATAATACTTGTGATATTAAATTTATAAGTAAGTCCAGCTCCTCCGTGAGACGAATTTTTCAGGGATGCCCCAATGAGTCCAAAAAGAGAAACAGATTTGACAAATGTTTGATTTACATAAACTGAAAGAAAATTAGAGTCTCCGCCACCTTTTACACCTTCTAACTGGAGATACACCTCGTCAGGAACATCAGAAACAGACGCTTTTAGAAGACTATTCTTTACTGATTTCCATGCTGTCTTGTCCAATTGTACAGTAGCTTTAGCTTCTGTGTTTTTTAAAGTAATTGAACCACTACTTGCACCTACTAATTCATTGTTCGGTTGATTTGTCATCTTAACTGCTGTATCTAAATTTGTTGCGCCCAATTTAGTTAATCTATCGGATAAACTGTCTTGTTGAGAACCTGGTTTAACTGTGTCATAAGAAGTTAAAGAGAGATCACTATATGTATAAGAATAATAAGATCCGTTATACTTCAAATTATTGGTGGATTGAACATCTCCAGGGGTGTAATACCAAGGAGTTCCTGATGAATCCAACGGCATAGCAAATTGTGAATTACCATTCGCTGTTGGCCCCACTAGCCAATCTGCATCCGATGGATTACTATTATTTCCGGTTACATTCCAAGCATCCCACATACGGTCAATATTAGAATGATGCAAGAAAAATATAGGATCGAGTCCTGCTGTTGCGGGAACGCCCATAAGACCAATTTGTTTTGCAGCATTTTGGCCACCCACCATACCGTGAACGAAATTATGAGGATTCTGCTCAAGATCTCCTGTCTCTGAACCACTATGTGAAAATCCAGTTTCGCCTCCTCCATAAAAATATCCATTTAAATCTCCTGGTCCGGTTTTTGAAGGTGCAGCCCCTTCACTGTAAATAGTATCCCATTGGCATTCATCATTCGCTTCATTCTCGTCATTACCCACCTGAACACTAGATCCGTATCTTTCAGGAACATACAAAGGATTTGGTGTGTTATCAGGTAAAACAGTAAGGGTAAATGCTGGAGGAATATTAGACTCAACATAAGCAGTTGATTGGCTTAAATAATTCCAATATGGTAATGCCCAGTCTAATGGTCCTTTTAATTCAGCGATAATTGTTCTAAGAATATTTTCGAGTGCTACCAAATATCCTCTATGCCACGGAGGAAAAAACCAAGTTCCATGCTGACATTGATCCCAAAAAAGATTGGTTAATGACTTGGATGGAAGTGTACTCAAATTTGCTGAAGATCCTATATAACTAATATTTACCCAATTTAGATATTGGTATGGCCTTGGATATACTGATTCCGGCAATAGTAATTGTCCATGAATTGCAGCGTAAAACCACCAGCTAGTAGGATCGCTTATTGGGCGAGATTGCATTACCTGAACAGCTTTTGCATACCAATATAGGTCGGTATAATTCCCCGATTGATCGACAAACTGCCCACCGTTATTGGCATCCCAAGCATTTCTTCTTAAATAAACCAATTGTTTCCAAGTTGTTCCATTATCCCAATCTATCTCATCATTATTACTGGATAATGTCCCTGTTTTATTTCCCCCATCATCTGTAAAATTTACGGTAATTGCTAATGGATTAGAACTACTTAAAGTGCCTTGAAAAGGACCTCGTCCGTTGCTGTAGCTTACACTAATACTCGTTTTAGATCCAGTAATTGTGATTAACACATTTTGTTGATCTACCCATTTTCCAATAAATGAATTCATATTTTAGTTATTTAGTTGGTTGTCTCAATTTATTAAAGTCATTCTTTACCAAACGAAACCGTTCGTTTATTAAGTGGTTTTCTGCTCCAGCATTTTTTATATCCTTACCTACCTTGCACTAAACAAATTTTTTAATTGTTATAAAAAACTTGCAGGTTGCATTATGATAAATGAATTAGAAGAAGTCTTGAAATGAATATTGTCCCCATTAATTTCTTTATTAAAATTACAAGAGTAACAAAGTCAAGAATAAAAAAATGACATGAAATTGAATTATTCACGTACGAAAGGCATAATAAACACACCCAACCTATTTTCACAACACAAATCACTCATTAGCAATGACAAATGATTTATTTTTAAAATAATAAATAGTTATTCGTTAGGATGCGAACAAAAAAATTGAAAGGTATCAATCAACTAGAAAACAATTACGCTGTAGTCGTATACGAGGGGTTTATCGAAAAGGTATCAAAACTTATTTCTTGTCGTAACAACTCTATATCTAGGCTACCATCATCTTCCGTTTTTATGTAATTGGGTTCAGGTAAATAGCGCAATTGAAGATGAGGATGATATACGGTTTTTCTGCCTTTACGGAAATATGTGCACATTACCGAGAAACTACTATTAGAGCAAACCAAAATATCAGCTTGAACAAAGGATTTAAAAATAGCATGAATTTGATCATAGTTTTTTTGCTCACGATCAGAACCAAGTAAAACTCTAGTGTGCTTTCTATTCGAAAATCTTTGTAAAATATCCTCAGAATTTTGTTTTTCAGTATAGATACTAAAATGAACCATACCAACACCATAGGCTTTTTCTATATGTAAAATGATATTCTCATAATAATCCATATCAAACATATATCTTACTGCATAGGGACTAGTAAAGTGTTGTGGAAACTTATCTCTATCATAATCCGTTCCTCTATTAATATGAACAGCCACTTCAATAGGCGATCTAAATTCGGTTACTTCTAATGAATGGATTTCATTAAAATTATTAGAGAACTCCTGTTGAATTTCACTAAAAACATTCTGTTTGGTTCTTCCTTCTAAATACCAAGGTATTGTTTGAAATGGATGAATTCGTAAGGCGTTTTCAAAAATGACCAAAGTATCTTTACTACTTTCGGGTAACGCTTTCGTAAAATATTCTAGTAGCTCCTCATAGTCGTCAATACCACACCAAAGAGGGCCTTCAACTCTTACTATATTTTTATATTTTAATTCTCGATCCGCTCGTTCAACGACAGGATATTTATACCCAAAGCCAAAATAATCCAAATATTCATAGGGTGTATGCACATAATTGAGATCAAATAAGCGGCCAATAGTAAGCCCTCCTAATGCATCTTTGAGTTGATGTCCATGATTACCTCCAGAGGTAAAGTCTATTGTAAAGTCCATTTTGCCTTGATTTTAGATGTGTTTATAAAACTTATGGAATAATTTTCTCGAGGAATTTTGAAGATTCAAAAACAGTATCAATATGACTCTCCCCTTCAAGGTACTCAGCACCATGTTTTTTGTCCTTACTGATCTCACTCATTCTATTTGCATATCCTTTATGTTTTTTATACAAATAATCTTTCCCAAGGTATTTATAGTGTAAAAGTTTCAATTCCATTTTCGAAGTTTCAACTCTATTTTCATAAAAGAGAGGTTGGCACAAATGCGCACCAGGTCTATAATTTATCTCTTTTACTTTTTTAGGATCAAAAATGATTTGTTTATCAAATCTTTCAGAGCGAACACCATATTTAACTTGCTCCGTTATCAAGCTTTCGTAATTTATTGGAAAAACATCGCTTATCATGTTATAACCAATCACAGCAGGCATAATTATTTTTTGCTCTTTAGCCATCACCAACTTTTCTAACAATTGCTCGTCGTATAAAAATTCATCCATATCACAAACAATTACATAATCTGCCGTACTTTTTTTCCAACAATTATTCTTTGCCTCTGTCAATTTATCTTCTATAAACTCATTTCCGGAATCTAAATACCGGAATTCTATGTTATTATAGTCGCTTGCTAAACGAATCGAATTATCTGAACTTTGATTATCAATAATGATTATTTTACTACATATTCTAGAATAATAATTTAGAGTATGTAAAATCATTTTCTCCTCATTAAAACAAAGCAGATAAAGCTCAATAGCAATAGCACTATTTGTAATCATCGTTTTTTAGGTTTTATTTTTCTATCCAAATATTTAGGCTCAATCTTAACCGTTGAACTATTAAGCAAAAATCATCTGCTTCAGTTTCATCATTTCAATGCCATAAAGAAGCGTAAAGTATAGGTGTTGAATTTTATACCTATGTCACAAAGAGCTCTGATTTTTTTTCATGTATTGTTTTATTTAGATCCGTGAATTGGATGCGCTTTACCTAATAAAGCTAGATTAGAACTAAAGAAATAAACCTAAAAATGACATGAGAAAGAGATTCTTTGTAACAAAACAAAAAAGACAAGTTAAAGCAAATACTATTTGGAGAAAATCAACTTACCAAAAATGAATATTACTTAATGTTGAGAAAAAAGAAGTGTCATCCACCAAAAAAAAGGTATCGCCTCCACCCAAAACAAAGTATAATAGTGAGAACGATCTTCATGAGCAAATGCTAAAAAAAAAGCAGTTACTAGGATAAAAAAAAGAGAAAGCAAACTAAAGTTCCCAATCAAAAAATCAAACACTAAAAAAAGAATCAACAAACCAAAACCAAGCTTCTTAGTTCGCTCCACTCCTATCTGTTGTGGTACGGTTTGCAATAAAGGATCATCGTTTTTCAAATCGACGATTTCAAAAATTAAGATAAGCACAAAAACCAAAATAAACCGTTGCAAACCATATACAAACACCGTAAGATCTAATGAAAAATCCCCTTCTAAGGCAGGCAAAAAAACAGTAGCCAAAGTCCAACACAAAGACACGATATAAATTTTAATCCCTTTCCAATTTCTAGCATTGCTGCGATTAGGAAAAAATGGCAAAGCGTACAACAAGGTCAGTACTACAATAAAAAAAGCTCCTAATTGAGTCTGGAATCTCAGCTGAAAGAAAGAGTATAGCAATCCCAAAAAAACAACAGCACTAAATCCAACGATTACTTTTAATGCTCTTCGAATAGCATTTTTTTTCCTCCTAATTAAAGACTCATATTTAACAAAGTCGTAAGCAAAAACCGTCCCTAAAAAAACAAATAGCGCCAAAGAAAAAGAAGAAGAAAAAAATAACTGTTGTTGAGTAATTAGTAACAAGGCCAAACAAGACAAGCCCACGTGAACACTGCTATTGATGTAGAAACGAAATAATTGCCTGAAAATCTTCATTAAACAAAATTAATCAATTGTAAACAAATCACGCCTTTAGTTGAAAATTCAATAAAAAATACCAACCAAAATAGGTTCTGAATTACTAATAATACTTATTTTTGCACCACAAAAAAACAACACCTACTATTTTAATTCAAAAAAACGTCTGATGATTTTGTAATCAAAAGTAATCCAAAACATTACACTACAGACCAATTTGTTTTAGAATATAAAAAAACACTATTTAGTACAAATGAGAACAGATGCTTTTGCTTTAAGACACATTGGTCCCAGAGAGAATGACCTTCAACACATGTTGAAAACCATTGGAGTTGATTCTATAGAACGACTCGTTTATGAAACCCTTCCAGATGACATTCGTCTAAAAGCACCACTGCAATTGGACCCCGCAATGACAGAATATGAATTTGCGAATCACATTCAAGAATTAGGTAATAAAAATAAAGTTTTCCAATCTTATATTGGTTTAGGCTATCACCAAGCGATTGTTCCTGCTGTTATTCAAAGAAATATTTTTGAAAACCCAGGATGGTACACCGCTTACACGCCTTACCAAGCCGAAATCGCACAAGGTCGTTTAGAAGCGATTTTGAACTTCCAAACGATGGTGATTGAATTAACAGGTATGGAAATCGCCAATGCCTCACTTCTTGACGAAGGTACAGCAGCGGCTGAGGCTATGGCTTTACTTTTTGATGTAAGAACTCGCGATCAAAAGAAAAACAATACCAACAAATTCTTCGTTTCTGAAGAAATTTTACCACAGACGTTATCGGTTTTGCAAACACGTTCTACGCCAATCGGAATCGAATTGGTAGTTGGTAACCACGAAACTTTTGAATTTTCAGAAGAGTTTTTCGGTGCGATGTTGCAATATCCAGGTAAATTTGGTCAAGTATATGACTATTCACAATTTATCTCAAAAGCAGCAGCTAACGAAATAAAAGTAGCCGTTGCGGCAGATATTTTGAGTTTAACAAAATTGACACCTCCAGGCGAAATGGGAGCAGCTGTAGTGATTGGTACTACACAACGTTTCGGAATTCCATTAGGATATGGTGGCCCTCACGCTGCGTATTTCGCAACAAAAGAGGAATACAAACGTTCTATGCCAGGCCGTATTATCGGAGTAACTATTGATGCGAACGGAAATAGAGCATTGAGAATGGCTTTAGGAACTCGTGAACAACACATCAAACGTGAAAAAGCTACCTCAAATATTTGTACAGCACAAGTATTATTGTCTGTAATGGCAGGTATGTATGCCGTGTACCACGGACCTAAAGGTTTACGCTATATCGCTAATAAAGTACACGCTGTCGCAGCAACAACTGCTAACGAATTGACTAAATTAGGCTACGAGCAAACCAACAGCGCTTTCTTCGATACCATTGTGGTGAAAGCAGAGGCTCAAAAAATAAAAGCAGTAGCAGAACAAAACAACATCAACTTCTTCTATATCGACGAAGCGACTGTTTCTATTGCTTTCAACGAAACCACTAGCATCGAAGACGTAGCCAAAATTGTTAGCCTTTTCGCTGCCGCAAAAGGAACTCAAACTCCTGAGATTACTGAATTAACAGTAACCAACCATTTCCCAGAAGAATTAAACAGAACGTCTTCGTTTTTACAACACGATGTTTTCAATAAATACCATTCTGAATCAGCAATGATGCGTTACATCAAAAAGCTAGAACGTAAAGATTTATCATTGAACCATTCGATGATTTCTTTAGGCTCTTGTACGATGAAATTGAACGCAGCTTCAGAAATGTTGCCATTGAGCAACCCACAATGGAATAACATTCATCCTTTTGCTCCATTAGATCAAGCTCAAGGATACCAAGAAATGTTGCGCAAATTAGAACAACAATTGAATGTAATTACAGGATTTGCTGGTACTACTTTGCAACCTAACTCTGGTGCACAAGGAGAATATGCCGGATTAATGGTGATTCGCGCATACCACCAATCTCGTGGAGATCACCACAGAAACATTGCTTTGATTCCATCTTCAGCTCACGGAACCAACCCAGCTTCTGCTGCTATGGCGGGCATGAAAATAGTGGTAACCAAAACCTTAGAGAACGGAAACATTGATGTAGAAGATTTACGTGAAAAAGCGATGCTACACAAAGACAATCTTTCTTGTTTGATGGTTACTTATCCATCTACTCACGGAGTTTATGAAAGTGCTATTATCGAAATAACAAAATTAATTCACGATAACGGTGGTCAAGTGTACATGGATGGAGCAAATATGAACGCTCAAGTAGGCTTAACCAATCCAGCAACTATTGGAGCGGATGTTTGCCACTTGAACCTACACAAAACCTTCGCTATCCCTCACGGTGGTGGTGGACCAGGTGTTGGACCAATTTGTGTGGCGCCTCAATTGGTTCCATTTTTACCAACAAACCCAGTAATTCCAACTGGAGGAGAACATGCCATTACCGCTATTTCTGCTGCTCCATGGGGATCTGCTTTGGTTTGCTTGATTTCTTATGGATACATTTCCATGTTAGGTGCCGAGGGATTAAAATCAGCAACAGAACACGCTATTTTAAATGCCAACTACATCAAAGAAAAACTAAACGGTCACTATGACACTTTATATTCAGGTGAAATGGGTCGTGCCGCTCACGAAATGATTTTGGAATGTCGTCCTTTCAAACAAAAAGGAATCGAAGTAACTGATATTGCTAAACGTTTGATGGATTATGGTTTCCATGCGCCAACCGTTTCTTTCCCAGTAGCTGGAACCTTAATGATCGAACCAACCGAAAGTGAAAACTTAGAAGAATTGGATCGTTTCTGTGACGCTATGATTTCCATCAGAAAAGAAATCGAAGCCGCAACTATCGAAGACAGCAATAATGTATTGAAAAATTCACCACATACTTTAGCGATGCTAACAGCCGAAACTTGGGATTTCCCATACAGCAGAGAACAAGCTGCTTTCCCATTGGATTACATCGCTGAAAATAAATTCTGGCCTACTGTTCGCAGAGCCGATGATGCTTACGGAGATAGAAACCTAGTTTGTAGCTGCGCTCCTATCGAAGCATACATGGAAAGTTAAAAATCTTTCCCTTTAAAGATTACATTTAACCCGACAGATTTCCAACTGTCGGGTTTTTTCATATCTAGATAAAACTTTTTAAACCCAGAATCTGCATAAGACTTCGTAGCGAAACTGAATTATTCAATAAAAGCAAGAGCTCACGGACTATTTTTGAAGAAGGAAACAACGTTCAGTGAATACCTATAAAAAATATAAACCAATGAGCTAATACTTTTGTATTTTGAATTTAAAAATAGGAGAACCAAGCGTAGCGTATCTTGAACTCCATTAAAAATAGAAACTCGTGAGTAAAGTTCTTGGTTTTGAAGAAAATATTCATTCACTGAACTCCGTTAAAAAATATAAAAATGGTGAAGTAATTTAGTTGTAGTAGATTTCTAATGCGGAATCTGGGTTAAATTAGACAAAAGGTCTTTCCAAAAAAAATACTGCATTCGATCTCAAACGTTTGAAATTAGGCAAAAACCCGAAATTCATTAAAAAATAAACAATAATTCTAGAAAAAAATTATTATTTCATAATTATATGCATGCATAGTAAATTTTATAGCTCGAATTATTTTTTAATGCTTAATTTAGCTAAGATTATACCAAAAATACCCTGATGAAAATACAAATAACCGGAATTGGAAGCTACATTCCATCCCTAAAAATTCACAACACCGACTTTGATAAACATGTCTTTTTAAACGAAGACGGATCCGCTTTTGCTTATCCGAATGACGTAGTGATTAGCAAATTCAAAGGTATCACAGGCATAGAAAAACGTCGTTATGCTGAGGATCACTTAAACTCCTCAGACTTAGCTTATTTCGCTTCGCAAAAAGCAATAGAAAATGCTAAAATTGATCCAGAAACCATTGATTACATTATTTATGCACACAATTTCGGGGATGTGAATCACGGGACCATTCAGGCAGACACCTTACCTAGTTTAGCAACCAGAGTAAAAAACAAATTACAAATCAAGAACCCAAAATGCGTGGCTTACGACATTCTTTTTGGTTGTCCAGGATGGATTGAAGGCGTATTGCAAGCCAATGCCTTTATTACTTCTGGAATGGCCAAACGTTGTTTAGTTATTGGAGCCGAAACCCTATCAAGAGTAGTAGACGCACACGATAGAGACTCTATGATTTATGCCGATGGTGCTGGAGCAGCTATTATCGAAGGCTCAGATTCTGAAACGGGTATGCTCTCTTACGAAAGCGGTACTTTTGCCATAGACGAAGCCAATTATCTGTTTTTCGGTAAATCATACAATCAAGATTTGAATCCCAACACGCGCTATATCAAAATGTATGGCCGCAAAATATACGAATTTGCCCTAAGCAAAGTTCCTGCCGCCATGAAAAGTTGTTTGGACAAAAGCGGTATCGAAATCAACCAAGTCAAAAAAATATTGATTCATCAAGCCAATGAAAAAATGGATGAAGCCATCATCCATCGCTTCTACAAATTGTACGGACAAACGCCCCCAAAAGGAATAATGCCGATGTGCATCAACGAACTTGGAAACAGCAGCGTGGCCACCGTTCCAACTTTATACGACTTATTGACGAAAGGACAAATCGAAAACCATGAAATCCACAAAGGAGACGTCATAATGTTTGCCTCAGTTGGTGCCGGAATGAATGTCAATGCCTTTGTATATCGCTACTAGTAGTCATTAGTAACTAGTCCTAAGTCCTTAGCTCAAATTGTGCTAATCACTAATCACTATGGACTAATCACTATTTTTAGGAGCCCATCCAGCTATCCACTACAAGTCCTCGCCCTGGAGTTTATTTTTACAAGGCGCCTCAAGAGCTTCTTTTAGTCGCTTTGATGCACCAGCAAAAATTAAACCCCAGTGCTGTGGGCTTTTCGCTTCTATCTGGGCTATACATTGCAGAACATTCACGTTTATATTGGTAGCCACGAATGCACAAATTGTATGTACGTTTCTTGAAAAAAGGGGGTGAATTTTTACAAATAATACGATAGTATGAATTTGTGGAATCAAAACGTATTCAAATTTGTGCTGCATTAGTGTAATTTGTGGCAAAATAGTTAAAAGAGAACACCCTATTTACAATGCCTTCAAAACACATATAATTTGTATATTTGCGCCTTGTTTCCAAAAGGTCAACACCCATAACTATGTACGAAAAAACATTTCCCAATAAACGATTCAAGCATACTTTAGAATTTTTACAAAAACACATCACTACCCAAGAAACCATTTTTGATTTAGGCGTTCCCAACCCTTTCTCAAAAATTATGGAAGAAAATGGATATACCGTAAAAAACACCACTGGCGAGGATTTAGACAACAATCAAACTGCTTTACAAAACGAAAATTACACCGTTTTTACCGCCTTCGAAATCTTTGAACATTTATTGAATCCTTATACTGTTTTACAAAATGTAAAATGCGACAAATTATTGATTTCTATTCCACTTCGTTTATGGTTTTCACCCGCTTATCGTAGCAAAACTGATATGTGGGACAGACACTACCACGAATTTGAAGATTGGCAATTGGACTGGTTGCTAGAAAAAACAGGCTGGAAAATTATCGCAAGAGAAAAATTTACACATCCCGTTAAAAAAATAGGATTCCGTCCGCTATTGCGTTTTTTTACACCAAGATATTATATTGTTTACGCTGAACGAGCCTAAAAACAAATCACAAAAATGAAATTCCAATTTCCAATTTTGGACTCATCCAATCATTTGGAATTTGGAATTTTAAAATTTTGTAATTTTATTTTTTTATGAAATACTACATCGTCATACCGTCCTATAACGAAGAAGCTTTAATTGGTTTGACACTGCAATCACTGATTTCGCAAACGGTTTTGCCTTCAAAAATTGTAGTGGTCAATGACAATTCAACAGATAGAACTGCTGAAGTTGTATTGGAATTTGCTAAAAACAATCCATACATAAGTTTGGTCAATAAATCATCAGAAAACATACATCTACCGGGAAGTAAAGTCATTCAAGCTTTTGAAAAAGGATTCGAAACCTTGGACGACAACTATGATTTAATTGTAAAGATTGATGCCGATTTAATATTTCCTACCAATTATTTCGAAACCATAATTAAACATTTCCAGTCCGATGAACGCATTGGAATGGTCGGCGGTTTTTGCTACATCGAAAAAAATGGGGAGTGGATATTAGAAAACTTAACCGACAAAGACCATATTCGTGGTGCGCTAAAAGCCTACAGAAAAGAAACTTTCAAACAAATCGGAGGACTAAAACCAGCTATGGGTTGGGATACCGTAGACGAGTTGTTATGCAAGTTTTACAATTGGAAAGTAGTCACCGACGAAAGTTTGCATGTAAAACACCTCAAACCAACTGGCGCAAGCTACAATAAAGCCGCTCGTTACAAACAAGGCGAAGCTTTTTACAGTTTGGGTTATGGATTTATCATCACAGCTATTTCATCATTAAAATTGGCAATGCGAAAAGGGAAACCCCTACTATTTATTGATTACATAATGGGTTTTTGGAAAGCAAAATCATCCGGAAAACCATTATTTGTAACAGCGGAGCAAGCTAAATTTTTTAGAAACTACCGCTGGAAAAAAATGAAAGAAAAACTGTTTTAAAAGTTAGTTTCCAACAATAAAAACAAAATCTTAAGTTTAAACAAAATACAGTATTTTTGCCCCTATGTATTTCTATAAACAATACTGCAAACTGTAACAAGACTACTCAAAAAAAATGATGCTCATTCGCTACATATCACAAATCGGGAAATACTTCTTGATGCTCAAAGAAATCTTCACAAAGCAAACCAAATGGTCTGTGATGAAGAATCTAATTTTTAAAGAAATCGACGACCTCATCATCAACTCGATGGGAATTGTTTGTTTCATTTCATTTTTCGTTGGCGGTGTAGTTTCCATCCAGACAGCTTTAAACCTAACCAACCCACTAATTCCTAGGTACTTAATCGGCTTTGCCACTAGACAATCCGTGATTTTAGAATTTGCTCCTACTTTTATATCAGTAATTATGGCTGGTAAAATGGGTTCGTTTATTACCTCAAGCATCGGCACTATGCGCGTAACAGAGCAAATAGATGCCTTGGAAGTAATGGGAGTAAATTCATTAAATTATCTTGTTTTTCCTAAAATTATTGCCCTACTGATGTATCCGTTTTTAATTGGTATCAGTATGTTTTTGGGCATTTTTGGCGGGTGGATGGCTGCCGTATATGGTGGCTTTACCTCAAGTGAATCGTTTATTACGGGATTACAGCTAGAGTTTATTCCCTTTCATATCACTTACGCATTTATTAAAACTATCATTTTTGCCATGCTTTTAGCCACCATTCCATCTTTTCATGGCTATTATATGAAAGGCGGCGCCTTAGAAGTAGGTAAAGCCAGTACAGTTTCCTTTGTTTGGACCTCGGTATGTATTATTACTTCGAACTATATTTTAACGCAATTATTACTTGGCTCATGATAGAAATTAAAAACATAGAAAAATCATTTGGAGGTAGTAAAGTTTTAAAAGGAGTATCTTGTCTTTTTGAAGCTGGAAAAACCAACCTAATCATAGGTCAGAGTGGATCTGGGAAAACGGTTTTACTAAAAAGTTTATTAGGAATTCATGCTCCCGAAAAAGGAACAATTTCTTTTGACGGAAGAATCTACTCGGAATTATTACCCGCAGAAAAAAGAGAACTTCGAACAGAAATTGGTATGGTATTTCAAGGAAGTGCCCTATTCGACTCCATGACTGTTGCCGAAAACGTGGGGTTCCCGCTTCAAATGTTTACTCACAATAACCCTACAGAGATTAAAGACCGTGTTGATTTTGTTTTAAAACGAGTAAACTTGATTGACGCACACAAAAAATTACCTTCGGAAATATCTGGTGGAATGCAAAAAAGGGTGGCTATTGCTCGTGCGATAGTGAATAACCCAAAATATTTATTTTGTGACGAACCCAACTCAGGTTTGGATCCAAATACTTCAACTATTATTGATAATTTGATTAAAGAAATCACCGAAGAGTATAATATTACTACTGTAATTAATACTCACGATATGAACTCTGTGATGGAAATAGGAGAAAACATCCTATTCCTAAAAAACGGAATCAAAGAATGGCAAGGTACGAAAGAAGAAATTTTCAGAACCGACAACAAAGCCATTGTAGATTTTGTTTACTCTTCTAATTTATTCAAAAAAGTAAGAGAAGCTTATTTAAGAGGTTAATTCTGAAAATAAAAAAAAAGACCTAAACCATTACCCAGAAAAAACATAAGCCAATGGAAAAGCCCCTTGACTTTGTGTTTTTAAAAATCTCACGGATTTTCGCGTAAATGCTTTTAGCATCATTGACTTTTAGAAAGTATAAAAAAAGCTACAAAATAAACCTTTTTGGTTCCTTTGTAGCTTTTTGCTTTACATTCACACTACTAAATTCCGCAATACTTTTATAAAAACATGAACCCAAACGTCTTTAACTTCTAAGTTCTAAAAAAAAAAAAAACGTTGGTAGGCTTAGTGTTGCTCGGTCTGCTGTTTTGATTTTGAAAAAAAAATCCCTTATCCGCAAACAAGAAACTTTGTGCTACAATAAAAGCACAGCTGATTATACTTCCAGTTGCTTCATAGCCGTACCCCAGTCTTCCAAATGATGCACTGAAGTTAGCTTACCATCAATGACTGTGTGAAAATCTATAGACATAATATTGAATGTTTTTGTTCCGTCGGTAGGAATCCCCATAAAATCCCCATTTGGCGTACCGCTTGCCATACAACGGACAACATATTTATCGCCATCGTTGGCAATGTCTTGTGGTTCCCACTTTAAGTCTGGAATTAATTTCCAAAAGAATTCAACTAGCCCAATCAAAGCAGGTTTCCCTTTGCTATCTACTGAACCATATGAAACAAAATCATCGGCTAAAACCTCTGTCAATACAGCAGTTGGAGTGGTTTCGGTGTTTACGGTTAATGCTTTTTTGTAAAAGGCTGTTAACGCTTCTCTATTTTTGTCCATTTTTTAAAAATTTTTAAACGATTAATAAGGGAACAAAGATGAAGCGAATAGATTTTTTGAACAATGGACAAATCAGCCTTTGTATGGTACTTTTGGGATAATTACTTTTTGAGATACCTTTCCCTAAACTCTACGGGTGTAGTTTCCGTATTTTTTTTAAAATAGCGTACAAAATAAGCAGGGTCGTCAAAACCTAATTCCTGCCCGATTTCTTTGATGGATAAATTTGAATGAACCAAAAGACGTTTAGTTTCTAAAACTATTCTGTCGTTAATGATTTCTTTAGGCGATTTGCCTAAAACCTTTGCAGTTGCTTGACCTAAACGTTTTTCAGAAAGGCACATTAATTTAGCGTATTCATTTACGCCTTTCAATTTGTGGAAGTTGCTCTCCAATACATCCCGAAAAAGCAACGTATAATCAAGATCAGCGCCTTTTTTCAATTCTGTAAAACCTTGCTTGCGTTTTTCCCTTTCAGCAAGAAGCAAAAAATTATGAAGCAGATTTTTTATCAAAATATGATTTGAATTGTCTATAGGCAAACTCAATTCTTCTGTAATACTTTGGCAAATGTTAGTGTATTTTTCATAATCGCTTTTGTTTAAATTAATCGATGGCTTGTCAGCAAGGTCATTGAATAATATGTTGCTTCTTAAAAATTTAGTATCATTTTCAGTGGTGCAAAAAAAATCTTCGGTAAATATCAAAACTTGTCCCTGATAATCCAGTAATTTGTCAAACTGATGGACACGATCTTTGTCAATAAACAACAAAGTATAGGGCTCAATTTTGACTGGAGTAAAGTCGACATAATGTGTTAGTTGGCAGTTGTCAAATAAAAAAATGTGGTAAAAAGATGTCCGATGAGGCGTTACTAAATGGTCTTTATTTAAAGCTGTCAACGCATACAGCGGAACAACTTCTAATTGTAGATAAGAGTTCCGTTTAAATTTAAGTTTCTTTATTTTGTCGGCCATTTTTTATTTCAAAACACAAAGATACGTTTTTGTTTACAGGTAGTGGTTTATTGAATGATTGAAGCATTAAGTTCAACAGATTGACACTATTAGCTTTGCATTAAATTAGTCGTTTTTTTTGGGCGGAATCAGTAACCTTTCGAATGCAAAAACAATCCTTCACTATAGAGACCCTGTTCCAAATCAATCCTTTTGCATCGATGATGTTCGTAAATGGCTTTCTTTTTGGGAAGCATTCACAAAAAAAAGGACTTAATTTTTCATTTAGAAATCGTCCTAAAGGACTTAAGCAGCGACATTGAACTACAATAATTCCTTTACAATACAACTCGATTTTTAAATTACTCAACCTATTATCATTACTTTCTAAAAAAGAGTATAGATAGCTCCTCAAAAAAAGAAACAATCAAATTAATCCAAATCTACTCATTATCAAACTTATTTTCAATATTTTGCGCTGTTAGCTGATAAGAATTAATTATTTTTAACACATAAGAGATACTGATAAATTTTAAAAAAAATGAAAAAGAAAATATTTTTAATGGTAATGCTTTTCGCAACAAGGTTTACTAATGCAAATGACGTAATAGGAACAAATGGTTTTGGAGATTTTAAATCCAATTTTAAAAATGGAGGAATCCAAAAGGAGGAAAAAAAAATATTTAAATCCATCAAAAAAGAAACAAAAAAAGATGAGGATACAACCTTAATCAACCCGAAAGAGAAAAAAAAGCCTCGAGTTAACAAAAACGAAGTAGAGAAAAAGGTCATGCAATCTAATTTTATAAATCAAGAATATACAGTTTCAGTTTCTGTACCAAAAAGCTATATAAAAACAAAAAAATATCCTGTTGTGTTTTTGGTTGATGGTAATATTTATTTTGACATTATGGCTCAAACATTTCATCATTATGCAGAAGCAGCTGTAATGCCAGAGGCTATTCTTGTCGGAATCGGATATAAAGATTATGCAACTACAAATACTTTACGTTCTAGAGATTTTACTTATCCAAAAGCCGACCCAAAAGAAAAGATTCCTTTAATGACAGGTGGAGCAAAAGAATTTGTTTCATTTATAAATACACAAGTTGTACCATATGTTGACGCAAAATATTCGGTTGATACTACAAAACAGATTTTGATGGGACATTCTTTGGGTGGCTATTTTACATTATACGCACTGTATACTAATCTAGCAGCAAAAAATCATATTTTCACAAACTATATTGCTGCTAGTCCAACAGCATTTTATGAAAACAATTATATTATAAATGCTTTTCAAAACGCTAATTTTGAAGACAACAACCAAACTCAAGCCTATGTTACTTTTGGTGGACTTGAAAATGATGAATTTCACGCCATAACCACCATTAAAAGAGAAGATGTATTATCACAGTTAGAAAGCGCTCTAAAAACAAAAAATGGTCTAAATTATTCGAATGAAATATTTTCAGGACTTGCTCATACCGATACTCCACTTCCAACCTTTATTAAAGCACTTAAATTGATACTCAAAAAACAATAGCAAAGAATTATCTATTTTTTTTGGAAAAATTTATCATTTAGAGCAAAAAAAAAATCCTTAATTACTTAAGGATTTTTTTGTGGGCGATGAGGGGTTCGAACCCCCGACCCCCTCGGTGTAAACGAGGTGCTCTGAACCAGCTGAGCTAATCGCCCTATTTTACTAGGTTGCTATCGTTTGTGATTGCGAGTGCAAATATACAACCCTTTTCGGGATGTGCAAGCAAAAATGAAAAAAAATTACAAAATTTCTGCAACCACAAAAGTACTGCCGCCTACATAAACAAAGTCTGTTGGAGCAGCATTTTTCAACGCTGCTTCGTAGGCTTCTGAAACAGAAGAATATACTTCTCCGTTTAGACCAAATAACTGCGCTTCGGATTGTAGTGTTGTAGCTTCTAAGCCACGTGGAATATTTGGTTTACAAAAATAATAAATGGCGTTTTTTGGAAACAAAGGCAATACTTCTTTTAAATCTTTGTCATTAACCACTCCTAAAACGAGATGCAATTGATCAAATTTCTCTT
The DNA here is from genome assembly GCF_001662485.1 of Flavobacterium succinicans. Classification (GTDB taxonomy): domain Bacteria; phylum Bacteroidota; class Bacteroidia; order Flavobacteriales; family Flavobacteriaceae; genus Flavobacterium; species Flavobacterium succinicans_A. The sequence goes on from NZ_JMTM01000065.1 coordinate 166,869, forward strand.
TTTGAATTTGACGCATTACGATTTCAAGTCCATTTTTATTGTGAGCTGTATCGGCAATTACTTTCGGTTGCTCTTTTAGCTGTTGCCAACGGCCTTGGAGTCCTGTATTTTTTATTACGTTGGCAATTCCAGTTTGAAGTTCTTTTGGCGTAACCACTATGGATCTGTTTTCGTTCAAAACCGCTATGGTCTGCATTACCGTTTTCTTGTTGTGCACTTGGTAATCGCCTAATAAATCCGAGGGATAAGTACTCGAAATCAAATCCGAGGCCAAATGAATTTCAGCAAAACAACTTTTGGCTTTGCTAATAAAAACAGCTAAGGTTTCTGGAGTGTATTCGCCAATCACTACTGGAATGCTTGGTTTTATGATGCCTGCTTTTTCACCAGCAATAGCCGCTAGTGTATCGCCAAGAAATTGAGTGTGATCTAATCCTATATTGGTGATGATCGAAACTAATGGCGTAATAATATTAGTGGCATCCAATCGGCCACCCATTCCAACTTCTATGATAGCAATGTCAACTTGCTCTTTTACAAAATAATCAAAAGCCAAACCTACGGTCATTTCGAAGAAACTCATATCCTGTGCTTCAAAAAATGAACGGTGTTGGTTTACAAAATTACAAACAAAGTCCTCTGGAATTTCTTCCCAAGCTTGTTCTGGATTCGCGTTCGAAATGATTTTGATGCGTTCTCTAAAATCCGTAAGATGTGGTGAGGTGTACAAACCTACTTTTAATCCTGCTTCCTTCAGTACAGAGGCAAGCAGATGAGAGGTAGAGCCTTTCCCGTTGGTGCCCGCCACGTGTATGCATCGTAATTTTTGCTCGGGATGCCCCAAGTAGTCGGCTAACAAATGTACGTTGGTCAAATCTTTTTTATAAGCCGATGCGCCTTGCAATTGATACATAGGCAGCTGATTGTATAGCCAGTGAAGAGTTTCTTGATAATTCATTTTTTGAGCAAAAAAGAGGGGTTTAAAATAATTTTCATTTTTTTTAGTTTAATACTAGAACGAAAAGTATCTTTAGTGCAAAATTGAAATATTTTTTAGAATTAATTCGTAAAAATCAAGAATAAAATATGTTTACTTTACTCTCTCTACAAGCCGACTCACTTACTGCTGCGACTTCTACTGCTATTATTGAAAATGTTGCTCCAAATACTGAAATCTCGGTATTGGAATTTATTTTGAAAGGTGGGTTTTTCTTAATTCCGATTGCCATTTTGTTACTCTATACGTTTTATGTAATTGCCGAGCGGTATTTGTACATAGACAGAGCCTCAAAAATAGACGATCGTTTGTTGCGCGATGTGGGAGAGCAATTGCAATCCGGAAATATAGAATTGGCTAGAGCCATCGTTGAACGTTCTACTAATGCTTCAAGCACGATTATAAAAGAAGGAATTCTGGTGATTGGTCGTCCCATCGCAGAGATTGAATCGAATATGGATCGCGCTGCCGATATCGAAATTGGTCAAATGGAAAAGCATTTAGGTCATTTAGGATTAATTGCAGGTATTGCTCCCACACTTGGATTTATCGGAACCATTTCTGGGGTAATCAAAATTTTTTACAGCATTTCGGTTACAGAAAACATTAGTATCGGAAACATTTCTGGTGGATTGTACGAGAAAATGATTAGTAGTGGTGCTGGATTAATTGTTGGAATCATCGCCTACAGTGCCTACCATTTGCTGAACGGAAAGATTGATAATTTTGCGTTAAAAGTGCAAAAACAGATTTTAGAATTCGTTAATATTATTCAAAGAGCATAGTTATGGCGATCAAAAGAAAAAGAAGATTTCACGCCGAAGTAGCGACCTCTTCGCTCAGCGATATTATGTTTTTCTTATTGTTGTTTTTCCTAATCATTTCCACATTGGCCAATCCAAATGTGATAAAAATGACCTTGCCCAAAGCCAAGTCCAACGAAAAAACGAATAAGCAATACATTAGCCTTTCGGTTACCGAAGACAAAAAGTTCTATCTCGATAAACAACCCGTAGCTTTCGAAGACCTAGAAACCACTTTGATGGGAAAAATGAGTGGCGAAAAAGACCAAACGGTCATCGTCCGCATTCCATTCAACTTACAAGTTCAAGATTTAGTAGACGTCCTTCAAATAGGCGTCAAAAATAACCTAAAGTTTGTCATAGCCACCAGTCCAAAATAAGTATAATTTGGGCGTGACCCCATAAAAGCAAAGGGGCGAATAGCATAGGTGTTATTCGCCCCTTTACTTTTCTGCGGTCGGGCTATCCGCGCTACTTCGGTAGCTAGCTCCTATCCCTCACGCATTTAACTAAAGCGATTTTAGTGCTAAATTAAATATCATTTTTGTCTTGGAAGTTTGAATTGTTTTCTGTTATATTTGTAACCAATGTCTAATGTTGTATAATTTGGTTATGAGTGAATATTTAACTATTTCAGAAACAGCAAAGTTGCTTAATAAGAGTACAAAAACGCTTCGTCGTTGGGATGAAGAAGGAAAACTTTCTGCAGTTCGTGAGCCTATGAGTAATTATAGAGTTTATAGAAAAAGCGATGTTGAAACTTTATTTGCAGATTTTCTTCAGACGGATGTCCGAGAAACAGTTTCTAATTTTGTCGAGCCAGAAAACGAATACAAGGTTTTAGAACTATTTGCTGGTGCTGGTGGTTTAGCAGTTGGAATGGAAAAAGCAGGATTGAAATGTGTTGCTTTGAATGAAATTGACAAACACGCTTGTGCAACTTTAAGAAACAATCGACCAAATTGGAATGTTTTGGAAGGAGATATAAAAGATTTTATTTTTTCTCAATACTACAATCAAGTGGATGTTGTTACAGGAGGATTTCCTTGTCAAGCATTTAGTTATGCTGGTAAAAGATTAGGATTTGAAGATGCCAGAGGAACTTTGTTTTATGAATTTGCACGTGTTGTAAAAGAAGTAAATCCGCCAATTTGTATCGGAGAAAATGTTAAAGGGTTATTGAGCCACGATAATGGAAAAACTTTACAAGGTATGATTTCAATTTTGGATGAAATTGGATACAATGTTGTTCCAGCACAAGTATTAAAGGCTATAAATTATAAAGTTCCACAAAAAAGAGAACGTCTTATTTTAGTTGGAATTAGGAAAGATATTGATTTAAAATATGAATATCCAAAACCTTATAAAAAAATCTATAATCTTTCTGATGCACTTAAAAAAGGAGAATTGTTTGCGTCTAATGTGCAAAAGTCCAATGGAGCAAAATATCCTGAAAGTAAAAAAAGTGTTTTAGATTTAGTTCCACCTAAAGGATATTGGAGAGATTTGCCAATAGATATCCAGAAGGAATTTATGGGGGCAAGTTTTTATTTAGGTGGGGGGAAAACTGGTATGGCTAGAAGAATAGGCTGGGATGAGCCTTGCTTAACTTTAACTTGTAGTCCAGCCCAAAAACAAACTGAAAGATGTCACCCAGACGAAACTCGTCCGTTTACAGTGCGTGAATATGCTAGAATACAAACTTTCCCAGATGATTGGCAATTTTCAGGACCACTGGCTCAACAATATAAACAAATCGGAAATGCTGTTCCTGTAAATTTAGGTCGAGAAGTTGGTTATTCGATTATCAAGTTTTTAAATAACTTTTATAGAGTAAAATAGAAATCTACATTTCTATTTTACTCAAAATATTTTGCTTGAATTTCTAGCGCTAGATTTGAAATCGTTTCTTCTACAATATGACTTCCATCAACTTCTAATGCAACGTCTCCAATTGCATCAATCAAGTCAAAGTAAAAATCTTCTTTTCCTGTAAGTCTATACCAAAATTCTTTCCCTATTATGACAGGAAATGAGTTAGATATTTTTTTATAATGTGAACTTAATTCAGCTTCTTCACCGTAAATAACTCCAACTATCATATCATTTATTCCAATATTTAAGTTATTTGTTCTTGCTAAATTTCTAACGCCATTAAAGTGATTAATAACGGTTACTACATCATCGTGATTGATTGTATTTGGACCGGCTTTAAGTTGACAATATTTTCTGCGTCCATCTATAGCATCAATGAATTCAATATCAATTCCTGATGTCGTTGAACCTAGCCCTTGAAACAATTGGCCTATTAATTTTTGGATTTTCATTCCAAATGACGTGTTAATTGATGAGCCTAGAATTCTTGGTAAAACTAAAGCTCTTGCAATACTTTCAGCATTATCATTTCCAGTTAGGAAATTTGCTAAATATTTGAATAAAAAAGGATTCACATTGTATTCTGACAATTTACTTGCTCGCTTGCAAGCTCCTTCAATATGGCTAGTTACAATTTCACTTCTGAAAAAATCTTTAGCATTATTTAGTATTTCAATTCTATTTTCTTCTGTCATTTTTTTAAAATTGGTTTTCAAAGATAGTAATTTTTTTACGTTTTACTTTTTATAGAATGACAGATAACTTGTCGATTAGTCAGACACATTTTTTATAATAGAACATATAAAGAACTGTCTTCGGTTATACTTTTCTGTTTTTTGGATTTCCTGCAAGGTTTCTTTTAATCTTGTAGGTATTATTGATGATGGATACTCATATGGGTCTGGAAAAAGACTTTGTAGGAATGAGTTCTGCACAACGACTTAATTCAAGCTAAAATTATAAACGATTTTGCCGACTTGTTTCTCTGGTGCGTTGCTGCTAGCATCCCATTTGGTGTTCATTGCTGCAATCTTGGCTTGGTCCAGAAGGCATTTGGCGGTATTGGTGGTTCCTTTGCTTCCGGCAATGGCGCTTATGGTGTTGCCGTTACGGTCTACGGCTACTTCTACGACTACTTTGCCTACTTCGTTACAAGTGTATTTTGGGACAGGTTTTGAGATAGCTCTGCGGTTGCCTAGAGAATAGCCTGCGCCTCCACCGGATCCACCGCCGCTTCCTGCGCCATAACCGCTTCCGGTCCCAATGCCATTTCCGGTTCCGTTGCCACCGCCTGTGCCGCCGCCAGAACCTCCAGAGCCATAATAATCTTTGGCGCTTAAGCTTCCGTTAGCTTTTCCTTTATTCCCTGTTACTTTATCGTCGCCATCGCCTCCTTTGTTGGAGCCTTTTAGGATGCTCGATAAGGCATCGTTGGTTGTATTAGAAACTTTTGGTTTTTCGACCACGGTTTTTGGGGTTTCTTTTGGGGTAGGTGTGGTGTTTTTTACTTTTTCTATTTTGGGAATGACTACACTTTCCTCTGTGGCAGTTTCTTGAGATAAGATGGCCTCGTCTGGAGTTGCCGGTGTGGGAGTAACTTTGGTTTGGTTTTTTACGTCCAAAACTTCGCTTTGGTAATCGGCACCCTGTCCCATTTCGCTATCGCCAAAGTTGACCGTAAGCCCACCACCGCCGCCGCCAGCAAGTGCTGTAAAAGAATCGGGGTTGTAGGGAGGCCAAAAACGGATAAAAAATAAAAGCAACAGCAGTATTCCGTAAATTGCTACGGAAAAGGCGATGGCTTTTTTCTTATCTGAGGTAACTGGGGATTGCATTATGGTTTTGAATTTTAAGTATGGGTTAAAAACGCTGAAAAGTACTAAAAATTGTCAAGAAAAGAGGAGCGTTGTAGTGAAAATGATGGCAAAAATTGAGGTTGTGGCTCTCTAGCCCCGATGGCAGTGGCATCCTTTGCCTTTTTCCTTTAAAAAGGCAAAGATATAACGGACAGCGGGACGATGCTGCCCAGAAAGCCTTTTGTTGCTGCTCCTAAAAATGAAAGTATAAAAAAAGGTGCGGTTGATGAGCCGCACCTTTGGGAAATTTGTATGTTGATTTTACACCAATTGTTTCAAAGCGATTTCGAAAGCCGTCGCGCTAATGTTGGTTTTTGCAGTGCTTAAAGCGTGTGCTTTTACAATAGCATTTTTGATGGTTTCGGACGTGTCTTGAAAGATGGCTTCGTCGGTCATTTGTACTTTTTTCTCCATAAAATAGGCGAAAACTCTAGCCATTCCACAGTTGGAAATAAAGTCAGGAATCAAGCTTACTTTGTGGTCAACGTCTTCCATAATTGGGCCAAAGAAAATTTCTTTGTCGGCAAAAGGAACGTTCGCACCACAAGAGATTACCTCGAGTCCGTTCGCAATCAAACTGTCAATTTGAGATTGAGTTACCAAACGAGAGGCAGCACAAGGTGTGAAAATTTCTGCACCAATGGTCCATATTTTTTGGTTGATTTCTTCAAATGGAATCATGTTTTCGGAAACCAATTTGTTGCCGTCTTTGTTTAGGAATAAGGTTCTGATTTCTTCGAAAGAGAAACCATTTTCGTTGATTAATCCTCCGTCTCTATCAATGATTCCAACGATTTTGGCTCCCATTTCAGCCAAATAAAAAGCTGCTGCTGAACCTACGTTTCCAAAACCTTGAACAATCGCTTTTTTACCTTTGATATCGCCACCGTAAATGCTATAATAATGGCCAACAGCTTGAGCAACACCATAACCGGTAATCATATCGGCAACGGTGTATTTTTTGGTTACATCAGGGGAGAATTTTGGGTTTTCGATTACTTTGATTACGCCTTGACGTAATTGCCCGATGCGATTGATTTTGTCTGCTTCTGTAGGTTTGAAGTGTCCGTTAAAAACACCTTCTTGCGGATGCCAAACCCCACATTCTTCGGTCATTGGGATTACTTCGTGGATTTCGTCTACATTCAAATCGCCACCGGTTCCATAATAACTTTTTAATAAAGGAGAAACCGCCTTGTACCAACGTTGCAAAACACCTTTTTTTCTTGGGTCGTTAGGGTCAAAGTTGATACCCGATTTGGCACCACCAATTGCTGGTCCTGAAACAGAGAATTTTACTTCCATCGTTTTGGCTAGAGACAAAACCTCGTTCATATCCAATCCTTTTCTCATTCTTGTACCGCCACCAGCAGCACCTCCACGTAAGGAATTGATTACGGTCCATCCTTCGGCCTCGGTTTCAGAATCTTTCCAATTGAAGATGATTTCAGGCTGTTTATTTTCGAATTTCTTTAATAAATCTTTCATTAAAAATGGGTGTTATTTTGTTAAGCAAATTTACTTTTTTCAGTATATGAAAAAAAAAATTTCACATTTTTTGAAATATTTGATACCAATCGGTATCTTTGCGTATGAAGTCGTCAGAAATTACAAAAGGCAAGGTACTACAAGAAGCAATTACTCTTTTTAATACAAAAGGGTATCGGGCTACTTCGTTGAGTGACATTACCAATGCCACTGGATTGACGAAAGGTGCCATTTATCGCCATTTTGAAAATAAAGAGCAATTGGAAATCGAAGCGTTTCAAAATATGATGCATTCGATTTTCAATACATTGCAAAAAAGAATCAAAGCGGAAAGCAACACAAGGGACAAGTTGTTCTGTGTTTTGGAGCTATTTCAAGGCTACATTAATAATCCTTTTTTTAGTGGAGGTTGTCCTTTACTGAATGTGTCAACAGAAGTTGATGACACCACAATGGTGCTAAAAGACAAAGCCTTACAAGCTTTAACCGTATTTAGAAATTCAATAGAAACGATTGTTATCAACGGTAAAACACATAAAGAGGTCAATGCTATTGTGAACGAAAAATTAGTAGCCATTGTTATGATTTCCTCGCTTGAAGGAGCGATTATGATGAGCAAATTGCAGGATTCTAATAATGATATAGAAACGGTAGTAAAGCATCTAAAAAATTGGATAGTGGCCGATGTTTTACTATAAAAAAATTTATCCAAAACGATACCGATTGGTATCAAAAAACACAAAAGAAGATGAAACTAAAGAGAATGATTCAAAAAAACATAGGATTTTACTTTAATATTTTAGCCTGTGTTCACCCAAAAATGCTACAGCGAAAAGGTTTTGCACTTTTTTGCAACCCATTTGCTCATAAAGTGAAACCACATCAAATGCAATTTTTGAAAAAAGGGATTTCTGAGGTAATTGAGTATGAAAATTATAAAATCCAGACCTATAAATGGGGGAATGGTTCCAAAAAAATACTAATGGTGCATGGCTGGGCAAGTCATTCGTTTAGATGGAAGAAATATGTGGAGCAGTTGGTGCAACAAGATTTTACCGTTTATGCGCTAGATGCACCTGCACACGGATTGTCTTCTGGCAAAATGATTCATGTGGTTTTGTATGCTCAAGTAATTGCGATGTTTTTGCAAAGAAAGCCAGAAGTTAACGCAATCATTAGTCATTCTATTGGTGGATTTGCAACGGCTTATTATTTGAATCAATACAAGACCAATAACATAGAAAAGGTTGTCATTATGGGGGCTCCAGGCGAAGCTACTGATTTTTTTGACTTTTATAAAAAAACGCTGGGGCTGAGTTCAAGAGCTTTGGAGCTAATTATCAAGGAATTTGAGTTGCAGTTAGGACAATTGCCTAGCTATTTCTCAACTGCAAAATTTGCAGAGCATCTTACTATTCCTGCTTTAATCGTTCATGATAAAGGAGATGAAGCAACGCATCATCACTATTCAATTCGATTAAACAAACACTGGAAAAACAGCCAATTGGTCTTGACTGAAGGATTAGGTCACGATTTAAAAAGTAAAGAAGTAATTCAAACGGTTGTAAGTTTTGTCAACTAACATGCTTAAAAAAAAAATGCCGCTGCTGATGATGATCAGTAACGGCATATCCTTTTTTGGGCAAAAAGGGGGATTGTGCGATGCTTTTATTTTATTTTATTTTTCCTAAGAGTGCATCTTTAAGTTCAGCATCTACAGGATTGTTAGATAACCAAATTCCAAAAAAAGCTTTTTTAAAATCAAACCCCGGAATTTTCCCTTCTAATTTGTTGTTTTTGTATACTAAGATTGCTTTTTCTGTAGAAGAATAAATCAAATTAAAAGCATCATTTTCTACTGTTGCTTCTCGATTTAATAGTTCTTCTAACTTATCCAATTGCATTTTGATTTGCGGGAGATTTTCTTCACCAATAGATTTCACCATCCCCTTGTGTAAAGATTTTGAAAGCTTTTGTGAACTCACCAAAGAAGAAGTAATTTGCAAACGAATGCCCATATTAGTATCGCTTTCTAAAATATCCTTAGCATCTTCTGATAATTGTGTCAAATACAAAGCTTGTACATAAACATCTGTCCAAAATTTTGTTCGAGATCCGAACCCGTTCAATTGTAATTTTTGATTCTCAAAATCGATGGTTCTTGGAACTGTAACCCCATTGATCTTAAATTTTTCTTGGGCAATTCCTTTTGAAAATGAAAGTGTTAAAAAGAATACCACAAGTAAAGTAATCGCTTTTTTCATAAATTGTACTGAATTAAATATAGAGTGCAAATTTATAGTAAGCCAAAGGTTATTCAATATAGATTTTTGACCCACTGATAAGTATTAAGCATTTTGTTTTAATTTAAGTCGGTATCATTTAGTAAGTCAAAATATTAATTTAAAAAAATAAAATTTACATTATTATTATGTTAAATTATTGTGTATTTAAAACATGATAAAATGGCTCTTTTGATCAATAAGTTAAATTTTTCATAGTGATGACAGATTAAAAGTCGTATTCTCTGTTCTAAAAACGGATGATCTTTCTGTTTTTAAAAAAATCTTATTTTGTGCAAAAACAGAAGATTCTAGACCATATTTTTAGCGATGTACAAAAAAAAATGTCAATTATTTTAAACAAAAGCTAAATTGACGAAATCGTTTGAGTTTTTAATATATAAATTCTACTTTTGGATTCAAAATTTGAATACTTACTTAATATAAACTAAATACAACATGGATTTTAACCTTACTGAAGAGCATTTGATGATTCAGCAGGCAGCAAGAGATTTTGCTCAAACGGAATTGCAACCTGGAGTTATTGAAAGAGACGAACATTCTAAGTTTCCAACTGAGCAAGTGAAAATGATGGGTAACCTTGGTTTTCTAGGGATGATGGTAGATCCCAAATATGGTGGCGCTGGTTTGGATAGTGTGTCTTATGTTTTGGCTATGACCGAAATTGCCAAAGTAGATGCTTCTGCAGCAGTAATTATGTCTGTGAACAATTCATTGGTTTGCGCAGGATTAGAAAAATACTGTAACGAAGAGCAAAAAATGAAATATCTTGTACCCCTGGCTAAAGGTGAAGTGATTGGTGCGTTTTGCTTATCAGAGCCAGAAGCAGGCTCGGATGCTACTTCGCAAAAAACTACAGCAATAGATAAGGGAGACCATTATGTTTTGAATGGAACCAAAAACTGGATTACAAATGGCGGTACGGCTTCTACCTATATCGTAATTGCTCAAACCGATATCGAAAAAGGACACAAAGGAATCAATGCTTTTATCGTAGAAAAAGGTTGGGCAGGTTTTGAAATTGGTCCAAAAGAAAAGAAAATGGGAATTCGCGGTAGTGATACCCACTCCTTATTATTTACTGATGTAAAAGTGCCTAAAGAAAACAGAATTGGTGCCGATGGTTTTGGATTTGCTTTTGCCATGAATGTTTTGAACGGAGGTAGAATCGGGATTGCTTCTCAAGCCTTAGGAATTGCAACAGGCGCTTATGAACTAGCCTTGAAATATTCGCAAGAGCGCAAAGCCTTTGGAAAAGAAATTTTCAAACACCAAGCCATTGCTTTTAAATTAGCCGATATGTATGTTAAAATTACAGCCGCTAAGTTATTGGTGATGAAAGCAGCTTGCGAAAAAGATGCTGGACAAGATATTGCACATTCTGGAGCTATGGCCAAATTGTATGCTTCTGAGATTGCACTTGAAGTAGCCAACGAAGCGGTTCAAATTCACGGTGGAAACGGTTACGTAGCAGAATACCACGTAGAGCGTATGATGCGCGATTCCAAAATAACTCAAATTTATGAGGGAACTTCAGAAATCCAACGTATTGTAATTTCTAGAGGTTTGGTTTCGTAATTAAACTAAATATATTTTCAAACCATTAAAAAAGTAAGACGGTAAGTTCCTAATTTACCCCATCTTATTTTTTTGATGGTTTTTTTATTTATTTATGATACATTTGTTTCATGTATGAAGAATTAAAATATTGGTATCTGCGTGACCACAAGTTGTTTTCGACCCTAAGTGGTAGCCAATTGAAACAATTGTGCATAATTACAGGTTTTAAAAAAGCGAAGAAAGGAGAAGTTATTTATTTTCCCTCTACGGATTTGCCACGCGTTTTTTTGCTTAAAAAAGGGAATATCAAAATTGTTTCGGTAGACGAAGATGGCAATGAAACCATAAAAGACATTATTCAAAAAGGAGATATGTTTGGTGAATTAGAATTAGAGAGCGACAAAAACTCGAATGAATACGCCAAAGCATTAACCGACGAAATTTTTATTTGCAGCTTCCTACTGTCTGATTTTGAAAATTTATTATTGCAACATCCTACCTTGGCGTTGTCTTATACTAAGTTTGTGGGGTTAAAAATGAAACGCATCAAGAACAACTACGCGAATCTTATTTCAAAAGACGCCAAAACACGCTTACTTACTTTTCTAAAAGAATGGGCTGAGCGAGATGGGAAACACAATGACAATCGCATCGTTATTGACAATTATCTCACGCAAAACGATATTGCCCAAATCATTTGTACCTCTAGACAAACCGCAACTCAATTACTCAATGAGTTGGAAGAAAAAGGCATCTTACATTACAGCCGGAAAGAAATTATAATTGAGAATATCGCACTTTTGTAGTATTTGAGAAAACATAAAGGGTTCTACACTGAATTGTGTGGGTTTTACTGTTTTAAATTGTGTTACTCTAACACTAACAACTTCTGTTTTTGAACCATTTAAGGCATTTAAGGGCATATAAGTTTGATAAAAATACCGCTCTTATTTCTTAGACAATTCTTACTGTCTCTACTACAGCGAATGAATCTACTACATTTATAAATAGATAATGGTGCATTTTCTCAATTCTTATATGACCTTACAGAATCTTATATGGTTGTTTTTTTGCTTGTGTGTTTACCCACACAGTTGAGGGTAGCACCTTCACAACTTAACTGATTTCCAAATGGATTGGCTATTAGCGGGTCGAATTTTAACCTAAATCGTCTTTTTTATTTGAAATGTAAAGTAGCAGACAAATCATTACAACTAAAACGGCTAGCTTTGCTCAACAAAAAAGGAAAATTATGAGCACTAAATTTTTACTGTTACCAATACTAGCCTTATTTTGTTCCTGTGAAACTGAAGGTGTACTGACTAAAGACAAAATAGAAAGCACAATTGATCCTGCTACCTCAATCACGGTTGCTCAAGGTAGTTTTGCACCCAATGCAGGAATTAAAGTTTCGGGTGCTGCAAAGATCGTTAAGGATGGCAATCAATTTAAAGTAGTTTTCGACAACTTTAGCATTTCTAGCGGTCCGGATTTAAAAGTGTATTTGTCAAAATCCAATTCTCCAACTGATTTTATTACACTAGGGAATTTAACTTCAGCAACTGTTTATCCAATTCCTGATGCCGTTTTGTTGGCATCTTATCCATTTGTATTAATCCACTGCCAGCAATACAATCATTTATTTGCTTCGGCTAATCTTAAATAATAACACTATGAAAAATATAATCTTTATTAGTTTGTTGTGCTTTTCAGTACAAGGAACGTATGGTCAAGGATGCAGTGATGCAGGAATTTGTTCCATTGGTCATGGATTTGAAAAGGCAAATGATCAAAAAAACACACTTGAAATAGCTACAATTTTTGGTGCAGGAGAAGCCGATGTGACTTATTTTTCTCCTTATATCTCCTATACAAGAAAGGTAAGTGAGCGTTTTTCTTGGAGCAGTAAGGTAACGTTTTCATCTGCAAATGGAAGTTTTGGAACAAGAACTAGTTTAGGAGATGCTTTCTTAGTTGGTAATTATCGCTTTACAGAAAAAAAGGATACACAATGGAGTATCACTTCGGGCTTGAAAATTCCGTTTACAACAGCAAACCTTAAAATAAATGGTTATTCAATACCCTTAGATTATCAGGCCAGTCTTGGTACATTTGATTGGTTGTTAAATACCAATTTAAAATACAAAAAATGGGACTTTAACACAGCGATTCAAGTCCCCGTGTTTAATAACAATAAAAACTCCTATTTCAAGGAGTTTTCAGGAACAGATGACTTTCCATCAACCAATTTATTTGAACGCAAAGCCGATGCACTTTTTAGAACAACGTATACGTTACAAACAGCCAATAAAAAATGGATTTTTAAACCCAACATTCTATTTATTTATCATTTAGGCGAAGATACTTTTGAGAACCGTTTTGGTATTCGCGAAAAAATTATAGGCTCTGATGGATTAACCATCAACGGAAATTTAATTTCTTCATATGCACTTACACCAAGCAGTGCGCTTGAAGTTTCTGTAGCCACACCGTTTGTCGTTAGAGACGTACGTCCCGATGGTTTGACTCGAAGTTTTGTCTTTGCATTACAATACAACATCTCATTTTAACAAATTTTAAAATAGAAAAAATATGAGAAAAACTATTTTCACCTTACTTATCGCTATTTCTTCAACAATAGCAATCGCACAAACAGATAATAGTGCAGAACACACCAACCTAAAAAACGGAATTGCCCTCCAAGGATATGATCCTGTGGCTTATTTTACTGTTTCGAAACCAACACCAGGAGATAAAACAATTCAAGCGACTTACGAGGGAGCAACGTACTATTTTACTTCGCAAGAAAACAGAGACGCTTTTACTAAAAATCCTGAGCAGTATGTGCCTCAATTTGGTGGTTTTTGTGCTTATGGAATGTCCGAAGGTTACGAAGCTCCCATTAAACCCGAAGCATTTACTATTGAAAATAACAAACTCTACTTAAACTATAATTTGAAAGTTAGAGAAGATTGGTCCAAAAACAAGAACGTTCGCATTGCCAAAGCAACCGTTAATTGGGAAAAAATAAAGAATTTATAAGCAAATGTAAACTAACGGACAAAAGGTGAATAATTCACTCAATACATTTGTACCATAAGAAAACAACCATTTAAAAATAAATGAAATGAAAAAAATAATTATACTATTCTTGCTAGCCTTTACAACGGTTACGACATTTGCTCAAAGTGCTACTAAACGCGCAACAGCATTTAATTTAGAAAAAAAAGTAGCGATTCAGGGATATGACCCTGTGGCTTACTTTAAACAAAACAAAGCACTAGAAGGCAAAGCTAATTTAGCGGCCACTTACGAAGGAGTTACCTATTACTTCTCCTCGCCTACTAATAAAGATAGTTTCCTCAAAAATCCAGCGGGTTTTGAACCACAATATGGAGGTTGGTGTGCTTATGCCATGGGAAGTGCAGGTGAAAAAGTGGAAATCAATCCAGAAACATTCAAGATTGTAGAAGGCAAATTGTATCTGTTTTATAATGCCTTTTTTACTAATACTTTGAAAAGTTGGAATAAAGACGAAAACCAATTGAAAGCAAAAGCTGATTCGAATTGGAAAAAAATAATTAAATAAAATTACTATGAAAGCCACCATTTTACCCTGGATATTGCGTTTAATAGCCGCTGCCATTTTGATTCAAACCTTGTTTTTTAAGTTTACTGCTGCGCCAGAAAGTGTCTATATTTTTACCACTTTAGGAATGGAACCTTTTGGTAGAATTGGATCTGGAGTTGCCGAATTAATTGCTGCCATTCTACTTCTTATCCCAAGAACTACTTTGTTAGGTGCCTTTTTGAGTTGCGGAGTAATGCTAGGAGCCATTGCATCACATGTCTTGATTTTAGGGTATGAGGTTCAAAATGATGGAGGGACACTTTTTATTTTGGCTTTAATTACGTTTATTTGTTCAGCGGCTTTGGTTTTTATTTATAAAAATCAGATTTTTAATCTGTTAAAATTTAAATTTTAATATGCTGATAGCATCTGTTAGAAATAGTTTGAACGAGTTAATTGCACTTTTAGAGCAGTTATCTGATGCAGAGTATTCATTTCCTTGTCCCGAACTTAGCGGAGCAAGTATTGGAGAACATACGCGCCACATCATTGAAATGTATCAATGTTTACAAAACCAATACAAAACTGGAATTGTAAATTATGATTTAAGATCGCGAAACCGACAAATTCAAACCGATATCCTTTTTGCAATCACTAAAATTGAGGAGGTAAAAGACAACATAGATTTAGCGAATAAATCTTTGATTTTACAACAAGTAATAGATGGAGAAACAATTGTTATCGAAAGCAATTACACCAGAGAGCTATTGTATAATTTAGAACATTGTATTCATCACCAAGCCTTGATAAAAGTAGGGTTGCTACATTGTAACACAATTACCATCGACGATAATTTTGGTGTGGCACGTTCTACCATCGAATATAGAAAACAATGTGCACAGTAAGTTTTGTTCACACGAACGGAAAAATAATCCTTACTTCTAATCGGGATGAAAAAGTAAATCGCCCAGCAATTGCGCCTAAGCGTTATTGTCATAACGGAAAAGTAGTGCTATTTCCTAAAGATCCAAAAGCAGGTGGAACTTGGTTTGCCGTTTCGGAAGAGGGTATGGTGGCCATTTTGCTTAATGGTGCCGAAGAAAAACACCAAGTGCTACCCCATTACAAAAAAAGCAGAGGCTTAATTACATTGGAAATTTGCAGTGCCAATGACGCTATACAACAATGGAAAACCCTCGATTTAAGCACTGTAGAACCTTTTACATTGGTGGTTTTTGAGAACCAAAAGTTGTTTCAATTGCGTTGGAATGGGAAACTAAAAACCCAACAAGAATTATCTATTTCTGAGAAGCATATTTGGTCCTCAGCCACATTGTACACACCCGAAATTAGAAAGCTCAGAACAGAATGGTTTGACGCTTTTATTCAAGAAACGCCCAAACCAACTCCTGAAGAAGTGCTCCATTTTCATCGACACACCCAATCTGATAATAAAAAATTTGGATTAGTAATCGATCAAAACAACCTATTAAAAACTACAAGTATTACCCAAACGGTTATAGAATCCAACAAAGTAACATTAATCTATCAAGATCTATTGCTGGAGGAAAATACAATCGATAGTTTTATCATTATTTAAAACCTCAAAATTGAAGTTATTTTTGCACAAACTTTTTCATTGGGAGTATTGGCCATTTCAAGTGGTGTACTTTCCTATATATTTCCTTTGGGCTTATTATTCCATAAAAGCGCGTGCTATTTTTTTCTTTAATGCTGCTAATCCATCTATTAAAAATGGAGGTTTCATGATGGAATCCAAAATGGCAATTTTTGATTTGATACCCAAAAACAATTACCCAGAAACACTTTTAATATATGAAGGAACCACTGTTGAAACGGTTTTGGAATACATTGAAAAAGCAAAAATAAGCTTTCCTTGTATCGCTAAACCCGATATTGGTTTAAGAGGTTCTGGAGTAAAAAAAATTAAAACCTTAGCCGATTTAGAAAGTTATGTTAAACATGCTGATTTTGATTTTTTGATTCAAAATTTAATCCCTTTTTCCAATGAAGTAGGTATCTTTTACGTACGATACCCCCACGAAAAATCAGGAAGAATCACAGGAATAGTAGCCAAAGAATTTTTGATTGTCGAAGGAGATGGTATTTCGACAATAACCCAATTGCTACAAAAAAATCCTCGCTATGCTATGCAATTGAAAGCCTTGCAAAAAGAGTATGGCAAAAAACTAAATAAAATCCTTCCAAAAGGGAAAAAGCGAAACCTAGTCCCCTACGGCAATCATGCTCGTGGAGCTAAATTTATAGATGCAAGCGATGTAATCACCGAGAAGTTGAACGCAGTAATTAACGCAATATGCATTCAAATTCCTGGGTTTTATTTTGGGCGCATGGACGTAATGTATAATAGCTTTGAGGAATTAGAACGAGGCCTTAATTTTTCGATTGTGGAATTGAATGGAGCCGCAAGCGAACCCACTCATATTTATGACCCTAAACATTCCCTTTGGTTTGCTTGGAAAGAATTAGCGAGACATATTACTTACATGTTTGAAATTAGTGTGGCTAATCATAAATTAGGCGTTCCATATTTGAGCTATTCAGAAGGAATGAAACAGTATCTCATGCATTTGAATCAAAACAAAAAAATAATTAATTTTTAAACGATGCCAATTCTTAAGAATCTTTTTTTTGGATTTCTTGTTAGTTTCTTAGGATCACTTCCTTTGGGATATCTCAATATTGTTGGAGTAGCGATTTTGGCACATTCCAAATGGCAATCTTTGACATTCTATCTATTGGGAGTCATTTTGGTAGAAGTACTAGTGGTTTACGGGACTATTCTTTTTGTCAATCGGTTGGTGATCAATAAAAAATGGATGAGAAATATTGATTTTTTTGCTATATTTTTTTTGTTAGGACTGGCTTTGGCGTTTCGGTTGAGCTCCCGTTATTCGGTTACTTCTGTTGATTTTTTGAAACAATATGTTGCCTATTCTTCTTTCGTTATAGGATTAGTATTGTGTGCGCTTAATTTTTTGCAAATTCCGTTTTGGGTGGGTTGGAATTTATATTTGGTCAACGCTAACCGTATTGTTTTGACCCACAGACTTAAGCATTTTTATCTTCTAGGCATTGTATTGGGAACTTTTTGGGGTATGCTTCTGGCTATTGTCGTATTGGATTCACTTGCCCAAGAAAATTTCTTTTTCAGTTCTTATATCTTACCCGTTTTCATTCCTGTTTTCTTTGTGGTTTTGGCAATTTTTCAAACGAAAAAAGTATACCAAAAATACTTAAGATGAGTGCATCACTTTTTGTTGCATTTCGTAAGCCAAAACATAATAGACATTGCTGTTATAATGGAATTCATCGATTACCTCCCAAGAAAGTTTCTGTGTATGCGCCTTATAAGAAGGAATATTGATTTTGTTGATAAAGGTTAAAGACAAAGGATATTTATCCATCATTTGAATTCTCATATAGTCAAAGAGCTCCGTGATGATGCCTTGCCCTCGGTAGTTTTTGTGGATACAGATCGGCCCATATTGAAAGCTATTAGTAGTTGTTATTTCGAAATTTTTAAAAGAAAAACTCGGAAACAATTGGATCATATATTCAAAAATGGGCCATTGTTTAAAAAATTCCCAGTCGGCTGCAATAATAAATCCAATGATGGCATTTTCATCTTTTGCAATAAAGACGCCTTGTTGTTGGATTACTGTTTGGATTTGTTCAACGGTCAAAGCAGTGGTCACAAATCCTCCTTGTTGTTCTACTTCGGTTAAGTTGACTACCAAATTGGCTTTGTGCAGGGCTACAATTCCTGGAATATCTCCTTCAGTAGCAATTGTTATTTTGATGTTTGACGGCATAGTTTCGGATAATAGATTTTAAAAATACAAAATTGAGACTAAAAATAGTATTGTATGATAAGCTTTTGTATTTTTCAAAGTCAATTTGTTTCGGTTTTGTTATTTTTGCCGTATGAAAAAAATTATCATTACTGGCACCAGTAGAGGCATCGGATTTGAATTGGCTTTGCAATTCGCCAATGCGGGTCATCAAGTGTTGGCCATTTCTAGAAAAATTCCCCAAGCGTTGATCGAGAACGAAAACATCACTTGCCTGTCTGTTGATTTGTCTACAGAAGACGATTTGTATCAAGTAACCGATTTTCTAGATAGCAGTTGGAAAAAGGTAGATGCCATTATCCACAATGCAGGCGCTTTATTGAATAAGCCTTTTGCTACCATTACGCAAGCGGATTTTGAAGCCATTTACAAAGTTAATGTTTTTGGAGTGGCCAATTTGACGCGAGTTGTTTTGCCATATTTGCAAAAAGGAAGTCATGTGGTTACCATTAGTTCGATGGGTGGCGTACAAGGAAGTTTAAAATTTGCTGGTTTAGCCGCATATAGCTCAAGCAAAGGCGCAGTGATTACCTTATCAGAATTATTGGCCGAGGAATATAAAGAGCAAGGCATTGCATTTAATGTTTTAGCGCTTGGAGCTGTTCAAACCGAAATGCTTGAAGAAGCTTTTCCTGGGTATCAAGCACCACTTTCAGCCTCGGAAATGGCTAATTATATCTTCGATTTCACACTTACCGGAAATAAATACTATAACGGAAAAGTATTGCAAGTTACAACGAGTAATCCGTAAAAATTATCGATTATCGGTTAGCTGTTATCGGTTGTCTGTTAGCTGTTATGGATTGTGATTTTTAAGATATGAGTGAAAGTATTATTAAAACAAAAAGTTTTGAATTAGCGATAAGAGGTGTTAATTTCCACAAATATTTAGTTGCTGAGAAGAAAGAATTTGTACCCAGTAAGCAATTCTTAAGGTCTGCAACTTCTGTTCGTGCAAATGCAAGAGAGGCAATAAATGCTCAAAGTAGGCTGATTTTATTCATAAATTATCAATTTCTCAAAAGGAATATGATGGTTAGAACTTAATAAAGAAACAAATTATATTTCTGAAAATGATTTTTTTTTCAATTCATCAGCAAAGCAATGAAGTTTTAAAAATCATTAGAAGTATACTAATTACGTCAAAGAAAAACTCATAACTGATAACAGATAACCGATAATCGATAACAGCTAACCCATAACTGATAACCGATAACTCAAAACCGATAACAGAAAACGGATAACCGATAACATAACTCAATTTGTCAGACACTCTCTTAAAATATTTGCCTGAACATGCCGTGAAACCAGTTTTTGATCTGATTGTTGCGAATCAGGTACATTTGAAAATTGTCAATGAACGGGTGACGCGTCATGGGGATTATCGAAGAGGAAGTAGCGGAAAACACGAAATCACGGTAAATTCAAACTTAAACAAATACCGTTTTTTAATCACTTTAATTCACGAAATCGCCCATTTGGTCGCTTTTGAAAAGTTTGGCCGCAACATTAAACCTCATGGCGCCGAATGGAAATATACATTTCAGCGTTTGATGGTTCCGTTTATAAGACCCGAAATTTTTCCAAACCAGTTACTGCCTTTATTAGCAAGACATTTTAAAAATCCGGCAGCAAGTAGTGATACCGATGCTACTTTGGCATTGGCCTTAAAACAGTTTGACCAACAAAGCGATAAAAACTATATCTTTGAACTTCCGTATGGGAGTGTTTTTAGAATCCATAACGGAAAAATTTTCAGGAAAGGGGCACTAAGAACCAAAAGATACGAATGTGTAGAGTTGAGTTCCAATCGGATGTATTTGTTTAATCCTAATGCAGAAGTTGAACTCTTACCACATTAAATGCACTGCCATTTTGTATGGCAAATGTGCTAAATGATACTAAATACCATGAATAAAAATTATTATGCCATCTTGATGGCTGGAGGAGTAGGGTCAAGATTCTGGCCAGTGAGCACGACAGATTTTCCAAAACAATTTCACGATATGTTAGGAACGGGAGAAACGTTGATCCAAAAGACATTCAGCAGATTGTCGCATCTAATCCCTAAAGAAAACATACTAATCCTTACCAATGATGCTTATAATTCCATAGTGCTAGAGCAATTACCTATGGTGAGTCAGGATCAAATTGTATTGGAACCCGCCATGCGAAATACAGCTCCTTGTATTTTATTTGCTTCGCTAAAGATCAAAAAACTGAATCCAAACGCTGTAGTCGTGGTAGCTCCAAGTGATCATTGGATTGAAGATGAAGTGCAGTTTATCGCCAATCTGCAACTCTCTTTTAATTTATGCGAAAAAGAAGATACCCTAATGACTTTGGGTATTTTGCCTACTTTTCCGAATACGGGTTATGGCTACATCGAATATGATAAATTAGATAGCAGACCTATAAAAAAAGTCGTTCAGTTTCGTGAAAAACCTGATTATCCCACCGCCAGAAAATTTATTCAGAGTCGTAACTTTTTATGGAATGCGGGAATTTTTATTTGGAGTATTCCTTCTATTCTCAAGGCTTTCGAGGCTTTTCAACCAGCCATGTTGGCTCATTTTATGAAGGGGTATAGTAGTTATAATACCGCTTCTGAGCATGATTTCATAAAAGAATATTACCCATTAGCCGAGAACATTTCTATAGATTATGCCATCATGGAAAAAGCAAAAAATACTTTTGTTCTATCCGCTACTTTCGATTGGAATGATTTAGGGACTTGGGGGTCACTTTATGACAAATTACCCAAAGACAAACAAGATAATGCCGTGGTCAATGCAACTGTGATTTTAGAAAATGCTTCTAATAATATCATCCGTACGGCTGCCAAAAAACTAGTGGTGATTGATGGATTACATGATTTTATTATTGTAGACAAAGAAGATGTTTTGTTGATTTACCCTAAAAGCAAGGAGCAAGACATCAAATTGATTGCCAATAAATTGAAAAAATAAGGTTTAATAGTCAAAAAAAAGAAAGCCATATAAGTCAATAAAACACTTTGGTTTAGCTATCAAAAATTACTTTTTACTTTTTAATAGTACTATTCATGTCACTAGTGCGGTTTGATACTAAAAAATTCGTTATTCTTGAATTTTAAAGTTAGGGAAATGAAAAAAAGCTGTTGTGGGTCTTCATTTGGAAGAACATAATCTTCCTCTACATATTTAACTTCTCGAAGAATAAGACATCATACACAACAAATTAATCTGCTATTTAGAACGCTTTACGGAGCGGATTCTAAATTATAAAATTTAAGAGTTTAAATGCTCCAATTCCTAATCCAGCTCCAATCAAGACCCAACAAAGTCTTTGTCTTTTGTCTGCTTGAACAATTTGTCTTTCAATTGTCTTACCGTTTTTAACTAATTCCAGTTCGATTTCTCCTTTATCGAATTGTTTGTATTTTGATTTCAAAATAAAATTTTCAGAATGCAAGTTTAGATTGTGTTTCACTCCAGAGAATGAGAATTTTTTAGAAACCGTTTTTCCGTTTAACAAAACACTTTCAATTCCGAACACAGAATTCAGAAATTCTATTTTATTATTTTCAATATTAAATTCAGCGTATTTCATTTTTCGTTAGTTTTTTTTAGCATTGTTTACAACGTTCGGGCACTACAGCGGGATTTTATATAATGATTTGACACATAAAACATCTAAAGATATTTACGTAAAAAGTCAGGAGACTTTTATCACTTTTACGGTTTACAAAACGATTTAAAATGGCGCGAAGTCTGAGACATTCGCGCAGCCTTAACGACAAATTTATCTATTACTAAGAACACTTTGTGGAGCGGGGGGGGGCTTTGTGGCAGTAGGGGATTTATGAAAACCGAAACAATCTACCGTCGCTGAAACTTGATAAAAGTAATAAATTTCAATTAACCACGAAAACCCCTATTGCACAAAACCCTTGTTGTGCGACATCTATCTAGGTTAATGCCTTTCTCAAGGAAATTCCCAATTCATTCATCTTTGAATATATTTCACCAGGTCTAAATTCGTGATTAGCAAAGTTTGGAGTAGGATTACTTCCTCCGAAAGTTTTTCCAATGCCTCGTGCTCTACTCATGTCTACCATAGTTGGATGTTTATTTACAATCATCATTATTCCCGAGTTAACAAATTGTTCTGTGTGTTCTACTGGGAATTTTTTATCATCAAGTTCAAGGAATTTGAACAAATCTTTGATAAATAAATGCTCAATCGCTTTACAACATTTAAGAAACTGTTCATAGGTTATTTTATGTTTTAAAAATGCTTTGAATAATTTTCCGACTATTTCTGCTTTCTGAGAATCTTCACTTTTATCGATTATGTACAGTAACTTTTCACCGACTTTTATTTCATATTCTTTTGAAGATTCAATTTTATTAATTTCATCAAGCCTTATCTTTGGTGGTATTTCAGAAATTTCTTTTAAAAAACGAATTAGTTTTCTAGTGAACAATGCATCTTTAATTCCAATATATCCTTTACCTAGTCCCATAATTGTAGAAAGTACTGGAATTTCTTTAAGAATGCCATCTTTTAAAAAGGTATCTCCAATTATTTCAGCTAATTCAATTGTTATGTTTTGAAGTTCACTTTCTTTAATTGTTGATTCTAAAGCGTCTGATAAAGTGGTTATATTCGTCATATTTTACGTGGATTTTGAATGTGGCACAACGTTCCCGCGCTACACGCAGGCTGGAATTAAAGATGCGTAATCTTTCTGTTAAAAACAAATGCATCAAACACAAACCATTTTTCCATTAAGCCAATTGTCCAAATCCGTTGTAGCTGTTATGCGTTCGGTTTTTTCTGTTTAGTTTTTATTCAGCTTTTTCAGAATTATAATTGGTTTAAATTCAATTTCTTCACAAGCATAACAATTTGCTTTATGAAACTGTTCAAATTCTCCAAACTTTGTCTGATAAGTTTTATAACCAACTTTTTCAATTTCAAAATTTCCGTAACAGTAAGCAAAGGGCAAATCTAATGGTGTATGTATCCATTCAATTCTTGACTTTTCTTCAAGTTGAAAATTTCCATTTTCATCAGTCTTTGTCGTCTGTGATCTATACTTTGTATATTCATAATATCCCCATTTTTTGTTTACTGATTCTAATTCTTCAATTCGAAAAACAATTGCACCTTTTATTGGATTTCTATTTTCGTCAATTACCTTTCCTTTTATTTTAGGTACATATATTACTTTTGATGGATGTATAAAAATTCCAATTACAAGAATTAGAAAAACTGTTAGAAATATTTTAGTTGATTTTTTCATTATTCATTTCGTTCAGTTAAAATAACGGCTAACTTGCTTATAGATCTGTGATTGTATTCTTGCTTTTGTCTCTCCCAAATATATTTCTTTTTCCTTAAAAAATATAGAAATTTTCTGTAAGAATGCTATACAATCTGCAAAATCCCAAATCCCAAATCCTAAATTCCAAATCTCAACTTCTAACTTCGCATAAGGGATAGGAATGGCATCCTTTGCTGGCGGTTCTTTTAGCCAGCAAAGATATAATGGATAGCCCGACCCCGAGGAGCAGGGTCGTGTGGTTTGGCAAGGTTGTGTGGCTCGGGGGTATGCCCAAAACAGAAAAAATGTGAAATTACCAGCCTTGGGTGAGGCCATTTTTTACGACTTCTTCGTAGCGTTCTTTGTCAAAACGGTACAAGTTGGGCGCCTTGTGTGCGACGTTGCTTTTCTTTTCGTCGAGTTTGATGAGGATGCCTATGGCCGTGATTTTTCGGAGGAAATTGCGGCGGTCGAGCTGGCGTCCTAGTATGGTTTCGTAGAGTTTTTGCAACTCGGGTATGGTGAATTTTTCGGGTAAAAGGTTGTAGCCTACGGGCATCAAATTGAGCTCGGTGCGGAGTGTGGCCAAGGCGGTGTCTAGGATTTCGCGGTGGTCCAAAATGAGTTCGGGCACGGCGCTGTGGTCAATCCATTCTACTACTTCTTTGTTGCCCTCGGGTTGTGGTACCGTTTGCGAGAAATCGACCAAGGCATAATAGCCCACGGTGACAAATCGGTTCAAATACCATTGTGCAGCTTCGGGGGTAAGTCCATAAAATTGCACAACTTTTTGACTAAAATCGGCCTGGTTGCGTTGCACTTTTCCAAAGGTGGCAAACTGGCGCAGGAAGATGCCTTTGACTCCCGTTCGTCCGTACAAAATAGAGACTGCTGCTTGGTCCAAATCTTCGTCGACGGGAACAAAACCGCCAGGCAATGCCCATTGGTCGCTGTATTTGGTCTTGTTCAAGAGCACTTTGAGTTGGTTGTTATGAAAACCAAAAATGACACAATCTATGGATAATCCAGGTTGGAATTGGTCTTTATTCTCGAGTATTTTCAGTAACATCTGCATCTTCTTTAAATTAATACGCCGCTATTGTGAGCGCAATTTAGTTTTTTTTGAGGAACAAAATACCAATTTTTTGCTCAAGCCAAGTATTCGCTTTTAAAATTTCCGCCACAAATTACACGAATGAACGCTAATTCATAACTGTTGGATGAAAGTGAAACAAAATAAAAAAATAACCACATAGAATCATAGATAAAATTTTGTAGAAGAAAATAACAGAAATAGCACTATTTCTCACATAGGAATGGCTATGTGAATAGTAAAACGTCTATTTCTTTCTTTCAAAAACTATAAATTCTATGAAACTCCTATGTGGTAAAAAATTAAAACAACTTATTGACAGTGCTTTAACCCAATAAATTCTCATATAGATTTTTGAAATAACTTCTTAATCCTTAAAATTTTACGTACATAAAACTAGATTTCACTAAAAAAGAGGCTTTTTTTTGAGCGATGTGTTTTTTTAATCAAAAATAAATGTACATTGCGTCAAAACAACACAATACTATTTTACTATAAACCAAACCTTTACCAGTATGAGAAAAAGTTATGTTTTGGGATGCTTCTTTTTTGCCGTGCTCTCAGCGAGTGCGCAAACGACCGATTATCGTGAGAAAGCCAAGAAAATAGTGGCACAAATGACGCTTGAAGAAAAAGCATCGTTGTGTTCGGGCGAAACCGCTTGGTCTACACAGGCAATTCCAAGATTGGGTGTTCCGTCGATTTTTATGACCGATGGCCCACACGGTTTGCGCAAAGCAGAAGGTTTTGATTTTACGAATAGTGTTCCTGCGACTTGTTTTCCAACAGCTTCAGGTTTGGCTTCGTCGTGGAATAAAGAATTAGTAAAACGAGTGGGCGAAGCCTTAGCTACCGAATCTCAAGCCAATGACGTACAGATTTTGTTGGGTCCTGGCATCAATATGAAACGTTCTCCGCTTGGTGGACGCAACTTCGAATATTTCTCTGAAGACCCCGTTTTGTCTGGAAAAATTGCCGCTGCTTTTATCAACGGCGTGCAAAGCAAAGGCGTGGGAACTTCGTTAAAACATTTTGCCGCAAACAACCAAGAATTTGAACGTATGTCGAATAGTTCAGTGGTGGACGAACGCACGCTAAGTGAAATTTATTTTCCTGCTTTTGAAATTGCGGTAAAAGAAGCCCAACCTTGGACCGTAATGTGTTCGTACAACAAACTAAACGGGGTATATGCCTCAGAAAACGAATACTTACTGACCGATGTTTTGAAGAAAAAATGGGGATTTCAAGGTTTTGTAGTATCGGATTGGGGCGCTGTCAACGACCGACCTTTGGGCGTAACCGCAGGTTTGAACTTAGAAATGCCTGCTAGTGGAGGTTTTAACAACAAAAAAATTGTAGACGCGGTTAAAAAAGGCACTTTATCCGAATCGAAATTGGATGAAATTGTCATCGAAACCCTGGCCATCACGCTCAAAGCCAAAGACAGTCACCAACAAGGTATCGTGGTCGACAAAGCCAAACATCATACTTTGGCAAGAGAAGCCAGTGGAGAATCGATTGTGCTTCTAAAAAATAGCAATGGGATTTTGCCCCTGAAAGTATCTGCTAAAAAAGTAGCTATCATTGGCGCTTTTGCCAAAAAACCACGCTATCAAGGCGCGGGAAGTTCGCAAGTAAAACCTACTCAAATAGAAAATGCTTTCGACGAATTGCAAAAATTAGCAAAGGGAACTACTTTCAGTTATGCCGAAGGTTATACCTCAGCGGGAGACACTAACGCTACTTTGCTTAACGAAGCTGTAAAAAATGCCAAAGGCGCTGAAACTGTTCTATTGTTTGCAGGCCTTCCAGACGTGTACGAATCCGAAGGTTATGACAGAGCCAATATGGATTTGCCCGCAGGTCACAATCAATTGATTGATGCGGTTGCGAAAGTAAATAAAAACGTGGTCGTTATTCTATTGAATGGGTCGGCAGTAAGCACTCCTTGGAAAAAAGAAGTCGCTTCCATTGTAGAAGCCTATTTGGGCGGACAAGCTGGAGGTGGCGCCATAGCCGATGTGCTTACGGGCAAAGTAAACCCTTCTGGAAAATTGTCTGAAACTTTCCCGATGCGTTTAGAAGATACACCAACGGCTATCGATTTTCCCTCAAAAGATGGAGTTGCTAATTACGGTGAAGGTGTTTTTATTGGTTACCGTTATTACGACAAAAAGAAAATCGAACCTAATTTCCCTTTTGGATTTGGATTGAGTTATACCACTTTTAGCTATTCGGATATCAAAGCCAATATGACTTCTGCCAAAGATTCGGATGCGATTACTATCTCCGTGAAAGTAAAAAACACAGGAAAAGTAGCTGGAAAAGAGGTAGTACAATTGTATGTTCACGAACAAGAAACAGCACTTAGTCGTCCTGAAAACGAATTGAAGCATTTCGAAAAAATAGCTTTGGCACCTGGAGAAGAAAAAACAGTACAGTTTCAATTGTCCTCCCGCGATTTTGCCTATTACAGCACCACCGCTCACGACTGGATTGTGAAATCGGGTAAGTTTGACATTCGTGTGGGAAGCTCCTCTAGAGATTTGCCTTTGCAAGAAACATTGGACATTCAGTCTACCAAAATCCTTACGCCTGTTTTTACCCGTAACTCTTTGTTGAAAGAGTTCAAACAAACCAAAAACAGCGCTGTAATCTACGAGGCCTTGACGCGAAGCTTTACGGGTAGCACTAAAAAAGCGGAAACAGAAGAAGAGAAAAAAGCCGAAGCCTTTATGATAGCAATGCTTGCCGATATGCCTATCAATAAATTCTTGTTGCTTTCTGGCGGAAAATTTACCGAGGAACAGTTACAAGCCTTGTTGCAAGCGGCTAATGCGAAATAGAAATTTAATTTTATCTATAAAACACTGAGTTAATTGCTATAAAATAAATGTATAACCACATAGAATCATAGAACTATGCTAATGCTACAAAGAAAAAATAGAAATAGCACTATTTCCCACATAGCATAACTATGTAAAAGTAAAACGCCTATTTCATTTTTAAAAGCTTTAAATTCTATGCCTCTATGTGGTGGAAAATAATTTCATAGAACAGTTTTCTATAAATTTTGGTTGTTATAAATGTTGTTTCAATTGAGGCTGTTTTGAGCGACAGCCTCATTTTTTAAAATCTTTGCCAATGCAAAATCCAACACTACCTACAAAAAAACATTACGCCATTTTAGATGGTTTGCGAGGAGTGGCTGCTATTATGGTGGTCGCTTTTCATATTATGGAAGCGCACGCCACGAGTCGGTTTGACCAAGTCATCAATCACGGGTACTTGGCGGTTGATTTTTTCTTTTTGCTTTCGGGCTTTGTGATTAGTTATGCTTATGATGACCGCTGGAGCAAAATGTCTATAGGCGATTTTTTCAAAATCAGACTCATTCGATTACAACCAATGGTTATTATGGGAATGATTGTGGGCGCCTTGTGTTTCTATTATCAGGATTCGGTTTTGTGGCCCAACATTCACCAAGTGCCGCTTTGGAAAATGCTGCTCATTATGGTCATTGGCTTTACTTTGATTCCTGTGCCCACTTCAATGGATATTCGAGGATGGCAAGAAATGCATCCGCTAGATGGCCCAGGTTGGTCGCTATTCTTTGAATATATTGGTAATATTTTATATGCCTTGTTCGTGAGAAAATTTTCGAATACTGCTTTGGCTGTGCTCGTTTTTCTATCGGGTTGCTTTTTGATTCATCTAACCTTAACCAGTCCCAACGGAGATGTAATCGGAGGTTGGTCATTGGTTCCCGAACAACTTCACATTGGCTTTGCCCGACTTCTTTTTCCGTTTTTTGGTGGGTTGTTATTGCATCGAATCGTGAGACTTACGACTATCAAAAATGCTTTTCTGTGGTCGAGTTTGTTACTTGTCGTTGTTTTGGCAATGCCAAGAATTGGTGACAGTACGACTGTTTGGCAAAACGGATTATACGATTCGTTGAGCATTATCATTCTTTTTCCGCTCATCGTTTATATTGGCGCTAGCGGAACCCTAGAAGGTAAAAACGCTTCACGGGTTTGCCAATTTTTGGGCGACATCTCCTATCCTATTTACATCACGCATTATCCTTTAATTTATATCTACACGGCTTGGGTTGCCAATGGAAAAATCCCGTTTCAAGAAGCGTTACCGATGAGTATTTTGACCGTGG
Source organism: Flavobacterium succinicans (assembly GCF_001662485.1). GTDB lineage: Bacteria > Bacteroidota > Bacteroidia > Flavobacteriales > Flavobacteriaceae > Flavobacterium > Flavobacterium succinicans_A. Next base: position 195,793 of record NZ_JMTM01000065.1, read on the forward strand.
TGAGCGCAATTGTTTTGGCCTATGCCTGCTTGAAATGGTATGACGAACCCGTTAGAAATTGGCTTAAAAAGAAAGTTCTTAAGTAATTAGTGCTTGGTTAACCCGTTGGGTGAAATACAAATAAAAAAAGAATTAACCACATAGATTCATAGATTAAACTAAATGAACATAGAAAAAATAGAAATAGCAGTATTTTTTACTAGATGAGCTATGTGAATAGTAAAACGTCTTTTATTTCTATTAAAAACCTATAAATTCTATGCTTCTATGTGGTAAAAAGCATTTTACACAATGAGTAATTGGTTATTTAAAAGTAGCTAAAAATTAAAAAGTTAGGAACCCATAAATCCATCAAAGGGAAAATTGCGTATATCAGAAGATACGTTCCTAAAAAATAAAAGGAACACCTCAACAACATATCGACCATTAGCTAATAAAAAACCCAGATAAATACCACACCCCAAAATTCTTTCACTACGAAAGTTCTCCGGAATTTTATTACTAAAAGCCAATGGTTAACTTACCAAAAGAGCGATACTCTCACACAGAAAGTATCGCTCTTGTTTTTATCAAAAATCTTAATGGTCTATTTAACTTGGACGCTTACCGAATTTACAATTTCTTTTGAGGAAGTGCCTATATGAAAAACAAATTCTCCTGGTTCTACTTTCCAGTTGGCATTTTTTTCATCATAAAAAGCCAAATCTTTTATCTTGACTTTAAGCGAAACTTCTTTTTGTTCGCCTGATTTCAACACTACTTTTTCAAAAGCTTTCAACTCTTTTTGAGGTCGTAGCACTGAACAAACGGGTTGACTAGCATACAACTGAAGTACTTCTGCTCCTTCAAGTTGTCCTGTGTTTTTGAGGGTACATTTTAGCGTTACCGTATCGTTTACATCGAAAGTTTTTTTATCTGTTGCAACATTGGAAATAGCAAATGAAGTATACGACAATCCAAAACCGAAAGGATAAAGTGGTTCTATTTTCTTGGTGTCATACCATCTGTAGCCAACTAAAATATCTTCTTCATACTTCACTTTTAAATCCCTTCCCGGATAATTTCCTAAAGCAACATCGGGTGATTGTTGCAAACTAACTGGCAAAGTTATCGGTAATTTTCCTGAAGGATATTGCTTTCCGCTCAACACATCCATCACAGCATTTCCAGCTTCCATTCCACCGTACCACGCCCAAACAATTGAAGGAACACGTGTTTGAATTCCTGACAATTCCAAAGGAGAACCTGCAATGATTACCACAATGGTTTTCGGATTGGCTTTGGTTACTTCTTGAATTAAGGTTTCTTGTCCATAAGGCAAACGCATATGAATTCTATCAAACGACTCCGAATCGAAATCGTGATTTAATCCTGCAAAAACAATCGCCACATCGGACTTTTTGGCTTGAGCCACTGCTTCATCGATTAATTTCCAATCGACAAAATCAGAATTTAATTGCCCTTTGTTGCTGCCTTCTCCTGGCGAAGATTGCTTATTGTAGCCTTGAGCATAATTAATTTGCAATTGGTTTCCGTACTTATTGGTAATCGCTTCTAATGGTGTGATTTCGTACAAAGGCTTAATTTCGGAGCTCAATCCACCGCCACAATGCTTTCTGGTCGCATTGTCCCCAATAACCGCCACCGATTTCAAAGCATTCATGGGCAGAGGCAACAGTTGGTTTTCGTTCTTTAATAAAACTATAGATTCCACTGCCGATTGATACGCTAGCGCTTGGTGTTCCTTGGTATTCACACTGCCTTTGATTCTGGTTTTGGGATCTAAAACTTTCGTTTTAATCATCACTCGCAACACATTGGCTACTTTTTCATCTACTACGCTTTCTTTTACTTTTCCCTCTTGCACCGCTTTAATCAAAGGATCCGCAAAATACCATTCGTTATAATTGGTTTTATTAGTTCCCATTTCTAAATCCAATCCAGCCAAAGCCGCATTGACTGTACTGTGAGTTGCATCCCAATCCGACATATAAACGCCTTTGAATTGGTATAAATCGCGCAAAATAGTTCGTCCCAACAACATATTCTCCGTGCAATAATCACCTCTAAATTTATTGTAAGCGCCCATCACGGTTAACACTTTTGCGTCCATAACTGCAGCTTTAAAACCAGGCAAATAAATTTCGTGCAAAGCCCTGTCGCTCATCGTTACATCAATCACAAATCGATTGTCTTCTTGATTATTCGCCGCAAAATGTTTTACACTTGCCGCCACATCTTTGCTTTGCAAAGCTTTAATATAGCTAACCGTCAATTGAGAAATTAGAAAAGGATCTTCACTTAAATACTCAAAATTTCTTCCACATAAAGGACTTCTAATAATATTGATACCTGGTCCTAAGAGCACATCTTTTTTTCTAAATCGGGCCTCTTCTCCCAAAACATAACCTCGTTGGGCAGTCAAATCTAAATTCCAAGTGGCGGCCATAGCAGTACCGGGAGGAAAACAAGTAACCGCATCATCTTTCCAACCAGCATATTGCCAATTGTGTCGGTTCATTTCGGCACGCACGCCGTGGGGCCCATCAGACAAAGCCCATTCTGGTATGCCCAATCGTTTAATATCGGAAACATAAAACTTAGAATTACCGTGCAATAAACTCACTTTTTCTTGGAGCGTCATTTTTTTTACTAATGACTGAATTCGTTTTTCAGTTGTAGCCTCATTTTGAGAAAACGAAAGCAACCCAACTAATAAAACAAATAATAGCAATATCTTCTTCATAGCATTGATGTTAAAATTTAGCATTAGTTAAAATGAAGGTCACAAGCGCCAATAAAAACACCGTAACTTTCTGTATTACAATATAATGAAATTTGATTATGAATCTCTATTTCAATTGTACTAATTGTGTTGCATTTCTGGGTGATTGCTATCTTTCTTGTTAAGATTTACAATGGCTATGGCAAATTCTTTTCCCAAATCTATATATCCCTCGCTTTTATAATGGTATTTATCCGAATAAAAATACTTGGAGGTGCTTCGCACAATACGCACGTTGGGTTCCGTAAGGGCAAATTTTTCTTGTCCGTATTGAACTAATTCCCCAAAACCCCAAACTTTCCCATCGGGATCATCTCCAGAATCGGATATTTTTCCGATGACAATTGGTAAGTCATTGTTTCTAAAAGCGGCTCGAATGAGTTGCATCAATCGTTTCAAATTGTCATAATAGTGGTTTGCAATTTGTTCTGTTTTGTCGGCATCGCTTTCGCCTTGCATCCAAAGAATTCCGCTAGGCACCAACACGTCTTCAACACCATCGCCATTGATATCCTTTACAGCCATCGCAGCTTGCACTGTTTTTAAAAAATAATCGTATTGATTTTTTACTCTTCTAAAATCAGGCTCCCAAGAACCATATAATTTAGTGCCACTGCTATCAATTGCTGAACCGTTTCGGGCATATTTTATAATGGCAATCTTTTGATTGGGATATGCCTCTTGCAATTTTTGAACAAACGAAAGCTCAACCCCAAATCGGTCAGATAGCGTATTGCTTTTGCCATCCGAAGCAAAACCCGTTCCGTGACCAGGTTGCAAAACGGCCCACTTTCCTAAACCGCCATTGGCATCATTATCCCCAACTGGATTGCCTTGATATATAAAAGCATTTTTACTTTTTTTGCGTAAGGCTTCTGGTAACTCTTTCACATAGCCAAAGCCTTCCATATTAGATTGTCCTCCCAAATAATATACGCTGATGGTATCTTTTTTTGTCTGTGCGAAAAGCACAAAAGGTATCAAAAGAAAAAAGGTCAACTTTTTCAATTTCATTTTTTTAAAGATTAAAATATTAATTCAAAACTGTCTTTCAAGCGAATATCGGCGGATGAAGCTCCTAATTGCACTTCGAACGCACCCGGTTCAGGCGCCCATTCTAATTTGGCATTATAAAAAGCTAATTTTTCTTTATCAATCGTAAACGTAATCTTTTGCGAAGCTCCCGCTTTTAAAAACACTTTTTGAAAATCACGCAACTCTTTTATAGGTCGCACTACGCTACCCACTTGATCTCTTAGATACAATTGTACCACTTCTTCTCCATCGAATTTTCCGGTGTTGGTAAGGGTAAACGAAACGGTTATGGTTTCATTTTTCTTGATTACTTTTTTAGACAATTGTAAATCGGAGTAGTTGAAAGTGGTATAACTCAATCCGTAACCAAAAGGAAACTTCGGACTGTTTTTTAAGTCGATATAAGCCGAAACATAATTAGTAGCCGTTTCGTTCGGCGCTGGTCTTCCGGTATTGAAGTGATTGTAATAAATTGGAATTTGTCCTTCTTCTCTCGGAAAAGACATTGGCAATTTTCCTGAAGGATTGTAATCGCCAAACAACACATCGGCAATGGCATTCCCCGCTTCAGAACCCAACCACCAAGTATACAAAATAGCAGGCACTTGATCTGCTGTCCAATTAAAAATAAGTGGTCTTCCCGCATTGATCAATACGACTACTGGTTTGCCCGTGGCTTGAATGGCTTTTACTAATTCTTCTTGTACTCCTGGCAGACGCAAATTGCTACGGCTTTTGGCCTCGCCACTTTGATCTCTTCGTTCGCCAATGCTCAAAACTACCACATCTGCTTGATTGGCCACGGCAATAGCTTCTGCAAAACCTTCTGTATTGTCTCCTTCGATGTCGCAACCTTTGGCATACAAAAGTTGTGTGTTCTTCCCTACTTTATTTTGCAATCCGTCCCACTGCGAAACAATCTCTTTGGTATAATCCAATTCGGGTAATTCTACCGACCAGAAACCCATATTTTGTTTGTATTCTTTTACCAAAGGACCAATGAATGCAATGGTTTTGATCGATTTTGAAAGTGGTAAAATTCCTTTTTCGTTTTTCAACAAAACAATACTTTTGGCTGCCATTGCTCTAGCCACTTTTCGATGTTCTGGATTGTTTAAGGCTTTTTGCTCGCGCTCTTCATTATTGAATTTGAAGGGATCATCGAACAATCCCAACTCGAATTTCTTTCGTAATATCCGTTTTACCGCATCATCAATCAAAGCCATTGGCACTTTTTTCTCTTTTACCAATTGTGCCAAATGATAACGATAGGCATTGCTTTCCATATCCATATCGCTACCCGCTGTAATCGCGGCCAATGCTGCTTCTTTGTTATCTTTTGCATAACCGTGATTGACCATTTCGCCAATAGAGCCCCAGTCTGAAACTACGAAACCTTTAAAATTCCACTTCCCTTTAAGAATATCGCGTTGCAGATAGGCATTCCCTGTGGCTGGAATTCCGTTCAAGTCATTAAACGAATTCATAAATGTTGCCGCACCCGCATCTAAAGCAGCTTTGAAAGGAGGCAAATAGGTTTCCCACAACATTCTATTACTCATATCTACTGAATTATAGTCGCGTCCGCCCACCGCAGCACCATAGGCCGCAAAGTGTTTGACACAAGCCATCACCGAAGTAACGTCTCCTAAATTTCCTTGAAAACCTTTAACTCTTGCATAAGCAATTTTAAAACCCAAGTAGGTATCTTCTCCAGCACCTTCCATCACACGACCCCATCTTGGATCTCTAGAAATATCGACCATAGGCGCAAACGCCCAGTGAATTCCGGCAGCCGCAGCCTCTGTAGCAGCAATTCTTGCCGTAAGTTCCATCGCCTCCAAATCCCAAGAAGCGGCTTCCGCCAAAGGAATTGGAAAAGTGGTTTTGTATCCGTGAATCACGTCTTGACCAAACAACAACGGAATTTTCAAACGCGATTGCATTGCCAATTCTTGGTATTGTCGCGTATATTTGGTACCCAAAATATTCAACATAGAACCAATTAGTCCTTGTTTGATTTCGGTTTGTTTGTTGGGATTAATGGTGATAGGACCAGTAGCAGCATTATCACCAGTATATTGATTGAGTTGCCCTATTTTTTCTTCCAAAGTCATTTGTCGCAATAACGCCTCGACTTTTTGATCAATATTCTTGGATTGTGCAAAAACCAGCACATTGCACCCCAAAAATAGCATTAGTATTACCTTTTTCATTTTCTTTAGTACTTATTTAGTTGTGGAATGATCCACACATTTTTTTTAAAATCGACACTTCCTTTGCTTTCTTCTTGTACGACTCTATCGATAATTTCAATTCCTTTTTGAGCCATATTTTCAAAAGTGTCGATTCCGTTGTTTGGGAATCCCATTCGGGTTCTGTGAATATTAAATTGATTTGAAAACTTTCGATTAAAGGCTTTTTCAATACCTTCTTTACCCAACATAAAACCTAATAAACCTCCCCAAGTAGCTGTAGGATTATCAGAATCCCAACCTGCTAGTGTTCCTATCTTAATTGTTTCGACGATATTTCCTTCTCCATAAAAAAGGCTGATTAAACTCGAAGCGAAATTAATTCCAGAAGCAAAGCAGCCATTGCAATACCGATTCTTTGAAGTCATATCGTACCCGTCTTTTTGTTCGACTTGATAGCGCTGGTACACCTCATCTCGGGTTTGTTCCCAAGGTATGTTTTTCAAATACCTGCTCTTTACAAAATCATACATTTTGCTAGCATACGAATCTTTAGGAAGTTGCTTTTTAGCAACCTCAGCCATCCAAAGAATACTGTCCTTGTTTGATTTTTTGGTATCCGCAACAGAAGCCAAAGCATACATAGACACATAAAAATTAGCAATCCATTCGGAGTCGTATCTAGCGGTGTTTTGAATGGGAAGTTTCGCCATTTTTAAAGCAATGTCCGGTCTTGATGGCGCAAAAAAACCAAAAATTTCGGTGGTCAATTGTGCGTCAATCATTTCGTATTCAGGATTATTCTTTGGATCTCCGGTAGCAGGAGGAATCATTCCAAGCTGCATTAAATCAAATGCTTTTTGGTTGGAAACCCACAAATAATTTTCCTCTTCTTTTTTAATATGCCGCAACCATCCCTCTCTTATATCTTCGCCTGAAAGGATTGATTTTTGCTTGGTATAAAGAAGTTCTTGGTAGATGTATTCTATGTCGGTATCATCATCGGAACCCCAAATGCCCTCGGGACCTACAAAAACAAAATCGATGTTTTTAGACAAATCACTCGGAACACCTTGTCCCCAAATACTTGGCTGATCTGGTTTTCCCCAATCCAATCGGGTATAAAATTTACCCGTTTTGATCTCTCCGATATTGCCTATTTTGTCCATCTCGGTAACCAAACCTGTCCAATTGGCAATGCATTGTCCTAACCAAAAACCATAAAGCTTGTCTTTATAATCCCTTCTGGAAATGATCAAATCAGTAGTTTTAGTCGGAGTCGTTGTAACTAGAGATTTCCTTTTTTTTGTGTCTTTTTGATTTTGACTGTTTAAGGAAACACTCCAAAGCAAAAGAAAAACAGCTGTAGCAATGGGGTACTTCATTTCTATTTTTTCTTGTTAACTACCAATTCTATATAAACCGGAAAATGATCTGAAGGATAGCGCAAGTCTTTAGCATCAGTCAAAACCGCATATTTTTGAACCGTCAACCCGCTATTTTTGGACAAAAAGATATAATCAATTCGGTCTTTTACCGCCACATCATAACGAAAACCATTAAAAGTTCCCTCGGGTCCAAAAGGTTTTTCTTGGGATAGTTCTCTGGCATCTTCCATCACTTTTTTCAATTCCAAAATTCTACTCTCGTTGGGAGTCGTATTGAAATCGCCCATGAAAATAACGGGGTAATTTTTAGTATTTAGGTCAGCTATAGTTTTTAAAATAAGCTGAATTCCTTTGGTACGGGCTTCCTGACCCATATGATCCAAATGCGTGTTGAATACCCAAAGGAATTGCTTGCTTTTTTTGTCTTTCAATAAAACATAGGTACATACTCGATTGCACGCAGCATCCCATCCCATAGAAACCTGATTAGGCGTTTCGGACAACCAGAAGGTATTGGATTGCAGGAGATCAAATCGGTCTTTTTTAAAATAAATACAAGAAGCTTCCCCTTTTCCTTCCAATTCTCTGCCAATTCCCGTCTTGACATAATTCCCAAAAGCTTGAGTCAAATCCGTTACTTGATTGGGTGTTGCTTCTTGAACCCCAAAAACATCTGGTGCATAAAACTGTAGTTGTGTTATCAAAAAGTCCTTTCGGTGCGACCAATCATTGAGTCCATCGCTGGCTATATCCAAGCGGATATTGTAGGTCATCACTTTTAAAGATTGTGCCGAAACTGTTACTCCAATCAACAGTACTAAAAGTCCAAGGATTTTGTTTGCTTTGCTTTTCATCAGATAAAGGAATTCGTTGGTATTAATTATAGACTCTAATATAATCAATTTCGAAAGTAGATGAAGTAAAATTCGGATCTACGTCTCCACCCCAAACTCCACCCATTGCCAAATTGACAATCAAGTAGAAGTTTTTATTGAATGGAAATTTATCAGAATTTTGAAACGTATAAAACAACACATCATCTACATAAAATTTGATTTCGGAAGCAGACCAATTGGCTTTGTAAATATGAAACTCAGTGCTGCTGTTTGGAACTTTTATGATTCCGGTATCAGGAGTCGCTCCAGAACGTCCAGGCGAATGCAGTGAGGAATGATTTTGATCCAAATTCTTCCCAACTGATTCTAGAATGTCTATTTCTCCACAAGCTGGCCATCCCACGGTTCCAATATTGGCGCCAAGCATCCAAACTGCTGGCCACGTTCCTACACCAACTGGTACTTTGGCTCTGATGACAATCGTTCCATAGGTAAATTCAAACTTGCCATTGCTCTCGATTCTGCCTGAAGTAAATTTACCTTTTCCATAATCTTCTCTGTAAGCCGTAACTTTTAAAACGCCATTTTCAACGATTAGATTTTTAGAACGATTCGTATACGATTGCAACTCATTGTTTACGTGCCCTGGATCCCAAACTTGAGTGTTCCATTTTGAAGGATCAGGAGCTCCGTTTACGTTGAACTCATCAGACCAAACCAATTTTGATTCTACTTTTACCGTTACCGAAATAGACGTGTTAATGTATTTAGCACCATTATAAGCCGAAGCTAAAATGGTATAACTATTTGTTCCTGTAGTTTTAAAAACATAAGCATAATCGGTAGTGGTTACATCAATCACTTTGCCTTCGATCAATAGTTTGTATGAAGTAGCATTGGTGGCATTAATTTTAAAATTAACTTTTCCGCTTCCGTTACCGGTAGGATTTTGCGCATCGGCACCCACAATAGTTGCCGTAACCGAAAGATTGGAAGGTGTTGAAATAACAGGTTCTTCAGAACCGCTACCCGAGCTACTGCAAGAAAGAAAAACTAATAAAAACAAGCCTAAAACAAAGCCTATTTTGGTATTAAAAAGATGTATTTTCATCGTAAGTTCATTTTTTTTTTTAATTTAAAAAAAAGATTTGTAAAAGCCTTATCGCGGTATCTTGCAAATCAATGAATGTTATAGCCTACCAAACAAATGTGGCTACTGCACCGGCATCAAGCGTGATGGTCACCCATTTTCCGCTATTTTTAAGGTTAAACGTTTCGTTGGTATTGCCATCGTTTTCTACAATCAAAACTTTTTTACCCGCAGGCGTTTTGAAAGCTACATTGTTTAGGTTTCCTACTACGTTACTGGCAATTCTTGTAGACCCCGCCGGAACAAATTTAGAAGCATGAGCAATGATATAATAGGCTACATTGCGATCGAAAGATTCACTAGAATTTATTGTCAAAGCACCTTTGCAAGTAGTACAACCGCCATTAGTGTGTGGTCCGAAAGCACCGTCATTGGCCAAATTCCATTCTAAAGCATTTTTACTCCAATTGCGCATAGAGCCAATGATTACATTTTTCACATGCCATTTTAAATCCCCTCCAAAATTACCCTCTGAAGAAGTGTATTGCTCTGTAAAATAAACATTCTTGGTAGGAAAAGCATTGTAGATTGTAGAAAGCGCACTGATATCGCCAGCATACAAATGATACGCTGAGCCGTCTACAAATGGAGCTGCTCCTGCATCGCTAAAAATAGTATTGGCATATTGAATGTTATCGCAATTGTGGTCGTAAGCAATGATCTTAGTCGTAATTCCAGCGGTTTTAAAAGCAGGCCCCAAATTGTTTTTGATAAAATTGGCTTGTTCTACGGCTGTCATAACCATACTTGGATTATTACCACCGTGCAAAGGTTCGTTTTGTGGCGTAATCGCATCGATGGTGATGCCCTCGGCTTTCATGAGTTGGATGTATTTTACAAAATAGTTTGCATATACTCCATAGTATTTTGTTTGCAAACTTCCTCCAACGAAACTGGCTTTGTCTTTCATCCAAAGGGGCGCTGACCATGGCGTTGCTAAAATTTTGATGGCTGGATTGATTGCCTGAATTTCTTTTAAAAGAGCAATTACTCCATTTTTATCTGGGGCTAAACTGAATTTTGACAAAGTCAAATCGGTGTCGCCAGCAGGAAGATCATTGTAAGTGAATGGAGTAGCATTCATGTCTGACGCTCCAATACTGATACGAATGTAGCTCACGCCGATGCTGGTTTCGGACGCACCATAAAGCTCTTGCAATACTTCTTTCTTCTTGGCAGGAGTTAGTTGGTTGATGACATCGGCACTACCGCCTGTTAAGGTATACCCGAATCCGTCTATGGTTTGAAAGGTTTGGGTGTCGTTTACTTCGATAGTAGCATAAGCATTAGGCAAAGTCCCGAAAGCAAGAATCGCATTTTGTTTGGTCAATCGAATGGATTGATCGCCTTTGGTGAGCCAGTAATCGACTTCGTTTTTGGTAGCGGGTGGATTGGGCGTAGGTGTGGGCGTTGGAGTGGGATCTCCTCCTTCGCTTGGGGACGAACAACTGATTTGTATGGCAATGGCCAAACTGTATAGTAAGTATCGTGTGATTTTTTTTATATAAATTTTCATAGTTATGATTGTTTTTGGTTCTACCCTGAATGGTGTGGTTTTTACTATTTTAAGTAGTGTTATTCTAACACAAGCAACTTCTATTATTGAACCATTTAAGGCATTTAAGGTCATATAAGTTTGATAAACATACCGCTCTTATTTCTTACACAACTCTCACCAACTCTACTACAACGAATTAATAGACCTACCTTTATAAATAGCCAATGATTCTTATATGGCTTTACCTACCTTATATGGCTATTTTTTTACTTGTGTGTTTACCCACACAATTGAGGGTAGTACCTTGTTTTTATACTATTAAGATGGTTAGTTTTTATAGGTTGTTTGCTAGTGAATGCTTCCAAAAATTTACAATTGATAGCTGCCTAGCCCCGACAGGAGGGATAAGCAGCTGAGCCGGTGTTCGGCTCGGCTGCTTAGGAAGGATGGCGGGAACGTTGCCTACTGGTACTGCCTAATGTTTCGCTCCTTTTTCCTATTCCTGTTTTTGCTGTTTTAATACAGTAAGGTCTGAATACTATGTGGCGGTATTGTGGTTACGGTTTTGTCGGAAGCGATCATCAAATTGTAGGTAACCTCTTTGTCGCTTTGGTTCATGACCACGGTAACCATAGAGCCATCTGCATTTTGAAATGATGTGCTGATTAGACTACTGCGGCTTGAAGCGGTGGCTACTCTGCGCGCTTGCGGGCGAATGAATTTGGCAAAATGACCAATATAATAATACGACGGCGTGTAGATTAAGGCTCCCGATTGAGAGTCGGCATGGATAGGCGCGAAACAAAAATTGCCCACGTGATTAGGTCCTCCGTTTTCGTCGAGGAGGATATTCCAATCGGTCCACGCTACAGTTCCGTTATTAAAATCATGTATCATTGAAGCTCCATATCGTTCGGCGTTTGGCCAAAATTGGTATTTTTGAGCGTCGAATTTTTCGATACAACCTTCGGTGAAAATGAGGTTTTTGTCTGGGAAAGCTTCGTGCACTTTGGCTACATTCTCATACATTGGCGCGCCTCCTGCCCAAGTTTCGTACCAGTGAAATCCCATTCCCCAAGCGTACTTAGAGGCTTCGGGGTCGGTAAAAATCACATTGGCTCTTTGGTTCATCAAATCGCGGTTGTGATCCCAAACAATGATTTTTTTGTTGCCTAGTCCTTCTTTTTTTAAGGTTGGTCCTAGGTAGTTTTTTAAGAAGTCTCTTTCGGCTTCGGCAGAGAAAACACAAGATTCCCAAGTTTGAACTGCCATGGGTTCGTTTTGAATGGTCAATCCCCAAATAGGCATTCCTTCTTTTTCGTAGGCTTTGATGAACTTGGCGTAATAATTGGCCCAAGCTTGGTAATAGTCTGGCAAGAGTGTTCCGCCTTTTAGCATTTGCTTGTTGCTTTTCATAAAGGCTGGTGGGCTCCAAGGAGAAACATAGGTTACTATTTTTCCACCTGCAGCTTGAGTGGCTTGCTTAATCATTGGGATTCGGAATTGTTTGTCGTGCGCAATAGAAAATGTTTTCAAATCCTTATCGCCTTCTTCGATATAAGTATAGCTTCCACTGCTAAAATCAGAGCTATGAATTGTTGTTCTTAGCAATGAATAGCCTATGCCTTTTTGTGTATCGTAGTAAGCGGTTAAAAATTCTTGCTGTTTTTCTTTTGACAACTTGGCAAACACTTCGGCGCTTGCATCTGTAATGGCGCCACCAATTCCCATCAAGGATTGGAATTTTCGTTGGGGCTCTACAAAAATGGATATTTCTGTTTCTAACGGTTGCGCTGCTTTTGCAAAAACCAAATGAGCTGTGGGGCTTAATCGCAGGTCGGTATTGGCTGCTGTGGTGTAAACGGTTACTTTTTTTCCAGCTGTTGTAAACGCTTGTTTTCCTTTGCTTTCTTTTTGTTGTGCAAAAAGAGTTCCCATAAGAAGCAAACAGAATAGAGATATAGCAGATTTTTTCATTTTATTAAATTTTATTTTAAATGCCTGACAATTAATCTTCTAAGTTACACACTTTTGTTAAAAAATAGCCCATAATCAGAATGAGAATGGGCTATTAAAAACAAAACTCAAAACTTAACTCAACCTAACTTAAACATTTTATTTTCCTCTAAACTCCACTTTGGAAATGGTAATTCCGCTTGGAGTAAATGTGTTTCCGCCGCAGCGAATCACTAGATATATTTTTCCGGTTTGACTAAATTTTACGGTGTTTGAGATCACTCCAGCGGCATTTTTTACGCAACCTACAACTGATAGTTTTCCAGAAAAGGCCGCTTTTGCACAACCGTCCCATGTACTTAATCCCATCACTTTGTTGTCTTTGTATTCTACTCCTGAAGCGGGTACTGTAGTTCCAGCATAGACTTCGAACCAAGTTTCGTTCGAACCATTGTTTGAAGAAACTAGCATATCGATGGTGTACTCTTTATCTTTTACCACATCGATAGCTTGATAAATAGCTTCTTGAGCCCAACCACCATTAGAGTTGATGGTAGCACTTCCTGTTTTGAAGTTCCATTTGGCAGCGCCTGATGGACTCAAATTACAACTCGTCCATTGTGCATGATCAGCAGCATTGGCAAAGTTGCCTCCTTTTACCAAATTTCCTTTTAGTGGGTCTGAAGTAGCTACAACAATTTCTTTAGTCATGGTATTTTCGGCACCACCTCTTCCTACTGCAATGTGTGTGATTTTGTAGGTTCCTGCATCTGGAAGCGAAATTTTTTCGGTCATTTTTCCAGCGTACACTCCATCACCAATGTTCCATTTTGAGGCGATAACATTTTGGGTTTGTGCTTCTAACTTATAGGTATTCACTGCACCTTCTACCGGTGTAATGGTAAATGAAGCATCAACATTAGCATCGGTCAATCCGTTTCCGTCAAGCGCATCATCAGGCTGACAGCTAAGCAAAGTACTTACAGATGCAAAAGCAAAGAATAAGTAAATGGCTCTTTTTGAAATTATATTTACAAACATATTTTTTGATTTACGATTAATAATTTGGATTTTGAACCAGTTTGGTGTTTTCTAATTCTTTCAATGGAATAGGCCAGATTTCGTTTTTACCTGCGACAAAACCTCTACTTGCCAAAACAGCTGCTGCTCTACCAGTACGAACCAAGTCGAACCAGCGGTGCCCTTCGCAAGCCAATTCTAATCTACGTTCTGCTAAGATTGCATTTATAGAGACTGGTACAGAAGGCAATCCAACTCTAGCACGAACGGCATCAAGAAGGGCTTGTGCTCTAGTTCCTGTTCCGCCCAAAGCTTCGGCTTCCATCAAGTAAGTATCGGCCAAACGCATTACATATACGTTTTGTTTGTAGTTCAAAACTGCATCGCCACCCCCAGTCGTTACATCGGCAGTTGTAGGCATAAACTTTTTGATAAAGTACCCTGTGTCTTTATAACCTGGTGAATAATCAGCAAGACCTTGAGCTTTCAAATCTTTCATATCAACAACAGTTGAACTAAAACGAGGGTCGTTTTTTAAGGCATTATACAAATCAACTGTGATTGGATTGAAGCTCCAACCCGCAGCATAATCTGGAGCTGTAGAGTTGCTAGGTCTAGAATATCCTCTAGGTCCAACCATTACGTTAATAGAATTTCCTTCATCCGAACCTGAACCCCAGTTGCCCCAACCAGAATTACTTTTGTTGGTATGAGATACTTCGATAATTGCCTCTGAATTGAACTTGTTACTAATTACCCATAAATCAGAATATTTAGCCAATAATTTATAACCAAAAGGACTTGTTCCTCCAGGTGTTCCATTCACTTCAGCCAATTCGGAAGCCGCCAAAGCATTTTTGCCTTGGTACAAATACACTTTTCCAAGTAATGCTTTAATAGCTCCTTTAGTAAAACGTCCAGATTCTGTAGTAGGGTTAGTAATGGTATTAGGCAAATTAGGAATCGCTTCTTTCAAATCTTTTTCGATTTGAGTGTACACTTCTTCTGGTTTTGCTTGTAATACATTGTAAACTTCACTGGTAGGGATTGGGGCCGTAATCAATGGAATGTTTTTGAATAAACGAACTAACTCAAAATAGTAGTAGGCACGCAAGGCTTTTGTTTCAGCAGTAAATCTTGCTTTTTGAGCATCGGCCATAGGAACATTTGGCAATTTTATTAATAACGTATTGGCTCTAAATATTCCTTGATAAAAATTATTCCAAAAACTTCCTGGAATGGTTACTTGACTGATAGAATAATCTGAAAAAGATTGCATACCGTTTCCATCCGTAGCACCACCTCCACCAGCATAATGATCATCAGAACCAGCGTTCATCATACAAACCATGTTTTCAAATCCACCAGATTGTTTGCCTAGTACATCATAAACTGCTACAAGTCCAGAATAGGCTTCGGCTTCGTTTGCATAATAATTTTCTTCTAGAGCAGTTCCTTTAGGCTCTACTTCTAAAAACTCATCACTACATGACGCCGCCACAAATAAAAGAGCAAACGCATGGATAGTATATTTTAAATTTCTTAGTTTCATGATTTTACGTTTTATTAAAATTGTAAATTAACTCCCAACATAAATGTTTTGGCCTGAGGATAATACCCTCTGTCAATTCCCATTACACCACCACCAATCTCAGGATCGTAGCCTGTATATTTTGTAAAAGTGAATAAGTTTTCACCTGTAAGATACACTCTAGCTTTAGCAATGCTAACTTTTTCGAGTATGTTACTTGGTAAAGAATACCCAAATTGAATGGTTTTGAATCGGAAATAATCCCCATCTTCTAAATAAAAATCAGAAGGATTGTTGAAGTTTTTATTGGTGTCATTTGTAGTTAATCTTGGGAAAGTATTTGAAGAACCTTCTCCTGTCCAACGGCCTAAAGCTTCGGTTTGATAATTAGCATTAGCAATATCTAATCTGCGTAATCCTTGGAAAATTTGATTCCCAGCAACACCTTGACCAAAAACTAACAAGTCAAAGTTTTTGTATTCTAAATTCAGGGTAAAACCAAAAGTAAAATCTGGCAATGGATTTCCAATGAAAGTTCGGTCATCAGCAGTGATTGTTCCATCTCCATTAACATCTTTCCAACGAAAATCTCCTGGAACCGCTCCTGGTTGAATCAATTGTCCTGAGCTGTTGGTATACGCAGTAACTTCGGCTTGATTTTGAAAAATACCATCCGTTTGGAATCCAAAGAAAGAATTTACAGCTTGGCCTACTTGTGTTCTTGTAATAGGATAAGTGCTAGATTGGAACCCTACTCCACCTGATAAGAAATTAATTCCGTTTCCTAAATAAGTCACCTCATTTTTCACATAAGATACATTGGCATTTGCAGAAATAGATAACTCACCTATCTGTTTTTTGTAACCTAACTCCACGTCAAAACCTTTGTTCGTCATATCAGCCACGTTACCTACTGGGCTTCCTGTTGATCCTACATAACCTGGAAGGGTCACGTCTTGAAGAATTCCTGTTGTCTTTTTAGTATACAAATCAAATCCTAAATTAAAATCATTAAACAAGCGTGTTTCAAAACCAACGTTTAACTGACTTGTTTGTTCCCATTTCAAATCTGGATTAGAAGGTGCGTTTGGACTATTACCTACAGTTACTGAACCTGCATTCCCAAAGGTGTAATTTCTTCCTCCGCCAATAGTTGCTAAATATCTAAAATCTCCAATAGCATCATTACCTGTGATTCCGTATCCTCCTCTGAATTTCAATAAGTTTACAATTTCGTTTTCTTTCCAGAATTCTTCTTTAGACACTACCCATCCCAAAGAGAAAGAAGGGAAAGTACCGTATTTGTTATTTGAACCAAAGCGAGAAGAACCATCTCGTCTGATTATACCAGTTACTAAGTATTTTTCGTTGTAATCATAATTCAATCTTGAAAAAATAGAAGTCACAACATGATTATTGCCAGTGTAAGCATAAGCATCAATCTGATCTTGTGGTATACTAAAATTGAAAGAAGCGTCTTTGTAACTCGTTACCGGAATGTTGAAATATGTTACACCATGTCCGCTGGTAATGTTATCCACATAGGCTCCTTGTCCCAACAAAACACTAAAACTATGTTTATTAATTTTAGTACTGTAAGAAGCGGTGTTTTCGATATTCCATCCAAAACCCTTATTGGTACTTCTGAAAATATTGTTCTTCAAATTGATAGTTGATGAATTCAAGTAAGAAACCGGTGTAAAACTCTCATCACCCCAATAGGCCAATTTACCTCCGAGTGTACTTCTTACTTTTAAACCTTTGATCGGCTCGATTTCAAGATAAGCATTCCCAACAAAGTTATCTGACCAACTGTAATTGCCTAATCTAGTTTGGATATAAGCCAATGGATTGGTCATTTCTTGTCCAACATAATTTGAAATTCCATATGGATTTCCGTTTTGGTCTCTAAAAATTCCATTATTAGTATAAGGCGCTGCACCAGCTACCAATGGATCTGTAACCACTAAGGGGGTAATTGGGTCTAAATTGATAGCTGAACTTAAAGGCCCACCAAATTCACTATTTGTGTTTCCAATCCCTACATTTTTTTCTCTTGAATAGCCTAAAGTTTGTCCAAAAGTGATGCCTTTAGCAATCTTGTGAGTAGAGTTCAAACGAATATTTTTACGGATATAACTTGAGATATCTGTAGCCACAATTCCTTCTTGATCTAAAATTCCAAACGAAACAAAATAAGTCGACACATCATTACCTCCAGTTAAGCTAATTTCGTGACCAATTCTCTGAGCGTTGTTATTAAAAATAGCATCTTGCCAATCGGTTCCTTTTCCTAATGCATTCGGATTAGGAAACAAAAGAGACTGATTCGCTGCCGCATGAGCTTCGTTATTTAATGTAGCATATTGAGTAGCATTTAATAAGCCTAATTTTCTAGCTGGCGACGAAACTCCTGTATAACCTGTGTAGCTCACACTCATTTTACCTGATTTTCCTTTTTTGGTAGTCACCAAAATTACCCCAGTTGCAGCTCTAGCTCCATAAATAGCTTGAGAAGCAGCATCTTTTAGTACCTCTATAGATGCGATATCAGATTGGTTCAAATAACCAATTCCTCCTGCATCGACCACTACTCCATCAACAACCCAAAGCGGTTCGTTATTACCAAAAGTGGTAATACCCCTAACTCGAATAGTAGCTGAAGATCCTGGTTGTCCAGAATTGGCCGCAATAGTCAAGCCTGAGCTTCTTCCTTGCAAAGCTTGCTCCACACGGGTTAATGGCAAACTCTCCAAATCTTTAGCTTTGATACTTGAGATAGCTCCAGTAACAACACTTTTCTTTTGTGTTCCATACCCCACAACTACTACTTCATGTAGATCTTGAGATTGTGTTTTTAATTTAAAATCAATTTCGGTTCTACCGTTAATCGATTCTTGAATTGTATTGTAACCAATAAAACTAACAACAAGCATACCGTTCGAAGGCGCTTTAACTGTAAAGCTACCATCATAATCTGTAGTAGTTGCCACTTTTGATCCCTTTACAGCAACAGTTGCCCCAGGAACCAAAAGCCCATTTTCGTCTACTACTTTACCTTTTACAACAGCTTCTTGAGCAAAGCCGCATAAGGAAAACAACAGTGACGAAAAACAAAAAATAAGTGTTTTTGTAAATTTCATTTTTCTAAAAATTTTGGTTAATTAATTTGTATTTTCTCGCAATACTACAGGTTATTTCTTTAAATTCATATTTAAAAATCCATACAAAAACACATCAATAAGTAAAAATAAACTTTACAAAAACTTATCAAAAAAATCATAAAATATTCATTTCCAATAATTTAAAATACAATTAGTATTGTTTTAAAAAATTACAAAAACTAAAAGAAACACTACATTTGTGTAAACAATGCTATTTTTGAGGTTTTAACAAAATTTAAACAATAAAAACCTCTATTTAAGTCATTTTTCAAACAAAAAGAAAACGTTTTCGTTTAATTATCAAATTTTAAGTCCCTTTGCTTTATGATGAACAACTTCAAAAAAAAAACCTATTCTTTTGTTCTTCTCTTTTTTATTTCAATGCTTTTTGCTCAAGTAAAAAACATAGGACTTCCCGATATTAAAAATTACACCCGAGCGGACTATAAAGGAGGCACTCAAAACTGGAACATCGATCAAGATAAAAATGGAAATCTGTATTTTGCCAATAACAATGGCTTATTTCAATTTGATGGAACCACTTGGCGCAACTATAAAATGAGCCATGCAGATGCCATTCGGAGTTTAAAAATAGATCCCAATGGAAAAATTTATGTTGGAGGATATAACGAATTTGGTTATTTTGAACCTAATGAAAAAGGAAAATTAGTCTATCATTCCCTAACCTATTTGGTTCCCAAATCAAAAATCAAAACCATTGACTTTGTTTGGAAAATACATTTGTTTGATAAAGGTGTCGTTTTTCAAGGCTTTTCTAAAGCTTTTTTTTTGAAAAACAATACCATTCAAACTATAAATGCCCCCAAACGCTTCCAATTCTCATTTTTAGTCAACGGTAGATTGTACCTACAAGATATCGCCAATGGATTATTGGAATACAAAAACAAAACTCTTTTTGCTCTACCCGGAACCAAACAACTTAATACAACCGAAGTTTGGAGCATTATCCCTTTGCCAAATCAAAAACTTCTAATTAGCACATTGAATAAGGGTTTGTTTACCTATTCCAATGGCCTACTACAAACTTGGAATACCGAAACCAATGCTTTTGTCAAAAAAAATAGCTCTTTAGGGGGAATTGCGATTAAAGACAAATTTATCGTAATTAACACGGTTTTAAATGGAATAATTGTTTGCGACACTAATGGAAAAATCATTCAACATATCAACCACAAGAAAGGATTACAAAACAACACCGTATTAACCTCCTTCATAGACAACAAAAACAATATATGGTTAGGACTAGACAACGGAATTGCATTTGTTAATGAGAACTCACCATTTACCTATTTTGGTTTTAGTTATGACATCAGTACCGTATATGCCTCGATCGTATATCATCAAAACCTATATGTAGCGACAAATAGAGGGGTTTTTTATCACCATTGGAACCAAAACTTCAAAGAAGATGTCTTCAAATTAGTCGAAGGAACAACAGGACAGTCTTGGAACATTCAAGTCCTAGATAATCAATTATTATGCGGAAACAATAATGGCGCTATGGTAATTCAAGGAGACCGCGTGAGCCAAATTTTGGACAGTAAAGGGTATTTTGGTTTCAAAAAAATACCTGGCAAAGACAATTTACTAATTGGATCCAATTATAATGGCTTTGCTTTGTTTGAAAAAAAAGGAAATAATTGGATGTATCGCCATCAAATATCGGGCTTTGATCATTCATCTATCGCTTTTGAAATAGATGCGGAAACAATATGGCTAAAAAAGGATGGGCTTTTGTATCAAATGACTTTATCCGAGGACTTAAAAAGCTATGCAAAAATTGAAACCCATAAAGCAATTACACAACGATACACAGGAATTGAAAGTATTCAGCGTATAAATAACAAAGTTTATTTTCAAACCAAAAATCATTTCTTTAAATATTCAAACGAGCAGGAACAGTTTTATGAAGACAAAACCTTAAGCAAGCTTTTTCAAAAAATCCCTTTGGTGAATTTAGTTTATGAAGATCAATTAGGCAACATTTGGTACACTTACGGACAAGGTTTGGGCATGTTACAAAAACAGAACAATCGCTATCACAATTGCATAGCGCCGTTCTCTAATCTTACCGGCGAGCTCGTGAGCGACTATCTTTCTATCAATGCAATTGATAAAAAAAATGTTTTCATCGGATTAACCGATGGATTAGCTCATTATAATCCCGAACAGGCGAATAGTTTTGTAACAATCCCAAAAGCTTATATTAGAAATTTTTCCTTCCAAAAAGACACATTACTTTTAGGAAACGGACAAGAAACTACCACAAAATACACACTCCCCTATTCCTCAAATCATGTACAATTCTCCTTTTCGTCACCTACATATGAAAACTTAGACAATGTAGAATTCTCCTATCAACTTGATGGTTTTGACGAAAAATGGAGCCCTTGGTCTAGAATGTTTACCAAAGAATACACCAATTTAAGTGAAGGAAGTTATGTGATGAAAGTAAAAGTCAGAAACAGTTATGGTATACAATCAAAAGAAGCTAAGATAAGGTTTATCGTGATGCCTCCTTGGTACCGTCACTTCTTTGCTTACCTATTATATTTAATTGCTGCGATTGCAGTGATACTTTATGTTCAAAAAACCGTAAAAGCAAAAATCAGAAAAAACAAGTATTACGAGACCATTGAACAAAGACGATTGTATCTAGAAAGAGAATCTAAAATTCGACAAGAACAATATTTATTAGAGAAAGAAATAGAAAAGTTAAAAAATGACCAGCTAAAAATAAAAATCTTAGCCAAAGACAAAGAGCTGGTTAACAACTCGCTCCAAGTAGTAAAAAAGAACAAAACACTCAATGGTATAATCCATAAACTAAAAGAAATCAATCATGACAACTTGGATGACACCTTGAAAACACAATTTACCAAACTCCAAAAGAGTATCGTAAAAGAGGTACACTCGGATAAAAGCTGGAAGGATTTAGAAAAACATATCAAAAATGTGCATTTTGATTTCTTAAAGAGATTAAAAGATCAATATCCAACAATCACTCCAAGAGAATTAGATTTAGCCACTTATCTCTTAATGAATATGTCTACCAAAGAAATAGCAGAAATCATGAACATTTCTAATGGTGGCGTAGAATTAGCGAGATACCGACTACGCAAAAAACTAGAATTAAACAAAAAAGAAAACCTAATTGGATTTTTGATGAAAATTTAACCCCACAAAAAACGCAACTTTTTACAGTTGCGTTTTTGTTATAAAAAATGTAAAGTTCGTTCTAAAGCCATGCCTCTAGAGCCTTTTATCAATAAGGTAGCATCGAAAAAAGGATGATGAATCAAATAATCCGAAAATGCATCAAATGTTGCATAAAAATGAAAATTATCCTGGACAACCGCACAATCAAAAAAAGCATTTCCAATAAAAAAACAACGAACACCAGCTACGCCAGAAAGTCGAGTAACAATCTGCTGATGTTCCAACAAACTTTCAGCACCTAATTCAAACATATCTCCTAAAATCAATATTTTATTAGGTTTATCCAATTGAATAAAGTTATCAATAGCAACAGCCATACTACTTGGATTAGCATTGTAAGCATCTAATAAAATGCTCGTAGAACCTTTAACAATCATTTGTGAGCGATTGTTCTCTGGAATGTATTGTTCTAATGCCTCTTTAATCGATTCTAGAGGTACTTTAAAAAAAGTTCCAATAGCGATTGCCGCATTGATGTTATTGGCATTATACAAGCCTATCAAATGAGTAACAATTGAAAAACCTTGATAAGTAATAGCTACAAAAGGATTTGCTTCAACAGAAGTAATATTACTATCGGCTTCTGATTTGTTCACCCCAAAAGTATAAGAAGAAAGTTCTTTTGATTTTTCTACTTGGATGGGATCCTCAAGATTTATAAAAGTAGTTTTATTTCCAAGAGACAAATAAGTATACATCTCACTCTTTCCTTTTATTACTCCTTCAACGCCCCCAAAACCTTCTAAATGAGCCTTCCCGAAATTAGTAATATAACCATAATCAGGAGTGGTCAATTGGCAAAGAAATTCGATTTCTTTTTGGTGATTTGCTCCCATTTCAACTACTCCTATTTCTGTTTCTTTAGTAAACGAAAGTAAAGTCAAAGGCACGCCAATATGATTGTTTAAATTACCAACTGTTGCCTTTGTATTGAATTTTTTGGAAAGAACGGCGTGAATTAGTTCTTTGGTAGTTGTTTTGCCATTGCTTCCTGTTAAAGCAATAATAGGAATTTTGAGGTAATTTCTATGATATTGCGCCAATTGTTGTAGTGCCGATAAACTATCTTTTACCAAAATAGTTCTCTCATCTATGTAATAATCTGAATTATCAATAAGTACAAATCTAGCGCCTTTGACAAGTGCTTCATTAGCAAATGTATTCGCATCAAAATTATCCCCTTTGATGGCTACAAATAAAGAATTAGGCAAAATCTTGCGAGTATCAATTGAAATTGAATCGCACTGCAGAAACAATTGATGAATGCCAGGTATATCCATAATATTTTAAGAATTAAAACAATAAAAGCCCTAATCAAAGGGCTTTTATTGTTAGTATACTATTGAAATTTAATTTCTTGGTGATTTTCTTTTTTGTGCTTTTGGTCCAACACTAGACATCGCACATCTAAATCCGATATAATCTGTAGCCATATCTTGTGGCAAATATCTTCTTTGTGCTGGATCTAACCAATACGCTCTATCTCTCCAAGATCCTCCTTTGAAAACACGAACTTCATCATTAATCAAAGTTGTTCTTTTACTTGAAGAATCATATTTTCTAGACATTTTTCCTAAACTATCTACAGCTACATTGTGCTTAGGTGAGTTGTACATTTTGTGTGCATCTTTATCTTTCTTAGTTTCGTCACCAGAGTTTCCGAAATCATAAAAACGAGTAGATTGTTTGTCACCGTCTCTGTAGTTGATATTATTACTCTTATCAAAGTTTTGTCTTAAATAAGTTTCATTTTCATCAACAGGCACCTGTGCAATTTGTCCTGGATAAGCTCTTGCAACTATTTTACCATTACTTAAGGTATCGTATTCAATAGTTTTGGTGGTAACAATCTCGATTTTACCATCTTTACCAATTTTGTTTTTGGTATACAAGTTACCTCTAAAATAGTTAAAGTCATTCCACTCGTTATCTATAATAGGGCGGTAAACATCGGCAACCCATTCAGCAACATTTCCTGCCATATCATATAAACCAAAATCATTAGCTGGATATTTTTTTACTTGGTTAGTGATATCTGCTCCGTCATCAGACCAACCTGCTATTCCGCCATAATCACCATTTCCTTGCTTAAAGTTGGCTAATTGATCCCCTTTTCCAACACGTTTTCCTGAACGAGTATAGCTACCTGACCAAGGATATTTCTTTTGACCTTTATACGTATTATACTCTCTTTGCCCTACATCCGCAGCAGCAGCATATTCCCACTCTGCTTCAGTTGGCAAACGGTACTCAGGTAATAAAATACCCGAAGAACGTTGTGCATAAACATTTTTTTGCTCTGCCACTTTACCGTCTTTTCCAGCTTTAGGTGCTTTTCTTTTGGATCTTTCTTTAAGAACAATTTCTTCATTTCCTCCATAAACTGAAGTTGGTGAAGCTAAATACGTCTCAGAACTGAATGTATTTTCAGCAGAAACATCATTTGTTTTAGCATTTTTCTTTAAAAAACCAGCTTTTTCAAGCATACTTTCATTAACACGTTCTGTTCTCCATTTCGCAAACTCATTGGCTTGAATCCAATTTACTCCGACAACAGGATATTCAGCATAAGAAGGATGTCTCAAATAATTATTAGTCATCGTTTCATTATATCCTAATCGATTTCTCCAAACTAAAGTATCAGGAGAAGCTCCTTCGTAAATGTTTTTGTAATTTTCTTCTGTTGGTGGAAATACTTTTTTCAACCATTCTAGATATTCTAGGTACATAGAATTAGTTACCTCGGTTTCATCCATGTAAAAGGATTGAACGTGTTGTTGCGTTGGAGAGTTATTCCAATCGTGCATTACATCATCTTGAACCCTACCCATAGTAAAAGTTCCTCCTTCTACGAAAACCAAACCAGGGCCAGCTTGATTTTTATTTTTTGCAGCAACATTTTTCTGACGATCTAAGTTCCATCCAGTTGCTCTTGAAGCATTACTAGAGCTAGACTTCTTACTACAACTAGCTAATCCTGCAATCAATAAAATTGAAACAATCAATTTTAAGTTCAAAATTTTCTTTACTTTCATACTATTAATAGGTCATAATTTGGTGGCGCAATATAACAATTAACCTTTTACCTACAACACCAAAATTTAATAATTTTAAAGGGGCTAATTAATTTTATTCAGTCCCTATATACCAACGCAAAAATATATTTTTTATTATTAAAACCTAAAGTAATTAAATTATTTTTACCCATTAAAATATGCACTACAAAAGTTCGTTATAAACCCAATGAAAAAAAAAATAGTTACTTGGCTACTACTACTATTGCCTTTTTTGGCCTTAGCACAGCATAATGGTACTTTTGTAATTAATTGGAACCCAACAAAACCAATGAATATGGGAGAATATAGCGTTCGTATTCCTTCATTCAATAGCACAAATTTTCAGTATGACCCTATAAATAAAGCTATCCTTTTTAGTACATTAATCAATGGTTATTTAGCCAATAACCAGATTAGCTTAACGAATATTACTTATGAAAATATAAGCAATGAAGAACTTGGTGATTTATCTGCGTCAAACATTCCGACAACTCCAAATGAAACTATCCATTTAAGCACATCAAGAGACTTAACCGTTACATTTTTAACCCTTTCTCCAATTATAAAAGATGGCTTTGGCTTTAAAAAGATAACTTCATTTTCCTATTCGACACCTTCAAACTCGAATCGGACAGCCAATCAAAACAAAACCACTGCAGTTAAATCCTTAAGCAATTCAGTCTTAGCTTCTGGCAATTGGTATCAATTTCAAATACAAAAATCGGGAGTTTACAAAATATCTAGAAGTTTTTTACAACAATTAGGACTATCCGTAAATTCAATAAACCCAAGAAACATTAAAATATTTGGCAATGGCGGAAAAATGATACCGCTAACCAACACTAATTCATATCCACTAGACCTTGAAGAAACACCTATCCAAATAATTGGTGAAAACGATGAAACCTTTAACAATGAGGATTACATCCTTTTTTATGGAGAAGGGACTGACACTTGGAATACTGAAAGCAAAACATTTAACAATCTGTACGAAGACCAATCCTACTATTACATCACAACTGATGGAGGCGCAGGGAAAAGAATTCAAACTGCGAACCAACCTTCAGGCAATCCAACCCTAAACTTATCAACTTTTGACGATACTCAATTTCATGAATTAGACCAAATCAATATCGGGCAATTAGGACGCCAATGGTTTGGAGAAAAATTTGACGTCAACAACGAACAAGAATTTGATTTTGAATTTCCTAATATTGACACAACAATACCTGTAAAAATTAGTACCGAAACCGCTTCTGCCGCCTTTACTGCAAGCTCATTCATTGTTTCGGCAAACAATTCACCTATCGGAACCATAAATTTTCCTCCGCTTAGCAATAATTCTGGCATTTCTTTTTACACTGGCAATCTTTCCAACACCGCTTCATTCATCGGCTTAGAAAAAAATAAAATAAAATACACCTACAACAATGGAGGCGTTCCAAATGCCATTGGCTATTTAGATTACATAAAAGTTGTTGCTAAAAGAAAACTAGTTGGTTACGGCAAACAATTTCATTTTCAATATGACGCCGCTTTTTCAACAAATGGAATTGTGGAATACTCAATAACTAATGCGACGAGAATAGCTCAAGTATGGGATATCACACAGCTCAATGCTATACAGAAAATTGAAAATAGTAACCAACCACAACTTAGTTTTAAAGCCAATTTGGGCGAAATCAAAAAATATATCGCTCTAGATGCTAATGATTTTCTGACTCCAACAGTTTCTAAAAAAGCAAAAGTCGCCAACCAAAATATAAAAGGAACCATTTTCAAAAACAATCAGGGACAATTTGAAGACATTGACTATGTAATTATTGCACCTAATTTCTTGAGTAATCAAGCCGAAAAACTAGCTAGCTTTCATAGAAATTATTCCAAATTAAATGTAAAAGTAATTCCTATCGAATTAATTTATCACGAATTTGGCTCTGGAAAACAAGATATTGGAGCCATCCGAAATTGCATCAAATACATTTACGACAATGCTTCTGCACCAGACAAAAGAGTAAGATATGTCAACCTTTTTGGAGATGCTTCCTATGATTACAAAAACAGAATCAACAATAATAGCAATATCGTTCCTATTTATCATTCCTTAAGAAGCAATACTACGGGAGAATCTTCTTTTGCCTCAGATGATTTTTTTGGATTAATGGATCCTAATGAAGGTAATATCACCAATACTTTTGGAGGCGTTGATATCGCTGTAGGCCGAATGATTGTGAACGACACCAAACAAGCGGAAGAAATGGTTCAAAAAGTAATTGACTACCACGATTCAAAATCTTTCGGCAATTGGAGAAACAACTTTGTACTTGTTGCAGACGACTCAGATGTTGTTTCAGACGCATCATTACAAGAAAAACAAAACAATTTAGGGGATTTAATATCTAACGAAAAACCATTCCTTAATGTGTCCAAAATTTTACTT
Organism: Flavobacterium succinicans; assembly: GCF_001662485.1. Taxonomy (GTDB): domain Bacteria; phylum Bacteroidota; class Bacteroidia; order Flavobacteriales; family Flavobacteriaceae; genus Flavobacterium; species Flavobacterium succinicans_A. The sequence continues at coordinate 223,087 of NZ_JMTM01000065.1, forward strand.
GATTCCTACATACAAGAAGCATCTGCTGGAGGATTTCGTTATCCAAAAGCTAGAACTGATTTATTTAATGCTTTCGAAAAAGGCGCTATGGTCTTTAATTATTTAGGGCATGGCGGCGAAGATGGACTCGCTGTTGAACGTATTTGGGAAAAATCAGATGGACAAAACTTAAACAATCCATTCAAATACCCACTTTTCGTAACCATTACTTGTGAGTTTTCAAGATTCGACAACCCATTGCGTCTTACAGCAGGCGAATACACGTATTGGAACCCAAGAGGAGGCGCTATAGCCATGATTACTACAATTCGTTCTATTGGACAATTTAGCGCCGAGAATTTCAATCCATTATTGACAAAAAATTTATTATCATTTGGTTCGAACACCTACGTTTCGATGGCGGAAGCATTACGAATTTCAAAAAACACAAATCCTAATTCATCTACAAACGTTGTGGTTTTTATTGGTGACCCTGCATTACAACTCGCCATAGCCAAACCCAAAATCAATCTAACAAAAGTGAATGACATTGCGATTTCGCAACCAATTGATGATTTCAAATCACTAGCAAAAATCAAGCTCTCTGGGGAAGTAACAGATGAAAACAACAATTTATTACCTAACTACAATGGAACAATAGCAACTCTTATTACTGATAAATCAGTTACCAGAAATACGCTTAACAATGACGGAAACAGCCCTAGCATTTCATTTAAAGTTTTAGGAGAAACCATCTTTAGGGGAAATGCTACCGTAAAAAATGGTCAGTTTGAATTTAGCTTTGTGGTACCAAGAGACATCCGTATTCCTATTGGAAATGGAAGAATTAGTTTTTATGCAAAAAAAGATAATGCTCTTGAGAATCAAACTGGACAAAACACATCAATTAAAATAGGAGGAATTAATGAAAATGCAATTTCAGACAATATTAGTCCAAAATTGAAGTTATATATGAATGACGAAAATTTTGTTTCAGGCGGAACAACGAATCAGTCTCCTATATTAATTGTACAATTAGAGGACGAAAACGGAATTAATACCGCCAGCGGAATAGGTCATGACATTGTTGCTATTTTAGACGGAGACGAAAGCAAACCTTTTATCTTAAATGATTACTATGAAACCAAACTTGATGATTTTACCGCCGGAACTATTAAATTCCCATTTAGAAATCTCTCAATAGGCCTACATACAATAACAATTAAAGCTTGGGATGTTTATAATAACCCCGTAATTAGTGAAATACAGTTTTTGGTAGTAGGAAATGATTCCATAACGCTAACAAACGTTTTGAATTATCCTAATCCATTTGTAAACTATACCGAATTTTGGTTCACTCACAACAGACCATTTGAACCCTTAGAAGTACAAGTGCAAGTCATGACAATTACAGGAAAAATAGTTTGGACTAAAAACCAAATCATAACTACAGAAGGTTTTTTGTCGAGAGAAATCAAATGGGATGGAAGAGATGACTTTGGTGACCGACTAGGAAAAGGGGTGTATGTATACCGATTAACTGTCAAATCATCATTGAATAATAAAAAAGCAGAAAAAATAGAAAAATTGGTTATCCTTTAATTTAATACTATATTTGTTTAATGATTTTAATAAAATAATGAAGAAATTTATTCTAATTTTTATCGGCTTTGTAACCTCCAATACATTTGCTCAAGAAAGAACGATTACAACAGGAGTTCCTTTTTTACAAATTGCTGCCGATGCAAGAGCAGCTGGTATGGGAGACATTGGAGTAGCAACTTCTCCAGATACCTACTCACAACAATGGAATCCTGCCAAGTATGCATTTGCTACAGACAAACAAGGATTTTCTGTAAGTTACACACCCTACCTTACTGATATCGTAAATGATATTTCACTAGGACAAGTAACTTATTACAACCGCTTCAATGAAAGAAGTGCATTTGCAGGAAGTATCAGGTACTTTGGTCTTGGAGAAATTGAACTACGAGAAAATGCCAATGATGTTCCAAGATTAGTTTCCCCTAACGAATTTGCTTTAGATGGGTCTTACGCCCTTCAATTGAGCGATCATTTCTCGATGGCTGTAGGAGGAAGATATATCCGTTCCAATTTAAAAGTCGCCTCAGACAATGTTGACGCTTCAGCTGCAAGCTCATTTAGTGTAGATATTGCAGGGTATTATCAATCAGAAGAAATTGCTTATTCTGACTTCAATGGAAGATGGAGAGGTGGATTTAATATTCAAAATTTAGGCCCAAAGATAAGCTACGACAACGATGAGTTCAACAACAACTTCTTGCCTGCTAACTTAAAAATTGGAGGCGGTTTCGATTTCATTCTAGATGAATACAACAAAATAGGTGTCAATGTTGAATTTAATAAATTATTAGTACCCACCCCTCAATATGAAAGTACTGATACAGCAGCTGAGACAGCAAAAAAAACAGAAGATTACAGTAAAATAGGATGGGTTTCTGGTTTATTCAAGTCCTTTGGTGATGCACCTGGAGGCTTTAGCGAAGAACTAAAAGAAGTTACTTACGCATTGGGAGCTGAATACGAATACCAAGATTCTTTCTCTTTACGTACTGGATATTTCCATGAAAGCGACCAAAAAGGAGCAAGAAAGTTCTTCTCTCTAGGAGCAGGCTTCAAATACAACGTAGTCAAAGTAGATGTCTCGTATTTATTTTCCGCTTCAAAGGTTAAAAATCCTTTAGAAAATACGTTACGTTTTTCTTTAACCTTTAATTTTGGTGACAAATACGAAAATTACTAGAACACGCATTGATCTGATAAAAAAATCCAAATTTCAAAAGCTACAGCCTTGAAATTTGGATTTTTTTTCCTTAATAATAAAACAAAATACAGCTAAAACTTCTTTAAGAAGCAAAAAATAGCTACTCAAAAAAATCCATTATAATGAAAGAAATCTCTATCACTACTTCCTTCAAACAATATGATAGCATAAAAGAATTACCTTCACAAATTCAGGAATTAATGCAAGAAGCGGTTACTATCCGCAAAACCGCTTATGCCCCTTATTCTAATTTTAGAGTGGGAGCCGCATTACTTTTGGAGAATAACAAAGTAGTTTGTGGTTCCAATCAAGAAAATGCAGCATATCCATCTGGTCTTTGCGCAGAACGTGTCGCTATTTTTTATGCTGGAGCTAATTATCCTGGCGTTAGAATAAATAAAATAGCTATTACGGCAGCTTCGGACATTAACCCTACTACTGAACCTATCCCTCCATGCGGTGCTTGCAGACAATCAATAGCCGAATATGAAATCCAACAAGGACAACCTATCGAAATTTATTTTATGGGAGAAACAGGCGTAATCTACCAATCTGATTCACTTAAAAACCTACTCCCTTTTATGTTTAACAAAAAATTCCTCTAATCATAATAAAAACTGGTTGTTAAATTTTATTGCTTACTCGGAATGTGTTATTTTTGCATTTCGCAAATTTGTGTTGGATTAGAAGTTTGGTTTTCAAAAACCTCACTTCAATAAAATAAATTTTACACCATTTCGAATAGTATTAACACTTACAAAAGAATTATTTCAGATGAAAGAAGTTACAAAAGAAGTATATTTAAAGTGGTATGAAGACATGCTTCTTTGGAGAAAGTTTGAAGACAAACTAGCTGCTCTATACATACAACAAAAAATAAGAGGTTTTCTTCATTTGTACAATGGTCAAGAAGCCGTTTTAGCTGGAGCTCTCCATGCTATGGATTTGACAAAAGACAAAATGATTACCGCCTATAGAAACCACGTACAACCAATCGGAATGGGTGTAGACCCAAGAAGAGTAATGGCTGAACTACTAGGTAAAGCTACAGGTACTTCAAAAGGTATGGGAGGCTCTATGCACATTTTCTCAAAAGAACACCGTTTCTACGGAGGACATGGAATTGTAGGAGGACAAATCCCATTAGGAGCTGGCTTAGCTTTTGGAGACAAATACAACAACACTGGAGGCGTTACCCTTACCTACTTTGGCGACGGAGCTGCCCGTCAAGGTTCACTTCATGAGGCATTCAATATGGCCATGCTTTGGAAATTACCAGTAGTTTTTATCGTAGAAAACAACGGTTATGCAATGGGAACTTCTGTTGAAAGAACTGCCAATCACTCTGATATCTGGAAATTAGGTTTAGGTTACGAAATGCCTTGCGGACCTGTTGATGGAATGAACCCAGTGAAAGTAGCCGAAGCTATGACAGAAGCTATCGAAAGAGCTAGACGTGGCGACGGACCAACATTTTTAGAAATGAAAACATACCGTTACAGAGGACATTCAATGTCTGATGCTCAATTGTATCGTTCTAAAGAAGAAATTGAAGAATACAAAAAAATAGATCCTATTACTCAAGTTCTAGATGTAATTTTGGATCAAAAATATGCAACAGAGGAAGAAATCGAAGTAATTGACCAACGTGTAAAAGATTTAGTAGAAGAGTGTGTAAAATTCTCAGAAGAATCTCCATACCCAGAACTACAACAATTATACGATATGGTATACGAAGAAGAAAACTATCCATTCATCCCTCACAAATTATAATCCATTATGGCAACAATTATTACAATGCCCCGTTTGAGCGACACTATGACGGAAGGAACGGTAGCAACTTGGCTTAAAAAAGTAGGTGACAAAATAAATGAAGGAGATATTCTAGCTGAAATCGAAACAGACAAAGCTACAATGGAATTCGAATCCTTCAATGAAGGAACGCTATTATATATTGGAATACCAGAAGGAGAAACTGCACCTGTAGACTCGCTACTTGCAATCATTGGAAATGAAGGCGAAGATGTAACCGCATTAATTGCTGGAGGGGCTATTGCACCAGCACCGGCTGTGACAGAGGCTCCAACAGAAGCAACTACTACTCCAGCGGCAACTACTAACGCTACAGCACTTCCAAAAGGTGTAATCGTAGTGACTATGCCTAGATTAAGCGACACTATGACCGAAGGTACCGTTGCAACTTGGTTAAAAAAAGTAGGAGACACCATTGCCGAAGGGGATATTCTAGCTGAAATCGAAACAGACAAAGCTACAATGGAGTTTGAGTCTTTCAATGCTGGAACTTTACTTTACATAGGAATTCAAGAAGGAAATACTGCACCTGTTGATAGCCTTTTAGCTATTATTGGACCTGCAGGAACTGATATTACTGGAGTAGCAGCTGACTTTACTGCTGGCGGAACTACTGCTGCACCTGTAGCAACAGAAACAGCAGCTGCACCAGCAACTACAGAAAAAAGCATTGAAACTATTCAAGAGCCAAGTGCTGACGGACAAAGAATTTTAGCTTCCCCTCTAGCTAAAAAATTAGCTTCAGAAAAAGGAATCCAATTATCACAAGTTAAAGGAAGCGGTGAAAATGGACGTATCACAAAAAGCGATATCGAAAACTTTACGCCACAAGCAAATACTGCTACTCAAACAGCTCCACAACAAGCACCAGCTGCTAAAACAGAAGCAATTGCAGCTCCAAAACCTTATGTTCCTGCTGGACAAGTAGCAACAGAAGAAATTAAGAATTCGCAAATGCGTAAGATTATCGCAAAACGTTTGTCAGAATCTTTATTCACAGCACCTCATTACAATTTAGTTATTGAAGTCAGTATGGATGAAGCGATGAAATCAAGAGCTGTAATCAATACTGTGCCAGATACAAAAGTTTCTTTCAACGATATGGTAATCAAAGCAAGTGCTTTGGCGTTAAAGAAACACCCAAAAATCAATTCACAGTGGAAAGAGGATGCCATCACTATCAACTATCACGTAAATATCGGTGTAGCAGTAGCTGTTGAAGATGGTTTAGTTGTTCCTGTATTACCTTTTACTGATGGTATGAGTTTATCACAAATTGGTGCAAGTGTAAGAGATTTAGCAGGAAGAGCCAAAAACAAAAAATTATTACCTACTGAAATGGAAGGAAGTACTTTTACCATTTCTAATTTAGGTATGTTTGGAATTACTGAATTCAACTCTATCATCAATCAACCAAATTCAGCTATTCTTTCAGTTGGAGCAATCGTTGAAAAACCTGTAGTGAAAAATGGACAAATTGTAGTTGGTAACACTATGATGTTATCGTTAGCATGTGACCATAGAACTATTGATGGAGCGACAGGCGCTCAGTTTTTACAAACATTAAAACAATACATTGAAAACCCAGTAACTATGTTAGCATAACAAAAGTTTTCTTTACTATAGAAATCCCGTTTTGAAAATTCAAAACGGGATTTTTTTTTACTTATTCTTGGCTTCAATCCACTTGGACATGTATTTTGTACTGGCGAGCGTATGATGTTGCAAAAGGGCACCATAAAAATTATTCCGACGATGTTCCTCAATGGTGAGCAACAAATGCTGTAATCGCTCTACAAAAATACCTTCAAAAAGATCCTTTTGATATCTTTTTTTCAAAATAGAAAAACCATTTTGTTGTGATGTAAACCAGCTGGATTTATCAGTATACAATTGCACTGCTGCATCTACAAAATCTTCAACAGCATAACTAACATAGCCATTCCAAGGCAAATCTCCCTGCATAGACTCTGCACCAATAGCTGTGGTTACACTAGGCGTACCTGTTTGCATCGCTTCTAATAATTTTCCTTTTATACCTGCTCCAAAACGCAAAGGAGCCAAAACTACTTTTGATTGTTGAACTACTTCCTGAGCGTCTTCAGCGCGTCCCATAATAAAAAAATTAGTCTTTGGATGATGAAGCTGTAGTACTTTTTGAGAAGGATACGCTCCATAAATTTTTAAAGTAGCATTCGGTAATTTTTGAAGAATTTTAGGCCAAATCGTCTCTTTCAAATATTGAACGGCATTCCAATTAGGCTCATGAAGAAAGTTTCCAATAAAGACAAAACCTTCTCGATCTTCAAAAGAAGGTAATTTTTCCTCAAAAGAAGGTTCGATTGCGTCCAAAAGAATCGGCAAATAAAACAATAGCGAGGAATCGATTTTAAAAACAGTCTGCAGAAGATCCATCTCAAATTCGGATATCATTAAAGTCAAATCACATCTCAAAATACTAGCAATCTCTCGCTTTGCAACATCTTCAACTAGCAAGTCATTGATGGAAAATGGTCGATTTTGCTTAAACGCCTTTTGTCGCGCTATTCGCAAACAATGCAAATCTTCTGTATCTAAAATTCTAACTGCATTAGGGCAATTTTCTATAACTCGCCACCCAAACTGTTCTTCAATCATAAATCGATCAAACAAAAGCACATCGGGTTGCATTGCTTTGACAAACTCATCAAAACTAGAATCATTTAGCTTTATAGTAACTTTATGAATACCGAATTCCGGCAAATTAACCATAAAATCACTATCCTGTGCAGCACTGGCAAAAGTAACTTCATATCCTTGGTTTTGAAACAAACCAATGAGTTGCATCATTCTACTTCCCGCAGCCGAAGAATTGGGCTCTGGCCAAACAAAACCAATTATCAATAGTTTTTTCATATTAAATTAATTGTGGGTACAAAATAATACTATTTCATTCTGATTCTAGCGTTTTGAAAGAAAAATCAAAACTAAAAAGCTAAATTTGTAGTCAATAAATTGAATAATATTATGTTGGGATTAAAATTAGCCACAGACCCTCGTTGGGTGACAATAGTTGAGTCAAATATTGAAGAGATTCTTACCGATCATGCCTGGTGCGAACAAAAAGCGGCCTCCAATGCCATATATATTATCATCAATAATTCAGAAAAAGAAGAATTAGTGACCGAAATGACCAGAATTGCTTTAGAAGAAATGGAACATTTTCAAATGGTTCACAACATTATTAAAGAAAAAGGGCTAACCTTAGGAAGAGAAAGAAAAGATAATTACGTGAATGATTTGGTCAAATTTGCTAAAAAAGACGGAAGCAGAAATGACGCTTTAGTAGAAAGATTATTGTTTGCAGCCATGATTGAAGCCAGAAGTTGTGAACGTTTTAGAGTGCTTTCACAAAACATAAAAGACCCAGAACTAGCAAAATTCTATCACGATTTAATGGTAAGCGAGGCGGGTCATTATACAACATTTTTGAAGTTTGCCAGACAATATACAGAAAAAACAGATGTAGACAAACGTTGGCAAGAATGGATAGATTTTGAAAGTTCCATCATTGGAAATTATGGAAAATCAGAAACGGTACACGGATAAATAACCAACACTTTACTTAAAAATGGCGATAGATAAAAAAAACATCTTCTTTAAAACAGTAAAATATTTAGGAATAGCATTTGGCAGTATTTTGGTTGTAATGTTTCTTACACCCATTATTTTTTCTGATACAATAAAAGAAGAAGTAAAAAAATACGCCAATACCAAACTAGAAGCTGAGCTTAATTACGGTGATGCTAATCTATCGTTTTTCAAACATTTTCCATCATTGACGTTGACTTTAAACGATGTCAATTTAAATGGTTCCATCCCTTTTGAAAAAGAAAAATTTGTATCTGCCAAAGAAATTGCTTTTGGAATCGATGTAACAAGTTTACTTTTTGGAAAAGCCGTTGACATTGACCAAATTATTCTAACCGAAGGAAACATTAATGTGAAAGTTGACAAGAATGGTCAACCGAATTACAATGTGTACAAAGGAAATGAAAACAAGGCCAAAGAAAAGGACAAGCAAAGCAGTACATCTCTACAACTTGAAAAAATTGAAATCATTAATAGTAAAGTAGTCTTCGACGATCAATCTGCAGCAATTCATCTTGATTTTTTTAATTTTAATTATACGGGGAAAGGAGATTTAAGTTCCAACTTATTTGATTTGTATTCTAAAATTGAAATTTCTAAAATGAACTTCATCTACGCAAACGAGCCCTATTTGATGAATAAAAAAGTAGAGGGTGATTTAATCACGAAGGTCAACATCAACTCTTTGTCTTTTATTTTTGAAGAAAATAATCTGAACATAAACAAATTATTAGTGGATTTCAAAGGCAAATTTGATTTCCTAAAAGACGGATACAACATTGATTTCAACATTAAATCAAAAGATAGCGAACTCTATGATTTGATTAATGCCTTTCCTCCTAAATTTATCACATGGCTAGAAAAAACAGAAATTAAAGGAAAAACCGACCTGCTTTTAACCCTAAAAGGAAAATACATTGCTTCTCAAAAAATAGCACCTGACTTACATTTGGATTTAAAAATAAAAGACGGTTTTGTCAATTACAATAAAAGTAAATTTCCTGTCTCTAACCTAAATTTAGATTTTGGCGCAAAATTACAATCACTTGATCCAAACCAATTACTACTAGATGTAAATGGCATTTCTTTGAATATTGAAAAAGAATATGTAAAAGCAAAATGGCATTCCAAAGGAGTTGAAAATATTGAATTGAATGGAGAATTGTACAGCTTTATTGATTTAGAAAAATTAAATAATGCATTAGGAATTCCGAATCTAACCGTTAAAGGGCTTTTGACTGGAAAAGGAACAATGAATGGAACGTATAATGCAAAAAACAACAGTTTTCCAATTGCAGATATTGCTATTGATCTAAAAAATGGATTTATTCAAACAGAATATTATCCAAATCCAATCACCAACATCAATTGCAATACTACCATTAAAAATCAAAAAGGATCTATCGATGATTTAAAAGTTAAACTTCAACCCGCTAGTTTTACGTTTGAACAAGAACCTTTTACGGTCGAGGCTAATTTAGAAAATTTCAAAGATTTGACTTACGATGTAAAGGCAAAAGGTGTTTTAAACATCAGCAAAATATACAAAGTCTTTTCTCAAAAAGGATTAGATGTTGATGGCTACATTAAAACTGACTTGGCTCTTAAAGGAAAACAAAGTGATGCTGAAAAAGGTAACTATAACAAATTGAATAACAAAGGAACACTAGAAGTTAGAAATATTGCGATAGCATCATCATATCTTCCAAAAAAACTTTTAATCAAAGAAGGTGTTTTCAAATTCAATCAAGACAAAATGTCTTTCAATACTTTTTTGGCTAGTTACAGTCAATCTGATTTTAAATTGAATGGGTATCTAAAAAATGTTTTCAATTTTTTAAGTCCAAGAAAAGGAACACTAAAAGGGGCGTTTACTTTACAGTCAAAATATATTAATGCGGATGAGTTTATGAACTCAGTAGAAACCAATACTGCGGCTACAAATTCTACTAAAGAAAAACCTAATAAAACAACAACTAGTACAGGAGTAATTATTATCCCAAAAAATCTTGATGTACAATTCAAAGCTATAGCTCAAAAAGTAGATTTTCAAGAATTGCATCTTACTAATGCAAATGGTAATTTGAAAATGAAAAACGGTAAATTATACCTTCAAAACACCAATTTCAACCTCATTGGATGTCAAGTAGGAATGAACGCCTTATACGAAAGCCTAACAACTAAAAAGGCCTTGTTTGAATACGAAATTAAGGCTACAGATTTTGATATCAAAAGAGCCTATAAAGAAGTTAAAATTTTTAGAGAAATGGCAAGCGCTGCTGAAAAAGCGCAAGGAATAGTTTCTTTAGATTACAAACTTAAAGGCCGTTTAAACGCAAATATGGAACCGGTACTCCCTTCTTTAGTAGGAAATGGAGTTTTATCTGTCAAAGACATTAAACTCTATGGAATGAAAATGTTTAATGTAGTTGGAAGCCAAACCAATCACGATAAAATGAAGAATCCTGAACTATCTAAAGTTGACATTAAAAGTTCGATTAAAAATAACATAATGACTATCGAGCGTTTCAAATTCAAATTCGCAGGCTTTAGACCGAGAATAGAAGGAACTACAAGTTTAGATGGTCGACTAAATTTAAAAATGAGATTAGGATTACCTCCCTTTGGTCTTTTTGGAATACCAATTACCGTTACTGGTAATAAAGATAATCCAAAAATTAAAATCGGAAGAGAAACGCAAGATTTAGAAGAAACAGAAGATAAGGAAACTGAATAAACAATCAATATAAAAGCCAATAGTACTTATTGGCTTTTAATATTTTATGTGATTATCTAAGACATTTACACTTTCCCCTCATTTATAAAATAATCACAAATTGTATTAATTTGACAAGACTTACAATTCGGAATGGGTCTACAAATCAATCTCCCGTGAAAAGAAATTGCCATACCTATTTCTAACCAAGTTGACGAATTTAACTTTGACAGTAACTGCTGTTCCATTTTATCGGCTTCTTTAAAATCAGGGACAATACCCAATCTTGGTGCAACCCTCAAGACATGCAAGTCAACCATAATGCCATTAGGATTATACCCTAATTCCTTAAGAATTACATGAGCTGATTTTCTTCCAATCCCCTTATATCTAGTCATACCCGATATTGTTGTTGGTAAATTATTATTATGAAATTCTTTCGCTAAATCAATAATCCAATTTGCTTTACTCTTAAAATTAGTAATAGAATCCAAAAGTGGATACAAATCGGAAGCATTAATAGAGATTAAAGAGAACCAATCAGGATATCTTTCAAAAAAAGGAATAGTTAATCGATTAACGTTTTCATCAGAATCTTGAGCAGCAAGAATAACCATAACAATAAGTTGATAGCTATTCTTATAATGCAGAGGATGTGTTTTACCTTTATAACTCAATATTAATGGTTCTAACAAAATAGACCAATTACGATCGTCAAATAAATCCATAAACACATTTTTTAAGTCAATGATAAAAACAGTAGTAAGATAAACTAAAATCATTTATATCCACTATTTTTATAACCATTAGCTTAATACAAGAAACGAAAAAACCCCTTCATCATAAGATGAAGGGGTTTTACTAAAGAAAGGCGGCGACATACTCTCCCACAAATTGCAGTACCATCTGCGCAGGCGGGCTTAACTTCTCTGTTCGGAATGGGAAGAGGTGAGCCCCGCCGCAATAACCACCTTAAGGTCGTTTTGCAATGGGTATTCCGATTATTCGGAACAACATTACACAATATCTTAACATACTGAGATAAAGAATATAAAAAGTGTATTAGAAAGTTCTCTCCCGAGAGCTTTCGCTCTCGGGAAAAAGGTGTACATAAGCTTACGGGTTATTAGTACTACTCGACTATGACATTACTGCCTTTA
>NZ_JMTM01000066.1 GCF_001662485.1 Flavobacterium succinicans
ACAAAACCAATTTCAAATTAAGCCTAATACCCAAATTGCTTGTAGCGTGTGTTAGGGTGTGTAGCGACACGTTTGAAAAGCACGAAAGTTCATCCGTTCCAATTTTCCATTCCAATTGCATAATCTATTTCACCTTTCGATTTCCGCTTCTGAACTTCAAACTTCATTTAATTTATAATTGGCGGAGGCGGAGCATTAAGAATTTTGTTAAAAATACTTAAATCAAATTTTTTGTTTGTTCGAGTGAATTCATGTAGGTTCTTGATTTTGACCAATGATTCTCCAAAAGACAAAAAATGTTTTGGTCCCATGTGACCATGAATCATTAGTTTTTTGTTTTGTTTCTCAATTTTTAGATTAAAAGCATTAGTTTCTCCATCTTCAATTAAACTATTTGTAAATTTTTCTTCCTTCGGAAAAGTTATTGTATCTAAAATATTTTGAATATTTTCTTTTTCTTCACTACTTAAAATTGTAAATGAAGTTTGTTCTTCATATGGATAAGAATTAATATAGTAAAGCGTATCAGAAGAATTAAATTTTAAATAATATGATTCATGAATGTTCCCTTTATAAAAAGTAAAATCGTATTCTTTTTTCGGAGATTGACAATTTGAAAAAAATACTATTAAAATTATTGTTAGTATTCTCATTTTCTTCGGTTCTTTATAATTACCACTGTTGGTTTAGTATTCGGTCAGCACGCTAACTAACTTATTATTATTATCTTTTGAAAAACGTCTGGTTGATGTCGGCTGTGTCTTTTCAACGGAGCTATACACCCTAAC
>NZ_JMTM01000067.1 GCF_001662485.1 Flavobacterium succinicans
TACTAATTTATGATTTGCTAATCCATAAGGAATAATGTGATGTGCATGTATGGCTAAGCTTGTTATGTTCAGAAAACTTCATACAGCAAAATAAATCAAAGAGACTGCACTATTTTAGACAGCCTCTCTAGATTTTTTTTATAAAATCAAGTACAATTTTTACACGTACTCAATAAGTACTCGATTTTGTATTTCCTCAATTTCTTCAAACCTCATTCCAGTAAAACAATTGTCTAAGATCGCCTGTTTTAACCGCTCCGAGACATAGTAACCCGCCATGTCATTATTTGCACACCTGAAAAAATCAACTTTTTGATTGCATGTATTTAAAACAATTTTTGTAGGCTGTATAGAAGGAATACCATATAGACCAATAAACTCTCTACATTTATCTAAATAATCCACATCAGAGGTTACTTTAATTTCTTGGTTTAAAGAAATAGTAGAGTAGTTTTTTTCAAACAACTCAAAAGTTGATTTTTCATAATTAATAAAATCACTTTTGTATTCATTGAGGTAGAATATGTTATATGTATAATCGACCTCTTTGTGGGTTGCTTTTATCTTCCAAGTCTGAAAAGGGCCATTGCAATAAGGCTTTAAAAATGCTAAAAATGATTCGTTAATAATTAGGTATTGATAAAACCCAATCTCAACCATTTGTATTAATGAAGTGGTTTTTGCGCTTTTGTAAAACTCTAATGTTGGTATGGCTGGATTGTTATGAATAGGATTAAACAATCCTTGAGTGCCAAAGGCACCATCATCATAGGGTCTGCCGTCCCA
>NZ_JMTM01000068.1 GCF_001662485.1 Flavobacterium succinicans
TATTTTTGTGCTACCAATACGTTGAAAGTTGAATTAAGAAATCCAGATGGAGTTACCTATACCGATGTAACTTCTACCATGACTACCTCGGCAGGTTTGCCTTTGTCTACCACTAATCCTTTAGGAGTAAGTCTTGGAACCTCTATACCAGGCGCGGGGACAAATATCTATTCCACTCAACCTGGCTTCTACAGAATTACTGCAACTGATGATTGTCATACTGTGGTAAGAACTGTTAATGTGACTACTACAAATCCGTTTGGTTGGCCAGTACAAACTATTGAGTCAACTTCTGTCTTAGAGGGTACCTCTAGTATTTCTCTATGGTTTAATTCTCTACCACCTTTAGGTAGCCCCCTAACCATGACTGTAAGACGATTTGACTTACAAACGTCTATGACAATTAATCCTACACAACCTTTAACAAAGGCGGGTTCTTATACCATAAATTTTCCAATAACTAGAACATTTACATATCCTGCTGGAGATTATACCATTAGTGATTTGCCTTTAGGAAGGTATATCGTAGAATTGACCAATAGTTGTTCGTCAACCACGGGATTAATGGGGACTTATGATATAACATTAGTGAAGCCTACATCCTATACCCCTACTTTTTCAGTTACTAATGGTTGTACAGGTTCTAATGCAATTAATTATAACATGAATCCTGTTAATGCCAAACCATCTCCTTACACTGTTAGGTTGTATAGAGATAATGGATCGGGGGGATTAGG
>NZ_JMTM01000069.1 GCF_001662485.1 Flavobacterium succinicans
TTAAGCCCATTATTCGGATTTGCCAAATCATCCAAATACAAAACCAATTTCAAATCAAGCCTAATACCCAAATTGCTTGTAGCGTGTGTTAGCTGTAGTACTTTTTTAGTTTGGAACTTATTTCACTGTCAATTTTTAGGCCATTATCAAACTCGATTACATTTAGCATTCTTTTATCATTTTTCATTGCAAGATAACAAGCGAAATTGTCAACTATACTCTCATTCAAATCTTCAAACATCCTTTCAACAAATGCGTCGTTATCACATATGTTCAATTTTGAAGCAATGTAATTGTCTATTTTTTCAGTAAGAATTGTAAAACTATCTTCTGTAATTCCATAAACATTATTATTTCTAAATGAATATTTTGTTGGTCCAAAAATTGAATCGTTTCGTCCAATTTCCGTTTCCTTAATCCATTTTTTTAGTTTTTTTGAACTTACATAAGGAAGGATTTCTAATTGAACATATGAGCCAGCCATATTACTATGCGAACTCCAAAAATTTATTTCAAGAATTAAGTCATCCTTTTCAAATTTAATTTTAGGTCTACTTCTAGAATATTTCCATCCTTTCTGAGAGTAAAAATTGCCTAATGAATCGCAAACTTCTTTAAAAATTTCTGTAGGTTTTGTTTCTTCGGTATAATTGTTTAAAATTGAATCTTCTTTCCAATAATTCATCTTTTACAGTTTTTTTGTGGTAGTATTACAGCTAACGTTC
>NZ_JMTM01000070.1 GCF_001662485.1 Flavobacterium succinicans
ATTTAATGCTAATTGTGCGGCTTGTCATAAATTAGATGCTAAAGCTACAGGTCCTGCTTTAAGAGGAGTTGCTTCTAAATATGAAATGTCTTGGATTTACAAGTGGGTTAAGAATAGCTCTGATTTGATTAAATCAGGTGATGCTGCTGCTGTAAAAGTATTTGAAGAAAATAATAAGGCAGTGATGACTGCTTTTCCTCAATTGTCTGAAGGTGACATCGATAATATTATAGCTTATACATCTGAGCCTAAGGCAGAAGCTCCTGCTGCGGCTACAAGTGCTACTGCTGTAGATGCTAATAAAGCTAGTGATGGTGGAATAAGCAACAATGTGATTCTTGGTGCTTTGGCATTGGTAATGGCTATGTTGGTTGTTTTGTTGTTTTTGGTAAACAATGTTCTAAGAAAAGTAGCTAAAGCAAATGGGATCCAAGTTGAGCCTAAAGTTCCATCATTACCAATTTGGAAAGCCTTTGCCAAAAACCAGTTTTTGGTTTTAGTTTCTGCTATCTTTTTGTTGTTGTGTAGTGCTTACTTTGTTTATGGGTATTTAATGCAAATTGGTGTAGATCAAGAATATGCTCCAATTCAGCCTATTCATTATTCGCACAAAATACATGCTGGAGATAATGAAATCAATTGTAAATATTGTCACTCAGCTGCTCGTGTTAGTAAAAACGCTGGTATTCCTTCTTTAAATGTATGTATGAACTGTCATAAAAATATCTCAGAAGTGGCTGAAACTACTGCTACGCCTGAGTACAGCAAAGCTTTTTATGATGAGCAAATTCAAAAATTATATGCTGCTGTAGGTTGGGATAAAACTACACAATCTTACACTGGTAAAACACAACCTGTAAAATGGGTTCGTATTCATAACTTGCCAGACTTCGTGTATTTCAATCACTCACAACACGTAACTGTTGCAGGAATTGAATGTCAAACATGTCACGGTCCTGTTGAAACGTATGAAATTCAAAAACAATTTGCTCCATTAACAATGGGATGGTGTGTTGATTGTCACAGAAAAACGGATGTTAAGACTGAAGGTAACGAGTACTATACCAAAATTCACGAACAACTTTCAAAAAAGTATGGTGTTGAGAAATTAACAGCTGCTCAAATGGGAGGTTTAGAGTGTGGTAAATGCCACTATTAAAAAAAAATTATTAAGATTTAATATTTATATATAATATGTCATCAAACAAAAAATACTGGAAAAGTGTTGAGGAGCTAGACGGAAATAGCTCTATTGTTGAGGCGCTTAAGAATAACGAGTTTGTTGAAGAAATTCCTACTGATGAATTTTTGGGAAATAGTGATAAATTATCTTCTTCCACTTCACGTCGTGACTTTTTAAAGTACGTTGGTTTTAGTACTGCAGCTGCTACATTGGCTGCTTGCGAAGGGCCTGTTAACAAATCAATACCGTATGTGTTGCAACCTGAGGAAATCATTCCAGGAGTAGCGGATTATTATGCTACAACTGTATTTGATGGTTTTGATTTTGCCAATTTATTGGTTAAAACTCGTGAAGGGCGACCTATTAAAATCGATAATAATACAATTGCAGGTGCTAAATTTTCAGCGAATGCAAGAATACATGCGTCTATATTGTCATTGTATGATAATATGCGTTTGAAAGAACCTAAAGTCGCAGGAAAAGCTGCTTCTTGGTCTTCAGTTGATTCCAATTTGAAATCAAGTATAGCTGAAGCTAAAGCAAAAGGTGGTCAAGTAGTTTTGCTTACCAATACTTTAGCAAGTCCTTCAACAGAAAAATTGATTGCTGAGTTTACAGCTAAAAATCCTAATGCAAAGCATGTTGTTTACGATGCTGTTTCTTCTTCTGAAGCGTTAGATGCATTTCAAACTGTTTATGGAAAAAGAGCCTTAGTTGATTATGATTTTTCTAAAGCGTCTTTGATTGTTTCAGTTGGTGCTGATTTCTTAGGTGACTGGCAAGGTGGAGGTTTTGATGCTGGTTATGCACAAGGCAGAATTCCTAAAGCTGGAAAAATGTCACGTCATTTTCAATTTGAAGCGAATATGACACTTTCTGGTGCTGCTGCTGATAAAAGAATTCCAATGACTGTTGCAAATCAAAAGCAAGCATTAGTTCAAATATATAATATTGTTACAGGTAACGCTGTTGGAGTTAAGCTAGATGATAAATTCAAAGCTGAAGTTACAAAAGCTGCTCAACAATTGAAATCTGCAGGTTCCAAAGGAGTTTTGGTTTCTGGGATTCAAGACGTAAATGCGCAGTTATTAGTTTTGGCTATTAATCAAGCTTTATCAAGCGAAGCGTTTGTTACTTCAGGTGCACGTTTGATCAGAAAAGGTTCAAATGCAGCTGTTGCTCAATTATTAAAAGACATGAATGCTGGAACTGTTCATACATTGATTATGAGTGGTGTTAATCCAGTGTATACTTTAGCTGATAGCAAATCATTTGTTGATGGTTTGAAAAAAGTTACCACTTCTGTTGCTTTAACAATCAAAGAAGATGAAACTGCCTTATTGGCTACTATTGCTGCTCCAGTTCCTCATTATTTAGAGTCTTGGGGTGATTTGCAATTAACTGAAGGTACTTATAGTATTACTCAACCAACCATTCGTCCTTTATTTGATACCAAACAATTTCAAGATGTTTTGTTATCATTAAATGGTATTCCTGGCGCATATTATGATTACTTAAAAGCGGTTTCGTCTGCAAATTTTGCAGGTTCTAGCTGGAATAAAGTGTTACATGATGGGGTTTATGTTGGTACAGTTGGTGCTGCTTCTGCTGGAACAGCTAACTATGGTGCTGCGGCAACTGCCTTAGCTAGTGCATCAACTGCTAAAGGTTTGGAATTGGTATTGTATACTAAAACGGGTATGGGTGATGGTCAACAAGCCAATAACCCTTGGTTGCAAGAGTTTCCAGATCCAATTACAAGAGTTTCTTGGGACAACTATATTACAGTTTCTAATGCAGATGCTGCTAAAATTGGATTATCAAACGAAATTGTTGCTAATGGTGGTTTAAACGGTTCTTATGTAACTTTAACTGCTAATGGTGTTAAGCTAGAAAAAGTACCTGTTATTGTTCAACCGGGTCAAGCGGTAGGTACTATCGGTATGGCTCTAGGGTATGGACGTAAAGCTGCTTTAAAAGAAGAAATGCAAGTAGGTATTAACGCTTACACATTATATAAAGACTTTAATGATTTACAAAATGTAACTTTAGAAGTTGCTTCCGGAGAACATGAGTTTGCTTGTGTTCAAGGTCAGAAAACTTTGATGGGGCGTGGTGATATTATTAAAGAAACAACTTTAGAGATTTTTAATACTAAAGATGCTGAAGTTTGGAATGAGAAACCAATGGTATCTTTAGATCATAAAGAAGTAGAGGCTACTTCTGTAGGGTTATGGGATTCTTTTGATCGTTCTATTGGGCATCATTTTAATCTTTCAATCGATTTGAATGCTTGTACAGGTTGTGGCGCTTGTGTTATTGCTTGTCATGCTGAAAATAACGTGCCTGTTGTAGGTAAAGATGAAATTAGAAGAAGTAGAGATATGCATTGGTTGCGTATCGATAGATATTATTCTTCTGAAAGTACTTTCGAAGGTGATAATAAGAAAAAGGAGGAATTAGATGGTTTAGATTTGACAGGTTTTGTTCTTGGAGATGAAGAAACCAAAGGCTCTTTAGGAGGGTTTAGAAAAATGGAGAAAGCTGCGGATAATCCACAAGTTTCTTTCCAACCTGTAATGTGTCAACACTGTAACCATGCACCATGTGAAACAGTTTGTCCAGTTGCAGCAACTTCTCATGGTCGTCAAGGTCAAAACCAAATGGCATATAACCGTTGCGTTGGTACTCGTTACTGTGCGAACAACTGTCCATATAAAGTGCGTCGTTTTAACTGGTTCTTGTACAACAAAAACAGTGAATTCGATTATCATATGAATGATGATTTGGGTAGAATGGTATTAAATCCAGATGTTAACGTTCGTTCTCGTGGAGTTATGGAGAAATGTTCTATGTGTATTCAAATGACACAAGCAACTATTCTTAAAGCGAAAAGAGAAGGTAGAGCGATTAAAGATGGTGAATTCCAAACCGCTTGTTCTAATGCTTGTTCTTCTGGAGCAATGATCTTTGGAGATGTTAACGATAAAGAAGCTGTAGTTGCTAAATTGGCTGCAGATGAAAGATCTTATCATTTGTTAGAGCATGTTGGAACTAAACCAAATGTGGTTTACCAAGTTAAAGTTAGAAATATCTAGTAAAAAAAATTAATTAAGAATCAATATAAAGGATTATGTCGTCTCACTACGAAGCAGCCATTAGAAAACCCTTAGTTATAGGTGATAAATCTTATCACGATGTAACTGTAGATGTAGCAGCACCTGTTGAAGGTAAAGCTAATAAGCATTGGTGGATTGTATTCACAATCGCATTAACCGCTTTCCTTTGGGGATTGGGTTGTATTATTTACACAGTATCTACCGGTATCGGAACTTGGGGATTAAACAAAACAGTTGGATGGGCTTGGGATATCACCAACTTCGTTTGGTGGGTAGGTATCGGTCACGCTGGTACGTTAATTTCAGCTGTACTTTTACTTTTCCGTCAACGATGGAGAATGGCTATTAACCGTTCTGCGGAAGCCATGACTATCTTCTCGGTTATTCAAGCAGGTTTATTTCCTATCATACACATGGGACGTCCATGGTTAGCATATTGGGTACTTCCTATTCCTAATCAGTTTGGTTCTTTATGGGTTAACTTTAACTCTCCATTACTTTGGGACGTATTCGCAATTTCAACGTATTTGTCAGTTTCATTAGTTTTCTGGTGGACTGGACTTTTACCTGACTTTGCTATGTTACGTGATAGAGCTGTTACTCCTTTTAATAAAAGAGTTTATTCTATATTGAGTTTTGGATGGAGTGGACGTGCAAAAGATTGGCAACGTTTCGAAGAGGTTTCTCTTGTATTAGCAGGTTTAGCAACGCCACTTGTACTTTCTGTACACACCATTGTATCGATGGACTTTGCAACTTCTGTAATTCCAGGATGGCATACCACCATTTTCCCTCCTTACTTTGTTGCTGGAGCGGTTTTCTCTGGGTTTGCTATGGTTAATACCTTGCTTATCATTATGAGAAAAGTATCTAACTTAGAGGCTTATATTACTGTTCAACATATCGAGTTAATGAATATCGTAATTATGATTACGGGTTCTATTGTAGGTGTTGCTTACATCACTGAATTATTCATTGCTTGGTATTCAGGTGTAGAATACGAACAATATGCTTTCTTGAACAGAGCTACTGGTCCATATGCTTGGGCTTATTGGGCAATGATGACTTGTAACGTATTTTCTCCGCAATTTATGTGGTTGAAGAAATTAAGAACCAGTATTATGTTCTCTTTCGTTATCTCGATTGTAGTGAATATTGGAATGTGGTTTGAGCGTTTTGTAATTATTGTGACTTCATTGCACAGAGATTATTTACCATCTTCTTGGACCATGTTTTCGCCAACCTTTGTTGATATTGGTATTTTTATTGGTACTATTGGATTCTTCTTTGTATTGTTTTTATTATATTCTAGAACTTTCCCTGTTATCGCTCAGGCTGAAGTAAAAACAATATTAAAAGGAAGTGGAGATAACTACAAAAGAGAAAGAGAAGCAAATAAAGATGTACACCATGAGTAATAAAGTAATATACGCTATATACAACGACGACGATGTATTGATGGATGCTGTAAAAAAGACACGTGCAGCACATTATCATATTGAAGATGTTTTTACACCTTTTCCGGTTCACGGATTAGATAAAGCAATGGGATTGGCACCAACTAGATTAGCTATTTGTGCTTTTATCTATGGATTGTGTGGTATTTCATTCGCTACTTGGATGATGAACTATATCATGATTCAAGATTGGCCTCAAGATATAGGAGGGAAACCAAGTTTTAGTTACATTGAAAATATGCCTTCATTTGTTCCAATTATGTTTGAAGAGACTGTTTTCTTTGCTGCTCACTTAATGGTAATTACTTTCTATATGAGAAGTAGATTATGGCCTTTTAAACAAGCCGAAAATCCTGATGTTAGAACTACAGACGATCATTTTTTAATGGAAGTTGCTGTAAATAACAATGAAGAAGAATTAGTTTCTTTTTTCAAAAGTACAGGAGCAGTTGAAGTAAATGTAATAGATAAGAATTAATTGTAGCTATGAGAAGTATATATAAATTAACACTTTTGGCTGGTATTACTTTGTTAGTTTCATCTTGTCACGATAAATTGACACCAAACTATCAGTATTTCCCAAACATGTATGAATCGGTTGGTTACGAAACATATTCCGAATCGAATGCATTTAAAGATGGAAAAGAAGGTCAATTACCCGCAAAAGGGTCTCTAAAAAGAGGATTTGAAGTATATGAATATGAGAATTCTACTGCTGGTTATGAATTGGCTAAAGCTAATTTAAAGTCTCCTTTAGATTCTTTAGAAAGAAATTCAGAAAAAGGAAAAGAACTTTTTGAAATTTACTGCATCAGTTGTCATGGAGCTTCTGGTAATGGTAAAGGTAAATTGGTTGAAAGAGAAAAATTTCTTGGAGTGCCTAGTTATGCTGACCGTCCAATTACTGAAGGTAGCGTATTCCATGTTATCACTTATGGGTTAAACTCTATGGGATCACATGCAAATCAATTGAGTGCTCATGAGCGTTGGTTAGTTGTAGACTATGTTCTAAAACTAAAAAGCGAATTATAATTGTTGAACAAACTGATCGTAATAGATATGTATACATTTTCAAGTAAATTAAAAACTTTTTCTTTTATCCTAATGGCTGTTGGTTTATTAGGTATAGGTTTTGGTTTTTATAGTGCACCAAAAGATATTCAAGATGTGGAAGCACTTCTTGCTGCAGATTCACATGGTGGTCATGGGGAATCAACTCATGCTGCTCCTGCCGAATCACATTCAGCCACTACAGAGACAACTCACGCAGCTCCTATTGAATCTCAAGAAGCACATGGTGAAGCTACTCATGCTGCACCGGTAGAATCTAATGAGGTTAAAGAAGAAGTGAAAAATGCTGCTCCCACTTCACATGATGAACATGCTAAGACTGAAGGTCATGATGCAAAAGTAGATGCCGAGCATACGGAGCATTTAGAGCATGTCTTACATCAATTAAGCAATAAGCCATGGGCTGCTCTTTATGTAGCTTGTATCTTTTTTATGTTGTTATCATTAGGAACTTTAGCTTTCTATGCTATTCAACAGGTTGCTCAAGCTGGTTGGTCTCCAGTTTTGTTTAGAGTAATGCAAGGTATTACGGCTTATTTGCCTGTAGGTTCTGTAATATTCTTTATCATTTTAGTTTTATGTGGATTGCATTTTAACCATTTGTTTATCTGGTTAGATCCTGAAGTGGTTGCTCATGACAAGTTGATACAAACTAAATCGGGTTATTTAAACTTTCCATTTTGGATTATTAGAGCAGGTATCTTTTTATTAGGATGGAATGCTTACAGATATTTTTCAAGAAAAAACTGCTTAGCACAAGATGAGTCAGATGATAATTCTTTCTACAAAAAGAATTTCAAAATGTCTGCTTTGTTCTTAGTTTTCTTTATTGTTACTGAGTCTATTATGTCATGGGATTGGATTATGTCAATTGATCCACATTGGTTTAGTACCTTGTTTGGTTGGTATGTTTTTGCTAGTTTCTTTGTAAGTGGTATTACTACTATTTGTATGATTACACTTTACTTAAAATCAAAAGGTTATTTGGAGCATGTAAACACAAGTCATATACATGATCTAGCTAAGTTTATGTTTGGTATAAGCGTATTTTGGACATACTTGTGGTTCTCTCAATTTATGTTGATTTGGTATGCCAATATTCCAGAAGAGGTTACTTATTTTGTAACAAGAATACAAGATTTTAATTTACCTTTCTTTGGTGCTGTAGCTATGAACTTTTTGTTCCCGGTTTTAATTTTAATTAATACTGATTTCAAAAGAATTACTTGGGTATTGGTTATGGCAGGTACCGTTATATTATTAGGACATTATATTGATTTCTTTAATATGATTATGCCAGGTACAGTAGGTGATCAATGGTTTATTGGGGTTCCAGAAATTTCTTCAGTTTTATTTTTCCTTGGTTTATTTATATATGTTGTTTTTACAGCACTTACAAAAGCACCATTGTTGCCAAAAAGAAATCCTTTTATTGAGGAAAGTAAGCACTTTCATTATTAATATTTTAAACAGAAAAACAGATGACAAGTTTGTTGGTAATTATAGTTTTAGTTTTATTAGCTGTTGCGCTTTGGCAATTGACTAAGATATTTGATCTTACACAAGTAGGTTCAAAATCTGATGATTCTCAAATAGCAACTGATAATGATAATAATATTCAAGGATATTTGATGTTTGGTTTTTTAGCATTCATTTATATTTTTACAATATATGGTTTGTTAAAGTGGGGTGATTTGCCTTTACATACGCCAGCATCAGAACATGGAGGTACTGTTGATAATTTGATGAACATTACTTGGGTTTTAATCTTTACAGTACAAGCAATTACACAGGTTTTATTACATTATTTTGCATTCAAATATAGAGGTAGTAAAGACAAAAAAGCACTTTATTTTGCTGATAACAATAAACTAGAAGCGGTTTGGAGTGTAATTCCAGCAGTTGTTTTAGCAGGTCTTATATTGTATGGCTTATATGCATGGACTAACATTATGTTTATCGATGATGAAGAAGATACTGTAGTTATCGAGCTTTATGCTCAGCAATTTAAATGGACAGCTAGATACGCTGGCGCTGATCAAGTATTAGGTAAGGCTAATGTTCGTTTGATTGATGGTGTAAATTCAGTGGGTATGGATTTAGCGGATAAAAATGCTCAAGACGACTTTTTGGCTACTGAAATTCATATTCCTAAAGGGAAAAAAATACATTTCAAAATGCGTTCTCAAGATGTATTGCATTCAGCTTACATGCCTCATTTTAGAGCTCAAATGAACTGCGTTCCTGGTATGGTTACTGAATTTGCTTTTACTCCAATCTATACTACTTCTGAGTATAGAGAATTACCTTTCATGGTTGAAAAAGTGGCAAGAATTAATGACTTACGCTCTAAAAAGAGTACGGAATTAGTTGCAAAAGGTGGAACAGCTTTAGATCCTTATACTTTTGACTATCTATTGTTATGTAATAAAATTTGTGGAGCTTCTCATTACAACATGCAAATGAAAGTTGTTGTTGATTCTCCAGAAGATTATAAGAAATGGTTGAGTGATAAAGTTGCTTTAGTTAAGGAATATAAAGCTTCAAAAGAAACTCCTGCAGCTGAAGGTGCTTCAGGTTCAGATAGTTTGAATGTAGCAAAGGAACCTGCTGCTGTTAAGGTAGCAATGAAATAATTATTTAAGAATATTTAAAAGTATATATATGTCAGCAGAAGGTCACGATCACGGACACGATCACGAACACGAACATCATCATAAGGATACGTTCATTACTAAATACATTTTTAGTATTGATCATAAAATGATTGCCAAACAATACTTAATTACAGGTATTATTATGGGTATTATTGGTGTTGGAATGTCATTGCTTTTCAGAATGCAATTGGCTTGGCCAGAGGAATCTTTTAAAATTTTCAATATTTTATTAGGTGATAAATTTGCACCAGAAGGAGTTATGGCTAATGATATTTACTTAGCCTTAGTTACAATTCATGGTACCATCATGGTATTCTTTGTATTGACAGCTGGTCTGAGTGGTACTTTTAGTAATTTATTGATTCCGCTTCAAATTGGTGCTAGAGATATGGCCTCAGGTTTCATGAATATGATTTCCTATTGGTTGTTTTTCTTATCAAGTGTTATAATGATTTGTTCTCTTTTTGTTGAGGCTGGACCAGCTTCATCTGGTTGGACAATTTATCCTCCATTAAGTGCTTTACCACAAGCTATACCTGGTTCAGGAACTGGTATGACGCTTTGGTTAGTATCTATGGCAATATTTATTGCATCTTCATTAATGGGATCTTTGAATTATGTTGTAACTGTTATCAACTTAAGAACTAAAGGTATGTCTATGACAAGATTGCCACTTACAATTTGGGCTTTCTTTGTTACTGCTATTATTGGTATCATTTCTTTCCCAGTTTTACTTTCTGCCGCTTTATTATTGATTTTCGATAGAAGTTTTGGTACTTCTTTCTTCTTATCTGATATTTATATTGCGGGTGAAGTTTTACATTATCAAGGAGGTTCTCCAGTGCTTTTTGAGCACCTGTTTTGGTTCTTGGGTCACCCAGAGGTTTACATTGTATTATTACCTGCTTTGGGTATCACTTCTGAAATTATTGCAACTAATTCTCGTAAACCAATTTTTGGCTATAGAGCGATGATTATGTCTATTTTGGCTATTGCTTTCTTATCAACAATTGTTTGGGGTCACCATATGTTTATTTCAGGTATGAATCCATTCCTAGGTTCTGTGTTTACATTCACAACCCTATTGATTGCTATTCCATCTGCTGTAAAAGCATTTAATTACATTACAACATTATGGAAAGGTAACTTGCAATTGAATCCAGCTATGTTGTTTTCAATTGGTTTAGTTTCTACTTTTATTACTGGTGGTTTAACTGGAATTATCCTTGGTGATAGTACTTTGGACATTAATGTACATGACACATATTTCGTAGTTGCTCACTTTCACTTAGTAATGGGTATTTCTGCTTTGTATGGTATGTTCGCTGGTGTTTATCACTGGTTCCCAAGAATGTTTGGTAGAATGTTAAATAAAAATCTTGGATACGTTCACTTTTGGGTAACTGCGGTTTGTGCTTATGGTGTATTCTTTCCAATGCATTTTATCGGTTTAGCTGGTTTACCAAGGCGTTATTATACAAATACTAACTTTCCACTTTTTGATGATTTACAAAATGTGAATGTTTTGATTACTACTTTCGCTTTAGTAGGTGGTGCATTCCAGTTGGTTTTCTTGTATAATTTCTTTGTTAGTATTTTTTATGGTAAAAAAGCAGAACAAAATCCTTGGAAATCAAATACATTAGAATGGACTGCTCCTGTAGAACATATGCATGGAAATTGGCCAGGTGAAATTCCTGAAGTTCATAGATGGCCTTACGATTACAGTAAGCCAGGACATGATGAAGATTTTGTACCTCAAAATGTTCCCATGAAAGTTGGTGAAGAAGTTTTGCATCACTAATTTATAAAAAATAGTAAAAGCCTTTCCGTGTGAAAGGCTTTTTTATTGTAAAGTGTTTTTTTATCTTTATCCAATGAATGAAAATTTAGACCCAACAAATACCAATTATAATTCTGAAGAACTTGATATTGAAAAAAGATTAAGACCTCTTAGTTTTGATGATTTTTCAGGGCAAGATCAAGTTTTAGAAAATCTAAAAGTATTTGTTGCTGCTGCAAACCAGCGTAATGAGGCTTTGGATCACACCCTTTTTCATGGGCCTCCAGGTTTAGGAAAAACTACATTGGCTAATATTCTTGCTAATGAATTACAAGTGGGAATTAAAATTACATCTGGACCTGTACTCGATAAACCAGGAGATTTAGCTGGATTATTGACTAATCTTGAGGAAAGAGATGTTCTGTTTATTGATGAGATCCATCGTTTAAGTCCTATAGTCGAAGAATACTTATATTCAGCTATGGAGGACTTTAAGATCGATATTATGATTGAATCAGGGCCAAATGCAAGAACGGTTCAAATTAATTTAAATCCTTTTACCTTAATTGGTGCAACCACACGTTCTGGTTTATTGACTGCGCCAATGAGAGCTCGTTTTGGTATATCTTCTCGTCTGCAATATTATTCAACTGAATTGTTGACTACTATTGTTGAACGTAGTTCTTCTATTTTTAAAATGCCAATTACCATGGAAGCTGCGATTGAGATTGCTGGTAGAAGTAGAGGGACACCTCGTATTGCGAATGCTCTGTTGCGTAGAGTGCGTGATTTTGCCCAAATTAAAGGGAATGGTACCATCGATATTGAAATAGCTCGTTTTGCTCTTAAAGCTCTTAATGTTGATGCACACGGACTGGACGAGATGGATAATAAGATTTTAATCACAATTATCGACAAATTCAAAGGTGGTCCTGTAGGTTTAACTACTTTAGCAACTGCAGTATCTGAGAGTAGTGAGACTATTGAAGAAGTATATGAGCCTTTCTTAATTCAAGAGGGGTTTATTATGAGAACACCACGCGGAAGAGAGGTAACTGAGAAAGCTTATCAGCATTTAGGTAAAGTTAGAATGAATGTTCAAGGAGGATTGTTTTAGTTTTGATCAATAAGAAAGAAAAATATGCGCAATTTATAAAAGCCGAATCTAAAAGACTCGGCTTTTTGTCTTGTGGGATTTCTAAAGCTGGTTTTTTAGATAAAGAAGCTCCAAGATTAGAAAATTGGTTAAACCAACAAATGAATGGTCAAATGAGTTATATGGAGAATCATTTCGACAAAAGACTCGACCCGACTTTATTAGTTGATGGTGCTAAGAGTGTAATATCCTTATTGTTGAACTATTATCCTTCTGATATACAAAATCCAGATTCTTATAAGATTTCTAAATATGCTTTTGGGCAAGATTATCATTTTGTAATTAAGGACAAATTAAAAGAGTTGTTGTTTTCGATTCAAACCGAAATTGGAGATGTTTCAGGAAGAGCATTTGTTGATTCTGCTCCTGTTTTAGATAAAGCTTGGGCTGCTAAAAGTGGTCTAGGTTGGATTGGAAAAAATAGTAATTTGATCACTCAAAAGGTTGGTTCATTTTATTTTATTGCGGAGTTGATTGTGGATCTTGATTTAGAGTGTGATGATGCTACAACTGACCATTGTGGTACTTGTACCGCTTGTCTTGACGCATGTCCAACACAGGCTATTGTTGCGCCATATGTTGTTGATGGGAGTAAGTGTATTTCCTATTTTACGATAGAATTAAAAGATAATATTCCCATTGAATTCAAAGGAAAATTTGACGATTGGATTTTTGGATGCGATGTTTGTCAAGATGTTTGTCCATGGAATCGGTTTTCGAAATCCCATGAAGAGCCTTTGTTCAATCCAAATCCTGAACTGCTTCAATGGTCAAAAAAAGATTGGGAGGAAATCACATCCGAGACCTTTAATGCTGTTTTTAAAAATTCTCCTTTGAAAAGAACCAAATGGAGTGGCCTTCTGAGAAATATCGATAATTCATTATAATTTCTTACTAGAATCTCTTTCGATAACGCTAGTTTCCAAAATTAAAGTTTTTGGAGTAAACGGAATGTTTTCTTTGTGAGCGTGCATTTCTTCTAATAAAAGATTAAATGATGCTACTCCCATTTCATGACTGGGTTGGTCGATTGTGCTCAATTTTGGAGTCAAAACTTGAGACATAAACCAATTGCTAAAACCGATTACAGCTACTTGTTGAGGCACTTTTATTTGATGGTCGTTAAAGTATGATAAAACGCCTACGGCTATTAAATCTGTTACAGCAAAAACACCATCTACATCTGGATGCTCTTCAATAATTTGTTTAGCAAAATCTAATCCTTCCTGAAAAGTAACATTTTCACAAGTGTAAACCAATTTTGGGTCGTATGGGATTTGATTCTTGTCTAATGTTTTTTTATAACCAATATAGCGATCTATTGAATTTTGTGGGTTTAGGGGGCCTCGAATGTGTGCTATTTTTCTACATCCTTTATCGATTAAATGTTGAGTGGCACTCATCGCTGCTTTTTGGTCATCAATCAAAACCTTCGAACAATTGGCTAATTTGGAAATTTTGTCAAACATTACAAAGGGAATATTTCTATTGATAATTTCTTTGATATGTTCATCAAAATTAGATTCATTAGAAAGTGACATTATAATTCCATCTACCCGTTTATTGATTAACAATTCTACTTGCTTTTTTTCAAGTTCTATAGACTCATTAGATTGTAAGATAATTACTAAGTATCCATTTTTTTCGGCTTCATCAATAATGGCGTTAATCACATTCGAAAAAAAATGATGCATCACTTCAGGAATGATTAATCCGATGGTTTTGGATTCTTTTGTCCTTAAATTCACTGCAAAACTATTGGGTGTATAATGCAAGTCTTTGGCTAAATCTAAAACTGCCTGCTTCGTTTTTTCGCTAACGTCAGGGTAGTTTTTTAGTGCCTTCGAAACTGTAGTTATTGATATACCTAGTTTAGAAGCAATTTCTTTAAGAGTAGTTTCTTTCATGAAGTGTTTCGTAATAGAGGTTTTGAATGGCTTTTGTTTTGTAAGTTTTAGTTAATGAATGTATTAATTGTTTAACTAATATAGATTATTTTTCTAAATTTATTAAACATTATCTTGATTATTTTGTAAAAATCAAGAAACTAAATGATTTATGCGGATCCTCTTTGCAGTAGTGAAGTCTGTAATTCGATAGTTTGAAAAGTTATGGGCTGTTTTTCTTTTTTTAATTGAATTTCTTCAAATAAAATCTCTGCAGCTTTTCTACCTATTTCAAAACCAGGTTGATCTACTGTAGAGAGTTTTGGTGTGGTTATTTCACTTAGGAACGAATTGCAAAATCCAAAAACGGCGATTTGTTGTGGCACTGGAATAGCTAGATTTTGTAAATATTTTAAAACACCAACCGCAACCAAATCGGTTACAGTAAAAATGGCATCTAAATCAGGATGTTGTTCACAAGCTATTTTAGCTGTCGCGTAGCCATCTTCAAAATCAGAAAGACCATCGCATACATATACCAATGAGGAATCATAGGTTATACCATTATCTTCTAATGCTTTTTTATATCCTAAAAAACGATCAATTGAGTTTTGAGGCATGTATGAGCCTCGAAAATGGGCAATTTTTTTCCGTCCTTTTTTGATTAAATAATCTACAGCTTCATAAGCTGCCTTGCGATCATTAATGCTTACCTTGGAGCAATTTACTAGTTTGGCAATTTTATCAAAAAGTACTAATGAAGTATTGTGCGCTAAAATTTTTTTGATGTGATCAAAATCTCCTGTCTCGTTTGATAGTGAAATGATGATTCCATCGACTCTTTTGCTAAGTAAAAGATCAATTTGTTTTTTCTCAAGTTCTAATTTTTCGTTAGAACACAAGACAATTACCATATAATCTCTTTTTTCAGCTTCTTCTAAAACACCTTTAAATACTTTGGAAAAAAATTGAAAATCAATTGTAGGAATGATAACACCAATCGTTTTTGATTCACTTGTTCTTAAGTTTACCGCAAAACTATTGGGGGTATAATTGAGTTGACTAGCTAGTTCGATTACCGCTTTTTTGGTTTTTTCACTAATATCGCTGTAGTTTCGTAAAGCCTTAGAAACTGTTGTTGTGGAGATGCCTAGTTGAGTTGCTATTTGTTTAAGAGTTGCATTATTCATGTGAAAAAAATTGAAAAGTTTGTCTATAAGAATCAATGCAAGAAACAAACATACAATTTATTAGTAGAAGATGATTTCTAAAATGTGATTTGTTTTGGTATTTTATGGTAAAAATGTTAAAAAAATTATTTAATTGCTATGATTGCTGCTTCATAGGGCAGTAATTTGTTGCTTTCAATGCTTTTTTGATTGTAATTTGAAATCAATACATTTGCTCTTAAAATAGAAAAGGGCACTGAAAAAACGGCTTCCTGTGACGTAAAATTTAGTAAAACCAAAATTTTCCGACCATTTAGTTCTCTTAAATAGGCATAAACATTTTCATTTTCTTCGTCCAGTAAAGTATAACTGCCATAAATGAGTGTGGGCTCTTTTTTTCGTAATTGCACCAAGGTTTTAAAATAGTTTAAGGTTGAGTCTACATCATTTTCTTGACTTTCGGCATTGATTGTCGTATGGTTAGGATGTACTTTTAGCCATGGCTTCCCTTCGGTAAAACCTGCATTGGGTGTAGCATTCCACTGAAATGGCGTTCTTGAATTCTCTCTAGAAGCTTGTTTTTGTTCTTCTAAAAAACCTTCTAAATCGCCATTCTGACTTTTGATAAACTCATATTTGTTGATGGTATCAATATCATTATAATCGGATATAGAATCGAATCGTATATTGACCATTCCGAGTTCATCGCCTTGAAAATAATAGGCAGTACCTCGCATGGTTAACACAAAAGTAGTTAGCATTTTGGAACAAATCGCTCTGAATTCACTACTGTCATTACCAAATTTACTCACCATTCTGGGTTGGTCGTGATTCGCCAAAAATATGGATAGCCAGCCTTTGGTTTTGAAGGCATCATCCCAGTGTGTGTAGAGTTTTTTGTAATTTACTATGCCGTAGTTCATAACGTGACTGCCAATTTCTACGCCTTCCAAATGATAGGCCATACTTAGTTCTTTTCGGTCAGGGTCTACAAAAAGTAGGGCTTCTTCTGGAGAGCCACCAGCTCCTTCAGATACGGTCATTACATCATAGTGTTGTAATACTTCTCGATGCATTTCTTGAATGTAATCGTGTAAATGTGGGCCTCGTCCGTAATACTTCATAATTTCAGGAATATTACCTAAAATATCATTTGGAAGTTCGGGAAATGAAGGGTCTTTTGAAATGAATTGAAAAGCATCCATCCTAAACCCATCGATGCCTTTATCGAGCCAAAAACGCATAATAGCATACAATTCCTCTCGTACTTTTGGATTGTTCCAATTTAAATCGGGTTGTTTTACGGAGAAGTAATGAAGATAATACGCATCGGTTGTTGCGTCATATTTCCAAGCATTGCTTTCAACGTCAAACCAACTCCATCGGTAAGGAGGCGTTCCTTTCTCGGCGGGCCACCAGTAATAATAATCGCGATACGGATTGTCTCTTGATTTTCTACTCTCTTGAAACCAAAAGTGTTCATCGCTACTATGATTGAAGACCAAGTCCAAAATGAGTTTGATTCCTCTCTCTTTTAGTCCTTTTAGGAGGATGTCAAAATCTTCCATAGTTCCGAAATCAGCTAAAATTGAGCGATAGTCACTCACATCATAGCCATTGTCATCATTTGGCGATTCGAAAATTGGGTTGAGCCAAATAGCATCAATCCCCAGACTTTTTAGATAATCTAATTTTGAGATAATGCCTTGTAAATCTCCAATACCATCTCCATTACTGTCTTTAAAACTTCTTGGATAAATTTGATAAATCACGGCTTCTTTCCACCATTTTGTGTCTAATGTTGGCGAAATTATTGTGCTGTTATCGAGACTCATAGGGCGTATTTTTTAATTTACTTCTAAAATTACAGCTTCATAAGGACGTAATTCTTTTTGAAAAGGAGTGGGGTAATTCCCAATCCATTGTGTTGTTTTTTGGGCTAATAAAGGTGCGCTAATCGAGGTTGTTTTTGATGTAAAATTCAACAAAACAATGATTTTTTTGCCATTTAATTCTCTTGTATAAGTAAAAACATCAGGATTAGTTGGGTCAATTATTTCTAACTTGCCATACACAAAAATAGGATTCTCTTTTCTGATTTTGGCTAGTTTTTTGGCATAATTCAATATAGAGTTTTTGTCTTTGGTGTTGGCTTCAACATTGACTGTGGTGTAATTTTTATTGATAGTTAGCCAAGGATTTCCAGTGGTGAAACCTGCATTTTTTGTTCCATTCCATTGCATAGGAGTGCGGCTGTTATCGCGACTTAATTCTTGTTGATTGAGTAAATATTCAGCTGCTTTGGCATCGCTAATCTTGATTAATTGATTATAAACATTGCGGGTTTGAAGGTCATTATATTCAGCTGCTGTTTTGAATCGGATATTGGTCATTCCGATTTCATCTCCGTTGTAAATATAGGGAGTTGCTCTTTGGGTTAGTAAAAAAGTATAGAGCATTTTGGCGCTTTTTTCTCGAAATTCGGGACTGTCATTTCCGTAGCGGCTCACGGCTCGGCTTTGGTCGTGATTGGTAAAATATACGGTATTCCATCCTTTGGATTCCATTTTTTTATCCCATTTGTTTACGATTTCTTTCATACCTAAAACATTGTTGCGTCCTACTTGGTAAGCGCCCACATCATAGGCGTCTCTTCCCCAAATATTGGCTATCTCGTCGTGATAAAGGGTATTGATTTCTTTTCGGTCTTCATCTACAAAATCCATTACTTTTTGAAATGGAATGACACCACCTTCTCCAACGGTGTAGACATCTTTGTATTTACTCAAAATTACTTCGTTCATCTCGCGCAAATAGTTATGGAGCTTTGCGTCGGCGCCGTAGTATCGCACAAATTGTTCGTTGGTAAAATCAGCAGGCATAACTGGCCAATTGGTGTCTTTGGCAATGAACGGAAAAGCATCTAAGCGAAAGCCACTCACGCCTTTGTCGAGCCAAAATTTCATAATATCATACATTTCTTGGCGGAGTTGTGGGTTTTCCCAATTCAAATCGGGTTGTTTTCGGCTGAAGTAATGTAGATAATAACTATTGGTGTTGGGTTCGTAGCGCCAAGCATCTGAGTTTTCGTCAAAAATGCTAAAGCGTTTTGGAGGTGTTCCCTTCTCAGCGGGCCACCAGTGATAATAGTTTCGGTATTGGTTGTCTCTTGATTTTTTGGCTTCAATAAACCATTGATGCTCGTCACTACTATGATTGACCACCAAGTCCATAATGAGTTTGATATTTCGCTTTTTCATTCCAGCTAGCATTTCGTCAAAATCGGCCATAGTGCCCATTTCTTTCATAATGGCTTTGTAGTCGCTAATGTCATAGCCGTTGTCATCGTTGGGAGAAGCGCAAATAGGATTGAGCCAAATGGCATCAATTCCAAGGCTTTGTAGGTAGTCTAGTCTTTGTGTGATTCCTTTTAAATCGCCTACACCATCGCCGTTGCTGTCTTGAAAACTACGAGGGTAGAGTTGGTAGATAATGGCTTCTTTCCACCATTTTTTGTCGATAGGAGTTTCTTTTTTTTGGGCATTCGTTGTGTTTGTATAGCCTATTAGAAGAAGCACTAAGAGTAGTGAAGTTCTGGTTTTCATATATGTAAAAATAATTTGTTAGCGGTCATATATGGAATCGCCTTATACTTATCGGTGTTTGTTTGCAACAAACTTTTTGTTAATGGCGATTTCATAAGTGTAATTTTTATATGTAGAGATAAACTTAATTAGGATTGTATTTTGACGAGTTGTTTGCAAGAAAGCAAGTTGTGGCTCTCTAGCCCCGACAGTAGCGGCATCCTTTGCCTTTTTTCTTTAAAAGGGAAAGATATAGCGGATGGCGGGACGATGCTGGCAAAAAATGCCTTTGTTTGCTGCTTCTACTGCTCATTCTATTTCATTAACTTGTTGTGGGATGCATAAATTCATCGATTTCTTTTCGGGTTATTTTGGGGTTGGCTCCCTCGTGAGAAGCTACTAAGGCTCCTAATGCACAGGCAAAATTTAGTGCTGCTTGAGGATTGTTCTCGGTGATTAAGACGCTAAGCAAGCCAGCCAGAAAGGAGTCTCCAGCGCCTACGGTATCGGCCACTGTGACTTGATATCCGCTGTTGTAATACAGTTGATTATTGGTGAACAAAACGGCTCCGTGACTGCCTTTGGTCACACAAATATTGTTGGTGTTGGTTTTTTCGGCAATGAAGTGAATGTTTTGTTCTAGCGAATGATAGGGAGAGTTCAAGAACTTCGCTATTTCGTAAAGTTCGTCATCATTGAATTTGATGCAATCGGCTTCGAGCATTAATTCTAGAAGTAACTCTTTGTTGTAGAAGGGCGCTCGGAGATTGACATCAAACACCTTGAATTTTGATAAAGCGATATAATTAAGAAGACTTTGATGAGCAATTGCGTCACGACAGGCCAAACTGCCAAAAACAAGCACATCTGCTCCAATTACTGCGGTTTCTCCTTCTTGTGTGTACTTGATTTTGTCCCAAGCTGCGGGATAATTGATGGTGTAGGTGGCAGAACCTTTTTCGTTTAAGTGCACTAAAACTTCGCCTGTTGGATGTGCGCCGTTGATTTGGATGGTTTTGGTTGAAATGCCTGTTGGTATAAGGTAGTCAATTACTTCTTGTCCATTTGAATCGGCTCCTATACAACTAATTATTTGTGTATTGATACCTAATGACGCTAATCTAAGAGCAACATTTAAGGGTGCGCCTCCAATTTTTTTGTGCGTTGGAAAGATATCGAATAAGATTTCTCCAAAGCAAACTATGGATTTGGTGTTGGGTTGATTAATCATAAGCTTTCATTTTAGATTCAATTTCTTCAAGCGATAATCCTTTGGTCTCTGGCATCATAAAGAGTACAAAAACGAGTTGCAAGAGCATCATAAAGGCGAAAAAAGCAAAAATTGGCCAAGGATTTTCTTTGTAAATATCGATAACAATAGGGCCAACTAAGGTGATTAAAGCCGCAAAAATCCAATGAATTCCTGTGCCAAAAGCTTGCCCATTGGCTCGAACAGTATTGGGAAAAATTTCGGAAATAAAAACCCAAATTACGGCTCCTTGTCCGATGGCGTGAGATGCAATAAATAACATAATCGAAAGCAATAAAACTACTGAGCCTAGTTGCGAATAGAAAGCAAATGCAACCATAGTTAAGCTAACAATGTATCCCAACGAGCCAATTAACATAAGTTGTTTTCGACCTAAAACATCTATTAAACGCATTCCGATTAGGGTGAAAACCAAATTGGTTACGCCAATCAAAATGGAATTAAACAAGGATTCTTTGGCTCCTAATCCTGCCATTTCGAGAATTTCTGGGGCATAATATAATATGAAATTAATGCCTGATAATTGATTGAAAAAAGCCAATAGAAAAGCCAGAAGAATGGGGAATTTATACTTTTTTGAAAAGAAGGAATCTGAAGTTGCAGTCGTTGTTACGTCTTTTTTGATTTCATTAAAACTTTCTTTGGCCTGAGCTGGAGCATAAATCATTTCTAAAACTGCTAGACCCGCTTGGTCATCTTTTTTATTCAGAATAAGCCATCGAGGACTTTCAGGTATTCTAATGACAATAACGCTGTAAATCAATGCTGGTAAGGCAACAATACCTATCATCCAACGCCAATCGTTGGCACCGCCAAAACCTTCGAAAAAATAGTTTGAAAAAAAGGCAATCAGTATTCCGAATACAATGTTAAACTGAAATAAGGTTCCCAATTTTCCACGATTTTCAGGACTTGAAATTTCTGAAATATAGATGGGAGCGGCTACCGAAGAGGCGCCAACACCAATTCCGCCAATGAATCTAAAAAAAGAAAAAACATAAGGATTGGGAGCCAAGGCCGAGCCTAGTGCCGATACCAAAAAGAGGATGCCTATCCAAAGCAGTGTTTTTTTTCTGCCCCATTTATCGCAAGGATACCCCCCAAAAAGGGCACCTAATACCGTTCCCCAAAGCGCCATAGACATTATAAAAACACCGTGAAATAATGGAGTGGTGTGCCATAATTCTTTTATAGGTAAATTGGCTCCAGAGATAACTACGGTATCAAAACCAAATAAAAATCCAGCTACTGCAACAGTAAGTGACCAGTTTCTAACATTATTCATTCTTTGCTATTTTTTTAGGCCAAATACTGCTAATGCTACTAATGGTAAAATCTTGCAATTCTTGGTCTTCGGTTGATAAAATATTTAATTGAGTGTAGGGTTTTTGAGGAAAAATTTGCTCAGTGAAACTATATAATCCATCGTTCAAGAAAAGCTCTATAGAGGACCAATCCAAAATGATTTGAAAGTCGATTTGGTTAGTAACAAGTGCTGAAACGTTAGATTTGTGAATGTCTTTCCCAAAGTTTTTTTCAAAGGCAACTTTTCCAGATTTTCGGCGGTCAATGCTAAACGTTTTTGATTTGGGATTATAATGGAGTACTAAAGAATCTTTTACGTCATTAGAAAAAACCAATTGTAAGTCTTTGTTAGCTGCATTGAATCGGATTTCGGATTGGTTAAAAGCCTCGTATTTGAAATCGGTTTTTTGATTGGCTTTTAAGGGGATTTTATTAGAGGTAAAGGCTGGTTTTTGTAGCTTTTTAAAAGCTGCTACAGGTTTGTTTTTTAGAAGATATTCTCCATTTATTTTTGTCAGTTCAAGTGTTCTTGGCAGTGTCATGGCGCTTCTCCAATTTTTGGTAGGAGTATTTCTGGCATATAACCAATTGCTCATCCATCCTATGAATATTCTTTGGTTATTGGGAGCATCATTATAGGTAACTCCAGCATAATTATCAGTGCCAAAGTCAATCCACTTAGGTTCTTTTTGAGCGCTAGTAAATGTTTTTCCATCGAAATCTCCCACGAAGTATTGCGTTCCAGAACCTCCATTTGGGGCACCGGGATTGATACTTATAATTAAAATCCATTTTTCTTCTTCGTTGCCATTTACTTTTAACTTGAAGATGTCAGGGCATTCCCAAACGCCACCGTGGGCGCCATACTGCTTTCCAAATTCACTTTCTTTAGTCCAATCGATCAGGTTTTTTGAAGTGTAAAATTCTGCACGATCTCCAGCAACAAGTGCCATAGTCCATAGTTTAGTATCTGAATTCCAAAATACCTTCGGGTCTCTAAAATCTTTTTTATTGGTGTTACCTATGATGGGATTTCGCTCGTATTTTTTCCAAGTTTCTCCTTCATCAAGGCTGTAAGCGAGCCCCTGTGATTGTGTATTTATTTTGCCTGCTTTTTCAAATGCCATATTATGATAGGTAAAAATGGCTATCATAGGCGGATGTTCTGTGGTTCCTAATCCTGAAGTGTTGTTGTAATCAATTACCGCACTTCCAGAGAAAATTAATCCCAGCTTATCAGGAAATAAGGCTATTTTCTTGTGTTGCCAATGTATCAAATCGGTACTTGTTGCGTGTCCCCAATGCATTGGTCCCCAAACAATATCATCTGGATAATACTGGTAGAACAAATGGTACACTCCTTTGTAAAACACCATTCCATTTGGGTCGTTCATCCATTTTTTTTGGGGACTAAAATGAAATTGTGGCCGATAGGGTTCTTTAAAAAGTTGGTCAGGATTTGAAGTGAGAGAAACAGCAGTAGGTATCGAGAATTCATTGTCTTTTACTTTCTGACATCCTAAATTCAAAAGGAAAAGAAAAACAGGTAGTAAATAAGTCTTTGGGAGTACTTTCATCTTTTTTAGTTTAACCATCTTATAAAAATAGAATTCCTTTTTCAAATTATGGAAGGGTAAAAAATCGAAAACGATTTCGATTTTTTCGAAAACGATTTCGATTCTGAATTGAGCGACTTAGTGGTGAAATCTAATTTTTTAAATGTAAATACTTTAAATTTGAAATTATTTTAACATTAAAAATATGAAATCAACAATCATTAAGATTGCCGCTTTTTTTCTTTTTAGTCCATTTTCTCAGGCTCAGACCCAATCCGACGAATGGAATTTGGTAGCGAATTCTCGTGACAATTATTATGGTGTGGCTATGGCCAATGGTCAAATTGGGATTGTTACCGATGCGACTCCGCTCAAAACCAAAGAAATTATTCTTAATGGGGTTTATGACGGTAGCCCTGAGAACGGCATCAGTAGAATTGTTCGTGGGATAGAGTTTTTGAACCTTAGATTAGTAATCAATGGGGAAGAAGTGACGGCTTCGAATATAGATAAATGGGAACAAGTAGTTGCTATGAAAGAAGGAACAAGCACAACTTCGTTCCGATTTAAAGATATAGCTACTATTGAGTATACTATTTTGGCGAATCGAGCCTTGCCTTTTTCTGCGATGGCTATTGTGAAAATCACACCTTTGAAAGATATCGAAATGACTGCGGCCAATTATATGACAGTTCCCGAAGAATTAAAACAAGCCAAAAGACAATTTAGAGTATTGAAAGACAATCAATATCTAATGCCTGTTTTTGGAACTATTGCACAAACTTTGACGGGTAAATATAAAGTGGCGGCATCAACCACTTTTCTGTTTGATGGTACTAGCGAAACTTTGGAGCCAAAAGGCGATGAAGTAGGTTTTACAAAAAAACTGAGCAAAGGAAAAGGCTTTCGTTTTGCAATAGCTGGAGGGATTTGTACTTCTAAAGATGTTACGGACCCTTTGAATGAATCCGAAAGACAACCTATTTATGCTTTGCAAGAAGGGATTGATAAATTGTTGTTCAAACACAAAAAAGCTTGGGCCGATTTGTGGAAATCTGGGGATATTCAAATTGAAGGCGATTTAGATGCGCAACAACGAGTACGTTTTGCATTGTATAATTTGTATTCTTTTATTCGTCCAGATTCAAGACAAAGCATAGCGCCAATGGGCTTGTCTTCTCAGGGGTACAATGGTCATATATTTTGGGATACAGAACTTTGGATGTTTCCTACTTTGTTAGTCTTACAACCAGAGATGGCGAAATCTTGTTTGGATTATCGTTCTGATCGTTTGGCAAAAGCCAAGCAAAAAGCAAGTATTTATGGTTATCAAGGAGCGATGTTTCCTTGGGAATCTGATGATACAGGAGAAGAAGCTACCCCGACTTGGGCATTAACTGGAATTTTCGAGCAACACATTACGGCAGATGTTTCTATTGCTTTTTGGAATTATTTTACAATGACGCAAAACCAATCTTGGTTACGAAATGAATGGGAGGTTTTGAAACAAACGGCCAATTTTTGGGTCAGTAGAGCAGTAGAAAATGCGGATGGAAGCTATTCCATTAATAATGTGGTCGGTGCAGACGAATATGCGCAGCACGTGGATGATAATGCTTTTACGAATGCTTCGGCGATAGAAAGTTTGAAAAATACGATTAAAGCGGCAAAGATTTTAAATGAAAAAGTAAATGAAGAATGGATTAAGGTTTCGGAGAAATTAGTGATTCATAAAGAAAATGGAATCACACAAAATTATAAAGGATACAAAGGGCAAATGATAAAACAAGCAGATGTAAACTTGTTGGCCTATCCATTGCATATCATAACGGAAAAAGAGCAAATCAAAAAAGATTTAGAATATTATGCTGATAAAATTGACAAGAAAGATGGCCCTGCAATGGCTTCTGGAGTTTTATCTGTTTTGTATGCCCGATTGGGAGATCGTGATAAGGCGTATGACTATTTTGTAAAATCATATTTACCCAATAGTCGCCCACCTTTTGGAGTGTTTTCAGAATCCGCCAATAGCAATAATCCTTATTTCGCTACAGGAGCTGGGGCAATGCTTCAAGCGGTAATTTATGGTTTCGGTGGGGTTGAGCAAACTGATAAGGGATTGCAATTTACTAAAGGAATTTTACCCAAAAAGTGGAAATCTTTGAAAATTATTGGTATTGGAACCGATGAAAAAACAATTATCATTAATTAAATTAGTAAGAGTTGATTGCTTAATTTTTAGTTTGTAATCTGTTGATTTTATGACGGTAACAAGTAGGCGATGTGTGATTTGTATAAAATAATGTTTTTTATTGAATTATTCGCATGGTTTGTATTGATTTTGGTTATTTGGTTGTGTATTCAACAGATTGTTTTAGTGTTTAAAACCGTAAAAAAAGAATTATATGTTTTTTTTAGCGGTTTTTTTTATGCTTTATATAAAATAAATATTAAAATAGTGAAGTATCTATTTTAAAATCGAAAACGTTTTCGGCTTTACGAAAACGTTGTAGTTATGTTTTTTCTTAAATTTATCATAAAACATTGTGTAAGTTTGATTTATATAATAAAAGCAATAACCAATTTTTAAAAAAATTATTAACCAACTTATTTAT
This sequence comes from Flavobacterium succinicans, assembly GCF_001662485.1. Lineage (GTDB taxonomy): Bacteria > Bacteroidota > Bacteroidia > Flavobacteriales > Flavobacteriaceae > Flavobacterium > Flavobacterium succinicans_A. The sequence goes on from NZ_JMTM01000070.1 coordinate 25,812, forward strand.
TACGTATGAAAAATAGTCTACTAAAAGGCTTGCTGATGTTTCTAACGGTTCTTTGCACAGGTATGGCCTATTCGCAAGAAATCAAAGGGAAAGTATCAGATGCCAGTGGCCCACTTCCTGGGGCCAATGTATTGGTAAAAGGAACCAATATTTCAGCTCAAACCGATTTTGACGGAACTTTTATCTTAAGAAACGTTAGTTCAGACGCGGTTTTGGTATTTAGTTACATTGGTTTAAAGTCACAAGAAGTTAGTGCAGCTGGTAAGAGTGTTATCAATGTTGTCTTAAAAGACGATTCAGCACAATTGAAAGAAGTAATTGTGGTTGGGTATGGAACTGTAAAGAAGAAAGACGCAACTGGTGCAGTTGACATTGTTACAGCAAAAGATTTTGACAATGTTTCTGCAGTTTCTCCGGCAGAATTACTGAGAGGTAAAGTATCAGGGGTTCAGGTGACTCAATCAAGTGGAGAGCCTGGAGCAGCTATTTCGGTAAGAATTAGAGGAAACTCATCAATTCGTTCTGGTAATAATCCATTATATGTAGTAGATGGAGTTCCATTAGATGGTGGTGAAGTTTCTTCAGGAGGTAATGATATCGCTGGTTTAGGATCTTCTTCTGCAAGAAATCCATTGAATTTCTTAAATCAAAATGATATTGAGAGTATTTCTATCTTAAAGGACGCCTCATCAACAGCAGTTTATGGATCTAGAGGAGCCAATGGTGTTATTGTGATTACTACTAAAAAAGGAAAATCTAAGGCACCGACATTAACTTATGGAACTTCTATGAATTTCAGTAAAATTTCGGGAAATTTCAAATTGTTAAATGGGGATGAATTTGTTGCTGCTGGAGGTCCAGATAAAGGCTCAAGATCGTATAATTGGGAAGATGCAATTTTAAGAAATGGATTTTCTCAAAATCATGATTTAACATTTAGTAGTGGTACTGAAAATTCAAATACTAGAGTTTCAATTGGTGCAACAAGTACTGATGGTATTGTTAAAAATACAGGTATTGATAAATATACAATAGCTTTTAGTAATAACAATAACTTTTTTAATGGTCATTTAAAAGTTGATACGAATGTGATTTATGCGTCATTGAATGACCAAACTACATTAATTAGTAATAATGCAGGTTATATTGGAAATTTAATCGGTACAGCTTTGTATTGGAATCCAACTTTGCCTACTTATCAACCAGATGGTTCTTATACTTATGTGGGAGATGATTACTTAAATCCTGTACAATTATTGGATTCGTACAAAGATTTTACAAACACCAACAAATTGTTAGCTAATATTAATGCTACACTTAAAATTACGGATCATTTAAAATATAAGTTTTTATTTGGTGTAGAAACATCTAATTCCGTTAGAAAACGTCAATTATTGCCAACGATGAGAATTGCGAGTGATGATTTAACGGGTAATGATGCTGCAAATGGTGGTGTATTAAAAAGAGGTTTAGCTGAAATTTCAGGCATCAATAAGTTTAATAAAACTTTTGAGCATACTTTATCTTACGATAATAGTTTTAGCGATAATTTTCAGTTGAATGGATTATTAGGTTTTTCATACTATTCATATGACACCAATGGTAATAATGCTAGAGGTCAAGGATATGTTGTAGAACAAACAAATTTAATTGATAATATTCAAGGAGGTATTGCTCAGGAATTTAGAGCAAGTTCCTTTAAAAATCAAATTGAATTACAATCTTATTTTGCTAAAGCAGAAGTTGTTTTATATAAAGATTTAGTGGTTACAGGTTCTATTCGTGCAGATGGATCAACCAAGTTAGGAGCTGATAATAAATGGGGTTATTTCCCTGCTGTTGGAGCCGCATACAAAGTAGTCAATTCTAAAGCGGGAATGTTTAATGACTTTAAACTTAGAGGTAACTATGGTATTACTGGTAACCAAGAATTTCCGGTAAATTCTGCTCTATCTAAAGCTATTTATGGAAATGGAGGTACACCTCAAACAGTTTCTGGAGCTAATAGTTTATTGCGTTGGGAGACAACAACTTCTTACGGAATTGGTACCGACTTCTCATTGCTAAATAATCGCTTAACAGGTTCATTTGATTATTTTCATAGAGATACAAAAGACTTAATTGCTCCAGTTCCACAAGCTACTGCTCAACCAGGTCCAGGATCTAACAGAAGTGTTAACTTGCCAGGGAACTTAATCAATAGTGGTTTTGAGGTTGCGTTAAATTACAAAATTATTGATACCGAAGATATGAGTTGGAATTTTTCTGCGAATGCAGCTTTCTTGAAAAACTCTATCGAGAATTTTGGTTCTGTTCAATTGTTGGCAGGAGGAATTAATGGACAAGGATTATCAGGTGCCTATGCTGAGGTAATTAAAGATGGATATCCTTTGTATACTTATTATTTATATGACTTTAAAGGCTATGACGCAGCGGGTAATTCAATTTATACAGCTGCAGATGGTTCAGAAACTGGTCTTGGTAATGCCGATAAAAGATACTTAGATAAGCAACCATTACCTAAGATAAATTTAGGGTTTTCAACTAATTTTACATACAAATCATTTGATGCTAGCACTTCTTTCTATGGAGCATTTGGTCATTATTTGTATAACAATACAGCTAATGCATACTTCTTTAAAAGTGCTTTGTTAGGTGGTAGAAATGTAACACCACAAGTGGCTTCTTCTCCACAAAATGGATCTGATCCAAATTCACCTTCTACGAAGTATCTTGAAAAAGGTGATTTCTTGAGAATGGGTAATATTACTCTTGGGTACACTTTTAAAGGTGCAGGTATGGAAAGATTCAAAATAAATTCTGCAAGATTTTTTGTTAGTGCAAACAATCTGTTTGTAATTACAAGTTATTCAGGATTTGACCCAGAGGTTGATACAAATAAAGCACTTAATGGTGTTCCTTCCGCAGGTATGGACTACTTATCCTATCCAAGAGATAAAAGCTTTGCCGTAGGACTTAATGTAACATTTTAATTTTAAGCGAAATGAAAAGAATAAATATAATAAAAAGCATCTTTTTTGTAGGTACTGTAGCTTTTGGAGTTAGTTGTACTAATTTGGATGAACAAGTTTTGGATGGTTTTGAAACTCCTAGTAACAGTAGTGGTAATGTGAATACTGGTGCTTTCTTACAATCAGCCTATGAGGGACTTAGAAGTTTTCAAGGTCAAGGTGGAATATTCACCATGGACGAAATGTCTGGTGATGGTTTGGTTGGACCAACACGAGGTGGAGACTGGGATGATAATGCCAAATGGAGACAATTTCACGTTCATACTTGGGCAGCAGATAATGAAGAAATTCGTAATGCTTACAATGACTTATTGACCAATGTTTACAATTGTAATCTGGTTATCAATAACACGGCAACAGATGATCAAAAAACGCAGGCTCGTTTTTTAAGAGCTTTTTACTATTATCATGTTATTGATTTATTTGGACAAGCTCCCTATAGAGATGCAGGTTCACTTATTACTGATAATCCAAAATTTTGGTCTAGAAAAGAGGCAACTGCATTTGTTATAGCTGAATTAGAGGCAATTGTAAGTAAACTGCCTGCAAGAGTTGCAAATGATGCAAGTTTTGCTAGTAAAGATGCAGCAAATTTCTTGCTAGCAAAGTTATACTTAAACAAGGCTGTATTCAACGCTGATAATGCAGCAGGACCCTATACTTTTGATGCTGCTGACATGAATAAAGTAATTGCTTATGTAGATGCGATTACTTCAAGTTCTTTGGCACCGAATTATTGGAGTAATTTTGCTCCAACAAACAATACATCAAATGAAATTTTATTTTCTTCTAAAAATGTATTAGGTAACGGTGGAGGTATTCAATCTCGTTGGAGAATGGGTATGCACTATAATCAAACTCCAGATGGTTGGAATGGATTTGCAACAGTAGCAGAATATTATAATAAATTTTCAGCTTCGGATGCTCGTAGACAATATTCAACTCCATCAATCATTGCTAATTTTGGTAACCCAATTGGGTTTCAAGTAGGGCAAATGTACAAACCAGGAGGAGTTGTAGCGTTAAAAGACAGAAAAGATAATCCACTTATCTTTACCCCAAGTGTTACTATGATTGTAACTGGAAATGCTATTGAAACTGCAGGTATTCGTACGCAAAAATACGAACCAGATAATGCTAATTTAGGAGCCCCTGAAAATGATTATGTATTGATGCGTTATTCTGATGCGTTGTTAATGAAGGCTGAAGCTGCTTTACGTGGTGGTACTGGTGGAGCTGCAGTAGCAAAAACAATATTAGATCAAATTTCAGTAAGAGCAGGTTTAGCTGCCGGAAGTACTCCAGCTACGTTGGATGGTGTATATGTTGAAAGAGGTAGAGAGTTGTGGTATGAAGGCTGGAGAAGAAACGACATGATTCGTTTTGGTAAATTCTTAGGACCAAGAGAATTAAAACCAACGACTTCAGATCCTAAATATGCATTGTATCCAATTCCAGCAGATGCTTTGTTTAATCCAAATGTTAAACAAAACCCTGGTTATTAATATATTTTGATTTAGATTGAATTTTGTTTTGTGTTAGTTTAAAAAGAGGGTAGCGATACCCTCTTTTTCTTTAAAAGTATTTCTGTAAGTTGTTTTTTTTTACATATTTATTCTATAAATTACGTGTCTATAAGGAACTTACAAAATAATTAAAACCTACTCACTATTATGTTGCAACGAATATTTCTATTGGCTATTGTAACACTTTTTTTCTCGAATTGTTCCAAGGTTAAAACCGATACTTTGTTTACTCAATTACCTTCTTCAGACACAGGTATTGATTTCATTAATGAAGTCAAAAATGGTGAAGAGATGAACATTTTTAAATACCGAAATTTTTATAATGGAGGAGGAGTAGCAATTGGTGACATCAATAACGACGGGCTTTCAGATGTTTATTTTACTTCTAATTTAGGCAAAAACAAACTCTATCTCAACAAGGGCAATTTTAAGTTCGAAGATATTTCTTTAAAAGCAGGTGTCGAAGGAAAAAAAGTTTGGTCAACAGGTGTCGTAATGGTCGATGTTAATGCCGACGGATTGCTAGATATTTATGTTTGTAATGCTGGAAATAGTAAAGGTAGTCAACAAAACAATGAGCTTTTTATTAACAATGGCAACCTAACGTTTACCGAAAAAGCTGAACAATATAATCTTGCGGATACCGGAATTACAACACATGCTGCATTTTTTGATTATGATAAAGATGGTGATTTAGATGTTTATATTCTAAACAATAGCTTTATTCCAGTTAGTAGCTTGAATTATTCTAATAAAAGAGAACTGCGAGACAAAGATTGGGATGTAGCCGATATTCTTAAAGGTGGAGGCGATAAATTATTACGTAACGACAGCGGAAAGTTTGTCGACGTGAGTGAAGCGGCTGGTATTTACGGAAGTTTGATAGGCTTTGGTTTGGGAGTAACAGTGGGTGATGTAAATGGAGATTTGTTCCCTGATATTTATATTTCGAATGATTTTTATGAAAGAGATTATTTGTACATCAACAATAAAAACGGAACTTTTTCTGAGAAAATTCAAGATTGGACGTCACATATTAGTCAATCCTCGATGGGGGCTGATATGGCCGATATTAACAACGATGGGAAAGCTGATATTTTCGTGACAGACATGTTGCCAGAACCAGATGATCGATTAAAAACGACCACCAATTTTGAAAATTATGATTTATTTACCCGAAAATTAAGTTTAGATTTCTACAATCAATACATGCAGAATACACTGCAAGTAAATAATGGAAATCAGCAGTTTGATGAAATTGCGAATTACGCTGGTGTGGCTAAAACAGATTGGAGTTGGGGCGCTTTGTTGTTCGATATGGACAATGATGGTCTAAAAGATATTTACGTATGCAACGGTATTTATCATGACTTGACCAACCAAGATTTTATGGACTTTTTTGCTAACGAATTGATGCAAAAAATGGTCATTACTGGTAAAAAAGCAGAAATTGAAACTATAATCAATAAAATGCCTAGTACACCAATCCCTAATTACGCATACAAAAATAGCGCAAATCTTACTTTTTCGAACCAAGCACAAAATTGGGGATTGGATACACCAAGTTTTTCTAATGGTGCTGCCTACGGTGATTTAGACAACGATGGCGATTTAGATTTGGTCGTAAATAATGTCAATATGGAAGCCTTTGTTTATAAAAACAATGCTGAAAAGAATAAACAAAATCATTTTATTAAAGTAAAATTAAAAGGTAACCAACAAAATAAATTTGCAGTTGGAAGCACCGTAGAATTGTTCTCTGGTTCCGAAATTTTAAGACAAGAACTCATTCCATCCCGTGGTTTTCAATCTTCAATAGATTATACGATGACTTTTGGCATTGGAACCAAAAAAATTGATTCCTTACAAGTTATTTGGCCTAACGGGAAAACGCAAACCATTAAAAAAGTAGTAAACAATAGTACGATTCAATTGAATATTTTGGACGCGAAGTCTGATTTTGTAGTTAAAAATAACGCTTCAAAACCCTTGTTTTCTGAGTCCAAAACTACATTCTTAGCACATAAAGAAAATGATTATATCGACTTTGACTATGAAGGATTGATTTCTAAAATGATTTCTCAAGAAGGACCAGCTTATGCGGTAGCGGATATTAATGGGGATGGAAATGAAGATGTTTTTATTGGCGGAGCCAAAGGGCAAGCAGCTCAAGTTTATATCAATAAAGGGAATGGGACTTTTGCCGTAACTAGTCAAAAGGACTTCCAGAAAGATGCCAGTTTTGAGGACACCGCAGCTACTTTTTTTGATGCCGACAAAGATGGCGATATGGATGTATTGGTAGGTTCTGGAGGAAATGAAAAAGCCGATCAAGCCAATTATAAAAACAGATTGTACTTGAATAACGGAAAAGGCATTTTTACAAAAAGTACAATAGCTCTTCCAACAACAAATAATAATGTGGCCGTGATTGCTCCTTATGATTTTGATAACGATGGCGATAACGACGTTTTCATCGGAAGCCGAAGTGTGCCCGGAGTGTATGGTATCGATCCAAAACATTTATTGTTAGAGAATGATGGCAAAGGGAATTTTAACAATGTAATTGATAAAAAAGCCTTTAAAATAAACACCTACGGAATGATTACCGATGCGGTTTGGGAAGATATTGATAACGACTCCAAAAAAGATTTGATCTTGGTTGGGGAATGGAATGCACCCGTGATTTTCAAAAATACAGGTCGAAGATTGACTACTTTTTCATCTAACTTGACCGAATGGAGTGGATTTTGGAATACAGTAGAGTGTGTAGATTTGAATAATGACGGAAAAAAAGATTTGATTCTAGGCAACAAAGGAACGAATACTTCTTATAAAGCGACCAAGGAAAAACCAATGAAACTGTTTATCAATGATTATGATAACAACGGCACAATAGAGCAAATTACCACTCAAACTATTGATGGTAAAGATGTGCCTTTGCATTTGAAACAAGAATTGGCCAAACAAATTCCGATGATTAAAAAGAAGAATTTGAGCTATACCGATTATTCTAAGAAGACGTTTCAAGAACTTTTTGATACTGAAGTGATCAATAATTCAGTTCAAAAAACAGCCAAAATGCAAGAAAGTTGTATTGCTATCAACAAAGGAAATGGTAAGTTCGAAATTCAAGTTTTGCCAAAAGAAGTGCAGTTTTCAAGTGTCAATGCTATAGCGACTATGGATGTTAATAAAGACGGAATACTAGATTTAGTACTCGGAGGAAATCAATATGGATTTAAACCTCAATTTTCTAGATTAGATGCCAATTTTGGTAGTGTACTTCTAGGAGATAAACAAGGGAAATTTACTTGGGTTCCTTATCCAAAATCAGGATTTTTTATGAGGGGTGAAGTCAAGCATTTGAAAGTCATCAAGCATAAAAATAATAGAACGGCGGTTTTGGCTGTACTCAATAACAATGCACCTAAACTTTTTATAGGCAATGAATAATTTTTTTAAGATAGGTCTAGCCTCATTACTATTGACGGCATGTTCCCAAAAAGAGGCACCACTTTTTGATAAACTCGACCCTAAGGAAAGCAATATCACTTTCAAAAATGAGTTAATTGAGTCCAAAAACATTTCCATTTTAGATTATCTCTATTATTACAATGGTGGCGGAGTAGCCTTAGGAGATATCAACAATGACGGACTAGTAGATGTGTATTTTACTTCCAATCAAGGGAAAAATAAATTGTATCTCAACAAAGGGAACAACAAATTTGAAGATATCTCAACCAAAGCGGGAGTAGAAGGGCAAAGCGATTGGAAAGCAGGTACCGTGATGGCCGATGTGAATGGTGATGGATATTTGGATATCTATGTTTGTGCCGTTGTCGGTATCAACGGATTTGAAGGACAAAACGAACTTTTTATCAACAACAAAGACAATACTTTTACCGAAAGCGCTGCTGAGTACGGCTTAGATCTTGATAATTACAGTACCTCTGCCGCATTTTTTGATTATGATTTAGATGGAGATTTAGATATGTATTTGTTGAATCATGCGGTGCACTCCGAGGCTTCCTTTGGCAATGCCAATATCAGGAACAAAAGAAGTTATGAATGTGGTGATAAATTGTTCCGAAATGATAACGGCAAATTTGTTGACGTAAGTGAAAAGGCGGGCATTTTTGGCGGAGCCAATGGGTATGGTTTAGGAATTGCCGTTTCAGATTTTAATTTGGATGGTTATCCTGATATTTATATTGGAAACGATTTTCACGAAGACGATTATTATTATTTGAATAATGGAGACGGAACTTTTACGGAAAGTTTGAAACAGTTTTTCGGACATACCAGCCGATTCTCAATGGGCGTAGATGTTGCCGATGTCAATCATGATGGCTTTCCTGATATTTTAAGTTTAGACATGTTGCCTGAAGACGAGAAAGTTCTAAAAGCTTCTTTGGGAGATGATAATGTGCAAATGCTGAAAGTGCGTACCGAAAAATTAGGCTACCATTATCAATACACCCGCAACATGCTGCAACTAAATCAAGCGGGAAAACACTTTACAGAAACCGCTCTTTTGAGTGGGATTGCAGCAACGGATTGGAGTTGGAGCACGCTTTTTGCCGATTATGATCAAGATGGTGAACAAGATATTTTTGTGGCCAATGGAATTCCAAAGCGACCTAACGATTTGGATTATGTCAAATATTATTCGAATGACCAAATTAAGAATAAACTCAATACGACCAAGCTTTTAGATAGAGAAGCCTTGAAGAGAATGCCTGCCGGAAACGTAACTAATTATGTGTTTCAAGGAAGTAAAGATTTGACATTTAAAGACCGTTCGAAAGATTGGATAGAGAATGACACTATCATTTCTAATGGAAGTGGTTATGCCGATATTGATAATGATGGGGATTTAGACATTATCACCAATAATACCAATGCAGTAGCCACGGTGTATCAAAACAAAACAGATAAGAGAGCGAATTTTTTAAAAATAAAATTGCGCTTTGAAGGCAAAAACACTTTTGGTATTGGTGCCAAAGTCATCTCTTATGCCAAAGGACAAAAGCAATTCAAAGAGTTGCAAACCACTAGAGGGTTTCAGTCTTCCTCTGAGCCGATGCTTCATTTTGGCTACGGAAAAATAAATGCTATCGATTCGTTAGTGGTGATTTGGCCTGATAAAACCTATCAAACGCTAAAAAAAGTAAAAGTAAATCAAGCGCTAACTATAAATGCTAATAAAAACAGAAAAATATTTGATTACCAATTGCTTCATCCAAAAGTGGGGCCGGTTTTGCAAAAGGTAAAAGGAAACTTAGGAATTGATTTTGTACATCAAGAAAATGATTTTATTGATTTTATGGCTCAAAAATTAATTCCTTATCAACGTTCAGATCGTGGGCCTGCAACTGCCATTGGAGATTTGAATGGAGATGGAAGAGAAGATATCTTTTTTGGAGGAGCTAAAGGAAAATCAGCTCAGATTTATATTCAAGGCGAGAAGGGATTTGTAAAAAAATCTTTTATTGATGTAGTAAAGGATTCTATTTACGAAGATGCTTCGGCAGTTATTGCTGATTTTAATGGAGATAAGAAAAACGATTTGTATGTTGCCTCAGGTAATGGAGAGAATGCTCAAAATTTAGAAGATAGATTGTATTTTGGCAATCAGTTACAAAAAGCAGTTTTACCTTTAGTTCGTCAAAACGCATCGGTTGTTAAAGCTTTTGACTACGATTATGATGGAGATTTAGATCTGTTTGTTGGTAATAATTCTCAATACAATCGTTTTGGAAGCACGCCTGATTGTTATTTGTTGAACAATAATAAGGGAACGTTTACCATTGTTCAAAATAAAACTTTTGCAGGAATTGGTATGGTTACCGATGCTGTTTTTACCGATTTTAATGCCGATGGACAAGCCGATATAATCGTGATTGGAGAGTGGATGGCGCCTACTTTTTTTGCGAATCAAAAAGGAAAATTCACTAATGTCACCGCAAAGGTTAGTGCCGAAAACAACAACGGACTTTGGCAAGCGATTCAGTCTTTTGATATCGACCACGATGGGGATTTGGATTATTTACTTGGCAATTGGGGTATGAATTCTAAGTTTAAAGCTTCAGCAACCTTTCCGTTGAAAATGTATTACGATGATTTTGATAATAATGGAGCTTTTGAAACTATTGTAGCCAAAGAAAAGAATGGAAAGTATTATACTACAATGGGATTAGATGAATTGACAGAGCAATTTAGTGGTATGCTCAAGAAAAAATTCAATAGTTATCAATCATTTGCAGGTAAAACAGTCGAAGAGATTTTTGACCCTGCGATGCTAGCTATTGCAAAACAATATGAGGTACATACATTGCAATCGGGCTATTTAAAAAATAATAAAGGAAAATTTGTTTTTGTTCCTTTTTCTAACGCAATGCAAGTGGCGCCAATAACCAGTTTTGTAGCTGGTAATTTTGTCGGAGATGCCAAACCCGAAGTGTTTGCTGCTGGGAATTACTTTGGTGTGTCTCCATACCACAGCCGATTTGACGGTTTCTCTGGTGCATTAATTGTCGACCAAAAAACAGTGCTTTTAGGACATCAAATAGGTATTGATTTAGCTCAAAAAGCAGTACGTCATCTAGACATTCTCTCGGTTAATAGTCAAAACTATTTATTGGTAACTATTAATAATAAACCCGCTGAGGTCTATCAAATAAAGACTAAAAAATAATAAACCAAATTTATAAATTGATTCAAATGAAATCTTCAATTTTAACCCTGTTGTGTGTTTGTTTAATTGCTGTTTCTTGTCAAAAGGAAAAAGCAATAACAATTACCTCAAATGATTATTGTGCTGCTGTTGATACGGTAACCGGAATTATGGTTCATGATATTTTTTCGCCACCTGTTGCGAGTAGGATATATGTTTACCCAAATATTGCAGCCTATGAAATTATGGTGCAGAACAGCAAAGAATATCATAGTTTGCAAGGGCAATTAAAAGGTTTAGATTCTATTCCGGTTTTAGATAAAAAAAGCGGCGTAAATGTGCCATTGGCGGCCTTAATTGCGCAGATGGAAGTGAGTAAAAAGTTGGTTTTTTCAGAAGAAGCTATTGAGAAATACCGCGATAGTTTGTACGCAAAATGGAGTGATGAAAATGAGAAGGAATTCGAGGTTTCGAAAGAATATGCTTTAAAAGTAGCTGAACGTATTGCAAAATGGATGGGAAAAGACAATTATAAAGAAACGAGAACCATGCCTAAATATTCGGTTCATGCAGACCAGCCGGCTCGTTGGCAACCCACACCACCTGCTTATATGGATGCTGTAGAACCACATTGGGGCAAAATTAGAACCTTAGTAATGGACTCATCCGCTCAGTTTAAACCCAAAGCGCCTTTTCCTTTTTCTACGAATAAAAATTCTGATTTTTATAGAGAAGCTAAAGAAACCTATGATGTAGGTAATAAGATTTCTAAAGATTTATTGGCTATGGAAAAGAGCAAAAGCACTACAATTCCAGAAGAGTCTGCTATAGCCACTTTTTGGGATTGCAATCCGTATGCTACCGTGACACAAGGACATATGATGTTTGCCAAAAAGAAAAATACTCCCGATGCGCACTGGATAAATATTGCTAAAATAGCGTGTAAAACCGCAAAAACAGATTTTAATAAAACGGTTTTTGTATATACCAAAACATCAATTGGGGTTTTCGAATCGTTCATCAGTTGTTGGGACCAAAAGTTCAAAACCAATGTAGTACGCCCAGAAACCTATATCAATCAATACATAGACGAAAACTGGAAGCCGCAATTGCAAACGCCTCCATTTCCAGAATATACCAGCGGACATTCTGTTTTATCGGCTTGTTCTGCTGAGATTTTGACCGCAATTTTCGGCGATAAGTTTGCGTATGTAGACGATTCTGAGATTCCTTTTGGTTTGCCCAAACGAAAGTTTACTTCTTTTAAACAAGCGGCAGACGAAGCCTCGTTGAGTAGGTTATATGGCGGAATTCATTATCGTGCCGCAATTGTGAACGGAGTGGAGCAAGGAAAAATGATTGGTAAGTACATCAATAGTAAATTAAAAATGACCAAGTAAAGCGATGAAGAAGAAAATTGTTATTTTTTGTAGTGTTGTGCTGTTTCTTTTTTTGGGATGGTATTTTGGCATTAAATCATCGGATTATACGATTACATTTACAGCAAAAGCAGCCTCTGGAACTGTTTTTCAAGGCATACAAGAATGGTCAAATATTCAAAAACAAAAGCGGAAAGAGCATTTTACTGTAGTAGAAAAAAATAATTTTGATTACCTAAAACAGCAGATGACTGTTGGAGATACTGCCTATACTTATGTTTGGGAAATTACTCCTTTGAACGACTCAGTGTCTAAAGTAAGTGTGGGAATCAATGAGATTGGAAAGAGTTGGTACAATAAAATCACCGCTCCTTTTTGGCCCACAAAATTCAAAACCGAACAAATAAGGAAAGTCAAAGATTTAAGAGAAGGATTGAATGAACATCTCAAAAATTTGAAAGTCAGAATTGACGGAGAAGGAACTTCAAAGCCTGTATATGTTGCTTACATACAACTCAAAAGTGTGTTGCAAGAAAAAGCACAAACTATGATTGGTAACGATGCTATAATTACAGGATTTTTATACACCCATAAAATTAAGATCGTTGACCGACCTTATGTTGAAATTGTAGATTGGGATTTAGATAAAGAAACACTCGTTTTTAATTATTGTTTTCCAATTGACCCTTCAACAAAAGCGATAGCTGACGCTAATGTAAAATTCAAAACGATTCCTGCGCTAAAAGGACTTAAAGCAAGTTATTATGGTAATTTCAGAACGTCTGACCGGGCTTGGTTTGCTTTGATGGATTATGCCAAAAAGAACGATTTGAAACTACAAAACAAAGTGTTGGAACATTTTCTTGCGAATCCATTCAATGGAGGAGAAGAACTAGACTGGGAAACCCAAATTATCATGCCTTACAATGTAGAGTAGTTTTTCTCTTTTCACGCCCATTTCCTCCTAAAATCAACGTGTTCGAAAACGTTTTCGGTTCTTCTGAAAACGTTTTTTGTTGTAAATCAATGTGCTATTGATAGATTACGATTAAATTTCGGGTTCAATATTTGAATTTGAGCAAGAAGTGCTACCCAGAAGGTAAACCATCTTTCTCTTTAGCCCCGACAGCAGCGGCATCCTTTGCTTTTTTTCTTTATAAAAGCAAAGATATAGCGGATGGCGGGACGATGATAGCAAAGAAGCCTTTTGAACACTGCTCCTAAATCATACCTAAACAGTTTATAACTAACCTAACCGATGCATTACTTATGGCGATAAAGCTAAAACTCAATTTTTGGCAAATTTGGAACATGAATGTTGGCTTTTTTGGCATTCAATACAGTTTCGGATTGCAACAAAGTGCCGTAAATCCAATATATGATTTTTTGGGTGCGAGTCCAGATGAAATTCCTTTGCTCAATTTAGCGGGACCCGTTACGGGACTATTGATTCAGCCCTTGATTGGTGCGATGAGTGACCGCACTTGGCACCCGCGTTGGGGTCGAAGAAAACCTTATTTCTTTGTTGGAGCTTTGCTTTGCAGTATTTGTTTGCTGTTGTTTCCCTACAGCAGTTCGTTGTGGATGGCGGCAGGCTTGCTTTGGATTTTGGACGCTGGAAACAATACGGCTATGGAACCGTACCGCGCTTTTATTGCCGATAAGTTAGACGAAGAACAACAGCCGATTGGGTTTCAGATGCAAAGTTTTTTTACCGGTTTAGGGCAAACTTTAGCCAACGTTTCGCTCTTCATTTTCCCGATGATTTTTATTGGCAAAACGGGTTCGTTGCCCACTTGGGTCTATGCTTCCTTTTTTTTGGGAGCCGTTTGTTCTATAGGTTCCATTTGGTGGAGTTTAAAAACAACCAGCGAAATTCCACCAACTCCAGAGGAATTGGAGATTTTGCAATCGCACAAAGGAGGTTTGTTTGAACCCTTAGTTGAGATTTTCTCTGCCATTGGCGATATGCCTCGCGTAATGTGGCAACTAGCGTTGGTGTATTTGTTCCAGTGGTATGCGCTGTTTTGTTATTGGCAAAATTCGTCCAAAAGCATCGCCTTGTCCGTTTGGCAAGCCACGCCACAAAGCAATCCCGCTGCTTATGAGCAAGCGGTTAGTTGGACCGGATTGGTCAACGGTTGGTACAATGTAGTTACTTTTTTGACCGCATTTTTATTGGTAGGATTTGCCAAAAGATTCAGCCCAAAAGCCGTTCACGCCTTTTGTTTGCTCTTGGCAGCTCTAGGATTTTTGGCCTTTCCGCACATCGAAAACAAGAATGTATTGTTTTTTGCCATCACCGGTTTCGGAATCGGGTGGGCGAGTATGATGGGTATTCCGTATTTAATGGTCGTTCACGAAATCCCCAAAGAGCGTTATGGCGTTTATATGGGCATTATCAATATGATGATTGTGATTCCAATGATTATTCAAAACCTTACTTTCGGATACATCCTCAAACATTTTTTACACAACGACGCGCGACTCGCCATCACTTTTGCTGGAGTACTGCTCTTGTGTAGTGTGCTTTGCACGTTATTAATCAAGAGTAAACCAACCGTTTTAAAAGATAATTAGGGCGTGACCACTTCTAGCAAAGGGGGCTTTTATCGGAGCGTACTAGTTGCCCCCTTTGCTACAAGCGGTCGGGCTTTACGCGCTACTTCGGTAGCCAGCTTCAATCCCTCACGCAAAAAAAAGCAATGTATTGACCATGACAAGTAATATTTCTTATTCAAAAGCTATAGAACTACTCAAACGATGTTCCTCAAAGCAAGGTTTTTTAGCCAGCGCCCAAGACATTTCTAATTACAAAAGAGTTTGGGCGCGAGATGGAGTGATTTGCGGTTTGGCCGCTTTGGCCTCAGGCGATGAAACGTTAATTGCTACTTTCAAAAAAACCTTAGAGACTTTAGCCAATTTTCAGCATGAATTGGGCACTATTCCATCGAACGTGTTGTTTGACGAGGAAGAAGTAGCAGTAAGTTTTGGAGGCTTAGCCGGTCGAGTAGATGCCGTGACTTGGTTTGTTATTGGCGTTTGTCAGTATGCTTACGTTACTAACGATGTTTCGTTTCTGGCCAAACACGCCGCCAAAATAGAGAAATGTTTTAAACTTTTAGACGCTTGGGAATTCAATAATCGTGGATTGGTTTATGTTCCCTTGTCTGGCAATTGGGCCGACGAATACATAACAGATGGGTATGTCTTGTACGACCAATTACTCCGAATTTGGGCACTCAAAAGCTATAACCATTTCGCCGAAGAACAAACTATAGAAAAAAAAATAAAGCAAATAGAAGAATGCATTATCCAGAACTTTTGTCCTGAGACCGTTGGGGAAAAATACCACGAAAGAGCCTATGAGGTATGTAACCTAAAAAATTACATGCCTTGTAGCTTCTCCCCAGCTGGTTATAAAACACAGTTTGATGGTTTTGCAAATTCATTAGTTTTGCTGTTAAATATAGGCACAGCCGATTTTCAAAAAACAATTTTGGACTATGCCACAACCTTACAACAAGAACGTCCTTTGGGATTGTTGCCCGCCTTCTGGCCACCCATTCACGAAACCGATCCTGATTGGTATTTGCTCAAAAACAATTGCAAATACGAATTCCGCAACTATCCAAACGAATTTCATAACGGTGGTAGTTGGCCAATGGTCAATGGTTTCTTTGGATTAGCCTTATTGTCTAAAAACGAAAAGACAAAAGCTACTCACCTTTTAACTGCTGTCAATAGTGCGAACGCCCTAGCTGATTTTAGCTTTTATGAGAACTTCAACACAGCAACAAAAGTGCCAAACGGAGTGCCATTCTGCGCTTGGAGTGCCGCTGGAGCCGTTCTTTTGCATCAAAGTTTATACGCAAATTTTAAACTCTTACTTTAATTTTGAAAAAAACGATAGACCTTATTTGTGCCGGTGAGGTGCTGATTGATTGCATTGGCCAACAAACCAATGCTACAATTGCTGAAACTACTTCTTATGAACGTTTTCTAGGAGGTTCACCAACCAACGTTGCCATGAATGCGGCAAAATTAGGATTGAGTGTCGAGCTAGTCGCTAGTTGCGGTGCCGATGGAATGGGTAATTTTATTTTGGATAGTTTGCAAAAAGTCAAAGTTGGAACGCAAGGCGTAACCCAAAGTGAAACCGCTGCAACCTCTATAATCTTGGTTTCAAAATCTACAGGAACACCAGATTTTATTCCCTATCGTAATTCGGATTTTTTGATAGAATCTTTTCAAATTCCAAATGAGATTTTACAAAAAGCCAAGATTTTTCACACGACTTGCTTTGCGTTGAGCAAAAACCCAGCGCAAAAAACAATTCTAGAAACGGCACAACTTGCGACTCAGTTAGGTGTTAAAACCAGTATAGATCTTAATTTTTCGGAACGCATTTGGCCGAATCGCAATGAGGCCAAAAAAGTAATCGCACTTTATTTGGCTACGGATCCTTTCGTTAAGTTAAGCGAGGATGATTGCTTTCGTTTTTTTGGTAAAACGCAATCGGAGTCTTTCATTTTGGATTATTTTCATGAGTTAGGCGCGACAACCATTTGTTTGACTAAAGGAAAGGAAGGTGTGATTTTGTCGGACAAAATACAGGGAACAATTTACCAGCCAGCATTACCAGTCACTCAGATAAAAGACACTACTGGAGCTGGTGATGCGTTTTGGACTGGGTTTTTATATGCTCAATTGCAACAAAAAAAATGGGAAGAAACCCTTTTGATTGCACAAAAACTAGCCGTTCTAAAATTGCAATATCTAGGCGCTTTACCATCTGATTTAGATATTGTCAACTACTTAAACCAATAAATAGCAACAAATGAAAAAAAATACCATCAAATGGGCCATGTACCTTAATTATTTTGTCTTTGCTATTTTGCTTAATAGCGTAGGCATTGTGATTCTCAAAGCACAAAGAAATTATGGGGTAGACGAGCTTGAGGCCAGTATATTAGAGGCCTTCAAAGATTTGCCCATAGCCATTGTTTCTTTTTTAGTAGCTTCTTTTTTACCCAGAATAGGATATAAAAAAGCTATGCTTATTGGCTTAGCAATGGTATTCGTGGCTTGCATAACCATGTATTTTGGTAATTCATTTTCTACTGCCAAATTACTTTTTGCCACCGTTGGCGTTTCTTTTGCTTTAATCAAGGTGTCTGTGTATTCTCTTATCGGAACGGTGACCGAAAGTCAACAAGAGCATAATAGTTTGATGAGTAGTATCGAAGGGGTTTTTATGATAGGCATTGCATTGGCTTATTTTTTATTTCCTGCTTTTAATTCTGAAACCGATCCCAATGCTTGGCTCAACGTGTATTGGTTGTTAGCTGGAATTTCGGGGGTTTCGTTTGCTTTTTTATTTTTATCAAAATCAGAAAATAATACGGAGATTCCGGGAGTCAATCTACTCGACGATTTTAAGCAAATGTTTCAATTAATGGCCAAATTACTAACGATAGTTTTTGTTATTAGTGCGTTTCTATTTGTGATGATAGAACAAGGGATCATGTCATGGTTGCCTACTTTTAACAGTAAAGTCCTTCATTTGCCAGAAAACATAAGTATTATGATGGCAAGTATTTTGGCTATTTCTCTAGCTATAGGGAGATTGGCAGCCGGTTTTTTAACCAAAAAAATCAATTGGATTTGGATTTTAACTTCCTGCATCATAATCGCCATGTTGATTGTGATTTTTGTGTTGCCCAAAGCAGTGGGGCTTGAAGTAAAAACGATTACTTCATTATCCGATATCCCATTGATAGGATTTGCTTTTCCTTTAGTAGGGCTATTCATAGCGCCAATTTATCCCTTGTTGAATTCGGTCGTTTTGAGTGCGCTTCCCAAAAAACTACACAGTTCAATGACAGGACTGATTGTTGTTTTTTCGGCCTTGGGAGGTACTTTAGGATCAAGAATTATCGGGTATTTGTTTAAAAATGAAGGTCCCGAAAATGCTTTTTATTACACCTTGATTCCAATGTTGTTGCTATTGGTTTCCTTTTTTATATTAAAAAAATTAACGACGATTAAATGAAAATAGTAGTAGAAATTGATGCCGTTTTCGAGCAATTATTGCTTCAAGAAGATACGGATCAGGATAAAAAAATTACCAAAGAAGATACTGGACCTAGGCGATTTGAACTTATTGATAGTGTGAAAAATACTCAATTTGTAGTAGAAGGAACTTATCATTTATCGAATCTTTTGCAAGAATTAGCCGAAATGAGACAACAAGGTCTTGTTTACGGAGAGGTTAATTTTGACCGAATTCAGGAACCACCCGTAGAACGAATTTCAAGAAAAATTCGAGAATCTTATTGGGACGAACTTACCCGTGTTATCGACAGCGATGGATTGCAAAAAATTCTCGAAGATGAAAAAACAACCAATACCATTCCGACCCTTTATGTGTCTGAAAAGGACAAGCAAGGAGTAACTTATTTTTCAGCATTAGAAAAAGAATGGGGAAATTTCAAAGTGGCCATTTTGCCTGAGAAGTATTCGATGGACTATGTCGAGACCCTAAATACTAAACCCGGACTTTTGGCTTTGGCTACAAGTCATGACGAAAAAGGGATAAAAGGCGTTCCTTTTGTAGTTCCCGGAGGGCGTTTCAACGAAATGTATGGTTGGGACAGCTACTTTATTGGCTTAGGTTTATTAATAGATGGCAAATTAGATTTGGCCAAAGCCATTGCAACCAATTTTAAGTATCAAATAGAATATTATGGTAAAATTTTAAATGCGAACAGAAGTTATTATTTAACCAGAACACAGCCTCCATTATATTCTTCGTTACTTCGTGCCATTGTAGACCATGAAAAACCAGATAGTGCTTGGCTGGCAAGTCATTTAGAAACAATAATTGAAGAATACCATTCGGTTTGGATGGTTATGGGCGAGCGATTAACGCCAACAGGTTTGAGCCGATATAAAGCCGACGGTATCGGAATGCCGTTTGAAGTAGAACCAGGACATTTTGATGAGGTTTTGGAACCGTTTGCTCAAAAATACCAACTTCCTTTAAGAGAATTCGAAAAAAAATATTTAGAAAGAACTCTTGTGGATCCTGAATTAGATCAGTATTTTATACATGATCGAAGCATGCGAGAAAGTGGTCATGACACCACCAACCGATTAATTAATTCGTGTGCCAATTTGAATTCGGTTGATATCAATAGCTTTTTATACAAATATGAAATAGATATTGCCTATTTCATTGCAACCTATTTTGAAGACACTTTTATTTCGCAAAACAAAACGTATGCAGCACAAGAATGGCTTGATAAGGCCAAAATGCGTAAGGCATTGATGGATAAGTATTGTTGGAATGAAACGGAAGGAATGTATTTTGACTATGACTTTGTGCATCAGAAGTCCCTTCCGTTTGAAGCGGCCTCTACTTTTTTTCCTTTATGGGCGGGATTGTGCTCTCAAGATCAAGCTGTAAAATTGGTAGAAAAAGCCTTGCCTAAGTTTGTAATGACTGGAGGTATCGCCGGAAGTACAGCCAAAAGCATTGCTCATATAAACCTAGAAGATCCTTTGCGACAATGGGATTATCCTTTTGGTTGGGCGCCTCATCAAATGCTATTGTGGGAAGGACTAAAAAATTACGGTTTCGAATCCAAATTACAGGAAATGGTTTACCGCTGGTTGTGGTTGATTACCACCAACGCTGTGGATTACAACGGGACCATTCCAGAAAAATTCGATTTAGAAATTAGCTCTCATAAGGTATTTGCTGAATATGGCAATGTAGGTACTGAGTTTGATTACATTGCCAAAGAAGGTTTTGGATGGGTCAATGCATCGTATCAATGTGGTTTATCATTACTAGCACCTAAATGGAAAGGCTATTTGAACCAACAAATTCATCCTGATTATTTTTTTTATGATTAAAAATCACTTTTGTGTTTTTCGAAGGTTTATTTTTTTTATTTTTATGATTCTCTAAAAACAAATTATATGACTGTTAATCAAATATTAAGCACTAAAGGGAAGGATGTTTTTTCGATACTTTCCACCAACACTGTTTTCGAAGCGTTAACAGTAATGAGCGAAAAAAACATAGGTGCCATTCTTATTATTGAAGAAGGCGTTCTAAAAGGGATTTTATCAGAAAGAGATTATGCCCGAAAAATTGTTTTAAAATCTAAATCATCTAAAAAAGCATTCGTTCATGAAATTATGGTTACCGAAGTATTTACCGTGAGTCCTTCGGATAAATTAGAGTTTTGCATGGAATTGATGAGTACCAAAAGAGTCCGTCACTTACCGGTAGTTGAAAATGATGTAGTTGTGGGTATAATTTCTATAAGTGATGTGGTAAAAGCCATCATCGAAATGCAAAAAGAAACAATTGCACATTTAAATTCATACATTACACAGTAATAAAAAATAAATTATGACTTTTTAAAAGCTGCTTTGGCGGCTTTTTTTGTTTTTTAACAAAGATTATAATAAAATTTAATTTTTGAAGGCTAGTTTGAGATTAGACCTTTATCTTTGTAAGCTAGAAAAAAATCTAAAAAAATGGAGAATAACAATAAAAGAAAGGAAGCTTTATTATACCACGCAAAGCCAACTCCTGGAAAAATTCAAGTAGTACCCACAAAAAAATACGCTACTCAAAGAGATTTGTCATTAGCCTATTCGCCTGGTGTTGCTGAGCCTTGTTTGGAAATTGCAAAAGACGTTAACAACGTTTATAAATATACTGCCAAAGGTAACTTAGTAGCTGTAATTACCAATGGTACAGCAGTTTTGGGACTTGGAGACATTGGGCCAGAAGCCTCAAAGCCAGTAATGGAAGGAAAAGGGCTTTTGTTCAAAATATTTTCGGATATTGATGTGTTTGACATCGAAATTGGAACAAAAAATGTAGACGAATTCATCGAGACAGTAAAAAATATAGCTCCTACTTTTGGCGGAATTAATCTAGAAGATATCAAAGCGCCAGAATCTTTCGAAATCGAACGACGATTGGTAGAAGAATTGAATATTCCGGTTATGCATGATGATCAACACGGAACAGCGATTATCTCTTCTGCAGCGTTAATTAATGCTTTAGAATTAGCTAATAAAAAAGCTGAGGATATCAAAATGGTGGTTTCTGGAGCGGGTTCTGCTGCAATTGCTTGTGCTGATTTGTATGTGCTTTTAGGCATAAAACCTGAGAATGTATACATGTTTAATAGTAAAGGCTTGTTAACGAAAAACAATCCTTCAATCTCCGAATTGCAACGAAAATACGCAAGAGATTGTGAGCCTATAAGTCTTGCCGAAGCAATGAAAGGCTGTGATTTGTTCTTAGGCCTATCCACAGCGGATGTTTTGACTCCCGAGATGCTTTTGAGTATGTCTGAAAATCCTATTGTTTTCGCCATGGCCAATCCAAATCCTGAGATTGAATACAATTTAGCCATAGCTACTCGAAAAGATATCATTATGGCAACAGGACGTTCGGATTATCCGAATCAAGTAAATAACGTATTGGGATTCCCTTATATCTTTAGAGGAGCTTTGGATGTTCGTGCAACCAAAATCAACGAAGCAATGAAAATGGCCGCCGTTAGAGCCTTGGCATCTTTAGCCAAAGAATCGGTGCCAGAACAAGTAAATGTGGCTTATGGTGCAACAAAACTAACTTTTGGTCGCGAATATATTATCCCAAAACCATTCGATCCTAGATTGATTGCAGTAGTAGCACCTGCTGTTGCCAAAGCAGCTATGGATTCTGGTGTAGCACAAAACCCAATTAACGATTGGGAAAAATACAAAGATGAGCTGTTGGAACGTTTAGGACACGACAACAAATTGGTTCGAATGATTACCACAAGAGCCAAATCAGATCCTAAATCTATTGTTTTTGCTGAAGCCGATCATTTGGATGTGCTGAAAGCAGCTCAGATTGTTCATGACGAGGGTATTGGATTCCCTGTTTTGTTAGGAAACAAAGAAATTATCCTAGAATTGAAAGCAGAAATAGGTTTTGATGCTGATGTGACTATTATTGATCCTAAGGAAAAAGAAGAAGAAGAAAGAAGAAATCGTTTTGCCAAAACATATTGGGAAACCAGAAAAAGAAGAGGTATTTCGTTCTTGGATGCTCAAAAATTAATGCGGGAGCGTAATTATTTTGCCGCCATGATGGTCAATGTTGGCGAAGCCGATGCATTGGTTAGCGGACATTCTAGAAGTTATCCTTCTGTAGTGAAACCGATGTTGCAATTGGTAGATAAAGCACCAGGAGCTTCTATTGTAGCCACAACCAATATTATGATGACCAAACGCGGCCCGATGTTCTTCTCGGATACGGCTATCAATATCAATCCGTCGGCAGATGATTTGGCTAAGATTGCTTTAATGACGGCCAAAACAGCAAGAATGTTTGGTGTAGAGCCTGTTATTGCGATGGTTTCGTATTCTAATTTTGGTTCCTCGACCAATTCAAGTGCAGGAAAAGTACGTGAGGCGGTGGCCTATTTGCATGAAAATCATCCTGATCTTTGTATTGATGGTGAAATTCAAGCGGATTTTGCATTGAATCCAGAGATGCTTAAAGCTAAATTTCCGTTTTCTAAATTAGCTGATAAAAAAGTCAATACCTTGATTTTCCCAAATTTAGAATCGGCTAATATTACTTATAAACTCTTGAAGGAGTTGAACAAAGTAGATTCTATTGGGCCAATTATGTTAGGAATGGGCAAGCCGGTTCATATTTTTCAGCTGGGTGCCAGTGTAGAAGAAATGGTAAATATGTCTGCTATTGCTATCATTGATGCTCAAGAAAAACAAAAGAAAAAAGCGAGTAATTAAATAAATTAAAGAACAAAAAAGTCTAGCAAATGATTTTCAGTCAAATGCTAGACTTTTTTGTTATATTTGGTTCATTAAAACTAATAAATGATTGCACATTTACAAGGGAAATTAGTAGAAAAATCACCAACCCATATTGTTATAGATTGTGGAGGTGTGGGGTATCATATCAATATCTCGTTACACACTTATTCGTTATTGCCCAATGCTGATTTTGTAAAAGTATTTACCCATCTTCAAATCAAAGAAGATGCTCATACTTTGTATGGTTTCATAGAAAAATCCGAAAGAGAAATTTTTCGGTTATTGTTATCTGTTTCAGGGATAGGAGCTGGTATTGCTAGAACAATGCTTTCTTCTTTAGACCCTAAACAAATTACCAATGCTATTGCTTCAGGCGATGTAGCTACTATTCAATCCATAAAAGGGATTGGAAACAAAACAGCACAGCGTGTTATTTTGGATTTGAAAGAAAAAATAGTCAAATTATACGATTTAGACGAACTTTCGGTATCGCAAAGCAATACAAACAAAGATGAAGCGTTATCTGCTCTAGAAGTTTTAGGTTTTGTTCGAAAGACTTGCGAGAAAGTTATCGAGAAAATTGTCTTAGCTGAGCCTGATGCTACTGTAGAAACGATTATTAAGAAAGCCTTAAAAAGTTTGTAAAAGAACCAAGAGAGTCCCATTGCATGCATAAAATTTGTATTTTTTTACTTGTTGTATGTACCAGTTTTGTATCGTATGGTCAAGTAAATCCATCGGTTCAAGATACGGTAAAAAAAGGATATTCGGTAGGGAAACTTCAAATTAAAGACCCTAAAAGTATCATATCTTCCTACACTTATGACCCTTTAACGGATCGATATGTGTATACTAATTCTATTGATGGAATCAACATCAATTTTCCAATAATACTTACTCCAGCCGAGTACCAAAAGTTAGTATTGCAAGAGACAAGACGTAATTATTTTAAGAAAAAAGCAGATGCAGTCGATGGTAAAAAAAAGGGTGCCGAAGAAGCAAAAAAGGATTTGTTGCCTCGATTTTATGTAAAGTCTAGTTTCTTTGAATCGATTTTTGGAAGTAATACCATTGATGTTAAGCCAACAGGTTCTGTAGAAATGGATCTTGGGGTGCGTTACACCAAACAAGATAATCCTTCATTTTCTCCAAGAAATAGAGCTAATACTTCTTTTGATTTTGATCAACGCATTAGTATGAGTTTAATGGGTAAAGTGGGAACCCGTTTAGGAGTAAATGCCAATTATGACACGCAATCTACTTTTGCCTTTCAAAATTTAATCAAGCTTGAATTTACTCCTTCAGAAGATGATATTATTCAAAAAATAGAAGTAGGAAACGTGAGCATGCCACTTAATAGCTCATTGATTCGTGGAGCTCAGAGTTTGTTTGGGGTAAAAACACAATTGCAATTTGGAAAAACTACATTTACTGGAGTTTTTTCGGAACAAAAATCACAAACCAAAAGTTTGGTTGCCGAGGGCGGTGGAACCGTTCAAAATTATGAGCTTTTCGCTTTGGATTATGACAATGATCGTCACTTTTTCTTGTCGCAATATTTCAGAAGTCGTTACGACAAAGCCCTATCAGGCTACCCTTTTATTGATAGTAGAGTACAAATTACGCGTATCGAGGTTTGGGTTACCAATAGACAAAATAGAGTAAATGCTACTTCGAACAATTTAAGAAATATTATTGCACTTCAGGATTTAGGAGAAGCGCAACTAACAGGTTTGGCAGATAATGAAGTGGTTGTTTTGAATCCTTCAACTGGGATTTTCAACAATCCAGCAAATTCCCCATCTGATAATACAAATAATGATTATGATCCTGCTCAAATCGCTTCTGGAACTGGATTGCTGAATTCAAGTATTAGAGAAATCGCTACCTCAAGTTCAGGATTTAATACTACAGTTGCAGAAGGAAGGGATTATTCTAAGTTAGAAAATGCACGAAAGCTTACAGCCAATGAATATACCTTTAATTCAAAATTAGGATTTATTTCGTTGCAACAACGCTTGAGTAATGATGAGGTTTTGGCGGTTGCTTACCAATATACCATTGGCGATCAAGTCTACCAAGTAGGAGAGTTTGGAAATGATGGTGTGGATGCAACGAATGTTGTAGGTGGAAACAATAACGTACCTCAAGCCATTATTACACAAAGTTTGATCTTGAAAATGCTGAAAAGCAACTTGACTAATGTGAAGAATCCTATTTGGAACTTGATGATGAAAAATATTTATCAGGTACCAGGCGGTTATCAATTAAAGCAAGAAGATTTCCGAATGAATATCTTATATGCCGATCCTTCACCCATTAATTATATTACAGAGGTTCCAGGAACTCCTTTTCCTTCGAATCCTACGCCAGAAAATAAAGTAGCCGAGACGCCTTTATTAAAAGTATTTAATTTAGATCGTCTGAATTTTAACAATGATCCACAAGCAGGAGGTGATGGTTTCTTTGATTTTATTCCAGGAACAACCATCGATGCTCAGAATGGTAGAATCATGTTTACGACCAAAGAACCCTTTGGAGAACTGATTTTCTCTAAACTGAAGACGCCAAATTCTACAGAAAATTATAGCGATGTAGATACCTATAATCCCAATCAAAAGAAATATGTTTTTAGAAGTATGTATCGCAACACTCAGGCTGGAGCTTTACAAGACATCGATAAAAACAAGTACTTGATTAGAGGTAAATATAAATCATCGGCGGGTGACGGAATTCCAATTAATGCACTCAATGTGCCGCAAGGTTCTGTAGTAGTTACCGCTGCGGGAAGACGCTTGGTAGAAGGAGTGGATTATAGTGTGAATTATCAATTAGGGAGAGTGCAAATTTTGGATCCTTCTTTGCTAGCTTCCAATACTCCGGTTGAAGTATCATTAGAAAATAACTCTATTTTTGGTCAACAAACCAGACGTTTTATAGGTTTAAATGTAGAGCATAAATTTTCGGATAAATTTGTAGTTGGTGGTACTTACTTAAAAATGTCTGAAAGACCGTTTACTCAAAAATCGAGTTATGGTCAAGAGTCGGTAAACAATACTATTTTTGGTTTTAATGGAAATTTTTCTACAGAAGTGCCTTTTTTTACTCGTTTGGTTAATAAACTGCCTAATATTGATACCGATGTGCCTTCAAATTTATCCGTTCGAGGAGAAATAGCGTTCTTGAAACCTGATACACCTAAAGCCGATCGTTTTGATGGTGAATCCACCATTTATGTAGATGACTTTGAAGGTTCTCAATCTACTATAGATTTACGTTCTCCTTTTGCTTGGAGTTTATCATCTACACCTGTTAATGATGCAGAAAGTCAATATAATTTTAACGAAAGTGCTACCGATTTGAGTTATGGTTTCAAAAGGGCTAAACTAGCTTGGTATACTATCGATCCCCTGTTTTATACTCAAAAGCCAGCGGGTATTTCTAATGATGATATTTCGTTGAATACGACCAGACGAATTTTTAGTGAAGAATTGTATCCCAATACGGATATTGCACAAGGACAAACTCAAGTGGTAAATACGCTAGATTTGAGTTATTATCCAAAAGATAGAGGACCTTACAATAATTCTTCTGTTTTTGCGAATACACCAAAAGATAATTTTGGTGGGATTATGCGCGCCATCAATACCACCAATTTTGAGCAAGGCAACGTAGAATATATTCAATTTTGGGTGTTGGATCCTTATGTTGGTAAAGGAAATAATACGCCAACTAATACTGGAAAATTGTATTTTAACTTGGGAGAAATCTCCGAAGATGTTTTGAAAGACGGAAGAAAACAATACGAAAATGGGTTAGGGCCAGATCAAATTTTGGTGAATCCAAGACCTGTTTGGGGAGACGTTCCAGCATCGCAATCTTTGATTTATGCGTTTGACGGGAATGCCTCCAATAGAACCAATCAAGACATTGGGCTAGACGGTATGAAAAATGATCAAGAAGCTACGGTGTACGCTAATTATGCTTCCGAAAAAGATCCTGCTGCCGATGATTATACTTATTTTGCAAATACAACTGGAGGTGTTTTAGATCGTTATAAAAACTTTAATGGGACAGATGGGAACTCAGCGGTTAATATTTCGGATGCCAATAGAGGTTCGACTACTTTTCCCGATGTAGAAGATGTTAATCGCGATAATACAATGAATACTATCAATGCTTATTATGAATACAGTATTGATATGAAACCCAATATGAATGTGGGTGAAAATTTCATTACCGATATCAGGAATACGCAAGTAACTTTGCCTGACGGTTCCTCGACTGAAGCCCGATGGATTCAGTTTAAGATTCCAGTTACCCAGCCACAAAACACGATTGGTGGCATCTCAGATTTTCGTTCTATCCGATTCATGAGAATGTTTATGACCAATTTTGAGTCGCCTATTACCCTTCGTTTCGGTGCTTTAGATTTGGTGCGTGGGGAATGGAGACGTTATACTAATTCTATGGATTTCAATGACACCAATGTAGCCGATGACAACACCACCTTGGATGTCTTAGCTGTCAATATTCAAGAAAATAATGAGCGTTGTCCTATCAATTATGTAACGCCTCCTGGGGTAGTTAGAGAACAATTGTTTAATAACAATACCGTTATTAATCAAAACGAGCAATCTTTGGCCTTGCGAGTTTCTGGAAGTGGTTTAGAACCGAATGATTCCAGAGCGGTTTTCAAAAACGTAAGTATAGATATGCGACAGTATAACAAACTTAAAATGTTCTTGCATGCCGAATCCTTGCCTAAAGAAATTGCTTTGAGAGACAATCAGATGGTTGGTTTTATTCGATTTGGAAACGATTTTACCGAGAATTTTTATCAAATAGAAATCCCTTTACAGGTGACAGCACCATCTTCAGATTGTAAGGTAGGAGCCTCATCTGTTTGGCCCGAAGCCAATGAAATGGATTTGAAATTAGAGTTGTTGACCAAGTTGAAAATTCTAGCCATGAGTATTGATCCCGCAACGCTTCCACCAGACGGTGTTTTTTATAAATTCGAAGACGAGTTAGATAATTCTTTGTCTGGTAAAACCAATAGATTGCGAATAGGAATCAAAGGGAATCCTAATTTTGGTTTGGTAAGAACATTGATGGTAGGGGTGAAAAATGATGAATTGAGGCAACCAATTCTTGGTGAAGTATGGTTCAATGAGTTGCGTTTGGCTGATATGGACAATAAAGGCGGAATGGCAGCCTTGCTAAATATCGACACTAATATGGCAGATTTTGCTACGCTTTCGCTTACTGGAAGAAAAACCACTATTGGTTTTGGAGCATTAGAACAAAGCCCAAATGAAAGAAGCAGGGAAGATATTCAGCAATATGGTATAGTCACTAATTTGAATTTGGGACAATTATTGCCCAAGAAATGGGGGATTAATTTACCGTTTAATTACGGCATCGGAGAGGAAGTTATTACTCCAGAATACGACCCATTTAACCAAGATATAAAACTAAAGCAATTACTTAGAGAAACTACAGACAAAGACACAAGAGATAACATTCAAAGTCGAGCAGTCGATTATACGAAACGTACTAGCATTAATTTTATTGGGGTAAGAAAGGAAAGAAGTCCAGAGCAAAAACCACATGTGTATGATCCCGAGAATTTTACTTTTTCTCAATCGTATAATGAGGTAGAACGTCATGATTATGAAATAGAAAGTTATGTAGACCAGTTGAGTAATACGACAGTAAATTACGCATACAGTTTTCAAAATAAACCATATGAGCCGTTCAAAAAGAAAACATTTGTGAAAAAAAGCGACTATTGGAAATGGTTGCAGGATTTCAATTTCAATTTTTTACCGACTAATATCACCTTTAATAGTAGTATAATCAGACAATACAATCGTCAGCAATTTCGCCAGGTAGATGTGGTTGGAATAGGACTTGATCCTTTGTATAGAAGAAATTTTGCCTTTAATTATCAATATGGCTTTAATTATAATTTGACCAAATCGTTAAAGTTAAATTATACGGCTTCTTCAAATAACATTGTAAAAAGTTATTTGAATGCAGATAATACACCTATTGATTCTTTTACCATTTGGGATAGTTATTTTGACATTGGAAACCCTAATCAACACATGCAACAACTTATCGTAAACTACGAAATTCCGTTGAATAAAATCCCAGTATTTGGTTTTGTTAAAGCTAATTTTACTTATACAGGAGACTATAGCTGGCAACGAGCTTCGAATGCTTTTGACAATATTACTATTGAAGGGGTGAATTATAATTTAGGAAATACAATTCAAAATGCGAGTTCTAAAATTTTGAATGCTTCCTTTGCTATGGAAACATTCTATAAATACATTGGGCTTTCTAAAAAATCACCTAGCCCTGGTGTTGCAAAACCTAAAACTGTAGCGCCAAAACCAGGAGAAAAAGTAGTAAATACAGCGGTTAAACCATTGCAGCAAAGAAGCCCATTTATGGATGGATTGATTGGGGTACTGACAAGTGTGAAAAATATTCAAGTCAATTATACTCACAATAGCGGAACTGTTTTGCCAGGTTTTACGCCTAGTGTTGGTTTCTTAGGATCTTCTCGTCCTTCACTTGGATTCATTTTTGGAAGTCAGGATGATGTTCGATACGAAGCAGCCAAAAGAGGTTGGTTAACTACCTATCAGGATTTTAATCAAAACTTTACGCAAGTCACGAATAAGCTCTTAAAAGCGACAGCCAATGTTGATTTGTTTCCAGATTTTAAAATTGATTTAACTGCCGATCGTGCCTATTCTAAAAACTCATCTGAACAGTATAGTGTTGTAGGAGGAAATTATACGCCATTATCTCCGTATAGCTATGGGATGTTTTCTATTTCTACCGTTTTGATAAAAACAGCTTTTTCAAAAAGTGATGAAACTGGTTCTGCTGCTTTTGATGATTTTAGAACCAATCGTCTTGTTATAGCCAATCGATTAGCAACACAACGAGGAATTGATATCAATAATCCAGGTAATATTGATGCAGACGGATTCCCTAAGGGTTTCGGAAAAAATAACCAAGCCGTTTTGTTACCTGCCTTTTTAGCAGCTTATACTGGAGGCAATGCCAATGATGTGTCTACAGGTATTTTTAGAAGTTTCCCAATTCCAAACTGGTCCATTAAATACAATGGATTTATGAGGTATACTTTTTTTAAAAATAATTTCAAAAGAGTTTCGTTGCTGCATAATTATCGAGCTTCCTATACCATCAATGATTATCGTTCTAATTTTGAATACACCAAAAAACCAAATGGGGTAGATGCAAGCGGTAATTTTTATAATCCAACAGTCATTTCCAATGTGAATTTGGTAGAACAATTCAGCCCTTTAATTCGATTAGATTTTGAATTAAAAAACTCCTTCAAAGTACTGACTGAAATCAAAAAAGACCGGGCTTTATCAATGAGTTTCGATAACAATCTTTTGACCGAAGTAAAAGGAGTAGAATATATCGTAGGTTTGGGATATCGATTCAAGGACGTGATTTTTTCTTCTCGTTTGGCCGATAATCCAACGGGGATTATTAAAAGTGATATTAATATTAAAGCAGATTTGTCTTACAGAAATAATCAAACAATTGTTCGTTATTTGGATTATAACAACAACCAATTAGCTGCGGGACAAAACATTTGGCAATTGCGCTTGGCGGCTGATTATGCCTTTAGTAAAAATCTAACCGCTATTTTCTATTACGATCATTCGTTCTCCAAAGCGGTTATTTCTACTACTTTTCCACTTACTAATATTCGTTCAGGATTTACCCTTCGTTACAATTTTGGGAATTAATTTGGACTTATTCTATGTGAAAATTCAATACAAGATAGTTATATTTGCTTTTTATTATCAATAACACAACATTTATATATTATGAGCGTACCATCAAATTTAAAGTACACCAAAGATCACGAGTGGATTAGTATCGAAGGCGATATTGCAACGGTAGGAATTACTCATTTTGCACAAAAAGAGTTAGGAGACATTGTTTATGTAGAAGTAGAAACTTTAGACCAAACTTTAGATAAAGATGCCGTTTTTGGAACTGTTGAAGCAGTAAAAACAGTGTCTGATTTATTTTTACCACTTACTGGTGAAATCATTGCTTTTAATGATGATTTAGAAAGTGCTCCAGAAACAGTAAATTCTGATCCGTACGGAGCAGGTTGGATGATTAAAGTGAAAATTGCTAATCCAGCTGAAATTGAAGAATTACTTTCTGATGCTGCATACAAAGAATTAATAGGTGCCTAAAAATTTATTTTTTTTTGTTGCACTAGCATGGACGTCTTTGATGCTTTATGTATGTTTAATGAAGTCATCTGATGTTCCTTCCATCAAAATAGTTGGAATTGACAAAATAGTACACATTCTATTGCATTTATTCTTCACTTTTTTATGGGGAATCACTTTGGTTAAAAGTGGCAGATGGAGTAGTTTTTCAAAAGTGATGTGTTTTTCATTTTTGCTTTCTCTTGTCTTCGGATTGTTAATCGAATTCATTCAAGGCTATTTTACTACTTCACGAAGTGCAGATATTACAGATGTTTTGGCTAATATATTTGGCTCACTATTTGCAATTGCTCTTTTGTATCAATTTAAAGACAAAAAAGAAACACAACAAAAATAGAGATAAGAATCCCATATCGATGGGATTCTTTTTTTTTTGGGTTATATTTTTTTTTGGGGTTATATTTTTTTGTTTGTTGATAAGTAAAGATAAAAAGAGAACGCTACGCCAGTGTTTTCAATTAATAATGTATTTTTGTACGACTTATTTATCAATTTCAATTCCTTATTAAAATGGATGTTAGAGCCTATCTTGATTCTACCTATTTAAAAACCAATCTACAAGCTAATTTATCTGAAGCAGAAAATGTTTTGGTTGCGCAATCCTTTATTGAAGAGGCTATTCGAGAGCATTTCAAACTGATTATGATTCGTCCTGATCGAGTGATTTTGGCTAAAAAAATGATTCAAGATGCTCACTCTAACCTATTGGTAGGAACGGTTATTGATTTTCCCAATGGGCAATCTGATTTGGCAACTAAATTGGCCGAAGCTCAACAAGCCATAACTGATGGAGCAGATGATTTGGATTTTGTTTGTAATTATGAGGCGTTTAAAAAAGGCGAAATTGCTTTAGTTAAAGAAGAAATTTTGAAAGGGACACAATTGGGATTGACCCATAAAAAAGTAGTAAAATGGATTATTGAGGTTGCAGCTTTGAATAATGGTCAGATTATGCAACTTTCTGCTTTAATCAAAAATGTAGTCATACAAAACTTTAAAGAGGAGCAATATGCTGCTGTTTTTGTAAAATCTTCTACTGGATTTTATGTAACGCCCAACAATGAGCCTAATGGAGCGACAGTTGATACTATAAAAATTATGCTCGAAAATGCCTCTCCATTACCTGTAAAAGCTGCTGGTGGTGTTCGTAATTATATAGATGCTCTTGAAATGATTCAGCTAGGTGTTCAGCGAATTGGTACTTCGGGGGCAAAAGCCATTGTGGATGGTGTAAATACTCAAAATGGATATTAATTATTTGTAAAATTATGTACAAACTTTACAGTGCGCTGTTCTTTTTTCTTGGATTAAACTGGTGTTGCAGCCAAAACCTGAATGTTTCGGCTTTTAATGAGGTGGAACGTTTTCCTGTTTTTGAAACTTGTCAAAATCTTGAGCCCAAACTTGTTGAAATATGTTTTTATAATCAAGTGCAAGATTTTGTGTTTGATAATTTCAAAGTGCCACAAAATGATGCTTTCAAAGGAAATATAAAAGTCCTTTTTGAAGTTACCGCAGAGGGAAAATTTAAAGTATTGTACGTTGATGCAGTATCCGAATCGCTTAGTAACGAGGCTAAAAGAGTTTTTGCGAGTATGCCCAAAGTGAGTCCTGCCACGTATAACGGGAAGCCAACTTATTCTAAATATACTATTGCTATTGCCATTCCTTTAAAATCAAAAGAACAGTTTGAAGCGGAAGCACGAGCCAAAGCAGAGATTCTCAATGTTAAAAGTCCAAAACTAACAGAATTAGATAGTATTGTTTATAAAAAATACCGCAATCCAGAATACGAAAGTCATTTAAATGTGCCGTTTTCGCATAGTCTTTATGCGCAATTTGATGCCAAAATGAATCAAGTAGGAAGTAATAATCATACCGCTTCCAAGCCCTATACTTATGCCGAAGTAGCTAAGTATTATGATTTGAAAGCAGTAAATGAGCAGTTGAAAAAGAAAGCTTCTGGCTGGTGGGCTAGAAAATTATGGAATGAAAACACCGTTGAGATCCAAGGAGAAGACTATTGGTTTTCCTTAAATCCTATTTTTGATTTACAATTAGGAAAAGCTTCACAAACCGAGAATTCCTATACATATGTGAATACTCGTGCGCTCAATTTTAGAGGAGGATTAGGAAAGCAATTGAATTTTACAACTACAGTTTTTGAAAGCCAAGGGCGTTTTGCAGATTATTATAATCAATATTCAGAATCCATTAAACCTTCAGGTGGAAATCCAGCGATAATTCCTGGAATTGGTATTGCCAAAAGATTCAAAGATGATGGGTATGATTTTCCTTTGGCGGAGGCCAATATTACGTTTACACCAAATAAATTTATTGATTTGCAATTGGGATACGGAAGGAATTTTATTGGTGATGGGTATCGTTCTTTGTTAGAAAGTGATGGTGCAAGTCCTTATCCATATTTCAAAATCAACACTAATTTTTGGAAAATTAAATACACCAATACCTACATGTGGCTCAAGGATGTGCGTCCAGAAGTGACTGTAGATCGAACGTATGCTACCAAATTCATGGCGAATCATTACCTTAGTTGGAATGTTTCGAATCGTTTGAATTTAGGTTTTTTTGAATCAGTTGTTTGGACAAAAGACAATAACCGAGGCTTTGATATGAGCTTTGTGAATCCTATTATATTTTACCGTGCTGTAGAGTTTGGATCGTCATCTAGAAGCGGAAATGCTTTGTTGGGATTAACTTTTAAATACAAGTGGGATGCATCTTTTAATGCTTACGGACAGTTTTTGCTAGATGAGTTCTCGTTGGGAGATGTAAAAGGAGGAGATAATAGTTGGAAAAATAAATTTGGATATCAACTAGGGGTGAAGTATTACAATGCTTTCAAAGTGAATAATCTTTTATTGCAGTTAGAATACAATCACGTGCGTCCTTATGTGTATTCGCACAGTAATCCTATTACGAATTATGCGCATAACAATCAAAGTTTGGGACATCAATGGGGAGGGAATTTTAATGAATTAATTGCAATTGCTCGTTATCACAAAGGAAGACTTTTTGCTGATGCTAAAGTAACCTTTGGGACTCGAGGTCTTGATTTTAATACTACTGAAGATAGTTTTAATTACGGGGGTAATATTTACAAAGACTACGATGATAAACGCCCTTTTGATACCGGTGTAAAAGTAGGGCAAGGGAATAAAACCAAAGTATTTATAGCAGACATTCAAGGCGGGTATTTGGTCAATCCAGCTACTAATTTGAAACTTTTTGCTAGTTATATCTATAGAAACTTCGATCCTTCTCAAAATACCATTGCTACTTTTACCCAAAGTACTAATTGGTTTACCGTAGGAGTAAGATCCGATATTTTTAATTTCTATTTTGATTATTAGTAGGTCTATTTTAATAGCAACTTTTTTTATGACTTGTTTTTTGTCAAATCCCTTTTGATAACCTACTTTTGCAAAAGTTTTTATAAAAGTAACACTAGTTTTAATCGTTTTGACAAATACA
This sequence comes from Flavobacterium succinicans, assembly GCF_001662485.1. Taxonomy (GTDB): domain Bacteria; phylum Bacteroidota; class Bacteroidia; order Flavobacteriales; family Flavobacteriaceae; genus Flavobacterium; species Flavobacterium succinicans_A. The sequence continues at coordinate 61,098 of NZ_JMTM01000070.1, forward strand.
GTTTCCCTCAAATCCATTTATTTAGATTTTAAAGCCATCACTAAAGCTGGACTTGCCATTAGTGTTGTTTTTTCATCCATTGCTGGTTTTGTTTTGGGAGTTGATCATTTCGAAACAAGTACTTGGTGGATATTGCTAAAATTAGCTATAGGTGGGTATTGCATGGTTGGTGCTTCTAATGCTTACAATCAGGTTATTGAAAAGGATTTAGATGCTTTAATGGATCGAACTAAGGATCGTCCAGTCGCTTCGGGAAGAATGCAGTCAAGAGTAGCTCTAGTTGTGGCAACATTGTTAACTATTTTGGGATTGGCATTGTTGTATAGTATAAATCCAAAGTCAGCCATGTTTGGTGCAATCTCGATTTTTTTATACACAAGTGTTTATACACCTTTAAAGACAATGACATCCTTGTCTGTTTTTGTTGGAGCATTCCCAGGAGCAATTCCGTTCATGTTAGGATGGGTAGCAGCTACTGGTGAATTTGGCATTGAAGCAGGTACCTTGTTTTTGATTCAGTTTTTTTGGCAATTTCCTCATTTTTGGGCTATAGGTTGGTTCTTATATGAAGATTATGAAAAGGCAGGTTTTTTTATGTTGCCTACAGGAAAAAAAGATAATGGAACGGCTTTACAGATTATATTATACACGGTTTGGTTAATAATTGCGTCGCTTTTGCCAATGTTTGGTTATACGGGTTCCTTGTTTTTAACGCCTGTTGCGGCAATTTTAGTGTTTTTGTTGGGATTATGGATGTTGTTTTATGCGGTAAAAGTATATCAATTAAGAACATCTAAGTCCGCTAGAACCTTAATGTTGGTAAGTGTTTCGTATATCACCTTGTTACAATTAATATATATAGTAGATAAATTTTTAAGATAGTATGGATATGACAATGACTAAAGACGAGCATCAATCCAGAACGGCAAGATCCTATAAGTTGATTTTGTTGTTTGCTATGGTAAGTATGACCATGATGTTTGCAGGGCTAACTAGTGCTTTTGTAGTTAGTAAATCTAGAGTAGATTGGTTGAAAGATTTTCAATTGCCTTCGGCTTTTTTACTTAGTACTTTTGCCATTTTGGTGAGTAGTATTACCTTTCATTTGGCTAAAAAAGCCATTCAACGTGACAATCATAAAGCCACTACACAATGGTTGTTGATTACTTTAGCTTTAGGGATTTCATTTGTAGTATTGCAGTTTGTTGGTTTTGGTCAAATTGTGGCCCAAGGTTATTTTTTTACAGGACCTGCTAGTTCTATTACTACTACATTCCTTTATATTGTAACCGTTATGCACTTGTTGCACTTGGCTGGAGGCTTGATTTCTTTACTAATTATTATTTATAATCATTTTAAACAAAAATACAACGCAACTCAATCTCTTGGAATTGAACTTGGTGTAATGTATTGGCATTTTCTTGATTTATTGTGGGTTTATTTATTTTTGTTTTTATATTTCTTTAAATAAGAAAAAAATGTAAATTTGGGAACTTTTTAACGAATTAATTTTATGGGAGCGACAGTTACTACTGCAAACAACGACGAAAAGACATGGGGTGGCGGAAATGAGCCAATGGGAGCGAGTTATGGTAAATTAATGATGTGGTTTTTTATCGTATCAGATGCCTTGACTTTCTCAGGTTTTCTTGCAGCTTATGGATTTTCTAGATTTAAATTTATTGAAACTTGGCCTTTAGCCGACGAAGTGTTTACTCACTTTCCATTTTTACATGGAGTATCAGCTCCTATGTATTATGTAGCCTTAATGACTTTTATCTTAATTTTCTCATCTGTAACAATGGTATTAGCTGTTGATGCAGGTCATCAAATGAAGAAAGATAAAGTGGCAATCTACATGTTCTTGACTATCATCGGAGGTTTAATATTTGTTGGTTCTCAAGCATGGGAGTGGAAAAACTTCATCAAAGGGGAGTATGGTGCGGTAGAAACTACAGGTGGAAGTTTACTTCAATTTGTAGACAAAGACGGTAAGCGTGTTGCTTTAGCAGACTTTGCAAAAACATTGCCTGAAGAACGTGAACAGTTGACTCGTAGCAAAGCCAAATGGTTTATGAGTGAGCCAGCGTTGCCTTCTTATTCTGTTGCTGAAATACAAGCGGGTTTCAAAGCCAACCCTGATATATTGGTTAGAACAGAAACAATTACAAAAGACAAAAAGAAATTAGTGCTTTCAAGAGCAGAGTCTGAGGCTAGATTAGCGGATGCAAAATTGGTTATTGAAGGTGCTAACTTAACACATAACGAATACGGAAGTAAATTATTTGCGGACTTCTTTTTCTTTATCACAGGATTTCACGGTTTTCACGTGTTTTCTGGAGTTGTGATTAACATCATTATCTTTTTTAATGTTTTGTTGGGGACTTACGAAAAACGTAAAAGCTACGAAATGGTGGAGAAAGTTGGTCTATATTGGCACTTTGTAGATTTGGTTTGGGTATTTGTATTTACCGTATTTTATCTTGTTTAATTTTAAAGGAACTTATTATTATGTCACACGAACACGTTTCTAACACAAAAAGAATTTGGTTTGTTTTTGGTTTGCTTTCAGTGGTAACTACAGTTGAAGTTATTTTAGGTATTATCAAACCTGAAGCTTTACATTTTACTAATTTTCTTGGAATGAACTTGCTAAATTGGATATTCTACATATTGACAATTTTCAAAGCTTATTATATAGTTTGGGCTTTTATGCACATGGAAGGTGAAAAAAAATCTTTGCAAAGTGCTGTAGTTGCTCCGCTAATATTTTTAATTTTATATTTACTTTTTATTCTATTAACTGAAGGTGATTATGTATTCGGGGTTTTTAAGAATTCTGTTATTAAATGGAATTTTTAACTAAATATTAATTCAGAAAAGAGCTCCGAAATATCGGAGCTTTTTTTATTTTTACACTCTCAATACACCCTTCTGATGAAAAAAAATATTGTTCTTTTTGTCTTGTTTATTCTTCCAATAGTAGCTTATTTGTTTTTTGCTTCTGGAGTGAATAGTTTTACTAAATTACCTACAATTACTCCAAAAGTTGCTGATTTTGGTAATTGGAAATCATTACGCGGCGATGTGGTTCGATTGGATGGAAAAATAACTGTTCTTGGTTTTCCAGGAACTAATTTATTAGCTAATAGAGGAAATCTTTTTAATTTGAATCAAAAGATTTATCAACGTTACCACACTTTTAAAGATTTACAATTTGTTATGCTTTGCCCTATTGGAACCGAAAAAGACGCTCAAGCCGTTTTAGATGCTTTAAAAGCTTTTACAGATGTAAAACAATGGAATTTTGTTTTCGCAACTACCGATGAAATTGCAGCTTTTCATAAACAATTAAATTTAAAGACAGCATTAGATTCTAAATTTGGAACTCCAAATGTGTATATTTTGGATAAAGAACGCAATTTGAGAGGAAGAAAAGATAAAGAAGAATACAAAGAAGGCTACAATACTTTTCATCCAGCGGAATTAAGTAATGAAATGTTGGATGATTTCAAAATCTTATTGTATGAATACAAAGCAGCATTGAAAAAGAATCATAACGCTACAAAACAATTGTAATATGTTTAAGAATAAATCATACATTGGAATTTCATTTATTATTTTGATTTTTGGCATTTATGCTATCCCTAAGATAATAGATCGGGTAGAAGGTGGTGCTGTAGTCAAATCAGATCGATTGGACAAAGATAGTGGGGCTGGAGTTGCAGCAGAAAGTCTTGTTGATGTTGGAGCTTCTCCAAACTTTGATTTGATTAATCAGGATCAAAAAAAAATAAACAATGATTTTTATGACGGAAAAGTATATGTTCTAGAGTTTTTCTTTACCACTTGCCCTTCGATTTGTCCTAAGATGAATTTGAGTATGTTGCAAATTGAAAAGACATTTTTTGGTAACCCTAATTTTGGAATTGTTTCGATAACTATTGATCCAGTAACAGATACACCTGCCGTACTTAAAGAACATGCAAAACTATTAGGAGTTAAATCCTCAAATTGGAATTTTCTAACAGGAGATAAAACTACCATTTTTGATTTGGCAAACAAAGGATTTAATCTATACGCTGCTGCGAACAATAAAGTTAGTGGCGGTTTTGAGCATTCTGGTTTATTTGCTTTGGTAGACAAAAAAGGACATATTCGTTGTAGAAAAGATGAGTTTGGAAATCCAATTTTGTACTATGATGGATTAGATAAAAAAGGCGTTAAAGACATTCAAGAAGATATTAAATTACTTTTAAAAGAATAAAATGGAACAAAATTCAGTTGAAAAGAAATACAATAAATGGATTGTACTATTATCTATTTTAATCCCTGTAGCAGTTGCTATATTGTTTAAAGTTAAATTAAAAGATTTTGGAGTTGAAGTGGCTCCATTGCGATTTTTACCTCCAATCTATGCTACAATCAATGGGATAACAGCTGTTTTACTAGTTTGGGCAGTTATGGCGATCAAAAAGGGAAATAGACGTTTACACGAAAATTTAATGAAAACAGCAATAGGTTGTTCATTAGCTTTTTTGGTAATGTATATCGCTTATCATATGACCACAGATTCTACTAGTTATGGTGGAGAAGGTGTACTTCGATATGTCTATTTCTTTATTCTTTTATCGCATATTCTTTTATCTATAGCTGTAATTCCGTTGGTGCTTATTACTTATGTTCGTGCACTCGCTGAAAGGTTTGATAAGCATAAGAAAATAGCCAAAATCACCTTCCCTATTTGGTTGTATGTTGCTGTAACTGGAGTAATCGTTTACTTAATGATAGCGCCGTATTATGCGAGTTAAAGTAAAAAGTCAGAAGAGCGTACTAAGAAGTAGTAAATTACAAGTCCTCCTTTTTGGAATTTGTTTTTTCCTTTTTGAAATTTCATCTTATGGGCAATGCGCTATGTGTAGGGCAGCATTAACCAGTGAAGGCAATGCTACAAAAGCAGCGGCAGTTAATGATGGTATCGTATATTTGATGGTGATTCCTTATCTGCTGGTAGCGGGAATTGGGTATTATGTGTATCGAATGAAGAAGAAAAAATCATAAAAAAAAGGCTGAATTCAGCCTTTTTTTGTTTTATTTCAATCCATCGATGGTAACTTTAACGGAACCTTTTACATTAATGAAAGCAATGATTGCTTGATTGGTCAATTGAATTTTTTGAAATTGAATGTCTTCCATTTTACCATTTACGAAAACACCAGGCAATGGAGAATAATTATTCAGGTAAGTCATCATGCTTTTCTTGCCTTCGTCCAAATTCGGTTGGATCGAATACCTGCAGTTGGCTTCAATTTTCCGTAAGATAATGCCTTGTGCAAGCCAATTGGCAGTTCTTATTAATTTGTCTTTAGTATCTAAGACATAGTCTAGTTTATCAAAATATATTTCTTTACTTTTTTCATTGTATTGAGGAAAACCCGAAAGATAAATAGTTCCATTAATACTTCCTAGAAGGTCTAAAGCAATCACCATTTTACCGTTTTTGTGCCAAATATTTACGTTCTCTACACTCACTTTTTTATTGCCAGAGCCAAAAACTTGCCCGCTAAAGTTTTTGGTCATAATCCTTGAAGCTTCCTGATAGGTAGAAACTGCGGCAATATTGGTGTTGATTTGTTGAGGAATTTGAGTAACCGGTTTTAGGACAATTTTGTTTTTGTCATATTTTGAGATGGGTTTTGTACCAATTAGGGTTTCCATATTGCATTTCATTCCCATTTCTAAAACAAAAGTGTCATTTTTTAATCGAGCATTGGTGGTATAAATTTCAATTGGTGAAATTCGTAGCCAACTCGAATACGCTTCGCTCATTTCAAAAGGAGTGCATATTTTCTCTAAAGCTTCTAAAACATTAGGTTTGAAATCCATTGATTTTTCAATCGATTCGTCAATTTTCTTTTCAATTTTTGATCTGAATAGACTTATGGTTGGGTTGATGATGTAAGTGATGGGGACATTTTTTCCAAGCAGTACCATGGTTGGACTCTCTTTCCAATCCAAAGATTTTAATTCGGTTTTGGTATGCATGCGCCAATTGGTGAGATTTACTTCGCTATGTAATGTTACCACGCCATTTAGATTGAACTCTTTGTAAGTGTACAATTCTACCCCTAGTTTTTTTGTTCCGATTCGGTATCTCACCCACACTTTAAGCGGTAAAACGGTTTTAATTTTTTCGGTGGTTCCTTCGTGTGCATTGTTGATGGTTATAGGAGCTTCTTTCCAAACTTTCAATTCAATGTCATCGTCTTCAATGGTGTTGTCTTCATAGATCAAACCATTAAGGGAAGCATTGGTTTTGTTCTCGATGTCTTTTAGTTTGATGGTAACGGGCAGGTTAATAAACGATGGGCTGCTTTCGTATACTAAGGGAATTGCGTCGTCGGGTTCTGGTTTTAAGGCAGCAATTTTGTTAACTGTAGAACAACTTGCGAATAGTGTTACTGCAAATATAATGGGTATAAAAAGAAAAATTTTTGACATTTGATGAAAGTTTGTTTTGGTAAAAATACTAAAACAAATATTATTCTAGTTTTTTTGTAACATTTTCAAAGCAATCGAGTCTTATCGTTTAGAATTGTTTAGGTAGCAATACTAACAATTGATTTTGTTCATAAATTCCATTAATGCCATAATTTTTTTAGTATGATTGAAATTAAAGACTTGCATAAATCCTATAAGATGGGTTCTTCTTCCTTACATGTGCTTAAAGGAATTAATTTCAATATACAAGAAGGAGAGTTGGTAGCCATAATGGGCTCGTCTGGTTCAGGTAAATCGACCTTGCTCAATATCTTAGGTATATTAGATGAGGCAGATAGTGGAAGTTATATTTTAGATAATGTACCTATAAAAAACCTGAATGAAACCATTGCTTCTAGATACCGTAACAAGTTTCTAGGTTTCGTTTTTCAGTCCTTTAATTTGATTAATTATAAAACTGCATTAGACAATGTTGCAATGCCTTTGTATTATCAAGGTGTGAAACGAAAAGAGCGCAACGAAATCGCAATGGCTTATTTGAAAAAAGTAGGATTGGATAGTCACTCGCATCATTTACCTAACGAACTTTCTGGGGGACAAAAGCAAAGGGTTGCAATAGCTAGAGCTTTGGCTTCAAATCCAAAAGTATTATTAGCAGATGAACCAACAGGGGCATTAGATACCAAAACATCTTATGAAGTTATGGAGCTAATTCAAGGAATTAATGATGAAGGGAAAACCATTCTAATTGTAACTCACGAGCCAGATATTGCTGCCATGTGCAAGCGAAATGTAGTCTTGAAAGATGGATTGATAATAGATGATAAATTAGTAGAACAAGTAAGAGCTTCTTCTTATGTTTAATACGGAACGCTGGCAGGAAATTTTTGAGGCAATTGCCAAAAATAAGTTGAGAACTTTCTTGACGGGTATTTCTGTGGCTTCTGGTATTTTTATTTTGGTGATTTTGTTAGGCGCTGGGAAAGGATTGCAAAACGGAATTGCCAAACAATTCGAACGTGATGCGGAAGGAATAATTGAAGTATGGACGGGTACTACAACCAAAGAATATAAAGGACTGAACCCAGGAAGAGAAGTGCAGTTCAGGAATAGTGATTACAACTTGGCGGTTACCAAATTTGATGATAAGCTGGATCGAAGATCAGCAGTTTATTCTTATTGGAATGGTGTTATCGTTTACGGAAAAGAAACAGGAAATTATCAATTCAGAGGGATTTATCCGGATTATTTAGCTTTAGAAAATGCTACAATTGTTAGCGGACGTTTTATCAACGAAAATGATTTGTTGCATAACGAAAAAGTGGCTGCTATTGGTCAGAAAGTAAAGTTGGATTTATTTAAAGATAAGAATTCTATCGGAGAAGAAATCGTAATCAATAATGTGAATTTTAAGGTTATAGGTGTGTTTACGGATCCATCAGGAGAACGTGAGGAATCAAGGATTTATTTGCCTATCACCACAACTCAGAAAGCTTTTAGTGTAGGCGACAAAATAAGTAATATGCAATTTACATTGAATAAAATGGCAACTTATGAAGAAGCATTAGCACAATCTACCAAGTTTACGGCAGAATTAGGGCAAATGTTACGAAGTAAAAATACCGTTGCACCAGATGATGAAAGTGCCATAGGAATTAATAATTCTATTGAAAATGCTAAGCAATTTTATGATTTGAATTTGTACATCCGTCTATTTTTTTGGTGGGTTGGAATATGTACTATTATTGCAGGAGTAGTTGGGGTTAGTAATATTATGTTGATTATTGTAAAAGAGCGTACCAAAGAAATTGGAATTCGAAAAGCACTTGGCGCATCACCTATTTCTATTGTGGGGATGATTTTGCACGAGTCTATTTTTATTACCACAATTGCTGGTTTTATAGGTTTGTTATCCAGTTTGTTATTGCTTGAACTCGTTGGCCCTTATGTGAAAAGTGACTATTTTTTAAATCCAGAAGTAGATTTTGGGGTAGCTATTACTACTTTAATTTTATTAGTATTCGCTGGCGCAATGGCAGGTTTTTTTCCTGCCTATCATGCCGCCAAAATCAAACCTATTGTAGCACTTAGAGACGAATAATTATGTTTGATAGAGATAAATGGAATGAGATTTTAGAAGCATTGACGGCCAATACGTTCCGAACTATTCTCACGGCTTTTGGTGTGTTTTGGGGGATTTTTATTTTGGTCATCTTGCTTGCTGCTGGAAATGGTTTAGAAAACGGAGTGAAAAAAGGCTTTGATGGTATTGCAACCAATACAATGTTCATGTGGTCACAAACCGCTTCAAAACCATATAAAGGGTTGCCGGCTAACCGAAAATTTAATTTTAAAAATGCTGATGTTGCTGCGTTGAAAGAGAATTTTCCTGATTTATTGTATGTGTCACCACGAAATCAATTAGGTGGTTTTGAGGGAGCCAATAATGTGGTTCGTGGTACCAAAACAGCAGCTTATACTATTTACGGGGATTATCCAGAGTTGATAAATCAAGAGCCTATGGATATTCCAAAAGGCCGATTTTTAAACCAACAAGACATTAATTTAAAAAGGAAAGTTGCTGTCATTGGTCAAGGCGTAATCAAAGAACTATATACTCCAGCGGAAGAAGTTATTGGGAGTTATATCAAGATCAATGGCGTGAATTTTATGATTGTGGGAGTGTATAAATCAAAGTCCAACAATAGAGGTGGAGGAGAGGAAGAACAGAAAAAAATCTTTATTCCTTTTACGACTTTTCAGCAAGCTTTTAATTTTGGAGATACGGTTGGTTGGATGGCACTAACGGCGAATGATGGCGCTTCAATTACGGATTTAAAGCCAAAAATCTTGGAGTTTATGAAAGGGAGACACTCCATAAATCCGGCAGACGATCGTGCTATTGGTAATTTTGACTTGTATGCAGAGTTTAGTAAAGTACAAAGTCTCTTTGCTATTTTGAGATTCATTGCTTATTTCGTGGGTACTTTGGTATTGCTTTCTGGTGTGATTGGAATTTCTAATATTATGCTAATTGTAGTAAAAGAACGAACCAAAGAAATAGGAATACGAAGAGCTCTTGGAGCTACACCTGGAGCCATAAGAACACAAATATTAACCGAAGCTATTTTCTTGACGATTATGGCAGGAATGTTTGGTATTGCATTGGCAACAGGAGTATTGTGGGTCTTGAATTTTGTTTTGGATAGCATGCCGAGTGATGATATGATGTTTGCGAATCCAAGTGTAGATTTAGCAGTAGTGTTTTTTGCGCTACTCATTTTGATTGGCTCAGGATTACTTGCAGGATTTATTCCCGCGCAAACTGCCATTCGTGTAAAACCTGTAGATGCATTAAGAACCGAATAAATAATAACCGAATAACCATATTTACAATGAAAAAAGGAATTACTATAACTGTATTAGTCGTAATAGCACTAGTTTTTTTTGGCGCTTTGTACTACTTGTATACTAAAAATCAGGAGCCACCGGTAGTTTTTCAAACCGATAAAACAGAAAATAAAACTATTGTAAAAACAACTATCGCTACAGGTAATATCGTTCCTGACGAAGAGGTATTGATTAAGCCTAATATTTCTGGAATTATTGAAGAAGTATACATTAAAGCTGGCGAGACAATTAAAGCTGGTGATTTGATTGCTAAAATTAAAGTTGTAGCGAATGTTTCTACTTTGAATAATACGCAAAATCAAGTGCAAACGGCCAAAATCGATTTGGATAACCAAGAAAAATTATTTCAAAGGCAAAAAACATTATTCGATAAAGGTGTGATTTCTGCTAATGATTTTGACGCTGCTCAAGTAGCATATAAACAAGCAAAACAAAACTATGTTGCAGCTAAAAAAAGCAACGATATCGTAAAAACAGGTACTACATCTGGAATGGGTAACTATGCGAACACTTTGATTCGTTCTACGGTAAACGGAATGGTATTAGATGTCCCCGTGAAAGTAGGAAATCAAGTTATTGAAAGTAACAATTTCAATGAAGGAACGACTATTGCAAGTGTAGCCGACGTTGGAAGAATGATTTTTGTTGGAAAAATCGACGAATCTGAAGTGGGTAAAATAAAAGAAAATTTGCCAATTGAGATTACGGTTGGTGCTATCGAAAACAAAAAATTCGATGCGGTTTTGAATTACATTGCTCCAAAGGGAAAAACCGAAAATGGCGCGATTCAATTTGAAATCAAAGCAAAAATGACCAATCGCGATAACACCTTTATTAGAGCAGGATTAAGCGCAAATGCTTCTATTATTTTGGAAAAAGCCGATAAAGTTTTGGCTATCAAAGAAGCGTTAGTACAATTTGATAAAAAAACTCAGAAACCTTATGTTGAAGTCCAAACAGGACCACAAAAATTTGTTCGTAAAGATTTGGTTTTGGGTGTAAGCGATGGAATTTATGTTCAGATAAAAAGCGGAATTAAAGATACAGACAAGATAAAAGTATGGAATCAAGGATTGTTAACCGAAGAGCCCAAGCCCTAATTAAGCCCCACAAACTAGTTGCTAATTTTGAAAAAATGTTAAATTTGTGCAGTATATTTGTTGCACTTTCATTCCCGATTTATGAAAAAAAATAATTATTTAAGTTTAGTGTTCTTTTTGTTCGCTTCCGTTGTTGGAACGGCACAAACTAAAACCTGGACTTTAGAAGAGTGTGTAAAATATGCGATAGAAAATAATATTTCTATCAAAAACACCGCGCTAGATATCAAAACTGCTGAGATTAATAAAAAAGGGGCAGTGGGAAATTTTATTCCTTCGCTAAATGCTAATACTTCACACTCATGGAATATTGGTTTAAACCAGGATATTACAACCGGTTTACTGCGAAATCAAACCACTCAGTTTACTTCTGTAGGAGGAACATTAGGTGTTGATATTTATAAAGGCTTGCAAAATCAAAATACGTTGCGTAGAGCAAATTTAGCCATTGTAGCTTCAAAATATCAATTGCTTAAAATGCAAGAAGATATTGCTCTTAATGTAGCAAATGCCTTTTTACAAATTTTGTTTAACAAAGAAAATTTAAAAGTTCAAAAAGAGCAGTTGGCCATTACTGAAAAGCAATTGACTCGTTCTGAGGAATTAGTGAAGGCAGGATCCATACCAAGGGGAGATGTTTTAGACATAAAGGCAACCGTGGCTACTAATAAACAGAATGTAGTCACAGCTGAAAACGCTTTATTGATTTCAAAATTGAGTTTAGCCCAATTGTTACAGTTGAAAGATTTTTATGATTTTGATGTAATAGACAATCAAAGTATTAAGGATGAAAATAATATTTTGGCTCAACCTGCCACAGCTATTTATGATAAAGCAAAAGAATCAAGAACTGAGTTGAAAATTGCTAAAACGAATTTAGAAGTAGCTCAAAAAGATTTGGCCATTGCCAAAGGAGCTTTTCAACCAACCTTGCAAGGGTTTTACAATTATAATACAAGGATTGCTTATGCTGATAGAATTGGTTTAGATCAAAATGGTAATCCAGTTACTAAATCAGCTTTGCCTTTTTGGGATCAGTTTAGAGATAATAAAGGACAAGCATTTGGTGCACAATTATCAATTCCAATTTTTAATGGATGGTCGGTAAAGAATAATGTTGAGCGCAACAAAGTCAATTTAGAGAAATCTAAAATAGCTTTGGAACAACAAGAATTAGATTTACAAAGAAATGTGTACACGGCTTTTACCGATGCTAAAGGTGCTTTAAAAACACACGAATCGGCTATTGTTGCCTTGGAGTCTAGACAAGAAGCGTTCAATTACGCGAAAGAACGTTATGCGGTGGGGATGATGAATTCCTTCGATTTTAATCAAGCACAAACATTGTTGACCAATGCACAATCAGAAGTAATCCGAACCAAATACGACTATATTTTTAAAATTAAAATACTTGAATTCTATTTTGGAATTCCAATCTTAAAAAACTAATACATTATGTCTAAGAAAACTATTTATATACTTTTAGCCGTTGCCGTTGTCTTAATAGGAACCTTAGTAGGGCTTTCCAAATCAGGAGTAATTGGAAATAAAGATAAAGGAACCGAAATTGAAATTGCCAATGTGGCTGCATCTACCATTGTAGAAACCGTTTCTGCTACTGGAAAAATACAACCCGAAATTGAAGTAAAAATATCTTCTGAAGTATCTGGAGAAATTATTGCATTGAATGTAAAAGAAGGACAAGTGGTAAAAAAAGGAGATTTATTGGTTAAAATAAATCCAGATTTATACACCTCTAGTTATAACAGAACGATATCCAATTTGTCAGGAACCAAAGCAGGTTTAAGCCAATCTGAAGCTTCTTACAAAGAAGCCAAAGCCAATTATGACCGAAACAAATCATTGTATGATAAAGGTATTATTTCAAGAGCAGATTGGGACAAAGCGATAGCTTCTTTTGAAGTAGCCAAAGCCAACAAACAAAACGCTTATTACAACGTACAGAGTGCTTCTGCAACAGTCCTTGAAGCTAAAGATAACTTAGGTAGAACCACTATTTATGCGCCTGCTGATGGTACTATTTCTGTATTGAATGTAGAATTAGGAGAACGTGTTTTGGGAACGCAACAAATGGCAGGAACCGAGATTTTACGCGTAGCCAATTTGAACAATATGGAGGTTGAAGTAGATGTAAACGAAAATGACATTGTAAAAATAAAGGTTGGTGACAAAGCGAATGTAGAGGTAGATGCTTATTTGAAAAAACAATTCAAAGGCGTTGTAACTAGTATTTCAAATTCAGCTAGTTCTACTTTAACGGCGGATCAGGTGACTAACTTTAAAGTAAAAGTTAGAATTTTGAAAGAGTCTTATCAAGATTTATTACAAGGTAAGCCAAGTACTTATTCGCCTTTTAGACCGGGAATGACTGCTACAGTTGATATTATTACGAATACTAAATCGAATATTTTAACTGTGCCAATTAGTTCAGTAGTTGTAAAATCAGATACCGCTGCGGTAAAAGAAATTAAAGTAGAGGATCCTAATGACGAAAAATCAAAACCGAAAAGCGATAAAAAATTCGAATGTGTTTTTGTGAAAGTTGGCAATAAAGCAAAAATTAGAGTAATCAAAACTGGTATTCAGGATGATACCAATATTGAGGTTTTATCGGGCTTGAAAAAGGGAGATGTAGTTATTACTGGGCCTTATACAACGGTTTCTAAAGAGCTCAATTCAGGGGATAAAGTCTCCTTGAAAACCGATAATGCAAAAGAAGGAAAGAAATAAAATCATAGTCTAACAACTTAAAAAATCACAATCGTCAAAGAAGATTGTGATTTTTTAAGTTTATACAATTTACGTTTTGGCATACTTATTAAATATTGAAACAGCTACTAAGAATTGTTCCGTGTCTTTAGCGAAAGATGGGGCTACACTTTTATGCAAAGAGATGTCCGAGGAGGGTTATTCTCACGCCGAACGCTTACACGTTTTTATAGAGGAAATAATTCAAGAGGCAGGAATTGCTTTTAAAGACCTTAATGCCATTGCTGTTAGTCAAGGCCCCGGTTCGTATACAGGATTACGAATAGGTGTTTCGGCGGCCAAGGGCTTGTGTTATGCTTTGGATATTCCGTTGATTGCGATTGATACTCTGCAAACTTTAGCTAGACAAGTAAAGCAAACAGATGGTTGTATCGTTCCAATGATTGATGCCAGAAGAATGGAAGTATACAGTGCTATTTTTGATGCCAATTATGAGCAGAAGAGAGCCATTCAAGCCGAAGTGATCACTGAAAATTCGTTTGCCGATAGTAAAGAGACCCTCTATTTTATTGGGGATTGCAATGAAAAATGTAAAACGGTACTTTCCGCTCCTAATTTTGTCTTTTTAGAAGGGATTCAATATCCGTCTGCCAAAGAAATGAGTGCTTTGAGTTTTGAGAAATACCAAAAAAGCGACACCGTAGATGTCGCTTATTTTGAACCTTTTTACTTGAAAGATTTTATGATTACTACTAAAAAGTAATTTTAGTTTTGAATTGAAGATTCCCTAACATAAGGTTGTATTGTAATACCAGCAGCATCAAAAGCCAATTTGCAATTTTCTAATGTTTCTGAAAAGACAGCGCCAAAATCCTCATTTTTAGCCCACGGACGCACCGCTAGTTGAATTGCGTTATCGGTTAAGTTTTTTACGGTAACTTCTGGTGCTGGATTAGACAAAACTTTTGGGTTACTTCGCATAACTTCTGCAATAATCTCCTTAGCTTTTTTGATATCTGTTTCATATGAAATGGCGATAGTCAAGTCGGCTCTGCGTTGCCCTTGTGTTGAATAATTGATAATAGTTCCGTTGGATAAAATGCCATTCGGTATAAAAATGGTTTGATTGTTTGCGGTAACCAGTTTGGTTACAAAAATTTGTATTTCTAAAACTGTGGCAATTTGACCTTGAGCTTCGATAGTATCGCCAACTTTGAAGGGTTTAAAAAGAATGATTAACATTCCTCCCGCAAAATTTGAAAGAGAGCCTTGAAGCGATAAACCAACAGCCAATCCCATAGCTCCTAAAATAGCAACAAAAGAAGAGGTTTCTAC
Source organism: Flavobacterium succinicans (assembly GCF_001662485.1). Lineage (GTDB taxonomy): Bacteria > Bacteroidota > Bacteroidia > Flavobacteriales > Flavobacteriaceae > Flavobacterium > Flavobacterium succinicans_A. Next base: position 76,175 of record NZ_JMTM01000070.1, read on the forward strand.
GCCAAGCTTCGATATGAAAGCAATAAATAAAAGGATTCGCAATGCCCAAATCAGAATATCGGCTAAAAATTTCGTGAGTGTGGGGTCTAAATTTCTTTTGACCATTATTTTTTTGATCAATCGAGTGATTAATCTGATGGCGTAAATACCAACAATCAGAATTACAAATGCCGAAATAATTTTTGGAGAATAATCAAGAACGGCATTCCAAAGTAGCGATGCGTAATTGGTTAATTGGTTTGGGTTTACTTCCATACTACCTGTTTTTTTATTAAAAAAACCTTCTCAACGAGAAGGTTTGTGATCTGCAAAAGTACAATTATTTAGAAATTATTTTGTGGCTTCATCTATGTCTTTTTTAATTTCGTTTGCTTTTTCTGTGACATCTTCTTCTGCTTTTTCTGTAACTGCTTCAGTTTTTTCTTTTACTTGATCCAGCAAATCTCCAAGTACAGTTTCTGCTTTGTCTGCATATTCATTAATGATTTCTTTGGTTTGATTGGCATATTCTTCTGCTTTTTCTATAACTGGAGTAGCTGCAGTACTTACTTTATCAATAGTTTCATCAGCTAATTTTTCTGCTTTTTCAAGGTATGGTGCGGCGGTTTCTTTTACCTTTTCAAAGGATTCATCCGCAAATTTCAAGGCACTATCGATATGAGGTGCTGCGGCTTCTTTTACTTCTTCAAATGTTGATTCAGCTTCTTTGGCTACCTCTGTTGCCGATTCCTTTGCTGATCCAAATAGATTTTTAAAAAATGATGTGATACCCATGGTATTTGATAGTTAAAATTAGTACACAATGATAAACAATTTATTATGAAAATCTTTCGTTGTTGTTTTTAAAATAACTGAAAATTAACTATTTATATATTTTGAAAACAAAAAAGCGCCTCTGTTGAGACGCTTTAGTTAAAGTTGAGAGGCTTTAGACGGCTTCTACTTTTATATTGTCATTATTCAACATACTTTTAAGCATATTTTCAATACCACTTTTCAAGGTGAAAGTTGAAGAAGGGCAACCATTACAAGCTCCTTGCATCATTACTTTTACGGTATCAGTCTGGTCGTCATAAGAATCAAAAACAATATTTCCACCATCAGCAGCTACTGCGGGTTTTACATATTCTTCTAAAATGTTAATGATCTTTTGAGAAGTCTCGTCTAGGTTATCAAAGTTTTGATCTTTTATTTTTTCATCTTTCAATGCGATATCTAAAAGTGATTCATCGATAACTGTCCCACCATTTTCGATAAATTGTTTGATAAATGTTCTTAGTTCTAAGGTGATTTCTTGCCAGTCGTTAATTTCATATTTTGTTACCGAAACATAATTCTCATCGATGAAAACTTCTTTTACATAAGGGAATTTAAATAATTCTTGAGCTAAAGGTGAAGAAGAAGTCTGGTCAATATTTTTATATTCGATAGGTGTTTTTGTAAGCATTCTGCTAACAACAAATTTCAGTGCAGCTGGGTTTGGAGTAGTTTCTCCATAAACCGTTATAGGTTGTTTTTTGCTTCTGTTTTCATCAACCGTTAGGATTGTTCCTCCATCATTTACAAATTTCTCAATTTGTTCTGCAACGGCCTCTTTTACATCGTCCCATTCTACAATGCTAAAGCGTTCGATTGCAATGAAATTCCCCGAAATGTATACGGTTTTTACGAATGGCAAATAAAATAATTGTTGCGCCAATGGAGCATTTTTTGTCTCATCAATGTTCTTGAATTCGTAGTTTTCATTTTGTGTAATGAAATCAGGAAATTCAAATTTCAATATCGTTGGATTTTGGGTTTCCTTTATAGTTATTTTTGTCATGACTTATTATTTTTCGCAAAATTACTAAAGTTATTTTCTACTAATACCTATATTTGGTTTTTTATAAGATTAATTAATAATAAACAGGAATAATAAGTATTAACTTCAACCATTTGTCTTGTTTTTTGGTCTATCGATTTCATTAATAGTATTACTAAATGTATATAAAATTTAAGTTTTTAAGTCTAGTTCTTTTTGTGATAGGGTTTGCCAATGCGCAAGAAGGAGTACCTGTTTATTCTGATTATTTATCCGATAATTATTATTTAATTCACCCTTCCATGGCTGGCGCTTCTAATTGCGCAAAAATACGCTTGACGGCAAGAAAACAATGGTTTGGTCAAGATGATGCTCCACAATTGCAAACGTTGAGTTTTAACGGACGTGTTTCAGATAGAGCTGGAGCCGGGATTATTGTTTTTAACGATAAAAATGGATACCATTCTCAAAAAGGATTGAAAGTTTCATACGCATATCATCTTTTGTTTTCTCGTGATGAAATTGACTTGAATCAATTGTCTTTTGGTTTGAGTGCTGGCGTAATTCAAAGTCAATTGGATGAAACAGCATTTTTGAATTCAGGCGATTTTGATCCCAATATTAATGGAACTATAGTTCAAAGAGATTCTTACTTAAATTTCGACTTTGGCGCTTCGTATAATTACTTGAATTTTTATGCGCATGCTACTGTAAAGAATGTGGTAGAAACTCGAAGAGCAATTTATAGTGTCTATGAAAGTGACAATTTGAGGAAATATCTATTGAGTGCTGGTTATATTTTTGGAAACAAAGAGAAGGTACTGTGGGAGCCTTCTGTTCTGTTTCAATTAACAGAGAAAACTCAAGAAAAAACAATTGATGTGAATTTAAAAGCCTACAAAAATCTAGATTTTGGAAGTATATGGGGAGGATTGTCGTATAGAAGAAGTTTAGATGGTGCCGAATACATCAATAATAATAGTGTGGCTACTCAGAAATTGCAGTTTTTTAGTCCTATCGTTGGTTTGAACTATAATAACTTCATGTTAGCCTACACGTATTCTCAAGTAGCAGGAGCCGTTCGTTTTGATAATGGAGGGTATCACCAAATTACTTTAGGGTTGAACCTGTTTTGTAAACGAGAAAAATACGATTGTAATTGTCCTGCAATTAATTAATTCCTTAAATCCCAAGTTATGTTAATTAAATCTGTTAATGGGAAGTCTCCCAAAATTCCAACTGATTGTTATGTTGCCGAAAATGCCACTATTGTAGGAGAGGTTTCTTTCGGGGAATCCTGTAGTGTTTGGTTCAATGCTGTGGTGAGAGGTGATGTTAATTCAATTTCGATAGGGAATAAGGTCAATATTCAAGATGGTGCAGTGATTCATTGTACTTACCAAAAGCATCCAACGGTGATAGGTAATAATGTATCTATTGGACATAATGCAATTGTTCATGGATGTACGATTCATGACAATGTTTTAATCGGAATGGGAGCCATTGTGATGGATAATTGTGTGATTGAAAGTAATGCTATCGTTGCAGCTGGTTCTGTGATTACACAAAACACTATTGTGCCTTCAGGGACGATTTTTGCTGGAGTTCCTGCAAAAAAAGTAAAAGATATTGATCAATCTGATTTTGCTGGCGAAATCGAACGTATTTCTAATAATTACGTCATGTACTCAAGCTGGTTTAAAGAAGAAAACTAATTATTAAAATCCCTTTTAAAACTAAAAATCTTTACAGAGAACTTGATACTTATTATCTAAAATATCAGAAAGGACTTTTGGATCTGTATTAGTATAAAACATAGGATGACTTTCTGTTAAACTCGAGAGTCCTACTTTTTCTTTCAAAACATTTTGTGTTTGTTTTGCAACTGCTTCACCAGAATCAATTATTTGGATATGAGGAGGTAATATTTTTTTAATCTGTGGAATCAAATACGGATAATGACTACAGCCTAAAACTAGATAATCAATATTAGCCGCAATCATTGGTGTAAGATATTCAGTTAGTAATTGATTCATTTCTACAGAGTCGATGTTACCACTTTCAATTAGTTGAACTAATCCATGGCCAATTTGTTCAATGATTTTGGTGTCTTGATACCTCTCGACTGTTTTGTTGAATAATTCACTGTTTAAAGTGCCTTGAGTGGCAAGAATGCCAATGGTTTGAGTCTTAGAATGTGTTGCCGCAGGTTTGATAGCTGGTTCAATCCCAATAAAAGGAATGTCGTATTTGGCTCTTAATTCTCTAATGGCATTGGTTGTGGCAGTATTACAAGCCACTACTATAAGTTTACATCCCATTTCTAGTAAGAGTTCTGTGTTTTTCATGCTCAATGCAATGATTTCCTCTTTAGACTTTTGTCCATAGGGAGCGTTCTTACTATCGGCCAAATAAATCGTTTGTTCGTTAGGTAGCAATTGATGGATGGCTTTCCAAATAGAAGTGCCGCCAATACCAGAATCAAAAACGCCTATGGGTTGATTGTTATTCATAGTAACAAAGTTAAATAAATTGTTCAAAAAAAAACTGCTCCGATCTAAAGAAAGGAGCAGTTGTACTATAAGTTGGTTTTTTCTTAGAAACCTAAGTCTTTTTTAACATCAGCTGTCAAATCTGGACCATCAGCTAATAAAAGAGAAGCTCCATCTAAAATGTATTGGATTCCTTTTGCTTTTCCAATTTTTTGGATAGATGCTCTTACTTTTTCGTATAATGGTTTAGTAATGTCTGATTCTTTTTGTTGTAATTCTTTTTGAGCATTATCTCTATAAGCTACAATACGTTGTTGCATGTCTTGCACTTCTTTACCACGAGTGTCGTTCACAGCATCCGTAACAGTTTTTGCTTCAGCTTCGTATTTTTTTAATAAATCTTGATATTCAGTAACCATTTTTTTGTACTCAGCATCATAAGTAGTGCTCAATTTTTCTAATTGTTTTTGAGCGTCTAGCATAGCTGGCATTTTAGTCATAATTTCACCAACATTTACATGTGCAACCTTTGCTTGAGCATTCATTGTATTTGCTCCCAATACTACCATTGCTGCAATTAATAAAGTTTTGATTTGTTTCATTGTTTTAAAAAATTTAGTAATTAATTTCCGTTTGTTTTTTGTTTTAATTGTTCTTCCTTGGCTTTTCTTTGTGCTTCTCTTTCTTCTAGTATCTTCTTTCTTTTTTCTTCTAATGCTTTTTTACGATCAGCGATTTCTTGTTTTTTAGCTTCTACTGATTTGGCTCTTTCGGCGGCAATTCTTTCTCGTTCAATTTCAGCATTATTTTTTGTTGTCGTTGCAGTCTCATCTTTTATGGTTGTGGCTGCTTTTTCCGTTTTAATCTTTTCAGTTGCTACTTTTTCAGTGGTTACAGAAACTGTGCCATTTTTTTTAGCTTCCCTTTCTTCTTTTAGTCTACGTCTATTATCTTCGAAATCTTTTCTTTTTTGTTCTTGTAACTGAATGCGCTCTGCAAGTGCCTTTTCTTTTGCTGCTTTTTTTGCCTCTAATTGTAATTGACGTTCGTTTAACTCTGGATTTTCATCTAGAGCTTCTTGAATTTTTTCTTTTGCTTGTTCAGCTTCTTGCTGTTTTTTACTTAGTTTTTCTCGTTTATCGGTATTGTTTAACTTTCGTAATACCTGATCACTAATATCGAATCTTTTTGCTGCAAAAAGCATTGTCATATCAGAGCTTTTGTCAAATATAAAATCAAATTTTAGTCGTTCGGCAATATCTTGTACGACGGTAAAGACTTGATCTTGAACGGGTTTTGATAAAGAACTTTTTTGATAAATATAATCGCCATTAGCTCCAAACCTTTTTTGTTGATATTCTAACAATTCGGTATCAAGAAATTTAATTTCAGCTTCTCTTTCCTCTATTAACTCTCTTGTTAGTAAGGCTTTTTCAATGATTAGAGCGTCTTTTAATTTTTTAATTTCACTCTTTTTAACTTCAATTTCTTGTTTCCAAGCTTGTGCTTTAACTTCTAATTGATTGGTTGCGTCAATATAGCCGTTTACATTTTGTAAAATGTACTCCATATCGATATACCCAATTTTTGGCCCTTTCGACTGAGCATTACCAATTGCAACTACAAAAAGGGATAAAAATATAAATAAAATATGTTTTCTCATAACTTTATAGCGTTGAATGTGGTTAGTTTCAATAATTCTAGAATTGCTGACCAATAATGAAGTGGGTTTCCCATCCATTGGCTTTGGTTTGTCCTGGAATTGGGTCAAATCCATGACCAAAATCGATTCCTAATAAACCAAAAGCAGGCATGAAAACACGTAATCCAAAACCAGCCGAACGACTTAAATCGAAAGGATTATAGTTTTTAAAGTTAGCAAATGATGATCCAGCTTCCATAAACGCTAAAGCATAAATCGAGGCCGATGCTTTTAAGGTTATAGGATAACGTAGCTCCATTGAAAATTTATTATAAACTGTTGCTCCATCTTGTGAACCATTTACTAGCGGGGTTAATGAATTGTTTGGGTACCCTCTCAACTGAATGGTTTCTCTACCATCCATGGCAAAATTCTGCATACCATCACCACCTAAGAAGAAACGCTCAAAAGGAACTAGTCCTCTGTTTTGATTGTAAGCTCCCATGAAACCAAATTCTCCCAAAGTTCTTAAAACGAATTTTCCATATACTTTAGTATACCAATCTGCTTTGAATTTTACTTTATAATATTCTAACCAATTGAATTTTTGTTGATCCACTTTGGCAGGATCTGCCGCGGCGTCTTTATAATCAGTTACACTATTTGGTCTAGTGTTTTGCGTGGGTATTGCCTCAACGTAATCTCCTTTGTTGACTATTATTCCGTTATCTCCTACGTATGAGTCGCCAATGCTTCCATCGTAAATGTATTTGTTTTCTTTAAGTTCTCCTAAATTTTTATAATCTACTCCATTGAATAAGGAATAAGGTGGGGTGAATTTAGCTGATAAGCTAAACTCTGATCCATAGGTTGGGAAAATCGGATTGAAACCTTTGTTGGTGTGTGTAATTCCTATCGTATAAGCTAAGTTGTTAGAATAGCCATTTCCAAAGCTAAACAATCCTGTAAAGTAATTATTCAAGTCATAGCTTTGAAAACTGATAGCGTGTGATAAATACGTAAAATCATCAGGTTCACTAAGACGTTTTGAGATTCCAACAGAAAGCGATAAGATGTTAAAGCTTTTGCTTTTGTCTACTCTTGAGTTTCCTGTAGAGAAACTTTGTAAAAATTGCTTACTGTAAGAGAGTGATGAACTAAAAGAAACCGGTTTTTTTCCGCCAAACCAAGGTTCTGAGAATGACACGCTATACGTCTGGAAAAATGTACTGGCTTGCAAACGAAGGGATACTTTTTGACCATCTCCCATTGGTAATGGTTTGTAAGCTTCTTTTTTAAACATATTTCTTGCAGAGAAGTTGTTGAATGATAGTCCTAAGGTTCCAATGAAACCTCCACCGCCATAACCTCCTTGTAGTTCGATTTGACTGGCTCCTTTTTCTACTAAATGGTATTCGATATCTACAGTTCCAGCACCGGCATCAACATTTTTGAATTTAGGATCAATTGCTTCAGGATCGAAAAATCCCAATTGACCAATTTCTCGTATGGTACGAACCAATTGATCTTTGCTGTATTTATCACCTGGTTTTGTTTGTAATTCGCGATAAATAACGCGATCGTTAGTTTTGTCGTTTCCAACTACTGATATTTTGTTAAAATATGCTATTGGACCCTCTGTTACTCTAATCTCAAAATCAATCGTATCGTTAGCGGTTTTGACCTCTACAGCATTAATGTTTGAAAAAAGGTAACCATTGTTTTGGTATAAATTGGTAATGTCTTCGCTGTCTGGTTTGGATTTATCGGCGATACGTTTTTCAAGAAGTACTCCATTGTAGGTTTCTCCTTTTTTTATACCCAAAACTTGAGATAATAAATGATCTGGATATACGGTGTTTCCAAGGAATTTTATGTTTCCAAAATAGTATTTATTCCCTTCTTCTATATTTACCTTAATATTAATCGCATTTTGCTCTTTATTATAGGAAACTGAATCTGAAACAATTCGTGCGTCACGATACCCTTTTTCTTTATAGACTGCGATTACTTTTTCAAGATCTTCTTTGTATTTTGCTTTAATGAACTTTGATTTCTTTAAAATTCGAGTCAGTTTCTTTTGTTTTGTTTCTTTCATTGCTGCCTTCAATGTTTTGTCGGATAATTTATTATTTCCAACAAAATCAATGCTAGCGATTTTGACTTTTGTTCCAGTGTCAACATTGATTAACATATTGACTTGGTTGCTGGTAGCAGAGTCAGCAGGAGTATTTACAATCACTACTTTGGTGTTGTAGAATCCATCTTTTTTATACTTGTTTTCTATGTAATTTTTTGTAGTAGTAATAAGGTTTTCGTTGACAATTTTACCTTTATTTAGGTTGTTGTCTTTGATAAGCGCTTCGGTTTTGTTTTTCTTAACGCCTACAAATTTTACCTCTTTCAATTTTGGTAATTCTTGAATGTTTAATTCAAGAAAAATACTGTCATTTTCAATTTTATTGACATAAAAAGTGATTTCATCAAACAAACCTAGTTTGCCTAATTTTTTGATGGCGCTACTTATTTCTTCTCCTGGAACGGTAATTTGTTGTCCTTTTTCTAAACCTGAAAAAGTAACAACGGTTTGTTTGTTAAAACTAATTTTCCCTGTAACGTCTACTTTAGCGAGTATGTATTTTTTTCCTTGGTCAAAAGGGACGCGGTCTTGCGCTTTTATTTGTGAAAAACTTCCAAAAAGGAGTAGGGTAAAGGCTATTTTTATACTTTTTTGTAACACTAAAATTTTATTTAATTTGTTCACTTGTTTTTCCAAATCTACGTTCTCTTTTTTGATAACTAAGGATAGCCTCATATAAATCTTGTTCTTTAAAATCCGGCCATAAAATATCCGTAAAGTAGAGCTCGGCATAAGCAATTTGCCAAAGCAGAAAATTGCTTATTCTGTGTTCACCACTGGTACGTATTACTAAATCTACATCCGGTAAATTATGCGTGTAAAGATGCTCATTTATAATTGAATCGTCAATAGTGTCAATTGAAATTATATTATTTTTAACTTTCTCGCTAATTATTCTTACTGCATTTGTTAATTCTTCTCTAGATCCGTAGCTTAAGGCTAGGGTCAGTGTCATTAATGTATTGTCCTTTGTAAGGTTAATTACTTCCAAAAGTTGGTTTTGAGCAGTCTTTGGTAGCAACTCAAGATTGCCAATGGCATTCAGTTTGATGTTGTTATTTTGAAGGGTATCGACTTCTTTTTTTAATGCATTGATCAGTACTTTCATCAGTGTGTCAACTTCTAGTTTTGGTCGATTCCAATTTTCAGTTGAAAATGCATAAAGAGTTAGGTTTTTTATACCCAATTCTGCACTAGCTTGAATGATTTTTTTGACAGATTTTGTGCCGCTTTCGTGGCCAAAAGCTCTTAAGAAACCTTGTTTTTTTGCCCAACGCCCATTGCCATCCATGATGATGGCTAAGTGTTTGGGTAATTTTTTTGTGTCTATTTGTTGTAGTAAATCCATAATTAGTATGCGCAATAGCATGGTTTTTCACCAAAAGTATAGGTTAATGTTAAACCCGAAAAAACATACCAGTCCTTATTATTGATGTTGCCAAAACGATATTGCTGTAAAGTGGTAGTGTCAGGATTGCTTCCGTCTATATTGTCTGTGAATGTATATCTAGCACCGACTTCTAATCCAATAATAAACCTACGAGATACATTCGATTTTATGCCTACAATCATAGGGATAGCAATGGAATTTCCGGTTTTTTCTTTATAAGTATCTCCAATAGCATCTACATACAGTTCGTCATGAAAAAAATAATTGATTCCAGAAAAAACATAGGGCGTTATTTTTGTTTTAGTTTCGTGTAAGTTAAAATCAAAAAAATTGAATTCTAATCCTGCTGATAATTCTTTGATGGTATTGGTGAAGGAATATCCTCGTTGAATTCTACTGCCTTCTTTTGATTTTGAGTCATTCGATTGTAACATTGATTGTGTGTAAGAAAAGCGATAAGCATGTCTAGGGCTTTTGTTCCATTTGTATATGATACCCAATGCTGCTTTGTTTGGAGCAATGTAATTGGTGGCACCTACATCTCCAATAAAATTACTTCCTCCAGCAAAAAGGCCTATTTCATGAATTTGAGAATAGGAAATTCCGTAAGAAAAAGTTACTAAAAGCAAATAAAAGAATTTCTTCATACTTATAAAATTGCGTGCAAATATAATAATATTCAATACTAATCAACGCTCAATAGCACAAATGTCTACTTTTTTCAGAAATAAACAAGTTTTTGTTCAGCTACAGCTCTTGAATAGTTAAAACGACAAATTCTAATGGTATCGTATAGAAAGGTTTAAAATAAACTTAGTTTCTTCGATCTTCACCCCAAAGTAATTTATTTCGAAGGGTTTTTAAGAAGGTTTCTTCTTGGATTTCGATCATATTTATTTGAAACGGTGTTTTTTTGATAGTCAATACGGATTCGTTTTGTACCGTGGTGATTCGGGAGTCGAGTGAAACTAAATAGTGATCCTCACGTCCGGTAACTCTAAGAACAATTTCGGTGTCATCAGCAATAACGAGTGGTCTTGCGTTAAGGTTGTGTGGGGCGATAGGAGTAATGACCAAACTTTTTACATCTGGTGTTAAAATCGGGCCGCCACAACTCAAAGAGTAGCCAGTGGTTCCCGTTGGTGTGGCAATAATCAACCCATCTGCCCAATAGGAATTTAAAAACTCTCCATTCAAATACGTTTCTATAGTAATCATTGAAGTAGAGTCTTTACGGCTAACCGTAACTTCGTTTAAAGCAAAGTTGATATCAAGAATCGTTTCGTTTTCTGGAGAACAAGACAAGCTAAGTAAGGTTCTTTTAGACAAGGTGTATTTTTTGTCCAAAACCAATTGCATAAAGGCAGCTATATTTTCTTTTTGAACATTTGCCAAAAAACCCAATCTGCCAGCGTTTATCCCTAATAAAGGGACGCCAGAATTGCGAACCAAAGTTACTGCTCTGAGCATTGTGCCATCGCCACCAATGCTAATTAGCATGTCGAAGCTACTGTCTAATTCGGTATGCGAACTAAATGTTTTGTATTCTTTTCGTACAATCTTCTTTTCATATAACATGTCAAGAAAAGTAGCTTCAATCACCATTTCGACTTGATTTTCATTAAAAAAAACAAAAATGTCTTTGATGATCGGTTCAGTGCTTACTAAATAATATTGACCGTATAGGGCTACTTTCATGAGTTTAGGAGTATTCGTTTGGGTGATATTATATACTAAGGTATTTATCCAAGTAATCGGATCGTTCTTTTAGGTTGTTGATGTAATTGTCTTCTTGGTGTTCAGAAATGATTTCGTAGTTGTAGCGACGAAAGGTTTGGATAATGTCATTCATAGCTCCTAAACTTATTTTAATCGTAACTTGAACGTATTCGGCATTGGCTTCTGAAATAAAAAGGCCTAAAAGTTTGCCATTGTTGCTTTCTACGATTTGAGCAACTTGACTCATGGAGTATTCTAAAGCTCCTTTTTGAACCACAAGAATGCCTCCTTGTTCCTTTAAAAAAGGAGTTTCATGAAAAAACTTAATAATGTCTTCTATTTCATAATATCCCACATAAGCGTTATTTTCGTCTAAAACAGGAACTAAATTAGTGTGGTTTTTGGCAAAAACTTCCAATACATCTAACCAAATCATTTTGGTTCTAGCAAAAAATGGTTCCAAAGTAAAGCGATAATCGGTTACTTTTTTGTCTCCATCAAAGGTTTCAAGGTCATCTTTGATAATGCATCCAATATAGATGCCGTCTTCTAGAACAGGAAAGTGCGAAAACGGAATGTCATCCAAATGGTCTTGAATAGCCGTTATGGTTTCTTGGCTATCAATGGCTTTATAATCGTTGGTGATATAATTTAAAATTTCTGTCATCGTTCTCTCCGAAATATTTCATGCAAAATAATCAAAAAAAGGCAAAAAGTCCTAGGTTTTACTTTGTATTTTTGTTTCCTCAATACTGTATTGGAATTAATTATATAAGGTAACATGACAAAATTAAGTGTAAACATCAACAAAATAGCTACTTTGCGTAATGCTAGAGGCGGTAACGTTCCTAATTTGCTACAAGTAGCCACAGATATTCAAAAATTTGGCGGGCAAGGTATTACGATTCATCCTCGGCCTGATGAGCGTCATATTCGCTATCAAGATGCTCGTGATTTAAAACCAATTGTATATACAGAATACAATATCGAAGGGAATCCACAACATAATTTTATTGATTTGGTATTAGAATGCAAACCAACTCAAGTGACTTTGGTTCCAGATGCTATTGGTGCAATCACTTCTTCTGCGGGTTGGGATACCGTCGCTAACCAATCTTATTTGACTGAGGTGATCCAAGAATTTCAGCGCCACGGCATTCGAACTTCTATTTTTGTCGATCCAATTGCAGCCATGATCGAAGGCGCTAAAAAAACAGGAACCGATAGAATAGAATTATATACCGAATCCTTTGCGCACGAATACAGTTTAGGAAACGAAAAAGGAATCGAGCCTTATGTAAAAGCAGCCGAATTGGCCAATGAACTTAAATTAGGGATCAACGCAGGACATGATTTGAGTTTGGATAATATTCAGTTTTTCAATCAAAATATTCCAGGCTTGTTAGAAGTGTCTATTGGACACGCCTTAATTTCTGAGGCTATTTATTTAGGGTTAGATAATGTTGTTAATATGTATTTGCAAAAATTAAAGTAATTTAATTCGTTATGTTACACTCAAAAATAGAAGGTTCAGGTCAACCTTTAGTTATTATGCATGGCTTTCTAGGAATGTCGGACAATTGGAAAACATTAGGAACTCAATTTGTAGATCAGGGCTATCAAGTGCATTTATTGGACTTACGCAATCATGGACGAAGTTTTCACTCGGATGATTTTAGCTATGAGTTGATGGTACAAGATGTATACGACTATTGTAAGGCGAATAATTTAACAAATATCGATATCATCGGGCATTCCATGGGTGGAAAAGTAGCTATGTTGTTAGCTACCACCTATCCAGATTTGGTTCAAAAATTAATTGTAGCCGATATTGGACCTAAATATTATGCGCCACATCATCAAGAAATTTTGGCGGGTTTAAATGCGGTTGATTTCTCTACCCAACCAAGCCGAAACGAAGTTGATGCTGTTTTAACAACGCATATCCCTGATTTTGGCACGCGACAATTCTTGCTCAAGAGTTTGTATTGGCAAGAGCCAGGACAATTAGCTTTTCGTTTCAACTTGTCTGTTTTTAATCAAAAAATTGACCAAATTGGTAAAGCTTTGCCAGAAAATGCCGTAGCAATGATGCCTACGCTTTTTATTCGTGGAGGGAATTCTAATTATATTTTAGATCAAGATCTTGAAAAAATGCAGCTTCATTTTCCAAACATGCAATTGCAAACCATTCCAAAAGCAGGTCACTGGTTGCATGCTGAGAATCCAAAACTTTTTTTTCAGTTTTGTGTTGATTTTTTACAAAACCAATAATTTTTCTATTTTAAACTAACCCAAAAACATTAAATTATGAACATGATATTACGCCTTTTTATCACCGCAGGATTAGTTTTGTTACTATCCAACATCATTTCAGGAGTCCATGTCGCAAGTTTCGTTACCTCATTAATTGTAGCATTCGTTTTGGGTCTTATCAATATTTTTATCAAACCCATTATGGTGGTGCTAACCTTACCGTTTACCATTGTAACCTTCGGATTTTTTCTGTTAGTCATCAATGGTTTGGTAATAGTTTTATGCACCAAAATTGTTGGCGGATTTGTAGTCGATTCTTTTTGGACAGCCTTGCTCTTTAGTTTAGTGCTTTCCATTTCGCAGTCTATCGCTTATGGGATATTTATTAAGGAAAAATAAATTGTAGAAAAAAGGCCATCCGATTTTTGGCAAAGGAGCAGAAACAAAAGGCTTTTTTGGAGGCATCGTCCCGTCATCCGCTATATCTTTTTGGTGCCGAAAAAAATCGGCACCAAAAAGGATGCCGCTCCTGCCGGGGCTATTGAGCAACAAATTGCCTGTTTAGTCACAAAATATTGTCAATCAACCAGATGCTTGAGTGCTTTTCGATGAATAGTGTAGCTCTCAATTGCGAAAATGATGGTTGTATTAAATGAAAAAAAACTAGCGTTCATGACTTTTCGGAAAAAAATCATGAACGCTAGTTGAAAACAAGTTCCTCTTGAGTTAAGCGTCTTGCTTGGTATCAGTAATGATAATTTCTCGTAAAAGTACGCCTTGTGGTAATTCGTAGGCGAATTTAATCGTAGTAGCTATGTCTTTGGCAGTAATGTTTACTGCGCCCACAGTTTCTTTCCATTGGTTGTATCCATCAATAATATTTTGGTCGGTAGTATGCCCAAGAAGTTCGGTAGTCACCGCGCCAGGTTCAACTACAATAACGCGTACATTGTGTGGGCTCATCTCCATTCTAGCGGTTTGAGTAAGTCCTCTAACGGCGTATTTTGATGCGCAATAAGCAGCATGATTCCCAAAAGGTTGAAGTCCTGCTATAGAAGAAACATTAATGATGGTCCCACATTGTCTTGCTTTCATGTCATTCATAACAATTTGCATTCCATTCATAACACCAGTAACATTAATATCCAGCATCGATTTCCATTCTGCTGGATCTTGAGTAGCAAGGTCACCAAGAAGCATTTTTCCAGCATTGTTTATTAATAAGTCTGTTTTTCCGTATACTGCTTCTGCTTCTCTAATGGCATTTTCAAAAGCTTTTTTATCTGTAATGTCCACTTTTCTACATAGTGTATTTGGAAGGTTAAGTGCTTCCATTTTTTCTAATCTTCTGGCCAAAAGTAAAAGCGGATAGCCACTTTTTGAGAATTCTTTAGCCATTTCTAATCCAAAACCCGAGCTTGCTCCAGTGATAACGATGAGTTGTTTGTTCATGATTTTTTCTGTTTAAAAGAGTAAATTTAATTCTAATTCTTGATTTTGATGCAATTTTGAATGAATTATAACATAAGTTTAAAGAAAATAAGCGCTTGTTTTTCAATTCAAAAGGTTGGAAATAAAAAGCTTGTTTGCCAGTTGAAAATTTTATAATTTTGCCACCCAATTTTATTACGTAAATTAAAGAAGACGATGGATATCAAAAGAGTAGCTATAGATGCTGTGACTGAAACAATTGTGATGAATGTGGTGCACATGGATTACAAAGGTCAAGTAGCCAAAAGAATCAATGAAAAAATGCCTTTGGCTCAAGTAAAAGGGTTTAGAAAAGGCGCAGTGCCAAAAGATTTGGTTGAAAAACAATACGGAAAAGCAATCAAAATAGAAGAAGTTAAGAAAGTAATTGACTTGGCTTTAGAGCGTTACATTCAGTCTGAAAGATTGAATTTGTTAGGTACTCCACTTGCAAAAGAGGAAGAGAATAGAGATTGGTCTGCGGAAGAATTAACTTTTGAGTTCGAAATTGGTTTAGTACCTAACTTCGAATTGGATTTAGAAGCTAAAAATGATATCGTAAAATACATCGTTACTGCTGATGATAAATTAATCGACGGACAAGTAGCGCGTATTCAAAAACAATTTGGAAAAGCAATTCCTCAAGAAGTAGTAGCTGCAGGTAATGATTTAACTGGAATTTTCTCTAGCGAAGCCAACGGAATCAACAACCCAACATCTATTTCTTTGGATACTTTCAAAGACAAAGCTACTCAAGACTTATTTATCGGTAAAAAAGTAGGCGATGTGGTGACAGTAAACACTAAAGGTTTGTTTGAAGACGATCACCAATTAATGGATTACCTAAAAGTAGGACACGATAATGTACACGATTTAGCCGTTGATGTAGATTTCACTATCGAAGCAATTAATGCTTCTGAGCCAGCTGAATTGAACCAAGAATTGTTCGATAAATTGTTTGGTGAAGGAAATGTTGCCACTTTAGAAGAATTGAAAGCAAAAATCAAAGAAGATGCTGAGGCGCAATTCGCTCAACAAGCAGATCAAAAATTATTGGCTGATGTTCAAAACTTTTTGATTGACAACACTAAATTTGATTTGCCAGCTGAATTCTTGAAAAAATGGCTACAAACTGTTGGAGAGAAAAAATTAACTCCAGAAGAAGCTGAAGTAGAATATGCACGTTCTGAAAAAGGATTGCGTTTTCAATTGATCGAAGGAAAAGCGATGGCACAAAGTAATATTCAAATTACTTTTGAGGATTTGAAAACGTTCACTACCAATGCTATCAAACAACAAATGGCACAATTTGGGCAAACAAATCCTACAGACGAAGAGGTTCAAGGAATTGTAGCTAGAGTATTGTCTAACCAAGAAGAAGTGAAAAGACTTTCTGAGCAGGTAGTTGCTGCCAAATTATTGGAGTTGTTCAAAGAAAAAGCGAATCCAACAACTAAAGAAGTTACTTACGAAGAATTTATCGCTGCTTCATACGGAGAATAAATTATAGTTAGGGTTAGAAATAGAAGTTTGATTTCTGAAATAGAGAGCTAAACTTTATGATTTCATTAGAAAACCGAAACCATAAAAAATAGTTATATTTGAGCGTCAAAAGAATTTTTCTTTGACGCTCTTTTGTTTAAAAATAAGGATTTATAGATTGTACCTTAAACTTTTAAACTTTTAAACTTTAAACTAAATAAAAATGAACTACGGTAAAGAATTTAAAAAATTTGCTACAAAGCACCAAGGAGTTAATGCCATGTATTACGATAAAATCGTTGCGGCAATGAATCCAACCAATATGACTCCTTATATTATAGAAGAACGCCAGTTGAATATTTCGCAGTTAGACGTTTTCTCTAGATTAATGATGGACAGAATTATTTTTCTAGGAACAGGAATAGACGATCAAATTGCTAATATCGTGCAAGCACAATTGTTGTTTTTAGAAAGTGCCGATGCTTCCAAAGACATTCAAATTTACTTGAATTCACCAGGAGGAAGCGTCTATGCAGGTTTAGGAATTTATGACACTATGCAATACATCAAACCTGATGTAGCGACTATTTGTACGGGTATGGCTGCTTCTATGGGAGCGGTTTTATTATGTGCGGGTGCTGCAGGAAAACGCTCGGCTTTGCCTCATTCACGTGTAATGATACACCAACCTTCTGGAGGAGCACAAGGAGTAGCTTCTGATATGGAGATCAACTTACGCGAGATGTTGAAATTGAAAGATGAATTGTATAAAATCATTTCACACCATTCAGGACAACCTTTTGATAAAGTATATGCTGATAGCGAGCGCGATTATTGGATGATT
The DNA here is from genome assembly GCF_001662485.1 of Flavobacterium succinicans. Taxonomy (GTDB): domain Bacteria; phylum Bacteroidota; class Bacteroidia; order Flavobacteriales; family Flavobacteriaceae; genus Flavobacterium; species Flavobacterium succinicans_A. The sequence goes on from NZ_JMTM01000070.1 coordinate 93,411, forward strand.
TCTGATGAAGCCAAAGAATACGGAATGATAGATGAAGTTTTAAGAAGAAGTTAAATTAGTATTCAGTGTTCAGGTTTTTAGTATTCAGTTTTAAGAATGAGTTTTGTGTTTTTAATACTAACAATTTCTTGTAAAACCGATACTGATGACTAAGCACTGACCACTGACCACTAAAAAAAAGATGGCAAAACAACAGTTACAATGTTCTTTCTGCGGAAGGAAAAAATCAGAGACCAATTTATTGATTGCGGGTATAGATGCACATATTTGTGACAAATGTATCGAGCAAGCGCACGGAATTGTTCTCGAAGAATTAAAATCAAACGGTAACTCTAAGTTAGTAGGCGATTTGATTTTGAAAAAACCAAAAGAAATTAGAGCGTTTTTGGATCAATATGTTATTGGTCAAGAGCAAACCAAAAAAGTGATGTCGGTTGCGGTGTACAATCACTACAAGCGTTTGATGCAACAGCAATTAGACGACGAAGTAGAAATCGAAAAAAGTAACATCATTATGGTCGGCCAAACCGGTACCGGAAAAACATTGGTAGCCAAGAGTATTGCCAAAATGTTAGACGTGCCTTTAGCGATTGTCGATGCGACTGTTTTGACAGAAGCGGGTTATGTAGGGGAAGATGTAGAAAGTATCTTGACGCGTTTATTACAAGATGCCGATTATGATGTAGCCAAAGCCGAACGTGGTATTGTATTTATTGACGAAATAGATAAAATCGCCCGTAAAAGCGATAATCCTTCTATAACTCGTGATGTTTCTGGTGAAGGTGTTCAACAAGCTTTATTGAAATTGTTAGAAGGAACCGTGGTAAATGTTCCGCCAAAAGGTGGTCGTAAGCACCCTGATCAAAAATTTGTTGAAGTAAATACTCAAAACATTTTGTTTATTGCTGGTGGTGCTTTTGATGGAATCGAAAGAATTATTTCAAAACGTTTGAATCGTCAAGCGGTTGGTTATTCAACTTCTAAAAATGAGGATAATATCGACAAAGACAATTTGTTACAATACATTATTCCAAAAGACATTAAGGATTTTGGTCTGATTCCTGAAATTATCGGTCGTTTGCCGGTGTTAACACACATGGATCCTTTGGATAGAGCTACTTTGAGAGCGATTTTGACACAGCCTAAAAATGCTTTAATCAAACAATATGAAAAGTTATTCTTGATGGATGACGTTGCGTTTAGCATTACAGATGAAGCTTTGAATTTTATTGTGGACAAAGCCTTAGAATATAAATTGGGTGCTCGTGGATTACGTTCTTTATGCGAAGCCGTCTTAACCGATGCGATGTATGAATTACCAAGTTCAGACGATAAAGTATTAGCCATCGATAAAGACTATGCGCAAGAAACTTTAAATAAAAACTTATTGAAACGTTTGGAGATAGCTTCTTAAGTAATTTCAAGCGCAATAAAAAGTAAAATAAAGCTCAAAAACATTCGTTTTTGAGCTTTATTCGTTAATGATTTGGTCTTAAAAGAGGTCATTTGTTTCGGATTTATTCATAAACGTAGATGGTTTAAAACATTCTTTCCACTTTTGATAAAAACACGAAAGTCCTTTCTTTTCAACATAAGAATCCCGATTTTTGGCACTCATTAAATCTTTCAAAAAATGGCAGTAGTAGCAAAAGAAATCATTTTATTAAAAGTTTCAGGTCAGGATAAATTAGGAGTAACCGCTGGCTTAACTTCTATTTTGGCTACTTATGGAGCTATTATTTTGGATATAGGCCAAGCGGATATACACGATACGTTGTCTTTAGGTATTCTATTCGAAATTGAGAAGGGGTCGAATTCAGGTCCGGTTTTGAAAGATCTATTATTTAAAGGATATGAGCTGGGAATCAAAGTTAAGTTTACTCCTGTTACTATTGAAGACTATGAAAATTGGGTGAAAGGCCAACGCAAACAACGCTATATCATCAATGTGTTGGGTGAAGAATTGACTGCGGTTCAGTTATCCGCAGTGACTCAAATTTTATCCAACAACAAACTAAATATTGATTCAATCATACGATTAACGGGAAGAGCCTCGGTGGTCGAAAAAGAAGAATATCCCCGTTCTTGTATTCAATTATCCGTTACTGGAAGCTTATTAGATAAAACCGGAATGACCTCAAGTTTTATGGACGTGTCCCGCGATTTGAATGTAGATATTTCTTTTCAAGAGGATAATATGTACCGTCGTAACCGTCGCTTGGTTTGTTTTGATATGGATTCAACATTAATCCAAACCGAAGTGATTGATGAATTGGCTGAGTTGGCTGGAGTAGGGGAAGAGGTAAGAGCGATTACTGACTCGGCTATGAATGGAGAAATTGATTTTAGCGAAAGTTTCAAAAAACGAATGGCGCTTTTAGAAGGCTTAAGCGAAGAAGTTTTGCAAAATGTAGCCATCAATCTTCCCATTACCAAAGGAGCGCATCGTTTGATGAAAGCCTTGAAGTATTATGGATATAAAACAGCTATTCTATCCGGAGGCTTTACTTATTTTGGCGAATATCTGCAAAAAGAATTGGGTATCGATTATGTGTATGCCAATCAATTAGAAATTAAAGATGGTAAGTTAACGGGCAATTATTTAGGAGAAATCGTAGACGGTCAAAAGAAAGCCGAATACTTAAAGGCAATTGCTGAAAAAGAAGGCATTCATATTAACCAAACCATAGCTGTTGGTGATGGTGCCAATGATTTACCTATGTTGAATTTAGCCGGACTAGGAATAGCTTTTCATGCTAAACCAAAAGTAAAAGAAAGTGCTTCAACTTCCATATCGAGTTTAGGTCTCGATGGAGTTTTGTATTTATTAGGTTATCATGACCGACACATCGATATGATGCAGGAATAGTGGTTGCAATACAAACTTGTATTTGTCAGTTCGAGCGCAGTCGAGAACAATCAATCTCGACTGCGCTCGATTTGACAAAAATGATAAAACTAGGTTATAGTAAGTTTTGATTTATTTGTAGAAAAACAAAATCCCATTTACACTTGGTAAAAGGGATTTTTGGTTTAAAGAAGTCGGGATGACTGGATTCGAACCAGCGACCCCTAGCACCCCATGCTAGTACGCTACCAGGCTGCGCTACATCCCGAGAGGTGCCGAAATTACTATCTATTGTAAAAAAATCAAAGGAAAAGTTATGTTTTTTTAATAGGGAGTTAATTTAAAAAGGTAACTTTATTGTTGTCAATCGGTTAGGGTAAATGATAAAACTATGGAAACATTACATTTTTCAATTTTGATTCAGGCACCAAAAGAAAAAATTTGGACCGTTTTATGGGATGATGCTACTTACAGACAATGGACGTCAGCATTTTGTGAAGGAACTTATGCTGTTAGTGATTGGGAACAGGGAAGTAAAATTCATTTTCTATCTCCCACTGGCGAAGGAATGAATAGCCTTATTCAAACAAAACAAGAATATGAGTTTATGGCTTTTAAGCATTTGGGAGAATTGAAAAATTTTCAGGAAATGCCTATAGATGAAGCGACTCAAGTATGGACGGGTGCTATGGAAACGTATCGATTAACAACAACACCTAATGGGGTTATGCTAGAAACAACAATGGATTGTTTAGCGCAATATCAGCAGTATTTTGAAGATACTTTTCCAAAAGGTTTAGCCATCTTAAAACAACTTTCAGAAACTAAATAGTATATAATTATGACAGCAATCAATCCTTATTTAATTTTTAATGGCAATTGTGAAGAAGCTTTTTTGTTATACCAATCTGTTTTTGGTGGCGAGTTTCCTTATGTGGGCAGGTACGGAGAAATGCCTGAAAGTGATGGAAATCCTTCTTTGTCTGAGGAAGACAGTAACAAAATTATGCACATTTCTTTACCTATAGGCGCTCATTCGGTTTTAATGGGAAGCGATAGTAATAGTGCTTCGGGTGCAGTTACTTTTGGGCAAAATATGTCGGTGTCTATCAATGCCTTGAGTCGTGAAGAAGCTGATAGGTTTTTTAATGGTTTATCTGAAAATGGTGTAATATCGATGCCTATGACCGATACTTTTTGGGGAGCGTATTTCGGAATGTGTACTGATAAATTTGGGGTAAATTGGATGGTTAATTTTGATGAAGTTAAGGAGGGATAAAAGAATAATTGATATTTATTGTACTTAAATTAAATGCCTAATTTTTTTAATGAAATTAGGCATTTTGGTACACATATTAATTTTGTAATTCCTTCAATTGCTCCAGATATTCTCGTTGGTTAGAAAGACGTGGAATTTTGTTTTGCCCGCCCACTTTATTGCGTTGTTTCAGCCAGTCATAAAACAGATTTTCTCTTGCTACATTAATGACCAAAGGGTTTAAGGTCATGTTGTTGTAGCGTTTGGCTTCGTAATCAGAATTTAAAGATTGTAACGTATTGTCTAACACTTGGTGAAAATGCATCAAGTCTTGTGGTGGAGTTTTGAATTCAATCATCCATTCGTGTGCTCCTTTTTGCTTGCCTTCCATAAAAATAGGTGCCACCGTATAATCTACAATTTCAGCTTGAGTCGCTTTGCAGGCTTTTGCCAAGGCTTGATCCGTATTTTCGACCATTAACTCTTCGCCAAAAACATTAATGTGATGTCTAGTTCTTCCAGTTACCCTTATTCGGTAGGGGTTTAGTGAAGTAAAACGAACAGTGTCGCCAATCAAATAACGCCATAATCCGCCATTAGTAGTGATAACCATGGCATAATTTTTAAATAATTCCACATCGGCCAAACGCACTACTTTTTGGTTGGAAGTACCGTAAGTATCCATCGGAATAAATTCATAAAAAATACCATAATCCAACATCAACAACAAATCGCTTGAATAATTTAAGTCTTGAATAGCAAAAAAGCCTTCGGAAGCATTGTATATTTCGTAATACTTGAAATTGTTTTTGGGCAAAATCTTATGGTATTGTTCGCGATACGGATCAAAACTCACGCCACCATGAAAATACACTTCTAGATTAGGCCATAATTCTACTAAATTGTTTTTCCCTGTTTCTTCTAAAATTTTATTCATCAAAACCAACATCCACGAAGGCACACCTGCAAAACTAGTTACATTCTCATTAACAGTTTCTTTGATGATGGCATTCATTTTAGATTCCCATTCGCTCATCAATGAAATTTTGTTACTTGGTGTACTACTAAATTCGGCCCAAATTGGCATATTTTCTATCAAAATCGCTGATAAATCGCCAAAGAAAGTATTGTTATTTTCATAAATTTGAGAACTTCCGCCTAAGCGAAGACTTTTTCCTAAAAACAGCTCCGAATCCTCATTATTGTTGAGGTACAAGCATAATAAATCCTTACTGCCTTTGTAATGGCAATCTTCTAGCGCTTCTGTACTTACTGGGATAAATTTACTTTTAGCATTAGTCGTTCCGCTCGATTTAGCAAACCATTTTATGGGAGTCTCCCAAAGCACATTTTGTTCGCCTTGACGTGTTCTTTCTATCATTGGTTCCAAATCCTCATAACTCGAAATCGGAATACGTTCCGCAAATTGGGCATATGATTTTATGGAACTGTACTCATATTGCTTTCCCAACAATGTGTTTTCAGAAGAGCGAAGCAAATTCATTAGCAGTTCTTCTTGAACTTCGTTGGGGTACTTCAAAAACAATTCAATTTGATGAATGCGTTGCTTTAAAAACCAAGAAGCGATGGAGTTGATAATGGATAAAGGCATGAAAATATATTGTTTTAGAAATTAGATCGCGGTAATTTGATTTGAAAATATCGATTCAAATACTAACTTTGCGGTAATCCCAAAAATAGTGTTTTTTATAAAAATTAGCTCATTAGTTGTTAAATATTCTGATACAAAAACATGTTAATTGGGAGTAAAATCTTAATCTAAATCAACCATCCCAAATGATATACGAAGGAGTACTCTCTAAAATGCCAACCGAAATAGGAAATCCCATTCAATATTATTTGGTTTTTGAATCGAGTTTTTTAAACATGAACCAGCTATTGAATAAAGAAATTAGTATTCAATTTCAAGGGTATCAATGTTTGAATTGCGGAAAAAAGAAAAAAATTTTTAGACAAGGATTTTGTTACGACTGTTTTTATTCCAGTCCAGCAGTAGGCGATTGGATTATGAAACCCGAGTTAAGTACCGCACATTTAGGCATAGAAGACAGAGATTTAGCTTACGAACAAAAGGTGCAGTTACAACCTCATATCGTTTATTTGGCTTTGTCAAGTGAAGTCAAAGTGGGTGTCACGCGCAAAACCCAAATGCCCACCCGCTGGATTGATCAAGGCGCTGAAGAAGCCATCGTCATCGTGGAGGTTCCCAATCGATATTTAGCAGGAATTACAGAGGTCGCGCTAAAAAATCATTTTGCAGACAAAACCAACTGGCGAAAAATGCTGACCAATACTTATGACGCCGTAGATTTGGTTCAAGAAAAGGCAAAAGTACAGGCTTGGCTTCCCGATGAAGTTCAAGAATATTTTAGTTTAGAAAAAAACGAAAAGACGGCTATGCATTATCCAGTTGTAGTTTATCCCACCAAAGTGAACAGTTTGAATTTAGACAAAACACCATTTTATCAAGGCCAACTCGTGGGTATAAAAGGGCAGTATTTATTGTTTGCAGACGGAACCGTTTTTAACGTTCGCAGTTACGAAGGCTATATTGTTCGGATAGAAATGCAGTAAAAAAAATGCAGCTTATTTAGAGCAGCATGAATAGGCATTCTTGCCAGCATCGTCCCGCTCTCCGTTATATCTTTGCCTTTTTAAAGAAAAAAGGCAAAGGATGCCACTACGATCGGGGCTAAAAAACAACATTTGTAATTTTTGTAACCAACTAAAATACTCATTCTAAAACAAAAAATCCGTTTAAGGCATACTTAAACGGATTGATTTATATCTTTTATTTTTTTATTGAATAGTAATTTCAAAAGGCATCAGAGCTTGAATTCCTTTGCGATTTTGAAAGCGTTTTACGTCTTGCAATAGTCGGTAATTTTCTTCGCCAATTTCTTCTTTTATAAAAGTAGCTTTTGATTTTGCAAATGGGAAGTTAGCAAACATGTCTTCAAAATTTTTCTCGAACTCAGGATAGTTTAAAGTGCTGTAAGATTTGATTTTAGCCAAACGTGCTGCTTCCGCTAAAGCTTCTTTTAAGCCTCCAATCTTATCTACCAGTCCAATTTTTACCGCTTCTGATCCTGTCCAAACACGGCCTTGTCCTATGGCGTCTACTTGTGCCGGAGTCATTTTTCGGCCTTGCGCAACATGCCCTATAAACGTATTGTAGATTTGTTCCACTCCTTCCAAAGTCACCGCTTTGAATTTTTCATCCATTGGTACAAACGGACTATAGTTCGAGGCGTTTTCGTGTGTTCTTACTTGTTCTGAATTGATACCATATCGATTGGCAGCTACTGAAAAATTTGGTAACGCTCCAAACACACCAATCGAACCTGTAATCGTATTTTTTTCGGCAAAAATAGTATTGGCGTTGCATGCAATATAATACCCACCCGAAGCGGCATAATTACCCATCGATACAACGACAGGTTTTACTTTTTTGGTCAATTCTATTTCTCTCCAAATTAAGTCAGAAGTTAAGGCATTTCCACCAGGACTGTTAATTCGCAACACGATTGCCTTTACATCTTCGTTTTTTCTAGCCTCTTGAAGTGAACGACGCATAGATCCTTCTCCAATTTCGTTTACATCTCCTTCGCCACTTCCAATTTCGCCTTGAGCATAAATAATCGCAATAGCGTCATTAGTATCCGTGTTGATAGATGTGGTGTTTGTTTTTTGTGTATAATCTTCTATCGAAACGCTATTGTAATCTTCGTCTTTGGCTACTTTCAACGCTTTTCTTATGGCATCGTGGTAGACATCTTCATAGGCAATGACATCGATTAATTTTTGTGCTTTGGCCATTTCGGGAGTTCTTGCCAAAAGACCATTGGCGATTTCATTCAGTTTAGCCACAGAAATGTTTCTGCTTTTTGAAATATCGGTAACAATACTTTCCCAAATAGAGTTCAATAAAGCTGTGGTTTGTTCTCTATTAGCGTCGCTCATTTTGTTTTCTAGGAAAGGTTCCACGGCGCTTTTGTACTTTCCGTGACGAATAACTTCCATTTTTAATCCTGATTTTTCTTGAAAGTCTTTAAAAAACATTACTTCGGTAGATAAACCCTTAAAGTCTAATTCGCCAATCGGATTCAGATACAGGGTGTTGGCTACAGAGTTCAAATAGTATTCTTTTTGAGAATAGCTATTAGAATACGAAAGGATAAATTTTCCTGATTTTTTGAAATGTTCCAAGGCATCTCTCAATTCTTTACTTTGTGCCATTCCTAAACCAGAATTGGTGTTCAAAATAGAAATTCCTTTGATGTCAACATCTGTTTCTGCAACTTCAATGGCATTGATTACATCGGTTAAACCAATTTTTTTACGCTCAGAAAAGGCTGTTATCCATGGATCGGTGTATTTACCTGCATAATCATCGGCGATACTTTCTAAATTCAATTCAATAACAGAATTGTTTTTTACTTCAACTGTATCAGAATCTCCTCCGAAAATTACTCCTATCAGTATAATCCCAAAGAAAGAAAGCATTATAAAAACAAAAATACCTATAACGGTAGCTAAAATATTTCCTAAAAATCTCATAGTTAGTTATTTTTTATTAAGTAAGTCTACATTCTTTTTTAAATGTTACAAATGTAGCTGTATTTTTCATTTGACAAAGCAATCCGTTCACAAGGCATTCGCTTTTAAAATTTCCGACATACATAAAACGGATAAACACTAATTTATTTCAGTTTTTTGTTTGCTCTGCCTTTTCATGTCATGAACACTTAATAGCTATAAAAATAATGCCAATTTCTGCTATTCGTTGCTAATTTTTTAAAAGAGAATTCCCTGAATCCGCTATGCTATAAATAGTGAATCTAATTTTCTTTTCTTTACTTTGTATTTTATATGAAATCACAGCATCAAGTCATTTTATCACTAGGTAGTAATCAAGGCAGTCGCCTCGAAGTACTCCAACAATGCATTCAATTGTTGCATCAAGAAGTAGGAACGGTTATCAAGATTTCTACCGTTTACGAAACACCTGCTTGGGGCTTTGTGAGCGACTCTTTCTATAATTGTGCCTTATGGCTTCATACCTCTTTTTCTGCTGTAAAAGTATTGCAACAGGTTTTAAAAATTGAGAAACAATTAGGTCGTGTTCGAGTAGGCGATCAAGGCTATCAATCTCGAACAATAGATATCGATATCATTGCTTTTGATGACTTGGTGCTCGATACCGAAAAGCTCAACATACCACATCCGTTGCTACAGGAACGCAATTTTGTATTATTGCCACTTCGTGATATACAGTCGGATTGGATACACCCAACGCTAAAAAAATCAATCAATGAACTGATTTCCGAAACGACAGATACAAGTGTATGCCAAGCCGTAGCGACCATCCCTGCACCATTGAGCGGTATTCCTCTAGAAAAATTCAATTACATCGCCTTTGAAGGTAATATTGGAGCAGGAAAAACAACCTTGACTAGCAAAATTGCCGAAGATTTTAATGCCAAAACAGTATTGGAGCGTTTTGCGGACAATCCCTTTCTGCCAAAATTTTATAAAGATCAAAACCGCTACGCTTTTCCTCTCGAAATGTCTTTTCTTGCCGACAGGTACCAACAGTTGTCCGATGATTTGGCGCAGTTCGATTTGTTCAAAGATTTTATCGTAGCCGATTATCATATTTTCAAATCGCTAATTTTTGCCAAAATCACTTTGGCAGAAGACGAGTACCGTTTGTATCACACCCTTTTTTCCATCATTTATAAAGAAATGCCCAAACCCGATTTGTATGTGTATTTGTATCAAAACACCCAGCGTTTATTGCAAAATATTAAAAAACGCGGTAGAGGCTATGAGCAAAACATCGAAGCAGACTACTTGGATAAAATCAACACTGGTTATCTAGATTACATCAAATCACAGCAAGATTTGAATGTACTCATCATCGATGTTTCAGATCTTGACTTTGTCAAAAACCAATCCGATTATCTATACGTTCTGCACGAAATTCAAAAGAAAATCCAATAAAGTAGATTTTACATTTTTTTTTTTGGAGCGGATGAAAAGGCTTTTTTTGGCAACAGGGTTTCCCGCTTTTCGTTACAATCTTATGTCCCGAACCCCGGGTCATAAGGATTTCCACTACAATCGGGGCTAAAAGCTAGCATTTGGCTTCAAAGTAAGAGCATCAAAGAGTATTATCTTTTCAAAGAAAAATGACCTCTTTTTTCAATCCCAGAATCATCTAGTTTCAGTACATACCAGTAATCTGTAGAGGGCAAAGGATTTTGATTGAAACTGCCATCCCATGATACTTTTGAAGGAGATAATTCAATCAGTAATTTTCCGTATCGGTCAAAAATAGTGATTCTCGCTTCTGGGAAGGTTTCAAAATCTTTCACATACCATACATCATTGTAACCGTCATTATTTGGGGTAAAAAATTTTGGGGGAGCAATAACGATGAATTGTTCTTGATCCCAATTACAAAAACTACTATCTCGCACATAAGCCGTCTGAATTCCTGCGGGAACATTTATAAAAACATTCGAAGGTTGATAACTTATATTATCCAGAGAATATTCAAAATAAGGTGCTGTATTCGTTACTTCAATGGTTACCGTGGTTTCATTCACAACCACTGCTTTTATTTCAGGAACAATTTGCCGAATTACTGTAAAGTTTTTTCTACTCGTACAATTTTCAGGGGCAGGGCTAGTAATATCAACATAAAAATTACCCACATTATTCACCTGAATGGTTGCCGTAGTTGCTCCTGTCGACCACAAATAAGACATCCCGCTCAAGCCGGCATCAAGCGTTAAAGGATTCGATTGACAAATTATTTTTTCTTCATTCGTAACAGCTGGAAGTGGGTAAATTTTCACTTCTACAGGAACTCTAGTCCCGTTGGTACAATTCGTATTGACTGCTTCGGCATAGTAAGTGGTGCTCGCATTCAAAAATGGAGTGACATAGGTCGTTCCTGTTCCTAATTTAGTAGTACTCGTGGTATCGGCATACCAATGAATCGTTCCCGAGGACGGCGTTGCCGTTAGTGTTACTCCAGCGGGACCGCAATGACTTACAGGAGAGTTAGTTGATGTTATGGTTGGAATCAAATTGATGGTAGCAATAACGGCTGTTCTGTTGGAAGTACATCCTCCAGAGGTTGTTGATACATAATAAGTAGTAGTGGTGTTTATAGATGGAGTGGTAAAACTAGAGCCACTGCCAATTAAATTCCCGCCTGAGTTTTGATCGTACCAATTGATGGTTCCAATAGAAGCGGTGGCTTGTAGTATCAGACTTCCAGGGTCGCATTTTGTGGCTGGTGTAGTACTTAGAATCGATGGAATAGTTATCGAAGTACTGGCGGAAAGTTGTAAAACTGGATCGCCTGGCATGCCTCCATATTCCACAATAAATCCTTTGGGTTGGTAATCGCCACTAGGGGCGCCAGTATTGGACAAATCATTCCACGAACCCGCTATTCCTATTCCTGGTGCGGTAATGTGAGCGTAATCTTCATCACCGGATTGATTTGGTTCGCTAGTGTTCCAAAAAGCAAAATTAGGAGTGGTTCCGTTGGCGTTTCCATTCCAGAAAATTGTTCCGGCTTCTGGACCAGTTACCCATTTCCATACGCCCTCTGTTTCAGCATCACTTCCACCAATCCAGCCTGCTCCTGGGGCTTGTTTTCCTGCTAATTGTGCTTCGTCTGCAGCGGTCAGTGTGGCTAGGTAGCCTTTGAGTCCATAATAAGTTCGAAGTTCAGCGGCGGCTTTAGCGCTTGTCCAAGTAATTCCAACATTAGGAACGTATTCATAATAATGTCCATTCCTTGGCAAATAATTGGCTTGACCAATACTAATTGAAAAACTTCTACTGCCAGCTGCAGTTGCAGATGAGTTGTTGAATTGAACATCCTTGATGGCGTTAACAAAATCCGTGTAACTTACAGCAACTCCTGTTGGACTATTCAGTGTTAGTTTTCCTTCAGCAGCATTCCAACTACTTTTAATTGCAGGATGTGCAGACACATTACTTAAAAAAAGCACATCTTGCCCTAAACTATAACCTGAGGATATCTGAATATAAATGGCCTCTGTGCTAGTATCGTCTGGATCTGTGATGCTAATATTGGTTACAATGTTAATGTTGGTAAGAGGGCAATACGTTTGATTGCCTGTTGCGGTAAGCGTTGGGGCGATATTTGCAACGGTTTTTTTGATGCAGGCTGCTTTGGATAAAGTTCTTTTTTGTTTCTTTTCATTTGAAGGAATTGTAGAGTGTGCAAGCCCAAATTGAAAAAAACAAAAGACAAAAAGGAAAAGTAGTAATAAGTGTTGTTTCATTCTATAAAAATAAGATTATTTGCAAATGGTTGCTAATTGTACAAAAGAATTTAGCGCCTAATTTTATAGTTTTTAAAAAACAAACAATAAAGAAATCAATAGTGATATTGTTTGAATAAATCCCAAACCACAATGCCTGCACTTACCGAAATATTTAAAGAATGTTTGGTTCCTAATTGAGGAATTTCGATACAGCCATCACAAAGCGCTACGGCTTCTTGAGCTACGCCATGTACTTCATTACCAAAAACTAATGCATATTTTTTGGAAGGATCTATTTTGAAATTTTGTAAAAAAAAGGCGCTTTCCACTTGTTCAATGGCCAAAGTAATAACGTCGTCTTTTTTTAGAGCAGTTATGGCCTCCAAGACGTTTTCATAATGTTCCCAAGCGACAGTTTCTGTCGCTCCCAAAGCAGTTTTGTTAATCTCTTTGTTGGGAGGTGTAGCAGTAATTCCGCAAAGGATAATTTTTTCTACCAAAAAAGCATCAGCGGTTCTGAATACAGATCCAATATTGTGCAGACTCCTCACGTCATCAAGGACCAGAATTAAAGGTGTTTTTTTAGATTCTTTGAATCCCTCTACAGACTTTCTTTCGAGTTCACTATTCTCTAATTTTCTCATTGCAATGTCGATTTAATAAAAAAAGCCTCCTAATGGAAGGAAGCTTTTAATGAAATTTTGATATTTTTTAGCTTTTTACTTCGTCAGGTAAAACATTTCCTTTGATTGTCAAAATCTTTGTTGGTTGACCAGTCGCATTTGAAGTAATAGTAACTGTTTTAGTGAAGGCGCCCACTCTGTCAGTAGCATATTTTACACCTATAACACCTTTTGCACCTGGCATGATAGGTTCTTTTGGGCTACTTGGTACAGTACAACCACAAGATCCTTGAGCATTGGTAATGATCAAAGGAGCATTCCCGTTGTTGGTGAAAACAAATTCGCGTTTTCCGTCAGAATTATGCGCAATTGTTCCGTAATCAATAGTTTCGCTATCGAAAACCATACCTGCGCCATTAACTTTTGCTACTGTTGTTTTTGCCTTTTTGGCTTTTTTGGAAGTTTCTTGAGCTGTGGCAGAAGTTATTGCCAAGCCAAATACTACTAGTAAGGTAAATATTTTTTTCATATGATTTAATTTTAAATACTAGCAAATCTATACAAAAAATACAAATCAGCGCTTAAAATTCGCTTAAAATTTTAATTTTTGAACCCTTCATTATTCGCATTAAAATCTATAAATTCGCTGTCATATTTACAGTATTTAATTCCCACTAATTTGGCAGCAAAAGAAAAAGGCGTGAAAGAAACGCCATTGATGAAGCAATATAACGAAATAAAAAGAAAGTATCCTGATGCTTGTTTGTTGTTTCGAGTAGGTGATTTTTATGAAACGTTCGGGGATGATGCCATTCGTGCTTCCAAAATACTCGGAATTACTTTGACTAAAAGAGGTGCAGGATCTGAGACGGAGACGGCATTGGCGGGTTTTCCGCATCATTCTATCAATACCTATTTGCCTAAATTGGTCAAAGCGGGTCTTCGTGTCGCAATTTGCGATCAGCTAGAGGATCCCAAAATGACCAAAACGATTGTAAAACGTGGCGTGACCGAATTGGTGACTCCTGGGGTTTCTATGAACGATGAGGTGTTGCAATCCAAAACCAATAATTTTTTGGCTTCGGTATATTTTACCAATAAAAATATTGGAATTTCATTTTTGGATGTTTCTACAGGAGAATTTCTTACCGCACAAGGAAATGCAGAATACATCGATAAATTATTACAAAATTTCAACCCTAGTGAGGTTTTAGTGCCAAAAAACAACAAAAATACGTTCCGAGAAACTTTCGGAGACGATTACCATAGTTTTTACCTTGAAGATTGGATTTACAAAGAAGATTATGCGTTTGAAAGCTTAACGAAGCATTTTCAGACTACGTCTTTAAAAGGTTTTGGTGTCGAAGAATTGAAAGAAGGAATTGTGGCTTCAGGTGCTATTTTGTATTATTTATCCGAAACACAGCACAATAGAGTACAGCATATTACGGCCATACAACGAATTGCGGAAGATGCTTATGTTTGGATGGATCGTTTTACGATTCGTAATTTAGAGTTGTATCATAGTTATAATCCTAATGCTGTGACCTTGCTAGATGTAATTGATCGAACACTTTCGCCTATGGGCGGACGATTATTGAAGCGTTGGTTGGCTTTGCCTTTGAAGGATGCGTCCAAAATTCAGAGTCGTCATCAAGTAGTGGCGTATTTAAAAGAAAATCAAGAAGTTTTAAAACAAATACAATATCAAATCAAACAGATTTCTGATTTGGAGCGTTTGATTTCAAAAATCGCCGCAGGCAAAGTATCGCCTCGTGAAGTGGTGTATTTGAGAGAATCTTTAGATGCGATCTTGCCGATCAAAACAATCGCCTTGCAAAGTCCGCAAGAAGCTGTAAAAGTAATTGGTGATAGTTTGCATAGCTGTGATTTGCTTCGTGAGAAAATAAAAACGACCTTAAATCAAGATGCGCCAGTGGCTATCGCCAAAGGAAATGCGATTGCGGTTGGTGTACACTCAGAATTAGATGAGTTACGCGCGATTTCTACTTCTGGAAAAGAATTCTTAGAAGGAATTGAAAAAAGAGAATCGGAGCGAACGGGAATTTCTTCATTGAAAATTTCTTTTAATAATGTTTTTGGCTATTACATCGAAGTTCGAAATACACACAAGGACAAAGTACCGAGCGAATGGATTCGTAAACAAACCTTAGTGAATGCGGAGCGTTATATTACTGAAGAGCTAAAGGAATACGAAACCAAAATTTTAGGTGCCGAGGAAAAAATACATAAAATCGAAGGAGAGATTTTTGAGCAATTGGTTCAATGGATTTCAACTTATATTAAACCAGTTCAAATGAATGCCAATTTGGTAGCTCAGTTGGATTGTTTGTGTTCCTTTACTCAATTGGCAATCGAAAACCAATATGTTTGCCCTGAATTGGATGAAACCTTTGAGTTGGATATCAAAAACGGTCGTCATCCGGTAATTGAAAAACAATTGCCTGTTGGAGTGCCTTACATCGCCAATGATGTTTTCCTAGATAGAGATACCCAGCAGTTGATTATGATTACGGGACCCAATATGTCGGGTAAGTCGGCTATTTTGAGACAAACGGCTTTGATTGTGCTCTTGGCTCAAATGGGAAGTTTTGTTCCCGCAGATAGCGTAAGAATGGGGATTGTTGATAAAATCTTTACTAGGGTAGGAGCTTCAGATAATATTTCGATGGGCGAATCTACTTTTATGGTCGAAATGAATGAGACGGCTTCTATTTTGAATAATATTTCAGATCGAAGTTTGGTGCTTTTAGACGAGATCGGTCGAGGAACAAGTACCTATGATGGAATTTCTATTGCTTGGGCTATTGCTGAGTTTTTGCACGAGCATCCATCGCAACCCAAAACCCTTTTTGCTACGCATTATCATGAATTGAATGAAATGAGCGATTCATTGAAGCGCATACAGAATTATAATGTCGCTGTAAAAGAATTAAAAGATACCGTGCTTTTTATTCGAAAATTAGTCAAAGGAGGTTCTGCGCATAGTTTTGGGATTCACGTAGCTAAAATGGCTGGAATGCCGCAGTTGGTGATTTTGAAAGCACAGAAAATATTAAAGAAACTAGAAAAAGACCATTCAGGAGATGCTTTAAATGGAATCAAAGCCGCAAAAGATGAGATGCAAATGAGTTTTTTTAATCTAGATGACCCCTTGTTGGAGGAGATTAAAGAAGAAATTTTACAATTAGATATTAATTCGATAACGCCAATGGAGGCTTTGATGAAGCTGAATGAGATAAAACGAATGTTGAGCCGAAAATAATTGTAGTGTAAAGAATAGGTTATCAGAAAGTTATATTTTTATTGAATTTTTTTTCTAAAAAAGGCTTGTTTTATTGAATATTTGTGCTAAATTTGCCACCGCAATACGAAACAAGTACTGCAGTTCTTTTGAGAATTTGAAACGCGAAAATAGCTCAGTTGGTAGAGCGCGACCTTGCCAAGGTCGAGGTCGCGGGTTCGAGCCCCGTTTTTCGCTCAAACACCACATAATGCTCGGATGGTGAAATTGGTAGACACGCTGGACTTAAAATCCAGTGAACAGCAATGTTCGTGCGGGTTCAAGTCCCGCTCTGAGTACAAGAAAGCTTCAAACTATGTTTGGAGCTTTTTTTATTTATGACAAATCCTAACATTGGTCCACTGTGAGTGGATTATTTTGATTCTAAAATCTTTAACGTATAAATTAAGTGTATGGGTGCTTTTGTGGTAAGTAAACGGTTTAATGATACCTATAAGTTTGTTTTTACTTCGCGTAAAGGAAAGGTGATTTTTACCAGTCAAAGCTATGAATTGAAGTTTGAGGGCGAAGAAGATATAGTGTTGTTGAAGGCGTCTATTGATACGGCTGTTTTTGTAAAAGTAAAATCTGCCAAGGGGCAATATTTTTTCAAGCTTTTGTTGGGTGAGCGTCATTTGGCGACCAGTAGAAAATATACTACGGAGTTGCGATTGATAAAAGGAATTGAGGAGATAAAAAAGTATGCAGCGTTGGCTGAGATTTTGGATTTTTCTGAAAACACCTTTGTTTTTCCAGATTGATGCTTCAGTGTTAAAGAGAAAAAAAACAAAAGCTCAAGATGGTTTCTTGAGCTTTTTTAGGTACAAAAAAAAGCCATCACATGGATGGCTTGATTTTTTTCTGTAATTTAAAAATTACTTTTTAGCTGGAGCTTCAGTAGCTGGAGCAGCAGCAGAATCAACTACAGTAGCAGCAGAATCAACAGCTGGAGTTGCAGCAGAGTCAACAGCTACAGCAGCAGTGTCAGCAGTAGCTTCAGCTCCTTCAGCAGCAGCGTCAGCTTTTTTACAAGATACAACAGTTAATACAGCAACAGCAGCTAAACTTAAAAATACTTTTTTCATCTTAATTTTATTATAAAGGTTAATTATTAATTCGTGGCAAAGATATAAAAAAATTAATACGCAATATATTTTTTTGTATTTTTTTTAAATTATATTCTATGTTCACGATGGGTTAAATATCAAATAGTATGCCAATTTGGTGGGCGTGTTAAAATAGTAGCTTTTAGTTACTAACGTTTCCCTTTTTGGGTTTTTTTAGGATGTACTAATTGTAATTCTTCAATCAAATTTTTGGCTCCCGCATATTTGTCGATTATAAAAAGCACATAGCGAATATCTACCATGATATTTCGACAAATGCTAGGGTCGTAATAAATATCACTCATAGTGCCTTCCCAAACGCGATCAAAGTTTAATCCAATTAAATTTCCTTTGGCATCTAGCGCTGGACTTCCTGAATTTCCACCTGTGGTATGATTGGTGCCAATAAAGCATACTGGCATTTTCCCGTTTATGGAATAATTTCCAAAATCTTTGTTTTTATATAAGTCAATCAATTTTGGAGAGACATCAAATTCGTAGTCGCCAGGTATGTATTTTTCCATGATCCCATCTAGATAAGTAATTGGGCTATAGTATACGCCGTCTTTTGGTTCGTATCCTTTTACTTTTCCATAAGTCACCCTCAAAGTGCTATTAGCATCTGGAAAAATTCTTGAATTTTCGCTCAGTTCTAATTGTGCTTTCATGTAATTGCGTTGCAATTCTGTTATTTTCAAATTTAAAGCCTCGTAAGTAGGATTCACTTCCTTTTGATACATGTCAGCCATGCTTTTTACCAGAACAAAAGCCGGATCTCGATTAATATTTTCTAATACCGTTTTGGTATCGCCCGTTAGCAGTTCTTTTGAACCAGAATAGGATGTTAGTTTAGAACTAGAATAAATGGATTTTGTTAGTTGGCTAACATCAATATTGTTAAGTGTATTTGGCAAGAATTGCTTTGGGACTTTTGTAGCATATAACGTAAGGAGTTGTTCGAATACTTTTTCGTCAACTTTAGCGCTAAAATCTTTGTAAAAGGCGCCTAGTCCGTTGTAAAGATTGTTTTTTCTGTCTGTAAAAGATTGTTCGCCTTTGGTATTGTAGAGTTGTTCTAGTTGATAGAATTTAAAAGCGACAGTAAGCAGTTCTGTGTTTTTTAATACAGTTTCGTTAAAATACTCTCTGGCCAAAGCGTAAGGCGCAATTTCAGTGTAGTTTTTTTCGAAATCACTCAAAAGGTTACCGTATTCTTTTTCTTTTTTGGCTTTGCTAACCTTTTCTTGAAACTTCTTTTCGGCTTCTTTTTTGACGGCAATTGCATTTGATTTCTTGATGCCTAGAGTTTCTCCCTGCCATTTTTTCCAATAATTAGCGGTCCCAGCGTATTTTGAAGCATATTGAATTTTGATAGCATTATCTTTTCTCATGAAGCCATCGGCTACTTTCAGTGCTTGTTCTCTGATTTCTATTTTTGCAGGATTCAGTTCGTTTGCAATTTGATTGATGGCAACTGAAGGTAGGTATTCATTGGTTTTTCCTGGATATCCAAAAACTAAAGTGAAGTCGTCTTCGGCAATTCCATCTAAAGAAACCGGTAAAAAGTGTTTTGGAGTATACGGAACATTGTCTTTTGAATAGGCTGCAGGACGATTGTTTTTGTCGGCATATATTCTAAAAAGGGAAAAATCTCCAGTATGACGTGGCCAAACCCAGTTATCGGTATCCGATCCAAATTTCCCTATCGAAGTGGGTGGCGCACCAACTAAACGTACGTCTTTGAAGGTTTCGGTAACAAAAAGTAAGTATTGATTACCGTCATAGAATGTTCGGATTTTGTTTTCTTGCCAAGCTTCTTTGGGAAATGAATTGCTTAAAGCGCTAATGTTTTCTTGGATTTTCTTTTGTTTTTCGGCTTCATTAGTGAGTGAATTTACTCCTTCTAAAACTTGTTTGGTCACGTCTTCTATTTTGACAATAAAAGTGACTACTAAATCTTTATTAGGTAATTCATCTTCCATTTTAAAGGCCCAAAAACCATCGGCTAAGTAATCGTGCTCGGTGCTAGAGTGCGATTGGATTTGTCCGTAACCACAATGATGATTGGTTAGTAAAAGTCCTTTTGGCGAAATAACTTCGGAGGTACAACCTCCGTTAAATTGAGGCACAGCGTCTTTTAAGCTGGATCTGTTGGTGTCATAAATGTCTTTGGCAGTCATTTTCATGCCCAAGCTTTTCATTTCTTTTTCGTTCATTCCTTCCAAGAGAGAAGGAATCCACATGCCGCCTTGTTGGGCTTGGGTTTGGAATACAAAAAGGAATAAGAATAGTTTTAAGAATTTCATAAGAGTAATTGTGTTTAAAAAAAAGGTATTGAAGTTATAATTTGTATTGCATCAATTTTCGTGGGTGATTGATGAAACCATTTTTTTGATATAATTGCTGTGCAGGAACATTGTGTTTTTCTACTTCTAAGTAAATAAGTTGTATTCCCAATGCTTTGCAGTGGGCTTGAGCAAAAGCCACTGCTTCTTTGCCTATTCCTTTGCCTTGAGCTTTAGGGAGTATATACAATTCATCTAAAAAAGCAATCATGCCTTGGTATTCAAAGCTAAAAACAAATGTAAGAATCAAGTATCCCGCTACCTCGTTGTCTTGGAGTATTAGCCAGCCTTGACCTAGTTTTTTGTTCTCGATAAATTCTTTAAATAAGTTTTGGGCAACTTCAGGATTAAAAGGATAATGATCAATAGCATAAAAATCAGCCATTAAAGAAGAGATGATGTCAATATCTTTATTTTCTAATGGTTTAAATTGTGTCATTGGATATGTTTTAGTATCATTTTTGTCGCTCCTTTGTTGTTTTGGATAAACGTTCTGCAAATTTCGCCTTTTTCTTTTCGAATACGGGTATTATTTAACAATTCGTTAAATAGTAACGAAAGTTCTGATTTATTTTTAATAGAAATGCAACCTTTTGCTTTTACTAACGCAATTGCTTCTGCAAAATGCGAATAATTAGGGCCAATTACGATTGGAATTCCAAAAGTTGCCGGTTCTAAAATATTATGAACCCCTGGATTTCCGAAACCGCCTCCTACATAAGCGATGTCTGCGTAGCTGTAGATTTTGGTTAAAATTCCAATGGTGTCGATAATAAAAACGCGCTGGCCGGATAGGGATTGATTTTCTTTTTCAGAAAATAAGACAGTCGGTTTGGTAATTTGTTCTCTTAGTTTTGCTATTTGCTCTGCCTTTATATTGTGCGGCGCAATAATGAATTTTACGTTTTCGTTGGTGGATTCGTTAATATATTGTGCGATAATTTCTTCGTCTTTCGGCCAAGAACTACCTATAACAACAGTGGTTTTGTTGTTCTTGAATTCGGCTATAAAATCAAGGGTGTTGTCTTTTTCTAAAATGGTACTCACACGGTCAAAACGCGTATCTCCAGAAACCAAAACATTTTGGTGACCAAGGCTTTGCAAGAGTTGTTTCGAAGATTCGTTTTGTACAAAAAAGAAATCAAAAGCGTTCAGTGCTTTTTTGTAAAAACCGCCGTACCACTTAAAAAAGGCTTGGTTTTCTCTTAGGATTCCAGAAATCAAATAGGTTTTGATGTCTCGTTTTTTGAGTTCGTTTAAGTAGTTCGGCCAATATTCGTATTTGATAAAGAAAACCAGTTCGGGATTGGCTAACTCAATGAATTTTTGGGCATTTTTTTGTGTATCCAATGGTAAGTAAACCGTGCAATCAGCCACAGTATTATTCTTTCGTACCTCGTAACCTGAAGGAGAAAAAAAGGTGACTATAATTTTATGGGAAGGAAATTTTTCTTTTACTTTTTCAATAACTGGAAGTCCTTGCTCGTATTCGCCTAAGGAAGCAGCGTGAAACCAAATGGTTTTGTCGTTGGGTTGAATTTTTTCTTCTAAAGTCTTAAAAACATGTTTTCTACCCTTTACAAAAAGTGCTATTTTTGGACTAAAGAGCGCAACGATTTTTAAAAGCAATCCAGCGATTTGAACAATGCAATTGTATAAAAAAAACATAGGGTTAAATTTTGGCTAAAATACAGTTTCTTTATGGTTTTTCATTGTGCTAAGGCATTAAATGACTATTTTTGTCTCACTTTTTTTCGAAAATAAATCAGGATATTTTCTCTTTATTTTCAAACTTTAAATTAATTTCCAATGAAAAAAATTCAAATGGTTGACTTAAAAAGTCAATATGATAAAATAAAAGACGTTGTAAATGCCTCAATTCAAAACGTTTTAGATACGAATACTTACATCAACGGACCTGAAGTGCATACTTTCCAGAAAGAATTAGAAACTTATTTGGGTGTAAAACACGTCATTCCTTGTGCTAATGGTACCGATGCGTTGCAAATTGCTATGATGGGGTTAGGGTTAAAGCCTGGAGACGAAGTAATCACTGCCGATTTTACGTTTGCAGCAACAGTAGAAGTGATTGCATTATTGCAACTTACCCCAGTTTTGGTGGATGTAGAAATGCACAATATGAATATTTCTCTAGAAGCTATCAAAAAAGCTATTACTCCAAAGACCAAAGCGATTGTACCCGTTCACTTGTTTGGTCGTGCGGCCAATATGGAAGCGATTATGGCTTTGGCCAATGAACATAATTTGTATGTAATCGAAGATAATGCGCAAGCTATTGGTGCCAATTGCAAATTTTCAGATGGTACCAAAAAGAAAGCTGGAACTATCGGTCATGTAGGAGCGACTTCCTTTTTTCCCTCTAAGAACTTAGGTTGTTATGGCGATGGTGGAGCCATTTTTACGAACGATGACGCTTTGGCACACACCCTTCGCGGTATTGTAAACCACGGAATGTACGAAAGATACCATCATGATGTAGTGGGTGTAAATTCGCGTTTGGATAGTATTCAAGCAGCAGTTTTGAATGCCAAATTACCGTTGTTGGATCAGTACAATAAAGCGCGTCAAGATGCCGCTCGCAAATATACCTTAGCTTTTCAAGATCACGCTAATATCATAGCGCCAAGTATTTGTGATATATGCGATTGTCACGTTTTTCATCAATTTACGTTGCGCATTATCAATGCTGATCGCAATGGTTTGATGCAACATTTATTGGATAAAGGTATTCCTTGCGCCATTTATTACCCAATTCCGTTGCACGCACAAAAGGCTTATTTAGATCCAAGATATAAAGAAGAAGATTTTCCAGTAACGAATCAATTGGTGCAAGAAGTGTTGTCTTTACCTATGCACACTGAGCTTGATGACGAGCAAATTAAATTTATTACGGACAGTGTTTTAGAGTTTTTAAAATAAGAGAAAAGAACATAGAATATAGGAAATGGATTTGATTCTATTTTCTGAAAAAGCATCAAATATGAAAATATTGGTTACAGGAGGCTTAGGCTTCATCGGTTCTCACACTGTAGTAGAATTGCAAAACAAAGGCTTCGAAGTCCTAATCGTCGACAACTTGTACAATTCGTCTATGGACGTTCTCAAAGGAATCGAAAGCATATCTGGAATTGCGCCGCATTACAAAAATATTGATATGCGCGACAAAGCAGCCGTGCAGGCGCTCTTCAAAGAATATTCAGATATTGCTGGAGTCATTCATTTTGCGGCTTCCAAAGCGGTAGGAGAAAGTGTTGAGAATCCGTTATTGTATTACGAAAATAATATTGCAGCCTTAGTGTATCTTTTGCAAGAATTACAGCTAAAAGATGCGGCTTCCTTTATATTTAGTTCCTCTTGCACTGTTTACGGTCAGGCCGAAAAAATGCCTATTACCGAAGACGCTCCTGTACAACAACCCATGTCTCCTTACGGGAATACTAAGAAAGTGGGAGAAGAAATCATCAGAGATACCGCAAAAGCGTCGTCTATCAATGCGATTTTATTGCGCTATTTCAATCCTATTGGAGCACATCCAAGTGCCGCAATTGGAGAATTGCCAATTGGTGTGCCACAAAATTTAGTACCTTTTATTACACAAACGGCGATTGGATTGCGCCAAGAATTATCGGTTTTTGGAGATGATTATCCAACATCAGATGGTACAGCGGTTCGCGATTATATTCACGTAGTGGATTTGGCCAAAGCACACGTTATTGCTCTAGAACGCTTGTTAGACAAGAAAAATACAGACAAAGTAGAGACTTTTAACTTAGGAACAGGTACAGGAAGTTCAGTACTTGAAGTGATTCAGAGTTTTGTGCGAGTAAGTGGTCAAAAATTACCATATAAAATCATGCCTCGAAGAGAAGGTGATATCACAGAAGCGTATGCTAATACCCATAAAGCCAACACCGTTTTAGGCTGGAAAGCAGAGTCAACACTTGATGAAGCGATGGCAAGTGCCTGGAAATGGGAACAAAAAATACGTTCATAAATAGTATTCAGTCATCAGTAAAAAGTAATCAGTAAGAAACACCAAACTATCGGTTGATAATTTGGTGTTTTTTCTTTAAAGAACTATTTGTAAATTCGTTAGGTAAAAATACAAAGGAATGAATGCTAAAAAAACATCCTCAAAATTGCCCAAAGTGGAAGAACCGGCCGTAGTTTATGAATCTTCACAGGTGAAGCCGAAAGGAATAGATAGGTCAACATTTGATTTCGATACCGAGTTCGCTAATGGATTGACTCCGGAAGAGTTCAAAGCCGAGATGCACAAAAGAATAAAAGCCTATCCTTGGAAAAAATAATTTTTGCAGATAAGGTTTCGAATTATTTAGATCAATTAGTATATGTGCTTTTTGAAGAAGAGTATTTTAGCTATAGTGAGAATGCGCAAGTTTATGTAAATAAAATTGTTGACTTTATAGTTTCAGAAATAGCTAGTTTTCCGCATAAAAAAACACCTTTAGCACTTTCTCATTTAGGCACCTATTATATTTTTTACAAATCGAATAAAAGGACTACTTGGTACATTTTTTTCGAAAAGAAAGCAACCGCTATTTTGATTACTGGAATTAGCAATAATCATTGTGAAGACGCTACTGAGTTGTAAATAAAAGTAAAGCCGAATCCTTCAGGATTCGGCTTTTTTGTTACTTTTTAGCAGCTTCTTTCATTTTATCAGCGGCTTTTTCTAGTTTTTCAGTACTTTTTTCTATTGCTTTATCGGTTTTGGCTTTGAGTGAATCAACCGCTTTTTCAACCTTTACTGTAGCGGTGTCAATTTTCTCTTTTACTTCCAGCGTTACAGCTTCTTTGGCTTCATCCAGTTTTGCTTTGGTTTCTTCTTTGCAAGAAACAGTTACTACAGCTAAAAATGCCAATCCTAAAATTATTTTTCTCATCATTAATAGGTTATTATGTGTTGCTATTTTTTCGAAATTAAAGATAAATAAAAAATCCTCACAAACTTTACGTTTATGAGGATGCTGTTGATAAGAATTGCTGTCTAAATGCTGCAATCTGTTATCTTAAATTTTTAAGCATTTGCAGTAGCGGCTTCTTTATTGATTTTTCCAATTAATCCGGTTAATACTTTTCCAGGACCTACTTCGATAAATAATGTTGCTCCGTCTGCAATCATTTGTTGCACGGATTGTGTCCATTTTACAGGAGCAGTCAACTGAATGATTAAGTTTTTCTTGATTTCGTTAGGGTCAGAAACCGCGCTTGCCGTTACATTTTGGTACACAGGGCAAATCGGAGTAGCAAAAGTAGTGGCTTCAATAGCGGCTGCTAATTCTTCTCTAGCTGGCTCCATCATTGGAGAGTGAAAAGCACCACCAACTGGTAAAATCAAGGCTCTTTTGGCACCTGCTTCTTTCATTTTTTCGCAAGCCAATTCTACGGCTTTGTATTCCCCAGAAATCACCAATTGACCAGGACAGTTATAGTTTGCCGCCACGACAACACCATCAATCGAAGCGCAAATGTCTTCTACTATTTTGTCGTCTAGGTTCAAAACAGCAGCCATCGTCGAAGGGGTGATTTCGCACGCTTTTTGCATCGCTAATGCTCTTTGAGAAACTAATTTCAACCCGTCTTCAAAAGATAAAGCGCCATTGGCTACTAAGGCAGAGAATTCACCCAAAGAGTGTCCGGCAACCATTTCTGGTTCGAAATTTTCTAAAGTTTTGGCCAAAATAACCGAGTGCAAAAATACCGCAGGTTGTGTTACTTTGGTTTCTTTTAGTTGCTCTGCAGTGCCTTCAAACATAATATCGGTAATGCGGAAACCTAAAATTTCGTTGGCTTTTTCGAATAATTCTTTGGCAAGTGGAGAGTTCTCATATAAGTCTTTGCCCATTCCTGTGAACTGTGCGCCTTGACCTGGAAAAACGTATGCTTTCATTTTTTTTAATTTAAATGTTTAAAAAAATTGGTCGTTTCGTAAACCAATTGGGCAACAAAAATAGTGTTTTTTGGCAAAATGCTCTTTTGAAGTTGAATTTCTTTACTGAAGCTTTAGTGAGTTGATGGATTGTGTATCTTTACGAGGACGTTTTTTTGCGTGAGCGATGGCAGTGGAGCTCTTTTTCTTCTTACTCTAGCCTGCCAATAAAAGGCAGGCGAGAGTAAGAAGAAAAAAGCGGGAACGTACAGCGCGACCCGAAGTTTTTACGTAGGGGCACGCCCAAATCATTTTAATTTCAAAATTCAATAATTTCAAAAGTATGCCTTCTGAAAAAGAAAAAATGCTCGCAGGCGAATCCTATCTCAGCAACGACAAACAGTTGGTGCAAGAGCGATTGTGGGCCAAGAAAATGCTGCAACAAATCAATGCCGAGTATATCGTAAACGGCAAAACACGCGGGCTTTTCAAGCAATTGTTGCCCAATGCGCACAAGCGTTTGTACATAGAACCGCCCTTTCATTGCGACTATGGGTACAACATTCACACGGGCGAAAATGTGTATTTCAACCTCAATTGTGTGGTGCTCGATACGATGAAAATCACCATTGGCAACAACGTGTTTTTTGGCCCAGGCGTACATATTTACACCGCCTCGCATCCCTTAAATATTGTGGAGCGACGCACTTTCGAGGTATCTAAACCTGTCACGATTGGCGATGATTGCTGGATTGGCGGCAATACCGTGATTTGCCCCGGAGTGACCATTGGCGACGGTTGTACGATTGGCGCAGGCTCGGTGGTGACCAAAACGATTCCTCCGCATTCGCTAGCGGTAGGCAATCCCGCTCGTGTCATTCGAAAATTACAGTAATCCTTTTTAGGAGCAGAAAGAAGCGGCTTTTTTATAAGCAAAGTCCCGTCATCCGCTGTATCTTTGCTGCCGAACCCCGGCAACAAAGGATGCCGCTCCTACCGGGGCTAGAAGGCAAGAAGGTGCTTTATCAGCCAACATCCTGAAAATAAAATATAAAAAATGAAAGTTATCCTACTCACCCCAATGGAAATCGAAGCCGAGAAAGTGCAAAATGCCTTGCAACGCTTTCCGTCTTTACAAAATGACTACCAAATCGTTATCTCTGGAGTGGGAAGAGAAACCACAGCCAAAGCAATGATGCATTTGCCTCCTCACGATTTGTGTGTGTTAATCGGCTTTGCTGCCATCGTAGGAAAACCTGAAAATCTTCCATCCGAATTGCAATTAGGAATGCCGATAGAAATTACCAATGCTTCTCTTTATGGTTACGAAGGACAATTGTTCGAAAACGGCAAACCTATATTGACAGAACCCAAAACCAACTTGCTTTGTTTGTCTTCATTAACATCGGATAAATTTGTGAAAACCACTAATTTGGCCGAACGCACCGTGGTGAATATGGAAGATTATACCTTTATGTATCTCAAGCAACCACAGGATTTTATCGTGCGTATTATTTCAGATTTCTTGCCACACACCCACGAAATCAACTTTTTTGAAGAAGTAAAACCTATTGATTTTTACAAAGCCATCGAAGCGATAGAGAGGTTTTTTTGAGTTGTCAGTTATCGGTTGACAGTTATCGGTTTTCAGTTATGAATTATGAGTTATCAGTTATCGGTTATTAGCTGTGCATTTGTGATTTTAACTCATAATCTTCTATATAAAAAGAGTGATTACGAAATGAAATTACTAATCACTCTTTACATTATGTGATTACTTCTTTGTCGGAATGACAAAATCGAGTTCCTTTTTTCTCTAAGTCTCAATAACATTGCTCTCGAAGGAACAAATATACTTTGTAACTATTCCGTTTTTTTTTAGACATTAATTGTCTCCATCTTTAGTTGGAGGGGTGAATTTTTAAATTTTTAAAGGCTTTAGCCGAAATCTGCTGCTTTTATTTGGCTAAAGCCAAAACAATTCATCTTCATAACTCCAGCTAAAGCTGGAGCCAATTGAAAGCACGACAACCTGAATAGTTACTTGACTTTTTACTAATTACTTCTCACTTTCTCAATCTATTGAAGCAATAATTTCTAGCAATTGTGTTTTCCGCTCTTCGTTGGTGATTCCTTTTTCTGCATCAAAATTGGTTGCAAAACTCGGTAATGAAAAAGCACCTTTGACATCGGCTCCTTGGAAAGGGAATCTGTTTTTGGCCATTTCCAAAACCGAAGCACCTCCTCGTGGTCCGGGTGAAGTAGCGAGCAAAAGCGTGGGTTTTTCCTGAAAAGTTTTACCGTTGATGCGGGAAGCCCAATCCAAAATATTTTTGAAAGCAGTGGAATAGGCGCCATTGTGTTCTGCAAATGAAATGACAATAAGATCTGCGTTGCCCAGTTTAGCTAAGAAGTTGTGTGCCAATTGCGGAATGCCGGTTTTGGCTTCTTTGTCTTCTGAAAAGATGGGCATTTCGTAGTCATTCAAATCCAAAACTTCAACTGTTGCGTTGGCGAATTGATGTGCGGCATAGGTTGCCAATTGTTTGTTGATAGAGTTCGCGCTGGAAGATGCGCCAAAGGCTAGTATTTTTTTCATTATTAGTTTTTTTTAACGCTTTATGTTATTATTTTACCACAAAAAATCATCGAATTTATGTTGTTTAAAAAGAATTTAATAGATGTTTCACTTTTCACAGAGTCAATCTATGTGAAGAATAGGATTATTTTCTATTCATTCTTTAATCATTAGTAATAAATCTATGTTTGTAGTCTGCACTGAGGTATCGAAGTGTGGTTTGTTTTTTAATTAAACTGAACTACACTCAACGATTTGTTTTTATTCATTAATATAGTACGTCAATGCTCCCGAAGGACATTTTTTTACTGTACTGATAATGGCTTCAGTAGTTGAATTTTCGGGAACTATCCACGGTTTTTCTTTGGGTTTAAATACATTAGAATTGTTTTTTACACATTCGGCAGCGTGTTTGCATAAGCTGTTTTTCCAAACAATGGTTACTTCTCCATTGCTGTATTCTTTGGTTAAATCATTAGCTTCCATAGCATTTATAATTGGGTGTTAATATTGATTTTGTTTTTTAATAGTTTCGAAACGGGACATTTCTCGGCTATCAAAAGTAAGCGTTCTTTTTGCGCTTCGGTAATGATTTCAGAAAAAGTGATGGTTCTCGAAATGGTAGTCTCTAATTCGGATTCGTTATTTTGTGATAGATTCAACGCGATCTGAATTTCGGGAATGTTCCAACCTTTGCGGTCGATGTACATTCGCAAGGTAGAAAGTGTGCAGCCCGCCAGCGAAGCCAATAGAGTAGAGTACGGGTCGGGACCCAGATCTTGTCCTCCAATATTCTTAGGCTCATCCATTAGTAATTCGCCGTTACGCCAAGAAATGGTGCACAAGTATTTTTGCGCACCAATACTTCCTTGAACGTCTTTTTCTAGTAAATTCTCCATATTAAAGTACGTCTCTAAATTCTGGAGTTTTGTCGAATACTTTTTTGGCAAACGGACAAAGCGGAATGATTTTTATGTTGTTTTCTCGCGCATAAGTTACCGCTTGAGCGACCATTTGTTTGCCCAAACCTTTTCCTTCATTGCCTGGATTTACGCCCGTGTGGTCAATTATGATTTTATCTTCCCCAGCAAAAACAAAAGTCATTTCTGCCTCTTGTTTGCCCTCAATTTCAATAAAAAAACTCCCTTTTTTATCGTTCATTTTTACTTGTACTTCGTTCATAACTTATTTTTGTACTATTTGTTGTTTATTTTTTATTGTTCCATAGGGATTTCCATGAGTAAGAATTTAGCATCGGTTGTGGCTTTAAACTCCAAAGTTGAAAACTCCCAAACACCAAGTCCATCTCGAGTTTGTAATTCTTGACCATCAACAGTGATTGTTCCAGAGATTACAAAAATATAAACGCCATTGCCTGCTTTTTTTAGTGCATAGATTTTAGAGAAATCGGTATCAAAATCAGACAAATAAAACCAAGCGTCTTGATGAATCCACACCCCAGCATCGTCAGGATTTGGCGATAGAATTTGAGCAAAATTGTTTTTTTGCTCGGTAACGTCCAAAGTGATTTGTTGGTAACGAGGTGCTACATTGCGGTATTTTGGGAACAACCAAATTTGGAATAACTTGGTTTGTTGGTCCGCATTCGGATTGAATTCACTGTGCTGAATACCCGTTCCTGCACTCATTACTTGTACATCGCCCGTTTTGATTGTTGCGGCATTGCCCATACTGTCTTTGTGTGCCAAATCGCCTTCTAGCGGAATGGTGATGATTTCCATATTGTCGTGTGGATGCGTACCAAAACCCATTCCGGCAGCAATGGTATCATCGTTCAAAACGCGAAGCATACCAAACTGTACTCTATCGGGGTTGTACCAACTCGCAAAGCTAAAACTATGATAAGCATTCAACCATCCGTGGTTAGCGTGTCCTCTTGAATCTGCGGTATGTAAAACTGATTTTTTCATCTTCGTATAAATTTAGTGATTACTAGGATACAAAGGTATGCTCGTTGTGAGCAAAAGTCACTTAACCTAGATTAAGAAAAAAAATGAGCCCGAAATATCAGTTGTTGTAGCTTTATCAAGGAAGTGCAGCTGTTAATTTTAGACTTGTGAAGACTACTAAACTGAAGCTTTTTATTGTGAGGAATACTCCAGAACCCGATTAGTATGAGTTTCTGGGGTG
This sequence comes from Flavobacterium succinicans, assembly GCF_001662485.1. Taxonomy (GTDB): domain Bacteria; phylum Bacteroidota; class Bacteroidia; order Flavobacteriales; family Flavobacteriaceae; genus Flavobacterium; species Flavobacterium succinicans_A. Next base: position 123,877 of record NZ_JMTM01000070.1, read on the forward strand.
GGGTCGGTAGCCCAAACGACTTACTACCCGAAATGACTTCGAAAAGGATGAGGTTTTGAATGATCATCGTTTTTTCGCAGCTGTTATCTTTAAGTAACACAAATGTAAAGTTTTTCTAGTGTCAGAATATACCTAAAAATTTACGATTTTGTATTTGATTTTTTTACTATATTTAATATTTGAATAGTAATAGTACCAATGGCAAATTTTAAAAACACCCCCGAAGTAATTAAAGTACTCCATTTTTTAGATACAATAGGAATAGCCGTGGTTGAAAAAGAATTAGACGATACCACATTTTTACCTGGTTTGGCTTTGGGTGCCAATTGTGTTCAAATCGATTTTAATAAATTGTTGTATCCCGGCGATATTTTGCACGAAGCAGGTCATCTAGCAGTAACCACCAGTGAAGACCGAAACAATATAGGTACTCCCAAAATGGCTAGCAACTGGCCTACTGATGGAGAAGAAATTATTGCTATGTTGTGGTCTTATGCGGCACTTATTCATTTAAATTTACCTGCAGAATTTGTTTTTCATCCCAACGGTTATAAAAATGAAGCGTCTTGGCTCATTGAAAATTATAGTAATCAAAATTATATTGGATTGCCTCTTCTAGAATGGACTGGGCTTTGTTTGACAAAAGAACAAGCGGAGAGAGAAAATAAACAACCATTTCCCACGATGGTAAAATGGTTAAGAGATTAAAGTATGGACGCATTAATACGACATATAAAATTTGAACTTTCCTTTGATGTCAGTAAGTTACAAAACGATTTACAAAAAATACTAGACAATAGTTGGGTAAAGCATTACAACAAGAAGGGTTATGACGGTTCCTGGACATCGATTGCCTTGCAGTCTGTAAATGGAAAATCAGATGCTATTTATGCCTTTGACCAAAGTACAAACGAATTACTCCCTACTGAAATTTTAGCCCAATGTCCTTATTTTACTCACGTTATAGATTCGCTTTTATTTAAAAAAACTACGGTCAGATTATTAAAACTAAGTGCTGGCGCAGTAATAAAACCGCATCAAGATCATTGTTTGGGTTATGAAGATGGCTGTTTTAGGATGCACATTCCTATCGTTACAAATCCGTTAGTCGAATTTATTTTAGACAACGAACGCCTCCACATGAATGCAGGAGAATGTTGGTATATTGACGCCAACTTTACACATTCAGTAGCGAATAAAGGGACTCAAGACAGAATTCATTTGGTAATTGACGGCATACGAAACGATTGGACCGATGCTTTGTTTTTTGCTCATGCCACAGCAGAAGAATTTATAAAACCGGAACCCGTTATAAGCAAAGCTCAAAAACTACAAATCATAGAAGAGCTTAAAAAACTAAATACTCCTGCGGCAAATGCCATAATTGCACAATGGCAAAATGAGCTGTAATGCCTTGCTACAGCGCGCAGCAAAATTGCTATAGTTCAATCATTTTCTCTTACTACTCAATCCGAAAATGGAGCGAGACCTCGGTTCATTCAATTCAAATTTTCTAATTGTATTACAAAGTTCTCGTTGATGGTTTGCCCTATTTTTGATTACACCTGTCAGGTTTCAAAAACCTGACAGGTGTAATATTACTTACTCCCTGAAATGACTTTGAAAAGGATGCCGTTTTGAGTGCGGAGGGTTTGGATGGTCATTTTAGATCCAATTGTTTTTCTAGCCTGAACTAGACGACTAAGTTGTTTGTCTAAAAGGATTATTTCTGATTTTTGTATGTGAGAAAACCTAACAGGTTTCAAAAACCTGTTAGGTTTGGGTCGTTTAATCTTCTCTACTTCCGTCATCCGCCATTCGTACCATTTTTGGGGTAAACTTTGCTACAACTTCAACCAATTCCTGTTGCGCAGCCATCACTTGGTGTATGTCTTTATAAGCCATTGGTGCTTTGTCTAGTCCTGCGCCAATAAGCGTTACGCCTTGGTCTTTCAGAATAGTTTGCATTTGGTTTGGAGTGATGGTTTTGATGGCTTGGGTACGGCTCATTTGTCTGCCCGCTTCATACTACGCAGCGCCTTATTTCAACCCATGCCGATGGTAGTATAATTATACATTTGTTAATCATTGTAAATTATGAATTCGAACGCCTTTTGTTGGGTTTTGGACAAGGTCTAGAAGTCCTAAAGCCGCCAGGTCTGCGTAATAGAATGAAACAGATTTTAATAGGTGCTCTTGAAAAATATGAAGAGCATGAATCACTTCTTCAATAACCTACTCTTCATTTTACTAAAGAATTCAGGTGTTACGCCAGTATAAAATGCGAGGTGTTTTTGGTGAGTTTAGGTTTTGAAGTACTATTGATAAAATGATGGTGTAATATAAAAAACGGTATCAATGAAATATAAGTTACCTTCATATGTCAGTACATTTTCATCGTGTAAATCTTCCAGAATGATTCCTAAGTCAGGATTGAAATAATCATTGTTTCTGGTGTTTTTAAAGCCATTTTCAGCAAGAAAATTTTTTACATTTTCTAAGTTTGTATCTTGATCTGATTTTATGAAAGCTTGCTCAACTACGGCATATAAAACGGATTCGGATTCATAAAAACCAACTAATTGATAAGCGGTGTCTGGGAAAAAATAATTATTCAGTAATAAATTATTGAAATAATCTTCCCATGATAAATAATAGATTAGTATCGTTGAGTTTATAAACCTTAAACTCATTATGAAGATAGACTTTTTGTTCAGCACCACTAGATACAAAAGTATTGATGTCAATAGCTGCAGTCCAAAAATTATTTTGGTTGCAAAATTGTTTTATGCTCCTAGCTTCTTCACTTTTGATTTGCTTGCTTTCTTTAGTCTCGCTACTTGAGCTCTTGCTTCTTCTAAGGTGACTGACGATTGTTTGGATAGCATCTCCATGCCTAACTTGGCTCTTTCCTGAAATGATATTTTGTAGTTCATGTTTCATGAAATTTAAATCACAAAGATAAAATTTAAATTGTTATAATGTTTAGTTGGGATTTGTACGAAGTAACTTCGATACTAATCATGGTTTTGAAATAGATAGTCATCACTTCTTCAATAACCTGCTCTTCATTTTACTAAAGAATTCAGGTGTTACGCCAATATAAGATGCGATGTGTTTTTGGGGGAGTTTATGAATTAAAGTGGGATATTTTTTGCAGAATTTTTCATAGCGCTCCTCGGCGGTCAAGCTCAAATTATCCATCAAGCGTTCTTGGTGGGTCACTAAAGAATTCTCGGCAAGTATTCTGAAAAAGCGTTCCAATTTTGGGATGGCTTTATAGAGTTCTTGATGGTTTTCTTTGGTAATGGTAACTATTTCAGCATCTTCGAGTACTTCTATAAAAAGATTGCCGGGTTTTCCAGAAATGTAACTGTACATATCGCCCATCCACCAACCTTCACACGCAAAATGCAATACGTGTTCGATAATGTTGTCGTTGATATTGAAGCTTCTCAAAATCCCTGAGTTTACAAAATAAGTACTATCAGCCACTTTACCTGCGTGCAACAAAACCGATTTGGCTTTATGTTTTTGTGTCGTTGTTTTGGACAAAAATAAGGCCTCTTCCTCGGGAGTTAAGGCCACGTGTTTGGCAATATTTTGAAGAATTAAAGCCATTTATTTTTTTTCGGGTAACAATTTGAAATAGGTTACCTTAAAGCGATTGTCTACTATTTCGCCAATTACTTCAGCTTTTCTAACGGCTGCACAAAAGCCATCTTTGGCGTGCGCATCTCCGTGTTGGTCGATATGCGTACCGTCTACGAAATAAGATTTTCCGTTGATGCGAACGGCTAAATCACATTCTTTTCCTTCCATACCAAATTGGCATTGCCCGCAAGAAGCTTCTACAATTTGTTTCTTAGGCGTTTCTTTTTTTTCTTGGGCATTACTACTAACAGAAATGACTAACAACAGAGCAATTATTATTTTTCTCATTTTCGATTAAAAAAAATTACAAGTGCAAGTTAGTAGTTTTTTGAAGGATTACGGCTTAGGTGGCATAATTTTTAAATAGATAAATCCATAATATTCTTGACAAACGAATGTTGAAAGGCGATAGAGATATAAGAACAACTGCGATTATAGGAATCATTCTTAAGTCAAATCGTTCAGTGAAAAACAAATGGGCTATGAGATAAGTAAGGATGCCTTGCGCAACACTTATTCCATAATTCACATACATTGCTCCAAAGAAATATCCAGGTTCTTTCTCAAATTTATAATTACAATTCGAACAGTGGGTGTTCATTTTAGGAAAATGCAAGTTGAAAAAAATGTTTCTTTCATCAAATATTTTGCCTTTTCGGCATTGAGGGCAATCGTTATTTAGGATGTGATAAATAGAATGTGGCATGGATTTTTTTTTTCAAAGGTAATTTTTACTTCCGTTGTTACTTTTCTTTATATTCGCAACTTATAGCACAAAAAAGACATTTTTAGCATATGGTAAAATATCCTATTTACCCAATACGAAAATTTTTATCGTCTCAAATCGATAAGGATTTATATGTAAATACGTTTAAAGACCACCTAAAAAAACACCGTTTTGTAGAAGAACCACATAGACATAATTCGTATGTGTTGGTTTTTTTTACTCAAGGTTCAGGGACACACGAAATTGATTTCTCTACATTTACTATTCAAAAGGGGAGTGTCTTTTTTTTGAAGCCAGGACAAATCCATCATTGGAGTTTGAGCGAAGATATAGACGGTTTTGTCATCTTTTATTCTGAAGAAATGTTTAATCTGTATTTTAGACAAAAACAAATCAAGGATTATGCTTTTTACACTTCCTTAAATAGTCGACCTGAAATACTTTTTGACGCGAATGAATCTAAAAAACTCATCCCTTATTTTGAGGCAATTGTCGAAGAAGTAAAAGATGATAAAGAGTGGCGACAAGATGTAATTTTAAATCTACTGGATATCATTCATATTCAGATAGCAAGGAAATACAATGCTATTCACATTGTGGAAACACATCTTTATAATAGAAAGATTAAAGATTTGGAAGCACTCATTGAAAGACACTTTAGAACTCAAAAGGCTCCTTCTTTTTATGCGTCTGAATTGCATATTAGCCTAAAACATTTGAATCGAATTTGTCAAGAAATTCTTCAAATGACCACCACAAGTGTTATTGTTCAAAGAGTGATTTTAGAAGCTAAGCGTATGTTAACAGATAAACGCTTAACTGTAAATGAGATTGCAGTTGCTCTAGGCTACGATGATTATTCTTATTTTTCGAGATTGTTTAAAAAGCAAGTTGGCAAAAGTCCTACAGATTTTAGGCTTTCGAGAATATAATTTGCTTCAATAGTTCTATTGTTTTCTGGATAAAAAAAAGATATAATTACCAATAAAAAAGGCTCGCAAAGGTTTTATAGTAAACTCTTTCCGAACCTCGTGTAATCTTTTATGCAATTTGCGGTTAAATTCTAATGAAAATGATCTTCTTCAATTTCGAATTCGGCGTCTTTTTCCCAAATCTCCATTTCGCAGGGTTTGCAATTGAATTTGAGTTTGTATTCTAATTCGCCTTGTTTTAATACCAAAGGTTCTTTTACCTTTTTGTCCATATTTTCGCGATGGTATTTTGGACAACGTTCCAGCTCATATTTGATGCAATATTTAGTGGTCATCACTCTAGATTTCCCAGGGTCCCATTGCAATTCAAAGGCTTTTTCGATTTCGGTAACGCCGTGACGTTCGTAGAATTTACGGGCTAGTTTGTTCGAAACATTGTACATAAAATCTAACTTGGTTTCAGGGAAAGGGTGGTCTGTTTTTACTAATTGATGTTCTTCGCGATGGTAATTTTTCAATCGAATTTCAGACAGTTGTTCGTAAACTGTTCTTCTCATCTCGTTGATTTTGGAAATAGGTAAGAACCAATTTTCTGAAAATAAAATATTGATTTCGTCTGCTTTGTAAGGTGTGAATCCTGTTTTGGCTAAATTCGTTTTGAAAGTGGCCTCGATGGATTCGTTGTTTTTGGTTCTTTCTTTTGGATGCGCCAATTGAACCGTACTTACATTTCCATCTTCGTCTGTAGCGATTAATTCAAATCCGTTTTCGTTTTCGGTCAGCAATAAAGTTGTACTGATTTTTCGAACGGCACTGTCTTCTCGTTCTACAACTTTGATGAAAGCTGCATCGTTATTACGATAAATGAAGGTTCCTGGTTTGATTTCTTTCAACACATTTGGATAAGCCAAACCGTTTTCAACTTTGTTTACATAAATACCGTCTGCTTCGTTATTTTCGTTGATGAAACAAAGTCCATCGCCGTTGTTTAGGAATTCGCCGTTTTCGATTTCGTATGCATTCCCAATGGTTCTAACCAATTTACCAATGTATTGTCCTTTTGATTTTGGACTTTCCCATGAACCAATGGACTGATGTCTTTCGTTGACAAAATAATCGGTATAGCCACGATTGAAGGTTTTGTTCAAAGCGGAATCAAAAGTATAAGTACAAGTTCCAGAAGAAGCTTTGGTGTATTTGTCATAACCATCTCCTTCTAAGAAAGCGTCTAATTTTTGACGTAAATACGAAACGTTATTTTTTACATAAACGATGTCTTTCAAACGACCTTCGATTTTGAAAGAGCAAATTCCAGCTTCCACTAAATTTGGTATTTGGTCCGAAACGTCAAAATCCTTAATCGAAAGTAAGTGACTGTTTTTGATTAAAGTCTCGCCATTGCCATCGATGAGGTTGTAAGGTAAACGGCAGTTTTGAGCACACGAACCACGATTGGCAGAACGTTCCCCATTGGCCACACTCATATAACAGTTTCCGCTGAAAGACACACAAAGTGCTCCAGTCACGAAAAATTCTAGTTCAACATCTGATGTTTCGGCGATTTCTTTGATTTGGTGTAAATTCAATTCACGAGCCAAAACCACGCGTTTCATTCCCGCATCTTTTAAGAATTTAATTTTATGAGGGTCGCGATTGTTGGCTTGTGTACTTGCGTGTAAAACGATAGGAGGTAAGTCCATTTCCATAATGGCCATATCTTGTACAATCAAGGCGTCAACGCCAATTTCATACAATTTCCAAATCATTTGGCGACAGGTTTCCAATTCGTTGTCGTACAAAATCGTATTGATAACCACAAAAACTTGGGCATAATACAAATGAGCATATTGTACTAAAGCCGCCACATCTTCAAGCGAATTATGAGCATTTGAACGGGCTCCAAACTGAGGAGCACCAATATAAACCGCATCTGCACCTGCATTGATAGCTGCCATACCGTGAATTAAATCTTTGGCGGGCGCTAGTATTTCTATTTTCTTCTTCATTATTACAACTTTAGCTTTTCGAGTGTTCGCGAAAAAAAGTCTGCAAAGGTCTAATAAAATATTTAAGATTTCTAATTCAAGAGGATTTTTTTTAAAAACTAATGCAAGGGTGATTCAATTTTTATGAAGCAAAAAAAAAAGCCTCAAGAATTATTTCTTGAGGCTTAATATAGCAATAGCACTTTGGTTTATCCAGCCAAAGCGTCTTTGATTCTTTTTAAAGCTTCGGTTAATAAAGCTTCGCTGGTAGCGTAAGAGAAACGAATGCAATTTGGATTTCCAAAAGCGTCACCTGTTACAGTAGCAACACAAGCTTCTGCCAAAAGATACATAGAAACGTCGTTAGCATCTTTAATTTCGGTTCCTTTTAATGTTTTTCCGAAGAAAGAAGAAACGTCTGGGAACACATAAAAAGCCCCTTCTGGAACGTTGATTTTAATTCCAGGGATTTCTTTTAAAAGTCCAACCACTAAATCTCTACGGCTGTGGAAAGCCTGAACCATATCTTTTAAGACCGATGGATCTGCATCTACAGCAGTTATGGTTGCTCTCTGTGCAATACTGTTGGCGCCAGAAGTAACTTGACCTTGGATTTTAGTACAGGCTTTTGCAATAAATTCTGGTGCACCAATATAACCAATTCTCCAACCTGTCATGGCAAAAGCTTTTGCTACTCCGTTTACGGTGATGGTTTTTTCTAACATTCCTGGAATAGAACCAATACTGCAAAAAGTTCCAGAGAAATTAATGTGCTCGTAGATTTCATCCGCTACTACATAAATATTTGGATGCTTTTCTAATACTTTAGCCAAAGCAGTCAATTCTTCTCTGTTGTACACTGAACCTGATGGGTTACAAGGAGAAGAGAACCACATCATTTTTGTTTTTGGTGTGATGGCTGCTTCTAATTGTTCTGGTGTGATTTTGAAATCTGTTTCTACAGAAGTAGGAACTTCAACAGGAACACCACCTGATAATTTTACAATCTCGAAATAAGAAACCCAGTAAGGTGCTGGTAAAATAACTTCGTCACCATCGTTTAACATTACTTGAGCAATGTTGTACAACGATTGTTTTGCACCTGTAGAAACTACAATTTGAGAAGGTTTGTATTCTAAGTTATTGTCTCTTTTGAATTTTCTACAAATGGCTTCTTTTAAATCTTGGTATCCGTCTACTGGAGAATAGGTGCTGTAGTTGTCGTCTATCGCTTTTTTTGCGGCTTCTTTAATAAAGTCAGGCGTATTGAAGTCAGGTTCACCCAAGCTTAAACTGATAATATCTTTTCCTTGTGCTTTTAATTCTCTTGCTAATGCTGCCATCGCTAAAGTTTGCGAAGTGGCAAGGTTGTTAATTCTGTCTGAAAGTGGATTCATTTTTATAGTAAATAGTAATTAGTTCGTGATGGATTTAGCGCTAGTTAATTAGGCTAATTCTGGTTTCATTCCCAATTCTTTCAAATGTTTGAAATGGGCAATTACAGCACTTCGCATCGTTTTGTATTCATAGTATGGAAGGTTGCATTCTTGAGCGGTTTCCTTCACAATCTTTGCAATTTTTCCGTAGTGAATATGACTGATGTTTGGGAAAATGTGATGTTCGATTTGGTGATTTAATCCTCCAGTATACCAATTAACAATGGCATTTTTTGGAGCAAAATTGGTTGTAGTAAACAATTGGTGTATCGCCCAAGTGTTTTCGATTTCTCCGTTTTCATTTGGTAATGGATTGGTTGTTTCTTCCACCACGTGAGCTAGTTGGAAAACAACACTTAAAATAAGTCCAGCAGTATAATGCATAACAAAAAAGCCAATTAATACTTGCCACCAAGTGATGCCAATTACCATAGGCAAAACGATCCAAATAGAAACATAAATTATTTTAGTGATGATTAAAGTTGTCCAAAGGATTTTTGGGCTTTTAGGTTCACCATATGATAATTTGCGTTTCAAATAACTTTTCATTTGTTTGAAATCGGTAGTAATGGCCCAATTGAAGGTCAATAAACCATACAAAAAGATGGAATAATAGTGTTGAAAACGGTGAAATTTTTGCCATTTGGCTTCTTTCGTAAAACGAATAATTCTTCCTGCATCTAAGTCTTCGTCATGACCAGGAATATTGGTGTACGTGTGGTGTAAAACATTGTGTTGTACTTGCCAGTTGTACACATTACCGGCTAGGATGTAAATTGATCCTCCCATAAATTTGTTAACCCAACTTTTAGTGGAATATGAACCATGATTTCCGTCGTGCATTACGTTCATTCCAACTCCTGCCATTCCAATACCGATAACGATAGTCAGCAATAAATAAGCCCAAAACGGAAGGTCAAGCGTTAGAATAATAAAATAAGGAGCCAAAAAAACAGTAAATAAGATGATGGTTTTTAAATGCAATTTCCAGTTTCCGGTTTTTTGTATGTTGTTTTCTTTAAAGTAGCTGTTAACTCGAGAGTTAAGTGTTCTAAAGAATTTTAAATTGTCTTGCTTTGCAAAAGTAGGTGCAGTAGTATTCATAGGGATTTTTAGATAATTGCAAATGTAACTATTATAAATTTTCGAATATGCATTATTGAGTTAAAAATTTCCGCACTAAAATAAGTACTTTTGTTAAAAATTTTATACCATGGATGAAATTCTAAAGTATTTTCCTGATTTGACAGAGGTGCAAAAAGAACAGTTTGCAAAATTGGATTTTTTGTACCACGATTGGAATGAAAAGATAAATGTTATTTCTAGAAAAGATATAGATGCTTTGTATACCAAACATGTTTTGCATTCGTTAGGAATTGCCAAAATAAATAAATTCGAACCTGGGACTTATGTGTTGGACGTGGGGACAGGTGGCGGTTTTCCTGGAATTCCACTAGCTATTTTGTTTCCAGAAACACGTTTTTATTTGATTGATGTTATTGCCAAAAAAATAAAAGTGGTCAAAGCGGTTGCTGAAGCTTTAGAATTAAAAAACGTAAAAGCAGAACAGATTCGTGCCGAAAATGTAAAAGGCGATTTTGATTTTATTGTAAGTCGAGCGGTGACCAACATGCCAGACTTTGTTTCTTGGGTAAAAACCAAAATCAAAAAACAACACAAACACGAATTGAAAAATGGAATTTTGTATTTAAAAGGAGGCGATTTGACCGAAGAGTTGAAGGATTTTCCGAAAGCTACAGAATATAATTTGGCCGACATTTTTGAAGATGAATTTTTTGAAACCAAAAAAGTGGTGCACTTGCCGTTGAAGTTTGTGGTGTAATTTATATTGCTCACAAAAAAGGATCCATTTTCCCTATTAACCCCGATGGGAGCGGCATCCTTGCTTGACGGGGTTCGGCAAGCAAGATATAGCGTACAGCGGGACTTTGCTGGCTAAAATGCCTTTTGATGCTGTTCCTAAAATAGAGTAAACAATAAACCCCACAAAAATCAATGTTGATTTATGTGGGGTTTTTAAATAATTGTGTTTAGAAAATTATTCTCCTAAAAATGGATATCTGTAATCTTCTGGTGTTACAAAAGTTTCTTTGATAGTTCTTGGAGAAACCCAACGCAATAAGTTCAAGGCAGAACCTGCTTTGTCGTTGGTTCCTGAAGCTCTTGCGCCTCCAAACGGTTGCATACCTACTACAGCGCCCGTTGGTTTGTCGTTGATGTAGAAATTACCAGCTGCATTTTGTAAAGCAACAGTAGCTTCTTCGATGGCGTAACGGTCTTGACTGAAGATGGCTCCTGTTAAAGCGTACTCAGAAGTAGTGTCTACCAATTTTAAGGTTTCTGCCCAATTTGCATCTTCGTAAACATAGATGGTGATTACAGGACCGAATAATTCGGTTTCCATAGTAGTGTACTTAGGATTGCTGGTTACGATAATGGTAGGTTCAATAAAATACCCCACTGATTTGTCGTAATTTCCACCAACAATAATTTCAGCATCAGTAGCTGCCTTAGCTTGATCAATATAGCTAGCTAATTTGTCAAATGAACCTTCGTGGATTACGGCTGTAATAAAGTTACTAAAATCTTCTGGAGAACCCATTTTCATGGATTTGGTGTCTGTAATCAATTGTTCTTTTAAGGCTGGCCACATACTTTGAGGGACATAAGCTCTTGAAGCGGCAGAACATTTTTGTCCTTGGAACTCGAAAGCGCCACGAACAATTCCAGTCGCTACTTGTTTTACATTAGCACTTGGATGCGCTACCACGAAATCTTTACCACCAGTTTCTCCTACAATTCTTGGGTACGTTTTATAATGATGAATATTGGTTCCGATTTTAGACCAGATATCTTTAAATACATGTGTTGAACCTGTAAAATGAATTCCAGCAAAATCACGACTTGCCAAAACCGTATCAGTAATCATTAAAGCATCTCCAAAAACCACGTTGATTACGCCATCAGGAACTCCTGCTTCTTTGAACACATCGATGATGATTTTTGCAGAGAATACTTGGCTGTCACTTGGCTTCCAAATTACTACGTTACCCATCATAGCAGCACTTGCTGGAAGATTGGCAGCAATAGCGGTAAAGTTGAATGGAGTGATTGCGTATACGAATCCTTCTAGCGGGCGGTATTCTAATCGGTTCCACATATCAGAAGTCGATTTAGGTTGATCAGCATAGATTTGAGTCATAAATTCTACGTTGAAACGTAAAAAGTCAATTAACTCGCAAGATGCATCGATTTCAGCTTGATGAATATTTTTAGATTGTGCAATCATAGTTGCAGCGTTGATTTTCGCTCTGTAAGGTCCAGCAATCAACTCGGCAGCTTTTAAGAATATAGCCGCACGTTGTTCCCATGCCATGTTTGCCCATGCTGTTCTGGCTTCTAAAGCATTGGCGATAGCTTTTTCAATATGTGTTTTTTCGGCTAAATGATACGTTCCTACCACATGTTGGTGATCGTGTGGAGCGGTCATGTTTCTAGTATTACCCGTTTTGATTTCTTCGCTACCAATGTATAAAGGAACGTCAATTTTTGAATTCCACATGGCTTTGTATGCTGCAAGAACTGCTGCTTTTTCTGGGGAGTTAGGGGTGTAACCTTTTACAGGTTCGTTAACCGCTTTGGGTACATTAAAAAATCCTTTTAGCATATTTTTTATATTAGATAATTGAACAGAAAATTACGATGATTGGGCTATAGGTAATAATTTGATGCAAAAGTACAAAGTAAAAATGAAATTTTAATTCCAAATAACAGAATAAAAGTCAAATTAATTCAAAGCAAAAGGTGCGCATAGTCTAAAATTAGGCACAATCACTTTGAAATTTTTTGTAGTGGTGAAATTAATCATGTTGAAGTATCCTTTCATGGCACCATAAGGCGAGGATAATAAACAACCAGAGCTGTAGGTGTGTTGTTCACCCGGTTTTAATACAGGTTTTTTTCCGATGACTCCTTCGCCATCTACCAACTCATTGTAATTGAGTGAATCGAAGATTTCCCAATGTCGAGAGGTAAGTTGGACAGAATCTTTGCTGTGATTCTCAATTGTTATTTGGTAACTAAAAGCAAAATGTATTTTATAGTTTTTGAAGTAAGTCCCTTCAAAACTAGTCAAAACTGATATTTTTATGCCTCTTGTTATTTGTGAAACCATAATTGTGAAAAGTAGCTGCTGAATAATGACAAAATTACAAAAAAATGTATTGATTTTTAATTTTTTATTTAATTGGTAATGTTAATTGAATTCAATGTGACAAAACCAATTACGCGATCATATCTTTGTGTGTTTTCTCTGTAATATACGATTACTTCATATTCATTTTCAGTTTGATAGAAATTACCATCGATACTGTTTTCGGGATCTAAATTTCCTTTAGCGTCAGCAACAACATATTGATAATTGGTAAAACCTTGTTTGATGAGCAGGGCTTTTTCGTAAAGGTTTTTTTTCTGATTGTATTCCATTTTGTTTTCGGGAGTAAGCGCATAATTGTTGAACATACCCGTGATGTAAATGTCTTTGTCTACTCGAAAGCTTGGGGCAGAGAGACTAAAATAAATCCACGCGTAATCGGCTTCGATTTTTTGATTGGTGGCATTCAAGTTTCGAACTACAAAGTTTCCGTTGGCATCAAGTGTAAAACTATAGGGAAAGTTCGCTCTGGCTTCGTCTGTAAATAAAAAACCGTTATAAATACCGCCACTCGAACTTATTCTGGAAACATTGTTCGAGGCATTTCTGATTTCTTTATTGTCAAAAAAACGAAATTCATTGCCGGCCCAAAATTGTGTTTCAGTATCGTATTTGTAAATTAATTCGTTGCCAATGGTGTATTGCGGAGCAATGTTTTTGATTCCCGTGTTGAATTGACGATTTTGTAAAAGAAGCACCTTGACATTTTGTAATGGATTTTGAAAAGTAAGGCTCTTAGACGTTATGGAAAAATCTAGGTTTTGTTTGCTTTCAATGGTGCTCAAGTTTCTACCTCTCTTGATTTGCAAGCGTACTGACGCTAGGTCTTCGTAAATAATAAATTTCCTTGAAAAAACAACTTCTCTATCTTCATTTAATATTTTGATCATATAATTGCCACTCAAAGCCAATTGTGTAAACTGATTGGGTATGCTTAATTGGTAATGTGAGTACAATTGCAAACAGTTAAAGGAATTAGAGTAATTAATAATTCTTTGGTTGTCAAGGCCTTTAAGGTATTCTTGTTTGGGAATATCTGAAGGCACCCAGTTGTAGTCACAATGAATAATTTCGTAGTAATAATTGGCTTCATTCCCAAATAAATCATCAAAATTAAGCTCGAATGCTTCCCCCAATTTAAAGACCGGAATTACATTTTGGCCATTGTCCATAAAGGAAATAGTCTTAATGTTGTAAGGTGGGATTATTTCTTGAAGGTTTTGAGCTTCAATGATTTCTATAGATAAAAAGCCAAGTACTCCCAAGAAGATTTTAAATAAACGGTACCGCATTTTTGATTATTTTGTAGTGTAAATATACTAAACCGCTTTATTTATCGTGTTTTTTTGTAGTTAAATTGAGGATATTATTTTTTTAGAAGTAATTTCTGTTAATTTTTTTATAATAAAGATTTCGATTTGTAGTTAAATCTATAGTTTTATGCTATCAACAAAACATATTTTTATGAAAAAATTCAACCAATTTGCACTAGGGATAATGTTGTTTCCTGTAGCAATATTAGCCCAAACTATGGATTATGGACAGGCTATTCCATTTGATCCTAATGTCAAAACCGGTAAACTCGATAATGGGTTAACCTACTACATTAAAAAGAATGCCAAACCAGAAAAGAAAGTAGACCTTAGATTGGTCGTAAACGCAGGTTCTATTTTGGAAGACGATGACCAACAAGGTTTGGCTCACTTTATGGAGCATATGTGTTTTAACGGCACAAAACGTTTTCCGAAGAATCAATTAGTAGATTATTTACAAAGTATTGGAGTTAAATTTGGTCAGCATCTTAATGCTTACACTAGCTTTGACGAAACCGTTTATTTTCTTCCGATTCCTTCTGATAATCCAGAAAAATTAGAGAAAGGATTCCAAATTTTAGAGGATTGGGCATTCAATACCGTATTGACACCTGAGGAAATTGATAAAGAACGAGGTGTAGTTCTGGAAGAATATCGTTTAGGATTAGGGGCTCAAAAAAGAATGATGGGGCGTTATCTTCCTAAAATGATGTACAATTCTAAATACGCCAATCGATTGCCAATTGGTCAAAAAGAGATTTTAGAAAAATTCAAATACGAAACCTTAACTCGTTTCTATAAAGATTGGTACCGTCCCAATTTGATGAGCGTTATTGTGGTTGGTGATATTGATGTAGCCGAAATGGAAAAGAAAATTAAAGAACATTTCTCAGCTTATAAAAACCCAGCCAACGAAAAAGTGAGAAACGTTTTTGAAGTACCCAATCACAAGGAAACTTTTGTTGCGGTAGAAAGTGATAAAGAAGCTTCGAATACTCAGGTGCAGTTGGTCTACAAAGATTATGATGCACCAAAGAAGATTACAACAATTGGAGATTTTAGAAGTTATCTTGTAGAAGGCTTGTTTACCACTTTATTGAACAATCGTCTTGAGGAATTGACTAATTCTGCTACACCGCCCTTTACTTTTGGATATTCCTATTATGGAGGGACGTATGCTAGAACTAAAAAGGCCTATCAGTCTGTTGCCATGATGGCTGAAGACAAGCAATTAAGCGCTTTGAAAGTGTTGGTGACCGAAAATGAAAGAGCCAGAAAATTTGGTTTTACTTCAGGTGAATTGGATAGAGCCAAAGCCGATTTCTTAGCACAAATTGAAAAGAATTACAACGACAGAACTAAAACAGATTCCGAGAATTTTGTAGAAGAAATGCAATTGAATTTCCTTGAGCAAGAACCTCTACCTGGAATAGAATGGACTTTTGAAACCATGAAAAAAATATTGCCAACGATTGCTTTGGCAGATGTAAATGGGTTTATCAAAAATTATATCAAAGAAGATAATCGCGTGGTTGTTTTTACTGGACCACAAAAAGATAACTTGAAAAAAGTTACGGAACAAGAAGTGTTAGAAACGCTAAAAGTAAATGAAGCAGATTTGAAACCTTATGAAGATAAGGCGGTGGCGACGAGTTTACTTAGAAAAGAGGCAAAAGCAGGAACTATAGTAAAAAGAGAAGCCAATGCTACTTTAGGTACTAAAACGTTAGTCTTGTCTAATGGTGTAAAAGTAGTATACAAAACGACCGATTTCAAAAACGACGAAGTGCTTTTTGAAGCTGTAAGTTTAGGAGGAAGCAATTTGTACTCGAATGAAGTAATGAAAAAAGTACAATTTGCCAACGGAGCACTTGCCGAAGCAGGATTTTCAGGATTGAAATTGAATGACATCAACAAATTCATGACAGGAAAAATTGCACGTGTCAATCCATACATTGGTCAAACAACAGAAGGACTTAGAGGAAATACTACCCCAAAAGATTTAGAATATTTGTTCCAAATGGTGCATGCTTATTTTACTGATTTGAATTTTGATCCAGAAGCATTTGAAGGCTTTAAACAAAAACAAGCTAGTTTCTTCAAAAACATGGCTTCACAACCACAATATTATTTCCAACAAGAGTTTTACACCTATTTGAATAAAGAAAACCCAAGATTTAACGGAATCATGCCAACAGATAAATCGTGGGCCGAAACGGATTATAAGTTAGCGTATGACAAATACAAAGAGCGTTTTGCTAATGCCGCCGATTTTGAATTTTTCTTCGTTGGAAATGTAGACGATAAAACTATCGAAGCTTTTGCTACCAAGTACTTAGCTTCTTTGCCTACAACAGCAGCCAAAGAAAAAACAGTAGACTTAGGTTACCGTATGCTAAAAGGCGATTTGAAGAAAGTGGTGAACAAAGGAACCGATCCTAAAAGTAATGTGAATATTATGTTCTATGGAGAGGCAAAATATTCTCCAAAAGAAGCTTTAGCGATAGAAGCTTTAGGGGAAGTATTGACTATTAAATTGATTGAGCAATTGCGTGAATCTGAAAGCGGGGTATATGGGGTTTCAGCTCGTGGTAGTATGAACAAAGTGCCTTACGGATCTTATAATTTTACTATTAATTTTCCTTGTGGTCCTGATAATGCAGAGAAGCTTACAGCATCGGCATTGAACGAGTTACAAAAGATTATTACCAATGGTCCAGAGGAAAAAGATGTAGCCAAATACAAAGAAGGAGAATTGGCCGATTATAGAAAAGACAGTAAAGAAAACCGTTTTTGGTTGACTAATTTCACTAGATCTTTCCTGTATGGAAGCAATCCTGAAAACGCCTTGAAATACGAAGCCGAAGTGAATGCTATCACTGCAAAAGACATTCAAGAAGTGGCTAAAAAGTATTTAACCAAAGACAAAGTAATTGGGATGTTGATGCCTGAAAGCAAATCATAAATCACAAAAGAGAACACAAAACCTAAAACCTGCTATTTCTATGAAGTAGCAGGTTTTTTTTAGGTTAAAATAAAATCTAAATTTTCTTCAAGTTCTGGGCTGATGTGCTGTTCATCAAGCAACGCATCTGAAAGCAGTTTTTTGTTTTCCTGCAAACGAATGATTTTTTCCTCCACCGTATTTTTAGTAATGAATCGGACTACATTTACTTTGTTCAACTGTCCAATGCGATGGGCACGACCAATACCTTGCTTTTCGGCAAAGGGATTCCACCAAGGGTCCAAAAACAAAACATAAGACGCTTTGGTAATATTGAGCCCCACGCCACCCGCTTTTAAGGAAATAAAAAACAATTTTGAGCGCTCTTGCTCTTGAAATTTCTGAACTTGATACGCACGTTCTTTTTGAGGCGTAGCGCCTGTGAGTTCACAATAATCAATGTTGTTTTCGAGGCTCCATTTTTTATAAAACTCCAAATTCGATACAAACGAACTGAATACTATCGTTTTTTGATTGGATTGCACCAAGGTTTCCAAATAACGGGTCACTGCCATATATTTTCCCGAATCCATTTCAGAGTTGGCATCGACCATTTTTGGGTGATTGCTCAATTGTCTCAAACGCATCAAGGTATTGATAATATTGATTTTATCAATGCCAGAACCATCGGTTTTTAAAAGTGCGTTTCTCGCTTTCGACTTTTCTTCTTCGTATAATTTCTCTTGTTCGGGTTCCATCTCGCAATAGAAGACTTGCTCCGAGAGTTCGGGTAAGTCTTTTAAAACTTGCTCTTTGGTACGTCTTAAAATAAAAGGACTCACTAAGGTTTTGAGTTCTGCGAGACTGTTTTCGTCTTGTTTTTTCTCAATCGGAAATTTGTAATGCTCAGCAAAAAAAGCATAACTCCCCAAAATATTTGGATTGATAAATTGCATTTGCGACCACAAATCGTCTAATGAATTTTCAATAGGCGTGCCGCTTAACGAGATTTTATGAGTGGTTTGCAGTTGATTAATGGCTTTAAAGATTTTCGAATTTTTGTTTTTGATATAATGACTTTCGTCCAAAATCAAATAGCGAAATTGGTATTTTTCTAAAATCGAAAGGTCTCTCGACACTACGGCATAGCTGGTAAAGATCAAGTCGTATTTTTCTAATTTTTTAGATAGTAATTTTCGGTCTTGACCTACATACTGAATTCTTCGAAAATGCGGCGTAAATTTTCTAGCTTCATTGTACCAATTGAACACCAAAGAGGAGGGAAGCACAATCAACGCTTTTAAGTATTCTTTGGCTACAGGAATTTCGTTGCCAAACAAATCGAGCTGAATGTTTTCGGCTTTTTCAACCTCTAGTTGTTCTTGTACCGCAACCAGCGTGGATAAGGTTTGCAACGTTTTCCCCAGTCCCATATCATCGGCCAAGCAAGCGCCTAGACCGTTGTTGTAGTGTTCCAAAAGCCATTGCACACCTTCTATTTGATACGGTCGCAAGGTGGCTTTAACCAAAGGCGAAGGTTGGTATTGAACAGATTCCTTCACGTGCAAGGCCTGTTTCAACTGCGGAATGTCTTCAAAAACCGCAAAATTACTTTTGAGCACCGCAAGAATTCCATTTTTGATTTTAGCCAATTTTGCCATCGCACTGTAGCGCGTCATCCATTCTGATGGAATCAAAAAGTAATTTCCGTTGGGCAAGGCAAACAGACGATTTTTGTTTTTGATATTCGGAATTAACTCGCTGAAATTAAATTCAAAATCATCACAAACCACCGTCATTTTGATGTCAAACCAGTCATTTTGAATGGTGTTGGAGAATGCAATCGTTACGGTATTGCTATCGATTTTCTTCCCGTCTATTTTTAAATTTTCTAATGAAAAACCTAAAGATGCTAGTTTTTCTTTATTTTCGATAGCCCACTGAATACTAGCATACGGATCTAGATTCGTTACATTTTGCTTAAGCTCAAATAAATTATTATCGTTTTTATTCAAACCTAAATCCAATAAGGCTTGGTTGTAATTATTTTCAGCTTCGGTTCGTTTGTATTGTACCAATTGGATGTTGTTCAAATCCTTTAAGTCAATTTCTGAATGGCTATTTTTGGGTATAGTAGCATCAAACACATAGCCATCATAATCAAATAAAAGCCCAATAAAATAGCTGTTTTTGAAAAAATCATGAACTAGCTGTAGTGTACAATTTTGTATGGTTTCGCGAGTAATGACTTCAAATCCTGTAGCCGTAATGTCTACTTTTTTGGCTATGTCTTTGATGAACTTTTCAAAATAATCGGGCACTAATTTCGAGGGGATTTCCACCACTTTTTTGGTCAAAAAAGGTGTAATTTTTTTCGAATTAATGTTTTTTAGTTGATACAATTTATGATGTGCAACAACCCAAGCGGGATCGTCTAATAAGAGTGCGATTTTAGTATTCGAGGGGTAAAACGTAGTATCAGTATCTTTCAGTTGTAAGGTGTACGAAATCCCATTGTCGTGTTTGTCAAAATGCAATTCGGTTCCCAAACCTGGATTTTGAGTGGTGATACGGCTTAAACGAAAATCTTTTTCTTTCCCCAAGTTCAGCGAAAGAGGGAAATCGTTCTCTTTTACTAACGTATAAAATTGCGCTAAGCTTGTTTTTATAAACTGTTCAATACCCCATTTTAGTTTTTCATCCTTCAGTAAATCTTCAATTTTTTTAGCCGATTTGCTTTTAGTTCGGTATTTCTTAAACAGGGCTTCAGGTTGGAGTACTTCACAAAGCGACACTATTTTTTGTGTAGCAGTATTTAAGTTCTCAAGCGTTATCCCCATACTTTGAAGAACATCAGGACTTGCTTTTTTCTCTAAATATGTGATAGTATCCTTATGCCTAGCTACATAGGAAGTAGGGATATAGTAATTGAGTCTCGCTTCAAAACTAAGATCAAAGCAAAACTGGAAATGATTTTCGGGTTCCAAATACAATTATTTATAAGATTGTTTTTGATTATTTTAAATACAAATTTGCTTCGCCTTATCAAATCACAGATAGCATCTGTTAATAGGTAAAGATTTGTTTAATCTGTGTCCAAAAATTTAACCGCAAGGGGCACAAAGTTTTACGCAAATCACACAAAGTTTTTTTAATGCTATCTAGCACTTATTTAAATCTGTGAACATCTGTGTAATCTGTGTCAAATTACTAATTGGAAAAAATCGTTTTTATTTAAAACAAACTGGGATAATTTCGCCTTTGGCCAAACAGTATTTTTCTACCAATTCAGGAGCAATTTTGCGGGTATAATCCTCTTCAATTACCGTAAAACCAATGCTTCTTAATTTGTCAAAATAGTCACGCCCATAAATGCGCACGTGGTCGTATTGTCCAAATATTTTGGCACGTTCTTTTTGGTCGGTAATCGAGTCATCGGCAAAGGTCACTTCACGATTTAAGTCCTGTGGAATCTGTAAAATGGCCATTCCGCCAGGTTTCAACACGCGGTACAATTCCTGCATCGCTTTGGTGTCGTCTGGGATATGTTCCAAAACGTGGTTGCACAAAATCACATCGTATTGATTGTCTTCAAAAGGCAAATTACAAATATCTGCTTTTACATCTGCCAAAGGCGAAAACAAATCGGTAGTGGTGTAATCCAAGTTTTTTTGTTGACGGAACAATTTGTAAAAAGCTTGTTCAGGAGCAAAATGCAAAACTTTTTTGGGTGCTGTAAAAAAGTCCGTTTGTTCGTTGAGGTACAACCACAACAAGCGGTGTCTTTCTAGCGAAAGCGTACTTGGAGAAAGCACGTTGTTGCGTTGCGTTTCGTATCCGTAGGGCAACATCGATTTAAAGCTTTTGCCATCAATAGGGTCCGTATATTTGTCCCCTTTTAAGGTAAAAGCAATGATGGGTCGCGCCACATAACTCAAACGAATTAATAATGGACGCGGAATGGTATTGAGTACGGTTTTGAAAAGTTTTTTCATAGTTGTTACACTAAGATTCACAAAGAAACCGCAGAGATTCACAAAAAATTAGAAATCTTTAGCGGTGTTTATGAATCGTTTAATATTATTTCTTTTAAATTTTAAACACCAATTTTATTAGTGTTAACATAATCTTCAATAAACATTCTTTCATTTAAAATATCTATTTCAAATATATGTCCATATTTTTCTCTTAGAAAAGTTTTTAATGTTTTGAAATCATTTAAATCGGTTGACTTACTAGAGCTAAACACAATTAATAGATTGATCTTATCTTTGTGAAATTCAATTTTTTGAATATTATTTTTTATGTAGAGGTCTAAAATGGAATTTATTGACTGAAATCCTTTTGAAACAATTTGAGCCATAATTTTTTGCCAATTATGAGTGGGATTGTAAACTCTTTCGTCTTTAAATTCAATAAGATAATAGTTTTCTTTATTGTGTTCTAAAGCGTCTACGGTTGAATTGTTTGGATGTATTTTGTCAAAATCGAAACATCTTTTGTTACAATTTACAAGAATGTTTCTACCCGTTGTATTTAAGCTTAATTTTGATATGGTTTTACGATTAAGATTTTGATCAAGAATCGTTTGTATACTATTATTCATTCTCTTCTATTTTCCTTAGTTTATAAGAAGCTTCAGATACAGAAGAATATATTTCACTTAAATAATTATTGACATCAATAATTTTTGACGACAATCCATCTTCATTTTTCTTGGCAAAATAAAAATTAGTCGAATCTTCATATTTGTGTTTTTTAGAATAAGCTTCTATTGCCTCAATGAAATAAGGGCTATGAGAAGTTAGTACTATTGGAATTGCAAATTCTTTAGAAAGTCTTACTAAAATTTCAGCGTATTTTACTTGCCAAGTCGGGTGTAAATGTACTTCAGGCTCATCAATAATTAATAAGGAATTCGAATTTAAAATTCCTTTTTGTAATAGCAATTGTATGATTCCAAAACTTTTTATTCCAGTAGCTACATTGTTTAAATCAAATTCAACTTCCTGTTTTTTAAAGATTAGTTGGTTTTTTGAGTTAAATCCAAATGAGCCGTTTATAATTTCAGAAATTATAAGGTTTAATTTTTCCGAATCAATGCTTGTGTTTGAAAAAATATCTTGTTCTTTTTTCGGCTCAAAAATTTTATTATTTAGGTATTGATTTTTATCACGAAGTATACTGTTAAAGCGTATGAAAATTCTATCTTCTAAATTTATTGGAGATTCGATAAAGAATACTTCATTGTAATAAAAATTTGACAAAGCATCAAAACCTTCAAAAGAAAAATGTTCATCAAAGGTTATTTTTTTTTCTTTGATTCCTTCAATAGTAATAAAAGAATTTCCTTTGTTAAATTTGTTTTTGAATTGATTTCCAAATTCATTCTCAAAGAAGGATTCTAATTCAAAATGTAATACTTCATTTGAATCAATCGAAATTGAAAGGCGATTGGTTATATCATTGATAAAGGTTCCCAATTGAATTTTTATTGACACATTCGAATAATCTGTATATAAATCATTTATATCGTTCAGTTCAGATAAAATAATTTTTATGGATTCTGTATCTTCAATGTTTATTCTAAAACTATATTTGCTAAATACAGAGTCATCGTTTTCTAAATAAGTTGAAATGAATTTTTTTTGTATTTCTTCATCTTTATCTTCAAATGCTTTTGTTCTCAACAATAAGTTTCGAATATCTCGAATTCTATTTCTGATAAATTCACTTTTAGAGGAATTAAATCTATCTTCATCTATGTTTACTCCTCTAATTAATGCATACAAAACCTTACCAACAGTACTTTTTCCAGAATCGTTTTGACCTGCAATTAAAGTAATTCCATCAATATTAATATCGGCTTCTTCAATTATTCCAATATTTTGAAGTTTTAGTCTCATTGTATACTATTTTTTATAAAAGTAGTTGTTTTTATTATTAGTGTGAAATTTTAATCTTTGTGAAAACTCTATTTACACAACCAAAGGCACTTTTCTAAACTCTTCTTCTTCGTCGCTTTCAATGCCAAGTGCTTTGTAAATGTATTTGAAAGTCGATAAAATTTCAGGTTTTCCGTCAATAATGGCCACATCGTGTTCAAAGTGAGCACTTGGTTTTCCATCGGCAGTAGTGATGGTCCAGCCGTCTTTGTGTTGTTTGATGTTTTTGGTTCCCATATTGATCATCGGTTCGATGGCCACCACCATACCTTCTACAAAAAGTTTACCGCGACCTCTTTTGCCGTAGTTTGGCATTTCGGGGTCTTCGTGCATTTTCTGTCCTACACCATGACCTACCAATTCACGAACCACGCCATAACCGTGGGCTTCGGTATATTTCTGAATCGCATTTCCTACATCTTCCACGCGATTTCCTAATCGAAATTCACGAATTCCAACATATAATGATTCTTTGGTAACTTGTAATAATTTTTTCGTTTCAGGTGCTACTTCGCCAATCTCAAACGAGTAGGCGTGGTCACCGTGAAATCCGTTTTTGAAAGCCCCGCAATCCACCGAAATAACATCCCCACTTTCTAGCGGTTTGTTGTTCGGGATGCCGTGCACGACCTGAGAGTTTGGGCTCATACACAACGAATTCGGAAAACCATACAATCCCAAGAAACTCGGTACTGCACCGTGGTCGCGAATGAATGCTTCGGCCAATTTGTCTAAATATAAAGTAGTCACTCCTTCTTTAATCTCGGAGGCAATCATTCCTAACGTTTTGGAAACAATCAAGGCACTTTCGCGCATCAATTCAATTTCTTCTCTTGATTTTACAATAATCATAGCAGCTAAATTTTCAGTGGGCAAAAGTACGACTTTTAAAATAATTGTATCGCTTCTTTTTTACGGAAGCACAACAATTTCCACCAAAAAAGTAAGGAGCGAAACAATCGGCATTTTCAGGCAGCAAGTTTCCCGCTTTCCGCTACAATCTTTTTTTCTACCTAAAATAAGGTAGAAAAAAAGGATTTCCACTGCAATCGGGGCTAAAGAACCAACAATAGTGCTTTTTTAAGGTTAAGCGTTAATTGTTTAATCGGTTAATTGATGTAACTGCTGCTTTAGTCTTTGCGTCCCTTCGTAAACCCTTGCAACCTTTGCGGTTAAACTTAGCCACGGATTACACAGATTTAACGGATTTTTACTCAACCTTATATGTTCTTCAATTTCTTATATGGTTCAAAAACACCCACAATTTTAACCAAAACTTCTATGGTTTATATGTTTAAAAGTAAGTTGCTTTAGTCTTTGCGCTCCTTGCGTAAACCCTTGCGCCCTTTGCGGTTAAGTTTAGCCACGGATTACACAGATTTAACGGATTTTTACTCAACCTTATATGTTCTTCAATTTCTTATATGGTTCAAAAAACACCCACAATTTTAACCAAAACTTCTATGGTTTATATGTTTAAAAGTAAGTTGCTTTAGTCTTTGCGCTCCTTGGGTAAACCCTTGCGAACTTTGCGGTTAAATTTAGCCACGGATTACACAGATTTAACGGATTTTTACTCAATCTTATATGTTCTTCAATTTCTTATATGGTTCAAAAAACACCCACAATTTTAACCAAAACTTCTATGGTTTATATGTTTAAAAGTAAGTTGCTTTAGTCTTTGCGCTCCTTGGGTAAACCCTTGCGAACTTTGCGGTTAAATTTAGCCACGGATTACACAGATTTAACGGATTTTTACTCAATCTTATATGTTCTTCAATTTCTTATATGGTTCAAAAAACACCCACACTTTTACTCCAAAACTTTTATGGTTTATATGTTTAAAAAATAAGTCACTTTAGTCTTTGCGCTCCTTGCGTAAACCCTTGCGAACTTTGCGGTTAAACTTAGCCACGGATTACACAGATTTAACGGATTTTTACTCAACCTTATATGTTCTTCAATTTCTTATATGGTTCAAAAAACACCCACACTTTTACTCCAAAACTTCTATGGCTTATATGTTTTAAACCCCAAAAAATCAATCAGGATTCGCCATAATCTTAAACAACTCCGAATTAGAAATCAAAAATCGATTCTCCAAAGCAATCGCCGCCAGTTGAGCCGAAACCAAATTGTTCTCACGCGTGTTAATCAAGAACAACGAACTTTCTCCAAACGAGAATAATCTTTCCTCAGATTGCAGCATTGTTTCATTATTTTTAACCAAGCCCTCAATCAAATTGCGTTGTTTGGTAAGCGAAGTGATTTCTGTTTTTTGAGCCGTAATTTTGTTGGTCAATTGTACTCTTTCTAAGCTCAAAGCATATTGTGTTTCTTGTACTTTAAATTGTGCCAATTTCAATCCTCCTCGTTCTTTTCTCAAAAACAAAGGAAAGGCAAAATTCACTCCAATCTTATAGTCATTAAATTGATAATTATCGATATAACTGGGTTCCGATAGATACGAATAACTCAAATCGATTTTAGGCAATAAGGCATTCGCTTTCAGTTTTCGGTCTACATTGAGCATATCTATTTTGCGTTCCAACGCATTGATTTTTGGATGGTTTGTTATCGAAAAATCTTGATTTTGTAAATCATTCGTGCGTAAGGTTTCCTGAATCGTAGTGGCCAATTTATTTTCTGGAATCAACGCATCCGAAAGTTCCAGCGGAATACTGTTGTCTAACCACAAATAGTTGGAAAGCTCCAATTTGGCTTTAGCTAATTTCAATTCAGAATCCTCTAGACTTAGCGTTCTGTTTTTTACAATGATACCGGCCTCTATACTGTCAATCGCGGGTTTGTCTCCTTGTTTAATTAAGGTTTCGATGCCTTTGAAACGAATGTCAGCATTTTTTTGATAGACTTTGTATAATTGAACTTCATCATAGTTTCTTTTCCAATTGAAATACGCTACCGAAGCATCATACAAAACCGCAATGGCTTCAAGTTTTCTTTCGGCTTGGCTCAATTGTACTTGCATTTTGGCCTTGCGAACATCCGCCATTCGTTGATTAATCAAAAGACCTTGTCCCAACGGCACACTAATCCCGAAAGAGGTTAATCCTTGATTCGGAAGCGTATTTTGTGGGTTTAAGTAAATCCCTTCACTGTTATCAAAACCCGCTTTAACTTCAATACCATACCAAGTGGGGATTTTAAAACTACTATTCAAAATAGAATAATACTCTTTATCCTTGAACTGCTTTTTATCAAAATCGACTTCTATTTTTGGATCAAATCCACCTCTTGCCATCATCAAATTGGCTTGTGCACGCGTGATTTCTAAATCGGCATTTTTTACTAAAGGATGGTATTTTTTTACATAACCCAAAAACTCATTATAGCTGAATTCATTGCCGCTAGAAGGTATTATAGCGGAATTTTGAGCTTGTAAAAAAGTACCATATAGTAAGAAAACAATCAGGAACTGTTTCATTATTTTTTTGCATTAATAGGTTTGTCTTTTTTTGTTGTTTTGTAATAATCAGGCGGGAATCCGTTGAGGGTTCTCCAGATTTCAAACCAAACAGGAACGGTGTTTAACAACGCAATAGTTTCTGCGCCAGAGCCTACTCTAAGTTGTTTAGGCCAAGGAGCTTCGTTTGGGTCGGGGGCAATCAATACTCTGAATTTTCCGTTTTCGCTAATGAAATTTTCGATAGCTACGATTTGACCTCCAAAAGTTCCATAAGACATATCTGGCCATCCAGAGAATACAATAGTTGGCCATCCATCAAACCAAACTCTTATTTTTTCTCCTTTTTTAATTAATGGTAAGTCCACGGGATTCACAAAAGTTTCTACCGCAATATCATATTTTGCTGGCATAATGGTAGCTATTGGAGTACCTTCTTTGATGGTTTCACCAATACCTGCTTGAATCGCACGGTTGATGTAACCACTTTGCACCGCTTTGATGTAATACATACCATTTCGGATGCTGTAATTGGCGTATTGGTTTTCTAATTTGTTTACTTGTGCCTCAGTGTCAAACTGATTGCTCAATGCGGTAAATTGGTCGCTTTGTGCCTTAGAAACCTTTTCTCCATATTCTGCATTTATTCTGCCTAATTCAACTTTCGCATTGATAAACTCATTTTTACTGGTCAAAAGTTTGTTTTCTTGGGTAATGATTTTAGCCTCAACTTCTTGTTGTTTTAGCCTTTTTTCCTCCACATCAGTTAGGGGTTTTAAGCCTTCTTTATTTAATTGTAACGCACGATTAAATTGTGTGTTGGCGATTTTGAGTTGGGTTTTTACTGCTTCTAAATCTGTAGAGTCGCTTTTTATTTTCAACAAACCTTGTTTGATTTTATTTTGGGCTTGTTCTAATTTGAGTTTTCTTTCGTTTTCTATATTTTGTATTTGAGAAGAAAGGGTGGTTACTTTTGAGCCATAGGATTGCAAAGCCTGTTTTTTGGCATTGACTTGATTTTTGGTATTGGCAACCAAATTCGGGTCCATATAATCTTCTTTAATCTCTGAGATGAACATGATAGTGTCTCCTTTCTCGACATAATCCCCTTCTTGTACGTACCATTTTTCTATTCGTCCAGAAATCACACTTTGAATAGATTGCGGCCTTTGGTTTGGTTTTAGCGTAGTTACGGCTCCAGAGCCCGAAATGTTTTGTGTCCAAGGTAAAAATAGTGCGATAACCGCCAAAATCGAAACTGTCCAAATGATTCGGTTTAATATTTTATAATGCGGTCTATTACTTAAATTCTTAACGGTTTTATAGCGTTGTAAGGATTCTAAGCTGGTTTTGTTGCCTTCTGAAATATTCAACATAATGTTATTTTTTTATATCTGAAATGATTTGACCTTTTTCCATAGTGAGGAATCTGTTGCATTTTGTCTTCCAATATGGATTTTTGGATGAAACTATTATCGTCCATTTATTTATATCCGATGTAATGAAATCAATGATTTCATTAGCTACTTTTTCGTCCATAGCGTCGGTTGGATCTTCATAAAACAATACTTTTGGTTTGTTGATAATACTTCTTGCCAACAATATTTTTTGTGCGTTTGAGGATGATAACTGTTGTCCCTCAGGGAAAATTTGTGTTTCTAGTCCTTTTGGCAATGACTTGATGTATGCCGTAAGTTGTACTCCATCCAAAGCCCATTTCAAATCTTCATCGGAACAATCGGGGTTGTTGAAGATAATGTTGTCTAAAATAGTGCCTTCAAAGGGGGTTTCACTATGAATAATATTCCCAATTTGAGAGCGGTATTGCTTGAGATTTATTTTTTTGAAAGTATTGTCATTAATGTATAAATCTCCTTCCGTTGGATGCAATAATCCAGATAAAATTCGTGTCAAAGTGGTTTTTCCTGATCCGTTTTTTCCTTCGATAAAAGCACGTTCCCCTTGATCTATTTTCAAATTAATATCATTTAATATCTTCTTTGCTGTCCCAGGAAATTGAATCCCTAAGCCTTCTGCATTAAGTGTAATCGCATGATAACATTTGTCCGCTTCGTAGTTGGTATCCTCTTCCATCGTTAAATCGGTAACTAAGCCAATTTTTTCTACGGCAGTCAATACATCATAAAGGGTTTCTAGACCTAAAATAATCTTTTCTACAGAATTGATTACTAATAAAATAATGATTTCTGCGGCAACAAACTGACCAATGTTCATTTCCTGAGAGATTACCAAATACCCTCCAATTGAAAGTAAACTAGCGGTAATAATGATTTTAAAAACAATCAAATGACTAAATTGTCTTTTTAAAACATTAAAAAGGGATTCTCTGTAATTGAGGTATTCACTGGCGAATTTGTCATTTTTTTGCAAGGCAAAATCGTAGTTGCGTTCTTTTCTAAAACTATAATTGTTACGAGCCATTTCTTGCAACCAGCCAGCAACTTTGTACTTATATTTAGAAACCTTTAAACTGTTTTCAAGTCCAATGAAGTATGAAAATTTAAAAATTAAAAAAAGTAATACCAAAAGCAAAAAGCCCAACATGATAAAATAGGGGTGGTAAAACGAGAGCAAAATGATCCCAAACAAAATTTGTAATAAAGCGGCCGAAAAATCGATTAACAATTTTGAAGTCCCTTTTTGAATGGTCATCGTGTCAAAGAAACGATTGGCTAATTCTGGCGGGTAAGTATCGTACAGTTCTTCGAATTTTATTCTAGGAATTCGAGCGGCAAATTCAAATGACGAACGAACAAATATTTTCTGCTGTAGGTTTTCGGTAATTCGAAGTTGCATTAGTGATAATATTCCAACCAAGGCCACACCAATAACCACAAAAACCACAAGTACTATCCAAGAAACGGTCACTCTTCCCGATTGAATAAAATTGATAATGGCCTGAATGCCCAAAGGAAGTGACAAACTCACTAAACCAGCAAAAATGGCGTAAAATATAATTTGGTAGACATCTTTTTTGTCTAGTAGCAATAATTTGTAATAGCGTTGTAATGGTGTCATTATTTTTGTTTTAAAAGAGTCGTTATTAAATGCGTATAGAAATCAGATGGGCTCGTCTCCGAGTTGCAATCGGTGATGGTCTTTAGGTGATTCATCAAAAAGTGTTGATGTGATGCTCCTTCCATTATCGATGAAATTAGGCTTTTAGCAAAAGGATAATTAGGATTGACCTCTGCAACCATTTGAACAATTCTATTAATCACTCGCTTGTAAATCAAAAAGAAACCTTCTTTGTTTTCTTCATCAACATCCTTGGTATGCAGGGTTTTGGTAAACTCCTGAATGATGATTTTGTTCAAGATACTTTCGTTAATGTGGGTGGTGGTGGTGTCGTCTTCTACTTTTTCGGTAACGATTTGTATAGCTTTAACTAGCTTATCAAGGGGGTTGGAAATGTTATTGGTAGAAAAAACTAAACGATATTCCATCCAGCTCCAATACCACGAAGATAAATACACTAATAATTTGTGCTTGTTTTCAAAATAGCGGTAAATAGAACTTTCGTTTGAACCTATTAACTCGCCCAGTTTTTTGAAGGTAAATTCTTCAAAGCCAACTTCGTTGATCAATAAAATGCTATGTTCTATGATTTTTTTTCCTAAAGTAGAGGTTTCTGGATCTTTTACGTAGATTTTGCTGTTTACTTGAATTTTTAGGTTGTTTAAAATGCTATCCATTTGTGATTGCTATATTGCTTTAGATTTGTTTTGTAAATCAAAGTTGGAAAGTGCCGTTGTAGACAAACCAACCAATTGAATTGTTGTCTGTAATTTGAGTGCTTTGCACAAGAGTTAGTTGATTTATGGCTAACAAAACCAGAAATAATTATTTTTCATCCCAAAAGGTTTCTTTAAAAATTAACTCTAAATCCAAAATTCATATTTTCTTGAGGATTCATAGGTATTGGGACAGCATTGTTTTTGATGTCGAGTTGTTCTAGATGTTTTAGTCCTCTTACTTCTTTTGGGAATTCTTTGAAACGATTTTGATTTAAATACAATTGCGCTAAATTTTTCAGTAAAGTAATCTCACCAGGCAAACGATCTAGATTATTGTTCTCCAAATGCAGCATCGTTAGGTTTGGGAGTTTTGCAAGCGCTTCAATAGATTTGGGCAAATTGATGTTTTTAAATTCATTTAGGTAGACTTCCTCTAGGCTTTCGATGGCGCTAATTTCATCCGGAACTTTATTAAAGTCATTCCCGCTTAACTCCAATACCTTTAATTTTTTTAAATTTGCAATCCCCTTAGGTAATGTTTTAAGATGGTCATTGCTTAGATTCAGGTATTCCAAGTTTTTGAATTTGCCCCAAACAGGAGAATCTAAATTCAACGTTTGATTGCTCAAGTTTAATCGATATACTTTTTCAGGATTTTTAATTGCTTGCTCCCAATTAGTATATGTTTTTTTTGTTTGAAGGGAATCTTGTTGTCCCCAACTTAATTGTAATCCAAGTACAAAAACCAAAACGAACCGAGCTAGTGCTTTCATAGTAACTATTTATTTAATGAGTAACTTAATTACAAAAAAGTTATTTTGTTTACAAAAGTAATAGTAATGCTTTTAATTTAATGTATTTTAACTTTTTATTAGGTTTTGCTTACTGTTTAGGCTTTTTATCAATTGCCATAGGTTTCTTTTTTTATGAAATATTTGAAAAGCAACTGTATTAAAATTAATATATTTGTCGCAACAAAAAAAAAATCAACCTTATGTTTGGAATAGGCGGAGGAGAGCTAATTTTTATCATGTTTATCGTTTTGATGCTTTTCGGTTCGGATAAAGTGCCAGAAATAGCGCGTACAATGGGAAAAGCCATGGCACAGCTAAAACATGCCACGAACGATATTAAAAATGAAATTCAAAAAGGAGCTGAGGCCAACGGATTGGACCAAAAAACCTTATCCGATTTAACCGGAGGAATCAATTCCGAAATAGATAAAGCCAAACAAAATATTTTAGGAGATTCTACCAATTCAATTAGTAGTTTTGCTACTAATTTCACTTCCGAAATTAGCAATGCAGCAAACGTGGTAGAAGGAAAACCTTCTGCAACACCAACAACCGAAGAAAGCAACGAAATCGAAGGACCTATAAAAAGACAAATGTAATGTTAGACAAGCTAGAAGCATTAGACATTAAGTGGTTTGTTTTTTTAAATGGGTTAGGATCTGAGACCTACGATGGTTTGTGGTTGTTCATCACCAAACAAGTCAATTGGACTCCCTTATTTTTGTTGCTTTTATACATCATTTATAAAAAAGTTGGAACCAAGCAAACCCTTTTTTTGTTGCTCTTTGTTGCTCTTTTGATTGCTTTTACAGATCAAACCACCAATTTGGTCAAAAATACCGTGCAGCGTTTGCGACCCTGTAATAATACTGATATTAATACCATAATTCGAGTGGTGCAGTCCAGAAGCTCTTTTAGTTTTTTCTCAGGTCACGCGGCCAATTCTATGGCGGTGGCGACTTTCTTGTTTTTGGTGTTGCGAAAAAAGTTTCAGTATTTCGGGCTACTCTTCTTATGGCCTTTGATTTTTGCCTATAGCCGAATTTATCTAGGCTTGCATTATCCAATAGACATTCTTGCAGGATATTTTTGCGGATTTACCTTTGGTTTTTTAACCTATAAAGGGTATCAAATCCTTCAAAAAAAGTACTTTCCGATTACTAATTAGGAGCATTATCCAGCTGTACATTACAATCTTTTGGTTTGAAACTGTTTTTTTCTAAGACCAAAAAAGAGCTTCTTCCAGTCGCTTTTTTTAGTCAAGAAAAAATACCGTTCAATCCAAAAGGATTTTCATTCCCATCTGGGCTAGGAATCGTATTTGATAAGAAAAGTATAAGGCTTTAAAGCACTCTGCTCACCGTCAATCCATCTCGAATCGGAAGTAAAACGGTTTCCACTCTTGGGTCATTAGCTAGGAGTTTGTTGTATTCCAATAAAACTTTGGTGCTCAAATCATTTTTTTGTAATGGCTCCACAACTTTACCGCTCCACAAAACATTGTCTGATAAAATAATACCGCCTTTGTTCATTTTGGGAACAATAAGTTCAAAATAGTTCAAGTAGTTTTCCTTATCGGCATCAATAAAAACCAAGTCAAATGTCAAATCAATTGTTGGAATAATATCAGTTCCTTCTCCTAAATGCTGCACAATTTGATGGCCCCAAGCCGATTTGTCAAAATGTTTTCGCTGAAAATCAACCAATTCTTCTTTGATGTCAATGGTGTGTAGTTGTCCATGTTCTTGCATACCTTCGCACAAACATAAAGCCGAGTAGCCGGTGTAAGTTCCAATTTCAAGAATATTCTTTGGACGAATCAGTTTAGAAAGCATACTCAAAACTCTTCCCTGAAAATGGCCACTTAGCATTCTTGGCAATAAAATTTTTTGGTAGGTTTCTTTATTCAAGGCCGCTAAATTTGCGGGTTCTTTTTCGGAATGTTGCTCAATGTAGTCTTCTAAATCTTGAGATAAAAAATGCATTCGAAGTGTTTTTTTGTTCTAGTGCAAAGGTATTAATTCACTAGCTATTTCGATTCCTTATTTGTAAAACAAATCAAATTTAACCTCAATCTGATTTTTTACTTTTATCAAACCTCCCATTTTTACAGGGGGTACTAGTCCTATGTCGGAAAAGTTAAGGGCAATAGCTCCTTGTAGTTTGCTATTGTCTTTGGTTAAAATAAAATCTTTGTATCTCAAAGTTTTATTGGTAATCAAAAAGTTGAGATTGCATTTGTAATGGTTGCCATAAGCTTTGATGTCAGAGATATTGACAAAGCTTGAAGGGAATTCAGTAGTTTTTACTGTAGCTTGTAAATCTTTAGTCATGATTCTGTTGCCACAGTCAAATTTGACCATCGGAATTTCTGCTTTAATGCAATTCTTATTATCAACATTGAGAACGATTGTGTCTTTTTTTATAAAAGTCGTACTGCATTTGTATTTACCTACTGTAGATAAACCAGTAATATTGATCTCGATTTTGTTGATGATAAGGTTGGATTCAGAGGAATGACAATTGGGTGAAGCACTTCCCAATATATAGAGAAGTGCAATACCCAAAAATCCTATTATTAATTTGTTATTCATGTTGTATTAGAAAGTAATAACGGCTTCAAATAGTAATCCTTTGAATTTACCTTGGTATAAATCATTTGGATTTCCATTGGCTTCAAATTGGCTAAACCCTTTATAGTTTTGGTTTACATAGGCCAATTTTGATAAAATGTTTTTAGTCATAAACCAACCAGCAGAAGCTTCAAAACGGTTGATAGTGATTTTATCTGTGTTCGCATTGTCTAATTTACCAGAAACAGTATTGTATCTTCCGCCAAGATAGAATTGTTCTGTTTTGCCAAAACGATATACAACATCTCCGGCAAATTGATTCACAGTGCGGGTTTCATCCATTCCTTTTTTGTTCCCACCAGAAGCTATTTCAATGGTTCCAAAAAATTCTAATCCTTGGTATTTGATAAAAGGATTGAACATTACTGCAGTTAACCAATTTCCAAAATTTGGGTTAAAACGACCAGTAGTGTGATTGGCTTGAAGGTCGGCAGTTTGATTATTGGTAACATTTGTTGTTCCGTTTTTGTAGGCTGCATGAGTCATCACACCATAGTAGCGGCTACCTGCTCTCTCAGAAGAATATAAGTTTCCGCTGGTGTTTGCACAGTGATATAGGGATCCTGTTAAACGCACTCTAAGATCGTCGCTTAATTGTTTGTCATATCCTAGTTTAGCTAAAATTGTTGGGCTAATTGTGGTGTTTTGGTCTGGTAAAGCTGTTGTTGTTGTTCCTGGAACAAATTCTGATACGTTCTGATTCAATTTAGAATTAGTCACTCCAATCATACTTACTAAACCATTTCTGTTATAGTACACTTCTATTCCAGGCTCTGTGGTAAAGGAATCCATGATATTACTTTCTATAAATGGATTCATCATTGCATTACCATTATCAGATCTTCTAAAGTGGGCATCACCATAGTTGTTCTCCATTTGTCCAATTTTGATTGTAGCATATTTCATGAAGTCTTTCAAGAAGTCTTTTTGAATAAAATCTAATTTATCAATTTGCAAATAGCCTCCTTTTACCCATGTTTCGTTGTGGTGTCTTGCTGCTAAATACAAATCTAAGTTAACACGAACACCATCATACAATTGTGCACCAATAGTCATGTTTGCTGTTGGAAGGTTCAAGTTATTCCCCAAATTGTTTAGTCTGTAATCAGTGATTGCAGCTCCAGATGGACTGGTAAATGAGGTTCCTTGGTGACCGTTGAAGGAATTAATTGCTTGAAATTGTAAAGCAAAAGCAGCTCCAATATCTATGCTTAAACCTTTGAATGCAACAGAGTCTTTTTTTACATCAAATTGATTGATACCTGTTTTGTCTCTTGGGATTAAGTTTTGTATTTGACCAAATCGGTCTTGCGCTTGCGCAGCAGTTAGGCTTAATAAAGCGGCTGCTAAAAAATAAATTACTCTCATTTTTGTTAGTTTTTATTTGTAATTAAGATTGAATTTTATGGTAAGCTCTTTTCCTGTTTTGATAGTACCCAATAAGGCAGTTGGAGGTTTCATGCCAAATTCATCAAAAGTGATTTTGTTCGAACCTTGAATGTTTACGATTCCATTTAGAACAGTTACTTTTATTTGTGTTCTTAAGTCTTTGCTAACTCCTGCAATGCTATAGGTTCCAGTTAAGTTCCAAGTAGTTTCATTAACTTTTGTTGCATCTTTTAACACATATTTTATGTTTTTAACTTTCGTAATATTTAGCGTTTCATAAGCTATTTTATCCATGCTGCTTTTTCCACTTTTAATGGTTTCGACAGCTAAGTCAATGTTAATGGCATTGATGTCAACTACTTTTGAGTCTGTGATAGTAAGAATGGCGCTCCCAGTTTTGGAGGAAGAAGTCATTTCCCAGTCATGTAATGTAGAAGTTCCTAGTACTGAAAAATTGGTTTTAGTATCTAAAACATAGTTTTTCTGAGCAAATGCAGTGAGGTTAATCAATACTAAAGTTAATGTTAAAAAAACGAAATGATTTTTAGTTGGTTTCATGGTGGTGCTTTTGTTTGTTATTATGAAATTCTTATTATTATGTTGAGTTTGTATTATATTTTATAGTTATTCGTCTTTACTATTATTTATATAGCAAATTTCGCTACAAACTATCTAGTGAAATATGATAAAAGTCAGCCTTATTTTTTTTAAGTTTATTTTAACATTTTTATATCGATTTCGTTGATTTTTTTTCAAAAATGGTTTAGTTAAACGTGGGTGTCTTTTAAAAATTAGTCAGATATAGTTTATATTTTATTGTTTTCAGAAAGCATACAATCCATTTAATTTCAATAGGATTCAATGGCATTAAAAAAAGGAAATTCTATTTGATCTCCTTTCGGGCTTAACAATCGTATACCTCTAGTTGAAGTGGTTAGCAAGAATGTTATTATTAATAGAAAATGAATTCAAAACATTAAAAATTGAATAAATTTGCAACATGGAAATTGAGAAAAAAGATATTAGAGCATTGTCTAAAGATGAATTGAGAGCCTTTTTTGTAAGCAATGGCGACAAAGCTTTTCGTGGCAATCAAGTATATGAATGGTTATGGACTAAAGGAGCTCATAGTTTTGAGGATATGACCAATTTGTCTAAAGCGACAAGAATGGTTTTAGAAACGAATTTTGTAATTAATCATATCAAAGTCGATACCATGCAACGCAGTGAAGATGGTACGGTAAAAAATGCTGTTCGTTTGCATGATGGATTAGTGGTCGAATCGGTTTTAATTCCTACCGAAACAAGAACTACCGCCTGTGTTTCGAGTCAAGTTGGCTGTAGTTTGGATTGTAATTTTTGCGCAACAGCACGATTAAAAAGAATGCGAAATTTAGAACCAGCCGAAATTTACGACCAAGTAATTGCTATAGATAAGGAGAGTAGACTTTACTATAATCATCCTTTGTCTAATATTGTTTTTATGGGTATGGGTGAGCCTTTGATGAACTATAACAATGTCTTGAAAGCTATAGAAATGATTACTTCTCCGGAAGGATTAGGCATGTCTCCCAAGAGGATTATGGTGTCTACTTCGGGAATTCCTAAAATGATCAAAAAATTAGCCGATGATGAGGTGAAATTCAAATTAGCGGTTTCGCTCCACTCTGCTATTGATTCGGTTCGTGCCAAAATCATGCCTTTTAGTGCCAATTTTCCACTAAAAGAATTGAGAGAAGCTTTAGAATATTGGTACCGAAAAACCAAAAGCAAGATTTCCTATGAATATGTAGTTTGGAAAGGAATTAACGATGATAAAGCCTCAATTGATGCCTTGGTGAAATTTTGTAAATATGTGCCTTGTAAAGTGAATCTTATAGAATATAATCCTATTGATGATGGTGAGTTTCAACAAGCTTCGGAGGAAGCAATAGCTGCATATATTATAGCGTTACAAGCTATTGGAGTTGTGGTGAAAGTGAGACGAAGTAGAGGTAAAGATATCGATGCTGCTTGTGGACAATTGGCCAATAAAGATGCATAACTCCAAAAAAGATTCCTCATTAATTTAATCTAGTACTATTTTGTGTCTTTTTTTATATAATGTGCTATATTTGAACCCTCAATGAACATCACCTCACAAATAAAGCAGCCCATCTTTGATGAAATGGAACTTTTCGAGAAAAAGTTCTATGAATCAATGTCTTCAAAAGTAGCCTTACTTAATCGAATTACTTATTATATAGTAAATAGAAAAGGGAAACAAATGCGTCCAATGTTTGTTTTTCTTACTGCAAAGATGATTTCTGGAGGAACAGTAGAAGAGCGTACTTATCGAGGTGCTTGTGTTATTGAGCTGATTCATACCGCTACATTAGTACACGATGATGTAGTAGATGATAGCAATCGTCGAAGAGGTTTTTTCTCCATCAACGCTTTATGGAAAAATAAAATTGCAGTTTTAGTTGGTGATTATTTGTTGTCCAAAGGTTTGTTGTTATCCATTGACCACGGCGATTTTGATTTGTTACGAATTATTTCGGTAGCCGTTCGCGAAATGAGCGAAGGAGAATTATTGCAAATAGAAAAAGCCAGAAGACTCGATATTACAGAAGAAGTATATTACGAAATTATCCGAAAAAAAACAGCTACACTAATTGCAGCGTGCTGTGCTTTGGGCGCTAGATCGGTAAGCGATAATGAAGTCGTTGTTGAACAAATGCGCAAGTTTGGAGAGCTTATAGGTATGGCTTTTCAAATTAAAGATGATTTGTTCGATTATACCGAAGATGCCATCGGAAAACCTACAGGAATTGATATCAAAGAGCAAAAAATGACTTTGCCTTTAATTCATGTACTCAATACCTGTACTTCAAAAGAAAAAAGTTGGTTAATTAATTCCATCAAAAACCATAACAAAGACAAAAAGCGAGTAAAAGAAGTTATTGCTTTTGTAGTTAACAATGGTGGACTTTCTTATGCCGAACAAAAAATGATTGACTTTCAACAAGAAGCATTAGCCATTCTTGAAAATTCCCCCACTTCAGATTATAAATCGGCCTTGACCTTAATGGTCAATTATGTAATCGAAAGAAAAAAATAATTTTTTTTTCGTCTGTAAAGTACCGTAATTATTGGTATTTCTATTTTTTTATCAAAAATAAAACAACTGCATGCAACCTTTTTGTTGCTTGCCTCGTCTATGCTAATAGAAGTCGGTTTTACAAAAACAACAACTGCTGACCAACACGTTTTATTATATGAAAGTAATTCCATTACATCATGAAGAACAAAAATTGATTCAACTTGCCATTAAAAACAATAGGCAGGCGCAACAACAGTTGTATTCCAAGTTTTCTTCAAAAATGTTAGGGGTTTGCAGGCAGTATATCAAAGATATTCATCAAGCAGAAGATGTAATGATTACCGCATTTATGAAGGTTTTTGTGAATCTAAGAAATTTTGAACACAAAGGAAGTTTCGAAGGTTGGATCCGCAGAATTATGGTCAATGAATGTATTTCTTTTTTGAGAGTTAATAAAAAAATGAAATACACCGAAGACGAGTTTTTTGTAGAAGAAAGTTTTGATGCTATAGGACATCAATTCTCTGTAGAAGAAATTCAAACCTTAATTGATACACTTCCAGAAGGCTATAAAATGGTGTTTAATTTATATGCGATAGAAGGATACAAACATCAGGAAATTGCTCAATTGCTTGGTATTTCTGAAGGCACTTCAAAATCACAATTATCGCACGCTAGAAAAATGTTACAACAGCAGATCAACTGCTTAAAAAATAAGCAAAATGGAACGAAATAATTTTGAACAACAAGCCAAAGAGAAGCTTTCCAATCGAGAAATTGCTCCCTCAGCTCAAGCTTGGGACCGACTAGACGCCATGTTGTCTGTCCAAGAAAAGCCAAAGAAAAAAATGACTTGGTGGTATGTGGCAGCAAGTGTTACGGGACTATTATTGGTAGGAACACTCTTTTTTAGCACATCAAAAGAAAGTAATGTTATAACACCATCTCAAGAAATTGTGGTGACTTCTGCTGTAGTTAAAGATTCGGTTACAACACAGTCTTCTATTCAACCAAAAAACGAAGTAAGTATTCAGCCTAAATCCGTTGTGGCAACGAATGTCTCTAAGGTTACCAATAACCAAATTACAATCACAAAAAATACGCATCAGGAGCTTTCAATCAACAATCAAATCACAACCACCAACAATCAAATTAGTACTACTATCGAAAAAAGCACAGAACATCAAGCTATTGCCGCGATAGATGAAAATGTTCAAGTAGCACCCACACTAATCCAAAAAAAACAAAAAATTCAAGTCAATCCTTCTACTTTATTATCGCAAGTTGATGGAGAATTGGAACTCTCTTTTAGAGAAAAAGTAATCGCCAAAGTGAATAAAAATTATCAAACCGTAAAAGTGGCTTTGGCCAACAGAAACAATCAAGAATAAAAACAATCAATCATCAATCAAATTTTTAAAAACTAGTAATCATGAGAAATTTTACCATTTATCTAGCCGCCTTATTCTGTCTTTTAGCCAGCAAAATGATAGGGCAAGAATCCTTCGAAAAAAGAGCTAAGGAAATTGCAACACGCATTGAAAAAATCACCAAAGAAGAAAAAGCAGCACTAAAAGAAGAAATCGAAGCCGTAAATCTTCAGTTACAAGCAGGTACAATCACCAAAGAAAAAGCCGACGAGAAAAAGAAAGTCCTCGCCGAAGCCAGAGCCATCAATATCGAAGCCCGAGTAGCCAAAGAACAAGAACAATTGAACGAATTGGTACAGCTAAAAGTGGACGGAAAAATCAAAGAAAGCGATTCTTCTAGAACTTTAGTAATTCACTGGGACGACGATTTCGACTTCAGAAATAAAAAGAAAGAAATAAAATTTGGAGAAAAAAGAACCACTAGCCAATTTGTTTTTGCTGCCGGTTTGAACAACCTTATGGTTGACGGCAAATTACAAGACAAAGATTTCAAATTTATGGGTTCTCATTTTTATGAGTGGGGAACTACCTACAATACTAGAATTTTGAAAGACAATAATTTATTGCATTTCAAATACGGTATGTCCGTAATGTATAATAATTTGCGTCCAACCAATAACCGCACTTTTGTGGTAAATGGAGACCAGACTAACCTAGAAGTGTATTCCAAAGACTTGAAAGAATCCCGTTTCAGAAACGTCTATTTAGTGGTTCCTATGCATTTAGAATTCGATTTTTCTGGCAGTACAATGAACGACGACAAGCGTCAATTCAGAACCCACAAATCCTTTCGTTTTGGGTTAGGAGGTTACGCAGGAATCAATTTAAAATCCAAACAAAAGATAGAATATCGTGAAAATGGTGATAAAATTTACGCCAAAAACAAAGCAGATTTCAACACCAGTAACTTCATTTATGGTTTGAGTTCCTACATCGGGTACAAAGAAACGAGTTTGTATGTGAAATACGATTTGAATCCACTTTTTACAAGCAATGCAGTAGACCAAAACAATATTTCTATGGGAATCCGTTTCGATTTTAATTAAAACTAGGAGCGAATCATCGGGCTTTTTCAGGCCACATCGTTCCCGCCATCATTCCTAAACCTCGTGAGCTGAACCCCAGCTCACGAGGTTTTTCCCTTCTGTCGGGGCTATACGATTAGCAAGGTTTTTTCCTTGGAAGAAATTTAATAGTATCAGGTGAATTATAAATTACATTTTGTTGCTATTAAGTTTTTTTTGGACATTAATTGCCTCCAACTTTAGTTGGAGGGATGAAATTTGAAAGTTTTAAAGGCTTTAGCCAAAATTAGCTGCTTTTATTTGGCTAAAGCCAATGAAATCAATTCCCATAACTCCAGCTAAAGCTGGAGCCAATTCAAAGCAAGACTAGCTGAATAGTTACTATATTTTTTTGAACCCACCCGCACCACTTGTCTATTTGAATCCGCGAGATCTGCGTGCCATAATGCGTGCACTGATTTAGTAGATTCACTAAGACTTTTTTCAATTGAACCACAAAGCCAAAACTTTGCGGACCTTGCGATTTTTCCTTTGTGAACCTTGCGGTTAAAAATTCACACTAATTTGTGTTGAATCTGTGAATTCGTGGCTAAAACCTTTACAAGCTGAATAGCTACTATATTTTTTGAAGCCACCCACACCACCTATCAAGTTAAATCCGCGAGATCTGCGTGCCATAAT
The DNA here is from genome assembly GCF_001662485.1 of Flavobacterium succinicans. Classification (GTDB taxonomy): domain Bacteria; phylum Bacteroidota; class Bacteroidia; order Flavobacteriales; family Flavobacteriaceae; genus Flavobacterium; species Flavobacterium succinicans_A. The sequence continues at coordinate 165,266 of NZ_JMTM01000070.1, forward strand.
TCGGACACTGATTTAGTAGATCACTAAGACTTTTTTCAATTGAACCACAAAGCCAAAACTTTGCGAACCTTGCGATTTTTCCTTTGCGAACCTTGCGGTTAAAATTACACGCTAATTTGTCTTAAATCAGTGCATTCATAGCCAAAACCTTTATAGACGAATTATGGTGTAATAATACTAAGTTTAATAATCCAAAATTAACTTTGTATCTTTGGACTTTTCCAACTTTATTCCCTTATAAATTGATTTCAAAAGCAACCATAGATACCGTTTTCGAAACTGCTCGTGTAGAGGAGGTTATTGGCGACTTTGTACAATTAAAACGCGCTGGGAGCAATTTCAAGGGCTTGAGTCCTTTCTCAGACGAGCGTTCACCTTCTTTTATGGTGTCGCCAGTAAAACAAATTTGGAAAGATTTTAGTTCTGGAAAAGGAGGAAATGCAGTAGCTTTTTTAATGGAGCACGAACATTTTACCTATCCCGAAGCCATTCGATATTTGGCCAAAAAATACAATATCGAAATCGAAGAAACAGAACAAACCGATGCTGAAAAAGCCAATACTGATGTTCGAGAAAGTATGTTTTTGGTGTCTGAATTTGCGAAAAATTATTTTCATTCCACACTATTAAATACAGAAGAAGGGAAGGCGATTGGCTATTCGTATTTCAAAGAAAGAGGTTTCACCAACGAAACTATAAAAAAATTCGGGTTAGGCTATTCCCCAGAAACTTGGGACGCGCTGACTAAAGAAGCACTTGGAAAAGGTTACCAATTGCAGTATTTAGAAAGTACCGGCTTGACCATTCCAAGAGACGACAGACCGTTTGATCGATTCAAAGGCAGGGTTATGTTTCCTATCCAAAGCATGTCGGGTAGAACCTTGGGTTTTGGTGGGCGAATCTTAACCAATGATAAAAAAGCAGCCAAATATTTAAACTCTCCCGAGAGCGAAATTTATCATAAGAGCAAAGTCTTGTACGGAATTTTCCAAGCCAAACAAGCCATTGCTAAACAAAATAATTGTTATCTAGTTGAAGGATATACCGATGTAATTCAATTTCATCAAGCAGGAATCGAAAATGTGGTGGCCTCTTCAGGTACGGCTTTAACACCCGACCAAATCCGATTAATCAATAGATTGACCAAAAATATTACCGTACTTTTTGATGGTGATGCTGCGGGTCTTCGTGCTTCCATTCGAGGAATCGATTTGATTTTGGAGGAAGGGATGAATGTAAAAGTGTGTACTTTTCCTGATGGCGACGACCCAGATAGTTTTGCTAAAAAGACATCTTATGATGATTTAGTAGCTTACTTAGAGCATAACGCAAAGGATTTTATTCAGTTCAAAGCCTCGCTTTTAATGAACGAAGCTAAGAATGATCCCATCAAAAAAGCCGATTTGATTCGGGATATGGTGACGAGTATTTCTAAGATTCCAGACCGTATTCAACGAGAAATTTATTTGCAAGAATGTTCTAGAATTATGGATATTTCTGAGCAAGTTTTGGTGAGTACCCTAGCGCAATTAGTGCAAAAAGATGTTGCGGAAGTAGGGAAAAAACAAAAGCAAGAGCAAAAAGCATTTGAAATTGTTAAGAACGAAAACCCTGTTCAGACAGAGAAAATCGATGTTTTATACCGTTTGGAAAGAAAAATAATCGAGATTTTATTGCTCTACGGAAATAAAAATGAAGTTTTTGAAGATGTACTTTTAAAAGCAAATACCGATGGCGAGATTGTACACGTGGTTGAAAAAAAGGAGTACAAAGTTTTTCAGAGAATCTATTTGAGTTTACAAGAAGATGAGGTAGAATTAGCCAATCCATTGTTTAGAGCTATTTTTAATGATTTAATCAATTACTATTTGCAGAACGAAACTGATGGGATTGAAAATTATTTAAAGAGTTTAAAGCCTGAATTTGCCCAAGAAGTTACCGATGTTTTGATGGAAGAAGAACAAATTGTGCTTCATAATTGGGAAGGGCAAAATATTTTTGTGAAACAAAAAACAGAAACTGTAAGTCAGCACACTTCGGAAACTATTATTTCTATTCGCGAATATCTAATCAATAAATTAATTATGGATTTGATGAATGAATTCTCATCTAATCCCGAAGCGGATATAGAAGAATTGAAGGTAATGATTAATGATTATAATAAGCTCAAGGTTAATTTGACAGGAGCTATTGGTAGAATTCGTTCTACCTATATATAAAAAAGAGGAAGCAATAGCTTCCTCTTCTACAATAAAATCTCTGTTTAGAGATTTAGAAATTATACAATTTCTAATGTTTTGGCTTTATTGACTAAATCAACCAAGTTGGTTACATTTAATTTGGTCAATAAACGCAATTTGTAAGTACTAATTGTTTTTTCGTTTAGAGAAAGAATTTCAGCTATTTCATGGTTTTTCTTACCATCGCTTAAATAGCGCAATACTTCAATTTCTCGGTTAGATAATTTACGATACAAACGTTCGCTTTTACTTTGTTTGGCTATCAAAGCCATGTTTTTACGAACATTTTCGTTCACAATAATTTTTCCTTGGTGTACTTTTACAATCGATTGACCTAAAGTTTCAAGTTTCTCGGATTTGTGAACATAGCCAGAAACTCCTGCTTTAATTGCATTTGGAGCATAAATTTGTTCCGAAAGACTACTAAAAATAATAATCTTCGTTTTAGGGTAGTTTTTCAACATCGCCTTGATTTCAAAAATACTCGCCAATCCTTCTAGTTCTAAGTCGATTACCAAGACATCGATTTCCTTGTTTTGAAGGATGTCTCGGACCATCGAAAAATTACCGACATTGGCTACAATAGAGATTTCATCGTGATCTTTAAAGTACGATTTTACTCCGAAATGCGTTACAGGATAGTTATCTGCTAAACAAACTTTAATCATGGTATTTATTTTTTAAGAGTTGTCTATCAAAATGATAGCATAAATGTAGTAAAAAAAATACAATAAAGTTTAAAAATGTTAATTTTTTTTATTTTTTATCTAAAACGCATACAGGTATTGGGTTCATTTTGTGTTGATTAGCGGTATTTAGACGTTTGTAAGTTGCGAAAACTTCTTTTTCTCTACCTTGAAATTCCGAAGTAGTTTTTCCTAATTCGTCTTGAAGCATAGCCCATTCGAGTTCGTCATAGCTCGCACCTAGTTGATCTTCGTCTGATCGATCATCTCCAAATAAGCCATCTGTCGGAGCTGCAACTAAAATAGAATTTGGAATTTTGAGAAATTCACCTAATGCATACACATCTGATTTGAGTAAATCGGCTATTGGGCTTAAATCTACTCCACCATCTCCATATTTAGTATAAAAACCAACACCAAAATCTTCAACTTTATTTCCAGTTCCTGCCACTAGTAATCCATGAATTCCAGCATAGTAATATAAGGTGCTCATTCGCAAACGAGCTCTTGTGTTGGCTAATGACAAGTTCATTTTAGCAGTATCTTCGTGCTCGGGGACTACTTTTTTGAATGCTTCAAAAACAGGGGTTAAATCTGAAGCGGCACTTTTTACATTAGGAAAACGATCTTTTAATTGTTTGATGTGCTCCTGAGCGCGACTAACGTGAGAAGGCGCTTGGTGGATGGGCATTTCTACACAAAGTACTTCCATTCCCGTTTGTGCACATAATGTAGAAGTTACCGCGGAGTCAACGCCTCCAGAAATACCAATTACGAATCCTTTCGACTTGGCATTAATGGCATAATCAGTTAGCCATTTTACTATTTGAGTGTTTATTTTTTCTGGAGATAATAGCGTTTTTTTAATCATAATAGTTTACGTTTTAAAAAGCAGGGATGTATATTTGCAAAATGTTTTCAAAAGGATTTTTCATAAGACATTTTGAAGCTAAATTATATAATAAATATGAAAGCGCCATGATTCCAGTTCATAAACTGGATGACTTAAGTTTATTTAAAATAAGCACGAATTAATTTTATATACATGAAAATCTATCTAGCCCCACTAATTATTTGTTTCTTTTTGCTCTCATGTGATAAAAAAAATAAAGTAGAAAAAGCTGTAGAAGAAATTCCAGTTGAAATTAAAGTAGATCGATTTGACAAAGCATTTTTTGAGACAAAACCTGAAGATTTGAATCAATTAAAGAAAAAATACCCTTATTTTTTCCCCGCAGGAACAGATGATGCTGTTTGGATTGAAAAAATGCAACACCCGCAATGGAGGGAATTGTATGCTGAAGTTCAAAAAAAATATGGTGATTTTGAGTCCGTAAATCAAGAAATAGAGACCTTATTTAAGCATATAAAGTTTTACTTCCCGAAAACAAAGACGCCCAAAGTGGTTACCTTGATTTCAGAAATGGATTATAATACGAAATCCATTTATGCGGATAGTTTGGTTATCGTTTCTTTGGAATTGTATTTGGGTAAAGATCATAAGTTTTATCAGTTTCCTGAATATATTAAGCAAAATTTTGAATCCTCACAAATCGTTCCGGATATTGCCTCTAGTTTTATTCAAACTAAAATGGTTCCAGATGCCGACAAAACCTTTATATCTCAAATGATTTATTTGGGTAAAGAGTTGTATATAAAAGAACTATTGCTTCCAGAATATACAGATGCTGTCAGAATGGGGTATACTCCAGAACAAATGGCTTGGTGTTCTGAAAATGAGGGATACATTTGGCGTTATTTTATAGATAAAGAGATGTTGTATAGTGTAGATGCTAAATTAGTGCCTCGTTTTTTGAGCCCGGCACCTTTTTCAAAATTTTATTTAGAAATAGATAATGAGTCACCAGGCCAAGTGGGTGCTTGGATTGGATGGCAAATTGTACGTTCTTATATGAAAAATAATGACATTTCGATTAACGAATTGTTGACCAAGAAGGCCAAAGAAATTTTTGAACAATCCAAATATAAACCCAAGAAATAATGTCAAATACACATACCTCAGAAATTAAGTTTCAAGTAGAATTAGATGAAAATCGAGTACCCGAAAAACTGCTTTGGTCTGCTGAAGATGGAGGCGTAAATGCGGAGGAGGCAAAAGCAATTATGCTTTCTATTTGGGATAGCAATCATAAAGAAAGTATGCGAATAGATTTGTGGACGAAAGATATGCCAGTGGACGAAATGAAGATTTTCTTTCACCAAACTTTAGTAGCAATGTCAGAAACATTCAAGAGAGCTACCAATGACGAAAAAATGGCAGATACCATGATGGATTTTTGCGATTATTTCGCCGAAAAATTAGAATTGAAAAAGTAAACTTCTAAAATGATAAAATCCCAAATCTTAATTTGAAATTATATGATTTGGGATTTATATTTTGTCGTTTAAAACGTATTGTTGTTTTTGAAAACTTCTTGATTTACCTCATCAATGTAATGCAATAGTTCTTCTTTTCCTGTTGATTCAGTAGAGGAAGTTACAAAGTAATGAGGCATTTCGGACCAATTGTTTGCCAACATTTTTTTCTTATAGGCAGCAATGTGAGAATCAATTTTCACTCGACTTATTTTGTCTGCTTTTGTGAAAATGATACAAAAAGGAATTTCACTTTCTCCCATATACGACATGAACTCAATATCTATAGTTTGTGCTTCATGACGAATGTCTATCAAAACAAAAGCGCAAACTAACTGCTCTCTTGATTCAAAATAATCAGTGATAAATTCTTGAAATATGGATTTTGTCTTCTTGGAAACTTTGGCATAGCCATAACCAGGTAAATCAACCAAGAACCAATTATTATTGATTAAAAAATGATTGATAAGCTGTGTTTTTCCGGGTCTTGCCGAAGTTTTGGCTAATTTTTTGTGATTAGTTAGCATGTTGATCAACGAGGATTTACCTACGTTAGATCGTCCAATAAAAGCATATTCTGGTAAGAAATCTTTAGGACATTTGCTTACATCAGAATTACTTATGACAAACTCAGCGGTATTGATTTTCATTTTTTTGTTTTCTAATCGTTTTGATTAATGTGTCGATAACTGCGTATGGCTTAACCAATCTTCTAAAACTCTATTGAATTCTTCTGGATGCTCCATCATAGCGGCATGACCACATTTGTCAATCCAATATAGGCTCGAGTTTGGCATGAGTTTGTGGAATTCTTCAGCGACTTCAGGAGGTGTTACTTTGTCGTTTTTGCCCCAAATAATACAGGTTTGAACATGCATTTTTGGCAAATCTTTGGCCATATTATGACGGATGGCGCTTTTGGCAATGGTCAAGGTTTTGATTAATTTGATTCGGTCATTTACTGTAGCAAAAACCTCATCTATTAATTCTGGAGTAGCAATTTTTGGATCGTAAAAGACATCTTCTGCTTTCTTTTTGATGTATTCATAGTCTCCTCTTTTGGGATAGCTGTCGCCCATAGCGCTTTCATAAAGACCTGAACTCCCTGTGATTACTAGACCGGCCACTTTTTCGGGATACATTTTGGTGTGGTATAAAGCGATATGACCTCCCAAGGAATTACCTAAAAGAATAACACGTTCTAGGCCTTTATAGGTAATAAAATTTTTCACGTAAATCGCAAAGCTTTTAACGTTAGTCTTTAAAATATTTTGGGTATATATGGGTAAATCGGGAATAATAATTTTATATCCTCTTTCAGAAAAATAACTTGCCACAGCATCAAAGTTACTTAATCCTCCCATAAGCCCGTGAAGGATTACGATTGGAGTGCCTTCTCCGGCTTCATAATAGCTATACTTGCCTTCTTTTTTATAGTATTTTTCCATGTAATATGTGACTCAATTTCAATTTCGACAAATATAGGATTTATTAAATTAAAATAAATTGTTAAGGTTGCTTTTTACCGATATTATTCTTTTTTACTTATTTATTGAACTTAAGACTAGAGGTTTTAAGGTGTGAATATTTGGAATTTGTCTGTTGTAGTTTGTCTGATTTTTGAAAGAAGTTTTTGATAAATATTTATAGCTATTAACTTTCTTACAAAAAAAATATTCAATGCTAATGTATTGATAGTGCATAAATTAAGGCTTTTGGGTTAGAAGTGGCTAAACTTATCAACAAAGTGGTATAAAGTGGTAAATTGTGGTAAAATTTTATATATTTTTGCTTTATACAATCTAATGCAAAATAAGTGGATGCAATTATTGGTACATATGAGTGTAAAGTCGATGCTAAAGGTCGGGTAATGTTGCCTTCACCTTTAAAAAAGCAATTGGCTTCTTCACTTCAAGACGGTTTCGTTTTGAAGCGCTCCGTGTTCCAACCTTGTTTAGAATTGTATCCAATGGCGGAATGGAATGTCATGATGCAAAAAGTAAATGGATTGAATCGGTTTGTTAAAAAAAACAATGATTTTATTCGTCGATTTACCGCTGGTGTAAAAGTGGTAGAAATTGATGCTTTGGGCAGAATGTTGATTCCGAAAGACTTGGTTGGTTTTGCAAGTATAGCTAAAGATGTGGTTTTTTCATCAGCAGTTACAATTGTAGAGATTTGGGATAAGGATTTATATGAAAAATCAATTAGTGGAGAGGATCTTGATTTTGCTGATTTAGCAGAAGAAGTAATGGGTAACCTAAATAATAATGACAATGGAATATCATAATCCTGTATTGCTAAAAGAAACAGTAGATGGTTTGAATATCAAGCCTGATGGGGTGTATGTAGACGTTACTTTTGGAGGTGGAGGACATTCGGCCGAAATATTAAGAAGACTTGGGCCTGATGGGAAGTTATTTGCTTTTGATCAAGATGAAGATGCATTGGCTAATGCTTTGCCAGATGAGCGTTTTACTTTGATTAATGAAAATTTCAGATTTATCAAGCGCTTTCTTCGGTTTTATGGCGTAAAAGGGGTCGATGGAATTTTGGCAGATTTAGGTGTTTCTTCTCACCAATTTGATGTAGCAGAAAGAGGTTTTTCTACTCGTTTTGATGCAGAATTAGACATGCGTATGAGTCAAAAAAATGATTTGAGCGCCTATAGAGTAGTCAATGAATATGATGATGCGAATCTGAGAAGAGTTTTTTGGGATTATGGTGAATTAAAAAATGCGCCAGCTTTATCTAGAACAATTATAGAAGCTAGAGAGAAGCATTCCATCAAAACCACAGATGAATTGAAAGTGATTTTGGCTAAATATTTACCAGAAAAAGTGCGTAATAAAGTGTTGGCCCAAATTTATCAAGCGATTCGTATTGAAGTGAATCAGGAAATGGATGTTTTAAAAGAATTTTTAGAGCAATCTCTTGATATTTTAAATCCTGAAGGCAGATTAAGTGTGATTTCTTATCATTCGCTTGAAGATCGATTAGTAAAACGATTTGTGAAAAACGGCATGTTTGAAGGAGAACCTGAACGCGATTTTTTTGGCAATTTTTCAGTGCCTTTTAAAACTATCGAAAAATTGATTGTGCCTACTAACGAGGAAATAAAAAGTAATAATAGAGCACGAAGTGCCAAATTGCGTATTGCAGAAAAGAAATAATAGCAATGAAACAAGGAGTTTACGCCATTTTAAAAGCGAAATATTTGATTCATGATGATGCCATTAAAAATTGGCGTTTTATTGTTTTTTTGGTTGTACTTGTGATTTTAATGATTGCTAATACACAACGATTTGAACAAAAAGTGTTCGAAATCAATGAGCTAAACAATGAGGTCAAAGAACTTCGTTCAGAATTTGTAGATAAAAGATCAGAATTGATGAAGTTAAAAATGGAATCGACTGTTTCAAAAAAAATGGAGGCTAAACAAATTTATCCCTCAACAATTCCACCAGTAAAAATTAAAGTTAAAAAAGAAGAAGATCCGAATATATTCGAAAAACTATGGCAGTAGAAGATAAAAACATATCGTATCGTATTTATCTAGTGGCATTTTTCCTCTTCATTATGGCTGTAGCTATCACTGTAAAGCTAACGAATATTCAATGGGTAGAAGGTGACTATTACAGGAAATTAGCCAAAGAAAGAACGGTTAAAAACTTTGTAATTCCAGCCAATAAAGGAAATATTTATTCTGCCGACGGAAGTCTTCTAGCTACATCAATACCTAATTATGAGATTCGATTTGATGCGGTTGCTCCAAATACTGAAGATTTTGAAAAAAATGTAAAGCAATTAGCAGATTCTTTGGGTAAACTTTTAAATAGATCTTCGGATACATTTGAACGAGATTTAAGAAGAGCAAGAGTAAATAAAAGCAGGTATTTTCTAGTAGCCCGCGATTTGAGTTACACCGAGTATATTGCTATTAAGAGATTTCCATTATTTAATCTAGGTCCTTATAAAGGTGGTATTATTGTAGAACAAGAAACAGTGCGTGAACATCCTATTGGTAAAATTGCCGAAAGAACCATAGGTTATATCGGAAGAGATGTAAATGGGCATATCAATCCAGTTGGGGTAGAAGGGGCGTATAGTAAATATCTAAACGGCAAAGATGGTCGCATCCTAAAGCAAAAAATAGCCAAAGGGCAATGGAAACCAATCAGTGATGTCAATCAGGTTGAGCCACAAGATGGTTATGATGTAATTTCTACTATTGATGTATTTATTCAAGATATTGCGCATCACGCTTTGTTGAAGCAATTAGAAGAATACCAAGCAGATCATGGTTGTGTAGTGGTTATGGAAACACAAACGGGGTATGTAAAAGCGATTTCTAATCTTGGGAGAAATGAAAAAACAGGCATGTATTCTGAGCGATTGAACTATGCCGTTAGAGAATCTCATGAACCGGGCTCTACCTTTAAGTTGGTAGATTTAATGGCTTTGTTAGAAGATAAATTAGTAGATACTAGTGCTATTTTTGACAGTAAAGGAGGTGAAATTAAATATTTTGGAAGATCTGTTCGTGATTCCCACAAAGGGGGGTATGGAAAAATTTCTTTAGCAAAAGGATTCGAAGTTTCTTCTAATACTGTAATGGTTCAGGCGGTATATAATAATTATAAATCTAATCCAACAAAGTTTGTGAATCATATCAATTCCTATGGAATGAACAAAAAATTAGGGATAGGATTTAATGGCGAAGGCAGACCTTATATTCCTCAACCAACAGATCCCAAATGGTCTAGAGTGACATTGCCTTGGATGGCTTTTGGATATGGTGTTTCGGTAACGCCTTTGCAAACCTTAGCTTATTACAATGCGGTTGCTAATAATGGAGAGATGGTAAAGCCCTTATTTGTTTCTGAAATTAAAGAATGGAACAAAACCATAAAAAAATATGACAAAGTAGTGCTGAACCCAAGAATTTGTTCACAAGAAACTATAAAAAAACTCAAAGCGGTTTTGGAAAATGTCGTCAAAAAAGGAACGGGTTCTAAGTTATACTCCAAAGATTTTTCTATGGCAGGAAAAACCGGAACAGCTCAAGTAAATTATGCTAAATCAGGTGGTGCCGAAAAATACTATGCGTCTTCATTCGTAGGGTATTTTCCTGCAGATCACCCAAAATATTCTTGTATTGTAGTAGTACATAAACCCAATACATCCAATAATAATTATTACGGAGCTGATGTTGCGGGGCCAGTTTTTAAACGTATTGCTCAAAAAATATTTACCGATTCGCCAACAACCAATGAGATAAAAAATTTGAATCGAAAAATTCAGAAACAAGAGAATAATTACAATTCTTATTATGTGAAGGCGGAAAAAAAGTTCAAAGCGGTTCCGAATGTTAGAGGAATGGCAGGTATGGATGCCGTTGCGTTACTTGAAAATTTAGGATTAAAAGTGAAAGCTATTGGTAATGGAAAAGTAAAGAAACAATCGCTTCAAGCTGGAGAAAGTATAGCTAAAAATGCAACTATAGTATTAGAATTATCATGAAGACATTAAAAGATATATTGTATAAAGTAGCCATCGATGCACTTAATGGTGCTACCGATAAAGCAGTTCGTCAATTGCATTTTGATTCTAGAAAAATAGAGCCTAATGATGTATTCGTGGCTATTAGAGGTTCAGTTTCTGATGGACATGATTATATCGAGAAAGCAATAGAATTAGGAGCAACTGCTGTTATATGCGATGTTTTTCCAGAAGTTTTACATCAAAAAGTGACATATGTTCGAGTTAAAGATACTAATGCGGCGTTGGCTTACATGGCGGCTAATTTTTATGATAATCCATCTCAAAAATTAAAATTAGTTGGAATAACAGGAACTAACGGTAAAACAACGATTGCTTCCTTGTTATATCAATTGTTCAAAAAAGCAGGTTTCAAGGTAGGTTTGATTTCTACAGTCAAAATTTTAGTTGATGATACTGAGTTTAAAGCGACTCATACCACTCCAGATTCATTAACGATCAATTATTATTTGGACGCAATGAATGCTGCTGGTGTTGAATACTGTTTTATGGAAGTTAGTTCTCATGGTATTCATCAAAAAAGAACCGAAGCATTACATTTCGTAGGAGGAGTTTTTACGAATCTTTCTCACGATCATTTGGATTATCATCCCACTTTTGCAGAATACCGTGATGTAAAAAAATCCTTTTTCGACTTTTTACCCAAAACAGCCTTTGCATTATCAAATGCGGATGATAAAAATGGGGTTGTGATGTTACAAAATACCAAGGCGATCAAACGTACTTATGCTCTTAAAACGTATGCAGATTATAAAGCCTTGATTCTTGAAAATCAATTGTCAGGCTTATTACTAAAAATTAATGATAATGAAGTTTGGGTAAAGTTAATAGGCACTTTCAATGCTTACAATTTGTTGGCTATATATGGAACCGCAGTCGAACTTGGTCTCGAAAGTCTTGAAGTACTTCGTTTGTTGTCTGAGTTAGAGAGTGTTTCGGGCAGGTTTCAATTTATCGTTTCAGCACAGAATATTACGGCTATCGTTGATTATGCCCACACGCCCGATGCTTTAGAAAACGTTTTGAATACGATTAACGATGTGCGTACTCAAAATGAGCAATTAATTACTGTAGTAGGTTGTGGAGGAAATAGAGACAAAGCCAAACGTCCTATTATGGGTGGAATTGCTTCCGAAAAAAGCGATAAAGCTATCCTTACTTCAGATAATCCAAGAGATGAAGAACCAGAAACAATTATTGCCGAAATGGAAGCTGGGGTGGCACCACAAAATTTCAAAAATATTTTAGTGATCACAGATAGAAAACAAGCTATTAAAACTGCCTGTCAATTGGCTCAACCCAATGATATTATTCTCATTGCTGGAAAAGGACACGAAACGTATCAAGAAATCAAAGGAGTTCGTCATGATTTTGATGATATGAAAATTGTAAAAGAGACTTTAGAACAATTAGGAAAATAATAAAGATCAAAATTCCTTAGTCATTATTTAAGAAGAATTTTAAATTTTAAAATAAAAAAATATGCTGTACTACTTATTTGAATATTTAAACAAAACAATGGATATTCCTGGAACAGGAGTTTTTCAGTACATCACTTTTAGATCTGCATTGGCCTTCATGTTGTCTTTATTGCTTTCTACGATTTATGGAAAACGAATTATTGGTTTTTTAAGAAGGCAACAAGTAGGTGAAACGGTTCGTGAGTTGGGACTTGCGGGTCAAAATGAAAAAGCAGGTACGCCAACAATGGGAGGTCTTATCATTATTTTTGCGACGTTGGTACCTGTTCTTTTATTTGCTAGACTTCAAAATATATACATCGTTTTGCTTATTGTGACCACTTTATGGATGGGAATCATTGGTTTTGTAGATGATTATATCAAAATTTTCAAAAAAGATAAACAAGGTCTAAAAGGGATTTTTAAAGTATTTGGTCAAGTAGGTTTAGGATTAATTGTAGGTTCTGTACTTTATTTTAGTCCTGCTGTGACAGTTAGAACAGATACCGGAAAAACGGATATTTTTAAATCGGCTACGCAAACTGTGATTCTTCCTGCGCCAATTGAGGAAAAATCTACAGCTACGACAATTCCTTTTTTTAAGAATAATGAATTTGATTATGCTGAGTTGTTGGCCTGGACCGGTGAGGGTTACGAAAAATGGGCTTGGTTAATCTTTATTCCGGTTGTGATTTTTATCATTACGGCGGTTTCGAATGGTGCCAATTTAACAGACGGAATTGATGGTTTAGCCGCAGGAACGTCGGCTGTGTCTGTTTTTGCTCTCGGGATTTTCACATTCGTTTCTGGTAACATTATTTTTTCGAATTATCTCAACATCATGTATATCCCGCATTCTGGAGAAATGACGGTTTTTATCTTTGCTTTTGCGGGAGCGCTCATAGGTTTTCTTTGGTACAATTCCTATCCTGCTTCAGTATTTATGGGAGATACGGGAAGTTTAACCATCGGAGGAATTATTGCTGTTTTGGCCATTGCGGTTAGAAAAGAAATGTTGATTCCATTGTTATGTGGAATCTTTTTAGTAGAGAATTTTTCAGTCGTGTTGCAAGTAGCTTACTTTAAATATACCAAAAAACGATTTGGCGAAGGAAGAAGGATTTTTCTAATGTCGCCTTTGCATCATCATTATCAAAAGAAAGGCTATCATGAAAGTAAAATAGTCACTCGTTTCTGGATTGTCGCTATTATGTTAGCAATTTTATCTATCGTAACACTAAAATTAAGATAACATGAGACTAGTTGTTTTAGGTGGTGGCGAAAGCGGTGTTGGAACCGCTATTTTAGGAAAGAAGCAAGGGTATGAGGTTTTTGTTTCTGATTTCGGAAAAATAAAGCAAAATTATAAAGACGTTCTTAATCAATATGAAATTCCATGGGAAGAGGAGCAACACACTGAGGATTTAATTTTAAATGCCACAGTGGTGATGAAAAGTCCCGGTATTCCAGACAAAGCGCCAATGGTAAAGAAATTGGTAGAGAAAGGAATAGCTGTTGTATCTGAAATTGAATTTACAGCTCCTTTTACCAAAGCAATTACTATAGGGATTACAGGAAGCAATGGGAAAACGACTACCACTATGCTTACTTATCATCTGCTCAAAAGTGCAGGTTTGAATGTGGCTTTGGGAGGAAATATTGGAAAGAGTTTTGCTTGGCAAGTAGCAGAGCACGATTATGATGTTTATGTCTTAGAATTAAGCAGTTTTCAATTGGATGGAATTATCAATTACAAGCCACATATTGCAATTCTAACGAATATTAGCCCAGATCATTTGGATCGATACGAATACAAATACGAAAATTATATCGCTTCTAAGTTTCGTATTACCATGAATCAAACCGAATCTGATTATTTGATTTATGATGCAGACGATGAAGCAACGCAAGAATGGTTAAAATATAATACAACAAAAGCACAATTACTCCCTTTTTCTATTTCTCAAACACTGGATTTAGGAGCATTTTTAAAAAACAATACTATGGAAGTTAAAATGAATCAAGAAGAATTTTCAATGGAGACCGAGTACATTGCATTAGAAGGAAAACATAATATGAAGAACGCAATGGCAGCAACATCTGTAGCAAAGTTGATGCAAATTCGAAATGCCACCATTCGTGAAAGTTTATCGAATTTTCAAGGTGTAGAACATCGATTAGAAAAAGTTTTGAAAATTCAAAATGTACAATATATCAATGATTCAAAAGCAACCAATGTTAATGCTACCTATTTTGCTTTAGAAAGCATGAATGTCCCAACGGTATGGATTGTTGGAGGCGTAGACAAAGGGAATGATTACAATGAATTAATGTCTTTGGTACGAGAAAAAGTAAAAGCAATTATATGTTTAGGTATTGATAATTCCAAAATTATTGCTGCTTTCGGTAATGTTGTTGACGATTTAATTGAGGTAAACACCATGAATGATGCTGTTAGAATGGCACAACGTTACACAGAAAAAGGAGATGCTGTACTATTGTCGCCAGCTTGCGCAAGTTTTGATTTATTCGAAAACTATGAAGATCGTGGTCGCCAATTCAAACAAGCAGTTTATAATTTGTAAGTACATAAATCACTAAATTAAAATTTAAATAATGAAGGAACTAGTAAACAAGTTAAAAGGAGATAGAGTAATATGGTCATTCGTGGCTTTATTGGCTTTGTTTTCGTTTATGCCTGTTTTTAGTGCCAGTAGTAATTTGGCTTATATTGGTCTGGGCAAAGGAAATACGTTAGGGTATTTGTTGAAACATCTCGCTCATATTGGTATTGGTTTTTTAATTATTTACTGGGTTCACAAAGTTCCTTACTTGTATTTTAGAGCCATTTCAAAAGCGGCATTGCCCGTTGTTTGGATCATGTTGGCGTATGCTTTAATCAAAGGAACGGTCATCGCTGGAGCTAATGCGAGTCGATGGATTCAAATTCCTTTTATCAAAATTACCTTTCAGCCATCTACCATGGCGGCTATTGTTTTGTTTGTATTTGTAGCTCGTTATTTATCCAAAAAAAGAGAAACACCAGTAGATTTTAAATCTTCTTTAATCGAATTGTGGTTGCCTGTTTTTGTCACGTTAATCTTTATTTTGCCGTCTAACTTTTCTACCACCGCCTTAATTTTTTCGATGGTATTGATGTTAGTGTTTATTGGAAAATATCCATTAAAATATATTGGTTTTATAATTGGTTCGGGCATAGTAATGCTTATGTTTTTTGTGCTAATAGCAAAAGCATTTCCAGAGTCTAGATTCTTTAGTAGAGTAGGTACTTGGGAAAACCGTATTGAACGATTTACCTCAGATAAGGCTGACGAAGACAATTATCAAATCGAAAAAGCTAAAACCGCTATTGCCTCTGGTGGACTCTATGGTTTAGGACCAGGCAAAAGTGTACAGAAAAATTTTCTACCTCAATCCTCCTCTGATTTTATCTTTGCCATTATAGTAGAAGAGTGGGGATTGATAGGTGGTTTATCTGTTCTTGGTTTGTATTTATTACTAATGTTTCGTTTTGTAATTGCATCCCATAAAGCCAACACTTTGTTTGGTAAATTAATTGTAATTGCCCTTGGTTTTCCAATGATTTTTCAAGCGATGATTAATATGGCTGTTGCGGTAGAATTATTGCCAGTTACAGGACAAACCTTGCCTTTGATAAGTAGTGGAGGAAGCTCCATATGGATGACTTGTTTTTCTCTTGGTGTAATTTTGAGTGTGACCAAAAAGGAAGAGGAAATTGCTCAAGAATTAAAAGAGAAACAAATTCGAGAAGAGGCATTGCAAAAACTGATTGATGCCCAACTCGAATCAGATGCTCAAGAAATGGAAGAAGAATATTCTATAGAAGATCAAACCAACCCAATGAATGCGGTACTTAACCGATAGTATCTGATAGTAGTAAATTGTTTATTTGTTCTAAATTTTTTAAGATGTCAAAATTAAAATTCATATTGTGTGGTGGAGGTACTGGTGGTCATATCTATCCAGCAATTGCTATTGCAAATGAGCTAAAGAAGCGATTTCCTCAAGCGGAGTTTCTATTTGTAGGAGCCAAAGACAAAATGGAGATGCAAAAAGTTCCTCAAGCGGGTTATACTATAAAAGGACTTTGGATAGCAGGTTTGCAAAGAAAATTGACGCTTCAAAATGCATTATTCCCATTTAAATTGTTAAGCAGTTTATGGGAATCTAGAAAAATCCTTAAAAACTTCAAGCCTGATGTAGTTATAGGTACAGGTGGATTTGCAAGTGGTCCACTCTTGAATGTGGCAAATAGTTTAAGCATTCCTACGTTGATTCAAGAACAAAATTCGTATCCTGGGATAACCAATAAATTATTAAGTAAAAAAGCCGCAAGAATTTGTGTGGCTTATGAAAATTTAGAACGATTTTTTCCTAAAGAGAAAATGATTTTAACAGGTAATCCTGTTCGTCAAGATTTAATTGATGTTTCTAGTAAAAGAGAAGAAGCTACAGCTTTTTTTAAGCTAGATCCAAAGAAAAAAACACTTTTGGTTTTAGGAGGAAGTTTAGGTGCGAGAAGAATCAACCAATTAATTGAAAAAGAATTGCAAGGTCTTTTGTCGCAAAAAGTTCAGATTATTTGGCAATGCGGAAAATTGTATTTAGATGATTATTCGAAATACAATTCCGAACAAGTGCAAGTAGTTGCTTTTATTGAGCGAATGGATTTGGTCTATGCGGCAGCCGATGTAGTTATTTCTAGAGCTGGAGCTTCATCGGTTTCTGAATTATGTATAGTTGGGAAACCAGTGATTTTTATTCCTTCTCCAAATGTAGCAGAAGATCATCAAACTAAAAATGCGCAAGCTATTGTAGATAAAAAAGGAGCAATTATGATCAAAGAAGCTGCTTTAGAAGATGAATTTAGTTTAGTACTGGAGGCTTTGTTAAAAGATGAAGGGAAACAACAACTCTTGGGGGACAACATAAAAAAATTGGCTTTGCCTCAAGCGACGGTACAAATCGTTGATGAAATTGAAAAGTTATTGAAAAAATAGAGATACTATTTTGTTAATTTTTAAAATCGAAAAATGAACTTAAATCAAATACATAACGTCTATTTTGTTGGCATTGGAGGCATCGGAATGAGTGCTTTGGCTCGTTATTTCAAAAATATTGGAAAACAAGTGTGCGGCTACGATAAAACACCATCGATGTTGACAAACGAACTTGTCGAAAGTGGAATTGACATTCATTTTGAAGATAATGTAGCTTTAATTCCTGCTAGTTTTAAACCTGAGAATACTTTGGTAATTATCACCCCAGCAGTTCCAATATCGCATTTGGAATGGAATTATTTCTTGGCCCAAAATTATGAAGTAAAGAAACGCGCCGAAGTACTTGGAATTATTACTAAAGATACTTTTAGTTTTGCCGTAGCAGGAACACACGGAAAAACAACAACCTCTAGTATTTTAGGGCATATTTTGTTTGAAAGTGGCGCTGATGTTACAGCCTTTATAGGAGGAATTGTCGAAAATTACAACTCTAATTTAATCGGCATGGGCAAAACAGTTACAGTGGTCGAAGCAGATGAATTCGATCGTTCTTTTTTGCATTTGCATCCTAATATTGCTTGTGTGACTTCAATGGATGCAGACCATTTAGATATTTATGGAACCAGTGAGGCTATTGAGGCATCGTTTGTCGAATTTGCTGAAAAAGTTGAAGATAAAAACAAGTTGTTTGTAGCTCATGGACTTCCATTAGAAGGATTGGTTTGCGCTATTGATCAAGACGCACAATTCAAAGCGTATAATGTAAGAGTGGAGGAGGCAAGTTATGTGTTTGATGTACAAACTCCTACAGAAACAATTTCTAATTTACGTTTTGGTTTACCAGGAAGACATAATTTAATGAATGCGTTGATGGCACTGGCAATGGCTAAAACTTACGGCACCCCAACTGAAGCAATTGCTAGTGCTTTATCGACATTTAGAGGAATCAGAAGACGTTTTTCTTATCAAATAAAACGTTCGGATTTGGTGTATATTGACGACTACGCACATCACCCTACAGAAATTAATGCGGTGCATCAAGCCGTTAGAGAGTTGTATCCGAATCAAAAAGTATTGGCTGTTTTTCAACCGCATTTGTTTAGTAGAACTAAAGATTTTGCTGATGATTTTGCAGCTTCCTTATCTAATTTTGACGAAGTCTTATTGCTGGATATTTATCCCGCTCGTGAATTGCCAATGGAAGGTGTAACTTCTCAATGGCTTATGGATAAAATGACTAATAGTGATAAAAAATTGGTAGAAAAAGACCAATTAATAGCTTCAATTCAATCTTCAAATGCAACGGTTATTGTGACTATTGGTGCTGGGGATTTAGGTGAAATGGTACCATCAATAAAAAAAGCGCTAGATGAAACGGTTTAATTGGGCATCCCTTCGTTTATTGTTAATGTTTGGCATGGTGATTTTTTTATATTCTTTCACTGGAAAAAGAAATTTGAATCGAAAAATTACCAAAGCTGAAGTTGTTTTTGTTGGAGAAAATCAACTATTCGTCAAACAAAAAGCGGTTAATAAATTGTTGATAGAAAATAGAGCAGACCCCAAAACTATTGCTAGAGATGCCTTAGATTTGAATAAACTCGAGAAAACCATCGATTCACACCCAATGATTGACAAGTCAGAAGTGTCTGTGAGTGTTGACGGTGTTCTTAAAGCTGTAGTAAAACAAAAGACGCCAATTGCAAGAATTAGTGATGAGGGTGTGTCTTTTTATATTGATTATAAGGGGAATAAAATGCCTTTGTCTAGCAATTATACAGCGAGAGTTCTTCTTGTTTCGGGGGAAATAAACGATAAAAATAAGGAAAAATTTGCCAAGTTATTTCGTGTAATTTACGACGATGTTTTTTTGAAAAAAAACATCATTGGAATACAAGTTATGCCAAATGGTGGCGTTTTGTTGCTGAATAGAAACTACAATTTTAAAATTGATTTTGGACAGTTGATAAATGTGGAACAGAAATTCAAAAATTATAAAGCGTTTTTTCAAAAAGTAGTTTTAGACAGTTCAATCACAAAATACAAAAAGATTGATCTTCGATTTGCGGAACAAGTAGTGTGTACTAAATAATAGAAAATGGAAAAAGAGAATATTGCGGTAGGTCTAGATATTGGAACAACCAAGATAGTTGCCATGATTGGCAAAAAAAATGAATACGGGAAATTAGAAATTTTGGGTGTTGGAAAATCCAAAAGCTTAGGTGTGGCTAGAGGTGTTGTAAACAACATTACTCAAACCATTCAATCTATTCAACAAGCTATTTTTGAAGCAGAAAATAATTCAGGTTATAAAATTAAAGATGTAGTTGTTGGTATTGCGGGTCAACACATTCGAAGCATTCAACACAGCGATTATATCAGCCGAAATAATCCAGAAGAAGTAATTGGTGATTGTGATATTGATTTATTGATTAGTCAAGTACATAAGTTGGCCATGTTACCTGGTGAGGAAATTATACACGTTCTTCCACAAGAGTTTAAAATTGATGGACAATCTGATATCAAAGAGCCTGTTGGGATGTACGGAGGAAGATTAGAAAGTAGTTTTCATATCGTAGTAGGTCAAGCTTCATCGATAAGAAACGTAGGAAGATGCATCCAGAGTTCAGGAATTGAGTTGTCTGGTTTGACTTTAGAACCTTTGGCTTCTTCTGATGCGGTTTTGAGCCAAGAAGAAAAAGAAGCAGGAGTCGCCCTGATTGATATTGGGGGTGGAACTACAGATTTGGCTATTTTCAAAGATGGTATCATCAGACATACAGCGGTAATTCCTTTTGGAGGAAATGTGATTACCGATGATATTAAAGAAGGATGTTCTATTGTAGAAAAACAAGCCGAATTGTTAAAAGTAAAATTTGGTTCCGCTTGGCCAGGGGAAAATAAAGACAATGAAATTGTTTCTATCCCAGGAATCAGAGGTAGGGAACCTAAAGAGATTTCTTTGAAAAATTTATCTAAAATTATCCACGCAAGAGTCGTAGAAATTATTGAACAAGTTTTTGCAGAAATCAAATTATATGGTCACGAAGATCCTCGTAAAAAACTAATCGCAGGAATTGTTTTAACAGGTGGAGGCGCCCAATTAAAACATATTAAGCAATTAGTGGAATATATCACAGGAATCGATACCAGAATTGGTTATCCAAATGAGCATTTGGCAGGTAATTCTGATGAAGAAATTTCAAGTCCATTGTATGCTACTGCGGTAGGTTTGGTAATGAACAGTATTGAGAAAAAAACACAAAGCGCTATCAAAATTGAGAAAAGTCCTGTAATAGAAAGGACACCTTATTATAGAGAACGCGTGGTTGAAACAGCACCACTACCTGAAATCGAAAAACCGGTAGTAGTAGATTTAGAGGTAAAAGAAGAAAGACACGTGCCAAGTGCAGAGTCTACAGAAACTAAAATAAGACGATCTTTTCTAGACA
Organism: Flavobacterium succinicans; assembly: GCF_001662485.1. Taxonomy (GTDB): domain Bacteria; phylum Bacteroidota; class Bacteroidia; order Flavobacteriales; family Flavobacteriaceae; genus Flavobacterium; species Flavobacterium succinicans_A. The sequence continues at coordinate 186,084 of NZ_JMTM01000070.1, forward strand.
AATATGTAGACAAGATCAAAGAATTTTTAGATAACGCAGAATAAATAATAAAATAAATGCCCTTTTTGTCCCAGCCTAAAGAGCAAATAATATAAATAAGAATTTCAAAAACCCAATAAAATGACAAGCAACTCAGAATTTGGAAGCATTTCATTTGATTTACCAAAGAACCAATCAAATGTGATAAAAGTTATTGGAGTAGGTGGTGGTGGTAGTAATGCTATTAACCATATGTTTAAGCAAGGAATTAATGGTGTTGACTTTATAGTTTGTAACACAGATTCACAAGCTTTGCAAAATAGTTCAGTACCCAACAAAATTCAATTGGGGGTAAATTTAACCGAAGGACTTGGTGCAGGTGCTAATCCTGATGTTGGACATCAATCTGCAATAGAAAGTATCGGTGATATTGAGAAAATGTTGGACAGCAATACTAAGATGGTTTTTATTACCGCTGGTATGGGTGGAGGAACAGGAACTGGTGCAGCGCCAGTAATTGCTCAATTAGCCAAAGAAAGAGATATTTTAACGGTTGGTATCGTTACTTTACCTTTCTTGTTTGAAGGTAAAGTTCGTCAAGAACAAGCGATTATTGGTATCGAAAAGTTGCGTAAGCAAGTTGACTCTTTAATTGTTATCAATAACAACAAATTAAGAGAAGTATATGGTAATTTAGGTTTTAAAGCAGGTTTTTCTAAAGCTGATGAAGTATTAGCAACGGCTTCAAGAGGAATTGCAGAAGTAATCACGCATCACTATACACAAAACATCGATTTAAGAGATGCTAAAACGGTATTGTATAATAGCGGGACAGCAATTATGGGTTCTGCAACGGCTCTTGGCGAAAATAGAGCTAAAGAGGCTATTATTGCCGCATTGGATTCCCCTTTGTTAAACGATAATAAAATTACAGGTGCCAAAAACGTATTGTTGCTTATTGTTTCAGGAACCAACGAAATTACCATAGATGAAATAGGAGAAATTAACGATCATATTCAAAATGAAGCAGGCCATAATGCTAATATCATTATGGGAGTAGGTGAAGACGAATTATTAGGAGATGCTATTTCTGTAACAATTATTGCAACTGGTTTCGACGTAGAGCAGCAAAATGAAATCGTAAATACAGAGCCTAAGAAAATCATCCACACTTTAGAAGAAGAACAAAGAAGTGTGCATAATTTGATCAATACGCCTGTGGCCTCATTTAGTTTGAACGAAACACCATCAGATGCTACAGCTGAACGAGTAGTGTTTGAATTGGAAGAAGAAATCGAGGAAGAAACGCCAGTTGTTTTGGAAGTGAAAAAACCGGTAATGAACAACGACGAACTGATTGTAATGTCTGAGTTTATTAAAAATTTAGATGTTACATTTGAAATCGTGTCTCCGATTGAAGATTTTGATTTTAACATATCGCTTCCTTCCAAAGAAGAGGTTCAAATTCCTCAAGCTACTATGGCAGAAGAGCAAAAACAAACCACCTTTACTTTTGATTTACCAGTAACTTCAAAACCAACTTTTGTCGCTCCAACGGCGCCAGTTGCAGAAGAAAAGGTGATTTTTGAATTGTCAAATGATGCCAATAATATTAATGTAGTTCAACCAATTCAATTTGTCCCTGTGACAGAGTTAACGGATAATGGTGTTATTAAATATTCATTGGAAGAGTACATGGAAGTTGAGAATGATTTTGTACAATCAAAACCACAAGCGAAACAAGAAGAAATTCCTGCAGAGCTCAATATTACCATGAAACAAGTGACTCCAGTCGAAGCTAATGAAATAGTGCCTGAGTCAGTTTCTCCAATGGATATGACTATTGAAGAAACGCTTCGATTTAGAGCGGAAGAGAGAAGAAAAAAACTAAAAGAATTCAATTATAAGTTTCATAATAACATAACTAGAATTGATGAATTAGAGCGAGAACCTGCATACAAACGTCTTGGAGTGGATTTGACAAACACGCAAGCGGTGAATCAAAATTCAAGAATTTCTGTAAGTACAGACAGTAATAATGATTTGCAATTTCGTTCTAATAATTCTTATTTGCATGATAATGTAGATTAAGCATTGATATAAAAGAAAAAATAGCCTGAAATCTATTTCAGGCTATTTTTTTGATTTTTTATAAAAATTTGGAAATTTTTCCGGAGTTGTTAATACCAGTTAAATGTCCTAAATTTGCATTGCTTTTTGCACTTGTACATTTTAGATGAAAATGTAAGTAGCAAATTTCCATTCAAAAAAAAACAAATTAAACATACTACATAATGAGTTTATCAGTACGTATCATGGACGAAATAAAAAACGCCATGAGAGCAAAAGATACTTTGGCTCTAGAAGCCTTAAGAGCAGTTAAGTCAGCTATACTTTTAGCACAAACCGAGAGTGGTGCAAAAGAAGAAATTGCTGCAGAAGAAGAAATCAAATTATTACAGCGTTTGGTTAAACAAAGGAAAGATAGTGCGGCTATTTATACACAACAAGGAAGAGCGGATTTGGCCGAACCTGAGTTGCTACAAGCGGCTGTTATCGAGAAATTTTTGCCTGCTCAATTGAGTGAGGCTGAAGTAGAAGCTGTAGTGGCTAAAATCATTGCAGATAATGATGCATCAGGAATGGCAGCTATGGGTAAAGTAATGGGATTGGCTTCTGCTGAATTGGCTGGAAAAGCTGATGGCAAAACAATATCAACTATAGTAAAAAAGCTATTGTCTTAATTTAAAATTTTTATTTAATTCCAAATTCCTTTTTTTTGGAGTTTGGAATTTTAAAATTTAATTTTATAACTATTGACTGCGTAGTTCAACTGGATAGAATATCAGATTTCGACTCTGAGGGTTGCAGGTTCGAACCCTGCCGTGGTCACAAAAAAAGGATGAGAAATGATTGTGTTTCTCATCTTTTTTTATGGAATAAATGTAAGTATTTAATCAATGGAGTCATTTTTGCTACAATTTTTATTGGTGCTTTTAGGATTAGGCTTTCTTTTGTTTAATGTAATCGAACCCATTTATGTGTTTTTTTATAACAAACCTCTGGTGGTGCATTGGCATTTACTTCCAAGTAGTATTTCTGAAGAACAAAGAAAAATTTTGAGTCAAAATTTTCTATTTTACAATAGATTGTCTTCTAGTAAAAAGCGTTATTTTGAACATAGAATAAATAAGTTCATGGTCAAATATGAATTTATTGGTCATGATATTACAGTCACAAATGAGATGTTTATACTTATTTCTGGAACATATGTGATGTTAACTTTTGGAATGAGACATTATTTAAGTGACTTGTTTCAAAAGATTTTGATTTACCCCACTGCTTATTATTCTACACTAAATGAAGTCTTTCATAAGGGAGAATTTAACCCGAGGATGAAGACGGTCGTTTTTTCTTGGGAAGATTTTTTGTTGGGTCATGGGGTAGCTTCGGATAATGTTAATTTGGGTTTACACGAATTTACTCATGTGTTGCATTTTCATTGTTTGAAAAAAAGAGATGTAAATTCGGTGATTTTTCAGGATGAATATGCTGAAATAGTTACCATTTATAAGACGCCAAATTTGATTCAGGAGATAAATGAAAAAGCCTATTTAAGATTGTATGCTTATGAAAATCAGTTTGAGTTTATTTCGGTATTGCTTGAGCATTTCTTTGAAACACCTAATGATTTTAAGATGATCCATCCTCAATTATATCTTCATGTGAAACGAATGATCAATTATAACGAAAATCATTTTATTTAGATATAAAAGAATTTATAGTTCATTTATATTATGAAAAAAAAATCACTTTCTGCCTGATAATCATCAGGTTTCTTGCCTTTTTTTTATTTTATATTTGGATATATTTAAAATTTAGGATTATGAAAAGCAATGTCCCAGTTTCCGAAATAATGTCCAAAAATTTAGTAAAGTTACAGTTGACTGATGATTTAACTAAAGCTGAATCGCTATTCAAACACCATAAAATTAGACATATTCCAGTTGTTAATGGGAATAAGATTTTAGGTATTTTGAGTTATACCGATTTACTGCGCATCTCTTTTGCAGATGCCATTGATGACGATGAAGAAGTGATTGATACTACCGTTTATAATCTATTTTCTGTAGAGCAGGTGATGGTAAAAAAAGTAACAACTGTAGGGCCAGAAACGACAATAAAGGAAGCGGCAAAAATTTTGGCGCACAATGATTTTCATGCTTTGCCTGTATGTGAAGGGGAATTGCTTGTGGGAATCGTTACTACAACCGATTTGATTCAGTTTTTGATTGATAATTACTAAGCGAAAAGGCTATCTTGTTAGAACGAGATAGCCTTTTGTTTTAGTTTTTTATAGCGTAGTAATTTGTTTCAAATCTGCTATAGTTGCTGTTGGATTTGTTGCTTTGAAAACAAAACTTCCAGCTACCAAAACATCAGCTCCAGCTTCTACTAAGGCTGCTGCGTTTTTATTGGTTACCCCGCCGTCAATTTCAATGATGGTGTTGGCTCCTTTTTTTATGATTAAATCTTTCAGCCTACTTACTTTAGTATAGGTGTTTTCAATGAAAGATTGTCCTCCAAAGCCTGGATTTACACTCATGATACAAACCAAATCAATATCATTAATTACATCTTCTAGTAAATCAATGGAGGTGTGTGGATTGATGGCAACACCCGCTAGCATTCCTTCAGCTTTAATGGCTTGTAAGGTGCGGTGAAGGTGGTTGCAAGCTTCATAATGAACGGTTAATACATTGGCACCCAAATCAGCAAACGTTTTGATGTAGCGATCAGGATCAACAATCATTAAGTGTACATCAATTGTTTTGGTAGCATGCTTAGCAATTGCTTCTAAAACGGGCATTCCAAACGAAATGTTTGGTACAAATACACCATCCATGATGTCAATATGGAACCAATCCGCTTGGCTGTTGTTGATCATCTCTACATCGCGTTGTAAGTTAGCAAAATCGGCTGCAAGAACCGAGGGTGCTATAATTGTGTTTTTGCTCATTGTTGTGTTGTGTTATTTTTTTGGGCAAAGATAATTTTTTTAATCGCAAAGTTTGCAAAGAATTGATACAGATTGAAGCTTGTCGTAAAACAGATTTTTTTGGCTTTGCTTACGCAGCAAAAAACAAAACTCCGGATACCCGAGCGAAAGCGAACTGACCGGCGTTTTGTTTGCCCTGCAAAAAACAAAACTCCGGTAATCAGCCGGAGTTTTCAATCATCAATCAAAAAACGAACAGTTAATCAGGCTGTCGTTACTTTTAAAATTCCAATTATGCTGAAATTCCAAATCCAAAAATAATAAAAATGTAATTTGAAATTTACTTTTTGGAATTTATCCTAAATAGGTTTTTAATATTTTACTTCTAGAAGTATGTTTCAATCTTCGGATAGCTTTTTCTTTAATTTGACGAACACGCTCACGAGTTAAGTCAAATGTTTCACCAATTTCTTCTAAAGTCATTGGGTGTTGATCGCCTAAACCAAAATACAAACGAACTACATCTGCTTCTCTTGGAGTAAGCGTTTCTAAAGAACGCTCAATTTCCGTACGTAAGGATTCGTGAATTAATTCTCTGTCTGGATTTGGAGATTCTCCTGAACGTAAAACGTCATAAAGGTTGGAGTCTTCTCCCTCAACTAAAGGTGCGTCCATCGATAAGTGACGGCCAGAGTTTTTCATAGACTCTTTAACGTCATTTACAGTCATGTCTAGCTCTTTTGCAATTTCTTCTGCAGAAGGTGGGCGCTCATTAGATTGCTCTAATAAGGCGTACATTTTGTTGATTTTATTGATAGAACCAATTTTGTTTAATGGCAAACGAACGATACGTGATTGTTCTGCTAAAGCTTGAAGAATCGATTGACGAATCCACCATACCGCATACGAAATGAATTTGAATCCACGAGTTTCATCAAAACGTTGTGCTGCTTTAATCAATCCTAAGTTTCCTTCATTGATCAAATCGGGTAACGTTAATCCTTGATTTTGATACTGTTTGGCAACAGATACTACGAAACGTAAATTAGCTTTAGTGAGTTTTTCTAAAGCTCTTTGATCACCGGCTTTGATTTTTTGTGCTAATTCTACTTCTTCATCGGCAGTAATTAAGTCTACCTTTCCTATTTCTTGCAAGTACTTGTCTAATGATGCAGTTTCACGATTGGTGACCTGCTTGGTGATTTTAAGTTGTCTCATGGTATTTGTCTCCTTATGGTTTAAGTGTACAAATGTTATACGAGTGGTATTTCAAAAAAGTTACATAATTATCATTTTTTTTCAATGAAAAAATAAAATACCCCAACTTTACTATGAAAGATGGGGTGGTTGATTGAAAAATAATTTCTTTTTTCGGTTGCTTAAGTATTTGATTTATAGGTCATCAGTAGTTTTTAGGATTTCGTCAAAAAGGTTTTTTAAAGATTTGACATACAATGGAAAACCAAGGGCTAAAAAAAGATATTCTTTTCTTAAAACAGTCACATCATCTAGAATTTGATATAAGCTTGGCACTATTATTAGTAAGGAAACCAAGATTCCAATCCATGGATTTAGTTTGGCAGTTAAAAGTTGTTTCAAAAGTTTCATCTCAAATTGGTTTTTTGCTGCTATACTCATTTTAGTTGCTTTGTTAATTATAGCGTAAAAGTAATTTGATTGGATAGATGTATGAAAGACATTGTCATCAACCACCTTTTTTTTGTCATAAAAGCACTGTTCTTGATTGGTATAAAAAAAGGAGACTTGTTGGTTGGGATTGTATCTGTTTTTAAGACAAAACATTCATTTTCTTAATGAAGTCTTTGTAGGTGTCGCTCAGGTTGACTTTGTGTCCGCCTTGGACGATGATTAAATTGTCGGCGAGGATGATTTCTTCGATTTTGCTTACATTGACCAAATAATTGCGATGGGTTTTGATGAATTGATTAGTGTTGAGTAAACCGCCAATTTTGGTGAGTGAAATCAAAATCACAAATTTTTCTTTCTCGGTAATGATGTTGCAATACCGTTCCTCTACTTCTATGTAGAGAATGTCTTTTAGGGCTACTTTTTTTAAGGAATTTTTTTTCTTGATGAACAAATAATCATGGGTCACCACGGTATCTTGTTCTTCGCTTTGAAAGACTTGGTTTTGGGCATAAAATTTTTCTACCGCCATTTCAATAGCATATAAAATTTCTAATGGATTGAAAGGTTTCATTAAGAAACTAAACGGTTTAGTAAGTTTGGCTCTTTCGAAGATTTGACGGTCTTGCGAACTGGTTAAAAACACAAAAGGCTTTACTGCATTGGGAACAATACTAATTGCTTCTGCAAAAGCAATGCCGTCGGGTTTTCCATCTAAAAAAACATCTATGATGGCTATGTCGATCTTTTCATTATAAAACAACGTTAAGGCCTCCTTAAAGGTTCTTGCTACCCCAACAATGTTATAGTTGTTTTCCAAAAGTACTTTGCTCAAAGCGTTGCTTTCTTCTAGCGTATCTTCAATGATTAGAATGTTGATGGTGTCCATGTTATACAGTTTTTGGGAATGATAAAATCATTTTAGTGCCTTTGTTGAGTTCGCTTTCTATGGCGAGCGTGCCTCCATTTTTTTTAATCATTTGTTTGCATAATTGCATGCCAAGTCCTGTTCCTATGATTTCTGAATTGCTTTTCTTGGCTAATAGTTCGTTGTCTTGCAATAACTCGGCTATGGTTTCTGGGCGCATCCCGATGCCTTGATCTTCAATAATCAATTGATGGAACTCGGATGGGGTGTCTAGGCTATAAAAGCGAATGCTGCTGTGCTCTGGAGAGAATTTGATAGCATTGTCCAACAAGTTGCGCAAAATTATTTTTAACGAATCGAGATCTACGAAGATGAAACCATTTTTGGATACTTCGTTTTCAAAGGCAATTGTTTTTTCTAACAGCAAAGGTTTGTAGCTGTATTCTATTTGTTGTACAATAGAAAACAAATGTACCGAGTCTTTATGGAAATACAATTGTTGGGTTTGCAATAACGCCCAGTGCAGCAAATTGTCTAGTAAACTGTAAGCACTGTTGGCGATCGCGCTGTTTTGATGGAGGAGTCTGTCAAGCTCGTCGTAGTTTTTGGATTCTAGGGAACTGGTGAGTTTGGTGTTGCTGGTTTTGAGCGCATTGACGGACGAACGCAAATCGTGACTTACAATGGAAAACAGTTGGTCTTTGGTCGCATTGAGCTCGTCTAGTTTCTCTTTTTGGCTTAAAATAATTTTCGTGTTTTTCTCCTTTTGACCATAGATATACACACCACCTGTTAAAAGGAGTAGTAAACCTATGGTAGAGAAAAACATGGTATTGCGTTGCGTGTTTTTTAATTCATTTTCTACTTTGAGTACCGAGATTTGTTTTTGTTTTTGCGCTACCGCATATTTTTTCTCATATTCCGCTACAGCCCAAATTTTGTTTTGGTTGTAAAGGGAATCCTTCCATTGTTCATATTCTTTCCTATAGATTAGCGCTTTGTTTAAATTACCGAAATCTTCTTCAATTATAGATAAGTTTTTTGCTACAATTGATTTTTTTTCAAAATCATTAAGATTTTGAGCAGCTAGATATGCTTTTTTGAAATAGATATTTGCTTCCTCATTTTTTTCTTGCATGTAATATAAATTTGCAATAATATTATGGCTAGAATAGATACTTTCAAAATTGCCTTCTTTTTCCCGTATTAAAAGATTTTTATTAAGATATTTTTCTGATTTTTTATATTCATTTAGAAAAAGATAAGCTACTCCTATGCCTTCATATATATCGCCTAAGCTATAGAGTTTACTTTCTTTTTTTGATATACTCTCAATTTCTTTGTAATGTAAAATAGCTTCATTAAATAAACCTAGTTCAATTGAATTTTTACCTAGCATTATTTTTTTTAAAGGATAAATTTCTTTAGAATTAGATATTAAAAGTAATTCCTTTTTACTTTCTTTATAAAGATTCTTGTAATAGAAAGCGTTAGCTCTAAAATAATGGCAATAATCTGTAAGTTCTTTATTGAAGTTTGAATTTATTTGTTTCATAGAATAAACTAAAGTAGAGTCCCAATTTTTTTTTAAAAAATAAAACTGGGCTCTATTGAAGTTAGTCTGCGACTTGAATTTTATTGCTTTTTTCATAAGATTTTTATTTAAAAAATCATTAGGATATAATGAAATTTGTGTAAAAAACATTTGAAAAAAAAATATAGAAGCAATGTAATGCTTGCGTTTACACATTGTTCATAGTCATTAATTAAAAAAATTATAGTTTAATGACAGTGCCCTTAGAAGTTTCGGGATCTAAGTTTACCATAAAAGATTCAATTTCTGTTATGTTTCCAACAGTGTCTGAAGTATAATCTACTTCTATATAATACACATCGCAAGTTTCTGGGGTTGCTTCCGAGAAATTGTAATCATAATTCATGGTTAGTACATTGCCATTTTCTGTTGGTGTTTGTACTGTTGGGGCTACAGTGTCCTCGGAGTTCATGTATAAAGTAGCTCTAATTTTTAGCGTCAAAGCACCACCTGCTGGGGTGTAGAATTTTGCTGAAACCAAAGGAGAAACAGGGTATTGTACCGTTTCGGGGCTTGTAAAAGTAAAAGGAGTTGTGTTAATTTTTGTGTTTTGAATAACTGTAAATGCCATGTTTGTAAATGATTTATAAGGTTAATAAGGTTAAAGATATTTTTTTTATGTGAATTAAATGTAAAGTTGTCTGATTTTTTTTAAATTTTATTGTGATATGTATCAGTAACCTAGAGATTGGGTTGGCTTTTATGCAAAAAAAGCCCCTTAGTCATAATGAATAAGGGGCTTTTTAAAATTAACCTTTATTTGAGAATTGCTATTCTTTTTTCTCTTCGCGTGGAGGTCTAGGTACTAATGCTTTTTTGGATACCTTTTCTTTGCGAGTTTTTGGGTCTAAACCTAAGTATTTTACTTGGAAAACATCTCCCATTTTTACAACATCGGCAACGTTTTCTGTTCTTTCCCAAGCTAATTCAGAAACGTGTAGTAACACTTCGTTTCCTGGAGCAGCGGTATATTCTACCACAGCGCCAAAGTCAAGCATTTTGATTACTTTAACTTCATACGCTTCTCCCATTTGTGGTTTGAAGGTAATAGAAGCAATTTTTGCTAATACTGCCTCGATTCCAGCAGGATCCGTTCCTAAAATTTCGATAACTCCTTGCTCGTCTACTTCGTTGATTACAATGGTGGTTCCTGTAGCTTTTTGTAATTCTTGAATTACTTTTCCACCAGGTCCAATCAAGGCGCCAATATAGTTTCCAGGAATGGTTCTAGTAATGATTTTTGGAGCGTGTGCTTTAACGTCAGCTCTAGGGGCAGCGATAGTTTCAGTCAATTTGCCTAAAATATGCAAACGTCCATCACGTGCTTGCGCCAAGGCTTGCTCCATAATATCGTAACGTAAACCTTCTATTTTAATATCCATTTGGCAAGCTGTGATTCCGTCAGCAGTTCCAGTTACTTTAAAGTCCATATCTCCTAAGTGATCTTCGTCACCTAAAATATCAGACAATACCGCAAATTTCTCACCGTCAGTAATCAATCCCATAGCAATTCCAGAAACTGGTTTTACCATTTGAACGCCAGCATCCATCAAAGCCATTGTACCAGCGCACACGGTTGCCATAGAAGAAGAACCATTTGATTCTAATACTTCAGAAACCACACGTATAGTGTAAGGACAATCAGCAGGAATCATGTTTTTTAACGCACGTTGTGCTAAGTTTCCGTGGCCTACTTCTCTTCTTGAAGTGCCTCTTAGTGGTTTTGCTTCACCAGTGGAGAAAGGAGGGAAGTTGTAGTGTAAATAGAATTTCTCTTCTCCTTGTTCTGATGGAGAATCGATTTGGTTCGCTTCTCTAGATGTTCCTAAAGTCACGGTAGCCAAAGCTTGTGTTTCTCCACGAGTAAATAAAGAAGAACCGTGAACTCTTGGTAAATAATTTGTTTCGCACCAAATTGGTCGGATGTCAGTGGTTTTTCTACCATCTAAACGAACACCTAATTCTAATACAACATTACGAACGGCTTCTTTGTTGGTTTTGTAGAAATATTTTGAAACTAAATCACCGTCAGCAGCTAATTCTTCTTCAGTAAATAAAGCTTTTACTTCTTCTTTTACTTCAGCAAATGCAGCGCTTCTTTCGTGTTTAGCAGAACCTACTTTTGCGATAGCATAAATTTTATCGTAAGCGGCAGCTTTTACTTTTTTATAAATTTCTTCGTTTTCTTTTTCTCCTTCGTAAGTACGAGTTTCTTTTTTACCAAAAGCCGCTTGTAAACGATATTGTGCTTCAATTTGAACTTTAATCGCTTCGTGTGCAAATTTGATAGCTTCTACCATTTCTGCTTCTGAAATTTCTTTCATTTCACCTTCAACCATGGCTACAGAGTCCATAGAAGCACCAATCATCATGTCGATGTCAGATTTCGCTAAGTCTTCTCTGCTTGGGTTGATTACAAATTTTCCGTCGATACGTGCTACACGTACTTCTGAAATTAAGTTGTAAAATGGAATGTCTGAAACCGCTAAGGCAGCTGATGCAGCTAAACCAGCTAAAGCATCTGGCATAACTTCTTCGTCATGAGACATTAATTGAATCATAACTTGTGTTTCAGCATGATAATCGTCTGGGAAAAGCGGACGTAAAACACGGTCTACTAATCTCATGGTTAATACTTCGCTATCGCTAGGACGTGCTTCTCTTTTGAAGAAACCTCCAGGAAAACGACCAGCTGCTGCAAATTTTTCACGATAATCTACCGTCAAAGGTAAAAAGTCTACTGCTGGGTTGGCGCTACGTGCTGACACTGCTGTGGCAAGGATCATCGTGTCGCCCATTCTTACTACTACAGAACCATCCGCTTGTTTGGCTAAACGTCCTGTTTCGATTGTGATGCTTCTGCCATCACCTAAATCGATACTTTCTACAAATAATTGTGGAATCATAAATTTTTTCCTTAATGGTTATTAAATGGGTTTTAGTTGTGTTGTAGTTGTTGTGTGTAGTTGTTGTTTCTAAAACCCAATGAAAAACCAAACTTTTTTTCTTGTAAAATGCGCGTAATGTAAAAACAAAAAGAGGCACTCTCGCACCTCTTTTTTATATTGATTATTTTCTAATATTCAATACTTTGATAATCTCACGGTATCTGTTGATTTCTTTTTTCTTCAAGTAATCCAACAAAGCTCTTCTTTTACCTACTAATAGTACCAAAGAACGCTCAGTGTTGTAATCGTGACGATTTTTTTTCAAGTGCTCAGTTAGGTGGCTAATTCTGTGTGTGAATAAAGCAATTTGTCCTTCTGCAGATCCAGTATTTTCTGCTTTTCCTCCGTGTTTCGCGAAAATTTCCGCTTTTACTTCTTTAGTTAAATACATGCTAATATTATTTAAATGATTTTTATGTATGACTCACAGCTATTGCAAGACGGGTGCAAAAGTAGAAAAAAAATATGAATTATGAGTTATAAATTGATGAATTCCTTAAAACAACTTCGCAATTTCCTCATTCACAAACTCCAAAAAGCGTTCGTCGGCTTCAGTGAAAGGGTCGATGACGTGGCTATCAATATCGATTTGACCAATATTTACGCCGTTTACAAATAGCGGCACCACAATTTCTGATTTTACGGTAAAGCTGCACGCAATATAGTTGTCTTGTGCGGCCACATCAGGAACTACAAAGTTCGCATTCGATTCGGCTACTTGTCCGCAAATTCCTTTTCCGAAAGGAATAACCGTGTGATCTGTTTCGGCTCCTACATAAGGCCCTAAGTGTAAGGTTTTGGTCTCGTGGTTGGCAAAGTAAAATCCCACCCAATTGTAGTAGTCAACCGATTCGTTCAACAGTTTACAAATGCTTAGTAATTTTTCGTCTCTTGTGGAAGTATCGTTTTTTGTAATGGCAATTACCTTTGGTTGTAATTCTTGAAATGTCATTTTATAATTGTTTTTACACAAAAGTATTTAATGCGAGTCTTATAAATTGCATAAATTTGAAAAAAAAACAATTTTGAAAAACTATTGGACGCTTTACAAGCCTTTTTTGAAATTCATTGGCACTTTTTTGGTTGCGTTTATCTTGCTTACTTTTTTATACCAGTGGTATTTGTCTGGATATGAAAATAATCAATTGGATGGCATCACACGTCTTGTGGCTAGTCACGTTGAAAAAGTCTTGCAAGTATTTGATTCTAATTCGGCTGTGGTGTACCAGCAAAATACCAAAATCAGTATTTTGATGCATCAAAAAGAAGTGGCAAGAATAATAGAAGGATGCAATGCGATAAGTGTTGTGATTCTTTTTGTTTCTTTCGTGATTGCTTTTGCAGGAAGTTTTAAAACGACTTTGTTGTTTTTGATTGGAGGTAGTGTGTTGATTTATTTACTCAACGTGATTAGAATTGCTATACTGAGTGTTCTTTTGTATCATTTTCCGGCTTATGAGCACCTTTTACATGGCGTGATTTTTCCTCTGTTTATTTATGGGGTTGTTTTTATTCTTTGGTTTATTTGGGTTAACTATTTTTCTACTTATGCTAAAAAATCTACTTCAAAATAAAAGGAAAATCGTTCTTGGGTTGCTGGTAGTTTTTCTTTTGGCACTCATTCGCGAATTTGAAACGCAATTGTTTTATGATCCTTTTTTGGCTTTTTTTAAAAGCGAGTATACGAATTTGCCCTTACCAAAGTATGAACCGTTTCGATTGTTTTTTGGCTTGCTTTTTAGATATGGATTGAATTCTCTGTTATCCTTGGCTTTGTTATATGTTCTTTTTAAAGACCTAGATATGGTTCAGTTTTCGGGTGTGCTATTTGTAGTTTTTTTTGTTTTGCTAATCGTGGCCTTGTTTTGTCTCCTTTCTTTTCAGAATCAAAATTATTTGCTTGTTTTTTATGTGCGTAGGTTTTTGATTCAACCTATTTTTATCTTGCTGTTTATTCCTGGGTTTTATTATCAAAAAATGAAAAGTAATAAATAACATTTTATTAGTAATTTAGAAAGGGAAAAGAATTAGTTTTGTATCATGAATGTAAAGAAGAGCACTAGTTTATTTTTGGCACTCCTATTATTGGTTTCCAATATAGGAATGGCTTTTAATGTGCATTATTGTGGCGACTCTATTGCTGCGATAAGTTTGCATTCTGAACTTTTATCTTTGACAGAGCCTGATGGTTGTTGTGAGAAAACAGCAGTTGTCGAAAAAGATTCTTGCTGTAAAGATAAAGTGGTGCATTTTGAGAAAAAGGCGGATAATGCTATCGTGAAAATTGTACTGTTTGACATTTCGGCTCCTTTCTTAGTGCCTGTGCAACAAGTTCCAGTTTTTACAACAACACCTCATTTTCAAAAAGCGGTAGTCAACGATTTTTATGTCGCTATCAATGCGCCTCCGCTCTACCAATTATACCATCAATACATTTTCTACGCTTGATTTTTGTTTATTTAATTTTTTGAAAATTTTATAAACAGTTGTCGTTTGAGCACTTTTGTCCTTATGTGCAGGTTTGCGTAAGGGATAGCAGCTGGCTACCGAAGTAGCGCGTATAGCCCGACCGCATTTAGGCAAGGGGGCGAATAGCACGTTGGTTTTGTTGCCCCCTTGACTAAATGGGGTTACGCCCAAAATAAGCTGAAACGACTGCATAAATCAGAGTAAACAATGCAGAAAAAAATAGTGCTTTTAGCCACCATTTTACTTGCTTTTCCAGTTTTTTCACAAGAAAATCTAGAAGAAGTAAAGGTGACCAAAAAGCGAAAAGGATTGCAAAAATCCTTCACGGTTACCACTAACACTACCTTGGTAACCAGCAAAGAGTTGCTTAAAGCAGCTTGTTGTAATTTGGCCGAAAGTTTCGAGACCAATCCATCGATTGATGTGAATTTTTCGGATGTTTTGACGGGCACGAAGCAAATCAAAATGTTAGGTTTGACGAGTCCGTACTTGATGATTACTGAGGAAAATGTACCTTCTGTTCGTGGTGCCTCACAAGCCTATGGACTGTCGTTTACTCCGGGAACTTGGGTCGAAAGTATTCAAATTACCAAAGGCGCGGGAAGTGTGGTGAATGGTTATGAGAGCATTTCGGGTCAAATAAACACCGAATTGATCAAGCCTATCAACGATATTCCTTTCTTTTTGAATGCCTACGGTTCTACCGATTCTCGATTTGAGTTGAATACGCATTTTAACACGCAATTGTCTCAAAAGTGGAGTAGTAGTTTGTTTGTACACGGTAACACTCGTGTGTCTAAGATGGACCAGAACAACGATGGTTTTTTGGATAATCCGTTGGCAAAGCAAATCAATGTGATGAATCGCTACCAATATTATGATGCCGAAAAAGGTCTTGTGAGTTTTATCAATTTCAGGTATATGAATGATAAAAAACAAGCTGGGGAGGTTGATTTTGATCCCGATACAGACCGTGGTACCACTAATCGCTGGGGTTCTGAAATCAATACACAGCGATTGGATTTGGCAACGAAAGTGGGGTATGTCTTCAAAGATATGCCGTTTCAAAGCATTGGTTTTCAAAATGCTTTTACGTTACACAATCAAAATTCGTATTATGGTTTGAATGGGTACGATATTAAGCAAAGTAGTTTTTATTCGAATTTGATTTTCAACTCTATCATTAACAATACCAAACATAAGTTTGCAACTGGAATCAACTTTGCGTACGATAATTACAATGAGTTTGTGGGGCTGACAGATTATGGAAGAGTAGATAATTCGGTAGGTGCTTTTTTTGAATATACGTATGATAACGATGATAATTTTAGTTTGGTTTTAGGCGGAAGGGTCGATAATCACAATCGATTGGGAACTTTTGTAACGCCTCGTTTGCATCTTCGTTATAATCCTTGGGAAAAATCGGTGCTTCGTTTTTCGGCAGGAAGAGGAAAACGTGCTGCGAATATTTTTGCCGAAAATCAATCGTTGTTTGCTAGCTCTAGAACCTTTTCTATTTTGGATACCGATGGAAAAATCTATGGTTTGAATCCAGAAATTGCTTGGAATTATGGTTTGAGTTTTAATCAAAAATTTCAATTGTTTGGACGCAACGGTGATACAGGATTTGATCTTTACAGAACCGATTTTCAAAATCAAGCGGTTGTTGATGTTATGCAATCGCCACAACAAGTTTTGTTTTATAATCTAAAAGGGAAATCTTATGCGACGAGTTTGCAAATCGAATTCAATTATGAACTAGCGAATCGTTTTAGTTTGCGTTCTGCTTATAAGTATTATGACATTCAAACGCACTATTTGTCTGGTGTTTATCAAAGACCTTTGCAAGCGAAGCATCGTTTTTTTGGGAATTTAGAATACGAAACAGGACGAAGTGAATCTGGAAGCCAATGGCGTTTTGATGCGACTTATAACTGGTTAGGCAAACAACAATTGCCTGTAACAGCCTCGAATCCTGCTCAAGATCGTTTGCCTGAGTTTTCGCCTTCTTATAACTTGATTAATGCTCAAGTAACACATGTGTTTTCTTCTACTTTTGAAATATATGTGGGAGGAGAAAACATTGGTAATTACAAGCAAAGCAAAGCCATACTTGGAGCGGAAACTCCATTTGGACCTACTTTTGATGCCTCAATTGTATATGCGCCAATTTTTGGGCAAATGTATTATGCAGGGCTACGTTTTAAAATAAAATAAACTTTAAATAAATAGAAATCATGAAAAAAATAGTTTTAGTTGTATTAGTTGCTTTAGTAGGTTTTGTTGCTCAAGCACAAGAAAAAAAGAACAAAAATGCTAAATATGTAACCGAGGTAAACGGGAATTGTGGGCTGTGTCAAAAACGTATTCAAAAAGCGGCTTTAGCCGTAGAAGGTGTAAAATCAGCTGTTTGGGATATAGATAGTCATCAATTGACCTTAATATTAAATGAAGAAAAATGTTCTCCATTGGCTGTAAAAAAGGCTATCGCCAAAGTGGGCCATGATACCGATGAGGTTAAGGCAACCAAAGAAGATTATGATAAATTGCATATGTGTTGTTTGTATGAGAGAAAAGAATAATTTTTTAGAACACCCAAGACTTTTGTTTTGGGTGTTTTTTTAAACCGTTAATAAAACTTTAAAATAAGGGTTTATTTTGTGCCTTTGTTAAAAAATCCCTAATTTCACCCCTTTATAAATCCAAATTTAAAGCCGAATATGAATAATTTTGAATGGACCCAATTGTTAAATCCTGAGTTTTATATCACATTAAGTATTGGTGGCGTTCAAATAGGGTTGTATGTAGTTTTGTTTATTGTATTTGCCGAAACAGGACTTTTTGCAGGTTTTTTTCTTCCAGGTGACAGTCTCCTTTTTCTTTCGGGAATTTATAGTCGTGATTTAGTCGAAAATTTATTTGTTGTTGAAAGCGATTTTATCAATGTAACCTTTTTGTCTATTATGGTTGCAATTGCAGGGGTTTTGGGTAATATGGTGGGCTATTGGTTTGGCGCTAAAAGTGGGTATTACTTGTTCAAGAAAGAAGATACGTTTTGGTTCAAGAAAAAGTATTTATTGCAATCGAAAGATTTCTTCGAAAAGTATGGTGGGAAAGCCATTATTTATGCCAGATTTTTGCCAATTTTCAGAACGTTTGCTCCAATAGTTGCAGGTATTGTTTCTATGGATAAAAAGAAGTTTATGTTCTTTAATATTCTAAGCTCTTTTTTGTGGGCATTTTTGTTGATTTTTGCGGGTCATTATTTGTATGGTATTTTTCTTGAATACGGTATCGACTTGAAAAAACACATTGAATATATTGTAATTGGAATTATTTTGGTTTCTACTTTTCCAGTTTTTATGAAAATGTTGAAAAAGAGACCTGAATAGGTGTGATTAGTCATTAGTGAAGAGTGATTAGTCCTTGAGTAGTTTTATACAAACAAAAAATCCGAAGCTTTGAAACTTCGGATTTTTTGTTTGTATATCAAGGCTTTTTTGACCTAGATGTTCTTACTATTGTTATAGATAGTTGCATTAATGCAATTTATAACTAGCCCAATACATTTAATTTAAGTTTACAATCTGGGATGTTGAGATTAACTGCCCATCATTACTTATTCCCTCAATAATAAGTCTCACTTTTTTGGATGCTGTTTTCGGAATGTCAAAGTTTACTATTCCATTAGCGCTACTTTCTATATAATCTTGCCAGAAGATGCAATTAAGATTTTTATAGTTCATGTCATCAATAACTAAAGTATCTTCGGGAGTAAATGCTCTTGAGTGGTTGTATCCATTGGCAATGATCACTGAGTTTATACTTTTTCTATTATCTTGAGGGACTTTTGAATACAGTTTGATTACACCAAGGCTTCCTTCAATAATATTAGGTCTTCTATCGATATAAATTTCATCGAGGTCTTCCATAAAAAAGTTAAATAGCCTGTCTAAGTCCGTTAATAGAAGGTTGTCCAAGTAAACTCTAGTGTTATTTGTTAAAACGGATCCTGAGGGCATGCTTGAGGGGCTTTCTGTTGGGATTAGTTGTATTAGCATATTGTCTACTGAATTTCTTCCTTGCCTATTTGATGAAATTTCTACTGGTATTGAGTTACTCGTTATAAAACCATTTGATTGCAAATAGGAAAGAACAGTACGTCCTAAATCGGAAGGTTTTACTTTATATGCTTTCATGTTGTTATTATAAGTTAATCCACCTAATTCATATTGGTGCTTTAAACTGCTTTTTTGGGCAACCACTTCTTTTAATTTTACTGTTCTTTTTTCTGTGATTAGCGGCGATAAGCTGTTAGCAATTATTATAAAAGGAGTATCATTTTGATTTGGTACAAAGCTATGGCGGAATGGACTAGTTTCTGTTTTGGTTTTGGTGGTGTATTTTAAATTTACTTCTTCAAGATTCTTTTTTTTGTAAAAAGTGAAATGCACCGGAATCGAATCTGGTAAAAATAAATTATTGAATTCAAAGTGACCATTTTTATTGATGTCAGCGAATTCCATTAAGAGATTATTAATGGAATAGATGCGTACTTTGTAATCTTCGTAATTTTTTAATGACTCATTTATATTCCCAATAATAGTTAATCCATTTTCATTGGCATGCATTTTTTTAGGAGGATTTGCTACTATGTTTTTCCATTCGTATTTGTGCTTGTTTTGATTTAGCAAAACTAAATCAAGGCTGTGTTTCTCCTTGAGCGTAGCTTGATTAGAAATGGATTGCGTTTCGAATGTCATAGGTGTTGTTAAATATGGGTTTAGTAACAAGTCGCCGATTATACTTCTTGCAGGAACCTCAGGGCTATTATATTCTGGTTGAACCGCCACACTTAAGTTATAACTATTTTGTGTTGTTTTGGCCCCTAAGGTTGTTGTGCTTTTATCTTGAGTAATCTCCTTAAAATCAAAAGTATTCGTTATCGTCTGCAAGTTATTGTAGACCATTCTTTCTGCATATTGTTTTCCAGTACCGTCAATAATTCGAAAATAGTTTACGCCATTAAATAATATATTGTTAGGAATTTCAAAAGTGTCCTCGATTTTGCTTTCGGATAATTTGAGATCAAGAATGTGCGATTTGTCGTCTTTATGAATGACTAAATAGAGTGCTTTGTTTTGAATTTTTTCGATAGTTTCACTATTGGTCATGGCTGACACAATAGTTTTTTTATCATAAAAATAGTTATTCACGGTGAGTGCTATTCCACTAGTACTGGCTTTTGGTAGCTGTTTTTCAACGACTTTGTTTCCACTCTCTACTAAAATGAAATAATCTTCTGTTGTAGGAACAAAATCAAAACGACCATTTCCATCTTCATTTAAGGAAAGCAGCATTAGTTTTTCTTTTTTGGAACTGATTAGCCAGGCTTGAGTATTGGGTATTGCTTTTCCATTGCCATTACTTATATTTATACCAATGGAGTTTTTTGTGTTCGCGACTAGT
This sequence comes from Flavobacterium succinicans, assembly GCF_001662485.1. Classification (GTDB taxonomy): domain Bacteria; phylum Bacteroidota; class Bacteroidia; order Flavobacteriales; family Flavobacteriaceae; genus Flavobacterium; species Flavobacterium succinicans_A. The sequence continues at coordinate 206,057 of NZ_JMTM01000070.1, forward strand.
GTTCCTCCTTCCGGAAAAATGCTAGTATTGACGTTATTTGAATTAGTAGCAGCTATAATCGTATTTTTTTCATCAATGTTGGTAATAGTAATAGGGTAGGTTGAAGATTCATCTTCGGTAAAATTATTCATCCAATTTGTATATACTTGGAGGTAGTATTTTCCAGTAGGGTATTTCTCTTTCAAATTAATATTTCCTGAAAAGCTATTGTTATTAGCTAAAAAAAGAAAATGTTGTATTTTTTCTCCTTTTTCATTCAGTAAAGCTACCTGTATGTTTGTTGTTTTTATGGTTGCATTAGTTTGTTTTCTATTGGCGATATAGCCTTTAAACCAGATTTTTTCTGAGGTTAAGAATTCATTTTTGTTTAGATGTAGGTGGATGTTTTCTCTATCTAAGCTAAAATAATTCTCAAGAGATTTTTTAATATATTCTTTATCAATTGATGAAGAAGTATTGGATTGGGATCGAGAATTTTGAAAAACCAGAATGCAGATGAGTGTGATAATTGTAGAGTAATTTTTCATAAATTTTGGCTTTTAGGTTGTAGGTTTTACAAGTATCAAAGTATATGCCAATTTTTTATTCTTTATTACAGGTTCTTCTGTTATGTGCTTGGTTTTTAGTTGTATTTATAGTTTAAAATTAGATATATCTCATTGTTTGCTAGGATTTTTATAGAAAAATATTTTTTAAAATATTAACAAGAATTATATAAAAAAAATCCGAAGCTTTGAAACTTCGGATTTTTTTTATTTTGAATTTCGTACTTCGTACTTGAAATTACATCATTCCTGGCATTCCGCCTCCCATTGGCATTCCGCCTCCGGCATTTTCTTCTTTAATATCGATCAAAGCACATTCTGTAGTTAAGATCATTCCTGAAACAGAAGCTGCGTTTTCTAAAGCTACACGAGTTACTTTTTTAGGATCGATAATACCTGCTTTTAGCATATCTGTATACTCATCGGTTTTGGCATTGTAGCCAAAATCTCCAGTTGCTTCGGCTACTTTGGCTACTACAACAGAACCTTCTAGACCAGCGTTTTCTACAATAGTCCTCAAAGGAGCTTCTACCGCACGAGATACGATTTGAATACCAGTTGCTTCGTCAGCGTTGTCTGCTTTTAATGTGCTTAGAACAGTTTTTGCTCTTAGTAAAGCTACACCACCACCAGCAACAATACCTTCTTCTACTGCGGCACGAGTAGCGTGTAAAGCATCGTCAACTCTGTCTTTTTTCTCTTTCATTTCTACTTCAGAAGCAGCACCTACATAAAGAACAGCAACACCGCCAGCTAGTTTAGCCAAACGCTCTTGTAATTTTTCTTTATCGTAATCAGAAGTCGTAGTTTCCATTTGACCTTTGATTTGGTTCACACGGTTTTTGATCAATTCCGTATCTCCAGCACCATTTACAATAGTAGTATTGTCTTTGTCGATAGTTACTCTGTTAGCAGTTCCTAACATATCGATAGTAGTGTTTTCTAGTGTATAGCCTCTTTCTTCAGAGATTACAGTTCCTCCTGTTAAGATTGCGATATCTTCTAGCATAGCTTTTCTTCTATCACCAAAACCAGGGGCTTTTACAGCAGCAATTTTCAAGGCACCACGTAATTTGTTTACTACCAATGTTGATAAAGCTTCGCCATCAACATCTTCTGCAATAATTAATAATGGTTTTCCTGATTGGGCTACTGGTTCTAAAACAGGCAATAATTCTTTTAATGAAGAAACTTTTTTGTCGTATAAAAGGATGAATGGATTCTCTAATTCAGCTTCCATTTTCTCTGGATTCGTTACGAAGTAAGGAGATAAATAGCCTCTATCGAATTGCATTCCTTCAACTACATCTACAAAGGTTTCGGTTCCTTTGGCTTCCTCAACAGTGATTACACCTTCTTTTCCAACTTTTGCGAAAGCAGTAGCGATTAATTCACCAATTACTTCGTCATTGTTGGCAGAAATAGAAGCAATTTGTTTGATTTTTTCAGAATCACTTCCTACGACTTTAGCTTGTTTGGCTAAGTCGGCAACGATAGCTTCAACAGCTTTATCGATTCCTCTTTTTAAATCCATTGGATTGGCTCCAGCGGCAACGTTTTTTAAACCTTCTTTCACGATGGCTTGCGCTAAAACAGTTGCAGTTGTAGTTCCATCACCCGCTAAGTCGTTGGTTTTTGAAGCTACTTCTTTTACCATTTGAGCTCCCATATTTTCTAATGGGTCTTTCAATTCGATTTCTTTGGCTACCGTTACACCGTCTTTCGTTACATTTGGTCCTCCAAAAGCTTTTCCAATAATAACATTACGTCCTTTTGGGCCAAGTGTTACTTTTACTGCATTAGCTAATGCGTCTACCCCACGTTTTAAACCGTCACGTGCTTCAATATCAAATTTAATATCTTTTGCCATTTTTTTTAAATTTTTCCCCACCCCACCCCTCCCCAAAAGGGAGGGATTCGAGATGGGTGTGTGTTAGTGAATTTTTTTATTTATTCTAATCTCCTCCCCTTTGGGGAGGTCGGGAGGGGATTTTAGATTATTGCAAGAATGTCATCCTCGCGCATAATCAAATAATCGGTTCCTTCTAATTTTAATTCTGTACCCGCATATTTACCGTAAAGGACGGTATCACCTACTTTTACTGTCATTGCGTGGTCTTTACTTCCGTTACCTACAGCAATTACAGTTCCTTTTTGAGGTTTTTCTTTTGCGGTATCAGGAATAAAAATCCCTGAAGCTGTTTTTGTTTCAGCGGCAACAGGTTCGATAAGAACTCTATCCGATAGGGGTTTAATGTTTAATGCCATGGTTTTTATTTTTTATTTTGAATTAATTTTTTAATCGATTCTTGGATTTCAGAAATTGTGCCAACCCTTGTAAACTGACAATTTTTCCTAAAAAAAATGCCAGCTTTGACAGGCTGGCATTTTATATTCTACGTGTTTCTCTTATTTTGTAGCTGGTGCAGCAGGTGTTGCTGGCGCATTTTGAGCAGGTGCTGTTTTTGGAGCAGCAGTTTCCGTTTTTTCAATGATTTTAGAATCAGTATCACTCATTGTACCTGTGAAACTCAAACTAGAAAGTAAAATCAAAGCAATCAATATTGTGGCTAACGTCCAAGTACTTTTGTCTAAAAAGTCAGTTGTTTTTTGTACACCACCTAACATTTGTGATCCTCCTATTGAGGATGATAATCCGCCACCTTTAGGGTTTTGTACCATAATTACTACGATTAGTAAAAAACAAACTATAGTTATTAAAACTAAAAAAATTGAAAATGTGCTCATTGTTTAATTATTGTTATTTTGTAAATTCCTTATTTCTGATATATGGTCTGCAAAGAAACTACTTTTTTCTGGATATTTCAAAATTAAAATTTCATAGGCTTGAATTGCTTTTTGATATTTTTTTTGTTCCAAGTAAACTCTCGCTAAAGTTTCGGTCATTAAGTGGGTATTGTCAGAAGAATTGAGTTCAAATTGCGGAGCTGGAGCTGAACCTGGTTTGATAGGTGCAATTTTAGGATTGGTCTCTATGAACTTATCAATCAGTGCTGCTTTTTTCTTTCTTTCTTCTTCCATACTATCTTCGAAGGTTTTTGAATTGTTCTCTATGCTTCGGTCGATAGGCTGTGTTCTCGATAATTGTAACCATTCCTGAAAGGAGTGCTTTTCATTCGGGGTAAAGTCAATGGGTTTTCCGAGTTCAATAATCGATTCCGATTCATTTGCAGAAGTAGTATCGTTATTGTTAGTCGCTTCTTTTATAGACGTGAGTATAGATAATTCTAAAGCTTTTTGTTGCTGTTCCTGAATTGTTTTTGGAGTAACAATTTCACTACCTACGACTTCAATGTTCATCAATTCTAGATTTTTTGTATCGTACAAATCATTTTGAAGGGTGTCGAAATGTTCTGAAGTAATAAAATCGAATAAAATAGACCGGTCTGTAGTATGCGCAGCTGTAACCTTTAAAGCATAGTTGTATTTGAAACTATTTTGGTTGAAAAGACCTTTAAGTCGTAAGGCTCTTGCACTTTGGAAGTATGGAAATTCAGTCAAGACATTGCCAAGAGCGTCAGTATAGACACTGTTGATAGTGTCTGGCTTGTTAAGTAAAAAGGTATAATCAGTAACGTTCATTATTATGCAAAGAATAGGTTTAAATGGAATGGATTACCACTTGGCTAGTGATTCATTAAAAATGTCTTGTGAAATTCTATCGAAAATTTCTTTTAGAGCAGTACTCAATGTCGAACCTGTTAATTGTTGATCGGCAGGATAATCATAGAAAAATTCAAATGGTTTTTCAAAGTTGTCGGTTTCTTTGTTTTTATTCGTGAAGCGAACATTAATTCTGATTTTCAAACGGTTTTGCGCAGCACGCTGATCGGCCGTTGCAGTCATTGGACTGATTCTGTAATCGGTAATTTCTCCTTCGTATACTAAATCTCCAGTATTTTTTACCAGGTTCAAATTGGTTTGATTCTGAATTAAATCTTGTAATTGATTGGTGAAAGTTCTATCTATTCCGGGTTCGATCAAGTCGGCATTGTTTTGGAAAAAATTCACTTGAAAAGTTTTAGCATCAATTTTACCTGAGCCAGTAAAATTATATACTCCACAGCCATTAAGTGTAAAAAGGCAAACGAATGCAAATAAAAAAAATAATTTTCTCATAAAGTTGTGGTGTAACGAACACCTTTATTAGTTCTCAATTCCAATTGTATTCAAATATAGTAATTTGAAATTGTATTCATTTTTATAAATCAAATTGTTTGATTTTTCGATACAAAGTACGTTCTGAAATACCTAATTCATCGGCGGCAGCCTTTCGTTTTCCTTTGTTTTTTTCTAACGACTTTTTAATCAACTCAATTTCCTTTTGTTCTAGTTTGAGGATTTCTTCCTCTTCAATCGTTTCGGCAAAAAGATAGTTTTCCTCAGGTTCTTGATAATTGTTATCAATATTCTGAGTAGTAATTACTGCTGTTCTTGGCTCTTCTTCAAATTCAATTTCGCTGTCTGATTTTGAACCATAGATTTTTTGAATCAAATTCTGGTTGGTTTCTTGTACTTTAGAACTTCCGTTTTGCATTAATTCTAAAGTTAATTTCTTCAAATCATGTAAGTCACTTTTCATATCAAAAAGGACTTTGTATAAAATTTCTCTTTCGGTGTTAAAATCGCTTTCGTTTTTCTTGTCTTTGATTACAGAAGGCAAGTTACTGCTCTCCATTGGGAGATACGATTGTAAAGTAGTCGCATTAATATCGCGATTGGTTTCTAAAACGGAAATTTGCTCTGCAACGTTTCTTAGCTGTCTGATGTTTCCACTCCAACGGAATTTTTGCAAAATATGAACGGCGTTATCGTCTAGCTTTAATGGAGGCATTTTATATTTATGAGCAAAATCAGCAGCAAATTTTCTAAACAATAAATGGATATCGTCTTTACGATCGCGAAGAGGAGGTAAAGTAATGTCTACCGTACTCAAACGATAGTATAAATCTTCTCTGAATTTTCCTTTTTCAATGGCATCAAAAAGATTGACATTGGTTGCTGCTACAATTCGAACGTTCGTTTTTTGTACTTGAGACGAACCCACTTTTAGAAATTCACCATTTTCAAGAATACGTAGCAAACGCACCTGAGTAGTTAGTGGAAGTTCTCCCACTTCGTCTAGAAAAATGGTTCCGCCATCGGCAACTTCAAAATAGCCCTCTCGCGTATTCGTTGCTCCAGTAAAAGCGCCTTTTTCGTGGCCAAAAAGCTCGCTATCAATTGTCCCTTCAGGGATGGCGCCACAGTTTACAGCAATGTATTTGCCGTGTTTTCTATGAGAAAGAGAATGAATTATTCTTGGAATATTTTCTTTACCCACACCACTTTCACCAGAAACCAGCACCGAAATATCTGTTGGAGCCACTTGAATGGCTTTTTCAATGGCGCGATTGAGTTTGGGGTCATTCCCAATAATTTCAAATCGTTGTTTTATTGCTTGAACTGTTTCCATATTGTTTTGTTTAAAGGTTTAAGTGTTTAATGGTTTCAAGTTGTTTTTTGGGACGACTTTAAGCCATTTTAAACTATTAAACTTTTTCTTAATTCATCTCGCTAAGCCCAATTGCTTTGCCGATAAGAGTCGCACCTGTTGTTCGTTCTACTAGCACATTAACAAAATCACCAATTTTATAGTTTTCTTTTGGAAAAACTACGGTAATGCTTTGTGAATTTCTTCCTGAGAATTCGTTTGGCGATTTTTTAGAGACTTTTTCAACTAAAACTTCTACAGTTTGACCGATGTACTGTTCTGTTCTGTATCGAGCGTGGGCTTGTTGTAAATCTACAATTTCTTGTAATCTTCTTGCTTTTGTTTCTTCCGGAACATCATCTTTCATTTTTCTTCCTGCTAAAGTTCCTGGGCGTTCAGAGTAACTGTACATGTATCCAAAACTATATTTAACATAGTCCATCAGTTTCAATGTGTCTTGATGGTCTTGCTCGGTTTCGGTTGGGAAACCAGCAATCATATCTTGAGAAATGGCACAATTTGGAATAATTGCATTGATTTTGTCAATCAATGCCATATATTCTTCTCGAGTATGCAAGCGATTCATTTCTTTTAGAATTCGGTTACTACCGGATTGAACAGGTAAATGGATATGTTTACAAATGTTTGGGTATTTTGCTATTACGTGCAAAATGCTTTCATGCATGTCTTGCGGATTGGAAGTCGAGAAACGAACTCTCATTTTTGGAAATCCTACAGCCACCATTTCGAGTAATTGGTCAAAATCGACAGCTGTTGCTTTTTGCATTTCAGAAGCATTGACAAAATCCTTTTTCAATCCGCCACCATACCATAAATAACTGTCTACGTTTTGTCCTAAAAGAGTAACTTCTTTAAATCCGTTGTTTTGTAATTCTTGGATCTCATTCATTATACTTTGAGGTTCACGACTTCTTTCTCGACCTCGGGTAAATGGTACAACACAAAACGTACACATATTGTCGCAACCACGTGTTATAGAAACTAAGGCAGTAACTCCATTGCTCATTAATCGAACGGGAGCTATGTCGCCATAGGTTTCTTCTTTAGAAAGAATAACATTGATGGCGTCACGACCTTCTTCTACTTCGTTTAACAAATTAGGTAAATCTTTGTATGCATCTGGTCCAACAACCAAGTCTACAATTTTTTCTTCTTCTAAAAATTGACTTTTTAAGCGTTCAGCCATACATCCTAAAACGCCCACTTTCATTTTTGGATTGATTCGTTTTACGGCATTGTATTTTTCAAGACGCTTTCTAATCGTTTGTTCGGCTTTGTCTCTAATTGAACAAGTATTTACTAAAACTAAATCAGCTTCTTCTAGTTTTTGAGTAGTATTATAGCCATTGCTCGACAAAATAGAAGCTACTACTTCGCTGTCTGAAAAATTCATAGCGCATCCGTAGCTTTCTATAAAGAGTTTTTTTGTGTTTTCGGGCTTATTTTCTAAAACAAGACTTTCGCCTTGTTTGCTTTCTTCGATAATCTTTTCCATGGGAATGTTAAAAGCGCAAATATAAGTGAAAATTAACGAATATGACAAGATGTCAGATTAAGAATTAACATTGTTTTTAGAGTTTTTCTGTAGAAGAATAACTGGAAGTATTGCATTTAATTTTGTGAAAACCGACAATTTTTTATTAAGAGAAAAAGGAGTTTTTTTATTGATTAATCATTCTAAAAATGGTGCATTTGAAAGTTTCAAGAACACATAATTCAATTATAAAATGTACTTTTAAAGTGTAATAATCCTAAAATTTAAAAAAATCATATACTTTTGCCCACATAAACAAACGGTATATGGCAAAGAATTTAGTAATAGTGGAGTCACCTGCAAAGGCCAAAACAATCGAAAAATTTCTAGGAAGTGAGTTTCAAGTGGAGTCAAGTTATGGGCATATTGCCGACTTGCCTTCAAAAGAAATAGGGGTAGATGTTGAAAATGGATTCAAACCCAAGTATGAAGTTTCCTCGGACAAAAAGGCTTTGGTGAGTAAACTAAGAACACTTTCTAAGAATGCCGAAATGGTTTGGTTAGCAAGCGATGAGGACCGCGAGGGAGAAGCCATTTCTTGGCACTTGGCGGAAGAATTGAAATTAGATGCCAAAAAAACCAAGCGTATCGTTTTTCATGAGATTACTAAGAATGCAATACTAAAAGCCATTGATAATCCTCGTGAGATTGACTATAATTTAGTGAATGCTCAACAGGCTCGTCGTGTTTTGGACCGATTGGTGGGGTATGAGTTGTCACCTGTTCTTTGGAGAAAAATCAAAGGAGGGCTTTCTGCAGGACGTGTACAATCTGTTTCAGTTCGTTTGATTGTTGAACGTGAAAGAGAAATTCAGAATTTTACGCCTACAGCTAGTTATTCAGTGGTTGCCGAGTTTACCAACGAAGCAGGAAAAACGGTCAAAGCTAAATTGCCTAAAAATTTTGCCACGAAACAAGAAGCACAAGATTTTTTAAATAAAAATACCAACTCCTTATATAAGGTTTCAGATTTAGAAACGAAACCCACTAAAAAATCACCTACTGCACCTTTTACCACTTCAACTTTACAACAAGAAGCGGCTCGTAAATTGTATTTACCTGTTGGAATCACGATGCAGTTAGCGCAACGTTTGTATGAGGCGGGATTGATTACTTATATGAGAACGGACAGTGTGAATTTGTCTAAAGAAGCGATGGAAGCGGCTCAAGCCGAAATCATAAAGTCTTACGGAAAAGAATTTTCTAAGCCACGAACTTTTGCCAATAAAAGCAAAGGAGCACAAGAAGCACACGAGGCGATTCGTCCAACAGATATGTCTTTGCATACCGTAAATGTAGATAGAGACCAAGCGCGTTTGTACGATTTGATTTGGAAAAGAACTTTGGCTTCTCAAATGAGTGATGCCGAATTAGAGCGTACCAATGTGAAAATTGAAGCGAATAATCACAGTGAGGTTTTTGTGGCTTCTGGCGAAGTGTTGCTTTTTGAAGGTTTTCTAAAAGTATATTTAGAAGGACATGACGATGACGAGGAAGAACAAGAAGGGATGTTGCCTGCTTTGAAAGTTAATGAGCCATTGGCCAACTCATTCATTACGGCAACAGAACGTTATTCACGACCTGCTGCAAGGTATACAGAGGCTTCTTTGGTGAAGAAATTAGAGGAACTTGGTATTGGTCGTCCGTCTACTTATGCGCCAACAATTTCTACGATTATTAATAGAAATTATGTTGAAAAAGGAACGCTAGAAGGGCAGGAGCGTAATTATATACAACTTACGCTTCAAGCAGGAAAAATAGCTGAAAAAGTATTAAAAGAAAATACAGGTTCTGATAAAGGAAAATTAGTACCTACAGATATTGGAACCATAGTAACCGATTTCTTGGTGAAAAATTTTGGTTCTATTTTGGATTATAATTTTACTGCAAAAGTTGAGCAAGATTTTGATGAGATTGCTGAGGGCAACATCGAATGGGCTAAAATGATGCAAGAGTTCTACGATAAATTCCATCCTAATGTAAAAGATGTAGAGGCCAATGCAGATAGAGAAAGTGGAGAACGTATTTTAGGAACCGACCCCGCTTCAGGAAAGCCAGTTTCTGTTCGTTTGGGTAAATTCGGGCCAATGGCTCAAATTGGGGATGCTGAGGATGAAGAGAAAAAATTCGCCAGTTTGCGTAATGAACAAAATATAGGGAGCATTACCTTAGAAGAGGCGCTGAATTTATTTTTATTGCCAAAAAATTTAGGTACCTATAAAGGAGAAGAAGTTGAGGTAAGTAACGGACGATTTGGTCCTTATGTACGTCATGGAGCAGTTTTTATTTCTTTACCAAGAGGTGAAGATCCATTGGATGTTTCGTTAATACGTGCCCAAGAATTGATTGATGAGAAAGCTTTAGCTGATGCGCCTATTGCGGTTTATAAAGGAGAAAGTGTTCAAAAAGGAACTGGAAGATTTGGTCCTTTTATCAAATGGAATGGTATTTTTATCAATGTTTCTAAGAAATTTGATTTTGATAATTTGTCTCAAGCAGATATTGAGTTTTTAATTGAGGATAAATTACAAAAGAATATTGATAAAGTTATTCATAATTGGGAAGACGAAGGAATTTTAGTTGAAAAAGCACGCTGGGGACGTTCGGTTATTACAAAAGGTAAGATAAAAATCGAATTAAGTAAAGATGTTGATGCCTCTAAACTGACTTTAGCCGAAGTGCAAGAAATGATTGCAAAGAAAACACCAGCCAAAAAAGCTCCCGCAAAAAAAACAACAGCAAAGAAATCTACACCTGCTAAAAAAGCAGTAGCTAAAAAAAAGTAAGCAATGGAGTTTGATTTTCTAGTACCAATTGATAGCGAAATCGAAGCTTTCAAAAACGAATTGTCCACTCATCATTTAGGTGGTGTAATGGCTTTGCATACCCAAGATGCTTTTCCTGATTTAAGTGAAATTAAAATTGCAATAATTGGTGTGCTTGATAATAGAGGCGAAGATCATGTGCAGTCCATGGTAGATTTAACGCCGGTTCGTAAATCGCTTTACGGGTTGTTTATGGGGAATTGGAAAATGGGAATTGCAGATCTTGGAGATATTTTGCCGGGTAATTCAGCTATGGATACTTACTTTGCTGTTAAAAAAGTAGTAGCTAGTTTAATTAAAAAAGGAATTGTTCCAATTGTTATTGGTGGTTCTCAAGACTTGACTTATGCGCTTTATAGAGCTTATGATGAGTTAGAACAAATGGTTAATTTAGTTGCAATAGATAACAAGTTTGATTTTGGTAAAGAAACAGATCGTTTGTCAAGCACCTCGTATTTGACCAAAATGGTCATTGATTCTCCAAATAATTTATTCAATTATTGTAACATTGGTTATCAAACCTATTACAACTCTCAAGAAGAGATCGATATTATAGAGAAATTATACTTTGATGCCTATAGATTAGGAGAAATTTCAAATAATATTGCGCTCGCAGAGCCCGTTTTTAGGGATGCTGATGTAGTAAGTTTAGATTTAACGGCTGTAAAGTCTTCGGATTCCGGAAATTTTAATACTTTCGCGCCGAATGGATTTAATGGAAAAGAGATATGTTCTTTGGCTCGCTATGCAGGAATAAGTGATAAGGTGTCTTTGTTTGGTATTTTTAATCATGCAAATAGTGTTCAAGAAGCGGTTCTTATTGCGCAAATTGTGTGGTACTTTATGGAGGGATATCAGTTTCGATCTGGGGAGTACCCCTTCGGAACTAAAGATAATTATCTTAAATACATAGTGCCATTAGAAGAAGAAGAATTGGTTTTTTATAAAAGCAATAAAACAGATCGCTGGTGGATAGAAATACCTTTTTTGACTAATGGAAGCAATAAATTAAAAAGAAACACGTTGTTACCTTGTTCTTACGAAGAGTACTTAGCAGCTTGTAATCAAGAGCTACCTGAGAGATGGTGGAAAGCGCAGCGCAAAAACAGTGTTTAAAAGTAGTTTAAAAAAAAGAAGATTTGTTTGTTGTAAAAATTGTTTATTTAAAAAATAATAAATAGGTTTACACACTTTAAATAATGAATAGTTAACCCCCAAATTTATATGAAGAAAGTCATTGTGTTTACGGCATTTTTAACTCTGTTGATAAGCTGTGGTAAATCAAGCGATAAAGGAGAATTAGTAGGAGTTAAAGGAGGTAAGTGGCACCCAGAAAAACCTTATGGAATGACATTAGTTCCAGGTGGTTCTTTTATCATGGGTAAATCAGAAGATGATATTGCTGCTATCGACGATGCGCCTACTAAAACAGTTACCGTACGTTCATTTTACATGGACGAAACCGAAATTACGAATAGTGAATACCGTCAATTTGTAGAATGGGTAAAAGATTCTACAATTAGAGTTCAATTAGCGATTCTTGCAGAAGCTAGTGGACAAAAAGGTGCTGCAGGAAAAGGAAAAAATGCCGGTAGTATTGCTGATTTTGCCTTTAATGATGCTGATCCTGCTAAAATGACTGCTTACGACAAATACATGTATGACAACTATTATAGTGTAGGTACAGAAAATAGAAAATTGAATCGTAAAGTAAAATTAATAAAAGACACGAAGAAATATCCAGATGAGTACTACGCTGAGGTTATGGATTCAATGTATTTACCAATAGACCAATCCTACAACGGTCTTAGAACAATTGATGTCAATAAATTGAAGTTCAAATACACTTGGATGGATATACAAGCAGCAGCTAAAGCTAAAGGTTCTAGAAAAGATTTTATCAGAACTGAAGAAATTAATGTGTATCCTGATACTACAGTTTGGATTAAAGATTATGCCTATTCTTACAATGAGCCAATGCATAATGATTATTTCTGGCATAAAGCTTATGGTGAATATCCTGTTGTTGGGGTTAAATGGACGCAAGCCAAAGCTTTTTGTGCTTGGAGAACTCAAAATAAAAACACATATATCAAATCAAAACAAAAGGGACGTGATTTAGTAAACTCTTTCCGTTTGCCTACTGAAGCAGAATGGGAATATTCTGCAAGAGGTGGTCTCGAATCCGCAACTTACCCATGGGGAGGTCCTTACACTAAAAATGATAGAGGTTGTTTCTTGGCCAACTTTAAACCAAGTCGTGGAGATTATGCAGCAGATAATGCCTTGTATACGGTTGAAGCAAAATCTTATGAGCCTAATGGATACAATTTGTATAACATGGCAGGTAATGTTTCAGAGTGGACAAATGATGCCTATGATCCAAACGGTTTCGAATATGTTTCAACAATGAATCCAAACGTTTCTGATGCGTCTAACAAACGTAAAGTTGTTCGTGGAGGTTCTTGGAAAGATGTTGCTTACTTCTTACAAGTGAGTACTCGTGATTTTGAATATGCAGATTCAGCTAGAAGCTTTATCGGTTTCAGAACAGTTCAAGATTATATGGGAACTCAAGTAACAGGCAACAAAAGAAAAAAATAGAATTAAACCAAATCTAAATATTTTACATTAACCTAAAAACAATTTATTATGGCAATTTTAAGTAAAAAAGCAATGAATTTCGCTTACGGGATGGGAGCGGCAGTAGTTATTATTGGAGCATTATTCAAAATTACTCACTTTGAAATAGGACCATTAACTGGAACTGTGATGTTATCAGTTGGTCTGGTTACCGAAGCATTAATATTTGCTTTATCTGCTTTTGAACCAGTAGAAGACGAATTGGATTGGACATTAGTTTATCCTGAATTGGCTAACGGCCAAGCTAAATCTCAAGTTAAAAAAGAAGAGAAAGTTGATGCTCAAGGAATTTTATCTCAAAAATTAGATGCAATGTTGAAAGAAGCTAAAATCGACTCTGAATTGATGTCAAGCTTAGGTAATAGTATCAAAAATTTCGAAGGTGCTGCTAAAGCAATTTCTCCAACAGTTGATTCTATTGCGTCTACTAAAAAATACAGCGAAGAGCTTTCAATGGCTGCTGCTCAAATGGAATCATTAAATAGTTTATACAAAGTTCAATTAGAAAGTGCTTCAAGAAATGCTGAGGCTAACAAAGAAATCGCTGAAAATGCTGGTAAATTGAAAGAGCAAATGGCTTCAATGACTGCAAATATTGCTTCATTAAACAGTGTTTATGGAGGTATGCTTTCTGCAATGAACAACAAAGGATAATTAGTTTTAGGCTAAAATTATTATTTATTAAACTAATTATTTAAAAAAAATGGCAGGAGGAAAATTAACCCCTAGACAGAAGATGATTAACCTGATGTATCTGGTTTTCATCGCAATGTTAGCAATGAATGTTGGAAAAGAAATCATTTCTGCATTTGGTATTTTTAATGAGAAATTTGAAAGTGCAAATGCAGCTTCTACTCAAACCAATCAATCTCTATTGATGTCTTTGGATACAAAAGCGGCTGAGGCAAAAGGTGATTTCATTGCTGCTGCGGCAACAGCTCATAAAGTAGAAAGTATTTCGAAAGAATTTGATGCTTATATCGCTACTTTAAAAACGGATGTCCTTAAAGGATATACCGTAAATGCTGAAACCGGAAAATTACCATATGAAGATATGGATAAAGGTGACAATATTGACAATTGGTTCATAGGTGAAGGCTACACTAAAAAAGGTAATGAAATAGTTGCAAAAATTGAAAAGTACAAAGCAGATATGAAAGCTGCTTTAGGTACAGATAAGAAATATGCATCTATCGTTCGTGAAGTAGAAAACAAATTTAGTTTAGAAGATGTTAAGGATAAAGAAGGTAATAAAATTAAGTATTTGTCCTATAATTTTAAAGGTTTTCCTGCAATAGCATCATTAGCAAAATTATCTGCTTGGCAAAATGATGTTAAGAAAGCTGAATCAGATGTATATAACTCTGCCTTAGGAAAAGCAGCTGTTGAAGCAGCTTCCTACAGTAACTACCAAGCAATTGTAGTTTTAGAAAAGAATGCTTATTTCCAAGGTGAAAATGTAAAAGGGAAAGTAGTTTTAGGTCGTTATGACGAAAATACAAAACCAACTTCTTTTCAAGGTCCAGGTAGATTAGAGAATGGTCAAGCTGTTATTTCTCTTACAGCTGGAGGTGTTGGAGAACAAAACATTAACGGTCAATTTACATTCTTGGAAGACGGTAAAACCATCCCTTTAAAATTTGAGGGTAAATATGTTGTAGTTCCTAGACCTAATTCTGCTACAATTTCTGCGGATAAAATGAATGTAGTGTATCGCGGTGTAGTGAATCCAATGTCTATCTCATTTGCAGGTATTTCTGATAAAGATGTTACGGCTTCTGCACCAGGTTTGACAAAAGTTGGTAACGGAAAATACAACATGAGTCCGGGAACAGGTACAGAAGTAGTGATCAATGTTACTGGAAAAATGGCTGATGGCAAAATAGCTTCTGACAAGAAAGTTTATAGAATTAAAGGTATTCCTGGTCCAGCTGGTACAATTAGAGGTGAAATGGGTGTGGTAAAAGGGCCTAAATCAAACCTTCAAGTAGCGACGATTGGAGCAAAATTAGTTGATTTTGATTTTGAGGTTGGATTAGATGTTGTTGGTTTCAATTTTAAAATTGCTGGTCAGCCTACCGTTGTAGTTTCTGGGAACCGTTTGAATTCACAATGTATCACTGCTTTATCAAAAGCGGGTAGAGGAGATCAAGTAACGATTTCTGAAATTAAAACTAAATTAGTAGGAGCGGGTAGTTATTTATTACCAAGAACAGCACCAGTAATTTTCGAAATACAATAATAGTACGTTTATAAAAAAACTACTCCAATATTTATAAGGACACCATGATGAATGTAAGATTTTTTTTAATAGCTATTGTCACTGTAATAGGTAGTGCAGCTGGATATTCACAATCCAATCTTTTGAATGCCAAAAAACCTAGTGAGATTGGACTTAAAACGGCTGCTCAGCGTATTTCTGATAATGATAAACCATTGGCTTACGGTTATGTTCATGACAGAGATATCTTGATGGGTAAAACGACATGGGAAATTATTGATTTAAGTGAAAAAATCAATTTTCCTTTATACTTTCCAATTGATACTGCTAACATAGGTACAGACAGACGTTCTTTGTATGATGTTTTGACTAAAGCATTGAAATCAGGAAAAATTACGGAAGTATATGCCGATAGTTATTTTAATACAAAAAAATCACTGAAAGATATACAAGCTTCATTATCACGTATCGATACTACAGACGCTGGTCGTGAGTTGATTAATCAAGATCCAGATGCTTATAGATCAAGAGTGGTTAAGAAAAAAGTTGTGACAGGAACAGGTAAAAAGAAAAAAGTTACTTATGTTGATGAGACAGTAGGGCCAACTAAAACTATTCCGCTAGAGTTTGTATTAAAACAAGATCTAACGGCTCAGGATGTTAGTCAGTATAAGATTAAAGGCTTTTGGTATTTTGATAAACGTCAGAGTGAATTAAAGTATCGTTTACTTGGTATTTGTCCTGTAACTCCAGACGTTTACAGTATGAATAGTGATGAAAAGGATTATATTGAATTGTTTTGGGTATTTTTCCCAGCGGCAAGAGAAGTTTTACATGAAGCTAAAGCTTTCAATGATAAAAATTCATCTATGCCTATTTCATTTGATCAGATTCTGAATTCAAGAAGATTCAATGGCGTGGTTTACAAAGAAGAAAATGTTTACGGAGATCGTACTGTCGAAGAATACATGAAAGATAATTCTCAAAATCAACTTTTGGAGTCTGAAAGAATTAAAGAAAAAATTCGCAATTTTGAACAAGATATGTGGAATTACTAATTTAATTAGTTCCAATATCAAAAAAACTCTTACTCTTGGGTAAGAGTTTTTTGTTTTTATTCTATTTTTAAATTTTTTGACATGGTTGACTATTTAATTGTTGGTGCTGGTTTAGCTGGAATTTCTTTTGCTGAATTGGCTTTGAAGAATGGTAAAAAGATTATGGTCTTTGATAATGATTCTCAAAATTCTTCAAACATTGCTGGGGGGTTGTACAATCCTGTAATTCTTAAACGTTTTTCTGAAGTTTGGGAAGCAGGCTCACAACTACAAGACATGGCCGAATTCTATGATGCATTAAAAGCTAAATTTTCTGTTACATTTGATAATAAATTACCAATTTATAGGAAGTTTTTTTCCATTGAAGAACAGAATAATTGGTTTTTGGCTTCTGACAAAAAAGCGCTTGCTCCATTTTTATCCACGACTTTAAAATTTTCAAATTACAGCGGTATTGAAGCTCCTTATGGTTATGGTGAAGTGTTGCAAACAGGTTATGTTGATACTGCGCTTCTTTTACAACACTACCGTGATTTTTTAAGAAATTCAGGAATGTATTGTAATGACCAATTTCACTATTCTTCTTTGTCGCTAATTGCTGATGGGATCGAGTATAATGGTGTTAAAGCAAAGCAGCTAGTTTTTGCAGAAGGTTTTGGGTTACATCAAAATCCCTATTTTAATTTTTTGCCTCTTGATGGTACCAAAGGAGAATTGTTCATCATAAAAGCACCCGAATTAAAAATTGATGTTATTGTAAATACGAGTGTCTTTATTTTGCCATTAGGAGATGGTTTTTTCAAAGTGGGTGCTACCTATAATTGGAAAGACAAAACTGATTTACCCACAGAAGAAGGACGTATGGAATTATTGGAACGTATTCATGAAATTATTAATTGTGATTTTGAAGTAACCCAACATTTTGCAGGAGTAAGACCTACGGTACGAGACCGTAAGCCGCTTGTTGGTACACATGATATGTATCCTCAACTTCATATTTTGAATGGACTTGGGACAAGAGGAGTAATGCTTGGGCCTGCAATGGCAAAGGCATTATATAATCATATCGAAAACAAAATACCTTTGGCACCTGAAATTAATTGGGTAAGATTTTTAAAGAAAAACAAAAAATAGCCTATTTTTTATTGGTAGTAGGGTCATAACTTACAAATAAGTTGATGTAGATGTTTCTTGACCAACGCAAAACCCAAGGAAATAAAATGAGTAGGGCTGCAATAATTGCAAAGAATGAATTTTTAATACTTGTTGAAAAGAAAACATAGGAAATGATAAAAGCAGCTACGCCCACCGCAACATTCAAAGCATAACTTACATACATTGAGCCGTAAAAAAATGATGGCTCTATTTGATATCGCAAGCCACAATGACTACAAGTTTCATTCATTTTTAGTACTTTACTTAGATTAAGAGGGTTTTTATCCTCGTACATGCTTTCATTTTGGCATTTCGGACAACTTCCTGTTAAAATGCTATTTAGTTTCGATCCTTTTTTTAACATTTGCAAAAATTTTTTATCAAAGGTACAATTTTAGATTGCTACCAATGTAACCTTAGTCACAATCTATGCTTAATATACACAATTTATCGGTTTCTTTTGGTGGTTCTTATTTGTTTGAAGAAGTAACTTTTCGCTTGGGAGCAGGCGATAGAGTAGGGCTTGTAGGCAAGAATGGAGCGGGTAAATCTACAATGCTTAAAATTTTAGCTCGTGATTTTGCGCCAGATTCGGGGAGTATTGCTCAAGAAAAAGAAATCAGAATGGGTTTTTTGCGACAAGATATTGATTTTGAAGCCGGAAGAACCGTTTTGGAAGAAGCTTATGAAGCTTTTACCGAAATAAAAATTGTCGAAAAAAAGCTCGAAGAAATTAATCATCAATTGGTGACTCGTACCGATTATGAAAGTGAGGAATACAGCCAAATAATTGAAGATTTATCTGATTATACCCATCGGTTTGAGTTGTTGGGAGGTTATAATTATGTAGGTGACACAGAGAAAATTTTGTTGGGTTTAGGGTTTAAACGTGAAGTATTTGATAACCAAACCGAGACTTTTTCTGGAGGTTGGAGAATGCGAATTGAATTGGCCAAATTGCTTTTACAATCTAATGACATTCTTTTGCTAGATGAGCCCACTAACCACTTGGATATTGAAAGTATTATTTGGTTAGAAGGTTTTTTGAGAAATTTTCCTGGGGTTGTAGTTATTGTTTCGCATGATAAGATGTTTTTGGATAATGTAACCAACAGAACCATTGAAATTTCTTTAGGGAAAGCGTATGATTTCAATAAGCCTTATTCTCAATATCTTGAATTACGACATGAAATTCGAGAAAAGCAGTTAGCCACTCAAAAAAATCAAGCCAAAAAGATTGAAGAAACCGAGAAGTTAATTGAAAAGTTTCGAGCCAAGGCATCCAAAGCATCGATGGCGCAGTCTTTAATTAAAAAGTTGGATAAAGTAGAACGAATTGAAGTAGATGAAGACGATAATTCGGTCATGAATATTTCTTTTCCAGTTTCGAAAGAACCGGGTAAAGTAGTTATTGAAGCTGAAAATGTTACCAAATCATACGGAGACAAAACCATTCTAAAGGACATCAGTCTTTTGGTTGAACGAGGGAGTAAAATTGCTTTTGTAGGTCAAAATGGGCAAGGTAAATCCACTTTTATAAAGGCTTTGGTTAATGAATTCGAGTATGAAGGAACAATTAAGTTAGGGCATAATGTACAATTAGGCTATTTTGCTCAAAATCAAGCCGAATACTTAGATGGAGAAATTACCTTGTTGCAAACTATGGAGGATGCTGCCGCTGATACTAATAGAATGAAAGTGCGTGACATGTTAGGTTCATTTTTGTTTCGAGGCGATGATGTAGAGAAAAAAGTAAAAGTACTTTCGGGAGGGGAAAGAAATAGATTGGCATTGTGTAAATTGCTTTTACAGCCCATAAACGTACTATTGATGGATGAGCCTACGAATCACTTAGATATTAAATCTAAAAATGTTTTGAAAGCTGCCTTACAGAAATTTGGAGGAACCTTGTTATTGGTATCGCATGATCGTGATTTTCTTCAAGGCATGTCTAATATTGTTTATGAGTTTAAAGATCAAAAAATAAAGGAATATTTAGGCGATATCAACTACTTCTTGGAGCAACGAAATCTCGAAAATATGCGTGAAGTAGAGAAAAAAGATATTCAAAAGCAGACCTTATCAAAAGAGAATACAAAGTCTAAATCTTCGTATGAAGATCAAAAAAAGCATAAAGCATTGCACAATAAATTGAGCAAAATCGAGAGTCAAATTAAGCAATTGGAAATCGATATTCAGCATGATGATAAAATGTTGGCCACTAATTATGATAAGCATATTGAAGACGCCAAATTTTTTATTGCATATAATAAAAAGAAAGAAGAATTAGATCAATTACTTATGGACTGGGAGATTGTTCAAGAGGAAATAGATAATTTATAACTATTGAAGTACTATTTTTATTGTACCGTTTTGCCACTAAAGACTTGCTGATATATTCAAAGGTCTTTGGTGGTTTTTTTTAACCCAGAATCCACATTAGACTTCGTAGCGAAACTGAATTATTCAATGAAAGCAAGAGCTCACGGACTATTTTTGAAGAAGGAAACAACGTTCAGTGAAAACCTATAAAAAATATAAACCAATGAGCTACTACTTTTGTATTTTGAATTTAAAAATGGGAGTAAGTTCTTGGTTTTGAAGAAGAATTTAGTTGTAGTAGATTTCTAATTCGTATTTTAGGTTTAAACCAAAAAATGCCCTCTGAGTTTTTTCATGAGGGCATTTTTTGTAGGTATGAAAAGATTCATAAATGCTATTCGAATGCTTTGTTATGCAATCTATTAGTATGTTTTGTGTGATAGAATAGGGAAGTGCTACTAACTCGTTACGCAATTAAAGTTTAAACCTTCACGATGAGTTTAATCCGCAATTGATTCTGTTTTTTGGAATAAATTCCAAAAAATAGAATCAATTGCGTTTTTATGATGCCTCAATTTTTTCTTTTGATAAAAAAATAAAAATAATTGCCAATCTGAATCTTATAGTTTTGACTAAGATAGTCCCTTTGTTTTATTGGCATTTGGAAAGTTTTTATGTGTTTACACTGAGACTTTTTTACTTCATACCATAAATTTTAAGAGGCATATTCGAGATATGGCTTTTGATGTATTTAAATGGTTTCTTTTTTGACAATTAGAATGTAAAAGTTAATCAAATTAAATTTTCAAGAGAGATTTTATATAGTAAACGTGTAAGCAATGCAAATAGATTCAAAATATTTAAGAAGCAAATAGATGTCTTGTAAGTTTATTCAGTTTAGGGAAAACTTTTTTTGAGGTAAGCTGTTATGATAATACTACCAAAGTTTTTGTTGGATTATTCGAAGGCCGAGTTACCATAAACAAAGCCGATGCCTTGCCAAGCGGCACCTATTATTATGGGATTAAATACAAGAAACCAATCAAAGGGATAGTGAATCAAAAAGCGGGATTCTTATATCTCTCTAAATAAATTGTCTTATAGAAGCATGATTTAAACGTTCAAAAATCAGGCTTAAATTCAATATCAAATGAAAACAAAAATTGTATCTTTCATTACCATGCTACTGGCCCTGGTGAGTTATGCTCAGCAAGATTCACAATTCACGCAGTACATGTACAATACCGCCAACATCAACCCTGCCTACGCAGGTAGCCGTGGCGCCATGAGTATTTTTGCACTACATCGTACCCAGTGGGTAGGTTTAGAGGGGGCACCAACCATCAATACTGCTTCAATTAACACCCCTATTAGTAACAGTAATTTGGGATTGGGCGTTTCATTTGTGAATGATAAAATTGGCCCAACCAATGAAAATACTATTTCAACAGATTTATCTTATACTTTTCCTACTTCAGAGA
Organism: Flavobacterium succinicans; assembly: GCF_001662485.1. Taxonomy (GTDB): domain Bacteria; phylum Bacteroidota; class Bacteroidia; order Flavobacteriales; family Flavobacteriaceae; genus Flavobacterium; species Flavobacterium succinicans_A. The sequence continues at coordinate 227,356 of NZ_JMTM01000070.1, forward strand.
AGTTTAAACTTTCTTTTGGGATGAAAGTGACCGCGAATTTATTCAATTTGGATGCTAATATATTGAATCCCTTAAATCAAGGCGATCCACAATTTCAAAATTTAAGAAATATCTTTACCCCAAATATAGGAGCTGGACTTTACTATCATTCTGACATAGCTTATATAGGATTATCGGTTCCAAATTTTATTCAAACCAATCGTTATGATGATAACGAAGTAGCAGTTTTTAAAGAAAAAATGAATTTTTACTTAATCGGTGGGTATGTATTCGATTTGTCTTATAATGTAAAATTCAAGCCTGCTTTTTTAACTAAATTAGTTAAAGGTGCTCCTTTACAAGTTGATTTTTCAGGGAATTTTTATATCAATGACAAGTTTACTGTCGGATTGGCCTATCGTTGGAGTGCCGCCATGAGTGCCATGGTAGGGTTTCAAGTCACAGAAGGTATATACATTGGTTATGGATATGATTTAGAAACTACCAAATTAGACAATTACAATTCAGGATCGCATGAAGTTTTCTTGCGTTATGAAATCTTCAAAAACAATGATAAATTTGTAACACCTAGATGTTTTTAAACTTCAAACAGATGATGAAATTTCAACCAAAAATGATTTTAAAAATCACGCTCTTATTTCCAATGATTTTTTATAGTCAAAACAATCCAGAAAAGTTAATGGATTCCGACAAAGAAATTAAATCAATATCGTATGAAGTTACAGAGACGATTCGCACTGCATTTGGTAGTACCAAAGTAGTTTATGTTGTAAGTAACAAGAATATGATCTATACCTATGATTTAGGAAAAAATAATACCAGAGAGGTCAGGGAAATAATAACGTACAAGAAAAAAAGAAATTACAAAGAATCGAATTTCAAAGCTAAAGCGCCTCAAGAAATAAAAGAATTACAAGAAATAAAAGAATTACAAGAAGCAAAAGAATCACAAGGAGCAAAAGAATTGCAAGAGGTAAACGAAATAAAAGAGGAGAAAATTATAGAGATTCAAAAAAATGATCCTAACAAAAGTATAACCATCATCCCCTTAGAAACCTATGAAAGACTGGTGGAACAAGGCATCCGTTCGTCAGAATTATACAGTCAACTTGCGGATGCCTATTTTTATAAAAATGATTATGCTAAAGCCTCTAAATATTATTTTGAATTCTTTACTATCGAAAAGAGAATTAAACCAGAATTTTACTTGAGATATGCAGTAACCTTGGATAAACTTGGCCAAAAGGAAAAATCTAAGGCATTATTAATGACTTATGAGGCTTTGTTAAAAAATCAAAAAATCAAATAAAAATCAGATTTATACCCTTAGATCATGAAAAAACAGCTAGCATTTGCAAAGCAACAGTAGGCGATGATTTGGGCAAATGTTTTGGTATCAAAATGATTTATTTTGATTTGGATAAATCCAATATTCGTAAAGAAGCGGCTTTGGACTAGGCCAAAATCTTAGATGTATTACTACAAAACCCCACGATGAAAATCGACATCCGTTCCCATACCGTTTGCAGACAAACGGCCAAATACAACTTAGCTTTATCCGAACGAAGATCGACTATCGCTTAGTTAGTTTCCAAAGGTATCGATACATCAAGACTCACCGGAAAAGGCTACGGCGAATCGCAACTCGTCAACGATTGCGGCTGCGAACCAACCAATCCAATTGCACCGAAGAACAACACCAAATGAACCGAAGAAGTCAGTTTATTATTACTGCGCTTTAATAGGTTTTTCTAAAACCAAAAAAATGCCCTCTGAATTTATTCATGAGGGCATTTTTTTGGAGGTATTAAAAGCAGCAGTTATCAAAATGGATTTATAAAGTCAATTACAAAAACTTTGTTGTGCATTCTATTTTTTGGAATTTGTTCCAAAAAATAGAATCATTTAAAGTACTATGATGCCTGTTTTTTTTCTTTTGACAAAAAAAATAAAAAAAATACAGCTACGAAACTCAACTATTTGGTCATGATACTTTCTATGTTTATATAGTGTTTACAAAGCTTTTGTGTCTGCACTTCCTCTTTTTTTTTATAATCCTAATGCTGAATTTTAGAGAAACAATTCAACTATGGTTTTTGGTGTATATAAATGGTTTCTTTTTTGAGAATTAGAATATTGAAGGTAACTAATTTTTTTAGAGGTGCTTTTGAATAGGTAAAAGGTAAACATTAGATCAAAATTATAACTATTAAGAAAGAAATAGTTGGCTTGTTTGTTTATACAGTTGTATTGATTTTTTGTTTTTGAAAACTTGGATTGACCATTTTGTTTAGAAGATTACTTGTATTTAATCGAAAGAACTACACAGTTTATCGATTTTATTCTTAAAATTTTGATCGCCAATGGCGTATGAATAATAATCTATTAGTTTTGTAAACTTTTTTGATATTTTGTAGTCATTAGATTACGTTTAAATACTTGGTTTATTTGGCAAAACCGGTATTCCTTATTGAACTGAAGGAAAAAGGAGAGGGGTTCTTTTATCCTTATAGGAATTTGTTAATGAATTTGATTTTTTATGAATATATAACCAAATGCTATTTTACTTACGAACTAAAATTACTATTACTAATGAAATATATTAAGCTTTATACAGTACTTGCTTTGCTATCTTCCTTTTGGGGTTTAGCGCAATGTAATACAGCAAATTTTACAGTTACACAAACAAATGGAACTTGTTTCTCAAATGGTTCCATTACGGTTAATGTGCCAACTTCTACTAATTGTACCGATTGGACAGCCGAAATAATTAGACTCCCAAGCGGAACTCCTATTCAACAATCTGTTCCCACGACAGGAGGTGCTGTTGTATTTAGTGCATTACAAGCGGGTAGTTATAAAGTTACATTGTCAAATCCGTTTACAACAGTTCCATTCTCAAGTAATCCTGTAGTACTGACAACGTCTTATGTTAATATGAATGTTAGTACAAGTAGTACCGCTCCTACTTGTAGAAATAATGCGCCTGGATATACGCCTAATGGTACGTTGACTATTAATGTTGCGAACGGTACCGGGCTTGGTCCTTTCTTGTATTCGGTGACTAGCTCTACAGGTACGCAGTCATTTACCTCCAGTAATAGAAGCTATACTTTTTCCAATATGCCAGGTGCTGAGCAGGTAAATATTTCTGTTAGAGATTTAGCTAACAACGACTCGGGTTGCGCCGTGACGGTTAGTCAAAGCCCTACTACGGTTCAAAACCTTAGTAATCCAATGAGTTTTGATGTTAGACCATTCAACTACGAAAGAGATTGTTCTAGCCCTAATTTATCTTGTGATAAAGTAAATTTATTTGTGAATTTATCTAATGTCAATGCAGCTTCTTTAGCAAACCTTCAATTGGCAGGTAATGCAAAAATTACTATAGCGGGAGTAGATTATCCGTTAACTTATGTTTCAGGTTCGGCACGTTTTCGATATGATCCAGTTGCTGTCTCAGGGCCACAACTTAAAAATGGAGATGTAATTACTACCACTTTTAATGGAGGCTGTAATACGATTTCCAAAACAAGTACGGTTAGTATGGATGATAATTTTTTAACTGTAAATGCTACTACAGAAACAGTTTTTGCTAATTGTTCTGTACGTTATAGATTTCAAATTTTAGGTGACAGAGACGTTTCTGGTGGGTCTGGTTTTACTGATAGAGCAGTGTATTTTTGTGCTACCAATACGTTGAAAGTTGAATTAAGAAATCCAGATGGAGTTA
>NZ_JMTM01000071.1 GCF_001662485.1 Flavobacterium succinicans
TTAAAGCATTCGAAAAAGGGGTTTGGACCAACTGTCTGAGCAATGGTTCCAACATCGATCCCTCTACTAACGGGACGGCAGTGGTAACTAGTTACGATTGCTCTCCCCCTGGAGCTGCTGTAGGTACGCTCGCGGCAAGTCAAGCGGTAAGCGGGGTCACGCAGACCATTAAAGCTAATGTTACCCAATTAGGGACCTACTCCTTAAATGCTTTTGCCAACGGGGTGGTGTTTTCTGCCTCAGGTACATTTACCGTCTTGGGGGATCAGTCTGTAGTACTAACCGCAATTGGTACCCCTGTAAACGCAGGAAGCAATATTTTTACACTCAATACCGCACCCGGCTGTAATTTTGCCAGGGTGACTCTTAATAATCCAAGTTCTGGAGGTACTGCTGTGCTAAGCAACTATATTTGTGCGGGTAGTGCTGCTGGAACACCGGTAGTAGGTACGGCTGTATCGGGGGTAACCCAAGATATTTCCTTTACGGTAAACACCCTAGGTTCCTACAACATTACTGCTACGGCAAACGGAATCGTGTTTACCGGTACCGGTACTTTTACGGGTAGTGTTGGTCCAAGAACTATTACATTAACCGCTGCAGGAACGCCAACTACGCCGGGCGCCAATCCATTTACGTTAAGTACAACGCCTAGTTGTACCTTCATCAGAAATGTTAACTCGCCTACTTCGGGCGGAACAGCAGTG
>NZ_JMTM01000072.1 GCF_001662485.1 Flavobacterium succinicans
CAGTGTCGTCGCACCTACGGGAGGCAGCAGTGGGGAATCTTGCGCAATGCGCGAAAGCGTGACGCAGCAACGCCGCGTGGGGGAAGACGGCCTTCGGGTTGTAAACCCCTTTCAGGAGGGACGAAGGTTCACCGGTGAATAGCCGTGTGGATTGACGGTACCTCCAGAAGAAGCTCCGGCTAACTACGTGCCAGCAGCCGCGGTAATACGTAGGGAGCAAGCGTTGTCCGGAATCATTGGGCGTAAAGCGCGCGTAGGCGGCCCTGTAAGTCCGTTGTGAAAGTCAAAGGCTCAACCTTTGAAAGCCGATGGATACTGCAGGGCTAGAGTCCGGAAGAGGCGAGTGGAATTCCTGGTGTAGCGGTGAAATGCGCAGATATCAGGAGGAACACCGGTGGCGAAGGCGGCTCTCTGGGCCGGTACTGACGCTGAGGAGCGAAAGCGTGGGGAGCGAACAGGATTAGATACCCTGGTAGTCCACGCCGTAAACGTTGGGCACTAGGTGTGGGTCTCTATCGACGGGATCCGTGCCGTAGCTAACGCATTAAGTGCCCCGCCTGGGGAGTACGGCCGCAAGGCTAAAACTCAAAGGAATTGACGGC
>NZ_JMTM01000074.1 GCF_001662485.1 Flavobacterium succinicans
TTTCATAAATAAGAAAAGTTTATTGAAACGAATTTCAATAAACTTTTGTAAACATTATATTTTATAATGCTTTGCAGCATTTTTACCAACTATTTTTGACTATTAAACCATATTAAAAATTTGCGAATTTGCGGTTATTTTTTTCTGTTAGATTGGTAAGTTGTGGATTTACGCAATCTGCTGTTGTAAATTTTAGTGAACAGTTTCCTCTTTTTCAAAAATCAATTCCAAGCCATTCGAAATTAATTGAGCAACCTCAGGACGCTGTTTTTTAAGATTTTCTAAATGAGAAAGAATTTCCGAAAGTAATTGCGTTTCGTTTCTTGCTTCTAGAATTTCTGCCAATTCTACACAAAGCAACCAATCATTAGCATGTTCTTCTTTTAATTTTTCAAAAATGGGAGCCAATGAGGTCGTCGTGTCTTTTGTCTCACGGATATTTCGAACGGTATGATACAATACTTCTAAGGCATCTCGTTCCTCTGAGGTTGAAGCTTTGATGGTTTTGCTACTTGGTACGTGAGCAATTAAATCAAAACTATTCACATCTGCAGGGCCAGAAAAAGCAGAAACTAATTTCTTGCCTACAGCCATATCATAAGTTCCCCATTCTGGTTGAAAAAGAACTGTTTCGCCGTGAGTAACCGTACAGTTTTTGAAAGAAATTAAGATGATTTCACCGTGTAGATTTCGTTTCCCAGTTATGATTTCGCCTACTACTTTGATGTTACCTTCAAACTCCAAAGTAGCGGTTTCTCCTTCGTAAATGTCGTAGGCTTTTAAGTCACGTGGACTCATATCTTCAATAGCGAGGTTGATGCCTTTGAGTTTCCCGATGGGGCTTCCAAAACCTTCTAAGTGCGCAGCAGTTCCGTGTCCTACTAATTCTTTTTCGCGATTGGCCAAAGCTGTTTTTCCAGTCGTTTGTAAGTAAATCGGTTTGCCTTCGTGTTCTATTACGTTGGTAAAAACACCCGATATTTGTAAACCAGTACTCAATTCAACTGTACCCAAAGCTTTGGAATCGATGAGTTTTTTAATACCAGATAAACCGCCCGTTCTCAAAGCCATCGTATTGGCAAATTCTTCTAGGATTAAGCTCAAATAAGCAAAATCAGGAGTTACGTAGAGTTGAGGTTGTACTTTGGTAATATCAAAACTTTGTTGTGCTGCGCTAAATGTGTACGGTATTTTTTTGACGTTATTGGTCATACACCAAGCGCTTTCTCCAATAGAGGAAAGCAAACCAGCACCGTAAATTTTTGGGTTTTCAAGTGTGCCAATTAAACCGTACTCCACGGTCCACCAATGTAAGTTTCGGATTTGAGCCATTTCGGAGAGTTCGCCCATATTGTTTTGCAAATCTTCTACTGCTTTTTCGGCAGCTTCTATTTCGCTTTGTGGCGTTCCCTCGGCTTCTTTTAAAATCGAAAGTAAACGAATGGCTTCATACATTTCGTAATCTTTGTGCGAAGAGATGGCTTTGCAACCAATTTCACCAAAACGTCGCAAGTATTCCGCATATTCTGGATTGGCAATAATAGGAGCGTGTCCCGCACCTTCGTGAATGATATCTGGAGCAGGAGTGTATTCGATATGTTCTAATTGACGGATATCTGAAGCAATTACCAGCACATTATAGGCTTGGAATTCCATAAAAGCGTTAGGTGGAATAAAACCATCTACGGCAACCGCTGCCCATCCAATTTCGGACAGTATGCGATTCATACCGTACATACTCGGAATGGAGTCGATTTCTATGCCTGTTTTCTTTAACCCTTCAAGGTAGGAACTGTGGGCGACCTTGGATAGGTAATCCACGTTTTTGCGCATCACATAGCGCCAAACGGCTTGGTTAATGGGTGTGTAGTCTTCGTAATCTTGTGGTTTGATAAACTGTTTCAAATGTTTCGGTAATCGCTCGATTAGGGGATTACTTTCTATTTTTGCATTCATATCGAAATCGGTATAGTTTTTTGTAAAAATACAATTTCGAATGATTATTTGCAGTTTTTTATTCGGGATTTTTAGTAAACCAAGTGTTTTTATAGGATTTTAACAATGGTTTAAATTTTCAAAATAGCCCCAATGAAAGTCCTTTAGCCGCGACAGGAGTGGAAATCCTTTGGTGCCGGGGTTCGGTACCAAAGATTGCAGCGGATGGCGGGAACCCATACTGGCTGATAATGCCTTTTGTTTCGCTCCTGATTGTTAGGCTAATTTTATTAGACACAGATGACACAGATTTTCACAGATTAAAAAACTGATTTTGTAACTATTTAGCTTGTTTTGCTTTCAATTGGCTCCAGCCTGATTGTAAGGCTAATTTTCTTAGACACAGATAACACAGATTAAAAACCGTGTGTCTTGTAACTATTCAGCTCGTTTTGCTTTCAATTGGCTCCAGCTTTAGCTGGAGTAATGGGGGATGGATTTGGGTTGGCTTTAGCCAAATAAATCAGCTGATTTTGGCTAAAGCCTTTAAAATATTCAAATTTCACTCCTCCAGCTAAAGCAGGAGGCAATTGAAGTCCAAAAAAACAACTGAAAAATTACCTGATTTTGTATGCTTTTGTCTAGGAAACAGTACTATTTTAATTGCTCTTTTTCGGCTTTCCTAAAATACTCAATCTTATAGTTGAACATTTCTGCCATATTTTTGGCTCTTAGTTTGGCTTCATCGGCAAGAGGGCCAGCAAACAATTCATCCACAGTGGTGGTGAAAATCGCCATCCAGCGGTCGAAATGGGATTTGTCTACGGGCAATTGTTTGTGTGGTGGAAACGGACTTCCCGAATAGGTGTGGACTTCGAGCAAAATGGTTTGCCAAAAGCGGTACATTTTCTCAAGATGTTCTGGCCAGCGTTCGCCTATTTTTTCGTTGAAAACGGGACCAATTGTCTCGTCTTGACGCACATTGCTATAAAACGTATCGACCATTTTTTTGATGTCGTTTAGGTCTTGTATGTCTTGAGTAGGAGTCATAACTGTTTAAAAATTTGGTTTCAAAGGTACTTTTTTACTGGAAAAGAAGGTTGTTTTTTAGTTTCTTTTAACCAATGAGTTGGGTGAAAAGATCTTGTCTGTTGTTGAGGTATTGGTATTCGAAACCTGTTTTTTTCATGTTATCTTTGATAGCCACAATGTCGTTTGGATTTTTTACTTCTAGCCCTACTACCACAGAGCCTACTTCTCGGCTATTTTTTTTGGCAAATTGGAAATAGGTGATGTCATCGTCAGGACCTAAAATGGTATTGACAAATTCCTTGAGCGCGCCAGGACGTTGCGGAAATTGTATCATAAAATAATGCATTAATCCTTCATAAAGTAAAGAGCGCTCCTTGATTTCGGCGGTGCGTTCGATGTCGTTGTTGCTGCCGCTTACGATACAAACTACGGTTTTTCCTTTGATTTGTTCTTTATAAAAATCCAATGCAGCAATGGTCAAAGCACCTGCAGGTTCTACGACCATAGCTTCTTCATTGTACAAACGCAAGATAGTGGTGCATACTTTTCCTTCGGGAACAAGGACGATATCGTCTAGGTTTTTTTGACAAATGGCAAAGGTTTGGTCGCCTACTTGTTTTACGGCGGCTCCATCTACAAATTTGTCTATGGTTTCTAAGGGTGTGTTGATTTGATTGGCAATCGATGTTTTCATTGAAGGAGCACCTTGTGGTTCAACGCCAATAATTTTGGTATTTGGACTCAAGTTTTTGAAAACAGTGGATAGGCCAGAAGCTAAACCTCCTCCGCCAATGGGAACAAAAATATAATCAATCGGTTGTTGGTAATAATCTAGTATTTCAAGTCCTACGGTACCTTGACCTGCAATGACTTTTTTATCATCAAAAGGGTGGATGAACGCTTTTTGGTTGTCCTTGGCGTCGGCAACTGCTTTGGCATAGGCATCGTCGAAGGTATCGCCAGTTAATACAATTTCGACCCATTTTTTGCCAAAAAGTTGTACTTGTTTGACTTTTTGATTGGGTGTGGTTTTGGGCATATAGATTTTGCCTTGTATTTGTAAAAGATGGCAAGAATATGCCACACCTTGTGCGTGATTGCCAGCGCTGGCGCACACAATGCCGTTTGTTTTTTCACTTTCGGTTAAGGATTTTATTTTGTTGTATGCGCCTCTGATTTTATAAGAGCGCACGACTTGAAGATCTTCTCTTTTAAGTAAAATAGTGGCATCAAATTCTTCCGAAAGATTGAGGTTTTCTGTTAGAGGAGTAGCGGGAACTACGTTGGCTAATTCTTGTTGCGCTTGTTGTATGGATTGAAATAAGTTCATTTTATTTTTTTTAATTGAATTGTAATGTTGATTTTTTGAGGGTGTTTTGTAGCGCGTAAAAGTGCTCATTGATAATTTTACCACAACAAATCCAATACTCCTTTTCTTGAAATAGAAAAGAGACAGGAAAATGCGTGATTTGATCTTTGTGAAGGATTGGAATTTTGAAAAGTTTTATTTGATGCGTTTCTAGCTCTTCTTGATTTTGGGAATAACAGCTAAAAACCTCGATAATTCGTTCCAAAAGGGCAACCATATTGTTGGTGTTGCTTGGGTGATCCCAATAGCCAATCCTGATTTTGTACAATAAAGTCTGTTCACAACTGTCCACACAAAAATGGTCAATTTTTATTTTTTTTCGAGTGAATATAAGAACAATTTTACTGATTAGCGTTGCTTCTTTTTCGCAAAATAGCGTAAGGGTTATTTTTTCTTTCATAGAAATGTAATTTTTTAGTCAAAAAAAAACCTTTCTCAAGTGACGAGAAAGGCTTCATGGTTATGCATAACATCCTAACTCGTCAACAAAGACGAATAATAATGATGTTAATAATAATGCTAGTGTTTTGTGTCATATCTAAAAAAAAACCTCCCAATTGGGAGGTTCTATATTGATATTGTTAATACTATACAGCGCCTCACATTCTCATCGAATGATAATTGAAATGCTGCTAATAATTGTGTTATTGTTTTTCATATAAAAATGTGCTGCCGCAAATATAAACAAATAAGTTATTCACCACGATTTATTTTTTCACAGGAGGATATTGTGCTAAAATTTTCCCCACAAATTCAGCAACCACTTCGTCTTTTTTGTCCGTGTTTTTAGTTAAGGTTCCAATACCTTCACCTTGCCAAATCATTTCTTTCTTTTTGGCGTCGATAAGGTCGATATACAAGGTGCCTTCGGTAGAAGTAGAAACGGTGGTTTGGTTACCGCCCATCATCCAAGGATTCCAACCCCAACCCCAGCCGTAACCCCAACCTGCGTTGAATTGGTTTACGTTGACTTGCTCTCTCGATTTAGTGAATATATTGATTAACAAGTCAGGTGTTTCGCTTTTGGTAAATCCTTTGGCAGCCATTTGTTGATCGATTGCTCTCAAGATACGTTTTTTGTCCAGATCCGAAATCTCTACTTTGTCAATGCCTGGTTTGTAAAAAGCATAGGTTTTGAAGGTGCTATAATCTACTGTTTTGTCGTAGTCTGAATGTACGCTAATACTACTACAAGAGCTTAAGAATACTACAGCTAATAAGGCGAAAATTTTAATTAGTTTCATGAGTTTATCTTTTAGGTTAACAAAATATTAAAGTAAATCATCGTTTACTTGATTCGGAAGCGTCACTTTTAGTAAAGGTTCTACTTCCATAGCGCGTTTGATGGCAAAAATCGCTCCTTCGTTACGCGCCCAGCTTCTGCGAGAAATTCCGTTGTTGACATCCCAAAAAAGCATTGAAGCCAAACGTTTAGAAGCTTCTTTGGAACCATCAAGAACCATACCAAAGCCACCGTTGATAACTTCTCCCCAGCCCACACCGCCGCCGTTGTGAATGGAAACCCAAGTAGCGCCACGGAAACTATCGCCAATCACATTATGAATGGCCATATCAGCGGTAAATCTTGAACCGTCATAAATATTTGAAGTTTCTCGATACGGCGAATCAGTTCCTGAAACATCGTGGTGGTCACGACCTAAAACCACATACCCTATTTCGCCTTTGGCAATGGCTTGGTTAAATGCTTCGGCAATTTTAGTACGACCTTCAGCATCTGCGTATAAAATTCGCGCTTGTGAACCTACCACTAATTTATTTTCTTGAGCACCTTTTATCCATTGAATGTTATCCTGCATTTGTTGCTGAATTTCTACAGGGGAAGTTTCAATCATTTTTTCTAAAACCGCACAAGCTATAGCATCTGTTTTGGCCAAGTCTTCTGGTTTTCCGGAAGTACAAACCCAACGGAAAGGACCAAAACCATAATCAAAACACATCGGTCCCATAATATCTTGAACGTACGAAGGGTATTTGAATTCTCTACCAAGCGTTGGATTTTCGGCCATCACATCGGCTCCCGCTCTTGAGGCTTCTAGCAAAAAGGCGTTGCCGTAATCAAAGAAATACGTGCCTTTTGCGGTATGTTTGTTGATAGCTGCTGCGTGACGACGCAACGTTTCTTGCACTTTTTCTTTAAAAAGTTCCGGTTGGTTGGCCATCATTTCATTGGCTTCTTCAAACGAAATGCCCGCAGGATAATATCCGCCAGCCCACGGATTATGCAAAGAAGTTTGGTCGGAACCCAAATCAATATGCATATTTTCTTGGTCAAAACGTTCCCAAACGTCTACAATATTGCCTAAATACGCAATAGAAACGGTTTCGTTATTGGTTTTTGCTAAGGCGACACGTTGCACTAAAGCGTCTAAATCTTCAATCACTTCATTAATCCAACCTTGGCTGTGACGAATGTGGGTGATTTTCGGATTCACTTCGGCACAAACCGTGATACAACCCGCAATATTTCCCGCTTTGGGTTGCGCGCCGCTCATGCCGCCCAATCCAGACGTTACAAAAAGACCTCCTGTTGGACTCTTTTTTATTTTTCTAAAACCATTCAAAACCGTGATGGTCGTGCCGTGCACAATGCCTTGTGGACCAATGTACATATAACTTCCAGCCGTCATTTGTCCGTATTGCGAAACGCCCAAGGCATTCATTTTTTCCCAATCGTCTGGTGCCGAATAATTCGGAATCACCATCCCGTTGGTTACTACGACTCTCGGCGCCTCTTTATGCGACGGAAACAATCCCATCGGGTGCCCAGAATACATCGTCAACGTTTGCTCATCGGTCATTTCCGACAAGTATTGCATCGTCAAAAGGTATTGTGCCCAATTTTGAAACACCGCACCATTTCCGCCATACGTAATCAACTCGTGCGGATGCTGTGCCACGGCATAATCCAAATTGTTTTGTATCATCAGCATAATGGCTTTCGCTTGCTCGCTTTTCCCGGGATATTCATCAATCGGACGTGCGTACATTTTGTAATCAGGACGAAAACGGTACATATAAATACGCCCGTATTGCTCTAATTCTTCCGAGAATTCAGGTATTAATTCCGCATGATGTTTCGGGTCAAAATAACGCAACGCATTGCGCAGCGCCAACTTTTTTTCCTCCGCCGTTAAAATTTCTTTACGTTTCGGCGCGTGATTTATGGCCGCCTCATACGGCTTAGTTTGTGGTAATATATCAGGAATTCCTTGTTGGATTTGTTCTTTAAATGTCATCTTTTTTTTGTTTTTACAATCGAAAATAAAATAATAGCGATACTTTTTAGTAAGATTTGGGCGAGACCACAATACCCCAAGTGGCCTATGCAGCGTTGTCGTGAGTCGGCCACTTGCGGCATTGCGGTCGGGCTATCCACGCTACTTCGGTAGCCAGTTCCTATCCCTCTCGCAGTCCGTAGACCAAGGACTTTTGGCTTCCAAAACCTCTTGGGCAGTATATCATCACCCCCTAGTTAGTTCAAAACCGACTAAGGATACCTAATATCCGACCGGTGGTAGGACTTGTATATTTTGATTCTGTATTGTAAAGAAACGATATCCATTTCTAAGAGTTTTTTTATATTTTGAGTTCAATCATTTCATCGAGACTTGTGAACTTTGATTAATCGGCTATAGCTACAATCTGTTTTGTATTTTATTCAATCTGAACACTAAAACTGACCACTGACTACTAATTTTCTGCTTTCTTAAACCCTCCCGTCTTCTTATCAAAACCATAGGGACAATGACGGCAACCGCTTTTGCAACAATACCCTCTTTTTAGGTGGTGCTTTTCAGTAAAACATTTATAGCCTTCGGGAGTAAAGTAAAAATCTTCACCTTCGATTAGTTTATTTTCATTACTTTGCTCTAACATAAGCGACTTTTTTTTTGGAAGGTTCGTGCAAATAGAACGAATAGTATTTTTCCTTAAATAAAAGGGTATAACAGTTGCAAATCTATAAATTTTAAAGCGAAATGATTCTTATTGTTGCTAAATATTTAATTCCAAAAGGATATAGCGGTTTGGCTGCTTTTCCGTTTGTGTTCGTTAAAAAAGCAGGATATAAAGAGAATCTTATTTTTCTCAATCACGAAAAAATCCATTTGCGACAACAACTCGAATTACTGATAGTCCCTTTTTTTATATGGTACAGCCTAGAGTTTTTTCTTCGATGGTGTCAATACAAAGATAGCAATTTGGCGTATCGAAACCTGAGTTTTGAACGCGAAGCTTATGCGAACGAATCCAATTTGGAGTATCTAAAGACTAGAAAATATTTTAGTTTTTTAAACTATTTGCACACAAAAAAAAATTAAAAGCCTATTTAACCGCAAGGTTCGCAAAGAAAGCGCAATGACCGCAAAGCTTAGTGAACTTTGCGTAAATCTTTGCGAACCTTGCGGTTAATTTTATAAAAGCTATACACTTTGAATCAAAAAATAACATACGAATTACCAAATGGAATTACTCTTGAAATAAAAAGAGAAGATTTACTTCATCCTTTTGTCTCAGGCAATAAATTCCGAAAACTAAAATACAATGTACTCCAAGCCAAAGCTGAAAATCAGTCGGTTTTACTCACTTTTGGGGGCGCTTTTTCCAATCATATTGCTGCTGTGGCGTATGCTGGAAAAGAACAAGGTTTTGAAACCATTGGTATAATTCGAGGGGATGAATTACGCGATAAAATTTCGGAAAATCCTACTTTGTCTTTTGCCCAAGAATGCGGAATGCGTTTTGAATTTGTCACCCGTGAAGCTTATCGTCATAAAACCGACGCTGCATTTATCGCACAACTGCAAGCGCAATTCGGGTCTTTTTATCTAGTTCCCGAAGGAGGCACGAACGATTTGGCCGTCAAAGGTTGTGAAGAAATTCTAACCGAGCTTGATGCCGATTTTGATTTTATTTGTAGCGCTGTGGGAACAGGAGGAACCATTTCGGGACTTATTAATAGTGCTTTGCCACATCAAAAAATTTTGGGTTTTCCAGCGTTAAAAGGGGATTTTTTACAAAATGAAATTCGTAAATTTGTCACCAATAAAAATTGGGAGTTAATCACCGACTATCATTTTGGAGGATATGGTAAAGTAACCGATGAATTGATCGATTGGATCAATTCTTTTTTTCTCCAAACCCAAATTCCGATAGATCCAATTTATACAGGAAAAATGGTTTTTGGCGTTATGGATTTAATACAACGCAACTATTTTCCTCCGAAATCCAAAATCCTGATGATTCACACCGGTGGACTCCAAGGAATTGCGGGAATGAACGCCAAATTAAGAAACAATAATAAACCGATTTTAGTACAATGATAAAACAAATTTTCTGCCTAGTAGTATTGCTGTTTTTGGTAAGCTGTAACAGTACTAAATCGCCAACACAAAATCATAAAAAAAACTCTAGTAGTACTAAAAAAACAATCGTTTATTCCAAGAACTCATCAGCTAATGGGGTTGCCACTAAAAGATTAGAGGTGGTCAATCAGTACATCGAACAATACAAAGGTATTGCGATGAGCAATATGAAAAATTTTGGCATTCCTGCGAGTATTATTTTGGCACAAGGAATTTTAGAATCAGGTGCTGGGAAAAGCAGTTTGGCGGTCAATTCCAATAATCATTTTGGTATCAAATGTCATAATGATTGGGAAGGAGAATTTGTACACCATGATGATGATTCAGAAAAAGAATGCTTCCGAAAATATAATGATCCAGCGGGTTCGTATAAAGATCATGCTAAATTTTTGACAACCAAAAAACGATATGCCTCTCTTTTTTCATTGGCAAAGGGAGATTATGTGGCTTGGGCAATGGGATTGCGAGCCGCTGGATATGCCACCGATCCGTTGTATCCTGAAAAATTAATTGCTTACATTGAACGCTATGATTTGCATCAGTACGATAGTCAGGTTTTGGGCAAAAGTGTGGTGAATGCTCCCGTTTCGAATCGAGTAGACAACCAAGTGGTAAACGGTGATTGCACGTTGTATGAAGTCCAAAAAGGCGACACATTGTATTCCATTTCCAAAAAATTCAATGTTTTGGTCGAAGATTTACAACGCAAAAATAACTTAACAGACAACGCGATTTCGATTGGACAAAAATTGATTGTGAAGTAGGTTTTCGGTTTTCAGTTTTCGGTTTTCAGTTATCAGTTGTTGGAAGCAATAAAAAAACAGTAATAATAATCTTAAAAGTCTAGAATAATATGATATATCAAAGAAGCAGTCAGCTTTTTGCTGAAGCGGAAAAAGTAATTCCAGGAGGCGTAAATTCACCAGTACGAGCTTTTAAAGCCGTTGGTGGCACTCCGATTTTTGTAAAAAGTGCGAAAGGAGCTTATTTGTATGACGAAGATGGTAACCGATTAATTGATTACATTAATTCTTGGGGACCCATGATTTTGGGACACGCCTACGAACCCGTTGTGGAGGCACTAACGGAGCGTGCCAAATTAGGAACTTCTTTTGGAATGCCTACAGAGTTGGAAACCAAAATTGCTGCTTTGGCGGTTGATATGGTTCCGAATATCGATAAAATTCGTTTTGTGAATTCGGGGACAGAAGCTTGTATGAGTGCCATCCGTTTGGCGCGTGGCTTTACCAAAAGAGATAAAATCATCAAGTTTTCAGGTTGCTATCACGGTCATTCCGATTCGTTTTTGATTGCAGCGGGTAGTGGATTAAGTACTTTTGGTGTTCCAAATAGTCCTGGTGTAACCGAAGGAACTGCAAAAGATACGTTGCTGGCTCGTTACAATGATTTAGAAAATGTTAGCGCTCTCATTGCTGCTAATCCTAATGAAATTGCTGCAATTATCGTAGAACCCGTTGCAGGAAATATGGGATGTGTACCACCACTCAACGGATTCTTAGAAGGTTTACGAGAGTTGTGCTCTGCTAACGGGATTTTATTGATTTTTGATGAGGTAATGACAGGCTTTCGATTAGCAGCAGGTGGTGTTCAAGAATTATACGGCATTCAAGCGGATATCGTTTGTTTTGGAAAAGTAATTGGTGGCGGATTGCCAGTAGGGGCTTTTGCTGCTCGTGAAGAAATTATGAATTACTTGGCGCCACTAGGTCCCGTGTATCAAGCAGGAACATTATCTGGTAATCCGTTAGCGATGGCGGCTGGATTGGCGATGTTAGAGTCATTAAACAACGACAGAGCAGTGTTTCAAAGATTGGAAGAGAAAACCGCTTATTTAGAAGCAGGAATTCGTAAAGTGCTTACTGCAAATGGTGTGGTTTTTACCATCAATAGGGTAGGCTCCATGATTTCGGTTCATTTCGATGCGGAACCCGTAGTTGACTTTCAATCGGCTGCTAAAGGCGATAATGCAACCTTTAAAAAATTCTTCCACGGTTTGTTGCAAGAAGGAATTTATATTGCACCATCAGCTTATGAAACTTGGTTTATTACTGATGCGTTGACTTATGAAGATTTGGATGAAACTATTCATGCAATAGATAAAGTATCGAAGTCTTTTTAGTAGAAATATAGTATAACAAAAAAGGGAGTTTCTTGCTGTGTAGAAACTCCCTTTTTTTTTAATAATCACCTTTATGTCTTCGTCTTTGTTCTCTTTTTTCGAGCATTTTTTCTTTTCTAATTTCACGTTCTTTTTCCCATTTGGTATATTGCTCAGGAGTTAAAATCGCTTTCATTTTCGCATCCATTGCTTCTTTTTCGGCTTTCATTTTTTCAGCCATTTCTTTTCTTTCTTTGGCAGAGGCAAGCAATTGCTCTTCTTTTTTCGCATCTCTTTTGGCTTTAAAATCAGCAGCTTTTTTTCCTTGTTCGGCCATTAACTTTTTAACTTCTTCTTGTTGTTTGGCATTCAAATTTAAATCAGTTGTCATTTTTTTCAAATGCTTTTCCTGACGTTGTTCTGGAGTCATTTTTTCCATTTCGTCACGATTGGGTCTTTCTCTTCTTTCTTGAGCAACGCTACTTAAGCTTACTACCAAAAAGGCAGCCATAATTAATTTTTTCATCTTACTTTCGTTTTTTTGATTTATACTGATAAGATGATTTTTAAAGAAAAAGGTTTAATGTTAACAAAAAATTAGCATCTTAACTTGTTGATTTTGAAAAAGCCACCACGGTTTTCTTCTCGTAACATAGAATGCTGAACAATGAGAATTCCTATGGTAATTAGATTTTTTAATTCATAAAAAGCGGTATTGCCCTGATAATTTTGTTCGAGTTCTAGAAGCTCTTTTAACCAATGATTTAATTGTTTTTTTGCCTCTTTTAAATCTTTATTGTTGCGTATTATTCCAGCATGGGTTCGCATCAAAAGTTGCAATTCACTTTTTATTTGACTCAAAATAGAGTGGGTAATCAAGGGCAAGCGATCTTTGTAGGTTTTGGAGTAAACAGCTGTTTTGATTGTTGTTAAGTGAGGGTTTTCAGAAAGATATTCATAAATCGCATTGGAATAAACTAGCGCTTCCAATAGTGAGTTAGAAGCTAATCTATTGGCGCCATGTAAACCCGTTCTAGAGCATTCACCGCAAGCAAAAAGACGCTCTACGGATGTTTTACCATTGGCATCAACTACAATTCCCCCACAAAGATAATGTTGAGCAGGCACTACAGGAATCCAATCTTTGGAGATGTCGAGACCAATGCTTCTGCAATGTTTATAAATCATAGGGAAATGAATGATAAACTTTTCCAAATCCAAATGTGTACAATCTAGGAAAACACAAACTTCGCCTGATTTTTTTAATTCAAAATCGATACTTTGCGAAATAATATCTCTCGAAGCTAATTCTTTTCTTTCGTCATAATCTTCCATAAAACGACGGCCGTTTTTGGTGCGTAGATAGGCACCAAAACCTCGAACCGCCTCGGAAATTAAGAATTGTGTTCCAGATGCATTATGAAATAAGGCGGTGGGATGAAATTGAATAAATTCCATTTCTTTTATGTTGGCATTAATTCTATAAGCCATTGCGATTCCGTCGCCTGTGGCAATAATTGGATTCGTGGTATGTCCATATACATTTCCAATACCACCAGTGGCCAGCAACGTATAGTCAGCAAAACAAGGAAAAATAGTTTTGTCTTTTTGATTCAAAACTTGAACGCCCAAACAACAATTATCTTTTGCAATCAAATCGATAGCAAAATGATGGTCGAGCACCGTGATGTTCTTTTTTAAATAGACTTGTTGCAAAATAGCGCGTTCAATTTCAAAGCCTGTTTGGTCTTTATGGTGTACGACTCGACTTTGTGAATGGCCACCTTCTTTTCCTAAGTCGAAATTGCCTTGTGCATTTTTGTCAAATTGTGCGCCCCAATGGATTAATTCTTGTAGCCGTTTTGGTCCCTCGGTAATAACTTTTCGCACTACCGATTCATCGCATAAACCATCGCCACAAATTAGGGTATCCTGAATGTGTTTTTCGTACGAATCTACTATTTTGTTGGTTACAATAGCGATGCCTCCTTGCGCATATTTTGTGTTTGATTCTTCAGCATTGGCTTTCGTAACGATTGTGATTTTTTTATCCGGAAATCGAGTGGCTATTTTTAGGGCAAAAGTTAATCCTGCCACACCAGAACCGATAATTAAGTAGTTGGTTTGTGTCATTAGTTGGAGAGTTCAAGCATACGTTCTATAGGTACTAAAGCTTGTTTTCTAATGGCTTCAGGAACGATAATTTCGGGGGTTTCTTGGAGCAGACAATCATACACTTTTTGAAGGGTATTTACTTTCATATAAGCACATTCGCTACAAGCACAAGTGTTATCTTCTTTTGAAGGTGCAGGAATCAAGATTTTATTGGGTACTTCCTGTTGCATTTTGTGTAAAATGCTAGCTTCGGTAGCAACTATAAATTTTTCACAAGAACTGTTTTTGACATAGTTGATCATGCCAGCGGTGGAGCCAATATAATGCGCGGTTTTTAAAATATGAGTTTCTGATTCTGGATGTGCGATGATTTCAGCATCGGGGTTTTGTTGGTATAAATCGATGAGTTTTTCTAATGAAAAAGCTTCGTGTACTATGCAAGATCCGTCCCAAAGCAATAATTCTCTACCAGTTTCATTACTGATATATCTTCCCAAGTTTTTGTCTGGCGCAAAAATAATCGGTGTTTCTTTTGGAACTGATTCGACAATTTTTAGTGCGTTGGCAGAAGTACATACAATGTCGCTCAAGGCCTTTATTTCCGCTGAACAATTCACATAAGTAATTACCAAGTGATTTGGATGGGCTTCTTTGAATGTTTTGAAAGCATCGGCAGGACAAGAATCTGCCAAAGAACAGCCAGCATTGAGATCTGGTAAAATGACTTTTTTGGATGGATTTAAAATTTTGGCGGTTTCGGCCATGAAATGGACACCAGCAAAAAGAATAATCGAAGCTTCAACTTTCGTGGCTTCTTGCGACAAACCTAAACTATCTCCTACATAATCTGCAATATCTTGAATGTCGGTGTCTTGATAATAATGCGCCAAAATAACTGCATTTTTTTCTTTTTTGAGGGCTAAAATTTTTGCTTTTAAATCTTCCATTTTTTTTCCTTTTTATTAAATAATTATTTTTTAAAGGGGCTGTAAAAGTATCGTTACCTTATTTAATTCGCAATGATAATTATCAGGTTTAGAAGCGGTTCGTTTTTTTGACTCAAATTAATGTAGTGATTTTAGTTGTGTTTTTTGTCTTTTGAGTGGAGCTGTTTTTAATAAATTTTTAGTTTATATGATTGGTTTGAAAACTGGTTTTTGATGCTGTATGTGTTTTTGTACCGTATGAATGAGTGATAGAAGCATTGGATATGCTATAAAAAAAAATACCTCCAAGAATTTTGGAGGTATAATTTTTTGTGTAGTGGTACTGCTTTTACAGATGCAAAGCAAATCCAATATTGAATTGAAAACTGTCGTCAAAATATTGATTGTATAGAGCCTTGTTATATCGAACACCGGGCTCTATACTTATATTCTTTCCAATAAAAATAGCGTATCCCGCTTGTAAACCTATTGATTTTGGGTTAGCATCTGTGTCTCCAATTCCAATCCCATTATAAGAGAGTTCAATTGGGATCATTTTTTTTAAGTAATATTTTACGCCAATTTTATACGCTATCGGATCATTGGAATTGCTATCACTTGTTTTTCCAAAACCTAACCCAAGTTTGAGCGCTAAATTATCTTTAATGAAATAACCTCCTTCAAGTCCAACATTGTAAGATGTTTTACCGTCTTTAGATGAAAAATAGAAAGAAGTATTTCCTACGTTATCACCAAAACCAGTATTGGCTTCAATTAGCCATTTTTTCTTAGAAAGTTGGCCCTCTTTTGCTTGTCCAATTGCAAAGTTTGTGACAAATACGGCAACTAGTGCCAATGTAATTTTTTTCATAAAATGTGTTTTTTATTTTTTCAAACTTAGGGATAAATAAAATACTACAAAAAGAGTTTATGAAAGAATTAACTTAACTTTATTTGATTCTTTTTCTTTAATCTAAGAATGTAAATACATAATTATAACTCTTTTAAGAAAGCGTAATGGTAGAAAGTAATAATTTAGATAATGTACTATTATACATAGCATTCTTTACTTAATTCCGAATCACTATTTTGATGTTGGCTGTGGAAAGGGTTTCCGGATCTAATTCGCGGTGGGAAAAGCCCATTTTTTCGATTGTAGGCGCTTCGTTGACAAAATATTGAATAAAGTACTTGCCTTGATAGCCCTTTTGTTCTAAAAATTGAATCATTTTTTGAAGGTCCGATGCTGAGATTAAATCAGAGTGAATGGTAGTGCGAACTTCAAAGGGCACGGAATGTTTGAGAAGCAATTCGAGGGATTGTTCGAAAGGGGCAAACAAATCAGATTGGGTTATTGTTTCGAAAGTTTGAGGCATGGCTTTGAAATCCAAGGCCACGTAATCGATCGTTTGTTGCTCGAGTAAGGTTTGGAGTACTTTCGGCTTGGAACCGTTGGTGTCAATTTTTACCAAAAAGCCCATTTTTTTGACGGTTGCGATAAATTCGATACAGTTTTTGTGTAAAAGGCATTCGCCACCGCTAAAAACTACTGCGTCGAGTAGGTTTTTTCGAGTTTGGATAAAATCTAGAGCGTGCTGAAAGGTGAATTTTCCTTTTCCCAACACTATTTCGGGATTGTAGCAATATTGGCACCGCATGTTGCAGCCTGCAAACCAAAGGATGCAGGCTGACTGATGCGGATAATCCAATAGTGTAAATGGAGTTATGCTGTAAAGGGGTGTACTAGCACTTACATTCATTGAAATGGGTGCGTTGTTTGTGTTCTCCTTTTTTACCAATGTTAAAGCTTTCTACGGGACGATGGTAGCCCATAACTCGGGTGTAGACTAAACATTTGGTTCTACGTTCTGGATGTTGTTCTAGAATGGGATGTGTTTTCATTATTTTAGGGTTTGAGATTGTTTAAAGTTGTTTAAGGTTGTTTAAGGTTGTTTAAGGTTGTTTAAAGTTGTTTAAGGTTGTTTAAAGTTGTTTGGTAGTTGATAAACAACTTTAAACCTTTAAACTTTTAAACCCTTAAACTATTAATTCTTTTTCTTTAATTAAGGCTTCGTCACATTTTGGGCAATATTCGTGTTCGCCATTCAAGTAACCGTGTACGGGGCAAACGCTGAATACGGGGGTTACGGTGATGTAGGGCAATTTGAAATTGGAAATTACTTTTTTAACGAATTGTTTACAGGCTTCGGAGGAGCTGATTTTTTCGCTCATGTAAAGGTGTAATACAGTTCCGCCGGTGTATTTGCATTGTAGGCCGTCTTGTAAATAAAGCGCTTCGAAGGGATCTTCGGTATGGTCGGCTGGGATTTGTGAACTATTGGTGTAATAAAAATTTTCACCTTCTCCAGCTTGGATGATATCGGCAAAGCGTTTTTTGTCTTCTTTGGCAAAACGATAGGTGGTTCCTTCGGCGGGTGTGGCTTCTAGATTATACAAGTTTCCGGTGCTTTCTTGGAATTCTTTCATTCGGTTACGGATGTGTTCCAAGATTTCGCCAGCAAATTCGATTCCGGTTGGCGTGGTGATTGTATCGGTATTATTGCTGAAATTGAGGATCATTTCGTTCATTCCGTTTACGCCAATGGTAGAGAAATGGTTGCGGAAATGTGTCAAATAACGTTTGGTGTATGGGAACAAGCCACGGTCGTACATTTCTTGAATGAAGACTCTTTTCTTTTCTAAGGTGGATTTGGAAATGAATAAAAGGTTGTCCAACTGTTCGATTAAACCAGCTTTGTTGCCTTTGTATAAATAACCTAAACGGGCCATGTTGATGGTGACTACTCCGATACTTCCGGTCATTTCGGCGCTACCAAAAAGTCCGTTTCCACGTTTTAACAGCTCGCGTAAATCGAGTTGTAAACGACAACACATGCTACGAACGGCGTTGGGTTTGTAGGCATTTGGGTTTTCTTCTTTGTTTCCGTTTTCGTCAAGAACATATTGACTTCCGATGAAGTTTTGGAAATAAGAGGATCCAATTTTGGCGGTATTTTCGAAAAGTAATTCGGTGTTTTCTCCGTCCCAATCAAATTCTTCGGTGATGTTTACCGTTGGAATCGGGAAGGTAAACGGCTGTCCGTTGGCATCGCCTTCGGTCATTACGGTATAATAGGCTTTGTTGATGAGGTTCATTTCGGTTTGGAAATGTTCGTAACGCAATTCGTTGACTGCGTTCACGCCTCTTGCTTTGGCACGTTCTAAAAGATCTGTACTGGTTTCATTTTCGAAAAAGTGATGGTCTTTTTTGGTTGGGATTTGTGTTTTCAAATCTTCGGGTACGACCCAGTCCAAGGTGATGTTGGTAAACGGAGATTGACCCCAACGAGCCGGTACATTTAAGTTGTAAACAAAGCTTCGAACAGCCTTGAGCACTTCGTCAAACGATAAATTGTCTTTGAAAACATAAGGAGCTAAATAGGTGTCGAAGGAGCTGAAGGCTTGTGCGCCAGCCCATTCGCTTTGCAAAATTCCTAAAAAGTTAGCCATTTGCCCTAAGGCTTCTCTAAAATGAGCGGGTGGTCTACTTTCTACACGTCCGCGAACACCGTTGAATCCTTCGTTTAAAAGCACTCTCAAACTCCAACCTGCGCAATAGCCGGTCAAGCAATCGAGATCGTGAATGTGAATGTCTCCGTTTCTATGCGCGTAACCTTCTTGTTTGGTGTAGACTTTATCCAGCCAATAATTGGCAATGATTTTTCCAGCTACATTGTTTACTAAACCAGCATTGGAATAGGAAGTATTCGCATTGGCATTGATGCGCCAATCCGTTTGGTGAATATATTCTTCAATAGTTTGTGTACTATCTACATAAGTGGTGTCTTCATTGATTCCTTCTGCATGCTCCCGTTGCAATTTACGCGTGTGTCTGAAAAGCATAAAAGAGCGCATGACATCAAAATGTTTGTTTTCAAAAAGTATTTTTTCGATGCAATCTTGGATTTCTTCTACAGACCAAGTTGTCATCGAATCTAATTCTTCCATCACTTTTACAAAGACTTCTTCATCTACTGATTGATGGACACTTTTAAAACTTTTTTCAAGTGCATCCTTGATTTTGAATGCTGCAAAAGGTTTGTATTCGCCATTCCGTTTGATTACGTATTTTTCCATGATTCTGAAAGTTTAAGTTTGTAAAATGTTGTTAAAAAAAATAGATGGTTTCTTGCTTAAAAATATAAATGACACATAAAAATCCCAAGTCGGTTTGTTGTAAACGACTTGAAATCAGTGTTATAATTTTGTTTTGGATTTGTTTTTGTATAGTGCAATTTTACCGCTAATGGCTGTTCTTGGGGCTGATATTTGTCATGTTTTGCCTTTTTTTATTCCCATTGAAAAAGGAATTGGAAGTGTTGAATTTGTTCGGTTTGCTGGTTTATTGGCTATGCGTTGTTAATAACTTATTGTCCATTTAAATCTTAAAATTTTTAAAAAGAAAGAGTCATTGGATTTCATTTCAATATTTTTGAAAGCTAAAATTTATAATATGAAAATGAAACGTTTATTTTTACTAGGTCTTTTTTTGGCTTTGTTGTCGCTACAGGCTCAAACTACAGAGCACAGGATTGCCTTTAAGTCAGTCAACGAATTACAAAAATTCCTAACATATTCCCAAAAGGCGTATCCACTAGTAAGTGCGCATCGCGGTGGTCCTATGGAAGGTTTTCCAGAAAATTGTACGGCAACCTTTCAACACGCTATTCAGTTTAATCCTTCGATAATCGAAACGGATATCGCCTTGAGTAAAGATTCGGTTTTGGTGATGATGCATGACGATAAATTGGATCGAACTACTACTGGAACGGGATTAATTGGTAGCTATACTTATGACGAATTGCAAGGGTTTAATTTAAAAGATACGAAAGGGAATGCTACGTCTTATAAAATTGAAACTTTAGATCAAGTATTGCAATGGGGAAAAGGGAAGGTTATATTTAACTTGGATATCAAAAAAGGGGTGCCGATGCAAATGATTGTTGACGCAGTACGTCGCAACAAAGCAGAAGCCTATTCGGTTATTATTACGTACAATGCCAATCAAGCCGCTGAGGTAGCTCGTTTGGCTCCCGATTTGATGCTATCTGTTTCTGCAAGAGGCAAAGAGGACGTAGAGCGTATGGAAGCGTTGGGGGTAAAAGCCGATAAAATGATCGCTTTTGTGGGAACTTCGGAGCCGAAACCTGAAGTGTACAGTTATTTACACAGTCGAAAAATTACATGTATCGTTGGGACTATGGGGAATATTGATAAAAGTGCTGTAACCAATGGCGATGCATTGTATTATAAATTAGTGGCTAATGGTGCTACTATATTGTCCTCAGATCGAGTAAAGGAAGCTGGAGTACAGTTGCAAAAATATGCCAAAGACAATAAGTTGCGATCGAAGCATATTAAAGAAGTAGTAGTAAAAAAGTAATTTTAACAGAAATTAAAAACCCGATAATAGGTCATATTATCGGGTTTGTTTTTATGATTAAGAAACGATTACTCCTTCAATCGACAAGCTTTAACATCACCATCAACCACAACTTCGGTCATTCCAAGTGCGGAAAGGTTTTTCATCGCTTTGTCCCATTTTTTGCCACTCAATTCGGATTTGATTTTTAGTAAACTAAATTCCATTTGATTGTCATTGGCTTGTAAAATGGCAACAATTACTTTTTCGTCAGCTTCTAATTCTACGGTTACTTTTTTCTTTTCTGGTCGCATTTGTGGGAACAAAAGCACTTCCTGAATAGAGGCATTATTGGTCAAGAACATCATCAAACGGTCCATTCCAATCCCTAATCCAGAGGTTGGTGGCATTCCGTATTCTAATGCTCTCAAGAAATCTTCGTCAATAGTTCCGTTGGCTTCGTCATCTCCTTTTTCAGCCAAACGCATTTGGTCTTCAAAACGTTCTCTTTGGTCAATTGGGTCGTTTAATTCTGAGTAGGCATTGGCGATTTCTTTTCCGCAAACCATCAATTCGAAACGCTCTGTTAATTCAGGATTATCGCGGTGTTCTTTACACAATGGCGACATTTCTTTTGGATAATCAGTGATGAAAGTTGGCTGAATATAATTTCCTTCGCATTTTGCGCCAAAAATTTCATCAATCAATTTTCCTTTACCCATCGTTTCATCCACTTCAATGCCCATTCCTTTGGCAGCTTCAAACAATTCAGCTTCGCTTTTTCCAGAAATATCAAAACCTGTAAAATGTTTGATCGCATCGGTCATGGTTACACGAGCATAAGGCGCTTTGAAATTGATAGTGTGTTCGCCAAAAGTCACTTCGCTTGTTCCGTTTACAGCCGTTGCACAATATTCTAATAATTGCTCTGTAAATTCCATCATCCAGTTGTAGTCTTTGTAGGCTACATAAATTTCCATAGCTGTAAATTCAGGATTATGGGTTCTGTCCATTCCTTCGTTACGGAAATTTTTTGAAAATTCGTACACACCATCAAAACCACCAACGATTAGTCTTTTCAAATACAATTCATTGGCAATTCGCATATACAATGGAATGTCTAAGGAGTTGTGATGCGTTATAAAAGGTCTCGCTGCTGCACCACCAGGAATCGATTGCAAAACAGGTGTTTCTACTTCTAAATACCCAGCTTCGTTAAAGAAGGTTCGCATTGCTGTGAACAATTTCGTTCTTTTGATGAACGTTTCTTTTACGTGTTGGTTTACGGTCAAATCTACATAACGCATTCTGTAACGCAACTCGGCATCGTTGAACGCATCGTGAATTTTTCCGTCTTCGTCGATTTTTGGTAATGGTAAAGGACGCAAGGTTTTGCTCAAAAAGGTAAATTTATCCACACGAATACATTGTGCTCCTACTTTAGTAGTAAACAATTCTCCTTCAATACCAATAAAATCTCCTAAATCGGTTAATTTTTTAAAAACTTGATTGTATAACGTTTTGTCTTCTTCTGGGCATAAAACATCGCGATTTACGTACAATTGTATACGTCCTTCGCTATCTTGTAATTCAGCAAAACAAGCTTTTCCTTGGTCTCTAACGCTCATTAAACGTCCTGCAACAATAACTTTCTTGCCTTCTTCAAAACTTTCTTTTATTTGTTTTGAAGTATGATTTACTGGAAAAAGTTGTGCAGGGTAAGGGTTAATTCCTAAATTACGTAGGCTTTGTAGTTTTTCTCTTCGGATAATTTCTTGTTCTGATAAGGCCATTATGTTCTGAATTTTAAGTCTGCAAAGATAAGAAAAGAATGCAGACTTCAGATTTTAGATTTTAGATTTTTTGGAACAGCTATTTGACTTTTTGTTATTCAAAACGAATAATTTTGGAGACAAAAAATCCTAGTGATTTTCTGACAATCAATATGTTTTATTTTTGTTCCGCAATAGTTACTTTGTTTAACTTTAAAACTCTTATTGCTTGATTAGCGTTGTCTGCTACAAATATTCGGTCCTTTAATACCGCGCCATTAGTAATGGATTTAAATGTATTTTCCCCCATAATATCTGAATTATTGATAATTGGTGTATAATTTTGATCCAAAAAAACGTTTTTCGGATACAAGCGAATATAATTAGTTCCCTTTATGTTTTCAGTTGTCATAGCCCATTCATCGCTAAAAACCACAGACGACGGAAGGTTGTCAGTTAGTGTTTTTGTATTAGGTAAAATAGGAACTGTTAACGAGCTGGTTGCGTTTTTTTCAATGTCTTTTAGATTGTAATGCAAAAATCCGTTGGCGTTTTGACCAGCGACTATTAAATTTCCATTAGCGATATCCATCGAATAGATTTCTGTGCCACCTTTGAGGGTGTTTAATTTAGCGATTGGCGCTAAGTTCCAATTGCTTGTTTCGGAAATTTGTGCTGTTTGGAATACTTTGACGCTGTTGTTCTTTTCTTTGACAAAAAGGAAACCATCTTTTGCTTTTAGTCCAAATACATGAACAAAAGTTTGCCACCATTGTCCATTTCCAATGGTATTGATGCCAGATAATTTATTTTCGTCTAAAACAAAAATTCTTGAGTCTATACTACCAAGGTAAATGCGGCCATTGTCAATAGAAATGGAGGATAATTTTGTGAACGGAATTGTGGTAGTTCCTTTTGTATAACTTTTGAGAGTTGAAAGATAGGATAAAGTTGTGGCATCAAATATTTCAAGAACATCACCGTTGCAGATGTATAATTTGTTGTTGGCGATAGTGATGGCGTTGGCTTCTAAAGTGCCTTTTCCTCCAATAATTTGATTGGGTTTAATGGTATTTTCGCTAGTTAAGTAATAATATTGATAATTGGTAGGTTCGTAAACCGCATCAGAATCTTTACTGCAAGATGCAAAAACAAATAAGATGGCTATAAATAATTTTTTTTTCATTGGGATGCGTGATTTTAGTTCCATTTTCCTTCTCCTTTGTATTTAAGTAAGAAAGGGTTGTTAGGGCTGATTTTGAAAACGGGTTTTTTGTAATCTTTTTTGTTTAAATAGGTCGTTTTTGTCCACCCTTTTAGAATGTCAGGATCGATAAACGGAAGGTCGTTTAGATAAATCAAATATTTATAAAAGTGAGTGAGCATTTCTTGTTGTCCACCACCTTCACCACTATTGGCTAAATTGCTACTATGGCTAAATCCAATATGATGAGAATATTCATGTGACCAAACCGACATTTCACCTACCCAATGTCCGATGATATAACCTGATTCCCATTGTGAGGCCAACGCTCCGCCTCCCCAAGCACTTCCGCCACCAACCATTGCTAGGTAAACTGTCCTAGAATCTAAGTAGTTCCAGTAAATTTTTTCTATTTCTTCTTTAGTGTAATAGTCATAAACGCCATTACTATCATCAGCGTTGCCATGCCAATTTAAAGCGCCATTGATAGCGGTACCAGCTAAAGCAGCTTGATCTTGTTTGTATTTGTCAAAATTGGTAAAGGTTTGGTAATATAAAGGATGACTTAAGGCATAGGAATAATTTATGATCATTGTGATGGCTTCTTTCGCTAGAACAGGATTCATAGGAAGGAATTTTCCATATTCATTGATGTGAAAGCCATCGTGAAATTGAACTAAATGATTGGATTTTATTTTTTTGAATTTGGCAAATAAAGGATCTGTTGAAGTGATAGAAAATTCAATGGAACCCGATGAAAATCCTTCTATTTTGTCTATGGTTACTGTTTTTCCATTTTCTAACAGATAATCATTTTTGCCAACCACCAAAGGAATTTGATGTACTGAACGATGAAACGCAGGAATTTTACTAAAATGAAAGAGTACGAATTTTTTTTCGTAATTGGGAAGCTTAGCATAGATGTTCACGTCTGTCAAAGCAACAGGTGAATACAATGAAACTTGTACAGAATCTTTTCCTTTTTGAATCACTTGTAATGGTTCGTTAACTCGAAACCAACGATCCTTTTTATTATACATCAGCGCTGGGTCTTCATTGTCTTCAAAAAGGGTCATGGGTTTATTGCCAGCAGGTAACTGTGTTGCATCAATACTTGACAAATAATTGGGTTGGTACGTTTTGTAGTTTACTTCGGTTTCGCAATTGGTAAATAATGACAAAACAACCAATAGTAAGAAGTATTGCATTACATTTTTTAAAATTGGATTCATAGGTTAGGTTTAAGAATTATGGGTTTACAAATTTATTTTTTCTTTTATTATTTCTTCCAACTGAAGTGTTTTTAATTAATAAAAATTATGCTTATTAGGCTTGTTAATTTATGATGAATTTGTGGTTTGAGAGTGAAATTAATTATATGGTATTTCGTTATATTTGGAACTTATTTTTTGAGATATGAAGCAAGTCAATTTTTTTTTGGTGTGTTTATTGGGATTATTTTTTTTTAGTTGTCAAGTAACAGAAACTATACATGTAAATGAAGATGGTAGTGGTGATATTGCTGTCGAAATGCTTCGGATAGAGCAAAGTTATCAGCAAATAGCTGGAGAGGAATATAATAAAAACGAGGTTTTTGAGGATACTACTTACGTTTTCGATGATTATATAAAAAAACATAATGAAACCTTCTCAAAGTTAACGCCTGAGGATAAAGCTGTTTTTAATAAGTATAAAGGGGTACAAGTACATATTAAAAAGAATTCTTATGAGAAGGATTTTAGAACCTTGTTTACCCAAAAATTTGAAAAAGCGTCTCAAATTGCTGATTTGTATAAAACACAAGAATACGTTAGCGATATTGTTCATAATTATGCGTTAAGTGCTGAGGAGCATTATTATAAGGTTGATTTTCAATCAATAGGGAATGAATTCAAAAGGGTAGTAACCATCATTGACGAAGCCAAGCTAAAGACAGAACAGGAGAAAATGGCTAAAATTAAGGCAAATTTGTCTGAAAAAAAATTGCATCAAAAACTAACACTTCACTACCATTTTTCAAAAAAAATAAAATCGGTTTCAGTGCCTAATGCCAAAATTAGTGCTGATCAAAAATCAGTTGAAATAACTTTTGATTTAATTGAAAGTTTGACCGATCCTGTGAGTACTTCTGTTCTGATAAAATTCGAGGAGTAATTGTAGTAGGGGCCAAGAAAGAATTTTTTCTACTGAAAGTATCTCTTGGCTTTTGTTATCTTTGGCAAAAAAAAGTGTATACTTTTGAAATATATAGTATAAAGTATATTGGCTTTTAAAATTGAACTAATAAAAAAAGTAAAGATGAAATCATTATATCAGTTTTTAGTTTTAAGTTTGGTACTGTTGGCAACGAGTTGTACCGTTACGGAGAACATATATGTTAATGCAGATGGTTCTGGGAAATTCAATGTTGATTTAGATGGCTCAAGCTTGATGGCCATGATGCCGAAAGATTCTCTTAAAGCCGAAAAGAATGTTGATTCTACTTTTGCTTTCAAACAAATTTTAGCGGATAATAAGGATACCATTGCCAAATTGCCGATCGACCAGCAACAATTGTTGAAGAAACTAGAAAATTTCAACATGCGTATGCAAATGAATCAAGAGCAAAAAAAGTTTTTATTTTCGTTACAGACTAATTTTAAAAACGTTTCAGAATTACAAGATGCTATGACGGCCATCAATGCGATGAGTTTACTTCAAAATAAAGCTAATAAGGCAACTGAATTTGGGTCAGCTATTCCATCTGAAGGTTTAGCAAACAACAATTCTACCTTATCGTATGCTTTTAAAGGAAATAAATTTACACGAACTGCGATTTTGAAGAACACAAAAAAAGAAACGCTAAATGAAGAAGCGGCCGAAATGAACAAAATGATTTTTGCTTCATCTAATTATATAATTAAGTATCATTTTGCCAAACCTGTAAAGAAAGTTTCGAATAGTTCAGCCTTATTTAGTGAAGACAGAAAAACAGTTACCTTACAATATCCCTTTTCAGAATATATGGAAAATCCAGAAAAATTAAATTTGGAGGTTGAATTTTAGTAAAGACAGAATGAATAGAACTATCCAGCTTCAAGATTTAGGGGGTAAAGATTATAAAGCAACTTGGGAATACCAAGAAGAATTGTTTAAAGGAATAGTGGATTTAAAAATTCAAAATCGTAGAGAAAATACTTTTCTTGCTACACCTAACTATTTTCTTTTTGTTGAGCATCCACATGTATATACGTTAGGGAAAAGTGGCGATTTGAGCAATTTGCTTTTAAATGAAACCCAATTGTCAGCAAAAGGAGCAACTTTTTATAAAATCAATCGCGGTGGTGATATCACCTATCATGGCCCAGGACAAATTGTAGGCTATCCCATTTTGGATTTGGAAAATTTTTTCTCGGATATTCATAAATACTTGCGTTTTCTCGAAGAAGCGATCATTTTAACACTACAAGAGTATGGTTTAGACTGTGGTAGGAGTGAGGGAGAAACCGGTGTTTGGTTAGGTGTTGGAACTCCTTTTGCAAGAAAAATTTGTGCCATGGGGGTTCGTGCTTCACGATGGGTCACCATGCATGGATTTGCCTTAAATGTAAATGTGGATTTAGGTTATTTTGATAATATTATTCCATGCGGGATTCGAGGTAAGGCAGTTACCTCTTTGAATGTAGAACTTGGAGTAGAAGCTGTAGATGAGAAAGAAGTTAAAGAAAAAATCCTAAAGCACTTCGCTACATTATTCGAATGTGAGTTTTCGGAACAGCACTAAATAAAAAGAAAGAATCGTCATTCTGAAGTTTATAAATCCAAGCTGAGTTGTTCAGGTAATAATCGAAAGCTCATACGATGGTATTTTGTAACCCCATATTTTTGAATGGCTGCTCGATGCTCTTGCGTTGGGTAACCTTTGTTTTTTTTCCAATTGTACATAGGGTACTCTTCGTGAATGCGATTCATGTACTCATCTCTGTAAGTTTTAGCTAAAACTGATGCGGCAGCTATACTCAAATATTTGCCATCTCCTTTTATAATACTAGCATTTGGAAGAGTCTTTAAAAAATGAATTTCTTCTTCGGTAAAAATTTTAACTCCTTTTTTTATAATGCCTTTTTTTGGTATGAAAGGAGCATTGCCATCAATTATGACAGCTGATGGTTTTGGGTTTAATTTTACTACACATTCTTGCATTGCTTTTATAGAAGCATTTAAAATGTTGATTTCATCAATCTCAAATGGCTCAATATGAGTAACGGTATAGCTTAAGGCTTCATTTTCAATGATTTTCCTAAGTTTTTCCCGTGTTTTCTCTGTTAATTGTTTGCTATCATTAAGTAAAGAATTGTTAAAATGAAAGGGAAGCATTACAGAGGAAGCAGTTACAGGACCCGCTAAACAGCCCCTGCCAGCTTCATCACAACCACATTCTAAATTTTCCGTTAAAAAAAAAGGTTTTAGCATTAAATTGTTTTTGGCAAAAATATTGATTTATTCGTTATTATTTTTTGTATACCAACTTTTTTGTTGAG
The DNA here is from genome assembly GCF_001662485.1 of Flavobacterium succinicans. Classification (GTDB taxonomy): domain Bacteria; phylum Bacteroidota; class Bacteroidia; order Flavobacteriales; family Flavobacteriaceae; genus Flavobacterium; species Flavobacterium succinicans_A. The sequence goes on from NZ_JMTM01000074.1 coordinate 27,799, forward strand.
AATTATTTAAAATTTTCACATTTAGCTATTGTTTTATGAACATTTGTTAATGTATTTATTTTGTTATTTGTTTGGTATATTAAGAATTTATTATGATTTTTGTTGCATAACTAATTCAAACAATAATAATATGAGATCAAAATTCAAATGGATTTTTTCTTTGCTATTGGCGATGTCAATGCAATTTGTCTTCGCGCAAGAGAAGACTGTTTCAGGTACTGTTACAGACGAAACAGGAGCTGTACCAGGAGTTAATGTGGTTATTGCAGGTTCTAAAAAAGGAACGCAGACAGGTTTTGATGGTAAGTACACTATTAAAGCAAAACAAGGGGATGTTTTAGTGTTTTCTTTTATTGGGTTAGAAAATGTTAGAATGACGGTAGGTGCATCCAGTACTTTGAACGTCGTCATGAAAGAACAAGCTGCTCAAAAGTTAGCAGAAGTTGTTGTGGAGGGATATGGAAAAACTTCTACTAAAGCGAAAGCAATTGGTTCCACACAAACTGTTTCTGCAAAAACAATTGAAGGGAGGCCAAATGTAAACGTACTTCAGTCATTACAAGGGCAATTAGCAGGAGCAAATATTGCTTTAGCTTCTGGCCAACCAGGAACAAACAAGATTGATGTAATTATTAGAGGAGTGGGTTCCCTTAATGCAAGTACTGAACCTTTATATGTTATTGATGGCGTGCCTTTGACTCAATCTTTTTTTAGAAATTTAAATCAAAATGATATTGAAACTGTTTCAGTATTAAAAGATGCGTCTGCAACATCTGTTTATGGTAATAGAGGGGCTAATGGTGTTATTGTTATTACAACAAAAAGAGGTGAATTTAATCAAGATTTATCATTTTCATTATCTTCTTCCTATGGTGTTTCTGAATTTAGAGGAGATAAATACAATGTAGTAGATGCAAACACGCATTTAAAATTGCAGAATTTAAGAAAAGATGGCCCTGGTTTTACTGGTTCAGGACCTGGTTTTACTTTAGATCCGAATAATATTGATGCTTATAAAGTGAATACAAATTGGAAAGATATTTTCTTTACACAAGGAAAAACATCAAGTCAGGATTTAAGTATCACGTCGGGTAGTGCAAATGTTAAGAATTTTACATCGATTGGTTATTTTCAACAAGATGGAATTATACCAACCTCCGATTTTAAAAGATTTACTTTAAGATCAAATCTTTCTGGAAAATCATCTAATAGTAGAATTACTTATGGTTTGAATTTAACAGCGGTTTACTCTAAAAGAAATCAATTAGAGCAAGAAACTAGAGCAGGAATTAATAATAACGTGCTACAAAATCCATTAACGGGATACCTAAATTCTGCACGTTATTTTAGCCCAAGTACTTATGTAGACGGTCAAAAGTTGTTTAATGATTTTGGTTCGCCAAGCTTAAACATTATTCCATTTATGTTAATGGATTTATACGGTAAAAATAATGCACCTAGCTTTTTTGATGAATATAAAACCATTATTTCTGGGAATTTTGGATATAAAATCACAGATAATTTGACATATAGAGTAACAGCAGGTGCTGACTATACCGAAGATAAGAGAACCTTTGCTATAGGTCCAAATGCATATCTTTCGATTGTTAGAGCTGTAGGTGCTGGTCAACCCTTTCATGGTTTAGAAACACAAAGAAGTAATAGAGAATTTATGTTTAATGCAACAAATCAGTTAAACTATAAAAAAGTTTTTGGAGAAAAGCATACGTTAGACGCTTCTGTTTATTCAGAGTATATGAAAGCGCACAGAAGAAGTTTTGGTTATCAACAGACGGGTTTAAATCCTTTACTTTGGTACCCTGGTGCGGGTACAGGTTATATTCCTTATAATAATATAACAATGCCATTGTCATATGCTCCATCGGTATTCGGTTCAATAATTGATGCTGGTCTATTTTCATATTTTGGTACAGTTGATTATGATTATGATTCTAAATATGGTTTCGCTGGAACCATTCGTAGAGATGCTAGTTATAGATTTACAGATGATAATAAATGGGGTACTTTTTGGTCGGTAGCTGGTAGATGGAATATCTCTAAAGAAGATTTTTTGGCAGGAAACGAGTTTGTTAAAGACTTGAAATTACGTGCTTCATACGGAACAACGGGTAATCAGAATATTATATCAAGGGACGTAGATTCTGATGTTTCTACTATTTTTCTTGCTTCTCAAGCTGTTAGAAGTTTGAATAATATACAACAAGGATATGGTAATACAACTTCTTTTGGTGTTGCAACGTTTGGTAACCCAGATTTGAAATGGGAAACTACTACTCAAGCAAATATTGGTTTGGATTTTGACTTTATGGGAAGACTTTCAGGCTCGTTAGATTTCTATAAGAAGGTTACTACTGATTTATTTACTTCAATACCAATTTCTTCGGCGAATGGGGTAACAGCTATTAGTGGGAATAATGGTTCTTTATCTAACAAAGGAATTGAATTAAGTTTAAGATATGATATAATTAAATCGCAAGATCTAAAATTGTCTATTAATGCTAATGGTTCTTACAATGATAATCAAATCGATGATTTAGGAGTTTTAGATCCAGGTACCGGAATACAAAGAATTGGTTCAAATTTAGCCAATGTGGTTGGTCAACAATCTAATCAGTACAATTTGGTTCCTTATTTAGGGGTTAATCCAGTAAATGGTAACTTATTGTTTTTAGACAAAGATGGTAACGAAACAGAAAATCCTACTGATGCGGATAGAAGATTGACTAATAAAACATATATTCCAGTTTATCAAGGAGGTTTTGGTTTAGATGCTTCATATAAAGGATTCTTTGTAAATGCTGCTTTTGCTTTTGCTGCAAAGATCTATAGATTTGATGATGATTATGCGGGTTTAATGGATATTAGAAGTATTAATCCATTTCCAGTTTCAAGAGATATCTTGAATGCTTGGACCCCTACAAATACTAATTCTTCGGTTCCTTCATTAGATAATACCAATTACGATGCAGGTGATATTTCAGATAGATTTTTATTTGATGCTTCATATGTTAGATTGAGAAATTTAAGTATTGGCTATAATGTACCGGCTAAGTTTTTAGAAAAAACTTTTATTAAAAGTCTGAGAATTAGACTTCAAGGAGAAAATATTTGGACTATCACTAAATGGAAAGGTTTTGATCCTGAAAGTTTTAGATCAAATGTAACTGGTTATTTCCCAACCCCAAGATTGTACACTTTTGGTGTTGATGTTAATTTTTAAATAAATAAAAATGAAAAAACGAATATTACTTTTTAGTCTTTTTGCAGTCTTACTTTCATGTAATGATGCAACAGAAATTATTCAAAAGGGAGAATTGAACGATGCTGCATTGTTTGTATCGGTTGATAATATGCAGAATTTCCTTAATGAAACTTATGATAGAGTCTCAACTCAAACAGACATTCAGGTTGCTTCATTGCTTACAGACGAAGTTGCTATAGGTAATTCTTTGACTACAAATGACACGCAACGTTTCTTTATAGTAACAACTAATGGTCCTGCTGCGGCTTTGTGGAATACGCATTATAATGCTATAAATTACACTAATCGTTTAATAGCAGGTGCCAAGCTTTATACACCATCAGCTTCAGAATTACCTCGTTACAATTCTATTATTGCTCAAGCCAGAGCGTTGAGAGCTTTTTGTCATTTTCAATTGATGGTATATTTCTCAACAGATTTGAGTAGCGATGCTGCACTTGGAGTTATGTTAGTAGATAAAGTGCCTACGCCAAATGAAGACATACCAAGAGCTACTAACGGTGATTTGTTTAAGTTCATTAATGAAGATTTAGCTTTTGCAGAAGCTAATTTAATTGCTCCAACTGGGGCAGGTGCGTATAAATTGGTGACTAAAAATTTCATCACTGCTTTCAAGGCCAGAATGAGTTTGTATAGAAAAAAATATACTGAAGCTTCTGCTTTTGCAGATGATTTACTTGCGAATTCTGGAAGAGTTTTGTCTACAAGTACAGTAACTATTCCTAATTTTCCGGCGACTTCATCGGTAATTCCTAGTCTAGCGGGTTCTACAACTATTAATGTTGATCCAGGAGCAGCTAATCCAGTTCAGAGAGCGCTTTTTCAAATGGACCAATGGGTTGCAGCTTCTAGTCCTGTATACAGAAGAATGTGGGTTGATGCTGAGCAAGGAGAAATTTTGTTCGCTATAGACAGGCCTAACAATAGAAATAATTTTAGTAGTGTTTATAATACTAACGGTTCTTATTTAACAGGAGCGCCATTGTATGATATGGGGAGAAGTTTATTTGATTTATATGCTACTAGTTTAGGTGGCGGAGCTGAGGATTTTAGAAGATGGTGTTTTGTAGATAGATCAGCTACGATATCAGCTACGCCCAATACTGCTACCCGTACAAATGAAGTTATTGTTATTGATAAATATCCTGGTAAAGCTGGTTCGCATACTTCAAATGACTTAAAAGTATTTCGTTTGTCTGAAATTTACTTCATTAAGGCTGAGTGTTTGGTAAGAGCAAATAATCTTGCAGGTGCAGCTAATTTAATACGTCAAGTACGTCAAGCTAGAAGCTATACTGGAGGAACCGTGCCAACTCCTACATACGCTAATGCTGCTGCAGCTTTTGCAGATATTTTACTTGAAAGAAGAAAAGAGTTGTCTTTTGAAGGACATCGATATATCGATTTAAAGCGTTTAGGAGCTGATGCTAATGTTTCAGGTACCGATAGAAGTAGTCAAGATGCTATTAATTCATCAGCTACTAATCCTGTTAATATTACTATTAGTGACTATAGATTCACTTTGCCTATTCCGCAATCTGAAATCAATATTAATCCTTTGATTCAAAACGCAGGATATAATTAAAATTAATTTTTAGTAATTATAGACCTTCTACATTTTTCTTTTGTAGAAGGTCTATTTATTTTTATTGGTATGAAAAATTTTTTAGTTGTACTACTAATTACAAATTTTTGTTTTTCGCAGACTAAGAATGAAAGAAAAGTAATAATGTCATCTTATGATCTTATTGAGATAAATAAACTTAAAAAAAAATTTGAAAGTAATTTTCTTTTACAAAAGAAATTAATTAATGATTTTAAATTTAAAAATAAGTTTGCAGAATCGGATAATTTTTCGTTGCAAAGAATTTATGATGGTTTTCCTGTTTTTTATACTGTTCATAATGATGAATCTGCATTGACAATTAGAGCAAACGAATTGTATAATGGTGGAATTTTAGGTTTGAATTTATCTGGAAGTAAAATTTTAGTTGGTGTATGGGATGGAGGTAAAGTTCGCTCTACCCATAGAGAGTTTTCAGAAAGTAGAATTTTTTTAGGAGATAATCACGATGTTTTAAGTAATCATGCTACACATGTTACAGGAACAATAATTAGTGCAGGAGTAGAGCCTCGTTCTAGAGGTATTGCTTATAAAGCTTCTGCAAAAACATATTATTGGGATTCAGATTTGGTTGAAATGACAAGCTTTGGGGCTGATGGTTATCTTGTTTCTAATCATTCTTATGGCTATACGATAACTAGTTTCCCTAATTGGAGATTTGGATCTTATGATCAAAGTTCTTTGGATTTTGATTTGATTTCAGAATTGTTGCCTTATTATCAAATTGTTGTTTCAGCTGGTAATTCAAGAAATGCATCTCATCCTCAAGTTTCATTAAAGCAAGGTTATGATATGTTAACTGGTATAGCTTTATCTAAAAATTGTTTAACGGTTGCGGCAGTCAATCATGTTTCTAAGTATGAAGGAGCTGGTAGTGTAATTATGTCTAGCTTTAGTAATTATGGCCCACCTGATGACGGGAGAGTTAAACCTGATATAGCTTCTAAAGGAGTTAATGTTTATTCTACTGTCTCTAGTTCTGATGATGCTTATGATGGTTCTTATAGTGGTACTTCTATGGCAGCTCCTGCTATAACAGGTTTGATTTCTCTGCTTCAAGAACATCATTATAAGTTGTATGGAAAGTATATGAAGGCCGCTACTATTAGAGGGTTAATTTGCCATACAGCTGATGAAGCGGGGTCTAATGATGGTCCAGATTATGAATTTGGCTGGGGCTTAGCGAATGCTGGTAATTCAGCTAAACTAATTTCAAATAAAGATGCTAGTTCTGTTATTCAAGAAGTACTGTTATTTGATAAAGAAGTTTTTCAAAAGGAAATTCAAATTAGCAAAGTACAAGATTTGTCAGTTTCATTATCTTGGACTGATCCAGCAGGTTCAGTGAATAAGTCTGGAATAGAGGATAATAGAGTGTCAAAATTAGTAAATGATTTGGATATTGTTGTTGTAAGAGATGGACAAACTTTTTATCCTTGGAAACTTGATCCTTTGGAACCAACAAAAGCAGCAACTAATAATTCGGATAATCTTGTCGATAATGTAGAAAAAATTTTAATCAAAAATGCTCTACCAGGAGTTTATCAGATTAAAGTAAGTCATAAGGGAACCTTGCTAAAGGGAGATCAAGAATTCTCATTAATCGCTGATGCAGCTAATGGATTAACGTTGTCAAGTAATGATTTTGCTGTTGAAAAATCTATTCAAATCTTCCCAAATCCAGCACAAGATTTTGTTTCGTTTTCTTTGCCTTCAGAATTTAATCTTAAATCTATTAAAGTTTATGATGTTTTAGGTAAGGAGGTTTTGTCTACTGATGAATTTAGCAATAATCAATTGAGAATTGGTAGTCTTAACAAAGGGGTTTATTTAATAACTTTTGTTAGTGATGCTACTACTGTAACTTCAAAGTTTATTAAAGAGTAACCTTAAATTTAGAATATATCGAAAAGGATTAAGAACCTAATGGTTTTTAATCCTTTTTTTATGTTTTAAATCTTTATGATTTTGTTTGTGCAAAAAGTGATTATATCATTTATCTTTGCTGACTAAATTTGATTTCAAATTTCTAACATTTTATATTTTCGATGCGTATATATTTTTATATCCCTTTTTTGTTTGTTTCCTATATGGCTTTCTCCCAAGCACCAAAAAAAATAAACTCTCAAAGAGAAAGTTCTAAATCTACCGACACAACCAAAACCAAAGTCGCCACAATCGATTTGTATAGAATTATTTCTTTGGATCGTGATACCACTTATATTGATACCTCCTTGACAATCAGAAAAGAGTATTCGCACAACTACTTGCGAAAAGATAATTTCGGTCTTTTGGCTTTTCCGAATGAGGGGCAAACTTATAATACGCTTAACTATGGTTTGGTCAAAAATGATATTTTTCCAGAGATGGGGTTCAAAGCAAAGCACTTCAGTTTTATGGAAGCCAATCAAATTCGATATGCGTCTGTGGCTACTCCTGTAACTGAACTCTATTTTAAAACTACTATTCAACAAGGACAATCTTTAGATTCTTACTTCGCTGTTAATGTGAATGAAAATCTTAACTTTTCTATTGCTTATCGTGGGTTGCGATCCTTAGGAAGGTATATCAACCAATTATCAAGTTCAGGGAATTTCAGATTCACTACCAGTTATCATACTAAGGATTTCAGATATATCGCCAACGGACATTTTACCTATCAAGATATTCTAAATGGTGAAAATGGAGGGATTACAACCGTTTCAGATTTCGAAGGGGAGGATCCAAATTATGATAATCGAGCGCGTTTAGAGGTTTTTTTAACCGATGCAAAATCATTTTTGAAAGGTAGACGTTTGTTTTTAGATCACGAATTTAGAATCAATAAGAAAAAGGGAGCGAATAATTTATTGCTGAACCATCAATTCAATTACGAAAATAAATTCTTTGAATACAATCAAGCTACAGTAGCATCAACAGTAGGAAACTCTTCTGTTATGAGATTTGGAGATTCTTATTCTTCGAGCAATATCAACGACCAAACGCATTTTAATAAAATGTATAATCGAGTTGGCGCAGTTTATGAGAATACAACACTAGGCAGGTTTAATTTTTTTGTAGATGATTTTAGAAGTAACTATTATTACAACCAAATTTTAATTGTAGGTTCAGACGTAGTTCCTAGTTTGATAAGTGAAAAGATTAATAGTTTTGGTGCTCAATACAATTACACAAAAGGGAAATGGAACGGAAAATTTTTGTATTCCCGATCTATTACAAATCAATCATTGTCTAATCTTGAAGCTAAAATGGTTTTTGACTTAGACGAGGATAATCAGTTTTCTTTTGAATACCTAAACAAAAATAAATTAGCCAATAATAACTATAATTTGTATCAATCAAGTTTTGTGAACTACAATTGGTCGAACGATTTTAAGAATGAAAAAACAAATAGCATTTTAGCTAATGCTACGACTCAATGGGTGAATTTTTCTGCTCAATACACCATTTTAAAAGATTTTTTATTTTTTGAAGATATAACGACTGCTGCTCAAAAATTAGAGAGACAACAGATTGTTGCGCCTAATCAGTATGATAAAACAATTAATTATTTATCGATAAAAGCAAGTAGGGAATTCAATTTTGGAAAATTTGGTTTTGATAACACCTTTTTATATCAAAAAGTAACTCAATCTGATGCAATTTTGAACGTACCTGATTTTACGCTGAGAAGTGCCTTTTATTTTTCAGATTCTTATTTCAAAAATAAAGCCTTGTACTTGCAAACCGGAATTGTGTTGAACTATTTTACATCTTACTTTGCTAATGACTACAATCCAGTTGTCGGAGAATTTTTTGTGCAAAACGACAAGAAAATCGGTAACTTTCCGTTGTTTGATTTTTTTGTTAATGCTAAAATTCAACGAACACGCATCTATTTAAAAGCAGAGCATTTTAACTCACTTTTTTCTTCTAATAATTACTTCTCAGCTCCCAATACACCTTATAGAGATTTTACGGTGCGTTTTGGTTTGGTTTGGAATTTCTTTAATTAATTTTTTCACAAATGAAGTTTTCACAAAACATATTAGGCACTATTGGTAATACGCCATTAGTGAAATTGAACAAGATTGTTAATGGAGTTGATGCTTTGGTTTTGGCCAAAGTAGAAACTTTCAACCCAGGAAATTCTGTAAAAGACAGAATGGCCATAAAAATGATTGAAGATGCCGAAGTTGATGGTCGTTTGCAACCTGGAGGAACAATCATTGAAGGGACATCTGGAAATACGGGGATGGGATTAGCCTTAGTAGCGATTGTAAAAGGCTACAAGCTAATCTGTGTAATCTCCGACAAACAGTCCAAAGAGAAGATGGATATTCTTCGTGCGGTTGGTGCCAAAGTGGTGGTATGTCCAACAGATGTTGAGCCAACAGATCCACGTTCTTATTATTCCGTTTCTAAACGTTTGGCCGAAGAAACGCCTAATTCTTGGTATGTAAACCAATATGATAACCCATCGAATGCTGTAGCGCATTATGAACAAACAGGTCCAGAAATTTGGGAACAAACCGATGGAAAAATTACGCATTTTGTGGTTGGAGTTGGAACCGGTGGAACTATTTCTGGCGTTGCAAAATATTTGAAAGAGAAAAATCCAAATATCAAAATATGGGGTATTGATACCTATGGTTCCGTTTTTAAAAAATACCACGAAACGGGTATTTTTGATGAAAACGAAATCTACTCTTATATCACCGAAGGAATTGGAGAAGACATTTTGCCTAAAAATGTTGACTTTTCTCTAATTGATGGTTTTACAAAAGTAACCGATAAAGATGCGGCAGTGTATACAAGAAAAATTGCACTTGAAGAAGGAATTTTTGTTGGGAATTCTGCAGGAGCTGCTATTAAGGGATTATTGCAACTTAAAGAACACTTTAAACCAGAAGATGTTGTTGTAGTATTGTTTCATGATTCAGGAAGTAGGTACGTTGGCAAAATGTTCAATGATGATTGGATGCGCGAAAGAGGATTTTTGGAAGATGAAATTACAAAAGCGGAGGATGTAATTAAAGATCATATAGATAAACCCTTAGTTATTGCAAGAACAGAAGAACTAGTGTCTCACGCAATTGAGCGTATGCGTAAATACAAAATCTCTCAAATTCCTGTGGTTGATGTTACTGGATTTGTTGGGTCTGTAGATGAGTCGTTGTTGTTTCAAAGTTATATTACTGATAAAAATACGGCCGATCGTCCTTTGAGAGAAATTATGGGAGCTCCATTTCCAATTGTACCAATGGGCACTCCTATCGAGGAAGTGTCAAAATTATTCACTCGTGAAAATGCGGCTGTTTTGATTGATTTGGGTAATGGAAATCATCATATTATTACTAAATACGATATTATCGGATCAATAAAATAAAATGAGCACCTTCACTGCAATAGATTTTGAAACGGCAACGGCCTATCATCCCTGTTCGGTTGGGATTGTTACAGTCGAGGGGGGAATCATTGTAGATGAGTTTGTTACTTTAATCCAACCGCCAAATAATTTTTATAATCCATTCAACATTCAAGTGCACGGGATTTATCCCAGAGATACCGCAAATGCTAAAACGTTTGTAGAGGTTTTTCCAGAGATTGCAAAGCGTCTTAAAAATAGAGTAGTTGTAGCTCATAACGAAAGTTTTGACCGAAATGTGTTGTCCAAAACGATGGCTTTGCACGGTTTAAATTATGAGGATTTAAATATTGGCTCCCGATGGGAATGCACCGTAAAAATTTATAAAGCCAAAGGATTTAAACCTGCAAAATTGAGCGACTGTTGCAGAATAATGAATATTGCATTAGATCATCATGAAGCATTATCCGATGCTAGAGCTTGTGCTAAATTGTATCTATTGAAATAATTTTCTTTCATTTAGGTTTTTTTTAATACATTAGTAGTCAATTCATTTGAATCGTCTACCAATATGAAAGAAGATTTTTTGCATTATGTTTGGCAATACCAAAAGTTAACATCACTTGAGTTACAAACAGTCAAAGGAGAAACTATTTCAATACTACATCCAGGGTATTATTTAGAATCTGCTGGGCCTGATTTTTTCAATGCTCAAGTCATAATTGGTGATCAAAAATGGGCAGGCAATATCGAAATCCATGTCAAATCTTCCGATTGGTATTTGCATAATCATGAACGTGATGCGGCTTATAATAATGTTATTTTGCATGTAGTTTGGGAACACGATTCGGATGTGTTTGGTTCTAATAATGTCGAAATTCCAGTAGTGGAGCTTCGAAATTATGTTGATAAAGAGCTTTTGCTTTTATATAAGAATTTAATAGCTCAAAAATCTTGGATTTATTGCGAAAACCAAATCCAAGAAGTCAATTCATTTGTGGTTTCCAATTGGCAAGAACGTTTATTTTTTGAACGTTTAGAACGAAAATCTCAGTATGTTTTTGATAATTTAGTTGTTACCCAAAATGATTGGGAATCAGTTTTATTCCTCTTGTTAGCTAAGAATTTCGGTCTCAATACAAATGGGGTTTCTTTTTTTAAAATTGCGCAATCCATACCTTTTTCGGTGATTCGAAAAGAAGCCTCGGATTTGCAAAATCTAGAAGCACTATTTTTCGGAATGGCAGGTTTGTTAGATTACGATAAAGAAGATACCTATTTTAAGGACTTACAATTTCGATTCTATTACTTACTTCAAAAGTATGCTATTGAGAAAGTCAATACAGAGCCACTTCAATTTTTCAAGCATAGACCTGATAATTTTCCAACTATTCGGTTGTCTCAATTAGCGAATTTATACCATCAAGAGAAAAATCTTTTTTCCAAAATCACCAACGAATTTTCGTTACCCTTACTTTATGAACGCTTTGCTGTAACTACTTCAGATTATTGGCAAACCCATTATCAATTCGATAAAATCAGCCCTAAAAAGAGTAAGAAACTCACTAAATCCTTTATTGATTTATTGTTAATCAATACCATAATTCCAATTCAATTTGCGTATGCAAAAAATCAGGGAAAAGAAATAACAGAGGAATTAATCGCTTTGATGCAATCTCTAGATTCAGAAAAGAATGCAATTTTAGACAAGTTTAAATCAATTGGAATTTCCACCAAAAATGCTTTTGAAGCTCAAACATTACTTCAATTAAAATCAGAATATTGTAATAAAAGTAGATGTCTCGATTGTGCTATTGGTTCAGAATTACTTAAGCAATAGTCTTTTTTGGAGCATAAACAATCAGAATTCTTGGATTCATTGTTCCCGCTGTACGTTATATCTTTGCCTTTTTAAAGGAAAAAGGCAAAGGATGCCACTCCCATCGGGGCTAGTAGTTGGCAATTGGTTTTTTTGCAATCATTTGGTATCCTCTTCTAAATAGTAAAGATAAAAATGTAATTTTGTTTAACCATTTCATTAATTCAATTGCAAAACAATGTCAGCAATAATCAAACTTAAATTTTTCTTTGAAAAACACGGCTTTCATGTCTCATCACGATTAGCCGATAAATTAGGAATGCGTGTTACAAATGTTCGTTTGTTCTTTATTTACTTGTCATTTGTTACAGCGGGTTTATGGTTTGCAGTGTATTTAACTTTAGCCTTTTGGATTCGTTTGAAAGATTTAGTCCGCGCAAAAAGATCTTCCGTATTCGATTTATAAAAAAAGAAGCCGTTTCAAAACTGAAACGGCTTCTTTTTTAATTTTAAAATAGTGTTATTCATTTTCTTTTTCGAGATGGTTCAGTTTTGCTCTTTTCTTAGAATAAGCAAAATATACAATTATTCCTAAAGTTCCCCAACAAAGAAAAGCAATCCATGTGTCATGTCTTACTTGTGTCATTAAGAATAAATTAAATGAAACTCCTAATGTTCCTACTAAATAAACAGCAGGTGTTTTATAATGTCTTTCTAACTCAGGTTTTTTATACCTTAAAATCATTACTGCTACACACACCATTCCAAAAGCTAACAAAGTTCCCATACTGCACATTTCACTAACTTTTTCTATTGGCGTAAGAGCTGCAACAATTGAAATAATTGTTCCAACTAAAAAAGTACTTTTATAAGGTGTTTTAAAATTTGAATGCAATTGGCTAAAAAACGCAGGAAGTAAGCCGTCTTTTGACATACCTAAAAATATACGAGTTTGTCCAAGCATCATAACAAGCATTACAGAAGTTAACCCTGCTGTCGCTGCAATAGTAATAATAAATACCGCCCAGGTTAACCCATTTTCACTAAAAGCAGAAGCAACAGGTGCGGCTTTATCTAGTTGGCTATAATGAACCATTCCTGTTAGTACTAATGAAACAAGTATGTAAAGAATTGTACAAATGATTAAAGATGCAATAATAGCAAATGGCACATCTTTTTTCGGGTTAATTGCTTCTCCAGCTTGAGTTGATACTGCATCAAAACCAATGTATGCAAAGAAAACGATTGTTGCAGCAGTTAATACTCCTCCAAATCCAAAGTTCATTTTTCCAGTTGCATTTCCTAAAGCATCCAATGCTGGAACTTCTGTTGGGATAAAGGGATGCCAGTTGTCTGTGTTAATGTAAAAAGCTCCACATATAATAACGAAAAGTACTACGGCAATTTTTACAATTACAATAATATTATTTGTACTTGCTGCTTCTTTTATACCTTTGATTAGAATAGCTGTAACTACCCAAGTAATAATAAATGCGGGCAAATTAAAGGCAAATGAAGGTAAGTCTATAATTTCATTTGGGAAAGCTTTGTTGTGTTCTAGAATTTTTTCTGTTGCTGTATGTAAGTCATTGCAAAGCCAAATAGGAAATTCAATGCCAAATAAATGTAATAGTTTTACAAAATACCCACTCCATGCTACTGCTACAGTTGTAGCTCCCATCATGTATTCTAAAATCAAATTCCAACCAATAAACCAAGCAAAAATTTCACCAATAGTTCCGTAAGCATATGCATATGCAGATCCTTCAACTGGTAAAACAGAGGCAAATTCTGCATAGCAAAGGGATGCAAATAAACAGCCTATACCAGCTATGACAAATGATAAAGCCAATGCAGGACCTGCGTAATCATGTGCCGCTATTCCAGTTAGAGTAAAAATTCCACCGCCTATAATGGCTCCAATACCTAATGAGGTTAATCCCCATCTTGTAAGTACTCTTTTTAAATCACTTTTTTTCATATCCGCTTCAAAAGCTGATATTGGTTTAACTCTCCAAATTGACATGGTAATTTTTTGTTTTAGTTATTAAGTTCCAAATGTATTGTTTTTTATAAAAAGTAAAAAAAAATATCTCTTTTAAGGTTGCTTTTTTTCATGTTTCGGCACAAAAAAATGATAATATTTAAGATTATGAATTAGTTGTACAACAGTATAGTTTTAAATTACAGGTATTTTTCTTGTTAAGATGCTCTATTTTTTTATATTTTTAACTACAATAATAATTGCTTCATAATGTTTAAAAGATTTTCGTTTTATTTGAAATTTACCAACAGTCAACGAAAAGGGCTTTTGGTTTTGTTTGGATCCATAATTATCTTACAAATGTTCTATTGGTTTATAGAAGATAGTGCAAAAAACAGTATCCCATTAGCTGGCAAAGACTGGCTCTCTCTTCAGAAAAAGATGGATGAATTAAAAACAGAAAAGAAGAAAAAGTTTGCTTTTTATCCGTTCAATCCTAATTTTATTACGGATTATAAAGGGTATAAATTAGGAATGTCTGTAGAAGAAATTGATCGACTTCATGCATTCCGAAAAACAAATCGCTATGTAAATTCTGCCGAAGAGTTTCAGAATGTAACTGGGGTTTCGGATACGCTTTTAAATAAAATAGCTCCTTTTTTTAAATTCCCTGATTGGGTAAATGCAAAAAGCAGAAACGAAACAAAATCCAATGTTTTTTTGAACAAAAGAGAAAAGAAGAAGGTTGTTAAGTTGGATATTAATTTTGCGACTAAAGAAGATTTAATTAAAGTTTATGGTGTTGGTGAGGTCATCGCGAATCGAATAATTGCTCAAAGAAATAGTCTAAAAGGTTTTGTGGCTATGGAACAGTTAAATGAGGTTTGGGGGTTGTCTCCAGAAGTAATCGAAAACATTAATACTCAATTTTATGTTTCAAAATTACCCCAACTTGAATTAATAGACATTAATAATGCTTCTCTAAAAGAATTGTCTCAGTTTTTTTATTTCAAATATACATTGGCTAAACAAATCTTAATTTATAGAAGCATGAATGGTGATTTTAAAAATATTGAGGATTTATCAAAAATTAAGGGTTTTCCTGTTGATAAGGCAAAAATAATTGCGTTATATTTGAAGTTCTAAAAATAAAATAAAAAATGCATTTTATGAATTCAGCATATTTTTCAGAAGAACATGATTTGTTTAGGGCAAGTTTAAAAGATTTTTTGCAGAAAGAAGTGGTGCCACATATTGAAAAATGGGAAAAAACAGGAACCATCGACCGTTTTATATGGAAAAAATTTGGAGAAATGGGCTTTTTTGGTATTGCTTATCCAGAAGCTTATGGTGGACTGAATTTGGATTTATTTTATACTGTGATTTTATTAGAAGAACTTCAGAAAATCAAATCGTCTGGTTTTGCAGCTGCTATATGGGCTCACGCTTATTTAGCAATGACACATCTAAATGCTGAGGGTGATGAAAGAATAAAGAAAGAGTATTTAGCTCCAAGTATAGCTGGTGAAAAAATAGGTGCATTGTGTATTTCTGAACCCTTTGGAGGGAGCGATGTTGCAGGTATGCGTACTACGGCGATTAAAAGTGGGGACAAATACATTATTAATGGTTCTAAGACATTTATTACTAATGGTGTTTATGCTGATTACTATGTGGTTGCTGCAAAAACTAATCCTGAAATTGGTAACAAAGGAATCAGTATTTTTCTTATGGATACTTCGTCAAAGGGGGTTTCAGCTACGAAATTAGATAAACTGGGCTGGAGGGCTTCAGATACTGCTGAAATCGCATTTGACAATGTAGAAGTGCCATTAGATAACCTGATGGGGGAAGAAAACAAAGGTTTTGCTTATATCATGCAGCATTTTGCTTTAGAACGTTTGATTATGGCAATTAATGCTCATTCAAGAGCAGAATTTGCGATTGACTATACGATTGATTATATGTCTCATCGTGAGGCATTTGGAACAACAATAAATAAGTTTCAGGCTTTAAGACATAAATTAGTAGAGCATGCTACCGATGTTGAGCATTGTAAAGTGTTCAATTACTTTGCAGTTTCTCGATTGAATGCAGGAGAATACGTAGTGAAAGAGGCAACCATGGCTAAATTACAGTCTACAAAAGTGGCAGATGAAACCATTTATAGCTGCTTGCAAATGTTAGGTGGGTATGGGTATATGGAAGAATATCCTTTGGCACGCTTGTTTAGAGATAGCAGATTGGGACCTATAGGTGGTGGTACATCTGAAATTTTGAAAGAGATTTTGTCAAAAATAATCATTGATAAACAAAATTATAAACCCGCTGTGAAATAATTATCATTTTTTGATTGCTAATTAATAAAACTTTACTACTTTTGCGCACTTAACGAAAGGGGGTGATAAAATTATGTTAATTATACCAATTAAAGACGGAGAAAATATCGATAGAGCATTAAAGCGCTATAAAAGAAAATTTGATAAAACTGGAACTGTTCGTCAATTAAGAGCGCGTACTGCTTTTATTAAGCCATCAGTTATCAATAGAATGAAGTTTCAAAAAGCAGCTTACATTCAAAATATGAAAGATAGTTTAGAGAACATCTAATTTCTATTTTTAAAATTTATTACCGTTAGTGATTAAAGTTTTATAACTTTGATCCTAACGGTTTTTTTTGTTTTATGACTTCTATCAAAAATGCTTTTAGGGATTATCTTGTTTTGGAGAAAAACTATTCTTTGCATACTCAAAAAGCGTATTGTGATGACGTGAACTCTTTTGAAGCATTTTTGCAGGAAGCCTCTTTTGAGGTGGTTTTGGAGAAAGTGGAGTATTTTCAAATTAGGAGTTGGGTGGTTTTTTTAGTCGATACGGGACTGTCTAATGTTTCGGTAAATAGAAAAATAGCTTCCTTAAAAGCATTTTATAAATTTTTGCTAAAAACCAAACAAATTTCAGTTAATCCTTTAGTTAGGCATCGTGCTTTAAGAGTTCCTAAAAACATACAAATTCCGTTTTCGGAAAAAGAGATGAATAGTCTTGGGGATCCCTTTTATGAGTATTTAGAGTTTGATGAGCTGAGGAATAAATTGATGGTTGAGATGTTTTATGCGACGGGAATGCGTAGGTCGGAACTTATTGATTTAAAGTTTAAAGATGTTAGTGTTAGTGGGGCTACGGTAAAAGTACTTGGGAAAAGAAACAAAGAAAGAGTTTTGCCATTATTGTCTTCTTTGGTGGGTTTGGTTGAATTGTATGTTGATAAAAGGTCTAAATTAGAGATTGTTGAAGATTTTGACTTTTTTTTCTTAAGCTCAAAAGGGTTAAAATTAAGTCAATCTTTTGTCTATAGAACAATTAATTCGTACTTTAGTACTGTTTCGGAAAAGGTCAAAAAAAGTCCTCATATATTAAGGCATACTTTTGCAACTCATATGCTTAATAACGGAGCGGATTTAAATTCAATTAAGGAATTGTTAGGGCATTCAAGTCTAGCTTCTACTCAAGTCTATACTAATAATAGTTTGGCAGGGTTGAAAAAAGTATATAAAGAAGCGCATCCTCGAAACCGTAAATAATTCCTAACTTATGTTTAACCATAAAAAAAATAATGATTATGAAGGTAAATGTTCATGCAGTTAACTTTGCTGTTGACAGAAAGCTCGTAGATTTTGTCCAAGTTAGAATGGATAAGTTGGAAAAGTATTATGACAAAGTGGTTTCTTCGGATGTTTTTATGAAGGTTGAAAAGACTAGCGATAAAGAAAATAAAATTGTAGAGGTCAAGATTAATGTTCCTGGGGATGATTTTTTGGTAAAAAAACAATGCAAAACTTTTGAAGAAGCTGTTGATTTGTCGGCTGAATCCTTGGAGCGTTTATTGGTTAAAAGAAAAGAAAAAATAAGATCTCATATTTAATTCAATTTTTTTTCAAAAAATGTTTTGATTAAGAGATAAAATCTATACATTTGCAGTCCGTTAGAAATAGCGGACTTTTTTATTGATAATTGCCAGCGTAGCTCAGTCGGCTAGAGCAGCTGATTTGTAATCAGCAGGTCGTGGGTTCGAGTCCCTCCGCCGGCTCTTTTTAAATTCAAGCGTTGATTTGAATACGTTCTTAAGGTTATGGTTAAAGGGGAGATACTCAAGCGGCCAACGAGGGCAGACTGTAAATCTGCTGTGAAAACTTCGCAGGTTCGAATCCTGCTCTCCCCACAAAATTAGGATAAAGATTAAAGATAGTGAGTATTGCGCTCAAAACTTCTTAATCAAGGATTCTGCCGACTTAGCTCAGGGGTAGAGTGCTTCCTTGGTAAGGAAGAGGTCACGGGTTCAATTCCCGTAGTTGGCTCAAGTAAGTAGGAAATTGAAATAAATATATAACTAAGATTAAAAATTAAGTAAAATGGCAAAGGAAAATTTTACCCGTAACAAGCCCCATTTGAACATTGGTACAATTGGGCACGTGGATCACGGAAAAACTACATTAACTGCGGCAATTACAAAAGTATTGTCTGATGCAGGTTACTGTCAAGCAAAATCATTTGATCAAATTGATAATGCTCCAGAAGAAAAAGAAAGAGGTATTACAATTAATACTTCTCACGTAGAGTATGAAACTGCTAACCGTCACTACGCACACGTTGACTGTCCAGGTCACGCGGATTACGTTAAGAACATGGTTACTGGTGCTGCTCAAATGGACGGTGCTATTCTTGTTGTTGCTGCTACTGATGGACCAATGCCACAAACTCGTGAGCACATCCTTTTAGGGCGTCAGGTTGGTATTCCAAGAATCGTTGTATTCATGAACAAAGTGGATATGGTTGATGATGCTGAGTTGTTAGAGTTAGTTGAAATGGAAATCAGAGACTTATTATCTTTCTACGAGTATGATGGAGATAACGGTCCAGTTATTCAGGGTTCTGCTTTAGGTGGATTGAATAATGATGCTGCTTGGGTTCCTAAAATTCTTGAATTGATGGAAGCTGTAGATGCTTGGATCGAAGAGCCAGAAAGAGATGTTGCAAAACCTTTCTTGATGCCGGTTGAAGATGTATTCTCAATTACTGGTCGTGGAACTGTAGCTACAGGTCGTATCGAAACTGGTGTTGCTAATACAGGAGATCCAGTTGAAATCATTGGTATGGGAGCTGAGAAATTAACTTCTACAATCACTGGAGTTGAGATGTTCCGTAAAATCCTTGATAGAGGAGAAGCAGGAGATAATGTTGGTATCTTGTTAAGAGGTATTCAAAAAGAAGATATCAAAAGAGGAATGGTAATCTGTAAGCCAGGTTCTGTTAAGCCTCACGATCACTTCAAAGCTGAGGTGTATATCTTGAAAAAAGAAGAAGGTGGACGTCATACACCATTCCACAATAACTACCGTCCACAATTCTACGTTCGTACAACTGACGTAACTGGAATTATTTCTTTGCCAGCAGGTGTAGAGATGGTAATGCCTGGAGATAACTTAACTATTGAAGTTAAATTATTGAGCGAAATTGCATTAAACGTAGGTTTACGTTTTGCTATCCGTGAAGGTGGTAGAACTGTTGGTGCAGGTCAGGTGACTGAAATCCTATAGTTTTTAGACTATAATAAATATTTCAAAAGCCAGTAACGCTTTTATGTTGCTGGCTTTTAATACGGGCGTAGTTCAAGGGTAGAATAGCGGTCTCCAAAACCGTTGATGGGGGTTCGAATCCCTCCGCCCGTGCAATATAAAACACAGAGTATAAATATGGCAAAAGTTGTTAATTACATTTCAGAAGCATTTGAAGAATTAAAATCAAATGTTACTTGGCCAGCTTGGGCCGAGGTTCAACGTCTAACAATTGTTGTTGCTGTTTTTTCAGTACTATTCGCTTTGGCGACATGGGGAGTAGATGAAATGTTTGCAAAAGCATTAGAAGGATTTTTTAACTGGTTGAAAGCATAAATTTCTTGGGATGACTGAAAATAATTTAAAAAAGTGGTATGTCGTTCGTGCGGTAAGCGGGCAAGAAAATAAAGTAAAAGCATATATC
Source organism: Flavobacterium succinicans (assembly GCF_001662485.1). Classification (GTDB taxonomy): domain Bacteria; phylum Bacteroidota; class Bacteroidia; order Flavobacteriales; family Flavobacteriaceae; genus Flavobacterium; species Flavobacterium succinicans_A. Next base: position 47,892 of record NZ_JMTM01000074.1, read on the forward strand.
GATACTGAAATCGCTAGATTAGGGATGGAGGATTATGTATCTCAAGTATTGGTGCCTACTGAAAAAGTAGTAACTGTTAAAGAGGGGAAAAAAATTGCAAAAGATAAAGTTTATTTTCCTGGATATGTAATGATAGAAGCTAACTTGGTTGGTGAGATACCTCATATTATTAAGTCTATTACAAGTGTTATTGGTTTTCTTGGTGAAACAAAAGGTGGAGAACCTGTTCCTTTGAGAATGGCTGAAGTAAACCGTATGCTAGGAAAAGTAGATGAGTTAACAGTAAATACAGATACTCGTTCTATTCCATTTAATGTGGGAGAAACAATTAAGGTTATTGATGGACCTTTTAATGGTTTTAATGGGACTGTTGAAAAAATCAATGAAGAAAAGCGTAAACTTGAAGTTATGGTTAAAATTTTCGGAAGAAAAACACCATTAGAATTAAGTTTTATGCAAGTTGAAAAAGTATAATTTTGTTACACTATAATAATCACACAATCGCTTCCAATGATTGTCGTGTTAAATTTTTTAAAAAATGGCTAAAGAAATTAGTAAGGTAGTTAAACTACAAGTTAAGGGAGGTGCTGCGAATCCGTCGCCACCGGTTGGACCTGCTTTAGGAGCTGCTGGGGTTAACATCATGGAGTTCTGTAAGCAATTTAATGCTAGAACACAAGATAAACCTGGCAAAATATGCCCAGTACAAATTACTGTGTATAAAGACAAATCATTCGATTTTGTTGTTAAGACTCCTCCTGCAGCAGTTCAGTTAATGGAAGCTGCAAAGCTAAAATCTGGTTCAGGTGAGCCTAATCGTAAAAAAGTAGCTAGCGTTACTTGGGAACAAATTAGAGCTATTGCTGAAGACAAAATGCCAGACTTAAATGCATTCACTATCGAGTCTGCTATGAGTATGGTTGCTGGAACAGCTAGATCTATGGGTATAACTGTATCAGGAGATTCTCCTTTTTAATTAAGAGAAAAACATGGCAAAATTGACAAAAAAGCAAAAAGAGGCTGCTTCAAAAATTGAAAAGAACAAATTATACTCTTTAAAAGATGCTGCTGCATTAATTAAAGAGGTTGCTTCTGCAAAATTTGATGAGTCTGTTGATATCGCAGTTCGTTTGGGTGTAGATCCAAGAAAAGCGAATCAAATGGTGAGAGGTGTAGTAACATTACCTCATGGAACTGGTAAAGATGTAAAAGTATTAGCATTAGTTACTCCAGATAAAGAAGCAGAAGCTACTGCAGCTGGAGCGGATTATGTAGGACTAGACGACTATTTACAAAAAATAAAAGATGGTTGGACAGATGTTGATGTGATCATCACTATGCCTGCTGTAATGGGGAAATTGGGTCCGTTAGGTCGTATTTTGGGACCTAGAGGTTTAATGCCAAACCCTAAAACAGGAACTGTAACTATGGATGTTGCAAAAGCTGTTGCAGAGGTAAAAGCTGGTAAAATTGACTTTAAAGTTGATAAAACTGGTATTGTACATGCAGGAATTGGTAAAGTTTCTTTTGGAGCGGAGCAAATTTATGACAATGCACACGAAATTATTCAAACATTAATCAAACTTAAACCAACTGCTGCTAAAGGTACCTATATAAAAGGAATTCACCTTACAAGCACAATGAGTCCAGCTATTGCTTTGGACCCAAAAGCAGTATAATTGGTAGTTAATAATTTTTAGTATGACTAGAGAAGAAAAATCAATCGCGATTGAAGATTTAACTGCACAGTTAGCTGGTACAAACATTGTATACGTATCTGATATTTCTGGGTTAGACGCAGAAACAACTTCAAACTTGAGAAGAGCTTGTTTTAAAGCAGGTATTAAATTAGAGGTAGTTAAAAACACATTGCTTGCAAAAGCTATGGAGGCATCTGATAATGATTATGGTGATTTACCTTCAGTATTGACAGGTAATAGTGCTATTTTTATTGCAGATGTAGCAAATGCACCTGGAAAAATCATTAAAGATTTTAGAAAAAAATCAGCAAAACCTGTATTAAAAGGTGCTTATATCAATTCTGAAATTTACATTGGAGACGATCAATTAGATGCATTAGCAACTATTAAATCTAAAGAAGAGCTTATCGGCGAAATCATTGGATTATTGCAGTCACCAGCACAAAGAGTTATTTCTGCTTTACAAAATCAATTCGCTAATAGCGAAGAGACTGAAGCTTAATAACCAAACAAGGTTATTCCTTGTTGCTTAAGTAGCGCACAATAAATAAATTATATTTTTACAAATCATTTTAAAACGATAGAAAAAATGGCAGATTTGAAACAATTCGCAGAGCAATTAGTTAATTTAACTGTAAAAGAAGTTAACGAATTAGCAACAATATTAAAAGATGAGTACGGAATCGAACCAGCTGCTGCAGCTGTAGTAGTTGCTGCTGGTGGTGGTGAAGGTGCTGCTGAAGAAGCTCAAACAGAATTTACAGTTGTATTGAAAGAAGCTGGTGCTTCTAAATTGGCTGTTGTGAAATTAGTAAAAGAACTTACAGGTTTAGGTTTGAAAGAAGCTAAAGATGTAGTAGATAGCGCTCCTAGCACCGTTAAAGAAGGTGTTTCTAAAGAAGAGGCTGAAGGTCTTAAAAAATCTTTAGAAGAAGCTGGAGCTGTAGTTGAGCTTAAATAGTTAAACTCAGTTTTGAGAACTAGGTTTAGGTCTTGGATTAAGTTCCAAAGACCTAAACCCTTTTTCGTATAATAAAAATATGCGTTTTATTATTAAATAGTTTAAAGTACAGAAGTGTTTTTAAATCAATACGATGAAAGAAAATTTAAAAAGAGGTTGCTCTTATTTTATTTTTAAAGAGGTATTGATTAAAAAAGAAAGTATAGTTTAAACAGTGTTTTACACAAAAAATTACTTTTTTTTAATCAAAATTTTGTCCATAGATGTTAACAAATCAGACTGAAAGATTGAATTTTGCCTCGACAAAAAATATTCCTGACTATCCGGATTTTCTAGATGTTCAGGTAAAGTCGTTTAAAGATTTTTTTCAATTAGAAACAAAATCTGACGAAAGAGGCAACGAAGGTTTATATAATACCTTCATGGAAAACTTTCCAATTACAGATACAAGAAACAACTTTGTATTGGAATTCCTAGATTATTTCGTAGATCCACCACGTTATACCATTCAAGAATGTATAGAAAGAGGGCTTACCTATAGTGTGCCTTTAAAAGCTAGACTAAAACTTTACTGTACAGACCCAGAACACGAAGATTTTGAAACTATTGTTCAAGATGTTTATCTTGGAACAATTCCTTACATGACGCCTAGTGGTACATTTGTTATCAATGGAGCAGAACGTGTTGTTGTATCACAATTGCACCGTTCTCCTGGTGTTTTCTTTGGACAATCTTTCCATGCAAATGGAACTAAATTATATTCTGCAAGAGTTATTCCTTTTAAAGGATCTTGGATTGAATTTTCTACCGATATTAATAGTGTAATGTATGCTTACATCGATAGAAAGAAAAAATTACCTGTTACTACTTTATTCCGTGCAATTGGTTTCGAAAGAGACAAGGATATCCTTGAAATCTTTGACCTTGCTGAAGAAATTAAAGTTTCTAAAACAGGATTAAAGAAATATATTGGAAGAAAATTAGCTGCCCGTGTATTGAATACATGGCATGAGGATTTCGTAGATGAAGATACTGGTGAAGTGGTATCTATCGAACGTAACGAAATTATTTTAGATAGAGATACAATTATCGACAAAGATAATGTAGAAGAAATTATTGATTCGAATGTTAAATCTATTTTGTTACACAAAGAAGATAACAATCAAGTTGATTATTCTATCATTCATAATACGTTACAAAAAGATCCAACAAACTCTGAAAAAGAAGCTGTTGAGCATATCTACAGACAATTGCGTAACGCAGAACCGCCTGATGAAGAAACTGCTCGTGGCATTATAGATAAATTATTTTTCTCTGACCAACGTTATAACTTAGGTGAAGTAGGTCGTTATAGAATTAATAAAAAATTAGGTTTAGATACTCCAATGGAAAAGCAAGTGCTTACCAAGGAAGATATCATTACTATCGTGAAATATTTGATTGAATTAATCAACTCTAAAGCAGAGATTGATGATATTGATCACTTATCAAACCGTCGTGTTAGAACCGTTGGTGAACAATTGTCACAACAATTCGGTGTTGGTTTAGCGCGTATGGCTAGAACCATTAGAGAGCGTATGAACGTTAGAGATAACGAGGTGTTTACACCAATCGATTTGATTAATGCTAAAACATTATCATCGGTTATCAACTCTTTCTTTGGAACGAATCAGTTGTCTCAATTTATGGATCAAACGAATCCATTAGCTGAGATTACGCACAAAAGAAGATTATCTGCCCTAGGGCCAGGTGGACTTTCGAGAGAAAGAGCTGGTTTCGAGGTTCGTGACGTTCACTATACGCACTATGGACGTTTATGTCCTATTGAAACTCCTGAGGGACCAAACATTGGTTTGATCTCCTCTTTGGGTGTTTATGCTAAAGTAAACGGAATGGGATTCATCGAGACTCCTTACCGTAAAGTTTCAAATGGTGTAGTTGATTTAAACTCAACTCCTGTTTACTTAAGCGCAGAAGAAGAAGAAGGTATGATGATTTCTCAAGCAAACATTGAAATGGATGCGACAGGAAAAATTACAGCTGATAACGTAATTGCAAGACAAGAAGGCGATTTTCCTGTAATTGAGCCTAGTCAAGTTGATTACGCAGACGTTGCTCCAAATCAAATTGCATCTATTTCAGCATCGTTGATTCCTTTCTTGGAACATGATGATGCGAACCGTGCATTGATGGGATCTAACATGATGCGTCAAGCGGTACCTTTGATTCGTCCAGAGGCTCCTATTGTAGGAACTGGTTTAGAGCGTCAAGTAGCTTCAGATTCAAGAGTGTTAATTAATGCTGAAGGAGATGGAGTAGTAGAATATGTTGACGCTAATATCATTACTATCAAGTACGACCGTTCTGAAGAAGAAAGAATGGTGAGTTTTGAGGCTGATGAAAAAACATACAACTTAATTAAATTTAGAAAAACCAACCAAGGAACAAGTATTAACTTAAAACCTATCGTAAGAAAAGGGGACAGAGTTACTCTTGGTCAAGTTTTATCTGAAGGATATGCGACTCAAAATGGAGAATTAGCATTAGGAAGAAACCTTAAAGTAGCATTTATGCCATGGAAAGGGTATAACTTCGAGGATGCGATTGTGATTTCTGAGAAAGTAGTTCGTGATGATATCTTTACTTCTATTCATATTGATGATTATTCTTTAGAAGTTAGAGATACTAAATTAGGTAACGAAGAGTTGACTAACGATATTCCTAACGTTTCTGAAGAAGCTACCAAAGATTTGGATGAAAATGGTATGATCAGAATTGGAGCCGAGGTAAAACCTGGTGATATTTTGATTGGAAAAATTACTCCAAAAGGAGAATCAGACCCAACTCCAGAAGAAAAATTACTTCGTGCTATCTTTGGTGACAAGGCTGGTGATGTAAAAGATGCTTCATTAAAAGCTTCTCCGTCATTACACGGTGTAGTTTTAGACAAAAAATTATTTGCAAGAGCAGTAAAAGATAAACGTAAACGTACTCAGGATAAAGATGCTTTAGGCGCTTTAGAAATGGAGTTTGAAGTTAAATTTGTTGAGTTAAAAGACAGATTGATTGAAAAACTTTTCTTAATCGTTAATGGAAAAACGTCTCAAGGTGTAATGAACGATTTGGGTGAAGAAGTATTACCAAAAGGTAAAAAATACACTCAAAAAATGCTTTATGCTGTTGAAGATTTTGCTCACTTAAGTAAAGGTCAATGGGTTGCAGATGATGTAACTAATAAAATGGTGAATGATTTAATTCATAACTATAAAATTAAATTGAACGATTTACAAGGAGCATTACGTAGAGAGAAATTCACGATTACTGTTGGTGATGAATTACCATCTGGAATTTTGAAATTAGCTAAAGTTTATATTGCTAAGAAACGTAAATTGAAAGTTGGGGATAAAATGGCGGGACGTCACGGTAACAAAGGTATTGTGGCTCGTATTGTTCGTCATGAAGATATGCCTTTCTTAGAAGATGGAACGCCTGTTGATATTGTGTTGAATCCTCTTGGGGTACCTTCACGTATGAACATCGGTCAGATTTATGAAACTGTTTTAGGATGGGCTGGTATGAATTTGGGTAGAAAATTTGCTACTCCAATTTTTGATGGTGCTTCACTAGATCAAATCAATGCTTTGACAGATGAAGCGGGTGTGCCACGTTTTGGACATACGCATCTTTATGATGGTGGTACTGGAGAACGTTTTCATCAAGCAGCTACAGTTGGTGTGATTTATATGTTGAAATTAGGTCACATGGTAGATGATAAGATGCACGCACGTTCTATTGGACCCTACTCATTGATTACGCAACAACCACTTGGAGGTAAAGCGCAATTTGGAGGTCAACGTTTTGGAGAGATGGAGGTTTGGGCACTTGAGGCTTATGGAGCATCAAGTACATTACGTGAAATCTTAACTGTAAAATCGGATGATGTTATTGGTAGAGCTAAAACTTACGAAGCAATCGTTAAGGGAGAATCTATGCCAGAACCAGGATTACCTGAATCATTCAACGTATTGATGCACGAATTGAAAGGTCTTGGTCTTGATATTCGTTTAGAAGAATAAAAATAGTATTCAGTGTTCAGTTTTTAGTAATCAGTAACAAACTGAACACTAAATTCTGAATACTGAACGCTTTTTGAAATTAGTTTTCAGGATTTATACCCGTAACCCGTTCCGATTTTTTATGTCATTCTTAAGAATCACATAATTAGCACTTCAGAGAGAAGTTTAGAGAAGTAATTCGAGGTAATAGAGTTTAATGAATGATGAAGATTTAGTACCTACTATTTTGTCATTAATTCATAAATCTAAAATCAATTTTTAATTGCAAATAAATCAATAGTAAAAACTATGATGAACAATAGAAACAACAATAAAGATAAGAATCCTGTAAAAAGATTCAATAAAATTTCGATAGGATTAGCTTCTCCTGAATCTATTTTGAAAGAGTCAAGAGGTGAGGTGTTAAAGCCAGAAACTATCAACTACAGAACACATAAGCCTGAGCGTGATGGACTTTTCTGTGAAAGAATTTTTGGTCCTGTTAAGGATTTTGAGTGTGCTTGTGGTAAATATAAAAGAATTCGTTACAAAGGAATTATCTGCGACCGTTGTGGTGTAGAAGTTACTGAAAAGAAAGTAAGAAGAGATAGAGTTGGACATATCAATTTGGTAGTGCCTATTGCTCATATCTGGTACTTCCGTTCTTTACCAAATAAAATTGGGTATATTTTAGGTTTACCATCTAAGAAATTAGATATGATTATTTACTACGAAAGATATGTGGTAATTCAAGCTGGTATTGCTAAAAATGCTGAAGGAGAATCTTTACAAAGATTAGATTTCTTAACCGAAGAAGAGTATTTGAATATTCTGGATAGTCTTCCAGCGGATAATCAATATTTAGATGATTTTGATCCAAATAAATTTGTTGCCAAAATGGGTGCAGAATGTATTATGGATTTATTAGCGCGTATTGATTTAGATGAATTATCTTATAGTTTGCGCCATAGTGCTAATAATGAAACGTCTAAGCAACGTAAAACTGAGGCTTTAAAACGTCTTCAAGTGGTGGAATCTTTCCGTGAGTCTAATTTGAATCGTGAGAATCGTCCGGAATGGATGATTATGAAAGTGGTTCCAGTTATTCCACCAGAATTACGTCCATTGGTACCGTTAGATGGTGGTCGTTTTGCAACTTCAGATTTAAATGACTTATATCGTCGTGTTATTATACGTAACAACCGTTTGAAAAGATTAATGGAGATTAAAGCTCCTGAGGTAATCTTGAGAAACGAAAAACGTATGTTGCAAGAATCGGTAGACTCTTTGTTTGATAACACAAGAAAAGCTTCTGCTGTTAAAACAGAATCAAACCGTCCGTTAAAATCTTTATCTGACTCGTTAAAAGGAAAACAAGGTCGTTTCCGTCAAAACTTATTAGGTAAACGTGTGGATTATTCTGCTCGTTCTGTAATTGTTGTAGGACCAGAGTTAAAATTATTCGAATGCGGATTGCCAAAAGATATGGCAGCTGAATTGTTCAAACCTTTTGTCATTCGTAAATTGATTGAAAGAGGAATTGTAAAAACAGTTAAGTCGGCTAAGAAGATTATTGATAAAAAAGAGCCTGTAGTTTGGGATATTCTTGAGAATGTAATCAAAGGACATCCTGTATTACTAAACCGTGCTCCTACTTTGCACCGTTTAGGTATTCAAGCTTTTCAACCAAAATTAATCGAAGGAAAAGCGATCCAATTGCACCCATTAGTATGTACGGCGTTTAACGCGGATTTTGATGGGGATCAGATGGCAGTTCACTTGCCATTAGGACCAGAAGCAATTTTGGAAGCGCAATTATTGATGTTAGCTTCTCACAATATCTTGAACCCTGCAAATGGTGCTCCAATTACGGTACCATCTCAGGACATGGTTTTGGGTCTTTATTATATGACCAAAGAACGTTTAACTACGCCTGAATTAACCATATTAGGTGAAGGTTTAACTTTCTATTCTGCTGAAGAGGTGAATATTGCCTTGAATGAAGGAAGATTAGAGTTGAATGCAAGAGTAAAAATTAGAGCAAAAGATTTTGATGAGAATGGTGAGTTAGTTTACAAAATCATTCAAACAACTGCTGGACGTGTATTATTTAATGAAGTAGTACCGGAAGCAGCGGGATATATCAATGACGTTTTGACTAAGAAAAACTTAAGAGATATTATCGGTCACGTATTAAGTTCGACTGATGTGCCTACTACAGCGGCTTTCTTAGACAATATGAAAAACATGGGGTATAAATTCGCTTTCAAAGGAGGTTTATCTTTCTCTTTAGGTGATATTAGAATTCCTGAACAAAAAACAAAATTAATCGCTGATGCAAGAGAGCAAGTAGAAGGAATTTCTGCTAACTACAACATGGGTCTTATCACTAATAACGAGCGTTACAACCAAGTTATTGATGTTTGGACTTCTGCCAATGCTCAATTGACAGAATTAGCGATGAAAAACATTAGAGAAGACCAACAAGGATTCAACTCGGTGTATATGATGCTTGATTCTGGGGCGAGGGGTTCTAAAGAACAAATTCGTCAGTTAACTGGTATGCGTGGTTTGATGGCTAAGCCAAAAAAATCTACTGCTGGTGGTGGAGAAATTATTGAAAACCCGATTCTTTCTAACTTTAAGGAAGGTCTTTCGATCTTAGAGTACTTTATCTCTACGCACGGTGCTCGTAAAGGTCTTGCAGATACGGCGTTGAAAACGGCTGATGCTGGATACTTAACACGTAGATTGCATGATGTTTCTCAAGACGTAATTGTTAATATTAATGATTGTGGTACTTTGAGAGGGGTTGAAGTTTCTGCTTTGAAGAAAAACGAAGAAATTGTTGAATCTCTAGGAGAAAGAATCTTAGGACGTGTTGCATTGCAAGATGTTATCAATCCTTTGACTACTGATATTTTAGTTCAAGCAGGACAACAAATTACAGAATCTATTGTTAAAGCCATTGAAGCTTCTCCAGTAGAAAAAGTAGAAGTTCGTTCTCCATTAACTTGTGAAGCATTAAAAGGAATTTGCGCAAAATGTTACGGTAGAAACTTAGCTACTGGTAAGATGACGCAAAAAGGAGAAGCTGTTGGAGTTATTGCTGCACAGTCTATTGGTGAGCCAGGTACACAGTTGACATTGCGTACATTCCACGTTGGAGGGGTTGCCGGAGGTATCTCTGAAGATTCTAGTATTATTGCTCGTTTTGCAGGTAAATTAGAAATCGAGGATTTAAAAACAGTTAAAGGAGAAGATAGCGAAGGAAACTCTGTTGATATTGTAGTGTCTCGTTCTACTGAATTGAAATTAATCGATGAAAAAACAGGTATTTTATTAAGTACAAACAATATTCCTTACGGTTCTAGTATCTATGTAGCCGATGGTCAATCAGTTGCTAAAGGAGAGGTTATCTGTAAATGGGATCCATATAACGGGGTAATCGTTTCTGAATTTACTGGTAAAATTGAATACGAAGATTTAGAGCAAGGACAATCGTTCATGGTTGAAATCGATGAGCAAACTGGTTTCCAAGAAAAAGTAATTTCTGAGTCAAGAAACAAAAAATTAATCCCAACATTACTGGTTTACGGTAAAGATGGTGAATTGATACGTTCTTACAACTTACCAGTTGGAGCTCACTTGATGGTAGAGAATGGAGAGAAAATTAAAGCAGGTAAAGTATTGGTGAAAATCCCACGTCGTTCTTCAAAATCAGGCGATATCACGGGAGGTTTACCAAGAATTACAGAGTTGTTAGAAGCTCGTAATCCATCTAATCCAGCGGTAGTTTCTGAAATTGACGGGGTCGTTTCTTTTGGAAAAATCAAAAGAGGTAATCGTGAAATTATCATCGAGTCTAAATTTGGTGATGTTAGAAAATACTTGGTGAAATTATCAAGCCAGATTCTGGTTCAAGAAAATGACTTCGTAAGAGCAGGAGTGCCATTGTCTGATGGTGCAATTACTCCAGACGATATCTTAAGAATCCAAGGGCCAGCTGCGGTACAACAATACTTAGTAAATGAAATTCAAGAGGTTTACCGTTTACAAGGGGTAAAAATCAATGACAAACACTTTGAGGTAGTTATCCGTCAGATGATGCGTAAAGTAAGAGTTCAAGATCCAGGAGATACTTTATTCTTAGAAGACCAATTGATTCATACCAAAGATTTCATCGTTCAAAATGATAATCTTTACGGAATGAAAGTGGTAGAAGATGCAGGTGATTCTGCAGTATTGAAACCAGGTCAAATCGTTACTCCACGTGAGTTGCGTGACGAAAATTCTTTATTGAAACGTACGGATAAAAACTTGGTTGTGGCTCGTGATGTTATTACAGCAACTGCTACTCCAATATTACAAGGTATTACAAGAGCATCGTTACAAACGAAATCATTTATCTCTGCTGCTTCTTTCCAAGAAACAACTAAAGTGTTAAACGAAGCTGCTGTGGCAGGTAAGGTTGACTTGTTAGAAGGCTTGAAAGAAAACGTAATTGTAGGTCATAGAATTCCTGCAGGTACGGGTATGAGAGAGTATGACAATACTATTGTAGGTTCAAAAGAAGACTACAATGATATGATGGCTAACAAAGAAGAGTACATATACTAATTTTTAGTCATTAGTGGATAGTAATTAGTGATTAGTCTTTCGGCTAATCACTTTTTGCTATTATTGAGTTACTAATCATTGTTTATTAATCGTTAAATTTTCAGTAAGATGAAAGATCAACAAGAACAAATTAATATTGAGCTAGACGAGAGTATTGCAGAAGGAGTATATTCTAACTTGGCAATTATCAATCATTCCTCTTCGGAGTTTGTTTTGGATTTTGTGAGTATTATGCCTGGTTTGCCAAAAGCAAAAGTAAAGTCCAGAATAGTATTGACGCCACAACACGCGAAACGATTAATCAAAGCCTTGGCTGATAATGTGCATCGTTTTGAGTTAGCTCACGGTGAAATTAAAGATACAGAGCAAGCGCCAATTCCTTTGAATTTTGGTCCAACAGGACAAGCTTAAATACAAAAAAGACTTCGTTAAGAAGTCTTTTTTTTTGGAAATATAAGTAAAAACAAAAGCCAACTTTTTGAGTTGGCTTTCTTGTATTAATCAAATTCGGAAGTAAAAAATAATTTCACACTCGGGAATTTGCTTTGTGTCATTTGGATAGTAAAATCAGAATCGGCAAGAAATACAAGTTGGTTGTATTTGTCTTTGGCCAAAAATTTCTGTTTGATACGCTTAAATTCTTTGAATTCCTCGTTTTTAGCATCGTCTGGTTTTACCCAACACGCTTTATGAACAGGGAAGTTTTCATAGGTACATTTTGCACCATATTCATGCTCTAAACGATACTGAATTACCTCATATTGTAGCGCGCCAACGGTTCCAATTACTTTACGATTATTCATTTCGAGTGTGAACAACTGGGCAACACCTTCATCCATTAATTGATCAACACCTTTGTCTAATTGCTTTGCCTTCAAAGGATCGGCATTATTGATGTACCTAAAGTGTTCTGGTGAAAAACTCGGAATTCCTTTGAAACTCATAATCTCGCCTTCGGTCAGCGTGTCTCCAATTTTGAAATTTCCTGTATCGTGTAATCCCACAATATCGCCAGGATAAGAGATGTCAACGATTTCTTTTTTCTCCGCAAAAAAAGCATTGGGGCTCGAAAATTTTAGGTTTTTCTTTTGGCGAACATGATAATAGGGCTTATTTCTTTCAAAAGTTCCCGATACAATTTTTATAAACGCCAAACGATCTCTGTGTTTTGGATCCATATTAGCATGAATTTTAAACACAAAACCAGACATTTTCTCTTCTTTAGGATCGACCAATCTTGTTTCTGATTCTTTGGCTCTTGGCGATGGAGCGATGGCTACAAAGCAATCTAATAACTCTCTTACCCCAAAATTATTCAAAGCCGAACCAAAAAACACCGGTTGAATTTTTCCGTCTAAATACTCTTGACGCTCAAATTTAGGGTAGACTTCATCAATTAATTCTAGCTCTTCACGAAGTTTGTCCGCAGGTTTTGCGCCGATAATTTTTTCTAATTCTGGACTTTGTACATCAGAGAAAGCAATCGTTTCTTCAATATTTTTTCGGCTATCACCGCTAAAAAGGTTAATGTTTTGTTCCCATAAATTGTAGATTCCTTGAAAATCGTACCCCATACCAATCGGGAAACTCAATGGCGTTACAGTAAGCCCAAGTTTTTGTTCTACTTCATCCATCAAATCAAATGCGTCTTTACCCTCACGGTCTAATTTGTTAATGAAAACAATCATCGGAATGTTTCTCATTCTACAAACCGCCACTAATTTTTCAGTCTGTTCCTCGACCCCTTTCGCAACGTCAATCACCACAATAACACTGTCTACCGCCGTTAAAGTTCGGAATGTATCCTCAGCAAAATCCTTGTGTCCAGGCGTATCCAGAATGTTGATTTTTTTATCCTTGTAATTAAAAGCCAAAACCGAGGTAGAAACCGAGATGCCTCTTTGGCGTTCAATTTCCATAAAGTCACTGGTAGCCCCTTTTTTAATTTTGTTGTTTTTAACGGCTCCTGCCTCTTGAATAGCACCCCCAAAAAGCAATAATTTTTCGGTAAGTGTAGTTTTTCCGGCATCCGGATGCGAAATGATGCCAAACGTTCTTCTGCGTTGTATTTCTTGTAAAAAACTCATAGCTGCTTTAAATAGTTTGCAAAAGTACTATTTATAAACACGAATTAAAAAAAAGCAAGTACAAATCTGTTTTTTATCGATTTAAAATGAAAGTATAGCCCAGCAAAAGAAGCATTAGGAGCAGGAAACAACTAGCTTTTTTGTGATCATCGTCCCGCTATCCGTTACAATCCCCGCAAAAAAAAGCGGGGGATTTTCACTGCTATCGGGGCTAAAGAGCCACATTTTACCTTTTTGGTTTCACTTTAAATCCGCTCAATTAATGTATGTTAATAATTTTTTGTTAATAGTAGGGCCTATAGTTGTATTATGTCTTTGAATTGCTATTTTTGTTGGCAATTTATATGCTTTTTCTTAATAGTAATTTTTATAAACAGAATACGTTACAATAGATACTAAGAAGTTAAAAAGTGTAATACGCAAGAAATCAACAGAGCAAAAAATAATTTAATACATACAATTTAACCTTTTTTCGATGAAGTTTTTAAAATACAATTTTGTACTTCCTATTTGTTTCGTTTTAATGGCTTCTTTCGCAATGAATGCGCAAGAAGTGATCAAGGAAAAAACTACTGAGGTGGTAAAAGAAAATCCAGCCAAACGACAAAAAGTAGACGGAGTAATTGCAACCGTTGGAGATTATATAGTATTAGATTCAGATATAGATAAATCCTTTTTAGAAATCACAGCGGCTGGTGGTTCTGTAAGTGGTGTGTCGAGATGCCAAATGCTTGGAAAGCTACTAGAAGATAAACTCTATGCGCACCAAGCCATTCAAGATAGTGTTGTAGTTTCAGACTCCGATATCAAAGGAATGATGGAAGAACGTCTTAACTATATGGTCGAGAATTTAGGTTCTATGGATAAAGTGGTAGAGATGTATAAAAAAAGCTCCGAAGAAGAACTGAGGTCTACATTTTTTGACGTGTTAAAAGAGCAAAAACTAAGCTCAGAAATGGGTAAAAAAATTGTAGATGGCGTAGAAATCACTCCAGAGGAAGTTCGTAATTACTTTAAAGCGATTCCAAAAGCGGATTTGCCTACGTTTGGCGCCGAAATGGAAGTAGCACAAATTGTTGTTGCGCCAGTAGTAACTCAGGAAGACAAACAAAAAGTGATAGATCGTTTGAAAGGCTTCAAAAAAGAAGTTGAAGGAGGTGCCAGTTTTTCTACCAAAGCAGTTTTATATACACAAGATCCTGACGGGCGAAGAACAGGTGGGTTTTATAAAATCAACAGAAGAACACCATTTGTTAAGGAGTTTAAAGAAGTCGCTTTCAAATTAGCAGAAGGTGAAATTTCAGAACCTTTTGAAACCTCTTTTGGGTTTCATATCATTTTAGTAGAGAAAATAAAAGGACAAGAATTAGAATTACGTCATATTCTGCTTACGCCAACCGTTTCTGAAGCATCTGTTAAAGAAGCCAAAGAAAAGATCGATTTGATTAGAAAGAGAATCGTAGATAAAGACATTACTTTCGCTGAAGCAGCAAGAACACTTTCAGATGAAAAAGAAACAAGAGCCAATGGCGGAGCTTTGATCAACCCAAAAACCCAAGACACTCGTTTTGAGTTGACCAAAATGGATCCAAGTTTATACAGCAGAGTTTCAAATTTGAAAGACCAAGAGATTTCTCAGCCATTTATGGAAGAAGACCAAGGAAAGAAGACGTTTAAGATTATTACCGTTACCAACAGAATCGACGAGCATACTGCTGATTATGCTAAAGATTATATCAAGATTAAAGATTTGGCTTTAAAAGAAAAACAAATCAAAGCGGTAGGAAAATGGTTTGATGAAAAGATTAAAGAAACCTATATTAAAATTATTGGAGAGTACCGTGATTGTGCCTTCACCAATAACTGGTTGAAAAAATAATTTTTATAAAATAAATAAAAAGGGTTAGTTTTATGATTTCATAAACTAACTCTTTTTTAATTAAAACATACTTATATGTCAGATGTTGATGCGATTCATGCTTTAGTCCAAAAGCGAAACCAACTCAAATCAGAGATTGCGAAAATTATAGTAGGTCAAGATGATGTGATCGATCAAATTGTGCTTTCTATTTTTTCTGGAGGGCACGCATTATTGGTGGGCGTTCCTGGTTTGGCAAAAACGCTTATGGTGAATACTTTGGCACAAGCTCTTGGTTTGGATTTTAAAAGGATTCAGTTTACTCCAGATTTGATGCCTTCGGATATTTTGGGAAGTGAAATTTTAGACGAAAACCGACAATTTAAATTCATTAAAGGGCCAATTTTCTCCAATATTATTTTGGCAGATGAGATCAATAGAACTCCTCCAAAAACCCAAGCCGCTTTGTTAGAAGCGATGCAAGAACGAGCTGTAACTATTGCGGGTCATAATTATAAATTAGATTTGCCCTATTTTGTGTTGGCTACTCAAAATCCAATCGAGCAAGAAGGAACCTATCCTTTGCCTGAGGCACAGTTAGATCGTTTTATGTTTGCAATCAAGTTAGATTATCCTTCCTTTTTGGAAGAAGTACAAGTAGTTAAAAACACAACTTCTGATGTTAAGTTAGCTATTAATTCATTATTTACAGCTGAAGAAATAATCGCATATCAGCATTTGATTCGTCGTATTCCGGTAGCTGACAACGTGATTGAATATGCAGTTACTTTAGTGAGTAAAACGCGTCCTAATAACCCTTTGTCTAATGATTACGTAAAAAATTATTTGGATTGGGGCGCAGGTCCAAGGGCTTCGCAAAATTTGATTATTGCTGCCAAAGCCAATGCGGCTTTTAATGGTAAGTTCTCGCCTGATATTGAAGATGTGAAGGCAGTGGCTATTGGAATTTTGCGTCATAGAATCATCAAAAACTATAAAGCTGATGCCGAAGGAATTTCGGAAGAAATGATCATCGAAAAGCTTTTATAACGTTATAGTTGTCTAATTTAGAAAGGTTCTTTGTTTGAAATACAACAAAGAACCTTTTTTTATTTTAGGTCCTATTTTGATATTGATAAAAAAATCTTTTTAAAATATTGAATTGGTAAAATTTTAATATTAAATTGATTTTTTATCAATAAAAATCAGTAATGTGCTGTTTTTAGCAATAATAATTTCCAAAAAGGGGAGTTCTATTAAATTTTTTTAATTCTCAGCTTTAATTCCTAAATTTGCATAAAAAAATAAAAACACTTAATTATTATGGCTTTTGGTATTGAAAAAAAACAATAAAAAGGGTCATTAACATACTACATTATGAGCATTTATCACGATTACATCAAGGAGATCGAAGAACGAAAAATCCAAGGATTACACCCTAAGCCAATTGATACTGCTGAGTTGTTGAGCGAAATCATTGCGCAAATTAAAGATGTTGATAATCAATATCGAGCTGATTCTCTTCACTTTTTCATTTACAATACGTTGCCAGGTACAACTAGTGCTGCTGGTGTAAAAGCAAAGTTTTTGAAAGAGATTATTTTAGGAGAATCTGTTGTGAAAGAAATTACTCCTGCCTTTGCGTTAGAGTTGTTATCGCACATGAAAGGTGGCCCTTCTATAGAAGTGTTGCTTGACTTAGCATTAGGTAATGATGCTACTATCGCTAAAGAAGCAGCATCAGTACTTAAAACACAAGTGTACCTTTATGAAGCTGACTTAAACAGACTAAAGGTAGCGTTCGAAAGTGGTAATGAAATTGCCAAAGAGATTGTTGAAAGCTATGCACAGGCAGAATTTTTTACTAAACTTCCAGCAATAGCCGAAGAAATAAAAGTAGTTGCTTATATAGCTGGAGAAGGTGATATTTCGACCGATTTATTATCTCCAGGTAACCAAGCTCACTCTCGTTCGGATCGTGAACTTCATGGAAAATGCATGATTTCACCTAAAGCACAAGAGGAAATTAAAGCGTTGCAAGCACAACATCCTGATAAGTCTGTAATGTTGATTGCAGAAAAGGGAACCATGGGAGTGGGTTCGTCAAGAATGTCTGGTGTAAACAATGTGGCACTTTGGACTGGAAAACAAGCCAGCCCTTATGTACCATTTGTAAATTTTGCACCGATTGTAGGTGGAACAAATGGAATTTCACCAATTTTCCTTACCACTGTTGATGTTACGGGTGGAATTGGAATTGATCTTAAAAACTGGGTTAAAAAATTGGATGCAGAGGGAAAACCTCTTCGTGATGAAAATGGAGAAGTGATTCTAGAACAAGCATATTCTGTGGCAACGGGTACGGTTTTTACCATAAATACTAAAACCAAAAAACTGTATAATGGCGATCAAGAATTGATTGACATTTCTAAAGCATTTACGCCTCAAAAAATGGAGTTTATCAAGGCGGGAGGTTCTTATGCCATAGTTTTTGGTAAAAAAGTACAAACTTTTGCGGCTAAACTTTTAGGAATCAAAATTCCTTTGGTGTATGCTCCATCTAAAGAAATTACAATCGAAGGACAGGGCTTAACAGCGGTAGAGAAAATATTCAATAGAAATGCGGTTGGTACGATTTCAGACAAAGCATTGCACGCTGGTTCTGATGTTCGTGTAACGGTAAATATTGTAGGCTCACAAGATACAACAGGTTTGATGACGGCACAAGAATTGGAGTCTATGGCGGCTACGGTTATTTCACCAATTGTTGATGGCGCCTATCAATCGGGTTGTCACACGGCTTCGGTTTGGGATAAAAAAGCACAGGCAAACATTCCGAAACTGATGCAATTCATGAACGATTTCGGATTGATTACAGCTCGTGATCCAAAAGGAGTTTATCATGCTATGACAGATGTAATTCATAAAGTATTGAATGATATTACAGTTGATGATTGGGCGATCATTATTGGTGGTGACTCTCACACCCGTATGTCTAAAGGAGTTGCTTTTGGAGCTGACTCAGGAACCGTGGCTTTGGCTTTGGCTACTGGTGAAGCATCAATGCCTATTCCAGAATCAGTGAAAGTTACATTCAAAGGAAGTATGAAAGAATACATGGATTTCCGTGATGTTGTTCATGCTACACAAGCCCAAATGCTTAAGAAGTTTGGTGGAGAAAATGTCTTCCAAGGTAGAGTTATCGAGGTGCATATTGGAACACTTACTGCGGATCAAGCCTTTACTTTTACTGACTGGTCAGCTGAAATGAAAGCCAAAGCGGCTATCTGTATTTCTGAAGACAATACTTTAATCGAATCATTGGAGATTGCCAAAAGCAGAATCCAAATCATGATTGATAAAGGAATGGATAATAAAAATCAAGTGCTAAAAGGCTTAATTGATAAAGCAAATAAGAGAATCGCTGAAATTAAATCAGGAGAGAAGCCTGCTTTAACGCCAGATGCAAATGCTAAATACTACGCAGAAGTTGAAGTCGATTTGGATCAAATTGCTGAACCAATGATTGCTGATCCAGATGTAAACAACGCTGATGTATCTAAACGATATACTCACGATACCATTAGACCTTTGTCTTTTTATGGAGGAGATAAAAAAGTAGATCTTGGCTTTATTGGTTCTTGTATGGTGCATAAAGGCGACATGAAAATTTTGGCACAAATGCTTAAAAACATCGAAGCACAAAACGGTAAAGTAGAGTTCAAAGCTCCTCTAGTAGTAGCTCCACCAACGTATAATATTGTTGATGAGTTGAAAGCGGAAGGCGACTGGGAAGTATTACAAAAATATTCTGGTTTTGAATTTGATGATAATGCACCGAAAGCTGCTGCACGTACGGAATATGAAAATATGTTGTATTTAGAGCGTCCAGGGTGTAATCTTTGTATGGGTAACCAAGAAAAAGCTTCGAAAGGAGATACTGTAATGGCTACATCTACTCGTCTTTTCCAAGGAAGAGTAGTAGAGGACGCAGAAGGTAAAAAGGGAGAATCCTTACTTTCTTCTACGCCAGTGGTAGTCTTGTCTACCGTTCTTGGTAGAACACCAACTATCGAAGAGTACATTGCAGCTGTTGAGGGAATCAACTTGACTAAGTTTTCGCCATCAAACAAACAATTAGTGATGTAATTCTTTAATAAATATTTATAAAATGCAAAGCCCGAGTATATTAACTCGGGCTTTTTTTATTTGCTACTTTATTTGTCGTAAATTGGGATGTTCAAAAATGAATAACTAAAACAAATTTATCTTATGGCTTTTGATATTGAAATGATTAAGAAAGTGTACGCCAGTATGGCTGAACGTGTTGATGCTGCTAGAGAGATTGTTGGTCGGCCTCTTACGCTAACAGAGAAGATTCTTTACAGTCATCTCTGGGATACTAAGGCAGTGTCTGTTTACGAAAGAGGAAGGGACTATGTAGATTTTGCGCCTGACAGGGTAGCTTGTCAAGATGCCACCGCACAAATGGCTTTGTTGCAATTCATGCATGCGGGAAAGAAAACAGTAGCTGTCCCAACAACCGTTCATTGCGATCACCTGATTTTGGCCAAAAACGGAGCTAAATCTGATTTGGCTGTAGCCAATACGCAATCGAAAGAGGTATTTGATTTTTTATCGTCGGTTTCTAATAAATACGGTATTGGATTTTGGAAACCAGGCTCAGGAATTATTCATCAAATTGTCTTAGAGAATTATGCTTTTCCAGGCGGAATGATGATCGGTACCGACTCACATACCGTAAATGCAGGTGGTTTAGGGATGTTAGCCATAGGTGTTGGTGGAGCTGATGCGGTAGATGTAATGTCAGGGATGTCATGGGAATTAAAGTTTCCAAAGCTTATTGGTGTAAAATTAACAGGTAAATTATCAGGATGGACGGCACCCAAAGATGTCATTTTGAAAGTAGCCGATATTCTAACTGTGAAAGGAGGAACTGGAGCTGTAGTAGAGTATTTCGGTGAAGGCGCCATTAGTATGTCTTGTACCGGTAAAGGAACGATTTGTAATATGGGAGCTGAAATTGGTGCGACGACTTCTACGTTTGGGTATGATGATGCTATGCGTAGGTATTTAGCAGCTACGGGACGTCAGGATGTGGTTGATGCTGCAGACGCTGTTGCTTCCTATTTAACTGCCGACCCTGAAGTATATGGTAATCCTGAACACTATTTTGACCAATTGATTGAGATTAATTTATCAGAATTGGAGCCTCATATCAATGGACCATTTACTCCAGATAGAGGAACTCCAGTTTCGAAAATGAAGGCAGAAGCAGCAGCGAATGGTTGGCCTATAAAAGTAGAATGGGGACTCATAGGTTCTTGTACCAATTCTTCTTATGAAGATATGGCTCGAGCCGCTTCTATTGTGGAGCAAGCGGTGGCTCATGGAATTACCCCAAAAGCGGAATTTGGAATTAATCCAGGCTCTGAGCAAATTCGATATACTATAGAGAGAGACGGAATTATTGCCACTTTCGAAAAAATGGGAACCAAAGTGTTTACCAATGCCTGCGGTCCTTGTATCGGGCAATGGGATAGGGCAGGAGCGGATAAAGGAGAAAAAAATACTATTGTACACTCATTCAATCGTAATTTTTCTAAACGAGCCGATGGGAATCCCAATACACACGCCTTCGTAACTTCCCCGGAAATGGTGGCAGCGCTAGCGATTTCAGGAAGATTGGATTTTAACCCACTAACCGATAGTTTGTTGAATGATAATGGAGAACCCGTGAAATTGAATGCTCCTTTTGGTGATGAATTGCCCAAAAGAGGATTTGAGGTGGACGATACGGGTTTTCAAGCTCCGGCAGAGGATGGTTCGAAAGTACAAATCGTAGTTAGTCCAACTTCAGACCGCTTGCAATTATTGGCTCCTTTTGAAGCTTGGGATGGCAAGAACATAACTGGTGCTAAGCTTTTGATTAAAGCTTTTGGCAAATGTACTACAGATCATATTTCTATGGCTGGCCCTTGGTTGCGTTTTCGAGGCCATTTGGATAATATTTCCAACAATATGTTGATTGGAGCCATCAATGCTTTTAACCAAAAAGCAAACGAGGTGAAAAATCAATTAACGGGAAGTTATGACGCAGTTCCAGCGGTTCAGAGAGCTTATAAAGCAGCAGGAATTCCTTCTATAGTTGTGGGGGATCATAATTATGGAGAGGGATCTTCAAGGGAACATGCGGCAATGGAACCTCGATTTTTAGGCGTTAAAGCCGTTTTGGTAAAATCATTTGCACGTATTCATGAAACAAACTTGAAAAAGCAAGGCATGTTGGCTTTGACTTTTGATAATGAGTTGGATTATAATAAAATACAAGAAGACGACACCATCAATTTCTTAGACTTAACTGAGTTTGCACCTGGAAAACCCTTAAAAATAGAAGTAGTTCATGCAGAGGGAACGAAAGATATGATTTTGGCAAATCATACCTACAATGAAAGTCAAATAGGTTGGTTTGTGGCGGGTTCTGCATTAAACTTAATCGCAACGGCAGGTCAAGCGTAATACATGTAAAAAATTTATGGTAAGCTCCTTAGGTAACTTTGGAGCTTTTTTGATGATCTAGGATGAATTTATGAATTGATTTTATAATAGTTTTAACATTTTTAAATTGCCAAAAAAAGGTATATTTGTAATTCTTGATAAAAACGATGTTTTTAATCTAAAAAAACCGTTTTTTTTAATCTAATTTCTGTGAAATAGGCTTTTTGATAAAAATAACACCACAATTTGTAAAAAATAAGGATGAAGTACTTTAGAATACTATTTGGGCTCTTGGTTTGTACCACTACAACTGTTTTTTCACAAGAAAAATTTATTGAACATAAAATTTCTCAAGGGGAAACTATTTCTACCATAGCCGAAAAGTATCATGTGAGTCAAAAAGTAATTTTTGATTTAAACCCAAAAGCTTCAGGGATTTTAAAGTTAAATTCGGTTTTGAAAATTCCAAATAAGAAGTATAAAAAGGAAGCGGCTCAAAAAGAATTAGCACAGAAAAAGAAAAATACCAAGGAAATTCAGTACGAAGTTTTGCCTAAAGAAACCTTATTTGGTATTGCAAAAAAACATAATCTTACCGTAGAAGCCATAAAAAAAAGTAATCCTTCCATTGAGAAGGTAGGATTGCAAATTGGGAAAAAAATAAAATTAGTAGTTCCTGAAAACTTCGAATTAAAAGAAGAGCCAGCCATTGCTTCGGTAAGCGAATCAGAACAAAACACAGCGATTTCCTCAAATAATAACCCTATTAGTGAGTTTATAGTTCCAAATACGGTGAACGAAGAGCAACAAATTCATGAAGTAGTAGCAAGTGAAACAAAGTATGGCATCGCTAAGCGCTATGGAATTTCAGTCCAAGAACTTGAAAAATGGAATCCAAGTATTGTTGCCAAAGGCCTTGAAATTGGGAAGAAACTGAATGTACCATTGCAAAACAAAACAAATGAAGGGGGCAAAATAGTTGAAGTTTCAAATCCGTCTCCAGTTAAGACAGAAACTCCAGTTACCGTAGCCAGTGAGCAAGTTGTGACACAAACATCAGCCACTAATGCTAGTACTTCTGCTGAAACAACAGCAACTATTCATGAGGTTTTACCAAAAGAAACAAAATTCGGTATTGCTAAAAAATACGGAATTACGGTCGCAGCATTAGAAAAATTAAATCCCTCGATTCATAAAAAATTAAAAGTTGGCGAAGTACTAAAAATTAAAGAAGGTGGTAATGCCATAGCCGTGAATGAAACAGAAGCTAAGGTAGATGCGGCAGTTGCTGAACCTACTTCTACTAATTTTTTTGGGGATTACTCCATCGCAGATGATTTAATTGCCAAAGCGTCTGATAATTTAGGCATTCGTTATAGGCCAGGGGGTACAACAAGAGCCGGTTTTGATTGTTCTGGCTTAATGTGTTCTACGTTTAGTGCGCTGGATATAAAATTACCGCGTTCTTCAAGTCAACAAGCGAATATCGGCATAAGAGTTACACCAACAGAAGCCCAAAAGGGAGATTTGATTTTCTTTAAAACCCGAGGCAGTGGACGAATCAACCATGTAGGTATGGTAGTCGATGTAGTTGGGGAAGAGATTAAATTTATTCATTCTTCAACAAATAATGGTGTAATTATTTCTTCTACAAAAGAAGGATATTATAGTCGAAATTTTGCACAGGTGAATCGTGTGTTGAAATAGATTAATCTTCTTTTTCGCGATAAACTGCTATACTATTTCGGGAGATTCTTTTCTTAAGCCATTCTTTTAGTTTTTCTTCATCATTGGGAGTTAGATTTTTTGTACTCTTGTAAATGGCAATCGTTTTGGTAAATGTACTGTCACTATTTTCATTAAAAATGTGGTTGGCTACCGAAATGTTGCTTATTTCAGGAAACAAAATGGCAATTTCCTCTCGTAATGCATTATTGTTGTAGCTATACGATTTGAGTTTGTTTTCTAAATTCAGAATCATGACATCTTTTTCGTTTTCTTTAGCTTTTTCGGTAGCATTATTTTCCAATATGTATTTCTTGATATCAGTGGTGTCTTGCTTAATGACTAATTCAGTATTGTCGATATGATATTTTTTAAGCAATGCACTTAAGTTTTGAATTTCGAGCTTGGTTATTTTTTTATTTAAAAAAGCTAACTCAATACTTCTTGGGTTTTTGTTGTAATTGATTTTTTGGTACAAAATAGCAAACCCTTTGTCGTTAAATTCATCATTTAAAAAGAGCTCTACTCTTTGTTTGTATTGCTTTTCTTGGGCTAATAAATAGGCAAAATAGACACTGGGTACAATCAATAGCACGATAAGGGTTGAAATGGTATATTTTATTTGTTTGCGGTATTTTGGATTAACATGATTGACTTCAGGATACTTTAAATATTTTACAATTACAAAAGTGGAAATGCAAATGAATACGCAATTGATGGTGTAAAGAAAAAGCGCTCCTAGAAAATATTTCCAGTTCCCTATGGCTAAGCCATAGCCTGCGGTACATAAAGGAGGCATCAATGCAGTAGCAATAGCAACACCAGGAATAGGATTTCCTTTTTCGACTCTTGTGATAGCGATAACTCCTACTAGTCCACCAAAAAATGCAATCAGAATATCATAAATATTGGGTGAGGTACGCGCCAACAATTCAGATTGGGTTTCTTTAAACGGACTAAGGGTAAAATAAATCGTGGAGACCAACAAACTCACTAAAGTGGCAATAATTAGGTTTTTGGCTGCCTTTTTTAACAATTCAAAATCATAAATTCCCAAACTAAATCCCGCACCAACAATTGGTCCCATCAAAGGTGAAATGAGCATAGCGCCAATAATAACTGCGGTTGAGTTTACATTCAATCCCACCGAGGCCACCACAATAGCACATGCTAATATCCAAACGGTCGAACCTCTAAAGGAAATGTTCGACTTTACGTTTTCTAATACTTTTTGTTTGTCTTCTTCTCCTTTATGTAAATCAAGGAAATTTTGTAGTCTATTCATAGTTTATAATTATTTTGAGTGCCAATTTCTTATTCTAAAACCACAAGTTTTAAAGTAGTTTGGACTTGCTTGGATATTTTAGTAGCTACAATAAATGGTATTTCGATATTGAAATCATCTGTGTTTAAAACAAACGAGGAATTGATTTCCATGCCTTTGGGTACTTTTTTTAAGGAAGCTTTACAAATAATGGGCTTCGATTTACCGCGTATTTTGATGGTACCTTTTATTTGGTATTCAGTAGGTTCTTCCGTAAGTGATTTATAATCAAATTTGTCAATAGTACCTATGAATGTGGCTTTGGGATGACGGTGGCTTTCTAAGTAATTGTCATTAAAATGTGCGCGCATTAAGTCTTTTTTGAATTGAAATTGTTTGATGAGAATAGTGCAACTGATTGCGCTGGTTTTTAATTTTACCAAACATTTCACGGATGGGTTGACAGCTTTCACTTCTTCGAATAAAGGAACCGAAGCTTCAAAATAGACGAACCCTTTAGAAGTAGACAAACACTCCTGAGCATGAATAGGTAAGAAGTAGAAAAATAAGAAAAGAAAAGAGATTTTTTTCATAGGAACCAAGAAATTGAATCTCTTAAAGTTACATTATTTAATTGTTTTTAGCAATTATATTTTAGTAGACTATTTTCTCTTATAATTTTAAACGAATACGGTATTGCGAAAGATGTGCTAGATTTTCTGGAGAACAATATTCAAATTCTTCTTCATGTACTTCGTGCACTTTTTTGAGTTCGATTTGTTTTAAACAATTACTAAAGCGACGTACATCATCTAGGTTTTTGAGTTCTAATCCCGGAACGGAAACACTTTTGCCACTAGCGTCTTTGGCAACCATCGTAAAATAGGACGAATTACAATGCTTAATGGCGCCCGTTTGGATGTTTTCGGCTTCTACTCGGATGCCTACAATCATTGAGCTTCGTCCTACATAATTGACTGAGGCTTTCATGGTGACCAATTCGCCAACTTCTATTGGCTGTAAAAAATTTACAGTATCGACAGAGGCGGTGACACAATAATTTCCAGAAAATTTAGAGGCACTAGCAAAAGCAATTTGATCCAACAAAGATAAAATATAGCCTCCGTGAATTTTGCCACTAAAATTAGTATGCGAAGGCAACATCAATTCTGAAATAGTAACATGAGAAGCAGATACGGGTTTGAATTCGGTAGTCATTCCTTATCGATTATTAAATGGAGAGGCTTCTTTTTGAACCGAGGTGATAAAAAATCGGGTTTCGCCCCACCACATAAAAGTACGTTTTTTTTCTTCATAAGTCAAACGAACATAGTGCCCCTGAAACAACTTTAAACTGTCGATTACAGCTTGATCTTTGTCTAATACAGAAAAACGAAAAATTTGGGCACCCGAAATGCCTTGGCTCAATTCACCTTCCCAAGTTTTGATGACCACTCCTTTGTGACTCAAGCGAATCAATTCTCCAGAGCGCACACCATCACTTACAGGGATGTAATAAATAAAAGCCATATAAATAGAAACGATTAGCACTCCAGCGAGTAGCAATAAAGCGGCAATTTTTTTCATTTGTTTTAGTTTATAAGGTTGTTGGTATCATTTTCAGCTCTTTTTAATACATTTTCGGGCAAAGCTTTTTTGGCTTTGGCCCCCATCTTTTTTAATTTTTCTACACTTACAATTAGGTTGCCTTTGCCCTCCACTAGCTTATTCATGGCAGCTCCGTATTCCACTTTACTCTCGTCGATTTTCTTTCCTATTTTGATTAAATCACCTACAAAACCTTCAAACTTATCATACAAAGCTCCGGCTTGACGGGCGATTTCAACGGCATTTTCTTGTTGTTTTTGGTTGGTCCACATACTATCAATTGTTCGCAAAGTCGCCAATAGCGTAGAAGGGGTAACAATTACAATATTCTTTTCAAAAGCTTTATTGTACAAGCTGGTATCTTCATTTAACGCAATGGCAAAAGCCGGCTCTATCGGAATAAAAAGCAATACAAAATCGGGACTTTCCATTTGGTACAAATCCTGATAATTTTTCTCCCCCAATTGATCGACATGACGTTTGATGGATAAAACATGTTCTTTTAACAACTGTGTTTTGGTCAGTTCATCGTCTTCGTTAATGTATTTTTCATAGGCAGTTAAAGAAACTTTCGAATCGACAATCATTTTTTTGCCATCAGGCAGGTTAATCACCACGTCTGGAAACACACGATTACCGGCTTCGGTAACGTGACTTTGTTGCACTTCGTATTCACGTCCTTTCTCTAAGCCCGACTTCTCGAGCACGCGTTCTAATACCAGTTCGCCCCAATTCCCTTGCATTTTACTATCGCCTTTTAATGCTTTGGTCAAGTTGATGGTTTCCTTGCTCATTTGTAAATGCATTTCGCGAAGCCCTAGAATTTGCTGACGCAGCGCCGCATGATAATCAATGCTTTCTTTGTGGGTATCTTCGACTTTTTTCTCGAATAACTGAATCTTATCTTGAAGCGGACTTAAGATATTTTTCATGTTTTCTTTGTTTTGCTCAGTAAATTTATTCGATTTTTCATCTAGAATTTTGTTGGCCAGATTTTCAAATTCTTTGGTGAATTTTTCCTGAAGTTGTTCCACCTCATTTTTTTGTTCTTTATGACGCTCTAACAAATTATCAAAATCCACTTCTTTTTTAGAGAGTTGAATGGCCAAACTATCTTTTTCATTTCGAATGATTTCTTTTTCTTGAAGACTATTTTGCAATTGTTTTTCGAAAGTAGTTTTATCAAGTATAGCTTGTTCTTTTTGTTGTTGTAGCAAATGTTGAGCAGCATTGATTTTTTCTTCTAAGCTTATTTTTTGAGTGTCAAAACGAGCCGAAAACAACAGTTTGCCTATAAAAAGACCAAGACCAAGCGCAACGATAAAAACCAATAAAAAAGAAAATAATTCAGACATGGAGGATAGTTTTTTTTGAAAAGTAAAAGTAAGAATTAAAAATGTAGTTTTAAGTGGACTTAAAGATATAAAAAAAGTCCCACCGAAGCAGGACTAAAGGTTTTCACCTACGGCATATAGCCTTATTGTGATAAGATTAAAGATTAGAAGACACGATATTTACAAATACTACAAAGCACAGGTTAAAAAAGTTGTGGTTTGATTAAAGATTAGAAGACACGATATTTGCTTTTAGGTGTTGTGATAATGATCGTTAGTTGTGGTTTGATTAAAGATTAGAAGACACGATATTTCGTCAGGAGATGTACTTATCGCGTGAGAGTTGTGGTTTGATTAAAGATTAGAAGACACGATATTTCGCTTACTTTATCGAATTCAGATTGCCAAGTTGTGGTTTGATTAAAGATTAGAAGACACGATATTTGCAAAACAAAATTACAAGTATGCGTGAACGTTGTGGTTTGATTAAAGATTAGAAGACACGATATTATTATCTCTAACGGTATTTGCTTAACGCCTGTTGTGGTTTGATTAAAGATTAGAAGACACGATATTATAATTCTTCAATCAACGGAAGTCCGCTTAGTTGTGGTTTGATTAAAGATTAGAAGACACGATATTTTCAGGAAAATATTGCAAAAGCCAGACAAAGTTGTGGTTTGATTAAAGATTAGAAGACACGATATTTGTGTGTGTGTGTGTGTGTGTGGTTGTGGTTTGATTAAAGATTAGAAGACACGATATTATTGGAGCGCAAAGGTAGTGATTGTCTGTGTTGTGGTTTGATTAAAGATTAGAAGACACGATATTAGTTGGTGTGCTACCTTCTAATAATCAAGAGATTAATTGAAAATATCGTCATAAAAAATGCCTCTTTTTTGCCCTGATAAAGCAAGATTGAGGCATTTTTTATTTTGTAGTTTAAAACAGTTCCAATTGTGTGGGTTGGGGAGCTTTTGGTACTTCGGCTTTGCCCCAAAAATTCATAATGTTGCCAAATTGTTTGTCGGTGATGCGAAGTATACTTACTTTTCCCATAGGAGGTAAGAGTTGGTGAATCCTTTTTTCGTGTACATCGGCGCTTTCACTACTGGCACAATGCCGGATATATACCGAAAATTGCATCATACTGAAACCGTCTTTGAGCAAATTACCTCTAAATTGAGAAGCGTTTCTTCTATCCTTTTTGGTTTCGGTGGGCAGGTCAAAAAATACAAATAACCACATAATTCGGTAGCCGTTTAAGTCCATAGTTTAGGATATTTTATTTTCTTGCGTTCGCCAGTATAGCATTGCTGCAAGGAACTGGCGGTTTTTTGTAACGCCACCATCAACGGACTCTTTTCGTCTTCAAAATAAACGGTTTGCGTTAGTAGTTGTAATAAGTCAGCTTTGATCTTAGTGTTGAGGTCTTGTTCTTCATGCTGATGTACGATTGCAAATACTTTTTCATCCACGAGCGGGCGAAAGGGTTCCATAATATCATCGGCCAGCGCAAAAGCATTGTATTTGCTTTTATGATGAATACCTAAGGTGTTCAATAGTCCGCTACCCGAAAGGGCTCTTGCAGTGGCGGCTCTCAAAATTGCATAACCGTAATTGAGAAAATTATTGGGATAATCACCAAATCGTTCCCTTTTGAAGGCGATGTCCGTAGTTTCAAAAAAGCGTTTCCAATAGTGACTTGCAGCAACGCCTTCCATATTGCTACTATCGCCACTCAATACTTTGGAAGCCAAAAAAGGCAAGGTGTTTTGTTGGCCAGTTAATTTTTGGAGTAAAAGACCTTGATTAGTAATTTTTTCGATTATGGTTTGCTGCCACAATTGTTTTTTGAGAGGTAAGGAGGCTTCGATTTGATTTTTGAAGATTTCTTGCTGGATATGATGGCTATTCAAATTGAGAAATTGCCCGTTGGGGAGGTGGTTTTTATTACAAATAATCACTGCCGAATTGTTTTCGATTAACAAATTCATGGCGGGAATGCTTATGTAAATTTCGGGATGATCCAAAACCAAAAAACCGATTTCTTCAATGGGAATGGTTCCTTCTCTAGTTTCGGATTTAATGATGAGCTGTAAATTTTTGGCTGAAATAGATGATTTGTTTTCTATTAAAAGGGTTTTTTTTAGCATTTTATTTGGTTTAAGTGGTTGTTAGTGAGCGAAATAGTATCAAAAGGCATGCCCCTTTCATTGCTATTGCTAAGGGGTGATTTATTTAACGATTCCTTATAGAGTTCTGGTTTGTTTAATGATAAAACGATGTCGTATATTTGTTGACAAAATACTACAGATGAAATACTTATATTTAGCGGTGCTATGGATAGTCAGTTTTGGAATAACAGCGCAAGAGCAACAAAAACCATATGTAATTTTAGTTTCCTTAGACGGATTTAGATGGGATTATCCTCAATATTTTGAAACCCCCAATTTGGATAGCTTGGCAAAATATGGGGTAAAAGCCGAGTCCATGCAACCCAGTTACCCAACCAAAACCTTTCCTAATCATTATGCTATGGTTACAGGTTTATATCCAGACCATCATGGGATAATCAATAATAATTTTTATGATCCCGCAACCCAAAAAATATTTACCCTAAAAACCGCTGCCAAAAAAAATGGCGAATTCTATGGAGGGAATCCCATTTGGAATCTTGCCGAAGAACAAGGGGTTAAAGCAGCTTGTTTCTATTGGCCAGGTTCAGACACCGGTGTAAAAAGTGCCAGTATTTTCAAAGAATATGACGAATCAGTCAGTTATGAAAGCAGAATTAATACCGTAATCGAGTGGCTCAGCCTTCCCGAAGCCAATCGTCCGCATTTAATTACCTTGTATTTTGATCAGCCCGATGAAACAGGACACAATTACGGCCCCATGTCGGAAGAAAATAAAAAAATGGTGCCACAAGTAGATGCTGTTATTGGGCAACTTATGCAAAAGTTAGACGCACTTCCAATCGGAAAAGAAATCAACTTGATTGTAGTTTCAGATCACGGAATGACGGACATTAGCAACGACAAAAAAGTCGCTATTTTAGACTATCTGAAACCAGAATGGTACGGATATGCCGCTGTAATCAACCCGATTATGAGTATTGAAGCTAAACCTGGATATAAAAAAGCTATTGCCGACGCTTTAAAAAATGTGCCCCACATCAAATGGTATCCTACTAACGAAGTACCTGAAAGATTTCATTTTGGTACCAATCCAAGAGCTTTAGATTTTGTAGTTGAAGCAGAGGCGGGGTATAGTTTGGTCAACAAACTAGAGCAAAAAGTAAGCGGTGGCACGCATGGTTACGATAATACTATGAAAGACATGCAAGCAATTTTTTATGCCAAAGGCCCGAATTTCAACAGGGGAAAAGAAGTAAAGTCTTTTCGTAACGTTAGTGTTTATCCATTAATTGCTACTATTTTGGGATTAAAAACGGAGACTATAGATGGTGATTTGGATGAGGTAAAAGAGATGTTGAAAAAGTAAAATAGCAAGGAGGCTGCAGGACTATCCGTAGCTGACGCCAAATAGTCAAAGGATTAAAACATATTTTGCCTCGCTGTGCCTTTGTGTGCAATTGGTTTTGCAAAGCCACAGTATACAGTTAAGATGAGTGAAAAGGGATGGCCAATGCAGATCAAAAGGATGCTTTGAAAGAGAACCTTTTGAAAAAAAAGGCCTTGATTGAGTCAAGACCTTTCGCAGTAATTTAAAAAATAGACTTATTTAAAATTCCATCCTAGTGTTACACCAAAAGCTATAGGTTTAATCTCCGCATCTTTATCAGTACTGTACAAACCATTAGCTGCTCTATCAGAAACAGAGGTTGGGTTATAACCAATATAGGACTCATTCTTGTTTTGGTTCAAAATGGTACCATATCCATTTTCAAAAAACATGGCCGCATAGAGCGAATGCTTACTGCCCATATCAAATGTAAATCCTAGTTCAAAGGAACTCATTATAATGCCTTTAGTGCTATACTTTCCTGATGAAGAATAATTAGCCTGACCACCAAAACCATATTCTGGTAAATCATCAATAGTCAGGTTTACATCTGGATAATAAGCGCTACCATTTACGTAATCGGCAGTTGCTTTAACTTTATAGTTTACAGGTAAAAAATAGTTAACACCGGCTCTAAAGTTAACTTCAATACCCTTGTTGGCAATTGTTTTATACTGCACGAAAAGAGGAATTTGCAAAGCATGTAAAGTTTGCCTTTCTCTGTAATTCTTCGTGCTAACGTTATAGTTAAACGCTGAAGTTGAAGCGTCAATTTCGAAACTAGTAAGCGTTGCAGAAGGCTCAGACAAAAAAACTTCTTGTTGGTATTGTGAGAATTCTAGCCCCGAACCAATACCGAAATGAGTTGTTAAAGAGTAGATATAACCTGCCTTTACAGCTCCGCCTAGGCGATTACCTGTTTTTAGACCTGCAATATCACTCTGAATAACTCCTATTCCCGACTGTATACCTACATAAAACTGTGCAGCTATTCCTTGGGAAATTAAGAAAGCTATAGTTCCAATTATGTTTTTACTATTGAATTTCATAGATGTAATTTTTTTTAGCGTTTCTGTATGTTATCACCTTTTATTTATTGGTTTTTTGCTTACGCAAACTTGTTTTTGATAAGCATAAACCATCCTCATTCATTAAAAATGAGGAGGTCTTATGCAATAAATTACTTTAATTTTTTACTAAAAGGTTTTTAGTGAAATATTTACCATTGGTTAAGGTCATTTTCACAATATAAAGTCCCTCAACACTCGGAGCGATCATGTCAATAGTGTTTTGACTTGTATTTATAGTAGTTAACAAGTTTCCTATTAAATTAAAAAGCTCAACACGCGCATTTTGTAATTTACCTGAACTAACATTCGTAGTCAATTGGAAACTCGCATTACTTCTAACAGGGTTTGGAACAATTCTTATATACTCATCTTCCACTGATGGAGATAAAGTTAATGGACAGGTTGTAATTAATGTTCCATCTAATTTTGTTGCTACAGCATAATAAGTTCCATTCAAGGCGCCACTTTCTTTGAAATATTGCGAAGTTTGACCCGGCACTAAAACCCCATTTTTATACCAGCTATACGATTTAAAACTCGTAGAACTATTGTCAAAGAAGATAATATTTTCAAATTGTTTTCTAATCAGGTTAGGCTGACTAGCCACTACCGGTAAAACTACAGGTGGAGCTGCATTATAATTCATGTTGCCCGGTTGTGAAGCTGTTATAGTGGCGGACCCGTAATTTTGGAAAAGTACTGATTTATTTGATACACTAGCAATAGCCGGATTGGATGAAGTGTAATTTACGGCTAAACCACTAGAAGCAACAGCAGTCATAACAAGACTAGTTTCTCCATTACAACCTAATCCCAAGGTCTGATTCCAAGTAATTGCCTGATCTGCTTTGGTAATTGTAAAATTGGAGCCATTATATAGGATGGTATAATTTGAACCTGCACTTAACGATCCTTGTGTTATAGGGTAAGCACCCACATTCACTCCATCAACTCTTGTTAAAGCTCCAGTGAAAGAATCACCGCTTACTAAACTCGGAGAAACAGTATAGGTAAAAACAGGATCTATTGTTCCATATACTTTGGTTTGTGAAGCATTTGCCGTTACTGTGATTGGTTTCGCAGTAATAGTAAAATCGTTTCTTATATAAGTAATCGTATAATTAGATCCAGCACTT
Source organism: Flavobacterium succinicans (assembly GCF_001662485.1). Classification (GTDB taxonomy): domain Bacteria; phylum Bacteroidota; class Bacteroidia; order Flavobacteriales; family Flavobacteriaceae; genus Flavobacterium; species Flavobacterium succinicans_A. Next base: position 81,357 of record NZ_JMTM01000074.1, read on the forward strand.
AAACTTCCTTGTGTGATAGCATAGTTTCCAATGTCCTCACCAGCAGTTCTTAGTAAAGTTCCAGTAAATGAATCACCACTAACTAAGCTTGGCGAGAAAGTATAAGAGTAAACTGGATTGGCACTTCCATAAACTTTTGTTTGTGAAGCATCAGCGGTTACGGTAATAGGTTTGGCGGTGATAACAAAATCTTTACTGACATAAGTAATGGTATAATTAGAACCTGAACTTAAGTTTCCTTGTGTAATGGTATAGTTTCCAGTATTTTCACCTGCAACTCTAGATAATGCTCCAGTAAAAGTATCACTACCAACTAAATTTGGTGAAACGGTATAAGCAAAAACAGGATCTGAGGTTCCATAAACTTTTGTTTGCGAAGAAGTTGCGGTTACGGTAATTGGTTTTGCCGTAATAGTAAAGTTAGCAGCTGCGTAACTAATCGTATAATTAGATCCAGCACTCAAACTTCCTTGGTTAATAGTATAAGTTCCAGTGTTTTCACCTGCAACTCTAGATAATGCCCCAGTAAAGGAATCACTGCCTACTAAACTTGGTGAAACGCTATAAACAAAAACAGGATCAGTTGCTCCGTAAACTTTCGTTTGTGATGGGGTTGCCGTTACGGTAATTGGTTTTGCCGTAATAGTAAGGTTAGCTCCAACATAAGTAATTAAATATTTTGACCCAGCTGAAAGCGAACCTTGATCAATAGCATAATTCCCAATGTCTTCACCACTAACTCTGGTTAAAGATCCTGTAAATGAATCTCCAGAAAGCAAACTTGGTGATACAGTATAAGTTAAAACAGGATCACTCTCCCCATATACTTTAGTTTGAGAAGGTGTTGCAGTTACAGTAATTGGGATTTGATTTAATTTCAAGACATAATTATAGGTAGCCGTACAACCATTAGCATCAGTAGCAGTAACCGTAAAATTACTATCAGCAATCTGAGTCGAAATACCAGTGATCTCTCCAGCTGTTGATAGCGAAAAACCAGAAGGCAAACTTCCCGCTGTAACAGCATAGGTTTTAGTTCCTGTTCCTCTTGAAGTCACTATAGTTTGACTATACCCATTATTATAATCATAATCAGGTAATACAGTTGTGGTAAAATCAATTGCCGTGGGTTGTGTAATAGTAAAGTCTCTAGTAGCCGTACAAGAATTAGCATCGGTTACCGTTACAGTATAGGTTCCTGCACTTAATCCGGTTGCAGTAGCAGCCGTTCCACCTGAAGGTGACCAAGAATAAGTATAGCCACCAGCCCCTCCCGAAGGCATAACGGTAGCCGAACCATTAGAGCCGCCATTGCAAGAGACATTGGTTTGCGAACCAGTTGCCATACTCATACCCGTGGGCTGTGTAATAGTAAAGTTTCGAGTAGCCGTACAAGAATTAGCATCGGTTACGGTTACGGTATAACTTCCAGCGGCAAGACCAGTAGCGGTAGCAGCCGTTCCACCCGAAGGCGACCAAGAATAGGTATAAGGCCCAACACCTCCCGAAGGGGTAACGGTAGCTGAACCATTAGATCCACCATTGCAAGATAGATTGGTTTGTGAACCAGTTGCTGTACTGATAGCCGTGGGTTGTGTAATAGTAAAGCTTCGAGTAGCCGTACAAGAATTAGCATCGGTTACGGTTACGGTATAATTTCCAGCAGAAAGCCCAGTAGCTGTTGCAGCTGTTCCACCTGAAGGCGACCAAGAATACGTATAAGGACCAACACCTCCCGAAGGGGTAACGGAAGCTGAACCATTAGATCCGCCGTTACAAGATACATTGGCTTGCGAACCCGCAGTTGCGGTTAAAGCCGTGGGTTGTGTAATGATAAAGTTGCGAGTAGCCGTACATGCGTTAGTATCGGTTATGGTTACGGTATAACTTCCAGCCGAAAGTCCAGTAGCTGTCGCAGCCGTCCCACCTGAAGGCGACCAAGAATAAAGATAAGGACCAACACCTCCCGAAGGGGTAACGGAAGCTGAACCATTAGAACCACCGTTACAAGATACATTGATTTGAGAACCCGCAGTTGCGTTTAAAGCCGTAGGTTGTGTAATAGTAAAATTTTGATTTCTGGTACAACCATTAGCATCCGTCACAGTACAAGTCCAAGTTCCAGCAGACAATCCAGTTACAGATCTTGTGCCATCTCCGGTTGGATTCCCCGGTGTCCAATCGTAGGTGTATCCACCAGCTCCTCCTGTTGGAGTATTGATAGTAGCGGCACCATTTGAACCTCCAAAACAAGATACATTAGTTTGTGAAGCAGGTGTTACTGAAATAGCAGGTGGTTGTGTAATTGTGAAATTTTGCGTGCTGGTACAACCATTAGCGTCAGTCACAGTACATGTCCATGTTCCGGCAACTAAACCTGTCACTGATGTAGTTCCATCACCTGTTGGAGTTCCAGGAGTCCAATTATAAGTGTAACCACCCGCGCCACCTGTTGGAGTATTGATAGCAGCAGCACCATTTGAACCGCCAAAACAAGATACATTCGTTTGTGAAGCAGGTGTTACTGAAATAGCAGGTGGTTGTGTAATTGTGAAATTTTGCGTGCTGGTACAACCATTAGCGTCAGTCACAGTACATGTCCAAGTTCCGGCAACTAAACCTGTCACTGATGTAGTTCCATCACCTGTTGGAGTTCCAGGAGTCCAATTATAAGTGTAACCACCCGCGCCACCTGTTGGAGTATTGATAGCAGCAGCACCATTTGAACCGCCAAAACAAGATACATTCGTTTGTGATGCAGGCGTTACTGAAAGAGCTGTTGGTTGGGTGATCGTAAAACTTCGAGTAGCCGTACAAGAATTAGCATCGGTTACGGTTACAGTATAATTTCCAGCGGCTAGTCCAGTAGCTGTAGCAGCCGTTCCGCCCGAAGGCGACCATGAATAAGTATAAGGACCAACACCTCCCGAAGGCGTAACGGTAGCTGAACCATTAGAACCACCGTTACAAGATACATTGATTTGAGAACCCGCAGTTGCGTTTAAAGCCGTAGGTTGTGTAATGGTAAAGTTTCGTGTGACCGTACAAGAATTAGCATCGGTTACAGTTACGGTATAACTTCCAGCGGATAGTCCAGTAGCTGTCGCAGCCGTCCCTCCTGAAGGCGACCAAGAATAAGTATAGCCACCAGCCCCTCCCGAGGGCGTAACGATAGCAGAACCGTTAGATCCACCGTTACAAGAGACATTGGTGGAACTAGTTGATGTACTGATAGCTGTTGGTTGTGTAATAGTAAAGCCTCGAGTAGCCGTACAAGAATTAGCATCGGTTACGGTTACGGTATAATTTCCAGCCGAAAGCCCAGTAGCTGTTGCAGCTGTTCCACCCGAAGGCGACCAAGAATAAGTATAAGGACCAACACCTCCCGAAGGTGAAATGGTAGCTGAACCATTAGAACCACCGTAACAAGATACATTGATTTGAGAACCCGCAGTTGCGTTTATAGCCGTAGGATGTGTAATAGTAAAGCTTCGATTAGCCGTACATCCATTGGCATCGGTTACTGTGCAAGTCCAAGTTCCTGCAACTAAACCAGTTACGGAAGCGGTTCCATCGCCTGTTGGGTTTCCAGGTGTCCAATTGTAGGTGTATCCTGGTGTACCACCAGTTGGGGTATTTACAGAAGCTGCTCCGTTAGAGTTCCCAAAACAAGATACATTGGTCTGTGAAGCAGCAGTAACATTTAAAGAACCTGGCTCCGTAATGGTAAAGGTAACGGTAGTAGTGCAGTCATTAGAATCCGTTATAGTGCAAGTCCAATTTCCTGCAATTAAACCAGTTACGGATCTGGTGCCATCACCTGTTGGGTTTCCGGGTGTCCAATTGTAAGTATAACCAGGCGTACCTCCAGTTGGAGTATTGATTGAAGCTGCACCATTAGAGCCTCCAAAACAAGAAACATTGGTTTGCGAAATAGCAGTAGCTGTTAGAGCAGTTGGTTGGGTAATGGTAAAATTTCTTGAAGTTGAACATCCATTTGCATCGGTTACGGTACAAGTCCAAGTTCCCGCTGTCAAACCAGTAACAGAAACCGTTCCATCACCAGTTGGGTTTCCAGGTGTCCAGTTGTAGGTATAGGGGCCTGTTCCTCCAGTAGCAGCATTTACGGTTGCAGCTCCTGTTGAACCACCATTGCAAGCAACGTTTGTTTGAGATACTGCTGTTAATGTTATTGAAGTAACTGATCCCGAAACAGCTACGTTCTGTGTAGTTGCACCTGTCGAAGTACAACTTACATTACCTGAAGGTGTACCTGTGGCAGTCGCTGATAATCTAACATATACCGTTGTGGTAGCTACCGTACCACCTGTTTGTGTTAGGGTTATTGATGAAGCATAGCCACTATCAGCAGTTAACGAAACCTCAAAACCAGTAGGAGCGGTAACCGTTATATTGGCTGTAAGTTCAGAGCCGCTTACAGTAAAATTTTGTGCTGTTGATACTGAACCTGCACAACTAGTAAATGCAGTTGTAGTACCTGAAGTTAAAATTGTTCCAGTTATAGTTGCACCATAAATTTTGCCCACCCATACATCCTGTCCTCCAATTCCTCCTGCATTGCTTAGCGAAATAACATTTCCATTCGACGATGGCGTCCAACTTACTGGTCCTGTATTGAACTGTCCTGTTGCATACACTGTTCCTGAGGTATTTTGTGCGGCACAAACACCTCTTGCTTGGTCTAATAAACTTCCGTTATCTGTTCCTTGCACCGCCCAAACTCCTGTACCCCCAACCGTTAAAGCGGCAACAAAAATTTCCATTGCCGGTCCTGTGGAAGTAACTTGTGTGGCAGCACCTGATCCAAAATCGATGGTTCCTGCACCAGAAAACCAGCCTGCAATGTATATGTTTCCATTGGCGTTAGTGGCTATGTCGTAAGCACGATCACTGCTCGAAAGACCAAAGGACTTTGCCCAAGAAAAAACACCATTGGGAGCTGTTGCATTGGGGGTAAAACGGCCTACAAAAATATCACCACTGGCACTGGCTTGAGCCAACGTACCAAAACCGGGAAGCGTTAAACTGCCCGACATTTGTCCAGCAAGAAATATATCGGTAGTATTTGGGTCATAAACAATACCTCCACAGTCTTCTGATGCACCTGTGCCACCAAAACCAAAAGCACTTAAAAAATCACCCGTCGTAGGGTTTAGTTCTGTTAAAAAAATATCATTGTTACCACCTGCAGCTCCAATTGATAATGAACCAAAACTGGCAGCAGTAGTACTATTATAAACGCCACTAGCAGTAAGTCTGTCTAAATTTGTATTATAAGTTATGCCGCTACCAGATATCCCAGCACCATCTGACCCTGTTCCGCCGGCAGTTGTGGCCCATTGCCAGGTACCAGCAGCATTTAATTTTCCAAAAAATACTTCTGGATCAGCTGTAGAAATTTGTGGGAGTGCTCCTAGTGTAAACGTTCCGTTGCATTGTCCGCTCACATAGACATTGCCTGTTGGGTCTAAACACAAACCTTGTCCGTTATTTTGTATTAATCCATTGCCTCCAAAAGTGTTGATCCATTGCCATGTACCAGTCGCGGCATCGAGTTTTCCAACAAAACCTCTTGTCGTAGTTGCATTTGAAGGTACTGTACAAGTGGTACAGCTGCCAACTGGTGTGAAGGTTGCACCGTTTGAGCTAACAGCCAAACTGCCTACTACATAAACGTTTGTGCCATCTGTTTTTATAGAGCCTAAATTACCAGAATTATTATCGCTGGAATTAGTAACACCACCGTTTGCTACCCACTGAAAGACGCCCGCAGCATTGTATTTTGCAATAAATAAATCGGAACCTGTCCCACTGGCTGTAGCAGTGGTAGACGCTCCGCTTGGATCAAAATCTGCAGTGCCTGAAAATATCCCATATACATAGGTATTACCAGCAGCATCAATACAAATGCTTCTGCCTACTTCCACGCCAGAGGTTGAAGTTCCAATGCTAAAGACCGTAGGGGTTCCTGAGGTAGGTTGATTCCAACCCACAACTTGGGCTTGAAGGGAGCACGCTAAAAATAAAAAAAGTAGCACATAGTGTAAATGTTTTTTCATAATAAGTTAATTTTAATGATGAGGTAAACAAAGTTGGATTTATGCTATTGTATAATTCTATGTTTTTATGCGATATGATTGATTTTAAGATGTAAAAAAATAAGTTACTAGTATAAAAATTGGCACATGTTTTCTTAAAATAATCAATTTCACTCTAATTTTTCTCCTTTTCGTAAACCAAATTGCGTCATTTTTTGTCCAGAAAAATAGCCTTCTTCACAATAGATTACTTCTATCTTTATTGATTTCCCATCAGCGCAGGCTATTATTAAACCGTTCGATGCATCAAGGGCTATTACAGTGCCAGGATGGGTGTTAGGTTCTACCGGTACAAAGGAGAGGGATACGTCTGTGATGCCAAATACCCAACCCTTATTGCTCGTTCTTGCTCCTTTTTGCCAAGGATTACATGCTTTTACCAAAGCTCGAACGTCTAAGGATGTCATCGTTTTCCAATCAATAAATAAATCTCTGGTTTCAGGTTGGCTATACCATTTTACTTGGGAGCCAATTTGTTTTTTTGGGGCTAATGTTTTGTCTACCAAACCTTGTAGCAAAGTCGTTGTAAGTTCTAAACCAACATAAGCCAATTGTGCAATAAGCATTCCGAAACTAGCTTCTGGATATATAGGCACCTCTTTGGTAAAAAGGATATCGCCTGTATCCAAATGCTCATCCATTTGATGGACGGTTACAGCACCGCTTGATTCACGGTTTCGAATCATCCAAAATAAAGGATTACTTCCTCTAAATGCAGGTAATGGTGCATAATGAAAATTAATAAATCCGCCTGTAGGAATAGAAAGAACAGTCGCTGGAATTTTCCAAGGAAATGTCTTGACAAATACTACGTCAGGTTGATGGAGTTTAAGCCATGCGGTAAGCGTAGTTTCTAAATTATTTTTTGCAAAAACTTGAAATGGCACTAATACTGAGTCACATTGTTTTTCCAACAACAAAGTGGTTTCGCTAACACGATCAGATGTACCAACTGCAACCACCAACTGCTGCTGCTGCAGCAAGTATTGCATTGCGGGTAGTCCTAGTCGGTCATTACAAAGTATAGCTATTTTCATAATTTTAGGTGCAAAAAAAGTTATTCTTCCATCCAGAATGGATTCCCTCTATTTTTTGTGAGCACGTTTGTCTATGTTCTTCTTGCGTAATCTCCAATTTCTTATCAATTTTTAACTTGCATTTTCCGTCGGCATCCGACACAATTATTCCTTGGTATAAAGGAGCATAACTGGTTTGTGTTTCAGCATCAAATACAACTTGGCCACGTGGGCTATCAAACGACCAGTTCGCCAAGGATTGTGGCCCTTCATTCAATAATTTAAAAGTAACAACTGCCGCTTCCCAACCTAATAAATGAAATAAGTTGGCTACTTTATTTTTTTGTTCTTGAATACTTTTTAAAAATAAAAATTGCGCTTCGTTATCCAGAGAGGTTGCCCATGGTACTATGGTGTGAAATTCTCCTGTGGGAAAATCACATTTTGTTAGTATGGTTTCTTCTGCCATAAATGGTGAACAATAGAAGGGTAAGGGTGTTGCTAACGAACGGTTCTCTTTTAATTCTTTCATAAATAGTGCTGTAAGGTAAATGCTAAAATTTGCTAGTACTACTTGCGGTGAATTTTCATTCAGTAACTCAAGATACCTAGCAATCGAGAATTCACTAATTTTATGAGTGCTAACATAATTTCCAGACACTTTTCCTCCCTCGTCATCAATACCTTTTACATTAAAAAGCGAACCTCTATATCCTGCATCAAAAAACGAACTAGCCATCAATACGTTTCTTTTTCCTTTCGCTGCTAATTGTCCTAAACGATAAGAAGCATCAATGCCTTGCAAGGACAAAAACCAGTTATTCGGCAGTTTATCTTCTGTGGGCATTTGCATTCCAGCATCTAAAAAAAGAAAAGCCCTGCCCGAAGATTGTGCCAATTGGTATAATGGTTCGGCATTTAGAACACCACTATAGGCAACCAGTAATTGCACATCGTCTTCTAATAACAATTTTTCTGCTTTTGCATAATAAAGCTGTTGATTGTCTCCGTATCCTATGTTTTCTGTTATGAGTTGCAAATCGTCAACTCCTAACAATTGAAAATGAATGCGAAAGGCATCCAAAATATCAAAACCCATAGCAGGATAATCAGTGGAACGAGGCAATAAAAAACCAATTCGAGTAGGCATAATGTAAATAGATATAGTGTTTTCAAAAATGAAAATAGAAACAAATGAGTCTCATTTTCAAGATGTAATTATTTGAAGTTAGTTACGTGATGGATACACACCATATTCACAAATAATGTAATTTAAGCCTAAATAGGGATCCACGATTGACAACGGAACTGAGCCTGATCCTGCATTTGCCATAGCAATGTTTCCTGCAAAAGGTTTTAAACCAATATTGGCAGGAGTAGCATATGGGGTGCCTCCAGAACTATCACTTCCATACGTATTGTTTGTTGGTGTAGAAGCACTAGCTCCTGTATTAGAATCCTGAATAATGGTGTATGAAACAGGATGTACGTGTGCTGGCATTTGTTGTGGTGTAAGAGAAACTGACTCTAAACCACCAGCTTGACCAAGGCTGTAAAAAGAAAGTCCAGGGCCTTGTCCAGCACCTATAACACTTCGTCCTTTCAAATTAGGAAGCATAAAAGTGGTAGTTCCATTGCCTCCATAAGTCGTTCCCAAGATAGAAAACAAAGCGGTATTGCTCGCAATGTTGATCGTTTGTCCGTTGCAAAAGTCCCAGTACTTAGGGGCGAAATTTCCTGCGAAAAGTGTTGTAAATCCAATAACTCCTTCCATAATGTTTTTTTTAAGTGTAGTAAAAATTAATTTCTTGAAGGAAAAATTCCTTCTACAGTAATAATGTAATTCATGGCTAGGTAAGGTGCAATGGTGGGAACAGGCATGTTGTTTCCTGCAGTTACTGTAACACCTGTACCAGAGTAGGGACCCATTGCTATACCTTCAGGTGAACCATAAATAGGGGCGCCCGCCGCTGGTACAGTGGAGCTATTTGGCGTAGCTAATCCTGTGGTATCGGTAGATCCTTGTGGCGTTCCCGTTAAAACAGGACTGCCGTGATTGTGCATTGGAAGATTTGCTGAAAGAAGTGTGGTTTGCTCTGCGCCAACCGATTCCCCTATCAAATAAGTAGGAAGGGCTGGTCCTTGACCATAGTGAATACCTCTACGACCTCTAAGATCTGGAAGAGCAAACGTGTTTTGTCCATCGCCGCCATAAGTGGTACCGATCAATGCATAAAGAGTTGAATATTCATTTATGGATAATAATTGTCCTTGACAAAACATCCAATTTAGTGGGGCAAAATTCCCCCCAAAAATAGTTACCGTTCCGATATATGGGTCTACAAACATAATTTTATTTTCTATGAGTTATAATTTTCTACATTTTGCCTTTTAAATGCATGTTATTATGTATTAGTTCCGACTTGGGAAGATACCTTGTACACAAATTAAATAATTCAGTGCTAAGGTTGGCGATAAAATACTAAATGCTACACTTCCACCTGCACTGCCTATGGAGGCTTGCAGACTCAACGGTTTTGCCATGGTCGTATTATTATTGGTGCTAAAACTGTTTGCAGTACCGCCAGCAATGTTATTGTTCTCTGCAGTAGAATCAAATCCTATTGTATTGGAAGCTCCCAAAGAGATATTAATTGGTCCGTTGTGGTTGTGAGCAGGGATGTTGTTTAGTCCTAAAGTAGCTGTATTGCTGCCGCCTATTTGACCAAGAGCGTAAGGGGTACCTAGGGTGCTAGTACCAGTACCTACTGCAGCGCGTCCACGTAAATCGGGTAATTGAAAAGTGCTGATTCCATTGCCGCCATAGGTTGTACCTAATAAGGAAAATAAAGCTGAATTCGTTGAAATTGATAACAATTGACCATTACATTGAAGCCAAAATTTAGGCGTAAAATCATAGGCTACTGGAGTTATTACTGCCATTGTTCCTTCCATGATGTTTTTGATTTAAATGTTGAATAGATTTTTTTTAAACTTTAGATTATAATCAAGTATATTTTTCTGTTTACTTACTTGAAATAAAGGTAATTATGGTTTGTTTTTAATACCTCTTAAATGACATGACTAGTCTTTTTACTGTCATAAAAGAAGAATAATGAGGTATAGTTAAGAAACACTTTGTAGGTTAGTTTTTTTTAAAAAATAGAATAACCCGCTATATTTGTAGCTTTATTTCCAAAATACATGCACCACCATTTTATTCTTCACAAGCCTTATGGCTATCTTAGTCAGTTTATTTATGAACTCAAACGAAAGAAACGTTTACTAGGAGAACTATATAATTTTCCGGAAGGTACTATGGCAATCGGTCGTTTAGATGAAGACTCAGAAGGGTTATTACTCTTGACTACCGATGGAAAAGTCAGTGAGCAAATTAGAAGCAAAAAAGTGGATAAAGAATATTATGTTCAAGTAGATGGTGTAATCACTCCCGAAGCGATTGAGCAAATAAAAAAAGGAGTTGAAATAGGTTGCAATGGAACCAAATACGTAACCAAACCTTGCGAAGCTTTTATTTTGAATAAAATCCCTAATTTTGGCCCACGCGGTAAGAAAATTAGAGACGAACGACACGGTCCCACTTCATGGGCTTCGATTATAGTCAATGAGGGAAAATTTCGTCAAGTGCGCAAAATGACGGCTGCTGTAGGTTTTCCAACCTTGCGGTTGGTTCGCGTTCGAATTGGAAATGTAAATTTGAAAGAGCTGCAAGCAGGAGAAGTTCTGGTAGTAGAGGATTTTTTTAAAATAAACTCGATTATTGATTAATAGAATTGAAAAATGCTATAATTTTGAGTAAAATCATTTGCCATGACAGTTATTATAAAGAAAAACATTGATAAGAAAGAATTTGAAGAAATTCTAACCGCTTTCAAGGAAAATAAAAAGTCCAAAGGAGTGGATACTTCAAAACATTGTGGTTCTATAAAATTAACTAAAGATTCATTAATCATTCAAAAAGAATTGAGAAATGAATGGGAATAGTATTGTTTTGGACACTAATATTATTCTTTATTTACTGAACGGTGACGAACAACTTTCAGCTATATTAAGTGGTATGGAGTTGTTTGTTTCTGTTATAAGTGAAATAGAGTTACTAGGTTATAATGGAATAGGAGAAGATGATAAGCTTAAAATTAAATTTTTTCTTTCAGAATGCTCTATAATTTCTTTGGATAATGAAGTAAAGGAATTAAGTATCAAAATCAAACAAAAATTTAAAGTTAAAACTCCGGATGCTATTATAGCTTCTACAGCAATTTTCTTCAATTTACCACTGATTACTGCCGATAAAGGTTTTGAAAAAATATCAGATTTAGATTTAATGATTTATCAAGTTTAAATTTTAAAAGTTACTTTTCACCTTCTTTGGTCTTTTTTCTAACAGTCTCTCATCTCTCATCTCAATTCAAATGCTAAATATAGTTCTCGTCGAACCCGAAATCCCTAATAATACTGGTAATATTGGTCGCTTATGTGTTGGTACAGAAAGCCGTCTGCATTTAATTCACCCGTTTGGTTTTGTTATTAATGACAAAAATCTTAAGCGCTCGGGATTGGATTATTGGGTGCATCTGGAGGTGACGGAATATCAAAATGTAGCCGAATGGATGAAGGTAATTCCAGATACTTCAAGAGTCTTTTTGATGAGTTCGCACGCGGAGCATTCCTATTTGAATATCGAATTTCAAGACGAAGACTGGTTGGTTTTCGGTAAAGAAAGCGTAGGCTTGAGCCAAGAAGTATTGGATTTGTTTGCCAAAGAAAATCAATTAAAAATCCCTATGTCGCCTCTGATTCGTAGTTTTAATATTGCCAATTCAGTTGCTTTTGTTGTAGGAGAAGCAAGAAGACAACTTTCGTTAGGCAAAATTTAGTTGGCAGTTTACAGCTGTTAGTGTTCAGTTTTTATGAGCTGGTACTATTTGCTCCTTTTACAGTTAATTTTTTACCACAAGGAAACACAAAGTAGGCACGAAGCAACACGAAGTTGTATAATTGCCTTTGCGCCCCTTGCGTAATCCCATTGTGAACTTAGCGGTTAAACTTTTTTGCCACGGATTACACGGATAAAACGGATTTATAGCAATTGTTTAATTGTTAGGGTGCTTCGTGCCTACTTTGTGAATCTTTGTGTTTGAATTTTTCAGCTAAACATTTCAAAACTAACCTTCTATGCCCTTATTTGCCTTATATGGTTCAAAATAAACAGTCAATTCAAAAAACTGTTCTGACTTATATGTTTGTATTTTTTTTTGCGCCCCCTGCGTAAATCTTTGCGTTCTTAGCGGTTAAATTTTTAGACACAGATTTTAATTATCCTTTTGGGGTTTAGGGAGCTTAACCCGTAATCACAAACTTCCCTTTATCAGCATCAAAAACAATATGCTCATCTTTAAAAAGCGTGTTGAAACTTCCTTTCGTAATCAAATTACAAGGTTCATCTTGCACAACACTTTCTGGCGTCATAATAATCATTTCGTCGCTCAATTGAATCGCCATATCGATATCGTGAGTAGAGAAAAGAATACATTTGCCCGTTTCGTGGGTGAGTTTTTTAAGTAATTTCAATAACGAAACTTTGTGCAACAAATCCAAGTGCGTCGTGGGCTCATCCAAAATAATCAAAGGTGTATCCTGAGCTAAGGCGCGTGCAATGAGTACTTTTTGCAATTGCCCATCACTAATTTGATAATGCTTTTTATCGGCCAAATGACTGATTTGAGTAAGTGACAACGCTCGTTCCACCTGAATTTTATCTTCCTCGTTCAAGGTGCCAATCCAATTCGTGTAAGGTTGACGTCCTAACGCCACTAATTCATATACCGTTAAATTACTTGGAGGTAATTTTTCGGTCAAAACCAAACTCATTTCTCGTGACAAATCGGAAACATTATAGGTGGCTATATTTTTGTCGTGTAATAAAACGTCACCCTCAAGAGGCTTTTGAATTCCAGTAATGGTTTTTAAGAGTGTCGATTTTCCAATGCCGTTTGCACCAATCAAAGCCGTTAGTTTTCCTTTTTTAAGCGCAATGGAAACATCTTTAGCAACAAAAGCACTTACTTTTTTGTTCTGATAACCAATACTTATCGATTGGGTTTGAAGGATGATAGTTTCTTCCATTTTTTAAATTTTAAATCCGTACAACGAATTTGATGTACTACATTCTGAGATTTTTTACCACATAGAAGCATAGAATTTATAGTTTTTTAAAAGAAACAAATAGACGTTTTACTCTTCACATAGATGTTCGATAAATACAACTATCTTCTATATTTTTAATTTTCAACCAATGGCTTCAAATATAATTTAGTGTTTTGGTAGTTGGTGAAAAATTTCATTAACAAATGTCATTTGTCCTTCTTTAAAGATATTAAAACAATTAAAGTTTATCAAAATTCCTTTTGGAACATTTAATAGCTTCATATAGGTAAGTAGTTGAGCTTTGTGAATGGGGTTTATTTCGGAAACGGATTTTAATTCAATAACAATATTATTTTCAATAAGTAAATCACACTTAAAATCAATTGCAAGTTTTTTTTCTTTATAAAATACAGGAATATTTTTTTCTGAAATAAAATTGATGTTTCTTATTTTTAATTCTTCTAATAAACAATGATGATAAATGTTTTCTAACAATCCCTTACCCATTGTTTTATGTACTTCAATCGCTGCTCCAATTATTTCGAATGTAAGTTCATTGAGTTGTTTCTGCGTAGTCATAAACAAGTAGTATTGAAAATAGTTTTTTATTTTAACTAGTTGGTTGCAATTATTTTAAACCATATATAAGCATATAATTTTACAGTATTTAAAGTCTTTCGTATACATTTTATCTTCAAATTGCCATTCTATGTGTGAAATAGTACTATTTCTATTTATTCTTTACCTGTTTGCTATTAATCTATGACGCTCCTATGTGGTTAAAATTCATATGCTATTTCAATTTCACCCAACTGGTTTCTTAATTGCAAAAACTATGTTTTTTATTTGGTTAAATAGAACTCATTTCCATTAGCCCATCATTTTTTGTTTTCTAACCAATAACCAAATCACTACAGGAGCCCCTAAGATAGAAGTCACCGCATTAATGGGTAGACTCACTTCGGTGCCGGGGACTTGTGTAAATATATCGCAAACCAACATAATGCCGGCTCCAAAAAGGAGTGTACTCCAAAAAAGCACGCGGTGATTACTGGTTTGAAAGGTCAATTTGGCGATATGAGGAACGGCTAATCCAACAAAGGCAATCGGGCCTGCAAAAGCGGTTATACTTCCCGCAAGTATACTAGTGGCAAAAATAATAATCAATCGTGCTTTGCTGTAGTTGAGCCCCATACTCTTGGCGTAGTTTTCACCCAAAAGCAAAGCATTTAGGGGTTTGATGCTAAAAGCACTTAAGACTAACCCAATTCCTACGCAAAGACTCAAAATCCAAACCGATTCCCAAGATAAATTTCCTAAATTTCCCAACGACCAGAAGGTGAATTTCTGCAATTGCTCTGCGGAACTAAAATAGGTGAGTGTCCCAACAATGGCCGAGGTTAAGCTGCCAAACATCAGACCAATAATGAGTATCGCCATAGTATCTCGTAAACGTTGCGATACAATGAGAACTAGTAATAGTACACTGCTGCTTCCAATGGTCGAAGCCAAAACAATACCATAGTTAGAAAGTAACAAGGGAATTAAAAAAGAAGGCATAAAACTAGCACCCAAAATCACAAAAGCAACCCCCAAACTCGCCCCAGAGCTCAATCCCAAAACATAAGGACCAGCCATTGGATTTCTAAACAACGTTTGCATCAATAAACCGCTCATAGATAAACCCATACCAACCAATACAGCCGTAATCGCTTTGGGCAATCGATAATTCAAGATAATGTATTCCCAAGTGTCTTTGGAAGCGGTTTGTCCTAACAAACTTTTCAAAACTTCCTTTGCAGGAATAGCGATAGAGCCATAACAAATGTTTGTCACAAACAGACCAAACAATCCTATGCATAAGGTTATAAAAAGAATACTATGTTTAAAGGAAGACCTCAATTTATTGTAATTTTTCGGCAAAGGTAAACGTATAATTCGGAAGTAATTCGGGATGAAAAATTTTGATATAATCTTTCAAGACCAAATCGGGTCTACTTGCTGCCAATTCATAATAAACGGTGCCACCGGTGGCTCCGTGTTTGTTTTCAAAAGTATAGACGTTTTTGTTTTTTACAGCGTCAAATTGTTGGTAATGTGGATTGCTATTTTGCAATTCCGCTAAGTTTTTGAAGGAGCCCGTGGCAATCCAATAATTAGCTTTTTGCGCTTTTTCTAAAATCTTTTCAAAGGGCAACGACAAGCTTCCAGTTCCTTTGGTAGTACTCCATAAATAATTAGATTTGGCATCTTTTAAAAACTGTGCCACCCAGCTGTCACCTTTGGCTACAAACCATTGTTCTTGGTACATTGAGCCATACAAAACGGTCGGATTTGTCTTTTTTTGAGCGACCAAGGCTAGGGTTTCGTGGTAACTTTTTACGATGTCATTAAATAAAACTTCGGCTTCTTTTTCTTTACCAAACAAGGCACCGTACAATTTTATCCATTCGGCTTTGCCTAGTGGTGTTTGTTCCATCCAATCGGCTTGAATGAGCACTTTCAAACCGCTTTTTTGTAAGTTGTCAATCGTGGGATTCGAATTATCAATGCCAAAAGCCACAATCAAATTAGGACTCAAATCAATTAATTGTTCGGTGTCTAACTTTTCATTTTGACCAATATTTTTCACCTTTCCTGCATCGATTAGTTGTCGTGTTTTTGGAGACGAAATATAATCGGTGTGCGGAAAACCTACTAATTTTTTTTCCACCCCCAACATCTCCAAAAACGGAATATTGGTGGTCGAGGTCACCACTATGCTTTGTAAAGGAACAGCTATGGTAGGGTATTTTTGCAAACTATCTGGAACAATGCCATTTTTTTCTTTCAAAATATAGGTAAAATTTTGTTTTGCATCAGGCCAAGCATTGCGAACCGTTACCACCGAAAATCCTTGATTTTTCTGTATCGAAAGTCCAGAAGCATAGCGAATACTATTGATAGCGGTAGTTTCCGAAAGAGGGGTAGTGTTACCTTTTTTCTCGCAAGCACTCAAAGAGAGCAACAAGCTTATTAAGGCAATAAGAACAATTTTAGTCTTCATAAACAAGTTTTGAAACCTTTTTAAGGCAATTTTGGACACAAATAATGAAACGTAAGACTACTAAAAGCGAAAAAATAATTTGCGAATTTGCGGTCAATTTTACTTCTCAATTTAAATCAATGGAATACTAACTTATGTGGTCTGCCTATTGATTTCCATTGCAAATGTAACGCAAAAACTAAAATTTCTTGTTTATTTTTAACACTAAAAAATTCAACAAAGACTATCTTTGCTCTTTAATGAAGCCATAAATTATCCCAAATGATGTACTTGATTACTGGAGGAGAACGTTCTGGAAAGAGCGGTTTTGCTGAAAAAATAGCCAAAGAAAAGTCGGACAACCCAATGTATGTAGCCACAGCCCGTCAGTGGGATGCCGATTTTAAAAACCGCATCGACAGACACCAAAAAGACCGTGACGAACGTTGGGAAAACATCGAAAAAGAAAAGTTTCTGAGCGAGATAAATTTCGAAAACCGTGTGGCCGTCATCGATTGTGTGACCCTGTGGTTGACCAATTTTTTTGTAGACAACAAAAACGACATCGATTTGTGTTTGGAACAAGCCAAGAAAGAAATCGATGCCCTCGCACAGCAACCCAACACCACCATCATCATCGTTTCGAACGAAATCGGGATGGGCTTGCACGCAGAGACACACATCGGTCGCAAATTCACCGAGTTGCAAGGCTGGACCAATCAATACATCGCCCAAAAAGCCGATACCGTAGTTTTTATGGTAGCTGGAATCCCAATGGTAATCAAAGGCGAAGTTTAAAATATTCAGTTGTTTGAATTCAATATGATAAAACAAAAAAATAACCACATAGAAGCATAGTCAAAGCTAATTAGACAAAGAATGAATAGAAATACTAGTATTTACACATAGGATTTCTATGTGAATAGTAAAACGTCTATTGGTTTCTTTTGAAAAACTATAAATTCTATGTTTCTATGTGGTAAAAAAAATGCCTAAAAGGTTTCGATAACAATATTTTGGGCGTTTCCACAAGGGCCGGGCTGTTCGTTATATCTTTACTGCCGAACCCCGGCAGTAAAGGATGCCACTACCATCCCTAACGCAAAACAAAGACTATGACACTACAAGAAATCATACAATCCCGTCGCGATACCCGCCACTTCACCACCGACGAAGTGCCAGAAGACGTCTTGCAAAAAGCGTTACAAGCTGGGCATTATGCACCTTCTGTTGGACTTACCGATGCCACACGATATTACGTTATACGTTCCTCCGAAGTCAAAAAAGCGATCAAACTTTTGTTTGAAGACTATGATAAAAAAGCAGCCAATGCCACCGATAACGAGCAACAAAAGCAACAATACCAAGCACTAAAACTCGAAGCCATCGAAGAAGCTCCTGTGGGATTGGTCATTGCTTACGACCGTTCGGTGCTGAATAACTTTACCATCGGAACCGTGGGGAGCAACGAAGCGATTAAGTTTAGCGCGGTTTGTGCGGCACAAAACATTTGGTTATCCTTAACCGAACAAGGCTATTCTATGGGATGGGTGTCGATTCTAAACTACCACGAATTCAAATCTATTTTAGGATTACCCGAAAACATAGAGCCTTTGGGCTATTTTTGTGTAGGCAAACCCGCCTCTAATTATGAACAGCAGCCGATGTTGCAACAACTAGGTTGGAAGAAAAAAGAGTCGTTTCCCTCTATCACTCCGATTGATTCGATACAATCAAAAGAAACTGTAATTTCTTCCTTTGAAGAAAAAGTAACGGAACCCAATGCGATTTTATCGAACCAATTGCAACACAAAATCGATAACAAAACCAAACCCACAGGAGCATTGGGAGATTTAGAAGCACTCGCTCACCAAATAGGAATGGTGTTTCAAACCACTTCGCCTCAAATTAAGCAACCACATTTAGTGGTTTTTGCTGCCGACCACGGTATTGCCAATCACGGCGTAAGTGCCTATCCACAAGAGGTAACCCGACAAATGGTGACTAATTTTCTGGAAGGTGGAGCAGCAATCAATGTGTTTTGTAAACAAAACCAAATCGAACTATCGATTGTAGACGCGGGAGTGAATTATGATTTTCCAACAAACACCAAGTTGATTCACAATAAAATTGGCAAAGGCACACAGTCGTTTTTACACACCGCTGCTATGAGTCCTTTGGAAGTAGGCACTTGTTTTTCGAAAGGTGCCGCTGTTGTGTCCCAAATTGCACAATCGGGTAGTAATTGCATCGGTTTTGGAGAAATGGGCATTGGGAATACAGCGACCGCTTCAGTGTTAATGCATTTTTTGATTCAAATTCCCTTAGCGGATTGCATCGGAAAAGGAACGGGAGTTACAGATGAAAAGCTACAAAACAAGCATCAAATTTTAGCAACTGCGATTTCGAATTACAAAGGCGCTACCGATTTAGACTCGGTTTTGGCCTATTTTGGAGGTTTCGAAATTTTACAAATCGCTGGCGGAATGCTCGAAGCACATAAAAATAAGATGCTAATTTTAGTCGACGGATTCATTGCGACAGTAGCCTTTTTGATTGCTTTTAAGAAAAACCCCGCTATTCAGAGCAATGCTGTTTTTTGTCACGCTTCGGCTGAAAAAGGACACCAACAACTCTTGGAATATCTAGGAGCAAAAGCATTGTTGCATCTTCAATTACGCTTGGGGGAAGGAACGGGTTGTGCTTTGGCTTTTCCTTTAGTACAATCAGCAGTGGCTTTTTTGAATGAGATGGCCAGTTTTGAATCGGCTGGGGTGAATAACAAAAAGGATTGATATTTTTCCTTCAGTTAAATCAGGAGTCAATTTATAAGATGAAATAATAAAAAATAGTGTTTATTTTATTGAAAAATTTGAATAGGAATGGGCTTTAGCCCATTCATTAAAATGATTTTAGCATTGGGCTTTAGCCAAACCTATTGTTATTTTGGCTAAAGCCTATTTGAAGCAAATGCTAATTTTTTCCTCCAGATAAATCTGGAGGCAATTCAAAAAAATGAAATATTAAAATTAGTGTCTATTTTATTGCAAAATTTGAATAGGGATGGGTTTTAACCCATCCTATTTTATTGCAAAATTTGTATAGGAATGGGTTTTAACCCATTCTTTAAAATAAAATCTCTAAATTGGCTTTAGCCGAATTTTAAACCACTAAAAATATAAGAATGCCATTTGTAAAAGTCTATCTTCATTGTGTTTGGAGTACTAAAAATAGAATTCCGTATTTAGATTCTATTGAATTACGCCAAAAAGTTTGGAATCATATAAGAGAGAACGCCATTCAAAAAGGAATTTATATTGATTTTATAAATGGATATTCTGACCACTGTCATTGTTTGATTTCCTTAGGTGTGGACCAGAATATTCAAAAAGTAATGCAGCTTATCAAAGGAGAATCTTCATTTTGGATTAACAAAAATGAATTGACTAAAGAAAAATTTCAATGGCAGGAGGAATATTTTGCAGTTTCTGTGTCTGAATCGATTCTTAATAAAGTTAGAGAGTATATTAAAAATCAAGAGGAACATCATAAAAAGAAGTCATTTCAAGAAGAGTATGATGAATTTATTTTAAAATATGGATTTAAAATGGTTGATAATAAATGAAAAAACAAGGCCACATCTTTTTTACCGCTTTGATGTTTTATACCCGAATTCCGTGTCCGAAGAATATTGACCATAATCCGGAATATTTAAATAAAGCGTCTCGTTATTTTCCTTTAATTGGTTGGATTGTTGGGGCAATTGCTTTTGGGGTGTATGCTGCGGCGTCTTGGTTGTGGAATGCTGAGATTGGGATAGTGCTTTCGATGATTGCGAGTGTGTTGGTTACGGGCGCTTTTCACGAAGATGGTTTTGCCGATGTCTGTGACGGATTTGGTGGCGGTTGGACTAAAACTAAGATTTTGACCATTATGAAAGACAGCGCTATTGGCGCTTATGGTGCGATGGGTTTGGTATTGCTTTTTTTGCTGAAGTATATGAGTTTGGTCAGTTTGGCCAAAGGCGATTCACTATTCACTAATTACTTTTCACTCTTCACACTTTTCTTGGTTTTCATAACAGGGCATTCTTTGAGTCGATTGGCGGCGATTTCGATTGTGTTTACTCACGAATATTCTCGAGAGGATGCTACGAGTAAAAGCAAACCCATTGCGCAACAGTATTCTTGGAAAGAAGTGGTGGGCGCTTTGTTTTTTGGGCTATTACCTTTGCTGGTTTTGATGACGAGTCACGCGATTATTGGGTTGGTGGTGTTGCCTGTTTTTTTGGCGCGTTATTTTTTGGCGCGTTATTTCCAGAAATGGATTGACGGCTACACGGGCGATTGTTTGGGAGCCACACAACAAGTATGTGAAGTTATTTTTTACCTAACCTTACTAGCGATATGGAAATTTATTTAGTGCGTCACACCGAAACGGTTTGTGAGAAAGGCATTTGTTATGGACAAAGCGATGTGGGTATTCGAGCTCCTTATGAAACGATTTTTGAAACGATTTTGGAGCAATTGCCAGAGCAAGGCGTTATGTACACCAGTCCCTTGCAACGCTGTTTGATTTTGGCACAACATATTCAAGAAGCTAAAGGAATTCCAATAGTAGCCGAAGAACCTCGATTGAAAGAAATGCACTTTGGGGACTGGGAATTGCAGGCTTGGAATGCTATTCCGAGGACTGTTTTGGACCCTTGGATGAATGATTTTGTGAATGTTGCGGTACCCAATGGCGAATCATTTATCGATTTGGACCAGCGGGTTTGGGAATTTTTGGAGGAGAAATTAGAAAAACCCAATGAAAAACCGCTGATTTTAGTCACGCATTCTGGGGTAATTCGAAGTGTTTTGTGTAGAATAAATAACATTCCTTTGCAGGAGGCTTTTTCTACACCTTTGGATTACGGAGTGGTGGTGAAAGTGGAGTATACTCGTTGAGCAGGGTTTGCGTGAGGGCAATGTCATTAAGTTAAGAGGAAAAAGAAAAAAATAGCACGCAGATTCAACAGATTTTAACTGATTTTTCATCGGGAAGCGGGAACGTACAGCCCGACCCAACTACTGAGCCTGTCGAAGTATCAGAAGGGGCACGCCCAAGTCATGAATGATGTGGTTTATATTGTTGTATTATAGTAGTTTATGATTTTTTTTACTTGTTTTTTGAATTTTAGTTTTAGTATTCCATTTTTTTAAGGCTATATTTGCATCCGAATTAAGGTTGCGTTTTACTTTTTTTAGAAAACGCATTAAAAGGGAATTAGGTTTAAAACCTAAGCTGTACCCGCAACTGTAAGCTATAAAGCTTGTTGTTATCTACAAAGCCACTGTTTTTAAAGTGGGAAATTAGAAATTAGAAAATTGAAGTGTTGCTACTTCTAACCTCTAACCTCTAACTTCTACCTTGGAATGGGAAGGTCAACAACAAGACGCAAGCCAGGAGACCTGCCTTTTTTCTTAACCAATAACGAACTTTCGGGAAAAAAGGTTCAGGAAATTATGGCACATTTTAAATCTTTTCTTTGTTTTTGCTTGCTGGCAAGTCAACTGACTTTTGCTCAGAATGATTCGATTACTCGCTTAAAAGAGGTCGTCATAGCTGATGCGAAGCTGCGTAAATTTTCAAGTTCTCAAACGATTCTTAGTTTGAACGATGCTGTTTTGTCTAAAAATAGTGCGTTGTTGACCAATTTACTCAATTACAATTCGGTTTTATACTTTAAAGAATACGGTCGTGGTATGCTATCGACGGTGGCTTTTAGGGGAACCACTGCGTCGCAAACTGCGGTGATTTGGAACGGCATCAACATCAATTCCCAAATGAATGGGAGTACCGATTTTAATACGATTTCAGGAACAGATTACAATTCGATTGCAGTTAAAGGAGGTGGAGGAAGTGTGATGTATGGCAGTGGGGCTATTGGTGGCACGGTGCATTTGAACAATGACTTGCGATTTGAGCGTTCTTTTTCAAACCAATTGCGATTGGATTATGGAAGTTTCAATACGCAGGGCATAAATTATACCAGCCAGTTTTCAAATACAAAATGGTCGGCTCAAATTGGTTTTTCTAGAAACTATTCTGATAACGATTACGATTATCCAGGTCTTTTTGATTGGAAAGGGAATCAGCGTTTTAATGAAAACGGGGAGTATGAAGTAATTGGGTTCAATGCAGCTATTGGTTTTAAAATTTCTGATAAACAAATACTAAAAGCATACAGTCAGTCTTCGAATACCGATAGGAATATTTCTTTGCTTTCGCCCTCGGAGTCTAGAACGAAATACAAGAATGATTTTAGTAGAAATTTGTTGGAATACAATGGTGTTTTCGACCAATGGACGATGAATGCTAAGATGGCTTACCTCACCGAAGGCTATCAGTATTATCCGAACAAGTCGCTACAACAATACAGTTTTGGGGAAACCAAGACTTGGATTACCAAAGCAGATGTCAGTTTTCAGGCGACGCCATCATTTTTGATAAATACGATTTTAGAATACAATACAACCCGAGGTGAAGGCTCTGGATTTGGATACCACGAAAGACAGATTGGTGCTGCTTCTGTGTTGGTCAAATATGAAATCGATTCGAAATGGCAAAATGAATTGGGGATTCGTAAGGAGTTTACCAACAATTACAAATCGCCTGTTCTTTTTTCGGCTGGAAGTGCTTTGCGCATCGCACCTTGGTACCAATTGAAAGTTAATGTTTCGCATAATTTCCGCATTCCTACCTACAATGATTTGTATTGGGAAGAAGGTGGCAATCCCAATTTAAAACCTGAAAGTGCGTACCAAGGCGAACTAGCCAATGTTTTTACTTATAAAAATATCAGCCTAACGCAAACTGCCTATTACAACAAGATTAAAGATTTGTTGCGTTGGGTTCCGGGGAATAATGGGATTTGGTCTCCTCAAAATACGGATCGCGTAACCGCTTATGGAATAGAAGCTTTATTGGCTTGGAAACAACAATTTGGAAAAAGTATTTGGCAAATCAATGGGACGTATGCCTACACCATTTCTAAGAATGAGGCAACCCAAAAGCAATTGTTTTTTGTGCCCTATCACAAAGCTACCGCAGCATTGGCCTACAGTTATAAAAAATGGAGCGCCAATTATCAATTCTTATTTAATGGTTTTGTTTATACCCAATCTGATAACGACCCTAGCGCTATCATTCCTTCGTATTGGGTGGCTAATTTGGGTGTGGATTATGAATTATTTAAGCGTAATCCCATAAAAATTGGCGCTCAAGTGCTTAATCTTTGGAATGAAAAATATGAAAGTCTGGAAAATAGAATGATGCCCGGACGTAATTTTAATTTGTATCTAATCTTTAAATTTTAATATAATGAAGTTAACTAGAGTTTTATTAGTAGCCTTTACTTTCGCCTTTTTGGCATCTTGTACTAACGAGGACAACGAGAATGTTTCCAAAGGGAATTATGATAATGGAGTATTCATTCTAAATGAGGGAAATTCTTCTGGAGGTTCGGTATCGTTTTTAGGAGAGGATTTGACTACTTTTAAACAAGATGTGTATAAAGCAGAAAACGGAGGTGATTTTTTCGGTACCTATGTGCAATCGATTTTTTTTGATGGAGATAAAGCCTATGTGATTGCAGGAGGTTCTAACGTGATTAATGTAGTGAATCGCTATACGTTTAAGTTACTTGCTAAAATCGAAACAGGTCTAGTGACACCAAGATATGGGGTGGCAAAGAATGGTAAAGCCTATGTAACCAATGCGAACACTTATGCTTATGCGAATCCAGCTACTGGAAATACAGATGATTTTGTCGCCGTTATCGATTTGGCTACCAATAAAGTGGAATCTAAAATTAACTTGAATGCTACAGCCAATCGTGTTGTTTTAGAGGGTGATAAGTTGTACATCACAGAACCTTATAATAGCGACAAAGTTTTGGTAGTAAATACAGTAACTAAGGCTTTAGAAACACCAATAACTGTTGGGTCAAGCGCCAATACAATGGAAGTAAAAAACGGTGTTTTGTATGTGTTAGCAGCTCCTTACGGAAGTGCAAGCAAAATTGTGAAAGTGAAATTATCGGAAAAATCGGTGACTGAAGTGGTGTTTCCAACGGCTTTGACAGAGGCAGGAAATTTAGATATTTATGGTTCTAAAATCTATTTCACAAAAGATACAGGAGTGTATAGTATGGATATTACAGCAACACAACCTTCAGATAAACCTATTTTTAACTACTCGTCTACTTCTCAATATGGGGTGATGTATGGTTTTGCGGTAGAGAATGATAAAATTTACATTGCCGATGGAGGAGATTTCGCTTCGAATAGTAAGGCTTATGTGTATTCATTAACTGGAGCTTTGCAAAAAGAAGTAACAGTAGGTGTGGGACCTAACGGATTCTATTTTAATAATTAAAAGCTCTAGCTTAAAAACTAAAAAGGCGTTTTCGAAATGAAAACGCCTTTTTTGTTTGGGTAGTTGTTCTTTTTATTTTAGCGTTGAAACCACATCTAAAATGGTGTTGGCAATTTTTGTTTGTTCTGTTTCGTTGGTCAAGGTGTTTTTGTCGTTTTCGTTCGTCAAATACCCTAATTCAATCAAAACACCAGGAACTGTTGCTTTTTTTAGCACCATAAAAGGGGCATTTTTTATCATAGCATTGCCTTTTAAAGCGGTTTGTTGTGTCAATCTTGCGTTAAGTTGTGTCGCAATTTCTTTAGATTGTTCAACCGTGGCAGGATTTTGTTCGTTGATGAAAAATTCCAAGCCAGATTTTTGAATGTTGGCGTTAGCATTAACATGCAACGAAAGGAATAAATCAGGTTGAATGCTATTGATAAGGGCTGCACGAGAAGGCAACTCCACGAATTCATCGGCAGTTCTAGTAAAATGTAAAACAATAGCTTGATTGGTATTCAACGCTTTGATTTTACTGGCAATTTGTGCAACGATTTCTTTCTCGAGGACAGCGTTATTTTTTGCGCCAAAATCATGTCCGCCATGTCCAGCATCAATCACTACATGAATGGTTTTGGAAGATTTCAATGCAGGTGAAATAAATGCTAAAGAAGCACACGCTAAGATTCCGATACCAATTTTAGAATACAATTTCATACTATAAATGTTTTAAAAGTTACTAATGAAGTTTCAAAAAGCATTGCTTTTCAAAACTATAGGGATAACGTTATATTTTCTAATTTTAGTATAATTCCTATAAAGATTTTAATAATCCCTCAGGAACAGTTTCCAAATACATGTCGTTTCTAAAGCCTCTGATGGATTTGCCATCTTTGAAAAATTCAAAGGTTTTCCCTTTTGCAGCTGGAACTTCTTTTTTAGTACCAGTTATTTTACCAATGGCTAGACTTAATAAAGGTTCGTTAACATCACCCAATACACCAAAAGTACTGATGGTTTCTGCTTGTTGGAAAGTTGGAGTTAATCCACTTTGATAGTCACCAAAGCCGTCAGCGTTTACAATTTTGAGTACCAAAGGTTGCATGGCATATTTGTGAGAAGGGTTCACGTTCTCTTTTTGGAAAGTTGGAGAATCATACAAAGTAATGGATCCTACGTTTTTACCAGTAGTAACATCTCCAATTTGAACAACATTGATGAAAGGTTTCAAGCCATTAATGACTAACTCACTAGCAGAAGCTGTACTTTTTGTAGTAATAATATAGACTTTGGTCAAATTCAAACTGTTGATGGGCGTGCTTTCAATTTTATCAGTGAAAAAGTTCTTGAGCGCATCAGGATTATTGGTGCTAAAGTAGGCTTCCACCTTTTTATTCCATTGTTGTTTAGCAAATACTTTTCCTTTGAATTGACCCGTAATCATACTCGCCAATCGTGTAGCCGTTTGTACGGAACCCCCACCGTTGTAGCGTAAGTCCAAAACTAAATCGGTAATGCCTTGCGATTTCAAACTGCCAAAAGCATCGTTGAGTTGGGTGTCATAATTAGCAAAAAAGCCATTGTACATCAAATACCCTATTTTTTTTCCTCCGGTTTCGATTACTTTAGTAATAAAAATCGGGTTTTCATTCAAAGTGGTTTTGGTTAAAGCCACAGATTTTCCATTACTAACAATCGTAGTTCCATTATAATCTGCTAAATTCAAAGTATAGCTTTCAGCATTTAACAATAAAGTTTGATAGTTGCTTGCGGTTAATTGCGTGCCATTAACTCCCGTAAACATATCGCCTCTTTTGATCGCTTTAGTAGCAGCATCTGAACCAGGGATAATGTAGCGAACATAACCAAAAATTTCGGTAGTACTTCCAGGTTTGTAACTTAATCCAAAATCAACACCATCGTTTTTAGTGGTACCTTGAAAGGATTGTTCTAGTGCAACATAATCATTCACAATCCAGCTAAAACGATCGATGGACTTGTCTACACGCAAAGCTTCAAATAAACTCTCCGGAGTGTATCCATTTAGGAAGGTATTTAATTCAGTTTGATTTTTAAATTTATCATCGGCCAAATTTGGCACATCGCTTTGCCATAAATAATATTGATTCATCCCTTTCCAAACAAAGTTCTGAATTTCTAAGGATTTTGGTGCGGCAATATCATCTTCATCCTTTTGGCAGCTTTGTAAAAGGAAAAGGCTTGTAAATAAAAGGAAGGCAATTTTATAAGTCGTTTTCATAAAGTAAGGTTAAGTGTAATTAGTTTTCGTAAAAATACTAACTTTAAAATTATTTTTTTATTGTTTGTAACAAAAATAATTGTCGTTCGTCTTGCTTATAAGAACCGCTAGAAACCACCATTAGAATGAACCAAAATGAGTTTGTACAATTGATTACTCCTTTCAAAGACAAGGTCTTTCGGTTGGCCAAACGATTACTCGTGAGTACCGAGGAGGCTGAAGATGCTACACAAGAGGTTTTGGTGAAATTGTGGCATAAAAACGAAAGTTTATCCGGTTATGCCAGCGTGGAAGCCTTAGCCATGACCATGACTAAGAATCATTGTTTGGATCAGTTGAAAGCGAAACGTTCCAGTAATTTGCGAATTGTGCATAACAATTACACGGATAGAGAACCAAGCTTGCAACAAAAAATAGAAGACAATGATAGTTGGAATTGGGTGGCTAAAATAATTGATCAACTGCCAGAACAGCAAAGAATGATTATTCAGCTTCGAGAAGTAGAGCAATATGAATTTGAAGAAATTGCCAAAGTAGTAGGAATGAATGAAACCGCCATTCGCGTGGCACTCTCTAGGGCAAGAAAAACCATTAGAGAACATATGTTAAAAACACACCGTTATGGAACTGTATAAAATAGAAGAGCTTTTAGAAAAATACTTTCAAGGAGAAAGCAGTATTGCCGAGGAAAAAGAGTTGACGAACTATTTTTCTTCATCGAATGTTGCGCAGCATTTAGAGCAATACCAGCCATTGTTTGGCTACTTCTCTTTAGCAAAAGAACAAATAAACCCTAAGGAAGCACCAGAATGGCACACCCAAAAGGAGGCCACTGCAAAACCAGTCTGGTGGTCATTAGCGGCTTCGGTTGTGATTTTGCTCGGAATAGGAATGTATGTTTACACGACCAATGAAACAAAAACTAGTGTAGCCTCTAGCGAATTGGGTACTTGTGATACGCCCGAAGAAGCGTTTAGAGAAACCCAAAAAGCACTAGCCCTGTTGTCAGGTCACGTAAACACCGGCATAGAAAGTGTGCAGGTCATTCAGGAATACGATAAATCAAAAGGAAAAGTTTTTAATCAATAAATCAAAAAACAACATGAAATCAACAGCTATAATCAGCAACAAAACGCGTTTTACTGCAATAACGAAAAAAGTATTTTTAGCTTTAGTAGTTTTACTAGTCGCTAACCCCATTTTTGCCCAAGGCGCCTTCGATAAATTCGATGGTCAAGATGATGTCACTTCGGTAATTGTCAACAAGAAAATGTTCGAAATGATGAGCAAAGTCAAAGTTGATGCTTCGGATAAAGAGATGCAGCAATACTTTAATTTGATCAAAAAATTAGACAATTTAAAAGTGTTTACCACCAAAAGTGCTCGCGTAGAAGCCGAAATGAAAGCCACTGCAGAGCGTTATGTAAAAACGGCAAACTTAGAAGAACTAATGCGTGTCAACGACAGCGGCAGAAGCATTAAAATTTTAGTAAAATCAGGAGCCAAAGACACGCAAATCAAAGAACTGTTGATGTTTATAGATGGCGGAAGAGGAGAAGACAGTGTCTTGATGTCTTTGACAGGTGATTTTGATTTGAATGAAATCTCAGTATTAACCGATAAAATGCGTTTTCCTGGTGGAGACGATTTGAAAAAAGCCACCAAAGGAAAGAAGTAGGAACTAGTGCTTAGCGGTTAGTAATCAGTAATCAGCTTACTTTATCCAATACTAGTTTTTAATCCAAAACTTAGAATTCCAATTCCTGCAAGGTTTTCAAAACCTTGTAGGTTTGTTTTCAGAAGCTAAAAAGTACGAAAACAAAAAAAACTAAAAGAATTGGAATAAACTTAGAGTTAAGAATAATCAAAATAGAACGCTATTAATATTAAAAAAGGTAAAAAAATGAAAGCAGTAGTTGGTTGGGCTATTTTCCTATGCCTGTGGTTGACAAGTTGTAACTCTGAACCGAGTTTGCAAAAGTATTTTGTGGAAAATACAGAAAATAAAAATTTCATAGCACTTGATGTTTCTTCTTCGATTTTGAATTTGGATCAAGCTAAACTCTCTTTAGAACAACAACAAGCCTTACAATCATTTGAAAAAATGAATGTTTTGGCCTTTAAACGAAACCCAAATAATACTGCGGAGTTTGAAACGGAGCGCGCCAAATTAAACGCAATCTTGAAAAACCCAAAATACCAACAACTGATGAAGTTTGGTTCTGGAAAAGAAGGTGCTTCGGTAAGCTTTGTAGGAACCGATGAGCATATCGAAGAGTTTGTTTTGTTTGCCAATCAAAAAGAAACAGGTTTTGCGGTAGTTCGGGTATTAGGTAAAGACATGAATCCTACACATATCATGAACATGATGTCCGTGTTGCAACAATCAAAAATCGATTTGGATCAGTTGAAACCATTGCAAGAATTAGTAAAAAAATAACAGAAAAACGTAGAATTAGGGGTTCTACCTCTAGTGGTGTGGGGTTGTAGTGAAATTTATAAGATTTTGTATGTAAGCAAGTAAGTTTCATAAAGCCTTAATTAGCTTAATTGCTTAATGGTGAAATTTCTCTAGATCGCGCATTTGCACACGAACGACGTGAACTGACGAAGTAATCCGTGCTGCCGCAAGGGATAAAAATAAATTAGGCTTGAAATTGGAAGGTACTGGTTTCTAGATAGTGATAGCGGAATTACTTCGTCAGTTCGCTATCGCTCGGGTGCATTCCGTGCCCACACAGTGTATCAGCAATCTAAAATAAATTGCTTTATACTTTGTCTACATCCTTTTCACTTAACTACAATAAAAGCTACAAAACAAACAAAAACATAACTTGTACTTCTTTGTTTTAAGTAGATTTGCTTTGTGGGCACTGATTATGTTTGTGGTTCATCGTTGTGGGAACGAATTACTTCGTCAGTGCACTTCGTTCGTGTGCAAATCCTCACTATCGCTCCTAAAGAAATATTTATACATATCCGAGCGATCGGGATATACAAAAGCTTAGGAGGTGGCTGGAAATAAAAGCATTTTTTTTGTAAGCCAAACATCTATAAAAACGCAAAATAAGAGTAGTCTTATCTTGCGTTTTTTAATGGTTTCAAATGGAATTTTGAAAAAAAACAAAAACTAGGAATCCTATAGAAATAGCTTATCTTTGAAATGCCCCTCGTTTTAGGTTGCCGTTTTTATGTAATAATTATAACCCGTTCAGCAATGAATAATCCTTATTTTGATGTCATCTTTAGAAGTGTAGCTGTTTATGCATTCATGATTGTGGCACTTCGAATTTTTGGTAAAAAACAATTATCACAACTCAATACAGCCGATGTAATTCTAATTTTATTAATTAGTAATTCGGTTCAAAATGCTATGGTGGGTAGTAATGTATCGCTAATTGGTGGGATACTTGCGGCTTTGTCTTTGTTTGTGATGAATCTTATTTTTAAAAAATTGGTATTCAAGTCTGAATGGATTAAAAATTGGATACAAGATAAACCTGAGATTTTAGTCCATAATGGTAAAATTGAATTTGAAACGGTGGCCAAGTTAGGAATCACTTCCGAAGAATTAGAAGAAGTAATGCGAGAACACGGAATAGAGCATTTTAGAGATATCAAGTTGGCGATACTTGAAATTGATGGGGATATCAGTATGATTTCTGGAGATAACGCTTTGCGACAAACCCATCATAAAAGAAAAATTCATAAATCACTGGGTGAGGTGGGAGAGTAATTAGGGTAACGATTCAACTATTTTTTTTGGACATGAATGGCATCCCACTTTAAGGGAAAGGATGAAAGTGGTAAAGGCTTTAGCTTTTTCGTTATTAAAGAGGATTACTTTTTCTAACTATAAAATCATTTTTTCTTTAGTTTTTCATTCTTCTCTCTACCTGCTTTGATTTCATCATCAATCTATATTCTTGCAAAGACAATCTTATTTTTCCTGATCCAGTAATGTGACTTACAGTCAAAACTCCAGTTGTTAATTGTAAAATTGTTCCAATTCTATGATGCTCAAAAAAACAACACTAGTAATTGAACTAGTGTGTTAAGTGGGTGTGAGCTTTGCAGACGTTTGACTGATTAAAATTATCCAACGATACAACGTGCTACATGCTCTAATTTAAGTCCAGTATACTCGCAAAATTCTTCAACAGAGATAAGTTGATGAGGCTCTTTGTTTAAGTGCTTCTTTATTTTCAACAAATACAATCTTGCTTGAGCATATTCCTTTCCCATGATGCGCTGCACGTCTTTCGGATAGATACATACCCTGATGCTGCTTTGAATCACTATTGGTGTTTTTTATGGATACGCGCTTATTAAGCAACTCAAATATAGAAAAAACAGCTAATAAAAAAAAGATGATAATAGTCGATTATTTATGGTTTTGATTGGATTTGAAAAGACGCTGTTTGAATAAAGATATTTTTGATTGAATATTTGCTCAACTCATTCAGAAGTAGTTGCAACTCAAAGTAGAATGAAAAGTGTATTTAATTAACAGTAAATTTTTAAGTTATGGCTAAACAAAATGGCATAATAAAATTGAAAGGGACTATCGGAGATATTACCTTTTATAAAACAAAAGACGGGCATTTAGCTCGTGAAAAAGGCGGTGTAGACGCCAACAGAATTGCAAATGATCCTGCATTTCAAAGAACACGTGAGAATGGTTCCGAATTCGGACGAGCAGGCAAAGCAGGCAAAATGTTGAGAATGGCTTTACGTCAGGTACTGATCAATTCATCGGATGGCCGAATGGTAAGTCGTTTGACACAATCCATGACTAAAGTTATTCAGGCTGATGCGACCAATCCAAGGGGATTACGTAACGTCATAGATGGGGAAGCGGAGTTGTTAACTGGTTTTGAATTCAACATTGGTGGAAAATTGGGCACAACTTTGTTTGCTCCTTTTGTGGGGACTATTGACCGAGTTTCTGGGGACATCGGCTTGACTTTAGCTCCCTTCGTTCCTATCACTATGATTGCAGCCCCTGCAGGAACTACTCATTTCAAAATCATCTCTGCTGGTGCAGCTATCGACTTTGAAGCAGAGAAGTTTGAAGTGGCTACTTCAGAAACAGCAGTTTTACCTTGGGATGCTACACTAACTGCACCTATCAATCAGGATAATTCAGTAAGTGCCAATAGTGCCAATCCGTTATTTTTAGCTCTAGGAGTAGAGTTTTATCAAGAGGTAAACGGACAAATGTATCCCTTGAAAAACGGAGCTTATAACCCCCTTTCTTTAGTACAAGTAGTAGGGTTGTAGGATGGTGGTAGTACTATCAAGAACTTATTTCCCCAACGGAACAAACGGTAAACTCGAAAGCGACGGTAAACTCATTTGTTATACAATTGAATTACCTTGGAAGGAAAACGAAACGAAGGTTTCCTGCATTCCTGAGGGGAAATATGTTATTAGAAAACGATACAGCAGAAAATACAACTGGCATTTGGAAGTAATAGAAGTACCCAATAGAAAGGGAATTCTTTTACATCCCGCAAATAATGCACAAGCAGAACTTCAAGGTTGTATTGCTCCAGTAACCAAAATTTCAGGTGCTGGATTAGGGTTAATGTCTAGAAAAGCTTTTGTCAGGCTAAAAAAACTAGTAGAAAAAGCACTAGATAATCGAGAAAAAGTAACATTAATTATTCAATCTTAAAAGTCTAGAATGATGAGAAAAATAATCAAAAGAGCTACGGCTCCCACACCAAAGTTTTTTAAAGTGCTTCGAACGCTTGGGTTAACATTGGCAGCTGTTGGTGGAACAATTGTCGCTGCACCAATTGCCTTACCTGTTGTGGTTTCTACCATTGGCGGATATATGGCAGTTGTAGGTGGTGTCCTTTCAGCTACAAGTCAACTTACTATTGCAGATGACAGCGAATAATCCCACCCTTAAAGGGACAGCTGGAGGTACATTTTTAAGTATGATACCCAATCTTTCTTCTGATGATATTGCCAAAACAATAATCTTAGCAGCCATAGGAGCTGTAGTCAGTTTTACGATTTCGTTACTACTTAAAAACTTAAATAAGAAGCACAGAAAATAGAGTACCTCTAGTTTAACCATCTAAGGGTAAAATAGCAGAAAGCCAAGTCGGAAGACTTGGCTTTTTTTGGTTTATGATACTAAGTTAAGAATTAATAAATTTAGGAAGTTATTAACGTATTTAATAGTATTCAATAAATATTTCTTGATTTTGAGAATTAGAAATTCATACTTTGGTAATTTTTTGTGCAATTTTCATCTAGCCTGTACATTAAACTCATGGAAGTACTTAGGAAGGCAGAATCTATAAATGAAAAAATTCAAAAGAAGAATCTTCTTTCGGTTTTATTGTTTTCTTTAATTTAATAATATCCCGAATAAAATTCTAATACCAACTCTGTTTTTATAAAGTATCAAATCAGTAAAAGGTACATATATGACTTGAAACTATCTATTATATCGCAAAACAAAACACTTGTGACTTTTAACGCTTTAAAAAATAATTATTTGTTATATGTTTGCCATTTTTTTATCAGTCGTTTTTGGTGCTAATTTTTTTACGTTTTTCAGTGTTTTATCTGCTATTTAAACAATGTTTTTTTTATACTAATAATTAGATCCAAGGGCTTATTTTTTTATTCGATACTTAGCATATATGTTGAAATTTAGATGTCTTATTTTATTGTTTTTTTTATTTTCATTAGGATTTTCGCAAAACAAACCAGCTACTGTCATGGTCAATGCCAGAGCTCAAAAAGATAAGATTTTGATTCGTTGGGCCATTAACTCTCCATCAGAATGGCAAAAAGCAAATAAAAAAGGATTTGTTGTTACCCGAAGTACGGTATTGCGGGACGGTATTGTTTTGTCGCCACCTGAAAAGAAACTACTTACACTACAACCATTGCTTCCAGAGCCTTTAGATTCTTGGCTTGATTTGGTTCAAAAAGACAATAATGCGGCTATTATCGCGCAATCAATTTTTGGCGAAAGTTTTGAAGTCACCGCTGCTAAAGAAGGTGATTTGTCCAAAATAGTAAATATGGTAGATGAGCTAAACCAGCGTTATACTTTTGCTTTATATGCTGCTGATATGAGTTTTATAAGCGCGGTGAAAGCAGGTTGGGGATTAATAGATACCGATGTAAAGAACAATGAAGTATATGCCTATCAGGTAAGTGTTTTTGAAAATCCAAAAGTAAAAGAATCAGCTTATATGATTGGTTTAAGAGATTACAGTGATTTGCCAGCGCCAACGGATTTTATTGCAATTCCTGACGATAAAAAAGTACTGCTTTCATGGGATTATGAAACCTTCAAAAGGATTTATACCTCTTTTATGGTGGAGAAATCTTCGGATGGTATTCAGTATGCTCCAATTTCAACTACGCCTTTGGTTAACTTAAATGATAAAGAAGATCAACCTTCAAAGACCATGTATTATGTTGATACCCTTAGTATCAATGATAAAATGTTTCATTATAGATTGTATGGTATCACCTCCTTTGGTGAAAAAGGAGCATATACAAAACCAATAAGTGTAACAGGAGTCGCAGCTGTGGTTACACCGGCTAGGTTGATAGATTATACAATTGTCAATTCCAATGAAGTCCATTTGGAGTGGGATTATCCTGCAGGCTCGGAAGGTTTTATTCAGGGATATGAACTCAATTTAGCGGATAATGATAAAGGGCCCTATGCAGTGGTCACTAAAAACATTCCTCCATCCCAGAGAAAATTAATCTATAAAGAAAATTTATTTCCCTCCAATTATTTCACCATAACTGTAGTGGGAAAAAACAACCAACGATTGACTTCGCAAAGTATGTTGGTGCAGCCTGTAGATTCTATACCTCCAGCCAAACCCATAGGCTTAGAAGGTGTAATCGATAGTCTAGGCGTGGTGAAGTTAAAGTGGAAACCTAATGTCGAAAAAGATTTACGAGGCTATCGAATATTAAAAGCGAATACCGCTGGTGAAGAGTTTGTCGATATTTATCATCAATCTTATGTAGGTAAT
Source organism: Flavobacterium succinicans (assembly GCF_001662485.1). Classification (GTDB taxonomy): domain Bacteria; phylum Bacteroidota; class Bacteroidia; order Flavobacteriales; family Flavobacteriaceae; genus Flavobacterium; species Flavobacterium succinicans_A. The sequence goes on from NZ_JMTM01000074.1 coordinate 116,378, forward strand.
GAGTATCAAGACAGCGTAAGTCTGAAAATGACCAATAGTAAGGTTTATTATCGCATTGCTGCCGAGGACCAACGTTTTAATATTTCAGAGCCCTCTGAGGTGTTGGTTTTGGACAAACCCGATAAGATTCCGCCAGCCGCACCTATTTTTAAAGATTTTGATAATAAAGATGGAAAGGTACATTTAAAATGGATTCGGAGCTATAGTGAAGATGTTGTAGGTTATAGTTTGAGGAGGCGAGAAAAAGGACAAGACAAGTGGGAGGAAATTAAACAGCTCAACGATACTATTCAGGAATTTACAGATGATCGGGTAACGCATAAAAAAATATACCAGTATGCCATTTTGGCCAAAGACAAAAGTAATCTTTGGTCATCGCTTGATCATTCAACCGTTACTGTTCCCGTTTTAGATTTTACACCGGTAAAGGTCATCACGTTTTTTCAGGCTTTAGCTGATAGGGAAAACAAAAAAATAGTGTTGACTTGGGATTATGATAAAAAGAAAGATAAAGTGATGGGATTTAGTATTTATAAGAACATCAAGGGATCTCCCCCAACATTATGGAGAGAACTCAATGGTGGTATTTTTACTTTAGAAGATAAAAATTTAAAAATTAATACGGAATATGAGTATCATTTGATTCCAAATTTAGAGAGCAACAGTGCGGCAAAAGCCGCTTCAATAACAGTTACCTATTAAGCCTATGAAAAAGTTTTACTTAGTAATGATTTTATTGGTTACAGGATTGGGTTTTGCACAAACCATTGGTACATACAATGTTGTTGCAAAGTTAAATATTAAACCAGGAGGTGGGAGTTATGGCGGGAGCTGTAAAAATGATGTTAAGATTAATTTAATTTACAATGATGGTACAAGACAGATTATAAATGAGAATTTAAGTTCAATTCCCTCCGGTAGCTATACTGTTTATACAAAAACACTTGCTATACCCGCTACAAGTAAACCAACAAAAATTCAAGTTACTTCTTCAAGAAATTGGAAAAGAGCAATTGGAGGTTGCGGGGGTAATGGATCTTTTAATGATGATGCAAGAGAAAGTACACAAGCCTTTTCATGTAAAACCGTGTACAATGATATTGTTAGATGGTGGGATGATCAGTTAACTATTGAAAATATTCCCCAATTAGAAGTTATTCAGGGTGCGGATAATGGTTTACCAACAGATACTTCTATTTCTATATATTCTAATACTGGTTTTTTACCATCTGAATACAATTGGCAATATTCATTAGATTTAGATAATTGGATTAATTTACCTCAATTTTCAGGAAAATCCGAAATTACAATAAATGCAAAAGATGTTTTGGGCGAAAATGCAGGAGAATTTCATGGGAAAAATATATATTTTAGGCAAGTGGCTTGCAATACTTATTCTGCATCTGTTAATTATATTATTAGACAATCTGCCCCCGAAATTGTATCTAAGTTAGAAGAAAAAACAAAATGTTTTGACTCGGCGGATGGTAAATTAAAAGTTAAGTTCAATAGACCATTATTTGCTTCTGAGGATTTTACTTTTAGTATTAGAGGTTTTGATGAAGAAAAACAAATGTGGAAATCAGTTGAATGTTCCTCTCAAGAAAATGAAATTAGTCTTGATGCAACTAACAGTTATGAATTTCCTTGTATTTTTTCTAAAGGGAAATATGGTATTACATTTAGCGGATTTATTAACGGTTCAAATAGCGAACCTCCATATACTGAAAAGAATCCCTATATTTTTTATATAGATTCGCCTACCCCTGTAAATTTTAGTTTAAATAGTAGCAATGTTACTTGTTATGGAAGCGCAGATGGGACACTAACCATCAATGCTTCGGGAGGCAGCGAAGAAGGGTATGAATACTCTTTAAATAATGGTGTTACATGGATTCCTTTTACAGATACGAAAAGTAAAAAAGAAACTTTAAATGGGTTGTCACCAGTTACAAAACCCTCAATTGTTTATAATGTAATGGTTAGAGACAAGAATGGTTGTATGGCGAAGCAGGGTGATAAAGCTAAAGTTTTATCGGAAACCCTATCAGAACCTTTAGCACCATTAACGGTAACCTATACTTTCATAAAAAATCCAACTTTTTATGGGGCCACTAACGGAGTTTTAGTAGCTGCAATAACAGGCGGAACCATTAAAAGTGATTTATCTTATTGGTACGAATGGAAAAATAGTAGTGGTGCTGTTTTACCGACAACAACCCAGTATAACGCAGTAGACAAAACCTACAACATAAGATTAGAAGGGATTCCAGCGGGAAACTACACACTAACGGTAAAAGACCAAAATTATGATCTTGCCACTACTAAAGCAGGTTGTACTATCAATGCGTCGGTTCAAGAGCTAAAGCAGCCTGAAAAAATTGAAATCACGCTAGAGGAAAGGCAACCTATTTCTTGTAATAGTGAAAATTTAGATACAGATACAGATAAATTTTCTGACGGAATACTACAAGCTACAGTAAATGGGGGGACGCCGTTTACCGGATCAGCAAATCATGGGTTGCCATATAAGTATATATGGTCAAAATACAATACCGCCACAAAATCGTGGGAGGAATTAACAGATTACACTACAGCTACAGCCGAGAATCTTTCGCAAGGGAATTATTCCTTAAATGTTGAAGACGCCAATGGAATAGTGCAGGGAACTTATAATACAACAGATTTAGTAACGGCCCTTCCGACAACAAAAGCAATTACAGAGCCAACAAAACTAGCGTTATCCTTTACTTCAGGAAATGTGTCCTGCTACGAAGGAAATAATGGTTGGGTTACTGCCCATGTAACTGGAGGAACTGGTCTATATACTTATAAATGGTATGATGTAGATGGTGGTTTAATTAATGAAAATACCATTTCCCAATTAACGGGAGGTACTTATACCGTTGAGGTTAGTGATAAAAACGGCTGTTTTATAACAGATTCTAAGACAATAACAGCACCAAAATCTCCTGTAGCAATAGAATATGAAGCAATCGTTACCCCTACTTTTTCTGGAGCGACTAACGGAAAAATTGTCGCCAAAATCACAGGGGGAACACCTAATGATGACCACTCGTATGGCTATGAATGGAAAAATTCAAAAGGAGACTTGCAAGCTGCTACAGCTGAACTAAAAAATGGTAGCTATACGATGACCATAAACAATCTTTCGGCAGATGATTATTTTTTAACAGTTAAAGATAAAAATTATAATATAGCCACTAGTCAGGATGTTAATTGCTCAATACTGGATTCAAAAGTGACATTGAGTGAACCTGATCCTTTGAAAGTTGTTTTTGAGGTGGTTCGTTCTATTTCGTGTAATTCGAGTAATGAATTTGGAAATGCAACAGATACAACACCAAAAGACGGTCAGCGCGATGAATCGCAAGACGGGATTTTAGTTGCCCATGTTACAGGAGGTGTGCCGTTGGAAGCCTCTTTAAATAACGGATTACCATATTTTTATTATTGGAAAAAACAACAGGCTGATGGTTCTTGGGTTAGCTTACCAAATCAGACCACTGCAACGGCTTCCAATCTTTCTCATGGGAAGTATGCCTTAAATGTAAAAGATGGCAATGGGATTGTGTTAGGGACTTATGTAAATAATGTGCTTACCCATGCAATTGATGTCACCCAAATGATGGCTGAACCGTCCAAATTAGCCGTAACAATAAGTAAAGGAGATGTTTTTTGCTATGAAGGAAGCGACGGTTGGGCTACTGCTCATGTTACAGGAGGCACTTCTCCGTATAGCTATAGATGGTCGAATGGAGTAACCCTTGATAAAAATACGGTTTTAAGGGCGGGTCAATATTCGGTTTTTATCACCGATGCCAGAGGATGTACTACGCAGGCAAGTGTTACCGTTACTCAACCTGCTGCCCCTCTTGCCCTTAGGTATAAAGAAATTGTTAATCCTAGTCTTTATGAAGCGAGCAATGGTAAAATTGTAGTTGAGGTTACAGGCGGTACTAGTTTTTCTGATAAATCCTATTGGTTTGAATGGAAAAATAGTAGCGGAAAATTGCAACCTGTTGTAGCTGCAATTAGCAATGGGATATATACTCTTACGATAGATAATCTGTCAACGGATGATTATTTTTTGACGATTAAGGATAAAAATTATGACATAGCTACGAGTAAAAAAAATACTTGTTCCGTACTTGATTCAAAAGTTGCTTTAAAAGCACCAGATCCTCTAAAAGCTGTTTTTGAGGTGGTTCGTTCTATTTCGTGTAATTCGAGTAATGAATTTGGAACTACTACAGATACAACACCAAAAGACGGTCAGCGCGATGAATCGCAAGACGGAATTTTAGTTGCCCATGTTACAGGAGGTGTGCCGTTGGAAGCTTCTTTAAATAAAGGATTACCATATTTCTATTATTGGAAAAAGCGACAGGCTGATGGTTCCTGGATCGCCTTGCCAAATCTTACAACCGCCACAGCTTCCAATCTTTCACATGGGGAGTATGCCTTAAATGTAAAAGATGGCAATGGGATTGTGCTAGGGACTTATGTAAATAATGTGCTTACCCATTCAATTGATGTAACCCAAATGATGGCTGAACCGTCCAAATTAGCCGTAACAATAACTAAAGGAGATGTTTTTTGTCATGAAGGGAATGATGGTTGGGCTACTGCTCATGTTACAGGAGGCACTTCTCCGTATAGCTATAGATGGTCGAATGGAGTAACCCTTGATAAAAATACGGTTTTAAGGGCGGGTCAATATTCGGTTTTTATCACCGATGCCAGAGGGTGTACTACGCAGGCAAGTGTTACCCTTACTCAACCAGCAGCTCCTCTTACCCTTAGGTATAAAGAAGTGCTTAATCCTAGTTTTTATAAAGCGACCAATGGCAAAATTGTAGTTGAGGTAACTGGAGGGACTATACTACCTGATAAATCCTATTGGTTTGAATGGAAAAATAGTAAAGGAGACTTACCAAGTACCGTTACCACATCAACGAGTTTTGCTAATGGCGTTTATACCATTGTTTTAAGCGGGCTTGCTGAGGAAACCTATAGACTAACAATTCGTGATGCCCACTATGATACAGCCATCTACAAAGCAGGTTGTACAGTGGTACAATCGGTTACAACTTTAGAAGATCCCGATCCTCTTGAGGCTACTTTTGAAGTAGTTCGTACCATTTCTTGTAATGAAGGCAATGCCTTTGGGGATGAAACGGACAACAACCCTATTGATAACCAAAGGGATGAGTCACAGGACGGAATCCTCAAAGTACAAGTCAAGGGAGGCATACCGTTAAAGGCAGATCAAAATAACGGCTTACCGTATTTCTATACTTGGAAAAAGCAACAAAAAGACGGTACTTGGGTTGTTTGGAATGAGCATGATGCCACCGCTGAGCACTTATCTGCGGGAACGTATGCCTTGAGCATTGAAGATGGCAATGGCATCAAACTTGGCACCTATGTCAATAATGTGTTAGTCAAAGAAACTCCAATCACGCAGTATATGCCTGCACCAGCGCCCTTGCAATTGACTTTTACCAAACTGGATACCAGTTGTAACAATGGAAATGATGGTTGGGCAGCAGCACACGTTACGGGAGGGACACCGCCTTATACTTATGATTGGACTACTGGCGAAACAACGTCCAAAATCGAGAACATTACCGCCAGTAATTATTTTGTTGTGGTAAGAGACGCAAAAGGATGTGTTGTGCAGGGAAGTATTTTTGTTGGCGACCCCAAAGGGGTATTGACTACCGAAACTGTAAAAAATCCTACCTGTTTTGGTGACCAAGATGGGGCAATAACCCTTGAGGTTAGCGGTGGCAATACACCCTATAGTTATTTATGGAATACTGGCGCTACTTCCAAAGATGTAAAAAATCTCGTAGCAGGACAGTATGAAGTTACAATTAGTTGTTTGGATTGCTGTGTGTACAAAAAGAAATTCACTTTAAAAGATCCCAACCCGGTTGTGGTTAATTTAGGTAAAGACATCACTTTATGTACCGATCAGGCCTTAGCACTAGATGCTTCAATTGCAGATGAAAAAGCAACCTACAACTGGACTTCCACCAACGGTTTTTCATCAAATCAAGCAAAAGTAAGTTTGACCAAATCAGGAACCTATCGTGTACAAGTCACTTCATCATTAGGCTGTATTGGCGAGGATGAAATTATAATTACTACCAATCAAGCGGCTATTGGTGCTGAATTTTTAGTAAGCTCACAGGCGTATGTAGATGAAGAAGTGATTTTGGTCAATACTAGTACGCCATTTGGAGAAACTACCCAATGGGTGATTCCTAAAGGAGTAAAAATTGTTGAGCAAAAAGAGAAATATATCATAGTAAAGTTTGATACTGTTGGGGTTTATGTGATTGGTTTACAACAAACACAAGGTGCGTGTTCTGCGGTTTATACTAAAAATATTACTGTAGAAAAAAGAAGCACATTACCCAATAGTGGGACCCTGTCAAAATTTATAACAGATTTTATCGTAACTCCCAACCCAAGTGATGGAAATTTTAAAACCATTGTCAATTTAGAGAATAACAGTGCGATCAATATAAGGCTTTTTTCTTCTGTAGGAGAATTGATTACACAGAAAAAAGATTCTGGAAAGAAGAAGTATGAACTGGATTTTACTACTTCGCTGCAATCGGGTATGTATATTTTGGTACTTGAAACGGAACAACAGTCACTTGTTAAAAAAATTATTGTTAAGTAATTAGTGATTAGTGATTAGTGATTAGTAATTAGGGATTTGGGATTGAGGATTTGGGATTGAGGATTTGGGATTGAGGATTTGGGATTGAGGATTTGGGATTAAAAATAGAATTAAGTATCAAAATGAAAAGATTTCTTAAGTACGCAGTATTGTTTTTGCTTTTGTTACAGCTTTTTCCTTTTTTAGGAAATGGGGCTTATGCTCAATTGTATCCGGTTCAGGTTACCCCTATTTTTAATAGTCCGTATAGTGTTAGGCTCTCGGATTATGCCACGAGTATGGATACCAAAATGCAGTTGCTTATTAATCCGACGGATATTACAATCTCGCAAAGGCAAGTGCGTTTAAAAATGTACCTTCAGGGCAACGGACTTAACGTACAAAGCAGTGATTATATTCAAGGGCTGCGCCCAATTTTTATCAATGGTGGTGAATTGCAAACGCTTACCAATACAGATATTTCGGCTCTTTTTAGGCTAGAAAATTTACAGGGTATTACAGCATTGCAATATGCTAATGGCTTACCAGAAGGCATGTATAGTTTTTGTTTTGAGCTCTACGATTTCGTGACCAACCAGAAGATTTCCCAAAAAAGCTGTGCCAGTTTATATTTACTCTTAAATGATCCCCCGCTATTAAATACACCGCAGCGCAATGAAAAAATTGTAGCTACGGAATTTCCGAATATTCTCTTTACTTGGACGCCACGGCAGCGAAATGCGACTAATGTAAGCTATCAATTTGAGTTAAAACAATTGCTCGACCCTACTTTAGACCCACAAATAGCGTTTCAAATGTCACCGGTTTTATATGAGGAGACCCTTTTTGGGACTGCTTTGTTGTATCATTTGAACATGCCTATGCTAACGCCCGGCTTGCGCTATGCTTGGCGCGTAAAAGCGATTTCGACCAGTGGTCTTTCTGAAAATTCGGTTTTTAAAAACGATGGGTATAGCGAGATTTATTCGTTTACTTATAAAGCTTCGTGTGCTGCTCCGACTTTTTTGTTAAGCGAAACTCAACCTTCAAAAAGTGTAAAAATTACCTGGCAAGGCACTCCCGCGCATACGCGTTATCAGGTGCAGTACAAAAAAGAGGGTGTGCCTAATGCGCAATGGTTCTCTACTCTTAGTTTAAACACACAAAGTTTACTCACCAATCTAGAGCCTGGGGTAAGCTATCAGTTTAGGGTAGGTGCTAGTTGTGAACCCGCCGCAGAAGGCGATGCCTTGTATAATTATTCTGGTATCAGCACGTTTACGATGCCTGAGGAATCAAGAAGAGTTTCGGAATACAATTGTGGTATTGTTCCTTCTATTAGCTTACAAAACCAAACCCCACTTACGAATTTAATCCAAAGTGAAACCTTTACCGCAGGAGATTTTCCGGTGACGATTTTAGAATTAGAAGGCCACAATCCCTACTCTGGGCGTGGTTTTATCGTAGTGCCTTACTTGGCTAATAACAAAATTGCGGTAGAGTTTAAGGATATTGTGGTCAATACGGATTATCAGTTGATTGGCGGTGTGGTGGAAACGAGCTACAATCCGGAGTGGAAAAATGTGGTGGATGTAGAAGATTTTACGGGTGAAGGTGAAGGTGGTCAGATTGAAGAAACAGTTCCGTTTGAGGTACAAGATATTGTGATCAATGCCAATGGCGATATTGTTGTCAATGGGAAAGACGGCGAACAAATAACTATTCCAGGGGGTAAAGACACGGTGATTACCGACGCCAAAGGAAATACCTATACTGTAGACAAGAGTGGAAACGGAAGCAATGAGCCTGTGGTTGCTGCTGCGGGAGGTAAACCCACTCCCGAAAACACCGATGGTGTTGATAAAAGTGGTCAAGCTACAGCCTTTACTGCCAAAGGAATCTCTATTGCATTTTCAAGTAAGGATAGTAAATACGCCTTTGATGTGATGCCTGAAAAAGCAACAGCTGCTTTACAAAAATTATACAAAAAAGTAAATGAAGTTGTCTTACCTTATAAAGCAGTAGTAAATGGAGATTCAGATACGGTGCTGGCAACCGTTTCTCTTACCGATACAGCTATAAAGCTGGACAGTATCGTTTTCAAAACCCAAAATGGGGCTAAAATTGATTTTAAAAGAAGTGATAAAGTTTTTGAACTAACCGTAAAAGGCAAGCTAACCTACGCCGAAGAGCAAATACTAGCCACCGTTAAGCAAGACAATAAATGGAAAGTGATTGGGGCTTTTATGTTGGTGCATATTTCTAGGAAAGAGGTAAATGTGGCTTTAGTACCAACTGATGCAACTTCGCAGAGTAAACTAGATGCCGTTATTGCTAAGACTCAGGAAATTTATAATAAAGTTGGGGTAAAGATAAATTTCAAAAAAGATAACGTATTAAATATTGACAGTGTAGTTTCTGGAAATACAATTCAGACCGACAAAAACACCCTGACTTCTACTTATAGTTCAGACCAACAAAAAATTAATGCCTTATATCAAGGTACAGACAATAGTTATGTTCTTTTTATCACCAATAAAGCCTCTAGTACAGGACAAAAAGGTTATATGCGCCTTAATGGCCAGTTTGGTTATGTTTTCGCTACCCCTTCTGGAACTGGTGGGGCCAAAACTCCAGCACATGAATTGGGTCACGGGATTTTTAAATTAGCACATCCTTTTGAAACCTATAAAACAACAGAATCAAGTACTGATTTATTGATGGATTATAGCGAAGGAACTGTCTTGAATCATCAGGATTGGAAACAAATTAATGATCCAGCGTTTAAATTGTATAGCTTCCAAGGGCAAAGTAGTGGGGAGTTGGCAGGAGGATATGCGCTTGCTCCTGATTGGCGTTTTGTGAGTAATGGGGATGAAACAACGGTAAAAGCAAGTGGAGAAACTGATACCAAAGGTTTCTTAAGAGGTATTACTACAAAAGAAGGCACTTATATTTGGAAGCTTAAAGATGGTAAATACAATTATCTTCACGAAACCACGAACAAGATTTATGAAAATTCAAATATTTCTCCAAATGCCAATTCAACGATTTGGTTATTCTTTGAAAATCAAAACTCTCGTGGTAAATACATACGTACAAAATATAGCGTTGTAGAAGCTATTGTCAAGTCCAAAAGCGAAAGTGATTTAAGCACGTTTATTAAAAAAAATAGTGTAAAAGATTTATATACAAAAGGAAAGGACGAAAACAGAACCACTTATTGGGGATATGTTGGATGCAGTAATTGCGATAGTAATGGTTTAGAAAATGGTGCTGGTTCAGGTGGATTAGTCGTAGACAAAACTGCAAAAATTCCAGCCGACGAGTTAAAGCAATTAATAGCACAAGTAAGTACTTCTAATCAAGTTAATG